>JASGJW010000001.1:0-2130877 GCA_047601145.1 Hyphomonadaceae bacterium
TGACCATTGAGGTTCTGACCGTCAACGGTGATGGCAAGGTCGAACGTCGGCGCGATCAGTGTTACCGGGATTGACCTCGGGCAGGTCAAAGTTTCAGGCGACTTGGGCAAGATCGTCGTTGGCGATGCCAATATGGGCGACGTTTCCTGTTCCTTCGTCTCCGGGTCGACTCGCTGGGTGTCCAGGGGACAGCTACCCAGGCAGCCGGTGGTGACCTCAAGAGCAAGTTTTCCGGTCAATTGGGCACCTTGCGCGTCCTGGGCGACATCAAGGAGGCCTCGGTTGCGGTCAATGGCGGTGGGGATGGCAAGATCACGACGGTCAATGTCGATGGGGATTTGATCGGCGGTGCAGCTACTCGAAGCGGGACGATTTTCGCCGGCGTACAACATTGGCACGGCGACGATCGGCGGCCAATTGACCGGAGGTACCGGTACCGAATCCGGAGTTCTCATCACGTACGGCGCCCTCGGGAGCGTCACTGTAACCGGCGATTTGGTTGGGGATGGCCTGCGCAGCGGACGTGTATTTGCCGGCGAGACAATTTCCAATGTCAGATTGCACGGGATGATCATTGGTGGCGCCGGGGACGACAGCGGTTCCCTGGCAAGTTTCTCGAAGCTCGGGGACCGTGACGGTTTCCAATCAAATTACCGGGGGAGTGGAAAAAACAGCGGCACCGTTGGCAGCGGCGGTGTTATCGACAATCTGACCGTGACTGGCGCGATTACTGGTGGCGGAGGAGAGAATTCGGGCGCGATCCTTTCGGGCGGAGACAATCACTTTGTTAACTACAGCGGCGATCACCGGTGGTAGTGGGCTGCATTCGGGCGTGATCGCCTCCGCAGGTAGAAGATTGTGATGGCTCAAATCAACGGAGATCTCACGGGAATGGGCGGGGAACAGAGTGGCGCCGTTGGTGCGACCTTAGGCATTGCCAATGTGACGGTCACAGGTGCGGTGAAAGGCGGATCTGGATTGACGAGCGGCGCGATTCTGGCGGCGAAGACGATCGGCAATGCCACCGTAGGCAGCATTGTCGGGGGGACCAACGATGACACGGGCATCATCGGAGCGGGTGTTAACATCAACAATGTCACCGTGAACGGCAGCATTACCGGCGGGACCGGGTTGCGTAGTGCCGCGGTCGGTTGCAACGACACGATCAAAAATGCCCACGTTGTCGGGAGCATTCTCGGCGGTGGCGGAAACAATTCCGGTCGTGTGGTCAGCGGTCAGATGATCACCACCCTGACTATCGATGGTTCGATCCTCGGTGGTGGTGGAGAAGAGAGCGGTGCAGTCGTTAGTGCGGACGATCTCGGTTCGAATCACGGTTGGTGGAGATATTCTTGGCGGAACGATCGACGGCGCCGGTTTGATTTCGGCCACCGGCAACATCCAGGAGGTCCACATTGTCGGAAACATTCTCGGGGGAGACGGCCGCGAAAGCGGTTCGATTCGAGCCAATGGGAAAGTTGAAAAGGTGACGGTCGATCAGGACGTTCTTGGGGGCGATGGCGATGATTCGGGGTCCATTTCCGGTGATAGTTTCGTGACCGAAAACGGGCGCTTCGGCGGTAACGTCGGCACCGTAGTCATCCATGGAAATCTCATGGGTGGCGTTGGAAGCAATTCCGGCTCGGTTGGTTCAGGCGGAACCATGGGAACGGTTACGGTTGATGGCAATATTCAGGGCGGACAGGGCGACTTTTCGGGTTCCGTCATTAGCGGCCGGACGATCAATAAGGTCACCGTGGGCGGAATGCTCCAGGGCGGGATTGGGACGCTAAGCGGAGTCATTGAAAGTGATGGCGATGGAGCTGCGGGAAACATCGGTACGATCAGCGTGACCGGAACAATTTTGGGCGGCCAGGGTAACAACTCTGGCAGTATTTTTGGATCGGGCGGGATCACCTCCGTCATCGTTGGCGCCATCACCGGCGGTGGTGGCACTTACAGCGGTGGGGTGTCCGCCGAGCAATCGATTGGCACGTTGACCGTCAATGGCAACGTGCTGGGTAGCAGCGGCGACGAAGCCGGCAAGATTGCGATCGGCGGCAGCGTGACGACCCTGACGATCAACGGGAACGTGACCGGCAGCACTGGCGTCTTTACGACATCTGATACGGGCGCTTTTCTCGGCCAGATCTATGTTGGGGGAACGTTGAAGACCGGAACGATCAACGGCGACTTGGTTGGCGGGGGCATTTCCACGGGAGGAGATTACTCTGGGACGATTCGCGCCGGCGCCATTCAGGTCCTCACCATCAACGGCGATGTCGTAGGTGGTAACGGTCCTAACTCCGGTTCGATCGAGGCGTTCAAAAGCGATATCGGCAGCCTGACCGTCACCGGCTCTGTGACCGCTGGTTCGGCCGCCGATACCGGGAGGATTGCCGCTGCCCGGAACATCGGCACAGTGAGCGTCGACAGCCTCGTCGGAAGCTCGACACAGCGTGCCGTTATCGAGGCCAAGGGGGTCATCGTTCCCAAAACGAACGCCGATGCCATGACGATTCAGTCGGTCACGGTTTTGAGTTCCATGACCGATGCCGATATCAAGGCGGGCTACGGCCTCTTGGATTTCCCGCAAAACCCGGATGCTCAAATCGGCAAGGTGACCGTTGGCCGGACTGGGCAAACCTCCGGCCTTTTCAGCAATTCCAATATTGTCGCCGGGGCGGGCCCGGGACTCGACGGACGTTTTGGCACTGCGGACGATCCTCCCGCTTCAGCAGACGTCTCCAGCGCTTCCATCATCTCCAAGATCGTCAGCGTCATCATCAATGGCACGGTGACCAACCCGGGCAACGCGGGTGGCCCTCTCCCTTACGGAATCGTTTCCCAGCAGGTTAACAGTGTCGTCATTGCCGGCGTTTCAATTACCCTTCAGGCCGGGCCGTCAAACGACAACGTGACTCTCTCGTCCACCACCACCACGATCTTCGAGGTCCCGCTTACGTAAATAGGGGGCTTCGAGCCGGGCCAAGTGGAGGCCTCAGTCTGATTCCTAGATTGTCGTCGGGCCTTGCCGGCGGTACGACCCGCAGGGCGGACGGCGGAGCGGTCCCCCCAATCTGGCTCGCGAAACACTCTGGGCAAATGCCGTGCGAAAAATTCGTCCCGGTGTGCGTGTGGATGTAGCTTTCGACCTGCTGCCAATAGTCGCTATCGTCACGCACTCGCTTGCAATACATGCAGATCGGAATCAGGTCCTTGAGTTGCCGGATCTGCTTGGTGAAGTCGAGAATCCGCTCCGCCACCCGCAAGCGCATCATGATCGCCTCGCGATCTAGTGGTTTTGTGAGGAAGTCATCGATTCCCGCATCCATTGCGGTCCGGAGGTTGTCGCGGCCTGTGTTGATCGCCGTCAGCAAAATGAAATAAGTGTAATCGGTCTTGGCTCGCGCCCGTACCGTCCGGCAAAGCTCCAGGCCATCCATGCCGGGCATCATCCAGTCACTGACGATCACGCGGACCGGCTCGGCATCGAAACGCTCCCACGCCTCCTCTCCCGTACGCGTGGAAATCACGCTGTGACCAAAATGCTCGAGGGTGAATTCCAGGAGCTTGGCGGAAACGAGGTCATCCTCGGCGATCAAAATTTTCATGCTGCTTTGGCGGGGCGTTCGCGCTCGAGCGCGATGCGCACATAATTGAACTCCTTCTCGATTTGCGCGAGCAAATCTCCGGCATTTTCGAAAGAACCGGTTCCGGCCAGTTGCTCCAGCTTCCAGCAGGCTTCGCGCATGCGTTCCGCGCCGAAGTTTGCGCAGCTTCCTTTCAGGGTGTGCGCGGCGCGCGCCAGTTGCGGGCTTGCGTGCCTGGCCAGCGCCAGTTGAGCTTCCGCCAGCACCTGGGGTGTGTTCTCGATAAACAGGTCGATTAGTTAGGTCAGGATGCTTTCCGGGCTGTCACTGTCGAGTTCTCGGGTATCCAGAGCAGCGCTACGTCGATCGCCTCGGCGGCCCTCCCAATTCCCGGTACTTCGGCATCGGTCGATTTCCCGAATGCCTCGGAATCGATCCAGCGCCGCCGCAGCAAGTCTTCGGTCTTCATTGGCTTGCTCAGGTAATCGTCCATCCCGGCCGCGAGCATTCTTTCACGATCGCCCTCCAGCGAGTGGGCGGTCATTGCGATCACCCACGTGTGGCGCTCTGATCCTTCGATTCGCCGCAATTCACTAGTCGTCTCATAGCCATCCAGCTCGGGCATTTGGCAATCCATGAAGACTACGTCGTAACGGGCGCGTTGCAGGGCTTCCAGGGCCAGTCGCCCATTGTCTGCTGCATCGGCGAGAAAGCCGATTTTTTGCAACTGATGTAGCGCCACCTTTTGGTTGACGATGTTATCTTCGACAATAAGCAGCCGAAGGTCCTGGCTCGGGGCTGGCGGTTCGGCGTCCTTTTTCACCAGCGGAGCCAGGCCCGACATGATCGCGCGGGGTTCGCTGTCGTCGGACATGACCTCGACCAGGATGTTGTAGAGGGCGCCTTGCTTCACCGGTTTGCTCAGGCAGGCGTCGACCCCCAGTTCGCGCAGCGACTCTGAATCTTCGTGCCGATCCAGTGTGGAAAGGATGACCAGCCGGCAGTTGGACAGCTTGGGATTCGATTTGATCGCCCGTGCCAGTTCGAGACCGCCCATGCCCGGCATCGTGAGATCGATGACGGCCAGCTCATAGGGCAGGCCCCGCGTCGCCGCATTTTCCATCAGGGCCAGCGCCTCCGCACCGCTGCTGGCGTGTTGGCGCCCTGCTATGCCCCAGGACTGGAAGAGGTGATCGAGAATGCTTCGGGTCGCGGGATGATCGTCAACGATGAGGGCGCGGACGCCCTCCAGCTTTCCATGCCGCAGTAACAATGGCTGAACCGCCGCTGGTTGGCGGCGAAAACGCGCGGTGAACCAGAAAGTCGACCCCCTTCCGGGTTGGCTCATCACCCCCAGTTCACCGCCCATTTGCCGAACGAGTTGTTTGCAAATCGCTAGCCCCAATCCCGTGCCACCATACTTGCGTGTCGTCGATCCATCCGCTTGGACGAATGGCTGAAACAGTTTTGCCTGGGCCTCCGGTGAAATTCCAATGCCCGTGTCGTTGACCGTAAAGCGAACGAGCAATTCACTGCCGTGTTCCTCCGCTTTCGTGGCCCGTACGATCACCTCGCCGTGTTGCGTGAATTTCAGGGCGTTGCCGATCAGGTTGGTCAGGACCTGCCGCAGGCGGCCAGGATCGCCGCGCAAGGCGACGGGGACGTCGCACTGCACGAGCGCTCCGAGTTCGATCTTCTTGCTCAGCGCGCGCTCCGCCAACAGGTCGACGGCACCTTCGACGACCTGGCCAAGGTGAAAGTCGATTTCCTCGAAAGCCAGCATTCCGGCCTCGATTTTGGAGAAGTCGAGGATGTCGTTGATGATGGTCAGCAGCGCTTCCGCGCTTAACCCGATGGTCTGCGAAAAATCGCGCTGCTTCGGTGTCAATTCCGTATCGAGGAGCAGGCTGGTCATGCCGATGATGCCGTTCATCGGTGTCCGAATTTCATGGCTCATGTTTGCCAGGAATTCGGTCTTCAAGCGGGCGGATTCCACCGCCGTATCGCGGGCACGCTTGATCGTGTCGTCGGCCTCGCGCCGGGCGGTGATGTCTTCCACGGTTCCTTCAAAGTACAGTAGCAGACCTTCTTCATCTCGTACCACCCGCGCTCGCTCCGAGATCCACGTCGTGCTCCCGTCGCTTCGATACACTTCGGATTCGAAGTCCGAGACCTCATCCTGCTGTTCCATCAGGCGCAGAAATTCATCACGCCGATCTGGGTCGACATACAGTTGCCGCCCAATATCCCGCATCTCGCGAATGACATCGCCTGCCGTTTCGTACCCGTAGATTCGCGCGAGTGCCGGATTGACGTTGATGTAGGTCCCCTCCGGCGTGGACTGAAAAATCCCTTCGATCGCGTTCTCGAAAATGCTGCGGTACTTGGCCTCGGCCGCTCGGAAGCCTTCCTCTGTCCGTTTCAATGCGCTGATATCCTGTAGCGTCGAGCGCATCCCGCGTACTTCGCCGCTCCCATCGGTGATCAGTTTATGGCGCATCAGCACCGGGATTTGAGTGCCATCTTTTCGGCGGAATGTGCGTGTGGTGGCCTCGAGCCGCAGCTCGCTCGCCAGCTCGACCGGGATCGCGTCTTCCGACGGGTCCTCGATGATGAAATCCCAAACGGGCCGGCCAACCATCTCGTCGGCAGAATAGCCAAGCAGTGCCAGTTCCGTTTTGTTGACGCGGGTGATGCGGTTGTCCGTGTCCAGCTCATGGTAGGCCACCGGCGCCTCGTCGAACAGGTCGCGAAATCCCGCCTCGCTCTCACGCAAGGTTCGCTCGGCGCGCTTTTGCCGGGTGATGTCGATGCCCACCCCGCCGATGAAAACCTGCCCCGACGACGTCGCGATGGGAAACTTGAGGAGCATCCACTCCTTTTCTTCCCGATCGTTGAGCGGCACGACCTCGAAGAGCCGGACCGGCCGGCCGGTCCGGTACACTTTGCGGTCCGTTTCGGCAATCATCCGGGCGGTTTCCGGCGGCAGCCAGTCCGCATCGGTTCGGCCTTTCACATCCACTTCGAACTCCACGCCAAACTGCTCCTCGAAGGGCTTGTTCACGTACACGTAGCGGCCTTCGTGATCCTTGATGAAGGCCACCGTCGGGCTGTTCTCCATGAATGTCTTGAATCGCTCCTCGCTTTCCCGCAAAGCCGCCTCGGCCCGGCGACGCTCGGTCAGGTCGCGCCACGCTGCGAGCAGGGTCGGACGATCCCCGATCTTGATTGGGGTCAGGCAGACTTCCGCCGGAAATTCTTCCCCGTCATACCGGCGCAGCCGCCATTCGAATCGGTATTCCCCAAATTCCCGGGCGAGGCGATGTACCTCCTTTCTCTTTTCTCGAGACAGGCTGCCATCGGATTGTTGCTCGGCGCAGAGCGACTCGACAGATTTCGCCAGCAGACTGGCCTTGTCGGTGAAACGCAGGATGTTCAGGGCCGCGCGGTTGCAATCGAGGATGCGGTCCGTGTCGTCGAAAAGCAGATGCGCCTCGACGGAATGCTCGAAGATCGTCCGAAATTTTTCCTCGGAAAGGCGGGCTTCGAGTGCCCCCGCACCGGATTCCACTTTCGCCTTGCGGATCGTCTTGAAGGCGGCCCTGGCGAACCCCAGCAGGGCCACCCCACTGGCGGCCAGGCCACCGACGAGGAAAGCTTTGGGCGCATCGAGCAAGGCGGCGGCCCCGGAAAACAACACCGTCCCGGCCACGCAGGCGCAGGCCGCAATGAGTTTCTTGTCGAGCGTTGGAGGGTTCGGCTGCAAAAGTGAGACAAAACTAGTGAGCAATATGCAGGCCGCCAAATATTATTGCCGCTCAGCTCCTGACCATCCAAAGCTCCATTTTCACCCCCGAGTTCCGTAAGCCGGCGACAGCCGACAAAGGCAGGCTCCGAAACGATGGGAGACTTCATCCATTGCTGTACCCTATAAAAGGAGAAACCCCGTTTCGCAGCATGCGAAACGGGGCTTCTCGTTCTGGCCGAGGAAAGTGGCTTACTTCAGCTTGGACTTCAGGTCCTTGCCGGCGGAGAACTTCACGCTCTTCGACGCCTTGATCTTGATCTTCTCACCCGTCTTCGGATTGATCCCGATGCGGGCCTTGCGATTGGCAATTTTGAAGGTGCCGAAGCCTACGAGTTGAACGGGCTTGCCCTTTTTCAGGCCGGCCTTGATGCCATCGATCGTGGCTTCAACGGCGCGTTCGGCCTGTGCTTTGCTGGTTTCTTTGCCGAGTGCTTTCTGCACTGTTTCAACGAGTTCTGCTTTGTTCATGAGGTTTGGATGCTGGGTTGTTGATTCTTTGTTGCTGGGGGTGGAAACCAGCGGAAAGTGGGCGTTTTCTGCCAGTCGTGTAAAAACGAGTCAACAAAGATTTCTACTAATTTTTCCCGCTGGCCAAGCAAACATGCGGGTTCGCGGTTGATTTTGCCCTGCCAATCCATCCACATTCCCCGTGTGAATCTCGAAGAGCGCCTCGCTGCTTACCTCGATACGACCCCGGATATCCACCCGACAGCCTATATTGCCCCGGGCGCGAACGTTATTGGCCATGTATCCTTGGCCGAAGAATCCAGCGTTTGGTTTCAGTGTGTCCTGCGCGGCGATATCAACCGTATCGTTATCGGACCGCGTTCGAATGTGCAGGATGGCGCGGTGGTTCACCTTGCGGACGATTTCGGCACCATGGTTGGTGAGTTGGTTACAGTCGGCCACAAGGCCATCCTCCACGCTTGTACCATCGCGGATGAAGTCCTTGTCGGCATGGGGGCCATTGTCCTCGATGGCGCGGAGATCGGCGCCCGTTCGATCATTGGTGCGGGCGCTCTCGTGACCGGCGGCAAAAAGTTTCCGCCCGGCTCGCTCATCCTTGGTTCACCCGCGAAAGTCGTGCGCACTCTTTCGCTTGATGAGCAAGCCGGGATCAAGGTTTGGGCGGAAAAATATGTGGCTCTTTCCCGGGCCTACCGCGAACGTGCGGCCCGTACCCCATGACCCACCCCGTCTCCCGTCGCCACGCCCTGCGTTTGCTTGCCGCCGCCGGTACCGCCACCCTGGCGCATGCTGTCGAGCCCTCTTCCGGCTTCACGTTCATCGCCGTCAACGACCTCCATTTCTTCGACGCCGAGTGCACGCCCTTTTTTGAAAATGTCGTCGCGTTGATGAAGGCCAGCGCGCCGCAAGCCGCCTTTTGCCTCATTGCTGGCGACGTGGCCAACGATGGCGAGGCCGCCCAATACACCGGCCTCGCGCCCATCCTGCAAAAGCTGGGCTGTCCCCTTCACGTCGTCCCCGGAAACCACGATCACTTTTCCCTCAACGATCGCGCGCACTACGACGCCGCGTTTCCCGGGAGCCTCAATTACACCTTCACTCACGGTGGCTGGCAGTTCATCGGCCTTGATACCACGCAGGGCGTGGAATTCGACCGGACGAATGTCTCCCCGGTGACGCTCGACTTTCTCGATGCCAACATCCCGAAGCTCGACGCGCATGTGCCGACCTTCGTTTTCACCCATTTCCCCCTCGCCGAGGGCGTCGAATACCGCCCGCTGAATGCCGGCGCTGTTCTTGATCGCCTGGCCAAGCTCAATCTTCGCGCGACCTACAGCGGCCACTGGCACGGCCTGAACGAACAGCATCTGCGCGACGCCGACCTGGTCACGAGCCGCTGCTGCTCGCGGGTGCGGGGGAATCGCGACGGCTCTCCGCTCAAGGGTTTCTGGGTTTGCTCCGCGCATCCCGACGGAAAGCTCGACCGCCGTTTTGTGGCGCTCCCGGCTCCCGCGGCCACTCAATAAACGCGACAGCGCCGGCTCCCGGATGGTGATGGTGTGCCCGTACGCTGGGCCTCATTTTCCGATGAAGGCATCGACCTCCAGGCTTTTTGCCAGTTCCTGGTCTTTGATCGTGTCCCGCCATTGCGCCGCTGTTGCCGGATCGGTTTTCATCAGGTTTCGCGCGAAAGCCCAGGCGACTCGATCGTATTGCGTGTGGCCCGAATTTGCGTTGAGCCAGGTGCCGATGACTTGAGGGTTGCCCTTTCCCCATTGATTCACCACGCCAACGACCGCATTCAGCATCGCTTCCGGTGCCGCTCGCCCGGTTAGCGAATCCACCCATCCGACGGCCCCTTCCGGGTCCATTCTCGCCCAATCGCCGGCGGCGTGTTCAAGCAAATCTGGCTGCAGATCCTGCTCCGTGCCGTGTGCGCCGATCCAAGCACAGGCGTTCTGTGGTGTTTTCGCCAGCCAACTTGATCGGAGCATGCGGTCCGCCAGTGTCGAGAAGAGTTCGGCCGTGTATTCATGATCGTCCTTCCCGCTCGAAGAGCGGATTTCTTCGAGCAAATTTGTCGCCGCGGCGAATCCGCCTTTTTGGATTGTTCCTTCCATCAGCTTGTCGGCGAGCTCGGCTCGCTTTTCGTCGGGGAGGGTCGCCAGGAAAGTCACGGCTTCGGATGGGTCCCGCATGACCGCACCGTCCACGAGATCGCCCAGGTAATTCGCCCTTTCGGCGCCATCGGGCAGTGCTTCCACCCACGCGCGAGCCGCCGAGAAATTGGCCGTGGCCCAGCCGGTCAAGGCTAGGCTGCGTGCGAGCTGCCCTTCTTTCTTTTGCTTCAGCAGCTTCATGGCGTCGGCCCCGGCGACCTCGCCGCCGCGTTGCAACATCAGGCGCCATTCGAGGTCGTGCACCCGTCCGGTTTGTACGGTCTCGATGGTCATGGCCTCGTAGGCTGCCGGCCACGTCGTCGCGTCGAGCGCGGCAAAGAGATTCATGACCCCTTGCAGCCGCGTGATGCTGTTCGGGTCCTCGAGTGCCGCCAAAAATTTGGCGCGAACTTCCTCAGCCCCATGCGATTCGCTGGCCATCGAATCCGGCTTTGCGCCGGCTCGGCCATCGGCGGCATGGGTTTCATTCGCTGTAACCGATTGTGGATTGACCGTTGCCGACTTCGGCAGGCCCGCAGCGCTCGTGATGTTTCTTTCCCCGCGAAAAGCGATCCCTGCGGCAAAGCCCGCTACAAACAGCCCGCACGCTATTGCGAAGTTAAGGTATCGATTCTCTTTCATCGTCAGCATCCGGTTTTGGGGCTCTCGTCAGGCTCGCCGGTAATGTATTGGGCAAGGTCGCGGCGGGTGAGGGAAACATGGGGGGTGAACGTGTCCCGGTGCTGCCGGGTGCCGGCATCCGGACGAACGCAAACGTTACCCGCCCCCACAAAAGGTTAGCGAGTGTTATTTCCGCCGCAGTTCCGTGCGGGCCCGCGACCGATGGACGCGCTTACGCCCCGAGCAGTTGCCGTAGTACGTACGGCAGGATGCCGCCGTGGCGGACGTACTCGACTTCGATCGCGGTATCGATGCGCGAGCGAACCGTCAGCTTGTCTTCCGTGCCATTGGCGCGGCGAATCACCAAGGTGAGGTCGCTCATCGGCTTCAGGTCGTCGCTCAGGCCCAGCAGGTCGAAGTTTTCCGTCCCGTCGAGGTTCAGCGTCTGCGCGGTGACTCCCTCCGGGAATTGCAGCGGAATCACTCCCATGCCGCAAAGGTTGCTCCGGTGGATGCGCTCGAAGCTTTGGGCGATGACCACTTTCACCCCGAGCAGGCGCGTGCCTTTGGCTGCCCAGTCGCGCGAGCTGCCGGTGCCGTATTCTTGCCCCGCGATGATGATCAGCGGCACATGTGCGCTCTGGTATTTGATCGCCGCATCATAGATGGGCATCACGTCGCCCGCGGGCTGGTACTTGGTTACGCCGCCTTCCACTCCGGGCACCATCAGGTTCTTGATGCGCACGTTGGCAAACGTCCCGCGCGTCATGATCCGGTCGTTGCCGCGGCGCGAGCCGTAACTGTTGAAGTCCTCGAAGTGCACGCCGTGCTCGATCAGGTACTGGCCGGCCGGGCTCGTCTTCTTGATCGCGCCGGCCGGGCTGATGTGATCGGTCGTCACGCTGTCGCCAAAGATGCCGAGCGGCCGCAGGCCGACGAAATCGTGGATGTGCCCGGGCTCCATGCCGAACTTCTCGAAGAACGGCGGTTCCTGGATGTAGGTGGACTTCTCGTTCCAGCCGAAGACTTCGCCGACGGTGCCGGGAATTTCGTTCCACTTCGGGTTTTGCGCGGCGAAGTCCGTGTAGAGGCGGCGGAAGACCTCCGGCGCCAGCGCGCTTTGCATCGCGTCGCGTATTTCCGTCACGCTCGGCCAGATTTCGCGGAGATAAACCGCGGTGCCGTCGGCTGTCTTGGCCAGCGGCTCCGTGGAGAGATCGAGGTCGACCCGGCCCGCAATCGCAAAGGCCACGACCAGGGGAGGGGACATGAGGAAGTTCGCCTTGATGTTCTGGTGCACGCGCGCCTCGAAATTGCGGTTACCGCTCAGTACGCTCGCCGTGATCAGGTCGTTTTTCGCGATCGCTTCCTCCAGCGCCGGGTGCAGCGGGCCGCTATTGCCGATGCACGTCGTGCAGCCGTACCCGACGGTCTGGAATCCGAGTTGATCGAGGTACGTTTGGAGACCGGTCTTCGTCAGATAATCGGTCACGACGCGGGAGCCTGGCCCAAGCGAAGTCTTCACTGCCGGATTGACCGTTAGCCCAAGAGCCACGGCCTTCTTCGCCAGCAGGCCGGCGGCGAGCATGACGCTCGGGTTCGACGTATTGGTGCAGCTTGTGATCGCGGCGATGAGCACCGAGCCGTGGCCGATCTGGGTGTCGGCCGGCCGATAGCTGGTCCTCGGTAATTCCTCCGCTGGCGTCGGTGCCGGCCGGTTTGTGACCATCTCCGCCACGTTTTTTGGGGCGCCTTCGACCATGTGTTTTTCCTCGCGCCGCGCCTCGGTGGAAAACAACTCGGGCGCCGACGTGGGCGTGGAACCGTTGATGTGCACCGGGAACTTCTTCGCCAGTTCCTCCTCGGTCTTGCCATATCCGCCGTCCGGCAGGGCCTTCGTGAAAAGGCTGGTGAAGGTCTTCTTCAGGTCGGGCAGGTTGATGTGATCCTGTGGCCGTTTCGGTCCCGCCACGCCCGGCACCACCGTGGAGATATCGAGGTCGAGCGCCACGCTGTATTCGATTCCGCTGTCCTTCCCGTGGATGCCCCACAGGCCCTGGGCCTTGTAGTAATTTTCAAACGCCGTGACCAGTTCGTCCGGACGTCCCGTGCCCCGCAGGTAGTTCGTGGTCTCTTCGTCGATCGGGAAAAAGCCCATCGTGGCGCCGTACTCGGGCGCCATGTTGGCGATCGTCGCGCGGTCGACCACCGGTAGCGATTTTGCCCCGGGGCCGTAGAATTCCACAAATTTTCCGACCACCTTCGCCTTGCGCAGCATCTGCGTGATGTGCAGGACGAGATCGGTTGCGGTCACGCCTTCCTTCAGCGCGCCGGTGAGGTGCACGCCCACGACTTCCGGTGTGAGGAAATAGACGGGTTGCCCAAGCATGCCCGCCTCGGCTTCAATGCCGCCGACACCCCAGCCGACGACCCCAAGGCCGTTAATCATTGTCGTATGCGAATCGGTGCCGACGAGCGTGTCGGGGAAATAAACGCCGTCCTTCTCCAGCACGCCCTTGGCGAGGTACTCGAGATTCACCTGGTGCACGATGCCGATCCCCGGCGGCACGACTCCGAAAGTCTTGAACGCCTGCTGGCCCCACTTGAGCAGCTCGTAGCGCTCTCGGTTCCGCTTGAACTCCAGGTCGAGGTTCATCTGGAGCGCCGCGGCGCTGCCGAAGAAATCCACCTGAACCGAGTGGTCGACGACCAGATCCACCGGAACGAGGGGCTCGATCATCTTCGGGTCGCGCCCGAGACGCGCCACGGTGGAGCGCATCGCCGCGAGGTCAACCAGCAGCGGTACGCCGGTAAAGTCCTGGAGAACGACCCGGGCGACCACGAACGGAATTTCCACCGGCGCCGGGGCCTTGGCATTCCAATTGGCCAGCGCCTTGACGTCCTCCGGTCGCACTCGTTGTCCGTCGCAATTGCGGAGGACACTCTCGAGCACGATGCGGATGCTGATTGGAAGTTTCGAGATCGGCCCCACGCCGGATTTTTCCAGGGCTGGCAGCGAAAAAGGCTGCCCTGTTTCCCGGAACCTAAGTCGAATTTCTGCAGAGTCTGGAATGCGTCGTTCATGTTGTGCGGCCAAGAAAGCGGACCCGGGCCGTGATGACAAGTCCCGCGCGAAATCTGCCGCAAATCATCCGGCCGTCTCGGACAACAGGGCGCGAATGGACGCCTCCACTTTTTCCAGCGAGATGGTCACCGCCAGGCCTCCCTTGGCTTGGTTTTGCGCCGTCACTCGTCCCCGGCAGGAGTCGACGCAGGTCTTGACGATGGCCAGGCCAAGCCCCGCCCCGCCGGTTTCACGGGCGCGGGCCGGGTCGATCCGGAAAAACGGGTCGAAAATACGGACCAGGGCGTCGGCCGGAACCCCGGGGCCGGAATCGGCCACGGTTACGAGCACGCGTCCGCCCATTTCCTCTCCGATGATGGTGATTGGTCCCGCTGCGCCGGCATACCGAATGGCGTTACGGACGAGGTTGCCCAGGGCGCGCGAGAGCAGCTCGGGCTCGGCGACGGCCCGCAGGGATTCTGCCACCTCGACATGCACGTCGGCTTCGCCCCGGCCCTCGCGCTCCGCCACCCGTCGGGCAATTTTCGCCAATGCAGATGGACGTGAACCTCGACGCCGGCGTCACGGCCGACAATTTCGAGGACACGCTCGACATCTGGCGCCAGCTGCTCGCAATCTATGAGCGTGACGTCCTCGGCCTCCGATAGAACCAAGACAGCAACGCTGAGCGAGCGGGCGGAGCGTGCGTTCCGGCTTGGGCTTGGGCGCGAGAGCGTCGTGGGCATCGCCGTGTCGGGCGGATCGGATTCGATGGCGCTTTTGGTGCTGGCGGCGGAGGCTGCCGCGAAGGCCGGCGTCACGCTGAAGGCGGCGACGGTCGATCACGGGCTGAGACCCGAAGCTGCCGAAGAGGCGCGGATCGTGCGCGACTTCTGCCGGCGGCTTGACGTGGATCATGTGACGCTGCGCTGGAAGCGCGACAGTGAAGACCCTGTAAGTCAGGACAGGGCGCGGCGGGCGCGGCACAGGCTGCTGGCGGAATGGGCGGAGAGGGCAGGCGCTGGCGTGGTTGCCCTCGGTCATACGCGCGATGATCGGCTCGAGACCTTCCTGATGCGGGTGCGCCAGGGCTCGGGCTGGCACGGGCTCGCAGGATTGCTGCCGACAGGATTCTCGCCGGTATGGCCGGAGGGGCGCGGGCTGAAAGTGATCCGCCCGCTGCTGGCGTTCGGGCGGGAGGAGTTGCGCGAGGACCTACGCGCAAGAGGCATTGTCTGGATCGAGGATCCCTCGAACGAGGCGGCGAAGTTCGAGCGGGTGCGGATGCGGAAACTGTTGGAGCGAATGGACGTGCGGACACAGGCGCGTGCGCTCAAGGTGATGGACGGGCTGATGGAGATGCGGCGCTCGGTGGCGGCCGAAGCGCAGCGCCTGCTGCAACAGGTGAAGACGGCGGACGGTGTTGCAAGCCTTCCCCTGGCGGCGCGCGATGCGGCAGGCGCGGAAGCCTGGCTTCGTTTCGTGGAAGCGATGGTAATGTCGGCGGGCGGCGCTGCCGGACCGCCACGGCGCGAAGCGCTCGCCCGGCTAGTGTCTCGCATCGCCACAAGGGAGCCGGGACTGGAGCGGGGCGTTACTCTGGCGGGCGCGGCGATCCGCCTGCGCAAGGGCGCGCTGGCCTTCAGCCAGGCCCCTCCGCGGCGGGACGAGGCGCCCAGGCCGGGCCCGGACTGGGACCGGGCCGGACAGCTGTTGACCATGCCTGAGCTGAGGATGCTCGCCGTATGAGGCCGATCCAGCCGAAATACCGTCCGAATACCGCGCGGAAACGGCGAAAAGACGCAGGAAAGTGACATGCGCTTAACGGTTCGGCACTCGTTTTCCGCCAATATGACCCTTATCTTCTGGGGTCGGAACTCCACCATGAAAGGCTCGCGCTGATGAACATGCGCAACCTGGCGCTTCTGGGCGTCGTCCTCTTCCTCCTGATCGCGCTGGTCACGGTGATGACGACCTCCTCCGGAACGGGCGGAGCAAAGGAAGTCTCCTATTCGGACTTCATGAAGGCGGTCGACAGCCAGACCGCACAGAACGTCATCATCAAGGGCGAGAAGGTGACGGCCGAGATTTCCGGCAAGAAGGTCATGATGACGCGCGATCCGCTCGAGCTGGATTTCGCGCAAAAGCTCTACGCCAAGGGCGTGAGCGTGAAAGTGGAAGACGCCGAGTCGGGCGGCACCATCCTGGGTTACATCTTCTCGGCGCTTCCCCTGCTCTTCATCGTCGGCCTCTGGTTCTTCCTGATGCGCCAGATGCAGGGCGGCGGCGGACGTGCGATGAGCTTCGGCAAGTCGAAGGCGCGGCTCCTGACCGAGCGGCATGGACGCGTGACGTTCGAGGACGTCGCGGGCGTCGATGAAGCCAAGGAAGAGCTCGAAGAGATCGTCGACTTCCTGAAGGACCCTTCCAAGTTCCAGCGCCTCGGCGGCAAGATTCCGAAAGGCGCGCTGCTGGTTGGCCCGCCGGGCACCGGCAAGACGCTGATCGCGCGCGCTGTGGCGGGCGAAGCCAACGTGCCGTTCTTCACCATCTCCGGTTCTGACTTCGTCGAGATGTTCGTGGGCGTCGGCGCGAGCCGCGTACGCGACATGTTCGAACAGGCGAAGAAGAACGCGCCGTGCATCATCTTCATCGACGAGATCGACGCCGTGGGCCGCCATCGTGGCGCGGGCCTCGGCGGCGGCAACGACGAACGCGAACAGACGCTCAACCAGCTGCTGGTCGAGATGGACGGTTTCGAGGCCAATGAAGGCATCATCATCATCGCGGCGACCAACCGTCCCGACGTGCTCGACCCTGCTCTGCTGCGTCCGGGTCGTTTCGACCGGCAGGTGACCGTGGGAAATCCGGACATCGTTGGCCGCGAGAAGATCCTCAAGGTCCACATGCGCAACGTGCCGGTGGCCAAGGATGTCGAGCCGAAGACGATCGCGCGCGGAACGCCCGGCTTCTCGGGCGCCGACCTTGCGAACCTCGTGAACGAAGCCGCCTTGCTCGCCGCCCGCCGCGGCAAGCGTTCGGTCGGCATGCGTGAATTCGAGGACGCCAAGGACAAGGTCCTGATGGGGCCAGAGCGCAAGTCGATGGTGATGTCGCAGAAGGAAAAGGAACTGACGGCCTGGCACGAGGCGGGTCACGCCATCGTGGCGCTGAACGTCCCCGCGGCCGATCCGGTGCACAAGGCGACGATCATTCCGCGCGGACGTGCGCTGGGCATGGTCATGCAGCTGCCAACCGACGACAAGCTCTCGATGAACAAGACGGAGATGATCTCGCGTCTCGCCATCCTGATGGGCGGCCGCGTGGCGGAAGAACTGAAGTTCGGCATGGACAATGTGACGGCCGGCGCTGCCTCGGACATCCAGCAGGCAACGCGTCTTGCCCGCGCGATGATCACGCGCTGGGGCTTCTCGGAGTCGGTGGGTCCCGTCGACTACGCGGAAGACCAGGGCGAAGTGTTCCTCGGCAACCAGATCGTGAAGTCGAGCCACGTCTCGGAAGAGACCTCGCGCAAGATCGAGGAAGAGGTTCGCAAGCTGGTGGTCGGCGGTATCGACGATGCGCGCCGCGTGCTGACCGAAAGAAATGCGGACTGGGTGACGCTCGCCGAAGGTCTCCTCGAATACGAGACGCTGTCGGGCGAGGAGATCGTCGACCTCCTTAAAGGCAAGCGCCCGGATCGTCCGGACGACACGCCCACAGGCCCGACCTCGGCCGTGCCGGTGATCAAGAAGAAGCCGCGTGAAGGCTTCGGCAGCGAACCGGAACCGCAAGGCGCGTAAGGCGACCCGCACAACAAGACATGCGGACGGCGGCTCCTCTGGAGCCGCCGTTTGTATTTCAGGCCGAGGCGCGCCATGCTCCGTCATCCTTTGGGACGGAGGATGTGGATGCGTTTCCTGACAGTGGCGGCGATCGGGCTGGGCGCAGCGTGGATGGCGCCGCTGGGACACGCCCAGGCAATCACGGATGAACCCTCGGCAGGCGTAAAGGCCTGCATTGGCGCCAATGCCCCCGGCGTCGAACGGGTGATCGACCAGCTCGACCAGGCGACGGATTTCCTCGTGAAGAAGGTCTGCCTTGGCGTGCTGATCGACCAGATCATCGAGCGCAACAAGCGCGAAATGGAGGCGCAGAAGGCGCGGGCCGATGCGATGTGCGCGGAGCTGAAGGCGAAGCCCAAGCCTGCCCCAAAGCCTGGCGCGAACGATCCCTCCTGGCCAGATATCGACGACGACTTTTACATGCGTGAGATGTGCGAGACGGACAGCTCGTTCGACTTTCTCGACGGTCTCGACACAAGGAATACTGACAGCCTGTTCTTCGGCGGCTTCAGCCTGCTCAACGCGCCGCGCGTCGAGGCGCTGGCGGCGCAGACGCTGCTGAAGCTGCGCGTCGAGCGGTTGAACCGGAAATAGAGGGGAACGCCATGAAGATGATCGCAATTGCCATCATGCAGGTCGGCATCACGCTCTATCCGCCTCTGTCGGACGCGCAGGCCGGCTGGGAAGAGCCCTCGCCGGCGCTGAAACAGTGCATCGGGACGAACGCGCCAGCCGTGGAACAGGCGATCACGTCGCTGACCGAGGGCGCGGACTTCCTGATCCTCAAAGTGTGCGCAGGACCCGCCGCTGATCAGGCGCGCGAGATCGCCCGCCAGCAGGCTGCGCGCCAGCAGAAGAAGCTGGACGAGGCGTGCAAGGCGGCGGCCGACAAGAAGGACAACTACACGGACGGCATCCGGCAGGACCCGACGCTGATGGGCATGTGCAACAGTCCGATGAAGGACATCTTCTCGGACACGGATACGTCGCCCTACTATTCCGCGATGCCCTTCGGCGTGATGGGCGCCAGCAGCCCGTCAGCAACGTCGCTCGCCGCGCAGACGCTGTTGCAGCTGCGCGTCGAGCGGCTGAAGCAGAAGAAATAGAGAAAGCGGCGGCCCCTTACGGAGCCGCCGTTCCCTTGTTCAGCCTTCCTCGGAGGCGATGATCCAGTCGAGGATCTTCTCCGAGAAGCCGTCGATGCGGCGCCAGGGGCCATGGCCGACGCCGTGCTGGTAAGACGCGACGTTGACCATGTAGCCCTCGCCTTTCGGCGCCGGCACAACATCGTGCGACTGCTCATCCGTGAAGACGATGAGGCGGACGTCTTTCTTGTCCACCTCGGCAATCGCCTTGCCGAGATACGTGCCCGAGTGCGGCTGCGACTGCACGACGGCGTCACGCAGCGCAAAGCCGCGACGGGGCGCGACTTTCTTGACGTGATCGGAGAACGTGAAGATCTCCACGTCCTCGCCGATCTCGCGCGCGAGGACGGCGAGGCCGACCGCGGCGTCGAGGCGGCGCATCTCCGAACGCGCAGACATCTGCGCGTCCATCGAACCCGACACGTCGATGAGCAGGCGCGTCTTGCCCGGCAGACGGGCATGACCCTCGATCGAGCGGAACATGGCTTTCTCCAGTTCCGGTTCGAGGTCGGGCGCGTGGACCGCCGCCGCGATGAAGCGGTAGGGCAGCACGCGATCCGTACGCATCGCATCGAGCGCAGCACCGATGACCGCTTTCGGAACGCCGGCGACCTGCATGCCACGCAGGTTGCGCAGCAAGGCAAGGGCGCCGAGTTTCTTCTCGGCGATCAGGCGTTCGAACGTGGCGCGCTTATCCGCTCCGCCGGAGAGGGAGACCTCCCAGGTGTCAGGCGCGGCGAGCTTGCCGTCGACCAGCTCCTTCCAGACTTTTTCCTGCGCCGTATCTTTCGGCTTGGCGTGGGTGAGGAAGAGCACATCGCGCAGGCGCACGGCGCCGTCGCGGTTGTACTTGGCGAGCTGATAGGCGTCGAACTTCACGAGCGCTTTCGCAAGGCCTTTCTTGACCTGTGCGGAGACGGCGCGCGCCTTGCGTTGCTGCATCGGACCCAGCGCATCGGCCCAGTAGATCGCAAGAAACTCGGTGAGTTCATCGGGACGCTGGATTACGCGCTCGAGCGTTTGCGCCACGAGAGCCTTGTGGCCTTCATGGCGCGCCATCTCGCGGACGACCAGCAACGGCGCATGGCGCAGCTTCATGTCCTCGCGCGCAGTGATGGCCATGGCCGCGACCGTTTCCGGTGCAACCTTCGGCACAAGCGCGCCAATGCGCTCGGCAATGGCGACGCCATCCTCGTAGAACTGGTCTTCCCAGAGCATCGCGTTCATCAGCGCACGGCGGAGCTCATGCTCCGGCGTGAAGGCGCGGCCTTTGGCGCCTTCGTGCGTGCGAACGGTTTTGGCCTTGTTGAGTTTGGCCATGGCAGTCCCCTTTCAATTCACTTTCTTCATCAAACAACACAATCACGACACGTAGAAGCGCCAGCCGGGGAACGGAGCGGAAACCGTATGCGGGAAACGAACCCGCTTGGGGACCACCGAAGGAACGAATGCCTTCACCACCGGATGATGCATGGCGGGGAACAGACGAAGACGGAACGCCCTTGCGGGCCGAGTGACTGAGCTACGGTCCTGCGACCGGCTGGACTTGAACCAAGCGACCTCCGGCCTTGCGGCCGGCGCTCTACCGATGAACACGTCTTCTTCACCACCACCAATTTCAAACACATCCAGGCGCCGGCCGGGGAACGGACGAGACCGTACGTTGTCGCGCTCTACCACTGAGCTACAGGCCCGCAGATGATGGACCTGGCGGGATTCGAACCCGCGACCTCGCGCGTTGCAGGCGAAGTAACGGCGCTCTTCACCACCGGCTGACTCTGGATGGCGGGGAACTGTCGAGGACGCGAGCCTTCCCCTTAAGGGAAGCGGAGCGCGCAACAGAGCCATGCCCTGCCCGCCTTCACCGACCCGAAGAACGCGACCTCTTCACCACCGCCAAACTTGTTTTGCCGAACGGGGAACAGACGAGGATGTAACCGCCGTTCGGCTCTTGCGAACCTCCCGGCGACGTTGCTCTACCAACTGAGCTACAACCTTGCGGCTGGCGGGACTCGAACCCGCGACACACGGCTTATGAAGCGAAGTAACATACCTCTTCACCACCATTCGACCTTTGACGACCGGGGAACGGGCGAGACTGCGACTGCCATGAAGACCCGGAAGGACCTGCATGGCCACATGCTCTTCCTCTGAGCTACAGGCCTTTCGGCCCGGCGGGATTCGAACCCGCGACCTTGTGATTAACCGAAGTAACAGTTCTCTTCACCACCGCTCGACAAAGCGGATGCCGGGGAACAGTCGAGACGGAAACGACACCCGTTGCGCAAGGCCTTCTCCATTTGGAGAAGGCCCGCAGCCCGCGTCGCGACGCCCATTGCGGCGGGCGCCTCCACGGTACGAAACGGATGCCGGGTTCGCCGCGATAGTGGAGCGGCTTTGGAGCGAAGTATCCGTACTCTTCACCACCGGCAAAGTGGACCCAGGGGAACAGACGACACGGCCTTTTGCGTTTTCGAGACGAAGGAATCCGCGTCTTCACCACCTGGAAGTCAAAAAATTCTCCTCTGTTTCCAACTCTGATGCTGCAAAGGGGCTGGAAACAAAAACCCCTCCGGAGCGTGGGCTCGGAGGGGTTCGATCAGGTCGAACTGTGGAAGAGCGTCAGCTCATCCGGCCCTCGCGAGAAAGCGTGCGCATGCTACCGCACAGGTCAAACGACCCGTCGGTATTCAGCGGCTTGGTGATCAGCGCGGCGCGCATCTCAAGTCTCTCTCGCAAATCGCAGGCGACCATCGCCTGCAATGGGCGCGGTGTATGATCGCACATCGTGGCAAGGTCAAGGCGCGTGTTTATAAATTCGCAGACACGCGCGAGATGCTCACGTCAGCCTTCGCTCACGTCACCTTCACCATGCGCTTGCCGATATTGTCGCCGGCGAGGAGGCCGATGAGGGCGGCGGGGAGCTGTTCGAAGCCGTCGACGATATCCTCGTAGACTTTCAGCTTGCCGCTCTCGACCCAGGAATGAAGATCGGCGAGCGCCTTGTCCATCTGGTCGTAGAAATCCATCACGACGAAGCCGCGCAGGATGAGGCGTTTGGTGACGATGAGACCGGGCACGCCGCGGGGGCCATGCGCTTGCGGTGCATCATACTGAGAAACGGCGCCGCAGCACGAGATGCGGCCGTGGAGGTTCATGTTGAAGAGCGCCGCCTCGAGAACATCGCCGCCGACATTGTCGAAATAGACATCGATGCCTTTCGGAGCCGCAGCGCGCAGGGCCTTGCCGAATTCGGGCTGCTTGTAGTCGACGGCGGCGTCGAAGCCGAGTTTCGACTTGAGGATCTCGCACTTGGCGGCGCCGCCGGCGATCCCGATCGTGGTGCAGCCCTTGATCTTCGCGATCTGACCGACGAGCGAGCCGACCGAACCCGCGGCGGCGGAGACGACGACCGTCTCCCCTGCTTTGGGCTGGCCGCATTCGAGCAGGCCGAAATAGGCGGTGAGGCCGGCAATGCCGTAAACGCTCATGAGGTGGGTCATCGGCTCGGCCTTGCCGAGTTTCTGGAGGCCTTTTGCCGGGAGCGTTGCGTAATCCTGCCAACCCGTCTCGGCGAAGACGAGATCGCCGGGCTTGAGATGAGCCGCCTTGCTCTCGAGCACTTCGGCGAGCGCACCGCCGGCCATGACATCGCCCTGCTTCACGGCGGCGCGGTAGGTTGCACCCCACATCCAGGCGCGGTTGGCGGCGTCGAGCGAGATGTAGCGCGCGCGGAGGAGGACTTCGCCATCCTTGGGGGCTGCCGGCATTGCGCCTTCGCTGAGCTTGAACACGTCGGAAGAAAGCTTGCCCTTCGGAATATGGTCGATGATGAACTGGCGATTCGTGGGCATGGGCGTTTCTCCTGGCGTTCTTTTATTGCGGGTTGGAAGGGCGCGGATGCTTCGGCCGATAGACGCCGACTTTCGCGCCAGAGGGAAGCGTGAGCGTGGTGAGGCTTCCCCAGCGCTGTTCGGAAACAGGCGTACAGGCGCAGCCTTTAGCGTCCATCGCGGCGATGAAGGCCTTCACATCGTCGACCATGAAATAGAATTCCTGAGCCTCGCCCTCCTCGCCCGGATGGATCGCGATCTCGGACGGCGGCAGGCCGAAGATCAGCCAGCCATGGCCGACATCGACGTGCGGGAATTGCAGGACGTCGCGCAGGAAGGCGCGATCAGCTTCGGCATCCTTCGAATAGAGGATGGAATGGGCGCCGATCACCTTCATGGGAAAGGTCCTTGTGCAGCCTCACGCTCGCTTTCGGCAGGCGCATGGGGATAGTGTGCCCGCGAACGACAAACGCAACCGGATTCGCGGGGAGTGACCGATGGTGATGTTCAGGATGGCTGTGGCCGCGGCGGCAGTTGGGATGGCGGCGGGGCCGGCGTTCGCGCAGCGCGACAATTGGAACAAGCCGACGGAGCCGTTCCACATCGCGGGCAATCTCTACTATGTCGGCACGGAGGGGCTGGCCTCGTATCTCGTCGTCACGAGCGAAGGAAACATCCTGATTGACGGGGCGCTGCCGGATTCAGTTGCGCAGATCGAGGCGAACATCGCCAAGCTTGGCTTCAAGGTGAGCGACATCAAGATCATCCTGAACAGCCACGCGCACTTCGACCATTCAGGCGGGCTGGCGCAGCTCAAGAAGGACACGGGTGCACAGCTGGTAGCGCACCAGGGCGATGTGAGCGCGCTGGAGGGCGGGGTTTATCTCGGCAGCGAGGATGTGAAGGCGATGGGCGCGCCGCCGGTGAAGGTGGACCTTGCGCTGAAGGATGGCGACACGGTGCATCTGGGCGAATCGACGCTCGTGCTCAACCACACGCCGGGGCATACACGCGGGTGTTCGTCGTGGGGGATGAAGGTGAACGAGGGCGGCAAGAGCTATGACGCCCTCATCTTCTGCTCGGCGACGGTGGCGGCAAACCGGATCACGCCGCCGGTGCAGTATGAGGGGATCGTGGCGGACTATCGCAAGACGTTCGTGAAAGCGAAGACGCTGCACGTCGACATCCCGCTGGCGCCGCATCCGGAGTTCTTCAACGAACTGCAAAAGCGCGACAAGGCGATAGCTGATCCCAAAGGACCAAACCCGTTCATCGCGCCCGGCGAGTTCGCACCGTTCATCGCGAAGGCGGAGGCGGATTTCGAGAAGACGCTGACGGAGCGGACGGACAAGGCGGCGAAGCCGCAATAATGAGCGGTCGCGCGCCCGCGTCCGAGCAGCGCTCGTGCGTGACTGCTAGTTGGCTTTTCGCTTCAGGTCCCTGGACGAGGCGCTGCCGTTTCCGTTTGCAGGCTTGAGCGGCAAGGCTTCGAATGCGGGCCTGTAGCCGTGGTCTTCATAATCGCTACGGTGCATCGGCATGTGGAACCTGCCCTCGTAGTTCACGAGGACCCATCCGCCGCTGTCCCGATACTCGCCTCTTGGCATCGCGGCCTCCTTCAGCTGATGGGGACCATACAGCGGAAGGAGGCGCGCGGCGAGCGTTGTGCTGAGATCAGTTCGGCTTGGCAGGCGCAGGCGCGGGAGCTGCCGGAGCGGGCGGCGGCGGGAGCTTGCCGCCTTCGGCGAGGATCTTCATGTTTCCGAGCGCGCGCGTGAAAGCGGTGCGGCGGCGTTCGACGTCGGCGGCTTTGGCTGCATCATCGCCGGCGATGATCGAGGTGTCGTAGACCAGCGTGTAGACGAGCTTCGATGTCTTGGCGGTGACGGGGCGAACCTCAAGCGTGCCGTGATAGAGGTTGTAGGGACGGCCATCGCGCACGGGTTGGGTGTAGGTGTAGGAAAGCTCGGTCTTGCCGACGAGGATCTCGGCGCCGACGCTGCGCACGGAGCCGACCTCGCCTTCCTTGCCGGACGTCATCGTGCAGCCGGCGGCGATCTGGAACCATTCGGCGATGTCGCAATATTTGCCGACACGGGCCCAGACATCCTTGGCCGGCTTGTTGACCATGATCTCCATCGGGATGGTGACGTAGGTCGGCGCCTCGACCGACTCGATACGCGCGCGAACTGGCGGAGGCGGCGGGGGAACGGGAACAGCGATGACGGGCGGGGTTGCAACCGGCGGTGGCGCGAGCTGGGCGGCCGGCGGGGGCGGCGGCTCGACGTCCTTGGCGTGGATCATGATGCAGCCGCCGAGTTGTGAGGCAAGCAGGGCGATAGTGGCGGCCTGAGCGGCGCGAACGAGCATGTCATCCTCCCACGGATTGTGTTGCGTCAGGCATAGCCCCGGCCTGACCTGCGTCAAGCAACCTGCACGTCAACCAGCCGTTTGTGTCCTGCCCACCAGGAACACGGGAGACCCCGCCATGAACCGCACGCCCAATCCGCACATGAACGATCCCGCCGACAGGGAAGTCCACCGCAAGGAAGGCGTTGACCCGTATCCGATCCCAAAGAAGGCGGAGAAAGGCGGTCGCGCCGCGGATGACGAGAAGACATCGACACCTGACAATTCGTTCGAACGCGGCGAAGAGCATGAGGATGGGGCGTATCTCGACGCCGTCGACAAGATGAAGAAGACGCTGAAGGACGACGGAGACGTGGAAGACTGGCGCAAAGGGCGCACGCAGGGCGCTCCGCGAAAGAACTAGGCTTCGTCGGAATCTTCCTCGAACAGTGGCTGCTGGAAGGCGGCAGGGGCCTTGAGGCCGACGCGTTCCCAGGCTTTCGGCGTGGCGATGCGGCCGCGTGGTGTGCGGGCGACGAAGCCCTGCTGCATCAGGTAAGGCTCGATCACTTCTTCGATGGCGTCGCGCGCTTCGGAGAGCGCCGCAGCGAGCGTGTCGGCGCCGACGGGGCCGCCAGAATAGGTTTTCACGAGCGCATTGAGATAGCGGCGGTCAAGGGCGTCGAGGCCGTCTTCGTCGACTTCAAGACGCGCGAGTGCGTTCGCGGCGCCTTTGCGATCGATCTTCACGCCATCGGCCT
The DNA here is from genome assembly GCA_047601145.1 of Hyphomonadaceae bacterium. GTDB lineage: Bacteria > Pseudomonadota > Alphaproteobacteria > Caulobacterales > Hyphomonadaceae > UBA7672. The sequence continues at coordinate 25,647 of JASGJW010000001.1, forward strand.
CGCAGAAATCGCGCACGCGGCGCAGGAGGCGGACGGCGATGCGGGGCGTGCCGCGGGAGCGGCCGGCGATTTCTTCAGCGCCGTCCTGCGTGATGTTTGCGGCGAGCTTCTGCCCTGCCCGCTTCACGATCGATCCGAGCTCCTCGCGGGTGTAGAATTCGAGGCGGATGGGGATGCCGAAACGGTCGCGCAGGGGCGTCGAAAGCAGGCCTGCGCGCGTGGTGGCGCCGATGAGGGTGAAGGCCGGCAGGTCGATCTTCACGGAGCGGGCGGACGGGCCCTCACCGATGATGAGGTCGAGCGAATGGTCCTCCATCGCGGGATAGAGGATTTCCTCTACATGCGCCGGCAGGCGATGGATCTCGTCGATGAAGAGCACGTCGCGCGGTTCAAGATTGGTGAGCAGCGCGGCCAGGTCGCCTGCTTTCGCAATGACGGGACCCGAGGTGGCGCGGAAGCCGACGCCCATCTCGCGGCTGAGGATCTGCGCCAGCGTTGTCTTGCCAAGGCCAGGCGGGCCCGAGAGCAGGACGTGGTCGAGCGCATCGCCGCGCTTGCGGGCGGCGGAGACGAAGATCTTGAGATTGGCTTTCGCAGCCTGCTGGCCGGTGAATTCATCGAACCCGGTGGGGCGCAGGGCGCGATCCATCGCCTCGCCGGGCTGGCGCTCGGGATTGGTAATGTCGCCGTCTCTGGCCATGGACCGCTTTTGGCATCGTTCGCGGCCAATTGGAACAGTTGAAGAACGAAGAGGACGTTAAGGCGCAAAGCGCTGCAGCACCGGCCGCCCGCCGGATGTCCTTGAGATCATTGCAGATGATCTCAATCGCGCCCTGGAGCATCGGGATCACTTGCCCAATCCTCGCTGCCATGACGGACCCGAATGATGTTGAGATGGTCGCCCTCGTCGCGAAAGATGATGACGTGCGACCTTGAGGCGTGGATGCGGACAGGCGGGACAATCTCGGCCCTCTCGCGCGCGATTGCGGGGTTCTGCGCGAGCCTCTCAATTACTCCGATCAGGCTTTTCAGATAATCGTCCGCTTGCGCAACCGACCAGCGTTGAGCGGTGAACGATCAGATGCCCTCAAGGTCGCGAACCGCTGCTGAGGAGAGGCGCCAGGATCTATTTTGATTTTGCCTCATGCGTGCGGCGCATGCGGTTCAGGAAGGCTCGCACCTCGAAGTTCTCCGCGTCCCCGCTCTCCAGCCCCTCCGTTATCAATCTCTGCGGCGCATCGTGCTTGTGCGCGCGCTCCTGATCCTTCCGGATCAGGTCGCGAACATAATCGCTCGCATTTGCATAGCGCCCGGATTGGGCCTGCGCTTCCACCCATGCTTTCAGGGGATCGGGAAGTGACACATTCATCGTCGCCATTGCGAGCAATCTCCTGAAAGAAAGCTATCCATCTTGGCAAAGATTGTCAATTATTGCCAAAACCGATCATCGTCCTTTCGTCTCGCGCACGGTGCGAGAGCCAATGCGACCGATCTTGCGGCGCTCCTCTGCGCGTTCAGGACCGACATTGGACAACATTGATTTTCGATAATCCCCGGCGCAGGACTACGCCCGTACTTGGGGTCGTTTTCGAGGAAATCCTGCACATGACATCGCGATTGAGAAACAAACGATCCTGGCGGCTGCTCGCCGGGGCAGCCATCGCCCTGGCGCTGGCGGCGTGCTCGCCTGCCGCCGAGAAGCCGGCCGCGCCTGCAAAGCCGGTTGCGTCCGCTGAATGGACGAAGTTCGTCAATGAGTGGATCGAGAGCGACATGAAGGCGAACCCTTCAAGCGCTTTTTATGTCGGCCGCGAGGAATATGCCGGCGTGTTGCCGGACTGGAGCGAAGCGGGGCTGACGGCTGAGACCGCGCGCCTGCATGACTGGAAAGCGAAGGCCGAAGCATTCGACGCCAAGACGCTGGATGATGCGCAGAAATTCGAGCGCGACTATTTCATCGCCGTGCTGGATGGCTCGCTGTTCTGGCATGAGACGGCTGACTGGCCGCACAAGAACCCGACCTTCTACAACCTCGACCCCGGCGTCTATCTCGACCGGCCCTATGCCGACCTGCCCAAGCGCATGGCGGACTATTCGAAGTGGGCGTCGAACATTCCGGCGGCGGCCGAGCAGATCAAGGCCGCGATGAAAGGCCCGCTGCCGAAGGTCTATCTCGACATGGCGCTGCACACCTACAAGCCGATGGCCGGCTTCCTCAAGGATGACGTGCCGAAAGTGTTCGCGGATGTGAAGGACGCGGCCGCCAACGCCGAGTTCAAGAAGCAGAACGCGGCCGCGATCGCGGCCTTCCTTGACCTCGACAAGTACTTCACCGGGCTGCGCAAGACGCAGGTCGAGACTTTCGCGATGGGCCCCGAGCTGTTCGCGAAGATGATCTATGCAAACGAGCGCGTGGATGCGCCGCTGGAGGAGCTGGAGCGGATCGGGCGCGAGGACCTGAAGCGCAACCAGGACGCGATGAAGAAGGAGTGCGACGTCTACGCGCCCGGCAAGACCATCATCGAGTGCGTCAACAAGGAAGAAGCGCAGAAACCGGAAGGCGGCGACTTCGTCGCTTACGCGCGCAAGCAGCTCGTCGACCTGCGCAAGTTCGTCATCGACCACAATGTGGTGACGGTGCCGGGCGAGGAGCAGGCGATGGTGAAGCAGTCCCCGCCCTACAACGCACAGAACGGCGCTTACATCGATCCGACCCCGCCCTTCGGCAAGGACCTGCCGGCCTTCTACAACATCGCGGCGCCGGATCCGACCTGGTCGAAGCAGAAACAGCTCGACTACATCCCCGGCAAGGCGAACCTCTTGTTCACGTCAGTGCATGAAGTCTGGCCTGGCCACTTCCTGCAATTCCTTCACTCCAAGCGCTCGCAATCCATGTTCGGCAAGGTCTATGTCGGCTACGCGTTTGCCGAGGGTTGGGCGCACTACGCAGAAGAGATGATGTGGGATGAAGGCCTCGGCGCCGGCGATCCCGAAACGCATATCGGCCAGCTCTACAACGCCACTCTGCGCAATGTGCGCTTCCTTTCGGCCATCGGCATGCACACCAAGGGCATGACGCTGGAGCAGTCCAAGAAGATGTTCATGGACGAAGGCTACCAGTCCGAAGGCACGGCGGAACAGCAGGCGGCGCGCGGGGCGTATGACCCGGCCTACCTGAACTACACGATGGGCAAGCTGCTTATCCGCAAGCTGCGCGATGACTGGTGCGCCAAGCATCCGGAGCTGGTGACCAACAATGATCCGAAGTCGTGCTGGAAGCCGTTCCACGACGCGTTCCTGGCGTTCGGCGGCCCGCCGATCCCGCTGGTGCGCGGCGCGATGATGCAGGAGCCGCCGAAGGCGGTGTTCTAGACGAGATCGTACGCAGACCTGGGCGCGAGGGTGTCCGGAGTTCGTCTCCGTTTCATCCCCGCGCCTTGTGCGTCGAGGGCCGCTGAACGTGCGCTAATCGTTGCGGCAACCGCCTGACTAATCGCTCAGTTTTCATCGGGACGAATTCTGTTACCTTCCGAGTCGGGGAGCGTCTGTCGGAGAGGGTCAAGTGCAGCAACAACCACCATCTGGTTGACGCTCGCTTCCGTTCGGTTTCGTTGTCGATTTCCGTCATCGCGATCGCTTTCCAGCGCAGGCGTCTTGCCTCGACTTGTTGATGAGGTGTGCGGATGCGTCGCCAACTTGCCGCTCTCGCTTTTGCTCTGGTCGCCGCGTGTGGCGGCGGGGGCGGAGGCTCCGGATCAGGCGGCTCCGGCGGGAGCGGAAGCGGTGGGCCGCCCCCTCCGCCGCCGACATCCTTTGAAGCTTCCCGCTTCCTGACACAGGCGACGTTCGGTCCAACCGATACGTCCATCCAGCAGGTGATTTCGGCAGGCTCGTTCAACGCGTGGATCACCGCGCAGATCGCGCTGCCGCTTTCGACGACGACCCATGATGCTTACGTCAACAGCGTCATCGCAACGACCGGCAGCGCTGACTCAAACACCTTCTATCAGACCTGGTGGCGGCAATCCCTTACGGCCGATGACCAGCTGCGCCAGCGCGTGGCCTTCGCCCTCTCGCAGATCTTCGTCATTTCGCTGAACGATCCGACGATCGACGTTCGCGGAGCGGCTTCCTACTACGACATGCTGACGCGCGATGCGCTGGGCAATTTCAGGACGCTGCTCAACGATGTCTCGCTGCATCCGATGATGGGGCGCTACCTCACCTTCCTTGCCAACCAGAAGGAAGACGCGGCCGGCACGCGCACGCCGGATGAAAACTATGCCCGCGAAGTCATGCAGCTGATGACAATCGGGCTTGTTGAACTCAATGCCGACGGAACGACAAAGCTTGTGAGCGGGCAGCCTGTCGCGACTTATACATCAGCCGACATCGCCGGCCTCGCCAAGGTGTTCACCGGCTTCAGCTGGTATCATCCGGCCCCGACAAACAACACGTTCTTCGGCGGAAGCGCGGACCCGGAACGGTCGGTGACGCCGATGGTCGCCTATCCCAACTATCACTCGACCTCGGCGAAGGTTTTCCTCGGAACGACGATCCCGGCCAGTGCGACCGTCGATGCGATGGGCGATCTGCGTATCGCGCTCGACCGGCTCTACAACCACGCCAACACCGGACCGTTCATTTCCCTCCGGTTGATCCAGCAGCTCGTCACCTCCAACCCCTCGCCCGCCTATGTCGGCCGCGTGTCCGCTGTGTTCGACAACAATGGCTCGGGCGTGCGCGGCGATCTGGCGGCAGTTGTCCGCGCCGTCCTCACCGACAGCGAAGCGCGAGGAACAAGCGCGGCAGCGGGATCGACGTCGTTTGGCAAGCTGCGCGAGCCGGTCCTGCGCCTTGCAAACTGGGCCCGGGCGTTCGGGGCGACGTCACAGACCGGAGCCTACCTCATCACATCGACGAGCGCGAACACGTCTCTCAACCAGTCGCCGCTGACATCGCCGTCGGTGTTCAACTTCTGGCGTCCCGGCTTTGTGCCGCCGGCGACGACCCAGCTTGGGTCGAACACGCTGTTTGCGCCTGAATTCCAGGTTGTGGATGAGGTGACGACGGCCTCCTACATCAACGTCATCCAGGACTGGATCAACCAGGGGATAGGATCGACGCCGCCAGGGGGCTCTGGCCGGGATGTGAGATCCGCCTATACCGCCGAACTTGCCCTCGTCGATACGCCGGCGGCGCTGGCGGAGCGGATGAACCTACTCATGTTCTACGGCCAGATGACGCCGGCCACGCGAACCAAGATCGAGGCGGCCATCTCCGCAGTGGCGATCCCAGTGAGCAATGGCTCCAACCAGGCGGCGATCGATACGGCGCGTCTCAATCGCGCGAAGACGGCCGTTTTCTTCTCGATGATTTCTCCAGACTACCTGGCGCAGAGATAGGGAGAAAACCCATGACAAAGAGCTCCATGTCTCCTGCAACCCGCCGCGAAATCCTGAGACGCGCAAGCGCGCTGACCTGTGTCGGCGCCGCCGCATCGACCTTCGGCTTCCAGCTGGCCGCGATGGGCTCGGCCGCAGCCCAAACGGCGCCGAGTTACAAGGCGCTGGTGTGCATCTTCATGTTCGGCGGGAACGACGCCAACAACATGGTGCTGGCGACCGACACTGACAGCTGGGGCCGATACTGGTCGGCGCGCAACACGGGCGCCGTTCCGATCGCGCTGATGCCGGTCGGCACAGCCGCCACGCCTCCCGGAGGGACGAACCCCGTTACGGGCCGCGTGCTGCCCAACAACAACACCGCCTACCAGTCGCCTGAGGCCTGGGGCGGCGTCCTGCCGATCACGAGCACCATTCCCAACCCCGTTCCGCCCGGCACCAACGCCGCCTCGCGGACATTCGGCCTCAACCCGCACCTTGCCCCGCTGTTACCGGTCTGGAATGCGGGCCGGCTTGCAGTCGGCGCCAATGTAGGCCCGCTGATCCAGCCGACGACGAAGGCGCAGTATCGGGCTCGGTCCGTCCCCCTTCCCGCCAACCTCATGTCCCACAACGACCAGCAGTCGACATGGCAGGCGGGCGCAACAGAGGGCGCGCGCCGGGGCTGGGGCGGCCTGATGGCAGATCTCTACCTTTCGACGAATGGCGCGAATTCCGTCTTCACGGCGATCTCGACGGCCGGCAACGCGGTCTATCTCGCAGGCCAGAACGTCGTTCAATACCAGATGTCGACCAGCCAGACGACGCCGGCCCAGCGCATTTCGTCCGCTGTGGCGCCAACCACCACAGTGTTCGGCGCGCCCAATGGCGGAACACGCGTGCGCGAGATGATCCGGGACATCACCGGCACGTCCTATTTCTCGCAGGACCACGCCGCCAAAGTCATTCGCTCGATGGATGCGGCGGACCTGCTCAACGCGCAGTTTGCGGCAGGCGCTCCGGGCGCATCCATTGCGGCGCCGACCCAGCTGCTCAATCCGATCACGCGCGCAAACGAGAACAATTCGCTGGCCGTGCAACTGCAAAGTGTCGCCAAGGTGATTGCAGCGAACTCGGTTCTCGGCATCCGCCGGCAGGTCTTCTTCGTGTCGATCGGAGGCTTCGACACCCACGATATCCAGAACACGTCGCAATCGCCGCTGATGGCGCGCCTTGCCCACGCCATGGCCTATTTCGACGCGACGCTTGCAAACATCAACGGTGTCGACATGCGCTCGCAGGTGACGACGTTCACAGCGTCGGATTTCTCGCGCACCTTCACCACCAATGGCGACGGGACGGATCACGCCTGGGGTTCGCACCAGCTGATGATGGGCGGCGGCGTCAATGGCGGCAGCGTGTTCGGGCAATTCCCGACTGTCGGCGTCGATGTCACCAACGGATTCCAGAACCCGGACATGTCTGGCAACGTCCTGATTCCGAAGATGTCGGTCGATCAGTATGGCGGCACGATCGGGCGCTGGTTCGGACTTACGGACGGCCAGCTGGACGTCATCTTCCCCAACCTCCGCAATTTCAATCGCGACGTCGGCTTCATGGCGGCGCCGAGCGCGTGAGCGTCAGGCGCGCGGGGCTGACGCGCGGTCGGCCAGAACCGCCCGCACCTTCATCGCGAGAATGATGGCGGCCAGAACGACCGTTACGGCATTGGCGATGATGATCGACCACTGCATGGTCATCAGGCCGTAGATCCCCCAGAGGGTTACCCCGCCTGTGAACATCGCATACATGGCAAGCGAGATGGCGTGCGTTTCGCGGGTGCGAACGACCTTGATCGCCTGTGGCAGGAATGAGGCCGTGGTCAGAAAGGCCGCAAGACCGCCAATAATTTCCGCCAGCGGCATTCGTCCGTCCCCGATCTTTGTGCGGGCTCAAGCGTTGTATCGCTATCGCTCCGCGGAACCGGATCGGGCTATACCATGGCTTATGAATACAGCGACCTCCTCGATGGCCGCGACACGATGACAGACGTGAGGGCGAAAAAGCCTGAGCCGAAGGATTCGGGCTATGCGCGGCTGATCCGCATGCGGCGGTTCGCCAACGGGCTGCTGGTCGTGATCATGGGCCTGTTCGTGTTCTCGCACATGTGGGAGCCGCCGGGGCAGAATTGGGACATGGCCTGGCGTTTCGTTCGCGCGTTTGCCGAAGCCGCGATGGTGGGCGGGCTGGCGGACTGGTTTGCGGTGACGGCGATATTCCGGCGGCCGCTGGGCCTGCCGATCCCCCACACGGCGGTTATCCCCAACAACCAGGACCGGATCGCGGATGCTGTCGGGCGGTTCATCGCGGACAATTTCCTGAAGCCTGAACTGGTCGCGGCGCGCGTGCGCGAGAAGGACCTTTCGGAAGTGCTGGCGAAATGGCTGGCGGAGCCGAGCCAGTCGAGCGCGCTGGCGAGCGGGATCGTGCAGGCCGTGCCCGCCCTGCTCGATGCGCTGGATGATGAGACCGTGGCGGAATTCCTGCGCCAGCAGGCGGCGACAGCCGCGGAGGGCGCGAGCGTGGCGCCCGCGTTCGGTTCGGTGCTCGAGGCGCTGGCTGAACAGGGACGGCACCAAGCGATCCTCGATGCGCTGCTGAAGCAAGGCTATCACCTGCTCGAAGACAACAAGCACATGATCCGTGACCGCATCCGTGACAGGTCAGGATGGCTGATGCGGTTCGTGAGCGCGGACCGGAAGGTGGCGGACACCGTCATCAACGCGGTGAATGATCTTCTGTTCGAGGTGGCGTCTGATCCGCGCCATCCGCTGCGGGCGCAGCTCAACGACATGGTGCGGAAATTCGCAGACGACCTGCGCGACGATCCGGTGCTGCAGGAGCGCGTGGGTGCGTGGGTGAAGGAAGCCGCGGCGCATCCGACGGTGGCGGTCGCGGTCGAGGCTGGATGGAGCGAGTTCAAGGCGGCGCTGCGGCGCGATTGCGCGGCGCCGGAGGGACGGCTGAAAGCCTGGCTCGTGGAAGCGCTGACCAATCTTGGCGCGGGGCTGATGCGCGAGCCGGGCGTGCGGGCGGCGCTGAATGCGCGCCTGCGGTCGCTACTGGTGGAGCTTGCGGCGCGGCATGGTGAAGACGTGGCGAAGCTGGTCTCGGAGACGATCCGGCGCTGGGATTCGCAGACGATCGTTGACAAGCTCGAGAGCAATGTCGGGCGCGACCTGCAGTATATCCGGCTCAATGGCACCGTAATCGGCGGGATCGTGGGGCTTCTGCTTCACGCTGCTGCTGAGATCGCGCGGGCGACCTAGTTTCGGGAGCCTTACTGCTCCAGTCACCCTGTCGAAACCTGAATGGAGCAGCCACTCGATGCCCCATTTTCCGCCCAGATCTTGGACGCAGAGGTCGGGCAGGAGCTTGTCTTCCAGCATTGCGGGGAATTGAACCAGACGTTCCAAATTCGCCCGCGCAGTACAGCGTGCCATCCTTCGCTCTGCTGGTAAGACGTATCCTCCGGCGCACATGCCACCTTGCCAAGATGGATGGCGGCATCCGCGTCCTTCGCGACATCAGTCTCAAGCGGCGCGGTCGCGGTGGCGCAGGCGGTGAACATGCCGGCCAAGCCCACTGCGCACATTCTCATGGCGTCAGTCCTCCGCCTGCACGGAAGAGAACAATAGCCGCCTCGAAGCGAAACACTAGTTCGCGGGCGCCAACGCCTTGAGGGCTGCACGGATAAGCTGGGCCTCCTTGGCGTCATCGCCTGTGTCGCGCGCGGCCTGGGCCACCGCACGGGAAGCGTCGGACTGGTTGTAGCCGAGATTGACCAGCGCCGAGATCGCAGCGGCGCGGGCGCCGGAGGCGGCGACGGGCGTGGGGGTTGTCGCGGCCGCACTGAAGCCCGAGGCGAAGAGGCCCATTGGCGGGGGCTTGCCCTTGAACTCGGTGACGATGCGTTCGGCCAGCTTCTTGCCGACGCCGTTGGCCCGGGAAATGGCGGTCGTGTCGCTGAGTGCGATCGCGTCCATCAGCTGCGGCAGCGAGAGCGTGTCGAGGATCGAGAGCGCAATCTTGGCGCCGACGCCGGGCGCATCCTGCAGGCGGGCGAACCATGCGCGCTCTTCACCACTGACAAAAGCAAAGAGGCGGATAGCGCTCTCTGACATCTGGGTTTCGACGAACAGTTCGGCGGCTTCGTTGATCGCAAGCTTCTGCAGCGTGCGCGATCCGGCGTGGACGAGATAACCGACGCCGGAGACGTCGATCAGGGCCTGACCCTCCCCGATGGCGGCGATGGTTCCGCGAAGTCGTCCGATCATGGGCGTTGGCCGATCATACCTTGAGCCTCGCCTGTGCCACGGGACGGTGATGCGCGCCGCAGATGGCGACGGCAAGCGCGTCGGCGGCGTCGGCTGTCACCTCGCCGGCCAAGGGCAGGAGGCGGCGTACCATGAAGGCGACCTGCGTCTTGTCGGCGGCGCCTGTGCCAACGATCGATTGCTTGACCTTCCTGGCGGCGAATTCGGCGACCTTGAGCCTGGCCGCCGCGAGCGTAGCCAGCGCGGCGCCGCGGGCCTGGCCCAGCAGCAGCGTGGAACGCGGGTTGATGTTGACGAACGTCTCTTCGACCGCGGCCTCATGCGGCTCGTGCGCGGCGATGACGGCGCGGAGCTCCTCGCACAGGATGGCAAGACGATCGGCCATGTCGGCTTCGGTGTCGGGCTTGATGACACCGTGGGCAATCCAGCTGAGGCGCGGGCCATCCATGGCGATAACGCCCCAGCCGGTATGGCGAAGGCCCGGATCGACGCCGAGGATTCGAATCATCTGGTTCATTCCGGATACGTATCGCACCGCACGAACGAATTGAGAACACGTCAGGAGTTAACAAGGCGGAAACCAAGGAAGACGAGTCTTCGCAGGCATGAAGATTCCCGCGATCACACGCCGTTCGGCGCTGCGCCTAGGCGCGCTTGGACTAGGTGCGCTGACGCTTGCTCCGGCCGCACATGCCGGACCCGTGATGCGCTGGCCGATGCGGCTGGCCTACATGCGCGTGAGCCCCGCCGGCTTTGTGCACATCCGCGGCGAAGAACAACAGGCATGGACGCAGCTACAGACGCGGCTCGGCGGCCTCATCGAGACGATCCAGCCAATCCAGCCGGACGACATGCTGGGCGGACGCGCGCCGCAGGTCGAAGGCGGGGCGAGTTGCGCGATGGTGGCGCGGCAACTGGCGTCGGCTCAGGGCTTCGACCAGGTGATCCTCTACGCAACTAATGACGGCCAGAAGACCTACAAGTCGGACGGAAGCTGGTTCTCGGATCTCTTCGCCACGCTGCAAGCCGATCTCGACAAGGACAACCGCGCGATGGGCGAAGCGCATCTGCTTGATGTCGGCGGCGGGCCGGCGCTGATCACGGTGAGCGCGGATGCCAAGCCGCGCGATCCCTTGAACCTGTGGGATGGCGGCCGGAATCCCGAACGCGAGACCCTGACGGGCCTCACGCAAGGAATGGAGCGGCGGCTGCAGGACCTGGCGCGCGAGGCCTATGAGAGCCAGCGTTCGATAGGCGACTAGACGGGCGCCATCGACCTGCCCTCCTTGCGTTTGCGGCGTCGGAGCGCCACGCGAACCACGAACAGAACAATCAGCACCAGCGTTGCGAACATGAGCGCGCTCTGCGTCATGCCCGTAATGCGTGAACCGAAGCGCGGGACGCCGTCGACCATCGTCACCGCGAGCGGACGCAGGGCGGCGACGCGGGCGAAAAGTTCGTTCGCAAGACCGCCGAGCAGGATGTAGTAGCTGAACATCATCGCGACGGGATGCGTGTAGGCCCAGACGCCGTGGCGCTGGCGGAGTGAGGCGAACCAGCCGATCAGCGTGAAGACGAGCGCGCCGATGGCGAGCCAGTGGAAGAAGCCGAAGACGCCAGGGCCGGGCGGACCGCGAAAGTTCATGTCGAAATCATAGATCACGAACACCAGCGCGTTCGCGACGACCATCGACCCCGCATAGTAATGGCCGCGCAGTCGATGCCAGCGGCCGCGATCGAACACCACGGTGTTCCAGGCGCCGAGCACGAGGGCTGCGATGCAGGCAAGCGTGTGCAACCAGCCGACAAGGCCGATATCTTCTATGCGCATGTGGGGAGGTCCTTCTCGTTTTCCTTGCGGCGGCCTCTGGTCAGGTCTCGCCGATGATGCCCTTCAGGAAGGCGATGTAGTCTTCGAAGGCGCGGCGTCCGGCGCGCGTGAGCTTGGCGCGCGTTCGCGGGCGATTGTTGTGGAAGTCCTTGGCGACCTCGATGTAGCCGGCGGTCTCGAGCGATCCAATATGAGCGCCGAGATTGCCCTCGGTGGCGCCGACCAGCGCCTTTAGACGGACGAATTCCAGCATCTCCCGGTCAGGCAGCGCCTTGAGCGCGGACATGATCTTGAGGCGTACGGGCTGGTGAATGAGAGGATCGGGCTGCTCCTCGGCCATCAGACTGTCCTCAGCCAGAGGCCGCCCACGATCAGGCCGCCACCACCGACACCGGCCATCCAGTAAATGAAATACGGTTGGAAGGCGAAATAGCCGAGCGCGGTGAGGCCGAGCAGAGCGAGGCCGAGCGGCAGCATGCGCCAGCCCTTCGTCCAGATGCCGAGGAAGCAGTAGAAGATGCCGATGACGAGCGGGAAGATGGCGCTGACCTGATTGTAGTCGAGCGGCTGCACGATCGACAGCAGCACGAAGAGGAAGACGCCGAGCGCGCCGAACGAGGCGAAGTAGCGCCAGCCGAATTCCCTGCCCGGCGACATGGCGCGTGACTGGCGCCAGGAGAGAATGATGCTGCCGATGATCCCGGCTGCGATGAGCGCAGCCCAGATCCAGGAGAGTTGCGGCATGGATGCCGTGACGGTGTAGCCCATCGCCCAGATAATCCCCCACATGATGAGGTAGGGCGCAGAGGCTCGGCCGTGCTGGGAGGCCGCGGTGCGGTTTTCCGTCTTCTCGATGTCCTTGAGCGCGGTCTGTGCTTCGGCAGGTGACAGGGACACGTTACGGCCTCCTCAGTTGCAGATCACTCTATCGGATAGAGCATTCTGTGTCAACGACGATCCAGCGCCCGCTTGCAGTGACGATTTTTCAGAGCCTTGACCTGCTCAGCAGGCGCGCCGGGAAGGACGAAAGCCCGAAAATCGCCGCAGCTGTCCTCGTCCAACGAGCAGTGGCATGAGGATGCCCCGTCTCATCCTCGTGTGCCGCGCGCACGAGCGAGTGCTCAAGCGATCGCACGCGCGAACTGGACGCTCGAACCCGTCACGGATCCGATCTTGGGCTGATTGCGAGTTCGGTTTCGGCTGTCTTGCGCAGCGCCCTGATCCCGTCTGCGACATTGGGCAAGCGATCAACGACCGCAAAGAGACCATAGGTCCCGTTCTCGCGATTGACCCAGGGATAAAATCCATAAGCCCCAGGCGAGGACATGAGCGTGCAGCGTCCGTCCGCTGCTGTCTTCTCGCACCAGAAGCCAACTGCGTAGTTCCAGTCCTGCTTTACGCCAGGGGGGACAAAAAAACGACCAAGTCCCGTTGTCTGGCTGCGTTCCATAGCTTCGATGGCGTCGATCTTCAGGATGCGTGGACCGCCGGGCGATTGTCCCTTGAAATCGATCATCGTCAGGAACCGGAGGTAGTCGGCCGGCGAGGTGTGAACCCCCGCCTGGATGTTTGGAAGCGTGACCGTTCTGCCTGGCTGATAACGGAAGGCTGGCATGGGGCTGAACCAGAAGCTGCTCGTCATGCCTAAGGGTGATGCAATGCGCGTCTTGAAAAGATCGGGCCAGCTTGCGCGCGTTGCGTCTTCAACAATTGCCCCGGCCACCAGCATCGAAGTGCCGCCATAGCCAAAGGATGTACCGGGAGGAGCAACCAGATCGAACTGGTCGAGGGCCTTGCGCGCCGCCGACCTGAGGTCACCGCCTTCATAGGGGTCGAGATTGAGATCGTATGGCTTGTCGATCGCGATCATGCCGGCCGTATGGGAGAACATCTGGGCGAGCGTCATCGACGCCTTGTCCTGGGGTAGATCGGGGAAGAAAGCGCCAGCGCGAGAATGAAGGGAAAGACTTGCGTCCTGAACGGCGGTCATCAGCACCGTGCCGCCGATCCATTTGGACGCAGACGCGATCGGGATGACGCTGTCGCGCGTGAGATCACCCGCCTGCCGCTCGAACAGCGTTTTCTCGCCCCTGCGAACGATCATGTAGGCGCCCTTGAGATTGCGCGTCTTTACAAGATCATCGAAGGCGGCCGAGGTCGCAGGCAACTGTATCGGCGCCTCGGACTGCCCCGCTGCCCTTGCGTCCTGATGCGCACAAGCCCCAGTGGCGGTTAACAGAAGAAGAGCCGTCCCAAGGCCTGCTGCTGAGAGGATAACGTGAAGGCTTTTCATCTGATTTTCTCCTGTCGGCCTTCTACCTCGCCACTCGCCGGACGAGGCACGCGACGGTTTGAGCCGCAGGTTGTCCTTGTCACTGGCGCACGGTCAGCTGGATACCGATTGTTCGCGGCCGATTGACGGCAACAGCATTGGGACGGAAATCAAGCTCGCCGTTGGCAACCAGGATCGGCGTTCCGGCATTTCCCTGGATTGACTGGTATTCGATTTCGTTGGTCGCATTGGTCACGAAGCCGACGATCTCCCAAGCGCTCGCCCTGAGGCCCAGCCGAACGTTGACGAAATTCTGCGCTCCAAGCTTGCTCGACGGGAAGTTCTGCGCAGTCGAATAGCGCGGGTCGATGTATTGGTAGGCAAGGTCTCCGGTGAGCGTCCAGTCACTTCCGCTTATCGGAGCCTCAAAGCTCGCGCCCAGAGCATAGGACAGTTCGGGTGAATTGACCGGCTTGGCTCCTGCCCTGAGGTCCTCCGTGGCGGCATAACCGATTGAGGTCAGGACGGCGGGGTTCACGAGCAGCGCGCCATCGTCAAAGCTTGCATCCTGATATGTCCCGTTGGCGTAGACTTCGAACGTGTCATTGAGCTTCCAGGAGGTGTCGATCTCAAGCCCTGTTATAGTTTCATCCGGACCATTGAGGGTCAGCACAAACGGGTTCGACGTGAGGATCTGCGGATCCTTGTACCTGGTATGGAACAGCGCAACGTTGGTGATGACATCGCCACCAAGCCACTGGCTTTTGATGCCGGCTTCGTAGCTCAGGACTTGATCCTCCTCGAACGAGCGCAGGCGCGCAAATGTCGCCGGATTGGGCGGAGTGCCCGCCCCGCGCAGGGCGGAGGTGAAGGGATTGAGATTTCCGTTTCTGACGCCGGTCGAGGCGATGCCGTAAAGAAGGATGTTGTTGCTTGCATCATACTCGACCGCCACCCGTGGCAGCCATTTCGAGAGACTGAAGGTTTCCGAAAGCGGCAAACCAAAGACGCCCGCCAGCGAGTTGACGTTCGTGATCACGAATGGCGGCTGAAGACCCGTCACCCCGCCCCCGAACGCTGCGCGAGAGGAAGTGGAAATGCTGGTGATGTCTTCCTGCACGTAGCGAGCACCGCCGATCAGGCGCAACTGGTCGCTCATTTCATAGGTCAGCTCGAGGAAGCCCGACACCTGACGCGTGTTGACCTTGCTGCCCTGGTCGATCAGCGTTGTTCCGCCAGCGGGAGCGGTAAAGGGCGCAAACTCGGGGGCGGTCGTCAGCAGCGAGGCGTTGTACGTGGCGTTCTGGTAGAAAAGACCGCTCGTGAAATTGAGCGGCCCGGCATAGT
This sequence comes from Hyphomonadaceae bacterium, assembly GCA_047601145.1. GTDB lineage: Bacteria > Pseudomonadota > Alphaproteobacteria > Caulobacterales > Hyphomonadaceae > UBA7672. The sequence continues at coordinate 40,818 of JASGJW010000001.1, forward strand.
CCGACACAAGACGAAGCTCCTGCGTGAAACTGCGATCCTCCGTAGCTCCGTTCGCAATTGCCTTCAGCGGCGTCGTGAACAGGCCGAAACCAGCTGCTGACTGCGCGTCGAAGGACTGATCGGTCCGGTCCCTGCGGTAATAGCCTGAAACCGATGTCAGAGTCAGATCGTCAAGGTCGTAGGCAGCCTTGAGGGTATAGAGATCAAAGTCGTCGCTGTTCCTGCCATTGATCGGCGAACGGAACAGCAGGCTGTTCTTCGCTGCAGGCGGCGCATCGACCTGATTGGTGCCTGTAAAATCGTCCCGTCCGGCGAAGGCCGACAGGCGGAAGGAAAGCCTGTCGGAAGGCTGATAGAGGAGAACGAGGCGACCGCTGCGGGTTTTGTAGTCGTTGACATCCGCCTCACCGAGCGTCGGATTGTCGATAAAGCCGTCATCCTCGCGCCAGTTGAGAACGCCCCTCACCGCCAGCTGGTGCGGAACGAGGTTGAGGGATGTAGCCGCCGATGCCGAGTAGTTCTCGCCACCCTTGTGCGTTGAGGAAACCTGGCCAGTGAAGACGCTGTCGGAAAAGCCTTCCGCATCAAGATCTGGATCCCGCGAAAAATAGCGGATCGTACCACCAACCGAGCCTTCACCGAATAGCGTTGGCTGGGGGCCTCTCAGGATCTCGACGCGATCGAAATCGAAATAGCTGAAGTCGCGTTGACTGGCCGTCGCAGCAGCGACCGGTGCGTCATCGAGGAACTGGCTCACAAGGGGGCGCGAACTCCCAAGATCGGCGAGGCGCAGGCCCGTCCCATTTGCAACGCCCCTGATCGCAACATCATTCTGGTTGGGTCCGCGGTCGATGACGCCAACTCCTGCCCGCCTCGCCAGGTCTTCGAAATCAGTGATGCCTTCTGCCTGCAGCATGTCGGCGCTGATGGCGGATATGCTGGCGCCGATATCCTGAACACTTTCTTCCCGGAAGCGCGCCGTCACGATGACCACATCGCCCGTCTGCGTCTCTTCGGCAGCTGGCGGCTGAGGCGCCTGCGCCAACGCTTCCTGCATTGGCCAGGCCAGAAACGTCGTCACACCTGCATAGAGGACCGCCTGCGTCCGCGTACGTGCCATCTGTCGCCTCCCTAGCGGGCCAATCCCGCAACCGGGTCGGCCATCTCATGCGTCAGAGGCTGAGGGGATTACCCAAGATTGTCAACAATTGTATTTATTGCTGACAATCCAGAATGCTGACAAAAGGCAGTGTCGGTCGATCAGCATCAAGGTGTTGCCTCAACACCCTCCGAAGGAAGACAATCCAGCGCCCTTCCCACCTGACAAACATCCGCCCTCCGGCGAATTGCACTGTGCAGCGCGGGGCGTTATCGCGTGAGCAGCAAGCAAGAGAACGCCGCGCCGAAAATGCCGAGCAGCTCGAAGAAATCCATGTCTGAAGCAATCGCCGCCGCGATCGTCCGCCGCATCACGGCGGGCGAGCTTCGCGCCGGCGACCGGATCGTTGAACAGGCGATCGCGGATGAGTTCGAGACCAGCCGGGGACCCGTGCGTGAGGCGCTGATGCTTCTCAATGCGAGAGCCTGGATCGAATTGACGCCCGGTTCTGGCGCGCGCGTGGCCGAACGCGAAGGGGCGCCGCAAATCGAGACCGCTCTCATCGGCGGCGCGCTTCTAGGTCTTGCCTACCGGTTTGCAGCGACGAAATCGACCGATGAGGAGGTCGAAGAGTTCCTGCGACGTGGCAAGAAGGTGATCCAATTGCTCGCCAAGCCCGGCGCCTCTGCCGATGCCGTGACATCGGCGATCCTTGATGCAGGACACTACGCCGTCAGCCTTGCGAACAACAGGCAGATTGACGATGTGATCGGTCCGGTACCGAAAGGCGCCCTCTCGGGCTATACCCCCTTGTCGCTCAAGAACGCCCAGGCCCGCGCCGAGGCGGCGCATCACTGGACCGAACTGCTCATCGCGTTCAAGACGCGCGATCCGGTCAAGGCCGAAGAAATCGGACGCAGCATGGTGGAGACGGCGGTGCGCAGAATTCTTCGCGACCAGCTGACCTGAGAGACGAAAGGGGCGCCGAGGTTAAGTCGTTCTGGCCGGTGGTCCGAATTTTCCGTCAGGACATTCTGGCATTTTGGCGCATCGGCAGTACTAAATCGTCCGATTGCGGATTGCGTCTAACTGGCGGGAGACGGGTTATGCGTTGGAGCCTCGTGGTAGCGGTGTCGATGATGGCGTTGACGATAGGGGCGTGCTCACCCGCGCAAGACCTGACCAGCGTTCCTGCAGCGGTCTATGACGCAGCAACGCAGGAGCAATTGAAGACCAACGCGCTGCTCGCCGTGTGGACCGGCCCGAATGGCGGGGAACCGGCGTTCGACAAGATGGATCTGGCGCTGCTGAAGCCGGCGCTCGAGGCGGGCATGGCGGCAAGCCTCGCGGACATCGACGCGATCGCCAACAATCCGGCGAAGGCGTCGTTCGCCAACACGATCGTGGCCATGGAACGCGCGGGCGAGCCGCTCGACCGGGCGCAGACCTATTACAGCATCTGGCAGTCGAACATGTCCTCGCCCGAGTTCCGCGACATCCAGAAGGAGATGGCGCCGAAGCTCGCCGAGTATCAAAGCAAGATTACGCAGAACGCGGCGCTGTTCGCACGTATCAAGACGCTGCACGATGACCAGGCCAACCTGAAGCTGACGCCTCACCAGGCGCGTCTCTTGAAACTGGTCTATGACCGCTTCCAGCTGAACGGCGCCGAGCTGACGGGCGAGAAGCGCGATCGCTATGCGGCGATCAACAAGGAACTGGCCGGGCTGCAGACCAAATTTTCGAACAACCTGCTGGCGGACGAGGAAGGCTGGGTGACGTACCTGACGCCGAAGCAGCTGGGCGGATTGCCTGCGAGCTTTATCGCATCGGCCAAGGCGGCGGCAGAGGGGCTCGGCAAGCCAGGGACCTACGCGATCACCAACACCCGGTCCTCAATGGACCCGTTCCTCACCTACTCCACCGAGCGGACGCTGCGCGAAAAGGTCTGGCGCAACTACTACAGCCGCGGGGACAATGGCGATGAACACGACAACAACGCGGTGATCGTCGACATCCTGAAGCTGCGCAACGAGCGGGTGCACCTGCTCGGCTACAACACGTATGCCGACTGGCAGCTGCAGGATAACATGGCGAAATCGCCGGCGGATGCGACAGCCCTCATGGAGGCGGTCTGGAAGCCGGCCGTCGTGCGCGCGAAGGAAGAAGTCGCTGACATGCAGGCGCTGGCGACCAAGGAAGGCGCAAAGATCACGATCGAGCCCTGGGACTACCGCTTCTATGCGGAGAAGGTACGCAAGGCGAAATACGATCTCGATGGCGAGCAGCTGAAGCCCTACCTGCAGCTCGACAAGCTGCGGGAGGCGATGTTCTACGTTGCAGGCGAGCTGTTCGGCTTTGCTTTCGCGCCGGTTGCCGAGGGGACGATCCCGGTCTTCCATCCGGATGTGAAAGTCTGGGAAGTGACCGATAAGGCGACGGGCAAGCATGTCGGCTACTGGTATCTCGACCCCTATGCCCGGCAGGGCAAGCGCTCGGGCGCCTGGGCCTCAGGCTATCGCCCGTATTCGACGTTCGATGGCCCGGTGACAACGCTGGTCTCGAACAACTCCAACTTCGTGAAACCGGCGCCGGGCGAGCCGCTGCTGATCTCGTTCGATGATGCGACGACGTTTTTCCACGAGTTCGGGCATGCGCTGCATAGCCTGTCCTCGACGGTTGAATACCCGACGCTCAGCGGCGGCGTCCGCGATTACACCGAATTCCATTCGCAGCTGCTCGAGCACTGGCTGCTGACGGACCAGGTGGTGGACAAGTATTTCCGCCACTACCAGACGGGCGAACCAATGCCGAAGGAGCTGATCGACAAGATCAAGAAGGCGGCGACGTTCAACCAGGGCTTTCAGACGGTGGAGTTCCTCGGCTCGGCCATCATGGACATGCGCTATCACACGGTCGATCCCACCAATCTCGATCCACGCAAGTTCGAGAAGGACGAGCTGGAAAAGCTCGGCATGCCCAGGGAAATTCCGATGCGGCATCGCTCGACGCAGTTCGGGCACATCTTCTCGAGCGAGGGCTATGCGGCCGGATACTACGGCTATCTCTGGGCGGACGTGCTGACGTCGGATGCCGCCGAAGCGTTCGCGGAGGCGCCGGGCGGATACTACGACAAGCCGCTGGCGCAGAAGATGGTCGCGAACCTGTTCACCGTCCGCAATGCGGTTGATCCGTCGGAGGCCTATCGCGCCTTCCGCGGGCGCGATGCGACGATGGATGCGCTGCTGCGCGATCGCGGCTTTCCGGTTCCCGAGAAGCCCGCGACCGCCGGACAGCAATAGTCAGGCGCAGAGTTCGAGGATGTCCACGATGTCGTCCGCGCTCCTGATGGGGCGCGGATTCGTGCGAACGCCGCGATCGTGCATCGTGTGCTCGGCGATGGCGCGGAAGTGCGAACGGCCCAGCATCACTTCCGAGAGACGCCACGGCAGGCCGAGTGACTTCACAAGATCGCGCACGACGTCGGCTGCGGGAAGCGCGCGCTTGCCCATCAGTTTCGAGACAAGTGCTTGCTGGTCGCGGCTGTAGTCGCGGTTCCAGGCGAGAACGCCGTGGAGCGTGATGCAGGACGTAATGCCGTGCGGGATATCGTAGGAGCCGCCAAGCGTGTGGCCGATGGCGTGGCTTGCGCCCATTCCCCTGCCCGCAGCAGCGCCGGAGATGGCGAGCCACATGCCGTGCTGGCAGCGAGCGCGGGCCTCGATGTCCTCGGGATTGTCGCGGCAGTCGGCGAGGCCGCTGGCCAGAAGGCTCAGGCCTTCTGCGGCGAGCGCATCGCTAAGCGGGGCGCGTTCGGGATTGCACAGCTGTTCGACGGCGTGGTCGATCGCCTTCATGCCCGTTGAGAACCACAGCCGCGGCGGCGTTGCGAGCGCCAGCGCAGGATCGAGCACGACGGCGCGCGGGGCCATGTCGGGGTGGGTGTAGGCTTCCTTGACCTTCTTCTCGCCGTCGGTGACGCCGGCCGTCGGCGTGAATTCCGCGGCAGAAAGCGTGGTCGGGATGGCGATCATGCGGATGCCGGATGCGATCGTGCGCGGGTCCTTGCGATCATCGCCACGGCCGAGGCGGTAGGGGCCGAGTTCGTCTGTTTGCGTGAGGCCTGCCCAGAGGCAGAGCTGCATGAGCTTGGTCGCATCGATCACCGACCCGCCGCCGAGAGCGACGAGCAGGTCCGCATTGGCATGTCGCGCGGCCTCCGCGCCAGCGATGACATCGGCGCGCGGCGAATGTGACGCGATAGCCTCGAATGTTCCAACGCACAGGGCCCCAAGTTGGCCCGCCAGCTTCGCCGCGAGGCCTGACGGGCCGCCCAAGGAACGTGTCGTCAGGATCAGCACCCGCGAGGCGCCATAGCGCTTCGCAAGGTCGCTTACGGCCTCGGCGGCGGGACGGCCATAGATGACCGTGTCCTGGCGCGGGAAGCGGTAAGCGCCGTTGATCATTTGCGGCCGACCTTCAGGCGATGCTTCCGCTTCTGGGGCGGACCGTGAAACCAGTCCATCAGATAGTCGAACGCGTCCTCGTCATCGACGCCTTCCTCGGTGCGCGTGCGGTTCTTCGCGGAGAAGCCTTCGCGGTGCACGGCCTCGCGATCGCCGCTGATGAGGTGATGCCAGGGATGGAGATCCTTGCCTTCGTGCACCATCCGGTAAGCGCACGACTCAGGCAGCCAGTCGACCGTGGCGACGATCTCGGGCGTGAGCTTCACGCAGACGGGGACGTACTTCTTGCGGTTCGGATAGTCCTTGCACTGGCACGTCCGGCCGTCGAGCAGCTTGCAGTGAAGCGAGGTGAAATAGAGTTTGCCGGTGTCCTCGTCTTCGAGTTTCACCAGGCAGCATTTCGCACAGCCATCGCAAAGCGACTCCCATTCCTGGGAAGTCATCTCGTCCAGCTTCTTGGTTTTCCAGAAGGGCTCGGCGGTCATGGCGAGCGGTTATACGCCAGGCAGGGCAAAGTGCTACCTCAGAACGGGTCCTTGAGGATGTCCTGCCATTCGGGGTGTTTCTGAAGCGTGGCCTTGGTGAAGGGGCACAGGGGAACCACCTTGAGGCCGCGGGCGCGGACATCGTGCACCATGTGTTCCACAAGGGCCTTGCCGACGCCCATGCCGCCGAGTTCCTCGGGTACGCCGGTGTGATCGATAATGACAATCTTCTCGCCAGCCTTCGAGAACGTCATCTCGGCTTCGGGCTTGCCCGCGACACGCGCGACATAACGGCCGCCTGTGGGCTTGTCCTCGCGCGTGATGACGATGTTGATTTTGGGGGCTTCGGCCACGCAACGCTCCTTCGACTGACACGCGAACATGTAGGCGCGCGGACGTGTCAGGAGAAGAGCGAATCCACGCTCGACTGGGTCGTGCCCAGTTGGGCGGCGCCCTCGCCTGCCTCTCCGTTGATGACGCCTCCGAGACGGGCGATGGCGTCGAAGATGCGAGGTGCGCTTTCGGCAAGATGCGACATCGCGTCAGGCCGGGTCTCGATCAGGTCCTGCACATCCATGATGGCGAGTTCGAGCTTGCGGCGGGCGGCGAGGAACCGCGTCCTCACCTCGGAAGGCACGGCCTCATAGGCGGCGATGGCAAGGTCGCGCTGGCTGAAACCGGTCATGTGGAAATGCGCGGCATAGCCGACCGGGCGCCAGGACAGCACCTCCTCGCGCGCTTCCGGTAAATCGGAGAGGCCTGCAATCAGCATTGCTATCTCGTTGTAATGGTTGAGATAGTCGGTCGCGAGACCGGTCGACGGATTGATGTTCGCCGCCCGCAGGCGTTCGGGATCGGGAAGCGCGGCCTTGGGCATCGCGGAATCGCCTTCGTAAAACAGGGGAAGCGTGCGTTCAGAGGATTTACGGGCGCTTAATCGGCCGTCTAAGGAAGGAACATGCGTGACCGCCTGTTCTTCCCTGTCGCTGCCGCCCTCGCCGGCGCTTTCATCCTGATGGCGCTCAATCCGTTTGCGCAACGCGTGCCGACCGGGCCCGTAAGCGCAGGCGGCCGCAATCCGATGGACCTGAAGGTCGAGGGAGCGGAATTGCACCGCTTCCTGCCGGGCAACTATGACAGCATCGACGTGATCGACGACGAAAGCGGAAAGCCGTCGGTACTGCGCATCACGCGCAAGGCAGGCCAGGATTACCTGGATCCGCGTTCGGGACCCCATCTCGTGCTGGCTGAAGACCTCGAGATCGCTTTCGAGAAGAGAAAGATCGAGGTCCAGATAGAAGCGCGTTCGGCCGGTAGTGTGCCTGCCAGTCAGTTCGAGGCCGACTATTTTGCCAAAACCGAATTCGAAAGCGGTTGGCAGAAGTTCGAGCTGACGTCCGAATTCAAGGTCTACAGCTTCACATACACGCCGCCAGCTCACGGAGAATCATTGGGCTATGACTATGTCGGCGTGCGGCCCATCGCGCCTGACAAGCAGCGGACGATGGAGGTCCGATCCATCCGCTTCGTCGGCGGGGGCTGAGGAGCTAGCCTCGCGCGCGGAGTTGGGGCGCGTCAGCTGGCTGCTCGGCGAGAATGGCGCGATAGAAATCGAGATAGGCTGCTGGATGCCTTAGCGGGTGACCATACTGCCAGATCGCGTTGTCGATGGCGCCTGTGACATTGCGATTGCAGCCACGCCAGCGGGCAAGCCTTCCGAACATCAGGGCGCTCGGCGGCAGGCGACAGCGCAAGAACTCCAGTAGGTCGGTTGCATAGCATTCTATGCCTGCAGCATAGCCGGAAAGTCCCGCAGCTTTCGCGGGCGTTTGGAATGAGGCTGAACCGGGATCGTATTCGAGGAGGATGCTGTCCTCGCCTGACAGCACACTGATCGCGAAGCCCGGCTTCACGCCCGCCGGCAGCTCGCTTGCGCTCAGCGAATAGAGAATGCGGAAGAGCGCCGATCCGTAGAGAAAGTCTGCGAAGGCTTTCAACTGCTCGACGAGTTCCTCGCGCTCTCCAGCCGCCAATGTCGTACGGCCCGATGCAGGCGAGACGCCGGCAGGCGGCGATGATGCCGGCTGGTATGAGCGGTCTGGCCAGCGCTCGCGCGGAAGCAGTCCGATGCCGGTTGAACGCTCCGAGACGCTGACGATCGCATCGCGTGTCGTCTTCATGGACCAACCGGGAGATGGCACGACGTAGCGATGCGCTGGATTGAGCCGCTGCAGGGCCTCGAACAGGGCGCTGGAATTGAGCGGGAAGAAGAGATTGTTCATCCACGCCCGAAGCCCCGTGAAGGAGAACCCTCCCCCACACATCAGGGTCGCAAGGCGCGGCTGGCCAAGGCGGATATGGTCCATGATGAAGCGCGCGGCGATCGGCAACGGTGCGGGAGCGTGGCCTGCAGGCAGAGCCTGAAACGAGAGATTGGTCACGTTGTTGGCGTGAGCCCACAGGCCAGGCGTCAAGCCGTGGGTACGAAAATGTGCTTCTATGGCCGGCGAGACGGCTACGTCGACCGAGGTGAAGAAGCTGCCGCCATCGACCGTATCGAGGATGAGGAAGGGCGTTGTTTCCCACTCGTCCTGCTCCTCGTTCGACACATGATCGGGAGCGAAGGCGGTGAACTGCAGGTCGCCCAAAGTAATCGCATCGCCCGGCGCATAAAGGCGAACGATGAAACCTGCCTCCTCGATCACCTGCCGCATGGCCGTTGAGGATCTCGCCGGCACGAAGATCGGGACCGATCGTGCGATGCGTGCAAGGCTCGGGATGTTGAAGTGATCCTCATGCTCATGAGTGAAGATCACGGCATCGACGGGTTCCATGGCCGAAAGGTCGATGATGCGTGGTGGAAAAACGACGCCGACGCCGCCCCGGTGACCGAATTCCTCGACGAGAAGCGGATCGACGAGAATGCGCGCACGCGCCGTCGCGAACTGCCAGCCCTGATGGCCGATGAACGTCGTTTCCAGCACCGCGGCTACCTCTTCTGACCGACGCTAGAACTAGACGCCGTCACATCGTTTGGTCGACTGCACACGCCAACTTGCACGATGGCGCGATGCACAATCGCTTTTGCATAAGCGAAGCCTCGATGTCGTTGATCATCATATCGTGAGCAGTGCGGAAGCACGTGAATTCGCGTTGTCCCAAGCGTCAACTCACGCTGGGGCAACACCTATCAACGATATGTACGAACGCTTCTGCGGCCCTGTAACTTTTTTCAGTGGCGCGAACGCGCGCGCCACAAAAAAAGCGAGCCGTCGGGACACCCGGCGGCCTCACGGGGAGGAATACCATGACGTCAAAAGCCCTTCGGGGTGTGTCTGCGCTTGCGCTCTTTTTCGGGGTCTCCGGACTGGCAGCGGCGCACGCCCAACAGACTGTCACCACCACACCGCCAACGGATCAGACAGCAGGCTCCTCAGGGGTCGAGCGGACAGCGGCCCCTGCTCCACAGGAGACGGTCGACCGGGTGACAATCACCGGCTCGCTGATCGCAACGACGCCGGAGGATGCGCCCAAGCCCGTCGAGGTGTTTACCCAGGCGGATCTCGAGCAGCAGGGTAGTCCGAACGTCACCGAGTTTGTGCGCTCTTTGACGCTGTCTTATGGCGACGATCTCGGCTTCGGTCAGGCCTCTCCCGACGTCCCGCAGGGCACGGGCTTCGGCAACGCGAACCTCAGGGGTCTGGGATCCAACGCGACGCTTGTCCTCATGAATGGAAAGAACCTCGCGCCATGGAACGGGGCCTTCGGCGCCGACATCAACACCGTGCCCATGTCCGCCCTGCAGGCGGTCGAGGTCCTCAAGGACGGCGCCTCGGCAACCTACGGCGCAGGCGCTGTGGGCGGGGTTATCAACTTCCGTACCCGTCGCGACATCGATGCGCCGCAAGTGTCTGTCCAGAAGCAGTTTTATGATGGATCGGACGGCTACTACAAACTCGATTTCATGACCGGCTGGGTCGGGGATTCCTCGAACCTGCTAATATCAGCCTCCTACGCCCATGAAGATCCGATGCTTCAGACGGCGCGCGATTTCTCCAACCAGCCCTTCCAGATCAACCCGGCTGGCTACACGCTGACAGGCGCCAACCCCGGCACCTTCCAGCCGACGACATCGAACTTCTACACCGGCGCGACGATCGTGATGCCGCTCACGGGTTATCCGGGCATCAACGACTACAGCAACGCAAACGACTGCACGGCGATTGGCGGCTCAGTGGCCAACACGATCCAGGCCAACAGCGTCGCAACCGGTTCGACCACCGCGAACACGGCCTGCGCGTTCCCGCAGGCGCCGTTTCAGAACCTCGTGAACGAATACGACCAGGTGCAGGCCTACGTCGAATATAACGGCAACATAACCGACTCGATGGAGTTCCATTTCGATGTGAACTACAGCAAGTCGAAGACGCTCCAGCAGCAGATCCCGATCGGGCCAGCCAACGCCACGGCGATCGACCGCACGTTCAGCGCGCTGTGCGGCGGCTGCAACTACGTCGTTCCGGTGCAGGTGCAAACCTTCAACACGGCGGGCGTCGGCACCGGTACCTTTGTCCAGAACCCGTTCATCGCTGACTTCCGGACGCGAACTGGAACCTCGACGACGACGCTGCCTGCGACCGCGGCCCTTTACATGGGCCTCAACTGGCGACCGTTCATGTTCGGCGGCTATCCTCTCGAGGGCTCGGGCCTCAAGACCGACGTCTTCGAGCGCGACAGCTTCATCACCAACATTGGCATCAATGGCGAGTTCACCGAAGACAACCTGCTGGGCTCGTTCCTTTCAGGCGTCCACTACGACGTCTCGGCGCAATACAACCAGTATCTCAACACCTACCATCAGCCGGACGTCTTCGCCTCACGGCTCCAAAACGCCTTGCTGGGTTACGGCGGACCGAACTGCAACGCTGTTGACCGCGTGCCGACCGACTACTCCTCATCGGCCGCCTACAACCGGACAGTCGGAGTGCAGTCGGAGACCGCTCCGGGAACGGGCGGCTGCCAATGGTTCAACCCGTTCGCCAGCGCGTTTGCGACGAGCGTGGCAAACGGCGCCGCGAACCCGCAATACAACTCAGGGGCAATCGCCGGGCGTCCTTCAGGCTATGCAAACCCAACCGATCTCATGGACTGGATGATCGGAGACCGGGTCGCCGAGTACAAGCTGGAAGCGGTCACGTTCAACGCGGTGCTCAGCAGCAAGATACCCTCAAACGTCTTTGAACTTCCCGGGGGCGAGATCGGCTGGGCCGTTGGCATGCAGTCGCGCCAGGTTGAAGGCAGGTCATCGACCCGCGACGATACTGAAGTTGAAGAAAACATGGCGACGCAACCTTGCGTCTGGCCTGACCGTGCGGTGGTGAACAACCCCGCTCAGGTCGAACCGGGCCTCGGCACGCGTGGCTGCGCCGCAAACAACGGCGCGTTCTTCTCGAATGGCCGCGTCAACATCGTCACAACCATCCCACCCTTCTACTATGACACGCAGACCTGGTCGACTTACGCCGAACTTCACCTCCCCGTGCTCGACAATCTGAACTTCTCCGTGTCGGGACGGCACGAGGAGTACAATGGCGGTGATCTCATCGGCGACATCTACTCGGTCGCCGGCAAATGGCAGGTGACGGACAATATCTACCTGCGCTCATCCTATGGTACAAACTATCGCGCCGATGGCGCGCTCGAGCTTGACCCTGGCGCGCAGGACGTTGCAACGACGACCTACACCCGCTTCGGCACCGGCTTCCAGGCGCAGAGATACACAACTGTCGCCAACGGCATCGGTCCAGAGGACGACAAGACCTTCAACATCGGGGTTGGCTGGGAATCCGACCTCGCCGAAGGGCGGATCCGGGCCAGTGTCGACTTCTTCGAGATCCTGGTCGATGGACAGGTCGCAACCACCAGCGACACGACCATCCTCAACGACGTGTTCGGCCTCAACACCGCAGCGGGTCAGTCGAACCGCGGCGTCACGGGCATTCCGAACACGGGCGCACAGAACTCACAGAACCAGTTTGCCAACTGCAACGCTGCGCTGATCTCCTTCATCACGCTCAACACGACATGCGTGCAGGGAGTGACGACGGCGTCCAGCCTGACGGAGGTCTTCCGCTTCCAGCAGAACGGCCCCGGCTTCGTGACCAACGGCGTCGATTATTCGGTCGACTTTGCCTATCCCATGTTCGACGGCACGTTCACGGCCCAGCTGACGGCCACGCAAAACCTCGTCTACAAGGCGCGCGGCTATTCGGTGAATGGCATCCTCTTCGATAGCGGCGGCAACCGCCTCGGCCGCGCCAACTACACCTCCACGGGCAACGAGTCGCGGCGCTGGCGCGCAAACGCTGTCGTTCGCTGGGCCAATGACACTCACAATGTCAGCCTGCGTGCGAACTACTCCTCGGGCGTCTACAACGAGGCCTGGGAAGTGGGCGGCCTGACCCCGTTCATCTTCAACAACCCGCTGACGCCGGCGAACGAGACCCAGAACAGCACCTACGGGATCTACCCGAAGGAGTATCTGGATTTCGACCTCAACTACATCTACACGGCGCCCTTCTGGAAGGATCTCGAGCTGCGGGCGACCGTGCTCAACATCTTCGACAAGGATCCTTCGCCCGCTCAAGGCCGGTCAGGTTATTACACCGCGACCGGAAACCCGCGCGGCCGCATCTTCGAAATCGGCGTCACCAAGAAGTTCTAGGCGTAGCGATCCCCTACTGGACTGCGATCAACCTGCCCTGGGCTTCGGCCCGGGGCATTTCTTTTTGCTCTGCAGTCTTCCCGATTGCCGTTCAGCGTCAGCCGTTAAAGCCGCGGATGGCGTCGATCACCCGATCCTGGTCGGCGGCGCTGAGATAAGGGTGCATCGGCAGAGACAAAACACGCTTGCGGATCACTTCCGTGACCGGCAATCCGCCCGGCGCCTTGGGATAGACCGAATAGACGTCCTGCATGTGGATCGGGATCGGATAGTAGATCGCGGTCGGCACGCCCTTGGTCTTGAGATGGGCCGCGAGCGCATCGCGATTGTCGTGCTCGATCGTGTATTGCGCCCAGTTCGAGAAGCCGCCCCTGATGACGGCGGGCACGCTGCGAACATGGCTGGCGAGGCCTTCATTGTAACGCTTGGCGATCGCGTCGCGCTTCTGCAGCTCGTCCGGATAGATCTTGAGCTTCTCGGAAAGGATGGCGGCCTGGATGGCATCAAGGCGCGAGTTCACGCCGATGCGCATGTTGAGATAGCGCGGATCATTGTCGTAACTCCTCGCGGCCATGTCTTCGGCTGATGCCTTGCCATGGATGCGGATCGAGTCGACGAGACCGGCAAGGGAAGCATCATTGGTCAGGATCGCACCGCCATCGCCATAGCAACCGAGCGGCTTGGCGGGGAAGAAGGAGGCGGTGGCGACATCGGCCCAGTCCAGCGGCTGCTTGCCGTTGAGCGTGCAGCCGAAGCCCTGGGCCTGGTCGGCGACGAGTTTGAGACCATGCTTCTTCGCGATCGCAGAAATCGCGACATAGTCGGCGGGCTGGCCGAAGAGGTCGACGGCGATGATCGCGCGCGGTCTGAGCTTGCCCTGTTTCTTAACGTCGAGGATCGCAGCTTCGAGGCTGGCCGGGTCCATGTTGTAGGTGTCAGGCAGAACATCAACGAAGACGGGGCTCGCGCCGACCAGCGGCACAACTTCGGCGCTCGCGACGAAGGTGAAGCTGGGGACGAAAACCGCATCGCCCGGGCCGATGTTCCAGGCGCGCAACGGGATCAGCAGCGCGTCCGTACCGTTGGCGCAGGCAAGCGCGTGGCTGGCCCCGGCGAACGCGGCGAGCGCCTTCTCGAAATTCGTCACCTCGGGGCCCATGATGAAGCCGCAGGTGGAAACGACGCGAGCCATGGCGGCGTCGATCTGCGGGCGGATGCGGTCGCGTTGGGCGGCGAGGTCGATGAAGTTCATGGGATAGCACCCGTAAGCTACTGATTGCGGCGAGACATGCCGAACGCTGCTGCGGGCCGCAAATCACCTTGCGCTGCAAACTGTAACGTGCGCCGCGTCAGGGCGCGACGGGCGGTCGCAGGCCCCAATCGCCCACAACCGGATCCGGCCCCAGTTCGATGACGCCATACCCGCCCGTCGGCAGCTTGGCATCGTCACGCCGGACGCCGGCGGCCGCGAGTGCAAATCGGGCTATACCGTTGGACGTGACAACGAGATGCGCCCCCTGCTCTTCCCGGAGATCGTGGAACATTTCCTGCCAATTGCCGGTGATGGCGGCCGGATCGACGCGCCAGCCAGGCGGCGGGATGAAGTCGCGCTCCCACGCGTCCAGCGCAGGCTTGCCGATGCGGGCGATGACGTCATCCTCGGGACGGTTCTCGTCGGGTCCATAGTCGATCTCGCGCAGGAAGAGTTCGGTGACAAGTTCAGGCGGTTGAGCTTGCGCGGCGAGGATGGCGGAAGCGGTCTCCCGCGTGCGCTTCAGCGGACCTGAGCGCGCAGTGACGAACGGAACGCCGGCGAGATGGCGCGCCAGCGCTTCGGCCTGCGCGCGGCCGGAAACGGACAGCGGCAGATCGGTGCGGCCGCCAACGCGGGTGATGATGTCACCCTTGTCGAACGTGTTGCCGTGACGGACGATGTAAAGACGCGCGGTCATGGCCGCGACCGTAGGCGCCATCGGCGCGCCTGCCAACCCGGCGCTGGGCTTGCCCAGGCAAATGAGGTAGGCAGCGGCCATGACGCCGACCAAACAGGACAAACCCGCCCCGCGCAGCGGAGCTCTTGCCCGGCTATGGCACCAGGTCGGCTACGCCATCGACCGCACCTTCAAGACGGGCGGGCGCCGGCACGAGTTCGAACACAAATACGCAGCCCACGGCGATTATTTCGGCTATCAGACCAATCAATACGAACAGGCGAAATACCAGCGCACGCTGGACCTGATGCGGCAGTGGCGACAAGCGTCAGGAAGCGCGCTGGAAATCGGTTGCAGCGTCGGCGTGTTCACCGCGAAGATCGCAGGCGAGTTCGATGCGGTGACCGCCGTCGACATCGCCAGCGAGGCGCTGGCGCTCGCTGAGAAGCAGGTCGCCAGCGAGGGCCGTGTCTCCTATGTCCAGAGCGATCTTGTCTCATTGTCGGTGGGCAAGCAGTTCGACGTGATCTTCTGCGCGGAAGTGCTGATGTATGTGCGCCAGAAGGACGCGGCCCTCGCCTGTCAGGTGCTGGACCGTCACCTGGGTCAGAACGGGCTCATCATTGAGGTTAGCCAGCAGGACCGTGAGGCCGGCAAGCCGAAATTCTTCCACGGCTGGGACAAGGTGCTCGGACAGTATTTCGAGATCGCCCATCGCGAGCGGTTCGATGATCCGGACCGGCCCTACGAGATTGTTGCTTATCGCCGACGCGCTGCCCGCTAAGCGATCATTCTGAGTTGAATTCACGCAACACCTGAGCAGCGTTCAAAATGTCGCGGAAGCGAACACGCTGATTCCGCAACGACAGCGCGATCCAGGTTTGTCGCAAAATGTATCAGCGTGCTTGTGGCTAGGTTACTTGGATGTTAATAGGGATAACCTCGCGATCACGGCGACGTTATCGTGAGTTTATGAGGGGAATAGGACCTTCCCGCGGAGGGGCTGCGGAAGGAAATGGAAAAAGAACAGAGCTTTCAGGTCTTTGTGATTTCTCTGGAGCGCGCCGTAGAGCGGCGCGAATACATGAGAAATCTGGTCGCTCAACTTGGGTTTACTGCGACGATTATTTCCGCGGTAGACGGCAAGAACCTGCGTCCCGAGCAACGCGCCCGCTACAACAGCGAACGGGCTCGCCGGATCTATGGCTGCGAGATGAGCGATAATGAGATCGCCTGCTATCTCAGCCACCTCTCGATCTATTCGAAAATGCTCGAGCAGCGCATCGACACCGCACTGATCCTCGAGGACGACATCTCGTGCGTGGCCGACCTCAAGCCCATCGTCGAGGACGTGCTCAAGCTGCCGAAGACGAGCTGGCAGGTCGTGCGCCTGCAAAGCACGCGGACGAATGTGCAGAACCCCACCAATGCGCGCCGGCGGGGTGAGCCTGTCGCGCAGGTTGGCGAGCGGGAAATCTTCCGCATTCAGACCAGCATTCTGGGGGGCTGCGCTTACCTGATCCGGCTCGGCGCCGCGGCATCCATGCTGGCGCGCAGCGAACACATGGACATGCCGATCGACCAGACGCTCGACCGCTATTGGGAGAACGGCATCATCCCTTACGTGCTGCGGCCGATGCCGGTCTGGCATGAGGACCTGTTCGAATCCGAGATCGGCCAGCGGGGCCGGGCTCTGCAGCAGCAGCCTACCAAAAAAGTGGTTACGCGCAGGCGCATTCAGCGCTTCGTCGACAGTCTCAACAAACGGATTTTCTGGCTCGCCTTCCGCGTGCCAAGCTTGGGGTCAGTGCTTTCCCGGCTGGGCATACCCAGCGCACGGATGGCGATGGTTGCTCTCTGGGGCGGCCAGGTGTTCCGGGAGATTTAGCGCTTGCGCGACGCCCTGGCTCTGATGCGGCTCAATCATGAGCTCGCCATCTGGCGACGGGCTTGGCACGTTCCCACGATCTGGTGGCGTGACGATGATTGTCGCGAGCCGACCTGGCAGCTGGACAGGCTGCTCGAGGTTCGGCGTGGGTTACCGCTGACACTGGCCGTCATTCCTGACGTCGATCTCCACCCCTTGGCCAATCGGCTTTCCTCCGAGGATGGGATCGCGGTGGCGCAACATGGCGTCGATCACGCGAACAAGCTTCCGCCGGGAGGACCGCGGAGTGAGTTTCCAGTCGATGCGCAGCAGGCGACGATCAACGCTGCGGTTCGTGCCGGGCGGGCCCGCCTTGTGGCCGCAGGACTGCCGCCGATAACCTTCGTTCCACCCTGGAACGAGGCGAGCGACCGCCTGATAGAGGCGATTCAGGCTGCGCAATACGACAGCTATTCTGTCGGCATAACCGGAAGACCGCGAGACGGGCTGAAGCATCTTGGCGCACAGGTCGATATCCTTCGCTGGAAGGGCAAGCCGCACTTCCGGGGACGGCGGCGAATTTTCGATGCGCTGCGCAAGCAGCTGGAGGCCCGCCGTCAGCTGGGCGCCTTCGAAAAACCGATCGGCATTCTCACGCATCACCTGGTGCACGATGAGAAAGCCTGGCGGTTTCTCGACTGGTTCGTCGACTATTCGCGCAACCGGTTCGACTGGCGCAGCCTTGGGGAGCTGTGCGAGCCGCAAGCGCCGGCCGCCAACCAGTTGTTCCCATCACGTATCGGAACGACGGTAGGCTAATTCTCAGGCCGTGTAGGGATCGCCCGTTTCGCGCAGGATGCGCGTGGCGCGCTCGGCGTCTTCCGGCGTGTCGATGCCTGCCGACGGAAGCGTCGATGGTTGAACAGGCACGGCGTACACGCTGAGGCCATTTTCGATGAAACGCAGCTGCTCCAGCCCTTCGAGTTCCTCGTAACGCGAGAGCTTGAGATTCGCGATGCGCTCAAGCGCGGCGCGCGAATAGCCGTAGAGGCCGACATGCTGCAGCACCGGAGACGTATCACCGGCCGCGCGGAGCTTCGCCTCGTTGCGCATGGCGGGCAGGATGATCTTGGAGAACCACAAGGCGCGGCCATCCGGCGCGCGGATGCAGGTTGTGCCCGAGAAGGGCGTTGTCTTCTTGTTCTCGCGCAGGGCATCCAGTGCGGCCCAGCTCAACGCGATCACTGGCGTCACCACATCGCCCTTCTCCGCACTGTCGATCAGGGCGGCGACATGAGCAGGCGGCGTGAATGGCGCATCGCCCTGCAGGTTGACGATGAAGTCGGCATCAGGCGCGGCAAGGGCTGCAGCGGCGCGGCAGCGGTCGGTTCCGGACGGAAGATCCGGATCGGTCATCACCGCCTCGACGCCAGTCTCCCGGGCGTGCGCGGCGATCCGGTCATCGTCCGTCGCGACAAGCACAAGCGCGCCAGTCTTCGCGCCCGCCTGCTCTGCTGCACGGACCGTGCGGGCCAGCATGGAGACGCCGTTGATGGGATGCAGCGGCTTGCCGGGGAAACGTGTCGAGGCATAGCGCGCCGGGATGACGATGACGGTCTTCACGCGAGGCCGGCCTTGAGGAGATCGTGCATGTGGATGAGGCCCGCAGGCCTGCCGCCGTCGAGCACGAACATCTGGGTGATCTTGCGGTCATTCATCGTTCGCAAGACGTCGGCGGCGAGCATCTCGGGCGTTGCGGTGAGGGGCGACTTCGTCATGACGTCGTCGATGATCGTCACGGTTCGGCCCGAAGTCAGGTAACGGCGCAGGTCGCCATCGGTCACGAGGCCGGCAAGCTTGCCGTCAGGCGCCGTGACGCCGAGGACGCCGAAGCCCTTGCCCGTCATTGCCTTGACTGCGTCGATGAAGGGCGTGCCGGCCGCGACCACAGGAAGCTCCGAGGACGTGTGCATCAGATCGCTGGCCGTGCGCAGCATCGCGCCAAGCTTCCCGCCGGGATGGAAGACCTTGAAATGGTCGGCCTTGAAGCCCTTGCTTTCGAGCAGGGCGACCGCGAGCGCATCGCCCAGCGCAATCATCAGCGTGGTTGAAGTGGTCGGCGCATTGGTTTCGGCGCAGGCTTCGGCTGCATCGGGAACCAACAACAGGATGTCGGCGGCGCGACCGAGGGTGGATGCCGCCTTCGCCGTCATGCCGATCAGCGGAATGGAGTACCGCTTGGCGTAACTCAACATGTCGGCAAGTTCCTTCGTCTCGCCGGACTTGGACAGGGCAAGGACGACATCATCCTGACCGATCATTCCAAGATCGCCATGACTGGCTTCGGTCGCGTGGACGAAATAGGCCTGCGTGCCTGTCGAGGCCATCGTCGCGGCGATCTTCCGGGCGACATGACCGGACTTGCCGATACCCGTGCAGATCACCCTGCCCTTGGCCGCAAGAATGACCTCCACAGCCTTCACGAACGGCTCTCCGAGCGATCGCGCCAAGGCGCCAAGGGCATCGGCCTCAAGCGCAAGGACGCGGCGTGCCGTAGCGATATGCGGATGGTCAGACATGAGGCCTCATGTGGACCAGAATTGCAGCAATGTCATCCGGGGAACGGCCACCTGTCAGGCATCACTCGCCCGGATGTCATCAGCCTGTTGAGGGCCTCGATTTGCCACGCTAATCAAGGCTGGGGAGATGGAGTGACGCGTGCGTGGTTTCCTGATTTTTCTCGGGCTGTTGCTGGTTCTGGCGGGCGGGGCCGTCGCGGCGGCTCAATATGTTCCGGTCGATCTGTCCCAGCTGGACAGCGTCGCGGGCGCGAAGGAATTCCTGGCTTCGCAGATGGCGCTCTACGCGGGCGGCGGAGCGGCCGGGTTCGGCCTGTTGCTGATCATCATCGCCGCGGCAACGGGCGGGAAGAAGAAGAAGGCCAAGCCGGAGAAGACGAAAGCGGCGCCCGCCAAGGCAGATGCGCCGAAAGCCGAGAAGGTCCAGAAAGCCCCCGAACCCGCGCAGCGCAAGCCGGAACCCGCTCCAGTGGCGCCAGCCGCAGTCGCGGCACAACCAATACCCACGCCTCAGCCAGCCCCGCAACCCGCGGCAGCGGCGCCCAGGCCAGCGCCTGTGGCAGCGACGCCTCCTCCGCCCCCTCCCCCGCAAGCGACGCACAAGCCGACAGCGTCGGGCCAGCCCCCATCGCCTGTGCCGGCCTCAGGTCCGGATCCGCGCCTGCTCAACCGCAAGCGCGTGCAGGATCTCGTGATCATCAACGACGCGCTAAAAGCGTACCAGGCCAAGAATGGGAGTTATCCGAAAGCAGGCGAGCTGGCGGGTTTCCCCGAGCGAGGCGCTTCCTGGATCCCGGGGCTCGCTCCGGACTTCCTGAAAGCGTTGCCGCGTGATCCCGCGATGTCGAGCGAGAAGACCGGTCCGCAATATGTCTATGTATCGGATGGCGCGGACTACAAACTTCTGGCGCAGGGCGTGTCGCTCGTGGGCTCCACCAATGTGGAAGTGCTCGGTGTGCGCATCGACATGACGCGCCAGCCCACACAGGAGAACGCGTCGTTCGGCTTCTGGACGCCGGGCTTCGCCTCGGCCTGAGGTCTCAGGTTTTCGTGTAGTCGCGATACCATTTCACGAAGCGGGGGATGCCATCCTCCAGCTTTGTCGTCGGCGCAAAGCCATGGTCGCGTGCGAGCGCATCGACATTGGCGTAGGTCGCGAAGACATCGCCCGGCTGCATCGGCTCCATGATCTTCTCGGCGCGTTTGCCGACAGCTTCCTCGACGATCTCGATGAAGCGGCCGAGTTCGACCGGACGGTTGTTGCCGATGTTGTAGATGCGGTGGAGCAGCGGGTTCGCACTGCGCGGCTGGTCGAGCGCGGTCGAGACGACGCCGGCGACGATGTCGTCGATCCAGGTGAAGTCGCGCTTGAGCTGGCCGTTGTTGAAGACGCGGATCGGCTTGCCTTCGATGATATCGCGCGTGAACGTCCAGTACGCCATGTCCGGCCGGCCCCAGGGCCCGTAGACCGTGAAGAAGCGCAGGCCGACCTGTTCCATGCCGTAGAGCTTCGCATAGCTCTCGCTCATCATCTCATTCGCGCGTTTGGTTGCGGCGTAGAGCGAGACGGGATGGTCGACGCGGTCTTCCTCCGAGAAGGGCGCTTTCGAGTTGGCGCCATAGACGGACGAAGACGAGGCGTACACCAGACGCGGTTTCTTCGGATGGTGGCGGACGAGTTCAAGCACCGACAAGTGGCCGGTGAGGTTCGACTGACCGTAGGCGAAAGGGTTCTCGAGCGAGTAGCGGACCCCTGCCTGTGCGGCGAGATGGATGACCGCGTCAGCGTCGTTGCCGCCCGGTACGGCCTTCAGCGCTTCATGGTCGGCGATGTCGACCTGATGGAAGGCAAAGCCCCCGCGTTTCGAGAGCAGCGCCAGACGGTCCTTCTTCAACTGGACGGGGTAGTAGCTGTTAAGGTTATCGACGCCGGTGACCCGGATACCCTGGTCCAGCAGGTTGTTCGCGACATGGAAGCCGACAAAACCTGCGGCGCCCGTAAGCAGGACATGTTGCGGCCGGGAGGTCGTCATCGTGGGGCACCCGCGTGTGGTCTTAGGAGACTAGAACGCCTCCGGGAAGGTTTCACGGGGGTGTTCTGCAATGCCCAAGCCAGAAATATCAGCCGGTTTCGCGATCCGGAAAGCGCCGGATGTCGACCTGCCGGCCCAGATAGGCGAAGGGATTCCAGGTAAACGCCGATGCGATGGCTGGACGGCTGACCCTACGGCGAACCCGCAATTCGCGGCGGGCCGCCATCGCGGGCCCCAGGCCACGAAGGCCCGCGGCGAAGCCATCCAGCGTCGGCAGGAAGACGCCCCGGAACAGCCCGCGAATGAGCAGCAGCAGCGCGCCCACGGACCAGACCGGCAACGTAACGATCAACCAGCCGCCCGGCATGTTCTTGAAATAGGTCCACACCCCGTTGCGTACGCCGTGGAACACCGCGAAGCGGCTGGAACGCCCGGTGATGCCGGATCCGGCATGACGGACGCGCGCGTCGGGAGCGAACTGACAGCGCTCACCCATCAGGCGGAGACGGAAGGCGATATCGACGTCTTCGTGATAACAGAAATAGCGCTCGTCGAAGCCGCCGGCCTCGAGGAAGAGCGCGCGTGGATAGAGTGCAGCCGCTCCGCAGGGCCCGAAGCATTCGCCTGGCCTTAACGTCAGCGACGCACTGTGCCCAAAGCCGCCGCGCCAAGCGTAGCCATAGGCCAGATAGTTGTCCCCTGCTCCGTCGAGCTTCGATGCGTCGTGCAGGTTAATTTGCAGCGATGCGACCATGCGATGAGTGGGGCGAGCCGTTACGGCGCGCACCATCGCTTCAAGCCAGTCGGGCTCGGCTTCGGCGTCCGGATTGAGCAGCGCCAACCACTGGCCCTTGCCCGCCGCGGCGCCGATATTATTGGCGCGGGCAAAGCCAAGATTGGCCGACTGCTTCAGGATGGTGAGGCGTGCCGGCTTTTCGGCGATTGTGTCGAGGGAACCATCGGTCGATGCATTGTCGACGATGATCGTCTCGAAATTGCGGTGGGTCTGGCGCGCAAGAGACGCCAAACAGCCTTTCAGATAGTCGCCGCTGTTGTAGTTGACGACGACGACCGTGATCTCGGGCGCGCTGTCGGTCATGCGCTAGAGGATCGACTGTCCCGTCGACTTCCAGTCCTTGAGGAAGGCCTCGACGCCTGCGTCGGTGAGCTCATGCTTGTAGAGCGCCGCGAAGATCTTCGGCGGCAGCGTTGCGCAATCCGAACCGGCCAGCGCTGCAAGACGAACATGGTCCGCCGAGCGGATCGAGGCCGACAGGATGTTGGTTGCGAAGCCGTAATTGTCATAGACGCGGCGGATCTCGCGGATCAGTTCCATGCCGTCGACGCCCTTGTCATCGAGACGGCCTATGAAGGGCGAGATGAAATAGGCGCCGGCCTTGGCCGCGAGCAGCGCCTGCACAGCCGAGAAGCAGAGCGTGACGTTTACACGGATGCCTTCATCCGCCAGCGTGCGGCAGGCCTTGAGACCGTTCTCGGTCAATGGAAGCTTCACGACCACGTTGGAAGCGATACGAGCGAGATAGCGCCCCTCCGCCAGCATGCCATCGACATCAGTGGCGACCGCCTCGGCGCTGACCGGGCCCGGGATGATAGAGCAGATCTCGGCAATCGCTTCCTTCATTTTGCGGCCGGACTTGGCGATCAGGGATGGGTTGGTGGTGACACCGTCGATCAAGCCGCTCGCTGCAGCCGCGCGCAGTTCGGCCACATCGGCAGAATCGATGAACAGCTGCATCAACGTCTCCTAAGGGGCCGGATCGCCCCATTGATCTACCGGCGCAGCATAGCGCGTCAGGATTGATCCGGTATGACTTTCTTGACGTCCTGGGCAAGGCTTCGCGGCATCACGAGCACCGAATTGCCGTGGGCGACGATGATGAGGTCGGAAACGCCCAGAGCCGAGATCTGAATACCTTCCGACCGGATCAGGTTGTTATCGCTTCCCACGATCGTGACCGGACCGGAAACGGCGTTGCCGGACGCATCCTTGTCCGACAGGCGCCAGAGTTCCGCCCACGAACCGACATCGGCCCAGCCGATATCGCATGGAGCAACGGCCGCCCGCCTTGTCTTTTCCATGACAGCGCGATCGACCGCTTCCTTGCGCACGGCCGCGAAGCTCGGACCGTGGAGCAGGATGTCGCGACCCTTCCGCTCTGCCCGCACCAGCGCTTCACGCGCGCCATCGCGGATGTCAGCGGCGGCGATCGCGAACTCCTCAAGCAGGAGCGCCGGAGAGAAGAAGAACATTCCCGAATTCCAGCTGTACCGGCCATCGCGATAGTATTGCTCGGCGACAGACAGATCCGGCTTCTCCTTGAACTCGGCGAGATGGTGGACGCCGGGCGAGATCGCATCTGCCTGCAGAATGTAACCATAGCCCGTCTCGGGGCCGGTGGGCTTGATGCCAAATGTGACGATGCGATCGGAGACGACTGGAACGGCAGCCTGGATCGCAGCCATCAGAGCGTCAGGGCGGGCGACAAGATGATCGGCGGGAACAAGCAGCACATAGGCGCCGGGGTCAATTTCAGCGGCAATGAACGCCGCAAGCGCCGCAGTCGCGGCCGTGTTGCGTCCCTCAGGCTCGAGCACCACGGCGGATGGAGTGACGCCTGCCTGCGCGAGCAACTCGGCCACAAGTTCACGGTGCCCCGCACCTGCAATTATGACCGGCGGCAGGAATTCAATCTCGCCATGGCGGCCCGACAGCCGCAGCGCCGTTTCCTCGATCATTGTGCGCGGCGCACCGAGCTGATGGAACTGCTTGGGCCGCTCACCGGTCGAAAGCGGCCAGAGCCGCGTCCCCGAGCCGCCGGACATGATGACCGGGATGATCTTCGTGACAGCCAAATGTTTCTCCCGGCGCGCTCCCCCGCCGCCTTGTCCGGTTTTATCGGCGCAGGCCCGCCTTTCAAGGGCGCCCTGCCCGGCGTTTCACCTGCGATAGGCGCTATCACCCCTCAGGGCTGGTTTTTCGACCAGATGCCAGAGAAGAAGCGCTGCGACGAGCGAACTTCCCAGCGCGACGGCAACACCCAGAGACGGATTGAAGGCAAACAGGCCCAGCACTGCGACCGTCTGGATTATTGGGAAATGCACGATGTAGAGGCCGTAGGACAGGTCGCCGAACCGGGCCGCGTCCGGCAGGCGGGGCCAGCCCGTGGCGACCCATATGGCGAGGAGACCAAGGCCGATGGCGCGGGCCGGTTCAACCAGCGGCCAGACCAGCGACACAATAACAAGCGCTGCGCCAACGAGACCCGCGACCCACAACCGCGATCCGGTCAACTGGATCTGGTACAGCATCATGCCGGTGATGAAGTAGCTCATCTGGCCCGGCAGCTGGCGCGCAAGTTCGTACTGCCCAGCCTGCGTTAAGCCGATCCGCCAGGCTTCTGCGCCGACATAGATAACCAGACAGACCAACCAGCTGAACCTGCCTGCCAAACGCAACACCCATGCGATCACCGGCAGGACGAGATAGAACATCACCTCGATCTTCAGCGTCCACAGCGCGCCGTTCACTTCGGTGAGGCTGCTGTCGACGAAAATTCCTGGAAGGTTCGGCTCCATGAAGTTGGCGAACACAAGATTCCAGCCGATGTAGCGCCCGACGCCAGGCAGATCTCCGCGAGCGATGGGGCTCACGACCAGGGCGGCAAGTGCACATACGAGGATAACGACGGCGTAGGCAGGATAGAGCCGGCGGAATCGCTTCTCCGCATAGAGCGCGATCGATTCAGATCGCTCGAAACTCGCGAGCACCAGATAGCCGGACAGCACGAAGAAACCCTGCACGCCAATCATGGCGCCAATCGAAAAGCCCTGCTCGGCAAGGCTTGAGGCTCCAGGAACCGAGAGTGCAGTGTGATAGGCGACGACCATCAGCGCAAAAACTAGTCGCAGCAGGTTGAAGTTGTTCGCCGTGTGCGCCGCGCCGGGCATGTCCCTACCCCGCCGAGGACTGAGGCTGACCCCTGCTATGGGCCTGTGACGCCGTCAGGACAGCAAGGAGGCAGCAGACCGGCCACCACCACGCGTTCCAGAGGTCAAACGACACCCAATAGGCGATAACAGCGCCGAGGATCGCTGCAATTCGAAGCGACGTCGTCCCCATATCACCGGGCCGAGGCAGCCGGAACGCGACCATCACGACGACGATGGAGAGGAGCAGCGCTCCGACCACGCCGGTCTCCACCCAGAGCTGCAACGGCATGTTGTGAGGATGATTGGGGATATAGAAGAGGTTCGCGAACATCCCCTCGGGAATCATGTCGCGGTGCGTGCGCAGCACGCCAACGCCTGAGCCGAGAATCGGATTGTCCTGGAGCACTTCGAGCGTGCGCTGCCAGATCGCCTGGCGGTATTCGGTCGAATTTGTCGCCGTGTTCGCGTTGGCGCCGCGCGACAGATACTGAAAAATGAAGGGCGCCGTCATGATCAGTGCTGCGACGATGCCGCCGAGAATGCGAAAACCGTAACGTTTGAAGAGTGACACGCCACCCATGCAGGCGCCTGCCAATACGAGGGCAAGAAGACCAGCGTCTACCCCGCGCGCGATGAGCAGAGCCGCTTCGATGGCGATGACAGCAACCGCAATGACGCTCGTCGCAATTCGCCCGCGCCCCTTCGCCAGCCCCATGATCAGAAAAGGCGCAGCAGCAGCCATTATCTGGCTGTTGCGCGAGATGTTCTGCACGCCCTCATCATCCGGCCGCGCGCCATAGAAGAAGGTAATCGCCTGCTTCTCAAAGAGCGTGAGTACGATGACAGCAACAAGTTGAACGAGCAGCGCCACCGTCGCGACACGTCCGATCAGGACGCGCCCCTTCTCGCTCAACCTCTGCGCCAGGGTGATCAGCGCGGCTCCCGCCAGGAGCGCAAGCCCAGTACGCAGCACCTCGCTGTTGACGCTAAAGACGCCGCGCGCGACGTCGATATCGACCAGAGAAAAAGTCTGCGGCGACCAGAATGCAGAGGCTGCGGCATAGATGAGGAAGACCAGAAGAACGAGCATGTAGGCCCGAACGCGCATGTGGGGAATTGACATCGGGCTGGTGGCGATCGCAGCCACCCCTACCAGTGGTCCGAAGCCCCCGGCCCCGACGAAGGCCGCGAGCGGCCACAGTCCGAACACGAAACACAGGACAGCTGCCGTCAAACCCACCTCGTCACGCTTGCATGCCCCACCCGGGCTTAACCGCTGGACCGGCCACCCGCAACACCGATAAACCATGGTGATTCGGACCATTTTAGGCCGCGATCAACTGATTCTTGAGCAGTTTGGCCAAGGATGGTGCGATGTCCAACCGGCTGGAGCGCGAGGCGTGATCGAGGCCGCAACAACTCGCCCGAGCTTTGCCGAGTTCGCGCAATTCATCGCCATTGGCGCTGCAGCCGCCGGCGTGAACCTCGTCGCGCGCTACCTCCTGAATTTCACGATGCCATTCGAGGCGGCCGTGATCATCGCCTACGTCGTCGGTATGGTCGCTGGCTTCGCTATGTTCCAGGTCTTCATCTATCGCGGCGCCAGCATCCTTCAGTCGCATCGGATGGTGCGGTTCGCCTGGGTCAACCTGTTTGGCGCTACTCTGGCCTGGACCGTCAGCATTGTTATGGCGCGCCAACTTTTGCCGATCCTCGGGTGGACCTGGCATCCCCTCGAGATAGCCCATCTCGCTGGCGTAGCGGCGCCGGCGCTCTGCAGCTACTTCCTGAACAAGTAC
Source organism: Hyphomonadaceae bacterium (assembly GCA_047601145.1). Lineage (GTDB taxonomy): Bacteria > Pseudomonadota > Alphaproteobacteria > Caulobacterales > Hyphomonadaceae > UBA7672. Next base: position 67,752 of record JASGJW010000001.1, read on the forward strand.
TACACTTTCGCCTGAGCAGGCCTTGGGCCTTCTGCGAACTTTCCGAAAGGCCCCTGCGCCAGCGTTTCGCGAGACCATGCACGCAGCTGTGCGGCGATGGCCTGCCTGCCTCTGGAAGCCAGCTCTCGCCGCAACCCTGACGATTGCGCCAGCGCCTGCAGTTTTTGAGCAGCGTCGGCAATATCAGGTTCCGCCCAATTGAGGCCGGCCGCGCGATAAATCCGCGAGGGATCGCGAACGGCAACCAACTTGTGGTCGATCATCAGCTCAGGAATGCCGGACATGAAATCGACATTGCCGGACCAGCCGGTGGCAAGAGCAGGTACGCCCGCCAGGAATGCCTCGGCCAGCACGAGCCCGAACCCTTCCGAGCGATGCGGCGAGAGGATCACGCTGGCGCTTGCAATCAACTGGCTGATTTCGACATCGGAAACACTGCCGGTTCGAAACTGCACATCACTGCGTCCGGCAGCGGCTGAAAGCGCCGCACTGCGGAATTCAGGATGAGCATCGTCCGATTGCACCTTGAGAACGAGACGCCGCGCCGAGGAGACGTTCGGGAATGCGCGCTTATAGATCTCGATCGCGCCCACGAGGTTCTTGCGGGTGGCGCTGGACTTGAGATCGCCCATCGCCAGCACGACAAAGTCGCCATCAGTCGGATCGCCTTCGACGGGCTGAGGTCCAAGACCTACAGGATGCGGCATCACGCGGACAGGATTTGTCACGCCTGATGCGAGGACTGCATCCGCAACGAAACGACTGGGTGTCCATATTTCGTGGAAGGCGCGAGCAGCCTTGACCCACGCGGCAGGAATTCGCGGGAGTTCATAAGCCCAGTAGGCGATGCGATAGCGGCCCAGCCAGTCCGCGGGAGAAATGCGCGAAAGTGCAGCGAGGGCTTCTGGCGCGTTGGCGTGAACCAGCCAGACACCGCCCGGGCGATCAACCGGCAGGCGCGAGGCAGAGGCGTCACTGGCAGCGAAGACTGGAGCGAGATCATGTTCGATGGCGACGTAGCCGGCCGCTCGGACGCCTTCGATCGTCAACCTTGCTGCACGCGAGACCCCCTTGGTTCCCGCAAGCCCTGAGACAATGACCGGTCCACGAACGGGTTCCGGTTCGCCCGCAGCAAGGGCTGCACTGACGCGATTGTTGGCCAGAGCCATAGCCGCGCCCTGCCCGTATTTGCGAAGCGAGGCCGGCACGAGGGTGCGCCAGACCTTCCGCAATGCTATTCCCGTGGAGGGGGGCTTCAACATCGCCCGAGGGATGGCCGCTGCGCCGCCTTCAGTCAATGAACGCGGCAGGCCGCCAGAGCTTTGATTTTCCCTGACCTGGTGTAGGACTGACCTGGCCAGCCCGGGGTAATCGCGGGTATCGCGCCAAAGGCCCGCATTGCAGATCCTGTTCGATGGCGAATATGCGCGCGACCGCCAAGGCACCGGCATCAGCACCTATGCGCGCACGCTGGCGCGGGGACTGGTCGCCCTCGGCCATGGCGTCGAATGGCTATCGGGCGCGCCAGCTGGAAAGGCGGGTGATGCGCTGGCCGACGCCGCCGCTGTGTCGGACCAGCCGCAATCCGTGCGTGGACCACGCGCATGGGCGCAGACTGCGGGCCGCATGGCGGGGGGACTGATATCTGGTTCGGCATCGGCGCGGAAAATCGAGCATCCCGAAATTGTGGTTGCCGCTCCTTCTGACATGGATGGTCAGCCCCTGCATCTTGCCCCTGAGCTGTTTGTCCGGGCGCACTACCGCCACATGCTGCTGCGCCAGTTCACGGATGTCAGTGTGACATCGAAAATAGACGTGCTGCACCTGACAGCGCCGCTGCCGATCCGCATGAAAAACGTGAAACGCGTCGTGACGATCCACGATCTCATTCCGATCCGCCTGCCCTACACCACCCCGGACAACAAGGCAGAGTTCATCGATCGCGCGCGGACGTGCGCACGCGAAAGCGATCTGGTCATTACCGTATCCGAGGCTTCGAAGACGGATATTGTTTCGCTACTGGGCGTCGATCCGGCCAAGATTGCCGTGACCTACCAGCCCGCCGTTTTGACCTCGCTTACAAGCGATGAACGCGACAGGCTCCCGCAGGGTCTTGCGCGCTTCGGCCTGACACCGGGCGGATACCTGCTCTTCGTCGGCGCACAGGAGCCCAAGAAAAATGTCAGGCGACTGATCGAGGCTTTTCTGGAAGTCGACACGCCGATGCCGCTTGTGCTCGCCGGCCCTCGCGGATGGATGTGGGAGACCGAGGTCGGCGCCGCGCTCGCGCCATTGAGCGAGACCGCACGGGGCCGCATCCGCTTCGCCGGCTATCTCGAACGGGACGACCTGCGCCGCCTTTATGCTGGCGCCTGCACCTTCATCTACCCGTCACTTTATGAGGGCTTCGGGCTGCCAGCCCTTGAGGCAATGATCGCAGGCGCGCCTGTGATCACGTCGAAAACGTCTTCCTTGCCTGAGGTTTGCGGAACGGCGGCCCTTTACATTGATCCATTCGATCGGAGCGATATCCGACAAAAGATCGAGCAGATGATCGGCGATCCGGCGCTTCGTGCAAAACTCGCAGCAGCAGGGCGTGAACAAGCGAGGGTTTTCTCCTTCGAGGCCTATCTTGGCAGGCTTGGAAGCGCTTATTCACGTCTTTCGGGCTAAGACGGAGCCCGCGGGGTAGGTCATGGGCACGCGGTTTCATCCGAGCGATACGCTGGCGTCGTGGGGACGCGTCGTAAAGGCGACCCATCTTGTTGCGAAGCCGCGCTTCACGGATGAGATCACGGGACTTGTGTCAAGCTTTTCGGCCAGCGAACCTGGTCTCGCGATCGGTCTGCGCCGTTCCTACGGCGACAGCAATCTCAACCCAGGCGGACGCGTGCTCGACATGTCGGCGCTCGACCGGCTGATCGCCTTCGATCGCGAGACGGGTATGATGCGCGCCGAGGCTGGCCTGTCGCTAAGTCAGGCGCTGCAGGTTCTCGTGCCGGCGGGGTGGTTCCTGCCGACAACACCGGGCACGCGGTTCGCCACGCTGGGCGGGGCAATCGCCAACGACGTGCACGGCAAGAACCATCATGCGATGGGCGCGATTGGCGCCTCGGTGACGCGTCTCAAGCTGCACCGCACCGATGGCGGCAGTCGCGAGCTCGCCCCCGGCGATCCGCTATTCCATGCAACAATCGGCGGGCTCGGCCTCACGGGTGTGATCGAGTGGGTCGAGTTTCGCGCGACGCGCATTCCCTCAGCCTATCTCGATGCGCATGACATCTCGTTCGACCATGTCTCCGACTATTTCGCCATCGCGTCGGAAAAGAAGGATGGCTACGAACACACGATGGCGTGGATCGACTGCACGACCGGCGGCGCGCGCCTGGGTCGGGGCATCCTCTCGGTGGCCAATTGGAGCCCGCATGGCGGCTTGACGCCTCATCATGAGGAGCCGCGCAAGAAGATGCCGGTCGATGCGCCAGGCTTTGCCCTCAACGCGCTCACAGTCCGCGCCTTCAACAGCATCCGACATGATCTCAAGACGATGCGCAGCGGCCCCTATCACACCCACTACGAACCCTTCCTCTATCCCCTTGATGCGATTGCGCAGTGGAACCGGCTCTACGGTGTTGACGGTTTCTATCAGTACCAGTGCGTCCTTCCGCCCGAGACGGCGCGTGAGGGAACGATCCGGCTGATGCAGACGATCGTGATGTCCGGTCAGGGATCGCCCCTGGCTGTGCTCAAGGACTTCGGGCCCAACGCGCCTGTCGGCCTGCTCTCTTTTCCCATGGAAGGGACGACGCTGGCCGTCGACTTCCGCAACCAGGGCGAGCCCACGCTGAAACTGATGGCTGATCTCGACCGGATTGTGCTCGCGGCTGGCGGACGGCTTTATCCCGCCAAGGATGGACGCATCCCGGCAGCCCTCTTCCAGGCGGGATTTCCGAAATGGCAGGAATTCCGTGCGCATGTCGATCCGGGCCTGTCATCGGCCTTCTGGAGGCGGGTGTCGGTCTAATGGCGAAGCAGGCAGGTCCTTCAAATCGGGTCGTGATCCTGGGCGCACTATCCGCGGTCGCCATGGCGACCGCGCGGCTTTATGCGAAGGAAGGCGCTGCCCTGCTGCTGGCTGCGCGAAATGCAGAACGCCTGAAGGCGCTGGCTGACGACCTCAAGGCCCGCGGCGCCGTGCAGGTCGAGACAGCGGCAATGGACCTGGAGGCGGCGGCATCGGATGCGACCCGCCATCTGGCCGACTGGAAGGGCAGGCTGGGGGGCCTCGACCACGTGCATGTGATCTATGGCTATCTCGGAACGCAGGAGAAGGCATCGACCGATCCTTCCGAACTGGCCCGCATAACGTCATCCAACTATTCGACCGCGGTGCAATGGTGTGAAGCGGCCGGAAACATCCTGCGCGCTCAAAAGCATGGGTCCGTTGTCGCAGTGTCGTCCGTGGCTGGCGATCGCGGCCGGCAATCGAACTATGCTTATGGCGCCGCCAAGGGCGGCCTCGCCCTCTACATGCAGGGTCTTGCGCATTCGCTGGCGCCAACAGGTGCACGTGCCGTTGTCGTGAAGCCGGGCTTCATCGACACGCCAATGACCGACGGTATGAAAAAGGGCGGCGCTCTTTGGGCCAGTCCGGATCAGATTGGACGGATCATCCGCCGCGCCGCCGACAGGGGCGGACCGATCCAGTACGCGCCGGGCATCTGGCGCATGATCATGATGGTGATCCGCTCAGTCCCATCCTTCGTCTTCCACAAGACGAAGCTTTAGGAACCGCGCGCCTCAGAGATTGCGCTATCAATGCGAAGGCTGGAATTTCGGCGCCTAAAGCACAACCGCCGCGGCCAGCAATCCGAACAACGCCCCGCCCAGCGCCCAGCTCAGCCTGTCCCGAACGGCAAATACGATTGGATCATCGTGCAGCTCTCCGCGATGGGCGAGAAGCCATATGCGGGCCGTCCAGAAGGCAATGACGACCGGAAGACCGCCAAGGTAGGCTGGCGATTTGTAAACGCCCGTGTCCCAGGCGGAATCGACCAGATAGAGCACTAGGATCAAAATCGAGCCCGCAGCCGCACCAACGCCAAGGCTGAGAGTGAGCGGCCAATCCTCGGGAAAATATCCCCTCCCCTTTATGCGCTCACCAGGGGCGATACGCGCCGCCGCAACTTCTACGTGGCGCTTGGCCAGCGACAGGGAGAGGAAGAAGAACATCGAGAAGGTAAGGAGCCAGAGCGAGTGTGCGACGCCGGCGGCAATGGCGCCCATGACGAGACGAAGCGTGTAGAGGCCCGCCAGAACGAAAACATCCAGAAGCGCCACCCGCTTGAAATGCAGGGAATAGGATAGCGTCAGGACAACGTAGGCAGCTTCGCCAATCGCAAAAGCGGGCTTGAGAAACCAGCTGGCCACGAGCCCCCCGCCGATTAGAAGCGGGGCCGCGAGAAGGGCATAGGCGACCGGGATAATACCTGCCGGCAACGGCCGTGATCGCTTGGAACGATGGCGCCTGTCCGAGCTCAGATCAGAAACGTCGTTGATCAGATAGGTCCCGGAGGCGACGATCCCAAGAAGAAGGAAAGCCAGGATAGTATGGGTGAGCGAAGTCATGTCGCCGTAGGCATGCGCCAGGATCAAGGGCGCAAAGAGCAATAGGTTCTTTGACCACTGGTGAAGCCGCAGAGCCCTCACCCAGGCAGCAAGGCTTGCGCCCGGCCTCGCAAACTCTGCCTCCAGCCGACCGTCTTTCCGCAACCGACTTGCGGCGCCGGCGCTCGTGCCGGCATAGACGGCGCCGCCTACGCCCTTCCAGACGTGAAAGTCTGGACGTGCATCACCGGCGTAAACGGCCTCGGGACCAAAACGCTCGAGAATGAACGCTCGCTTGTTTCGGCCCTTGAGATTGTGCGTGTCCGAGCTGCCATACGCGCTGTCGAAGAGACCGAACCGATCAGCAAGGCGATCCACGACGCCCTGGTTTGCAGCCGATACGAGGTGGATGGAGCGCCCGCGCGCCTTCTCGTCTCTCAGCCAGGCGACCAGCGGCCCGTTTGCGGGGATTGCGTCATAGTCGACATCAATATTGTTGAATACCCAGGCCTTGAAGCGAGGAACGGACACGACCGCACCTGCGCAGCCGGCAAGCGTTAAGAAGGGCTTCTGAAACAAGCCAGCGGCGATGCCTTCAATGAGCGTGTCCGAGCACAGGATGGTGCCATCAAGGTCGACCACCAATGGCGAGTTGGGTTTGGCTCGTTCCTCGACGCCGTCACTCATAGCCGGTCACCTTATCCGCCCCGTCGGAATCATTGGTAACCGACTTGGCTTTGCCAAAGGTGAAGAAGCGATGACCGAAATAGCTCGTAACAATGGGCGATAGAATTCCAATGCCGTGAGCCACTTCCGCTGGACGCCAGGTCCAGTTGATCTGCGGCAGCAGCCAGCGCTCGAGGCTCACCGACACGATCCACACAATGACGAGCGCCACCATGTTGACGAGCACAAACCTCCAGATTTCGCTTGCGAGCGATCGCCCTGTCTTTTCGAAAACGAACATGCGCGAAAGGAGGTAGGCGGTCGCCATTCCAAAACTGTAGGCGACGATCACGGCAAACTCGAACGGGAATCCCTGCGCCGAAAACATGATGCGGGAAAACCAGTTCACGATCGCGGCTAGACCTCCAACAAGAACGAAGGTCCAGAATTGTCGGGCCGTACCCTTGGGGCTTGCCGCACTCATGCTTCACCCAGTCTGTCGACCATCACCTTCGCGAACCGCAGGCTCTCTGAAACGCCGCGATCCTCTGGGTAATAGAAGGCCGTATCAGCTATCTGCAAACCTGTGATTGGTGTTTGAACCGGCGGAAGGATGTCCCCGAACTGCGGTTCATATACGGGCTGTGCATGTCGTAGTCGGCTTACATGCGCGTCGATCCGGTCAGTGTCCGTCAGTTCGGGATTGATGGTCTTTAGACAGTTCCAGCTTTCCTCGATGAAACTTTCATTCGACGCGCCGAACTTGGGATGCGTCTGCGGCATGTAGAACGGCACATAAACTATCGTGTCGGCGAGCGGCCGGAGATTTGAGAACTCGATCACCCCGGGGATCTCGAAGCGCTTGTCGCTGATATTGACCCAGAAGTATTTCGACACAGGCCGCTTCAGCTTGAGGATGACGCATACAACGGCCACGTTGCGAATGCGCGCATACTTCGCCTTGAGATCCGGATAGGCCTCCGGAACAAGACCCGCTACCGACGGCGTCGGGATCGTGGAAATCACATGGTCCGCCGCAAAGCCGCGACCATCGGCTGTCGTCACGCCGACGATAGCGCCACCCTCAACATCGAATGACTTGGCCGGCGCTGACAGGTGGATGCGGCCACCGCCCTTCTCGATCGCTTTCACGAAGGCATCGACAAGCGTCTGCGAGCCGCCATCGATATAGCCGAGCTTCTCCTCGAACAGCGATTTGCGCGAGCGGCCGATGCGCTTGATGCGCTGCCACACCCATGCCGCGGAGACGTGCTCCACCATTTCGTAGAACTTGAAATGCAAAAGCGGCTTCCACAGTCGCTCATACGTGCGCCGCCCGAGCCAGCCGACATACCATTGTTCAGCATTGATCTTGTCGAGCTTGCTCCAGTCCGTCCGCCGAGTGGAGAGGAAGGCTTGCAGTCCATAGCGGAGTTTGCCGATCGGCCCGAGCTTGGGGAATGTCAGTAACGACACCGGGTCGCCCCACGGATAGAGCTTCCCGTCAAAGTAGAAGCCCATGCGCGTGGCGCGCCATCTCATTGCGCCCCCAAGGCCCAACTCATCGAGCGCGTTCAGTGTGTCGACATCGCTCAGCGCGCAAAAGTGATAGAAGCGTTCGATCGAGACACCGCCGAAATCGAAATGCGCCGCCATGCCGCCTGGCGCAGGGGAAGCCTCCAGCACATCGACGCCGAAACCGCTCCGCACGCCATGCCAGGCAGCGGCAAGGCCCATTGGGCCGGCTCCAAGGACGACTAGCCGTTTTGCCATTGCATTCTTCTTCCGTGCGGTCCTGCGCAGGTCAAGACGATGCCGTCAGAAGGTCAGCGTGACTTTCGAATAGACTGGGTGATTGAAGGTGAGATCCAGCGCGTCCCGTAGCGCGGTCGCCTTGACGCCGAAAATGGCTGGCCAGTCGATTACTTCAAACGTCTCCGGTATCACGAGGGCCGCAAGCTGCTTGGTCGTGAACGGCGGATTGCTGTCAATCGCCGCCCGCGCAGCCAGCAGGGTCCAGAACATACCGTAGGGGATCTTGACGATCGCAGCTCTGGCCCGGGCGACATCCTTGATGGCGCGGATGAGATCAACATAGTCGACCTTCTCAAGGCCCGAGATGTTGTAGGCGCCAGTGATGCGCGACTTGAGCGTTGATTCCACGATGGCGCTGAAATCGCCCGCGTAGAGCGGCTGGCGTGGATAGCGGCCATGGCCAGGGATCGGAAATACTGCAGATCGATCCATGAAGCGGCGCAGCCAGCCCAGATGCTTCCGGTCGAACCAGCCGAACATCAGCGTCGGTCTCAGCACGACATGCCGGAGAAGGCTCGCATCAACGACCTTTTCCTGCGCCTTCTTGCTCTCAGTGTAGAGATCGACAGCTTTCGAGTTCACGACCGACGAGCTGATATGGCAGAGATACTTCTCCCTCCCCTCGCCGAACGCTTCGAGGATGCGGTTGGTCGAGACGATATTGTTGCGCGTAAAGTCATCGGGATTAAGCCCCCCGATCTGCGCCTGAAGCATCACGGCGACATCACAAGCCCTTGCCTCGGCTTCCCAAGAGCCGGTGTCGGCAAGATCGGTCTCAACGACATCGATCTCGGGATGTAGCTCACGCAGAATCTTGGTGTTCTGCGGATGCTTGTCGATGGCCAGGATTGAAATTGACGGATCGGTCTTAAGACGTGGGATCAGGTTTTGGCCAACCAGACCAGCCGCCCCTGCAACCAGAACCCGCATAGATATCCACCTGGGGCTTCGTTAGTGTATTTGACTAGGATCGCTTCGCTGACCACAGGCTCTCAAACGGGTCAAGGCGCAGGATGAAGCGCTCAGCGGCAGACCGGCAAGACAGTCGCCAGCCACCCTGCTTAGAGAGTTTTAAGCCTGATACGTAACAAGAAGCATCGGGTTCTAGACTCTTGTCGCGCTGGACAGTACATGGCGATCTTGCAGCCACATAAGCACAGGACAGCGTTGTGCAGACTGTCGTAGCGGCCATACGGGCGCGGATGCACCTGATCCGCTATGCCGCCTTCGCAGGCGCTGCCATCTGCATCAATCTACTGACTCAGAACGCCGTACTCGCGCTCCTGGGCGGGCTCTGGTTCGGCATCTATGCGGCCATTCTGTTTGGCAACGCCTCAGGCCTTGTTTTCAAGTTCATTGTCGACAAGTACTGGGTCTTCGAAGACGTTGACCCGTCGCTTGCTGCATCGTCCCGCAAGTTTGCGCTGTACGCAGCTTTCGGCGTCTTTACGACGTTGCTGTTCTGGGCGGTTGAGCTGGCCTTTCACTACATTTTCCAGAGCGCATTTATGACCTATGTCGGCGGCGCGATCGGCCTCTGCGTCGGGTATGTGATCAAGTATAATCTGGACAAACACGTCACGTTCGCCAGCCGGCAACCGACACGCGCACGCTGAACGCGCGCGACCGGCTTGCGGCCTCGCGCCGCTTCTGTCTCAGCGTTACTTCGCCACGTCAGTCCTTCTCACTCGTCGAACGGGCCCTGCTTGGTCCCACCTCGTCGAGCTCAAGTCGATCCTGCCTCGCGCCGGCCGCGCGCAGTCAGCGTGTGAGCATTTTTCAGCTACCGTTGGACGCAAGCTCCAGGCCCGGCTAACACGCTTGGCAAAGCTGCAACGGGGATGAAAGATGCACGCCTCCGCATCTCGCATGCGCGAATGGATGTTTGGATATGCGCTGCCATGGTGGAGCGAGCATGGCGTCGACAGACAGAATGGTGGATATGTCGAGCGCTTCCGACTCGATGGAACGCATGACCACGCGCCCTTCAAGCGCGCTCGCGTCACCGGCCGGCAGGTCTATGTGTTCTCGCACGCTTCATTGCTCGGATGGGCGCCTGGCCTTGATCTTGCCCAGCATGGCGTTCGCGAACTGATTGGGAAATACTGGCTCGGCAAGGATAGAGGATTTGCCCGACGCGTTTCGCAGTCTGGCGAAGTGCTCGATGCAACAGCTGATCTTTATGACCTGGCCTTCATTCTGTTCGCCTTTGGCTGGTACTATCGCGCCTCTGGCGACCGGGAGATGCTTCTGTGGGCGCATCGCACCATGGATGTTATCGAAACTCAGCTGACGCATCCGGGCGGTTTGGGCTTCTGGCATGAAGCAAACGCGACCGAGCCTCGCCAGCAGAACCCGCATATGCACCTGATCGAAGCCTGCCTTGTCCTTTGCGAAGCTAGCGGAGATCAACGGTTCGCAGACGTCGCGCAGAAGATAGCTGTGCTCTTCCAGTCGAGGTTCTTTGACCCCAAGACGGAAACTCTTGGCGAGTTTTTTACGGATGACTGGCGACGCATGCCCGGGACGACTGGCGCAATGATCGAGCCTGGGCATCAGTTCGAATGGGCTTGGATTCTGACGAACGCAAAACGGATAATTGGCCTCGACCTGTCGGGCGAGATACGCTCACTGGTGCGCTTTGCAGAGCGCTTCGGTGTTGATGCATCAACCGGCGCTACGCGCAATGTCGTAAGCGAACAGGGACTGGTTCTCGATGCAGGCTCGCGAACCTGGCCAAATACCGAGCGTATCAAGGCAGCTGTTGCTCTGTTTGAGCTCGACGGCACTGACCCTTCGAAAGTTATCGCCTCGAGCGTCGACTACCTGTTTGCGCATCATCTTGATCATCAGCCGCTCGGTACGTGGATCGACCTTTACGGAGCGGACGGAAGGGCGATGAGCGATACGATACCCTCCTCAACGCTCTATCACGTGTTCCTCGCGTTCGCCGAAGCAATACGTATTGAAGGCGCGGCAACAAGCGCATGAGGGCAGCTTGCCAATCACCCACCGAGGGAATGGACGTCCGAGGACTGAGCGATCTTTTTGATCAATCCGGCATGCGCAAGTCCAGCCTCGGTGGTGGGATCGAATGCTGGAGAACCATAAGGATCACTCCCAACAACCTCGCGCCAGCGTTCGAGGAAATATCGCGTTTCCGATGCCAGCCTGGTCCGCTTTGAAACCGTCCGATCATCCATGCCGCGTGATCGCCCTTCGTGATGCGTTAGCACCGCATCCCCTCGATATATATTGCGAAAGCCGAGCTCACGGACGCGAAGGCAGAAGTCGATATCGTTAAGCGCGACCGCAAGGGCTTCATCAAAGCCGCCGGCCTTTCGATAGAGTTCAGTGCGAACGGCCAGGCATGCGCCGGTCACCGCCAGCCGCGAACCCGGATAGACTATGTAGGGATTTTGCTGCGCCTCAACTGGCGTCGTCCCTTTCCACATGTGACCTGCGATCCCGCCAACCCCGAGGATGACGCCTGCGTGCTGAACGGATCCGTCAGGGTAAAGCAGTCGCGCGCCGACGGCGCCGACATCAGGCTCCAGCGCGCTCGACACCATGCGGTGCAACCATGTCGGCTCGATCGCCTCCACATCGTCGTTGAGCAACAACAACACCTCGCCTGTTGCTGCTGCCGCCCCGGCATTGACAAGACGAGAGAAGTTGAACGCCCCCAGATCCTGGATGCATTTCACCGACGCTCTTTGCGAAAACGACGCGGCCATCGGGACAAACGCCGGATCAGAGCAGCCATTGTCGACAATGATGATCTCGATGTTCCTGTAGGCTGTTCTTTCGGTAAGCGCGGTCAGGTTTTTCCTGAGCAGCTCAACCTGAAACTTGGTCGGGATGATAACCGAGACACGCACTTCCTCGCGCAGCTCCGGCGCCGGCGGCGGCGGGAGCGGTTTCATGTGCGCCCTGGGGCGTCGGGCCAAAGGAAGGGAGATACGAGATATCGCGCCGGATCCGTGTGTCGCTGCGATTTTCGTTAGATTGTCCCAGGCCCCTGCGCCCGTCTCGCCCCGGATGAAAACGGGGCCGTCAATGTAGGGGCACGACTGCGCTAGCACGCTGTCCCATTCCGGACGTGGGGTCACCCTGTCCAGCTCCAGTAGGTCTGCGAAAACAGCACGGATCTCCGGCCGCAGGTCAAACTCTGCACGAACGATTTCGAATGCCTGCGGATCGAGAACGTCGCCTTCGCGAAAAACGGCAGTCACGGCATCGCGCGTCGTCGCAGTCCATGCGCTCGTTAGCGACGCGCTCGGCGACTGCGCATCCTCCACGACAAGAGGCGGGCTGCTGGGCGGCTTTGGCGCCGTTCGTACACCCAGCGCCTGCCGTGCCAGGAACCGCCTCGCGAGCTGGGTCAGGATGGAGAGCGCATTGGGTCGCGACAGCACGCGAAACGCCCCGACAATGACCAGCGCGGCCCCTTCAAACATGGAAAGCCGCCGCAGCGCCAAAGTTTCAAACTGCTGATGCCGGGGCCAGATCGCCAGGAGAACTGACAGATCGTAACTCTCGGTCGAACGCAAATAGATGCGAGCACCCTCCCCCGACCCGACGACGATCAGGGGATCGGCGCTCGAACGCAAGCGAAGCTCGACCTCGGAAGGATAAAAGGCGCCCTTTGCATCCAGCCTCCACCAGCCCGACTTGAACCGATGGCTTCCGTAGGAAGCAATTGCCCAAGGCCTTCCTGCCTCGAACCGACCATCCTGGCGCTGCAAACTGCTATCGGATGCAAATTCCGCGGTCAGGAAATCGAACCTGGATTTGGCTGCTGCGCTCCCTGTCTTGTTGTCGAGCCTAGCCAGGTGACGCTCTCCGCTTCCAGCGGCCGACAATGTGTCGTGCAACGCGGCGCGCATTTTTCAGGGAGGAAGACGGATATCGCAGCGCATCCTTAAGCAACAGATGAAGGACGCTCGAATAACTGCCCCGACTTACCTGCCGATCAATCAGCGCAACAGTTTCACCTTTTCTCCATGCTGAGATCACCACGCGCTCATCTTCCGGCAGCAAGGGCGAGCGTAACCACTCGCTGGCCATCAGCCGGTGGTCACCAAGAAAGTCACGCACGACCTGCTCATCTTCAGACAGGGTGGCTGACCCGGCATGCCTGCGGTAGTTATAGACAGCAGCAGACGCGACGTTTGCGTGGAGGCCCTGAAGCCGGCAACGCACGAGAAAGTCCCGATCGGCGCCATAGCGATACGCAGGAAGAAAGCCGCCGACCGCATCCCAGGTTCGTCTGCGGAATGCATAGGCCGCCATGTAGGGCGTGCCAAGAAGTCTGGACCAGTCCAGCGCCTTGCCCTCGACTGGAAGGATTGTGTTCTCGAGAACAGGCAAGCCGCCCTCATCAAGCCACTGCTTGGCAACGCCACAGACCAGATCCGCTTTCGGGTCGGCCGCAAAAGTTGTAGCGAAGCTTTCGAGCGTGGCATGATCGAGCCAGTCGTCCGACATCAGGAGGCAAATGATGTCTCCATCCGACATGGCGACGCCGCGATTTACGGCTTCGGTCGCGCTGCGATCAGCTTGAACATGCAGAATGTCTGCCTCTGTCAACGAGCGCCGCGCAATCTCGAGCGTTGCGTCGGCAGATCCTCCATCGATCAGCACGAGCTGGCGATTGCGCCACGTTTGATTGACGACACTCGAAAGCGCTGTGCCGACAAACGCGGCGGCGTTTTTTGTCGGCATGACAATGCTTATCTTCAAAGGCTTGGCAGCCATGCGTGGTCCTGAGTTACTGCCTTGAGCCTGCCAGCCGACATCTAGCCCGCAAGTTGTCGCTGCATAAGCTCGTCGAGATCGCCGCCTTCAAACAATATTCCCGGCAAGCCCGCTGCGGCTGCAGCCTCCAGGTCCGTTGATCTGTCGCCGATGAGGAAGCTTTTCGTGACGTCAATCGGCCAGTCTTTTTTTGCGCGAAGGATCATCCCGGGGTTCGGCTTTCGGTCCGGATGATCGGGATGACAGTACTGCTCCAGAACCCCCTCCGGGTGGAAGGGACAATAGTAGTACGCGTCAATATGCGCTCCAACGTCCGCCAATTGTACCGATATCTCACGGTGGAAGGCGGCAATATCGGCCTCGCTATAGAGGCCCCGCGCCACGCCAGCCTGGTTGCTGACGACTATCACGTAATATCCCGAATCATTAAGGCGCCGGATGGCTTTGGCCGCACCGGTCACGAACCGCAAATCCTCCGCCCTGAACGTATATCCCGCGTCCACATTGATGACGCCGTCACGATCGAGGAAAGCGCAAGGACGAACCTTCCTGCCAGGTATCTCCAGGCGCGCCTGCGCCAGGGTGTCCGGCAGGCCGATGTCCAGAAAGTAACCGTCGAAGGCGCGGCCCTCGAGGCGCCCTTCGCTGGCCAGACGCGGAAAGACATCTGCCTCAATTGAACATGCGCCCGGGATATGAGCGAGGATATCTCGCGAAAGAAGATAGACCCCGCCATTGATCAGGGCGGGTCCCTTGAGGGAGGGATCCTTTTCCCGAAACTTCGTGATCCGACCATTGTCGACCTCGACAGCTCCATAGCGAGCCGGATCAGCGACGTCGCGCAGGGCGAGCCGCCCAATCATTCCAAGGGGGCGGTCGGCTGCAAGCGCCCTGAAGTTGAATTCAAACAGTGAATTGCCGTTTGCCATCAGGAACCATGGGTCGAGGATCCCTTCGGCAAATTTGAGCGCGCCGCCTGTACCCTGAGGCTCGAGCTCGCGAACGACCCTGACAGCGGCATCAAGAACGCGCCGGTTCTGATAAGCCGCCTCAACCTGTTCGCCGAGATGTCCGGCAAGGAGGACAATGTCGTTAAAGCCATGACGCGCGAGTTCGAACAGGAGCGTATCGAGAAAGCGGAGGTTGGGCGCAATCTCCAGCAACGGCTTGGGAACATTCTGGGTAAGCGAGCCCAGTCTTGTTCCCTTGCCGCCGACGAGAACTACGGCCTGCGTGACGGGCGATATCGGCATATCAGCGGCCGATGCTGGCATAGGTGAAGCCGCGGCGCTGCATGTCAGCCGGCTGGTAGACGTTGCGCAGGTCGACCACGACGGGCGATTTCAGCAGTTTCCTGACCCGGTCGAAATCGAGCGCGCGGAACTGGTCCCACTCCGTGATCAGCACCATGGCGTCGGCGCCATCGAGCGCATGATAGGGGCCGTCACAGAAGTCGACCTCGCTCAGCATCTTGCCGGCCTCGTGCATGCTCTCGGGATCATACGCCTTGATGCGCGCGCCTGCCGCCTGAAGCGCCGGGATGATGTCGAGGGAGGGCGCATCGCGCATGTCGTCCGTGTTGGGCTTGAAGGCGAGGCCAAGCACGCCGATCGTCTTGCCCTTCACGCTGCCGCCAAGCGCCTTGACGACCCGGTCCGCCATCGCCTTCTTGCGCGCGGCGTTCACTTCCACGACCGTGTCGACGATGCGAACCGGCGAGCCGGCGTCGTTGGCCGTCTTGGTGAGGGCGAGCGTGTCCTTCGGGAAGCACGAGCCGCCATAGCCAGGGCCCGCATGCAGGAACTTCTTGCCGATACGGTTGTCGAGGCCGATGCCTTTGGAGACGTCCTGCACGTTCGCGCCGACTTTCTCGCAGAGGTCCGCCATCTCGTTGATGAAGGTGATCTTCACGGCAAGGAAGGCGTTGGCGGCGTACTTGATCAGTTCGGACGTCCGGCGCTCGGTGAAGAGCATCGGCGTCTCGTTGATGAAGAGCGGGCGATAGAGCTCGCGCATGCGCTCGCGGGCTTCTTCATTGTCGGTGCCGACGACGACGCGGTCGGGCCGCTTGAAGTCCGAGATGGCGGCGCCTTCGCGCAGGAATTCCGGGTTGGAGACGACCGCGAACTTCGCGTTCGGGTTGGTTTTGCGAATGATCTCCTCGACCTCATCGCCCGTGCCGACCGGAACGGTCGACTTGGTGACGACGACGGTGAAGCCGTCCATGTGCTCGGCAATCTCTTTTGCGGCGGCATAGACATAGGACAGGTCGGCATGACCATCGCCACGGCGCGAGGGCGTGCCGACGGCGATGAACACGGCGTCGGCGGACTTGATCGCCTCACGCGCATCCAGCGAGAAGAACAGGCGGCCTTCCTTGACGTTGGAGGCGACCAGTTCGGCAAGGCCCGGCTCGAAGATCGGCATCACGCCCTTTTCCAGGCGCTCGATCTTGCCCGCGTCCTTGTCCACGCAGGTGACCGTATGGCCGAAATCCGCAAAGCAGGCTCCGGACACCAGGCCGACATAGCCAGCCCCGATCATCGTTACGCGCATAAATCCGAACTCCGAAAGCAATACCGCCGGGGCATACGGGGTCGCCCGGCTAGTCGCGCGCTTATTGCCCGTTCCGGCTAGCTCACCGCAATGCGGTAAACACTCGCTCCGGACTTAAAATACATCCAGCCCGTCGTCATGAACAACGGCGAAGCGATGGTTTCGACCCTGGGCGTCAGTGCGCCCGTGGTCGCGTTCCAGGTCAAGCTCTGGTTGTCCTTGCAAAAGGCGAACAGGCCCGCTGCCAGCCTCTGGGGCGAAGAGGGACAAGGCGTCGTCGACTGCGTAAGTATGGGCTGCGACTGGGAAATGGTGACCGTTCTTCCGTTCACGGTCCAAACCAGCGCGGCATTCTCGAAGTCTATAAGAGAGGGAACGCCAAAACCGGCATCGAGCGTGCTGGGCGTCCCGCCGGCCACCGGCACGATGAAAAGTGTTCCGCTGCGCGAGTTAAAAGCGCTGACACTGTAGGCGATATTCGTTCCGTCCGTGCTGAGGCCGATGGATCCACTTAGCGTCTGGAAGCTGGTAACGAGCGTTTCTCCCAAGGCAGGCGACCAGGACGTCAGGCATTGAACGCCAGACGAGCAATTTGGCAGACCGCCTGTACCGATGCTCACAATGACGGGGCTGCCGCCCGCAGCAATTCCAAGATTTGAGACGGTCGCGCTGTGACCAGGCGAATAGGTGCTGAAGACACCCGTCGAAATATTGTAAAGCGTGAACGGAAACTTGTCGCCCGAGAAGCGCGAGACCGGACGCCAGATGAGATAATTACCGCGCAGGCGCACCTGTTGCCGGTAGACGGAAATACTCGCCGAAGGCTGGTTTGGATCAAGATTTGACAGGACGCCAATCGCGCCCGTGGTCGTTGACCAACGGTAGATGCAGTAATCCGTGGCCTTGCAAATGGAATCAGCGCCTTGGGCGACACCGTAGACCCAGTTGGCCGACAGGTTCATGTCGGTGGGGATTGTCGTTCCTGTAGCGGCCAGATCCACCGTAACGCCAGTCTGTGCGTTCCTGACGTGATCCCGATTGTCCGGGGTACGATAAAGCACGAGATCGCCGCTCACGCCGAGAATAGTGGCATCCTCGTCAGTGGCGAAAACCAGCGTCGGGGCGGGAAGAGATCCGCTAGTCACCACAACGGGCCGCTGCAGCGTGGCAGTCTTTCCATTCACGTCTTTTGCGACGATCGTCAGCGTGTAGTCGCCGGGTATGAAACCGGGAGGATTGCCGACCATAGGGTCAGGCACTGTCGCCAGCGTGACATTCGTTGAGAAGCTAGCGGCAGTCGTTGTGTAGACCGTCTTGTTTCCAAGCGAGGCCGTTACCGTCACGGGCTGGCCGGTATCCGTCGTCGTTGACCCCACCAACTGCAAAGTGGGGCCGATGAGCGCCCCCTTCACCGGCGTCGTCAACGCCACGGTCGGACCGTTCGCGACAGAGAAGGTATAAAGCGCGGTTCTCTGTGCACCCCCTGTGTCCGTCGCCACGATTGAAGCGGTGTGGTCGCCGCTCCCGAGCGTGATCGTGTTGTAGCTGAACTGGTAGCGGCTGAAGCCCAATGGACACGATGCTGCAGGACCGCATCCGTTCGGGGCGTTCAGCGTTTGCGCAGCCCCGCCGTCAACTGTTGCTCGAACGCTGGCGATCCCTACAGGCGCAGTCGCGGTGACCTCTATCCGAATTGTCGAGGTCGCTGTGAGATAGCTCGTAACGGAAAGGGCAAGTGTCGGGTTCGACGTTGTAACCGTACGTTTGAGGTCAACTGCCACATCCCCTATGGGGTTCAGATGCGCCAGCAACACGTGACTTCCGTCAGGCACGGTCGTCGTGTCCCAGTTCAGGGTGTTGGCGTTGCCAATGATTGATCCATCGACGCTCCAGGTCACGCCAAGCGAGCCGATGGGCGACGTCACACTCAAGACCGCTGTTCCGGCAATAGGCTCCTGCTTGTCGATGACGATCTGGACCCCAGGAGGAACGCTTGCGTTGAGCGCCGACAATCCGCTCGGGCTGAGGATCGGAATTTCCCTGCCAGCGGAAAGCGCGACCACGCGATAAACTGCAGCGACTCCGTAGGAGCGCGCCCACAGCATCGGGTTGTTTCCGCCGCCAATGCCGGCGATGGTCTCGACGCTTGACCAACCGCCATCGGCGGTCTGGGTTTCGATGCGATATGCCGAACCGGCCGGAAAAGAATCGCGCCATTGCAGCCGTAGCTGGGACACGGACAGATCAATCGTCGCGGTCAACTGGGCCGCACCCGCAGCCGTCATGTCGCCGGCATTGCCCGCCGCCGTTACCGTTGTTGTTGCACTTGCCGAGAGCACACCGTCCGAAACCGTAAGCGATAGGAGATAGGCGCCATCCAGATCTGCCCGGAAGGTTGGCTTAGCTGCCGTAGAACCTGAGAGCGTCGCCAGACTTCCTGTGGGCTTCGACGTCATCGTCCATGCATACGTCAAGGCGGTCCCATCCGGGTCCGAGCTTGCCGAACCGTCAAGCGTGACGAGCGAACCCGTCACAGCTGCCTGGGCTGCTCCGGCAACAGCAGTCGGCGCGCGGTTGACGTTGCCCCCGCCCCCGCCCCCGCCTCCTGAACTTCCTCCCCCGCCGCAGGCCGCAAGACACACTTGTGCCAAGCCTAGAACAGCGATTGTCAGGACCTTGAGGTTCATGATCTTGCCTCCACCCATCGGCATCACCAGCCTAGTGGACAACCTTGCGCAATTCCATGCTGGCGCACCAATTCGTGAAGGTGGGGCCGGGCCTCCACACAGATCGGCGACAGATGGTCCGACACGCACTCCAGCTGCCGCTGACTTGGACGAAACTTGCAAAGGAAGGCGAGGTCGCTCAAATGCGATTGCGCTCCAGCGAAGCCAGAAGCCAACCAAGTGTCGATACGGCATTGTCGTTCAGCAATATGACGCTCGGCGTTGCGTCGTCGCTTGCGCGCCGCGGGGCCAAACGCGACCACGGAACAATGGATCGCTGACTTTCCTGACCGTCTCAGGCAACCACGGAAAGGGTCGACTGTGTTCCTCGCTCGGGCGATGCATCGCTTGCATCGAGCAGCAGTGATGACCCTTGCTCGTCAAATCCAAACGGGACGTAGACAAGGCGGTTCAGGGCTTCACGGATCATGCGATGACGTTCAGGTCGCGCGAAGACCAGGAAGAAACCTGCGCCTCCGGCGCCCAGGAGTTTTCCTCCGATCGCACCTGCGCCTCTTGCGGTTGCATAGATGTCGTCAATCGTCGAGTTGGAAATTTTGCCGCCGAGTTGGCGCTTCATGCGCCATGTCTCGTCCAGCATCGTTCCAAACTGATCGATGTCGCCATTCCCCGTCAGAAGTTCGCGCGCCTCGAAGACCATCGCGTGCATACGCTTCAGCTGAGCGTTCCGCTTCGAAAGATCTGAGACAAACGATCCAGCTACAGATGACGCAGAGCGGCTTGCCCCCGAATAGAAAAGCATGAGGCGGCTGCGGAAGAGCTCCTTTCGCTCAGGGGAGAGCGTGATGGGTTCGACATCGATTTGTCCCGAACCCTGGCGGAAGTGGATCACATTGAGCCCGCCCATCGCGGTTGCGACCTGATCCTGCGATCCGACGTTATCGCCAATCCGGGACTGTTCGAGTTCGATGGCCAGCTGGAAAAGTTGCTCGCGGCTTACCTGTTCGCCCTTGAGGGCCTTGAGCGCGAGAATGAGGCCGTTGGCGAATGCTGACGATGACCCCATCCCGGAACGCGCAGGCAGGTCGCCCTGATGGTGAAGTTCAACGCCCTGGCTGTCATCCATGTCCATCATGCGCAGACCCTCGCGGACGGCGGGGTGCAGAATCTCGGAAATCGAACTCACGGGCTCGATGTGAGACCAGACAATGCGGAACGAATTCGGAAAGAACGGCGGGAAGCGACGCAGCGTGATGTAGCAGTACTTGTCGATCGCGGTCGACAAGACCGCCCCGCCCTCTTCTTTGTACCAGGTTGGATAATCCGTCCCGCCGCCAAAGAACGAAACCCGGAACGGCGTACGCGTAATGATCATGTCCCACCTATCGTCCGGACGGCAGTCTAGTGCCTGGGTTCTTCCCGCACCAAGCCGAGATTTGCAGGAGCTTCAACCTCGGGCCGCAGCACCGTTTCGTTTCAGCACCAAGTTCCGCGGTCCAACGCCTGCGCGCGACCACAGATCAGCAAAACCGGGGACACCGCAACCCCGGCGTTCCGCTTAACCCTTGGGTAAACCCAGAGGCCGGTGCTAGCCGAGGAGCGACTGGGCGCGGGCCCTGATCCCGGCCGGATCAAGACCAATCCGCTTGCGCAGGTCATGGACCGTGCCGTACCAGCCGCAAAAGGCATCGGGCAGGCCATGATAGGTCGTATTGAGACCCGGCAATTCTGAATTGATCGCCTCATGCAGACCGAAGGCGTCGTGAACCACCAGGATGGGCGTGTCCTTGAACTGGCGGATCGCCTCGCCGTCGATCGGCTTGATGGTCGAGAAGTAGACGAGGTTGACGTCCAGATCCTTGACCGCCTCCATGACATTTCCGGCAATCGGACCTGCCGTCATCACGGTGAGTTTCTTCGACCCGTTCTTTAGGACGTTGGCCTTGCCAAACGACACGTCGATATCAAGACCGTGCGGATTGTCCGAGAGCCTGACATAGGTCGGATCAGCTCCCGCATAGCGCGCGCGAATGAGCGCATCGACTTCCTTCTTGGAGCCCGGCTGGCAAACGCCCATCTTCGGCAGCATGCGCAGTATGGCGAGATCCATGTAGGTGTGGTGCGTGGCGCCATCCCATGCGTAGTCGAACGTTGCGCCGGTGGTGACGATCGTCCCGCCAAACTCATTATAGCACATGTCGAGCTTGATCTGCTCGACGCACCGATCAACCAGGAATGGCGCGATCGTGTGCACGAACGGTCGCAGTCCCTGTGAAGACAATCCGGCCGTGATCGAGATCAGCGAGTTTTCGCAAATCCCCATGTTGTAGAAGCGCGTCGGATGCTTTTCCGAAAACGCCTTGAACTGGAACATGGAGATGTCGCCAAGCACGACGACGACCTTGTCATCGGCTTCTCCAAGAGCGGCAACCGTGTCCCTAAACTGAGTACGCATCGAGCTCTCCAAGAAGCATGTCGCGCTCTTCCGGTTTCGGGCTGCGACGGTGCCATTCGAACATGCCCGTGCCTTCATGCAGCGTCTTGCAGCCATAACCCTTCACGGTATGGGCAACGACGACCTTCACGCTCTTTGCGGGCGCCTTGAGGATCTTCTCCATCGCCGCGATGTCGTGGCCGTCGACCTCGTGAACATCGCAACCGAAGGCTGCAAAGCGGCCGGCCGCGCCATCAACCGGCATGCAGCGGATCTGGGAATTGTTGGCGTCAAAGATCACAGTCAGATTGTCGAGCTTGCGATGGACGGCGACCATGATGGTCTCCCAAACCGTACCCTCATTGGACTCGCCATCACCGATCAGCGTGTAGGCCCGGCGCTTCGTCTCGTTCTTGATCTTCATGCCAAGCGCCATCCCGGCGGCGAGCGAGATGCCGTGCCCCAGGGAGCCTGTTGAGGCTTCTGCGCCCGGAACTTTTAGGCGATCGGGGTGGCAGCCGAATTTCTGGTCGAACTTGCCGAAGCCATAGACTTCCTCGATCGGAAAATAGCCGTAGGCCGCCAGAGTGCAGTAGAGCCCGAGAGAGGCATGACCCTTGGAAAGCACGAAAAGATCGCGGTCAGCTTTCTTCGGATTTTTCGGATCGTGATTCATGACATTGTAGACGGCGCACATTGCATCGACGATGGAGAACGACGTCGGGATGTGACCGTGTCCGGATGCGGCCGAAACGTTGATGATGTTGGCGCGGATTTCCTTGGCGCGCCTGTCCATCTTGAACCCGCGTTCGGGCATTATGAAAGCTGGCGCCGCGCTCATTCGATCACCACATAGGAAACACGCGCCGTCATTGGCATGCGCTGGATACGAAGGTCCCTGATCCCGAGCGTCTCACGCAGCGCGACTGTTTCGCCCGGGAAGATGTCGTCACAGAGCTCGTCGAACACAAGCACAGACCCTTTGAACAGGTGAGGCTTGATCGCCTCAAGGCAGGCCTTGGTCGGCTGGTAAATGTCGAAATCGAAGATCGCGAGCGAGACAAGCGTTTCCGGATGACGCTTGAGATAATCGTGGATGGTCTTCGACCCATCGCCCTTTTCGAGGCTGTGCTTCTTCAGGTGCCCGATCGGATTGAGCGCCTCCTGGATCTCAAGGACCTTGGATAGATACTGGTCGTAATTGTCGCTGACAGAGAAGTCGCCGTCCTTGATCTTGCCGGCCTTTCCGTCCTGCTCGGAGACACCGATGAAGCCGGAACCGAATGTATCGAAGCCGATGATCTTCCGGTGGCGATTGAACGGTTCAAAAATGCCGCGCAGCGCGGTGAGAAGGCCGAGGTTCTGTCCCCAGCGCACGCCGAACTCCATGCATACGCCATGCGTGTTCAGGATCTTCTGATAGATCTCGTAGAAGAAGAGAATGCGCGAGAGGTTCTTGGACGAGAGGTAGAGCCCGATATTCTGCAGAAGCTCGTCGTCCGGCATCGGAGACTGCTTCACCATTTCGACGAGCTGCTTCTGGAGGTCCTTCTCAGACTGGCTGGAGAGCACGATCGCCTCATGCTTCTCGGTCTTTATCGACGCCATGTTCCCCGATTCTCCTTCCACCATTCGACCGTATTGCGAACGCCGTCACGAACGCTGGTTCTCGGAGACCAGCCAAGTTTCGCTCTAGCCTTCGATATATCCAGCGCCCTGACCGCAAGCGTATCCGGAGAGCTTGTTCCGAATCGCACTTCCTTTGGCGCGTGGCCCGAAAACTCTATAGCCCAGTTGACGACCTCGCCTACCGTAGTCTTCACGCCCGAGCCGATATTGAAGACATCGAAGCCAATGTCATCGTGCGCCAGCGCCGCAGCGACCGCCTCGCCGAAATCATCGGCAAATACGACGTCCCGGGTGACGTCGGGGCTCCCCCATACCTCGAAGGGGTCCATCCCGTCGACGGCCTTGCGGATAATGGCTGGAATGAAGTTCGAGACCGCAGGATCGAAGCGGGCAAAGGGCCCATAAACATTGGCAAGGCGCAGGCAGACACAGCTCATGCCCGCCTTCTTGTGCCAGAACTCGCAAAGCTTTTCGCCATATCGCTTGGCCCAGCCGACACCGAGATAAGTGTCGTGAGGATCCTTGTTCCAGTCGAGGTCGTCCTCCTTGATGAAGCCCTCGAACGGCGCATAGGCGGAGGCCGTCGAGACATAAACAACGCGCCTGACGCCGTTGTCATGAAAGGCCTGCAGCATGCGCGCATCCATGACGACGTTGTCAGTGACCTGAGCCCAGGGCGCATCGCGTGATGCCTGAGCCCCGCCCGTGTTCGCCGCCGCCATGACCGCAAGTCCGCAGCCCCGCGACAGCGCCAAGCAATCCTTTTCCTCGCGCAGGTCTCCCGAAACATAGGTTACACGCGTGTCATCGACCTTGGCGCCGCCTCCGCGACTGGGGATGACGAGCTCGATCGAAGGATAGGCCGCCAGGAGCGCCCTCACCGCGCCAGACCCCGCAAGGCCGGCGCCGCCTGCGAGGAACACACGTTGGCCGTTGAGGTCCATCATTGGGCGTGCCGCCTAGCGCGAAGGGAAAACTTCACCGCGCTTAACGCGCTCGCGCCAATAGTTCAGAAGGTCGAGCATCGTCGTCTCGAACGAAATCGTCGGCTCCCAGCCGGTGTGATTGCGGAACTTGGTTGTGTCGGGAACCTGAAGGTCGGCGTCGATCGGACGTAGGCGTTCCGGGTCGGTCTGCACCTCGATGTTCTTGTGCGTTGAAATCGAGATCAGATGTTTGAGCATGTCCTTCACCGAGCAGGAGAAGGAGCCGCCGATATTGTAATATTCACCTGCTTGCGGATTGACGGTGACAAGCAAGTAGTAGGCCTTCACCGCATCACGCACGTCGGACCAGGTGCGCAGGCTGTCAAGATTTCCAGTCTTCACGACGGGGGGAATGAGGCCCTGCTCGATCATGGCGATCTGCTTGGCGAAGGTGGATTCGGCGAAGATGTCGCCGCGGCGCGGACCGGTGTGCGTAAACATGCGCGTCGTCATGGCAACCATGCCATAGGCCTCAGCGTAGTAACGGCCGATGAGGTCAGTGCCCACTTTCGAGATCGCGTAGGGCGAGGCCGGATGGAAGGTGCATTCCTCGTTGATCGGCAATTTCTCTTTGGAAACGCGGCCGAACACCTCGGATGAAGCGCAGATGTGCATGACGGGTTTTAGTCCCGCGCGGCGCACGGCTTCCATCAGCCGCGCCGTACCCAGGATATTGGTCTCGAGGGTATCAAGCGGGGCGGTGAAGCTGGTCTGCGGATAGCTTTGAGCAGCCAGGTGAAAAACGTAGTCTGGCTTGGATTTCTCGACCATCTCGATCATCGACACCGTGTCGCGCAGATCGGCGTAGACGAGATTGAGGCGGTCTTTGGAATTGATACGCGGAATATGCTGGCGAATGTTATCCAGCGGGCTGCGCCAGCGGCACTGGCCCCAGATCTCCCAGTCGGTTTTCTCGAGAAGATAGTCGACCATGTGGGAGCCAACCATCCCGGTGACCCCGGTAATGAGAGCTCGCTTCGCCATGATCGTTCCTTTGGGTTTGTTTGTCCGATACGTCCGCGTTTGCGCAGTCGGATTGGCTATTTCACATCGGCAGGGATACGGCCGGAGCGTTTCACCCCTTCATCGCGTTGCGAGACAAACGGCGTGTCGGTGGGCCACCACAGCTTGAGGGCGGGATCATCCCACAACAGCGTGAACTGGCCTGCGCGATTGTAGTCGGAGGTTTGCTTGTAGTGGAACATCGCCAGTTCCGACATGACGTAGTGGCCATTGCCGAACTTCGGAGGGATCAGGACCTGTTTGCGGTTCTTGTCGGACAGCGTGAATGACGTCCACTGACGATACTGTGGCGAGTCCTTGTCGTTGTTGACGACCACCAGATAGAATTTTCCATAAAGGCAAGAGACAAGCTTTGCGGTCGATGCATCGCCGTGGATCCCTCGCAGCACATTGCGATGAGATACAGAAATGTCATCTTGGACAAACTCATAAGCGACGCCGGCGTCCTTGTAGAGTTTCTCGTTGTAGATCTCGATGTATTCGCCGCGGAAGTCCTCGAAATTGGTCGGAGGATCAATGAGAAGGACCCCGTCCAGCGCCGTTTTCGCAACCTTGAGTCCGTCCATCTTCGCCCTTGCCGCGGACGCTGCGCGACCGCCATGTCTGTGGGTGATTCCCAATGCAGGAGGGGCCTAACGCCTAAGCGCGTCCCCCGCAACCGGCGGGTACTAAGCATACGTTCCCAGCGATGGAAACCCCTGTGCTGACTCGCCTGAAGCAGCCCGTCTGACTGAGTTTTCCGCGCGAAACGGATGGCGCGCCTCAAGTCCTGGCGGACCAGCGCCTCCCCTGCCTGAGACAGAACAATGACCTGCAGAACTTCAGCGTTGGCAGGCTCAACGGGCATGCGCTACACGGACCATGCTTCTTGTGTGGAAGCAGCGAGCGAGAGGCATTGATGGCGGTCGGACAGCACGAGTGGAGCACGTTCTCGGTCGAGGATTTCCTCTCGGCTTTTGGCGCCCCCGCCTCTGACAAGCCGCTGATCGCAGATGAGGTGGCAAAGTACGACTTCGGCTGGCGTCGCCTGACGAAAAGCGAACGCGATGAGGCCGTCCTTGGGATTCTCAAGCGGCTCGATGGCTTCACCAAGGTGGGCGAGCATCGTCACGGCGTTTGGACGGACAGCTGGGAAGAAACGCGCCAGCGCTACCTAAAATCCAATGAGGACATCGAAGCGCTCGATCCGCCCTTCATGGGCGCAACACCGATCATCCGACTGCTCGGCGATTACGCCATCCCGCGCGATGCGTCCTTCGAACACTACTGGTTCCGCGTCTACCGGCAGTGGATGTTCAAGAAGTTCATCGGAACCTCGAAGCGCTTCCTGGAATTCGGCTGCGGCTCCGGCTTCAACCTCGCCACCATCGGCAAGCTCAAACCAGACCTTGAACTCACAGGCCTCGACTGGGCCCAGCCTGCTGTCGATCTCGTCAATCAGGTCGCCAAGGATCACGCCTTAAATCTCAAGGGCCGCAGGTTCGACTATTTCAACCTCGACCGCTCTGTTGATATCGGCCCGGGTTCGGCAGTCGGGACGTTCTGTTCGCTGGAGCAAACTGGCGTTCGCTACAAGGACTTCTTCCACTGGTTGCTTGAACGAAAACCCGATCTCGTCATCTCGATGGAGCCGGCAATCGAGAACTACAACCAGGACGATCTCTTTGACTATCTTGGCTGGCGTTATGTCAGTCACCGCCAATATCTGAATGGCTATTTCAGCGACGTGCGGAAAGCGGCGGCCGAGGGACGAGCGGAGATCCTCTGGGATCGGCGTCCGGGCTTTGGCAGCTTCTATCACGAGGGTTACTCCCTGATCGTGTGGCGACCGCTTTAGCCTCCGACGAAGCGGAATCTCCAGTTTTCGCTTTTTTGCCCCCCTTACGGCGGCGCCAAGGCTCGCCGCACCCTGACTATCGAGCCAGAAACGAATGGCGGGAGAATTCCGCCAGGCCGAACATCATGTCCGTATCGGGCGCTCGCGCGAATCTTCCAGCCGCGCGTTCCGGTCGACCTCGCGGAATGGCGCTTGCCCCCATCGAGCAGGCCAGTTGGGTATCAATAGTTGATGCGCCACCGTTCGGATATCCGACCGGACTTGATGCGAAAAACATCTGCCCCGGGCGAAAATGATTTGGCTCCGTCAGCTGCAGTATTTGTGATCGTTGAGACAGCCATCACGATGTCGCCGAGTCCGGCAAGCTCCTTGATCGAGGCAACAGTCTTGCCAATCCCATCCGATGCAATTGCTCTTGCCAAGGCTTCTTGGCCAGGCCCTTCCGGTCGCGTGTGGTCGACAAAGTCCGCCGCTACCGTGCTTGCAATGGTGCTTTCCAGGCTGTCAGCCTTTGAAATGCCTTCCATGAACCGTTGAACGATAGCCTTGTTCTCGGCCTCAAGCGCGTCATCAGAATTGGTCGGCGCTGTCCATGCCTCGCCAACTCCCGAGCGAGCGGGATCCCAACCGCGGAAAAGTATCAACTCTTCCCGATCGACTTTTTGTCCGGATGAGAATTGGAAAACGGACGCCATTACTCCCGGGTCGGCGGAGCCTTCAACGACATAGTGCGCCATAACCAAGGAGCCATCTGCGATCAGGTGAAAGACTTTTGCGCCCGCTGGCAGCCGCGAGACAGCAGCCTTGGCATGCGCCAGCTCATCCGCGTTCAGTGCTGGTGAAATCCGGGCAACTGCATCGGACCCTGTCAACGCGACAAGAGGATCGGCCTTCGCAGGCATCGGCTGGGGAACGGGCAAATAAGAAACAGCCGCGGCCGCCGGCGCGGGCGGACTAGAGGCAGGAACTGCCGGAGATGGTTCGTCGCAACCCGACAAAACGAGAAGCAACGCCGAGCCGATCAAGTAAGCCGATCTCATCGCAATCACTCCTACCACTGAACCGAGGAAGGTGGCTCTGACACAGTGACAGCCACCTGCTTGCTAGCCCGTCCCTAACGCCTAAGGGGGCTCAAATAAAGGGCTTTGGGCACACTCCTGTCCCTGTTGCCTGCGGCTTTACAACTCGATCAAACAGCCTAGACAAGCAGGATTAGCGGACGTTTTGGGGGATTGCGTGCTATTCAACTCCCACGTGTTTCTGTTCCTGTTTCTCCCGGCATGCCTGACACTGGTCTACTTGGCATCGTTTCTGGGGCAACGTGTCAGCGGAAAAATTGCGCTCATTCTAGCTTCGCTAGCCTTCTACGCCTATTGGCGTGTCGATCATGTTTGGATCATCCTAGCATCGATCCTCGTCAATTATTTCGGCGTTCGACTGACGTCGCGCTTGCCAGAGCCAACTGCTAGATCGGCAGGATTAGCAATCCTGGTTTCGTTCAACCTCGGACTTATCGGCGTCTTTAAATATCTTGGCCTCATCGTTGAGACCTATTCCGATCTGACGGGCGTGACTGCAGCGGCGATCTCTCTTGCCCTACCACTCGGCATTTCATTCTTCTCCTTTCAGCAGATCGCATATGTGATCGATTTTCACCGTGGCGGACGGCGCGATGACGGGCTCATCGACTATTCTTTGGCGGTGCTCTTCTTCCCTCACCTGATTGCTGGCCCCCTCGTAAAATATCGTGCGCTGATCGATCAATTCAGCTCGCGGCGTTTGAAATCCTCTGACACGAATGAATTGGCCTCCCCGTCTGACGCTGCGGATAAGACCGTTGGATCCGAAACCCCTGCGGACGAACCGCGCCTGTTCCGTCCAACCCAGGCGACAGTCGCAGCAGGTCTCACCATTGTAGCGATTGGGCTTTTTAAGAAGGTCTTTCTAGCGGATAGCTTCGCCGTTTACGCCAACACCATCTTCAACGCCGCTGAGTCCGGAATCTCGCTGGCGACGAAGGATGCGTGGATTGGGGCGGTATCCTTCTTCTTCCAGATCTACTTCGATTTTTCTGGCTACTCCGATATGGCGGTAGGCCTCGCACTGTTCTTCGGCATTAAACTGCCAGCGAACTTTCTCTCCCCTTACATGTCGCGTTCGATAGTCGAATTCTGGAGGCGTTGGCACATCACCCTGTCCAACTTCTTGCGGGATTATGTCTACATTTCACTCGGAGGAAATCGCCACGGTGTTATTCGGCGCCACATCAACCTCCTTTTGACGATGCTGATCGGAGGCCTTTGGCACGGTGCGTCGTGGACCTTCGTTGTTTGGGGCGGCCTGCACGGCGTTTATCTGGTGATCAACCATCTTTATTCCGCGCTTCGAAAGCGGATACCGTTTGGGCAGCATCGAACCGAGCGAGCGTTCTATTGGCTTCTGACGCTGTTCGCAGTGCTCATCGCGTGGGTGTATTTTCGGGCAGAGAGTTTTGGCGGGGCTCATCGCCTGCTGACAGCCATGTTCGACTTTCAGAGCGCAGGCGGGGAGAAATTGCTGATCTATGAAACGCACGCTTCTACACTACCAGGCCAGATTGCGCGCGCATTCAAGGAACTCCACTTTTCGCGCTTCGGGATGCAAAGTTTCTGGCTTTCGTTGGCCTTACT
The DNA here is from genome assembly GCA_047601145.1 of Hyphomonadaceae bacterium. GTDB lineage: Bacteria > Pseudomonadota > Alphaproteobacteria > Caulobacterales > Hyphomonadaceae > UBA7672. Next base: position 97,421 of record JASGJW010000001.1, read on the forward strand.
TGCCGCCTGCATCACGTTCCTCCTTCCAAATACATATGAATTGTTCGCACGACACCGAGCCGTGGAAGGGGACCTTCCTGCGTCGCTTCGGACTGCGCCCCTGGTGAAGCTGCACTGGCGGCCTTCAATTGCATGGCTGCTGGCCACCAGCGTGATGCTAACCATCGGATTGCTGTCGATCACGCAGGTCGCGCAGTTTATCTACTTCGAGTTCTAATACCCATGCGATATCTGCTCTACCTTCTGGGTGTCATGATACTCTCCCTCGGCGCATTCGCCGCCGCTGGATATGTCGTCATTCGTCTCGATCCGGAGGATCGGCTGGACATGGCGCGCATTGTGTTCGCCCCCGACGTCATTTCCAAGAAAAAGCTAGTATCAATAATTCCGCACGACGCCCTTCTGCTGGGTTCGAGCAGAATGATGGAGGTGAGCCCGAAGGACGTGCAGGGCGTACAAGCCTACAATGCGGGAATGGGCGGGGCGACACCTGAGAGGATTCGGGACTTTCTCGAAGCCTTTGCGCAGCCGGACTCTACCGCCGTAATCGAGTTCGATTTCTTCATGTGGAACGAGGCCCACACTCCGCTTGAACGCAACTGGTTTGTCGACTCAGCCGCGGACTCTGCACCAGCGGCAGGCAATCAGGAATCGCACCATGAGCAAGCAATCGAAACATGGGTCGCACGGTTTATTCCCAGCTCGTACGGGCAACAGATCTTTTCTGAGCGCAATTACGTCTTCAACTTGGGAACATTAGCGCGCGCACTTGCCGGCCAGTCGGCGGTCCGCACCGGCGGCGGCAACACCAACGCCGAGCCGCTCACCTATCCTGACGGTCAAATATTCAATGAGAGCAAACTCAAGCTGCATGAAGCTTGCCTGAACCCGCCAGGATGCATCGAACGCGCCCGGCAACTCACAGAGGCTGCCCTCGAAGGTCACTTCGGCCGTTTCGTGTATTCCGAAACACGTGTGCACACTATGGAGCAAATCCGTACGATCCTGAGGCAGCGAAATATCCGCTATGTCGTTCTAATTGGCCCGGAACACGAGGTTTTCCTGCCGGCACTTATGAGTGACCGGCTCGCCCCCTTCTTCCAACGTTTCAAAAGCGATGTCCGCCGGATCTTTCCTGATGCATGCGATTTTGCCGATGGTTCATACGCGAACCCGGCCAACTATTATTCTTGGGATCCATTTCACTATCTTCCCAAGACGGGCGCGCGTTTGATCAACCAATGCATTACTACAAAAGGCTGGAGCCACTGAATAATCTAGTGCCATAGAACGGTTCCGGTTCTCAGGTTTTTGAGCTCCGGCCGCATTCGAGGCGGGCCAGCAACCCATTAGCTCTCGCTCGGGTTTTCATCGGGCGCACGAGTGTGTCGTCTAAATAATATTCGCCGCCGCAATACATCCACCTGTCGCGGAGAACGCCACGTATTGCAGCGTGACCCGTACTCCTCGGAACCGGGTTCTGGTTCACTTGAAACAGCTTGTCTCTCGTGAACGCCGGACCCGCCGTTTGAAGGAAGGCGTGACAGAAGGTCGGGTGAAATACTGCAATTATCTGACGCGCATCCTGCGACGTGGTGACAACGAGCCTCAGGGACACTTTACGTCGGGCGAGCGCCCTCCTACACGGAAACGTCCGTCACGAGCGAATGGAATTATCGATGAGTTTCTTCAAAGGCAAAAATGTCCTCGTTGCAGGCGGGTCCGGTTTCGTAGGCACGGCATTCGTCAACCAGCTGCTCGATGCAGGCGCCAATGTGACAACCACCGTACACAAACGCGCGCCGGTCGTGACCGACAAGCGGTTGCGGATGGTTCAGGCGGATCTTGCCGATCGCCAGCAGGCGCGCGACGCCATGAAGGATCAGGAGATTGTCTTCCATTGCGCAGGCGCTGTCTCCGCTGCTGGCGTCACGGCATCAAATCCCATGGAACCGATCACAGACAATCTGGCGCTGACCGCAATGGTGCTCGAGGCCGCCTGGAAGACAGGCGTTGAACGCATCCAGGTGTTCGGCAGTTCAACCGCCTATCCCGTCACGGATCATCCGGTCACCGAAGAGGAGATGTGGACCGCCCCACCCCACCCGTCCTACTTCGGCTATGGCTGGATGCGCCGATACATCGAGCGAATGGCTGAGTTCGTTCACGAACGCTCAAAGACCAAGGTGGTTCTGGTGCGACCTACGGCGGTCTATGGCCGGCACGACGACTTCCACCCGGTCACCAGCCATGTGATCCCGGCCCTGATCCGCAAGGCGGTCGAGCGTATGGATCCTTATGAGGTCTGGGGCACGGGAGATGAAGTGCGGGACTTCCTGCACGTTGACGATCTGGCCCGGGGATGCCTGCTGGCGACCGAAAAATACGCCAACTGCCAGCCGATCAATATTGGCCTGGGCGGAACCGCCACTGTCCGCGAAATCGTCAGCGCAATACTGCGCGCCGCCGAATATTCTGACGCAAAAGTCGTTTTCAACAGTGATCGGCCAACGACTATTCCAAAGCGGATGGTAGATATAAGCAAAGCCAAGGAAATACTCGGGTTCCAACCCCAGTTTTCTCTTGACGAAGGCTTGGCCGACACCGTCCGATGGTATCAGGGACAGACGAAATCAGGGAATTGAATCATGCCAAAGTCGACCGGAGCCTTGGGGGGGGCAAAGGCTCCGAGAACGGATGGCAGACAGCCGCTGGATGTCGTCTCTGACAAGTCCGGCAGCCCTGTAAGCGGACGCGCTCCTTACACGGCGGGTCCCGCCCCGGAAGCTGGAAATGGGACGGCAGCGCCGGGAGCAGATTCTCGGCGCGAGCCGCAGGCGGGGTCTTCGAGAGGACAGCCGCTCGTCTCGGTCATTATGTTCGTGCTTAACGGCATGCCCCATGTCGAACGGGCGATCCGCAGCGTTCTTGCGCAGGACTATGCCAATTGGGAATTCGTCATCCAGGATGGCGGCTCGAACGATGGAACGGTTGAATTCATCAAGGGTCTCAATGACCCGCGCATCAAGCTGGTCTCAGAAAAGGATGACGGTCCGGCTGACGCCTTCGCCAAGGCCGTGACACGCTGCCGGGGTGAGATACTGGCATCCTGTCTCTTCGATGAAGAGCTCATGCCGAACGCCCTCAGCCGAGCCGAAAGCATTTTCCGGGAGCATCCGCATCTGGGTGCGATCACGGGCGATGCTCACATCAGCGATATCTGGGGACGCGTCTACGCCAAGTTCACCGGCGCACCTTTCAATCTGCTCAAATACCTCATGGGCGAATACTGCCCCTACTGGTGTTCAAGCTTCTTCAAGGTCGATGCACTTCGCTTTGCCGGAATTTTCGACCAGCGCTGGAGCAAGGCGAGCCTCGAATTCGAGATCTGGGTACGGTTGGCGATTGAAACCGACATTCTCTACGTCCCAGAAATCTTCTCGAAATACGCTCATCACACAAAGCAGTTGAGCCAGACCGGGCCTCGCGTAGCCGAAGAGATCGAGGCGCGGATGGACATCATACGGGATCACCTCTTCGGTCCGGGCAAATACTTCGGCACGAACACCTATCAGTGCGACGTGTTCTGCCTGATGCAGCTCATCAATCTGCATCGCCACATGTCCGACTGGAATCCCGCCGAAGCCCCATCGGTCCTCAAGCGCATCACGGATGCTGGCTACCTTGGCGAATTCAACGCCGCGCGCCGGCGCTCGGCCGCACATGCTGCTGGTGATTTCGCATTGGCGACTCATGCTTCGGACATGGCGTTCGCCGAGCCGGGGCGCATGACAGGGTTGGCTGGAACGCTGACGTCCGGACCGGCGGGCGCCCTGCTCCCGCCCGGGACTGCCCAGCAGATACATGCCTATGACGGAGCGCCGAACTCTCGCGTGCCGATGAACGAGTTCATCCTACCGCGAAGGTCTGCTGCCGGCAGGGTGTATGCAGTCCTGACACCCGTGTTCATTAGGAAAATGATCCCGAGGGATCTCAAGGTCAAACTCGCCTACAAGCTCGGGCTGCGGAAGTAACCAATGGCCATCCATCCTGAACTCCTGCCCGGCGAAGATGCGCGTCAATATCTTGCCAAGGTGGCCGACTTTTACCGGGCGCGCACAACGACGATGGCCGACGGCCTTGCCCGTTGGCATGAAGATCGCGGTCAGGTCGACCACGCAATTGAATACTGGGGAATGTATCAGGGCCAGAAGAACCACCTGATCGACAGCCTCCGCGTCCAGGCGATGCTGAAATCGCCCTACATCGATCATGAGACGATGTTTGAGCCCCACAAGCAGTGGGCCGCTGATCATGCGATCAGTCTTGGCGACGATGAGTATGTTCGCTTCCGTCCCTATGACGGGCAGCGAAAAATCCGGGTCGGCTATGCCTGCTGCTGGTTCAATTCATCGACGATCCGCGGTCAGGGGATCCCCTTCATCGCCGAACACGACCGCTTCAAGTTTTCGGTCGTCGGCTATTCGCTTGGCATGTGCGACGAGACCATCACCAAGCACTTCGACGACTTCTATGACGTGTCGACGCTCAGCGACGAACAACTTGCCCGAAAAATCCGCGAAGATGAAATCGACATCTTTGTCGAGCTAACTGGCTTCTCGCCGCACCATCGCTTTGGAGCGCTGGGCGCGCGTTGCGCCCCGATTCAGGTGTCCTATCTCAATCACACGGGAACCAGCGGCGTCGACAACGTCGATTATATTCTGGGCGACCACATCGCAGCGCCCAAGGGGATCGATAAGTGGTTCACCGAGGAAATCTACCGCCTGCCGAGCACATTCTTCGTGTTCAATTATGACTGGGATGAGTTCCCAACTGTGGCGAGCCCTCCGCACCTCTCACGTGGATATGTGACGTTTGGCTGCTTCGGCAGTCAGTCCAAGGTCAATGATGCTGTGGTCAAGCTGTGGGCGGACCTCCTGCATGCCGTTCCGAATTCCCGGCTCCACCTCAGAAACATGGGCCTCAACTCTCCGGAAAACCGCAAGTTCATGGAGCGGCGTTTCGCACGCTGGGGCATCCCTGAGACACGCCTGCGCCTTCAACGCGGCGGCACGCGCGAGGAGATCAAGCAAAGTTACAACGAGGTCGATATCTCGCTGGACACGTGGCCCTATTGCGGGGGCAACACAATTGCTGAATCGCAGTGGATGGGCGTGCCGGTGATCACGCTCAAGGGGGACCGCTTCCCGAACGCCTATGGCGCCTCGCTCCTGCATGCCTCCGGCTGTGATGATCTCGTCGCGAACTCGCCAGAAGAATTCATTTCGATCGCCCGTCGGCTTGCAGCGGATTCCAAGCAGATCGTCCATTATCGCAACAACCTTCGCAGAATGATGGTCGAGCATGGCTTTGGCGATGGCGTTCGTTTCGCCCGCGACCTCGAGGCGGCCTATGAGACCATGATGCGACGCTGCTTTGGACTGCCGGCGGCGCGCCCAGCGGCAAAGGCCTGATTGCACGGATGCAACCGATGAGTGCTGACTCCAAACTTCTTTCGATCGTGATCGTCGGCCGCAACGACGACTATCTGGGCAACTATCGCTACCGCCTCGAGACCTGCCTCGATTTCCTCGCAAGGAACCTGCGGACGCTCGGCCGACTCAATGATGTGGAAGTCCTGTTTCTGGATTGGAACAGCCCGGACAAACCTATCTCTGACGTACTGCAGGTATCGGCCGACGCCGCCTCCATCCTGCGTGTTGTCGTCGTTTCGCCGGAAGTGGCGGCCGCGCGCAATCTTACGGTGTCATTCTTCACGACTTGCGCCGTGAACGCGGGCGTTCGGCGCTCCAAGGGCGAGTTCATCATGCTTGCGGATTCCGACAGCATGATGCCGCTGCCCGCTCTGAAATCACTGCTGGAAGTGCTTGAAGGCAAGCTGCCGACTTTCGGCGCCAAAGAGGAACTGATCTATCCCCTGCCCCGTTACCAGATCCCCGGCGGCATCGGGGCTCGCCAGCCAAACGTTGCGGCATGGGAAAAGATACTTCAACGCCTTATGGCTTCGCGCCGCAAGGAACTCCCTGCCGGCGACTGCCTTGGAGGCTTCTCAGCGGCGCAGCTCATGCACCGCAAGCTGTGGTGGGAGTTCGGCGGATACAGCGAGATTCTCGACCGCGCCTGGGGGTGGAGCGACAACGATCTGATGCTTCGGGTCACTCAGAAATACAACTGGATGGACCTTGGGTATTACGGCGTCGTCGCTTTCCACATCGAGCATCACGCCTCGACAGGCAACGCTCATGCTCGCGACCCAAACAGCATCAACAAGATGATCATCGATCACAATCCTCATCCTAATGCAGAGGACTGGGGACTTGGCTCGATGGCACTGCCCGAGCACACGCTGAAGGGCGTCCGCGTTGTATCCTCAACACCTGAGTGGAAGCCGCTGACCTGCCGCATCACAACTGACCTTGGCCCCCCCACGAATGGCGAGTTCAGCGCATTTGTGTCCCGCGTTGCCCATGGGCGCGGCCGGCAACCGGGTACGGCGGGCCAGATCGATGATGACGCCGTCACGGCAGGCGCCGTGCTCACTCAGCAGGAGCACGCGCGCAACGCCTTCTATTTTGGCTCGCTGCGCTGGCCGCTGCTGTCGATGATTGTCGATGGCAATCCGGGCATCGATCTTTTCCTGATCAATCCCTGGGCGGAAGGCGAAATCACCGATCCGTCGGGTGATCCCGGCATGCTGAGCATGCTCCTGGCCAACTCCTCCTATCGTGGGTTTGCGAGGATCGTCAGCGGGCCTGTGGCTGAAGCGCTTGCGTCAATCGAGCGCTCGGATCCCCTCGCGATGCCGATCGAATTTGCGATTGTTCGACGAGTTGACATCGAAGCCGACTTCTCGCGCGTGATGCCCCAGGTTCTTGGCCGCCTCGCTCCCGGTGGAGCGGTGCTCCTGATTGACGAGAAAAAGAGAGCGCCAAGGGACGCCGCGGCCATGCGCACCTTCCTTGGTCGCCTCCTTCGCAATGGAGAACATGGCGAAAAGGCGCAGGTGTTCACGCAAAACGTGAGCGAGGATGTGCTGGGAGATGCGTTCCATACGCTTTCGATGGCCACCGGCGCGGTTCACCTGATCCGCAAGCGTCCCAAAAATAGCGCAAATCCCGCGGCAATCGCGGCCGAATAAATCGAAGGCCGATTTCGGCGCTAAGAGAAGAAGGTTTCGTATCCTAGCTGTCGGTAGGCGCCCTCGGTTCCGACCTCTGCAAGGATATCCGCGAAAGCTTCCTTCTGCCACGCGTGCCAGGCATGATACTCACGGCGAGCAAGCTGTGGGCCGTTGCTTCGTTGGTCCACGGCATCCTGCTCGAGGGCCGAATTGACGAAATCATCATCGAACTCGACCTGGCCGTCTGAAATCTCCGTCATGTGCCAGAGCAGGTAGTCGTGTTCGCGTACCAACCGCTCATGGACGACGATCGGCAATTCGGATTGCAGGTACTTGGCCTCCTCCGGCAACAGATAGTTGAGCGCCAACAGGAACAATTGGTCAGTCTCCGAAAGTCCAATCGCGTGCTTCCGCACCAGCTTGTCGAACCGGCTTCCGAGACTGCGAAACGCATCCTGGTTTGCAAGCCTGCGCCGCTCCGACAAGTTGTTCTCATACTTCCAGCGATTGACCAGTGAACGCACCCTCGGGACTGGGTGACGGGTAATATATGAGCCGTAATAGCGACGCTGAAGCGTCTCAGGCGGGCGCAAACCCTCAAGCGCATTCAGGCCATGGATGTTCCCGACGACTTTGAACTCGTGGCTGTCAAAGAGGTCAAAGGCTTCATCAAGGCTGCCAAATTTGGCCTTGGTCCAGTCCTGGCGATCCAGCGACGCTATGAAGTCATTGCCCTGAGATGCGACCGGACGTTTGCTGGGCGACAGATCCAAGGCATGGGTTGCAAGAATCTGATCATGACGATTCAGGGTGCTTGTGAGCCATTGCGTGGCAGTTCGGCCAAGGCTCGTCGTCACAAAATAGCGACGACCAGCGCCCCTTGTTGCAGGTTGGGACTGCCTCTCCGGACTTAGCGATGCCCCTACCGCGAGCGTCTCAGGTGCGCCAGCGCTGGCATATTGCTCAACGGTCGCCACGAGCGATTGGTTTTCAGCGATGAGTTTGGTTTCGCTATCGCCCAGGCGGGCGCACTCGGCCAGAAGCGAATCGCGCTCAAGTTCTAGAACCGCAAGCCGACCAGCAGCCTCTTCGATCGCTGCGCCGCGACTGGCGCACTCGGCCAAAAGCGAATCGCGCTCAATTTCTAGAGCCGCAAGCCGACCAGCGGCCTCTTCAATCGCTGCGCCGCGACTGGCGCTCTCGCTCCGCAGCGCATCCAGTTCGGTAGTTGCGTTCATCAATTCGTGTCCGGCGGATTCCGCGCGAGCTTTTTCAGTGGCCAGCTCGCTTCTGCAGGCCGACAGGTCGTCCGCGGCGCGGGCACTAAGAGTCTCAAAGGCCGACGCCAGTCGGCCTAGGGATTCGCTCTGACGAAATGCTTCCGCCAACGCCTGGTCTCTCTCGTCACGTGCAGATGCAATCTCTGATGCCAGTTCGACAAGTGTGGCCGCGTGCGCATCGCGTTCGGATGCAAAGGCTCGAACGCGCTCCGCTGCTTGGTCCAGCTGGGCCTGGGCGGCATCGAGTCGTTGAACCAGCTCTTCTGCAACATCTCTCCGTTCTGTCAGGGCTTGCTTGAGCAATGAAATTTCTGAATCCCGCGACTTGGAGAAGTCAGCAAAGTTTTTTTCGTCCTCTGCAAGCTGCTTGTCGCGCTGTTCGAGTTGCTCGCGGATGAGACCAAGTTCTCGTTCGGCGTCGGCAGTGTTCCGCGCAATCTCAGCCCTAAGCGAATCAATCCAATCGGACCGGCGCAATTTTCGGACGGCTCTGATCAGGATGTTGGCCATGGCCAATTGCCTCACCTTTCGAACACGGGCTCATCGTGTGAAGCGTTGGAACGTCGTGTCCGACGGTGTGATGAACCAGGCCCAACTCGGGCCCACAACTACACTACGCAAGCCCCGAGGCTTCGTGTCAACATCGCTAGAATGGCAATGTCGTCACGAACTCCTCAGTGGCCTAGCTTTACCTTGTGAGATTGCTCGCCCGGGCCCTAAGCCTCGGCAAAATAGTTTTTTCTATTTACGTGTTCATCTGCATTGGTTTGGAGCCAGTTCCAGGTTTTCTCCAGCCCCTCGCGCAAAGTCGTTGTCGGATTGTAGTTAATCCATTCGCGTGCACGTGAGATGTCCATAACCCTGCGCGGGAACCCTGCAGGCTTCGATTTGTCCCATTCGTGCTTGAAGTCGATGAACTCGTGCAACGTGTCGACAAGATGCTTGATGGAGATGCCTTCCCCGCTCGCTAGGTTGACGAACGAGTCCCGCGTGCCGTGATGCAGCGCAAGGATACAACCTTCCGCGCAGTCGGTCGCATAGGCGAAATCGCGGATCGCACTGCCATCTCCCCAGATTACAACCGGGTCCTCGCCGCGATGAATGCGCATCAGGAGCGATGGCACAACCATCGCCGACTCCGGCTTGAAGCTGTCGCCCGGGCCATAGACGTTGCACGGACGAACGATCGCGAAATTATCGAGACCATATTGAACACGATAGGTCTGAACCTGCATCTCAGCGATCCGTTTCGCCCAGCCTGGATAGTGATCCATGGGCGGCTGGTTCTCGCTATAGTCTTCTTCCTTGAACACCTCGGCTGCGGCGTAGGCGCCGATCGTCGAGGTATAAAGAACGCGCTTGGCACCGTTCCTGCGCGCCGCTTCCAGCATGTTGGTGTTCATCATCAAGAGCGGCACGAGAAAGCTCGCCGGTTTCGACTTCGTAACGTCCACCGAGCCTTTGATGCCAGCGACATGGAAAACGTGATCCATGTCGTGCGTGATGTCCTTGCAGACATTGTAATCCGTCAGGTCGGCATACACATGGTCTGCTTTTGGGTGGACTTTGATGTTGTCGAGGGAGACGCATTTCACATTCGCGCCAGCGTCACAGAGCAAACGCACCACCTCGCGACCAATCATGCCGGTGCCGCCCGTCACGACACAGTTGGAACCCTTGAAGGAATTCAACACTTTTTCGGAAATCATGTTCGCTCACTCGATCTGGCGTGTAGACAATTGGCGCCCTGATACTGCCGAGGCGCGTCGCGCGACCTTGTAACCAAAACCCAATCGGGTGTCACGGCGCCGAAAGACGAGGCAATTCAATGCAGGTCGGGCCCGCCTATAGATTCGGGCACGGCCGGAACAGTCAGGTAGCGGAGCGAATGAACCTTGCGGATCGAGGCCAACGATGCGGGCAGCGATCGTTCAGCACTGTCGTGCGCGGAGACTTGCAGTGGACTATGGCGTGTCTGGCCGTTCGCTGAGCGCCAAAGCAAGCGCCGCAACATCGCCAAGCAGTCCAATTTCTCCCGCGGCCATTGCCTGGCGCGCGTCGATCTCACTAATCAGTACGACCTCCATATCCTCAAGATCGCCGGACGCCGGATCTTGCTTGCGCAGCGCCTGTTCGCACCGGAACAGCTCACATTCGCCAACATGCTGATTGGCATGAATCGGAAAGCGACCGAGGGAGCGCCATCGGTGGGCGACATAGCCGGTTTCCTCCAGAAGCTCCCGCTCGGCTGTCTGGCGCATTGTCTCCTGGGGTTCCATGCGTCCTCCCGGAAAGGTCAGGCAGACCTTGCGAGCGCCATGCTTGTATTGCCGCAACATTATGAAGTCCCCGTCTTCTGTCGTGGCCACGACAGCGCATGAGGGCCTGGAATTGATCTGGTAATAGCCGTTCACCACGCGGCCGTTCGGAAGCTCCACATCTTCGGCCGTGACCTCGATGTGGGGCGGGTCGGCCAGCAGTACGCGGCGGCGCAAGACCTTCCACTTTGTCCCCGGCTTTTCACTTGTCACTGGCTTGCCTCCAGCCGAGCTTGCGCATCAGGGCGCGTCGCCCGATGCCGAATGCCTGCCGCAGTGTTGGAACCTGAAGCGGTGGAGCAGGCAGGTTTGTGACGTCTTCAAACCTGTGCTCGGCGACGAGGTCCTTGTGCTTTTGCGCAACCCGCTCGCGCCAGGGCGCATGAAGGCTTGCACGCGCGATGACCTCATCCTTCTCCCGCGCCATGCGGTAGAGTGAGGTCACCTCGGCCACGGCGAGGCAATTGCTGTGCGCCGAATATCGTATCCACAAATCCCAATCCTCAAGGTACTCCAGCGCGGGATCAAAACCGCCGACATCCAGAAATAGACTTCTGCGAAACAACGCAGCCTGAATCGGGAATTGATTGTGGAGCCAGAGCCGGGTTCGGGAGAATTGCTCAAAGGGAGCAGCTGGGCGCAATTCTGGATTTCGCGCCTGCCCCGAGCTCAGACCATCGCAGATCACGATGTCCGCCCGGGCGTAGACCAGGTCGGCCTCAGAGGCGGAGATCAAAGCGCGTGACAAAGTCTCGATGTGATTGGGATAGAGCTCATCGTCCTCATCCAGCAGGCCGACGATATTTCCTTGCGATGCCGCAAGGCCTGCGTTTGCCGCAACACATCGTCCCGAATGTGGAATTGTCAGATACCGAAACTCAATCGCACCGCTGGTCGCAAACCGTTCAACCAATGTTTTCGCATGCTGCGATCCGTCCTCGACGACAATCACTTCGAATGGAGGTCGTGTCTGACGATTGATGCTGTCCAGGGCGCCTTGAAGCAGCTCCAAGCGTCGTCCCATCGTACGGACAACCAGACTGACATTAGCGCTTGGAGGCGAGCCGGCAGGACTGACCGTCATTTCGCTTTTTCAGCTCCCACCTGCGCTTCTCGACACCAAGCGCCCTGAGAAGAGGCTAAAACGCCCATGTTTCTCTAGGTTTAGTGATCCAGCAACGCAAGTGACCGACTTTAAAGGGATTCCTGCGCTGTCTTGGTCGCCTTGATCGCCCAAGTCCTTTGAACTAGTCCTCTTTTGCAGTCTGGGAGCTTTGCTTGGAACCTGCCGACTCTGAGCTGAAGCCGCGCGAGGGGCTGTCCAGGTGGTTGATGAGGCCGCGGCGGCAAGGGCTTGCGCCTCCGCCGTTGGCGGATACCGGCATCTGGATCGGCATGGACGACATCTGGAGAGGGCTGCAGACGTGGCCGATCTGGATGCGCGTTGCGCGCCAGGACATTGGCCTGCGTTACAAGCGTTCGATCATCGGGCCATTCTGGATCAGCCTCAGCCTTGCCGCGATGGTGGTCGGCATGGCTCTTCTATACTCCCAGATCTTCCATACGGAGTTCAAGGGATACCTGACGCATTTGGCCGTCAGCCTGCTTTGCTGGAACTACATCTCCGTCGCGATCAACGAAAGCTGCAGCGTTCTGGCTGACGAAGGCTTGTTGCGAGCATTGCCAGTATCGATCACAGGACTTTCCGGACGGATGATGATGCGCAACGCGATCATCTTCTTCCATAACATGCTGACCGTCCTGGTCATGCTCCTGATCTTCCAGGCGCCCTTTCATCTTTCGGCCCTAAACGCCATCTGGGGCATTGCCGTCTATGCTGCCTTTGCGGTGATCCTCGGTACAATTCTTGGACCTATCTGTCTGCGCTTCCGCGATCTCTCTCAGGTTATCGCCAATATCGTTCAGATCATCTTCTTCCTGACGCCGATCGTTTGGCAGGCCGACCAGATCGGCGGTCGCGTGGCATTTGTCACGATGAACCCGATCTACCATTTGCTGGAAGTTGTCCGTGCCCCGATACTCGGTCAGCCCGTGCATATCGACACGTGGATTTTCATCGGCGTGATGCTGACCGTTGGGCTTTGCCTTGCGCTGATAACGCTGTCGATGACCCGCCGTCGCGTCTATATGTGGATGTGAGTAAGTAACGTGGCTTTCATAACCCTCGACAACGTTTCACTCGAATATCCGATATTCGACATCACAGCGCGATCGCTGAAAGTTTCGATCATTCAACAGGCCGTCGGATCCAAACTGGCCAAGGATCGCGGCATCATCCGCATTCAGGCGCTGCGCGATCTCAACCTGCAGATCCGGGAAGGCGACCGGGTTGGTCTTGTCGGTCATAACGGTTCGGGAAAATCGACCCTTCTTCGCGTGCTTGCCGGCGTCACGTTTCCGCAGCGTGGACGCGTTCGGATACGTGGACGCGTTATTCCGCTGATCGAACGCGGCCTGGGCATCAACGCTGAACTGACCGGGCGGCAAAACATTTCCCTGCCCCTTCTGCTTCTCGGCGCAACGCCTAGCGAAGTCCAGGAGGCCCAGAAAACCATACCGGAGTGGACGGGCCTTGGAGAATTCATGGACCTTCCGGTCCGGACCTACTCCGAAGGCATGCGATCGCGCCTGATGTTCGCAATTTCGACCGCTATCAAAGGCGACATTCTGCTTCTCGACGAATGGCTTGGCGCCGGCGATGCGCAATTCATCTCAGCTGCCAGCAAACGCATGGATGACATGCTTGCCTCAGCCGGCATCATGGTTGTCGCGAGCCACTCCAACGACATCATCGAGCGCTTCTGCAACAAAGCGATCTGGATGGAGAAAGGCGAAATTGTCGCCATCGGACCGCCGCCAATGGTTCTCGACCTGTACGCTCGCGGCGTCCGGCCTCCCGAAGCTGAGGTTCTCGAAATGACACGCAGGGAAGCTTCTGGCGGCAACCGACAATCGGCGCCGGGCTGAGGCCTGCATTCTTGACTGATCTCGATCTGGCAATCCGTCTGACGGAAATCATGCGGGAAACTGCTCGGACCGAGATTCTCCCAAGATATCTGCAGTCCGATCTCAGCATAAAGACGAAGGCGCACGCCGGCGATCTGTCGACAGACGCCGACCTCGCCGCAGAGAGGCGGATCGTCGATCAACTTCGCGCGGAATTTCCCAGCGCCTGCATTGTTGGCGAAGAAGCTGATTGGGTTGACCGGCAACAGCACACAAGCCTGCTCGAAGCCGATCTCGCCTTTACAATCGACCCGCTCGATGGCACCGCGAATTTTGTCGCCGGCTTGCCCCTCTTTGCTGTGATCGTGGCAGCGGCGAGGGGCGGGCGTACGCATGCTGCGGCGATCCTGGATCCGTTCTCGGATGATGTGATGTATGCCGCTGAGGGATTTGGCGCTTGGCGCCAGACCCGGACAAGCGCGGCGCAACGAATTTCGGTTAGACAGCGCAGATCCTTCCAGCAGGCGCAGGCGGCGGGCATCAGCTTGAGCCTTCCTGCGCACGCGCGGGCGAGGATCCTCAGTAAGATTGGCGAGCAGCCCTCTCCGACAATCCTTCATTGCTCAGGTCATGAATACCGTCTTGTCGCTTCCGGTCATCGCGACTTCCTGCTCCACGTTTCAAAGCACCTTAAGCCCTGGGATCACGCTGCTGGACTTCTCCTGTGCCGCGAGGCCGGAGGATATGCCGCCAGCCTCGATGGCGAGGAATGGACAGGCCTTCATCCTCAGCGCTCCATCCTTTGTGCTTCGTCACAGCAATTGTGGCAGGACCTGCGCGACTGGTTGGAACTTGAGCGCGTTGCAGAATGCGAATGACGCCCGCGCCGATCGCGCCGTTCACCGGAACATAGATGATCGGACTAGATCTTCCGGATCAGATAGTTCGGGTTCTTGTCGGCAATCTCATAGCGGCCGGTTGCGAGCGCTTCGTGGGTGACGCGCGTGACATCGGGAAAGATGCCGTTGTCCAAACTGTCGTCGAAGAGAATGAAGCCTCCGCTCGCAAGATGCTGGTCGACATGGTCGAAATCGGATTTGACGGCTTCGTAAGCGTGCCAGCCGTCAATGTGAGCAAATCCGATCGCGCCCCCCAGAACTACGCTCCGGTCGAACAGATCGACGACCTGTCGCTTCGCATTCCACATCTCAAAGAAGTCGTCGGCTGAGGCCTCAATCGCGTGAGGCAGGGACTGGCGCGAAAAGAAGCTTAGATTGCGACGAAAGCTTTCGATCACAAAGCTCCGGTATTCGTGCTTGTCGATGTCCGTTCCGGCTATCAGGCCGACGGGAAACGGCCACGGGTCGCAGGAAAATATCGGCTCACTGCGGCCATGCTGTCTTGCAAGGTAGCCGATTGCATTGAGCGACAGGCCGCAACAGTTTCCGATCTCGAGGATGGCGCCGCCTTCGGGCATGTTGCGCAGTGCGTGGTCAAACAGGGACGGGGAGCCGGGGTTCAGGAATCCCGCGTTGACCGAGGTCAGGAAAGTTCCGAACTCCTCATTGTATTGCTCTAATGCACGGGTCACTCGCGCGTTCTTTCTCGACGGGCAGGATGCCCTCTCGAGTGAGGTAGTTCCCGCACGAGCGCGAACAATGGCTGCTTCAATCGCGCCAGCACTCGTACTGGCAAGTCGGCAAAGTGCAGGGAGTCCTGTTCGCGTACTCGCAAACTATTGAGCAGTCAGGTAGAACGCGGAACGCGTTCTGAAGATGTGCCCCTTCGCTTGAGCGAGTGTTCGAGGTCCATCCAGGCAGTTGGCGTTCAAGGAAGTGGCGAGTTTCTGGCGAGTGCGCCAATGATCCACGTTCTCAGTCCGCCTCGTTGCTTTGGACTATTGCTCGATGATGGCCCATTCGGGTCTAGGGTTTGCCCCGAGTGCGGCGAGGTCGGAGAAGTCGGTGGGATCGAAGACGTTTGCGCCAAGGTCGCCGCGCTCATGGTGCAGGATGTCGAGGGTCTCTTCAGCAGCTGATGCGATCTCGATCACCGACGTGTCGTTCCATGGCTCCACCCCGCCCTGCCAGGCCCCGCCCGGCATCACTTGCGGCGATCCATCCGCGAGCTTGCCTGTTGCGGCAGTCTCGATCAGCGCCTCGCCGTCGAGGGCGAACGCGGGAAGGACCTGCGGTGTGATAGCTGCAAGCTTGAGGAGATCGCCTGCGCCATGGAACCTCTCGAGAAGCCGCGCCGGATGGGCGATGTCCCCGTCCTGCAGGAACACCGGATAGAGCGGATTGAGCCCGTGTATGTCGCGATGATCGCCACTGGTCGAGGCCGGGAGGATCTCTGGTGCCGGATCAGCATCCTTGGCCGACATGGCCATGAGTTCGATGCCGCCATCCCCGACCGACAGCGGGTTGGAGGAGCCATCCGTCACCACGAAGTCGCTCGCGCTTATGGCCGGCGCGCCCGACAGCGTCGCCAGCAGCACCGCCGCTCCCCCATTCGTTCCGTCCGCATCCCAGTAAAGCTGGCCATTGCTGGTGTTGTAGAGGAACTGGCCGTTCGTCCCGCTCGCTGTGGGAGAGGCTCCCGTTCTCAGCGTCACCGCTCCGCCCGCAGTGAGACCTCCGCCGAACCCCGGCGCGCTCACCTGGATCTTGTCCACGCCTGACACGAAGTCGGTGATCACATCACCTCCCTCACTCGCTGCCATGTAGGCGAACCGGTCCGCGCCTGCCCCACCCACCAGCGTGTCAGAGCCGCCACGGCCCCACAGCACGTTCGCACCGCCATTGCCAACCAGCAGGTTCGCCAGCCCATTGCCGCCTGCGCTGATATTCCCCGACCCCAGCAACGCCAGGTCTTCAACTTCCGTGTCACCCAGCGTGTAGCTGATCGAGGCGTAGACCGTATCCCGCCCCTCGCCCACGCTCTCGATCACCGTGTCCCCCAGGTTGTCCACGAAGTAACTGTCGTTCCCGCCACCCCCAACCATGAAGTCCGCGCCTGCTCCCCCATCCAGCGCGTCGGCTCCAGCTCCACCCACCATCAGGTTCGCAAGACCATTCCCGATCACGTACGCCCCGCCAGACGTCGCAACCACCGCATCCTCGATCTCATTGTCGCCCAGGCTGTAATACGACAGCGCGACATAAACCGTGTCACGTCCACCGCCCGCGCTCTCGACCAGAACATCCCCGATATTGTCCACGAAGTAGGTGTCGTTGCCGGCCCCGCCAACCATGAAGTCCGCGCCCGCCCCGCCATCCAGCGCGTCGGCTCCAACCCCGCCAACCATCAGGTTCGCCAGCGCGTTGCCAACAACATAGCAGCCCGCAGACCCCGTGATCACCACGTCCTCGATCTCATTGTCGCCAAGGCTGTAATACGCAATCGACGTATAGACCGTATCCCGGCCCTCGCCTGCGTTCTCGATGATCACATCCGCAATGTTGTCCACGAAGTAGAGGTCATTACCCCCGCCTCCGATCAGCATGTCAGCGCCCGCTCCCCCATCCAGAGCGTTCACCGCGCCGTTGCCCACAATCAGGTTCGCAAGCGCATTGCCAAACAGGTTGATCGCACCCGCAAAACCCGACACCGCAAGATCTTCAACGTTCGCTGACAGCGTGTAGCGAAGCTCCGACCCGATCACGACCCCCGTGCTCGTGAACACCGTGTCCCGACCCTCGCCAACAAGCTCCGTGACAATGTCCCCCGCATTGTCCACAACGTAGACGTCGTTGCCTAACCCACCCACCAGCAAATCCGCTCCAGACCCGCCGTCGAGCGCGTCATTGCCGGCATTGCCATAGAGCCAGTTGCTGTTCGCATCCCCTGTCAGGGCGTCATTGAACGCAGAGCCCTCGAGGTTCTCGATGTTCGACAGCGTGTCGCCCGCAGCATCCCCCCCTGACCCCGTCCCCGTCAAAAGGCTCACCGTCACCGCAGACGCCGAAGCCGCATAGCTCGCCGTGTCACGGCCAGCCCCGCCGTTCAGTATGTCCGCTCCCGCACCGCCTTCAATCCGGTCGTCTCCCAGACCAGTCTTCAGCGTGTCATTGCCAGCGCCACCGAAGAGCGTGCCAACGAGTCTTCCGTTTGCGCCGTCATAGATGTCATTACCGGATCCGAGTAGGACATTCCCCTCCATGTACCCGGTATTGGTAATTGTGCTGCGGCTTGATCCGTCCGCCAGATAGATGCTGCCGTAAATCGACCCGCTATTCGTGAGGTCGACGCCTCCAAACAGATCGTCCGTCGTCCAATAGGTTTTCGAGATCAAGCCGTAGATCGTCCCGGCATTGAGGATTGTCGAGACATATCCATAGCGGCCAATTATATCGATCGCGATATCGGCAGAGATCGTGCCGTAGTTTTGCAAAGCCGCCTGACTGTAGAATACTACGCCAGTCGAATAGTACGGCGAGCTCACCGGTGAGAACGCAATGATGTCGCCGTGATTGATGACCTGTCCGCCCGCATTGCTAAGATCGATTGCGATAGCACCGGCACCCCCGTCGGCTTCGATCACCCCAGAATTTGCGATCAGCGGCGAATTGCGTTCAGCAATCGCTACGGCAAAGCCTCCTTGCGAGTAAGCGTAGATGTCACCCCGATTATCTACGCCAGGACGGCCGCCCCCCGCGGACGATTCTGCCCCATTAATCGCGATCGCATATCCTTCCTCTGCGAAGGCATAAATGCGGCCGCTCTCGCGATTGACCACGCCACCACGTGAGGCTCCTACATAGGTAACAGCGTTTCCTTCGCCGAACGCGTTTGCAAAAATTAGTCCTGAGTTGTCGATGACTTCCGCGACATTGGTCGAAATCGCGTAGGCTGAGCCTGTCGGACCCGCGATTCCGCGATCTGTAGAACCGATACTGCCTATCGTTCCGTAGTTGATCAGGCCAATGCTGTACCCCTCTCCGCCCCATACAGAACCCCCACGGAGATTTTGCCAGATCTCCTCAGAGGTAACCGTTTGGATATTGTAGAGTGCTTGAGGACCGGCCATCTCCGCTGTTGACAGATCTGCTCCGACGATCGCACCCGGAGCCGGGGCGATGCCGGCAGCTGCGGCGTCCAACCCGACGCCGGTCGGGGGAGAGTTTCCAATCGTCACCGCGACTCCTGCCTCGACGAAGACGGTAGCGCCGGAGAGTGTATAGCGGGCATAGGTCGCGCCGTTGAACTGCACGCTAGAGCCCGCCGCCCAAGCGCCCGTCAGATAGACCGCATCGCTACTCGCTCCGGATAGGAAAAGAGAAGCCCCGCCGCTGAGGGCGGCCACATCAGCGGAATGAACGACCGCAGTCTGGCCGCCCGCGAGTTCGATTTCTTCGATGCCAGAAACCCGACCGCTGGCCGCGATCAAGCCGAGATCAAGCGTTCGCCCGCCTGTGGGCAGCGCCCAGACATCATGACCTGCGCCGCCTGCGATTGACTGGAAAGTCAGGTCTGTTGTCTCAATCCGATCGCCGCCGGTGCCTCCATCAACAACATCGCCACCCTGCGTTACAATTCTGTCGGCGCCAAACTCGCCGTAGAGCCCGTCATTGCCTGCCCCGCCGGTGATCACGTCATTGCCATGCCCGCCGAGCAGCAGATCATTACCGCCATTGCCGCCAAGTATATCGTCTCCAGTTCCACCTCTTGCGAAGTCGGCAAACGAGCCGCCTATGAACGTGTCGGCATCAGCGCCGAGATCTACGACGCCATTGGTCTGACCACCCGTGGCGTCAAAGAGATCGCGGTCCCCGCCCATATCGACATGACCGAGGATTGCTCCTTCGTTCCGAACGACGTCGTTCCCGAGACCGAGAATAATGTCTCCGTCGATAAGTCCACCCGCATGGTTGAAGACAACCTGCTCCGGATGTGTGCTCCACGTTGATGTATCGGTGGCCACGATGGCCTGGTCTGCTCGAATCGTTCCGTAATTGTGTACGTCAACAGCTGTTGGGAAGGATGTGCTGCCCATAGGTGGACCGGATTCAGTGAGAATGATGCCGATCGATGTGCCGTAGATACCTCTTAAATGGGCTTCGATCAGTCCGTGGTTCTCAATGCTGCCCGTGCCGCCAAAATTTATCGCGACAGCCTGTTGATCGGCCTCAGCGAGAATTTGGCCCGATGCCGTGTTGACGACATTGCTGCCGTTCCAAGAGGAAATCGCCGTAGCGCCTCCAGATTGGTTCGGATCAGGCCCTGACGTGGCGGACGCGGAAATGATGCCGCTGTTGGCAATGGTCCTTCCGGAAGACGTCGTGAAGATACCGACAGCGTTGCCGGAAATGGCGCCCGCATGAATGCGGCCGCTATTGTTTAGATCGAAACCCAGCTTGACGCCGGTGGCAGCCGCAAACGCCGTGTAGGCCGGGCCGTGGTACGGTGTCGACACTTCCGAGATGATCGACCCCGAATTGATCACCGAATCCGCGCCGACGCCTGCCGCCAGCCCGCCTACATCGTTGTAGTTCCGAATGAGGCCGGCATTGTTCAGGATAGCGGTGTATTGCGGGAATATGCTGGCGTGCACAGCCGGGCTTCCGCCCCAGGCAGCATAGGGCGTGTTGGGCTGGCTCTGTCCGTCTATGTTGGTTGTGTAGATCGTTGTGCCAGCGCCGACAAAATAGGTTCCTGCGCTTTCCCATGCGACTGTGGTCGCCTGGGTGGGTGCTGACGGGCGTGTCGGTATCGCCGGCACAATGGATGGCAGCCCATCGTATGCTGCGTTGGCGCTGACTGTTTGGATAGTTACGTTGTATCCACCCACATAATAGTAAGGCGCCGAAACATCGAAGTGATATGTCCCCGTCGTTGGGGCGGTAAAGATGAGTTCGCCGGCTTCTTCGGTTCGCAACTGGCCCGCATAGAGTCCGCCCTGGTCATAGAGTGGGAGGCCGTAGGTTACTGTAACCTCGGTCATGAAGCTGTGGAGCTCGGTGAACTCGAGTCTGATGCGAACCGTTTGCCCCGCGACTAGATTGAAGTCGAAACGATCAACGTCTGAACTGGTGTCGATAATGCCGCTGGCATGATCCAAAGTTGCATTCAGGTTGCCCGGCGCTTCCGCAGGCGAGCCGTACGGGTCAACGCCGTCGCTATAGTCATCGGTAAAGATATGAGCGTCGATCTGATAGGGACCCGCCCGATAGTTCGCCACCCGAAAATAATACGTACCGGCCGCTTGTGCCGTGAAATAAGTGAATGGGTCGGCGTCGGAGTCCACTCGCTTTACGGACTCGAGCTCGACTCCGAACCCGTTGTAGGCGACGACTTGGTCGGGCCCTCCCAACTCAACCGTCTCACCGACCGCGAGGGTGACGGCGTACCAGGCAACTTGAACCGATGTCAGTTGGCCGGCTGCCGCAGCGCCATCGGTCAAGACCGGAATATTCGACAGGTTTGCGGGATTGTTTCCGGTCCCCAATACTGAGGTGAGTGTATATTGGGGACCAGTGCCCGGTGCTGAGACACCGACATAGTAGGTCCCGCTCGTGGATGCCGTGAAGCCAGCCGTTTCAATCAGGCCGTTCGGACTGAGTGAGCCGAAGAAGTCGACGTTCACCGGATGTCCGGCTGCATCGTAAAACCAGATTCCGTTCAGCCACGAAGGCCCGGAGACTTCGAGATGCTGTCCGGCCGTCAGCGTTACGCGAAACCAGTCAACGTCACCTTCGGCTTCGAGAACACCGCTGACGGATCCGCCGACCGGCAAGACGCCTGTCGTCGCCGTGGTACTCGCAAAATCGTCCGCCATTTATCCCCCAACACCACACGGCAGATGACCTTGCAGGCGCAAAGCCACTTCGAGGCTCTAACATTCTGGGTTTTGACGGCAAAGGTCCATCGCCTCGCTCACGAACTGTGCGATTTTGGTTCTAAACGAGAGCGACAGTTAATTGCTGCGCTTTTGGCGCCTCAGGACGATCAGTCATCGACCAGTACCTCGTCGTTGGTCCGGAGCTCTTTGTGACAGGCTTTTGAACCTGGATCGCCTGAGCATTCCGATTTTGCTCTCGGCATGACAGCGTGGTGTTTCGGCCTATTGCTCGATGACGGCCCATTCGGGTCTAGGGGCTGCCCCGAGGGCTACGAGGTCGGAGAAGTCGGTGGGGTCAAAGACACCCGCGCCCATGTCGCCGCGCACGAGGTGGACGTCGTCGATAGCTGCGAGGACGTCAGAGCCTGAGGCATCGCTCCAGAGGTCGCTGTCGATGACCGTTGCGGGTGAGGCGTCAGCCTGGGCGCTGATGGCCATGCCTGCGATCAGCGGTTCATCGTCGAGCCCATAGGCCGGGAGGATCTCTGGTGCCGGATCAGCATCCTTGGCCGACATGGCCATGAGTTCGATGCCGCCATCCCCGACCGACAGCGGGTTGGAGGAGCCATCCGTCACCACGAAGTCGCTCGCGCTTATGGCCGGCGCGCCCGACAGCGTCGCCAGCAGCACCGCCGCTCCCCCATTCGTTCCGTCCGCATCCCAGTAAAGCTGGCCATTGCTGGTGTTGTAGAGGAACTGGCCGTTCGTCCCGCTCGCTGTGGGAGAGGCTCCCGTTCTCAGCGTCACCGCTCCGCCCGCAGTGAGACCTCCGCCGAACCCCGGCGCGCTCACCTGGATCTTGTCCACGCCTGACACGAAGTCGGTGATCACATCACCTCCCTCACTCGCTGCCATGTAGGCGAACCGGTCCGCGCCTGCCCCACCCACCAGCGTGTCAGAGCCGCCACGGCCCCACAGCACGTTCGCACCGCCATTGCCAACCAGCAGGTTCGCCAGCCCATTGCCGCCTGCGCTGATATTCCCCGACCCCAGCAACGCCAGGTCTTCAACTTCCGTGTCACCCAGCGTGTAGCTGATCGAGGCGTAGACCGTATCCCGCCCCTCGCCCACGCTCTCGATCACCGTGTCCCCCAGGTTGTCCACGAAGTAACTGTCGTTCCCGCCACCCCCAACCATGAAGTCCGCGCCTGCTCCCCCATCCAGCGCGTCGGCTCCAGCTCCACCCACCATCAGGTTCGCAAGACCATTCCCGATCACGTACGCCCCGCCAGACGTCGCAACCACCGCATCCTCGATCTCATTGTCGCCCAGGCTGTAATACGACAGCGCGACATAAACCGTGTCACGTCCACCGCCCGCGCTCTCGACCAGAACATCCCCGATATTGTCCACGAAGTAGGTGTCGTTGCCGGCCCCGCCAACCATGAAGTCCGCGCCCGCCCCGCCATCCAGCGCGTCGGCTCCAACCCCGCCAACCATCAGGTTCGCCAGCGCGTTGCCAACAACATAGCAGCCCGCAGACCCCGTGATCACCACGTCCTCGATCTCATTGTCGCCAAGGCTGTAATACGCAATCGACGTATAGACCGTATCCCGGCCCTCGCCTGCGTTCTCGATGATCACATCCGCAATGTTGTCCACGAAGTAGAGGTCATTACCCCCGCCTCCGATCAGCATGTCAGCGCCCGCTCCCCCATCCAGAGCGTTCACCGCGCCGTTGCCCACAATCAGGTTCGCAAGCGCATTGCCAAACAGGTTGATCGCACCCGCAAAACCCGACACCGCAAGATCTTCAACGTTCGCTGACAGCGTGTAGCGAAGCTCCGACCCGATCACGACCCCCGTGCTCGTGAACACCGTGTCCCGACCCTCGCCAACAAGCTCCGTGACAATGTCCCCCGCATTGTCCACAACGTAGACGTCGTTGCCTAACCCACCCACCAGCAAATCCGCTCCAGACCCGCCGTCGAGCGCGTCATTGCCGGCATTGCCATAGAGCCAGTTGCTGTTCGCATCCCCTGTCAGGGCGTCATTGAACGCAGAGCCCTCGAGGTTCTCGATGTTCGACAGCGTGTCGCCCGCAGCATCCCCCCCTGACCCCGTCCCCGTCAAAAGGCTCACCGTCACCGCAGACGCCGAAGCCGCATAGCTCGCCGTGTCACGGCCAGCCCCGCCGTTCAGTATGTCCGCTCCGCCACGCCCTTCCAGAACGTTCGCCCCTCCATCGCCTGTCAAAACGTCGCTGAACGAAGAGCCAATGGCATTTTCTATGTTCACCAACGTATCGATTGTTCCCCAGCCATCCCGTGCAACGCCGGTAGCCAGGTTGAAATCAACCGCGCCAACATCAGCCTCCGCCTGGACCGTATCGATGCCGCTTCCCCCATCGATGACGTCGTTCCCTGCGCCGCCGAAGATCAAGTCATCGCCGGCCCCGGCATTGATGGTGTCGTTCCCATCTTCGCCGGCAATAATGTCATCACCTCCCAGCGTGTTGATGATGTCATTGCCTCCGCCGGCAAGGACGCTGTCGGCCAGTGCATCGCCTGTGATCGTTTCCGCGCTGGCATCGCCCGTCAACAACCTGACGAAGTCGATCACGCGCGTCTCGATGGTTCCGTCGGCCACGTTGCTCCAGGTTAGCGCAACCGAACCATTCGCGAGCGTAGCGGCGGACGGTAACTGAACAGCATCGATGTCGATCTCGAGCGAAGACGTCAGCGCAATTCCGTTGGCGTCAAAGAATGCAGAACCAATCTTTGTAACACCCGACGCCACGTGATGCCAAAAAACGGCGATCATACCGTTGGCGAGAACAGAAATGGCGGGTGTGTCTTGCGTTCCGATCACCGCTCCGGCATTGGCCACGACCGGGCCCGTGCGAACGCTTCCGTCCCCATTTACGATCATGAGGCTGATGTCGCCGCTATCACTGTAGGCGAGCGCGTAGCCGCCTCCCGGAAGCACCCCGATCGCGGGCGTGTCATTGAAGGCGCCGGTCAGGTCGCGCGCCGTCTCGGGCGCCCATGAATAGAGATTTGAGCCTCCAACGCCAACGACATCGCTGGCGACAGTGACCAGGTCGCCATTGGTCAGAACCGCTTGCGCTACCGTCGCCGCGTGCGGAAGCGCCCAGGCTGCTTCCGTTCCAGCGGCATGCGTCACGCCATTGATGACAACGCGATGGACGCCTTGGGTCGCGTCAGCGGCCGTGATTATGAAATCACCCGACGAGGTTGCTGCGATGTCGATCGAGTTGGCGCCGGCGCCGATTGAACCATTGCCCGTGATCGGAACAGACTGATCATCACCAATCGGATTGAAGTTCTGATCAAGGAACTGCATCCGCAGGCTGGTTGTGCCGCCGTCGGTGCTAAGAAAGACGATCCCTATCTGCCCGTTGGGCGCGACTGCGATATGTGGCTGTTGTTCATGTCCGCTGTCCACCGTCGAAATGATGATCTCGTCAGTTCGCGGGGTTCCATCAGCATTGTAGACGCGGGCGCGGATCGGTCCATTCGGATCGCCGGGCGAAGTCTGCGAGCCGTAGACAATAATGAAGCCGCCGTCGGGCAGCGCGGCGATGTCGGAATAGACTGCGCTGGGCGATCCGCTCGCGGTGACGGTCTGTACGTCGGTCCGAGGAAAGGCCGCGTAACTTGTCGTGGTCATGGATCCGGGTCTTCTTGGCCTGCGTCAGGAGAGCAGATAGCGCTGGACTGTGTGCAACGCGGACACACACTGCAAGCTGTTAAATGACGATTCGCCAGTTGCGATAGACTGGGATCGAACTCGCCCCATGGGCGCTATTCCCGCGTCACGCAGAGGGCATTCCGCGATTCTCCTCGGTCAATCAGGGACCTGGATTACTTTTCGTCAGGCACGATTTGCACAGGATGGTTCACTTCTCCGAAGAGGAGACACGCTTTGGCTTATCGACCCAGGCTTTCGGGTCGCTCAA
Organism: Hyphomonadaceae bacterium; assembly: GCA_047601145.1. Lineage (GTDB taxonomy): Bacteria > Pseudomonadota > Alphaproteobacteria > Caulobacterales > Hyphomonadaceae > UBA7672. The sequence goes on from JASGJW010000001.1 coordinate 122,892, forward strand.
TCGCGACTCAGGCTCACATCTCGATGACGGCCCATTCGGGTCTTGGGGTGTGGCCAAGGGCTGCAAGATCGGAGAAGTCGGTGGGATCGAAACCGCCGGGGCCCATGTCGCCGCGCACCAGGTGAACGTCAGCAACGTCGGCTGTATCCGGAAGGATCTCAACGCCTGAAGCCGCGCCCCCGCCCTGCCAGGCCCCGCCCGGCATCACTTGCGGCGATCCATCCGCGAGCTTGCCTGTTGCGGCAGTCTCGATCAGCGCCTCGCCGTCGAGGGCGAACGCGGGAAGGACCTGCGGTGTGATAGCTGCAAGCTTGAGGAGATCGCCTGCGCCATGGAACCTCTCGAGAAGCCGCGCCGGATGGGCGATGTCCCCGTCCTGCAGGAACACCGGATAGAGCGGATTGAGCCCGTGTATGTCGCGATGATCGCCACTGGTCGAGGCCGGGAGGATCTCTGGTGCCGGATCAGCATCCTTGGCCGACATGGCCATGAGTTCGATGCCGCCATCCCCGACCGACAGCGGGTTGGAGGAGCCATCCGTCACCACGAAGTCGCTCGCGCTTATGGCCGGCGCGCCCGACAGCGTCGCCAGCAGCACCGCCGCTCCCCCATTCGTTCCGTCCGCATCCCAGTAAAGCTGGCCATTGCTGGTGTTGTAGAGGAACTGGCCGTTCGTCCCGCTCGCTGTGGGAGAGGCTCCCGTTCTCAGCGTCACCGCTCCGCCCGCAGTGAGACCTCCGCCGAACCCCGGCGCGCTCACCTGGATCTTGTCCACGCCTGACACGAAGTCGGTGATCACATCACCTCCCTCACTCGCTGCCATGTAGGCGAACCGGTCCGCGCCTGCCCCACCCACCAGCGTGTCAGAGCCGCCACGGCCCCACAGCACGTTCGCACCGCCATTGCCAACCAGCAGGTTCGCCAGCCCATTGCCGCCTGCGCTGATATTCCCCGACCCCAGCAACGCCAGGTCTTCAACTTCCGTGTCACCCAGCGTGTAGCTGATCGAGGCGTAGACCGTATCCCGCCCCTCGCCCACGCTCTCGATCACCGTGTCCCCCAGGTTGTCCACGAAGTAACTGTCGTTCCCGCCACCCCCAACCATGAAGTCCGCGCCTGCTCCCCCATCCAGCGCGTCGGCTCCAGCTCCACCCACCATCAGGTTCGCAAGACCATTCCCGATCACGTACGCCCCGCCAGACGTCGCAACCACCGCATCCTCGATCTCATTGTCGCCCAGGCTGTAATACGACAGCGCGACATAAACCGTGTCACGTCCACCGCCCGCGCTCTCGACCAGAACATCCCCGATATTGTCCACGAAGTAGGTGTCGTTGCCGGCCCCGCCAACCATGAAGTCCGCGCCCGCCCCGCCATCCAGCGCGTCGGCTCCAACCCCGCCAACCATCAGGTTCGCCAGCGCGTTGCCAACAACATAGCAGCCCGCAGACCCCGTGATCACCACGTCCTCGATCTCATTGTCGCCAAGGCTGTAATACGCAATCGACGTATAGACCGTATCCCGGCCCTCGCCTGCGTTCTCGATGATCACATCCGCAATGTTGTCCACGAAGTAGAGGTCATTACCCCCGCCTCCGATCAGCATGTCAGCGCCCGCTCCCCCATCCAGAGCGTTCACCGCGCCGTTGCCCACAATCAGGTTCGCAAGCGCATTGCCAAACAGGTTGATCGCACCCGCAAAACCCGACACCGCAAGATCTTCAACGTTCGCTGACAGCGTGTAGCGAAGCTCCGACCCGATCACGACCCCCGTGCTCGTGAACACCGTGTCCCGACCCTCGCCAACAAGCTCCGTGACAATGTCCCCCGCATTGTCCACAACGTAGACGTCGTTGCCTAACCCACCCACCAGCAAATCCGCTCCAGACCCGCCGTCGAGGACGTTCGATCCGCCATCGCCGGTCAACACGTCGTTGAACGCAGAGCCGGTTAGGTTTTCGATACCTCTCAGTGTGTTGGTTCCTGATCCGCCAGTTGCCTGCGGGATCATAATCGCAAGGCTAACGCTTACTCCCGATGCGGCGCTCCGATAGACCGCTGTATCGATCCCTGTCCCGCCATCGAGAACGTCGTTGCCGCCGCCTCCGATAAGGGTGTCGTTACCGGCCCCGCCGGAGAGAACGTTTGCGCCACCAGTGCCCGTCAGAACATCGTCAAAGCCCGACCCGGTAAGGTTCTCGATCGAGATAAGCGTATCGGTCCCGGCTCCAAACGTATTCTGCGCCCCAGAAAGCGCGAGACTGACCGACACGGCCGACGTTGCGGACTGATAAGAAGCGGTGTCGAGATCTCCTCCCCCATCGAGTATGTCGTTGCCTGCCCCGCCGGAGAGAACGTTCGCGGTGCTATTGCCAGTCAGAACATCGTTGAAGCTGGAACCTGCGAGGTTCTCGATCGAGACGAGCGTGTCGGTTCCGGCGCCAAGCGTGTTCTGAGCGCCCGAAAGCGCGAGGCTCACCGTCACGGCCGACGTAGCGGACTGATAGGTCGCAGTGTCGAAATCATCCCCACCGTCGAGCAGGTCGTTGCCGGCCCCGCCGTCCAGCGTATCGGCGCCATACCCGCCATAGAGCGAATTGGCCTGCGAATTTCCTGTGAGCCTGTCCTCGCCATTTGACCCGATGAGGTTTTCGACGCTGACAAGCGTGTGAACGTTCCACGGCGTTATTGTCTGAGGACCGGTCAGCGAAAGATCGACGATCACGCTGCGATTCCACGTCGCGTACGAGACAGTGTCGTTGCCGGCGCCGCCATCGAAGACGTCATTGCCGCCATCTTCCGGAAAAGCGTACTGGCTGATGACGAAACCCGACATCAGATCATCACCGCTGCCGCCGTTGATGATATCGTCACCCATCCCGCCCGACAGGATATCGTTGCCGCCGCCGCCGAACAGGACGTCGCTGCCCTCCCCTCCATTGAGGGAGTTTGCTCCGCCATCGCCCGTCAGCGTGTCCGCCCACATCGTGCCCTGAAGGCCCTCGACATTGGTGAGTGTCTTGATCCCCGCCCCTCCAGTATTCTGGGGGCCGGCAATGTTCAGATCAAAAACGACGCCTGCGGTTTGTCCGCTGAATTCGAAACTGACCGTATCGACGCCGGATCCGCCATCGAAGACATCGTTGCCGCTCCCGCCGACAAGCAAGTCGTCGCCTTCCCCGCCAGATAGAAAATCGTTCCCCTCATCGCCAACGAGCCAGTCGTCTCCCGTTTCCCCGTAAAGACTGTCGTCGCCAACGCCGCCGTGCAACTGATCGCCGCTGCCGCCGCCGTAGATGATGTCGTTGCCGGCTGCGCCGTTGATCACATTGACGGCGCTGGTGCCGAAAATCTGGTTGTCATCGGAATTTCCATAGGCGTCCGTTCCGTTGACCAGATGCCAGATCTCGAAATTCTCGGGCATCTCGTAGAGCCCGTCGCTCCCGATGAGCGTATCGATGCCACCGCCGGGCAGCTCGCGGACCTCGTCAAATCCATCCAGATAATATGTGTCGTTGCCGGCGCCGCCGACCAACAGATCATCGTCTGCCCCGCCATAGAGGATGTCGTTGCCAGCCGATCCAATCAGAATATCGGCGCCGCCCAGGCCATTGAGCGTCCCGCCGCCAACAGGCGCAATGAGAGCATCAGCATCCGCCGTTCCAAGCAACGCACTTACAAGACGAACATCAGCGGCTGAAGCAGTCCCGCCGATGCGAATAACGACCTGCCCGCCGGCAGTCTGCGCCGTCAGCGTGGTGAAGCCGCCCCCCGAACTGAATGAAACGCTCGTCGGCGCCAGAGAGGAAAGATCGATGACGTCCACGCCGGTCTGAAAATCCGTCAGCGTGTCGAACGCGCCTGACGTTGAATCGCTAGCGCTGCCATAGAAGAACACGTCCTTTCCGGCCCCGCCGGTGAGCTGGTCGGCGCCTCCGCCGCCGCGAAGAATGTCAGCGCCATCTCCACCATCGAGCCGATCTGAAGCCGCCCCACCTGCAAGGTAGTCGAGACCTGACTGACCGTAGACTGTTCCGGACTGGGTCCCTAGTGAGCCATCAAATACGTCGCGCTCTCCTCCCAGTCGGATGTCGCCGGCGATGCTTCCTGCGTTGATGATGCTGTCGCGCCGGTCTGGCCCGCCATTTGGGTTCACATTGAGCTCGATCCGCCCAACGATCTGGCCAGTGTTTATGAGATCGATCGCGCCGCCGTTGACGGTCCAGCTGCTTTTGATTGCAACGGCGCCCTGGATCAGACCGCTGTTGCGTATGACGTTCACGCCGCCCTGGTAGTAAAGATCGATCGCGACCGCGGGCGCGCCAGCGGCGATTGCAACCGAGATGATGTCTCCTGAATTGTCGAGCCTTAGGGAGCCCGTTGATATGCCGATTGCATATGCGCCCAGATCGCCTTCGGCGCGGATCAGGCCCGTGTTTGTGATGCTGCCGCCGTTATGCGCATAGAGCCCCACGCCGAAAAAATTGTTTGAATCGGCTAGGATATCGCCATCGTTCGTCAGCGCCGTCGGCGCCCAGTACCCCATCCCTGCGGCGACGCCATATCCGGCCTGGGCGGAGATGACGCCCGTATTGATGATCGTGTCAGCGCCCCAACCGCTTGCGAATCCATAGACGCTGCCCGCTGCGGTCTGGATTATGCTTTCGAGACCATAGGTTGCCCATCCGGAGACATTGCCCGCGAGCAGGTTTGGATCGCCAGGGGCTTCCGCCGATATGGTCCCGGCATTCACGATCCGGGGGAAATTTCCAACAAGCCCAACCGCTCCATCGATACCGCCAATCGATTTGAGGTGACCAAGGTTGGTGAACTCAGGCCTTGGAATGTCGTTCCCGGATGCGATCGGCGCGAACCCCGAGCCGTCGTCGGATATCCATTGTTCATCAGCTTCGACTGTGAAGTTCGTATAGAAGGAAAAATTCTGCGCATGCGTGATGCTCGTGGTCAGAAAGATCCCGCTGGATAGACCAGGCGCGGCGGCCAAGGGGCCGCTTGCGATCGGGCTGAGCCCGATGGCGCCCGATGGCATGGAGGCGGGAAAAGTAACGGCCCCTCCACCGGAGACCAGCACGGTTGCCGCCCCGAGCGTATAGGCGTGGTATTGCTGTCCATTGACCGTCGTGAGGCCAGCATTGGACCAGCCGCCAATCAGCGCCAGTTGTCCTTGCGCAGTTGTTTGAACGTAGAGCGTGGAACCGCCCGTGAAGGATGCGACATCGCCCGCGCCGATGGCGAGCGTCTGCGCGCCCGGCAATGCGATGGCCTCAAAGCCCTGGACGCGCCCGGAAGCGGCGACTGCCGACAGATTCAAGATGTGCGAGCTGTTCGGCAGGGTGAGGACGTCGAACCCTTCATTGCCCTGCACGTCCTGAAACGCGTAGTCATTGAGAATGACGACATCATCGCCCGGTCCTGCGATCGCGATGTCTCCGCCCTCGACGATAAGCCGGTCGGCGCCAAACTCTCCATAGAGCCGGTCGCGACCAACGCCTCCGTCAATGACATCATCACCCCGGCCGCCTACCAGCAGATCGGCGCCGGCGCCGCCGAACAGATCATCATTGCCCCGGTCGCCTTCGACGTAATCGCTTGTAACGCCGCCGATGAAGCGATCGGCGCCCCAGCCAAGCAAAACGAGGCCGCTGATGCCGCCAGAGGCGCTGTCAACGAGGTCATCGCCCTCACCGAGAATGATGGAGCCATTGATCGAGCCGCGATTGGTGATGACGTTATCGCCCCCGCCCAGATAGATTTCACCATTGATGATGCCCGAGGCCTCATTTGTGATGTGTTCGTTGCCGTGCTGGGTCGGCGAAAAGGCGTACTCCTGAACGTAAATGGCGATATCGGCAGATATGACGCCAGAATTGACGACATTCATCGATTCGACTGCCAGACTGGCGAGGTAGACGCCCACGGAGGCGTAGTTGGGCGACGTCGAAACCGCCGCGATTAGCCCGGCGTTGATGATGCTTGGATCCTCGGTGACGCCGAATTTTCCCCGCCCAAGACCAACGGCGACAGCGCCATCGCCCTCGGCGAGGATCTGACCGCCGGCAAGATTGTGCACGAGGCCACCGTTCTGGCGGGAGATCGCGTTGGCAGAAGCCCCTTGCGCGGCAATCAGTCCGGAATTCTCGATGATCGCGCCTGAGGCCCAATCGACGATGGCAATCGCGGCGCCCGCTGGCGCGACGGCGAAAATCTGGCCGCTGTTCTGCAGCCCACCTCGCCACGAACTCTCGATACCGATGGTGATGGCGCTTGCTGTTGCGGTTTCCGCAACCATGAGACCCGTGTTGACGATGGCGCCGAAATTCATCGACCAGATGACGGACGACATGTCGGTCGGGTGCGGATTGAAATTCCACATCGTGCCTGCGTTGGACAGGTCCGGATCGTAGACAATGTATCCGTAGTTCCTGAACAGCGTGTAGGTGGACCGGCCATAGTAAAGTGCGCCGGCGCCGACCGTCAGATTGCCGAGGACCTCGATGAGGTCAGTTACGTTTGGCGGCGCTGTCGGTTGGGCAGGAAGCGTAACAAGCGACATCTGACAACAAATTCCCCCGCCTGAATGTCGGTCAGGCCCGAGGAAACTGTGCCCAACCGGGGCTGCCGTGTCCAGCCGTCTGCATCCATCGCACGACACACATGTGCGGGTCAGAACGCGTTACAGGATAATGATACGAACGTCGGGTCCGCGCGCCTGCTTTGGGTCGCTACGCTACGAGCATCGAGGATATTCGTTTCATCGCATGAGTTCACTCATCGCTGGCAATAGGCTGGGCCTCGAACCTGGCGCGCCTCTATTCCGTGAACAGAGGGGTCTAACCGAGCTGTTCGCTCACTGATCGATGACGGCCCATTCGGGCCTGGGGGCCGCCCCGAGAGCTGCAAGATCAGAGAAGTCAGTCGGATCGAACACGTCAGCGCCCACGTGTGCGATGTCCGCGCGCGTGAGGCTGGCGACGCCGTGGATATCGTCGGCTTGCATCAGGATCTCGTGCGCTAGCTGGTCGGCCAGGGATTCGACCTCGCCCTGCCAGGTTCCGGCCGGCAGGATCTCCGGCGATCCATCCGACAGCTTGCCCGCAAGGACGGCCCCGATCAGCGGTTCAGTATCCAGCCCATAGGCCGGGAGGATCTCTGGTGCCGGATCAGCATCCTTGGCCGACATGGCCATGAGTTCGATGCCGCCATCCCCGACCGACAGCGGGTTGGAGGAGCCATCCGTCACCACGAAGTCGCTCGCGCTTATGGCCGGCGCGCCCGACAGCGTCGCCAGCAGCACCGCCGCTCCCCCATTCGTTCCGTCCGCATCCCAGTAAAGCTGGCCATTGCTGGTGTTGTAGAGGAACTGGCCGTTCGTCCCGCTCGCTGTGGGAGAGGCTCCCGTTCTCAGCGTCACCGCTCCGCCCGCAGTGAGACCTCCGCCGAACCCCGGCGCGCTCACCTGGATCTTGTCCACGCCTGACACGAAGTCGGTGATCACATCACCTCCCTCACTCGCTGCCATGTAGGCGAACCGGTCCGCGCCTGCCCCACCCACCAGCGTGTCAGAGCCGCCACGGCCCCACAGCACGTTCGCACCGCCATTGCCAACCAGCAGGTTCGCCAGCCCATTGCCGCCTGCGCTGATATTCCCCGACCCCAGCAACGCCAGGTCTTCAACTTCCGTGTCACCCAGCGTGTAGCTGATCGAGGCGTAGACCGTATCCCGCCCCTCGCCCACGCTCTCGATCACCGTGTCCCCCAGGTTGTCCACGAAGTAACTGTCGTTCCCGCCACCCCCAACCATGAAGTCCGCGCCTGCTCCCCCATCCAGCGCGTCGGCTCCAGCTCCACCCACCATCAGGTTCGCAAGACCATTCCCGATCACGTACGCCCCGCCAGACGTCGCAACCACCGCATCCTCGATCTCATTGTCGCCCAGGCTGTAATACGACAGCGCGACATAAACCGTGTCACGTCCACCGCCCGCGCTCTCGACCAGAACATCCCCGATATTGTCCACGAAGTAGGTGTCGTTGCCGGCCCCGCCAACCATGAAGTCCGCGCCCGCCCCGCCATCCAGCGCGTCGGCTCCAACCTCGCCAACCATCAGGTTCGCCAGCGCGTTGCCAACAACATAGCAGCCCGCAGACCCCGTGATCACCACGTCCTCGATCTCATTGTCGCCAAGGCTGTAATACGCAATCGACGTATAGACCGTATCCCGGCCCTCGCCTGCGTTCTCGATGATCACATCCGCAATGTTGTCCACGAAGTAGAGGTCATTACCCCCGCCTCCGATCAGCATGTCAGCGCCCGCTCCCCCATCCAGAGCGTTCACCGCGCCGTTGCCCACAATCAGGTTCGCAAGCGCATTGCCAAACAGGTTGATCGCACCCGCAAAACCCGACACCGCAAGATCTTCAACGTTCGCTGACAGCGTGTAGCGAAGCTCCGACCCGATCACGACCCCCGTGCTCGTGAACACCGTGTCCCGACCCTCGCCAACAAGCTCCGTGACAATGTCCCCCGCATTGTCCACGACAAAGACATCATCACCCAGGCCGCCTTGCATGGTGTCGGCGCCCGCCCCGCCATCGAGGCTGTCGTTTCCAGAACCTCCTTGCAGGTCATCGGCGCCAAGGCCGCCGAGCAGCTGATCGTCCCCGCCACGACCAAGTAACTGGTCGTTGCCAGCGCCCCCCGTCAGACGATTGGCGACGTCATTGCCTGAGATCTGATCATTGCCCGCTCCGCCGATCGCATTCTCGATGACGACGCCACGGGAGATGACGATGTTGTAGGTTGCCCCTCCCGCGCTCATGAACGCTTCGGGCCGAAGATCAATCGAGGACCCCTGCGAATACCCGGACAGATCCAGCGTATCGTTTCCCCCGCCATCCCAGATCGTGAAGCCGGCAACCTGGCTTGCGGAGGTAATCGAAAATTCCGGGCGACCCGCGTTTGAATTGAACCCGTAGGTGGTATCGCCCGTCCGCGTCGCCGTGTTGACGCCATAGAGCCGCTGGATCGCTGCAATATCATGAAGCTGCGGCGTAGATGCGTACGTCGCCCACGCCCCGCCAACAGCGGTCGTTGCAAAGTAGCTCATCACCGTGAAGAGGCGCGAGTCGCCATGATACTCGGCGTTGGCCGCGTAGGTTATCGAAACGCCTTCTTCAGCGTCATAGTCTCCGGGATGGCTCAATCCCAGCGCATGGCCGATCTCATGCAGCAGGGTGTGCGGCCCGAATTCGCCAACGACCGGGTTTGCATTCGAGGCCAAGCTGACATTGACCCAGATGTCGCCTTGCGCGCTTGTCGAACTGGTGTTGCCGCTATTGGGAAGCGTTGCAAACGCAGATGCGCCGGATTCGCCGGTCGAATAGTTTGCGAACACGATCGCCGCATTGTTGGAATAGGCATCGTCGCCTGTGCCGGTGCCGACACGCACGAAGTTGATATTGGCGACTTCCGCCCAGGCCTGGAGGGCAGCTTCGGCCGCTGCGATCTGCACGGGCGTGAAGCGCGAGAACCCTCCCGTATCGCCAGGCATCGTGGTCGGCGCCGTCGACCTGAATGAATAAGTCACGGTTACGGACTGTCCGAACGAGGCCGCCCAGCTCGCGCCGTCCCGCGTAAGCTGATAGGCCGCCTCAGTCCAGGAGAAGAACGGCTTACCGTTGGGTGCGAAAGTCGTAACGGTCGAGGAGCCCGTTTCAATGGCTTGCGCGTTGAGGGTGTATGCGCCAGTGGCCGAACCATCGAACCCGCGCGCGACGACGTAATAAGTGCCTGTCGTCGATGGCCGGAACATCAACAAAGCATCCGAGATGATGCCACCGTCATCATCCTCCGCAACGAGCGCGTTGTTCGCATCGCGCAGCTCGATGTAGGAATCCTGTATTCCTCCAAGACCGTTCCGCGACATGGAGAAGACATAAGTCTGGCCCGCCTGGAGCGTGATCTTGAAATAGTCCTGGTCGCCAGAGTTGTTGATCTGGCTGTTGACGTTCACACCAAGCGTCAGGTTCGCGAGCGTTGAGGTGTCGTCCGCGATATCATCGCCGAGCGCCAAAGTTGTCTCGCCGACAGGCGCTGCAAGCGGGGAACTGAAGCCGACCTTTGCCTGGCCGCCAGTCTCCTCCAAATCGATCGCGACAGGGTCGACTGCGGGCGCCAAGTACCTGAGCGTCGCATTATCGCCAACATACTTGTGGCTTAACGCGCCTGAGAAATCGTTCAGGTCTTCAAAGCGATCGGTCGTCAGCCACGATCTCATGCTCAGGGCGTCCCCTTGCTGCCTTACGCTTGGGCAGAGTCCGGCATCTCATGGCGTTCCGTCAAGCGTCCTCAAAGGGGCGTGTGCTACTCCTCCCGGAGCCCGCTCCAGAGCGCATCGGTAATCGGGTCAAGAAGATAGCCCAAGGCGGTCCGGTCCCGTGTGGGAATCACCACTTCGGCAGGCATTCCTGGACCGATTTCAACGGCTTCGCCAAAAGCCTTTGTTGCGCGCATCATCTCATCAGGAGGTAGTTCGACCTGGATCTTGAAAAAGGCCTGGCCGGATTTGTCATTGACGAGTTGGTCGGCGGAGATCGTCGCAACCGACCCGAATAACCTCGGCGAACGTCGTGCATGGGCAATCAGGAACTTCACCTGAGCTTGCTGGCCGACCTTGATGTTGCGCGCATCCTGCGGACGTATCACGGCATCGATGACGAGGTTGGCGCGGTCCGGTACGATTTCCATTAGGACCTGGCCCGGAGATACGACACCTCCTTCGGTAAAGGCCGACAAGCTCACGACCTGCCCGCTTGCCGTCGCTCGCACCTGCGCCCGCGCGATCTGAGCACGCACTTCGGCAAGCTGGGGCTCAAGGGTAAGGAGTTCGGTCTGGACGTCGCTTAACTCCTGGGCCGCCGTGTCACGCAGTTTTGCATTGAGATCGCGACGCTGTTCTTCGAACTCGGAGATCGTGCTGAGGTCGCGCTTGCGTTGCCCCTCCAGGGAATCGAGTTTTCCCGTCAATTCGGCGACGCTCGATTCCAGAGCCCGCACACGCGGAAGGGCTGCGTATCCACGCGTATAGAGGCCGCGGATGTCCTCCAATTGGCTCTGCGCCAGCGCCTTCTGGTCAACGACCGACTTGGTCTCGCCTTCCAATCCCTGAAGCGAGGCCCGAAGCTGCGCTATCCTCTCCGTCAGAACCGCATTCTGGGTTCCCAGCACGCCAAGGCCCGCTCGGAACTCCTGGCTTTGCATGAGATAAGCGGCCTCTGCCTCCGCAGCTTCACTGGCCGGGGACTGCTTGATCCACTCCGGCCTCGGAAAACTCCTCGCGCCTTTGACTTCGGAGTCCAGCCGCGCTTCGCGCATGCGCAGCGCAATTGATTTGCGCGCCAAGACGCTTTCGCGGGACTTCAGCTCGGTTGCGTCAATTTCGAGAAGCACATCGCCTTCGGTGACCCTCTGGCCTTCCCGCACCAACAGCTGCGATACGATCCCGCCGTCGCGATGCTGCACGGACTGCCGGTTACCGGCGACGACAATATGCCCCTGTCCGACAACGGCAGCGTCGAGCGGAATAAGCATTCCGCCGACAAGGAAGACTGCAGCAAACGCGATGATCGCTATGAGACCCTTGCGTACGGGTTCATCAGCGCTGTCGTCGGCGGGGGGAATAGGAACGGCGTCAGATTGATCAAAGGAAGCAGATGCTGGCGTGACCGTCATGTGACGCCGCCTCCGCCGCCCGGTACTGATGTCAGCGCCGGTCGCGCGTTCGCAAGACTGCTCATGACTTCATCGCGCGAGCCAAACATTTGGACACGGCCCGCCACAAGGCTCAAGACCTTGTGCGCCGTGAACAACAGGTTCGACCTGTGGGTGACAACGATGACGGTGCACCCTCGATCCCGCAAGCGGCGCAAGACTGCAGCGAGCGCTGCTTCACCGACGCTGTCCAAGTGCGCATTGGGTTCATCCATCACGACGAGCGAGGGCGTGCGATAGATGGCGCGTGCGAGGGCCAGCCGCTGACGCTGCCCTCCCGAAAGCGCTGTTCCGCCGGCTTCAATCAGCGTGTCGTAGCCCAGCGGCAATTTGAGGATCTCTTCGTGGATGCTCGCGTCCTTGCACGCCTCGTAGACGGCTGCGTCAATGTCGGAAGGCGGGGCCGGGGTCTGCGTTTCGAATCTTGAAATGTTGTCGCGGACGGTCCCGGGAAGCAGGGCGACTTCCTGGGGCAGATAGCCGATGCGGGAATAAAGATCCTGCGGCCTCCACTGACTGATTTCGGCCGCATCGAAGCGCACAAGGCCAGACGCCGGCACGAGCCCGAACAGGGCTTTGAGCAGTGTCGACTTTCCCGCGCCGGCCGGCCCGATGACGCCAAGCGTTTCTCCGGCAGAAACGGAGAATGAAACGCCGGCCAGGATGGGCGGTCCTGTTTCGGTGCGGACGACAAGATTTTCGACGTCGACCCGTCCGGCGAACGGAGGAAGCTGCATGCGCTTTGAGGCTTCCTCTGCGTCTGTCCAGAGTGCAGCCTTCAGGCGTGCATAGGCGTCCTGGGTGGAGACCAGCGGTCGCCAGGCGCCGACGATCTGCTCCATAGGCCCCAGCACGCGCCCCATCAGGATGGACGCGGCAATCATCGCGCCGGGAGCAATCGCGCCTTCGATCGCCAGCAGGGCGCCCAAGGCGAGCGCCAGGCTTTGCCAGAGCAAGCGCAGGAACTTCAGAACGGCGGTTGAGGTCAGTCCTGCGTTGCCGGCATGCGCATTGAGGGTGCGCGACTGTTCACGCCGGCGTTGCCACAGATTGATGACAGCCGGCGATATCCCAAGCGCCCTCACCGGCCCCGCATAATGCAGCGTCGCTTCTATTGATGCGTTTACCGCCGCAACCGCTTCATTGGCACGGCTTGTCGGTTCGCGAACACGTCGCTCGGCCCGGATGGCGATCAGCAAGAAGAGACCGCCGCCGAGGAGAGCCAAGGCGGCAAGCGACCAGTGGAGCATGAAGAGGACAATCAGGAAGATCACTGCCCAGGGCGCATCGAACAGTGCAAGGACTGGCTGGCCCGTGATGACGGCTCGAACCTGATCAAGGTCGCGCAATCCACGCCCGCTGCGCACATTGCCGTAGGAGGCGCCCTCCAGCATCGCGTCCATTGTCCGCCCGCTGAGCAACCGGTCGAGACGCATGCCGGCGCGCAATAGAAGATTGCTGCGCAAGCTGTCCAGGAAAGCCAACGTCGCCAGCGCGACAACCAAAGCCAATGTGATCGACGCCAGCGTAATGGCGCTGCCCGAGGACAAGACCTTGTCGTAGACAAGCATCATGTAGATTGACGAGCTGAGATAGAGAATGCTCACCAGCGCGGAGTAAAGGAACACATACCGGTAGTGGCGACGCACAGCCTGAAATGCACGCGGCAGCGGCCCGTTGGCGCCGCTGTCGGGAGTTGCATCCAGCACGTCCCTCAGCCAACCGAAAATGGAAAGCAGTGAGCGGGGCGCTTCGGAGGCCTTGGCACTTGGCGGCAACCTGGCTTGCATAAGTCTCCGAACTGTCCTTCGCCGGGGATCTTGGGCCGACCTGACCTCAAGCTTACCTCATCGCAGTTGCCGGTGTCATTGACAGATGCGCTTGGTTAAGCAGCTGCCCTGCTTCAAAAAACTCATGCAACGCTGGCGCCGCCCCGGGGCGGTTGCGTGTCACACACCCTCACGATGGTAGGGGTCTGCCCTGTTAAAGCTCGCGCTGGAAGCGATCCCGTGAGGCCGAGCGGCGCTGCGGGGAACCTGACATTGGTGTCATACGCCGGGCCTACGGTTAATTGCGGGCTTTACACCGGCCGCCGGCAGAAGCATCAGGCGCGTTTGGTGATGCAAGGTCGCGTGAGGGATATGGCGCAAGCGAGTTCACTTCTGGAGAACCGTGCGCTCGTTTCGGGCGGCTCGGGCTTTCTTGGCTCACACCTGTGCGACCGGCTGATCGGACGCGGGCAGGAAGTCCTGTGCGTCGACAACCTGTTCACAGGCCAGAAACGCAACATCGCTCACCTGCACGGCAATCCGAAATTCGAATTCCTGCGCCATGACGTGACCTTCCCGCTCGTCGTGGAGGTCGACCAGATCTGGAACCTCGCCTGCCCGGCCAGCCCGATCCACTACCAGCATGACCCCGTGCAGACGACCAAGACCTCGGTGCACGGCGCGATCAACATGCTTGGCCTCGCCAAGCGGCTCGGCGCGAAGATCCTCCAGGCATCCACCTCCGAGGTCTATGGCGATCCGACCATTCACCCGCAGACGGAAGAATACTGGGGCAACGTCAATCCGATCGGCCCGCGCTCCTGCTATGACGAGGGCAAGCGCTGCGCCGAGACGCTGTTCTTCGATTACCACCGGCAGAACAAGCTGCGCATCAAGGTGCTGCGCATCTTCAACACCTATGGCCCGCGCATGCACCCGTCCGATGGGCGCGTCGTGTCGAACTTCATCGTGCAGGCGCTGAAGGGCGAGAACATCACCATCTATGGCGACGGCAAGCAGACCCGTTCCTTCTGCTATGTCGACGACCTCATCGAGGGAATGATCCGCCTGATGGATTCGCCCGACGAGGTCACCGGCCCGATCAATGTCGGCAATCCCGGCGAGTTCACGATGATCGAACTGGCGGAAGCGGTGCTCAAGCTCACGGGCTCGAAGTCGAAGCTTATCCGCATGCCGCTGCCAGCCGACGATCCCAAGCAGCGCCAGCCCGACATCACCCGCGCCCGCAATACGCTCGGCTGGGAGCCGAAGGTCCAGCTCGAGGATGGTCTGAAGGAAACAATCGCCTATTTCCGGAAGCTGCTGAACGAGTAGCTGCCAGGCCGGCTTGAATTCGTGTGCCCGTTCGGGCGCAAGCCGAAAATGTCAAATCAGGCGCTTACCAGACACATCACTCTGGAAGCAGTCGCAATTGCGACCTGGCCTGCCAGGCATCTCGACGGCCGGCTCATCGATTGGCTTATCTGCCGTTCGACAGCCAGGCCAACGCGGGTTAGGTCTGAGCGCGCGAGTAACTGGACCTCGCCCGACGATGCGATCTTTAATCCAGGCGGTTGAAAGCCCGATTCCCGGCACTGGGCCTATTCGATTTCAAGGTGGAGCGAGCGACTTGGCGCGCAAAGGCATCGTACTAGCTGGAGGCGCAGGCACACGCCTGCATCCCATTACACAAGGCACAATCAAGCAGCTGCTGCCGATCTACGACAAGCCGCTGATCTACTATCCCCTCTCCGTACTCATGCTGGCCGGCATTCGCGAGGTCATGGTGATCACTACGCCGCGCGACGCTCGCGCCTTCTCCGACCTACTGGGCGATGGCTCGCAATTCGGCATCAACATCACCTACGCCCCACAACCGAGCCCGGATGGGCTGGCGCAGGCCTTCATCATCGGCCGCGAGTTCGTTGGCCGCGATCCGAGTTGCCTGATACTCGGCGACAACCTGTTCTTCGGCCACGGACTCGAGGATCACCTATCGGCCGCGAACGCGGCGAAGTCAGGCGCCAGCGTCTTCACCTATCACGTCCGCGATCCGGAACGTTACGGCGTCGTCGAGTTCGACGCCGCCGGAAAGCCGGTCAAGCTTCACGAGAAGCCCAGGACATTCAAATCGAACTACGCGATCACAGGGCTCTATTTCTATGACAACCAGGTCCTCGACATCGCCGCGTCCATCAAACCGTCTGCACGTGGTGAACTCGAGATCACGGATGTGAACCAGGTGTATCTCGACAACGGCCAGCTCAACTGCGTCCGGCTGGGTCGTGGCTTCTCCTGGCTTGACGCCGGCACGCCCGACAGCCTGCTCGAATTCCGCCCAGTTCGTTCAGACGATCGAGAAGCGCCAGGGCCTGCGTATCGCCTGCCTCGAGGAAATTGCCTTCCGGAAAGGCTTCATCAGCCTTGAGCAACTGGACCGCACAGCAAAAACGCTCGCCAAGAGCGACTATGGCCAGTACCTCCTCCGGATTGTAGCGGAAGCTTCAGGCGCACCTGACGCCTGACTGCCGCACGTTCGAGGACCGGATGTTTCAGAGACTGGCGATCCCCGACGTATTCGTGTTCACGCCGAAGCGCCTCGGCGATGATCGCGGCTTCTTCGTCGAGACCTACGCGCGCAAGGTGCTGGAGCCCATGACCGGCCCACTCGATTGGGTGCAGGACAATCATTCCCGCTCCAATCCGAAAGGTACGCTGCGCGGGCTTCACTTCCAGGCGCCGCCCTTCGCGCAGGACAAGCTGGTGCGTTGCGTGCGCGGCAGCATTCTCGACGTCGCGGTCGATGTCCGCTACGGGTCCCCGACGTTCGGCCAGCACGTCTGCGCCAAGCTCACGGAGTCAGGCGGCGAGCAGATCTTCGCGCCGAAAGGTTTCGCGCACGGCTTCGTCACGCTCGAGGATGGTTGCGAGGTGATCTACAAGGTCACGAACTACTACAGCGCGGCGCACGATCGCGGCGTGAGGTGGAACGACCCTGCCCTCGGCATCAACTGGGGTTTCGCCGAAAAGGACGTTACGCTGTCGCCCAGGGACGCTGCCCTCCCAATGCTGGCCGACACGGGCGTACATTTCCGGTACGGTCAGATGGAGTAATCATCCATGCGCATGATCGTTACCGGAGGAGCAGGCTTCATCGGCTCGTCGCTGGCGCGTCTCGCGATCGCCCAGGGGCATGACGTGCTGGTGGTCGACAAGCTCACCTATGCCGGCAATCGTTCATCGCTGCGCGATATCGAGGGCAACCAGCGCTTCTCGTTCCGCCAGGCCGACATCTGCGATGACGAGGCCGTGGCCGCGGCCCTGCAGGAATTCGAACCCGACGCGGTGTTCCATCTTGCAGCCGAAAGCCATGTCGACCGTTCGATCAACGGCGCCAGCGCCTTCATCGAGACCAACATCGTCGGAACCTTTCGCTTGCTCCAGGCCGTACGAGGGTATTGGGAAAAGCTTTCAACAGCGCGCAGGCAAGCCTTCCGCTTCCTTCACGTCTCGACTGACGAGGTCTACGGCTCGCTTGGAGCCCACGGCCTCTTCCACGAGACCACCGCCTATGACCCGCGCTCGCCCTACTCCGCCAGCAAGGCCGCATCCGACCATCTCGCCAGCGCCTGGCATCACACCTATGGGCTGCCCGTGCTCATCTCTAACTGCTCGAACAATTACGGCCCGTATCACCTGCCGGAAAAGCTCATCCCGCTGGTGATCCTCAACGGCCTCGATGGAAAGAACCTTCCCGTCTACGGCGATGGCTCGAACATCCGCGACTGGCTCTTTGTCGATGACCACGCGCGGGCGCTTATCAGCATCGTCGAGAAAGGTCGTCCGGGCGAAACCTACAATGTCGGCGGCCGCAACGAGCGCGCCAATCTCACCGTGGTCGAACGCATCTGCGACCTACTCGACAAGCACGCACCCTCAGGCGAGTCGCGCCGAAAACTCATCACTTTCGTGAAGGACCGCCCCGGTCACGATCACCGCTACGCCATCGACGCCACCAAGCTGGAAACGGAACTTGGCTGGCGTGCACAGGAGAATTTCGAGACCGGTATCGAACGCACGATCCGCTGGTATCTCGACAATGACTGGTGGTGGCGCCCGCTGCGCGAAGCTGGCCACGGCCTCGCCCGCCTCGGCCTTCCCGCGACGAAGGCCTGACCTACGGCAGCGTCTTGAATTCCGGCGACTGCATCATGGCGCGCGCAAGTTGGTTCCGCTCGCCAGTTTCCTTGAGGAATTTCAGATTCGCCGCTGCTCCGTCCTGGTCAGGCTCTCGGGCGAGGATCACACGGTACAAAGCTTGAAAGTAAGTCTCTGCCGTGGACTGCAGGTCCGCTTGTCCATCGATCTTGTCGGCTTCCATTTTCGCGAAGGCAGCAGCTAGGTCGACACCGGAGCCCTCTCCTTTGAAACCTGCAGCCGAAAGTTTCTCACCGATATCAGCCGGGCAGGCAGCGCCAGTCATGTTCTTGCAGAAGCGCTGCACCAGATCGGCGTTAGCTCCCAGTTTCACCGCGTCGGTGCTATTTTCCGAATAGTGCGCCAGCGCAGCACCTGTCGCAGGCGATGCTGTGCCCAGGTTCCCTGGCGGATTTCCGTCGCAAGCGCCAAGAAGCGCTACCGCAGCCATCGCCATCAGCCATTTACGGTTCATGTTGTCGCTCCGAACAATGGTGTGCGTCCCGCACCCGTTTGATAACCGCAACATCCCGCCGCCTCAAGGCGTGACGCCAGTCCGAAACCTGTCGACTTCACGGTGGCTGGAGGCGTAGGACTGGCGTGATCGGCAGGAACATATCGCATGAAAGCGCTCGTCATCGGCGGAATCAGCGGCCAGGTCGCGCGGGCGCTCGCCGATCTCGATGGACCCGAATTCGGCATCGAAGTTGCCGGCCGGCCTGGCGCCGACCTCGCGAGGCCGGAGACGTTGCGCAACACAGTCCTCGCAGCGCGCCCCGACGTGGTGATCAATTGCGGCGCCTACACCGCCGTCGACCAGGCCGAGAGCGAACCTGCGATCGCACACGCGATCAATGCCGAAGGCCCCGCCGCGCTTGCCGCGGCCTGCCTCGACGCCGGCGCACCTCTCGTCCACATCTCGACGGACTATGTTTTCGATGGAACGAAGACCACGCCCTATGTCGAGAGCGATCCAACCAATCCGCAAGGCGTCTACGGCGCCAGCAAGCTGGCCGGAGAGATGGCGGTCGCGGCCTCAGGCATCCGGCATGTGATCCTGCGCGTCTCCTGGGTTCACGCATCGATGGGCAAGAATTTCGTGCGGACGATGCTGCGTCTTGCCCGATCGCAGGAGAGGATCAACGTTGTCGCCGATCAGCTCGGCCGGCCCACCTATGCATCGCACCTTGCGATCGCTCTGCGCGATATCGCCGCCCGGCTAGTCCTCGACCCGCTCGCGCCAACGGGCGTCTTCCATCTTTCCGGATCAGGCGATCCCAGTTCGTGGCGGCAGTTTGCAGAGTTTGTGTTCTCAGCCTCGCAGGTACGCGGCGGCCCCACGGCTATTGCAGACCCCGTTCCCACATCCGGCTATCCGACGGCTGCCAAGCGCCCCGCCAACTCGGTGCTCGACTGTGCAAAGATTGCTGAAGCCTATGGTCTTGTGATGCCCAGCTGGCGCCAGGGCGTTGAAGAGTGCGTTGAAGAGATCGCCGCCGGCGGATGGCAGGTTGGCTAGCCTCGCGAAGGCTGAGGCCTCTCCTCGAAGGCCTGCTCTCATTCCTCCGTCCGGATAGAGAAAGCTGAGCGCTCAGACGTTCGCTGGAAAATTTCCGCGCTTTCCCTGTGGGTTAAGCCGGCCGCAACATTTTTCAAGTTTTATGACGCCCGGGATCAGGGCGGAGCGAACGGCGGGCATGCGCTTTCCAGTAGCCTTGCGGACATGGGGCCGCGAGCAGTCCGTGTTGCAGTCTAACGCTCGCCCAGAAAACAGGCAGAGCCGCTGGGTGTTCGCCGGCGCGCTGGCCGTTCTCGCTTTCTCGGCTGCCGCCCTCGTGTGGGGCGTCGAAAGCAAGTCGCGCTCCGACTTGTCCGGCGCCGTCGACAACTTCCGCCATCGCTCAGACGTTGAAAGCCAGGGTGTCGCCAATCTCGTGACCGCGCGCCTGCAGCAGCTTGAGCAGGGCCTGCGCGCCATCGGCCTCTTGCCCGGCGTCCGCGACGCCTCTTCGGGCAAGGTGATCGGCGGGGCGACCTTCGATGCTGTCCAGCAGATGGCCAACAACCTCGCCTCCGGCCTCGATGTCGCCGAGGTCCATGTCGTCCTTGCCGATTTCGATACGCAAAAGCGTAACCCGGCAACCGGCCTGCCCGACATGCCGGTCATGACCTTCCACCCGGCCGCCAGCCAGGCGCCCGACACGCCGGCTTTCCTGCGTTTCACAACCAGCGCCGCGCCGGCGACCGAGATCGCCGAATACCAGGCCTTCATGAAGCAGCTCGACTGGCTTCGCCAGTTCCGTCCCTCAGGCAGCGCTTATGTCGAGCGGCCCATGCTCGCCTCCGACGAGGTCACCACCTGCGGCTACGGCTTCCCGGGCCTCGATCCGTCCTCCGCGGACTTGCGCGGGACTGCGTTCTCCGTGCCCTTCTACGGCCTCGATAACAAACTCAAGGGCATGGTCACCGCCGTCGTCACCATGAAGGCGCTGAGCGGCTATCTGCCTGATCGCAACTACGCCCTGCTGCATCCGGCGCACGGCCTGCTCGCGCTCTCGGAGGTTTCGGGGGTCGAGCGTACGTCACTCGCCTTCGCCAAGGCCGGTACGCCGGATCCTGACCTCATCTATTCCGGCGTCTACCGCGTCGACGGGGACAATCCGCGCGGCAGCTGGCTGCTCTGGGGCGGCCGTCCCGATTCCGACTTCCTCGAAAGCGGCGATGCCCGTGGCGTCTCGTCTTTTCGCTGGACAGCCGATGCCATCATCATTGCGATGGCCCTGCTTGTCGCCGCCTTCTTCTTCGTAGCGCGCGACCGCATGCGCAAACGCCTCGCCCATGAGCGCGAACTCAAGGAAGCCCGCGAGGAAGCCGAAGCCGCGAGCCGCGCCAAGTCGTCCTTCCTTGCCAACATGTCCCACGAGATCCGCACGCCGCTCAACGGCGTCCTCGGCATGACGCAGGCGCTGGAAGAACAGGACCTCCGCCCCGAACAACGCCAGATGGTCTCGACCATCCGCGAATCCGGCAAGACGCTCGTCGCCATCCTCAACGATATCCTCGACATTTCGAAAATCGAAGCCGGCAAGGTCGAGATCAGCCACGAGGATATCGACTTCCGCCATCTGCTCGGCCGCGTACAGCGCCTCTACGCGCCCAACGCGCAGGCCAAGTCCATCGGCCTCGACTTCAAGGTCGATGCGGACGTACCGCGCCGCCTCCGCATCGACACCACGCGCGTCCAGCAGTGCGTCTCGAACCTCGTCTCCAACGCCATCAAGTTTACGCAGGTGGGCGGCGTCACCGTCACTGCGAAATGGGAGCCGAATGAGGACGGGACTGGCCTCGTTGCGATCAGCATCGCTGACACCGGCATCGGTATCTCGGAAGAAGCCGCCAACCGCCTGTTCGCCGTCTTTACGCAGGCCGACAACTCGACCACACGCCGTTTCGGCGGCACCGGCCTCGGGCTCGTCATATCGCGCAAGCTTGCACGCCTGATGGGCGGCGACATTACGCTTGAGAGCCGCGAAGGCGCAGGCTCGACGTTCACCTTCAGCTTTGCCGCTGAAGAGGCCTCCTCCGACGCCGAAATAGCCAAGGCGGCAGATGCACGCCCTGCAATCGACACGTCCTCGCTTGTTGGCCTCTCCGTGCTCGTGGTCGACGACAACGCGCTCAACCGGAAGGTCGTCCGTCTCCTCCTCGCGCCTTTCGAGGCCCGCATTGTGGAAGCCGAGAACGGCGTCGAGGCGCTTGCCCGTCTCTGCGAGACCAATTTCGACATCGTCCTGCTCGACGTGCACATGCCGGTGATGGACGGCCAGGAAGCGATCGGCCGCATCCGCACCTCGGGCACGGTGTGGGCGGCGATCCCTGTCATCGCCCTGACCGCCGACGCCATGAGCGGCGACCGCGAGCGATTCCTGAAGATGGGCATGTCCGGTTATGCCTCGAAACCTGTCGACCGCGACGCCCTGCTCGCCGAGATGTCGAAGGTGATGGGCGCGATGTCACGCCGCGATCTCGACGACCAGCAGGCGGCGCCCTCTGCAAGCACGCCGGCGCCCGCCGAACACGACCTCACGGACATACTGAGCGAGATCGATCGCCTGGCCGGCTGATCCGCCAAGCGGGTTGGTTCAGTGGTGCAGCGTATAGCTGAGCGCTGCGAAGCGCTCTTTCCTGTCGATGTCCTTGTCGCCCGCAACGTCGTTGAACTCGAGTTTGCGCTCGACGAGACCGAACGACATCTGAGCGCCTGCGCCTGTCGACAGGGCGATGCCCGTCTGCAAGTCGCCAACTGTCGCCTGGTCCCTGAGGGAGGCGCCGTTCATCGCGCGCTGGTCTGCGAAGTTCCAGACAAGAGCTTCATTGTCGGCGCCGACGAAGAAATACCAGGAGGGCGCCGCCGCGTTGGAGCCGCGCAGATCACGGTCTGCGAGGTCCGGACCCAGTTTGAGTTCGGCGCCGGTGCTCATGGTCTTGTTGCCCGCCCGATCGACCGCAACAGAGGCTCGCGGCGTGATCGAAAGATCGAAGGCAAGACCTGTGCTTTCGGCCGGCGCTGCGAAGGACACCGCTCCACCCCAGCGATCGCCGGCAAATCCTGAAACAGGATCCGGCGTGACAAGCTCGCGAAGCCTGAAGCGGGCATTGGCTGCGGGATCCGTGAGGCTGATTGCGCCCAAGGGACGGTCGCGCGGCGGCTCCGGCGCGAGTGTCTGATTAGGTGGGTTTGGCGCCGTGCCCGGCGGTTCTGAAATTGACAGCGAGGGCTTTGCCGTGTCGACGGGGCCCATGTCGATGATGACGCCTTGCGGGGATTGCGGAGGATCTCCGCAACCCACCTGCACAACGGCAGCAAGTGTCCCCGCCAGATAGGCAATCATCTTCTGATAACCCGGTCAGAAACTCGCCTTCCACGTGAGCGAATTTCAATCAAAAACGGCCGCGGCTTGCAAGCTGTTCCAATCAGGGGACATTTTTTTGGTGGGGATAGGCGTGTCAGCCGGCGCAGGAGACCACCAGGATGATGGTGGCGCAAACCAGCGTCCAAACCGCAATGTTGTCGAACTTTTCCATGCGACCCCCGCTTTGCCGCTGGGACACCCTTGGGGCATTGGCGCGATTCGCCTACAGGGCTGACCCCGACCCAGCGAAATTCAGCGGGCGAGCCAAAGCGCAGCCCCGGATGGTTCAGGGAAAGGCGCGCCTTGCGTGCGGCGATCGCCGCATGGTTGGGAAAGCTAACTAGTGCTGGCTCTCGGGCGTTGTCACCTTGAGACCATCAAGGTCGTCGCGGATCTTGATCTGGCAGGAGAGCCGCGAGTTCTCTTTCACGTTCTCGGCAAAATCGAGCATCGACTGTTCCATCGCCGAGGGCTTGCCGACCTTGTCGGTGAACGCGCCGTCCACATAGACGTGGCAGGTGGCGCAGGCGCAGGCCCCGCCGCAATCGGCGTCGATGCCCGGAATGTTGTGTTTGATGGCCGTCTCCATGACGGTCATGCCGTTCTTGCCCTCGACGGTCCGCTCGTTCCCGGACGAGTCAATGTAGGTGATCTTGGGCATGGGCTCGCGCCGCTCCTTGTAGACAGTCCAGACTATGCCAGCGCCTTAGCGCCGATGTCCTTCATCGAGATGGATTTATCCGCTAGATCGCCGGGCGCAACCGCCGCTTTCGCCGCAACCAGCTTCTTTCCGACAATGTATTCGGGCGCTGAATTGACCGCATCGACCGCGATCAAACGCCCTTCCTTAAGGTAAAACACCGCAAAAGCCCGCGAGTTGGGATCGCCGCGCACGATCGTCTGGTCCGCCCCCGTCCACAACCCAGCCGTCTGCAGCTTGAGGTCGAACTGGTCCGACCAGAACCATGGGACTTCCAAGCCAGGCTGGGGAGAGCCCAGGATAGCCGCGGCAACGATCTTGCCGCCCTCGATCGCGTTGTGCACCGACTCCAGCCGTCCCTCGCGCCCGTAATGGATCAACGGCCGCCAGGCCACGTCGCCTGCAGCATAGACGTCGGGATGGCTCGTCCGCATGTGTTCATCGACGACAATGCCATTGCCGCAGATGATGCCCGCATCCAGCGCGAGCTCCAGGTTCGGCAGGACGCCAACACCCACCAGCACCAGGTCAGCCGGGATCACCTCCCCGCCATGGATGCGCACGCCGCTCACCTGCCCCACGCCCTCGAAATGCTCGAGCCGCGCGCCCAGCCGGATATCCGTCCCGGCCGCGCGATGCGTGTGCGTGTAGAATGCGCCGATCTCAGGACCCGCCACGCGCGATAACACCTGAGGCATCGCCTCGAGCACCGTCACCTTGAGCCCGAGCTGCTGGCCCACCGCCGCCGCCTCGAGCCCGATATAGCCCGCGCCGACGACAACCATCCGCGCACCAGCGACCGCGAGATGCTTCAGCCGGTCTACATCCGCCAGCGTGCGCAGCTCGGTGACGCCCTTGAGGTCCGAGCCATGCAGCGTCAGCTTCCGCGGCCGAGCGCCCGTCGCGATCACAAGCTTGTCCCACGCCAGCTTGCTACTGTCCGCCAGCTCCACCTGCTTGCCCGCAAGATCGATCTTCGCAGCGGCCTTGCTCGTCACCAGCTCGACATTGTGCTCGGCGTAGTATTCGAGCGGCTTTAGGAACAGCCGCTCGGCATCCATCTCGCCCTTGAAATAAGCCTTCGACAGCGGCGGCCTCTGATAGGGCGGCGCAGACTCGTCCCCAACGAGAGTGATCGCGCCCTCATAGCCCGCCAGCCGCAGCGAATACGCCGCCTGCCCGCCGGCCTGGCCTGCGCCAATGATCACAACACGCTGGGGAGCGCCCGACATCCGGTTTCCTTCCCGAGAAGCCCCGCGTCTTAGCACGCCGAAACGGCGAAAACAGGCCACCCGTGCCGGCTAAACGGAGCTTAACCTAGCGCCGGACTTCGACCATGACCTCGTTGCGCCGGAAGAAGGCAAGGGTCCATGGCGGATCGTAGAAGGCAAACACCGGCGATCCTATCGCTTCCATCCCGGCCCGGGATACGGCGGCCAGAAGCCGCTCGCTCTGCTTGTGCATGGCGGCGTCATCAGCCGTGCCAGAGAAACGGATCACGGCCATGCGCCGTGCGGGTTGTTCTTCGAGCCGCACGTTCGGATTTGCAGGCTTGGGAAGCGTCGCGATCGAATAGGAGGCAGGCATCGTGAAGGCGATGCGCCAGCCGCCGGCGTCGCTCTGCTGCGTGACAGGAGCCGTCATGGCGATTGTCTCGCGCGGCGCCTGTGTGACCGGAGCTGTCATCGCAATTTCCGCGCCTGCGCGATCCTTGGCGAAGATGTAGTCGGCAAGCGGGTAGAAGCCGGAAAAGCGTGAGGCCAGGGCATCGCCCGGCATATCCACCTCCGCTACGACAGTTGGCGCATAATCGCGAACTTCGAGATCCGCGATTGTTTGGGCCATCGTGAACGAGGGCTCCTCCACATGCGTTGTGGCGCATGCGGAGAGGACAACAGTGGCAAACGAGGCGATGGCGGCGCAGCGCATCTTGATACTCCAGCGAGCCTATACGCTGTTCTGTTCCTGGCGGATTGCTGCCCCGTGGGTGCAGGACTGCCCGGCATAGCGGCCTCGGATGCTGAGTTGACCCGCGCCCGCTGCTTCGCCACATGACGCACATCCGCCCCAATCGGGCGCTCAAACCATTCCGGAATGTCCCATAGCGTGCTCACACTCGACCTTGCGGATGATGCCGCCACCGCCGCCCTCGGCGCGCGGCTTGGCGCAGCTGCGCGGCCCGGCGACGTCATTGCGCTCTATGGTGATCTCGGCGCCGGAAAGACCACGCTCGCCCGCGGCCTGATCCAGGCCCTGCTCGGCCAGGGAACCGAGGCGCCCAGCCCCACCTTCACGCTCGTCCAGACCTATCAGGGGCCCAATTTCCCGATCTGGCATTTCGACCTTTACCGCCTCAACGAACCCGGCGAAGCCCGGGAACTCGGGCTGGAAGAAGCCATGGACGGTCTGGCGCTCATTGAGTGGCCGGAACGCCTGGGCCGTGATCTTCCCCACGCCCGGCTGGAAGTTCGGCTAAGCTTTGGCGGCCCCGAACGAATCGGGGTGGGCCGAATCGCCCGCCTTGTGGACCTCGACGACTGGAGTGCGCGTATCGATGGCGACTGGCGGTAACCTGCGGGATAGCGAGATCCAGGAATTCCTCCGCCGCGCCGGCTGGGGTGAGGCCGCGCGCACGCCGCTGAACCAGGACGCTTCCACCCGCCGCTACGAGCGCCTTCGTCGCAAGACCGAAACGTCCATGCTGATGGACGCCCCGCCGCTCGAGTCGCAACCCTGCCCGCCCAACGCCACAGACGAGGAGCGCCTCGCGCTTGGCTGGAACGCCATCTCGCGCCTCGCCGCCTCGCGCGTCGAAGCCTTCGCCGCACTCTCGGCCTATCTGCGCACGCTTGGCCTCTCCGCGCCCGAAGTCCTCGACCAGGACATCTCCAAGGGCCTCGCCTTGCTCGAAGACCTGGGCGATGACGTGCTCGCCGAAACGATCCGCCAAGGCGCCGACGAGAGCCAGCTCTACGCCGCCGTCGGCGAAGTCCTCGCCGCCGTTCACCGCGCCGAAGCGCCGCGCAAACTTCCCTATCGCGGCGGGGAATGGCCGATCCTCACCTACGACCACCTCGCCCTCTCCGCCAACGTCGACCTCTTTGTCGAATGGATGCCACAGCGCGATCTCGACATGCGCATGAGCGAGCAGACCCGCCTGCGCTGGGAGCGTGTGCGCGAGAACCTCGTCGGCATGGCCGAACACTTCCCCCGCGCCCTCATCCTGCGCGACACCCACGCCGAGAACTTCATCTGGCTGCCACAACGCCCGGGCCTCCAGCGCGTCGGCCTGCTCGACTTCCAGGACGCCGTCCTCGGCTGGGGCGAATGGGACATGTCGATGTTGCTGCACGATGCACGCCGTGATGTCTCGCGCGAGGCCCGCGAGGCAGCCATCCGCGCCTATCTCGATGGCACCGGCGGCTCGCGCGCAGCATTCGAGGAACGCTTTTCCGTCCTTGGCGCAATGAACACGATGCGCATCATGGGGATCTTCGCGCGCCTCGTGACGCGCGATAAAAAGCCCCGCTACGACCAGTTTCAGCCCCGCCTGCGCGGCCTGCTCAACGAGACGCTGAGCCATCCGACTATGGCCGAAGCACGAGCTTTCGTCGAAGCCGTCGCCCCCCATCTCTTGGCCGCCGCATGAAGATCACCACCGCCATGCTGCTCGCGGCCGGCCTCGGCACGCGCATGAAGCCGCTCACGGACAAATTGCCCAAACCGCTCATCGACGTCGGGGGCCGCACACTTGTCGACCGCGTGCTCGACAAGCTCGTGGCGCAGGGCGTCAGCCGCGCCATCGTCAATGTCCATTACCTCGCCGATCGACTCGAAGCGCATCTCAAGGCGCGCAAGGACATCGAGATCATCATCTCGGATGAACGCGCCGTGCTCCTCGAAACCGGTGGCGGCGTCGTGAAGGCGCTACCGCTCCTTGGCGACGATCCCTTCTTCGTCATCAACACCGACGTCACGTGGGTAACGCCGGGCGATACGACGTTCGCGAAGATGGCGGACGCTTACGATCCCAATGAGATGGACGCGCTGTTGCTCCTCGCCGACATGCACGCCACGCTCGGCTTCCGCGGCCCCGGCGATTTCTTCCTCGGCCATGACGGCCACGTGCAACGCCGCGGCGACAAGCCCTCCGCGCCTTATGTCTTCGCCGGCACGCACATCACCCGCGGCGACCTTCTCAAGAGTTACAAACCCGAACCCTTCTCCGCCAACATCTACTGGAACGCCTTTGGCCGCGCTGGCCGCCTCTATGGCACGGTCATGTCGCCCTTCTGGATGCATGTCGGCGATCCCGCCGGCCGCGATGAAGCCGAGGCTCGCCTCAAGACGATGGGGCCCGGAAGCTGACGCGCAAACCTGCAGTTGGGGGCGTCTTCGCTGAAGGCTCGAAAGTCTTCTCCCTTCCCGGCTCGTCCTTCTTCCTCGACGAGCTGGCGAAGGGCCTGATCGACGCCACAGGCGCGCGGGACAATCCCGAACTCCTCGCCGACGCGCTCATCTTCACGCCCAACCAGCGCGCCGCACGCGAGCTCGCCCACGCGCTCTACCGCGCCATGGGCGGCACGCTCCTCACGCCCGATATCCGCACGCTCGGCGACATCGACGAGGAAGACGGCATCGCCGCCTTCGGCCCGGACGCGCTCGAACTCCCGCCCGCGCTTTCACCAGCCCACCGCCGCGGCGCGCTCGCCCGCCTCATCCAGGCCTGGCGACGCGTGGAGACGAAAGAAAAGCTCCCGCCTGCATCCCTTCTCGCGGCTGCCGATGAACTCGCCGCCCTCATGGACCAGGCCGCCCTCGCCGGCGGCGCTGACTGGAACAAGCTCAAGGCCCTCTCCGGCGAACTCGCGCCCAACCTTGCCGAACACTGGCAGGTCTCCGCCGACTTCCTCGACATCGTCATGCGCGCCTGGCCCGACTACCTGAAAGAACAGGACGCCATCGATCCCCAGGATCGCCGCCTTGCCGCTGCCGAAGCGCTCAAGACGCGCTGGCGCAACGAGCAGCCCGACCATCCCGTCATCATCGCCGGCTCGACGGGCACGGGCGCTGCCACGCGCATCCTCATGAACGCGGTGCTCAAACTCCCCCGCGGCCTCATCGTCCTTCCCGGCCTCGATCCGGACCTGACACCCAAGGGCTGGGCCGCTGTCGCCGACGCCGCCAGTCACCCGCAGCACGCCCTCGGCGAAACGCTGAAATGGCTGAAGCTCAAGCCCAGCGACGTTCATCCCTGGCCCAACAGCGAAGAGAGCCCACGCGAGACCGCCCGCCGCCGCTTGCTCAACGAGGCCCTCGCCCCCGCCACGGAAACCCGCGACTGGACCGAACGCCTCGCTCACCTCGCCTCCCCCGCCAAACCCCACGACTTGGTGACGCACGCCCTTGACGGTCTCTCCCTCATCGAGGCGGAGGATGAGAGCGAGGAAGCGCTTGTCGCCGCCCTCCTCCTCCGCGAGACGCTGGAAACGCCTGACAAGACAGTGGCGCTCGTCACACCTGAATCCCAGCTCGCCCGCCGCGTCGCTGCGATCCTGGAACGCTGGAGCCTCGACATCGCGCCATCCTCGGGCGCGCCGCTCACGCGCTGCCAGATCGGTGCGTTCCTGCTTCTCCTCTGCCGCTGGGTCCGCGACCCGGCAGAACCCGTCAGCCTCCTCGCCGTCCTCAAACACCCGTTCGCCGCCATCGGCCGCCCGCCGGACGTGCTGCACAAACTCCTGAGCGAGATCGAACGCGAAGCCCTGCGCGGTCCGCGCCGCCACTCGACGCTCGAAGATCTCGCCGACCGCCTTGAAAGCCCGCGCGATCCCGAACGCCGCGCCCGCCCCCACTGCGCCGCCCTCATCCGCGACATCGACAAGCTGCACTATCCCGCCCGCGCCGCCTTCTTCGACCCTGAGATCGACGGCAAGGCCGCCGCCGAGGCCATCGGCCGCCTCGCAGAAGCCATCGCTGGCGGCGCACACATCTGGGGCGGCCGCGCCGGCGCACAGGCCGCGCAGTTCATCGTCCAGCTCGGCGAACTCTCCGACGCCATGGGCCTCATCGACGTCAGTGATTTCGCTGACTTCGCCGAGACCGTCATGCAGCGCATGACCGCCGCGCCCGATGCGCCCGAACATCCGCGCATCGCCATCTGGGGCCCGCTCGAGGCGCGCCTGCAGCGCCGCGACCGTGTCATCCTCGCCAGCCTCAATGAAGGTTCATGGCCGCGCCCGACGCCAGCAGACGCCTTCCTCAACCGCACGCTGCGCAAACAGCTCGGCCTGCCCGACCCTGACGAACGCGTCGGCCTCTCCGCACATGACTTTGCGCAGATGGCCAACGCGCCTGAAGTCATCCTGCTGCGCGCCAAGCGCGTCGACGACAAACCCGCCGTGGCCTCGCGCTGGCTCTGGCGCCTCCGCACGCTGGCCGCCGGCGGCCTCGGCGGCCGCGACGCCGCCGAGCAGGCGCTGAAACCCAAGCCCGGCCATGACCCGCTTGTCTGGGCCCGCGCCCTCCGCCACGCGGACAAGGTGAGCCCCGCGAAAATGCCGACGCCGACGCCGCCGGTCGAAAAGCGCCGCCTCGACAAGTTCTCGCCCAGCCGCGTCGTCACCCTCATCCGCGACCCTTACGCCGACTATGCCCGCCGTATCCTGAAACTCGAACCGCTCCGCCGCGTCGCCGAGGATATCGACGCCCGCGAGCGCGGCACAGCCGTCCACCTCGCCGTCGAGACATTCGAGGAGAAGGACAACGAGCGCGCCATCGACGAGCTTATCACGACGAGCCTGAAGGACGCCGGCGCCCCGCCCGAGCTCATCGAACTCGAAAAGCCGCTCTGGCTCCGCGCCGGCAAGGCCTATCTCCGCTGGTCCGCCCAGCGCGACAACATCCGTGTCGACTTCGCAACCGAACAGAAAGCCGGCATCACCTTCCAATCCTCGCTCGGCCCCGTCACCCTCGAAGCCACGGCCGACCGCGTCGAAAAACTCAGCAATGGCACGCTCGCCATTGTCGACTTCAAGACCGGCCAGCCCAAGACCGCCCCGCAGGTCGAACGCGGCCTTGAACCCCAGCTCGCCCTGGAAGCCGCCATCGCCGCTCAATCTGCCTTCGGCCATATCGGCCCCGCGCCGACATCCGAGCTGATCTATTTCCGGATGTCGCTGAGCGCGCAGACCATGAGCGAAAAGAACGGCCAACCGCTCGAATTCGAAACCGGCACAACGATGCAGATCGCCGAAGCCGCCCTCGCGGGCCTCAAGCACCTGATCGAACAATACGCCGATCCCGCTCAACCCTATTATTCCAAGCCACGCGTCGAATTTGCCTGGTCCGTCTCCGACTACGACAATCTCGCCCGCCGCGCCGAATGGACCACCGATGAAGGAGGCGATGAATGACGCCTCCCGACAACGCATGGCCCGAATACGCCGCAGCCTCGGAAGGCCAGCGCCTCGCCGCCCTCCCCACGCACTCCGCCTGGGTCGAGGCCAATGCGGGCTCCGGCAAGACGAAAGTCCTGATCGACCGCGTCGCCCGCCTGCTGCTGAAGCGCGTCGAACCGGATTCCATTCTCTGCGTCACCTACACCAAGGCGGCGGCTAGCGAGATGCAGTCCCGCCTCTTCGCGCGCCTCGGCGACTGGTGCGTGATGGACGATGCCAAACTCCGCAAGGAACTCGCAAGCCTCGAACATCGCCCGGAGACTGACTACGACCACGACGATATCGGCCGCGCCCGCGAGCTCTTCGCAAAGGCGCTCGAGACGCCCGGCGGCCTGCGCATCGAGACCATCCACGCCTTCTCCGGCCGGGTCCTTCGCCGCTTCCCGCTCGAGGCCGGCATCGCGCCCGGCTTCTCCGAACTCGACGATGATGACGCCGCCGATATCTGGGACGCATCCTTCCGCGCTATGGGCCGCCGCGTCGTGCGCGGCGACCAGGCGCTTGTCGAAGCCGCCCGCTTCGCTGCCGAAGCCGGCGGCGGCAAGGGCTTCGAAGCCGTCCGTTCGCTGCTCCCGAGACGCGCCGCTATCCAGCGCTACATCGCAAGCGCCGGCGACATTGATGCAGCCGTCGAACGCCTCGCCCGAGAGATCGGCGCGCCGGCCCTCGGCACAGCCGAGCTTCTCGACAGGGCAATGGGCGCTGAACTTCCGCGAAAAGCCCTCCAGGATCTTCTCGGCGCCATACCCACCGCGAAGAAATCCGACGCCGAACTCGCCGCCACCCTCGCAACCGCCCTATCGGACGCCCCCGCATCAGACCGTTTCGCCGCCTACGCCTCGCTCGCCTTCACCGCCAAGGGCGACCAACGCAAATCCAATCCCTACACGGCCGACGCCCTGAAACAGGCCCCCGCTGTCGCCCTCTTCTTCCAGATCAAGGACGTCCCACAAGGCAGCGAAATCCACCGCATCTACGCCATCGCCTCCGCTCTCAACGCTGCGCGCCTCTTTGAACGCTCCGCCGCGCTGCTCCGCCTCGCCGATGTCCTCTTCGACGAATTCGACCGCCGCAAGCGCGCCCGCGCCGGCCTCGACTTCGACGACCTGATCGAAACCACCTCCCGCCTCCTCACTCGCCGCCACGCTGCGGAGTGGGTGCTGTGGAAGCTCGACGGCGGCATCTCGCACATCCTCCTCGACGAGGCGCAGGACACCAGCCCGGCCCAGTGGAAGATCCTCAAGGCGCTCACCGACGACATCTTCTCCGGCCATGGCGCCGTGCGCGAGGAACGCCGCACGCTTTTTGTTGTCGGTGACAGGAAACAGTCGATCTATTCCTTCCAGGGCGCCGACCCGGAACACTTCCTGCTCGAAAAACAGACCTTCGAAACCAGCGCGCGCACGGCGAGTGTCGACTTCGAACTGCCCGATCTCGCCATGTCCTTCCGCTCCTCGCCGGAAGTGCTGAACTATGTCGACGCCGTCTTCGACACCGACGTCTTCACGCCTGATGCGCCCTTCACCATCGCCCCGCCCGACGTAGCTGACCTGCTGCGCCACACATCATTCCGCCGCAACGAACCCGGCTCGGTCGAACTCTGGCCGCTCGAACCCAGACACGATGTCGAACCCGCCGAGCCGTGGACCGCGCCCAAGGGACAGGAATCCGCCGCAAGCCCGAAGGCGCGTCTTGCAACGCGCATTGCGAAATTCATCCGCCGCGAGATCGACGCGGGCGCCGCCGTTTGGGACCGCAAGGAACAACGTCCCTGCCGCCCCGGCGACTTTCTCATCCTCGTGCGCGGCCGCACGGGCGGACTCTTTGATGGCATTCTGCAGGCGTTGAAGCGCGAGAATATCCCCGTCGCCGGCGCCGACCGGATCCAGCTCCTGGATTCGCTTGCCGTGCAGGACTTGCTCAATCTTGTCCGCTTCGCGCTCTGCCCCGAAGACGATCTCGCCCTCGCCGAAATCCTCAAAGGCCCATTCGGCGGCCTCAATGATGAGCAGCTCTTCGCCATCGCCAACCCGCGTGAACGCCATCTCTGGGCCGCCGTGCAGGAGGCCAACCTTCCCGTCACGGCCTTCCTCGCGAACGTGCTTGAGCGCCGCCACCAGCCACCCTTCGAATTCCTCACCCACGCGCTTGAGCGCGGCGCCGGGCTGCCGCGTCCGGGCTGGGAACTGATCCTCTCACGCTTCGGCGGGCCCGCGCGCGAACCCGTCACCGCCCTCATCGATCGCGCCGCCGCCTTCGATGCCGGTGAAGCCCCCAGCCTGCAGCTCTTCCTCGACGCCATCGAACGCCGCGGCGGCGAGGTGAAGCGCGAACTCTCCGGCCCGCAGGACGAAGTCCGCGTCATGACCGTTCACGGCGCAAAAGGCCTCGAAGCTCCCATCGTCATCCTGCCCGACACGTGTTCCGCCCATCGCGGCGAACGCGATGGCGTCTTCATGACCGAAGACGATGCGCCGATCTGGGCCGGACCAAAGACCAACGACATCGAACTCAGCGCGAAACTTCGCGCCGTCGCCGAAGCCCGCGCACTCCGGGAACACAGACGCCTGCTCTACGTCGCCCTCACCCGCGCGCAGGATCGTCTCATCGTCTGCGGCGCCTTCACCGGCCACCCCAAGGGCGCGGGTCACACCGAGACGTCGTGGTACACGATCGCACAGTCCGCCATGCAGCGCCTCGTCACTTCGGGCGCTGCGTCCGAAGCCGAAGACGGGGATCGCGCGATCCTCCGCTTCGGGGCCGCGCCTCAACTTCTGATCCCCGCCGTCATAGCCGCCCGCTCCGGCGCACAACTCCCCGCCTGGCTCACGCGCCCGATCACGCTCGAATTCAAGGGCCGGGTCCTCTCGCCTTCGAACCTCTCGACCGCCTCCGAGCCGCCTGTCATCTCGCCCTTCGGCGCAGGCCGCGCCGAGCGCCTCCGCCGCGGCTCCCTCATTCACATGATGTTCGAGGTCCTCCCCGAACTGCCGCCAAAGTCCCGCCGCAAGGCGGCCGAGGCCTACCTCAAGAAGCAGCCTGACCTTTCCCCGGCCCAGCGCAAGGAAATGCTCGAGTCGACGTTGGGCGTCCTTGAGGACAAGGCGTTCGCCGCCGTCTTCGCCCAGGGCGGCCGCGCCGAGGCGCCCGTGATCGGCCGCATCGGCGACAACACGATCTCCGGCCGCGTCGACCGCCTGGTGGTCACAGATGCTGAAATCCTGATCGTCGACTACAAGACCGACCGCCCCTCGCCACCCGACATTTCCGGCGTCGGCGAGGCCTATATCGCCCAGCTGGCCGCCTATCGCGCCGTGTTGACGCAGCGCTGGCCGAACCGTCCCATTAGGTGCCTGCTGGTCTGGACAGACGGCCCAAGACTCATGGAAATACCCCCCTCCGCGCTGGACCGGGCGCTCAGGGCCATGTCTCAATGATTAGCCGGCCGTGAACCCTCCGTTTAGCGGCGCTCTGTTCAATGGAAGCCGGTTCCACCCCATTTGAGGGAAGCCAGTTTTCTAAGGGTTTTTGCTATGGCCGCCTCTTCGCTCGTTTCCAACATCTCCGACGACAGCTTCGATGCTGAAGTCCTCGCCTCCGACAAACCCGTCGTGGTCGACTTCTGGGCTGAATGGTGCGGCCCGTGCAAACAGGTCTCCGCCCACTTCGAAGCGCTGGCTGAAGAGCTCGGCGACAAGGTGAAGGTCGTGAAGCTCAACATCGACGACAACCCGATGACCGCCGGACGTTTTGGCGTTCGTGGTCTCCCCACCTTCATGATCTTCGAAAAGGGCAACGTCACCGCCACGCACCTCGGCGCGATGAGCAAGTCGCGCATGGTCGAGTGGCTGAAGAATCCGCTCCGTCGGTCGCCGCCTAGCGATCCACGGCCACTATCAAATCACGAGGGGAAATACCCACATGGCGCTCCAGGAAGTCACTGACGACACCTTCGATGCCGAGGTGATGAACGCGACGGGTCCTGTCGTCGTCGACCTCTGGGCCGAATGGTGCGGCTCGTGCAAACAGATGATGCCAGCCTTCGAACAGCTCGCCGGTGAGTTCGAAGGCAAAGCCAAGCTCGTGAAATTCAACGCCGATGAAAACCCGATGACGCCAGGCAAGTTCGGCGTCCGCGGCCTGCCCACCTTGCTCATCTTCGAGAACGGCAAGCTCCTCTCGATGAAGACCGGCGCGATGACCAAGGCGAAGCTCGCCGAATGGATCACGCAGACCGCCCCGTCGGTGGCCTGAGCTTCGCCGCGGGCCGGACATTCAAACCCGCGCAGCCTCGCTGCGCGGGTTTTGCTTTATTCCGCCGGAGCTGGCACAGGCGCCGGATTGGCCCGCGCGCGCAGTGGAACGAACGATGCCGCACACGCCAGCGCTAGCAACACGACAATTCCGTCGATGACCCATGCGCCGCTGTCGCCATAGCTTCCGCCGTTCAGCACGACGTGCACGACCGGCACGAGCCCGATCAGCACGACTGAGGCCGCCCTCAGGACAGCGGACAACACACGCGGCGGCCAAAACGCCGACAGCCCAACCGCCGCAAGCGTCGCTGCGCCCCACACCAGTGTCAGCGGCGCCGCCGGCGCCAGCAGGCGAGCCAGCGCCGCAATCGCAAAGCTCGGCGGTTGGCTCCAGCAGAACGACGTCCACACGCGTTCCCACCCTGGCGCAGGCTTGCCCTTGTCGCGCCGCCGCGCCAGCCAGATTGCAACACCGCTCGCCGTCACGGCGGTCAGCCCCATGCCCAGTAGCACATAGGCGATCTTGATGGGCCATCCGCCGAACGTTCCGAAGTGCAGAACGTAAAGTCCCTGCAGGATCGCGTTGCCCGACTCCGCGCTGTTCGAGAATCCGCCCTCCAGCATCCTGCCGTCGCCGCCGAACACCCAGAAGTCGCCGCGATCCAGACGGTTGTGCGTCTCGCCCGTCACCGTCACGCTCTGCCCGGTCTCGCCCGGATGCTCGAAGAACACGCTGGTGATCTTCGCCTCAGGCGCCTGCTGGCTCACATGGGCGAACATCGGATCGAGCGGCGCCAGCGGCGCCGGACGCGGATCGTCCTTCGGCGCCGGCGCAATGAACATCGCATAGGCCTTGTTCACGTCGCCCTTGAACACGACGAAGGCGAGAATGCCCAGCATCAGCGTGCTCAGCCCCAAAAGCGCCCCGCTCAATGACACCAGCACGTGGAACGGCAGGCCCCACACGCCCAGCCGGTTGTGCATGTCGGCTTCCTGCAGGCGTTTCGATCCGCCCCAGCGGAGGTGGAACGCATCACGGAACACGCGCGGATGAGCAATCACGCCCGACACGAGTGATGACAACAGCGCAACGCCCGTCAGACCCACAAGGATCAACCCCCATGTCGGCGGCAGGTGCAGGTAGAAGTGCAGGCGCTGCAGGAAATCCGCGAACGGCGCTGCCTGCTCCGAGACCAGATGCCCGTTCGCATCCGCCATCCACTGCTTCAGCGGCTGGCCTTCGACAGCGTCGACCAGCACGCGCGGATACGGCGTCTCCGCCGTAGGCAGGTAGACATAGAGATGATGCGCTCCCGGATATCGCGCCAGCGCCTCGTCCCGCATCCTCGCCACCGAGCCCAGCGTTGCTTCCGTCGCCGTCTTCGCCTGTGGCGATTCCCAGCGCTCGATCTCCGGCCGCAGCACCGCGACGGTTCCCGAGAAGCACACCAGGAAGATCAGCGCCGCGAAGGCAAGCCCCAGCGCCGAGTGTCCCGCCAGCACCGCGCGCACCAGCGCCGCAGAGGTTTTCGGCCAGACCGGTTTTCCTGCTTTCGCCTCAGGCATGTGGAGCCCTCACCCGATACCTTTCAGCGCCGCGATCCCGAAGGTCGCTATCGCCACACCCAGAAGCACCGCCGTTGCGCGGATGATCTTGTCGTCCGACAGCGTCCACGCCATCAGCGCGCCCCACAGCACTGGCGCCACGAGTCCGCCCGTCACGATCCGCGTCTTGTCATCAAACGGCAGCCATACCGTCCACGCCACAGCAACGCCCATCGCCGCAATCCCGCCGATCGGTCCCGCCAGCAGGAAGCGCAACACGCCGCGCCAGGCGCGCGAAGGACGATCGGAAGGCTCAGGCGCCAGCGACGCCTTGTCGGATGCCGCCCGCGCCGGCCGCACCTGAACGCTCGCCGCCGCCACCCCCAGCACGCCGACCGACGCCAGCATTGCCGCGATGAACACACCGCGCGCCTCGCCTAGCTGCATCGCCGCCGCAAGCGTGGCGACCGCAATGACTGTCCATCCGCCGAGGATGAACCAGACGCGCTGCGCGTTTCGCTGGCTCCAGGCTCGCCTCAGCAGAAGCCCTGCTCCGATACTCGCAAGCAGCAGCACCAGCGCCGCCAGATTCTGCGCATCCGTCATCCGGATCCCGTCTCCCCGCTCCAAAGCCGTCTGTAATCAAGGCTACAATCCATTTGCTGAAAATGCGAATGATTTTCATGCGCAAATAGCACGGACGCGAAGAAGCGTTGCCAAACAGGGGTCTGCGCTTCCATCAAGGCCGCGCATGAAACCCCGCGAACTCATCGCCAGTGCGAAAGTTCCCGGCGGCGCCGAGCTGCGCCTCGTCCGCCATGCGGGCGACCACATCATCATGGCTGACAATATCGAGCTGATGAGCAGCCGCGTCGGCGGCTCGGAGCAAGCTCTCGCCACCATGACGTGCGAGCGCCTGCGCAAAGGGATCGCGCCTCACCTTCTTATCGGCGGCTACGGAATGGGCTTCACCCTGCGCGCCGCCCTCGCCGTTATCGGCAAGACCGGGAAGGCCACCGTCGCCGAACTCGTCCCCGACATCATCGCCTGGGCCCGCGGCCCCATGGCAGACCTCACCGCGGGCTGCCTCGACGACCCACGCGTCAGTATTCTCAACGGCGATGTCGCCGCGGAGATCGCAGCCTCCAGCAAGACGTACGACGCCATCCTGCTCGACGTCGACAACGGCCCCTCGGGCCTCTCGCGCGCCGCCAATGACGGTCTCTATTCGATGAGGGGCCTCGGGCTCGCGAAGGCCGCACTCAGGCCCGGCGGCATCCTCGCCATCTGGTCAGCCACCCAAGACGCCGCTTTTACGCGCCGCCTCGAGAACTCCGGCTTCAAGGTCGAACAGGTCACCGTCCGCGCGCGCAGCAACGGCAAGGGCCCCCGCCACACCATCTGGTTCGCTGCGCTGCGCTGAAACTACGGGCTGGCTTTAGCGCCCCGACTTCTTCTGCTTCGGTTTCGCCGCCGCAGCCGCCTCGGTTTCCTTCAACCGTGCGCCGCCCAGAATTCCCGCCATCGCGTAATTCCCCTCATGGCAAGCGTACTCATAGAGCACGCCCTTGGTCGGCTTGAAGGCATACTCGCCCGACCACGGCTTCGAATAATGCACCGGGTCCTCGACGCGGAACTGATAGAGCAGCTCGCCCTCGCTGATCCGCGTGAACCGCTCCGTTACCGTCCCTTGCATCGACAGCGGCGTCGACGTGCGCGAAGCTTGCACAGGGTGCACATTCTTCGTTTCCGACACCAGCGTGTCGCCTTCCCACCACGCTACAGAATCCCCCAGCCACGGCGTGATCGCCGCAGGCTTGTGCGAGGCGCGCGCCTGCTCAGCCGAGGCATAGATCGGGATGATGCGCGCATCGTGCACCATCTCTACCTCAATCACGAGATGATCGCTCGTCAGATGGAATTCGTAGTTGTTGTTGTAGAGCCCGTTCAGCATTACCGGCCCGCCGCCATCGCTCTGCGCGATCAGACAGCGCTCGCGCAACGGCAGATCCTCCGGCCCCTCATACGCGCCCTTCCCCGAGCGATACTCCTGTCCCTCGCGGATCGGCAGCGCCAGCGACTTGGCACGGTCGATGAACGGAATTTTCCCGTCGACCGGATCGGTGATGTAGGACGAGCGCGCCTCGCCGCGCACCGTCATCAACCCGATGCCCGGATCGGTCCAGAACGAGTTGTAGCCCGCCTGGCTGTTCGCGTCCTTGAAGGCGCCCGCATTGGGATCGGTCGGCGCATTCCCCGCCTTGGCACGCGCAACAGCCGCCGACGCGACAGCCGCCGCTTCTTCCTTCGGTACGACCAGCTGGCTGTAGGGCTGCGACCGCTCGAGCCGCGTGCCGGACGCATTCGTCCAAACGCCATCGAAGCTTCGCTTGGCTCCCGTCGCGACGGACGACTGCGCCAACGCCGGCCCGGCGATCGCCACAACCGCCACGGCCAGACCCAGAGACCTTGCCAACCTGCTCATGCTCTCCTCCAGACGCGTTGCCAGACTGCGCTAACTGTTATTGGAGCGCATTCACCTACAAGCCGCCGCGCCGCGCAAGCCTGACCTGCCCGTTATCCCCGCCGGGCGGCATCAATTGCGGCGACATCGATCTTCCCCATGTCCATCATCGCCGTGAAGGCGCGCTTGGCTTCCTCGCCACCCTTCGCCATCGCCTCGGTCAGCGTGCGCGGCGTGATTTGCCAGGAGACGCCCCATTTGTCCTTGCACCAGCCGCAGGCGCTCTCCTGCCCGCCATTGCGGACGATTGCGTTCCAGTACCGGTCGGTCTCGGCCTGGTCCTCGGTCATGATCTGGAACGAGAACGCCTCGCTCTGCTTGAACACCGGTCCGCCGTTCAGTCCGATGCACGGTATGCCCGCGACCGTGAAGTCCACCGTCAGCACATCGCCCGCCTTGCCCGATGGAAAATCCGCCGGCGCGCGATGCACGGCGTTGACGGAACTGTCGGGAAAAACCGTCGCATAGAACTGCGCCGCCGCCTCGGCGTCCTTCTCGTACCAGACGCAGATCGTGTTCTTGTTCATGGCTGTTTCCTCTTCCCTCCGAAAGCTAGTTTGCCCGCCCACCGAAGCAATCGTTCTCGTGAATGAGGCAGCTGGAGAGGGGGTTCTAGGCGGCGGTCCGAAAGATCCAGTTACCCGTGAGCAGGTGGCTGAGGACTACGGCCACCGAGAGATACACCGCGCAGATCAGCAACAGGCGCTTTGGATTTCGTAGTGCGCGTTGCCAGCTCTGTGACGGATCGTCTGGCAGGATTATATGCGGCACGATCAAGAACAGCGGAACCAAACACAGGAAGAGCCAGGCCGGAAAATTCAATGGGAGAACCCCGCCGAGCCAAATGGCCAGCCAGAGCCCGATGAACGAAAGCACGAGGTTCCTGAACAGATAGCGGTGTCGACCCAAGACCACGCCGCCCTTCTGCAATAATTCCTTTGACCAGGTCTTGAACACGCCACCGCCCATTCAGCGCTGCCAACCACAGATCTTTCCGTTCACGTGTCCGGGCCGGCGCGCTGAACAGAGTGCCGCAAGGCGACGATGCCGCTCTTGTACGCTTTCACCTCCATCAGGTGCAGCGCAACGTCACGATCGAGACCCTCGAAAAAGCGAACGCCATCGCCGATGACCACCGGCACGATCGAATAGCGCACCTCGTCCGCCAGCCCGCGCCGTAATGCCTCGCCGCAGACGCCGCCGCCGCCCACGATCCAGATGCTACCGAACCTCACTCTCAACCGCTCATTGATCAGCTGAGTCAGATCGCCCGATACGAATTCCACCGTATCGCGCGGCTTCGGCAAGGCGCGGGTCGTGAGCACAAAGACCGGCTTGTCGCCATAGGCCCAGCCAAGTCCCTTGGCGTCGAATGCCAGCGCGGTCTCGTAGGTTCGCGACCCCATGACGTAGCAATCGATCGATTTGAGAAAGTCCCGGACATATGCCTCGTCCATGTCCTCGCCGCGCTCATACACGTCCGCCGTTTCCATCCAGTCGGTGGCGCCGTTCGTCCGGGCAATGAAGCCATCGAGGCTCGCCGCCATGTGGATCGTCACTTTTGAAGCTGGTCCGGCCATCCCGTGATCTCCTGCTGATGTCAGCCTAGTGCGAACGCCGTGCTTGCGCGAGTGCGGTGCGGCGGCCTCCCGGACAATCCGAACGAATCCGTTCGCGCCATTCAGGCGCTTGTCCGGCAAATCCACTCGACCCTTCGCACTGGTCTGCGCACGCTATGGGCCAAAGCCCGCGAAAGGGTCGTCTGGCTCGCCACTGTCTTCAAGTTCGTCTGACCGACACCAGCTGACCCACCTCCGCCGCAATCCGCGTGCGCTCGACCAGCAAGATTTTCGTCGGCCGCCTGAAACCGCCTGACACGGAACAAGGCGCTAATCACTTGGCCCGGCGCCGACCACAATCTGCTGATCTTCGAGCCGCGCCTGCCCTGGCGGTGACCCTTGAACACACCCCCAACTGATGCAATGCAACATGCTGCTTGCACGACGCGGTCGAGCCAACCCGGGACATTTCAATGAGCACGAGAACCCCACGCCAGTTCTTCAAGCCGCTGGCGATCGGCGCCCCGGAGCCGGCACGGGAGCTGCCGGTCCGTCTCGAGCGCATGATCCATTTCGTGCCGGGCCATAACGAGAAGGTTCGTTCCAAGACTCCCGAGATGGCCGCAAAGGTCGACGTCATCCTAGCCAACCTCGAGGACGCCATTCCCTCCGACGCCAAGGACGCGGCCCGCGCCGGCGCCATCGAGATGGCGAAGATGCTCGACTGGAAGAAACAGGGCACGGGCCTGTGGACGCGCGTCAACCCGCTCAACTCGCCCTGGTTCCTCGACGACGTGACCGAGATCGTGACCAAGGCCGGCAACGTGTTCGACGTGATCATGCTGCCCAAGGTCGAAGGCCCGTGGGACATCCACTATGCCGACCAG
Organism: Hyphomonadaceae bacterium; assembly: GCA_047601145.1. Lineage (GTDB taxonomy): Bacteria > Pseudomonadota > Alphaproteobacteria > Caulobacterales > Hyphomonadaceae > UBA7672. The sequence continues at coordinate 164,492 of JASGJW010000001.1, forward strand.
CTCGTCGCCCAGCTCGAGGCGAAGGCCGGCGTCAAACGCCCCATCCTTTTCCACGCCATCCTCGAGACCGGCCAGGGCGTCGCCCTCGTCGAGGAGATCTGCCTCGCCTCCCCGCGCATGCAGGGCATTTCGCTTGGACCGGCCGACCTCGCCGCCAACCGCGCGATGAAGACCACGCGCGTCGGCGGCGGCCACCCGATGTACAAGGTGATCGAGGATCCCGTCGAAGGCCGCGATCGGATCGCCGCCCAGCAGGACCCCTGGCACTACACGCTCGGCAAGATGGTCGACGCTTGCGTGCAGGCGGGCATCAAGCCGTTTTACGGTCCCTTCGGCGACATCGCCGACCTCGCCGCCTGCGAACAGCAGTTCAAGAACGCCTTCCTCATGGGCTGCGCCGGCGCCTGGTCGCTCCATCCGGGCCAGATCGACATCGCCAAACGCGTCTTCTCGCCCGAGCCGGGCGAAGTGAAGTTCGCCCTCCGCATTCTCGAAGCCATGCCGGATGGTACAGGCGTCGTGATGCTCGACGGCAAGATGCAGGACGACGCCACCTGGAAACAGGCGAAGGTCATCGTCGACCTCGCCAAACAGGTCGCCGCGAAGGACCCGGAAATGGCGAAGGCGTATGGGCTATAAGGAAAAGGTCGGGGGGACATGAAGCGAGCAGAGATCTGGATTGCAACAGCCGGACTGATCGTAACGATCGTCGGCGTGGGGATCACGGCAGTTCAATACTGGATGCCTCTGCAATCGCCGCCGGCGGCGCAGGTTTCCACTATCGCTCCTATCCGGCCTTCGCCTGACCCGGCAGCTCCTGCCAATGGCGCAGCGACTTCCGAAACGCCTGTGCTCGATCAGTTTTTCGACGGGGGTCCGATTCACAAGCATATCGCGTATCTCGAACATCTCGTTGGCCCAGCACCTCGCGGCAATGGTTACATTGTCGATGGATGTAATGTGACCGTTGAGGACCAAGGCGGCGTAATCACATCGGTAACCCTAGAGGTGACAGAGCGATGCACTGTCGACTGGAAGGACGTGTCCCAGAATCTGGGCGAGCTTCCGCCAGCTAACGATCTGAAGTTTGGCGACGTCAGTGGTTTTCTCTGGATCGAATGCCCTGAGTCAGTCGAGTGCGGAAACAGATTCATTCCACACATAGAGGTGCTCACTGGCGGATCCAATGCCGATGACAATCTCTATTTCATTTTCGGGCATAAGGGTTCTGTTGATGGCGCGCGTGATTGCAAATCGATCAGCGAAACCAGGATCAACTATGTCACAATCAGAACTGTAAAGGGCAAAATCGAAGGCGGATCGATCGAGATGAGCGACGGCTCCGAATACGGCGAGTATTGTGTGGCCACCTAGCTCTACTCCGGCAAACCGTCAAAATCGCGCGAGGCGTCGAGCCTGTAGCGCCAGCTCCCGCTCTCCTTCACGCCATCGATCTGAAGGCAGGCATAGGGCCGCTGCTTCTGGTTGTCGGCATCGCGCCGCGCGATCGGCCATCGCTTGGTGCAATCAGCTGTGAGGCAAAAGCAGGCCTCGCTCGAAAACATGTCCGCCGACGACGCGCCGTGCGTGAAGATCATCAGCTGACGCTGCTTCACCGTTTTCAGCGCATCGATCGCTGTGCCTTCGCCGGCGATCAACTGCTCGATCGCATAATCGCTCCGCACGAACATCTTGAGCGCAGCGCGATCGCCTGACTGAAGCGCCGCAACGAAGTCTCCTGCGAGCCTTGCAACCTCGCCGCGATGCTCCCAGTTCTCGGACGCGACCGCGAGGTCCGCGCCCCTAGCCCCCGGCATGCGCCGCGTCAGCTTCGACGGCTTCAGTTCGCCCTGGCTCATGAACACCAGGAACGGCCCTTCTGGCGCGAGGCAACCGAGCGTGCGGTAGTTGAGGCTGATGCCCGGCGAGCGCAGCAGGCCGGTGAGAAGATCATCCTCCGCCTTCGCACAGTCGGCGACGCGGCCGGTAAACGTGCCGGTCCAGAAACCGGTGACATCCCCCTGCCCGTCGACATAGCCGCCGATCGATTTCGCATTGAGCCCGTAGATCGCATCCGCATCGGCATAGAGCCGCTCGTCGGAATAGATCGCCTCGACCCGCACGCACTTGCCCATGAATGCCGCCGGATCGGCGGCGACGGCGGCGAGCGTCACCTTCTCCGAATTGCCCGGATCGCAGACGCGCCGCGCCGGCGCCTGCGCGCTCGCGGTTCCTGCGGCCGTGACGACGGCCATCACGGAAAAGATCATCGCCGCCAGTTTCATCAGCGCCCTGCCAATCATCGGTGGAATCGTCCCAGCTCCCTGGTCCGCCATGCTGGACGCGACCCCGTGTTCGGCGCAACACTTATCCCGTCACAAACGCCGGAGGCGCATCTGACCACGCATCGCTTTCTTGCGCTTCTTGCGCCGCTGGCCCTGCTGCTGGCCGCCTGTTCAGAGGACGCCGCTTCCAGCCCGGCTACGCCCTCCCCGCAACGGCCCGGCTTCTCGGTTCCTGCGGGCGGGGTCGCGATGCCCCACCTCCAGGTGAAGATGCGCGACGGCGTCCGGCTCGAAACCTCGGTCTGGTTGCCTGCAGCAACCGGCAAATTCCCGGTCGTCCTGACGCGCACGCCCTACGATACAGAGATGGGCTCGTTCCAGACGCGCCTGCTCAACGAGGGATACGCCGTTGTCCAGCAGCACGAGCGCGGCCGGTATCTCTCCGAGGGCGAGATGCGCATGCTCGGCCGCGCCGACGAGGATGGTTGGGATACGCTCGACTGGATCACGCAGCAGGCCTGGTCGAACGGCAAGATCGGCACCTATGGCTGTTCGTCCTCTGCGGAGAACCAGCTGAAGCTTGGCTCGCTCGGCCACCCGGCGCACAAGGTGATGGTGGCCGGCTCGCCCGGCGTCGGCATCGCGGAGGTCGGCCCGCATCACGAGCAGGGCAATTTCTGGCGCGGCGGCGTCTGGCAGATGGGCTGGGCCAACTATTTCTTCGACGCGATGTATCTCGACTGGCCGCAGCTCCCCGCTGGCCTCTCCGACATCGACCGCACACGGGCGATGAGCGGCTACAAATTCCTCGAGCAACCGGAGATCCCGCAGGAGACCTACGACAAGGTGCGGATGACCCTGCCGGTGATCGATCTCGCGAAGGCGGCCGGCGCGCGCGATACGGAGCTGGAGGAATACCTCGCGCGTGGCCCCGCCGGCGCCGTGTGGGGCGAGGACCGCGTCACCGACAAGGACGTGATCAAGGTGCCCGTCCTGTGGGCCGATGCGCTCTACGATATCTCCTCGCCCGCTGGCGCCGCCTTCTTCGAGAAGACGCGAAAGGAAAATCCGCCAGGGAACGCCGCCATCGTCCTCACCAATGGCCAGCACTGTTCGTTCGGACGCCCCCGCACCAAGATCGGTGACCGCGAGCTTGGCAATGCGACGTTCGACTGGAACGGCATGGCGCTTGCCTGGCTCAATCGCTGGCTGAAGGACGACAAGTCTGCGCCTACGCCGAAAACGCCCGTGCGCGCCTACATGGCGGGATCGAACCAGTGGATGGAATTCGGCAGCGTCCCGACGGCCGATGCAAAGACCGGCCTTACCCTCTTCCTGTCGAGCGGCGGCAAGGCCAACACGGCTGCAGGCGATGGCGCCCTTCTCTCGGCAGCGCCGAAGAAGGCCGCAACCGACCGCTTCGCCTACGATCCCGCCAACCCCGTCATCGCGCACGGCGGCCAGATCTCGGGCATGGGCACGGACCAGGACGATGGCGCGTTCGACCAGCGCGCGATCGAGCAGCGCCCCGACGTTCTTGTCTACACCACGGCCCCGCTGGAGAAGGATACGCCGGTCTTCGGCTATGTGACGGCGCAGCTCTTTGTTGCTTCCGACGCCCCCGACACCGACTTCACCGTGAAGCTGGTCGATGTCGCGCCGGATGGAACCGCGTGGAACCTTTCCGACACGATCCAGCGCATGCGCTATCGCGAGGGCGATGCGAAGCAGGTCTTCATGAAGCCAGGCCAGACCTACACGGTCTCCCCGCCCCCCATGCTGGTCGCGAACACGTTTCTCAAGGGGCATTCGATCCGCATCGAAGTCGCATCGAGCAACTTTCCGAGCTATGCGCGGAACCTCAACACGGCCAATGATCCTTACACCTCGACCGAAACGCGCATCGCCAACAACCAGGTGCTGCACGGCCCGGACAAGCTGTCGAAGATCGTGCTGCCGGTTGTTTTACCTGCAGCTCCGTAGAACGCCGATTTCAGGAAGCTGTAATCCTCCTGTCATCTGGAGGGCGCGCTTACTTCTTCGTCTTCGAGGGACGCAGGAGATGGGCGCATGAAACTGCAATTCGCAAGCGTGGTTTTTCTCGTGCTCGCGGCCTGCGCGCCAAAACCCGCCGAAACGGCCAAGGCGCCGGAACCTGCAACGCCTGCTCCTGCAGCTGACATCGCGCCCGACGTCGCCGCTTCGATGGCCAACGGCACGGGCGACCCACGTATTCCCACGGTTGATCCCGCGTCCATCACGGACACCTCGTCCGTCGGAGACGTGATGCATGCCTTCGTAATCCCTGGCTCTGAAACACTCTTCGCCGCCGAGACGGAAGGCGCGCCTGCGGACGATGCCGGCTGGGCGAAGCTGCAGAAGGGCGCGGCCGATGTGATCCATGGCGCCGAACTTCTGAAGGCGCCAGGCCGCTCGAAGGGCAAGGGATGGGATGAGGCTGTCGACACCGTGATCACGGCGACGAAAGTAACGGCCGAAGCCCTCGCGAAGAAGAACGCGGATGACCTCGTCTTCACCGACGGCGACATGATGGCCGGCTGCACCACGTGCCATCAGAAATACCGCGACCTCGCTCCGCCCGAAGGGCATCTGATCGAGCAGAAGCCGAACTAGCTCCAGCTCTCGAACCGGAACCAGCCAGTCATCGGCCAGTCGAACAGGCACGGCTCCTCACGCGTGCCGGCTCCTATGTTGTGCGCCACGAGTGGCTGTCCGTTGAGCGTCTTGCGGGTCACGACGCCAATGTGCGGCAGGCCGCCGCCGGTGAGCCGCCAGCTGACGATATCGCCGGGTTTATAGTCGGTTGCAGTCTTGCTCAGCGGCTTCGCCCCGCCCTTGCGCCGGAAGTAGGTTTCGAGGTTCGGCACGCGGCGGTGATCGATGTTGCGGTCGGGCCGCTTGAGGCCCCACATCTTCGGATAGGCGTCGAAGTGCGCGGCCATGTCCTCGTGGACTTCGACCTGCAGGTCGACACCGGCATGGCGGAAGGCGCGGATAACCGTGTCGGTGCAGACGCCGCGATCGTCCGGCACGTCGCCCATCGGATAAGCCAGTACGACATAGGCGGGGTCATAGACCTCGGCCTTCTTCGCCCGCGCCTCGGCGCCGGCAGCGACCTTCAGCGGAAAGCCCAACTCCTGCTGAGCCAGCGCTGTCGGCGCGAGACAGGCCGCGCCCAGCCCGGCAAGAGCAAGACGGCGATTGATGATGGCGGACATGAAGACCCCCTGACATCGCGCGATCGCATCGCGAGACAACAGGGGGCCAAAGGATTGCGGCGGAGCCGCGACCGAAACCCGGCGCGAGGCCGGTTTCAGCAGCGCTAGCCGAGCTTCTTGATGATGCCCATGTGGGTGAGCAGGATGAGGACGCCGCCTGCGATCGTGATGATCATGCCCGGGGTGACCGCAAAGCCGATGAAGCCAATGCCACCCATGCCCCCCGCGCCGAAGGCCGCCGCCATGCTGGCTGCTTCCTGGTACATCTGAGGGGCGACGATGCCTGCGAGGAAGGGCAGCACGATCGGTCCGCCGATCGCCACCGCCGCGGTGATCAGCCGGAACTGCGCTGTCATCGCATGGTTGGTCAACTCGAAGAAGATCAACGCAGCCGCGACAACCGGGATGAAGAACAGGAGAGCGATGAAGATCGCGCTGATGCCGATCCCCGTACCGAACGGGCCGCTCATTTGTCCGAGCGCGCCGAGCGTGGAGAGATAGCCTGCGATCAGCGAGCCGAGAATCACGATCGCCGCCCAGATCACGTTCGGCTTGGCGAGGATGCCGGCCACGGTCGGGTTGGACGCCATGGCCGAGAGATCAACGCTCGCGCCTGCCCCGCTCGTGACATAGATGTTCTTGGCGTTGGAGCCGTCGACCTCGAAGTCGACATTGTCGTTTGGCTTGGCCGGCGTCGGGCTTTTGAATTCCGCAGCCGTGAAATTGTAGCGCTGTCCGTTTTCGCCGTTGATTGCGCCGGTGCCGCTAGCGGCGTCGAAGCCGAGTACCTTGCCCTTCATGTCGCCCGATCCCCTGAGGAATTTCCAAGATAGGTCAAATAGATAGCAAACTGCGACATTTCGCGCAACGCAGGATTGCCGGTCGCAAACGTGTCGGAAGCGGGAACTCGAGGTTCCATCGCGATTATTCGCACCACAGGCGGGAGCGCCGGCGCGGTCTGCTTAACCCTTCCTCAACCGAATACCGGTTCCGGCGACACCGCGCGTTAAGCTTGCTCGTGCATAAACGGCACAACGCAAAATGCGCCGGTAGGGTCGAACTATGTTCCAGATCATCGGGGTGGTGGTTGTCTTCGCGATGGTGTTCGGCGGCTTCCTGCTCGCCGGCGGCCATTTCGACGTCATCATCAAGGCCGCGCCCTTCGAGATGATGATGATCGGCGGCGCTGCTGTCGGCGCCTTCCTGATCGGCAACTCGTTCAAGACCGTGATGGCCGCAGGCGCCGGCTTCGGCAAGATCATGGGCGGCTGCAAGTGGAAGCCCAAGGACTACACCGACCTGTTGTCATTGCTATTCGTGCTAACGAAGACAATGAAGACAAAGGGCGTCGTGGCGATCGAACAGCACATCGAGAACCCGAAAGAGTCCACGATCTTCCAGAACTATCCGAAGATCCTGAAAGACCACTTCGCGACCGACCTCATCTGCGACACGCTGCGCATGATGACGATGAACCTCGAGGACCCGCACCAGGTTGAGGAAGTCATCGACAAGCAGATCGAGAAGCACCACCACGAGGCGCACAAGGCCAGCCACGCCATCCAGAACATGGCTGACGCCCTGCCCGCGCTGGGCATCGTGGCCGCCGTGCTTGGCATCATCAAGACGATGGGCGCGATCTCGCAGCCGCCGGAATATCTCGGCAAGCTGATCGGTTCGGCGCTCGTCGGCACGTTCCTCGGCGTGTTCCTTGCCTACGGCTTCGTCGGTCCGTTCGCCGCCCGCATGGGCCAGGTGATCGACGAGGAAGGCCAGTTCTACAAGATCATCAAGGACGTGCTCGTCGCCCACCTGCACGGCAACGCGGCCCAGGTCTCCGTCGAAATCGGCCGCGGCCAGATCCCGACCGAAGCCCAGCCCTCCTTCGCCGAGCTCGAAGAAGCGCTCAACGGCGTCAGCGTCTAAGAGTTTACTCCCCGACTGCCATGACGGCCCGGCCTCCGACGCCGGGCCGTTTTCTTTTGGCCGATTGCCCAGAGGAGGACGCGGCCTAATCGACCTCTTCGCCATTTGCGGCTAGCGCTGCCCCGCCGAGATAAACCGAGCCGCAGATGAAGATGCGGTCTGCCCCGCCCTCGCGGGCAATGCGGACTGCCTCGATGAAGCTGTCCGCGACCTGCGCCTTGCCGCCCAGTGTCTCGACGATGCCGGCCAGGTGGCGCGGTTCAGCGCCGGGGCCGCCTTCCTGCCCGCCGCTGTCGGGAAGCGGACAAACGAAGAGTTCGTCCGCTACCGGCAGGAGTTCGCCCAGCACGGCTTCGACATCCTTCACCGCCTGGATGGCCATCACGAGGGCCACACGCTCGCCCGGCGTGCGCGAGGACCGGATCGAGGCGGCCAGCGTGGCGGCGCCGCCGGGATTGTGGGCTGCATCCACCCAGACGGCGCCATCACCGGCCAGCGGGCCGGGCTTCAGGCGCTGCTGCCGGGCGGGCCACGTCACTTCGCGCAGGCCCGCCGACATCTGCTGCGGCGAGATGCGTGTTTCGCCCATCGCTTCGAGCGTGGCGCAGGCGGCGCCGGCGTTCTGCGCCTGATGCTTGCCGCGCAGGCCCAGCCAGGGCGAGCGGACGCTGAGCTTGCGGCCCTCATAGACGAACGCATCGCCTTCCCAGCGTGCAGTCCAGTCATCGCCGGATTCAGAGACGATCGCCGCAGTGGCGCGTGCTTCCTCGCGCAGCACGCCAAGCGCGAGCGCCGGCTGCTCGGAAATGATCGCGGGCACGCCTTCGCGGAAGATGCCGGCCTTCAGTCGCGCAATTGCGGCGACACCGGAAAGACCGAACAGGGCTTCATGGTCGCGGCTGATCGGCGTCACGATCGTGGCCGCCGGCCGCGCCATGACGTTGGTTGCATCGGTTGCCCCGCCCGCGCCGACTTCGATGATCGAAAGATCGGCATGGGTTTGCGAGAACAGCGTGAAGGCGGCAGCGGTCAGCGCCTCGAAATAGGTGAGGCCTTCCGTGCGCTGCCAGATGTCGGCCAGGACACTCGCAAGCTGTTCGTCGCTGACCAGCTTTCCCGCAACCCGGATACGCTCGTTGACGCGGACGAGATGAGGAGACGTGAACACGTGAACCGACAGGCCCGCCGCCTCGGCCATCGCGCGGATGAAGGCGCCCGTTGAACCCTTGCCGTTGGTGCCGGTGATATGGATCGCAGGCGGTATGCGGTCCTGAGGATCGCCCAGCCCGACCAGCGCCTTGCGAATGTGCGCCGTGCCGAACGCCGGAGACGTCCGCCCGCTCGCACCCTCGCGAAACCGGTCGAGTTCATGAGCTACGATCGGCGCGTCAGCCAAGTCCGTCGAATCTCCGTGGCGCGCGCAATCTAGTGTCGACCCGCAATAGGGCAAAACACCTTCCCGGCATGCGGGAAGTCAGCGTGCTGCCGGCAAGAAGAATTACTTTGCTGCGGCTTCTTCAGCGGCGACCGCTTTCGAGCGGCGGCCGCGCGAGGCGGGCATCAGCATGCCAAGAACGGCGCCGATAGTCGCCGTCAGCTCCTTGCGGTGGCAGACGATATCCACCATCCCGCGCTCGCGGAGGAATTCGGAGCGCTGGAAGCCTTCGGGCAGTTTCTCGCGGATGGTCTGCTCGATGACGCGCGGACCGGTGAAGGCGAGCTGCGCGCCGGGCTCTGCGATCTGCACGTCGCCCAGCATCGCGTAGGACGCCAGGACGCCGCCCGACGTCGGGTCGGAAAGGACGACGATGTAGGGAAGCTTGGCGCGCTTCACGTCCTGGATCGCGAGGACCGTGCGCGGCATTTGCATCAGGGCGAAGGACGATTCCTGCATGCGGGCGCCGCCCGAAGCGGTGACCACAATCAGCGCCGCCTTGCGGGCGACAGCCGTCTCGGCCGCCTTGATGAAGGCTTCGCCAGCGGCCATGCCGAGCGAACCGCCCATGAAGGCGAAGTCCTGAACCAGGATGACAGCCTTGCGGCCGTTGATCTCGCCATGGGCGGCGATCATGCAGTCTTCACGGCCCGTCTTGGCTTTCGCCGCCTTGAGGCGGTCGGTGTAGCGCTTGTCGTCCTTGAACTTGAGCGGATCGCGCATGACCGGCGGCATCGGGATCTCGGTCCAAAGCCCGCCATCGAACATGTACTGGAAGCGCTGCTCCGGGCTGATGCGCATGTGCGCGCCCGACGGCGTCACCCAGTAGGCGCTCTCGAGCTCCTGCCGGTACACCAGCTCGCCCGTCTTGGGGCATTTGACCCAGAGGCTGTCGCCTTCAGTGTCATCCCGCTTGGCGAAGATGGACTTCAGGCCGGGCGGAAGATTGGTAAGCCAGTTCAATGTACGCTCCGATCACGACGAGCCATGACTATGGCGTTTGACAGTGTCTTAGCAACCACACTTATTCTCTTGACAGACGATGCAGGATCGCCCTGCTCCACTGCCGCGCGGACCTCTTCGACCAGCGCCGAACCCACGACCACCCCGTCAGAAATACGAGCAAAAGCAGCGGCCTGTTCCGGCGTACGGACGCCAAAACCCACTGCGACCGGCAGTTTCGAGATGCGTTTCGCACGCTCGACGCCAGCTGAAATATCCTGCTGGGCACCTACGCCCGCGCCGGTGACGCCTGCCACCGAGACGTAATAGACGAAGCCAGACGAGCCGTTCGCCACTGTTTCCATGCGCTTTTCGCTCGTGGTGGGCGTTGCAAGACGGATCACGGCCAGGCCGTGCTTCGCCAGCTCCGTCCGCAACGGCGCATCCTCTTCAGGCGGCAAATCAACGGTGATCACGCCATCCACTCCCGCATCCGCGGCCGCCTTGGCGAACGCGGCAAAACCCATTCGGTGGATCGGGTTCGCATAACCCATGACGATGAGGGGCGTTGAAGTGTTAACAGAACGGAAACGGCGGGCGATTTCTAACGTAACCGTAAGACTTCCCGCCAGCGGCCAGCGCACGCAGGGCTGCCTTCTGGATGGCCGGTCCGTCGGCCATCGGATCGGTAAAAGGCGCGCCCAGTTCGATAATGTCCGCGCCAGAAGCCGATAAAGACAGGAGATTCTGGTAGGACGTCTCGATGTCCGGGTCTGCGGCCATGAGATAGGCCACAAAGGCTGCGCGGCCCTGGCTGGCGCAGTTGGCAAACGTTGCGGAGATGCGGTCGGCGGTCATCTGGAAGGAAAAGGGCTTCTCGGTCGACTGGCCAAAGCACGTGTCTTTAGGCCCCGAAGCGGGGCGGAAGCGGCGTTAGATACCTGAAATCGGCCCCGTACCCTATCCCCCCGGACGCTTCCCGATGCCGCACTGCAACAAAGGGCGAACAGTCGCCTCAGGCGTGTGCCCCGCCCCCGACCGGGCAGCCAATAGCGGGATCGACGAGTTCGAACTCGAGCACGGTCCGCTCGCGCCGCCGGAAGTTCGACTGGAAGGAGCGCACGACCAGGCAGCCATGGACGCCATCGGCGTTCGCCGGGCCGCTCCAGGTCTGCTGGTCAATCGAGGCCCAGCCCTTCTCCTTCAGCTGCTTTGCGTAGGGCGCAAACGCATCCGTCGCTGCGCCATAAAGACAGTCGATCGGGCTGTCCTTCTCCGTACCCGGAGCTTCGCTTGGACAGGCCGAGCGCAATTCATCGTCGGCGGACACTGAGAGATCGAGTTTGCCTGGTAAAATGATCTTCGGCTTTGCCGGCCCGCTGCAGGCTGCGAGCACAAGCGCCATCAGCAGCAGGCCGCCCCGCATCTCAGATCTGCTCCAGCCGAGCTTCTCCATCTTCAACCTCAACAACTGGCGTTAGACACTGAAGGCGCCCCACTGCGGGCGGCGGGTAATTCGATTGCAGATGGTCGCACAAAGCACTCAGTTGACGAACGCCAGGCTGACTTGCGCAACAACGCCTTTCTGGCGCTCCGGATCACACGAGACGGCTGTGAGATAGGCACACACAGGTTGATCCGGACAGGATTTCCTATGCTCCCAATCTTGGAGATAGTTACGGCGCCACAGCGCTTCAGATTTTCATTCCAAGGTGGGCCGCGACGGAGAAGATGTCCTTATCGCCACGCCCGCACATGTTCATGATGATGAGCCCGTCCTTTCCGAGCTCCTTCGCGACATCGCCGACGCGCGCCAGCGCGTGCGCAGGCTCGAGGGCCGGGATAATGCCTTCAAGGCGCGTGCAGAGCTGGAAGGCGTCGAGCGCTTCCTTGTCCGTGCAGGTGCGGTACTCCGCACGTCCCGTCTCGTGCAGGAAGGCGTGTTCAGGACCGATGCCGGGATAATCGAGACCGGCCGAGATCGAATGCGCATCGATGATCTGCCCGTCCTTGTCCTGCAGCAGATAGGTGCGATTGCCATGCAGGATGCCGGGCTGCCCGCCCGAGAGCGAGGCTGCGTGCATGCCGGTTTCGACGCCATGGCCCCCGGCCTCGACGCCGATCATCTTGACGCCCTCATCCTCGATGAAGGGATGGAAGAGGCCGATCGCGTTGGATCCGCCGCCGATCGCTGCCACCAGAGCATCTGGCAGGCGACCTTCCTGTTTCAGGATTTGAGCGCGCGCTTCCTTGCCGATGATCGACTGGAAGTCACGCACCAGCTCGGGATAAGGGTGCGGACCTGCCGCCGTGCCAATGACGTAAAACGTGTTCTTGACGTTGGTGACCCAGTCACGCAGCGCCTCGTTCATCGCATCCTTCAGCGTGCCCGTGCCCGAGGACACCGGCACGATCTCCGCGCCAAGCAGGCGCATACGGAAGACGTTCGGCTTCTGGCGCTCGACATCCGTCTCGCCCATGAACACAACGCACGGCAGGCCGAAGCGCGCGCAGATGGTCGCTGTCGCAACGCCGTGCTGACCTGCGCCAGTCTCGGCAATGATGCGCGTCTTGCCCATGCGCCGCGCGAGCAGCACCTGACCGATGCAATTGTTGATCTTGTGCGCGCCCGTGTGGTTGAGCTCGTCGCGCTTGAAGTAGATTTTGGCGCCGCCGAAATGCTTCGTCAGGCGCTCGGCGAAATAGAGCGGGCTCGGGCGGCCGACATAGTGTTCGAGCAGCCAGTCGAACTCTTCCTGGAATTTGGGATCAGCCTTGGCTGAGCGGTATTCGCGCTCGAGGTCGAGCACGAGCGGCATCAGCGTCTCGGCGACATAGCGCCCGCCGAACTCGCCAAAGCGGCCATTGGCGTCGGGCCACTGGCTCCAGCTGTTGGAAGGAGCCGTTCTTGAACCGGAGTGGGCGGCGTCTGTCATGCCGCTCCGATAGACCGCCCGGCGCCGGGTTCCAAGCCCTGCAGCCGGCCTTTCTCCAGTAGCCCCCCCGACTGTCGCGGCAGAGTCCGGCCCGGCGGAACACCGCCAGGCCGGGTTCAGCCGCTATTCCTCGTCTTCGTCCTCGTCGTCCTCGTCTTCCCCGTCTTCGTCCTCATCTTCGTCTTCGTCGTCATCCTCATCGGCGTCTTCGTCCTCATCGTCTTCGTCGTCCTCGTCGTCCTCGGGCATGGCGAGGACGGCGGTGTCACGGAGACCGGCCAGCAATACGGCCAGATCAATCTCAATCGGTGCAGCTTCAGGCGTGAGGGACATGAGCTTTCCTTTGAATCACGTGGCGAGCCGCCACGAGCGTTACACTCGATAGTTAGCTCGCATGTGACAGGAAGAAACAGCCGAAGGCCAGCGGACTAGCCAGCAGCCTTCGCGGCCTTGATGAAGGCTTCGACTTTCGCCTTGTCCTTGACGCCGGGGCTCGCCTCGACACCGGACGAGACATCGACGGCCGGCGCACCGCTCTGGCGGATCGCTTCGGCGACGTTCTCCGGCGTCAGACCGCCAGAAAGCGTCCAGTCCTCGTGATCGTGGATGCGGAAGCCCTTGAGGATCGACCAGTCGAAGCTCTTGCCGTGGCCGCCCTCGCGCGTTGCGCCCTTGGGCGGCTTTGCGTCGAACAGGAAGGCGTCGGCCGCCTCGAAGGCTTCAGCGTCCTGCAGGTCGCGCTTGCTGGCGACGCCGATCGCCACCACGACCGGAACCAGGGAATGCTTCCGCGCAAAGCCGGCCACCTGCCCGGGCGTTTCCTTGCCGTGCAGCTGGACCGCTCCGATCTCGGGCGTCTCGTTGATCAGCTCATCGAGCCAGGGAATGTCGAGCGTCGCCACCACCCATGGCTCGGCGCCGAGTTCGGCCGCCTTGCGGATCAGGGCCTGGGCCTTTGCTTTCGGCACGAAGCGGGGGGATGCCTCCACAACCACGAAACCAACCATGTCGGCCCCGGCCTCGATGGCCATGGCGACATCTGATTCGCTGGTGAGACCGCAGATCTTGACGCTGACCATCTTCGCCATCCGGCGGTAACGGGCCTTGGTTTTGCAGCGTTTTTTCTGGCCCAGACAAGCAAAAAGGGCGGCGCTCAGGCCGCCCCTTTCGTACGCTACTGAACTCTACTCAGGCGTTTCAAATAACTCAGCGCCCCTTGGCAAGCAAGTCCCTGATCTCGGCAAGGAGTTTCTCCTGTGCAGTCGGCTCGGGCGGAGGTGGAGGCGCAGCCTCTTGCTTGCGCTTCATTGAGTTCATGCCTTTGACGACCATGAACATCGCGAACGCGACTATCAGGAAGGTGATGATGTAGTTGATGAACTTGCCGTAGTTGATGGTCACAGCGGCGATTTCCTTGCCGTCCGCGCCCATGCTTGCGGGCTTCAGTTCATAGGCCAGTTTGGAGAAGTCCATGCCGCCTGTGATCAGACCGATCACCGGCATGATGATGTCGTTCACCAGGGAGGTGACGATGGCTCCGAAGGCTGCGCCGATGATGACGCCGACCGCGAGGTCGACGACATTTCCGCGCATCGCAAATTCGCGAAATTCCTTGAACAAGGTGTCTCCCCTTTGCCGCCCGACGCCTGATGTGCGTCAATTGCAGTCTCGCAACGGGGGTCAGGCCCGTCCAGCCTGAATCCGGCAGGGCGGCTATTCCCTCCTGGGCGAAATGGGGATCAGTCCCGATCTTCGGGATCGTGGCCGTTATTGAGCCGCGATCGCAGCTCCTTGCCGGCCTTGAAGAAAGGCACGTGCTTGGCCTCCACCGAGACCGAATTTCCCGTACGCGGATTGCGCCCTGTGCGCGCCTCCCGCTTTCGCACGGAGAACGCGCCAAAGCCACGTAACTCCACGCGGTCCCCCCGCTCCAAGGCAGCAGCGATCTCGTCGAAGATGACATCGACGATCTTCTCGACCTCACGCACTTTCAGCGTGGGGTTCTCTTCGGCCAGGCGGGCGATGAGTTCTGAACGCAGCATGGGGGCAAAATCGCGCTAGAGCGAAAGAAAGACAAGGGTTTTTCGCGAACTTCCTGCGACGAGACGCATCGTTCCTGTACCGGATCGATCCACGGGGCTTGGAACCTTGAGGAATCCCTGTCGCAATCCCGGCGTCAGGCGGGCCGGAAAAGCAGAACGCCCCCGCTTTCGCGAGGGCGTTCCGGTCACTTCGATCGATAAGCGGACTATTCGTCCTTCTTCGCGCCCTTGAGGGCCGCGCCGAGGATGTCGCCCAGCGAGGCGCCCGAGTCGGCCGAACCGTACTGTTCCACGGCTTCCTTCTCGTCCTTGATCTCCATCGCCTTGATCGACAGCGAGACCTTGCGGCCCGCCTTGTCGAACGCGGTGACGAGAGCATCGACCTTGTCGCCCACAGCGAAACGCTCCGGACGCTGGTCGCCGCGATCGCGCGACAGGTCACCCTTGCGGATGAAGGCCTTCATCGCACCGTCGGCGATCGAGACTTCGATGCCGCCGGTGGTCACTTCCGTGACCGTGCCGGTGACGATCGAGTTCTTGCGCAGGTCGATCGATTCAGTCGGATCAACAGAGAGCTGCTTGATGCCAAGCGAGATACGCTCTTTCTCGATGTCGATGTCGAGAACGCGCGCCTGAACGCTGTCGCCCTTGTTGTACTTCTTGATGGCTTCTTCGCCCGGCACGTTCCAGTCGATGTCGTTGATGTGGACCATGCCGTCCAGATCCGGGCCGAGACCCACGAAGAGACCGAACTCGGTGATGCCGCGGACTTCGCCTTCGATGTTCGTGCCAATGGGGTGTTCAGCCATGAACTGTTCCCACGGATTGTTCATCGCCTGCTTGAGGCCCAGCGAGATGCGGCGCTTCTCGGCGTCGACGTCGAGGACGACCACATCCACTTCCTGGCTGGAAGAGATGATCTTGCCGGGGTGAACGTTCTTCTTGGTCCACGACATTTCGGAGACGTGGATCAGGCCTTCAACGCCATCTTCCAGTTCAACGAACGCGCCGTAGTCCGTGATGTTGGTCACGCGGCCCTTGAGCTTGGCGCCGACCGGGTACTTAGCCGACACGCCATCCCACGGATCGGTCATGAGCTGCTTCATGCCGAGCGAGATACGCTGGGTTTCCGGGTTGATCTTGATGATCTGGACTTCGACTTCCTGGCCGACTTCCACGACCTGGCTCGGATGCGAGACGCGCTTCCAGCTCATGTCGGTGACGTGCAGCAGGCCATCGATGCCGCCGAGGTCCACGAATGCACCGTAATCGGTGATGTTCTTGACCACGCCCTTGCGACGCTCGCCCTCGGCCATGTTGCCGACGATCTCGGCGCGCTGTTCCGCACGCGATTCTTCGAGCACGGCGCGGCGCGAGACGACGATGTTGCCGCGGGGGCGATCCATCTTGAGGATGGCGAACGGCTGGTTCTGGTTCATCAGCGGGCCGACGTCGCGGATCGGACGGATGTCCACCTGGCTGCCCGGCAGGAAGGCGTTGACGCCGCCGAGGTCGACGGTGAAGCCGCCTTTGACGCGGCCGACGATCGCGCCTTTGACGGTCTCTTTCTTCTCGTGGACGCGCTCGAGGCGGGTCCAGGCTTCTTCACGCTTGGCCTTGTCGCGCGACAGGACGGCGTCGCCGAGCGCGTTCTCGATGCGCTCCAGATAGACTTCGACGATTGCGCCGACGGTCGGCTGGGTTTCGTCGGCGGCGAATTCGCGGGCCGGGATCCGGCCTTCGGTCTTGAGACCAACGTCGACCGTGATGAAGTCGGAACCGACGGAGGTGACCGTGGCGGGCACAACCCGGCCTTCGATCATTCCCGAGCCGGAGAAGCTCTCTTCAAAGAGGGCGGCAAAATCGTCGGTAGTCGGGTTCATCTGGGCGACAGGCATCAAGGCTCCAAAAGGGTTAGACGTTACAGGCCAACCGGCTCATCCGGCGGACTCGCCGCGACATGCGGCGTAAATGCTGAATTTCCGCCGGACTGCTGGGGATTTCGCGGGCTCAGACCGTTTTGGCGGCAGGCCAGCGAGAGCTGTCCACATGGCGGGAGCGGGTCTCTAGGCGCTGGGACCCCTGAAAGTCAAGCGATCCGGGGATTTTCGAGGCTCAGGCCTCGACCATGTCGGGGGGAGGCCGCTTGCCTCTCCTTATGTTTGGATCGCAAGGGCCTTGCTTCAAGCCCCGCCCCCTCGCCTACAAGACCGGTCCTCCCGATCCGCAGCAGGGGACAAACATGACAGCGACGAAGGCTCCCAACGGCCCCTTTTATCATGGCTGCAAGGCGAGCCTTGGGCCGGGCGACCTGATCCAGCCGGGGTATGCGTCGAACTATGGCAAGCGGAAGAAGGCTGCCTTTGTCTATCTGACCGAGACCCTGGAAGCGGCGACATGGGGCGCCGAACTGGCGCAGGGCGATGGTCCCGGCCGGATCTACATCGTGGAGCCGACAGGTCCGTTCGAGGACGACCCCAACCTCACGGACAAGAAATTCCCGGGAAATCCGACAAGGTCCTATCGCTCGCGCGACCCGCTCCGGATCGTCGGCGAGGTTGTGGAATGGCAAGGCCATTCGCCCGAGCAGCTCAAGACCATGAAAGACCATCTGGCCGAACTCGACCGGCGCGGGATTGAGGCCATCGAGGACTGAGGTCTTCCCTATCGACATCCAGCCCCTGCATCGTGCGTATAGACGCGGCAGGTCGCAGGAGGGCGCATCATGAAGTCTGTCGTCGTTACGGGTGCATCCACCGGCATTGGCTGGGGCTGCGTGAAGGTGCTCGCGGGCAAGGGTTTCCATGTTTTCGGCAGCGTTCGGAAACAGGCCGACGCTGACCGGCTGTCGAAGGAGTTCGGCAGCGCCTTCACGCCCCTCATCTTCGACGTGACGGACGAGGCCGCCGTCGCCGCCGGCGCAAAGGTTGTCGCCGCCAAGCTGGGCCCCGAGCCGCTCGCGGGGCTGGTCAACAATGCGGGCATCGCCAATCCCGGTCCGCTGCTACACCTCGACATCAAGGCCTTCCGCCAGCAGATGGAGGTCAACGTCACCGGGCAGCTGATCGTCACACAGGCCTTCGCGCCGCTGCTTGGCGCAGCGGCTGATCGCAAGACGAAGACGCCCGGGCGGATCTGCATGATGAGCTCGGTAGGGGGGAAACAGGCAGCGCCCTTCCTGGGTCCCTACAGCGCCTCCAAGTTCGCGCTCGAAGGCCTGTCGGAAGCCCTGCGCCGCGAACTGATGATCTATGGCGTCGACGTCATCGTCATCGCGCCGGGCGCCATCGCGACGCCGATCTGGGACAAGGCCGACACGGTCGACATCACGCCCTACGCCAATACGGTCTATGCAAAGCCGCTCGACGCGGTGAAAGCCTTCATGGTCGCCCAGGGCCGCAAGGGTTTCCCGCCCGAGCGTATCGGCGAGACGGTCTATACCGCCCTCACCAAGGCCAAGCCAAAGACGCGCTATGTCGTGACGCCCGACCCGGTCACCAACTGGATGGGCCTCCATCTTCCCAAACGGATGGTCGATGGGGCGTTCGCGAAACAATTGAAGCTGACACGGCAATCCTAGCGGCTAAGGTTCCCCCATGACCCAGCTCAGCCAACGCGTCGACGCCGCTCTCAATTCAGCCCTCAACGAGAAGCGCCTCGTCGGCGCTGTCATCGCCGTCATGCAGGATGGGCAGCTTGCCCACTTCAAGGCCTATGGCCATGCGGACCGCGAGGCTGGCCGCGCGATGACGGAAGACGCCATTTTCCGCCTCGCCTCGATCAGCAAGCCGATCGTGACAGCGGCGGCAATGCGGATGATCGAGCTCGGCAAGTTCAAGCTCGACACGCCCGTCACGGATTTCCTGCCGGACTTCAAGCCGAAGGCGCCGGATGGCTCCCAGCCTGTCATCACCATCCGCCACCTGCTCACGCACACGGCCGGCCTTTCCTACGACTTCCTCCAGCCCGAGAACGGGCCCTACAACACCATCCCCGTTTCCGCCGGGATCGATGGCGATTTCACCATGGAGGACAACCTCAACCGCATGGTGCAGGCTGGCCTTACCTTCCCGCCGGGCGCCATGTGGCTCTACTCGGTCGCAATCGACGTGCTCGGCGCCATCCTGGCCAAGGTAGAAGGCACGGACGTCGAAGGCGCGGTAGCCAAGCACATCACCGGCCCGATGCAGATGACCGACACGTCCTTCTTCGTCACTGACGAGAAGCGCCTCGTGCAGCCCTATTCCAACGCAGCTCCCGAGCCCGTCCGTATCGGCGACAATTTCAAGCAGCCCTTCGTGCCCGGCTGCGCTCCGATCAATCTCGGTGTCTCGCGCGCTTTCAACCGTCGCGCCTTCCAGGGCGGTGGCGGCTGCATGAACGGCAAGGCGATGGACATCGTGCGGATGCTGGATGCGATCCGCGCCGGCGGCGAGCCGATCCTCTCGAAAGAGACGACACAAGCGATGATGTCGAACCAGATCGGAGCGTTGCGCATCCTGTTCGATCCCACGGGCAATACAGCGTTCGGCTTTGGCGGCTCGATCCTGCTTGATCCAGCGGCATCAGGTTCGTTCCTTTCACCGGGCTCATGGCAATGGGGCGGTGTCTGGGGCCATAGCTGGCACGTCGATCCGGCCCGCAAGACCACGATCGTCAACCTCACCAACACCACGCTTGAAGGCATGGCCGGCCAGGTCGTGCGCGACATCCAGCAGGCGGTGGTGGGCGGCTAGGGCTTAGGCTTCTTTGCCGTCGCCTTTTTCGCCGGCGCCTTCTTCGGCTTGCCACGATGGGCTTCGACGATATCGATCGCCTTGGCGACGGTCTGGTCCTGATTGATCGTCGTCGTGTCGATCCAGATCGCGTCGTCGGCCGGTTTCATCGGCGCGTCCTTGCGCTCGGCATCGCGCGCGTCGCGTTCCTTGAGCTGCATCAGGACGCCGTGCTCGGTCACGTCCTCGCCCATGCCCGACAATTCGAGGAAGCGGCGGCGGGCGCGTTCCTCCACTGAGGCGTCCACCCACAGCTTCACGTCCGCGTCCGGCGCGATGACGGTGCCGATGTCGCGGCCGTCGAGCACGGCCCCGCCCTTCTGCTGCGCAAAGTTCCGCTGCAGGTCGAACAGCGCCCGCCTCACGGCGCCCAGGGAGGCCACGACCGAGGCAGCCGCGCCTACGCCCGCGCCACGCAGTTCGCGCTCGTCGAACTCGGCAAGATCGATGTGCTGGGCGAGCAGCGCGCACTCGCGCTCGTCCTTGAAGTCGATACCCTTGTTGAGCGCCGATTTCGCCACGGCGCGATAGAGCAGACCGGTGTCCAGATGCGGCAGGCCGTAGTGCGCCGCCAGCCGCTTGGCCAGCGTGCCCTTGCCAGAAGACGTGGTGCCGTCGATCGCGATGATCATGATTTCACGACTTCCGCGCCAAGCGTGGCCATGTGGTCGAAGAACTCGGGATAGGACGTCGCGATCATCGCGATATCGTCGACGCTGACCGCGTCCTTCGCGGCCGACCCCATTACCAGGGCCGACATGGCGATGCGGTGATCATGCCGTGTTTCAACCGTGCCGCCGCCAGCAACGCCGCGCGGGCCCCTGCCGGTGACGATGAAGCCATCGGGAAGTTCTTCAACTGCAACGCCGTTCACCGCAAGCATGGCGCAGATCGCCTTGATGCGGTCGCTCTCTTTCACGCGGAGTTCAGCAGCGCCTGTAACCTTTGTCTGGCCTTCGGCGAACGAGGCCAGCACGGCGAAGATCGGCAGCTCATCGATCATCGAGGGCACCAGCGCCGGATCAAGTGCGATGCCCTTGAGGCGCGAGGCCCTGGCGATGACGCGAACCGTGTCCTCGCCTGTCGCCTGTCCGTCCTCTTCGGCGCGCACATCAGCGCCCATGGCTTTCGCAGCATCAAGGAAGCCCGTGCGCGTGCGGTTGTCGAGCATGCCGGTCGCGCGCGCCTCGCCTTCGCCTGCGATCACCGCCATCGCGATGGCGAAAGCGGCGGAGGACGGATCGCCTGCAACCGATGCGCCCTTGATGGCCTTGAGGGATTGTCCGCCCTTCACCGATACGATTGGCCCGCCGTGTGCGCGTTGTTCGACACCGACTTCGACGCCGAAGGCGCGCAGCATCCGCTCGGTGTGATCGCGAGTGGCTTCCTTTTCCTCCACGACCGTCACGCCGTCGGCGCGCAGGCCCGCGAGCATGATCGCCGACTTCACCTGAGCCGAGGCCTCCGGCGGGGCATAGCGGATGGCTTTGAGCTTGCCGCCACGGATGGTGGCGGGCAACCGGCCGCCCGGCGCGGTATCCGCCGAAACGCCCATCTCACGCAGCGGCTTCAGCACGCGCTCCATCGGGCGCGACGACAGGGACGCATCGCCCACGAAACGAGCAGTCACTTCATGGCCGCCGACGAGACCCATCATGAGCCGCGCGCCGGTTCCCGAATTGCCGAAATCGAGATCGCCTGATGGCGTTGAAAATCCCTTCGCCCCGACGCCCGCGATGGTCCAGGCGCCCTGCCCCGTCCGCTCGACGCCGGCGCCGAGCGCCTTCACGGCCTTTGCGGTATTGAGCACGTCCTCGCCCTCCAGGAGGCCCGTGACGGTCGATTCGCCCTCCGCTACCGCGGCCATCATGACGGCCCGGTGCGAACAGGATTTATCGCCGGGCGCACGAACCGAACCTGCGATCCGGGCGACGGGTCTTGAATACGCGCGCATGGGCTTTTCGGCCTTGTGGACGGGGCCGCCGGAGCCTTGTGGTCCGGCGAAACATGAGCCGCTTTACAGCCTCGCGCAGACATGGCAAGCGCCGACCCAAGCATGGGGAATTAAGACCTTGGCGACAACTGACCTCGGCGAAAAACACATCTGCCCGGAATGCGGGTCCAGGTTCTATGACCTGGGCAAACACCCGCCCGTCTGTCCGAAATGCAAGACCGTCCTCACCGGCACAGCTGAACCGGCGAAGGCCAAGAAGGCCGCGCCCGCGAAGAAGGCTGCTCCGGCCAAGAAGGCCGCTGCTGCGCGCGACGAAGACGAGGATGACGAAGACGAAGACGACGAGGATGAAGACGAGGACCTCGACGACGAGGATGATGAGGACGAAGACGACGACGAGGAAGACGATGTCGACCTCGACGATGATGACGACGTCCTTGAGACCGACGACGAGGAAGATGATGTCGCCACCGGCGGCAAGGCTGCCAAAAGCGCCAAAGCCAGCAAGGGCGGCAAGTACGCCAGCGACGATGACGATGTTGACGACGACCTCGACGACGATGACGACGACGATGATGACGATGATGATCTGACCGTCATCGACGAGGATGATGAGTTCGAGGACGATGACGACGTCGAACTGAAGGACGACGAAGAGGAATAGAGCCCTCAGGCTCTTCCCTTCGCAGAAATGAAGCGGCCCGCGAGATGATCGCGGGCCGTTTTCATTTCACCTGTCAGATCACGAGGCGCGCCGGAGCGGCGCGTATCATGTTCCAACTGTCGTGGAGGAGCGGATGGTGGAGCCAGACGGAATCGAACCGACGACCTCTTGCATGCCATGCAAGCGCTCTCCCAACTGAGCTATGGCCCCACTTCCGTGGACCGGGGGTCCCGAGTCATGCGACGCGGCCCCGATTTGGGAGCGCGTTGCTTATACTGCTGACCCCTGCTGATCAAGCGGAGAAAAGCGCACGGCTTTCAGGGGCCTGTGAGCGGGTCTAGGCGGCGTCGACCGTCTTGTCGGGTGAAAGGACCGCCAGCACGGCTTCCTCGGTCTGCGCCTGGCGCAAGGCGGCGCGGATGCGCTCCTGCCGGAAGACCCGCGCCACGCGGGCCAGCGCCCGCAGGTGATCGGCTCCGGCATCGGTGGGAGCAAGAAGCATGAACACCAGATCGGTGGGTCGCTCGTCGATGGCCTCGAAATCGGCCGGCTCCATCAGGCGGGCAAAGCCGCCGACAGGCCGGGCGAGGCTTTCGATCCGCGCGTGCGGTATCGCGACGCCCTCGCCCACTCCGGTCGATCCGAGACGCTCGCGTTCCAGGACGGCCTCATGGACCTGCCGGGCGCTCAGACCCAGAGCTGAGGCCATGACGCCAGACATTTCGGCCAGGACCTGTTTTCGGCCCTTCCAGCGCGCCCGCGCCGTAACTGCGTTGGGAAGAAGAAGATCGCCAAGGCTGGTGATGATGGGACCGCTCATCAGCGGTCCCCCGCCGGCGGAACAAACCGTACTGTCATTACTCTACCAGATCCCCTCGAAAGGGACGCCCCGAAGCCGTTGATGATAACCATAGCGCAACAACTCGCGACCACGCCAACCGGGGCTAACGCCACTGACAAAACACCTGCAAAAAGTTCGCCGCGTTTGTCAGGCGTCCCGCCCCGGGTCAACCCAGCCGACATTACCGTCAGGCCGCCGGTAGACCATGTTCAGCCGCCCGTGGGCCGCATTACGGAACATGACTGCCGGAGAATCGGCCAGTTCAAGCTGCATGACCGCCATCGAAACAGTCATTGTCCGGATTGCCATGTCCGATTCCGCGACAATAGCGGGGGAACTCCCCGCGTCGCCATCCAGCCCTGAGTCGATGCCCGGGGCGTCATCCGGCTCGTCGGTTTCATCTCGGGGGAGAATGATGCGCTCGGCGGCAATCTCGGCGGCGCCATTGCCGTTGGTGCGATGGTCGCGCAGCCGGTTCTTGTAGCGGCGTACGCGCTTCTCGATCTTGTTGAGCGCTTCCTCGAAGGCCTGATAGCCATCATCGCCCTCGCCGTGCGCCTGCAGCGTCACGCCCGAAGGCAGGTGGATCGAGCAATCGACGCTGAAGCCCCAGCTGGGCTTCGATACGGTGACGAAGGCTTCGCCGGTTCGGTTGAAGTATTTCGAGACCCGCGATTCAAGCCCGTAAGATATTCTCTCCTGCAATGCCGCGCCGACTTCGAGTTTCTTGCCTGCGATCTGGACCTGCAACAGGAGGCTCCTTGCTCAAGGACCCTCACGGCTTGCGCGAGGATCGCTACCCCGACCTCTTCTTCTAACTTTGGGAGTGTGAGACCCGAAGGTCAACGGCGGAAACGCGGAAGATCAGGCGCCAGATGCGAATATACGCCGGCGTTCCACGGAGGAGGGAATCCGCAGCGACTCCCGGTACTTGGCGACCGTGCGACGCGCGATATCTATTCCAAAGGCGCGCAACCGTTCGACGATCTGGTCGTCGGAGAGCACAGCGTCCTTGTTTTCCGCGTCGATCATTTCCTTGATGCGGTGCCGCACGGCTTCGGCAGAGTGGGATTCTCCTCCCTGCACGGACGGAATTGACGCGGAAAAGAAGTATTTCAGCTCGAACACGCCACGCGGCGTTGCAACATATTTGTTGGACGTAACCCGGCTTACAGTCGACTCGTGCATCTCGACGGCGTCAGCGACGGTCTTGAGATTGAGAGGACGAAGCGCTCGCACGCCCGAAACGAAGAAGCCGTCCTGCTGACGGACGATTTCGGAAGCAACCTTCAGTATGGTGCGGGCGCGCTGGTCGAGTGACTTGATCAGCCAGTTCGCGTTGGCCTGGCATTCGGAGAGAAAAGCCTTGTCCTCTTCGGTGCGCGAGAGGCCAGAAACTTCGGCATAGTAGGAACGATCGAGCAGCACGCGCGGCAGCGTGTCGGCATTGAGTTCGACAGCATACGTCCCGTTCGGCATTTCACGGACGAACACATCCGGCGTAATGGCGGGGGCGGCATCGCCCGCGAAAGCAGCGCCCGGGCGCGGCGTCAGCGTGCGTAGCTCTGCGAGCATGTCGACCACGTCTTCCTGGTCGACGCCGCAAAGTTCGGCGAGACGCTTGAAGTCGCGCTTGGCGGCAAGCTCGAGATTTTCCATCAGCTTCTGCATCGCTGGATCGAAGCGGTCGCGCTCGATCAGCTGCAGCGAGAGGCATTCCTGGACGTTGCGGGCCATGATGCCGGTCGGCTCGAAGCCCTGGCAGGTCTTGAGAACCGCCTCGACATCTTCGAATTCGACGCCTAGCGCCGCGGCCACCTCGTGGAGGTCAGCGCGCATGAAACCGGCTTCGTCGGTTTCCTCGATCAGGCGCGATGCGATCAGGCGGTCGCTTTCGATGAGGCCAGTGATCTGGAGCTGTTCGTCGAGATGGTCGCGGAGGGTCTTCTCTTCGCCGGTGATCGACTCAAGATCGAAGTCTTCCGAGCGCTGCTTGCCCGAGCCGGCCTTCGACCAGTCGAGCTGGGCCGAGGGGCCGCCCTGCGTGCCGGCATCGCCGCCGCCATCGGATGCGCTCTCGGACTCGTAGACATCGTCCGAGCGTGCATCGAGATCGTTGGACGCCTTCGAGGCGCCGTCGGCCTCGTCCAGCCGCATCTCTTCGCGCTTCTCGGAGACCTTCTCGGGCGCATCGCCGTCCGCTGCGCCCTCGCCTTCGGCGCGCGTCAGCAGCGGGTTCCGCTCGATCTCGGTCTCGACGTATTCGGCAAGTTCGACGTTGGAGAGCTGGAGGAGCTTGATCGCCTGCTGCAGTTGCGGCGTCATGACGAGGGACTGGCCCTGTCTCAGCTGCAACTTATGCGCAAGCGCCACACGTACCTCCCAGAGCCGTAGTCCGGGAAACCCCGGTCGGCTGACCCATCCAAGCCGGGGTCACATTAACCGACCGGTATTAAAATTGCATAATCAGCGCATCACACATTTTCAGCGCTGAAAAGACCGCTTTTCCTGCGGTCGGCGTCCTGCACCCGTAGTGCGTGGCCAATCCTTGCCCAGCCGTAAACACGGCGGCTTCCCCTGTTAATGGGATTGGGCGCAACGCCCCTTTTGCGGGCGTCGGGCTTGCGATAGCGGGCTACTGGAAGCGCGCGCCGAGATAGACGCGGCGCACGTCTTCGTTGGTGAGGACGTCCTTCGGGGCGCCCTCGAACAGCACCTTGCCGTCATAGATGATCGAGGCCCGGTCCACGATCTCGAGGGTTTCGCGGACCTGGTGGTCGGTGATGAGGACGCCCAGACCCCTGCCCTTCAAATAGCGGACAAGGTCGGAAATGTCCGACACGGCCAGCGGGTCGATGCCGGTGAAGGGCTCGTCCAGCAGCATGAAGTTCGGCCGCGAGGCCAGCGCCCGGGCGATCTCGACCCGGCGGCGTTCCCCGCCTGACAGGGAGTTGGCGTTCTGCTTGGCGAGGCGGCTGATCTGCAGCTCCTCAAGCAGCGATTCGGTCAGCTCCTTCCGCTTCGCTCGGCTGTCTTCGGTGAGCTCGGCGACGGACATCACATTGTCCCAGACGCTCATGCCGCGGAAGATCGAGTTCTCCTGCGGCAGGTAGCCAACGCCGAGGCGCGCGCGCTGATACATGGGCAGCGTCGTCACGTCCGCCCCATCGATCGCAACACGACCGCCGTCTGCAGTGATGAGACCCATGATCATGTAGAAACAGGTCGTCTTGCCCGCGCCGTTCGGGCCCAGCAGGCCCACGATCTCCCCGCGCCGGAGGTGCAGGCTCACATCCTTGACCACCTGCCGGCCCTTGAAGGACTTGGCGAGGTTGTTCGCGCGCAGGCCGTCGCGATCGTCGGCCTCATAGGCGATGGAAGTGGCGTCCGTGCGGGTGTCCATCCGGCTCTCAGTTCGATGAGGAAGCCGGCGGGGCCCCGGTCGCCGGGTCCTTCTTCGCCGGGGTGAATATGGAGGTGACGCGGTTGGTGCCCGCCGTGATCACGGAGCGGCCTTCGCCGACCTTGTAGACAACCTTGGTGCCGCGCACGACGCCTTCGGTGCCGCGCGAGAGGATGACGTCGCCGGTGATGGTGATGGTGTCGCTGGGATAGTCGTACTCGGCGCGGTCGCCGCGGATCTTCACGTCAGGCGCGGTGTAGTAGACGCTTCCCTCGGCAACCAGCTGCTCCATCGCCTCGCACGCCGCTTCAGCTTTCGAGCCGGCAGCGGGTTTCGACTTGGTGCAGATCACGGTCAGCTTGTCGGTCGTGATGCGGCTGTCCGCCTGCGTGGCGACGACGCTGCCGGTGTAAACGCCGCGGCCCTCGTTCTGGAGATATTCGAAGTTGTCCGACTTGACCTCGACCGGAGCATCGCCACGGCCGATCTGGGCCATGGCGGGCGAAGCCATCAGCATGGCCGACGCCGCGCCGGCTGCGAGAAGCGAAATGCGTGACCAGCTCATGACCATCATCCTATCTGCCGCCCCCCCGGGCTCCCCGCGTTTTCTCTTCGGCCTGGAATCTTGTCCAAACATTGCCCTTCAGGACAATCCGGTTCCCGTTGTCGAGCACGTCATAGGCATCCGCCCGGGCCTCGCCAATGGGGCCGACCCCGTTGAGAGGGTCCTGTCCCTCGACCCGGTTGTCCTTCACGAACATGCGGGTCTTCTGGGACGTAAATGTATAGCCTGCCGCATCCGTCATCACGACATCGCCCACGAGATCGAGCACCTCGGCGTCCGCATTCCAGACGCCCTCCCGGGCCTGGACGACGGTCGAGGCGGCGTCCTCCAGCCTTGGGTTCACGAGATCGACCAGGGAGACGTTCTCGCGGCGGCGACGGGCGGTTTCGGCGGTGAGGCTGTAGGGCCGGTCATTGGCGTCGAACCCCTCGAAGCGCGGCGCCAGCACGGTGACGCTGAGCCCGGTCGGCGGTGCGCCGGCGCCCTGTTCGCGCAGCGTGCTCTCGATCACCGTTCCAAGCAGCCAACCGGCCGAGAGCACCGCCCCGATCGTGAAGAGCAGGCGCAGGATGTGCACCAGCGCCGTGCGCTGGCGCGCCTCCTTCAGCGAGGTGGCGCGCCGCGGGCCCCAGATCTCCATCGAATGATGCGCGTGAGCGGCGGCTGAATTCATGTCGTCAAGTTAGGACGGGAAAACACGTGAAGGAACCGGCCAACGCCGGCCAGACACGTGAAAAACGGCCCTATTTCGTCAGGTGTGTGCAAAAATGTCCTGCTCGGCCCAGCCGGACAGGTCGAGCGCGGCCCGAACGGGCAGGAAGTCGAAGCAGGCCTGGGCCAGTTCCGTGCGGCCTTCGCGGGCCAGCATCACGTCCAGTTTCGCCTTCAGCTCATGCAGGTGCGTGACGTCGGAGGCTGCATAGGCGAGCTGCGCGTCGGAGAGCTTGTCCGCCCCCCAGTCGGAACTCTGCTGCGCCTTGGACATGTCGAGGCCGAGGAGTTCACGGGCGATCTCCTTCAGCGAATGACGGTCGGTGTAGGTGCGCGCAAGACGCGAGGCGATCTTCGTGCAGTAGACCGGGAAGCACGGCGCGCCCAGCCATTGCTGGATCATGCCGAGGTCGAACCGGGCGAAGTGGAAGATCTTGAGGATGCGCGGGTTGGACACCAGCGCCTTGAGGTTCGGGCAGTCATAGTCCGGTCGCTTAAGCCGGATGACGTGCGCATCGCCCTTCCCGTCCGACAGCTGCACGACGCACAGCGCATCGCGGAACGGGTTGAGGCCCATCGTCTCCGTGTCGATGGCGACGGAGCCCTCGAACTTCACATGGGCCGGAAGGTCCCCCTCATGGTGGTGGATAGCCATAAAACGCCTCGCTTGTCTGGCCCGAGGAATGGCGGGAAACGCCGGGAAAGACAACCCGCCGGGCTGGAACCCCGCCTGCGGCTAGACGCGCTCCAGATAGGCGGCGGTCGCCATGCCGCCGGCCGTGCAGACGCCGACCACGGCCTTCTTCTTCCCGCGCCGGCCCAGCTCCATCAGCGTCGATCCCAGATAGCGGATCCCCGACATGCCATAGGGATGACCCAGGGCGATGGCCCCGCCATTGACGTTCGTGGTCTCCCACGGCGTTTCCAGCTGGGCCTGGTTGTAGAGCGTGGTGACGGCATAGGCCTCGTGCAACTCCCACAGGTCAATGTCGCCATTGGTCAGCTTGTGATGCTTCATGAGTTTCCGGATCGCCGGCGTGATGGCGATGCTCATCTCCTCAGGCGCGACGGACGACAGCTGCATCCCGCGGAACAGGCCGAGGATCGGCAGGCCGCGCCTGGCGGCAAGGTCCGCATCCATCATCACGACGGCGCCCGAACCATCAGACAGCTGCGAGGCATTGCCGGCCGTCGTCGTGCCGCCCTCGTAGACCGGCTTGAGTTTCGCGAGGCCTTCGAGCGTGGTGTCGGCGCGCGGTCCCTCGTCATGGTCGAGCGTCACGTCCTGTTCGCGGCTCTGTCCCGTCGCCTTGTCGGTGACCTTCATCACCGTCTTGAAGGGGACGATCTCCTCCGCGTACTTGCCTGCGACGCGCGCCGCCTCGACCCGCTGCTGACTGCCGACGACATAGCGGTCCAGCGCCTCGCGGCTGATATTGTACTTCTTCGCCACGAAGTCGGCCGTCTCGTTCATTGTCCACCAGACGGACGGCATCTTCGCCTGCAGCGGGGCATAGAAGAAGCCTTCGACCGCGATGCCGATCTGCACGAGGCTGATGCTCTCGACCCCGCCTGCGATGCCGCAGCTGATCTCGCCTGTCGCGATCCGCGTCGCGATCATCGAGGCTGCCGAGAGGCCTGAACCGCAATAGCGGTTCACTGTGATCCCCGGCACATCGAACCCCGCTTCAAGAGCCGAGGTTCGCGCGATGTTATGTCCGGTCGCGCCCTGTGGCAGGCCGCAGCCAAGAATGATGTCCTCGACCTCGGCGCTGTCGATCTTCGCGCGCTTGACCACTTCCTTCAGCACATGAGCGGCGAGCGGAATGCCGTGCGTCTGGTTGAGCGCCCCGCGGAAGGCCCGGGCGATCCCCGTACGGCAATAACCGACAACCGCAACATCCTTCATGACGATCCCTCGCTTCGTGTCCAGCACGACCGCTATAGGACAACTTTGAAGGTTGTGGCGCCAGCCGCGCTTCCTATTGCTCCACTCTCACGGATACGCCCCACATCGCCGGGAGCGAGCGGAACGTATCGTATCCGATGAAGCCGTATCCCGAGAGCGCGTAGTCCTCGTCCGTCAGGTTGCGACCCCACAGCGACAGCTTCGTTCCATTGCCGAGGATGACGCTCGCCGTCGCATCGACCAGCGTGAGCGGCCCCTGGCGACGATCGTCCCGGCCCTCCGGATCGAGGAAGTACTCGCTCTGGTACTTGGCGTTGACTTCGAGACTGGCGCGCATGCCATCGGCCAGCGCCCATTCCTGGCTGACGCCCAGCGTGGCCGAAAGGTCGGAGGCAAATGGCAGCGGCTTGCCGTCGAACGTCGCAGCGTTTGTCCCCCCGCCGCCTTGCTCGATCGCCGAATCCAGCGCCACAACGCCGCCGGTGATCTCCAGCCCTTCGAGCGGCCGCCAGATGGCCGAAAGGTCGACGCCCTTTACCGTCGCCGCATCGAGGTTGGCGAGCGAGTTCGACGTGATCGATCCGCCGCCAGGCAGGGGGAAGGCCACGAAGATCCGGGCCTGCGGGTGATCGTATTGCTGCCAGAACGCCGCCGCCTCGAATGTGAGCGCATGGCCCAGCCCGCCCTTGAGGCCCGCCTCATAGGCGTCGACCGTCTCGGCCGCGAACAGGCCCTCGTCAGAATAGTGCGTGACGTTGTTTGCGACTTCGCCATTGAAACCGCCGCTCTTGTAGCCCTGCCCGAAAGAGACATAGGCCATGAGATCCTCGCCGAACCGATGGCGCAGCGCCGCCGTGCCGGTGAAGCGATCCTCGTCGATCTCGTTGGCGCCAATCGCGAGGCCCGCGCCATTGCGGTTGTTCAGCGCGCGCACGCCATCGGCATAGATGTGCTGGCCAAACCCGTCGCCTTCGATGCGCTCTGATGTCTGGCGCCCACCGAGCATCAGCGTCGTATCGGCGCCCAGGTCGAAGTCGACCAGCGCGTAGACGGCGCCCATGCGCCGCGTCTGCTTCATGTAGGTGAGCAGCGACACGGCCGGCGCGGTCGAGGCCGGTGTCGGCCCCACGCGCGCGGGCGCGCCAGGATACTGGCACGCGCCGGCCAGCGTCGCCGGGTTCAGCACGCCACACCAGATGAGATAGTCCTGGTTGAAACGGTCGCTTGCCAGCGACAAACCAACCAGCAGGTCCCCGCCCTCCCACTTGGTGCGGCCGTACAATTCCTGGCTGAGCTGCTGGTAATCGCGGTCGTAGGAAAGGTTGGCGCTTGTCGCCGGCGTGCCGTCGAAATCGAACCCGTAACGCTGCTGGAACTCCTCCACGGCCGAGAGCGAGGTGATCCGCCAGTCACCCCAGGCCCGCGTGTATTCGGCCGAGATACCCCGGAAGTCGTTGTCGGTATCCTGCACGCCATCGGCGCCGACAGAGATCTCGTGCTTGCCCACCACGAGCGCGGAATTGCGCGGCGCCGGATTGACGCCATTGTCCGCCTCGACATGCGCGCGCACCAGCAGCTCTCCTGTCTCGCCGAGATCAAAGGCCAGCGCGCCGCGCAAGCCGTACTCATCGCGTACGCCGCCAGCCTCTTCCGGCCCGCCGACATTCTTCAGGGCCGCATCCTGCTTCAGGTAACGTCCGGCAAGCCGGGCCTTGATACCTTCCGCCACTGGTCCGCTCACAGCCGCCTGCACATCCCACCGGTTGAAGCGGCCATAAGCCGCTTCGGCATAAGTTACGAACGCATCCGTCGGCTGCGCCGTGATGAAGCTGATCGAACCGCTCGAAGCATTGCGCCCCTGGATCGTTCCCTGCGGTCCTTTCAGCACTTCGACGCGCGCGAGATCGTAGGCCAACAGGCTCGCCTGCACGTTGGTCGCCAGGAATACGCCATCGACATTGACCGCCGCAGCGCTCGGCGTCAGCGCCTGGTGATCGACGGCTCCCACGCCACGGATCTGGAAAGTCGTCTGCGACCCGTTGGAGATCGCTGCCTGCACGCCCGGCAGGCGCATCACGATGTCTTCCGCGCCATCGACATGCGCAAGATCATCGCCCGACAGCACCGCAACGCTCTGCGGAAGTTCGCGAGCCGACTTCTCACCGCGCGTTGCAGTGACGACGACCACATCACCGGGTGCAGGCGGCTGCGCGAAGGCCGGGCCCCCCGCGCCGATCGCCGCAACGATCCCGATACGGCTGAGGCAATGGCTGACGGGCTTCATCGACGCTTACTCCTGGCACGCAACGCGACTGAGGGCCGGTTGTTATCGTTGTCGGGGGACGGAGTTCAATCGCACAGACGGACACTCCACAGGCCAGAACGCCCCCGCCCCGCAAAGTGATCGCTCGTCATCCACGCAAGGGCCTGCCCCGCGTACGCATGCATTGCAGGCGAAAGCAGCCATATCTTCGCGATTGAGCAGTCAGAGTGATCAAAAAGAGTTCGCGAAAACCCGCCTTTGACCTTCCACGCCGAGCGGCGACGGAGGTAGATTTTCCAAGTTCGATGGCGGCGCAATCGCGCCCCTGGGGTCAGCGGAGATCAACATGTCGGTCCTTACGCGTCGGCTTTTCATCGGAGCCAGCGCTGGCGCGCTTGTCGTGGCGTGTTCGCCCAACTCCGGCACGGCGACACCCGCCCTTCCCAAGCTGTCGGACGCGCCCGCTGCCCCGGTCGCGCGCATCGAGCCGGTGACCGATACGTATTTCGGCGAGACCCTCACCGACAACTACCGGTGGATGGAAAACGCCAAGGACGCGGACTGGATGCCGTTCCTCGAAGGCCAAAACAAGCACACGCGCGGAGTGATCGAGGCCATACCCGGCCGCGACAAACTGCTTGCGCGCATCAAGCAGGTGACGGGCGACATCGTCGCCACGGCGAAGGTCGAAGAAGAAGGCGACTATCTGTTCTTCGAGCAGCGCCCGGCGGGGACCGAGAGCTACAAGCTCTTCGTGCGCGAGAAAGGCGTGGACAGGCTGCTCATCGATCCGACCACCATGGCGAAGGACGGCGGCCATTATTCGCTGGACTGGTGGCACGCATCGCCTGCTGGCAAGTACGTCGTCTATGGCGTGTCGAAGGATGGCAGCGAGGATTCGCTGCTTCACATCCTCGAAACGGCGACAGGCAAGGGCCTGCCCGAGACCATCCCCAACACCCAGAACGCCAATGCGCAGTGGCTCGATGATGCGTCCGGCTTCTTCTACAACCAGCTGACGAGCCCGCCGGAATCGCCACAGCGCTATCTCGACAGCCAGGCGCGCTTCCACAAGCTGGGCGACGATCCCGCCAAGGATCCCATCCTGCTGAAGCGCGGCATGGATGCGAAGATCAGTTACGACGACATCCAGATGCCGATCGTCGGCACGGCGCATGGATCAGCCTACGCCTATCTCATCCTCGCCGATGTGAGGCCGGAGGTAAGGCTCTATGTCGCCCCCGTCGCCGAAGCCGTGACGGGCAAGGCGAAATGGGTGGAAGTGGCGAAGTTCGAGGACGAGGTCACAGGCATCGAGGTCGACGGCGACACGCTTTATCTGCTCTCGACCAAAGGCGCGCCCCGCGGCCACATTCTCAAGACCAGCGCGAAATCCCCCTCGATCGCGAAGGCGGCCGAAGTCGTGCCGCAGGCTGAAACCGTCATCGACTCGATGGCGCTGGCGAAGGACGGCCTCTACCTGCGCATCATGGACGGCGGCATCTGGCGGCTGAAGAAACTGGGCAAAACGGGCAAGCTCGATGACATCGCCCTGCCCTTCGACGGCACGATCGGCGGCGTGTTCGCGAGCAAGGATCGCGACGGCGTCAAGATGAACTATGGCGGCTGGCTGACGCCCACGGGCATCTGGCAGGTCGACGCGTCGGGCGCCGTTTCCGATACCGGCATCACACCGAAACCGGCCATCGATGTCAGCGCTTACGAGACCACACGAGGCTTTGCGACCGCCAAGGACGGCGTGAAAATCCCCTACAGCCTGATCCACAAGAAGGGCGTCAAGCTCGATGGATCGAACCCGGCGTGGATTTCTGCCTACGGGTCTTATGGCGCGATCTCCTACACGCCCGCCTTCGCCAACCGGTCGCTCGCCTTCATCGATGCAGGCGGCGTCATCGGCTACGCCAACGTTCGTGGCGGCGGGGAGTATGGCCGCGAGTGGCATCTTGCGGGCCAGAAACTCAACAAACCCAACACCTGGCGTGATCTCATCGCCGTGTGCGAGGAGCTGATCGCCAAGGGCTACACTTCTACACCGAAGCTTGCCATTGGCGGCCGCTCGGCGGGCGGCATCACCATGGGCATGGCGCTGACCGAACGTCCCGACCTGTTCGCAGCCGTGGTCTCCGGCGTTGGCTGGCATAACCCGCTACGCTATCCGGCCGAACCCAATGGCTGGGGCGAGGCGCCGGAATGGGGCGACCTCCGCGAGGAGCAGGGATACAAGGCCGTCAAGCTGATCGACAGCTATCAGTCGGTGAAGGATGGAACGGCCTATCCCGCCGTCCTGTTGACCACAGGCGCGACCGACCCGCGTGTCGCCCCGTTCCACATCGCGAAGATGGCAGCGCGGCTCCAGGCCGCCACGAGCTCAAAGAACCCGATCCTGTTGCGCGTGGACTTCGACGCCGGGCACGGAATCGGATCGACACGCTCGCAACAGGACAATGAGGCGGCCGATACCTACGCCTTCATCCTCTGGCGCACTGGCATGAAGGACTACCAGCCGGCAGGCTGAGGGCCCATGCACTTCGGGGATGCGGGTTCGGCTACTCGAAGAGAGTGCCGGGCCTGTATGAGCGTATCAGCGTCCCCATCTGTCGATGGCGCCGCAGCCAGCGCGGCTGCGCTGCCGGATCAGTGATGGCGGAATGCAAAAGGGCGCTCCCGAGGGAACGCCCTTCCGTGCAGGCCCTAGGTTGGGGGACGGGCCAGCCGCTTCCTAGTAGCACTGTCCGCGCGTCAGTTCTAGCGTGTCGGAATCTCGAACGGGATCGTCCGGAAGAGGCACTCAATCTCTTCGGTGATCGCTGCGACATCCAGCGTATCCGCTTCGACATAGGCGCCAGCCATGATCCTGCGGCACATGCTCTGTGGAATTTGCCTGAGCATGATCTGCAGAACCATGTAAGCGGCTTCGCCCCGCGCTTCGGCCGGCGTGACGAAGCTGTGGGGGTCTTCGGGAATAGCGCGGCGGCGAACGCTGGGCTTGCGGCCTGTGCGAGTTTTGGTTTTCGGCATCTTCGTAACTCCTCGCCGCGGAATTGCGGCGGGGCGACGCCATCCTTGTGCGAATTTTTCCTCGTTCAGGGATACCCCGAATTGCACAACGGAATTTCGCCGCGCTCCGGCCCCGTAGGATAGCGGGCAAGGCCCTCTGAGCGCACGTGGTCGTAAAAGGTCGCCAAGGCGGAATACCTGTCGCTCCCAGTGTGGATCAGCCACGCCGGCTTTTCGTCTTGCCGTCGAACAGCGGGGTGACCGAGCGGGACCGCCAGGCGCTCTGCGCCCAACCCTAGCTGACGGTGAACTCTCTCCAGACGCGCTCGTGCGCCGCCTTAAACTCGCTGCTCGAGGTTGCGGCGACCGCCGGCGACGTTTCGGCGCTGCTGCCTGGGCATCAAGCAGTTCATCGAGACTGGCGGCCGCCGGCGCCGGGAAGAGCTGTGCGAGACCATCCTCGCAATGCAGGACGATCGCGGCGTTCACCAGATTCTCGATCGTGGCCTGGCCGCTCGTTTCCAGACGCCGCCAGGTTCGGAGACCCATGCCGGCGCGCGATGCGGCCTCCTCCTGCGACCAGCTCTGGGCCAGCCGGCGGGTTCGGATCGCCGATCCGAGATCAATCAGTAGTTCACGGGCGTCATCAACATAAGGCCATATACGGCCTGTTATTGTATAAAGTGAAGCATAAACAGCCATATATGGCCGCTTACAACCGCCCATCGCGCGTCAGCATTGATCCGGACTTCTAGCCGCGTTGTGGAATTTCTTCGATGACGTCGAACTCAAGTCCGCTCGATCCTTCACCACGGCCCGTCAGGGTGCGACGGCCAAGCCACAGGACAACCCGGCCATCGAGCCAGCGCGTGCGCTGATAGCTGCGCGTGACGATGCGGCCTGAGCGCGGGACCTCTTCTTCGTTGATAAAGTAAGGCTCAGGCGCAAGGCCCGGGCCCACGAGCACCGCGCCAAGGGGATCCGCCGACCTTTCTGGCAGGCGAGCGCGTTGCAGCCTTACACTGCGCTGGCTGTTCGGGACATGCGATGGCACGAACGGACGCCAGTTGAGCGGGGCGTCCGTGCCAAGACGATAGCGCGCAGTTGCGCCTGTTGCGGGGGCCGGATCCGGTGGCGGAACTGGCGCCAGGGACAAGGCGTGGCGCTCGCCATCAACGCCCATCCCCGCCGCCGACATGACGGTGCGCTCGACCGCCCATACCATGTTCGCCATTTCGTCACGCAGAAACACGACCCGTTCGATTGGAGCGCCTTCGAGCATTTTCGGCGTGGTTGGCGGCAGAAAGAGCCGGGGCTTTGCAACATCGCCTGTCTGACGTGTTTCGAGACCAAACATGGCCCAGCGCCGCCAGTCCTCATCTTTCCCGCGATCGGCCGGCCGCACAAGCGAGGCGTCGCCGAAGACGTCGTGCACGACAAGGCCGAGCGCCTCGCAGAGATCTCCCGTCTCGACCTCATAAGGGAAGAGGCACCAATCATCGCCATAGGCGAGAATGAACTCCATAAGCAGGACCTTCGCGACATCGGTCGTGGCGGCGCTCATGTCTCCGAATTCAACGCGTGCATCCTCCATTTCCCAGAAACGATGGCTTGGCATGCCGGCGAAGCGAATTGCCGACGGCAGGAAGGACAGGGCTTCCTCTTTGGGAGGCGAGACGGGCGCAGCGTCTCTTGGCGCACCTGAGCCATCCCCACTTGTCGCTTCGCCAGGCCCCGCCACATCAACCGCGAACCAGTCGAGCCGACCATTGGCATAACCATCGCCGGTCAGAACCGTACGATCGCTCCCCTGCCCGGTAGAGCATGAGAACTGGTACTCGAGCTGGCTCGGCGCCCAGGCGGTCTCGTCTTCCGCATGAGGCGTGAAGTAAAGCGCGGAATGCCATTTCCTGGTGGTCTCTGCGGCCCGGATCACCGCTTCTGCAAGCGCCACTGAGAGGCCTGAGCGGGAGCTGATCGAGGCCTGATAATTTGCATCTGCCAGGAATGTCGCCGCATCAAAGAGGTGCGCATCAGACAGCGCTCCAAGCTGGCGCGCTTCCTCATCATTTGCGCCTGCTATGCGCGCTGCATCGAAAGGATAGGTCGCCTGAAGGCCCTGCAGCGCGAGGCGCCGATCGGGTCCGCTGACCGCATCGCGCGCCAGCGCTTTCTCAAAGACACGCGCAATCTGGATGAGTGCAACGCGATCTGCCGGCGGCGCCTCGTGCTCAACGGTCGCCTCGAGGGGAACATCACCCGGAAATTCGCGCTCCGGCCCTCCCCTGACCGAAAACCGGTCGAGCTTCGAGCGACGCATCGCCATGCGAGCCTCGATCGGCGATCCGGCATCGTCAGCCTTGAGCTCGAGAAACTGCCACTGGCGCGCGAGAAACCACAATGGATCGCGGGCCTCGGCGCGAAGGGCGCGATCGAAATTCTCTTCGCGCACCCTGCCTTCGAGCCGGTTCCAGCCCTTGATGAAAGGCTTTGGTTCGAACGGGACGCCATCCATCAGAAATTGTGCGGCCTTGAGGTCGTATGCCATTGGCCTCACTCCGTGGATGCTTTGAGCGCGGCGACATCGCGCACGAGGTGGGTGGAGGCGAACAGCGAGCCCTTGTAAAACGAACTTACCGTCGCTGGCAGAACCGGGAACAGGTCCGAGGCGGCGATGTGGTCTGGCTCGATGGCGCGAAGCCGCGCACGTGCAAACGTGTCGAGGACGACATGGAGAAGCTCGTTCCAGCGCCAGCGCCCGTCCGGATTGGGAGGCGCGGCAAGCAGCAGCGCCTGGGGCGCAACAGCGCTTGGCCGGTCAAAATGGAAAGCGACGCCCGTGGTTTCATGGGTCGTTGGCACTGTCTCGGTCCATTCGTCTAACAACAGGCCCTCAAGATCGCTGCCGAGCGAGGCGGGGGGATCGAGCGTCATCACACTTAGGATTTCGCCCTCCTGGGGCGGCGTCGTCCAGGCTTGCCCGATCCACGGATCGCCGGCGCGCAAGGGCAGCTGTACCGGCACGAGCCGCGGCTCGGTTCCGTTGATCCAGAATGCCGCTGCGCTGGCGAGCGCAATATCGGCGATGCGGGGACGAACGCGTCCCAGCGACTGGAGCCACGCTTCGAGGGCAAGCGCATCGCTCTCGATCGGGGCAGCGAGGCGCGCATCGACCTCCGCCTGAGCATCTGCATCGAGGATGAATACTGGCTGCAGCGGAAAGCCGTCGCCCAGAGAAAGACGCGCCGCTGCAACGAGGTTGGCAAGCCGTGTGTCGAGGCGCCCCGCCAGCCTGCGGTTTTCCTCGCGAGGATCCTCGCGTGGCGGCTCAACTGGCAGCGGGGCGAGCGCAGCCTCGGCAGCGGCAAGCCTCTTCTCGATAGTCGCGAGCGCTGCGCGCGCTTGTTCGATGAGGCCAAACACCGCCGAGACGCTTGCGCCCGCGCTGCTGCGCGGGAGGGCGTCCGGCGCGCCGAACATCGCGAGCGCGCGCATGCGCTCGCGTAGAATCGCCAGCTTGCCCGACCAGGCAGCCGCATCGAACGTCGTCGGATCAGCGCGCAAGGCGTCATAGCCTGCGGCGAGCGTATCCAGATGGTTCTCAAGGGATGCTGTCGCGGTCTGGAGCGCGTCGCGGGAGGCGCGAACCCGCTGAGGCAGGCTTGCGAGATCCCCGCCTGCATCGAGCTTGAACCCCTTGGGATTCCTTGGATTGGTCTTTTCGAAATCGGCCGCAAGGCGATAGTCCTGCGCATTGAGGCCCCTTCCGCCTCCGACCAAGCGGCGAAGCGCCCGGAGCTGCGGGAGGAGTTGTGCGAGCGGCGTTGCTCCTGGTGCAGCGCCGGCATCCAGCACCAGCTTGCGCTCCCCGGCCGAAGGCGTCGGACCGGAAAACAGCATGACGATGTCATCGCCAACATCATACGCAGCACGGACCCTGTCGGCGAGATGACGCTCAAGGTCGTTGGCGCCATCGCCCAGGCGGTCGGCGCTCATGAGAACCAGATCGATTGCCTCGAGCCCCATCTGATCGAGCGTCTCGGTGCGCGGGGGCGCCCCCGCCGCGCGCACTTCAAAGCCGATGCCGCCAGGAGCTGGCAACTGGGCGCCAAGCCAGGCGTTGAGGCCCGGATTGGCGGCCGCTCGCGGCGTCGTTGGCGCCGGACCGCCTCCGCTTGAGAGGTGCAGGGCCACACGTTGGGTGAATACACGCCCGCTCCGCGGCGTCTGAGCGACGTCCGGCACGGGAGGCATTTCGCCATCACCCATCGCTCCCAGCACCCCGCGCGCGCGATCGATATTTGACTGCACGGCCTGGTGCGCGCTCTCGGCGAGCGTCAGGTCGGCCACCGCATCGAGCGATTCTTCCAGACGCTCGATTTCCGCAATGATCGCGCGGGCCTCGGTCGAGTTGGGCGCAGGAAGATCCGCAATGTCGTAGGGATAGACTTTCTTCGCCCGCACCTGATCGAGGAAGTCCTTGCCGTCGATGACATTGCGCGCCTCGATCACCTCGGCGGGCGCGCTTTCATCGACTGGCGTCAATCGCCGCGAGATGAGCGGGAACTTCGCCCGCAAGACATAGATGAACTGGTCGAGCTCCAGGCCAGGATGACCTTCGTGAAGGCCGCGCTCGAACTGATAGCCAAGCAGCGCGGACAGGTCCTGCCCCGCCCGCACGCCTTCGATAAAGCTCATGGCCGAGCGGACGCGGCGCGATGTCAGATTGACGCTCATGAGATCGCGCGTCGAGGGCTCGGCGTGCGTCAGGTAGGCGTTGCGAAGCACGGCGGCGGTGACGGCGTGGGTCAGTGACGGCGTCTGGACGAATCCGCCATTGTCCGGAAGCTCGCTCACCGCGCCCGAATCGCGCAACAGCGCTGGCAGATCGGATTGGGCAACCGGCGTCGGCGCTGGCTTGGGAACAAGGTTTTCCACATAGCCATAGGCGCCCAGATAGACCCCCCGTGCGCGTCCTTCGCGCCGTCGCATGAAATCCAGACGCCGTGAGACAAGGCCCGTTTGCCAGCCGTCGAGACGGTAACTTGCAAGGTCGACATGCTCTGCGAACAGGCGTTCCAGCGCCGCTGTCGACAGGTTCGCGAGGCGCTCAAGCGCTGCGCGCTGCGATTGTAGCGCCAGTGCTTCGGGTAAAGGTTCGGGAAGGTTTGCAGATCCGCTGCGTGATGC
Source organism: Hyphomonadaceae bacterium (assembly GCA_047601145.1). Lineage (GTDB taxonomy): Bacteria > Pseudomonadota > Alphaproteobacteria > Caulobacterales > Hyphomonadaceae > UBA7672. The sequence continues at coordinate 204,590 of JASGJW010000001.1, forward strand.
ATCAAGCAAGAGATCGCCAAGCGCGCGCGCATTGCGTGTCAGCCCAAGCTTGGCCGCATCAAACAGCGGTGCGTGGTCGACGGGCACGTTCTTCTGCGCCCCGATATTCAGCGTCGAAGAGGCTGGCGCCATGGCGGCAAGATCAGCCCTGAGGCGCGTGAACAGTGAATGTGAGTTCGCCGTCAGCTGCGAGGTCCAGGCGTTGTGCAGCATACGATAAAGAAGCGCCTTGGGCGCGCTGATGCGATCGCCGTCGGAATTCTTGAAGACCTCCGCTTGCAGATCCTCGCTTGTGGCGGTCAGCAACCAGTCGATGTAGTTCCGTGCGCCATCGAATTTTGAGATGCGCTCGATCTCGGACAGCGGGATGTCAGGATCCTGGTCCACCACCGGGACATCAAGCGCGTCGGTTGTGTTGAAATAGACGAGCTTGGCAAGCGGCAGGTTCGTTGCGGGAAGCTGCAGTCTTGCAAATTGCTCGGACCGCGCCTTCTCAAGCCTGTCCCACCAGTTGAATGCGATCAGCGGGATCACGCCGGTGAAGTTGAGCGTGTTCCAGGCCTCCCGATCAGTGACGGCCTTGCGCGAGTTGAACGCGACCGAACTTGCAAGCTGGCCGATCACGCGCATCGAGTTCGCTAGCGCTTCATCGCCTCCGCCTCCGATCTGCGCAATCGAGACACTCGTATCGGGCCGCGGCGCCTCGAAATGACGGCGGAACCATCTAAGGCCAGCGGCGATGTCGCCCATCGCGCCTGCCTGGCGTCCTTCTTCCTCAAGCCAGGTCGAAAGATCGCTCGTCGCGAGCACGCCATAAGGCTGCCTGCCGATGCGGATATTCGGCAGGAGCGTGCGGCCGGTGACGTAGGTGAGGAAGTAGCGCTCGATCTCGTTCTTGAGCAGTGGCGTCATCTCTCCCGCCACCATCTCGCTCAGGAAGCGGCCGAATGTCGCCGGCCAGAGCGCCTTGTTCATCGCAAGCGCATCCGCGATGTCGTGCTGGCGCGCAGCCCCTGGCCAGTCGCTCACCGTTTCAAATCTGATGCCGAGGGCCTCAGCAAGTCGCTGCGCATCTGACTTGGCCGCGTGATCGAGGACTTCAACGGGGGCAAGCCCATGGACTTCCTGGTCGACAAGCGCCTCGTCCGCGCTGAGGTTCGAGGTGAAGGCTGCCGGCGCGCCATCGGTATTGTTGGTCGGCGCCCCGTTGGCCAGAAGGTCGATGCCGTCCGTGAAGCGATGCTCCGCCAGCAGCGCCTCAAGGGCGCTCGCGCCTGCCTCGTGATCCATGGTGAGCTTGGCGCCGAGGGCAATGATCTGCTTGAAACCATCCCGCGCCTGTTCGGCGGGCACGGCCAGGTTGACCGCCATCCCGACGTCGATCGCGCGGTCGAAATTGATGAGCCAGTCGAGCTTGGGGTCCGCAGCGAGCCTGCCATTGGCGCTGCGCGATAGTTCGGCGGTTGCCGCATCCGGATCTGGCCCGAGGAGGAGCGCATCCGGGATCGGCTTGCCGATGGCGCGGGTCACTTCCTGTCCGTTGTGGCCGATCCCGACGACGACGAAATAGTCCGGCAGAAGGCGTGTACGAGGCGGGGCAACGCTGTGGGACAGGCGCACGGGCTCATCCGGCTCCTCCCCCGGCGCCGGGCTTGGCCCCGCTGGCTGGGGATCAGACCGGGTGGTCCTCGCGATATAGCGCGCACGCGGCCCCCCATAACGTGTCGCCAGCAGGGTCCACGCGCCAAGCTCGGCGGTGCGTTTCTCCTCGCCGCCAAGGTCCGCTACGCGAGCGCGTTCGGCCCAGTAGGCAATCCCGGCGGCACGCTCGCCGGCGCTCAACAGCGGATCGTGCGTCGAGATGTTCACCGCGTCGGGAAAAATGCGGACACGGAGGCTGAGGCCGCCCTGCCCGTGTGCGAACTTGGTTTCAAGCCGGACAGGAAACATGAGGAATGGCACATGGTCATCAAGACCGCCGATCGCATCGGAAACAGGCGTGCGCGAAAAATCGAGGACGGCTCCTGACAGCCGCTCGCTCACCTCTGCAAGCTCAGCGCGACGTCGGCCTGTTTCGGCTTCCAGCGAGGCGATCTCGCGTTCGAGCCCCGCCGCATCGCTGCGGCCCTCCGGGTTGCCTGGCCTGCGATCGAGGTCTGCACGGCGCATTCTGAGCGCCTCGGCCCGCAAGGCTAAAGCACGCGTCTCATTCGCCAGCGCATCGCGCTTCGCGCGTAGAGCGCCCAGTTCCTTCTGAAGTGCATTGAGGTCCGGCATGATCAGACCTTTCCGCGCTCAAGCATCTGGCGAGCGTGCCAGGCCACCATCACAGGCTTCTGATAGAGAATGGCGGCAAGATCGGCCGCCGTCGCGCCTGCAGCTGGGGCCCAGTTCAACTTCGGTGTCGGGTGGCTGCCAGAGAGATTTGATGTAAACGGCCGCGCCAGATCGATCGTCTTGCGGCCCTCAACATTGATGTGATCCCAGGAAAGGTTATCCCACATGACGCCGGTGGTCATTGAGGCGGGCGGCGCATGCTCATCAAGACCGAAGCGCGGCTCGCCCAGGGCTTCCTGCAGGACGAAGAACCAGCCGAGCTTGTCTGCAGCCACCGAGGCGCGCGCCGCCGCGGTTTCATCAAGGGCAGGATCTCCCCGCGCCTGTTCAAGGGTCAACTTGAAGCCGACGAAGGTGAGGTCGGGCGCGACAGCCGCTGTGAAGATCGGATACTCGATGTTGGGATCTTCAACACCTGTGAGCGCCTTGGCGCCCTCTTCGTCGTAGAGCGCAAGCTCGTTGGCATGGGCTGGATCGCTGCTCCAGCGTGCGCGTTGAGCATAGACGATCGTGTTCGGATAGCGCTTGAGCAGGTCGCCGCGCAGGGCGAGCACGACCGTCTCGCCTGAAATGCCGCGCAAAGGATTGGGGTTCCTGCCAAGGAGATTTGCCGCAGGCCAGAGATGCATCGCCTCGATGTCCTTGAGCTTGCGCGCACGCTCCTTGCCCTCAAGGCCGGGCGTTGGCACGCGCGAGACATCCCAGAACTGGCGGAAGGGCGTGCCGCGACAATCGGTCGGGTATTCGCGCCAGAGGAGCTCACGCGCGAATTCGTGGTTCACGCCGGCGAGGTAGGCTTCGATGAAGGGCGGATTGGTGAGAAGGAGCGTCACCGTATTGGGTGGAATGAGGCCTATGTTCGGGGCAAGCAGGTCGTCATTGATGTCTGCAAGCGGTCGATACATCGGCTCCTTGATGTCCGGATAGGCCATGACCGGCTTGATCGCTGGCGGCGCTGCAGGATCCGCAGGCGGCGGGGGGCCTCCTGGCGAGGCCTCGTGGACATAATCGATGATGGAATAATCGCCGATGCGGATCAGGCTGGCGGCGCGCTTCGAATAGGATGCAGCCGGCGCGATCGCCTTCATGACTTTGAGGTACGCATTGTTCTCGTCGAAGCGGGCTTTCACCGTGGCAGGCGGAGGCTTTGCTGCAAGAAGTCCAGCCAGGTCGCGCAACGCCACCCCGTACTCGTGGGCAGCTACCGGATCGTTTGCTGCAGCAGCCGTCTTGCCTGGCTCGGAGAGTACAAAATTTGCGGGCGGCGCCTCCGGGATTGATGCGGGGCTCAGATCCTCCAGGCGAAGTTTTGCCGCAGCAGCCAGAGCCGGGCGGGCCCGTTGCGCGGCAACAACAACACCGGCAGCCATCGCGCCGAGGAGGCCGGCCACGGCCGTGCCGGCAGGTCCGCCAACCATGAGATAAGCCGCCACCGCCAGGGCAAGGAGCGCGGCGATGATCAACCAGAGCCAGCCTAGCAGCAGCTTCTGGTTCTTCTGACTGGCGTCGATACCGTCCGCAACCTGTCCGAATGTGGGGCCTGTCACCGGTGGCGGCTCTGGCGCAGCGGACACGCGCTTATCGTTGAGGGCGGCGGCAAATGCTCCCGTCGCATGGCGGCGCTGGTCGGCCGGAAGCGCGCGCTTCATCACCAGGCCACGCGGACGTGTCAGCTTGCGGAAGGCCGGCGTCATGGCCGCCGACGGCATGCGGCTCTCGGAGACGAGCGCGCGGATCGTCCTGGGCGACCCCAGGACGCGCGACAGCATGGGCGAGGCAATCGAAAGCGCGCTCATGCCCTGCAAGGGCGACACGCTTTTGGAGAACGCCATCTGCATCACTGCCTGCGAGAAGCGGAGGAAGCCGGCCTTTCGGTTGGCGGCCACGATCTCGCCGACCTGCTCCCAGGCAAGCTTCATGTAGCGTTCCTGGTGCTTGCGGACGACGCGCGCGCCAAGACCGCCCGCGGCCCGCTGGCGCGGATCGAGATTGAGATCGTGCGTCCAGGCCGGCCGCTGGGCTGGGTCGACGCGATCGAGAAGCGCATGCCAGCCGCCCGTCAGCGGCGGGGCGACAACAGGATCGCTCACATGGCTTGCCTGGGCGTCTGCAGGCGCGTTGACCACGCGTGCGGCGTCCGATGCAAAGCCTGCCTGTGGATCAAGCGGTTTCGGGGTCATGTCAGGCGCTTTCAGCGCGCCTTCAAGACCAACAACACCCTTGTGGTGACCAGGCGGTTCGCCCGGACCGATTGCCTCGGCGATTTGGGGCATGCCGAAGCCCGGCGCAGCGATGTCCATGTCACGAACGCCAACGCGCTTGTCGACCTGGCGCGGGGCGATGCGTTGAACGAGGTCCTCGAAGTCCCCGCCCTCCCCGGTCTGAAAATACCATTCCTGATAAATTGGAAATTCGTTGGCGCCCGAGCTCCAGGAGAGCGCCATGCCAGGCTCGGCGTCATCGTTGATTGGAAGGCCAAGCCCGGCCTTGCGGCCCGCCTCGAAGGTCGGGACCACGAACGCCGTGTAGGCGGTGTTCTTTTCGAGCCGGCGCGGCGAGACAAGGCGCGAGACGGCGCTGTCAGGAGAGGCCGCCAGGCGAACGCCAAGTTGGGTCGGATCGGGCGCGCTTGTCCCGCCGACATCGCCCGCGATCTGGACATGCGCCCAGGCCCAGACCTGGTCGGGAGGGGGGAAGAAGCTCGGCAGATCAGGCGAGGTCACCAGGACCGATGTCAGCGGCCGGCCCGGCGCCTGGTTGCGCGTGAATTCACCTTCCGCCAGCACAAGGAGGCTGATCCAGGGCGTCAGCCGGTGCGCCGCAAGGTCCGCTGGCGCCGGCGTGTGGCGCCAGGGGAAATCCTCATCGTAGAACTCGATGAAGGGGAGATAGTTCGGCTCGAAATCGGTCACCCAATGACGCGGCTCGGTGCGAACCACCATATCCCCGGAGATCCCGATGACATCGCCCGGGCCCTGAAGCTTGAAGCTCTTCTCGATGGGCGCGCCGGTCACGGCGCCATCGCTGAGGGCAAGGCTTACCTTGATCTCGGCCCGGCTCTTGATCGTCGCTGCAGCCGTGATGGCGTTTGCAGCGCCGCGGCGCAACCAGGCCAGATATGTGTAGCGCGCCAGGGACATCAGGCGGCCGCCTCGAATGAAGAGACAACCTGGAGCTTGCCTGTCAGCCGTGCGTCCTTGCGCACCACGTCCTTGAGCGCCAGTGCGGCGGCAGACTGGGACGTGAACACCAGGTGCGGCGCATGAGGGCGAAGATCATCGACGCCCGCCACGACAAAGCGCTCTTCGGGCAACTTCACCGGCGGCGTCGCAAGCCCAGTCGGCGCGCGCCTCTCTGCCGAGAGTTTCGAGCGGCCGGCAGCCGATCCCGCAACGAGGAAATTGGTGAGTGTATCGCGCAGGTAGAAGAAGAGCGGACGGCGCGGCTTTCTTACATAGATGACTTCGTAGGCGACTTCGACATGCGTCTGGAAATCGGCCCGGGGCGATGCCCCGCCCGCAATCTCGATGCCTGCATCAAAGGGTTCGAACGAGCGACGTGACAAACGCTCGGCATCGCTCAGCTCAAGGAACTGGGCCGCCGGGAACTGTTCTAGAACCGGAACGCTCGTCGGCGGTTCAACGCCGGCGCCAAGGCTCACGTCAACGATCCTGAACGTGTTGGGTCCTTCAACTCGCTGGGCGCCGATGCGCGCAAGCGGAAGTCCGAGCGGTGCAATCTTCTGGCTGACGCTGAGGGCGCCGATTGGAGCGATCACGATGCCCGAGCCGGGGGCCAGTTCGCGGACCGAGACATGCGCCCGAGCCGGGGCAAGGGCTCGCCAGGCCCCGTCGGCGCGAAGCGCGGTCTCAAGAAGCCCGCGCGCCTGCACTGGCGGCAGAGACGTGTCTCGGTCTTCGCCGAATGTGATCTCGAAGCCAGCCGAGATGGTCACGGTGAAGATGAAACCGATCTCGAACGAACCGCGGCCTCGCGCATGCCAGGGAGTTGGACCTTCCAGAAGCAGTTCGAGGCGGATCGAGAACAGGGTTGAGCCGCCTGATCGTACCGCGACCTGTCCTGAGATCTCGGCGATGAAGTGGAAGGGGTCGAAGCGGATCAATGCGTCGAGGCTGACGAAGCCGTAGACGTTGAAAACCTTGACGCCGTAGTAGAGTTCGACTTTCGCGCCGAACTGAACGGTGTTCGAGGTGACCGCGAAATAGGCTTCCGCCGAGAGCCTCGGATTGCCCGCCCACATCGAGATGGCGAGCCGGTTGAGCTGAGGCAGCGCCAGTGGCGGGGGCGTGAAATCCGGGTGGAAGCCGCCTGCCGTCAGGAGGAAGTTTGCGTTCTCTCCCCAATAGAGGCGCACAGCCATATCGCCGGTCAGCGTGAAGGCGAGGAGGCGTGAATCAAAGAGCGAGGCGTCAATCGAGAGCTCCTTGCGCTCGAAATCGATGACGCCCAGGAAATTGACCTGCAGGTTGAGAATGGCGATGTCGTCTGCGGGGACGGCGACCCGAAGGACGCCGAGAATGGCAACGCCTGGCCGAGGGATTTCAAGGATGATCCCGAGTTCCAGCGTCACCAACGGAGGCGTTCCCCAGCCGAGCTTCGCCATCGGTCCGATAAGGTAGCGCCCGCTCTGCGGCGGGAACATCCGCTTGAGGTCGCCGATGATACGCGGCGCATTGGCGATGAGGTTCTTCGGAAACAGGATCGAGTTGATCGACCCGTCGCGCAGGCCCGCGCGAAGCTGGTCATAAAGCGCAGTGCGGTTAACCCCGAGCAGGCCGCCGACACCATTCAGCGTGAAGCCGAAGCTCAGCTGGATCGGGGCGAACTCCGCGTTGATGACGATGACGAGCGAATAGCCCTCGGACCCGTCGGGCATGCGCGTGTCGAGAACGCCGAATGCCTTGACCTGGATGACGTCCTGGAAGACGAGCTCAAGCGCTCCGGCGTATTCGCCGGAGACCGGATCGCGCTTGAGGAAGCCGCCGCCCGAAAAGCCGCCGCCGTCCATCGACAGGCCAAGTCCGTTTGGCGCCTTGAAACCGGCATCAAGCTGCAGGGGACCAAGATTACCGCCATCCTTGGGGAACGTCGCCTTGAACGCGACGCCGACGCCATCGACGACCGCCGTGAATGGTCCAAGCTCGCCACGCAATGCAGCCGAGATCTCGATCGGTATTTTCCCATCCTCGATGCGCGCGACGAGATAGATCGTCTCGATGGTCGCTGGCCCCAGGCGAACATGCGCGGGAATGGCGATTTCGAGGGCGGCGCTGCCGTCGAACTTCAATCCCTTGCCCGGCGTCCAGGTCGCACCCAGCGTGATGTCGGTCTTTCCGCGACCTCCTCCCGAAATCGATTTGAGGAAACTGTCGCCCCCGCCGACGTCGAGGACACAGTTGAGGCCTTCCTGTTTGAAGGCAATGAAGGGCGAGGACTGCAATCCCTCGACGCCCACCGAAATGTCGATCTTCTTTGCTTCAACGCGCGTGCCGCCAGCAATACCCAGCAGCGTCACCGGATTGTCGTCCGCTGCTTCCACCCGAAGGCCCGCCCGCGCGGACAGCACGGGCGAACCGAACGCTGCTGCAGCGAGCTTGCCGTCGGGCGTCAGCGTCACGCGGACGCCACCTTCAATATGGGAGGATGATGTTGCATAGAACTGCCAGGGGCCGGCGCCCAGCGTCGTTTCGCGATCATAATCCGCCGACACCCCCTTTCGCCACTCGACCGAGAAGCCAGGCGGAGAGGTTGAAGGGTCGGCCTGCAAGCGTACCGGGCCAAAGTCGAGCCCGGGAGGCGTAACCGGGGGAAGATCGAATTCATTGGCGATTGCAACTTCACGGCCGCGCGCCTCTAGCCACTGTGCGATGCGTCCAAGGACAAGCGTTCCATCAAAACCTGGATCGCCCCAGCCATAGAGCTCCTGCAGATGCTCCAATGGCTTGCTGAGAAGGCGCACGAGGGCTTCGGGATGGAGGCGCTGCAGATGGAACGCTGGCTGGCTGAGATCGCCTGGCGCGCTGGCAACGATGCCGTCTTCTGCAAGACCGAGGACCTGCAGGAAAGACGCGATATCGCGATGCGAGCGGGTCAGCCGATCAAGCGTGTGCCGTTCGGCAAGCCGCCGAGGCAGGTCTGTCGCAAGCTGTTCAAGACGCTGGCGGAGGGCGGTCTCGGCGATCCCGGGCGCCGCCGCGAGCAGGGCCTGCCCCAAACCGCGCAACGCCTGCAGGGTCGCGCCCACCTGGGCGCCAAGGCTTGCGCCCGCTGCCGCCACTGCGAGAGCATTGGCGGCGGAATCTGTCTCTTCAAGCGCATTGCGCAACGGAGCCAGCAGAGGCGCCACTGCGTCTGACGCCGCCTTTGCAGCACTGAGGCGGCTGGTGTCAAAGCCGCCAGCGAAGAATGTGGGCGGAAGGCGAAGCCCGAAACTGCTCAGGTATTCGGCAAAGGCGTCTGGCTCGAGCCAGGGGGCGAGCGCCTCCATCGATTCGCCCGCAAGAAGCAGCAGGCGCTCCAGCGTGCCGGCCGCTTTTGTCATGGCGGTATCTTCGCGATCGCCTCATCGACCGCCAGTTTGATGTCGAGGATCCCCGCCCCGAACATCTCGACGGGGTCAATGGACTTCTTGGTGAGGTCAGCGAGCGTGTCGGTCGAAAGAGGTGTTCGCTTGTCGCGCAGGATCTCCCGAACCTGGGCGCCTGTCAGGGCGGGGTTATACTCGAACATCAATGCGACGGTCCCGGTCACCATCGGCGCTGCAGCGCTGGTGCCGCCAAATCCGGTCGAGTTCGAGACATCGCCCCTGTCGGTCATGTCCAGCCGCGCTGCGTAGAGCTCCCAATTGGGCGCGGCAAGATCGGGCTTCTGGTCCTTGGCCGCCCTGCCCTTGTCCGGCACTGGTCCGCGCGAGCTTGGAAACATCACGCGGACTTTCGACCCGCTCGGCTCAAACGCGGCAACTGTAATCGTCTCGGCGCCACAGGCGCCGCCGCCAACCGTATGCTGGATCCAGTCAGCGGGCCGATGCCAGACAGCCTCGAGCGGCTGCACGCGCGCAGGGTAGCCTACCTCGTTGTCCTCCTTCGCGCGTTGCGCCCCCCTGGGCACAAAGCGCGGCCAGGGGTTCTGTGTTGGTCGCCAGATGTCGATGCGATCGCTTGTTCCGGTGAACCTGAACGTCCAGACGCCATTCTGAACCGTACCCCCGGACTTTTCGCGCTTGGATCCGTCGATCTTGATCTTGTAGTGGGTGTCGGGATCGCCTGGCCGGCTCTTGTATTTCTTGATCGATATCTCGTAGCCGTCCGGTTTTGCGCCATCCCCGGCAAAGGCGCCGCCCGGCGGAGACACTTCAATGGTCACGGGTTTGTCGCTGCTCACGAACGCGCGCAGTTCGACAACGCCATTCTGAACATCAAGGCCGAGGTCCGGCTCGGACGACTTTACCCGCGCATGACCGTGCACCCGCCCGGTATTGCCGGCGGCCGCCACCAGCGCCCGCGCCTTGTTCTTCATTACCTTCGCCGTCTTCTCGTCAAACAGCGCGCGGCCGTTGTGGGGCATCTCCTCCGTCGACATGCTCATGTTGACGACGCATGGCGTGTTTCCCGCCTGGGCAAAGCAAAAAAGTACGGCCGACAGCAGGTCCTGTTCGACGGCCACGACGACCAGTTTGGCAGTCGAGGCAATGCCCCCGCGCGTGGTCTTGATCGTCGTTGAGTTCGGGAAGACCCGCCAGGGCGTCCCTGCCGCTATGCTGGCGACGCTCGTGCCGTGCCAGCTCTGCGTAGACGCCTCGCCAATATCCAGGAGCTTCTTCGCGATGCGTTCGCCCTCCGCGGCCTTCGCAGCAGCATCGGCGCCCTTGACCATGTCGAGCTTTACAAGAGCCGCAGCGAGCTTCTTGAGGGCGGTTGTTCGGGGTGCGTTTGCAGCCGGCGGCTTGTCGTACTCGGTTAGCAGATGGTTGATCTGCGCTTCGGTGTAGAAGACGCCGACCTTTTTCCAGATCTTGTCCGCCGGATCGTCGCGATATGCATCGTCCTGGATCCAGAGCGAATGGATCCGTGTCTTGCGTGCTGGGGGCGGGGTGCGGAAGGCGTCGTGGAGAATATTGACGCCACTATCGACAACACCGACGAACACCTCTTCGCCGGGCAAGGTAAGCCCGCCACGGATCTTGTCGAGGTGAACCAGTTTCTGTTCGTCCGTGTACTCGAAGTCGCCAGCCGAAACGTGTCCGCCGGGCGGTGCATAGATGCCAGTCACATCGGCACGTTCGGCAAGCGTCATGATCTGGTCGATCGGCAGAACAACGATCGCTGTGTCGTCGTCAGCTTCGTAGAGGGCATGTCCGGCGGCCTGCACGCCGCCGAAGTCACCATTGTCGACCTCGACATAGACGTGAGTGAGAAAATTTGGGTTTCGCGGACTGGGCTCCAGCGTCCCTTCCGCATGCGCTGCAATCAGCAGCTGCAGGTCTGGATCAATCTTCTCTACGGGGTCCACCCAACCACCCGTTGTGACTAGCCGCCAGCCGTCCCAGGACAACTAAAGCGCATCCAGCGCACAACGACAATCAAATCCTGCTGAGCGTCGAGCCTATGGCACATGCTCGCGCAGATATTGGGCACGGCAGGTGCTTGTTGAACCCTCGCTGCGATCCAGCGCGTAGCGGCGGCCCCTCTGGATACGGTTAGTACCCAAAAGCCGGCCTTCCCCCTTGGTTACTGTCGATCCAATTTTTGTAAAGCGTCGGGGCATCCGCGAGCAAAGCCTGCGCTTGCATCGAGTATCTCACTGGATTGTGGAGCGTCTCGACGCTGTGAACAGAAAGCGGCATTGAGAGAAAAGCAACAAACCGATTGGCGCCGTAGCTCATTCGGCGCGCATCGGTAATTGCGAAGGCCGCTGGATCTGGATACCAAGCGCGAACATCGCGCCGGGCTCTGTACGCTTCCAGAAACTCTTCCTTTTTGCCCACTCGGTACATCACCAAGCCATCGCGTGCATCGGCGTCTTCGGGACCAAGGTAGAATACGCACGTGAAGAGGCTCGTGGCATTGTCCATGTGCGGACGCTGCACATCGCCAGCCAGACGGCGATGTAGCATCAAGGCCGTTGGTATGTTGGCTGCGCCACAGAGCATGTCTTCGCCAAAAGTCAGTTTGAGCTTGTAAGGCAAAAAGGGCTCGAAGCGACTTGTCAGGGCGGGTGCAATATCCCTCCGCCACACCTCATCGACCTCGGCCCACGTGGCTGCGAGATGATCCGGCATCGGTGAAAATAGCGGATCTGCTTCGCCAGCCGCTTTTATATGTCCATATGTTCCGGTTCCGAAGGCGTCGGCGGACGGGAGATTTGCCCTCAATCGCTGATAGTCCTCGGCTTCAAATACGCCATCGAGCACTAAATGCGGAAAGGGCTCCATCTCCATGGGAGCGTCAGCAATTCGCCTTGTGAGGTCCATCCCTTCCTCCAACCTGAAAACCGTATCAAACGGAACGCTTATTGTAAGGCCCAAGCGGCCTCGGCTTAGGCGCGCGCATCCATCAGCACCACGATATCTTCCAGCGTCCAGAACTAACCCGAGCTGCTTGTCGGCTTCGCGCGAGAATTCGGTGAAGACGTGAGCCCTGGTGGCGTCGCCGAGCTTGGCGGCCGCGTCGATGTCCTGCCGGATCGACTTGGCGAACTGGCTGAGCACGGCCAGCGATTTTCGGCAGCTGAGCCAATAGTGGCATACTTCCTCACAGTTGCGTCCACTTTTGCAGCAGCTCTTGAACTGTGAGCCTAGCCGGACAGCACCATCGGCAGACCACTTCAAAGGGACCAGATCAGGCGGATGTGTTTATCCAAGCCGCCACTATGAGAGGCCACATGGGTCAGTTGCGCGGTGCGGGATCCAGCGCTTCAAGAGCGTCCATCGTGCCTGAGCGGCTTGATTGCATCGACGGCAACATGCTCGCTGCCCAAGCGGTAGCCGCCGCCTTCAATCGGCTGAAGATTTCCGGCTGCTTGAATTTGTAGTTCGCGTGCTCCGTCACATCCTCCGCAAGATTGTAGAGGTATTCACGATCGTCCTGCAGAAGATACTTCCAGGGATAGGCCAAGGCCGACAACATCTCACCCGGCGTCTTCCAAAACACCATTCTCTCGACCGGCGGACCGCCGCGAAGTTGCGGCAGAAGGTCGACGCCGTCCGGTTGTGCCGATGGGTCGGTCGGAATACCCGCTAAGGCAGCGAATGTTGGAAGGAAATCCATCGACATCGCGATCTGTGGTGACACGGATCTTGGCTCAACCCGTCCAGGCCATCTCACCAACAGCGGAACCCGGACGCCCCCTTCCCAAAGATCGCCCTTCTCGCCTCGCAATGGCCAGTTCCTGGAAAAGCGTTCGCCGCCATTGTCGCTGGTGAAAACAACGATGGTATCGTTCGCGAGGCCGTGCTTGTCGAGCGCTTCGAGAACACGTCCCACGCCCTCGTCCAGATACTGCATCATCTGGGCGAAGATGGCGGGTGACCCTCCGTCGTGGTGAAGATCATTTATGCGGGGTTCTCCGCGATCGGTGCGGGTTTGCCACGGCCAATGCGGCGCATTGTAGTGCAAGGAGAGAAAGAATGGTTGGTGGGCGTTCTGCTCTATGAACTTGCAGGCGCGGTCCGAAAATATATCCGTGGCATAGCCATCGACGCTGACGGGCTTTTCATTCTCGTAAAAATCCTCTGCCCTGTCCGCTGCCCCGTTCGCAGGGTTGCCGGCGTCGTGCGCCCAGTAGTCGAGCGCCCCACCCATGAACCCAAAGAACTCATCATACCCGCTCTTGTTTGGGCTAAAGGTTGGCAAATCGCCGAGATCCCATTTTCCAATTAGCGCCGTTCGATAGCCGCCGCGCTTCATCGTGTTGGGGAGTGAGGGAAGGCTTCCAGAGTATCCAATCTTGTCGCTTGGGTATCCCCCGCCGGATCCGGTCCCGATTGCGAGACGGTTCTGATATCTGCCCGAAATAAGCGCGACACGCGTTGGCGCGCAGGTGCTGGAGTTTGCATAGGCAAACGTGAACTTCATGCCATCGCGAGCCAGGCTGTCGATGAACGGCGTGCTGTACTCTTCTCGTCCGTAGCAGGACAGATCGAACGCTCCGAGATCATCCGCCAAGATGAAAACGATGTTGGGCGCTTTGACGGGGGCAGCATCTGCGCTGTCAATGGCAGCGAGCGCCACCGTGAATGCGGCACCCGCCAAGAGAGCTCTACGCGAAACGTCGTAGCCAGCTTTTTTCACGATCGCGCCATACCCAAGTTGCGGAGCTTCCGACGTCTCCGCTCCATCGGATGTTGGCGTTCTCGCGCGCCAGATTTCGTCTGCTCAGTCCAAGATCGCATCTGCGCTACCAAGCATACCTGATCTGTACGCCATAGTTGCGAAGACCCGTATTCCAATGCTGCGAGGCCGGCGCGATCTGGTCACGGAACTTCTCGTTGAAGGCGTTGTTGACATAGAGTGCAACTTCCCAACCAGCATCCGTTCGCGCACCACCGCGCAGGTTGAGAAGGGAGCGCTCGTCCATCTCGTAGGTAGGCACGGAAACATCCTGCGTACCCCCCTGCTGACCACGGTAGTTGATGTGAATGAACCCATCCGTGTTGAAGACCGGATGCTGATAGTCCAGGTCAAGGGACCAGATCCAGTCGGGCGACTGAGGCATGCGGAAGCCGTCAAACGCGCCGGACTCCAACTTGCCGGACTGGCGCGACAGCGTTCCTGCGACCACGTACCGTCCGTCGCCGAGATCTCCCTTGGCTCGCCCTTCGAGTTCGATCCCCCAGAGATTTCGCGTCACCGCCATTCACCAATGCTGCAGGAACGATGCGGCCGCATATCGCGACTGTGCACCCGCTGCTCTGGGGCACGATTGCGCCCTCAGTTTCGCCAACGTATGCGGATAGGCCGATGAAGGTGCCAGGAAGGGGGCTTCCCTTTACGCCGACTTCAAACTGGGTCGATGTCTCGTCATCATAGAGGATCTGCTGTGCAATAGGCGCCGGCGGCGACGGAACCAGAGGCACCAGGTTTGCCCCTCCGACCCGGTATGCCGTGCCCACTTTTGCGAAGGCAAGCACATCGGGCGTCAGATGATAATCGAGGATAACGCTGTAGGAAAAATTGGTGTTGTCGACGTCAGTCGGCGGCAGAACGTACGTGAACGGGGCAAGATGATTGACCCGGAACATGTTCTTCCGGTCGTCCGTATAGCGGCCGTCAACCGTCAGGTTCACGAGATCGGGTACGATCGCGTATCCAAGCGATGCAAAGGCCGCATACGAGATCCATGATACCTTCGAAAAGGCGTCGATGACCGGACCTGCTGTGCGCGTCTGAAGAGAGTCGAGCCCGCTGGAGAGATGCAGATACTCGCCGCCCACGAGCCACGTCCACTGATCTGAGCTGCCAGCAAGGTGGATTTCCTGATTGAGAATTTCGGTACGAACCGTGAGAAACAGATTCTGGCCGGTATCTACGGGTCCGGTTGCGCCAATTCCAGTATTGCCGGGAATTGCGCGCGCCTCCGCCAGAGTCACCGGGGTGAATAGATCCACGTCCGAAGCAGACCGGGTATAACTGTCCCGATACAGCGTGTTGAAGGCAAGCTCGCCAAACGTAAGATCGTAGGTGCCGTTGAGCATCGACGTCGTAAGTTTGCTGATATTGGTAGGCGCAACGGACACCGCGCGCACATACTGCGGCTGGGTATAGCCGGCAATGAAGCCCGGCGTGCCGGGCGGGTTTGCGACTTGGGGAGAGTTAGTCGGCAGCTTCTCGTCCAGTCTTTCGACGAGGAACGTCACATCCAGCGGCCCGTCCTTATGCCTGAACTGAAGGCGTCCAACGCCGCCGTGATCCTCGTCGAAGTACCCGCGACTGGTGCGATCGTAGATTTCGCCTTCAGATTGGTCGACGATATTGGCGCCGATACGAAGGGCGTCGGTGTCGCTGAGTTGCCGGTTGACGACAAACTGGCCTTCGTACTTCTCGACTGTCGGATTGTAGTCGAAGCTCACGAAGCCGCTGTCGGAAAAGGTAGGTCGCGCCGACACCACATTGACGGCGCCTCCGACCGCATTGCGACCATAAAGAGCGCCTTGAACGCCACGAAGCACCTCAACCTGCTGAAGATCGAAGAAGTCGGCGCGCGTAAAATTCTGGCTGAAGTAGACGCCGCCATTTGCGAGCAGACCGTTGCGGAACATGCCCACCCCGGGTGAGCCGCCCGTTGTCTGGATAGCCGAGCCCGATCCACGAATCGTGAACGCTGCAAGCGATGGATTGTTGGCGGCGGCGAAGTTGAGGCCGGCGACGCCGCTAAGAACATCTGCCGTGTTGTTGGTGGCGCCGCGCGCGTTCAGGTCGTCCGCCGTCGTGACAGTCGCTGCGATCGGAACATCGTTCAACCGCTCTTCCCGTTTGCGAGCGGTTACAACAACGACGTCACGCTTGTCCTCGTCTGCTGCTGTGGGGGTGGGACTACCCTGCTCCGTCGGCTCGGTTTGAGCCCAGGCGGGCAACATCGCCAGCATGATCGGAAGCGTGGAGCCCAACAGGATTCGGCGCATGATAACTCCCCATGAATGGACTGCGTCGATGCGCAATCTCTGTTGGAGAGCGGCTACCAAGAATTTTTCGAACCCGAACGATGGCAGAAACGCGTTAATGATAGTCCAGAGGCATCGGCCCCAGTTCGCCTAACGTGCGCGTCGCGACTTAATGGGATGTGCTGCCGGCGCGGCGACCACCGAAGCCGACTGCAACGATAGCATGTCACTCCGTGGCGCGCCGGCAGCGACACCCATGGCACGGGCATCCTGGAGCCCTGCCCTGCGCACAAGGTCACAAAGGTGTTCGGCCGCCGGCGTCAGGGGCAGTCGCGCGCGGCGCGCGATACAGATCGTCGGCGCCGCGAGCGTTTCCTTCACATCGATTCTCTGAAGAAGCCCGGCAACGTCAACAAGGTGCTGCCATTGCCTGGGGAGCATGGCGAGAAGATCGGAATGAGCTGCGACAAGCATCATGCTGAGACCGGTTTGCGCCTCCACCGATATCCTTGGAACCGGCAAGTTGTGGCGTTCGAAGATGGGCCCAAGTTCAGCATCCGGATTCCACGTAACGGAGGTCGCAACCCACCTAGCCCCAGAAAGCTCTGCGAGCGACTTTGCGCCTGCCAGGGGATGGTTGCGGCGGCATACGACCATCCGGAAATTGTCAAAAAGCCGCTCAACGACGAGTTCGGCAACCATGCTGTTCTCGCCCAGAGGGCCTACGTAGAAATCTATGGCCCCATCGTGCAGTCCCGCCTCCATTGCAGGGAAAAGACCCTCGACAATCTTGACCCTTACATCCGGAAAGCGCTTGACGAAGGGCGGCAGGATGCGCGGCAACATTGCAAGGTGAGCGGCGGTCGACAGGGCTACAGTGATTGCGCCGGTTGCCACGCCTTTGAGTTGCTGGATCTCATCTCGCGCCCGCTCGAGATCCAACTGTATCGCCGCGGCACGCCGGACAAACGCTTCCCCCAACGGCGTGAGCACCATGCCAGAGACGCGTCTTTCAAAAAGCTCCACGCCAAGCTCGTGCTCAAGCTCGCGAATGTTTCGCGTGATAGAAGGTTGTGCAACTCCAAGATGCCGGGCTGCACTTCGCAGGCTCCCGCGCTCCGCCACAATGACGACATCACGGATCTGGTTGAGCTTCATCCGCTACATCCTTTCCTGCCCGGCAGACAGTGATCACAGAACTGTAGCGCCTGTCAGGAAATCAAATCACCCCGCCCGATAACAGAAGCTGATCACAAATGGTTATTTGTCATCCGCCTCCCCAGCTGTGTCCGAGTTAGTTGTCGCGCAAGGCGGTGGCAGCGAGACCTCGCCAGAACACACTGGGGAGCCGTGGGACCAATGGCGCAAACGCCGGCCCGCCCATCAACTTCGGTCTTGATTGTCGGTGCCGGCCCGACAGGCCTGGCGCTCGCCATTGAACTTGGTTTGCGCAACATCAAGACGATCCTGGTCGAGCGGAATGACCGGGTGGGATATGCTCCCAGAGCCAAAACAACCCATACGCGCACGCGCGAACACCTCCGACGTTGGGGCATTGCTGACAAGCTCGCCGAGGCCTCGCCTTTCGGCATCGACTATCCTTCCGATGTGGTCTTCACGACCCGGCTCGGCGGCTATGAACTTGCGCGCTTTCCCAATGCATTCAACTGCGCGCCCGATCGGAACGATGCTTACTCGGAGCATGCGCAGTGGATACCCCAGTACAAACTGGAGGACGTCATGCGGAAGCACGCCGACTCCCTGCCGTCAGTCGAATTGCGCTTTTGCCAGGACTTCGTCTCGGCTCGACAGGACGTGGGCGGAGTATCCGTATGCTTGCGCGATCTCGTAAGTGGTGAAGACATCGAGGAGCGTGCCGACTATTTGGTCGGATCCGATGGCGCGAGGAGCAGAGTCAGGGACCTGATTGGCTCTAAGCTTGAAGGCCGTTACGGGCTGTCGCGGAACTACAACATCGTGTTCCGAGCGCCGGGACTTGCCCAAGCACAGCGCCACGGCCGGGCAATCATGTATTGGCAACTCAACACCGATGCACCGAGCCTGATCGGCCCGATGGATACCGATGATCGGTGGTTTTTCATGCCGACGGGATTGCCGCCGGG
Source organism: Hyphomonadaceae bacterium (assembly GCA_047601145.1). Lineage (GTDB taxonomy): Bacteria > Pseudomonadota > Alphaproteobacteria > Caulobacterales > Hyphomonadaceae > UBA7672. The sequence continues at coordinate 222,671 of JASGJW010000001.1, forward strand.
CGTTTCCCTGTCGGACAGCGACGCAGCTGAACTGATCCGCCGATCGACCGGGATCGATTTGCCCTATGAAATCCTGAGCCGCGATGAGTGGATCGCCAGTCAGTTCATAGCCGACAAGTACAGAGACAATCGTATTTTCCTGGCAGGCGACGCGTGCCACCTCCACCCGCCCTTCGGCGGATACGGAATGAACATGGGCATAGCCGATGGCGTCGATCTAGGATGGAAGCTTGCTGCGGTCATATCGCAATGGGGCGGTCCCGGCCTTCTTGACAGTTATGTCGCCGAGCGACGCGAGGTCCATGGGCAGGTCATAGCTGAAGCGACATCCAATCATGCCGTGCTTGCAAACCAGCTCTGGCAACCCGGACTCGAGGAGGCAGGGACGGAAGGCTCACTTGCAAGAGCGTCGGCCCGCACGGCGATCGAACAGGCCAAGACACGAGAATTCCAGAGCCTGGGTATTGTTCTTGGCTACTGTTACACGGCCTCGCCGGTCATAGCCTACGAGACGACCCCGTCCCGCTCCTCCGACGTACTGGACTATGTCCCCTCTGCAGCGCCGGGGCGGCGCGCCCCGCATGCATGGCTCAATGAGCGCACGTCCTTGTTCGACTTGTTCGGGCAAGGTCTGACACTCCTCGCGTTCGAATGTTCCGACGATACGCTCGCCGCCGCTCAGCGCGATGCGCATGCAGCGGGCGTTCCCCTGCGCATCGTGCGGCTCGCGCGGCCGGACCTGGCTCGAATTTATGAGGCATCATTGGCCTTGATCAGGCCCGACATGCACGTCGCCTGGCGTGGCGAACGTTGGCCAGGGCCGCAACTGATCGACCTCGTGTCGGGCAGATCGGCGGCGGCCGAATCAGCCTCGTGCGATGGGCGCACGAAAGTTCAGGAAGCGCATCCGATCTGACGAAGCCTGGCGCTGCCGTGCCCCGATCGGACGCAGCGCTCACCTGGAATGAAATGGAGCATGACGTGAACAAGCAAAGTCGACGTGAAGGCGTGCTAGGCGTGCATTCGCTCGATCACTTCTCCCTGGACGTGACAGACCTTGCGGAAGCACGGCGCTTCTTTGAAGCGTTCGGACTAGAGGTGAAGTCCCGCTCGGGAGGCCTGGATCTGCTTGCCTTCGGCAATTCCCACGTCTGGGTCGAGCTGAACTCCGGCATCCAAAAGCGGCTCGATCGGATCACGTTTGGCGCCTTTGCCGACGACATGGCTGCCTTCCGCGATCGCCTTGTGCGACTTGGCGTTCCGTTCACCGAGACCCGCGAGCCAAATTCGCTTTGGCTGACTGACCCTCATGGCATCGGGCTTGAAATACGAGCGGCGCCTAAGACATCCCCAGACGGCCGCATTGAACAGACAGAGACGGCGCCGCGCGGCCTACGCGGCGCGGTCATGCGCGATCAGGTTTCACAGGTCAGACCGCGACGACTGTCTCACGCCCTCTTTTTCACTCCGGATATCGATGCGACGATCCTGTTCTACTGTGATGTACTCGGTCTTCGGGTTTCGGATCATCCCGGCCCGGTTGCCTTCCTCCACGGCGTTCACGGAAGTGATCATCATCTGATCGCTTTCGCACAGTCGACCGCGGCCGGATATCATCATTGCGCGTGGGAGGTTGGTTCGATCGAGGAGGTGGGGCTCGGCGCCTTTCAGATGTCGCAAGCAGGCTACACGCGTGGATGGGGCGTTGGGCGTCACGTCCTCGGTTCGAACTACTTCCACTATGTCCGCGATCCATGGGGGAGTTTCGCCGAGTACAGCTTCGACATCGACTACATTCCTGCAGACATTGACTGGGAAGCGGGCCGCCCATCGCCCGAGAACAGCTTCTTCCTGTGGGGGCCTTTGCCTCCGGATGACTTTGTCGCCAACGGGGAAGGCTAGACCACCCGCGACCGCAGGCGGGGCGCTCCTCTCCCCGTGCGTCCGCGCAACTCGCCCGAGAGGTGCAACGCCTCTCGGGCGGTTTTCTCACTCATCGAATGGGCGCGCGACGGTAGTCGACAACCGACAGAAGTCTCGGATCCGATCGAAAAAAGAGCACCATCCGAAACAGAACAATTACGATCGCTAAGTCCGAGTACCCAAAAATTGCGATCAGCCAAATCGATGGCGCTTCGTCGGTCTCATGCCGGCATCTCAGATTTCGGCGACGACGCGGTTCTCGATGTAACCCAGCGTCCCGATCTCGACTCGCATCGTATCTCCGATCTTGAGGAACTGAGGCGGCGTCTTAGCCACGCCAACTCCGCTGGGCGTCCCGGTTGAAATGAGATCGCCCGTTCGGAGCGTCATCACCGTCGAAAGGTAGGCGATCTGCTCGTAGATACTGTGAACCATCTCGCCGGTATGATCGGCCTGCCGTAGTTCGCCGTTGACGAACATCCGGATTGGAAGATCGAGCGGATCGGACAGTTCATGGTCCAGCGTCAGCCACGGACCTACGGGACCGTGCGTGTCGAATGACTTTCCAAGCGTCATTGTTTGACTGCGGCGCTGCCAATCCCGGACCGACACGTCATTGCCGATCATGTACCCCCCAATTACCGCGCGCGCTTCTGATGCAGCAACGTGGCGGCAATCGCGACCGATGACGACGACCAGTTCGGCCTCATAATCGAGCTTGTCGGATACCTTCGGCATGACGACGTCGTCGAAGGGTCCGTTGATGCACGAGACCTGCTTGTTGAACCAAAGCTGATATTCCTGCAGAGGGATGCCAGCTCTCAAAGCTTCCTGTGCATGTTCGCGATAGTTCATGCCGATCGCGAGGAATTTCTGGGGAGCCGGGATGGGCGCGTGTAGTCGCACGGCCGAGAGATCGAGGCGCCCCGGGCCGTCGGCTTTGACAGCGCCATAGGCATCGAGCGCCCGCGCCCCCTCCGCGAGGAAGCTGATCAAGTTGCTCGGAAGCTGCGGCGCCGCCACCGAAAGGTCTATCACCGCCTCGCCGAACACCTTGCCAAGACGCGCCGGCCTTGCATCCGAGAACAGAGCTATGGGCATTCGAGAACTCCATGGGCGCGATATCGCGCGTGCGCGGACGTTAGGCGCCGAACCGATCCGGGGAAGACAACGCGTTGAAGCGGGCGATAGCGATTGACTATCGCGAGCCGCGAGCCCCCGGCTCGCGGTCACCCTCACACGCCTCACACGGCGCGTTCCTTCGGCAAGCGATAGAAGGCCAGGATGATCGCAGACGCCAGGCCGCATGCAGCCATCGCCACCGAAACCTCGTACCGCCCCAGGTTGAGAGAAAATAGAAAGCCTGCAATTGCAGGTGCGAGCGCGCTACCGCCGCGACCAAGTCCGATTACAAGGCCTGCTCCGGTCGACCGCCGGTGCGCAGGAAAAGATCTCGCGATCACGGTATAGATGCCAACAACTCCCGAGAACAGGAAGAACCCGGCGCCGGCAGCAGCAAGGCGAAGCAGAGTCTCATCCGGCGGCGTCAATCCAAATAGAACAGTGGCAGATGACATTCCGATAAAGGCTATGAGTACTAGCGGCTTGAGTCCCAGATGAGGCGCTGCCCAGCCCATCAGCATGCCGCCCGCGATGCCAGCGATGTTTGCATAAACGGTCACTGATGCTGCAACCGGCGGCGAGAAACCGGCGTCAGCTACCATCTGCGGCATCCAGCTCAGCATGTAGTAGGTGATCATGGCGTAAAACACGTTGATCGCCGCGAGCTGCAGAACGAGGCCGAGGATGCGAGCGGTTTTTTCTTCGCGCCCGGGCTCCGCCGTTCGGATGTCCGGAAGGCTTGCAAGCCGAGGGCGCCCGAACTGTGCCAGCGACGCATTGAGTCGTCGTAGCGCGCTGTCAGTTCGACGCGTCGCCAAAAACGCGATTGATTCCGGAGCCCACAGAATGACAAAGGGAAGCAGTACAATTGAGAAGACTGCGCCGAGAAGGAAGATAGCTTCCCAGCTGTAGTGCTCCAGCAGGAAGGCCGCCGCAAACCCGCCGACAACGCCGCCGGCAGGATAACCAAGTGTCATGATCGCTACTGCCAGAGGACGTCGTCTGCGATTTGCATACTCCGCGGACAGAGGCGTTATGATGGCGACCATTGTGCCGATGCCGAGACCGGTGACCAATCTGCAGAGCATGAGTGTATTGATGTCCGGCGATATCGCGGCCAGAACCATTCCCAACGCCATGATTATGAGACTTGCAAGCACGAGCGGCTTGCGCCCGAACCTGTCTGCAAATGGTGCAATCAGCAGGGATCCCATGCCCATGCCCACCAGCCCCATCGAGAGCAGCAGCCCGATGGCCGCCTTATCGATCCCCCAGTGAGCGACGATGCCCGGCGCCGCGAATGTCACGCATAGGACGTCGTACCCATCGAGCGCCGAGATCACCGCAAGGATTGCGATGGCTCGCCACTGAGCGAAGCCCATTGTGGCGTCGTCCAGAGTGACTTGCTCCTCAACGCCCCGATCGGGGGTCGCCCGAATGCCGTCTGTCCTGTCGGGCATCGCGATCCCCTTGTTGGCATCCCGGATGATCTCCCGTCCTCCTGAAAAGGAACGGGCTGGGCGCTCGCCGTACACGCTAGCAACCCGCCTAACCGTGCAGAGTGGCCAACATTGATGGGGTGATAGTCAATTGACATCACCGGGCGGAGGGCGGGCTCGTGACTGGACCCATCTCACCAACCCATTCACTCCCGGCGCCACGCGAAGCTGCCTTGGCCCACCTCCTGCGATAGAGCGGGCGTATCGCCCCATCGATACTGTCATCTTCATCGTCCTTGTCCGGTCCAGTATGGCCGGAACCCGGACGCTGGTCGCGATCGAAGGTCGGCATCCACGGCGCCGGTCGAAGCAATGATGTGGGCCGGTTGTCACAGCACCTGCAACCACCGCACCTAGCGGTCACCTTGAGCGCGCTCTCATGATCGACAAGCGTATATCCTCGATTGGCCTGGCGCTCGCCGACATTCGCGATGGCGTTACCGTAATGGTTGGCGGCTTCGGCGATGCTGGCAATCCGACCGAGCTTGTGCACGGCCTGATCGATCGTGGCGTCAACGATCTAACGCTCGTCAACAACAACGCAGGCAATGGCGACGTTGGGATTGCGTCTCTGCTTGCAACCGGTCGGGTGCGCAAACTCATCTGTTCCTACCCCCGAAGTGCAAGGTCCCATGTGTTTGAACGGCTTTATGCGGAGGGAAAGATTGAGCTCGAGCTCACGCCTCAGGGAACGCTCGCAGAGCGTATCCGTGCAGCTGGCGCGGGGATCGGCGCGTTCTACACCCCCACCGCCGCCGGAACCCCCCTCGCCGCCGGAAAGGAAACGCGTTTGATCGGCGGGCGTGAGCAAGTGCTTGAACACGCGCTCAAGGGTGATGTTGCCCTCGTCAAGGCGGAGGCTGCCGATCGATGGGGGAACCTGGTCTTTCGCAAGGCTGCCCGGAATTTTGGCCCGATCATGTGCATGGCCGCGGACCTGGTGATCGTCCAGGTACGCCGACTTGTCGACCTTGGCGGACTTGATCCCGAGCATGTCGTCACGCCGGGCGCATTCGTTGACCGGGTCGTTCTGGTGCCCGACCCGATAAGCGAGGCATCTCTGTCCCGGGCATCGGAGAGCGTGCAATGAGAGGCCTGTCATCCAGCGGAATCGCATGGCGCGCAGCACAGGATATCCCGAACGGAGCCGTGGTGAATCTCGGCATCGGGCTTCCCGAACGCGTTGCCAACTTCATCCCGTCGGATCGTGAAGTCCTCATTCACAGCGAAAACGGGATCCTGGGCATGGGGCCAGCACCGGCGCCCTCTATGGAGGATTTCGAGTTGATCAACGCCGGCAAAAAGCCGGTCACGCTCCTCCCCGGCGGCTCGTTCTTCGACCACGCAGACTCCTTTGCTCTGGTGCGCGGGGGACACATAGACATCTGCATTCTGGGCGCATTTCAGGTCTCGGCTACGGGCGATCTCGCCAACTGGATGAACGAGGCGCCCGGGACTGCGCCGGCTGTCGGCGGCGCGATGGATCTTGCCCAGGGCGCGCGCAATATATTTGTGATCATGACTCACACGACACGGGATGGCCGGCCAAAGCTGCTCGATTGCTGCACCCTGCCGTTGACGGGCGCAGGCGTTGTGCGCCGTATCTTCACCGAGCTGGCGGTCATTGACATCGGCAAGACCGGGTTTGTCGTGACCGACATTGCAGAACACGTCGACCCCGCTGCCCTTCAGCGACTGACCGGCGCTCCGCTCGCCTTTGCGAGAGATCTTCGCCCGCTCAAAGCGCCTGTTTGATGATGCCCTGACTAACCCGCAGCCCAGCCGCCAATCCGGGAGCAGCTCACACAAATGCCCACGTACAGTTCTCTTCCCACGCCAGCGACGGACATCGCCTTTGTCCGCTTCTCGGTCCCCGACTTCGACCGCCTTGAAGAGTTTGCGTCGGCCTTTGGCCTGGTGCTCGCGGAACGAAGCCGGGAGAGCATCTATTTCCGTGGCGCAGGCCCAAGTCCATTCATTTACACTGCAGAGCTGGGCCCCGCCAAATTTTCCAGCGTGGCGTTCGCTCTCGAGACCGAAGATGACGTGCGCCGCCTTGCGGCCAGCCATGGCGCCGATGTCGAACCGCTCGACGGGCCTGTCGGTGGGCTTCGCGTTGTTCTCGTCGACCCGGACGGCTTCAAGGTCGAAGCCGTGACCTTCGCCCACCAGATAGCCTCGCTGGACGTCCGTGCCGCGCTGCCCACAAACTCTGCGCACGGCCGATCACGTCTGAACACCGAGCTCCGCTTTTCTCCAGGTCCGGGACAAGTCTGCCGGATCGGTCATGCCGTGCTCAATGTCACCGACTTCCGGCGATCGGAAGCCTGGTACAAAGCCCGCTTCGGGTTCATCACATCCGATGAAATCATCGCGGACAATGGCCGGGTGGTTGGCGCGTTTCTCCGTTGCAATCGCGGAGGTACGTTTACCGACCACCATACGCTGTTCCTGATTGAGGCGCCTGTTGCGCGCTTCAATCATGCGGCGTTCGAAGTGATCGACGCCGACCATCTGCGCCTCGGGCATGACATGTTGGCCCGTCGTGGTTACGAGCATTACTGGGGGATCGGGCGCCACGTTCTTGGCAGCCAGATCTTCGATTATTGGAAAGACCCCTGGGGACATGTGCTGGAGCATTGGACCGACGGCGATATGATGAATGAAGGCTGGGGTTCCCGGCGCTCTTCACTCGATAGTCTGGGGGCAACGCAATGGGGACCGGCGGCCCCTCACGCTCGGGCAAGGACGCAAGCGTCGGAGTAAAGCTCGCGTGCGGGTTTGTGGAATGTACGATGCCGCTCCCGGATGGGGCGCGTCTAACCTAGTCTGCGCGCCGGCCAATCGCCCGCGTCAGAGCGCCCGGCTCCCATCGATCTCCACGCCAAGCAACATGCTGATCCGGCCGGATGAGCACCAGAGGCGCCTCGTATTTCTGAGCCAAAAGCCGGGACTGAAGCAACACGACCGCAAGCGGCGCGCCCCACTGCTTTGCCTCCTGCTCTGCGCCTTCGATATCTGATTGCTTGGGCTTGCCCAGAACAAGAAGCGAGAATCCTTCTCCGAACAGATCAAAAAGCGATCGCCCGTCCTCCAGCCAGTGATGAGGCGCCCTGCACCCCGGTGCGGCGGACGGGACGAATTCCCGCTCCCATGCCCACGTGTCATGTGTCTCATACGTAATCAGCGGCGAGCCCTGATAGCGATAGCCGAGCATCACCCCGAGTGAATAGAATTCCTGCCGCTTGGTTTCGCGAATTGATTGCGCAATGCGCTCGCGTACCGCTGCCCCCTGTTCGCTGTCTTCTTCCATGCTTTCTGCGAAGAGTTGCTTGGGCAAGACAGAGTGATTTGCTTTTGCCTCGGCGATCACGAACTCGTGGACAGGCCTCCGCTCGACCTCGTACGAAGCCAACAGGCCATTGCCGCCCCAGCCATTGAGAGAAGCGGCGATCTTCCAGCCAAGATCGACCCCGTCGTGGATGCCCATGTTCATTCCATACCCCCCGAAGGGGGGATGAAGGTGGCAAGCATCACCAATCAGGAAGGCGCGCCCCGCTGTGTACTTGTCCGCGATAAGCGCGCTTGCAACCCATTCTTCTGCGCTGAGAATCTCGTATGGAAGATCGATTCCGGTCGCTTCTCGGATGAGATCGCTCATCTGGTCGGGCGTGTAAGTCACGTTCGGCGGCACTGCAGGACCAAAATACCAGAGATCGTCGACGTCCATCGGGCCGAGGATGCTCGGGTGATCGCGATTGATCTGCCAGATCATGATTGCATCGCCGAGTTTGTGCGCCTCCTTGAGCCCGGGCGCCCGAAAGATCGTGTTGTAATGGCGCGCGAGCCCGTACTGCCCTTCCATCTTCGCGCCGATCGCCGTCCGTACGGCGCTTCTTGCGCCATCGGCGCCGATGAGAAAGTCGCTACGCACGGTCGTGATCGCTCCGCTTTCAACTTCGCGGATTTGGGTCGTAACGGTGGTCTCATCCTGGGTGAAGGAGACAAACTCCTGACCAAAAGCGATGGTCACGCCCGGCAGGGTTTCCGCATACGCACGTAGAACGCGCTCAAGCTTGTATTGTGGGATCCACTGACTGTGCTCGGCGAAGCGCTCGTCTCTGATCGGTTCGCAACCGAGCGCCCATTCGAACCGGCATATCTCGAACCCGGACAGGCGCGTCGTGAAGACAACGTCGGTCTTGTACTCGATCCCGAACGGGGACGCCTCGACGAGTCTGTCGGCGATACCCCAGCGCCTCAGATGTTCGCGCGTGCGTGTGTGCGTTGTCTTCGCCCGCGGCGCCCACCCTGCCCGCACGTTCCGCTCGACCACGAGGCACGATACCCCGCGTCGACCCAGTTCAATGGCGATGGCGAGGCCGCTTGGGCCCGCACCGATGACGAGGACCTGTGCACTGTCTTGGATACTGCGCTTCATGCGGGGCTCCCGTGCGGAGAGCTACCCAATCGGCCGGTCCGGAGAAGGATGTCTTTTGTTCGGGGTGATCAATCCATCGCATCACCCGGGTCCGTCTACGCCCCTAGTGAGCCTCGACGCCAGACTTCAGCGCATCCAGATCGGCTTTGGAAAGATATCGGCCATTGAGAATGACCCCTGAAATGCGGCCGAGATTCGCGACATCGGCGACCGGATTTCCATCCAGCAGGACAAGATCTGCATCCTTGCCCACATCAACAGTTCCCGTTTGTGCCTCCCGCCCTAGGAATTCCGCGGGAGCCAGCGTCGTCGCTTGCAAGACCTGGAGTGGGGTCAGACCAGCTCGGGAGAGTTCGCGGAACTCGTTGTGTAGAGAGAAGCCTGGAATCGACCAGTTGCCGCCATCAGAACCGGCGAGAATGCGCACACCGTTGTCGCTCATCAGCTTGGTCACGTGGAGTTGCAGGTCATAATAGCGGCGCAGCGTCGTCACGGCCTCTGGCGGCAGCGTCGAGAAGCGTTTGGCGACTGATTTCCACGCCTCAAGCTCTTGAGGTCGCACGTACTTCAGATTTTCCGACTGCGTATATTCCGCGTCATCTGCAAAATCCTGAGTCCTCATACGGATCAGGGTAACAGTTTGCCACGTGCTGTTTCTGACAAAGGCCTGAATCAGCGCCAGGCACTTTTCGTCACTGTAGGTATCGATGATGCGCTGATAGAAAGGCGCATCCTTTTCGCCGTCAAACGCCCGGGGATTGATCAGGAACTCTGCCGAGGGCGGCAACTTCATCTTGTAACCGCGATCGATGTAGTCGCGGCGTATGGCGTCGCTGTCGCTCGAGCAATCGAGGATCAAACCCATGCCTGCGCCGAGATGATCGATTGAAGGCTTGCCGGCATTGACCTGGTCGAGCGTGTTTTGGCCAAGCGTCAGGTGCTGCTCGCCGCCTTGGAATACAATGTCTGGAGCAATGCGGCGTCCCGTCTCGACGTCCCGTCGAACTTGATCAGCTATCTGTCGCACTCCCGGAGATGGATTTTCTTCGCGGATGGTCGTGACGCCGTTGGCGATGAGAAGCGGAAAGGCGGTTCGACCCTGCTCATCCTCAGTGGCGTGGATGTGTGAATCGATGAACCCCGGCGTCAGATATCTCCCGCGCCCATCGATAGTCACCGCACCCTGCACCCGCGCTGACCCAATCGATACGATCTTGCCATCAGTGATCGCCACGATGCGATCGCGTGCGATTTCACCAGTCCGCGTATCGACCACCTCGACGTTCTGGATCACAAGATCAGCGGATTGTTCCCGGGGAGCGTGGGCGCATCCGGAAACAAGTAGCAACGCTGTCAGCACTACGAATTGGGATGTGGTCATCCGCGTCAGGCTCCCTTCGTCCTGACCGTAGTTCGTCAAGACCGTTTTAGAAACCTTATCGGTGTTTAGAGCAGCGCACAGAGAGCAACGTTGATTGGGCGATAGGCGATCGGCATCGGTTCCTGTTCACGGCTCTTCGTCGGTTCGTGGAAACCAGCCTGGCAGACAGGCGGCGCCTCGCTGTTTGCCTGAAACTACCGCCCCAATATCTGCCTTACGGCTGGATAGTCAGGCTTGCCGACGTTGTTGCGGGGTATGTCTTCAACTAACCTCACAATGCGTGGCGCTTTGAAACCTGCGAGGCGCTGACGCGTTGAAGCCACAATTTCTTCGACGGAAGTTTGAGCCCCCGAAACAAGAGCAACGAGTGCCGCAACGGTTTGTCCGAACCGCTCGTCCGGAATGCCGATCACGATGGCGTCCCGCACGGCCGGAATCGACTTCAGCACTTCCTCGACCTCATCGGGGAATACCTTTAGTCCGCCTGTATTGATGCAGGTCGAACCGCGACCGAGCAGCCTGAACGATCCGTCCGGCAGCATCACGGCGTAATCGCCCGGCACGGCGTAACGCTGACCATCGATGACGGGAAAGGTCGCGGCCGTCTTTTGATCATCTTTGAGATAGCCGTGGGCGACACTTGGCACGGCGATGCGCCCTGACTGACCGCTGTCCGAAGCAAGCGGTCGGTTCTGCTCGTCCACCAGGATCACACCTGGATGGGGCATGAAGCGCCCTGTCTCCACGGAATGGTCGCGTGTCGATACCGAGACGCCCATGGCGCCTTCGGTTGCAGAAATGTATTCGTAGATCGCTGCATCCGCACGCATGTGCGCCAACAGCCCGGCTTTGACGTCAGCCGAAAAAACAGCGCCGGCTGATGAAATTGTACGAAGTGTTGAGATGTCCCGCGATTGCCCCCGCTCAAGCTCCGTCAGCAACGGCCGCGCAAAAGCATCCCCCACGATGACCATGGAGGTCACACGCTCGTTCTGGACGAGATCCCACGCCTCTGCGGGATCAAAATGGCGCTGGACGGGAAGGACAACCGTGCCTCCCCGTACCAGCGCAGGGAGCCCGATGATGTTCAGCGCTGCACCGTGCACCATCGGCGGGAGTGGCAATCCAATAAACTGACGACCCTGTTCGTGAAGCGTCTCGGCAAGGGGCATGAGGTCCGCCGGGTCGGCAGGCGCCTTTAGAGCAGCAAGATCTGGCGTTCGCTGCACGATCTGGCGGAGTTGCGGCCCCAGAGGCGCCACAACTCCCTTGGGCATTCCGGTCGTTCCGCCCGTATAGATCATCACCGGATCGTCCGGACTGCGGCCTATCCGTCGCGCCGGCGGATGGGCTTGAAGCAGCTCCAGCATGTCAACAGCTCCATCCAGCCTACCCCCACCGTCGTCCACGGACACAGCAAGCCTGATGGAAGGTGCGTGCGGAAGAACAGCTGCGACGACGCCTGAGAGACTGCTGTGAAAGACAAGCGCCTCGGCCTCTGCATCATTGAGTATGTAGAGGACCTCCTCCGCGGTGTAGCGATAGTTGATATTGAACGGCACGCTACGGATCTTCAGGCTGCCGTGGTAAGTCTCCAGAAGCTCGGGAGAGTTGTAGAGAAGCTGGCCGATGCGGCTGCCTTGTTTGACACCGTGCGCCAGCAGCGCTGCGGCAAAGCGAGCCGCCCGCGCCTCGAAATCAGCCCACGAACGGCGAGTGTCGCCTTGCTTAATCGCAAGACGCCCGCGAAGCCTGTCGGCATGCGCCTCAAAGATCGTGGAATAGTGCAGTTCCACGCACGTGTCCTTCCAGCACAGGGAATTTCAGCAGAGCGAGCAGCGCGGCGGCCTCATTTCTCCCCCGCGGACAAGAGCGAGCCCACATAGACGGCGGCATGCAGCCTGTCCCACAACATTTCTGAACTCGGCGGCATGAACTGGGTCATGAAGACCACCGACACCTGGTTTTGCCGATCCACCCAGAATGTCGTGCTGGCGGCTCCGCCCCAGCTGTATTCGCCGCGTACTGTCGGTACAGCGCTTTTCGCCGGATCGACCACCACAGCGCCGCCAAGTCCGAACCCAAGTCCAGCGCCCGTCCCTCCCAACCCGAACTGTGCAAGATAAGGCAGCTCGGCGAGCTGCTTCGCCTCGAGCTGGTTCGTCGTCATTTGCGCGACGGCTTTTGCGGACAGAACGCGCTTGCCATCAAGCTCTCCACCGTTTGCGAGCATGTTGGCGAAGCGAGCATAATCCTCGATGGTCGAGGTTAGTCCGCCGCCGCCCGAAAGACCCGGCACTGTCTTGAGCACCAGGCTTTCCGATCCGGTCTCGATGAGTTCGAGATTGCCCTCGGCGCCGGGACCGTAGAGCGAAGCCAGACGCTTCGCGCTGCCGGGCGCGACGGAGAAGGCGGTGTCGCGCATGCCCAGCGGGTCGAAAATCCTTTCCTTCATGAAGACATCGAGTGTCCTCCCGCTGGCGCGCTCCACTACCAGTCCTGCGACCTCGAGCGCCATGCTGTAGTGCCAGCGCTCGCCAGGCTGGCTGACGAGCGGAACCCTGCTCATCGATTTCGCAAGTCCGTCGAGGCCGCCATATTTCGGGTCGAAGCGCCACGCTTCGAACCGGCCAGCCCCCAGTTCGGTTTCGTAGAGCGAAGCCACGGGCGAACCAGGCTGGAACCAGTAGCTGAAGCCGGCTGTGTGGGTCAGTAGATCCCTGATTTTGACCGGCTGTGCAGGAACAGTGGAGAGGACGCCGTTGTCCTGTCCGGCATAAACGCCAAGATGCGCGAGTTCTGGAACATACTTCGAGAGGGGATCGTCGAGTTTGATCTTTCCATCATCGACCAGGATCATCACGGCCGCGGTTGTCACCGGTTTCGTCATCGAGAAAATTCTGAAGATCGTATCCCGTGCGATCGGTGCGCGCGACGTAACGTCCTGAAATCCGGTCTGATGATAGTAAGCTTCTCTCCCTTCCCGCGTAATGAGCACGCTGGCGCCGGGAAGCTTGCCCGAGGCGACCAGCTGATCCAGCAGGGCTCCAACCTCGACGTAACTGTCGTTGGTCATAACGGTCTCCGCTTCAGGTTTGCCGGCAGTCCGTTGCGAGCTGTTTTGCGAGAATGCGGGCGCCGGCAATGCTGCTAGAATCAGCACGGCCGCTGCGACTGGACCTAATCGCTTCGCAATACATGTTCGGCGCATTCTGAGAGTTCTCCGGCTTGCGATGATGATTGAAACTGGCGGCGGCCGGCGCTCGAAGCGCCGGTGTGAGATCAGCAGGCGGGGCTACGTCCCGCGCGATGGCAGAACCACGATGGCGTGTCCCGGGCATGTCGACTCTCCTTTCTGATTGACGACATCGATCGCAAGGCGGATGTGCGCCAGCTCGCCTGAAATCACCTTGTCGATGACTTTGCCGACGACGGTGAGCGTGTCGCCCTTCTGGTTCATGATCCGGTAGCGGCAGCTCAGCTCGTGGATGGTTGCTTCATCGCCAATCCAGTCGTGCAGCGCATTCAGCATGTAGGAAAAGCGGAGATTCCCCATGCCAAAGGCGCCGTGAGGGTTTCCTGCAGCCCGTCCATCTTCGTCGTCCATGTGAAAGGGCATGAACTCGTCATTGACCGCTGCGAAGCGATTCCAGTGCATGAAATTCGTCGTGCGGGACCAGGCTGGAAGCTCGGTTCCAACAGCGACAGTCTCTGAGAACAATTTGACGGGCATGGCGCGCTCAATACCGGATGAAAGTCGAGATGCGGCGGCGAACAAAATCGTCCGACTGGTTGGTCCATACCGTCTCGACGTGGACGTAGAGCATGAGGCCGAAACGGCCGTTCCGCTCACTGAAATCCTGGACGCGTTCGCGTTCTGCGATCACATCGCCAGGGCGCTGCGGGACGCCGTATGTTTCCACCTGGCCGCCGTTGAGACTCGTAAGCCTGACGCCTTTCGGGCCAGGCATGGAAACCCATTTCCGGGGATGCACGGGCCATGCAAATGGATTGAAGTCAGGCGGCGCGATAAGCCCACCCCAACGGGTCGTGGCCGCATACGCCTCGTCCCAGTAAACCGCCGGCGGCGTTTCAGGCCAGAAGGTGGCGATTGCCCACTTGCGGATGTCAGACGCGGAGACGGGCGGAGAATGTGTTCTCACTCCCCAACGTCCCTTCGCCTCAATAAGTTCAGGCGTAATGAGGGTTTGCAGATCAGACATGATGAAGGGCTTTCGGCTCACGCGCTCAACCTGTTCGACATCGGCTCGACAGTGAATTTCCGGCGCGTCGAAATCGTGCCGCGAGGCGTCGAGACCCTGTCCATCACACGGAAGCTTGTCTCCCAGCGTTCGGGCGTGACATCGCACATGACATAGCCGCGCTGCTGGTTGACGAATTTCAGCTGTTCGTTCGTCGCGAGAAGTGCGCGCGCCTGGTCGTTGATGTCCTGCCCATCGCCTCCGGAGCTTATGGAGGTCGCGACAAACTCGACGGCGACAGGTGCAGACCCTGGCTTCAGCCCGTCGACATGCAGTTCGCCAGCATAGTTGACGTGCTCATCGCCCGTAAGGACGACGACGTTGCTCACCTTCCTGTCGCGGATGTGCGCCAGAAGGCGTGCACGCGGCGCCTGGTAACCCGCCCAGCTGTCCGTGTTGTAGCGCACCTGGTCCGGCGCGGGATCTCGGTCGAGGTCCATCATCATGACTTGCTGGGCAATCGCCTTCCAGCGCGCGCGCGAACCGGAGAGCCCGGCGTACAGCCACGTCTCCTGCTGGCGGCCCATGAACTCGGCCTTGGGGTCGACAACGTCGGCGCAGCCCTCAGCCTTGCCACCGCAAGGCTGATCGGACCGGTACTGCCGCGTGTCGAGCAGATTGAGATCCATCAGGTCGCCGAAGGCCGCGCGGCGATAGATCTGCATTGAAACGCCATTGGGCAGTGCGCTCCTGCGCAACGGCATATGTTCGTAAAAGGCCTGCGCCGCAGCCTGACGGCGGAGGCGGAAAATTTCCGGCGGCGTGCCGTTCTCGTCCCAGTCCGACGCCCAGTTGTTCTCAATGTCGTGGTCGTCCCACACCGCAAACCAGGCGGCCGCTGCGTGTGCAGCCTGCAGGTCGGCATCGGATTTGTGCTGGGCGTAGCGGCGCCGGTAGTCGTCGACGCTCAGAACCTCGTTTCCCAGATATCGCCGCGCTGCAAGCGCGCTGGTCACATCGACCGGTGGGTTGCCGCCGTACTCATATATGTAATCGCCATAGAAGAAAACGAAGGCCGGATCTTCGGTCAGGAGATGCCGGTAGGCGGAGTAGAACCCGGTTGGAAAGCCCTGGCAGCCCGCAACGCCGAATTTCACGTGACGGACCGGTGCACTTGCGGCGGGCGTCGTCCGCGCTCTCCCTGGGGGACTTTGCACGCCGCCCGCCCTGAAGCGGTACCAGTAGGGGCGATCAGGTTGAAGACCGTCCACTTCGACGTGCACGGAGTGGGCAAGAATGGGAGACGCAAGCGCGACACCCGTGCGCACGACCGACACGAATCTCTCGTCGGTCGCGACTTCCCACGCGACTTCCACCGGCTGGCTGCCGAGGCCGAAACCGACCTCAAAGGGTTTCGGCGCAAGGCGCGTCCAGATCACGAAACCATCCGAAGACGGATCGCCCGATGCGATGCCTAGCTGGAAAGGGTCGCTTGCAAATGTCACCTGAGCGACCGCTTCGCGGATTGCGAATGGCACGGAAACCAGCGCGCCTGCTGCTGCTCCAAAGCGCTTGATCAGCTGCCGCCGCGTATGCGCGAGACGTTCGTCGAGAATCACGATGGATTTCCCAAATTGCTGGCGAGGAGGAGCAGCGAGCCTTCAAGGCTCGCTGCTCTCCCCTGCCGCCGCAGCCTCAGTACCGTGCCCTGAACTCGACGCCGGCCTGACGCGGTGCGCCGTAGCTCACGTAACGCGCGCCAAATCCGTCGGATGACCCCATGCGATCATAATAGGTTTCATCACTGAGGTTGTTGACGTAGGCGCGGATCGAATAGGTCTCGTCCGGGTCATCCCAGATGACGGAGAGGTTCACGAGCGTGTAGGGCGCCTGGCGATCGAGCGGCTGGTTGAACTCACGCAGAAAGACCTCGGACCGGTAGCCGATGTCAGCCCGCGCCGTGAACACGCCGATCGGCGTCGGATCCCAGCGGTAGGCCGCGCCAAGGTTCGCGGACCATTCCGGGGCGTTAGGCAACCTGTTGCCGGAAAGATCCTGCACGCCCTTAGTCGGCTCGAGTGTGTCTAGCGTGTCAAAAGACGCAAACGTCGCATCGAGCCAGGAAAGGCTTCCGTTCACCGAGAGGTTTGCAGTGGCATCCCAGGCGAGTTCAAGTTCGACGCCTTTGACTTCAGCGGCGGCTGCGTTGGTGATCTTGTTCACGAGCCCGGTGATCTGGGCCAGCTGAAGGTCAGTGTAGTCGTAGTAAAATGCGGTTGCGTTGAACGTGACGTCGCCATTCAGCCATTGGCTGCGGTACCCAGCTTCGTAGGCGGTGATCTTCTCGGGGTTGAATTCGTTGGCGCAGGAATTGGTGTTGACCCCGCCGGACTTGAAACCCTTGGAAACGGTCGCATAGACGTTCTGGTCTCCGTCCAGGACGTACTGGACCCCACCGCGGGGCGTGAACGATGAAAAGCTCGGCTCGTCGGTCCGCGCCGGACACGTGTTCAGAAACGGGAATTTCTGCCCGCCCACGATCGCGCCAATGACGTTGTGATATTCGTAGTGCTGTCGCTCTTCCGAATAACGCACGCCCGCGATCACGTTGAGCTTGTCGGTGGCATGCCAGGAGCCATCGCCATAGACGGCCCAGGCCTCGGCATCGCTCGTATACGCGGTGTTCTCAAGATACGTACCGGGCGGCAGGCCGGACAGCCCCTGGTCGAAGCGGAAGGTCAGGCGGGATTTGGCGTTGTCTTTGAGGTAGTAGACGCCCGCGACCCAATCGAAAGCCGCGCCGGACGAACTGAGGTTCACCTCTTAAGTCGTCGTCGTCGCAGCGGCGGTGTTCGACTGGGGGAATGCAGAAATATTGGTCGTATCGGAATCGGTTGTGTAGTCGTTGTTGTAGGAAGCGTACGACGTAATCGACTTCAGATCTGCGAAGCCAAGATCCCAGGTGAGTGTGGCCGTCGTCAGCGAGTAGTCGAGCTCAGTCTCGCTCGGGTCATTCGCGGTCGTGGTGTGCGGTTTCAGCGTGAAGCTGGCCGTCGCCAGATAGGGATTGGCGGCGATCGCGTTCGCGTTGGGTAACGAATTGAGCTGGAAGGCCGACAATGGCCCAGTCTGGTGGATCGCAGCAAATGTCAGATCCAGCACGGCTGAGTCGGACAGGTCGATGCTGAGGGCGCCCCGCCCCGAGACGGCTTCGAACGACTCCAGATCCTGACCGCCCAGAATGTTCTTCGTGAACCCTTCGCTCCGGTTGGCGTAGTCGAGAACCACGCGGCTCCGGACACCATCCATGATCGGCGCGTTCACAATCGTCTGAAGGTGACTCTCGTCATACTCCGCATAGCCCGCCAACAGCTGCGCCTCGAACTGGCTCGTCGGTTTCTTCGTGATGAAGTTGACGACGCCGCCATTGGCGTTGCGGCCATAGAGCGTGCCCTGGGGGCCGCGAAGGATCTCGACCCGCTCAAGGTCCGCCTGCGCCAGACTGGCAAGGAAGGATGTCGCCTGGTAGACGCCGTCGACATGCACCGCCACGCCGGGCGATCCCTGGTTCAGGCCAACGCCCCGGATCGTGATAGCGGTGCCGCCTGCAGAATACAGTGTGCCGGATTGCAGGCCAGGGACAGCGAACTGCAACGCATCGACGCTTGCTATCCCGCGCTCTTCGAGTTCGTCCGACCCGAGCGCCGAGACCGACGCAGCGATGTCCTGGACGGATGCTTCCTGCTTCTGAGCTGTGACGAAAACGACGTCACCGCGATCCTGAGCTGGTTGCTCCTGTGCAAGTGCTGCCGGTACGCCGGTGAAAAGGCCGCCCAATGCGAGCAGGCCGTGAATCGATCGACACGTCATGACTACGTTCCCTCCGTTATCCCTTGCGTGCTTCCTCACGTCAGGCGCGGCCGAGCGAAGTCGTCGCCAGAATCGTGACTTCTGGCGGTTCTCGGAGGCCAAACTGCTTGGCGCATCTCTATTTTACATCAGCGTATAATTGTATCCGCGTAAGTCAATCGCGAATATTCTGATGCCGTTGACGCAAACGGCCGGAGGTGGTCGAAACGTACGATGCCACCGCCCCGCGCCACGAACATGTCCCCCGAGAAGGCGCGCCACGATGCGCTACTGGATGAGGCGGCCGTCGAGCTCAATACACAGGGCGTGAGCCAGACGTCCCTCGCTGCGATCGCAGCGCGGCTGGGCGTCACACGGGCGGCGCTCTACTACTACGCCGAGGATCAAGAGGATCTAATTTTCCAATGCTATCGCCGCTCATGCGAAGTCATTGCGAGACGACTCTCCAGGGCAAGGAAGGAAGCCGACGGCGCCGTTGAGCGCATCGAAGCATTCGTGGATGCCATGCTCGTGCAGGAGGAGCCGGAGATCGCTGCGATTTCCGAGCTCGCCTATCTGTCCGGAAAAAAGCGGGAAACAATCGAAGGCTTGCTGGAAGGCATCGTGGCCCAGCTAGCGCGCCTGATCGAAGGCGGTGTGAAGGAAGGAACAATTCGGCCATGCGGTTCCGCACACATCGCGCGGGCCATTCTGGCGATGTCGGCGTGGCCCTCGCTGCTCAAGCGCTTTGATCCCAGATACGCGGTTGCCAAAGAAAAGGCCTATCCCGAGATCATCAAGGAGCTGATCAAGCAGGGCGTCGCGTCTAACAGGTCCCGCCTGCCCGATCTTGATCGAAATCTCTGCAGGTCCGGGCCCGCAATGACGGCGAACGTGTTCGCGGCCGACGAGCTTGCCAGCGCAAAACGCGAGGCGTTGCTGGGGGCCGGTTCGCAAATCCTGAACCGGAAAGGCGTCAGCGCAACCTCGCTGGACGAGATCGCGCTTAGTCTCGGCGTCAGCAAGGCGGTCATCTACCACAATGTCGGCGACAAGCCGACATTCGTCCTGGAATGCTATCGACGCTCTAACCGGATCTTCGTCGACATTGCAGAGAAGGTGCAGCGCTCCGCAGGGTCAAGGCTAGACGCCGCAGCGTCAGGTATCCGTGCCTTGTGCCGGCTCCATTTCCTGCCGACCTCGCCCCTCCTCTTGCCGATCGTCGGATTCGCCTCCGTTTCCACGCGCGTTGCGGATGAACTGCGAGCGCAACAGTTGCGCCTGCAGACGCTGTGGCTGCGGATCTTCGAGGATGGCCGCGCAGATAAATCCATCAGACCGATGAATTCCGAACTTGCGCTCGCGATGACGCCCGCATTGCTGCACTGGGTTGCGCAATGGCACGGCGAAGTCGGAGAAGCTGAGATTGAAGAGATCGCCACCGAGACAGCCAATCTCTGGAGCGTGGGCATCCTCCCGCTTGGTGGTGGAAAGCCGGGTAAGACCCGGGCTTAAGTCTTCGCAACAGGCGTTGCGGCAGAGCTTTCCGTGCTCCGGGCAGATCTTGCGCGTCATCGTCTCGCCAGCTGACGGCCAGCTAGGGGAACGCTGCGTGCCGCCCGGAGCCAAACTGGTTTCGTACGGTTGCTCCCGCCCTCGATCCGAGAAACCGACTGGCGAGGCGCCGGTTTGCCGGAAAACGGATCGAAGCGACAAACTGGGCTGAGTGGACGTACCGGCCCGGTCTTCACCCCGTCGCGGGACGGGAGAACTTTTCCTCCCGCCTTGGTCCGAAGGTTTGCGAATAGGCTGGCCGAAGGCTTGCGGGAATGACTTTCCGCGCCTTCCAAGAACCGATTTGGTATCGCGGCCCAACCCGCTCGTGCGAAGGATCTTTGGTACCGCTCCTTTGTACCGGAGCGCCCGAAAGAGCCGTCACTCTGCGGGAAGCTACTGAAAGCGAAAGACTTTTCGCCTATCTGGTGCCCAGAAGAGGACTCGAACCTCCACGGTGTTACCCGCTAGTACCTGAAACTAGTGCGTCTACCAATTCCGCCATCTGGGCAGATAGCAAGGCGCGCGTGATACAGGGCGAATGCGCCGGACTCAAGGGGATTGTGCCCCACCTCTTAGTTACGGCAGCAAGTAGCCAAGAGTTACCCCATGGCGAGATCGATGGCCCTCAACCGCGGGTTTGTCCCGCCAGACTGGCCGCTCTCGATGATAAGGCCCTTGTGGCGTTCGAGCCCCGCCCGCCAGGGCAAAAGGCCTGCGCTTTCATCCCCGATGATAAGCGCCACTCTGCCCTGCGCCAGGTCGATCCGTCGCGCATAGGCTCCACGCAGGGCATTCCTTCCGAAATGGACCGGACGGCCCAGTTCAACCGACAGCTCCCGCGCAAGCCCATGCAGCTCGCGCTCGGCCATGAGTGGGAGCGCCGAGCGCGCAAGCAGGACGTCATCGTCTCGCATCCAGCCTTGCGAAATCAGAAACGCACGGCGTTGCTGAAGGGCCTGGGCCTGTCTGCGGGCGCCCGCTCCTTCACCTTGCAGCGCCTCAGCCTCTCCGGCCAACACGCGGTCAAGATGCGTAGGACCGATCGCTCCAATCTGCTGGCCCCACGACAGGTAGGACAGGACGAAAGGCGAGAGCGGATAGCGCGCTGCAATCCGCTCTTCGAATATCCTCGCGCGCTTGAGATGATCTTCGCCCACGATGAAGTCTCCCGCCTGAGGCCGTGCGATCAGGCTTGCACGCTGCATCGCCTCGAGCCTCCGGATATTTCTCGCGACCAGGTCTGGAGAAATGTCCGGCCGCGCCTCGAAATGGCGGGCCGCGGAATAAAGCCCGCCGGTGCGTTGCGCGATGGCGGCAATAGCGAAGTCCGAGGATCGGACCTGTGGCGTATTCGGCTGGAACGCGACAATCGCGCCAGGCAGGACATGACGCAGTTGGGCGATGTCATGCTCGCGGCTGAACCGCTGATAGCGAAGCTCGTCCCTGCCCGTCTCGATCACGGCAAGAAGGGTCTCGCCGAACGGATCTCCTTCGCCCAGATGCACGAGAACACCCTCCACATGCATGCGGGGATCGGCGGCCAGGACGGGCAAATGCCGGCCTTGGCTGCGATGAAAGGAGACTGAACCTTCGACCTCGGCATGCAGCTCCATCGCGCGCAGTGTGGCAAGCATGTCCTTCGAGATGCGCCAGCCCTGCCCCTCGCGCGTGGCGAGACCCCAGATGTCGAGGACATCGAGGCGGGCAATCAGGTCGGGCCGGCTCACGCGAATGTAGCCTGTGGCGTCCGCGCCGGCGGCAACACGCCGATCAAGGGCGGTTATGCCCCTGTGATTGGCCTCGTGCTGGAGCGAAAGCGCGGTGTCGATCCGGGGGCCGAGGACCCGCGTGACGATGTCCTGGGCGTCCAGGCGAAGTCCGTTTGTGATGACATCGCGCGGGATGGAAAGGTCGCCTCCCTCGGCGCTCTTCAGCCGCAGCAGAATGTGCGTATGGGGATGGGCTGTGTCCCAATGATCCACGGCGATCCAGTCGAGCCGGGTTGCCAGCTTTACCTCCAGCCTGGCCATCAACTCGCGGGTTAGCGGCTTGAGATCGCCAAGAGCTGCGGCGTCTTCGGCGCCGACGACCAGCCTCATATGACGGCCGTCCATCACCCACGCCGCAATCTGGGCCTCGCCGTCCAGCCCCGTCGTGAGGTCATTATAGAATGCGAGCGCCTCTTCGTGCGTCTCTCCCGCCTCAAGGAGAGGTTCGCTCCGTTCTCGCGCCCCTCCCGCACGCGCGAGGTATCTAAGGTCCGCTCTGAAGGGCGCCAATGCGCCAGCTTTGCGCACGGCGATCCTGCCATGGACACTGACGCGCCGGACAGTGACGTGCCGGACAGCAGTGCTGCCGACAGTTGCTCCAACTGAAGGGGCCTTGATGGTTGGACCCTGGCGTTGGCGACTGCGCTTGCCGGCCGAGCGCATCCGGACGGCCGTACGCACGCGCTTGAGGCCCGACCCCTCATCGCGTCCAAGGCGGCCCAGCCTCAGTTCAAATTCATCGTCGACCTTCTTCATCGCTGCGAAGATGATCCTCGCCCGCTGCGCCTGCCAGCGTCTACGCCTGGCTGCTTATCCACGCAGGCTCGCCGCACACGCTGTGCGCTAATCCACGGCGGAAATTTCCGAGCGCGAACAGGATCAAGACGCAAGATGCGCGTTCATCGTGCTACCGGTGCAACTCCCTCGAAGTTGGGCTTGCCTTCGAGGTGGAGGTGTCGATGCCATCACAACAAGGGCACGACCGCTTGGCTGCCGATTTTTCGGGCCGCGCTCGTCGCAACCTGGCGCGAGAGCGGTCATTCGCTGCACCAGCGAAAATGTCCGCTCCACCCTTCTATGCTGGAACACCGACAAGAGATCGAACGGGCGTCACCAGCATCGGACGCGATGAAGCGGCGCCGGTTGGACCGTGCAGGTCCCGACGCCGAGGCCTGCGGCAAGACGGTTGTTTTCAGTCGCCAACTTGTATCAAAGTTGCCCCCTGGAAGCTCGGGGGCAATCATGAAGCAAGCCATTCTTGGAACACTGGCATGCCTCTGCCTGGCTGGCGCGGCCTGGGCGCAGGAGCCTACGCTGACGTGGAATTTTACGGGTTTCAACGGCAACGCGACGGTAGCCTGGGCGGTGAAGACGCCCGCGGCGGCGGGCAAGCTGCCGGAAATCATGTTGGCGCAGGACAATCGTCCTCCCGACAAATTTCCGCAGCTGCAGGTTGCGACACTTGAGGTCGATTGCACCAAGCGGACAGTCCGCCCGATCGTGCTCGACGTCTACAATTCGCAGTTTGTGAAAACGGAATCACGCGCCAGCAAGAACGGGCATTCGCCCTTCATGGGAGCGCTGGAATACAGCCTCAACGATTTCTGCAGGGCGCAATCCCGGGCGACGAAGCAGGCTACGCCGGCCGATGCCTTGAAGTGGATCAGCAGCTATCATCCGGCTGCGGTCGTCGATCCTGTGCCGCCGACCGGCGCCAATCTCGCTTTCGAACTGGCGGGGCGCGGTACGGATATGCAGCGCATCCACAGCTGGCTTGAGACAACGTCAATGGCGAAGACGGGCGCAAGCGCCAGGGCATGGGTGTTCGAGGCATGGCAAGGCGGCTGGCAGCCCGGCTCAAACAATTTCACGCCGGCCACATGGCGGCTCTACGAGTTCGACTGCCAGACGACCATTCGTCAGCGCGAAGTCTGGTTCCAGCAGCTCGACCCGAAGCTTGCGCAGTCCAGCAAGAAAAGCGGAGGTGGCGATTTCCGCGTGACCGCTGACCCGACCCTGAAGCAGATTGGCCTGCGTGTGTGCGTCAATCGCGCCATGCTGTTCAGCGAGACATTCTCGGGAAGCGACAAGGAGCTGGTGGCGTCATTGTATGGCGGGGCAGCGCAAGTGGGCGTCGCCGCCAAGCCGGCCGCAAAGGTGTCGGTCACGCTGGTCGATCTCGGACCGACGATCCGCATGACGATGGACGACAACGGCTACAAGTATACCGGCGTATTCACACGAGACTATCCGACATCGTCCACGTACAAGGGTGAGTTCTGGTCGGATGCGAAAGAGGCGACCAAGATCAAGGATACGATCAGCGTTATCGGCATCCGTAACGGCCTGCTCGAGATCGACAGCGTATACCGCAACGGGCCCTATGGCATTCCGGTCACCAACGGAAAAACCTCGGGCAAAGGCGTTCTCTACAGCGAGCGCGACAATGACAAATGGACGTGGTCGTTGGTTGAACCGACGGTGATCGGGCTGAAGACTGCACCCGCGTCCATACCGGCCGCCCCGACACGCGTTCCGAACCCCGCGCCGGCGCCAGGTCCTACGGCGTTGAAGCCCGCAGGACCAACCCCGCTTCCAGCTCCTGTTACACCCGCTCCTGCTGCGGCGGCGCCGAAGACAACAGCATCGGTCATGAGCGTTCTTTACGACGGGGCGACATGGCGCTTGCTCGCATCGGATGCGACCCACGCCATTGCCTGGGCGGACGCCAACGCGCCTACAGGCCAACCTCCGCGTCTCCACATAATGTGGACTTATGCAATGGACCAGTCTTTCCCCGGATCATCGCGCCCTGCCCGCAGCTATTACTGGACGGTCGACCTCGACTGCGCTGGGGAAAAATTCCAGCTGAAGGAAGAGCGCTATCTCAACCAGGCCGGTATCGAGGTGGGCGCGAATCCCGCGCAAACCTACTGGCGCGCGGCAGCGCAGCTGAAGGAGGCCGAACCTCTCCTGAAACAGAAGTGTTCCGGCGCGGCGTCAACGGGCGATACCTTCTTCGGGACGGCGCGCAGCACGCATGGCTGGTTGAAAGGCAGATTGCCGAGTTAGCACCGGGACTTCACGGTTGGCGTGCACCGCTTCTCCCAGGGCTGCGGCGTGCGTCCTGTCGGCGTGTGTTGGCGACATGGAGACAAAGGCTCTGCGAATGTCGCGCAGGTTCGTATCGCTGCGCCAGATCAGGACAGCACGCATCCCGTTTCGACATCGTGTCCAGAGCTTGCCGCACATTGTTCGGTGAGAACCGAACAATGTTCGGTCTGCCTCGTTCCTCACCGCACAATGTTCAGTCCTGATCCGGCAGTCTTCTTGCGGCGCTTGGCTCCTGTTGGGGAGAGCGCCACATGGACGACGCGCGCGAAACAAGACCGGACCACGACGCGCTCCAACGCAATCGGGCGAGAGTGTTGTTCATGGCGCTCGGCGGCGTCCTGCTCGCGGGCCTCAGTCTCGCGCCGCAAACACCTGTCCTGGTCTGGAATGTCTCGCCCAGCATTGCCCCGGGCCTTTATCGCGTCGTCCAGGCTCCGCCCCGTCGCGGGGACATCCTCGTCATCCGGCCGGGACAAGACCTGTCTTCCCGCATGGGACGGCTGGGCGAGGCCCTCGCCGGCCACGTCCTTCTGAAACCGCTTGCCGTCCTTTCCGGTGAGACGATCTGCAGGGCGGGCGCAATTGTCACCCTAGAGGGCCATCCCGTCGCGAAAGCGCTCGAGCCCCGGAACGGCGATCAACGCTTGCCGTCATGGAGCGGCTGCCGGCGACTTGGCGCGAACGAAGTCGCCATCCTCTCAGCGCATCCGCGCTCGCTCGATAGCCGCTATTTCGGGCCTGTTCCGATGAGCGACGTCATCGGCCTTGCCCGCCCCGTTCTTACCTTCGCCAGCGGCCCGGAGGACAGGTGATGGGATCGGGCAGGATTTTCTGGGGCCAGATCGTCGCTGTCCTTGGCGCGCTTTTCCTCAGTGCGATCGCTGCAACACAATGGGTTGCTGATGCACTCGGGCATCAGGCCGCGCTCGGACCGCCTGACGCTGTCCTTCTCGATCACCGCCTCTATGCGCCGTGGAAATTTCTCGAATGGTGGTTCAAATTCGACGCTTATGCGCGCGGGGTCTTCGAGACCGGCGCGCTGATCTTCCTTTGCGGCGTCCTCCTGTCCATCCTCTCCGCCTTTGCATTTTCGCTCTGGCGCTCACGTGAAGACAAGAAGGCCAGCACTTACGGAACAGCGCGCTGGGCCAACGCGCGTGATATCAGGCGGCTCGGCCTCAACGCAGGCGACGGCGTCATTCTGGGCGAAGCCCATGGCCACATTCTACGTCACGATGGCGACGAGCACGTTCTCGTTGTGGCGCCAACCAACACCGGCAAGAGCGTCGGCGTCTCGCTGCCGACCGGCCTCACCTGGCGCGGGTCCTATTTTACTCTCGACCTCAAGGGGGAGAACTGGACGATCACGTCAGGCCTGCGCCGTTCGTTCGGCCCGGTCTATCGCTTTGCGCCGACGCGTGAGGACACACATCGCTACAATCCGCTGACCGCAATCCGGCGCGGAGACAGCGAAGTGCGCGATGCACAGGTTCTGGCCGACATGCTCGTCGATCCGGAAGGCGCGCTGCGCGAACGCTCCCACTGGCAACTGCGCGCTTTCGAACTCCTGGTCGCTGCAATGCTGTGGACGCTCTACGCCGAGCGCGAAAAATCGCTGGCGCGCGTTGGTGAAATCCTTGCCGATCCGGCGCGTCCGGTTCTTGACCTCTTCGCCGACATGCTCAACCGGCCTATCCGGGATGGCGCGCCCCATCCAATTGTCGCAGCCGGCGCGCGCCAGATGCTGGACATGGCGGAGGGCGAACGATCCGGTGTCGTTTCAACCGCCCTTGGCTGTCTTGCGCTCTATCGCGATCCTGTCCTTGCGCGGGCGACGAGCGCATCGGACTTCGCCATCGAGGATCTGGTGGCTGGCGCCCAGCCGGTCTCGCTCTACCTGATCGTGCCGCCCGAAGAAATGTCGCGGCTCAAGGCGCTCCTTCGCCTTGTGATCAACCAGCTCCTCAAACGGCTCACCGAGATAGCCGCGCGCGAACCCGACGGGCGGCGGGTTCTCCTGTTGCTCGATGAATTCCCCCAGCTCGGCCGGCTCGACTTCTTCGAACACGCTCTGGCCTATATCCGCGGCTACCGGCTCAAGGCCTGCCTGGTTGCGCAATCCCTGAACCAGATCGCGCAGGCCTATGGCGAGCACGCCTCGATCCTCGACAACGCCCATGTCCGCGTGGCTTTCGCCTGCAATGACGAGCGCACGGCGCGGCGCATTTCCGACATGCTTGGCGTCACCACCGAGACACGCGCGCAGATGAACTATGCCGGCTCGCGCATGGCGCCCTGGCTGGGGCACACCATGGTCTCGCGTCAGGAGGTGGGCAGACCGCTCCTGACCCCAGGCGAGGTCATGCAGCTCCCGCCGGATGAGGCTGTGATCCTGACCGGCGGCGCCCCGCCCATCCGCGCAAGGAAGATCCGGTATTTTGCAATGCCTGTCTTCAAGGCGCGCGTGCGACCGCCCTTTGCGTCCCCACGACCCGGCGCTCGTGGCCTTCCGACCAGCTGGGATGGTCTTGCCGTCCCACCTGCGATCCCCCACGCACCGCTGCAGACCGTCCAAGGCGCAAGCGCGTCTCCTCCCTCACCCGCACACGCGCGGGCGGCAACGTCCACTCAGACATCATTCGACTTCATCGCTCATCCCGCACCCGTCGACCCGCCCGCTCGGGCCGACAACGCTCGCCGCCCTGCCTTGCCGGGTGCGGACATCAGACCTCCAGGGGCCGGATACGGGATCGACCCCCAAGATTTCGAAGAGGAGTTCTGAACGCCATGAGCCGGGTAAAAGTCACCACTTACGTCACTCCGGAATTCGTCGACGCCATCAGGCGCGTCGCGGCGGTCAAGGATCGCTCCACCTCCGACGTCTTCCGCGACGCAATCGAACGCTATTTTGCAACCGCCCGTCCCGAAGCCGAGCATCACGCGCTGATGGCGAAGCTCGAGAACATGGCCGAGCGTCTTGGCGGGGTCGAAAAATCCATCGAGGCGCTGTTTGAGCTCACCTGCCATGCAACGCGCTTCACGATGAGCCTGGCCCCGGAAATTCCCGATCCGGACAAGGCGGCGTTCAGCGCGCGCGGCCGACAGCGCTTCCGCAATCTGATCACCGCGATTGTGTCGCGCCTGCAGGCAGGCCGCAGCGCCTGGCGCGACCATTTTTCAGGCCCGACCATCGAGGAGACGAACCCTCCGTCCGGGGAAGATCCCCAATGAGCCCGCTGCCGCACGCCGGATCTGAGGCTTCGCGCGGGCTCGCCATGCTGGCGACGGCGCTGGGCCAACGCCTGATCGATCTCCTGCGCGCGGAGGACACGCTCGAAGTCATCGCCAATCCTGACGGGCGGGTGTGGATCGAGCGGGCGGGCGTTGGGCGCATGGCTGCGGGCTTTGCTCTCGGTCCGGTCGAGACAGAACGCGCCATACGCCTTGTAGCGACGCTTACAGGCTCGGAGGTCACGCGCGAGAAGCCGATCGTTTCAGCCGAACTCCCCCCGCGCGGCGAGCGCTTCGAGGGCGTGCTGCCACCGGTTGCGCGCGCGCCCTGCTTTGCGATCCGCAAGCCCGCTTCCCGGATCCTCACCCTGTCCGACTTTGTCCGCGCCGGCGTTGCAACCGACCTGCAGCAAGCCCTTCTGGCGACCGCCGTCGCAAGCCGCGCGAACATCATCATCGCCGGCGGCACGGGCTCGGGCAAGACGACGCTCGCCAACGCGCTCCTGTCCGAGATTGCAATGCTGAACGAGCGCGTTGTCATTCTTGAAGACACGCGCGAATTGCAGTGCGCGGCCGAGGATGTCGTCGCCCTGCGCACCCAGCCAGGCGCTGTATCGCTAAGCGATCTTGTCCGATCGACCCTTCGCCTGCGGCCCGATCGCATCATCGTCGGCGAGGTGCGAGGATCTGAAGCGCTCGATCTTCTCAAGGCCTGGAACACAGGACATCCCGGCGGCATCGCGACACTGCATGCCAATTCGGCGCGCGCAGCTCTCACCCGCCTCGAGCAACTGGCCATGGAGGCCTCGACGAGCCCGCCGACGGCGCTCATCGCCGAATCGGTCGATCTCGTCGTCTTCATCGAGCGTGGCGGGCCCGCGGGCCGGCGCATCGCCGACATCTACGCCCCTTCCAGGAGGCAAGACCCCGACGCGCGCGGGATACGTGCGAACACCCAGCATGAGGAAGACAGGACATGACGTCGACAACTCTTGAGCGCGCTATTCGCGTGCTTGCATCAAGCGCCATAGCCGCCGCGCTTTTCGCCGGCGCTGCGCATGCCGCCACCGGAGGCGGCGGCATGCCATGGGAGGGCCCACTGACTGCGATCATGGATTCGATCACCGGGCCCGTCGCCCGCATCATTGCCATCCTGATCATCGTCGCGACCGGACTGACGCTCGCCTTCGGCGATGTCGGGCAGGGTTTCAAGAAGCTGATCCAGATCCTGTTCGGCCTTGCGATCACCTTCGCTGCGGCAAGCTTCTTCCTGCCGCTGGTCGGCGGTAGCGGCGCGCTCGTTCCCTGATCCGAGAACGAGGATCTCGCATGCCGGATGCCGGCGAAATCCCGGGCTTTGTGGCGCCGCTCCGCCAGGCGTTGACCCAACCTGTGCTCCTTGGCGGGGCGCCGCGCTCCCTGGCCATTCTCAGCGGGACGATCGCCCTGGTGATCGTCTTCGCCGGGGCGCTTGTCGCCGGGATCGTGCTCGCAATCGCGGGCCATGCCGCGGGCGTCTTTCTGGCCCGGCAGGACGCCCAGGCGGTCGACGCCCTGAAGCGCTGCATGCGCATCCCCGACCGGTTCGAACCCTGAGCCAAGAGAAGAGACACTCCATGATCAGCTTCGCGCCTTACGCTCATCGCCCGTCGCGACTGGAAGACTTCCTGCCCTGGGGTCTCCTCGTGGCGCCCGGCGTCATTCTCAACAAGGATGGCTCCTTCCAGCGCACGGCGTCTTTCAGGGGGCCGGACGTGCGATCCTCGACGCCGCAGGAACTGAGCGCGTTTGCGGCGCGCGCCAACAATGTGTTCCGGCGTCTTGGCTCTGGCTGGGCGGTCTATATCGAGGCGGAGCGCTGTGAGATCACGTCCTATCCCGGCGGGGTCTTCCCAGACGATCTTTCACGCCTGATCGATGCCGAGCGCGCCGCCGCCTTCGAGGCGGCGGGCGCGCAGTTCGAGACGTTTCATCATCTTACCTTGCAATGGACCCCGCCGCCGGATGCACACGCAAGGGCGCATGCCTTCTTCTTCGAACTCGACAGAAAAGCTCGCGAACATGGCGCATCGTCCGAGGAGCAGGCAGCGCGCGCGGTGCGTCATGCAGGATTGCGGACAGCGCGCGATGCGCTTGAGCAGTTCCAACGCCTCGCGGCCCAGGCCTTCGATCTCTTCGAGGGAATTGTTGCAGCCTTTCACCTGCTCGATGACGATGAGACGCTGACCTATCTGCGCCGCACCATCTCGCCGCGCCCGCGCCCTGTCCGCGCCCCGGCGGCAGGCGCCTTTCTCGACGGGCTTGTCTGCGATGCGCCGTTGATCGGGGGGACACGCCCGATACTCGGCGACCGGCATCTGCGTGTTCTCACCCTCAAGGGCTTCCCGCCTTTGACGGCGCCTGGCCTGCTCGATGATCTGAACGCACTTCCCCTCGCCTACAGATGGATGACCCGCTTCATCTGCCTCGACCGTCAGGATGCGGAGGCAGCGCTGATCCGCTGGCGCAGGCTCTGGTTCTCCAAGCGAAAATCGCTGTCCTCGCTCGTCAAGGAGGTTCTCACCCGCGAGACCGCAACCTTCTCCAATCCCGATGCGCTCGCCAAGACGGCGGAAGTGGAAGGCGCCCTTGAAGACCTCGGCTCGGATGCGATCGGCTTTGGCTATCTGACCTCGACGCTTGTCGTCTCTGGCGCAAGCGAAGAGGAAGCTGAGGACAAGCTGCGCCTTGCCGACCAGATGATCGGCGCGCGCGGCTTCGTCACCATCCCCGAACGGCTCAATGCGGTCGAGGCCTGGCTCTCGAGCCTCCCGGGACACGCCTTCGCGAACGTGCGTCAGCCGATGGTCTCGACGCTCAATCTGTCTCACATCGCCCCGCTTGCTGCGCCGTGGGCCGGCGAGAGCTGGAACCGCCATCTTGACGCCCCGCCGCTCGCAATGGCCAGGACAGAAGGGGCAACGCCTTTCCGGCTTGATCTTCATGTCGGCGATGTCGGCCATACGCTGGTCATCGGGCCGACTGGCGCGGGCAAATCGGTCCTTCTGGCGTTCCTTGCGCTGCAATGGCGCCGATACGCCAACAGCCAGGTCTTTGTGTTCGACAAGGGCGGCTCGGCAAGGGCTGCAATCCTCGGGATGGGCGGGATCGCCATTGATCTTGGCGGGGATGGCGCGCCAGCCTTTCAGCCTCTGGCAGGGATCGATCAGCCGCGCCTGCGGGCCCGGGCGCTCGAATGGGTCCTTTCGCTCCTGACACAGGATGGCCTTGAGCCAACACCTGAGATCCGCGAGCGCATCTGGCTGGCTCTCAGCAGCCTTTCAACCGCCCCCCTGGATCAGCGCCATCTGACTGGCCTGCGCCTCCTCGTCCAGGACGGCGATGTTCAGTCCGCCCTCCTGCCTTACACCCAGGAAGGCGCATTCGGGTCGATCTTCGATGGCGAGGCCGACCGGCTGGCCCTCTCCGATGCTGTCCTCTTCGAAATGGAGGGGATAATGGGCCGGCCGCGCGCTGCAGCGCCCGCCCTCCTTCACCTGTTCGATCGGCTCGAAGAGCGGTTCGATGGCCGACCGAGCCTTCTTGTCCTCGATGAAGCGTGGCTCTTCCTCGACACGCCCCTTTTTGCCGCCCGCATTCGCGAATGGCTGAAGACGCTGCGCAAGAAAAACGTCGCCGTGGTGTTTTCAACCCAATCGCTTGCCGACATCGCCGATAGCCCCATTGCGCCGGCCCTGATCGAATCGTGTTCAACGCGCCTCTATCTTCCCAACGACCGCGCGCACGAACCGCAGCAAAGCGAAGCCTATCAGCGCTTCGGTCTCAACGGGACCGAGATCGGCCTGCTTGCGACGGCTCAACCCAAACGTCACTACTACTATGCGAGCCCCAAAGGCCGTCGCCTGTTCGAACTCGCCCTCGGCCCCGTGGCGCTTGCCGTCTGTTCGGCTTCTGACCCCGCCGCCCTCGAACGCGTGCGCAGTCTCGAACGCGAGGCCAGCCCTGTCCCGTTCTGGCGCCGCTTCCTTGCAGCCACGCGGCTCAGCTGGGTGCTCGATGCGCTCGATGCGCCAGACATTCCAACATCCAACTCCAACACGAAGAGGGACTTCCCGTGAATGACCGGCACTTTCTTTCCATCCTGCGGCTCCTGGGTGCGGCGCTCGCGACGTTTTCTGCAGCCCCCGCCCACGCGCAGCTGACGGTGATCGATCCTTCGAACCTCATCCAGAACGCCTGGACGGCCGCGCGTGCGCTCGAACAGATCAACAATCAGGTGATGCAGATCACCAATCAGATCCGGCAGCTCGAGAACGACGCGCTCAACCTCACGCGTCTTGGCAATACGTTCGCGCCGGAGATCATGGCGCAGCTGAGGGCCATGGACGCGCTTATCTCCGAGGCGCGCGGGCTTGCCCTTCAGGTCGGCGATACCCGCGCAGCTCTCGAACGGCTCTATTCGGGCGATTATCGCAACACCGATGCCGCCGAGCGGGCGCATGCGGCGGTCCAACAGATCGATGCCGCCCGCGCAGCGCTGCAAACGTCGCTCATCCTGCAGGCGCAGGCGACGGAGCAGATGCGCGATGATCAGGCAGTGCTGCAATCCCTGAGCGCCGCCAGCTCCAGCGCACCCGGCACGCTCGCAGCTATCCAGTCGACCAACGAGCTCCTGACCTTCCAGGCCGAGCAGTCCATGCGCCTCCAGGCCCTGCTGGTCGCGCAGTCACGCGCGGAAGCCCTCGAGCAAGCGCGCGAGATGGAGGCGCGCGCGCAGGCCCAGGCAGAGCGCGCGCACTTCTTCTCGGATGCGGCAAGCGCACACCCTGGCGCCAAGCCCTGGCCCTGATCGCAAGGAGGCGAGGATGGACGATTTCTCAGCGATCGATGGGTTCCTGCAGACCTTCATCACCTACATCGATTCCGGCTTTGGCCTCATCTCGGGTGATGTGACGTCGCTGGCTGCGATCCTGATCGTCATTGATGTCACGCTTGCGGCGCTGTTCTGGGCGTGGGGTTCGGGCGACATCCTCGAAAGCCTGGTGCGCAAGACACTCTATGTCGGCGCGTTCGCTTTCATCTTCAACAATTTCTGGATGCTGACCAATACGGTCTTCTTCTCGTTCGCATCGCTGGGCCTCACCGCCTCCGGTGCTCCGCTCGAGCCAGGCGATCTTTTGAAGCCCGGTCTCATCGCAGCCGAAGGACTTTCCGCCTCTCAGCCCATCTTCGACCACATCGGAACGATCGCGCCGGGCCCGTTCGAGTTCTTCGGCAACCTCGCCGAAGTGATCCTGCTGTGTCTTGGCGGCGTCATCGTGATCGCGGCCTTTTTTGTCCTCTCAATCCAGCTTTTTGTCCTGATCGTCGAATTCAAGCTGACGACGCTCGCAGGGTTCATTCTCGTTCCCTTCGCCTTCTGGCGGCAGACGACATTCCTGGCCGAGCGCGTCCTTGGCAATGTGATCTCCTCCGGCATCAAGGTCCTGGTGATCGCCGTCATCATCGGGATTGGATCGGGCATGTTCGCAACGCTGCGAACAGCGCTCAACGCCGATGACATGACGATCGCGCAGGCATTCTCGGTTGTCCTTGGTGCACTGACGCTAATGGGCCTTGCGATCTTCTGCCCGCGTATTGCCGCAGGTCTCGTCTCGGGCGCGCCGCAGCTCTCGGCAGGAGCTGCCGCTGCAACAGGCATGGGCGTTACGGCGGCCGGCGCAGGCGCCCTCATGGTCGGGCGCGCAACGGCCGGCGCCACAATGGGCGCCGTCAGGGCCGGCGCGGAAGGAACCGCAAGCTCGGCTGGCGCCCTGCGCGCAGCGACGGCGCTCGGCGCATTGCGCACCGGCCTGTCGGGCCCGGCCGCTGCCCCGCTCAATGCTGCAATCGGCCTTGGAGCTGCGGCGGCCGGGAATGCGCGTCAGAGCGCAAGCCGCATCGCTGGGCATTTTGACGCGCGGGCGAGAAGCGCGCAGCGGGCGGTGACAGGCGCCTCGGGTGTTTCGACCATTCTCCCATCGGCACGGGCGCCGTCGGCCGATCACGCGCCTGACGATCAGCCAGCCTGGGCGAAGCGCTTTCGTCAGGGCCAGGCGATACGCGAGGCCGCGCTCATGGCCGCGCACACGCTTGGGGCGGGTGATGGCGCGGCTGGTTCCGAAGGCCCCAACCTCAAACAGCAGAAGGACTAGGCAATGGCTTCCAGCACTGGCGCCTCACGCTTCGGACGAACGCTTCCTCCCGACACGCCCTATCGCCGCGCGCAGGACCTGTGGGACAATCGCATGGGTTCGGCCATGAGCCATGCCCGCACCTGGCGGCTCGCCGCTTTTGCGTCTCTTCTGCTCTCCGGCGCGCTCGGCGCCGCCAGCCTCACGCTGGCCCTTCGACCTGCAGCGGTGCCCTTCGTGATCGAAGCGAGCGAGACCGGGGAAGCCCGGCTCATCGGTCCGGCGTCAGGGGCCTATGTGCCGGGCGATGCGCAGATTGCCTGGCATCTTGCCCGCTTCATCGACCTTGTCCGCGCCATGCCGTCTGACCCTGTTGTGGTGCGACAGAACTGGCTCAAGGCCTATGATTTTGCGACGCAAGCGGGCGCCCAGGCGCTCAACGCCATGGCCAAGGCGGAAGATCCCTTCTCCAGCATCGGCAAGAAAACGATCGCTGTCGAAGTCCTGTCGGTTGTCCGCGCAAGTCCCAACAGCTTCCAGTTGCGCTGGCGAGAGACAACCTACGCTTCGGGCGTCCTTCTCAAGGTCGAGCGGTTCACCGGGGTTGCAGCGATCATCGTCGAGGCGCCCTCAACCCCCGAAAGCCTCGCAAAGAACCCACTCGGCCTCTTCGTTCATTCCTTCACCTGGTCACAGGACCTTCAGCCATGACGCATGCCTCACGCCTTGCCATTGCATCCGCCTTCCTCCTTCTCGCCCAACCCGCGCTTGCCCAGCCGACGCCCGCAACGAGCGCCGATCCTGCCGCAATCCGCGGCCGGGAGGATGCGAGCCTGGTGGGCGCGCTTACCGAGTTCGCCTACGAGCGCGGCGCACTTTATGCGGTGGAGGCCTCGCCCCAGCGCATCACCGACATCGCGCTCGAACCTGGCGAGACGCTTCTCTCGGTTTCCGCAGGCGACACGACAAGGTGGATTGTCGGTGATGCCCGCTCGGGCGCGGGCGCAACAGGCCAGGCGCATGTCCTTGTCAAACCCAATGCGCCAAGGCTTTCGACAAACATGATCATCATGACGGACCGGCGGGTCTATCATGTCGAACTCTCCAGCACCGCAGGCCCGGCGATGTCGGCGATTTCCTGGCGCTACCCCGTCGAGATGACGCTACAGGGCCAGCCCGCACCACCCGCGCCAATGCCGACTGCAGCGCTCCAGCCAGAGCCGGTCTTCTCGCCTCAGTCCCTCAACCTGCGCTACCGCATCGAGGGCGATAAGCCTGACTGGCGGCCGCTCTCCGCTTTCGATGATGGCCAGCGGGTGTTCATCGAGATGCCAGCACGCATCGGCGTCATGGAAGCCCCGCCGCTGTTCGTCATCGGCGATGATGGCCCTGAACTTGTGAACTACCGGCTCCAGGCAAACTTCTACGTTGTCGATCGGCTGTTTGCGCAAGCGGAGCTCCGGCTCGGCAGCGGCTGGGGACAGAAGACAGTCCGCATCGTCCGGCAAACGCCAATCGCCAGCCTGCCCCAAGCTGGAGATGACCATGGCTGAGACATCGGCATCACTGTCCGGGCCCGGACGGAACGAAGGCGAGCCACCTCCCCCGCCTTTGACGGACATCCGTGTGAGGCCGGCCGGGAGCCGCGGCCTCAACAAGAAGGCCATACTTATCGCCGCAGGAGGCGCAGGCGCCGTTGTCCTCGGCCTCGCTTCACTCAACTTCTCGTCCGACGCTTCACGCAAACCCTCTGCGCCGGCGCCGATGATGTCGGCGCCAGCCCGGCCGGAGATGGCGAAAGGCGCTGTTGGCGGCCTGCCCGCGAACTATGAGCAGGCGGCGGAGTTTGAGCGTGCGCGGCAACTGCCTGCGCCTCCACAGCTTGGTCCGGCGCTGCCCGGAGATGTCGCGGCGTTCGCGCCTGAGCCCTTGCCGAACTGGCGGCAAGAAGCGGACGAAGACGTGGGGTTTGCAGGCGGCGTCGAGAAGGAGCCAGATCCGGCAGTTGTCGAAGCCAAGCAGGCTGATCGCTCCGGGCTCTTCTTCGCCGTGCGCGCACCTTCGCCTGCGGCCATCAGCACCTCGGCCATGCCGCGAATTGAGGCGCCTGTCGTCGTCGCAGCCAAGGGTCTGGTTACGCCCGCCTCGATCGCGAATGCGGGAACAGAGAGAGCTTTGTTTCCGGGAGCTGTCATTCCCGCAAGCCTTGTCACAGCCATCAACTCGGAAGCGCCAGGTCCCGTCATCGCGCAGGTCAGCCAGACCGTCTACGACAGCCGGACAGGACGGATCGTGCTCATTCCGCAAGGCGCACGGCTCGTAGGCGATTATCGATCGGCAACGCGTTACGGTCAGAACCGTATCGTGATCCTCTGGTCGCGCCTTGTCATGCCGGATGGGACCGAGATCGCGATCAACGAGCTCGGCAGCGACACAAGTGGCGCTGCGGCCATCCCCGGCTCCGTCGACGACCATTGGGGAGACTTGTTCGGGGCGGCAGCATTGGGCACCGCTATCAATATTGGCGTTGCTTCAACCGAAGAGCCGCAGATTGCTTACAATGGCATCGGAGCATCGACACGCGATCCCGTCGATCAGGCTGTGGCTGAAGGCATTCAGCGCAGTGCGAGCAGTGTGACGAGCCGGGTTGTCGATCGAAGCCTTGCCCTGCCCCCGACCATCAGGGTCGAGGCGGGCAAGCGGATCGCGGTGATGGTCTCGCGCAGGCTGGAATTTTAGTCGTCGTTCTCGGCGAGTTGTTTGAGCGCCAGGTGGATAGCAAGCATGAATCCACCGATAGTATGGGTGATCGTATGGTCCTGATCTGATGACTTTGCCTTCCTATCGCCCCGATCTAAAGTTCGAAATGACAGCCGCAGGCAGGTGGGGGCAAGTCATGAGGAAAACGAGAGCTCTTTGGAGCTGCGTTGCGGCGATATCCCTGTGTGGTTGTCAGAGCCTCACAGTGCTGGCGCTCAAAACCTTCGACCAGAAGCCGTACGAAATGGAGATCGCGGCCAAACCACTCGCGACAAACACTCTTACCGCCGGCGCAAGCGTGATCGGGCCTCTACCTGCGGCCAAGGCGACCGGTGGCGAGGCAGAGCGCCAGCCTTCAAGCGATGACCTTGATGCGCCGCAGCTTGCATCCGAACGCACAGACCTGCGCGGTCGCGGTGACGGCCTCATGGTCGATGATCGAGTAGTTGTGACTGGCTACAAGGAAGGCGCCCATCGTGCTCCGGATTATTCGCGTGAACAGGTTGCCGCAATGGTTTGCGCGCGCCGAAGCGAGGGAAACGCTGGCAGACTGAAGTCGGCACAGCAAGCCTACGCAGCAACCGTGGCAGCCTACGATGTGCGCGCGGCCTATCTTGCCGGCAAGCGCACCGGCAAGGAAGTCGACGCAGCCGAGCGCAAGCGTCAGGATGCGGTCAAGTCCATGAACAGCAGCCTGTTCGCCGGCATGTTTGGCGAACGCTCCAAAAAGGCTGACTTGCCCAAGCCCGAGCGAGACGGGATCGTGCTGGAGAACCCGGATCTCTACACCTTCACCGAAAATGGCCGAGCCGTCATGGCTGTTTATGGCGAAGTGCGAAACACGACGCTGACGCGCATCGAATTGCCCCCGGTGACGCTGGTTGCGATTGACGGATGGGACTTCATCCTCGCTGCCCAGACCCTGCTCCTGCCCTTTGACGCGCTTGAGCCCGGTGAAACCAGGTCTTTCGATATCCGCTTCCTCAATCCGCCTGACACGACCTACGAAGTCTACGTTCACTTCGCCCCGCCCTTCGAATACCGGCTGCGGCGCGAATGTGACCCGGCGGATACTGCGCCCGACAAGGCTGCGATCGCGCCACGTTCTGCCGCCGATGCTGCGCGCGTTACTTCGGCGCTGCACACCGCATCTGAATTAAACCTGCTCACGGATGTCTATCGCAAGGAAGCGGAAGCCGCCTGGGGCCTGCGCGCATGCGGGAACCCGGGAGAAGATCCTGCCGACGATCCGAACAAGCCGCGCAACGCCTTTCAGATAGTTCCTGGCGGCGGCGGCGAGCGCCGCAGCTTCGGTATTTCTCTCAACCTCGACAAGTTCAACCGGGAAGGCCTGTGCGCTGCGTGGTCGCGTCGTCCTCCCTGGCGCGAAAGCTTTGCCCTTGGAGAGGCGAGCGATGAGGCCTGGGGCGCCCTGTTGGCGAAGGAAGAAGCAACAAGACGACTAAAAAGCGGACAGGGCGCTCAGTCAGAAGTCGACGAGGCGGACAGTGCTTTCACGCGGGCCTATGCGACCTTCAGAACTCTCGGAGCCAAAGCACTTGCCCGCGCCGGGAAGGGTATCCCTGATGTTGAGGTCGCCGTCTCTGCTTCGACCTTTGGTTACGATCAACTGTCGAAGGCCTTTGACGGCGCAGACATTTCGAGCGTCGGCTTTTTCGTCGACATTGAAGGTACGGTGCAAAATACGGCCGGGACAGCACGCACTGTCGGCGCCCTTGTGTTGGCGCTGGTTGATAGGCTGGAGCAACCCCTACTGACGTTCCGGTTGGAGGAAGGGTTCGAGCTTGCGCCGGGCGAGTCGCGCAAGTTTCAGCAGCGCGTCTATTTCAGCGACCCTGTGCGGCGGCGAGATTCAAAGGATGCTCCGCCCTGGGAGATCCGCGTTGGCGTCGTTGGGCGCTGACCCGCCGCGAGGCTCAAAGTCAGAGTCGACAAACCTATCGCGGTAGTCCGGTGGTGGATTTGGTTTTAGTCGTCGTTTTCTGCGAGCTGCTTCAACGCCAGGTGGATGTGCTTCTCCACGGCCTTGATGGAAATTCCCATTCGTCTCGCGATTTGCGGATATGTGGCTTCCTCGATACGATGAAGAAGGAATACTTCTCGCCGTCGTGGTGGCATCTGGTCGATGATCAGCATCACGCGCTTCAGACGCTGAGTTCCGATGAGGGCGCGTTCGGGGTCAGCCCCTGGATCCACGACAGTCTCGCCGACATCAACGGAGACGGCCGCTGGACGCGTCTTCCGACGCCGTAGCCTGTCTATCGCGACACAGCGCACCACGCGCGATAGCAGGCGATCGGGAGAACGGATCTCCTCCTTTTGGGAAGTTTCGACGACTTTCAGGAAGGCATCCTGAACAACGTCCTCGGCTTCCTGGCTGCCGGCTCGTCGGGCAATGCCGGTTAGGCTACGGCGCCTATCGACAAAGGCGCGCTGCAGGCCTGTGTAACCTCTTGTGTCGCGGGGCATGTCCACATTTTCCGCGTTTCTCTAAAAGTCGTGGTCGGGGACCTAAGGAACGACCACGCACTTCCAGATTTAATATGTAGGCTATAACCCGTAGTTTAATGTTCATTCAAGGGGTGCTTTGCCCTTATGAATGGGCGGGCGCTTCTTGCTTGGAACCTAAGGCGCATACGGACACTGCGAGGCCTCTCCCAAGAAAGGCTCGCCGCTGATGCGGAAACGGATCGCGCTTATGTGAGCGAACTCGAGCGCGAGGATGGGAACGCTACAGTAGATCTCCTGGATCGATTGGCCCGAGTACTGGACGTGGAGATCGGGGAGTTTTTCGTAAAGCCGCCTTCTGGCTCACGTCGACCGAAGCCGCTTCCCAAGGGACGCCGACCAACAAACGTCCGGCCTGCGCGTTAGGCCAATCCGTTCGGAGCTGTACGCCCCCTATGCGGGCGACGAACGATTGACTCAGCGTCGCGCCGCAAGCTGTTGATCCCATTCACGCTGCACGTCTTTTCGTCCGGGCGTCGTCAGGCGAGCGGTTCGGGCAGCGACCGCCCAGGCCATGTTTCTGGTAAGATCGACAAGATTGTCGCTTAGGCTCGCAAGCAGCCTGGTGCGGTAGGAATTGACGGTGCTCGTAGTTTCCGGAGCCAGTACAATAGCCGGCATGTCGTCGTCGGAGACAAACGCCAAGGCATTGTCGATGGAGATGCCCTCAACCGTTACGCCAAAAAGCGCCCGCGCCGTTCTCACTCCGAGCCGAAGGGTGTTGAGAAGACCCATGCTGCGGGCAGCATCAGCGAGCGCGCCCAGCTGTTCTGGGGTGCAGGAGACCAGGTAGGCGGCAATGTCCCAAGCATGAGCGCCGACAGGCTCTCGTTGGGCTACGGCTTTTGCAATGCTCATACACGAAAGCAGAGCAGCGTGCTTGCGGGTCAGGACCGGCACCTGCGCATTTCCGACCGATGCATGCGTACGCTCGTTCCAAAACGCCTCGAGTGAACGAGGCGCAGGGCAGTCGGGCTGCTGAATACGGTGATGAAGGTCGATCGGCGCCTTGCCCTGCCCGTAATAATGCTGTTCGCCGAGAAAAGTCCGCCACCAGATCGTGTCGGCGCCTCGCGGGGCCATGAAGCCAGTGGCCTTGATCACCTCGCCGGCGCGTCTGAAGTCTTTGCGACGCACCAAGAGATCGATATCCGTGGAAGGGCGAATAAATGCGTCACCATGCAATGCCGCCAGGGCGACAGGACCTTTAAGCCCGATCACGTCTATCCCTGCCGTTCCAAGCGCCTCGACGACCTTTCGTAAGGTGACCATGTGGGCGCCATTGAGGGAGATGGTAAGCGCGCGATAACGCGCAGTCGTCTGGAGAACACTGTCAGGCATCGCTAGCCCGCTTGCCTCAAGCGCGCGAGCAGCCACAAGCAGGACCCGGTTGTTCTGGGCGATCCGAAGAAAGCGCTCCCAGTCGATGTCCGACGGAATTGCATCGATGCGACAATCCCTGCGCAGCGCCCCTCGCAACAGTTCACCAAGGAGCGCAACCTCCGGCCCGCCACTGGCTACGACGGGTTCGACAAGAACAACGCCTAGAGGCGCGTTGCCTGCAACTGGCGTCGGCTGGGGCATCAGGAAGAAACCCCCTCAGGCTTTGATGCGCGCTTTTCCGCGTGACGTGCGAGATCATCTTCGACGCATCGAATGATCTCATCGAGACCATCAAGCCGATTGGGCGTGATCAACCGCGCGACACGGACGTGCGAGGCAAGCGATGCGCACTGTGAAAAGTGACGCTTGGTCTCCTCGCCTGACCATGGTTTGCCCTCGAAGAGAGGTACGTAGGAGAAGCGCATGACGGCCTTGAGCGCGTCATTTGCCGGAAGTTCCAAAATGGCCGCGCGATCCTGACGGTCGAGCACGTAGATTGCGGCAACCTCGCGCGGGGCATAAGCGAATGCACCGTTCAGTCGCCGCAGCTGCTTTGGAAAATCCGCGATTGGCGCGGCAAGTTTCTCAGCGCCCTGAAGAACAAAACGTTCTGCGCAATCTGCGACAAGCTTGACGCTTGGAAATCCCGGCGTTGCCACTGGCCGCCCCGAGGCGAATGACAATGCCAGGAGGTCGTCGGTAAAAAGCTGGTGGCCGCGTTCGATCGCAGCAGCCGTCGTCGTTGACTTGCCCGCACCCTTATCGCCCACAAAGGCGGCAACACGCCCTCCAATAGAAACTGCACTGGCGTGCAGGACGAGCCGTTCGCGCATGTGCAGAAGGAGCGCCATCACCGGACCAAGAAGCGGAAGACGCAAGAGAGCTTCGCTGGCCTCTGGCGCCGGATCGATGTCGATGTCGGACGTCCCGCGGATCAGGAACGAGCCAACCAGCGGCCAATATAGGTACTGATCCAGGGCGCCATAGCGATAGTAGGAGCGATCGGTATGAGGCGCACGCTCTGCTATCGGACAGATCCGAATGCGGATGTCGACAGCGGATGTCGAAGAAGCAGGCTCGAATTCCGGCAAGGGAAGATCGGAGGAGAATACAAGGCCAAACGCCTGTCGAAGATGCGCGCGAGATGCTTCGCTAGCCACCACCCGCCTCCTGCGTCATCAGCGGCCTCACCGAACCTCGACCATTGCCTGCCCCCCTTTGCGCCTTCAAGCCCTCAAGCCAGATCGCGAGGGCTATTGAACGCCAGATTGCTTGAACTTCTACGCCAGGCGCCCGAACGGGGCTGGCTTTCATCTTTGCATAGACCGAACGAAGCACGCCGAGATCGGCATAACCAGCGAGCACCGAAGATGGCGACAGGATGATATCGTCCATCAGAGCTTGATGTCGCAGGCACATGGCTTCGGCGAGCCGTGAGACAAAATTGAACTTGTCGCGTCGCCAGGCGATCTCATCTGGCGCGATGCCTCGCATCGCACGCCGGAGCGTATAGCGCGTCCAGCCATCATTCAGCTTGTCCTCGGGCCGAAGCGCGAGACAGAACTCGATCAGCCGCCTGTCCCAGAAAGGATAACGTGCTTCGATCCCCGCATGACTGCTCGCCTGGTCCAACACTTCAAGCGCATGAGGCTGGATCGGCGCATTGAGAGCAGCGACGTGCTGGTCGATCTCGGTGCGATAGGCCCGCCTGCCATCGAGCTCGCGCGCCCTCAGTTCGCGAGCGCCCGTTGTCGCCGCGAGCTCGGGATCGAGACAATGAACCGGATCCCACTGTGCAGCCCCGCCGGACCCAAGCTTGCGAATTATCCCCCGCATCGGTCCGAAATAGCGCCAGTATGTGAAGAACAGCGCTAGTCGGGATGTCTGATAAAGATCCGCCTCGGCAGGCGCGTTGCGCCAAAGCGTCCGCCAGCGCCCGGTCGTTGCGAGATGTTTGAGCCTGCCGAGCCCATGGGAAACAACTTCATCCCCCCCATGACCATCCAGCAGCGCTGTTGCACCGCTATCGGCCGCCGATGCATAGAGCCTCCGGCAGCCTTCAAGGCCTGGCGCCAGAAAAGGCCCATCCTGTTCGGCAAGGGCTTTTCCGAATGCCTCGAAGGGACCGACAGCCGACATGTCGATGAAGTGTGGATCAAATTTTCCCGCACCGAGGATCTGATCGATTTGTGGGCGCTCATCAGCATGTCCGCTGAAGACCATCGAGAACGTCCGGAGCGTACGCTCCTGCGACCTCTGAGCAAGAACAGCGATGGCGGAAGAATCAAGGCCGCCACTCAGCATGGCGCCCGTCTCACCGGAAAGTCGGCATTTGACGGCCTCGTCAAGCAAGGCGCGGAACGCTTCGACAACCTCGCCATCTCGCAATGCGGAAGGCGCTGAGGGGCGCCAGTAGGACTGCACCTCAAGCTGGCCGCGCTCGACCTTGAGCCAGTGGCCGGGCGGCAGTCGCTTCACCCCTGGCCGCCAGGTGCTGGTTGGATCAGGCGCGATCGCCATGAGATAGCCAGCGATCCGGGCGGGGTCGATCTCCTGGTTCGATCCACCAACTTCGACCCCTTTGGGCTCGGAGGCGAATGCAAACTGTCGATCGCTGAGGGCGTAGCAGAATGGCCGCACGCCGACCTGGTCGCGGGCGCAAAAAAGACGCCGATGCGGGCTGTCCCAAATCGCGAAGGCGAAGTCGCCGAGAAGATGCGCCGGGCAGTCGTCTCCCCATCTCGCATAGGCTGCCAGAATGACCTCTTTGT
This sequence comes from Hyphomonadaceae bacterium, assembly GCA_047601145.1. Lineage (GTDB taxonomy): Bacteria > Pseudomonadota > Alphaproteobacteria > Caulobacterales > Hyphomonadaceae > UBA7672. Next base: position 266,375 of record JASGJW010000001.1, read on the forward strand.
TCGCCTCACCCATGCTGAGGCCAAGCTCGGCGCATAGCTCGGCGCGATTGTCGAGACGCGCATCGCAAGCAATAACCAAAGGGCCAGGCGCGCGTTCTGCGACCAGTAGGTCATCGCCGCCGAACCCCACATTGCCGCTGGTCCAGATCTGAGACTGCCCGCGAATCCGGTGCGCGAGCGCCTGCAGCGCTGCGTCGATAGTCGCCTGACGGACATCGCCGCCATCAAGCCTCAGGAGACCGGCGATTGCGCTCACAACTGTCGATGTTGCGCGTCTTTGCGCATCCAGGATCCACGCCTCATTGCAACCGCGTCCATGAAACGCCGGTCAGCGTCATCGCAGCACGCGATGCAACCTCGAACGCGCGGTGCAGAATGAAAGCCGCGAAGCGGGTTAGGCCGCCGCGGCATGATCGGTCTTGATCAGCTTCGAGTGCGCCATTTTTCCCAGCCAGTCGTCGAGGTCGGAAAGGCAACGCTCTTCGGCTGCATCGTAATGCGCGACAACAGCACGCCGAAGCGCACCCACCGTGGTCGGCTTCTCAAGCTGCGACCAGATGAAGGCGCCGACGGAATTGAGTGAAAAATATTGGCCGGACCTTAGGTCGAGGAGAGCGAGTCCCTCGCCAAATGCGCAGGAAACGACTTCCTCGCCAACTTCAATTGTTACGGCATCTGAATACATGGCGCAGGTCTCCCATCAGCCAAAGACTGACGTCCCGACGCCCGGAGACTATCAGCGCGTTTTTGGCGGGTCCGAGAAGGTCAGATCCGTGACGAGCGTACCGGCCGAGAACGGCGAATCCAGACCGCCGCCGCCCGCAGCCCACTGCGTGACCGCCTCGAAGGATCCAATCGCTTCCACAGTCGGCGTCTCGTACGAAGCCTTCGCCCCGCCCGAAATCTTGTCGTTCGCCATTACAAAGCTCCCCTAGCCATTCTTCCCGTCACTCAGCGGGCAGAACACGTTTTCAACGTATCCCAGAATGCGACTTTTCATATTGCGCACGCCGCTCAGGGGACATCTTCTCGCACAGTTTCCCCCTTTTGGCGAGTAATGTCTGGGATTTGAGGTAAATGGGCGAACTTGGCCCCGCTAATTGAGGGGGGCTCAACGCGCAACCGCTATTCAAACAGGCGCGCGTGCTAGCAGTCTCCAGATCTGCCCTAAGGAATAGATGCCTGATGTCAAAGCCCAGGCTCGCCATGTCGAATACCAGCTGGCCGCCAGAGGCAACGAGCCAAGCCTATGAGCTGCTTCAGGAAGCAGGGTTTTCGGGTGTGGAAGTTGCTCCCGGCCTGCTCTTTCCATCCGAGGGGGACCCCCGAAGACCGTCCGCGGGTGCGATCATGAGAGAGTTGGCCAGAGCGCAGCGCTTTGGCCTTACCTTCCCTGCGATGCAAAGCCTGCATTTCGGGCTTGGACATGCTGAGCTTTTTGGGACGGAACCGGCGCGGCTCGCATTCACCAACGCAATTGGCGAGTGCTGTGCGCTCGCACGCCAGCTCGGCGCTGGCGTTCTGACACTTGGCTCGGCCCCCAACCGCCGGCGTCCGCTCGAGCTCGACAAGGCAAGCGCCCTGCACATGGCGCGCGAAACGCTGCTGCCTCTGGCCGATCAGGCGCTAAAGGGGGGCGTTAAGCTCGCGATCGAGCCCATCCCTGCAGTCTACGGCACGAATTTCGTCAATACGCTTAGTGAAGCGCTGGATTTTGTCCGCCTGTGCGATCATCCCGCGCTGGGCCTCAACTTCGACACCGGCGCGATGGCGATGTCCGGCGAGATCGACATGCTCGAGCAGCATTATGCGGCCGCCCGCCCATGGATTGCCCACATGCACGTCGGTGCTCGCCAGATGCAACCGGTCACACGCGAAGATGCCTGGCTTGGCAGGCTTGCCCGGCTCGTCACCCAAGAGACACCGGCATCATCATGGATGTCAGCAGAGATGCGACCGGATCCCGCCGACGGGCTGGCAGCGGCGCGTGCCGCGGCAAGCGCGCTTGCCTATCACGCCGCTGGCCGATCGATCCCGGGATGAAGCTCGCGTATAGGCTTCGCAACGCACCACCGGCGCCTTGAGCGCGCCTATTCAGCAGCCAGCCGGTTGCTGCCAACCTGCGTCTCGATCCAGGCATAGGTCTTCTCAAGGCCGGTCCTGAGAGGCTGGCTCGGCGCCCATTTCAACTGCTGCTTGATCAGCTTGTTGTCCGAATTTCGTCCACGCACGCCCAGCGGGCCGGGCTGGTGCGAGAGTTCGATCTTCTTGCCCGCGATATCGGCAACCATCAGCGCAAGCTGGTTGATGGTCACCATCTCGGAGGACCCGATGTTGAGCGGTCCTTGAAAGTCTGATCGCGTCAGGCGCAGCGTGCCTTCGAGACACTCATCGACATAGAGGAATGATCGCGTCTGCTTGCCATCACCCCAGATCTCGATCGCATCGCCGGATTTCGCCATCGCAACTTTCCGGCACATTGCCGCCGGCGCCTTCTCGCGACCGCCCGTCCAAGTCCCGAAGGGACCAAAGATATTGTGATAACGCGCAATCCGGGCTTCCAGGCCTTTGTTGCGCGCATAGCTCATATAGAGCCGCTCGGAGAATAGCTTCTCCCAGCCATACTCGCTGTCAGGGGCGGCAGGATAAGCTGAAATTTCCGCACAGTTGGGATTGTCGGGGTCTTCCTGATTGTAGGCTGGATAGATGCAGGCCGAGGATGAATAGAAGATCCGCTTCGCGTTTCGGCGATAGGCCGCCTCGAGAATGTTGAGGTTCACGCTCGCCGAATTGTGCATGATGTCGGCGTCGTTCTCGCCGGTGAAGATGAAACCAGCCCCGCCCATATCGGCCGCCAGCTGATAGATCTCGTCGAACTTTCGATCGATGACAAAGCGAACGAGGGTCGGGTCGCGAAGATCTGCGACGACGACATCGTCCGCCTCATTTTCCCCGAACTCATTCCTCTTGAGATCGACGCTGCGAACCCAATAGCCTTCACGCTTGAGGCGACGGACCAGATGCCCGCCAATGAAGCCGCCGCCGCCACAAACAAGCGCTGTACGCATCACACACCCCCAGGACGGCCCTGCACCTACGCCACACGGCGCCGCAAATTTCGCGGTCTCGTAGCCCGTTTGTTATTATCGGGCGATGCATGCCGGCACAACTCCCGGCGATTCAGCAAGAAATCCGGATGCGCTGCAACCTTTGTATGCAGAGCAGATCGCCTTCACCCGGGACATGGGCTGACCTGATCGATTTTGGGTACCTGCGATCCCAAAACATCTTGCCGAACCAGGACCAGGCGAAGCCGACATTAAAACCGGGTAGGCTTGCGACGCGTGCACCAAGGTTTTGAAAGTCGGCGAGTTGCGCGGGGATCTTCGCCATACCCATTCTCTCAATCGTCGGCGGTATGGCGGAACTTGTTGCAATCAAGCGTGACGATGACCGCCGCATCGGCTTTGATTTCAGAACATCCCCTTGGCGTCATCACCAAACGGAACCCACTTCCGTTCGAGCGATGAAAAATCTTGCGTACCTTTCCGGCAACAGCGCGGGAGTTCTACAAGCGGTCAGAGCACATTGGGCTGGAATAGAATCAACGTTTGTAATGACACTCAACAAAACAAAAGTCGGGTGGCGGGGAATGTTGATGATACCTGATGTCTTGCAGGGTCTTTACGCGCGTCGCGATGCGCTTGAGCAAAAGCTCGGGGAAGCGATTGTGACGATGAGCCGTGTCGCGTCAGCTTGCGCTGACGCGCAGGATGATGAAACGGCGAGCATCATCGAAGGCATCGCTTTCAAGCTTCAAGGCGTGAAAACCCAGATCGCCGCTTATGAAGCGCACGCCATGGGCGTCCAGGCACGCCAGGCTGACACGTCGCGAGTTGGCGGCAGGCGCCGGAAGGCGCGTTATGGCGCTTTCTCTGGCCCGGCCCAGGCGATCGTGTAAGAGTCACCCTCCGCGAGAGAGACTATTCACCTTCTCGCCAATGCGGCCCAAATATCGGGCGTCGGGGGGAGGTTGACGCTTGTCTGCCGTGCAGGACCAGAATGCTTCCTCAAGGTTAGCCAAGCCGATCGTGATTGCGATGGCGGCGCTTCGGCTGGCCGCGAAAACTCCTGCATCATCTTCCGATCAGCGAGACCTGATGATCGCCAGGGGCTGGCTGGAAGACGGTCTTAAAAAATTCCCCGATCACCCAGCTCTCAAGCGGGCGCAGGCCTTGCTCGCGGTTACAAGAATACCCGACTGGCACTTTCCCATGCTGCGCGATGATCGCCGAAATCGCGCTTATGAGGCAGCTATCCTTCAATCAGTTCGACCTGGCCACAGGGTCTTCGAGATCGGGACAGGAAGCGGTCTGCTTGCGATGATGGCGGTCAAAGCTGGGGCCGAACATGTGGTGACCTGTGAGGTTGACCCTCAGATTGCCGAGACCGCGCGCGCTATCATCGCAGCCAATGGGCTCAGTGACCGGATCACGGTGAAGACCGCGATGTCCACCGAACTCAGCGCCCAGGACATTGGGGGCAAGGCAGACATTCTCGTCTCCGAAGTGTTTGGCGCTTCGTTGATGGAAGAAGGCGCCCTTCTCTCCATCCAGCATGCGCGCGAGCATCTCGTGAAGGCGGGCGGCGCCATTATCCCAGCCAAAGGCAGGTTGATGGCGGCGTTAGGGACCTATGAGTCACGCACCGCCGAGAATCTCCAGGATGTCTGTGGCTTTGATCTCTCGGCCTTCATGCGGTTCAGATCCGAGCGCCGGATGATCGGGTCCTCGAACACAAAATTGACGTTGGCAGGACCCGCAACTCCCCTCTTCGCGCTCGATTTTGCGACCCGTGATATTCCGCGAGCTAGCGAAGTGGAATTGGCGCTCGCCTCCAATTCTGATCGGCCAAACGTCGTTGCGACCTGGCTGGCTCTCGAACTTGCCCCCGGCGTCTCCTATTCGAACGCGCCGGAACCCGGCTATCAGTCTCATTGGGGCGTCACGCTCTACGAAATTCCTGCCTCCCACCGACCGAGGCGCGGCGACGTGCTGGACATCGGCGCAGCACACGATGTGGCTCTCGTGCACATCTGGTTTCCAGACTGACGACACAACAGGCGCGGGCCAGGATGACAGATCTCGAGCAGATGCTGATACCCAAGTCAGAAAGGCGGCGGGGCGCCCCGCCCGCCTTTGTGAGATTTGCGATCGGGAGCGTCGCAGCGCTTTCGACACTCGCCTCACTGCTCGCGTTGCTTTCCTATGTCGAGCCGCAGTTCGACCTCGTCGCCAATTTTGCGCCGATACTGCTGGCGATCGCTTTTGTAGCTCTGGTCGCTGCAGCGACGGTCGGTCGCTCCCTCGTGCTGTCGATCCTCGCCGCAATGGGCATCGCTGCCTCTGGCTGGTTGATGACGCCCGACCTCATCGTGTTCGTTCAAAGGTTCATGTCGACGCCGCCGAGCGGCCCCACCCTCAAGATCATCTCGGCAAATCTCCTTGCCGACAACGGCGATGGCAGCGCCTTTGAGAAAATGGTGCGGCGTGAACAGCCCGACGTCCTCATCCTACAGGAATCCTTCGGATACTGGCGAAAGCGCCTGGAACGCTTGTCTGCAGATTATCCGACACAGGCGGGCTGCGCCGATCCGTCAGAATGCCAGACCGTCATTCTTTCAAGATTTCCCTCGGCAGGACTTCTTCAGCCTCAGAACTCGACGTTTGTTGCGGCACGCTTGATCCTGCCTTCACAACTGGGCGGCGGCACGTTCGAAGTCGTCAGCGTGCACCTCAGCCGACCTCCACCAATGGACCCGCAACTGAAGCAACTGGACGAGTTGAAGGCCCTGTCCTCGTCCTTGAGCTCCAGGGCAGTTCTCGCGGGCGATTTCAACGCGACGCCATGGGGCTCGTCGATCCGAAGGCTCGATCAGACGCTGCCGCTTGAACGACATTCAAGAGCGCTGTTTTCCTGGCCGACGCCGTTTCCGCTCGCCCCTGTCGACCACGTCTACGCCGGCCGCTCATGGCGTCTTGCATCCATTGCCCGAGGCCCCAGGATCGGATCGGACCATTATCCAATCATCACAACACTGGTGCTTTCGGACACGAAAGCGCGCTAGGCGGCGCAGGACAATCTTGGTTCCCGAGGCATTCCGCATTCGTGCCGTCGGGTCGAGGATGAGGACTGTGGTCTCGACGGACAACTGATCGTAGAACACCCGCCGGGGAACCAACGGTGCGCATACCAAGCTACGGCTACGATGAAACAAGACGCATCGACGCCGGCGTGCTCCTGGCGATCGCGGCGTGGCTGATCTTCAACTCCCATACCGAAGCGTTCCATCCCTATCCGTGGCTGGCGGCCGATGGGATGCTGGGGAATTCCCTCTTCTACTTCATCTCTGGGTTTGGAATTCAGTCTTCGCTTGGCGCGCGCCGCCAGGGTTTTCCTGAGTTTGCCGCGAGGCGGCTTCTGCGTATCTACGTTACCCTGCTCATTGTCGTCATCGCTTATCACCTGACAATTATGCGCGATGCAAAGCTTGATCCGCAGCAGGCGTTTGCGACCTTTATCTACCCAACAAGCTACACCTACATAAAGGTCATCCTGCCCTGTTATGCGGCTCTCTGGGTGCTACATCGCACCTCGATCAAACTGCATCTCTTGTCGGTGGGCGTGGCTCTGGCGCTGATGGCTGGCGCCTACGCAGAACATACATTCATTCAGTCTCAACCCGAGAAACTCGTCCTCGGGCAATTGCCCGAACTGCTTTGGAACAGCTACTTCTGGATACTGGTCGCAAGCGGCGCGCTTTGTGCGCAATTGAAAATCGGCGCGAAGCTGTCACTCGCGCGCATGCTGCTGGTCGGCATGACACTGGCCGCCTATTTCGGACTGAAATTCCTGATAATTGTCGAGAACCGCTTCGCCGCGCTTTACCCTGTGCTTTTCCTGCTCGTGCTGGCCGCCTGCATTCTCAGTCTTGTCACCTTCGGCGCGCCCCTCTGGGTAAGGCGCGCCATGCAGCTTCCTGTTCTTGGCCCTTTTCTCAGCGTCTCCTCGGCCCTCACACTGGAAATCTATCTCGTCCACGAGCCGCTCACCCATGTGGCGGCAATTTACAGCTTGCCCTATCCCGTCAATCTCGCTGCTCTGATGGGCCTCACACTTCCACTGGCGATTGCGGTCGGCCTCGTGTCATCAAACGTACAGCGTTTCGTAGACCGGAAATTCCTTAGTCGAAAAAAGTCTGTCGGCGACGCGAACTCATAGCGGGCCGTTTAGTCGGCGAGTGATTTGTTCGCCTTCTCGGTGACGTCACCCGGCCTCACGACGCGTGAAGAAGATCGCAGATTTGTGCTGATCCTCCGGCTAAGGCGGATCAAGGCTCTTTCCCAGGTATTGTAGGACACGAGAGAACTGACGATGGCAGCGAGGAGCAGGATCGCCATGGCAAGGGGCGTTGTCGCGAACTCCCTTGCCGTCGCCAGCTGCTGCCAGAGATAAATGCCGTAGGAAGCTTGGCCGACTGCTACAAGCCAACGGGCCGATAGCATTTTGCGAAACAGATTATCTCCGTATGTCGTCGTCATCAGGATCGCGGCAATTAATGAGCCCTGTAGCGCAATGGATACCCACGCATATTGGGACAGCAGTGCCCGAGCGCACACCAGCATTGCCGCGATCATCGCCAGAACAACCCAGAGCGGAATTTTGCGAGCGACACGCACGAGAACCTGCTCGTTTGAAGCAAACATGACGCCGGCTGCGATATAGGAAAAGTTCGGCGCCCAGTTGCTTGCAAGAACCAGAGCGATGAATGCGACCACGGACGCAATCCCGCGCCATCTCCGTGTCAGCACGAAGAAGACGGGCGCCACGAGATAGAATTGTTCTTCGACTGAGAGCGACCACGTGTGCGCCGCTGTCCAGTGACCGCAATCAGCGTCGGGGAAATTGCATGTGAAGGTCAACGCCCTTGCGGCGCCAAATCCGTATTCGGGGATCGCTTCTATCGATGTCAGTAAGAGGATGGTCAGGACGTAGAGCAGAAGCGGAGGCAAGATCCTGAAAACGCGGCGAACATAAAACCCAATCAGCGAAACGCGACCCGTCTCGCTTTCCTCTCCAGTCATGCCACGCGTGATGACGTAGCCGCTGATCACAAAGAAGATGTGGACGCCCAAAATCCCAAGCGACGAAAGCCACGTACGCAGCCCCGCCTCCAATGACGGGCCGATTGGGAAGCTGAATGAGAAGCTTGCGTGAAAGAGGATAACCAAGCCGACGCTGATTGCCCGCCACCCATCGATGGCGGCCAAACGTTGACCGGCGGCGTCCTTGCCTGCAGGAGTTGCGATCGGCGGTCCCGCATCCTTGGTCATGGCGCCTTCTCACGCCCGACGGCGCGGCTGATCCGCGGCCTGTGACCACTTCGGATTTTGGCCCCGCCAACCATCAGGCGCCCCCTGCCTGTCTCTTAACTGCCATCGTGACATCGCCGTCAAGCGAAGACGAGGATTGATGTCGTTCGAAGCCTGGATCACGACTGGCGTACTCGCGTCCGACCCGTCTCATCGGATGGGCTGTCAGTTCTGCTACGCGATCCAGCGAAGACGACCGACGGAAGCCTGTCGCCGCAGTTCAGGGTTGAACCTGCGGATGTCTTCTAGAAGAGCGTCATGAACATGCCGACGACCGGCAGGCCGCGAAGGAGATCATCATAGGTGCCATCCCCATCACGGCCATCAACGACAATCAGGTCATTACCGTACACTTGGGGATCGACTGAATCTCCTGCCCGGATCTTTCGCAGATCGAACCGCGCCGCCTTGCGCTGACCCTCGATCGTTCTGATGATAATTATGCCGCCGAGATTTGCACCCTGAGTCGTTCCCCCTGATATCGCGAGAGCCTGGAGCAAGGTCATTGAACCGCGGACAGGGAACATGCCTTGTTTTCCAACTGCGCCTTCGATCGTGATCTGCCGCCCTTTTGCCTCGACAATGCGAACTGTCACCTGCGGGTTCCGGAGGTATTTCTCGTCAAGTTGCTTTTCGAGGATCGCTGCGAGCTCGAACGTCGTATTTCCCTGCGCTTCCATCAAACCCACAAGCGGAAATTTGATTCTGCCCGTCGTATCGACCTCATAAGTGCCGCCCAATTCGCCTGACCCGAATACCTTGATCTCGAGCACATCAAGCGGCGCAATCTTCATGTCATCAAGGACGAGCAGTGCGCTATCAGGCGCTGCGAGATTCGTCGTAGAAAGCGGAACCTTGTCGGCTAATGAGCTCGTGCACCCTGCACAGACCAGTAATGCCAGGAGAGCGAATACGGCCTTCAAGGAACCCCTCCCACGTCTGCAGATACCACCGCCCTCAAGTGATCGGGCCTAGCAATGTATGTCTGAAAAGGCGATCGAAGTCATCACGCGAGACCACACGGCCCGCTGGGTAGTTCGCCTGTCGGGCAGTTTAGCCTGGGGCTAAGAGGTTGCCTATTCAACGACACCGTCATGAGTCCTCGGCCTTGCCTCGGAGAACTCACGCACCTGCCGTGTGCTGCCGGAGGGAGCTGAAAGCCGGAGATAGCCACGGTCATGGCCGCGATAGCCATACTCGTATGAAGCGCCGTAACCTGCCTTGCGAGCGTCGAACTTGTTGAGGATGACGCCTACGACACCGGCTCGCGCCGCATGTAAGCGGTCAAGCGACCTGCGCACAGAATGCCGAAGGATGCCGCCCGACTGAACGATCAAAAGTGTCCCGTCACAAACTGAACTGAGAATGGCGGCGTCTGCAACGCTGAGAACGGGAGGAGAGTCGACAAAGATGAGGTCGAAGGCGCCGTTTGCTTCCTCCATCAGCCTCTTCAACCGGTTGCTCGACAGGAGTTCGGCGGGATTGGGCGGCACCGCGCCAGCTGGAAGCAGGAAGAGGTTCGGTGTGGGGCCGGGAACGATCTGCTGAGCCAGCGGCGCCGCACGCGAGAGAACGCCGGCAAGACCTGAGGAAGCCTTGGCGTCAAACGAAAACGATGGTCGACGGAGATCACCATCGATGATGAGTACCCGCTTGCCGACCGCTGCGAAGGACGACGCCAGAGCGAGCGTGGTCGTGGTCTTTCCCTCCGACGACTTGCTGCCTGTCACAAGGAAGCTCTTCATCGAGCCTGCATAAATTGCGAATTGGAGCATCGCCCTTGTCGAGGAAAATGCCTCGGACACGGGCTCACGCGGATTGCGGATCAGCTTGAGGATGGATTTTCTGGATTTAACAAGCGGGATGACGCCGATGATCCGCGCCCCAAGCTTGTTGGTGATGTCATCGGGCGTCTTGATCCGGTCATCGAGGAACTCGACAAACAGCGCGAGTGCGAGCGCCAGCGCCAGGCTCAGCGCGGCCGCCCTGACCAACGCAGACATCAGCTGCGGCTCGAAGGGAGCATAAGGCACTTCGGCGCGATCAAGGATTGATACCTGGCTGGTCCCGACGCCGCTTGTGATGCTGACTTCTTTCAGGCGCTGAAGGAGTGCGTCATACTGGGCGCGCAGCGTGTCGGCTTCACGCTGAAGAATGTTGTAGTCAATGCTGCGGCTCTGGAGGCCCTGGACCTGCTCCTTGAGCTCGCTCACGCGCTTTGCAAGGGCTGCCTCCTCCGCGACCGCAGAGCGGTATTCGGCTTCGCGGACCTTGATGATGTTACTGCGCTCATTCTCCATTTCGGATTCGATGGCTGCGATGCGCGCCTTGATCTCGACCATCTCAGGATGCTCAGGTTTCAGGGTGCTGAGCTTGGTCTGATAATCGGCCACGAACTGGGAACGTGTCTGGCGCAGAGTCTGGAGGGCCGGACTGTTGAGTACATCCCGAGCACCAGGCGTGCTCGCCTCCTTATATCGCTGTTCCGACAGAATCCGGGCGTTCTGCGCCGCAGTAAGAGAGCCGCTCAATGACACCAGCGCCGAGGCGTCGAGGGATTTGCCGACATCGGCCGCCCCACCCGAGAGATCAAGGATTTCCTGGTCCTTTGAGTATGCGACCAGCTGGCGTTCGGTGTTCTCAAGCAGGGTCTTTGTTGAAGCGATACGCTCCTCAAGGAAGCGCTGAGCGTAGTCGGTCGTGCTGTAGCGACGCTCAAGCGTCATCTCGATGAAATTCTCGGCCACGGCGTTTGCGATGCGCGCTGCCTCGACCGGGTTCGGGCTGACATAGGCGACCTCGATGACCCGCGCCCCGCGCATAGGCGAAACGGAAAGGCCGCCCAGGACGCCTGCCGACGCCTGATCAAGGCGCACATCCTCACTCGCCCGTGGATTGGCGTAGCCGGGTTCGTCGACGAGTTTGAGATTTTTCGCGACCCGTTCAGCCAGCGCCCTGCTGTTCAGAAGGGCGACCTGGGTGCCCATGAAATCCGCATCGGAGCTCGAGGCTTGATCAACGCCGGCGCCGCGAATGATCTGGAGCTCACGCGCCTGGATCTCCATGGACACAGCGGCACGGTAGGCTGGCGTGATGCGCATCGTAAGGTACGCAGAAATCCCAACCCCTATCGCGACGATCGCGACAATAAGGAACTTCCGTCGCCACAGCGTGCGGAAAAGCCCCCAGATTTCTGCGCCGCCGCCTTCACCCGTCGAGTGTGTCGAGGTTCGCGGTTCGCTCGCATAGGGCGACAACTGTTCGACGTCCGTGATGGTCGCCAAAGCCGTAGACTCAAGCTTACGGGGCCCGCGCGGCTCCTTGGGGTCAGAATAGCCCATGGGGCTCCTCCCCGACCGGATGGCCAGCTGCAGCTCGAAGGAAGTTGCGCGTCCGCATTAGCGCCCGAGCCTGTACGAGGCGCGCGCCAAAAAGTTGGGCAATCCTGAGGAAGCAGAAACTCCCTCAAACCACTTCAACCTCTGAAGTCGTAGCGCAGCCACCACCACTAAACCCCCAGAATCCCTGTATTTGACCCAAAATGCGCGGATCCGGGATTTCACGAGCTTGGTATCAGCGCATTGCATTTGCCGCAATAATTTAGGGCAGAGGAGAGGGTCATCCAGGCTGAGATGAGCCTTAATAAATCAAGGCGTCACGTGTGAGGCTTAGGTACCAACCACGCCCAATGATGCGGCCAAAACTCGTAAGCAGCTGGGCTATCAGTGGCTGCGGACGCTCTTCGCCTGTGCTGCCCGCGCGAGCGCATCGATCAGGTCCTGGGTGATGGCGCCAGACGGGCGAAGGCCGATCGACGCCTCGAACGCTTCAACAGCAGCGCGAAGTTCAATGAGGTCATTCCCTCCCCTCGGCGGAATGAAACCAAGAAACACGAGGTTTGTGCGGACCTCATGCATCGCTGCTTCCTTCTGGCCCGCGAGCTCGGCAGCCTCAAACCGGTGCTCGCCTGCGCTGTAATCGTCCCGAAAGCTCTCAAGCGCCCTGAGCTGCGTTGGGAGATCCCGATGATCAAGGATATTCCTCCAGGCGATCTGCTCGGTATCGCCGCTGCCGACGGCTGACACGCCATCAGAAGTTGCGGGGCTGGCGTCCTGTAGAAGTCCGCGGATCTTCGAGGCGCCGTCGCCTGCGTGCTCCCACGGCTCCTCCGAAAATTTTGTCCCGACTTCCTTGAGGGGGGCTGTAGAGGTCTTGACCGATGGCGATGCCTGCAGGGTCAAGGCAGCCCCCGCATCAGATCCGGGAGGCCCGCCTGACAGCCCGAACGCCAACGCGAGTGCGATCGCAACCCCGCACAGCGCCGCTGCCCCTCCTTTGAGCCAGGCAAGCTTCGGGATCTGAAAACTCACATAGGGAACAATGCTTCCCCGCCCTCGTCCCGATCCAGCATGGTCGGAGATCTCGGAAATCAGCGCGTCTATCGCCCCTTCGTCTGCGCCATCGCACCACTCACGCAATCGTACTGTCGTCTCGCTTCGGGCCGGCGGCGCGGCATCATCCAAACTAACCTGAACAAGCTTGTGCTGGGCGGCGGCTTCCAGCGCGTCGGACCTCAATACCGAGGAACTGGCCGCGTAAGCCGACCAAATCGCGAGCACGCAATCAGCCGAGCGAAGCCGCTGCTGATTGATGGCGGGATCGATTGCCGGGTCTGCTGTATGGCCAAAACACACTGACCATCCCGCATTTCGGACGGCTTCCGCGATTTTGGAAACCTCGGCATGGTCGTCCAACGCATAAACAATGTAGACGACGGCGCCGCCCATACCAAACGTCCCCGAGCATGACACCTGTCATGCAGATCAGGCTGGAACCAGCCGCTCCAGGCCATCATCCGTCCCAGGCGAAGGGTCCCCGAACCCCTTCACGTTCCTAAATCCAGATTAATTAACAACGTGGAACCTGGCCATCGCAAGTGTAACTCGGCGTACGCGCGAACTCGTTTCTCCTGACGCGTGTGCCAAGGGCATGAAATTGCGTTGCAGGTCCCGCAGCGCGGGCCCGGGGACAGGCCTGGCCCAGCCGAAGGGTTTGCCTGGTGATTAGCCGTCAGGCTTTCAGGTTCGGGAAGTCTTCAGCAGCCGACCGGCGATCGGGTAGCCCTGCCCCATTTTTTCCCCCCTGACGGGCTTAACGGTGGGATTGTGTCTTATTGGCTGGATTGGCGCGTGGCCTGGCTCAAAAACCCGGTGCGGCCGAACGTACAAAGGTCACTCTGGCGACTTGCTGTCACAACAAGCAGCAGCGCTGACTTGTTCTCGTCAAGCCCGGCGCCTAAAGTCATGGCGCGTGAAACATCCCGAAATGACGCGAATTGCAGCTCTGATCCCTCCCGCCGTGGATCCGCTATGGCCGGACCCAAACTGGACCAGGGCGAGGCGCGTCAAAGGGCTGCTACGTTTCTGGGCGCGAGGCGCGGCCGCTCGGAGTGCGGTAGCTATTGACGAAACGAAGCCATGATTTCCCGTTCGGTACAGTATAGCAGCATGCTTGGCCCAATCAGGGCTGGAGCCGCCTCGGTGCCTAAATTTCGGGTCCGCCTAGCGTGACAGGGCAGACAGGCCTCGCTCCCCAGGGTCTATCAACTGGCACGGTCGCGGCTGGAACACTGATTGTCAGCCTGCTGATCGTCGCAGCAGGAAGCTATGGCCCAAATATGGGCCTGGCGCTCCTGTCAGCAGTCACGCTCATCATCGGCGTCATGTGCCTGTGGCGCTCAGGCGAAACGCCTGTGCTCGTTTTTGTTTTCTTCTACCAATGGCTCCAGGCGAGCATGGCGATCCTCCAAGCCACACTTGCCAATCAGAAAATCAACGCCTTCTACCCCGAAGGCGGTGACAGCGCGGAAGCGACCATATTGACGCTGGTTGCGATCGTGGCTCTCGCGATCGGAATGCGCCTGGCTGCCGGCCCCGTCCGGCGAGAATTTCAATCGCAAGCGAGACTTCAGTCGACGGCAAGGCCTACCCGCACCTGGTTCATCCTCTACGTCGTAGCGTGGATCCTTGGCACGGCGGGGATCTTCATCACGCGGCTCGCGCCTGCCATTACACAGATCCTGAATGGCCTCGATGCGTTGCACTGGGCGAGCTTTTTCATGCTTGCCGTGGCGCATTTCAACCATGGCAGAAGCGCGGGTTGGTGGTTTCCAGCCGCCTTTGCGTTCGAACTCGTTGGAAGTCTCGGCGGATATTTCTCTGACTTCCAGACAGTTTTCATCGTGACATTCCTCGCGCTCATGATGGCCGGCGGCAACTTCTCCCCAACGCGCGTTGTCGGCGCGGGTTTTGTCGCGATGGCGGCGCTGGGATTGGCCGTCGTGTGGACAGCCATCAAGTCCGATTATCGCAGCTATGTGTCCGGTGGCGAGCAAGCGCAGGTCGTGCGCGTGGATTACCCCGAACGCATCCAAAAACTTGGCGAACTTGTCGGGGAGCTTGATCAGAAGAGACTTGATCAGGCGGTCCAGGACCTCCTTACCCGTGTCAGCTATGTCGATTTTTTCGGATCGACGCTCGTCTATGTTCCGACGCACACGCCGCACACAGGTGGAAGTCTTCTGCTCGATGCTTTCCTTCGCCCTTTCATGCCCCGGGTGTTTTTTCCAGACAAACTTGAGATCGACGACAGCGAGCGCACGCGCCTCTACAGCGGTCGTTCTGTCGCGGGCGCCGAAGAGGGCACCTCCATCAGCCTCGGTTGGGTGGCGGAGATCTATATCGACTTTGGCCGCTGGGGGATGATGATCGCCGCCGCTGGCATCGGCGTCTTCTATGGGCTGATCTACCGGTTATTCACGCACTGGACCCGATCCGTCGGGCTACTTGGCTTTGCCGTTTCGAGTGCTGTGCTGATTTCCGCCGCACCGCTTGAGAGCAGCATTACCAAGGTTATCGGCGGCCTTGTCTCCGCGGTGATCGTCGCCTGGGCGATCATCCGCTTCATTGTACCCAGATGGTGTCCCTGGGTCGTGAACCCCGCCGCCCGTGGCGCCTGAGACAATCGTACACGTCGTGCCGGGCCTGGGTCGCAACCAGGGCGGACCTTCCTATTCCGTGCCGCGCCTTTGTTCCGAGCTCAGGGCTGCCGGAACGCCAGTTCGACTTTGCGCTGTTGAAAGCCCTAGTGATCCACCGCTCGAAGGTCTCGAGGCGGACTTTGCGAGGCACGACTTCGCCAGTCTCCCAGTCATCGGAAAACTTCGGGCGTCAAAATCGCTTCAATCCATGCTGGAAAAGCATATCCCTGCGGCGGCGGTCGTTCATGCACACGGCATCTGGCTTATGCCAAATGTCTACGCAGGAACGCTGGCGCACCGGTTCGACAAGCCTCTCGTGATCTCACCGCGAGGAATGCTTGCGCCGGAGGCTCTCAAGATTTCCAGCGCGCGGAAACGGGCCTTCTGGAAACTCTTGCAGGGGCGCGCTTACTCCGGTGCGTCGCTCTGGCACGCGACCTGCGAAGCGGAAGCCGACGAAATCCGCGCTTTTGGCATTCGTGCGCCCATTGCCATCATACCAAACGGTATCGACCTTCCTGCACGCGAAAGATCCTCCCAGACCTCGGATGAAGCCAGCCAGGTTGAAAACACGGTGCTCTTCCTTGGACGCGTCCACCCCAAGAAAGGGCTGACAACGCTGATCGAGGCGTGGACGAAGGTGAGCCCGGCATATCCTGCTTGGCGCCTAAGAATTGTTGGCCCTGAGGAAAACGGTCACGCGGGCGAGTTGCGTGCGCTTGCCGATCGTCTTGGCGCGAGGGGCGTTGCAATTGAACCGGCGGTCTTTGGCAGGGAAAAAGAGAAGGCGCTTGCCGATGCAACGCTCTTCGTTCTGCCAACGCTCAATGAGAATTTTGGCATCGCCGTCGCAGAGGCGCTCGGGGCGTCTGTCCCCGCAATCGTCACGAAAGGCGCTCCCTGGTCAGGTCTTGCGACCGAAAAATGCGGCTGGTGGATCGAGCACGGCGCTACCCCCCTGGCCTCCGCCCTGCACGCGGCGATGGGAGCGAGCACCTCCGAGCTTGATGCGATGGGCGAAAGAGGTCGCGCCTGGATGGCGCGTGACTTCAGCTGGACGCATATCGCTCAGGGTATGCGCGCCGTCTATGATTGGATCGCCAAGGGCGGAACGCCGCCCGCAAACGTAAGGTTGAATTAGACATGCGCGCCCTTTTCGCTCGCAGCATACGAACAAACGACGCTTGAAGACTGCAACTATGACAAAGCGGCCGTTGGTCATCGTTTGTGATTGGATCCCCCCCGCCTTTGGCGCGGTAGGCCAATATCAACTGGAGCGGGCGCGTGAGGCGGCTCGCGCGGGTCGGCCAACAACGCTGATCGGGCTTGGCGCCGAAGCAAGCGACACCGAAGAGGCCGTGGCTTCCGATAGAGGCCTCGCCACTCCACTCAGGATCGTCCGGTTAGCAGCCATGCCTGCGCGCAAAGGGAATTTGGTGCTGCGCGGCCTGTGGGCGGCTAAGACAAATGTTCGTCTCCTCAGCCGCGCAGTGGGAACGCTCAGCCGTGGCGATGAGGCTGAGCTCAAAGTGACGGGATCTCCGCCCTTCCTGGCTTATCTTCTGTTGATCGCGAACGTCGTTTTCCTGCGCCGGACCGTTACCTATCGAATGACCGACTTTTATCCCGAAGCGGCGCTGGCCGCGGGAAAAGGCGGGTTCCTCAAACCTCTAGTGCCTGTCTTCCACTGGCTAAGACGGCGCGCCCACAACCTGGAAGTGCTCAGCGAATGCCAGGAGCGGCGGCTCGTCGAATCCGGCATTGCAAAAGACCGCATCAGGATCGTCAGAGATGACTCACCCGTCGATTTTTCAGCGCCGACAGGCGCGCCGAGCCTGCCTTTTCCTCCCGATAAGGCGGTGCTCCTCTATTCGGGAAATCTTGGCGTTGCGCACGATATCGATACGCTTGCTGAAGCCTATCGCAGGCACATCGTGGCAGGGCCTGATCGCGTACGTCTCTGGCTCAATGCAACGGGCGTGAAAGTCGACCGGCTTGTCGCCTTCTGTCGCGAGCACTCACTTCCAGTCCACGTCACGCCTCCTGCGCCCCTCGATCAACTGGCTGGGATCCTGTCTTCGGCGACCATGCACCTTGTCACGCTGGAAAGGCCCTTCTGGGGGTATGTCATTCCCTCGAAGATCTACGCCTGCATCGAAAGCCGGCGGCCTGTTCTCTATATCGGGCCCGATGAGTCTGACGTTCACAAACTCATTGTATCGCTTCCCGGCAGCGCGTCGGTCCGCAACGGCGATGTTGAGCAATGCCTCCGCGTCCTGGACAGCATTGACCAAAGGCAACGCGTGGACACGACCACTCCTGCGGCAACCGCACGCTTCGTCCCGACCACCTGAGCGCGCCGCCTTGCCTGTGCAGTCCTTAGCCCCTAACCGAAAGCATAAGCGATCGCGTCCGTCAGAGCACTGTCTCGGGCGGTGCGGTAGCTATCGCCCTCATCTCAGCGAAAAAGTCGCCTGACCCTTATGTGCGGCATCAATGGCATATTTGCATTCAACCGTTCCGCGGGCCCGCCCTCGGAGCGTGAACTCATTGCCACGCGAGACTACATGTCGGCGCGTGGACCGGATGGAGCCGGCGATTGGTGGAGCGAGGATCGCCGGCTAGGCCTTGGCCATCGTCGGCTTGCGATCATCGATCTCAGCCCCCGCGGCGCTCAGCCAATGACAAGCGCCTGCGGCCGCTACGCGGTGACCTACAACGGCGAGATCTACAATTTCCCTGAACTGCGGCGATCACTCGAGGCGCAGGGGCGCGTCTTCCAAAGTTCGTCTGACACGGAAGCCTTGTTGCACTTATATGCGATCAAGGGCGAGGCCATGGTGCGCGACCTGCGCGGCATGTTCGCTTTCGCGATCTGGGACACGCACGCTCGCACGCTTTTCCTGGCTCGCGATCCTTATGGCATAAAGCCGCTCTATACATCGTGCGACGGGTGGACATTCCGCTTCGCAAGCCAGGTCAAGGCGCTGCTCGCGGGCGGCAAGGTGTCGCTTGATCCAGAGCCTGCAGGCATTGTCGGCTTCCATCTCTGGGGCAGCGTGCCTGAACCATTCACGCTTTATCGCGATATCCGCGCCTTGCCGGCCGGACACACGCAGCTGGTAGATGCGGCCGGTCCGCGCGAGCCGAAGCCTTACGCTTCGATCGCAGGGATCATAGCTGCGGCCAGCGCCAGCCCGGCGCCCGCCAGCGAGACAGCGTCGCGAGTGCGCGACGCCGCGCGGGAGAGCGTTGCCGCCCACCTCCTTGCCGACGTCGAGGTTGGCGTCTTCCTGTCCGCCGGAATTGATAGCGGGTCGCTGCTCGGGCTCATGCGCGATGCCGGGCAAACCAAGATCCGCGCAATCACGCTCACGTTCGAAGAACTGCAGGGGTCCGGCGAAGATGAGGCCCCGCTCGCGGCTGACGTCGCCCGTCTCTATGGCGCTGAACATACGGTGCGAAGCGTCAGCCGGAAGGAATTCGAAGACGACTATCCTGAAATTCTCAACGCCATGGACCAGCCCTCGATCGATGGCGTCAACACATGGTTCGTCTCCAAGGCGACGCGCGAAGCTGGTCTGAAGGTTGCTCTGTCAGGACTTGGCGGCGATGAAATTCTTGCCGGCTATCCAAGTTTCTCCGACGTCCCGCGTTGGACACGGCGCCTGAGTGTCCCCGCAGCGATGCCCGGACTTGGACGAGCAGCGCGTTTCCTCGGGTCAGCATTCGGGCTGGCGCGGCGCCAGCCAAAGCTATTAGGCCTCATTGAGTACGGCGGTTCTTATCCCGGCGCCTACCTGTTGCGTCGGGGCCTCTTCCTCCCGCACGAGCTGTCAGACGTCCTCAATGACCCTTCACTCGTCGAGGACGGGCTTCACAGGTTGGCTCCGCTATCCAGAGTCAGGGGCCTTCTCGATCCTGCGCCCACCGAGCCGCTGGCGCGCGTTGCTGTCCTCGAAAGTGCGCAGTACATGCGAAACCAGCTTCTTCGCGACGCCGATTGGGCAGGTATGGCGCACAGCCTCGAAATCAGAACACCGCTGGTCGATACTCACTTCGCATCAGCAGTGTCACCCTCGATTGCGCGTTTCGCAAATCGGCAAGGCAAACGCGCGCTGGCTCAATCACCCAGCGTTCCCCTGCCCGCGGCGATCGCCGAGCGAGCAAAGACGGGCTTCATTGTACCAACGCAAGCCTGGATGGCGCATCGCCTTGATCTCGGGGCAACCGCGGACGCAACGAAGGGACAGGTCTCGCGCGCGCTCAGCCGCGCAGTCTTCGGCGCGTTCAATCAAGTACAACCGCCCGTCTCCCCAACGCACGTTCGCGCCGCGTGACATACTCCATGCTTGCCCTCGTAACGGAAGCGTTTGGCGGATCAGGTGGTATCGCCCAATACAATCGCGACCTGCTCGATGCGCTTGCAGCCGACAGCTCTCCTTTCGAGGCAATCGATGTCCTGCCTCGCCTAGGCCCAAACGCCACCTCCTTGCCGCACGCGTCTGTCCGCCAGCTACCCGCAAGCAAGGGACGCGCTCTCTATTCACTGCGTACTCTGCTGAACGCCGTCACCAGGCGACCGTCCGTGATCTTCTGCGGGCATCTTTATATGGCGCCGCTTGCTCGCCTCGCAGCAAAGATCGCAAGTGCTCGGCTTGTGATTTAACTCCACGGGATTGAGATCTGGTCCCGGCCAAGTCCCGCGCAACGCAAGGCATTGGAAGCAGCGGACCTCGTCACCTGCGTGAGCCGACACACGCGGGCCGCAGCGTGCTCGAGAGCCGCGACCGCACCGGAACGCGTCGTCGTGATATCAAACACGGTTAGCGAGCAATACACGCCGGGTGATCGCAAAGCTGCGCGTGCGCGTTTCAATTTATCAGAAACGGATCTTGTTCTCCTGAGCGTGGGCCGACTCGACAAGCGAGAGCGATACAAAGGCCACAATCGCGTCCTTGCTGAACTGACGCGGCTGCCGGCGCGACCGGGCCAGACAATCCGCTACCTAGTCGCGGGCGATGGCGATGACCTGACGAACATCGAGGCGGAGGCGAGACGCCTTGGCGTATTGGGGCGCGTACAATTCCTGGGACACGTCGAGACGTCACTATTGCCGGACCTCTATCGGGCCGCGGATCTCTTTGCGTTGCCCTCGCTGGGAGAGGGTTTTGGAATTGTATTTCTTGAAGCCATGGCGTGCGGAACCCCGGCAATTGGTCTAGCCTCAGGCGGCGCCCCGGACGCGCTTGGCGACGGTGAACTCGGAATTTGCATAGCTGCTCAGACCTTCGCACCAGAGCTGGCGCGAGCCGTCTACATGCCTCGCCCAGACCCAGAGATTCTGTCGGCTAGGGTGCAGGAGCGATTTGGGAAAGACACATTCCGCACGCTGGCCGCCACCGTTTTTGAGAGATTACTTACCCAAGGCATTGTTGATGAAAGATAGCAGCAAGATCGCCGAACGCGTCCTCATTCTAGAGAAAGGACGCGCAGAACGTAACTACTGGAGCGATCTTTGGGCTTATCGCGAACTGTTCGCCATTCTTGTCTGGCGCGATATTGCTGTGCAGTACAAGCAAGCTGCCTTCGGGGTCGCCTGGGCGATCGTTCGCCCATTGCTGACGATGCTGATTTTCACTGTGATTTTCGGCCATATTGCGAAGCTGCCGAGCACTGGGGCGGCGCCGTATCCGATCATGGTCATGACAGGCGTTCTCGCATGGTCGCTAATTTCGACTATCCTTAGTCAGGGTTCAAATAGTCTGGTGGCGAACGCGAACCTGATTAGTAAGGTCTACTTCCCACGAGTGATTGTTCCCGTAGCGACCGGTGGCGTCGCCTTCGTGGACTTTGCAATAAGCCTCGCCTTGTTGTTTGCCATGATGATCGGCTACGGTTTCACGCCAGATTGGCACATCGTCGCATTTCCGTTCTTTGCCGTTCTTGCCGCCCTGGCGGGGCTTGGTCCGGCCCTCTTATTTGCGTCGCTCAACGTGCGGTTTCGGGACTTTCGCTTCCTCGTGCCGTTCGTGGTGCAGTTCGGAATGTATGCGTCACCCGTTGGCTTCACGACCAATCTCGTCCCCCCTGAGTGGCGATTGCTGTACGCGCTAAACCCTGCAGTCGGCCCCATTGTGGGCTTCCGATGGAGCTTGTTGCACGGCGAGGCGCCATTGTCCTGGGATCTCATGCTGCTCAATGGAGCGGTGATAGCCTCGTTCCTGATAGTAGGACTGTTTGTCTTTCGCGCTTCCGAGAGAACGCTCGCGGACGTTATCTGATGAAAGACCCAGTCGTAATCCGGGCCACAGGGCTCGGGAAAAGATACAGGATCGGCGCGCGCCTCGAGCGGCACTCAACGTTGCGCGATACGCTCATGCATCAAGTGGATGGCGCGGCTAAAGCGCTGAGGGCTGGGCTGCAAGGAAGGGGCGACGGGGCTTCGTTGCCTTCCTCAGAGGACTTCTGGGCGCTTAAGAATGTCAACCTCGAAATCCACCGCGGCGACGTCCTTGGGGTAATCGGGCGCAACGGCGCCGGAAAATCGACTCTACTCAAGGTGCTCTCACGGATAACTGAGCCGTCAGAAGGACGCGTTGAAGTTCGCGGACGGATTGCAAGCTTGCTCGAGGTAGGAACTGGGTTCCATCCCGAGCTCACTGGGCGCGAAAACATTTTTCTTAACGGGGCTATCTTGGGGATGAGCCGCGCGGAAATTGCTTCGCGTTTTGATGAAATCGTCGATTTTTCGGGAGTGGAAAAATTTCTAGACACTCCGGTGAAGCGCTATTCAAGCGGAATGTATGTTCGGTTGGCGTTTGCCGTGGCGGCTCACCTTGAGCCTGAAATTCTGTTGGTTGACGAGGTGCTGTCTGTTGGCGACGCCGAGTTCCAAAAAAAATGTCTCGGGAAGATGAAGGATGCGGCCAACAGCGGACGGACGGTCATTTTTGTTAGCCACAACATGGACGCGATGCGTGCGTTCTGCAGCACCGGAGTCTTGATGGATGCCGGACGCATGGTGCTCGCTGGCTCAATGGCAGAGGTCGAAACACAGTACACATCGAGTCACACGACTGAGTTCGGGAGTTTCGTCGCAGCAACGTCGGATAGCGGCGGTTCTCCTTCAATCGTAAGCCATGCGCATCTTGAACAAGGCGGTATTGCGACCGGAACTTTGAGCTCTGATCGCGCAGTCACGCTAAGGCTCGGGCTCCAGATAGCGCATTCCAAGCCCTGCAGCGTCGAATTTGTATTGAGAGATATGTTCGGGACCGCAGTCGCCATTTGGCCGGGCGCACTCGCCAACCCCCGAGCCATCCTGCCAGGAGTTTTTCAAGGCGAAATCAAGATTGATTTCCGGCTGGATGATTTTGCGGCCGGTCAATATTCGATTGATCTCATGATCGTCGAACCAAATGTCCGATTTCTCGAACGACTCGAGCCGGCGCTGAGTTTCGAACTGCAGAGACCGTATGAAGACAGCGGATGGCAATTCCGAATGGATCGCCGGCAGAGTTCCGTCTTGCTCACTGGGGAAATGGAAGTCGAGATTACTTATGCCTGAGGAAGCAGGTCCAACGGCGCAAACGAGCTGCGAGGCTCCCTCCAGGCTTACGTCAGGAATCGTCGATCGCGCCAACGTGCAAGTCTATGCTCCTGGTTCGCCTTTGAGGAATCCCGGCCGTATGCTTCGCGAAATGCTGCGTGACCTCAGTCAAGCCCGCGAGCTAGCATGGCGTTTGTTCATCCGCGACCTGAAAGCCCAATTCCGAAATAGCATCCTCGGGTATTTTTGGGTGTTTATACCGCCGCTTATGGCCGCACTCCCCTTCGTGTATCTCAATGCTCAAGGCGTCGTGAGCATGGGGTCAACCCCAATTCCGTACGGTGCATATGCGATGACTGGAACGATCATCTGGCAAGTATTTGTCGATGCACTCAACAGCCCCTTGAAGAGCGTCACCTCCGCCAGATCAATGCTGACCCGGATAAATTTTCCACGGGAGGCGATACTAATCGCGGCCTTGCTTCAAACTGGATTCGGATTTGGCATTCGTTTGTTACTTCTAGTGGCCGTATTCCTGTGGTTCAGAGTGGTACCCGCGCCAACGGCTCCTTTGTTCATAATCGGTATTCTCGGGCTGATCCTTACCGGCTTCATGCTGGGGCTGCTTATTACCCCGCTCGGATTGCTCTATGGCGATGTCTCACAGGCAATTCCTGTAGCGACTACGATGCTGATGTTCCTGACGCCTGTACTTTATCCCACTCCCACGGACGGGCTGGCGGCAACCGTTTCGGCATTCAATCCCCTTACTCCGCTGGTCGTCGCCACCCGAGACTGGCTGACCATCGGCGCAACAGACTACCTTTTGGGTTTCGTCGTTGTCTCGAGCACAGCCGTATTCTTATTGCTACTTGGTTGGGTGCTCTACCGGATCGCGCTGCCGCACTTGGTTGCAAGATTGGGTAACTGATGACGACTGTCAGCGACGATGTGTTGATCCGCGTCGAAGGGGTATCGAAGCGCTTCTGCCGCGATTTGAAGCGTTCGCTCTTTTACGGCGTTCAGGACACCCTGGCCGATTGTATTGGCACAGCGGGCACCGATCCAAAATTGCGGCGAGACGAGTTCTGGGCCGTGGATGGTGTATCGCTAGAGTTGAGACGTGGCGAGTGCCTCGGACTGATCGGCCGCAACGGAGCAGGAAAGACCACGCTGCTTAAAATGCTCAGCGGCCTGATCAAGCCCGACAAGGGAAGGATCGAAATACGAGGCCGCGTGGGTGCACTTATTGCGCTCGGTGCGGGATTCAGCCCGATCTTGTCCGGGCGCGAAAACATCTATGTCAATGGAGCCGTCCTGGGTCTTAGCAAACGCGAGATCAACGAGAAAGTTGAAGAGATTATAGACTTCGCCGAGATTGGAGACTTCATCGATTCTCCGGTCCAAACCTATTCGTCCGGCATGGCGGTGCGCTTAGGCTTCGCGATCGCTAGCGCGATGGAGCCAGATGTTCTTCTCTTAGACGAAGTACTTGCGGTTGGAGACGTTGCGTTTCGGACGAAATGCTACAACCGAGTAGAGAAGCTAAAGAGCTCCGCCGCAACTATCTTGGTTTCGCATCAGATGGCTGACATAGCTCGAGTTTGCACACGCACGCTCGTGCGAACCGATTTGGGATTCGTTGACGCGAGTACGTCGGCAGGTGTCCAATTGTACGAGACTTCAGCCCACCGAGGCGACGGCGCAGGATTTGTGACGGCAGAGCCTGGGTTTGCGCTTATCGAGGCGAACATTACACCAGATGCCCTAACTTGGCGATCTAGAGTGTGTGCAAAGATTGTTTTCACGTCCGAGATTCCGCTCGCGGACGCGGAGGCGCGCATCACGTTCATGAGCGCTGACGAGGTGGTCCGGGCAGAATGGCGATCGACCAACAATCGAGTACCGCTATCCATCGAAACCGGGGTCAATCACTTCGAATTTGACATCGGGCCAATTCTGCTAGCCCCGGGAATCTACTCCGTCGGCTTCGTGATCTCCAAACCTAATTTTGCTCAGTACCTGATCCTGTCCTTCAAGATGTCGAGGCTCATCGTTAGCGGCGATGTCGCAGGCCTATCGACGTATCAACTTGAAGGTCGGTCCGAGCCTATCCTGAAGCTGGAAGCTCCCTGAATGCAGTACGTTTATGCGGGCAACTTTACAGCCATTCCAAATTGGGGATGCCGAAGCACTGGTTTAGCTCTCGAGAGCATTCTCGCAGAGAAGCACCGAGTCAGTGACTCAATTGCAGTTGAATCCTTGCTGCATACGGGCTGGGATCAATTTGCGCGTCCTTTTTTCAGGCAGGGTGGCTTGTTGCCTTACAAGTGGTCTTCGGCTGCTTGGGCTGCCCGTCGAGTCGTACCTCGCGCATACAGAAAATTCCAAACGATCGATCGCTTGCTGGGCGCGAGGTACGATTTCGTATCCGCCGATCCGCATGAATCCGTGACCCGGTTTCATGCTGCACGCAAACATCATCCGCGACTCGAGGAAATATACCAGTCGATTGTGAGGTCTGATGCAGTAGTGATCAACGGCGAGGGGACGATGATCTTTTCGAATCCCGCTAGAAGAGATGTGCTGTTCACGAATTTCTTGATGGCTTTGGCCCTGCAGTCGCGAAAGAAATTGTTCCTATTGAATGCTATGTTTGACGAATGCCCTCAAACAGGCCTGGACCGCGCCACCCTTGCTACGTCCATCGAGCTCCTCAATGAAGCTGATGGCGTAGCCTGTCGAGAACGCGCCTCCTACGAATTTCTAATCCGCCATGGGTGCAAATCTCGTCTTTCGACGATTCCCGACGCACTGTTTTCTTGGACTAGGAAGGTCCGCTCTGCTGCGGAACACATTGAGCTTTTCGAACGAGACATGCTTCCCTTTGGTACGGATGGGAGCGATCACGTCTTCGACTTCACGTCGTCCTACATCTGCGTTGCAGGTTCATCGTCCGTGCATCGCATGGGCGAAAGACGCGCCATCGAAGCCTATGTCGGGATGGTAGAGGCTCTGAAGGAGATTTGTCCCAACGTGATACTGGTAAGGACGTGCCATTGGGATCATTATCTTGAGACAGTAGGAAAAGCCACGGCAAGCCCGGTGGTGCCACAGGAAATACCCGTTCTAATGGGGGCCGCAATACTAGCCAGAGCCAGGCTCTTTGTTTCGGGACGCTACCATCCTTCGATCTTGGCAAGCCTATCAGGCACGCCCTGCGTTTTTCTTGCTGCGAACTCGCACAAGACGACAACTCTGCAACAGACGCTCGGATACACGGACGTCAAGACGTTCTCCGAAGTGCCGGATCAAGCCGAGATCAAGAAGATCGCCTCCTTCGCGAGCGATCGCTTTAGGAACAGTGACAAGCTGCGGAACGTGCTGGCTTCGGCGGCGGATCTTCGTGCCGCCCAAGCGCAACGCTTTCTGGACTTTGTGGATGGCGGCGAAGTCGGCCTCCTTCTCTAGTGGCAAGCCCCCACTTTGCCGTTGTCGGCGCGCATGAGCGAAGCTGAATTTTATCACCTGCGGGGGAAGCGTTTTTGTGAGCGTTAAATTTGATTGGTTGATTGTCGGAGCCGGTTTCACCGGAGCAACACTTGCCGAGCGGATCGCCTCACAGCTCGAGAAACGTGTCCTGCTTGTCGATCGCCGCGATCATGTCGGCGGCAATGCGTATGATTCTCTGGACGCGCAAGGCGTCCTAATTCATCCGTATGGCCCTCATATTTTCCACACGAATTCGAAGAGGATCTTTGAATACCTTTCGCGCTTCACAAGTTGGCGCTTCTACGAGCATCGCGTTCGCGGACTAGTAGATGATCAGTTTGTTCCCCTGCCCTTCAATTTGACATCGGTCGACATGGTGTTTGGAAGGCAGGAAGGGACCCGCTTGACCAAACTGCTCACCGACGAATTCGGATTGGGCAACAAGGTCCCTATTCTCAAGATGCGTGAGTCAAGTTCGAGGGATATCCGCCGCATAGCTGACCTCATCTATGAAAAGGTGTTCCTGCACTACACCGTCAAACAATGGGGCCTGCGTCCCGATGAACTTGATCCTTCCGTTTCTGGACGCGTGCCCATTCGCCTGTCCGAAGACGATCGCTACTTCGAAGACACTTATCAGTTCATGCCGGCGGACGGTTACTCGACGATTTTCGCTCGCATGCTCAGTCACCCTCTGATTGAGGTTCGCACCGAAACCAGCTTCAAAGACATCGTCGCTTCAGAGAGCTTTGATCGCATAGTCTTCACCGGGCCCATCGACGAATTTTTTGACTTTCGTCACGGTCCCCTGCCCTATCGCAGCATCCGGTTTGATAACCGCACGGTCGCGTCGGAAGATCTGGTGCAGGCTTCCGCCGTAGAGAACTACCCAACTCCCGCGTCCGAGCACGCCTTTACGCGCTCAACGGAGTACCGGTTCCTCACTGGACAGTCGGGAATTGGATTTACGACGCAAACGTTCGAGTTCCCTGAGCCATACATCCTCGGCAAGAACGAGCCGTACTATCCCGTTCCGCGTGAAGACAACCGTGCGTTATTTCATAAGTATCGAACCGACGCGGATAAACTTGAGACCGTCGTGTTCGCAGGTCGCCTTGCTGACTATAGCTACTACAATATGGATCAAGCAGTCGGCGCTGCGCTTGCTTGCTTCGAGAAGCGTGTTGTTGGTGGAGCGTCTGTAGCATGACCGGCTCCACTGAAGAGCAGATGCGCGGGCCGCAGATTGATGCGCTTCCGATCGACCCGTCACGCCCCACCTGGTCAGTGATGATTCCAACATTCAACTGCGCCAAGCTACTCGAAACGACTCTTCGAAGCATCTTGGTTCAGGACCCGGGGAGCGCAAGCATGGAGATAGTCGTCGTAGATGACATCTCTACGAAAGATGACCCCGAAGCGACCGTGCGAAGGATCGCTGGGGATCGCGTCCGATTCCAACGTAACCCCGCTAACCTCGGAGCCGTACTGAATTTCAACCGATGCATCGAGCTGTCGAGAGGTTCGCTCGTTCACATCCTGCATGGCGACGATTTCGTCGCACCGACATTCTACAGGGCGATCGGTGCGATGGCAGAAGCTCACCCTGAATGTGCGTTTTACGCCACGCGCGCCTTCGGGACAGACGAGGAGGGCGTTCCAGACTGGATTACGCCTCGGGCTACAGCTCTTGAACGTCCGAGCCGGAGCGTTGCCCAAGCAGTCAATCAGCAATTGTTCCAGACCCCAGCAGTCGTTGTACGGCGAACGTTTTACGAGCGTGAAGGTGGGTTCCTGCCCAACCTTGTTCACTGCGCCGATTGGGAGATGTGGGTTCGTGCGATCGCGCGCGGAGCCGGCATCCTCGACGCCCAGCCTCTCGCCTACTATCGGATGTTCGCCGCAAATGACACCGGACGGCTTGTCCGAACCGGAGAAAACATTCGCGACCGCATGCGGCTAGCTGAATATTTCCGCATCTATCCGGAGTTTCAGGAGGAAGAGTTCCGCCGCAACACGGCGCAGCTAGCGCGCTCCCAAGCGAATCGATTTGGGAATGGTGTCGATGTGGAAGCGGAACGCCAAAACCTGGCAGCCTTTCGAGAGATTGCGAGCGCAAAAGAACGCACCGATGAAGCCTTGCGGCGCGCCAAACGACGGTTGGTCTCAACCGTGAAGGGACGCTAAGCGAGCTTGAGTGAATTACCCAAAATCTCTGTAGTCATCTGCGCGTACAATCCGCGCGAGGACTACCTGAGTCGGGTTCTGGCATCGCTACGCGACCAGACACTCGATAGAACGCGGTTCGAGATTGTCCTTGTAGACAATGCGTCGACCGCGGCGCTGGTTACACGCTTCGACCTTTCGTGGCATCCAGGCGCCCGACATGTTCGCGAAGAAAAGCTCGGCCTGACGAACGCCCGGCTGCGAGGAATTTCAGAGTGCGGCGCAGAGCTCATCGTCTTTGTTGACGACGACAACGTCCTCGCCAGTGATTATCTAGAGCAGGTCCTCTCCATTTCTCGAGATTTCCCCTTTCTGGGCGTGTGGGGCGGATCAATCGAGCCTGAGTTCGAGTCCGCGCCTCCGAAGTGGGTGTTTTCACATCTCGAGAAGCTGGCGGTGAGGCCAACATCACAGGACCGGTGGAGCAACGCGCACGATGACTGGCGCTCAACGCCAGTGGGGGCGGGCATGTGCGTTCGGATGCGCGTCGCGCAAGAATATGTGCGTAGAACGGCCTCCAGCGGTGTTGGAATTGCTCTCGGACGTAAGGGCGATGACGGCCTCGCGGCTGGCGACGACTCTTCGATCTCACTAACCGCGTTAGAGCTCGGATCGGGACAGGGCGTCTTTGCCAGACTGAGACTAACTCACTTGATCCCGGCATCGCGCCTCCAGGAGGCCTATCTCCTGAGGATCACCGAAGGCACCCATTCGTCAGGAGTGATTGTAGAACATTTGCACGGACTTCCCAGCGCCCCCACTCAGCCAAAACTCGCCTTCGCACTATCCTGCGTCAGCACTTTTTTGAAAGAGGGGCCGCGCGCCGTGCGGTTTCGGATCTCGATGCGCCGTGGCCGTTCCAAGATGCTTCGAAAGTTGGCCAAGCGTGATCACGTTCATACTATCTGACGCGTTCGACTATGAGGACTACCTGCTCGATGATGCAGGGCCTCGCTTTGCAGCCATGTATGGTTGGCGGACCGAGCGCCTCTCGAATTGTTCGTTTCAACCTCATCAAATCTATGTGGTCGACTGGTATCTATCGGATGCCGAATTCGCAACGATCCAAAGCCAGGCGCTGAAGCACCCATCTGCAATCTTCAGTATTCACGTTGTTGATCCTTGGCCGCACATTCGCGGGACAGCAGCCTATCGCTACCTAACGCAGCACCACTCATCTCCAAATGCCCTGTTGTCCGGGCCATATGTGCCGACAGAAAACATCGCCCACATATACGCCCGCAATCCCCGCTTCGTCTTCACACCCTACCTCTACGAGCCTGAGCGTGAGCGAAACATCGACCATTTGCGGCGCAAGAGCACGATACTGCTCAGCGGCAATATCGGCTTCCCGGACTATCCAGTGCGTCATGCGATTAGTGTGAACTCCAAGATCAACCCGCTCTTTTGGGGGAGCATCGAGCGGCTAAAACATTCAGGTTACAGCATGGGCAATCTGCAACATGCCGCCGTTCGCGAGCAGTATATCGACCAGCTGGCGAGTCATAAGTTCGCCGTCGTGTGTTCCAGCAGACTACGGCTTGAGTTCCTCAAATACCGCGAGCTTGCCTACGCGGGCTGCGTCCCAGTCGGAGATCTGCCAGGCACGCTCATGGACTGTCCGGCAGAAGCGTTTGTGGTCTGGCGTCGCAACTTCATGTTGACGCTTGCAGCAATACGCAACAGCGAAACTGAACGCCAAGCGCATGCCTTTCGGACATTCATGTCAAAGACGCGCGATCGAGGACACTGGCGCTCTAGAGTAAGCAAGCAATTCCACGAACACCTGCCGAGCTTGAGCTCTCGGAACGGTGCATCGGAGTAGGAACCCCCTTGCGCTAGACGATGCTTGGTCGTGGGAAGATTTCCCTGGCC
Source organism: Hyphomonadaceae bacterium (assembly GCA_047601145.1). GTDB lineage: Bacteria > Pseudomonadota > Alphaproteobacteria > Caulobacterales > Hyphomonadaceae > UBA7672. The sequence continues at coordinate 296,991 of JASGJW010000001.1, forward strand.
TGTTTGTCCTAGGCACGTCTTTGGTGCGTTGAAAAATGAAAGTACTTTCCGCTTCTCGTGACACCTCTCGGCGGCGGCGGCATGGATTCTATCTTGAAATTCTCGACTCCGGAGAGATCCAGCGTATCGTTGCAGGGAGTAAGCCAAAGTGCGTGGGGCGCAATGAACGAGGCGATTGCGATACACCTTTGGATGGAGGGCGCGGGATCGCGCTCCATTTCGGCCAGCGGCGGCGACTAGTCTAATGCGACTTCTCGTTCTCACTCCCGAGTTCGCAGCATGGGGAGGCGGCATCGCCACCTTCTATCGGAACTCGCTCAAGCATCTTCAGGCAATGGGCGTGTCGATCCGCGTGATCGAAGGCAGCGCAACGTCGAACCGTGAGACGGCCGGTCGTGAAACTGTCGATGGAATTGCAACCGAGCGGCTCGAACTCAAGCGCTTCGTGCACTGGCATGAGCGCTATTCACGCCTTTCGGCGGCCCCAATGCTTCGTCGGCATCTTGCCGCTTCATGCGCGCTCTGGGAGCAAGCCGTCGAAGGGCCGACGTTCGATGTCGTCGAAGCGACCGACTGGGGCTTGCTGTTCCTGGCGCCCATCAGCGCTGGAACCCATCCAACGATCGTTCAGGGGCACGGAAGTTGCGGCCAGATATCAGCCTACGACCCGATCCCGGGCGATGAAACGTCCGACCTCATCGTTCGCCTTATGGAGCTGGCATTTCTCGCACGCGCCTCCGACGTCCAGACTTATTCAGAAATCAACGCATTGGAATGGTCAGGTGAGCTTGGCCGCGCCATCCGAATGATCCGACCCGCCTGGGTTGCGGCGCCGAAATCTCGGCAGGCGCTGTCGATTTCGGATCGCGGCCTCGTTGTCGGGCGCGTCCAGAGCTGGAAGGGTCCTGACACGCTCTGCGAAGCGTTGCGGATACTTGGACCAAATGCCCCCCGGATGGACTGGATCGGCCGCGAAGTTCCATGGGGACGAAACGGACTGGGCGCAGGCGTTTATCTTCGCAACACCTATCCCGATGTTTGGGGCAATCTCGTAACGCATCACGCGCCGCTTGCACCAGCCTCCATTGCCGACAAGCAGGCGAGCGCGGCGTTCAACCTTATCCCTTCCGCATGGGATGTATTCAACTTCACCGTTGCCGAAGCCTTGGCGTCGGGACGACCAACGATCGTTTCATCGGGCGCAGGCGCCAGCGAGCTGATCGTGGATGGCGAGAACGGTTTCGTGTTTCCGGCAGGCGATCCCGATGCGCTTGCCCGCGCTATCGAGCGATCGCTGGCGCTGACGCCGATCAAACAGAAACAGATGGCGCAAAACGCGCTAGCAACGCTTGAGTCCAGCCTGGTGCCGGATCGGATCGCCGCGCAGCGATACGAGGCTTATCAGGCAGCAATCACAACTCACGCCGCCTCTCCTGCTGTCTTGCCTTCATGGCTTGCACAAATTTGCTCGCCCCCTGACGAGAATGCCGGTGAAGATAATTTCCTCGAGAACCATCCGCTGCGGATGCTGGTCGGCCATGCTGCACGACGCCTTGTGCGGAAAGTGACATCATAGTGAGCCAACGTCCAAGACTTGCCATGCTCATTCCGGCCTATAACGCCGCAAAGCATCTGCCACGCCTGCTGACATCAGCAAAAGCCCAGACTGAGCCCTTCGACGAAATCTGGGTCTATGACGATTGCTCGTCCGATGACACCGCTGAGGTAGCTAGGGCCTTCGGCGCGCAAGTGGTTCGCGGAGAAAAGAATGTTGGCTGCAGCGTCGGCAAGAACGTCCTTGCCACACGCGCCGACGCCGAATGGCTGCACTTTCACGATGCCGACGACGAACTCCTGCCGAACTTCGTGTCCCTGGCCCGAAAGTGGATCGACGATGGGCAATATGATGTCGTTCTTTTTGACTACGAATATCGCGACATCGAAACTAACGAGCTGCTTCTTCTGCGCCAGTTCGACCATTCCCAACTTCGGAAAGACGCTCGGTCCTATGCCATCCGCGAGCAGATAAACCCGTTCTGTGGCCTTTACAGAAAATCCGCCTTCCTTGGCGCAGGCGGCTATGACGAGGATCCCGCAATCCTCTACAACGAAGATGTCGCCTTCCATATCAGGCTTGCTTTTGCAGGCCTCAGTTTCGCAGCGCAGCCGGGCGCATCTGTCATCAATTATCGGCGCGAAGGCTCGATGTCCGTCGCAAATGCGCTGAGGTGCCTCCAGGCCCACGTCGAGGTCATGCGCCGTACCCTCGCGCGGCCCGGTGGAGATGCCTACAAATCAGAAATCGCAGAACGTCTTTGGTCGGTTGGCGCTGTCCTCGCCTCCTACGGAGACTGGCGCACAGCGGACGCGGCTATCGATATTGCACATGGCCTCGGAAAGCCGCCACCGGCAGCGGGCGGCAAGGTCTTTCGCGGCCTCGCCAACCTTCACCCGAAGGCTGCGCTTCGCCTCCGCGAGAGCATGGTCCGCATCACCAAGCCGCACTTGAGAACGCATTGAAGGCTCATGCGTGCGCACCGTTTGTGATCCTAGCGCCGTCGATGGCCGCGCAAGCGTGACAGTTTCCGTCCTCATGCCCTGTTACAATGCGGCGCCGTTCGTTCGAGCGGCGATTGACAGCGTACTGAGGCAGACCTGGCCTGATCTCGAGCTGATCGTCGTCAATGATGGCTCGACGGACGGTACGTCCGAAGTCCTGGCTGGGATCTCCGACCCTCGGCTGACGATCGTGCACCAGGAAAACCGGGGACAGTGCGCGGCAGCAAACCGCGCCTACTCGCTGAGCAGGGGTGAACAGATCAAATTCTTTGACGCCGACGATGTCCTGTCACTCGATCATCTTGCCGTGCAGGTGGCGCGATTGGCCGGAAGGACTGACGCCGTTGCGATGGGGGGAATGGGCGCGATTTTACGGTGACAATCCCGCTGAAGCCAATTTTGTGCGGTTGCCGATGTATCGGGACGCCTCCCCTGCTGAATGGCTTGCGGCAGAATGGATGAATGCCCGGCCCATGATGCAATGCGCACTCTGGCTGATACCGAGAGCGCTCATCGATCGTAGCGGGCTTTGGGACGAGAGACTGTCCCTCATCAACGACTTTGAGTTCTTCGCTCGCGTGCTGACTGAGGCGCGAGACATTCTTTATACTCCCGGCGCTCGTGTGCACTATCGGTCGGGCGTCGCCGGCAGTCTCTCCGCGCGACGGAGCCGCCGAGCTGTCGAGTCGGCCTATCTCTCGCTGATGCTTGGAACGGGGCGGCTGATGGCAATCGAGGACAGCCAGAAAACGCGCCTTGCGTGCGCGAACATCCTTCAGGACTTTGAATACACCTACTTTCCAGACCACCCGGATCTTCGGCAGAAAGTGCGCGCCAGGATCCGGGAACTCGGAGGATCGAGCCTTGCGCCGGATGGTCCCCCAGGGTTCAACAGATTGCGGCCTCTGGTCGGCTGGAAGGCAGCCCGGTTGGTACAGCGCGCGGCCGAGCGCCTGAAGATCAACGGCGCAGCCCGCCACACGAAGATGCAGCCCTCTGCAACCGAACGGTCCACATGAGCCGCATATTGAGCAGTAACTCTCGGCGATGGCTTTAAGGATGCGTATCGCCCTCACAGCCGATCCGGAATTGCCCGTGCCGCCGAAACTCTATGGGGGGATTGAGCGGATCATCGACCTCTTGGCGCACGGTCTCGTTGCAAACGGCCACGACGTCACGGTCTTTGCACATCCCGATAGCGCAACCGCAGGTCGCCTGGCGGCGTGGCCGGGACGATCCAGCGGTTCACTCATTGATACAACGCGCAACAGCGCGTTGCTCGCGGAAGAAGCCTTGCGCAAGCGGTTCGACATTATCCATAGCTTCTCGCGTATCGCCTACCTCGCGCCAATACTGGCCTTGAACATCCCCAAGGTCATGACTTACCAGCGCGCCATCAGTCAGCGCTCAGTTCGCTGGGCTCACGCTCTCTCGCGCGGGACACTGTCATTTACTGCAATCAGCAAGTGGATGATGCAGCATGTCTCAGACAGCGGGACCTGGGACATGATCCCAAACGGCGTTTCGCTCGATGTTTACGGATATCAGCCTGTCGTGACGCGCGATGCCCCGCTGGTGTTTCTTGGCCGGATCGAGGAGATCAAAGGCCCGCACCTCGCCATCGAGATAGCGCGGCGGCTTGGCCGCCGCCTAATCATCGCTGGCAACATTCCCGAGGACAAGCGTGAGTGGGTCCAACAGCATGTCCTCTCCGGTGTCGATGGACAACTTGTCCAATATATTGGCCCTGTCGACGACGCGCAAAAGAACAAGCTGCTCGGCGAAGCTTCCGCCTTTCTCATGCCAATCCTATGGGATGAACCCTTTGGGATCGTCATGGCCGAAGCCATGGCTTGCGGAACGCCGATCTTGGGGCTGGAACGTGGAGCGGTCCCCGAAGTGGTCGAGGACGGGACAACAGGCTTTGTTCGAAAGACGGTTGATGAGCTCGTCATTGCCGCCGAACGCCTGGATACGCTCGATCGCTCGCTGTGCAGGAAACGGGTTGAACGCCTTTACAGTCAGCATGCGATTGTGGAGCAGTATCAGGCGCTCTATCGCCGCCGCATCCGTAGTGGAATGCAGGCAGCCTGAACGCATGATTTTGTCAGCCGCCCCTGCACTTTCCTTTTCCCGTCACTGCGACTGACTTCAAATGCAGCGCGCGCTTTTCATAACTCACAAAAGCCATATCGGGACCGCGCCCGGCGGCGTCCAGACATGCACGCGTGAATTCATCCATACGCTGGAAGCGGCTCAGATTGATCTCGAAGTCGTCGAGATCACCCACGACATGTCCCCGCTCACAAGGCTCGCACGACAGGTGAATTCATCGCCCTTCCTTCGTCCCATCAGCACGAGCTCCCTTAGTGAGATCGCGCAGCGGATCCAAAAGAGCGACGCTAGTCTGGTCTTTTTCAATCAGGTCGCGCTTGCCGGCGCCATTCCGCGCCTGCGCGCGCTTGAGCAGCACCGGACGATCAAGATTGCGCTCTCGCACGGATGCGAAATAACCGACCTGCTCCATCTTGTGCGTCTCAAGGATACCCTGCCCCTTTCCAGCCGGTTGCGGCCCACGGCCCGCTTTGCACTTGCAAACGTGCTCAGGGATGAAGTGCGCGCGCGACGCGATCTTGACGGCGTCGTATCGATCAGCGCCTACGACGCTCAAACCGAAGGCTGGCTCGGGTCGCGCCAAGCCACATGGCTGCCAAGGATGGTAAGCCTTGCCGCCCTTGATTGGCGTCCGCACGCTGATCGCTTCGGGTTTGTCGGGACGCTTGATCATGCACCCAACCTTGAAGGTCTCGAGGCCATCCTGGTCGCGATTGCCAGTTCAAAGTCTGAAGCGATTCGCATTCGTATTGTCGGAGGTCCGGATCGCATCGGCCGATGGCTGGCCTCCCGCTTTCCATTTGTCGATTATCTTGGCACGCTGGACGACGCCGGCCTCAAGGCCGAGGCCTCGACCTGGCGGGCTTTTCTCAACCCGATCTTCTGCCAGGCGCGCGGCTGCAGCACCAAGGTCGCAACGGCGCTGTCCTGGGGCATTCCGGTCGTGACGACCGAGTATGGTCGCAGAGGTTATGTCTGGTCAGATGGCTGTGTTATTGAAGCCGACACGCCTGCGGCCTTCGCGCGCCAGATGCTGGACTTGCTGAGCGAGGCAGGCGCACGACGGGCGCACGAGGGAGTGGCTGCCGCCGCTGCAAACTCGCCAAGCCTCACCGACGTTGCCGGCAAACTGCGGAATTTCATCGACATCGTTGAAGCCTCCATTCGAGGCGCCGCCCCCGCATGACGCCCTTGCCTGACAAGCCTCCGCTGGAAGGATCGCATAGCCCGGGACGTATCGACGATACTGTCCTGATCGTTTCTCCTCATTTCCCGCCTTCCACGCTTGCGGGCGTTCATCGTGCGCGGCATCTGGCGAAACATCTGCCGGCTCACGGCTGGCGGCCAGTGGTCATCCGCGTCGCCGAAGAGCACTACACCGAAACGCATGATCCTGCGATTTTGCTTCTAACGTCCCCGACCGTCGAGCAAGTCCGCACGAGGGCGATGCCAGCCAACCTGAGCAGGGCGTTCGGCATCGGCGATATCGGTCTGCGGGCTTACGCGGCCCTGGGTTCGGCGATTGCGAAGGCCGCCAGGCGGGAAAACGCAAAGGCGATCCTCATTACCGGCGCCCCCTTTTATCCGATGCTGCTGGCGGGCCGTCTGCGCCAACAACTGCGCCTCCCCGTGGTGCTCGACTTTCAGGATCCGTGGGTCAGCGCCGAGGGCGCAACACGTGCGTGGCTATCCAAGGGCCGCATGGCGCATCGTTTGTCACTCGCGCTGGAGCCACATGCAGTTCGTTCAGCATCCTGGATCACCTCCGTCTCGCAAACTCAGAATGACGAAATGGCCGATCGCTATTCCTGGCTGGACCGCAAGCGGATGTCCGCTATTCCGATCGGCGGCGATCCGGAAGACTTTGTGATCTCCCGGGGCATTTCGTTAGAGAACCGGGCGATCGATCTGGACACCCAACGGTTCAACCTTTGTTACGTTGGCACTTTCCTGCCGCGCGCTGGCCCGATCGTGCGCACGATGTTCATGGCGGCTGCACTGCTGAAACAGGAGCGGCCGGATCTCGCCGCAAAACTGCGTTTTGTCTTTGTTGGAACCAGCAATCAGCCTCAGGGCCGCGTGGCGAGCGCATCAGCTCATCGCGTGTTGCCCATCGCCACTGAGGTCGGGGTTGACGGCATGGTTGAGGAGTATCCTGCCCGCGTCCCCTTTGCCGAAGCCCTGAGGCTGAACGCCAACGCCGACGGATTGATGCTTCTGGGGTCGGATGAGCCTCACTACACGGCTTCCAAGATCTATCCCGCGCTGATGTCGGGCAGGCCCTACATCTCGCTCTTTCACGCTCAGTCCAGTTCGCATGATATATTGAGCCGCAGCGGCGGGGGCGCGACCTTCGCCTTCAACGATCTGGCGCAGCTTCCGAACCTGGCGCCCGCAATCGCCGGGATGATCGTCCGGATGATCGAAAGTCCTGAAAGCTTCGGAAAGGCGGATACGGCCACTTACGCTCCCTATACCGCACAGGCGATTGCAGGCGAGTTTGCCGACGTGCTCAGGAAGGCCGCATCGTGAGCTTATCACCAGGCGCCCGCCGCATCGGCACGATGATGCAGACCTGCCGCACCGCAGTGCGTGGATCCGTCGATAGCGCGGTCTGACAATGCGGCTCGCCGTCCTCACGTCTCACCCCATCCAGTATTACGCACCCCTCTTTGCGCATCTGGCGACGAGGCTTGATTTGCACGTCTTCTTCGCTCACCAGCCCTCTGCTCAGCAACAGGCTGATGCGGGCTTCGGGACCGCCTTCAATTGGGATGTCGATCTCACCTCGGGATATTCCCATTCTTTTCTGGAGAACGTCGCCAAGGCGCCGGACGCGACGCGGTTTTCCGGATGCGATACGCCGGAAATTGGCGACAGACTTGCGGAGGGCAAGTTTGATGCAGTTCTCACTCTGGGATGGCATCTGAAGTCTTTGCTGCAGGGTGTGTGGGCTGCCAAACGCCAGGGCCTTCCTGTACTGGTGCGCGGCGATAGCCAGCTTTCGACGCCGCGCTCGGCGCTCAAGCGATGGGGCAAATCTGTCGTCTATCCTGCTTTTCTTCGGACGTTTGATGCAGCGCTCTATGTCGGCAAGCGCAGCCGCGCCTACTACGAATACTACAGCTATCCTTCTGACCGCCTGTTCAGTTCGCCTCATTGTGTGGACACCGAGCGTTTTCACAGCGCGGCAACAGAAGAGGCGCGCAACACGCTCAGAGTCCGTCTAGGCGTCGAGCCTGACGTGTTTCTCATCCTCTTTGTCGGCAAACTCGTTCCGCTCAAGCGACCGCTTGATGTGATCGAAGCCGCCAACGCGCTCCGGGCAGGAGGGGCCAAGGCTGAAGTGATGATCGCAGGCGCAGGAGAACTTGACGTCGCAATGAGAGAGAAGGCGGGCCTGCTAGGCGTGCCGCTTCATTCCCTGGGGTTCAAGAATCAATCCGAGATGCCATCGGTCTTCGCCGCAGCAGATGTCCTCGTCCTGCCATCGAGTCAGGAAACGTGGGGACTGGTGTGCAATGAGGCGCTCGCCTGCGGCAAACCCATCATTGTTTCCGATGAAGTCGGCTGCGCACCTGATCTGGCCGCCGACGGTCATGTCGGACGTATCTATCGGATGGGCGATGTCGATGGATGCGCCCAGGCGCTGACCTCGCTTCTTGCTAGGCCCCCTTCTCTTGCCGAAATCGACAAGGTCTCCTCGCAGTGGACGATCGCGGCGGCGGCAGAAGGCGTATTGGAGGCTCTCGCCCGCACCTGCAGGCAAGGCCGCTCCGTCACGCGCGCCCCTGCCCCTGCGGACCGGTCGGGAGTATAGGAATGCCTTTCCAGCCTAATCTGACTGGCTCCGGCGGCGATAAATGACGGCTCCTGACGAGAACACCCGCTCTGCACGTATCGACATTGCCGCCAATCGGGCAGCGCAAAAATGGACGCGCGGTGAACTGATCGGGCGGGCGCTGTGGGAGGTACTGCAAGGCCCGCTTTTTTCATGGACGCCGCGGCCGCTGTGGGCCTGGCGTCGCATGATCCTTCGAATGTTCGGCGCGCGTATCGGCTCAAACGTTAACATCCACCCGACTGCCCGCATCGCGATACCCTGGAAGCTGACCGTGAAGGATTTCGCGGCAATCGGGGATTGCGCGCGGATTTACAACCTCGGCGAGATTACAATTGGAAAGAACGCCACTGTATCCCAACATGCGCACCTGTGCGCGGGCAGCCACGACTTCCGCGATCCAGCCATGACGCTCCTCAAACTGCCGATCTTCATCGACGACGGTGCTTGGGTGTGTGCAGATGCGTTCGTGGGACCGGGAGTTCGCGTCCATCAGGGCGCGGTTGTGGGGGCGCGGGCGGTTGTCATGCGGGATGTCGACAGCAATTCCGTCGTCGCTGGCAATCCGGCGGCGATCGTAGGATCCCGATGAGCAACCCGATCCAGGTGACGGTGGTTGTGCCGGTCAAGAACGAGGAGGTGATGCTTGACGCATGCCTCTGCAGGCTGAAGCGTTTCTCCGAAGTGATCGTTGTTGATTCAGGAAGCGAAGACCGGACGCTGGACATCGCACGGGCTCACGGCGCCAGAATTCTGGAATTTCGCTGGGACGGGCGCTACCCCAAGAAGCGCAACTGGGTGCTGCTGAACGAAAAGCTTGCAAACCCGTGGGTCCTCTTCCTTGACGCCGACGAACTTGTCTCTGACGCCTTCTGCGAAGCTGTTGCGCGCGCCATCTCGAGCAATGCCCATGTCGGTTACTGGCTACACTACACGAACTACTTTCTCGGCCGGCCTTTGCGTCACGGCGTTGCTCAAAGAAAGCTTGCCCTCTTCAAGGTGGGCGCCGGGTTCTACGAGCGGATCGAGGAAGATAGTTGGAGCAGGCTCGATATGGAGGTGCATGAGCACCCCGTCATCGAGGGGCCAGTCGGCGAGATCGCAGAAAAGATAGATCATCGTGATGACCGCGGCGTCCTGCGCTTCATCGATCGCCATCGCGATTATGCTCAATGGGAGGCGAAGCGGGCCAAGGCCCTTGAGCCTCAGCTTGCCAATGCAGCCTCCCAACTGACGTCGCGTCAGCGCTTCAAGTATCGCAGACTGCAAAGCTGGTGGTTTCCCTACGCCTATTTCTGCGCACAATATTTCCTGAAGTTTGGCTTTCTCGATGGCCATGCGGGCCTGCAGTACGCACAGCTTAAGTTCTGGTATTTTTCCACTGTTCGGCTTCTTCTTCGGGAGAACGCGTCCAAACGCGTCACCGAGACACGCAGCCAGGAGCGGAAAAATGATCTTCCTGGCGCTCGCCCGCTTTCTGCTGGCGCTCCTGGACCGACGCCAGACGCCTAGCCCTTGTTCCTGACAGAGTAGATGTCACCTAGTTCCCCGCCTCCCGCGTTTGAAAGTCTCGCACCCAGAGAGGATGCGACCGCAAGGCTGCTTCTCCTGCTCGCAAAAGAAGACTTGCCCGAGCATCAGAAGACGGAAGCGCGTGCGCTTGCGAGCGGGATCGCGGACTGGGATGAATTCGTTGCGATCGCGTCGAAAAAATTCATCGTTACGTTCGTTCACCGCCACCTCAGCGCCCATGCGGATGACCTTGTTCCCGCAGGGGCGATGCAGGACATGAAGGCTCGGGCGCATGCAAGCACGCTATCGAGCCTCAAAATCGTCGGCGCGCAGATCGCGTTTCACAAACGCTGCATCGCCCCCATCAACGCCAGTTATGCCTACGTGAAGGGAGTAACGCTCGCGCGACAGTTCCTCCGAAACTTTGGCGACCGACCAGGACGCGACATCGACATCCTGGTTGCAGATGCGGATTTCGGAAGAGTGCTCAAGACCGCCTTGTCGTGCGGATACCGCATTCACTATGACGGCAAGATCCGCACGCCGGATGAAGGCCTCCGCGAACTGCCTTTTCTTGCAAGGTATGCTGATGTGGTTTCGATCATCGGGGACGAGTTCATCCCGATTGAGATTCACCGGCGTCTGGACAAGCTCAGCCTAAATTTCGATTTGACGCGAATGATCTCAACTGCCGAGACAGTTATCCTGGCTGGAACGCCTCTGAAGACCCTGTCGGGGCCCCAGCACTTCGTCTACGTCGCCTACCATCATTCGCGACACTTCTGGTCGTCCCTCCACTGGGTCGCAGATATCGACGCCATGTTGCGTTCATCGCGTTGCGATCGCGCCGAAATCCTGGACATCGCCGATGAGATTGGCATTCGTCCGACCGTCGAGGCGGCGTTTGAATTTCAGGACCTTTTGTCCCGCCCGGGTTTATGGGGCGCTTCCATTCCCCTCGATACCGGCGGCGGTCAGTTCCTGAAGGCGTGCCTTCTAAATCTCGATCAGGACCTTGATTTCGAGAAGCAGCTTCGTGTTGGCATGCCGTTCAGCGACTTCATGTCGGCCTGGCAGATCTCTCCTGGTCGACACAACGACCTTTGGGTCAATACATGGCGGCGGCGTCTGCGTCCGAGCGTTTCCCAATATCTCGACCGCCCACATCCTCCCTCGCTCTACTGGGTCTATTCGCTGAGAAATCTTCTCGACCTTGGCAGGAACGCCCTCCTGCGCACTTCGGGCGTCGGAAGGCATCGGCCTGGCGCGTCCGGAGCAGGGTCTTCCTCCGCACCACCGGCCGACCGATCCAATGGAACGCTGACGTGAACCGGCTTCAGAAGATCCTTTACATCTGGGCTCAGACCGGCGCGCTTTTGAAGAAAGCCTGTCCGGGGCTCAGTATTGTCGTGGCGGTCATAACCCTGGCCGAAGCGGTCGTTGGCATCGGGTCGCTTTATGCGGTCAAGCTCCTTGTTGACGCAATTTCCGGGAACATCACGACACTTCGGACCGGCGGGATCTGGACGATCCTGCCCATTCTGGGCTTCACCGGCGGCGTCATCGTCCTTACCGTCTTTCTGCAGAATATCGGGAATGTGCTCCGCATGCGCCAAGGGATGGCGGTCGGCGAGTACGTCGATCGCGAAATGCACGACAAGGCCATTTCCGTCGATCTCAAATTCTACGAGAGTCCGCTTTACTATGATGCGCTGCAACGCGCTCGCCAGGGCTCGCAACGCCCGGCGCAGATCATCTCCAACGTCACGCTCACGCTCAGGGCCGCGCTTGAGCTCGCCGCCGTATTTGTGCTGCTCGCAGCGATCGACCTCTTACTAATCCCGATACTGCTTCTGCCCGTTGCGGCAGCCCTTCTGGTCCGTCTTCACTACACGCGCAAGCTCTTCAACTGGCGAATGTCTCACGTGCAGCTTGAAAGGCGAACGAGCTATCTCGACTGGATGCTGACATCCGCCAACCACGCAAAAGAGCTTCGTCTAAATCGCGTTGGCCGCTTTCTGCGTGACCAACACCGCAAGCTGAAAGTGCAGATTCGCGAAGGGCATCTCGGGATCGAGCGAACGCGGATGTGGACGGAATTTGCCGTCACCTTGCTTGGCGCTGCGGTATTCATCGGCACAAGCGCCTGGCTGCTCGAGCAGTCGTTTTCCCAGCAGCGGCCGATTGGCGATGTTGTCCTGTTCGTGCTGCTGCTCCGCCGTTCAGAAGGGGGCGGTACGGCGCTGGTCGGCAACATCTCGAAGATTGTCGATGATCACCTCTACCTGAAGAGCATGTTCGACTTCCTGTCGATTTCGCCTGTCATCAAGGCCCCGCCGCACCCAACACCCATCCCGCAGGAGCTGACCAGCGGCATTCGATTGTCGAACGTCTCGTTTGTCTATGAAGGCGCAGACGAACCTGCACTCAAGGACGTGTCGCTGGAAGTGCGTCCCGGCCAGATGGTGGCGCTGGTCGGCGAGAACGGTTCGGGCAAGACAACCCTGATCAAGCTCATGACCCGGCTTTACGAACCTACGGGCGGAGCAATTACGCTCGATGGCGCGGATATTAGGTCATTTGACCCCGATGCCTATCGCAAACTCTTCAGCGTGATCTTCCAGGACTATGCGGGCTACGCAGAAACTGCCGGAGAGAACATCCGGTTCGGAGACGTCGACCTGCCTGAACCGGCAAAACATATTCGCGAGGCGGCGCAACGCGCGGGCGCTGCCAATTTCATTGAGCGCCTGCCTCAGTCCTACGATACGCCTCTGACCAAGCTGTTCGACAATGGCAGGGACCTCAGCATCGGTCAGTGGCAACGCATCGCCCTTGCCCGTGCATTCTATCCCCACTCGAAGATCCTCATTCTTGATGAACCGACAAGCGCGGTCGACGCAAAGGCCGAGTATGAGCTTTTCGAGGACTTCAGAGCGCGGATCGGCGGACGGAGCGCACTGGTCATCAGCCATCGGCTCTCAACGATCAGGATGGCGGATTATACCTATGTGATGGAGAATGGCCGCATCATTGAGCACGGCTCACACGATGACCTCATCGCTGCAGGCGGCAAATATGCCGATCTCTTCGAAAAGCAAGCGCAGAACTACCGTTAGCTTCGCCGACTGAAATGCCCGCATCATCAAGCCTCAGCAAAACGTCGGCCCGGCCACACATTGTGGCCGCAACGAGTGCGCGCGTCGTTTATGGGAACGAACGTGCCTTACGGGACGCCCTGATTGCATTCAAGACGAGCGGGCACGATGTCGACCTGGTCTGCCGGCACGAGCCGTGGAATGATCACATTCGTGATTTCTTCGCTTCAACCGCCGACAAGATAACGCGTTCGGCGATGTGCGAATTCCCGCTTCGCGGATACTACGTGAAATTCGTTCTCGAACTCATCCCGCGCTATGCACGTGCGAACTTCGATCTCTTCCGCCTGATCTCCCGGGCCAGGCGCGACAAGAAACCGGTCGTCTTTCTCGTCGGGGACTCTGACGCGCTCATCACCTATAATTTCTTGCTTGTTGCACTTGGCGTTCCGGTCGTATTTCGGTGCGGCGCTGCACCGCCGACGCACAACCTTCTGCGACGGCTTCTGATTGGAATCATGAAGATGACAACGACGCAGTACGTGGTGGACAGCGACTACATGCAGAATGTCCTTACGGGACACGACATAGCGGCTGATAGGATCGAGGTTCTCAGACCGATGCCTCCGCTTCGAGGGCCGGCATGATCCACGCCTCCTCAGATCCGTTCATTGGCCAGGAATAGTCACGCAGAGACGAGCCGTCGTACATGACGAATGCCGAGCCCGTGCAGTTTCTCTATGTCGGTCAAGTCCGTCGCGAGAAAGGCGTTGAAGACATTGTTTCGGCGGCGCGCGTGCTCCTCGATCAGCCCCTTCCCTTTCGCATCAGTATTGCCGGATCGGTGGCCGGCTGGGCGCACGATAGGTTTGCCCCCGAGCTGGCGGCGCGCGTTGAAGCGGACGCCGACCTCAGCGCCGTTATCACGTTCCTCGGCAATATCGAGAATGTGGATAAGATCTATCAGGCGCATCAGGTTCACCTCGCGCCTTCGCTTTTTGAAGAGCCATATGGCCTTGTGATTGTCGAAGCCAAGCAGAATGCGCGTCCGTCGATCGTCTATCCAAGAGGGGGGATGATCGAACTGATTGACCACGGCGAAGACGGGTTGATCTGCAAGACTGCGACAGTCGAACAGCTAGTTGCTGCAATGCTGCTGTTCCTGAAAAATCCTGCGTCGATCTCGAAAATGGGCGATCAGGCCAAGGCCTCTCTCGAAAGACTGGGCCTGGTAAGAGACCAGTTCAATGCGCGATGGGCCGATATCGCCGCACGTGCGGCGAAAACAGGTCGTCGGCGCGCCTAGCGCTTCAAGCGCCTGGACGTCTTGCCTGCCATAGCCGAAAATCATCTTCCCTGATCGATCGCGCCCGGTTTCTGGTCCCAGGGGCGCGAAGATGCTGTGAATGAGCTGGCTTATTGCTCGTTCAAACTCCGGGTAGAGCCCTCCATCCCAAGACGACATGGCCGAATCGCCGTCCAATCCCCGACGGGCACGCGGACAAGGCTTTTTGGGGCATGGAATTTCTTCGGCCGGAAAACGCACCAGCGCGAAACGCTGGCGGCGAACAGGGGCCTTCTGATGCAGCCGGTGGCGCACCCGATGCGGCCAGCGCCCGCCATGCGCCGCGATATTTCAATCACCTCGTCATCGACGGCTTCTTGCCTGGGGACCTGCGCGAGGCGCTCCTTCTTTATGCATTGGACAATTGCGAGGCGTTCGTTCCAACATCCGTTTCGCGCCATCGGTATGCCGACCACGCGGCCGATGCCGAAACCCGGCGATCCTGGTATTGCCCGTATGGTCTTGGTGACCTGACCTCGCCATTCAAGGAAGCGGTCAGGTCAGGTCTGCTTCCGAAGACACGTTCACTCGGCATCCCTGAATTCACGATTTCAAGCCTGGAATACGAACTCGTCGCTCATCGCGACGGGAGCTTCTTTCGGCGTCATATCGACACCGCGACGCAGTCTGCACGCGACAGCATGAAAAGCGATCGCGTCGTGACAGCGGTTTACTACTTCCACGATATGCCCAAACAATTCACTGGCGGTGAACTGGCGCTTGCGCCTCTCGGGCAAGGCGCACCCAAACTGATCGAACCCGCCAACAACAGGCTCGTGGCGTTTCCATCCTTTGTGCCGCACGAGGTGCTGCCCGTGGTTTGCCCGGTCAACGATTTTTCGCATGCGCGTTTTGCGGTGAATATCTGGCTTCATCGAGCAAGACGAGCCGCCTAGCGATATCACCACTCAAAGGCCCCTCTTGCCCGAGTGGCGATCGTGGCCCGCCTAATGTGCAACCTCGCGCGCAAACACATTCCGTCTCAGATACTCGGTCAGCAAAATCTCGGATCCCATCCGAGAAACGTGGTTTGTATCGGCGTAGAAAAGCGCGCGCCCATCGGAGGTCGGGCAGACGGGCGAACACAGGAACTCCCCGGTTGGCAAAACTTCAGCACCAAGGTTTTTGCCCGACCTGAGCATCGCATTGGGACGTTTGTTCATCGCACGATACTCTTCAAGTGTTGGGCCAAGCGGCACAGTCTGACCAAGGCGATCTCGAAGTATCAGCGCATTCGGCAAATAGAATGGAAGCGTCGGCACGTCTTCGAGAACGACGACCCGCTTGCCGGCCGCGACGAGCGTTCGAACTGTTTTTCGGTAAAGCTCGGCAAAGTGATCTTCTGTAAATCCAACGATAGGCCGTGGATTGCCCAGATAGTTTTTTTCGTCGCGGTTATAGTAGAGAGACCACAGACCAGCCAGCAACACCACCGATATGCTCTTGTCCTCCAGGAGTGATCGGAAGACGAATTCTCGTTGCCGCCCGCAGGTTGTGTCTGTTTCGACTGGCAGCAACGGCGGACACCCCCCAGCATGAAAAACATAGCCAGCTAGGTTCTCGTCGGCTGCAGCGCGGCCAACGCCCCAAGCGGCTGCCATCGCATGTGAATCACCAACGAGAGCAAATGAGGGCGTCTGCCCCGCCACACCTAGCCGGCATCTGTTATAGACGGTGCCCTCTGGGACCTCACAGTCCGGCAGATCGCCCAACTGGGCCGTGACGAGCAGCGCCTGCAGGCTCGGTCTAAAACGATCTGGAATGCCAGACAAAGCCATCACTCCGGCGGCAGAAATGACGAAGATCGCCGACGTAACAATAGTCCCGATCCAGACGGTTCGTGACGCCACCCTGCTTCGTTCTCTGAAGGGTCTTTCTATAAATTGGAGAGACAGGAAGCCGGCGATGATCGAAATCCCGGCGGCGATGAGTTCATACGCAAGTGTGGCGTGATTGTACGCAGCCGTCAGGAAGGTTGCACCGCACAGGAGCGGCCAATGCCAAAGATAAATCGAATATGACGCAAGCCCGACCTTAACCGAAACGGGGTTGGCGATCAGCTTGTGGATCACGGTTTGCCTGTTCTCGCCGACAATGATCAGCCCTAATGTTCCAAGGCACACCGGCAACGCTGCAAGGCCTGGAAAGGGCGTCTCTGGCGTATAAAGGAAGATCGGCGCGATCATCGCTGAAGCGGCTGCAATAGATATTGCAAGAACTGCAAGTCCTGGAAGCTGCACGCCGCGTCCCATACGCAGCGCCGCCAGCGATCCCAGACCCAACTCCCACAAGCGTGAGGGCAGCATGTAGAAAGCGAAGGCCGGCATCCGGTCGACTGCATAGACCGCGAAGGCAAGCGAGGCGGCCGACAGGAGAAATATCGCACTGCCGCGATGGCGCGCGAACCACAGGGTTGCCACGAGCGCAACGACCGGCATCACCAGATAGAACTGCTCTTCAACGCCAAGCGACCAGGTATGCAGCAACGGGGTCTCTTGTGGCGTTGCCGCGAAATAGTCGTTCGTCGATCGCCAGAAGTAGATGTTCGAGACGAACGCCAGTGTCGAAACGATGCTGGCCGAAAGTCCAGCAAAGCTCGATGGCAGGTAGAAGATCGCACCGAATATGAAGGTCACGAGCAGGACCACGAACAACGCCGGCAGAATTCTGCGGGCGCGGCGTTCATAAAAGCGCGCGAACTTGAAGACACCCTGGTCGAGTTCGGAAAAGATGATCCGCGAAATGAGATATCCCGAGATCACAAAGAATATGTCGACGCCGACATAGCCGCCGGAGAAGGCCGGCACGCGCGCATGATGCAGGACGACGGACAGGACCGCGATCGCGCGAAGCCCATCTATGTCCGGACGATAAGCCGACGTTCCCTGCCCCACTTTTTCCCCCGGGCTCGAAGTACGGATCATAACCACGCCGGCAATCAGAACGGAACCCAAACCGGTCGCCGCCCGCTCAGGCCTTCCGGGACTGTGGCCCGTCTTCCACGCTGGCAAGCAGCTCAGCTACGTCCGGGAGCCGATCGATCGTATGCGGCACATAAAGCCTTGCGATCTCGATCCGGTTCGCAATTCCGGCGGCCTGAGCGAAGAAATGCTTGTGCTCCCCCGGCAACATCTTGCGGGCGGCAAACCGAACCACATAGGCGAACTGGATCAGCGTCTTCAACGCCTCGGCCCGCGTCAGCGGCTCGATATGCATGCGTTCGGCGCGTCGTAGCTCGTAAAGCGCGCGGGTTGGAACACGGGCCTCGCCAAGCTCGCGCGCCAGACGCACCTGATGCTTGGGAAAGTTTGGCGCGGGCGCCGGCATCAGCTTCGCGCCGACATCCTTCGAGAGGATGAGCGCTTCTGAAGACAGTTTGAGCTGCGGGAAAGCTGGAAAGATTTCGGCGCGATCATCGAAGGCGACAAGATCATCGCTCAATAACGAAACTTCGCCATGCTGGAGCAAGGCCGCGGCCAGCGTCGACTTCCCCGCACCCTTATCGCCCAGAAAGCCAAAGCTTCTCTTCCCGAAGCGAACGGCGCTGCCATGCAACACGAAGCGTCCTTTGAGATGGAGCAATAGCCCCATGACGGGCCCAAGGAGCGGCAGGGCGAGCATGAGAGGATTGCTGCCCGGCGCCGGCTCGATCGCGATGTCGTTTTCGCCGGCTATTACATAAGCGCCGACACCGGGATAAACGAACGTCTGGCGCGCCTCCGAGAAATGATGAAAGGACGCCGCAGCGCCCGCGATCAAGCCAAGGGGCTTCAGCCTAATTTCGAGATCGCAGGCGCCCTCGCCGGCAGGAGCAGCCGTCAGTTCGGGAAGCTCGAGTTCGGACCGGATCGACAAGCCGAAGGCCTGATATGCGAACATTCACCGCCTCAGTTTTCGCGTTCGAGTGGGGCGTTCGGGCGCGCGCCCGCAGAGCGGCGCGCAGCAAACCACACGCCCAGCATGGCGCCGCGCCAAACGAGCGCCGCTGCATTTGCACGCACGGGTCCATCGGGATGGTCTAGCGCCGCGATCAGTTCAAGAAATGCTTCGCGTGAGATGAACCGCTCCAAGTCGGAATTCCCGCTCGCGCCAAGCGCCCGGAGCGTATCCAGGTCAAGGCGCAGACCACGAACAAAGTGGGTCGAGAACTCCAGCTTGTCGGATCTTTGCCTGATCCTCTCGGGAAGGATGCCTTTCATGGCCGAACGTATCAACGCGCGCGTATGACCGCCAGACAGCTTGGCGGTCCCCGGAAAACGCAGACAGAGCTCCACCACGCGCTGATCCCAGAAGGGAACCCGGCTTTCAAGGCCATGGGAGCGGGAGATATGACTCAATGTCTCAAGCGCGTAAGCCTGCTGAGGCGAGGACAGGACCCACTCCTGGTGCGCGCGCTCGGTTTTGAAGTATTGGGCATCGGACCGGAAGAAGGGCGCATGGCGCTTATGGGCTGCATCATCGCGCCATCGGCTCGCCAACAGTTCGGGCGCCGAATGATCCTCGCGCCTTTTGCGTGCGAACCTTATTATGCGCCGGCTGGCGCGCGCGAATGGACCGCGTCCGTGATAGGCAAAATAGCTCGCGGCGATCGAGAAGGCATTGCCTCCCTGTCGTGACGCAAGCGCTGCAATCTCCTTTCGCAGCTGTCCCCACTTTCCCGCGCGGGCAAGTTCATGCAGCCACCCCGTCCCGTGCGAGATGACCTCGTCCCCGCCATGCCCATCGAGGACGCTGTCAAAGCCTCCAGCGGCAACGGCCTGGTAGGCGTGATCCATCAGCGGCAGCCCGGGGCCAAGAAATGGCCCGTCCTGGGCGGCAAGCATACGCGGCAAGGCTGACATGGGGCGATAGTGTGGAACGCTCACAAAGAGGGGCGTGATGTGGCCGTCGGCAAGCACGGTCTCGATAAAGCTTCGCTCGCTTTCTTGCGGTGTGTCGTCGAAAACGATCGATACAGCTGTAAGGTCCGGCCTTGCCTGGCTGACAAGCGCATTGCGCGCAAGACAACAGATGGAGGAGGAATCAAGCCCGCCGCTCAGAAAGGCTGCCGCTCGCCGCTCAGGCAGACGTGCGCGGACCGCTTCCCCCAGAGCATCTCTCAGTTCTTCGATCTGCAACGTGTCGGATACGGGACCGATCGATGCGAACGACCAATAGCTTTCAACGGAAACACCCTCTCGCCCGAGGTAAAGTGAATGAGCGGGCGGAAGGCGCCGGATATCAGCATAGGGCGTGCTGGCGAGGTCCGTGATCAGCCCGGCCGAGAAATCAACGATCCATGGATCGTTGATTTCAAGTTGCGCTAATCCCGTGTCCGCCGCCAGCGCCCCCATCGTGCTTGCGAAGCGAAAGCCTTGCTTCAGCGCGCGGTAGTAGAATGGTTTTACGCCAAACCTGTCGCGTGCGCAGAAAAGCGCGTTGGCCGCGCGATCCCAGACGGCGAACGCAAAATCGCCGATGAGCTTTTGCGGAGAGGCGCTGCCCCATTCTTTATAGGCAGCAGCGATAAGCGAAGCCTCGCCTGTGGACCGTGAAAGGCTGAGGAGACTGCAAAGCTCTTCGCGATTGTCGAGGCGCGCATCAGACACGACGACAAAGCGATCATCGACATGCCGGGACGATCCGCCTGAAGACCCTGACCGAGCGCCAAGCGCCACTCGTCCTTCCTGCCAGGCGTAGATGTCTCCGCCAGGAGGCGCATCGATCGCGCGGAGCATCTGTTCTGCGGCGCGTGGCGCCGCCAGGAAGGGTGAATTGGAAACCAGGCCGGCAATGGCCTTCATGATGAGGCAAGCGGATCGAGATCCGTGAGGACTTTATAGGCCGCGAGCGACTTCTCATCGCCGCCGAGAATGACGCGGTCATCGTGGAGGAGCCAGGCATGCGCGGCGAAGCGCTTGTTCTCGGCCGGCTTTACACCAACGCGGATCGTTGAGGGATGGCCGTATATTTGGAGCAGGTAGCGCGCCGCAGCTGCCTGCGTCAGACATGTGGCGCCCGGCACGAAGCGAGCAACCCGACCGACAACGGACGCGATCTGCGCCGGCGTCCGCGAGGAATGGCGCGACTTTTTAGGATGCGCGGCAGCAATCTTTCGGAAGGAGAGAAATGTCAGCGTCGCGCGAACCCTGACCAGCGTGAAGAACGCACGCAGATAAAGGCGCTGATCGGATGGAGAAAGCCGGAAGAACTTAACCAGCGGGCGCATCGACAACACGCGCGAGCCGCGCGCCGATCAGTTTATCGATCAGCTTGGCCACGTCCGGTCGGCATTTTTCAACGGAGACTACGAAATTCGCTGCGACGGCGGCGCAGACATCGTCGAGCGATGAGGGCTGCTCGATTGCCTTCCAGACCACGGCGCCGGTGCGATTTAGACTGAAATAGACATTGCGCTCGAGATCAAGCAGCGCAGCTCCGCCATCGACCTCGCTCATCGCAACAGAGTCCGAGGCAACTATCTTGGCGTTCTCGATGTCGGGCATACTGCACGCGACGCTTGGCGCGTCTTCAAAAATGCAAAAGGGGCGGCTGTTCAGCCGCCCCTTCGCTAAACGATCTTACGAGAAGGTCAGGTTTTCGAACGGGGTTTCGGTCGGGAAGCTGGCATCAAGCCTGCGGCCGCGCGACATGCCCTGCGTGATTTCTTCGAACGAGCCGATCTCGGTCAGCTCGGGCGCTTCGTATTCAGTTCTCGTGTCCACAGCCCATCTCCATTTCCGTTGCATTTACTATAGCTGTTCCAGTCAATCGTACAAGTCATTGGGCAGACAACTCGCGGCTATTCTGGGTCCCGCTCATCTCTGCCTAACCTCGGTGCAGGACCTTGCCTGCGCGCCTGTCTCCTCAACATCCGCGCAACAGACCCTGGCCCCGGTCCAGATCTTTCCCCCGTTGTCTCCCCCCTTGTCCCCACCCCGCCAACTGACGGGGAATTTGCCAATAGAATCCGCTCTCTACTTTGCCCCATGCCCCGTGAGGACGACACGGATCGTCCTGAGGACAACGAGGATATCAAGCCAGAGCGAGAAGTGCTTCACGTAGAAGAAGTCGTATTGAAGCTTCACGTCGACGTCAGCCAGGTCGGTGACATGCCCCTGATTGACCTGGGCCCATCCGGTGATTCCCGGCCGCACCAGGTGCCGGTACCGGTAGAAGGGGATTTTCTTCGCATACATCGTGGACAGGTTGAGAGCCTCAGGTCTCGGCCCGATCCAGCTCATGTCGCCGCGGGCAATATTGAAGATCTGCGGCAGTTCATCGATTCGCGACCGACGGAGGAATTTGCCGATCTGGGTGATGCGTTCATCGCCCGGCCGGGTCATCTCGCTCATCGCCGAAGCGGGCCCTGATTCGTCGCGCATGGTCCGGAATTTCCAGACCGTGAAAGGCCGCCCGCCATATCCCATGCGCGCCTGCCGGAAAATCGCAGGCCCCGGGCTATCCGCGCGGATGAGCGCGCCGATCAGCAGCAGGAATGGTGAGATCAGCACAAGGACGATGATCGCAATCAGCTGATCGCAATAACGCTTGGCCGAAGCATAGATCGAGTTGGGGAGGAGCGAGCCGAACGTATTGTCGGAGAGGTGCTCGACAACGACCCTTCCGGAAAGCGATTCAAGCACCTGCTTGGCGTCATAGACGGGACGGCCCGAAAGCGCGCTGTCAGTTACGAAACGCTCCCATTCAGGCGATAGATTGGAGCGCAGGTCCACCACCAGCGGCACGCTTCCCTTGCCTTGTTCGGGCGAAGAGAGGGTCCGCCAGTTCACGAAACGCAGCTGGAAAAGACGACGGAAATCACCGACCGGAATGACCGCAAGCTCTGCCTTGCGCGCCCGACGCGACAGAAAGAAGACAACGTAGAAAAAGGCGGCCGACATCGCGAAAGAGAGGCCGAACTGCACCGTGCTGTATTGAAGACGCAGGGCAAGAATGAGCGTGGCCACGATGGCGTAGGCGGCGAGAAAGGCCGGAAGGATGTAGGCGGTCGCGCGCACGCCGGGATAACCGGTCACCTTGCGAAAGATCAGATAGCCAAGGAGAAACGCCCAGAGCGTGCCCAGGAAGCTTGGGTCGCGGATGTCGAAGGCCTCGGCGAGGGACATCTGATTGGCGAAATACGCCGGCAGCATCACGGCGAAGATGAAACCGCCGATGACCTGGAAACGCATCCTGACCAGCTGCAGGAGAACGCCATACCAGAATGTCCGGGGCTGTCCGCCCGCAGCAGAATGCGTGGCGATTTCCGCCGCGACGAATTCGTTGACACCCATTGCCCTACCCCAGCTCACCCAACCGGCAACCGTGCGAGGCCATTTCGCCCACTTCTACGGCTGTTCGAAACCCAACCTACACGCGAACGCTACGCTGAACACTCTCCTATTGTACTACACAGCTCTATGACACTGACATGATCGAGGCGCGTGGCAGAGAAACCGCAATCGGCCTTCCCATGATTTCGAGGAGGACGCGTGCGCGTCCTTCTTCATCTAGCGCCTGAAATTCACCGAACAACCTGTCAAAGGGCCCGCCGACGATCCGGATTGCGGCGCCCGGCGCGAACTCATCCTCAAAGCCCAACAATCCGGTTTCGGACGTGCGCGACTGAAGGTGCTCGACAAGACCATAAGGCACGGGCGTCGGCAGGCCGCCTGTCTGGAGAACCGACGAGACGCCGATCGTGCCGTTGATCGAGCGCCAACGCTCGCGAGAAAGGTCCAGTTTGACAAACAGATAGCCAGGAAAGAACGCCGCCAATCGCGTTGCGCCGGTCGCGCGCTGCGTGGCGATGCTGGACGCCATCAAAGGCAGGTAGGTTTCAAAGTTCTGGCGTTGAAGATGTTGTTTCGCAACGGATTCCTTGCGCGGGATGCTCTTCACGACAAACCAGCGCCTGGCCCCTTCAGGGCGTTCGCGCATGAACGCGGTGCTGTCATATCCCATTATGGTCTTCCCCACCCCGTCTGCTGTCCCAATGCCGACGTGCAGTTAACTACACCCCAGCGCACAACCGGCACAATGCATCCTCTGCCAAGCTCGCCTGACTGTTGAACGCCAGCAACACGCTGATGGTTGAGTTTGCCCTGATGCGCTCGCTTTTCAGGCAATGCGAACGCACATCGCCTGTGAGCTATGCGGAACGTGACGTCCGGCGCCATCTCGTGCGCGCAAGGAGCCAAGGATGCGACGCGAATATCCGTACGCGGACGGGGGCCATCCAACTCACACGTCACAGGCAAACATGAGATCCATGTCCACCTGCACCTTCATTTCGTAGTCGCCATGACTGTGCGTTTGCCGAAGCGGGCGCGCTGCAAAGATTGCATTTAGTTCATTGGCGCAGAAGCCCATGCGCGCGTGAGGCGCTGCATCCCGCCCACATATGGACAACCGATCGATGGAACAGGTCCACGCGCGCGGACCTCGCCCGAAAGGCATGCCGCACGCCAAGTCAGGCGCGTCAAACATGAAAGGGAGAGAGGACACGCATTGCGCGCCGCGCGGGTTGCGGGAAACTGATCGGATGGACTTCTTTTTCACCCTGTCAAAACTTGGCGGCCTTTTTCTCGCGCCCTCCAATCTCGTTGGCGCGCTTTTTCTCGGCGGCCTTGTCCTCTGGCGGATCGAACGCTTTCGCGCCTGGGGCAGACGCCTCACGGTTTGGGCAGCCTCCGCCTTCCTGCTGATCGCTTTCCTCCCGATAGGCGATGGCGCACTGGCCGTGCTTGAGCGCCGCTTTCCGCGCCTTGAAGAATGCCCTGCCCTTCGCGCAACGCCGCCGGGCGGCGTCATTCTTCTTGGCGGCGGGGTGAACCCCCATCCGCAAGGAACAGGAGTGGTCGACGACCTCAACGATGCAGCCGATCGCGTGCGCGAGACGGCAAGACTTGCGCGTCAGTTCCCGGCGATACCCGTTCTGGTGTCCGGCGGTCAGGCGTTCGAAAATGGCGCTCACCGGAGCGAAGCGGCCGCGATGGCGGACCTGCTCGTCGAACTTGGCGTGGCGCGCGACCGGATCATCCTGGAATCTTCCTCGCGTACGACTGCCGAAAACGCAGCCCTTACTGCAAAAGAGATAAAGGACGCGCCCTTCCTCCTCGTGACATCGGCGTTTCACATGCCCCGTGCGGTTGGAACATTTCGCAAGGCCGGCGTTCGCGTCCTGCCTGCTCCCACCGACTGGCGTGTTCCGGAGACCTGGTCGCCGCTGCAGTTCAATGCCGCGAACAATCTCGGCAAGTGGGACCTTGCCGTCCGCGAATATCTGGGACTTGCCGGCTACTGGATCGGCGGTCGAAGCGACAGTCTTTTCCCCGGGCCCGATCAGCCCTGCTAAGTCTGCTTCGCAGTCCTCGATCCGAGGACGAAGTCGATAGCTCATTCGGTTCATCACACATCCTTGGAGAAGGCCCCGACGCCCTTGCGGGTCTCAGCGCCGGATGAAGCGATGGGATGGCCCAGCATGCTTTCGAGATATCGGCACAACCTAGGCGCACTGGTTGCACTGGCCTTCGCTGCCAGCGCCGTTGCGAGCACCGCTGCAGCAAAGCCGCCCGAGCCGGGCCTCATCGGCGACGTCTCGATCGGCGCACCGAACGCGCCGGTGACAATCACCGCCTATCTGTCTCCAACCTGCCCTGCCTGTCGCCAATGGCATGAGGACGTGCTGCCACAACTCAAACGAGCTTATCTCGACAAAGGCCGCGCAAGGCTCGTGTTCAAGGAGACCCCATCACATGACAAGATCGTGGATGCAGCAATCTTTGCAATCGCGCGATGTTCGGATGCGCAGGACTATCTTCTGGTGCTCGATGTCGCCTTCGCAGCGCGTGATGCGATCGAGCAGGCCTCGCACAGTCCTGCCGGCCCACGACAGGTCCTGAACGCGCTGGCTGCACTTTCGGGACATACCGGTGGGGAGGTCGATGCCTGTCTCGATTCAGCAATCACGCAGCGACGGCTGAGCGAGGTGCGCGCCGAGGCGATCGCGCGCGGGGTCAAGGCGACACCGACCCTGATCATCGATGGTCAGCTCATTGATGCACTGGATTTAATGGATGCCAGCCGGCTTCTCGCCATCGTTGCAGCAAGGCTTCCCGCAGCGCGCTGACTGCTGCGTCACGCCGCGCCCGGACAGATCGATCTGAAAAGGGACGTGGGCAAGTCGATGCGGTCATTCATCGCGATGATCTGGGATGCGTCCGATACGCTGCGACAACAGCAGGTCGAAGCGTGGACTGCAGACTTCTTGTCAGCTTCGAAAGCGTGGCGCTGCATCGGCGACTTCGCGGGCCTGCGGATCCTGGCCGATCTTTCTTTCCGGGCGCCCCCGCTCTGCCTTGGCCGTGTTCAAGGCGCCATTATCGGATCGATTTTCGAGAGCGGGACACAGGCAAGCCACGCCCTGCAAACGTTGCCGGCGCAAGCGGAAGATGCGCTTGGCGCCAGGGGCTCGACATTTCTTCTTGATCACTACTGGGGCGGCTATGTCGCCATCTGGCACGGGGATGATGGCGCCGTGCACGCGCTCCGCGATCCCAGCGGGGCGATCGCCTGCTTTGTCTCGCGCATTAAGGACGTCGAACTCCTGTCTTCTGATCCAGCCTTGCTGGCTGATTTCGCATCGGCGGAGTTTGCTATCGATCCCAACTACCTCCAGGCCTTCATCCTCGAGAACTATCTTGCAACACCGCGATGCGGACTTCGGGACGTCTGCGAACTGCTTCCAGGACAGGTGATGCGATTGTCAGGCGGGGCGCGCGGCGAAGCTTGCTGGGCCTTCAACGCGGCTGAGGTCTGCGCAAGACCGCACGCGATGGACTTTGAGGAGGCGAGCCAGGCAGTGAGGAAGGCGGCCGAGGCCGCAACCGCCAGCTGGGCAAAGGCCTACGGCCGCATCGCAATCCGCCTGTCGGGCGGACTTGATTCCACTGTCCTCCTTGGCCTGTTCAGCCAGCACCCCGGACTTGAGATCGAAGCCCTGCATCTTGTGGGGATCGGCTATGAGGCAGACGAGGTCGCGCTCGCTCGCCTTGCCGCGCATCGTGCAGGCGTCCGCCTCACCGAACTGACCTATGATCCCCGCGCCGTCCGGCTCGATCTGATGCTGGACGGCCCGCGCTTGTCCCGGCCCAGCAAGCAGGTCCTTGGCGTGGCAGCGCTGCGCCTCGAAAGCGAGGCTGTCGAAAGAAGCGGCACACAGTGCATCATCGCGGGCCATGGCGGCGATGCGCTGTTTCTGCAGGGCGCGCTCGCCAGCGCCATGCTCAGCGATTTTATCCGCCTTCGCGGCTTGAGCCGCGGTTTCTGGCGCGTCGCCTATGACACGGCGGTCTCGCAGGAGCAGCCGGTTACGCGCGTTGTCCTTGATGTCCTGCGTGACTTGCAGAGCCGTTCGCAGACGTCCCGCCTCGTGCGCGCTCTTGAGCGCTTCAGCGGGCAGGACTTGCTCGTGCGCGAAGCTTTCGAAGGACCTGCCGAGCGCTATTTCGACAATGCCTGGCTAGCCACGGCGCCAGACCTGCCCACAGGCAAGCTGCAGCAGGTCGAGAATGTGATCGCGCTGAGGCATTACTGGTCGCTGCAGGGTTTTGGTCCGGCCTGCGAGGAGGTCCTGCCTTTTCTGTCCCAACCCCTTCTCGACCTCGCCCTGAGGACGCCGACATTCATTCTGGGTCAGGGCGGGGTTGATCGAAGCCTCGAGCGTCACGCTTTCGCCGACCTGATACCGCAAGAGGTCCAGCGCAGGACGGGCAAGGGCGTGATCAACCACCAGCTCCTGACGACATTGTCGAACAATCTCCCTTTCCTCAAGGACCTGCTGCTCAATGGATATGCCGTGGGCCAGGGATGGATCAGTCCCTCTGCACTTGAGCGCGCGCTCAGCCGTGAACGCTTCGCGCAAGGCGGACGGATCGAGACCATCCTCAATCTTGTTGCCGCCGAGACCTGGGTGAGGAGTTGGCAGGACTGACGATGTGTCCGCGCCAGCGTGTGGTTTGGAGCTCCTCAACTGAACGACGGCGCTGGCCTCAAACCTCGCTGAAGGCCTTCATCGCTTCGCGCGATCGGCTCGCCCCACGCCTGCACAAAATGTCCCGCCTCCCTCATCAGCATCGGGCAGACCAATCCGCCGTCGCAGCGGGCCTCGAAAATATTCAGGAAATATACAGGCGCCAACCACCCTGCCCGCGCCTAGCCTGCATCCGTCGCGACATCGCGACGTTGACAAGATGGAGACATGACCATGATCACCTTTGGACGCGTATCAACGCAAACACGCGGACCCAGCCTGGACCCGGTCTTCTACGAAAGCTACGTAACCTGCGCGCCAGGAGGCATCCTCATTCGCGCCGGCTCACCCTGCGGCCTCTAGGCCACGACATGTGAGCGCCTCCTGCGCGAGGGAGTGTGCGGGACAGCTGCCGCACACTCTTCGCGCCCAGGGTCACTCCTTCGATTTGAGCGCCGACGCTCTGCAATACCAGGGCGTCTTGCTGCCTGCGGCCCGGGCTGCAAACATGGCGCACTGGCCATCGCGCATCTTCCGCCAGCGCACATATTGCGGCCCTTGCGTTGCCGCGGATACCTCGCGCCCACGCAGCCAGAATTCAATCCAGTCGATATTTCGTTCATACGTGCTGAGCCGGTGCCGTGGCTGGCGTTTGATATGAAACTCCTCCGGATAGACACGCATTTCATAGGCGCGATCGAAATCGCCAAGCGCGCCATAGAGCTGCATCATACCCTGAGATTCGACATCGGCGAGCTGCATCATCAGCGGCGTCACAATCGATGAAGCATTGAGTGCAGCGCCATTCTTCGAGAATGACGCGCGTCCGTCATAGGGCGGCTGGTCGCCCAGCATTTTTCCATACCTGCGACAATTGCCGGTCTGGGCATTGAGATAGCAGCTGATTGAGTCACCACCGCTTGTTGTCGTGATGATCGCCGCGGTAAACGCTTCCGAGTGAGCAATGCCGTAAGCCACCGCGGTCGCAGATCCGCTGAAGCCGGCCACGGCGACGCGGTCGCGATCGATGATCCCGCGAGCGTCCAGCACGCGGATCGCGTCCTCGAACAATTCTATGGTGCTGCGGTCGAGATCGTCTGGACCGTCAGCGAAGCTGGCGGGGCGACGCACATTCCAGGCATTGCTATCGACACACAGGGCTGCGAAGCCACGTCCCGCCAGGTCCTGTTCGGGCACGTCTTCGCCGGAGCCTCCAAGCGGAAATCCACCGCAACTGTAGGATGTCAGCACCACCGGCAGGCGCCCGTCGGCCGGCGACCAGTCACGCGGCAGAAACAGTCGCGCCCACGCCTCAGCGCCCCAGCTGTCATGCAGCAGGATCGTCTCCGTTCGCGCAAGCCGGGCCGGGGTGAGTGTCGGATTGGGATCGATGAGAAGTGTTTGCCGCCCCGTATGCAAATCGATCGCGATGAGGCGTGGCGGAAGGTCGGGCGCCGCCGCAATGCACACGATGGCGTCACGACCAAGTTCGCACGCGCCGAAGCGACCCGACCATACCCCGCCAAGGGACCCATCAAGTTCTGCGAGCGTGCGGACCTCATTGGCGCCGACGTCCCACACCCGGACCGCCTCCTGTCCCTGTGCCACCGTCTGAAATACGATCCCGGAGGCATCGGCAAGCCAGCCAAGCAGGATCAGTCTGTCAGCCTCCGTACAGGCGGGCAGCGTACAGATCGCCTGCTCCTTATCGCCCTGTCGCCAGGAGAAATCCTGACCGGACTTTTTGCGGGCATCGCCGCGCGCAAAGTCCTCGCTGGTGGTGAGATGCGCTGTCCTGTCCCCGCCTGGCGCTGCGACCCCGGTTGCATCAGTTTTCGAAATCGCCGACGGAGGCAGAAAGCGACCGCCCCCGGAATTTCCAAACCGTCCCGAGCCTTCGTACCAGTTGCGCTCATAGCGCTTGATTGCCTCTGCCGGGGCTGGCGTCGGCTTCTTTGCGCCTGGCGTCTGCTTCATGAACCGAACCGGGCGATCGCCCAGCAGCGTCATCTTGAAATATGAATTGGGTTTGGGAACACGCATGGTCGCCATCCGCCCATTATAGGGAAAGTTCCGGAACAGCGGAAAACTGGGGATCACGGTCTGGTCGATCAGAACGCCTTCGTCATAGGCTTCACTCTCGGCCTTCTTGATTTCAGCGCGCGTCGCACCCGCCGCCGAATAGATAACCGCTCCCTCGGCGGTCACTTCAAAGGCGATGACGTCGGCCGCATCATGCGTCACCTGCTCGACCTTGCTTCCGTCACGACGCGCACGCCAGACCTGCACGTCTTCACCCTTGAGCGCGGTGTAATAGATCCAGCGCCCGTCCGATGACCATTGCGCGCGCTCGCCTCTGAAATCTCCGCTGGTGGCAAAGCGGGGATCCCCTCCGCTTGCGACGCGAAGGGCCTGGCCCCCTGCGACCGGCACGATGTACCAGTCGAGCACTGTCGTGTTGGCGGCCAGATCCTGATTGTCCACCTGTACCGCCACGAACTTGCCGTCCGGTGAGATCGAGATCTCGGCCAGGCCCTTGATCCCCACCATCTCGCGGGCTGTCATCGGCCCGGCCAGCTCGTGCTCGGCGCGTGATGGCGGGGACTGGAGCGCCATGAGCGCGGCGAGAACCACGGCCGTGAAGGCCGGCTGGGAGATACGCATTACCATGTGTAGGATACTCCTGCGACGAGATAGCGGCCCAGCGGGTTCGCATTGGCCGGATCAAAGCCGATCGGCGAGACAAGTCCGGACCTGAGACCGGTATTGAGTGGCGGCGGCGCCGTATCGAAGAGATTCTGGACGCTGAGACTGAACCGCGCCGCGCCTGCCTCGCCGCCCGCCTTGCCGCTCGACTTGCCGCCCGACTGGCCGCCCGACTGGCCGATCGCGTAGCCAAGGCTGAGATCGACCGTCGTCCAGGCCGGCACCGTCTGCGGCGCGGACGGATTGGACGGGTTCACATAGGCATCGGTGTAGTTGACGCTCAGCGTCCCATCGAAGCCATCGCGCGAAAAGCTGGCATACGCCCGGCCCCGCCAGTCCGCCGGCGAGCCGGGAACATCGACCGACGTCTGAAGGTCTGAGGAAGGCGATCCTTTTTCCTAATAGGCCAGCACATGCGTGATGTTGGCGCCAATATTTGCAAGGCCGCCTGCCGCCTCGAAACTCTGGCTGACGGAGAGGTCAAATCCATCCGTCCGCGACACGGCAAGGTTGCGATAGGCCGTGTCGTAGATCCAGAAATTCGGTTGTGCGAACAGATTGGCGGCAGCAGCGGCGGGGTCCGTGAGATCAACGCCCGTCGTGTTGAACAGGAGGGGCGTTGCCTGCAGCTGCTCGGCGATGAAGGCCGGCGATGGCGGACGATAGATCAGGTCGGGAAGAAGTAGCGGCGTCAGAAACGGATTGAGACCACCTGCCGGGGCAATACCGATGCGATCTTCATAATCGATATTGTAGTAGCTGCCGCTCAGGCGAAAGCCTGCCTCACCCGCATAGTCGAAACCGAACGTGTAGGTTCTGGCGGTTTCCGGCCGCAGATGTGAATCCGCAAGGCCGGTCGTCGCCAGATAGGAACCTGGCGCGCCGTTGATGGCTGCTATCCCGAGATAGTGAAACCCGCCGGAAGGGTCGAGCTGGGTCAGGAAGGGGGCGCGGAAGGACGTGCCATAGGTTGCACGGAGCTTCAGCGGTTTCACAGGCGACCACAGGAGACCGACCTTCGGATCAGTCGAATTTCCAAAATCGCGATCCAGCGATGGCTTGCTGTGATCACGATAATCGGTGTAGCGCGCCGCAAGGCTGAGTTCGAGGCGGTCCACAAAAGGGATGGCCTGCTGAGGGCCAACCAGCGGGGCGAAGATCTCGGCGAAGGCATAGGGCGATCGCCGTCCGATGACGCCAGGACTTGCCCCTCCTGTAATCTGACTGTAGCCCGAAAATTCCTCCTCAAGCATGCCTGCGCCGAGCGAGAAGCGCATCTCCCCACCCGGAAGAGAGGCGAGCATGCCATCGATCTTGCCCATGAAGTCGAGCTGCGAGTCCTGCGTGCTCTGATCGGCGCGGTTGGTGACCTGCGGGCTCCGATTGTAGAACAACACCGACAGCCGTCCGTCCACGTCCACCTTGGCGTAACTGGCGGTGAACTCCGCTGTGAGGCCATCACTGATCTGATAGGTCGCCGCGAGATTGGCGAATGCGTTGGATGTCGTGCTGCCATAGCTGGCGCGCGAGGCAAACACCGGCAAGGTTGCGCTCAGATTCGTGCTCTGATTCTTGACCTCGCGTTGCCCCCCGCCCAGGTCGACATTGACGGTCAGACGATCGCCAAAATCCTGCGACAGCGTCGCGAGCAGTGTGTGTCGCTCGTCGAAAGGGGTCAGCGTGCCCTGACCTGACGCCTGCGAATAAGGACGCTCGCCGCGCTTGAGGGCAGACGCGGAATGATAGGAGTAGGACAAGAGGCCCCCGCCGCTGTCCCAGCCAGCGCCCAGGACCTGAGAAAAATCACCCTGGCGCATGCCCCCATTGGTGACGCCGCCATAGCTCAGCTGCGTCTCTGCGCCCGTGAAGTCCTTGCGAAGCACAAAGTTCACGACCCCGCCAATGGCGTCCGAGCCATAGATGGCCGAAGCGCCATCGGTCAGCACCTCGACACGCTCGATGGCCGCCGCCGGAATGAGCGAGACATCCGCGCTCTGGCCGCTATTTGACAGCGCCATGCGATGACCGTTGAGGAGCGTGAGTGTCGTTCCAACGCCCAACCCCCTCAAGTCGATTGAACTCACGCCATCATAATTCGGCGAAGCCGTCGCGCCAGCGGCGTATTGCGATGTCCGACCGAGGTTTTGCGGCAGCTTGGCGATGAATTGTTCGGTCGTGGTCGCGCCCGTCCCGGCAATGTCGCGCGCTGTATAGATCTCGACGGGCGAGGACTCCGGGGCGACGCCCCGGATATTCGTGCCGGTAATGGTGACGCGATCCTCCGCCTCGGCATGTTCGGTCGGGGGCTGCGGGAGACCGGCTGCGTCCGCGACGAGGACCCTGACAGCATTCGCCTGCACGAATTCGAACCTCAGGCCTGAGCCTGCGAGAAGCACATCAAGCGCCTCACGCACGGCGTAATCGCCCTTGAGGGCCGGCGCCATGCGGCCATCGAGAAGCTCGCCTGGCGCTGCAACCGACAGATGCGCCTGCCTCCCGAATTCGAGCAGCGCTGCAG
Source organism: Hyphomonadaceae bacterium (assembly GCA_047601145.1). Lineage (GTDB taxonomy): Bacteria > Pseudomonadota > Alphaproteobacteria > Caulobacterales > Hyphomonadaceae > UBA7672. The sequence continues at coordinate 329,700 of JASGJW010000001.1, forward strand.
ACAGTGGCTGAGGCGCTATGTCGAAGGTGAGGCGCTGCTCCTGGGCATAGGCGGGCGCTGCAAGTGCAAGCGCGAGCATGGTCCAGCTGACATAACTAGGTCGCCGGGATAGTCGGCTGCCGGGCCGGCTGCGCGTCACGTGTTCCGGTATTCGATTCATGATTCCACCCCTGACATGTGCCGGATATGTCGTGGTGGCTCAGCTTCCCCCTACCCCACATCGCGCAGCTGACTGAACATGGCCATGAGACCATGTCGGGCGCGGCTTGTGATCCAAGGGATCACCCCGGAGATCGCGCCCACTCAGCTCACCGCCCTGGCTGCTCATCGCTATGGCTGCTCATGGCCCTGGCTGCTCATCGCCCTCGCGCAGCTGTTCGCCGACACCGCGATTGCGCGTCCACATCTCTGCATAGACGCCACCGCGGGCCAGCAGGTCCCGGTGAGCGCCACAGGCCTCAACGCGGCCTTCGCTGAGGACGAGTATCCGATCGGCCCGCGCCGCAGCTTCAAGGCGATGGGTTACCAGGAGGATTGTCCTGTTGCTTCGCCCGCCCGCATCGCCCCGCAGAAGATTGTCTAGAACGGCGCGCTCCGTGGCGGCGTCCAGCCCCGACGTCGGTTCATCGAGCAGAAGCACCGGGGCTCCCTTGAGAATGGCCCTGGCAAGTGCAACGCGCTGGCGCTCGCCGCCCGAGAGTTTCTGACCGCGCTCGCCAACCCTCGAGGCTAGTCCGTCCGGCAGGCGCTTCACCAGGTCCTCGAGGCACGCCAGCCTTATCGCCGCATCAAGCAATGTCTGATCGGCGCGTGGATTGGCCAGAAGAAGATTGTCCGCGAGCGAGGCGTTGAACAGGACCGTTTCCTGCGAGACGACTGCGATCTGCGCTCGCACAGCGGCGATGGACATCTCTGCCAGCGGCCGGCCGTCAAGACTGATAGCCCCGCTCTCCGGCGCGCAATGGCGCAGCAACAGGCGGATGAGCGTGCTCTTGCCGACCCCAGAGGCGCCGATCACCGCCATGAAGCCCCCTGAGGGCGCCTCAAAACTGATGTTCGCAAGAAGCCTTGCCTGCCCTGCGTAACTGAACGACACATCCGAAAAGCAGATCGTCGGCGGGCTCGCATCAGCCGCCTTGAGGCCAGCCGGCTCGCCATAGGCTTCGGCAGGCAGGCCAAGAACGCGCGACCAGCCGTCGATATAGACGAGGCCCTGTCCAAGGTCGCGTACGGCAAGCCCGGTCATTTCAAGCGGCCTGATCGTCTGGAGCAGATAACTTGCGAGAAGAACGAGGCCGCCTGGCGAGAGTTTGCCTGCAAGCGCCGCCGGGATAGCCTGAAGCATCGCCAGAACAAGAGCGCCGGTGAAGACGACGATGAGCGCAAGACCGGTGAGTGAGCGGCGCGCATGCAATGTGCGCCAGCTTGCTTCGCACGCCCGCGCCAGCACGGCATAACGCGCGGCGACCTGATCTTCGGCGCCAAGGCCCTTCACCGCCTCCACATTGGCGAGTGCATCGAGGAGATATCCGCCCGCCTCGATCGTGACTGAAGAAATTTCTTCGCTTGAGCGCGCCTGGCGCGCTGCATCGAGACTGAAGACAATCCCATAGGCGATGATCGCGCCCAGCAGGGTTGAGGCAAGAGCAGCATCGAATGCGCCAAACGCGATCCCAGCGATACATCCGAGCTGAACCGTCAGAGGCAGGAGCGAGAAGACGATATGCGTGAGCCACATCCTCACGCCCTGCAGCCCCAGCAACTGAGCCTGAACAAGTCCGCCCGCCTGGCGCTCGATATGGATCGCCAGCGGCAGGCGCAGAAGTCTGGCAAGCCCCGCCGCGCCAAGACGTTGCTGGAGACGCTGATCCCCAGTTGCGAAGGCGTAGGCCTGGATCTGCTCGGTCAGGCGGGCGGCGGCATGGGCGCTGATGTAAGCGCCGGCCATCATGTAGACGGCGCCAGCCCCCGCGCCATCGCCAAGCGCATCGATGAGGAGATTGAGAAGATAAGGGGCAAGGCCGCTGATCGCTCCAAGCACCAGGGATGCCGCAATCGCTATTCCCAGGCGCACCCGCACGGAAGCATCGGCGGCGGCGAGCAGCATGGACCTGAAAACCCGCATCCTTCCCTCGCCTTCAGCGTCGGAGCCCGGGCTGAAGGCTAGCGGGGAGCGGACGCGGGCCCGTCGCCGGAACGGGGATGATCCGGCCTTCAACTGACATCACGCTTTGCCGGCCATGCCTGCCTCGTTACCCACATCCGGCGGACCGCGGAGATCGCGCACGTGCCGTCATCCGCTACCGAAAAGACCTATGAAGCGATCAAGCTGGCGCTTTTGAACGGGCGCCTCGCCTTTGGACCTCTCGATATCCGCAGGCTGGGCGACCGGCTGCGCGTGAGCGCAACGCCGGTCCGCGAGGCGCTGGCGCGGCTCGCGTGCGAGCGCCTTGTGCTTTTTGTTCCTCAACAGGGCTATTCGTTTGCACCTCCCTCCGCCGCGCTCCTCACCGACCTTTATGCGCTCAACGCAGATCTGGTCGGTCTTGCTCTTGCAGGTCGCACCGTTCCGCCCGGTCGGCCGGGCGTGGCCGGACCATTTCCAGGAAGCGCGCCTGCCACGCTGCTCAGCGCCACGTTTCTCGCCATCGCATCCAGCCAGCCCAATCGCGAACTTGAAGATCAGATCAAACGGACCAACGACCGGCTCTACCTGGCGCGAACCTTCGAGCCTCTGGTCTTTCGCGGGACTTTGCGTGATGCGAGGCGACTGGCCGCGCTGTGGGATGCCCGCCAGATCGACAGCATGAGATTGGCGCTGGCTCGTTATCGCAGGGCGCGCACACGCAAGGCAGTAGAGATCGCTCGCCTGATCGCCGGTTCTCCCCGGCCAGGCGAGCATGCCGAGACTAGACGGACATGATCGGCGTGAACTGGCCTGCCCGCTCAAGGGTCTCGTTGAGGAGTTTGCCGTCAATCTGCAGCCAGCAATGTGCGGCGAACGGTTGAACCTGCACGCCGAAAATCCAGTCGGGGTGAGCCCCGCGGCGTGCAAGGAACTCAAGGAGCGCCAGAGAATCAAACAGACAGAGATAGGCGCGCGGATACCACGGCCGGATACGGCTAAACATGTCGACATTGCCAGCCAGGGCTTCAGGCGTCAGACGCATTCGCAAGCCGTGCGCCTTTCGTCCACGAACCTGCTTGATCGTGCGCGCGATCGGCCAGCGTCTGAGGCGAAAGGCGGCAATCCGGCAGGCGGAGAGAACTTCGAATATGTCGATCGCCGATGGCGGAACGCCTGGCGTATCAGCGTGGCGCCCGAAGGCCCGCCGATCGAGACATCCGCTGAACTGACCCGTAGGGCGTGCAATGGCCAGATAATCCGAGAGGCTCCCCCCCGCTTGTCCGCACGCAGCCAGCAGCCCGGCGTCACGCAGAGCCTCGCCATGCTGCTCGCCAACCGCACTCAAGAGCGCGGGGACGTCGCATGGAAGACTGTCGGCCTCCTGCAGCGGTATTGCGCTGTATGCGTCGCGCTTGAGATCAAGGAAGACGCCATGACCTTGCGCCATGCAAAAGAAGACGTCTTCGGCGAGAGAAGCGGTCACATCCAAACGCTGCAGTCCCCGTTACGCCGCAAGCAGCGCGGTCCGATGCAGCAATCACGCAAGGGATCCCAGCCAAACGTGACAATCCGCACAAGCCTGTCGCTGTTGCCGCCATCGGCCCCGACCGCATAATCGGGCAAAGACGCGCGGGCGTACGCAAGCAGCGCGTCATTGCTTGATGCAGCTTCCGGCGAAAACATCCTCATCACACGCGTCTCGATTGCCCGATCCTATTCTGGCGCCGTCCGCCCATGGCTCGTCCTCGTTTCGGGGAGGGGCCCACAACAAAGGAGGAGCCGGCAACAGACGCGGCGCCTCAACCGGGAAGAAGCCTTGTTGGGAAGAGAAACGAAGGACGCGAGAGGCTCAGACGATCTCGCTCAGCCGATCTCTCTCAGCCGATCTCTCTGGCGAGGTCGCGGATAGCGAGCATGACGTGCTCTTCGACGGAACGGATATTCATGCCCAGGCGGCGGGCAATCTCCACATAAGTCCGTCCCTCGACACGATGCATCAAAAATGCCTGGCGCCGGCGCAGCGGCATCGCATCAAGGGCGGCCATGGCGCGTTGAAGGCGGATCCCCTGCATGAGGCCCCCGCCCGCCGCCAGGCGCTTTTCGCCGCCAGCGTCATCCGAAGAAGGGCGTGTAACCGTCAGAGGCTATCTCTCCATTGCGCGCACGCGCCGTGTCCCAACCGGACTACGGGCAATGCGGTAATGTCAATTGTACCCAGGCGCATGTGGCCGTTGCGATCTTGCCCAATTGCGCAAGCCAATCGGGGAAACCCCTGCGTCTGACACAGGCCGCATCGTGAAATTCGCATCGCAAGCTTCAATCCCGCAGAAACGTTGCATCGCTCGCCTCTTCGAGGCGAAGATTGAGGAGGGCGGCAAGCGTTGCAACTGCGCTCTGGCGATCCTCGATCTGCAGCCTGATCGTTACGCGCCTGTCGAGAAGTTGAGGATCGCGCGTGGCGAGCTTGTGCGTGAAGTACCGGTTGAAGTCTGCGACCACCTCTCCCAACCGTGCGTTGTCATAGCTGACGGCGCGCATCCGCCATTCGGCGACATCCGACAGGGGAATGCTTGCTGGTTCCCCAGGATGGAACTCCGCGGACCATACTTCCGGCAAACGCAGCATGGCGCCGGCCCCAAGATCTGCAAGGAGCTGAAGGTTGTCAGCGTCGGAACCAAGACAGATGTCGACCCTGCCCTGGGCCACCGCAATCTCGATTGTCCCGTCCCGACGACGCACATTGAATGAGGTGCCGACGGCGCGGAAGGTGTAGGCGCCGGCGCGCACCAGAAATGGCCTGGCGGCATCACGCCTTACGCTGAAGGCCGCCTCGCCCTCCTGCAGATCGACCAGGCGTGCATTCTGACTGTCATATGTCACGCGCGATACGACATTGACCGCGAGGACACTGCCATCAGCGAGCGTCTGCGTGCGCTGCTCGCCGATCGCAGTTGCAATGGTGGCCATCGGTTTTGGCAACATCCAGACAAGGCTTGCGCCTCCAACCACGACCAGGACGGATGCAGCGGCAGCTACGATCCATCCTGCGCGCTTCGGTTTGTCTAGCGGATTTGGATCAAGGTATTTGAGCACAGCCAGCTCACCCCAGAGCTGGTGCAGTTCATCGAGGGCCGCCTGATTGCGGGGGTCGGCGCGCCAGGCATCGAACGCCGCGCGCTCCTCGGCGGGCATCGCGCTCTTGCGGATGGCGGCAAACCAGGCGGAAGCTTCATCAAGGCGGCTGGGCTTGTCCTTGGTCACGTCGGGTCCGCCGATTGTCGGATGAGGGCCTCATCGCGCCCGGATGAGCGCGCGAATGTGCGTCCGGGGATTATGCCCAAACGGGGCGTCGGGAAAAACCGCGCGCGCCGGTTTTCGGGAAAAACATTTTGTGTGCGCTAGAGGTAGGGTGGCGCGTGCGGCATGCGACATAACCGAATCGGCTGCAAATCGAGCCTACGACGACGGCCAGACCGAAGCGCTTTCAGACAAGCTCACACATGCGCTCACAGATGAGCAAACAGGGGTAAGTGTCTCACCAGCTGCGCGGTTTGCTCTTTCGGCCGCGACGGAAGAGCTGACCTGTTTCGATCATCCGCCACACCGCCTGTTCAGCGCTATCGGCATCCAGCCGGCCATTGGCCTTCTGCCTCAGCGTGCGGATGGTCGATACCTTCACACCCAGGCGACGGGCGACTACGCGAGGTCGCTCGCCCTCGACCACGGCGCGATAAAGGCATTCATGTTCCCGCTCCGTCAGTCTGTCGGGTTCGGCAAGCTGCGGCTTTTGCAGGAATTGGATCTGGTGGAAGGCGAAGGCGGCCATGCTGAAGCCAATCTTGAGCAGATCCTGACGCAGCGGATCATCCGAGGTCAGCGAGCATGACACGCTCAGCAAGGGCGTCTTGAGTGCGCGCGTCACGCCATCGCCCTTGGCCGCCGTGCGCAGACGATCAAGCCAGGCCAACTCTTCCCTCCTCAGTCCCCTGCGCCAGGGACCAGACATCCAGTGAACCGGCTCCAGTGTTCGCTCAACTTCTTCAAAGAGCGGATTGCTGCGTCCGTCGCGCAAGCCCTCGAGCAGGTGTTCAACCGCCGCTTCGGGCCAGGCATGCACAAAGACGCCGAGGCTCCTGACGTCGTGAGCAGGCGCGTGCGTCAGAATTGCAAATCCACTGAACCCGAGGGAACGAAGCGCCTGGAGAAACAGATCGCGCGTTGCGCGGACTGTATGGGCGTCATCGCAGGCTTCAACGAAGGACCAGAGACGACTGCGCATTCTAATATGCGCCGCTCACCTGCATCCGGCTGTCCGCCAACTTCCTGAACGTTCCGATGTTTGTGCGCCGCTTCATGCCTGCTCCGACCCTCCGCAGGAATCTGTTCCCCCAATCACAAGCATGACGCACCCGATTTGGGGATTCGGGAATTCCCTGCTTCAGCATCGCCTGATCCGGATATCGCAACGGCCGCATTGAGGGTGAGATGATTGATCCGCGCGGCGCGGGGTGAATCGCTCCGCAGCATTTCGTCCGATCAGCTACGCGGTCTGCGCGTAAATGGCGTCGTCATATCGACGACGACTTGTTCGCAATCGAATGTCACGAACTTCCCGAAAGTCAGCAGGCGGGTCTCACCGATCCACCTGGTTCGGGAGACGCCGCCGCCACGGCAGGCGACGGCGTCTCAAACCCCGGGGGAGGACGTGCGGCCCGGAGTTTTGATGGAAGCGGTCGGGTTTGGGGTCAATCCGCTTCCCGACTGATATGACGCACGCGCGCGTGCGCCCCCTACCCTCAGTGATTGGTGGATTTCTGGCGTGCCAGCGGGATAGGAAACACATGCAGCCTGCAATCGATCAGAAGGATCTCCAGCTCATGGAGCTCCTTCAACGCGATGCGAGGACCTCATACCGCAGGCTTGCCCGCCAGGTTGGCCTCTCACCCAGCGCCTGCCTTGCGCGGGTAAGGCGTCTTGAAGCAGACGGCTATATTGTCGGCTATCGCGCCGTGCTGGCGCGAGCCGGCGCCGGACGTCTGCTGGAGGGTTTGGCGAGCGTGCATCTTCCCCAACCCTCCCCGCAAGCAACCGAGCGACTCTTGCGTCTCATCACCGCCACGCCTGAAGTCGTCGAAGCGCACCGCATCGCCGGACGCTTCGATTATGCCTTGCGTTTCTGTGCAGGCGATTTCGACGTCTGGAATGCTTTTCGCCAGCGCCTCGCCGCGCAGGACATTGAGGCGGATGCACACTTCAACGTGCTCGTTGAAACGCTGAAATGAGCTGCACAGCGATCAGCGGATCAGCCGCGCCAATGTGCGCGCAGACAGCGTCGGTAGACACGCAAGGCCTAGTGGAATTTCCAGACAAGCCGCACGCCGACCTCGTCGAGACCCTGGTTGCGACCTGTGCCAAGGATCTGTCCGTGACTGAGGTGCTCATAGATGCCCTGCAGGGCCCAGTCCTCGCCCATATCCATGGTGAGCGCGAGATTGGTGCGGAAGAGATCGCGCGAGCCGAGCAGGACATGGTCAGCCGAGTAGTCGACGGCCTGCTGCGTGTTTGAGGGGTAGGGGTTGTTGATGTCGCCATCGTGGATGATGTAGCCGAAGCCCGGCTCGAAATGCCAACCCTTGGCGAACTCGAAATCCCACTCCAGCCCGCCGCCGCCATAGGATGTGTTTCCATCCGTGTTGACCGAGGCCATCAGGTAGGGATGGGGCGCGCCGGCCCAGCCAAGCCAGTCAGGCGACTTGAACCGAAGCTCGCCATTGATGTTGACGCCAGATTCCTTGTCCGCGTTCTTGCAGTCGGACACGCAGATATTGTGCTTCATGACGCCGAGGCGGACGCTGTCGATCTGCGCGTGAGCAGCGGGCGCAATGAGGGTGGCCGCAGCCGCGGCCAAAACTACCGGTTTCATGAATGCCTCCCAGACACCTGAGGCAAGCTAGAGCATGCTGCTCAAAAACACGCAATCTTCATGGCGCCTTTTGGGTTTGCGGGACGTCCGACCCAGACGATGTATTTCAGAAAGTCGCGAACGTACTCATCGTCAAGGCGCTCGCCGCCTTCATGCCTGACGGACGTTTCCATCCAGCCGGTTCGACCGTCCAAGAGGGCGACAAAGCCGTCCAGGCTGGCCGCCATGTGAACCGTTACTGTTGATCCCGACGCGGTCATTTCTGCGCCTTCAGCTACGAGTGTCGCGCTCAATGCTGCGATAGGCGAGCGTTGGCGCGCCTGACAAGCCATGAGAAGTCGAACGGATCGCGCTGGTTTTCCACCCGAAGGATGATGGAAGTTGGCCCCATCGCAGTTGCAGATGCCTGATCGTTGTCGCTAGCGGCGATATTGGGCAGCGATGTCCCGGTACCACGGGAGAACTTCAGGATTGGCCATGGCGTCCCGGTTGATGATCTTCTCGATGGGCCGCCCCTGGAAAAGGCGCTTGATCGGCAGCTCCTGCTTTTTGCCGGAGAGCGTGCGCGGGATGCCCGGCGCCAGATGAATTTCGTCGGGAACGAAGCGCGGCGAGAGGCTCGAGCGAATGGCTTCCGCGACCTTACCCCGGAGGGACGCGTCAAGATCGGCGCCTTCTTTAAGCGCAAGGAACATGACGAGGCGGCTCTCGCCCCTGTCCCGTTCAATCTCGATGACCATGGAGTCTGCAATCTCCGGCAGACGTTCAACGGCGGCGTAGATTTCGCTGGTGCCCATGCGGACGCCGTTGCGGTTGATCGTCGCGTCGCTGCGGCCCGTTATTGTGCAGCTGCCATCCGGATAGATGGTCAGCCAGTCACCATGACGCCAGATGCCGGGATAGGTGTCGAAGTAGGATGACAGGTATTGCTGATTGTCAGTGTCGCCCCAGAAGAAGATTGGCATTGAGGGCATCGGCCGCACGCACACCAGTTCTCCAACTTCACCAATCACCGGCCGCCCTTCTTCATCCCAGGCTTGCGTTGCGACGCCCAGCTGACGGCACTGCATGCGTCCGGTTTGCAGCGGCAACTCCCGATTGCCGCCAATGAAGCATGCCGCAATGTCGGTGCCGCCGGATATATTCGACCACCAGATATTGCGTGTACCGATGGAGGCGAACTGCTCGGTTCCCCAATCCTGAACGTCGGGCAAGAGCGGTGAACCGGTCGAGCCGAGCGCGCGGATCGGCGTCAGGTCACCACAAGCGGACAATTCGAGACCCGCTTTCATGCAATTGGCATGAAAGGCTGCGCCCGCACCGAAATAGGTTACGCGATGACGCGCCGCGAACCGCCATAGCACGCCCCAGTCCGGCTTGTCCTTCGCGCCCGATGGACTTCCATCATAAAGGCAGATCGTTGTCCCGCCGAGCAGACCCGCCAGCTGCGAATTCCACATCACCCAGCCGGTGGACGAGTACCAGTGGAAGCGCTCGCCAAACGTGTTTGGATCATAGCTGGCGCCAAGATCGGTGTGCATGGCCCCGGCCATCGCCGCCATGATCACGCCCCCATGGCTGTGCACCATCGGCTTTGGCAGCCCCGTCGTTCCGCTTGAATAAAGAACCCACAGGGGCTGGTCGAAAGGAACCCAGTCGGGTTCGAAGCCGTCGACATCCTCTCCCATTCGGCCCGCCGCTTCGGCGAAGGTCAGTTCGGCCGCCACCTTTCTGGCTGCAAAGGGTGTTTCAAGAAGCAGCAGATGTTCCACGCTCGGCAGCGCATCGCGAAGCTCGGTGACGATGGCGCTGCGATCCATCGCCCTGCCCGCATAGTGAACGCCATCAGCCGCGATCAGGATCTTTGGCGTCACCTGCTTGAAGCGATCGACGACGGCCGGGGTGCCCATATCGGGCGCACAGACGGTCCAAATCGCGCCAACGCTGACACACCCCAGCATGGCGACAATCGTCTCTGGAACATTCGGCAGGTAGGCCGCCACGCGGTCTCCCTTTCTCACGCCAAGTGCTCGTAGCGTCAGCGCCATTGAGGCGACCTGGCGCTTCAGTTCGGACCAGGACGTTGTCCGTACCTGCCCGAGCTCGTTCTCGGAAATAATGGCCGGCTGCCCCGCCGTCTCGGCTGCGGCGACGTGCTTGAGAACCTGGCGCGCATAGTTGACCTCAGCGCCGGCAAACCACACAGCGCCCGGCATCTGCTCCTTTGCGAGCGCGCGCGACCAGGGCGTGGGCGAGGACATGTCGTGATAGTCCCAGATCGTGCGCCAGAACCCTTCCAGATCGGTCACGGACCATTGCCACATGGCCTCATAGTTCGCGAACTTCAGGCCACGCTCATGCGCAAGCCACTCGCGATAGAGTTTCATCTGGGGGATGGGGTTTGGCGTCGTCATGCTTGGCAAGTCTCGATCGGGGCGTATGTGGCAGGCGGGCCGGCGCAATCCCAAATCGCATCAATACCAAACGCTGCGCTCACGATCGAGCCCGCACAGGTTTTGTTTCGCGCGCCAACGCCCGGGAGAGGAGCAGATACAAGACGATCGCGACAAGATAGAAGGGTGTGAGGGTGTAGAAGGCGAGCTGCAGCGGGTTTGCATGCCCCTGCGCGCTGAAGATGTCGCTCATCGCCCCCAGATAGGTTGGCCCAAATCCCAGGCCGACCATGTTCATGATCAAGAGCAGGATTGCCCCGGCGAGCGTGCGTTGCGCAGGCGCCACCTTTGCCTGGACCAGCGCAACTGCGGGCGAGAGGAAGAAATAGTTGAGCGCGGTTGGCAGCGCGAGGAACATCAGCGCGGCGCGCCACTCCGGCGCCCAGACGAAGGCAATGAACATCGGCGCCGCCAGGGTCAGTCCGATCGCCGGCAGCCAGGCATAGGCGCGCTCCGTCCGCGGCGCCCAGCGATCCAGGAGCCAACCTGAAAAGAAGACGCCTGCACCGATGCCAAATCCGATCATGAGAGCGTACCAGAGCGCAACTTCTTCCAGCGTCATTCCCTTCTCGCGCATCAGGAAGAGCGTCGTGAAATTCAGGACTGCATAGGTGATGAACTGCGTCGCCGCCGCAGCCAGCGCCACCAGCAGCAGCACGGGCCGTGTCAGGAACATGCCAAACGTGTTCCAGAACCGGGGGCGTGGTGGGTCAGAGTGTGTTGTCAGCGGCCGCTCAGCAGACGCCGACTTTGCGACGACAGCCTTATCCATCTCGCCCCGCATCGGTTCGCGCACGAGAAAGAAAACGGCAATGCCTGCTGCAACGCCAACGACGCCCAGCACCACGAACGCGTCGCGCCAGCTGTAACTCGCCGCGACGCTCGCTCCGAAAGCTACGCCGAGGGCCTGCCCGATAGGAGGGCCGAGATTGTAGATCCCGTAAGCCATTCCGCGTTTGTTCGGCGGAAAGTAATCCGAGATGATCGAATAAGATGGTGGAACCCCGCCCGCCTCACCCACGCCGACAGACATGCGCGCAATCGCAAGCTCGGGATAGGTGCGAGCAAGGCCGCACGCAGCCGTGGCGGCGCTCCAGAGGATGCACGCTGCGCCAACAATGCGGACGCGGTTGTGACGGTCCGCGATCCAGGCGATTGGCAAGGATATCGTGCAGTAGAACGCAGCGAAAAAAAGCCCGCCCAGCAGGCCGAGCTGTCCGTCCGTGAGATGCAGCTCATCCTGGATCGGCTTTGACAAGATCGAAAGCAACTGCCGGTCGAGGAAGTTCAATACATAGACGAGACACAGCAACACGAGGCCAAGCCAAGCGCCCTTGCGTATTTCCCGACGCTCTCGTTCCAGCACCGGGTTCTCGCTCGCAATTCGATCTGGCCTGGCTGTCATGCTGCGGGTCTCCGGGGAACCTCGACCGCCGAACAAACAGCGCGAGCTCTGAACGGCGCCCCAAGGAGCATCGCCCGGCATTTCCTGGCGTTCGAGAAGATGTGGACAGGCAGCGACAGCCGCCTGTCCAGTTGGGGTGGTTAGAATGCTTTTCGCAGATTGAGCGCTACGAACCTGCCGATTGGGTTATAGGCGCCGCCAATACCGTCCGTAGCGGGGAAGAAGGGAGGCGTCTCGTCAAGAAGGTCGTTGACCTGAAGCGCGAGCACCGTCCCTTCCGTCAGCCCCGCGTCCGGAAGAACCCAGGACACGCGCAGATCCACGGTCGTGTAGGGATCAGCCTCATATGAACTAACGCCCGTTGGCGTGGCGAAGTTGCTTTTGACGCCATCTCGATAGTTGACAAAGCCCGTGATCGAGAAGGGGCCAGTCTGGACGCCGAGCGTTCCCCTCACCGTCGCCTTGGGAATGCCCAGAGCAAGAGCGTCTGCGGCGAGCGAGGAGGGAGAGGCCTGTGTGTCAAAGTTGAGGATGTAGTTGCCGGCAAGATCGGCAAAGACCGAACCGAAGTCCGTCGTCCAGCGATAGCTGACATCGAAGTCGATGCCGTCAGTGTTGCGAATGCCCAGATTGTTGACGCGCAGATCCAGGAAGTTGCCAATGGCCGGGAGCGGTGATGGCAGGTTGACCGGAACACCGAGGGCGAGGAGGCTTGCGAGCTGCGTCGAGCTCGGGTCCCGATAGATGACTGATGACAAAGTCGGATCGGAGAAGACGAGCACCGCTGAAGGCGTGCCGATCACGCCGGAATATTCAAGATCGTAGTAAGTCAGGCTGGTTCGCAGGTCCGGCAGGAAGGATGGATTGAAATCGATCCCGAGCGAGTAGGTCGTAGCATCCTCGGGCTGAAGGTTGCGGTTCCCGCCCAGCAGATAGACGGTGTTGACTTGCGTTGCTCCCCGGGTTGGATCGTTGGCGAACACGGCCGAGTTTGCAGCGTTGAGATAATACGCGCCGACGGTGGCTCCCAGCTGCCGCGTACCGGGCGCCCGGAAGGACGTGCCGTACGAGCCGCGAACAAGAAGACCATCCGCGGGCGCCCAGTTGATGCCGATCTTTGGATTGGTCGTGGACCCGAAGTCGCTGTAGTCGTCGTAACGGCTGGACAGCGAAAGATCGAGGCTCTGCATGAACGGGGCTGCATTTGCAGCGCCGATGAGCGGAATAAAGGCTTCCGCGAAAACCGAGCGGACATCGCGGTCGAGATTTTCCGGAACCGGCGATGCCCCGACAAATCCGGCTTGCTTGAATGTTTCACGCCGGAGTTCCGCCCCGAGCGCGACCTTGAGCGCGCCGCCCGGCAGATCAATCAGCGGGCCGTCAAGCTTGATCGCTCCAAGGTTGGTGCGTTGCTCATTGTCAACCGAAGTGGCCGAATTGAGGATGGCGCTGACGACGGCGGGCGATGTGCCTGTACCAAAGGGATCAAGAGCGGTGGCTGTCGTTGTCCCGGCGGCGGCTGCTCCCAAGGCTGCCGTATCGATCGAAGGAATGAAGGCTACATTCTCGGCCCAGTCGAACGTGCCATAGACGCTCAACTTGAAGTCGCCGGGCAATTCGAAATCGACGCCAGCTGACGTGTTGCCGACTTGGCGCTTGTCGGTGTTGAGGAAGTGATCGCTCCCAACGAGGTTGTCGGGCCTGAAGGAGACAAACTCCAGCGTGGCGCCCGATCCGGGAGGCGCCTTGAAGAAGGGGTTCGTGTTCGCAATCAATGCCGACTGCACGGGCAGCGCCGCTCGCAATTCGTCCTTGCGGTCCGTGAGCAGCGCTTCGGCCCAGACGGTGATGCCCTCGCCAACGTCCTGCTCGGCCGATCCGAACACGGCATGAACGCGCGAGCTTGGAAAGAGATCGGCTGGAGCGCCAGCATCGCAGAAGTTCTGCGTTCCCGGCGCAAGAGCGGGCGCTGCATAGTTGACGGCAAAGAACGTCGAGTTCACGAGGACGTTGGGCGATGGACAACTCGTCGAACGCGTGTCGACGCCGCCATAGGGACGAAAGTCCTGGAGGCGATAGTCGCGGTCACGCCCCATGATGTCGTCATTCTCGGTGTACTGGTATGCGAGAAGGGCCGAGCCGCTGTCCCACACTGCGCCATAAACGGCCCCGATATTGCCGGAAGTATATTCATCGGCCTGTCCGTAAGTCGCCGAGACCTCGAGGCCGGAAAAGCGCTTGCGGGTGATGAAGTTGACGACCCCGGCGACAGCATCCGATCCGTAGATGGCCGACGAGCCGTCCGCGACGACCTCAACGCGCTCCAACGCGAGGCCCGGGATCAGGGGGAAATCCGGATTGGTTTCGTTCGCCGCCGCCGCAACCAGACGGTGGCCGTTCATGAGTGGAAGGGTTGCGTTTGCCGGCAGGCCGCGCATGCCTGGCGCGAAGGAACCAAATCCTCCAATGCTCGCCTGCGGCGCCGTGTTGAAACTGTTGAGTTGCGGCACGCTTGCAAGGAGGTCGGGCGTATTGGCGGCGCCAACGGTTTCGATGTCTTCGCGTGAGACGCTGATCAGGTTCGAGCCCGTTGGCGGTACGCCCCGGATGCTGGATCCCGTGATGATAACCCGGTCCTGGTCTTCTCCTTCGGCTTCGGTCGAGGGAGGCGAAATGCCTTCACCTGGCTGCGACACTGTTGGGACGGCTGGGGTCGACTGACCCCAAGCGGGGCAGCTGCTGCCAATCAATCCAAAGAGTATTGCGGCGCCGGACGCGCTGCTAAGCAAGGCTTTCACGGTTTGACCTCCCCTACACGGCCCTGTGCGCAAGAATTTGCCGGGCTTTCGCGACCGGTATCGCGCCGTCGCGGGCTGGTCAAGTTCATTCATTTAGTGCTAAATGAAATCTATGAACCCTGAACAGACGGCTGATCTGATAGGAGCGCCCCGGGAAATCGGCGCGAGGGAGGCCAGTCGCGCCGCGACGCGCAACGCTCGATCAGGAAGGCTCGACGTCATGGCTGGAGAGAAAGGCAAAGGTCGCACGCGCGCTGAACAGAGGGCGGCGACGCTGAAGCTGATCCTCGATACCAGCGAGGAGCTGTTCTCGCAGCTCGGCTACTTTGGCGTCACGATCAAGGACATCGCCAACAGGATGGGCATCCATCCGGCGCTGATCCACTACTACTTCGAAAACAAGAAGGCGATCTTCGATGCTGTCTTCGAACGGCGCGCCCAATATGCGGTCGTCACGCGTACCGCGGCGCTTGACGCCTATGACCTGGAAGCAGGCGAGCATCCCACCGTGGAGGGTGTACTGCGCGCCTTCTACGAAGGCGCCTTCGACATCTACATAAATGGCGAGGAGGGCTGGCGCCAGTTTGGCCGCATGTTCGCGCAAGTAAACAACGCGCCCGGATATGGCGCGGAGCTGATGGACACATATTTCGATCCGCTGGTTCTGCGATTGATGGAAAGCCTGAAGAAGGCGCTGCCTGACGCATCTCTGGAGGATCTTTTTTGGTGCTTTCAGTTCACGTCCGGCGCCTACACACTAATCCTCTCGCGGACAGGTCGCATTGATCGGCTGTCGGGAAATCTCTGCCGCTCGCATGATTTCGAGGCCGCGCGCTCCCGCTTCGTCACGTTCATGGCCGGTGGTTTTGAAGCGCTCTACAAGAGCAGGAAGCCGCAGGCCGATACTCCAGCCTGAGTTTCCCCAATGATGACTGGAGACGACATGGTTCCGTCTGTCCGGCTTGGAATCGGCGTGTTTTTGCTTACTTCGATGCTGGCAGCCACATCATGCCTTCCGCTCAGCGATACGCGCGCGGGATTGGCGACAGCTGCTCCACTGCCATGCTCGGACATGGCAGGCCTTACCGTGCCGGCAAGCCAAATCCGGCTGCCGACCTCCGGCGCACGTGTCACGGAAAGCCGGATCGTTGATGCTTCGGGAAGCGGCGCAGCCTTACGTCCCGAGCACTGTCTCGTCTCCGGCGAGATTGGCCCGGTGGATCCATCAGCGCCCAGCATCCGTTTCAGGATCGCCCTGCCCTCAACCTGGAACGGAAAGGTTCTGATGCTGGGCGGCGGAGGACTAGATGGCAGCGTTCCCGACGTAACCGGCAACGTCTCCGCCGGCCCCGGGGATCAGCCAATTCCCCTCGCGCGCGGTTACGCCGTGTTCGGCAGCGATTCAGGTCACCAGGCAGGCGCACTCGCCAGCCTTGATGCGTCTTTTGGGCTAAATGAGGAGGCGCTCAACAACTACAACTCCGGCGACGCTTTGAAGAAGACACGCGATGCTGCGGTCGTGCTGATCACGGCGCGCTATGGCCTTGCACCCGTGCGCTCATACTTTTCAGGTGGCTCAACTGGGGGGCGCGAGGCGCTCACGGCCATACAACGCTGGCCGGCGGACTGGGACGGGGCAATAGCCTGGTATCCTGCGCGCGCCGGCATCGTCAGCATTCTGGGGGGCCATCGCATGAGCCGGGCGCTTGCCCAACCTGGCGCCTATCCGAACGCCGCCAAGCGGGATGCACTGTTCAGATCAGCAATGCAGAGCTGCGATGCGCTCGATGGCGTTGTGGATGGTCTCATCAGTCATCAGGACAAGTGCAACGCCATATTCGATCCATCGACCGCAATGCTCGACGGCCGGCCTCTTCGCTGCGCGGGAGGCGCAGATACGGGGGATATGTGTTTGTCCGACGCCCAGATCACCGCGATGAAAGTGATCAACACGCCGACCCGCCTCAGCTATCTTGCGAGCGGAGAGACCCAGCACCCAGGTTACAACATCTGGGGCGCAGACACCGGCATCTACACACGGACAACGCCGATTGAGGGCACGGTCAGCTTCCTTGCCTTCAACCGGTCAGCTCCGAAGCTGCCAATGCCTTCGGATGCGCCTTACATCAGCATCTACACAGACCAATGGATCAAGTACCACGTCACACGTGATCCTTCCTATGACACCCTGTCACTTGACCCCGAGAACCCGGGCGCCTGGGCGGACCGGATCAGCTATCTCAGCATCGCACTCGACGCCAAGACAGATCTCTCAGCGTTCGCGGCCAAGGGTGGCAAACTATTGATGGCCCACGGCCTCAACGACATCCTCGTGAGCTCTCGCTCCACCCGCGATTACTACCACACGCTTGTCCGCCAGCTGGGAATGGAAACTGTGCGTCGTTCCATCCGCTATTACGAAGTGCCGGGATACAATCACGCCGCTAGCAGTGTGTTCAACGCGACGTGGGACTCGCTCTCGGCGCTGGAGAATTGGGTCGAAGGGGGGATCGCTCCCGCAAACCAGATCACGACCGACACAGTCGGCGTTCCTGGCCGCACGCGCCCGCTTTGTGAATATCCGAAGTGGCCGAGATACACAGGCAGCGGGGACGTAAACGCTGCTTCCTCATTTGTATGCGCAGATTGAGAGACCTACCAACCGGGCGGCGCGAGGTTGTTACCTTCGTGTCCGCCTACAGAAGCGATTTTCGCTCCAGTTTACAGGCAGTTGGAGATCTACCGCGCTGCGCGCCCCTCATTTCAACCCACATCTAAGAGTCTGATGGTCCGAAATAACTCGCAGGCATATGCGTGATCGGACAAGCGTGATGCGCAGGCCAAACAGGAGGATCCCATCGATCAGGCAACAGCTGCTCCGGCCAGGGCTCGTCCGTCCGAGGGCGTCTTCTCCACGGTCCATAGCTAGCGAAGCAGCAATGTAGACGCCGTGGGCAGCATGCCCGAGCTAACAGCGCGAATGGATCACGGCTCAATCAATGCAGTCGAGCCGTACGAACGATCGATGGAGTGGTGCGTACCATCGCTGTCGTTGGCTTGATATTCATTCCAGGCGACAAGGAAGCCGCTGTTCCAGGGGCGGATAGAAGGAATAGAGGATTGCGTCGGCGTGTTGGTCAGGCGGCGGATCAGCCCCTGTTCCTCGCCGCCAGAACCGAAGAACTGCGCATAGAGTTCGCTCTGGCCTTCCTCGCTATCACACCAGACGAGCGCCAGTTGATCGCCGTTCCATGACAGGTACGCGCCGATGGAGGATGCCTGCGTGTGGGTGATGCGCCGCTCCGGCAACGCGTGGCCATTATAGAGATCCGAGGTCAGCATTGTCCCGAGATACACTTCATCATTTCCATCGCGCTTGTCCCACCAAGTAATTGCCGCAACGCCACGGTCACTGATGCCGATATCGGGATAGACGCTGTCGAACCCGTCCGCGCGGATCGGCTGCAGCCATTGCACGCCGGGATCGCCGATGACGAGAAGCCGGATCTCGCTAGCCTTCGTATCCACACGCGCATCGTAGATAACGTAGAACAGGCCCTTCGCATCGACGGCGGCGTTGAGATTTCCAGGTAGTGTCGCTGGCCATGCCAACGCGCTTGGCGGCCATTACAACATTGCCGTCCGCGTCGAAGCGCTCGGCAAAGACCTCAATCGCCTGGTGCTTTTCGATCCAGGCCACGCAGATCACGTCGTTGGAGACGCGAACGACTGGATTGCGGGCTGAACCATGAACCGCATCGAGCTGGCGCTTCCAGACGACCCGACCCTGCGTGTCCGTTCGCGCAAGCCACGCCGTCAGGCTCCCGTTCGCGACATCCTTCTCATACCAGGCCAGTAGCGGATCACCTTCAACGAATTGCAGGTCGGGTTCATATGCGTAGCGCTGGCCGTCCGTAATCTGGTGTGGAGAACCCGCTGCGCGGCCTGCGCTGTCGAGCGCCTGCAGGAAGATGGCGTCGGCGCCGGTTACGCCGCCGTGCCACGCGACAGCGGCGCGATCCTTGTCCACAGCGAGCGAAAGCTCGTACGCCTTCATGTTTGCCGGGCTGACCGCCTGCAAGCTGACGCACCCGACCAGCGTCAAACAGAACGTCACGCAAAGAAGGGCTGTCCTAAGCATTTGCGCGGAAAACGCCTCGCCAGCGCCAGCCAATCATCAGGCCGAACACCAGAATGGCGGGCCAGGCCAGCTCCCAGCCGGCAAGCGTAACCGGCTCGGCGACGGCGGCGGCTTCCGGCTTGGGCTGCGTTCGCTTCTCTTCGGTCATGACCTGGCCTTCGAGCTGCTTCGGCTCGGCTTTCGCGACATCTTGTGGCTTTGGCTCCTCTGGCGCCGGCTGGGTCTGAGTCGTAGCCGCCGGGGCTGGAGCCGTGGCTGCAAGAGCGCGTGCAGCCTCGACATCGTCGCGGCTTGCTGCCTGCTTTGCGTCTTCCGCAGCATCGTTGCGCTTGGCGAAAGCACGCAGTTCTTCGGCTGCCTCTGCAACCGTCCTGCCCATCGCCTGCTCCAGCTTGGCGCGAGCGCTGTCGATTGCCGGGGCCGGGATGTTTGCTTTGGCTGCTTCCTGCATCACGTATTCAAGCAGCCGACCGTTGCCACAGCTCACCTCCGTACAGCTGACGCCGTGCGTATTGATGCTTTCGATGTACTCGCTCAGCAGCCTGGCCTTGGTCGCCTCGTCTGCGTTCCAGTGATCCTTGCGGATCGTCTCGATCATGCGCGCCGTGATGTCCTGGAAGGCGAAGGGCGACTTGTCCTCGAAGAACTGCTTCATGCCGAGGTTCTGCTTGTCCTCGATGTATGTCTCGTAGGTCGCCTGCCACATCGCATCGTCGACAACCGTATCGACGGTGGCGTCCCAGCCCCACAGATACTCGACAAACTCGCGCATGGCCCCTGCGCCGGCATAACCTTCCTTCTGCATCCCCTTGATCCAGGTCGGGTTCACATAGCGGGAGCGGAACTCCTGCCCCACGAACTTGTCGAGGCTGGTCATCTCTGGCTTGCCTGGATCGCGCGTGTTGGTAACCAGCGTTTCGGGCGTGCTCCCGCTGATCGAGCGGATCGCGTTGGAAAGCCCGCCCATGTACATGAACATGTCGTCGTTATCGAGCGCGCCATAGAGCGCCGTTGAGGATGAATGCACGACGGTATCGACATCCGACAGCGTCAGACGGAAGGCATCTTCCATCGACTCCCCCCAGAAGCCGTTGCCATAGCCATGGCCCATCTTGCGGATGTACTCGTTCGCCATACCGGCTTCGCTGTCCCACGAGCCGGAAGCAGCTGCGATGCCTGAGGTGTTGAGATTGAACGTGCCCGGCGGCTCGTCGAAGATGCGCACGCCCGCCATGCGATCCGCATCGTCGGCCTTGTAACCCTTGGCGATCAGCGCTTTCTTCGTCGCGAGATAGTGCTTGCGCACGAGGTTGTCGGCTTCGTCCATCACCTTCACGCGCTGGACGGCCAGATCCATCAGCACGGTGACGTTGTTGAACATCCCCTCGGCGGCGGATGCGATGACGATGTCCACGCGGGGACGTCCAAGGTTTTCGCGCGGGATCACCTCGACACCGACGACCTTGCCCCGCTCGTTCCAGATCGGCTTCGTTCCGAGCAGGTAAAAGATCTGCGATTCCAGCACGCCCTCATGGCGCATGGTCTCGTCGCCCCAGATCACGAACGAGACCTTCTCCGGGTATTTCCCGTATTTCTTCAGATGATCCTGCAGCATCTGCTCAGCGAGCTTGGAGCCCATTTCCCACGCCGCAGGCTTTGGGACCTTGTCCGGGTCGATGCCGTAGAAATTGTTGCCCGTCGCATACGCATCGGGATTGCGGATCGGCTCGCCACCCATGCCCGCTGGCACAAAGCGCCCGTCCAGTGCTTTCACCAGTCCTTCCAGCTCACGCGGGCCGGAGTCCGTGATGCGTTTTTCCATGTCTGCCGACATCACCGCCCGCGCATCGGGCAATGCGGAACGATCCACGGCCACGACCGCTTTCACCGTGCTTGCGATTGCGTCCTTCTCTGGCGTCCGTCCGAAGGCATGCAGGCCATAGGGGATCGTCTCAGCCTTCAGGTCGATGAGGTAGGTCTCGATGCGGTGGAGGTCTTCGTCGCTCCATTCCTTGTCCGCAGGCAGGCTGAGGTCCTTCGCGATCCCGAGCGCCACGGCCTGGTCGCGCACTTCCTTGCCGAACGCCGCCGCCAGTTCCGGGTTCTTGGTTTCGTTCTGCGAGTGGTTGTTCATCGCCTCGCTCAACTTGGCGAGATCTTCCGTCAGCCCGCCTTCCTTGAACGGCGGCACCATGTGATCGACCAGCGTGGCCATGCCCCGCCGCCGCGCGACCAGCCCCTCGCCGACAACATCCACATTGTAGATATACGCATCTGGCAGGTCCGCAATCAGTGCGTCAGGCGCATCTTCCTCGCTCAGGCCGGCATCCTTGCCGTCCAGCCATTCCAGCGTGCCATGCGTGCCGATATGCACGACGGCATCGGCGCCGAACCCGTTGCGAAGCCACGCATAGGCGGCGGCGTACTGGTGATGCGGCGCCAGGTCCTTGGCGTGGTAGAGCTTGTCGAGGTCCTCGCCCCATGCGCGCGATGGCTGAGGCGTCAGCAGGATGTTGCCGTAGCGAACGCCTGGAATGACGAAGCTCGCCTGACCGCCTTCTCGCACAAGCATCAGCTTCGAGTCTTCCGGCTGGCCCCAATCCTTCAGCATCTTGTCGCGCAGCGCCTTGGGATAGTCGTCCAGCCACTTGCGATAGTCTGAAACCGGCACGCGCACTGCCCCGCCCTGCGCAATCATCTCCTGCAGTTCACCAGGCGCCGCGCCCATCACATTGCGCGCCTTGGTGGTGATGTCGTTCAGAATGCTGTCGGCATCCAGCGGTCCATTGCCTACGTCATACCCCTCGGCCTTCATCCGCTGGAGTATGTTCGAAAGCGACTCAGCGACATTGAGATAGCTCGCGCCGATATTCGCCTTGCCTGGCGGATAGTTGTAATAGATCAGCGCGATCTTCTTCTGGGCGTTGGAGATGCGTCGCAGCTCGGCGTAGCGAATAGCGCGTGCCACCGCCATTTCCACCCGCGACTGGATCGGGCTGGTGATGACGGAGGTCAGTCCTGTCGCCTTGTCCTGCAGCTTCTCCTTCGTGCCCACAACGATGGGCGCAATCGTTCCCGCCAGCTCCGGCACGGCGAGATTGAACGTGCCCTCGAATAGCGAAAGGCCAGTAGGCGATTCACGCCAGTCCTTCTCGCTGCGCCCATAAAGGCTGATCAGGTTGATCGTCGGGATGTCGATCTTTTCCATCAGCTTCGGCGCGTTGGTGTCCGCAAACTGGAAATTGCCGCCCAGCGCCACGTCGGCGCGCGGCTTGCCATTCTTGTCCTTCAGCAGGAGGTCGAACGAGACAGCGCCGGGATAGCCAAATACCGGGATCGGATCGCCGCCCTGCTTTTCCACCTCGGCGATCAGTGCGTTCAGCAGTCCGGTGTCGCCGCTATAGTAGGTCGCCTTGAAAAAGCTGACGGCCACACGCGGAGCGCCGGGATGCTTCTTGCCGTTCGCCGACCGCCAGGCATCGAACTCATCCCAGGTCGCGAAAACACGTCCCGTCTTTCCATCGGGATAGTAGTAGCCGAAGTCGAGCGAGGTCTGCGGCGCCGGCAGCGAGAGACCACGCACGCCTGCGCGCATCAGCGCCAGCTTCATCAATGCGAGCTGGTTCTGCGGCCCCGAATGCTGCCAGTACGCCCTCGCCTGCCGGTCGAACTCGACGCCCTGGCCCTTGTAGACGTCCTGCCCGATCAGGCCTTCGCCGACGCCCAGCACCTTGCCGCTCTTCAGGATGTCCTTGAGGAGATCGGTTTTATGTTCCGTGTTGAAGCGCCAAAGCATCTGCTCGTTCATTGTGTCGAAGACGAGCACGTCGCTGTTCTCAAGCTCCGCCGCCTTGACGTCGTCGAACGTGGATTCCGCCAGCAGGTTCAGCTCGACCAGCCCGCGCAGGTCAGGTCTCTCATTCAGCAACTGCTCGAAAGCGGCAAGCGTGCCGGGAATATTGCCGTCGGAAAACAGGTAGGAGATCCGCACGCGCTCCTGCGCCACGGCAATCGCCGGCGCCAGCAGCGCCAGGAAGAGAAGACTAAGGAACCGGTTGAGGCGGGACATCGGTCTGCGCTTCGCCGGGGTTCGCGCCGGAGGTGTCCGGCACATAGATCACCTGCCCATTCGCCAGCCGGTAGGCCGTGCCAAGGCGCGTCCCGTCGCCCTTGCCCGTTTCACCGCTGAGCTTGTAGGCCGTGATGGTCTCGCCTTTCTTGACGATGATTTCCTGCTGGCCATTGGCGTCGGTCTTCACCATGGTGACTTCGCTCGAAGCGTTCATCAGGTCGCCCATGTTGTAGACCGAGAACATCGTGATCATCAGGCCGACGATGAACACGATCGACACGTCAAACAGGTTCGCGACGCCCGAAAGTGGATCTTCTTCCGCCGGCTCCTCCGGCGCTGCGAGCTTGAGGAAGCGCCCCATCAGCGCGCCTCCAGTTCGGCGGCGACGACTTCCGCAAGATAGCGTTGCTCGCGGATCGACGCGCTGATCCAGCCCTGGCGCAAGGCCACGAGCGCGTAGGCGATGGTGCCTGTGGCGAGCCCGATGATCGTGGTCGTGAACGCGACAACCATCTGTCCCGCCATCGCCTGGAGATTTCCGCTCGACATCGCGGCCAGCGAAGACCCCATCGGGATCAGCGTTCCGATCAGGCCGAGACTCGGCCCAAGCT
Source organism: Hyphomonadaceae bacterium (assembly GCA_047601145.1). Classification (GTDB taxonomy): domain Bacteria; phylum Pseudomonadota; class Alphaproteobacteria; order Caulobacterales; family Hyphomonadaceae; genus UBA7672. The sequence goes on from JASGJW010000001.1 coordinate 353,231, forward strand.
TCACAAGCGCGCGTGGCCCATCGAGCGCGTGGCGCAGCTTCTCCTCGTGCTCGGCGACAACGTTCTCAAGCCCGCCATGGCGCAGCGTGCCTGCGGAGTTCTGCTTCTGCAGGGCTCCCAGCAAACGGCTCAACGCTCCAGGAAGAACCCGTTTGCGATTGTCATCAGCTGCCAGCACCTGCCCTTGCTGCAACCACGCCTTGATGTCGAAGCCCGTATGCTCCTGCCGCCGGCGCACGGCTTCCATGAGCGAGTAGCCGACATAGTAGAGCGTTGCAGCCACGCACAGCCACAGCAACACCATCACGGGAAAGCGCAGGACCTGGCCCAGCGCGAAAAGTCCATTCTCGAGACCATCAAGCACGTTCATCTACGCTTCCAGAATCCTCTCGCGCCGCCAATCAGCAGCGCCACCAACGGCACAAGCCACGCCCACACTGGTATCCCAGCTGCTGTCGCCTCATCCATCTGGTTGAGCGCCCGCGCCGATCGCCAACCTGCCAGCACGCCGGGCGCCGCCGCAACCACCGGCGCACTCCAGGCGACCACCAGCAGCGCAAAGTCGCGTGACTGCGTTCCAGCAAACCTGGGTTCACGCGCGAACCAGATCGCAAGGAGCGGCGCGGCAAGCGCTATGACCGCTGCCAACCAGATATCCAACCCGCTTTGGACATAGAGCGCGGCGCCGAGGCCGGCGCTGACCCCAGCCAGCAACAAACTGCCGACAATGGATCCGGCTCGCACCAGGCGCCACGCCGCCATGGTCATCAGGCCAATGCCGACCCATTCCATCTCGGTGGGTAGGAATCGCGTCGCCAGCACAAGCGCTGCAAACGGACCGACCAGCCAGATGAGGTCAGCCCAGCGCACGCCAGATCGCGCTGCATGGCCGGCGGACGCGAGCATCGCCAGCAGCAGCATGATCGAAACGAGAAACGAGGAAATCACCAACGCAACCAGAACCCCTTGTCCTCACCTGATAGCCTCTGACGCGCCCGGGGCGAAGCGTCACCGGACAGCTTTATCCGCGCCTTCTTGTGGGCGCTGAAAATGCAAATGGCCGCTGCGGATATGGTCTCCCACCCGCAGCGGCAGTTGCAGTGGCCGTTCCCCACAGGAGGAGGCAAGCGAGGGCCGAACCACAATCAGAAGCAGGAGCGCCGGGCGCTCCTGCAATCACTTCTTCGCCGGTCCGTCCTTGAACCGGATGCCGACAAACACCCCTTGCGGCGAACCGCGATAACCAATGACTTCCTGATAGTCCTCGTCGAGGGCGTTCTCGACGCGGGCATAGAGTTCAATCTGATCGCTCAGCGTATAGGCGGCGCCGACACGAACCAGCGTATAGGCGTCCATTTGCGTGCGCAGGAAGGTCGCGAAATCCGTGTCCCGCTGCTCGCCATTGTATGTGACGCCAAGGTTGAGCTGCAGCGGCCCGCCGCCGACATGCCACGTGCCATCGAACGATGCTTGGTTCTCCGGACGGCGCACCTCGATACCTGCTGGCTCGGTGGCGTCGAGATAGGTGTAGGAGCCGATCAGGTCGATGTCGTCGGTCGGGTTGTAGCGGACATAGACCTCGACACCCTCGCGGTCGCTCTTGGAGGTCGCATTCGTCGGTGTCGAGAACCCGCCGATCTCGTTCTTCAGCTTGGCCTTGAAGTAGGTGACGTCGGTCACGAGCCGGCCCTCGATCCAGGTCTGCTCGACGCCGATGTCCCAGCCCGTCGATTCTTCCGGCTTGAGGTTCGGGTTGCCGATATATGTGCCGGGAATGAAGCCGAATTGCTCGAAGAAGGACGGGTTGGTGACGCCTGTGCCGATTGAGGCGTGCGGGCGCGTGCCGGTGTTGGGGATCACCCAGGATGCCGCGACGCCGTAGGTATCTGCATCCTCGAAGTCGCCGTCGTTGTCGTCGTGGCGCACCGTGGCCGACAGATAGAACTGGCTGGCGATCGCGGCCTGGTATTGCGCGCCGATGCCGATCATCTCGCGGTCCTGCCCGACCTGCGAGGGATCGAACGGATGCGTGTTGCGGTAGTATTCCTTCTTCGACTCGGCAAAGCCCGTCAGTGTCGAGACGAAGTCAGGCGCGCCGAACTTGTAGGACGATTGCAGGCCGAACTTCCGGCGCCAGGCCTTGTCGCCATAGTCGCCGAACGCCGTACCGTCGCCGCCTTCGACATGCGAGTTGGTGTAGGACGCCGAACCAATCGTCACCCACGCGCCATCCATCAGCGTCAGCGTGCCGGACCCGGCGAGGTTGTAGCTCTTCGTCTCGGTTTCGCTGGCGTCGTCGAAGGTCTGGCCTTGCAGTCCGGGAATGCCGGAGAAGTCCTGTCCGTCGAGCTGGGCATTCGATTTCACATAGCGAGCAAAGCCATCAACACGGAAGATCGGCGACACTTCAGCACCGCCACTGACATAGCCGGTGATGTTGTCATAGCCTTCCTTGTCGCCCGTCACGCCCGGCGGGCCGTTGATGGCGCCTAGCGCGGAGACGTCGTAGCCATCGCTCGTTGTCCCGGCGAGACCCAAATCGACGAACGACTTGCCATCGCCGATGCCGTAACCGCCGGTGACAGTCGCCGTCTTGTCCGTCCCGATCTCGCCCGAAGCGTTGACGAACGAACCATTCACGTTGCGACGGGTGATGATGTTGATGACGCCGGCGAGCGCGTTCGAGCCGTAGAGGCCCGACTGCGGCCCGCGCAGAACCTCGATCCGGTCGACGTTGCCGGTGAGTAGCGTGGAGAGGTCCGTCTCGCCATTGCCGGCGTCAGACACGTCTACGCCGTTGAACATGACGACCGTGTGGTTGCCTTCCGCGCCGCGCGTGCGGACTTGTGTCAGGCCGCCGACAGGTCCGGACCGGTTGATCGCCAGACCAGGCACCTGCCGGAGCACGTCGGGGACATACGTGTAGCCACCCTCCTCGATCTGCTCCGAGGTGACGACGGTCAGCGAGTTGCCGACCTTCTCGTATTCCGTGCCGGTAGCAGTACCGGTCACGACCACGACGTCCTTTTCGTCCGCCTGCTGCGCCAGCGCCGCCGGCGCCAGCACCACACAACCAAGGGCGGCGGCAATCGCCAGCCCCGACACCTTCGTCAGCGAGATCCCCATCCCGCCGAACTCCCCCGCACGCACCGTCCGCATCCGTCCCGACTCCCTGTCTTGTCGACTGGTTGTTGGACGTGTTCACGCGCGCGCGGCACGTGATTTACCGTTACGGTGCTGGTTTCATTGATGTTACAAAAGAAGTTACAGACACTCTCCGCCAATTCCTGACTCAAATAGCCAGAGCCGCGCGACCGCAATGACAGTCCTTTGATGTGCGGAGGCAGCTTCCCCACGCCCTGACTCGACCCATGCCGTTGCGGACGATGTCCGGGTTCTGTAGGCCGTTAGTAAAAAGTGGGATGGAAGCAATGATGCGATTTGGTCTAGCCAGTTTGGCGCTGGTTATCGCGAGCAGCTGCAGCACGCCTCCGCCCCAAGTTGCCGCGGAACCCGCCAACATTCGGACCGTCGGCGCCGGCGCGGTGAACACCCAGCGCCTGATCAACGCGGACAGCGAACCGGGCTCGTGGCTCAGCGTCGGGCGCACCTACTGGGAACAGCGCTTCAGCCCGCTCAACCAGATCAACGACAAGAACGTCGGCAATCTCGGCCTTGCCTGGTTCAGCGACATCGACACCGAGCGTGGCCAGGAATCCACGCCCGTCATCGTCGACGGCATGATGTATCTCACCACCGCCTGGTCGATGGTGAAGGCGTACGACATCAAGACTGGCGCAAAGACCTGGGAATACGATCCCAAGGTGAACAAGGCCAAGGGCGCCGACGCGTGCTGCGACGTCGTCAATCGCGGCGTCGCCGTCTGGAACGGCAAGGTCATCTTCGGCGCACTTGATGGCCGCCTGATCGCGCTCGACTCGAAGACCGGCAAGGAAGTCTGGTCGACGCAGACCACCGACACCAACCTGCCCTACACCGTCACCGGCGCCCCGCGCATCATCAAGGGCAAGGTCATCATCGGCCAGGGCGGCGCCGAATACCGCGTGCGCGGCTACGCCTCCGCCTACGACGCCGAGACCGGCAAGTTCCTGTGGCGCTGGTGGGCCGTGCCGGGCGATCCGTCCAAGCCCTACGAGCAGCCTGAACTCGTCGAAGCCGCCAAGACCTGGAAGGGCGACAACTACTGGAAGATCGGCGGCGGCGGCACGCCGTGGGACGGCTTCGTCTATGATCCCGAACTCGACATCGTCTATGTCGGCACCGGCAACGGCAACCCGTGGAACCAGGCGATCCGCTCGCCCGGCGGCGGCGATAACCTGTTCCTCTCCTCCATTGTCGCGCTGGATCCGAACACCGGCAAATATCTCTGGCACTATCAGGAAACGCCCGGCGAGACGTGGGACTACACCGCCACGCAGCCCCTGATGATCGCCGAACTCCCGTACCCCACGGGCAAGCGCAAGGTCATCATGCACGCGCCGAAGAACGGCTTCTTCTACGTGCTAGACGCCAAGACCGGTAAGCTGATCTCGGCCGAGAAGTTCGCGCCCAACACCTGGGCCACCCATGTCGACATGACGACCGGCCGCCCGGTCGAAGTCCCCGAAGCGCGCTTCGACAAGACCGGCAAGGCAGCCATCGTCGCGCCCGCCGCGCTCGGCATGCACAACTGGCACCCGATGGCCTATTCGCCGAAGACAGGCCTCGTCTACCTGCCGGTCACGGTCTCGTCCTCGACCTACGCCACGCCCGATACCAAGTTCGAACTGAACCTCAACGGCTGGAACACCGGCATCGGCTTCAACGCCGCCAAGGGCGAAATCCCCGTGGCCGCTATGGGCGCTGCACCGAAATCGGAAACCTACCTGCTCGCGTGGGATCCCATCAAAGCCAAGGAAGTCTGGCGCATCCCCAACGCCGTCGCCGGCGCCACGGGTGTGATGGTCACTGACGGCAATCTGCTCTTCTCCGGAAACCACAATGGCGAGTTCGTCGCCTACGACGCCACCACCGGCAAGAAACTCTGGTCGGCTCCGACCGGTGCGCGCGTCGTCGCTGCTCCGTCCACCTTCACGGTCAACGGCCAGCAACAAATCGCAATCCTCGTCGGCGCGCGCGGCCTTCCGCCAGGCGTCCAGCGCACCAGCGGCGTATCCGCTAACAACTCGCGCATCCTAGTCTTCCGCGCCGGCGCAAACGCCTCGCTGCCGACATCGATGCCGGCAGGCGTGACGGTGCCCGCGGCCGTGAAGATCGATCCACCACTGCTGACCGCCAACAACGAAACGGTCGCGGCCGGCGAACAGGCTTTCGCGATGAACTGCTCCGTCTGCCACGGCCGCAACGTCGTCCCGGCAGCCGGCGCGACGGCCCCCGATCTGCGCTACAGCGCTCTCCTGAGGAACGCCGAGAACTTCAAGCACGCCGTCCTAGACGGCGACCGCGCCCAGCGCGGCATGCCGGGCTTTAAGACCGTTCTCAAGGACGGCGAAGCCGACGCGATCCTCGCCTACATCATCAAGCGCGCGAACGACGAGAAAGCGACGCAGGAAACCGCAGCAAAGGCCAACTAAGAGACTGCAATGATAACTGCGCGCGGAAGCGGCGCCGCGTGTACGAAAATCCCGCCATTGTAGTCTCCCGTAGCCCAACAGGCGCAACGGCTCCCGAGAGTAGTTAGCGTAACCGGGTTATCGTCACTGGCAGAGGAGGCTTTCCCGCCGCCAGCGCCCATAACGATTTAAGCGCTGGTATGGGGCGCGGATCTCGCACTAAATCGTCCCCGTGTGTGGCGGGCGGCTCTGGCTCAACAACAAGCGGGTCAATTTGTCGACGGTGTTCGCCGGCCAGAAGGTCGGCATCAAGCAGGTCGACGACAAGCTCTGGCTTGCCACCTTCGTGACCTACGATCTTGGTTACTTCGATGAGGAGGCTTGCAGGCTCGAGCCGATCGCTAACCCGTTCGGTCCAAACGTGTTACCTATGTCGTCGGTATAAACTGCAACCCATGTGATCCTAACGGACCCCGGAATGTCTGGCGGTGAAGGTGGGATTCGAACCCACGATACGGTTTCCCGTATACACGCTTTCCAAGCGTGCGCCTTCGACCACTCGGCCACCTCACCAGCGCAGGGGGGCGTTTTACATGGGCGTTCCTGAAGCGCAAGTTACTGTGAATTAGGTGGGGTTTTGACGCCCGGTCCCGCCCACCCCACATAGGGGGCCAGAGACTTCAAAGGAGGACGCAATGCTGTCCCTTGGCAAGAAAACCCAGCTCCCGAAGGCCGGCGAAGCCCTGCCTGGCCGCCCGCAAACCATGCCGGTTCCGAAGGAGCACTTCGTCAATCATGGCCGTCCGATCAAAGCCCCCTTCCCTGAAGGGCTTGAAATCGCGGCATTTGGCCTCGGCTGTTTCTGGGGCGCGGAGCGCAAGTTCTGGCAGCAGGATGGCGTGTGGACGACAGCTGTTGGCTATGCTGGCGGCGAGACGCCTAACCCGAGCTATCAGGAAGTCTGCTCCGGCGGCACCGGCCACACCGAGATGGTGCTGGTCGCATTCGACCCGAAGAAAGTGTCCTACGAGCAGCTCCTCAAAGTGTTCTGGGAGAACCACGATCCGACCCAGGGCATGCGCCAGGGCGGCGACGTAGGCACGCAATATCGTTCGGCGATCTACACCTATTCCGATGATCAGAAGCGGCAGGCCGAAGCCTCGCACGATGCCTATCAGGCCGCTCTGAAACAGGCCGGCAAGGGAACGATCACGACCGAGATCCGTACGGCGCCGGAGTTCTATTACGCCGAGGACTATCACCAGCAGTATCTCGCCAAGAACCCGGGTGGCTATTGCGGGCTCGGCGGCACGGGCGTGTCTTGCCCGACCGGCATCGGCGTTAAAGCCTAGGCAATCAGGTCAGCGGGCGCAGGACGACAACGAACTCGCGCCCGCCATCGGCGGTCTGGATCATGGTCACGCGTGCGTCGACCATGATCGAGCCGCCCTTGTCCCCTCGGATGCGCCATGTCCGCCGGTTGATCAGGTTGAGCAGGTCGCGCGTTTCGCTCTGCTCGAAATATTCCTGCTCGCGCGCGGCTTCCTCGCCCTGCATCAGGCTGAAAAGGTTTCGGCCCTCAAACTCCTGACCATGCAGCAGGCTGGCGCAGGCGGGTGAGGCAAACAGCACGAGCCCGCCGGGCGCGACGCGCATCACCGTTTCCGACACGTGGTCGACAACCATCCGGTAGCGCGCCTCGGCGCCGATGATCGCGCCCCAGGCTTCCTGGGTTTCCTTCAGCGTGTTCGCGAGCGTTTCCGTCAGGCGCTCCTTCTGCTCCAGCAGGACCGCCAGCGGCAGGATGGTTGCGGAGAAGACAGCGAGAAACACCTGCGTCACCAGCATGGCGTCGCGCAGGCCGACCGTCGCCCACGGCACAGGCGAATGGCCAGTTATCGTCATGATTGTCCACGTCACCATCATGCAGGCGAGACAGATCTCGGCGCCGGCGACGCCAAGTTCGAACGCCACCAGCACCATCAGGGGCAAGAGAAGCAGACGGAGCGCCGGCACGTTGACCGCCAGCGCGGCCAGCACGCTGAACCCGATCACCAGCACGACAGCCGCCGCCAGCCGCAGCGGTTTCTTGCGCAGCTTCTCCAGCCTGCCACGCCCGAAGCCATGAAGCAGCGGCAGGAAGGTGATCATGCCCAGCGCGTCCGCCGCAAACCAGACGGCAAAATCCTTCGCCTCCATCGGTTTGCCGATGATGGCGCTTCCAGACGCCGCGATCGACGCCGACACGAAGGGGCCGATCAACGCACAGACCAGCAGGAACCACAGGATCTGTCGGCGCGTCTCGAATGCCATCGTCCGTGGCGCCAGCAGCGTGGCGCACAGTGCGCACTCGACCATGTCGCCGGCGAGGTAGGAGAGCGCGAGATCAAGCGCATCCCGCGAGACCATGTGCGCCAACACATGGCCGACAGAGGCGCAGAGTATCAGCGACAACCATTCCTTGCGCGGCGTGGCGATCAGCGCCGCCAGCAGCAGGGCGTTGGACAGCCAGATCGACTCAACCGGCGCGCCGAACCGCGAGAAGGAAAGACTCGCGAGGGACAGGAGAAAATAGCCGGCGCCAACCGCTGGCGCGCGCAGCCATATGCTTCCCTGCCCGATCATGCCGTCCCGTCTCCCTCGCCAAGCCATAGGCCATGGCAGGTTCGGGCGGAAGGGCGTCACCCTTGAAAACTAGACCGCCGAACGGGAGATTTTCTCAAGGCCCGCAAGCATGGTGTCGACGTCAGTGCCTCCGAACGCACCCCCGCCTTTCCGGAGGATCGAGATCGCCTCGATATGCACGGCGACCCCAGCCCACTGATGACGATAACGATCGCCAGCCGCCATCAGCTCGCACAGGCTGTGCGCGGCGCGGCTGATGTGCTTCAGCCCGAACATGCCCGCATCGGCCAGGATCTCGCGCGCAAGACGATAGACCTGTGAAGCGTCATCAGAGCCCTGCGTCTGCATGGCCTTCGCGGAAACCGCCGCCAGCTCGTCCATCTTCACGTCGAGAGCGGCAATGTGCTCGTCGCGGACGGCTTCGATATTGGCAGAAGCGTTCTGAACCGCCTGTTTCACCAGCATGCCAGCAGGATCGGTGATCGTCTTTGCCAGCTTGTTCTCCGGCATGAACTTGCGGACCTGGCTCACAGCGCGACCTTCCGTGGCTTGAACATCTCGTCGATCTGGGACTGCTGCATGTCAGGGCCTGCAGCGACCGGCACGTCGAGCGACAGGTCGTCTGCCCGGCGTCCATTGGTGCCCGGCGGCGGGCCTGAGTTCTTGAACCGGCGATCAGGCCCGACATAACCCGGGGCTACGATGAACGGCCGGTTCTCGCGCGCAACCCAGTGAATGCGCTGGACGAGGATCTCGGGCGACAGGGGCTTTGCGACGACAACGCTCGCGCCACAGTCGCGGGCACGGCGCACATTGCCGAGCGTCTGGTGCCCAAGCGCCGCGATGATCGCGATGCAGCGGTTCTGCGAGTTTTCCTCGCCCCGCATGAACTTGATGAAGTCGAACCCGGAATCATCGCCGAACAGCGGATCGATAATCACCAGTTCCAGCGCCTCGTCGTAGAAAATGCGCTGCGCGTCGCGGATGTGCTGGCAGGCATGCACGGCGCGTACGCCGAATCCGTTGAGGATCCGCTTGATCACGTCGAGCGACTGCGGGTTGCTATCGAGCACCAGCACGCTGGTGCGCTTCAGGTTGATCCGCGATGACAGATCTTGAGCCGCCCCCATGTCTCCCTCACCACAACTCCGGCTCGGCCACAGCGGCCGCAAGCGTTCCGCCCCCAAGGCGTTTGCGCACGGCTTCCAGCCACACGCGATCGAGCGCCGGCTCGATGTCGATGCGGCCGCACTGGCACGGCGCCGCTGCGCTCATGAAAGCCTCAAGCACGCGCAACTGCTGGCCGATGCGATCAAGCGCCTGCAGGCGCAGCATGCCTTCGACGTTCGCCCCGCCAATGAGCGAAGCGACGTCGCTCTCCAGCGCAGCCAGGTCGTTGGCTGCAGAGCCAAGCTCGCCGGCCACGCGCTGCATGACGACGTCGACGGTTTCGCAGGTCGGGAATGTCCGGCACATCAGAAGAACTCCACATCGTCCGCCGGCGGCGTGACCGGTGTTGCAGCGATCGACAGTTCGCGAATGAACACATGGCTCTCGCTCTGGCCCATGATCCGCTGCTGGGCCTTGCCCGTGGCCGGCCAGAAGCGGATACGGCGCGCGGTTTCGCCGCCCGTGCTGCCGCCAATCACCGGGATACTTTCCTGCCGAAGGAAGTCGGTCGCGAACGAAGCGTTCTTGGCGCCGATGTCCGAAAGGTTCTTCATCATCCGGGCGCCGCCGAAGATCTTCGCCTCGAGACGGTCGCGCTTGGCGCCCGCCTTGAGCAGTTCGTTGATCAGCAGCTCCATCGCATGGACGCCCCGTTCGACGCCTTCGCTCTTGCCCACGAGCGCGCCCGGCAGCAGGAAGTGGTTCATGCCGCCAACGCCGGCGCGAGGATCGCGCATGCACGCAGCCACACACGAACCAAGTATGGTCGTCATGGCGACGTTGGGGTCGCCAGAAATCGCATACTCGCCCTGGACAATGTTGATGTGTCCAGAACTCCCGGGAAGGGGTTGCGTGTTTATGCGCGCAGGCGCTGTCACGTAAGCGCTCCGAACACCTGTTCGATCTTGCCTTTCAGGTCAGCAGCCGTGAAAGGCTTCACGAGATAATTGTTGACGCCGAACTGCACGGCGCGTTGCACCAGCTCCTTGTCGGCGCGGCCGGTGAGCATGATGAAGGCGGTGTTGGCGACCGGCGCATGCGCGCGAACCGCGCGCAGGAAACCCAGCCCGTCCATTTTCGGCATGTTGTAGTCCGAGATGACCAGGTGTGCGGGCTTCGTCAGCAGCGTCTTGAAACCTTCCTCGCCATCACCTGCATCGGTGATGTCGACGAAGCCGAGCTGCTGCAGCGTCGAACGCGCCAGCGCGCGAATAGTCAGCTGGTCGTCGACAACGAGAACTTTGATCTGAGAAGCAGCAGGCATTATGCAATCTCCCTTGCAGCCGGCGTACATGCCTCGAGCACCAGCCGTGACAAATCGTTGAGCGGCGCCTGCCGTTCGACGGCGCCCATTTCAAAAGCAGCTTTCGGCATGCCGTAGACGACGCATGTCGCCTCATCCTGGCCGAACGTGCGCGCGCCAGCCTGACGCATGCCAAGCAGACCTTTCGCACCGTCCTTGCCCATGCCGGTCAGGATGAGACCGACCGAGCGCGAGCCGCACTGCACCGCCACCGAGTTGAACAAGACGTCGACGGACGGGCGGTGTCCGTTGACGAGGTCAGACTCGCGCAGGCGCGCGAAGGGCGATGAACCGCCGGCCACCTCCATGTGACGCGCGCCGCCCGGTGCGATCAGCACCTGGCCCGGCTTCACAGGCTGGCCGTCTTCCGCCTCGCAGACATGCGGGGCGCACATGCGGTCGAGGCGCGCGGCAAAGCTCTTCGTGAAAGTCGCCGGCATATGCTGAGTCACCACGACGGGCGGGCAGTTCTCCGGCATGGCGGACAGGACCGTGATCAGCGCCTCGACGCCGCCCGTGGACGAGCCGATCGCTATGATGCGGCCATTGGAGCGGAAGTTCGACGGACGCGCCGGCGCCGGCCGGGGCGTGGCCGCACGTATCCGACTTTTCGCAGCAGCTTTGACCTTGTCGACCAGGTCGTCGAACGCATGGGCGAGGTCGGCCGAGGCGGGCTTGCCCATGTAATCGAACGCGCCAAGTTCGAGCGCCTGGAGGGTCGTTTCGGCGCCTTCCTGTGTCAGCGTCGATACCATCACGACCGGCATCGGCCTCAGGCGCATCAGCTTCTCGAGGAACTCGATCCCGTTCATGCGCGGCATCTCGACGTCGAGCGTCAGCACATCGGGATTGAGCTGCTTGATCATCTCGCGCGCCTGGATCGGATCGCCGGCGCCGCCGACGACCTCGATCTCCGGATCGCGGCGCAGCTTGGAGGAGATCAGCGCACGCATGGTCGCGGAGTCATCCACGACCAGCACCTTTACCGGTTTCATTTGTGTCCCCCTGCGAGCTTGTAGACGGTCTGTCCGTCGCTCTCGAAAGCCGTATCGCCGACGCGCTCGGAATGGCCGACATAGAGACGGCCGTTCGGCGCCAGATTGGCGCGGAAGCGTTGCCACAGCTTCGCCTGCGTCGGCTCGTCGAAATAGATGACGACGTTGCGGCAGAAGATGGCGTCGAACTTCTTCTTCATCGGCCAGTCGCCAATGAGGTTGAGCGTGTTGAACGCGATCAACGAACGGGCTTCCTCGCCCATGCGCCAGGTGCGCGCCGAATCCGGGTCCTTCGCCATCCAGCGGCTGCGATAGTTGACCGGGATCTGCTCGATCGCTTCGGACGTATAGACGCCGGCCTTGGCCGTACGCACCACGTTGGCGTCGATATCAGTCGCCAGGATCTTGATGTCGAGATCGTTGGCGTTCGGCCAAACGGACAGGACGGCCAGCGCCAGCGAGTAGGGCTCCTGCCCCGTCGAGCACGCGGACGACCAGATGCGCAGCGACTGTCCAGCCTTCACCTTGTCGGCGCGCGGCGCCAGCACGGTCTCGATCAGGTGATCGAAATGGTGCGGCTCGCGGAAGAAGCGCGTGACGTTGGTCGTTAGCGCCATCAGCAGGCGCTCGCGTTCTTCCTGGCCTTCGGGGCTGCGAATGAGCGCGACGTATTGCTTGAAGTCGCGCAGGCCGAGCGCGCGGAGGCGCTTGGCCAGGCGCGAATAGACCAGCGCGGCCTTGGAGTCGGGCAGATGGATGCCCGAGGTCGCATAGAGCTCCTCGGCCAGCGCCCGGAAGTCCGCTGCCGTGAGCAGGAACTCGCCGTCCACCAGGGACTCCTGCTTGCGTGCTGCCAGGGCGCTCACGCTGCCTCCGCTTCCTGCTCGGGCAGGATCTTGTCGAGCGTGATCCACGACACCATGCGGCCATCAAGAGCGAGAATGCCCCGGATGAACATCTTCACGGCGTCGCAGGACACGTCCGGCGTCGGCTGGATCATCTCGGCCGTGGCCGTCAGGACTTCGGAAACCGCGTCGACCAGAAGGCCGACCAGTCGCGTGCCGATGCGCACGACGATGATGACGTTGCGCACATCAGGCGCCGTCGCACCGAGGCCAAGCCGAGCCGACAGGTCAACGATCGGCAGCACGGCGCCGCGCAGGTTGATGACGCCGCGCACATAGCTCGGCGCCTGAGGCAGGGGCGTTGCCTGCGTCCAGCCGCGGATCTCGCGAACCGCCATGATGTCGACGCAGAACTCCTGCTCGGCGATGCGGAAGGAGATGAGTTCCTGTCCAACTGATTCTTGCATGTTGCTCACTCGCTTTCTGCTAGCTGGCCATCGCCAGTGAAGACTGGGCCAGGCGGGGAGATCCGCCAGCTTCGGCTTCGACGCGGCGTTCGCCGACGATGGTGTCGATGTCGAGGATCAGCGCCACGCGCCCGTCGCCGAGAATGGTGGCGGCCGCGATGCTTTCCACGCGCTGGAAGTTCTGTTCCAGAGATTTGATGACGACCTGGCGCTGGCCCTGGATTGCATCGACCAGGAGCGCGGCGCAGCCGCCGACTTCGCATTCGACAAGCAGGACGACGCCCGTGGTCGGATCGATCGGCTCCGAACGCCAACCCAGCGCCACGCCGACATCGATCAGCGGAACGATGGCGTCGCGCACGGCCAGAAGCATGCCGGTGCCGAGGCGCCGGATATCGCTCTTCTTCGGCTTGAGCGTCTCGACGATGGCGGCCAGCGGCGCGATAAGCGTCTGTTCGCCCACGGACACGACCATGCCGTCGAGCACGGCCAGTGTCAGTGGCAGGCTCATCGTGAAGGTCGAGCCCTGCCCGGCCTTGGATGCGATGGAGATGCGGCCGCCCAGCGACTGGATCGAACGTTTGACCACATCGAGACCCACGCCACGACCCGAGAGGTCCGAGACCGCCTTGGCCGTGGAGAAGCCCGGGGCGAAGATCAGGTTGTCGACTTCATCGTCGGTCAGCGTCTGGTCGGCGGAGATCACGCCCCGCTCGACTGCGAGCTCGCGAACGCGCTGCCGGTTGATGCCTTTGCCGTCGTCCGCAACCTCGATCACGATGCGGCCCGAGCGGTGCAGCGCTGCGAGACGCACAGTGCCCTCGGCCGGCTTGCCGGCGGCAAGACGCTCGGCCGGCGTTTCAAGACCATGGTCGATGGCGTTACGCAGCATGTGCGTGATCGGATCCGACAGGCGCTCGATAACGGTCTTGTCGACCTCGGTGCCTTCGCCTTCCGTGACCAGCTTGACCTGCTTGCCGGTCATGGACGCCGTCTCGCGCACGAGGCGCGGCATGCGCTGGAACACCGATTTCACTGGCTGCGCGCGGATGGCCATCACGCTGTCCTGGATCTCACGCGTCAGCTGCTCGAGCGATTCAAGCGCGAGCGCCACGTTCGAGGCGCGTGTCAGGTCCATCTCGCCGACGCGCTGCGCCAGCATGGCCTGGTTGATGACCAGCTCGCCGACGAGGTCGATGAGGCGATCAACGCGCTCAAGGTCGACGCGGATGGTCGGCTGCGCGATCGGCGCAACTTCCTTTTTCGCGGCCTTGTCGCGCGGGTGAGGGTCCGCCGGCCCTTCAACGGGTGGGACATCCCGCTGTTCGGGCTCGGCGGCTGCCAATGCTGGTTGTGGCAAGGAGGGAGCCAGCACGGGCAGATCCATGATCGGGGGAAGGGAGGGAAGCGGCAGGTCGGGCAGCGCCAGCGGCGCCGGCGCAGCAGCCTGAGCTTCGATCTTCAGTTCGCAATCGCCAGAGACGAAATCGAACACATCGCGGATCGCAGCTTCACCCTCTTCCGTCGTGAGCTTGATGGTCCAGGCAAGGTACGCCTCTTCAACGTCCATCGCCTCGAACGCAGGCAGGGTCGAGGCATCAACGGTGACCTCGCACGAGCCCAGCCGCTCCAGTTCGCGGATCAGCAGGACGGCGTCATTGCCTTTGGCGTAGGTCGCAGCGCTCGGCTTGAAGAATATGGTCCAGGTCGGCGGGCCGGCCGGCGCAATGACCGGCATCGGCGCGAACGCAACAGGCGTGAAGCCCCACTCGTCGCCTTCGCCTTCAGCGGCAGCGGCGGCCGCCGGCGCGGCGCCATGGCCATCCGAGCCACCCCAGAAGGCCTCGAGGTCTTCGCTGACTTCGGCCGTGCGGCTGGGATCCACCGTCGAATCCGTTTTCGCGGCCTGCACCAGGTCCGAAAGCACGTCGGTCGCGCGGAGCATGACCTTGAGCACGGCCTCATCGGCCTTCAGCGTGCCCGAACGCACCTTGTCCAGCGTCGTCTCGAACGTGTGCGCAAAGCGCACCAGCGTCTCGAGTCCGAACGCGCCGGCGCCGCCCTTGACGGAGTGAACCGCGCGGAACACGGCGTTGACCGTTTCATCGTCGCCTTCCCCGGCCTGCAGAGCCAAAAGCCCGGTTTCAAGCTCACCGAGCAGCTCTTCGCATTCCTGGAAGAAAGTTACCTTGATCGCTTCAAGCGTATCCATCGGATGTGTCCCATCATCCCGTGGTGACGCGGCGCACCGCGCGCAGCAGCGTGTCGGAGTTGAACGGCTTCACGATCCAGCCTGAGGCGCCGGCCGTGCGGGCGCGGGCTTTCTTCTCGTCGCTGCTCTCGGTCGAGAGGACGAGGATTGGCGTGGCGCGGTGAGCCGCATGTTGCCGCGCTTTCTCGATGAAGCCGAAGCCGTCGAGGCGGGGCATGTTGATGTCGGTGATGATCAGATCGACATGGCCGACGGTGTCGAGCTTTTCGAGCCCTTCCTGCCCGTCCACGGCCTGGATGGCGGTGTGCCCGGCGCCGCTCAGCGTCGCTTCGAGCATCTGCCGCATGACGCGGCTATCATCGATGGTGAGAATCTTGAGCATGAGTGCAGTGTCCCTATTCGAGTCCCGGCAAGAGACCCGTCGCGCCCAGAAGGCGCGCGTCCTTGCGGAACGCCTCTCCCACATTGATCAGTCGGAAATTCTGGTTCGCTGCACGCCACGTTGCAGCAGCCGCCACGATCACCTGCAGGCAGAGCCCGCCCAGCCGTTCCACCCTGGACGCATCGAGCTCGAGCTCGCCGCCGGCGTGCGACTGGATATCGGCCTTGAGCGGGCCAGCCGCCTTCAGGTCGAGCGTTGAAGACAGTTCGATCGTGGCCATGTCTAGCGGCTCCGGCCGATGGTCGCGGCGAAGGCCGCGACGCGCTGCTGTTGTCCGGCGACGGCGTTGACCGCCGATCCGACGCGGAATCTCGAGACCATCGCCATCAGCGAGTCGGCTTCACCGGCCAGCGCGTGCGAGGCGGCGGTCGATTGTTCGACCATCGCAGCGTTCTGCTGGGTGACCTGGTCCATCTGGTTCACGGCCGTGTTGACCTGAGCAAGGCCGGACGACTGCTCCTGCGTCGAGGCGGAGATTTCCGACACGAGGGTCGAGATCTCGGCGACCTTCACGACGATCTTCTGAAGCGCGCCGCCGGTCTTGTTGACCAGTTCCACCCCGCCCTCGACCTGCTGGGTCGAGGCCGTGATCAATGTCTTGATCTCTTTGGCGGCATCCGAAGAGCGTTGGGCCAGCGCACGCACTTCAGAGGCGACGACCGCAAAGCCTCGACCGGCTTCACCGGCGCGAGCAGCTTCGACGCCAGCGTTGAGCGCCAGGAGGTTGGTCTGGAAGGCGATCTCGTCGATCACGCCAATGATCTGCGCAATCTTCCGTGAGGAGCCTTCAATCTCGCCCATGGCGGAGACGGCGTTGCGCACCACCTCGCCCGAGCGTTCGGCCTCTTCGCGCGCTTCGGCGACGACTGAATTCGTCTGGCGGGCGCCATCGGCGGTCTTGCGAACCGTGGCGGTGATCTCATCGAGCGCAGCAGCGGTTTCCTCAAGCGAGGCAGCCTGCTGTTCTGTGCGGCGCGAGAGGTCGTCGGCGGCGTTCGAGATTTCCGACGCGGCTGTCTTCACGCCGGTCGAGTTCTCGTTGATGCCGCGCATCACCTGCTGCAGCTTGTCCATCGCGAGGTTGAAGTCCTGCTTCAGCTGCTCGTAAGCAGCCGGCACATCCTGCTCGACGCGATAGGTCAGGTCGCCGTCGGCAAGACGCGACACGCCCTGCCCGAACGACTCGTTGACGACCGCTTCGTTGCGGGCCTGCGCAACCTTCTGCGCTTCGCGATGATCGATGCCGGCCTGTTTGAACTCGGCCAGGGCCGAACCCATCTCGCCGATTTCATCGCCACGACCAACATAAGGGGCATCGACGGTCTCGTCGCCGCCAGCCAGACGCGTCATCGCCGACGTGATCGTCTTGATCGGCCGGATCAGCAGCCGGTCGATGCCGAAGGCCAGCGCCGCGGCGATCAGCAGGCCGAGGCCGGCAACGATCGCGACTAGCATCATCGCGAAACTGCCGGCGTCATTGGCGGCAATCACGCTCGCTGCAGAGTCGGCGGACATGACGTCCGTCACGGATTCCATCGCGCCCTCGAGCGCTTCGAACTGCTTCATGAAACCCGGCAGGCCAGCCATGGCGCTCGCCGGATCGGTTTCCGCCAGAGCCGCCAGCTTCTCGGCAGCGGCGATGTATTCCGCCAGCGGGGCCTCGACGCCTTTCAGCGCTTCGCGGACCGCAGGAGCAACGTTGAGTTCGTTCTCATGAGCCAGCGCCGCGCGAAAGCTGTCTGCGTGCTCCTTCATTCCCGCCTTGACGTCGGCGATGCTGAGACCGGCAGCCGGATCGCGCGCCGTCAGAGCGGCGAGCACGTCAGCGCGAAGCGCATCGTGCATCATGTCCGCCGACATGTGCGTACGGATCATGTCGCCGTCGACTTCGGCGTCCTTGAGCGCCGCCGTCAACGTCGTCGCCGTCCAGAAATCCGACGCGCCTAGTGCAGCGACAAGCGCGAAAACAGAAATCGTGCCGACCAAGGCCTTCTGGCTAAGAGTCCGAAACATGTCCCAGTGTCCCTCAAAAAATGCGTTCTAGTATTCGACGGTGGCGCGCAGGGTCGCGACGACGACAGCGTCGCGCGACTCGTCCGCACCAGGATTGTGAATGAATTGAAGATCAGGCTGCAGCGTCAGGTTCTCGCCGATCTTGTCGGCGTAGGTGATCTCGACAGCGGATTCGCCATTCGACGGATTTCCGCCGAGGTCGCGATCGTTCGCGCGCTGGCGTGAGTTGATGAGACCCTGGTTGACGCCAATCGAGAACGTACTGTCCGGGCGCGTTGCAAACACCGACGTCATCAACAGGCCAGCCTGCCAACCGCCGGAGTACGGCGTCGTGTGCCCCTCCGACGTTCCTGCCCGAACAAAGCCGGAAACCGTGCTATCGCCAAACGAGGCCAGCGGGCCTTCGGCGCTGGCGTAGATGCCATGTGCCTTGCGCAGCAGCGGCGCACCGAAGCTGTCGACGTCGCGGATGTCGTCCTGCTCTTCGGTGTAGCTCCAGGCGCCGATGCGCACCTGCATATCGCCGGAATGGACCCACTCGCCAATCAGCAGCGCGCCATTGTCGAACGAGAGATCAACACCATCAGGATCGCCGAACACGCCGGCTTCCGCGTTGAGAATGGCGCCCTGGATGCGCTGACCATCCGCCACATCCCAGCGGGCGCGAAGCGCCAGCGCCGTGGACGGGAAGATCGAGGGACCGTTCGGTCCCGTTGCCGCCAGCTCCGAACCGATGCCGAAGGCCGGCGCGATCAGGAGACCCGCAGCTTCCGTCTGGTAGAATTCGCTGTTGAGGTCATAGAGCCCGCCCAGCACGCTTGCGCGGCCGTCAGCGAATTCCTGCTCCATCCACAGTTCGTAGATCTTGGCGCGCGGACGCGCGACCTCGATATTATCGATGCCCTGCAGCGTGCCGGCGATATCGTTCGGCGCAGCGCCAGAGTTCGACAGGAGATGGCCGAATACCTTCGCGCCGGTCCAGCCGAACAGCTTCTCGAGCGAGGCCTCGCCTGTGATCTCGATATTGTCGAGATAGCGGCCTGACTCGCTCGTCCCGCCCGAGACAACACTGGTGATGTCGCCCTTGTAGGTGAGACCCCAGACGACAGCTTCATCGCCGCCCTCTTCCGCCGCCTGCGGCGCTTCCTGCGCCCAGGCCACGTTCGAGGCGTCGGCGGCGAACATGCCGGCCGTCATCAGCACAGCGCCGGTGGCGCATTTCAGGGTGAAATCAAACAACGGGTTCATGGCTAGAATTCCTCCCAATTGGCTTCCTCGGCCTCAGGCGCCTGTTTCAGCGCTGCATTGCCGTGCGTGGCCATCGGCCGGGCGGCTGGCGTTGCGGGACGCGACGGGGCCGGCAGGCGTTTCGGTTGCGGCTTGTGCACGACGCGGGCAGCCGGAGCGCCCTCGCCGATGTCGAACTTGGAGGCGAGCTCGGAGAGTTCGCCGGCTTCCTTGGCCAGCGAGTGCGAGGCAGCGGTCGATTGTTCAACCATCGCAGCGTTCTGCTGGGTAACCTGGTCCATCTGGTTCACAGCGGTGTTGACCTGAGCAAGGCCCGTGGACTGCTCCTGTGTCGAAGCGGAGATTTCCGACACGAGACCGGTGATCTCGGCGACCTTCACGACGATCTGCTGCAGGGCCTCGCCGGTGCGGTTCACAAGATCCACACCGCTCTCGACCTGCTGCGAAGAAGCAAGAATGAGCGTCTTGATCTCTTTGGCGGCGTCCGAAGAGCGTTGTGCCAGCGCGCGAACTTCCGAGGCGACGACCGCAAAGCCTCGACCGGCCTCACCAGCACGCGCAGCTTCGACGCCAGCGTTGAGCGCCAGGAGGTTGGTCTGGAACGCGATCTCGTCGATCACGCCGATGATTTGAGCAATCTTGCGCGAGGAGCCTTCGATCTCGCCCATCGCGGCGACAGCCTTGCGAACGACTTCGCCGGAACGTTCAGCCTCGCCCTTTGCCTCAGCAACAACCGCATTGGCCTGGCGCGAGCCCTCGGCCGTCTTGCGGACAGTCGCAGTGATCTCGTCGAGCGCGGCGGCCGTCTCTTCAAGCGAAGCGGCCTGCTGTTCCGTGCGGCGCGACAGGTCGTCAGCGGCGTGGGAAATCTCGTCAGCGCCCGAACGGATGCCCTGCACGTTCGTGATGATGACCTTCATCGCGTCCTGCAGTTGCGACACTGCCGCGTTGAAGTCGCGCTGGAGCTTCTGGTATTCGGCCGGGAATTGCTGGTCGATATGGCAGGTCAGGCTGCCGTGCGAGAGCATCGAAAGCTTGGAGCCGAGCGTTTCGACAACCATCGCGAGCTCGTCGGCCGCAGCCTTGCTCTTCATCTCGAGCGCCGCGCGTTCCTGCAGGCCGCGTTTGAACACGTCGAGCGCTTCGGCAATCTTGCCGGTTTCGTTGCGGTCCTCGCGGCACGGAATTTCCGTATCCAGCTTGTTGTTCGTCAGTCCATCCATCGCCGCCAGCAGTTTGCGGAAGCGGCCCGAGAGGCCGGTGACGATGACGAAAGCCAGCAGGCCAGCGAGCAGCAGCGTCGCGCCGACGATGCCGAGATTGATGAACTGCTCGGTGCGCAGCGCATCGATGCGCGCACGGATCAGGCGCTCCATCTCCGTATGCGTCTTGCGCCAGACGGTGTCGATCTGAGCAGCGACGTCCTTGGCCAGCTTCGCAGCCTGGGCGTTGGACGATGCGCCCGCAAGCGGTGTGATCAGGTCGGAGAGTTTCTTGACCTCATCGCCCAGCGCACGGCGGGTGTCGCCCGCGGCGTTGCTCTTCATCGCGCCTTCAAGCGCCTCGACCGCGACGCGGCCAGCTTCGCCCGTGCTTTCGATAGCGGAGATCACTTCCGCCGACGACAGATACTCGCCGCCTGAGGCCGGAGCCTCGCCCGCCGCTGCTTGCCTGATGGCGGTCTCGACGCCGATCACGGCGTCGAACAGCGCTGGCAGTCGCATCGTCACCGCATCCATCGCGTAGAAGCTGTCGAGCTGGGTGTCGAGCGTCAGGTTCGAGGCGTCGGCGACGTCGCTGAACAGCGAAGAGCCCGTGGTGACGCGAGCCCCGCCCTTCGCATCAGCGAATGCCGAGAAAGACTGAGTGGTCGCAAATTCCGCATCGAATTCCGCATGACGCGGAGCGACAACGTCTTTGTCGAATGAGACGAAGGAAGGCCAGAGCTCGCCGATATAGTCCGAGCCCCGGACTTCCTTTTCTCCGAAGGCGATCTGCGTCGATGTCGTGTTGACGAACAGCGTCGCCAGCAGAACGGTCGGCGCAAGGAACAGCGCGGAGAGAAGTCCAAGGCGCGTACCCAGGTTCAGCCTGGAATTGATGACGTCCAACAAGACTTCTCTCCCAATTTTCTTTTTTCTGGTTCCGAAGACCTAGAAATTTTCCCAGCTGTCTTCGTCGTTGGCGGCGGCAGGCTTGAGTGCAGCGTTGCCGTTGGTCGGCATGGATTTGGCGGCCGCCGGACGCGACGGGGCCGGCAGGCGTTTCGGTTGCGGCGTATGAACGACACGAGCCGCAGGGGTTCCGGCGCCAATGTCGAACTTCGAAGCCAGCTCAGCGAGCTCACCGGCTTCCTTGGCCAGCGAGTGCGAGGCGGCAGTCGATTGCTCGACCATCGCGGCGTTCTGCTGGGTGACCTGGTCCATCTGGTTCACGGCCGTGTTGACCTGAGCAAGGCCCGTGGACTGCTCCTGCGTCGAGGCGGAGATCTCCGACACCAGCCCCGAAATCTCAGCGACCTTGACGACGATCTTCTGCAGGGCCTCGCCGGTGCGGTTCACTAACTCGACGCCGCCTTCAACCTGCTGCGAGGACGCCATGATCAGGGTCTTGATCTCCTTGGCGGCATCCGAAGAACGCTGGGCCAGCGCACGCACTTCCGAGGCGACAACCGCGAAGCCACGACCGGCCTCACCGGCGCGAGCAGCTTCGACGCCAGCGTTGAGCGCCAGGAGGTTGGTCTGGAAGGCGATCTCGTCGATCACGCCAATGATCTGCGCAATCTTGCGCGAGGAACCCTCGATCTCGCCCATCGCAGCGACGGCCTTGCGGACAACCTCGCCCGAACGCTCGGCTTCGCCTTTCGCTTCGCCAACCACAGCGTTCGCCTGACGCGAGCCATCAGCCGTCTTGCGGACGGTGGCGGTGATCTCGTCAAGAGCCGCAGCAGTCTCTTCAAGCGAGGCAGCCTGCTGTTCCGTGCGGCGCGACAGGTCGTCAGCGGCGTGAGAAATCTCGTCGGCGCCCGAGCGCATGCCCTGCACGTTCGAGATGATGACCTTCATCGCGTCCTGCAGCTGGACGACGGCCGCGTTGAAGTCGTCGCGCACCTTCTTGTATTCCGGCGAAACGTCGACATCGAAGCGCGTGGTCAGGTTGCCCTTCGAAAGGTCGGCAAGGCCGCGCGACAGTGTTTCGACAACCAGCGCCTGTTCGGCGGCAGCCTTCCGCTGCGCGGCTTCCATCGCTTCTTTCTCGATGGCGGCCTGCTTGAACACGTCGAGGGCGTCGGCCATTTCGCCGATCTCGTCGCCCTGCCCCTTGGCCGGAATTGAGATCGTGTTGTCGCCCTTGGCGAGGCGGCGCATCGCGTCCGTCATCTGGATGACGGGCTTCGCGATGCCGCGCGTCAGCCACCAGCCCATCAGGGCGGAGATCAGGATTGCGAGCGCGGCGCCGAGGCCCAGCACCATGTAGGACTTGTTGACTTCGGCGTCGGCATGCGCCTCGAAGCCGGCGAGCTGCGCCTTCTCATGGTCGCTCATGGCGCCCATCGTCTCGCGCAGTTTCAGCAGGCGCGCCGTGCCCGAAATTTCGGAGCGGGCGGCATTGATCGTCTCCGGATTGCGCGCCTTCTCGATCGCAGCGTTGCTTTCCGCCTTGAAGGTGTCGAGGGCTTCGCCAACCGGCGCGAGCAGCGCGCGGTCGTCTTCGTCCGTCGCCATCTCCGCGAGCGACTTGTAGGTCGCATCGAGCGTCGTCATCTTCTCGTGGAAGCCGGGCTTCTTATCGAGGAACGCTGCGGCGTCACCCGAGGCGACGAAGCCACGCAGCGAGTTCTGCACGTCGACCGCCGCCGCGAGCACCGCGGCTTCAAGGTTGAGCTGGTCGTTGGACTGTTTGGCTTCCAGCGTGGCCGCATCGACCGCCTGGTTCGCCATGAACACGACGCTGTTCGAGATGCCGACGGTCGCAACGACAACGCCGAACGCCAGCAGAAGCTTGCGGGAAATTTTCAGATTAAGGCGACGAGCGACCACGAACATTTTCTCCGTACGACCTGTCCGCGGGGAGGCGAGACAGAAAATTTTCTCAGTACGGGACGGTTTTTCTCGCAGAATGCTGAAAACCGCGTTAAAACAGAGAATAATGATTGGTTTCTCGAATCCGGGCCGCGTGAAGAATCGCGTTGCATGGCGCAGCGGTCCGATTTCGCTGGCGGCGTCTGCGCGCGAAGTGTCATCACTTTCAGGGGAGCAGCGGGAAGGTGGGGCCTTGGATTCGCAACGCCAGGACTGGAAGCGAGTCGCGCTGCGCGCGCTGATCTACGCTGCGCTCTTCTTCATCGCGATGGAGCTCACCGTTGATCTCGCGCGCTATGGCGCGAAGGTCACGCCGATCTGGATCGCCAGCGCCATCTTCGCCTGGACGCTTCTTTCATCGCCGACGCGCGACTGGCCCATCGTCATCGGCTTTTTTGTCGCGGCCCACATCATCCGCGCGATCTATGTTGGCGACACGCCGGTCAACGAGATCATTTACCTTTCAACAAACATTGGCGGCCCCGTCCTGTGCGCCGGCCTCCTGCGCTGGTCGGGCCACGCGCTCGAGTTCGAGGACCGCGCTTCTGTTTTCCGCTTTCTCCTGATCGGCGGCCTTGTCGCACCGGCGGCGTCCGCCGCCATCGTCGCCATCGGCTCCTTCGTCAGTCCCGACCGCTTCGACATTGCCGACCTCGGCATCTGGTTCCTCGCTGACGCCCTCAGCTATGTCGTCTTCCTGCCGATCTTCTGCAGCTTCGGCAGCGGCGCCTGGCGCCAGCTTCTTTCTCCGCGCCTGCGCGTGAAGGCCGTCATCCTCCTTGGCGTCCTGCTCGCCGCACAGATCGCCGCCTGGTACATGCCGAGCCGCCTCCACAACTTCTTCACGATCGCGGCCGTTCCCTATTTCATCCTCATCGCATTCGAGCTCGGATCAGCTGGCGCAAGCTTCGCTGTTGCGATCGTAGCGGTCACCATGCTCGGCAACGGACTGCTTGTCCCGCGCGGGCTCGGCGCACCGCTCAACACCGCCGACTATCTGCTTGCCTCGCAGTTCTATGTCGCTGCCGTCGCGACCTGCGTCATGCCGCTGGTCGCAGCGCTGGACGAGAAGAATCGCCTTTATGAATCGGCCTCCAGCGCACTTGCGGACGCCCAGTCCGCCTGGGGCGAACTGATCGCCGCAGAGGCGCATTACAGGCTCATAGCAGACAATTCGCTCGACATGGTGATGCGTCTTGATCTCGATGGCGTTGTGATCTTCGCATCGCCCGCATGTCGTACTATCTCTGCTGACGTGAACGAGCTGGAAGGACAAGAGATCCTTGACCTCGTGCACGAGGAGGACGTTCCACGCGTGCGCACTGAGATGCAGGATTTCGTATCGGCTGGCGTCGTTGACCGGCCTCACAACATCCGCATGCGCATTCGCATCGCGGGCGGCGGCTGGAGCTCCTTTGACGTCATGGCCACGCTGATCACGTCCAGCGGCAAGGAGCCCGAGGAAATCATCGCCACGCTCCGCGAGGTGCAGGCATGAAGTCCCGCCTTACCCAGCAGGCCGGCGTCGCCGTTCGCAAGCTCCGCCTCGCCAAGGGGTGGACGCTGCAGGAATTGTCGGACAAGTCAGGCGTCCCGCTGTCGACCCTGTCCAAGCTCGAACTGGGCCAGTCCTCGCTCACCTACGACAAGATCCTGCGTATCTGCAGCGCTTTGGACATCGATCCGGGCCTGTCGATCCTCCAGCAGGCGTCCGCTACGCCCTCACCCAGCGCCCGCCGCGCCGTCGTCCGAAAGGGCGAAGGCGAGGCCGTACCCTTCGGCGACCATCTGGCGAAAGTCGGAGCCCAGGACCTCGTCTCCAAGGCTTTCACCCCCATGGTGGTGACCCTTCAGCCCACGGACGGACGCCGCCAGACCCTGCCTGGCGAGGCCTATCTCCACATTCTAACCGGCACAGCGCTCCTCCATACGGATGTCTATGCGCCGCTGAAGCTCAGCCCGGGCGATGCCATCTTCTTCGATGGCTCGACGGAGCACCGTCTTCATTCCGCGAGCAGCGAGCCCTGCACCGCACTCCTGGTGATCTCGGGCGATGAAGGTTTCTGGCGTCAAAGCCCCGAATGATTCGCGAGAACTTTCTCATCGAGCTGCGGCATCCTGTCCTGTGAGCATTTGGTTTTCCGGCAATTCTCCATTTTAGAGAATTTTTCATCAAATTAGAGAATACACGTCCGGAGAGAGAAATTCTTCCTCCGGACGCCGTGTTGGCCAGCCGGGGTCCTTCCGGAGCTGCCGACGATGACCAGGGCCACCCTCACCCGCCACGCCGCCCTCGCGGTGCTCGCGCTGTCGGCCACCCCGGCCCTCGCCCAGACGGCAGCCCCGACCGCTCCCGCCGCCGAGAAGAAAGCCGACAAGCCGGCCGTTTCGACCTCCTGGTCCAACGGCGCGCCGAAGACGTCCGAGGGAGAGCAGTCTTTCAAGGTCAATGGCCGGGTCCAGTACGACATCTTCAACATAGATACCGACGGCGCCTCGGCGACCGACCAGAGCTATTCCCGCTCTTACGTCCGCCGCGCCTATCTCGGCGTCGAGGGCCAGTTCTCGGACGCGTGGCGCTACAAGATCGCCCTGGCCTTCCAGCCGGGCGCTGACGCCGCCTCTTCGACGGTCACGACCCTCCGTCTCTGCCAGGACAATGGCACGGCCGCCATCGCCCAGCGCGCAACCTGCCTTACCGGCGAAACCGACCGCGGACCGGTTGTCACGTCGGTCTCCACCTCCGGCGCCGACACCGAAGTCGGGTTTGACGACGCCTACATCCAGTATGTCGCCGGCCCGTGGGAGATCACGCTCGGCCAGAACGCCATCGCGTCGAACCTTGAAGACCGCACGTCCACGCTGAACATTCCCTTCAACGAACGCTCGGCCATGTCGACCGCCTTCTCCTCGTCCAAGACGATGGGCGTCGTTATCGCCTCCTCGGGCGCGAACTGGAACGGAGCCGTGGGCATCTATGGCGACAGCGCCGACAATCCGGAATCCACCAACACCAGCGAAACCATCGGCCTCTCGGCCCGCGGCGCCTGGGTCCCGGTGTTCAGCCAGACCAAGGAAGGCACCACGCTCATCCACCTCGGCGCGTTTGCGCGCTATCGGGACAATGCCGGCGGTGAAGACGTCTCCGGCATTCGCGGACCCGCCTTCCGCTATCGCGCCCGCCCGAACACGGGCTGGGGCGACCGCTTCATCGACACAGGTTCTGCCGCCTTCGCGCAGGACCAGTTCCTCGGCGCCGAGTTCGCCGCCCAGCACAACGAATTCTCCTTCTCGGGCGAATACGGACAGCTCACGGCGAAACCGCAGTCGGGGTCTCCCATCGCGGGCTCCAACCCCTCCTTCCAGGGCGGCTATCTCGACTTCTTCTGGTCGCCCACCGGCGACAGCCGCGCCTACAAGCTGAAGGATGGTTCGTTCAGCCGCATGAGCCCGCGCAACCCGCTCGGCGCAGATGGCTTCGGCGCCGTAACGCTCGGCCTGCGCTACGACTTCCTCGACCTCACCGATGGCGCGGTCGATGGCGGCCAGCAAAAAGGCTTCACGCTGCAATCGACCTGGCAGCCGCTGTCTTTCCTGAAATTCCAGGCTGATTATTCGCGCCTGGACATCGAACGTCCGTCCAGCCCGCTCTCCGGCGATGCGGATGTCATCACCCTGCGCTCCCAGATCGAATGGTAGCGTAGAGCGTCTGCCGGCACACCCTGTCCCCCTGCCTCCGCTGCCGGCAGACGTCCCTCACAAAGACGACCCTGCGCGATGATCCCAAGGTCGCGCAGGCTGCGCCCGCCGGCACACCCTGTCCCCTGCCTCCGCTGCCGGCGGGCGTCCCCAACAGAACGACCCTGCGCTGGTCCCAACTCCAGCCAGGTCACGCCCGCCGGCACACCCTGTCCCCCTGCCTCCGCTGCCGGCGGGCTCCCTTTCTCTCCTCCCCAGAAACGTGCATCTGGTGGCGGCGCAATCCTCGCGCCGCCACGGTACGTTCATGGGCACAACGATCGACAATCTCGAATCGCATTTCCGCTACACGGTGATCCGCGGCTTCACCGACGCGACCGGCATTCGCGTGCCTTTCGAGACCACCGGCGTTGTCCGCAAGATTGACCTCAAGCGCCCGGACATGTCCGAGATCTACATCGACTGGGAGCGCGACGGCCCCGGGGACACGAAGACGCCCGAACGCCTCACCTTTCTCCTCGCTGCAACCGATGGCCCGCGCAACGGCCACATGAAGGAGTATTTCGAGAAGGGCGAACTCGTGATGCCGCCGCGCGAGCACAAGCCGCCCAAGCCAGCGCCCGCTGCAGAACCCGTTGCGCCCGCAGAGCCTGCCCAGTCCTTCGCCGGCTACGACGGTGAGCAACCACCCGGCGAAACCCTCCTCGGCGAACGGACCGTCGCGTGCGATTGCGGCCCCATCTTCCACCGCGCCATCTTTCCCTCTGCCCAGTACGGCGTGAACGCCTGCCTGCGCTGCGGCGCCGTCACCGTGACGAGGCAGGTCGGCGATGATGGCCGCTTCACTGGCAATGCCTGGACCGCCTACTGGACCGTCCCTACATCCCAGATACTCGTCGACTGGCTCGGCCGCTTCCCGCGCATCTCGATCGACTATGCTGGCTCGGTCTGGCGCTGGCCGATGTCGGCTTCGCTCGTGCGCTACCCCACCCTCTTCTATCCCGCCGATGCGCGCGTCTCCGACGAGGCCGAACTCAAGGCGCTCGAATCGACCCTCGGCGAGGCCCAGGCCCCGCTCACGCGCGCCCAACGTCTTAGCTCAGCCTGCGGCGACATCCCGCGCACACCGGCCGATCTACCTGAAGCCTTCGCCGTGTTCGGCATGCTGCGGCAGGCGCTCGACTTCCGTTCCAAGACCGACGTCGAGACGCTCAAGGCCCACGCGCATCTCCTCAATCCCAGTTGCGAACTCGCGGCCGACCTCCTGCTGGGTCGGGACGACGCTTACGACCTGATGCTGAATTGGTTGCGCGCCAGGGACGGCGATGAGTTCAGCGCCGGCATTGCAATGCTGCGCGACAGCCGTCGTCTCTTCACCGGCCCTGAGGATCCAAAGCTCACGCAGCCCCTGCTCGAAATCCTCGACGCCCTTCCACTCGGCAAGCTGAAGGATGTCCCCGACCGGGTCGAAAGCTGCCAGCGTTTTGAATCTCTCCTCGTCGCCATCGCCGACCTCGGCGCCAACGCACCTGATATGCTCGAGGGCCTCACCGCCCTCATGAAGAAGCTCGCAAGAAAAGACACGTACACGACAGACGCAATCCGTCTCACGCTCAACGAACTCAGGGGCATCGACAACCGTCCGCCAGCCTACCGCTAGGGCGCCCGCAATTCCAAGAAGCGCGCGCTCGCCGACACGCTGGTGTTGCGTATCGGCGCGCCGAATGATCGGATAGCGGGCGAGCAAGGCGAGGAAAACCTGATGCGGATCGACAATTCGATATCGGCCGTCGTGACGGGCGGGGCTTCAGGCCTTGGCCGCGCGAGCGCCATGGCGCTGGCTCAGGCAGGCGTCAAAGTGTCGATATTCGACATCAACGAAGCCGCTGGAGAAGCCGTTGCGAACGAGATCGGCGGGACCTTCTGCAAGGTCAACATACTGAGCGAGGAAAGCGTTGTTGCAGGGTTTGAGAAGGCCCGCAGCGCCAATGGACCCGAACGCATCTGCGTCCACTGCGCGATGACGGCGCGGCGAGGCAAGACCCTCGCTTTTGACAAGGCGGCAGGCGGATACAAGAGAACATCAACCGAGGACTTTGCTTTCG
Organism: Hyphomonadaceae bacterium; assembly: GCA_047601145.1. Lineage (GTDB taxonomy): Bacteria > Pseudomonadota > Alphaproteobacteria > Caulobacterales > Hyphomonadaceae > UBA7672. The sequence goes on from JASGJW010000001.1 coordinate 382,010, forward strand.
GCGTCGAAGGCATCCTGGTCGCAAGCTATCGCGTGGCCTCGCTGTCCGCATTGGGAATGGCGGGACTGCCCCCGCTCGAAGATGGGGAGCGCGGCGTCATAACGCTGACAGCTTCGGTTGCAGCACAGGATGCGCAGATCGGACAGGTGATCTATGGCTCAGCCAAGGCAGGCGTGAACGGCCTCGTTCTTCCGATGGCTCGCGACATGATGGACCTCGGCATCCGGGTAAACTCGATCATGCCAGGCATCTTCGCCACACCCCTGATGCTCGGGGCGAAGCAGGAGGTGCTCGACAGCCTTGCCGCCTCGGTTCCCTTCCCCAAACGCCTCGGCAAGCCGGAAGAATTCGGCAGTCTCGTACTCGAATTGGCGCGTAATACCTACTTCAACGGCCAATGCCTGCGCCTCGATGGCGGGATCCGGATGGCGCCGCGCTGAGCTCGGGCGGCAGGATCGCCTAAAGCTAACCCGGGTTGCTTGCCGGACTTTGCCGACAGCTGGCCGAACCGTTGGCCGCGCGCGGCGACGTCATCTGAAGCGCCCGCGCGCTATGCCGGGCACGTGTTCAGCCTTTCTCCTTCCAGGATCGGAAAGCGGACAACGTCATCATCGCTGAAAGCCGCAACGCCAATCGCCCTCAGCTTCTCGCAGGCAAGGCGAACCTGCTCGCCCGCAGGTGCAGAGACAATCGGGTCAACCGCCTCAAGCCAGGCAAGCGGTCCATGGGTTGCGGAGAGGACGCGTCTGCCATCGCCTGAGATGGCGGCGCTGGCGAGGGGAAGCCGGAAACTCTGGAGCAGCGCACGGGTTTGCGTGTCGAACAGGCGCGCGCCATTGCTCAATCCAGCGAGCATGAGGCGCCCATCGGAGGAGAACGAAATCGATCTCACCTGAGCCGCCTCGCGAGGATCACCGATATAGAGGCTTGCGGGTTTGCCCTCGAGCCTTTCCAGGACCCACATCGCGATCTTGCCATCGCTTCGACCGATGAAGGCGCGCTTGCCGTCGGGACTGAAGGCGACGGAGGGGCTCTCGAAGGCGCCGTTGTCCTTCGGATCAAGCTTTCTTGCCGGCGCGGAGCCATCAATCGCGACTAGCTGGGCGGGCCCTGAGGATCCGACGAGGATCTGTCGGTTGTCCGGGGAGAGGGCAAGGGCGCGTGGCGCGCCCGTTGTCACCTTGAGCGTTGCAACCGGCGCCGGCGCCTCGGCCTTCCAGACAAGAATCCGGCCATCCCACAGGCCCGCTGCAAGATACTGTCCGTCAGGCGAGACCGTCATCGCGGCGACACCCTCGCTTGTCTCGGGACCGGAGTAGGTGAGGTCCGGCTTGTCGCGACCGATGGTCCAGAGACTGATCGTCTTGTTGTCCGTGAGACTGAAGAAGCGCTTGCCGTCAGGATGGAAGGCAAGCGATCCGACATAGACCCCGCCCTGCCTCGTCCCCACCACCTGGGTCGGCTTCTTTTCGCCAACCCTCCAGAGTTCAATGCCCCCTGCCGCGCCCAGAAGGACGAGGTCGCCCGCGGGCGACAGGGCCGAAGCGTCGACCGCCGGCTTGGGCGTGAAATCCTGGATCACTTGAGGTCTTGTGTTCCAGAGCTTGATTGAGCGATCGAGGGAGGCGGTCAGAAATTTCTGTCCGCCGCCAGGGTAGATTGCTATCGCGCCGACCGCTGAGTCGTGACCCTTGACTGAAATGTCGGGCGCCTTGTTGCCAATGAGCCAGCTCTCGACAGTCCCGTTTATCAGCCCGAGCACAAAACTCTGGCTGTCGGGGGCGAAGCCGGCGGTGAAGATGGATCGGTCCTGGCGATAATCGAAGCGCTGGATCGGTTCAGGCTTGCCGAATTCCCAGAGCGCGCCGGAGGTTCCTTCGGTCGAAATGATGTAGCGCCCGTCCTGGGACATATAGGCGCTGATCAGACGGTCCATGGCGATGAACTGCGGAACCTCCCCCTTGCCCACCTTGCCATAGGCAATTCCCTGGTCGGCGATCGCGAACATCGCGATGTTGCCGTCTTCGGAGATCGCTAGCGAGCGGATACGGCCTCCGGCGACGTCTCCGGCATGGACGGCCGTCCCATCTGAGGCGCGCCAGATTTCGAACGCCCCGCTTCTGCGCGCGACCAGGGTAAAGGCTCCCTCGCTGGTTGTGACCATCGCGTCGACTTTATCCTCGGTCGGCACCTTGAACGTGACCGGAGGGACGTCGCTCCCGGCCTTGTGCAAGGTCATCGTTCCATCCCCCGCGAGAATGCTGATCCCGCCGCCATCGGGCCACAGCGCAAACCCGGCCAGTTTGTCCGTCATCGCCTTGTCGAAGGACCATAGGGGCGTGGTCTCGCCGACGCGCGAGACGCGCAACGCGCCCTCCTCGGTTGCATCGGCATAGAGAGCGCCGGTCTTCCCGGCGGAGATCGAGACGACCAGACCTGGCGCGGTGATCGCCTTCTCGACCAGATTGTGCGTGTAACCGCGAACCAGCGCGTTGCGGACGGGCATGTTGCCTTCTGGCAGGAAGAAACGCTCGAGCCAGCCCTGACGCACGTCCGGATCCCCCGCGAGGGACATCAGCATCGCACGAACATAGTCACCTTCCCCGGCGCGCTCCTGGGCTGCGACCCCGAACTGAGCGGCGCGACGTGCATTGGCGTCAAGCGAACGCAGCGCCGCAAAATAGTTTCCGGGAATTGCAACCGCGAGAAGCACAAGTCCGATCGCGAGGGCGAGGAGCGAGCGATTGCGGAGGCGCCGCTCGGCGGAGCGTCGTTGGCTCAGGGCTTCCTCGCGTTCCTTGAGGGCCTGCTCGCGCTCGACAAGCTGGGCGCGCGCGGCGGCCGAGCGCGCCTCGGCTGCTTCCTCCGAACGGTTTAGATAATCACGCGTTGCTGCGCTTATGGCAGCGCCCTTGGGTGCGCTCTTGGCCCAGGCCTGCGCCTCTTCCAGGGCAAGGCCGCGAAGCAGGAGGTCCTCAGGCTGTCCGCGCGCCGTCCATTCCGCGACATCCTCGCCAAGCCGCGTCTGCTGACGCAGCCAGCCAAGATCGACCTTGAGCGCCCGCTCGAGCTTTTGAACGCCATCGTAAAAGCCGGACCCGGGAATATCCGGGTGCTTGAAGAAGGGTATGTAGTTGAGATCGGCAAGCGCTGCAGGCGGGGTCACGCCGGCAAGCGCATGCGGCGTCACCGGGATCATCCGCTTGCCAAGGCGATGCGCTTCCTCCACCTCCCAGGCGCAGATCGGAGAAGCGGCGGATTTTTCGGTCAGAACGAAGACGATCGTGTCCGAAGCAAAGATCAGAGCGCCAAGGCGCTCGCGCCAGTTCTCCGCAGCATCAATGTCGTGACGGTCGAGGAAAGGCTGGAACCCCTTGTCCTCGAGCGCCAGCACCAGCTGGTCGGCAAAATCGATGTCGGTGCGCGAATAAGAGATAAAGACCTTGAGCCGACCTGCGCCCGGGCCTTTGTCCTTCCCGTCCATGACGACCCCACATAACAGACCGGGTCCCCGCCCGGCCGCACAACCGGCATGCCTGCGCGCCTACCCCTTCAGCGCGCCCGACAGGCGTTTTGCAATGATCTCTTCGGCCTCGCGCATGATGCGGTCGATCAGCTCCTTGACCGTCGGCACATCGTGAATGAGGCCAGCAACCATGCCGCAGCTCCAGGCCCCGGCCGCCATGTCGCCGTCCTTCATCACCTTGGGATAGACGCCGGCCACCTCGTTGATGATGTCCTCGAACCGGATGCCCTGACCGAGCTGCTTTTCCTTCTCGAGGATCTTGGTGACGCCCTCATTGTTGAGCACGCGCTCGGTGTTGCGCAGCGGACGCATGATCAGCCGCGTATCGAGCTCGCTCGCCGCGACCAGCGCGTCCTTCACATTCTGGTGCACCGGAGCTTCCTTCGTCGCGATGAAGCGCGTGCCCATGTTCATGCCTTCAGCGCCCAGCGACATCGCCGCCACGAGCGAGCGCCCGTCCGCCATGCCGCCCGAGGCGACAAACGGAATCTTGAGTTCTTCCGCGGCGCGCGGCAGCAGGATGAAGTTCGGCACATCGTCCTCGCCCGGATGCCCGCCGCATTCGAACCCGTCGACGCTCACCGCATCGCAACCGATCGCCTCGGCTTTCTTCGAGTGGCGCACCGACGTGCATTTGTGGATCACCTTGATCCCCGCCTCCTTGAAGAACGGCATCACCTGGCTCGGATTGTTCCCCGCCGTCTCGACGATCTTGATCCCTTCCTCGATGATCGTGCGCACGAAGCCCGGATAGTCGGGCGGCGTCACGGCCGGCAGGAAGGTGAGGTTCACGCCGAACGGCTTCTTCGTCATCTCGCGGCAGCGCCGGATCTCGGCCCGCAGCCCTTCGGGCGTGCGCAGTGTCAGGCCCGTGATGATGCCAAGCCCGCCGGCATTGGAAACGGCCGCCGCCATCTCGGCGAAACCGACATAGTGCATGCCGCCCTGAATGATCGGGTGCTCGATGCCGAACAGCTCGGTGATCCGCGTCTTCATGGGATGGTGTCCTCTCCAGTTTCTGACCCATCAGGAAAGGACAGGCCAGACGCCGTCAAGCCCGTTCGCATGGCGCCGTCAAGGCATCCTCGGCGTCAGCCTATCCGATCCTTGAACGACTGGCGCAGTCTTGTCTCGCGCACTCGTCGGGCAACGTCCTGGTGCACGTCATCCCGCCGGCCGCTCTGCACCAGCGCACAAGAGGGAATTTCCATCAGAAGCGAAGTTGTATCCCCATGTGATCCAACTCAGCTTGCACGCGAGCAGCTTCGAGGGCCTACAAATATGTGTCCACTTCCCAATCCCCTTGATATGAGGGCGGCAGGGGGATGCATGCGAAAAATTGACCTTACTCTCGTCGCGACGAGCGGGCTCGCCGGGGACGCCTTCGCGGTGCTCGCCTCCGCTCTTGTGTCGGTACTTGTAGCAGCGTTCAGCGCTTTGCTGATCGTCCTGATATTTACGACCATCGCGCTTGTTCCCCTGGTGTGGCTCCTTGGTCAGTTGATCGGGGAGACAGGCCTCGCCGATCTGTCGCCGCTGCTCATTCCAATCAAGCAACTCTCAAATCTCTTCTTTGGCGGGTTCAGTGCACATTCCGCTACACCAGGCTTGTCCGCCAATGCTGCCCTTTTCCTTCCGTGCTTGCTCGTTGGAGTGGCCTATCTGGTTGTCTTTTGGTTGGGAAATCTCGCCAGCCGGGGCGTGCGATCGATCGCCTGCATTGCCGCCTTAGCGGTGATGACAGGATCGATCATCTATTTTCTGGCTGTCAGCGCGATGCAAGCTCCGTGGAACGTTCTTGCGGCCGCTGCTCTTGCGCCCACCGTTCCCGGTTTGCTGGTATTTCACCCCGAAATCACTGGCGACCTGACAAATCTTATCGTCGTCATCCAGATTGTCCCGTCTGCGATCCTCATGTGTTCGCTGCTGCCGGAAGGGTTTGCCATCGCTTCAGGCCTGGCGTCGTCAAGGGAGTATCGCAAGGTCTTCCTGGACTCGCTCGCCCGCAAACGGGTGCGCTCACTTCGATTCTTGAAGCGCGCAATCATGCCTGCAGCGATGATTTTCGTTCGCTCGACCATTGTTTGCGTAGGATTGGCCTTGCTCGCCGTACTCGGCGTTCTTGGGCTCTTCATTGGCGTCGAACAGCTGCTCCGCCACGGCGGAAAGCTCTTCCCTCTCTTTGATTGGCTCGAGGGGATCGCGAGGACCTTTGCTGCCTTCGGAATGGCAATCGGCCAGGGCGGAGCGTTTGCGGTGCTCATAACCGCCCCGATCGTCATGCTCTCAGCCCTTGGCTGGGCGATCAATCGCGCCCTGGGGCGAGGCGCGCCGCTGCTGCGCGAATGGACAATTGTAGGAAGCGCCGCCGTTGTGATTGGAGTGATCGTTCTCAAGGACGCCGAGTTCGTTGATGGATGTTCTTTCGTCTTCATCACTTTTCAGACTGGCATGCTGGTTCTGGCACTCCGCGGGATCATCTGGCGCGGCCTGAAGTCTGCGACTTCTCGTTCGCTCGACACGTTACAAGCAACAGTCGAGGACGTGCGAGACCTCGCGCAGCTCCGACCGATCCTCCTTCTCCGCGCATTCAAGGACGACGAAAGGCGGCTTGGCCGGCGTTGGAGCATTTTCGACCTCCTGATGGGAGGATCGGGCGCGGGACCGCGTTTTGAAGAGGTGCTGGCGCAACGGGCCTTTGCCTGGCGTCCGATGCTCGCGCTCGGCAATCCGCACTCCAAGTTTCAGCTATTTGGCGCCTTGAAGCGAAGTGTCAGCGACGATGCCTGGCAGAATGAGGTCGCCTATTGGAATCAAAACTCCGCGTACACCGTGATGATCGGCAACAAGACAGAGAACCTCGCTTGGGAAATCGAACACATTCGCGAAACCGGGCGACAGCGCAGTACGATCTACGTGCTCACAAGCCGTCGGTCCGGACGCCAATTCTTCAGCCACCACGCGCTGTTTCCAAATGAGGGCGCTGAGGCTCCCTCGCACAATGCGTTGGTCGTGTTTTACGATGATGAGTGGGGATGGACAGAACTCGCATCCAACCTGCGAACCGGCACTGCCTTCTCAATCGCCGTCGATATGGCGATTGCAAGGAAGGAGCGCGAAATCGGCGGCGATCGGCGGGCGCCTTGACCTGGTCGCTTGGCCAAACAGATCAAGCCTGCGCCTTGCGTGCCAAGGCCTCAGCGCGGCGAAGACATTTCCACCCAGCCGAGGCGCTCAGCGCGTGCGGTCCTCGAGCGGCCGGTTTGCTTCGAAGTGGACGCGCGCCGCCGGCACGCTCACCAGTTCCCGCTCTGGCCAACGCAGCGCCGTCAGCCGCCCACCGAAACAGCAGCCCGTATCGAGACACCAGGTGTTGTTTACCGCCTGGACGTCTGGCCCGGCCACATGCCCATAGACGATGGCCGGCTCGCCCGGATGTTCCAGCGCCCAGTTGCGCCGCACCGGCGTTCCAAAGCCATCCGTCTCGCCCGTCGTGTCTCCATAGAGCGCGAACGAGCGAACCTTCCCCCCGCTCTGCCCGATCATCTCCGGCTTCAGGCCTGCGTGCGCCACCACAAGCTTCCCGCCATCGAGCCACAGATAGGGCGGCAGTGACGCAATGAAGTTGCGGACCTTCGCCTTGAATGCCGGATTTTCCGCCGCCATCTGATCGATCGTCATCTGCAGCCCGTGACCGGTCTTCACGCTCGCGCCACTCAGCCAGCGCCCGAACTTGTTGTCGTGATTCCCCTCGACGCAGAGCGCAGTCCCCGCCCCTGTCATGCTCATGGCGATGCGCAAGACATCCGGCGAGCGTGGTCCGCGATCCACCAGATCGCCAACAAAGACAAGCATGCGCCCGGCCGGCGGCGTGACGGTTACGGCCTCGCCTTGCCAGCTGACATCGTAGCCGAGCGTTTCGAGCAGCTGTTCAAGCTCATCGGCGCATCCGTGGACGTCGCCAACGATGTCGAAAGGACCCGTCAGCTCGCGGCGATCGAAGGATGGCCGCGAGACTGCCATCGCCTAGAGCGTCCGCGCGATCAGGATTTTCATGATCTCATTGGTGCCGCCATAGATGCGCTGGATGCGGCTGTCGCGGTACATGCGGCTGATGGGGAATTCGTCCATGAAACCGTAGCCGCCATAGAGCTGCAGGCAGCGGTCGATGATCTTGCCTTCGAGGTCAGTGAGCCAGTATTTCGCCATCGAGGCGGTTGCCGCATCGAGCTTGCCCTGCAGATGGACGCCGATGCAGTGGTTCACGAACACCCGCGCGACGGTCGCTTCCGTCTTGCATTCGGCCAGAACGAACTGCGTGTTCTGGAAGTCCATGACCGATTTGCCGAAAGCCTTGCGGTCCTTGACGTACTGGATGGTGAGCTCCAGCGCACGCTCGATGGTGGCGATGGCCTGCACTGCGATATTGAGGCGCTCCTGCGGGAGCTGGCCCATCAGCTGGTAGAAGCCCTTGCCCTCTTCCGAGCCAAGCAGGTTGTCGGCCGGCACCTTGACGTCGTTGAAGAACAGTTCGGACGTGTCCTGCGCGGGCTGTCCCAGCTTGTTGAGGTTGCGGCCACGCTCGAAGCCTTCGGCGCCCTCGGTCTCGAGCATGATGAGCGAGATGCCTTTCGAGCCCTGCGTCGGATCTGTCTTGGCGACAACGCAGATGAGGTTCGCGGTCTGGCCGTTGGTGATGAAGGTCTTGGAGCCGTTGATCACATAGCCATTGCCGGATTTCTTGGCGGTGGTCTTCACGCCCTGCAGGTCGGAGCCCGCGCCCGGTTCGGTCATGGCGATGGCGGAGATCAGCTCGCCCGACGCCATCTTCGGCAGCCACCGCTTCTTCTGGTCCTCGGTGCCGTAGTGGAGGATGTAGGGCATGACGATCGCGTTGTGCAGCGAGGCGCCGAAACCATCGACGCCCTTGAGGCCCAGCTGCTCCATCAGGATGACTTCGTGGCGATAATCGCCCCCCATGCCGCCGTATTCCTCGGGCGTCGAAAGGCCCAGCAGGCCGGCTTCGGCGGCTTCCGTCCACATGGCGCGCTCGACGACCTTGTCCTTGCGCCATTTCTCGACACGTTCGGCCGGCGCGTTCTGCTCGAAGAAACGCGCGACGGATGCCTCGAACATGCGGATTTCATCCTCCGCCATGAAATCAGGACGTTCGACTTGAAGGACGGACATGGAGCTCCCCGCTCGGTGATGACTTTACGCGCGCGGCATCCTGCATAGGCAGGAGCCACGAGTCGAGGTGAAGATTGTCACGGGCGAACTGACGTCGCGTCCGTGGCGGACGGGTTAAAGCTTGACGACCCCCGGCGCGACGTCCGCAGCAAACAGGGCGGCGACGTCGTTGGCGCGGTGATCCTGGGCCACACGCTGGTTCACATAGCCCTTGTCGGTGATCTCCCCGGCATCGAGCGAAGGCGGGGTTGTCAGCACCTTGAAGCGGCCGATGCGGCGCGAGGAACCCGGCTGCGTCTCGTTGAAGGCGACGAGCTTCAACATGACCTGGGTGGTGAAGGCCGTGACCGCCTTCATGGCGTCGCCGCCAGCTGCCTCCATCGCGGCCTTCATGGCGGCGGGCGAGGGCCAGAGCAGCGCGCCGACATAGGGCTTGTCCTGTCCGCAGATCACAGCGTCAGCGATCAGCGGCGCACACGCCGCCACGACATCCGGGCGCAGCGTGCCGACGGAAACCCAGGTGCCGGAGTTGAGCTTGAAGTCCTCCGTCACGCGGCCATCGAAGACGAGGCCTTTCTCGGGGTGATCCGGATCCTCGAACCGGGCCGCATCGCCGAGACAATAGAAGCCTTCCTCGTCGAACACTTCGGCGTTCTTCTTGGGCATGTTGAGATAGCCGCTCATGACGGTCGGCCCCTTCACGCGCACTTCCATCTTGGCGCCCACAGGCGCGAGCTTCAGCGTCGTTCCCGGCAGCGGCACGCCCACCATGCCGACGCGCTCGAGCACCCAGTGCGTCATGGTCACGCCCTGTGTTTCGGTGGCGCCGTACATGGTCAACAGCGGAATGCGCTGACCCGTCGCAGCGATGGAAAGCTGTTGCAGCCGGTCATAGAGATCGTCGGACAGCGTCGCTCCGCCGTAGATGAAGGCGCGCATGCGCGAGAACACGGCGTCGCGCAGCTCGACATCGGCCTCCATCGCTTCCGCCAGCATGCCGAATGCGATCGGCGCGGAGCCGAACGCTTGCGGCCGCACCTCTTTCAGGTTGGCGATAGTGGTCTGGAACAGGCCCGGCATCGGCCTGCCATCGTCGATGTGGAACGTGCCGCCAAGCGACAGCACATTGTTGAAATTGACGTTGCCGCCGGAGATGTGGCTCCACGGCATCCAGTCGAGCGCCTGCCCGATCTCATCGGGATCTTCCGGCGGCAGCTCGATGGCGCCGCGCGCAGCGATCTGCGCGGTCATCTGGCCCTGGCTCTGCGGCGTCGGCTTTGGCATGCCGGTCGAGCCCGAGGTGAAGAGATACTTGCCGACGCTGTCCGGCCCGAGCCAGTCCATCGCCGTATCGACCACGGAGGTTGCAGGCGTCTCGGCAAGCTTCGCGAAAGCTTCAGAGCCTTCCGATCCATCCGCCGAGATGATCGACACGCCCTCGAGCGGGAGCGTCGCCAGCGCCTTGCGGAACGGGTCCATCGTCTGGACGAAAATCGCCTTGGGCTTCACCGCTTCAAAGCAGTGCTTCAGCTTGGCGAAGTCGGAGGACATCGTGGAATACGCCATCGAGATCGGCGTCGCCGGCGCGCCGATGCGCTGGGCGGCAAGCGACATCAACGCGTGCTCGATCGAATTTCCAGAGAGGATGAGCAAGGGCGCATCCGGCCCGAGCCCGCGATCAAGCAGCGCCTGCGCCAGCGAGCGCGTGATCCGCGCGCCTTCGCCGTAGGTCACCTGCCGCCAGGGACCATGATTGGGCGTGCGCTGTTTCAGCCACGGACGATCCGGGTGCATCCCCGCTCGCTCATCCAGCACGTGCGGGATCGATCGCGGCCTCGGCGCCATCGGTGTGCGCGAGCGCAGGTAAACAACGCCTCCCGCGCCGCGCGTGACCTCGATGTCCGGCCCCTTGTAGGGCAGCTTCCTGAACGGGGGGAGCGCTGCGGCGTCCGCTGACATGATTTCCTCCGGCAGTCTTCTTTTGCCAGACAGTATCAAGGCGCGGAGGAGCGACAACTCCCAAAGCTGATAGCTTGCGCGTTACCTAGGCTGCCTTCTCGAGGAAGACTGTCCCGGCGGAATACCCAGCACCGAACGAGCAGATCAGGCCTTTTTCCCCCGGCCGGAAGTCGCCCGAGTGCTTGTGGAACGCAATGATCGAACCGGCCGACGACGTGTTTGCATAAGTATCGAGCACTGTCGGGCTCTCGTCCTCGCTGGCTTCGTGGCCCAGCACCCTTTCAGCGATTAGGCGGTTCATGCCGGCATTGGCCTGGTGCAGCCACATGCGCTTGAGGTCGGTTGGCTTGAGCCCGAGACGGTCCATCTCCCCCTGGATCATGGCCGACACCATCGGCACGACTTCCTTGAAGACTTTCCGCCCTTCCTGGACGAACAGCTTGTCCTGCTTGCCAACGCCGGCAGGGTCGCCGCGGTTGAGGAAGCCGAAATTGTTGCGGATGTTGTTCGAGAACTGCGTCTTGAGGTGCGTGCCGAGGATCGACCACGCATTCTTCGGCGCAACTTCTTCGGCTTCGATCAGGACCGCAGTTGAAACGTCGCCGAAGATGAAATGGCTGTCGCGATCGGTGAAGTTGAGATGGCCCGAACAGATCTCCGGGTTCACCATCAGCACCGTCTTTGCATGCCCTGCCCGCACGAAATCAGCGCCTGTCTGGATGCCGAAGGTGGCCGAGGAACAGGCAACGTTCATGTCGAAGGCGAAGCCATCGGCGCCCAGGGCTGCCTGCACTTCGACCGCCATCGCCGGATAGGCGCGCTGCATGTTGGAAGCAGCGCAAATGACCGCATCGATATCCTTCGCCGTCTTGCCCGCGCGCTCGAGCGCCTCCTTCGCTGAAGCCACCGCAATCTCGGCCAGGATCGAAATCTGGTCGTTCGGCCGCTCCGGAATGTGGGGGCGCATCACTTTCGGATCGAGCACGCCGACCTTGTCGACGACATAGCGCGACTTGATGCCCGACGCCTTCTCGATGAACTCCACCGAGGAATGCTGTTTCGCCGGCAGCGTTCCCGCCGCGATCTCGGCGGCATGCTCATCATTCCAGTTGTCCGTCCAGGCATTGAGGCTGGCCACCAGCTCCGCATTCGAAATGGAATGGGGCGGCGTGTAGAGGCCGGTGGACGAAATAACGGGACGGGACATGAAGACCTCAATCTGACTGTCCGTGGTGTAGACCCGCCGCCCGATACCGTCGAGTAGGCAGCTGTTCCGCCGCGTCAGGCGTTTTTCACAGCTTCCGCGGCGCCAGGATAATTCGGCTGATCGATCATGACCTGCGCCAGCACGCTGTCGCGCAGGTAGGCGTGCAGGCGCTGGTCATCGAGCCCGATCTCGCCGGCGCGGATCGCCTTGCACAGCGCAGCGCGCAGATCTGTCACCTCACCCTGCCGCCCAAGCAGCGCCGCAAGCGCGTCCTGCTCGGATGCGGCGGCATCAGCGCCGAATTCGAGCTCGCGCAGGGCGATGTCGACGGAGTTGGCGGCGACGCGGGCGAGGAAGAGGTTGCGGCCCTTCAGATCCTGCGAGGCATCGTTGCGAAGGAAGTCGCGCACGCCGCGCAGAAGTTCGTCGGTGCGCGGGAGTTCGGTGGTGGAGAGTGTCTGCAGCGATGACTGCGGCTTGCGTGCGGGGCCGGGGATGATGAGGTTCACGCAGTCGATCTGGCATTCCGATGAACGGCGGCCGATCGCGGGGCGTTCGACGCTCAAGTCTGTCCCGGAGCGGAATGAGTACCCCATCGACAGGGTCGAAACCGACCACCAGAACGATCCGAAGACTTCCCAGAATTTGACTGCTGCCCGGTCGACTGTTTCACCCGAGACGGCCTCGTAGCCGGCGATTAGATCCTCGATCTCGCCGAAACCGCCGACGGGCTTGTCCTTGACGCCGAAGCGCCATGAGCGCGTGACCAGCCAGCCCAGATCGCGCATCGGATCGCCGATATGCGCCAGCTCCCAGTCCAGCACGGCGACAATGCCCTTGTCCGGCTGCACGATGAAATTGCCATTGCGGAAATCGCTGTGCACCAGCGTGGAGCGCTGGTTCTTAGGCAGGTTCTTCAGGAGCCACATCGCGACGAAATCGATCATCGGCTGGGATGTTTCGAGTTCGAGGTAGGCGGCGTGCGTCTTGCGAACCGTGTGCTCGGCATCGAACGTGTCGAGGAACTGGTCGAGGCCGCTGGCCTTGACGTCCGCCTTGTGCAGGCGGGCGAGGACTTCGCCGCACTGGCGCGCGAGCATCTTCCGCGTCTCGGCGAATTCCGGCGCACGCGCGATTCTGGCGCCCAGCGTCTCGCCCGCGATCCATTCCATCACGATGCCTGCGCCAAGATCATCCTGCGGCTCCAGCGTCATGAAGACTTCCGGGCCCGGCACGCCGGCAGTGCGCGCGGCTGCGAAAAGTTTTGCTTCCTCCGCCAGCGTCGGCCCGCCCCGGCTCACGACCGAACGATCATCGTTCGGCGCGCGGCGCAGGGCGAGGAGACGCTCGGCGCCGTTCATGCGGGTGGTGAGCTTGTAGGTCTCGCGGCTGGCGCCGGCGGATAGCCGCTCGCACGCCAGCAACGCCTCGAAGCCGGGCATGCGCTTCAGCGCGTTTTCCAGCCTGGCCGTGTCGATCATTCCTGCACGCCTTTGGGGGCGCGCTGCCCCATGAAGCCGAACATGTAGCCGGCGACGCGACGCATCTGGATTTCTTCCGAGCCCTCGGTGATGCGATAGCGGCGGTGGTGGCGGTAGATGTGCTCGAACGGCTTGTGACGCGAATAGCCAAGGCCCCCGAAAGTCTGCATGGCGCGGTCGGCCGCCTCGCAGCACAGGCGGTTCGCCCAGTAGTTGCACATAGAGACTTTGTCGCTGACGGCGAAGTTGCCGACCGTGTCCATCTGCCAGGCGGTCTTGTGGATCAGGGCGCGCACCATCTCGCATTGCGTCTGCAGTTCGACCAGCGGGAACTGGATCGCCTGGTTGGAAGCCAGCTTCTTGCCGAAAGGCGCGCGGACATTCGCATAGGCCACCGCCTCGTTGATGCAGTATTGCGCAGCGCCAAGCGATGACGCCGCCTGACGAATGCGGTTCTCGTTGAAGAAGTGCTGCACGACCTGAAGCCCGCGCCCTTCCCCGCCGAAGATGGCGCTGTCGGGCACGCGCACGCCCTTCAGCGTCACATGCGCATGGTCGGTCGGCATGTTGAACGTCCAGAGGAATTCCTCGACCTTGAAGCCAGGCGCATTGGCCGGCACGAGGAAAGCCGTGATGCCATCGCCATCGCCGGCCTTGCCGGATGTGCGCGCCATGATCATGTCGTGGCTGGCCTTGTGGATGCCGGAGTTCCACGTCTTCTCGCCATCAATGATCCAGTGATCGCCATCGCGCCGTGCGACGGTTTCCATGTGGGTTGCATCCGAGCCATGCTTCGGCTCGGTGATGCCGAAGGCGAAACCGCGCCTGCCCGCCGCGAGATCGTCCATCCATTCCTTCTTCTGTGCTTCGGTGCCGTAATTCCACATCAGCAGCGCGCCGACCGAATTGCCGACGATCGAGTGTTCGTTCTGCAGGTCGTTGTGGAGGCCGAGCCCCTTCGCAGCGAGGTGCTCGCGGATGATGGCCATCGACAGGTTCATGCCGCAGCCGACATCGCGCGCCGATCCGCCCAGCTCCTTCGCCAGCGCGAAACGGAAATGCCCGGCCTTGTCCGCACGCCGCCGCGCCTCCCGCAGCAGCTCTTCCCAGTCGTGACGCGGAAGGCCGCCCTCATCCCAGTTCGTGCGCGAATGCTCGCGCCGATGGTCGAAGAAGCGAATGTTGTCGTCCGCATTCTCCAGCGGCTTGATCTCGGCCTCGATGAAGCGGTCGAGCTCTTTGAGGTAGGCGGCCAGTCCAGGCGGCAGGTTGAAATCCAAGCAGTCCTCCCATCACCGCGTTTCCGGTGTTGGCCCTACTGTTGTTCATTCGAAGCGCGCCGCCAACTATTGGAAAAGACAGCCGGAATCCGGGTCGGTATTGGCAAACAAGAGTTGGCTGACAGACGGCCCGGCTTATGTCACCAAACAGTCTTGGGAGAGCTTGACACCGGGGGAACACGCCTAGACAGTGTCAAGTACATAAAAATAGGCGATCAATGACTGCTTTAACTCGGGCTGCCGGCAAGGACGATGTCCGCGCCGGAATTCTCCAGGCCAGCTTGGCCCTCATGAACGAGGGTGGCCTGGGCGCGCTGTCGATGAGGGAAGTCGCACGGCGGGCGGGCGTGAGCCACCAGGCCCCGTACCACTATTTCGCGGACCGCGAGGCAATCCTCGCGGAGCTGGCAGGCGATGGCTTCGACCAGCTCTATGACTACATGGTCAGCGCGATAGGTTTGGCTCGGGACAAGGCTGCGAAGAACAAGGCGATGGGCGAGGCGTATATCCGCTTTGCGCTCAACCATCCCGAACTCTTCCGGCTGATGTTCCGGAACGAGATGTGCGACCTCACCCGCCACCCCGAAGCCAAGGCGAAAGCCGAGAAGTGCTTCAACGTGGTGGTCGAGGTTCTCGACGCACATGGGCATTCCTCCGACAAGGCGAACCCGGACCTTACGCCGGTCATCGCCTCGTGGGCGGCGGCGCACGGTCTTGCGACCCTGCTGCTGGAAGGAAAGCTCGGCCAGACGTTCGGAGACACGCGCGACCAGCGCGAAGCTGCAGCCAACCGTGTGATCGCGTTCTTCTCGGAACGCTTCATGAGGTAGGCTAGCACCAGGCTCCCGAAATCGGGATCACCTGCCCGGAGACGAAGCCGCTGCGGCCAATGGCCAGCAGCTCGATAAGGGCTGCCACCTCCTCGGCTTCACCAAGGCGGCCCATCGGCACGCGCGCGAGGAGCTTGGGACCCTTCACCGGATCCTCGAGCAGCGCTTTGGGGTAATATGTCTCGGTCTGGATGAAGTTGGCGCCGACGGCGTTGACCGAAATCCCATCGCCCGCGACTTCGAGCGCCAACGTACGCACGACGCCGTTCACCGCGGCGCGTGCGGCAGCATAGGCGGCAAAGCCAGGTATCCCGCCGATCGGTCCGGACGATGATCCGAACACGATGCGCCCGGATTTGTTGGGCCGCATCGCCTTCACCGCAGCGCCCGCGAAGGCGATCGATTCTGCCGCGAGCCGCTGGAAGTACGGCATCAAGTCCTCGATCCCGAGATCCTCGATCTTGGTGCGCGGCGCCGGCATCGCCGGCGAAATCACGATCGCATCGAGCTTGCCGCCAAAGCGCTGCGCTGCTCGCACGACAAGATCGCCAGGCGTGCCCCACGCGATCACTTCGACGCCCTCATCCTCGCCATCGCGCGCAATGGCGGGATCGCAGGCGATCACCCGCGCCCCCGCCTTCTTGAGGCGCGAGGCGATCACCGGATTGGCGAACCCTTTGAGGTCAGTGACGAAGACGTTCACCACTATTGCACGCCACGCGGCTTGGGCGGGGGCGCGGTTGGCCCGAAGATACCTGGCCCCTGCTTGTTCTCGCGGCCCGACGCCTCGAGGATCCGCGCACCGCCGAGAATGCCCTCCATGGCGTAGTTGCCTTCATGGCAGGCGTACTCGTAAACGGACTCATTCCGCTTGTTCAGCGTCTCCTCCGCCTTCCATGTCTGCGTGTAGTAGACCGGATCATCGACGGTGAATTCGTAATAGAGCTGGCCGTCAGCGGCGCGCGCAAACTTCTCGATCACCTTGCCTTCCGGGCTCAGGATGATCTGCCCCTGATTGGCCTGCTCGGGATGCACATTGACGGTCTCGACCACCAGCGTGTCGCCCTCCCACCAGCCCACGCTATCGCCCAGCCAGGGCTTGATCGCGGCGGGCCGGTGCTTCGCCTCGGCCTTGCTCGCTGCGATCGGAATGATGCGCGCATCGTGCACCATCTCGACAAGGATCATCAGCGCGTCCCTGGTCTGCACGATCTGATAGTTGTTATTGTAAATCGTGTTCAACATTCCCGGCCCGCCGGCGCCCGTGAAGCCGATGAGACAGCGCTCCGCGATCGGAAGCGTTTCGGGTCCCTGATACATCGTGGCGCGCTTCCTGGCGGATGCATCCGCGCGCGCCTTCTGGCCTGCAGGCGAGACCGGCACCCGGCCATCCGGCGGATCGACAATCCATGACGTGCGGATCTCGCCCTTGACCGTTGCGAAGGCGACCCCGGGGTCGATCCAGAACGTGTTGTAACCGCGGTCGTTGTTCTTGTCGTCGAGCAGGCCGTCATTGAGCTTGGAAGCCCCCTCTTCGCTCTGCGCCAGGAGGATCCACGGATTGTTCTTCACAAGATCCGCCGCTTCTTCCTTCGTCACCGAAAGCTTCATGTTGGGCGTGCGCGAGAGGTTGGTGAGCGACTGGTTCGACCAGACGCCCTGAAGGTCCGGCTTGCCCTCCGGCGTACGCGGCGGGGTATAGCTCGCCTGGGCGAATGCCGGGGCGGAAAGGATCAGCCCGAGCGCACAGGTTGCAAGCAATTTTGCCATGACGATCTCCTCCGGAGGCGGCGAACGTCTCGGTTCGTCCTGCCTGGAGAAAAGCCTACGCCCAATCGATCAGCGCGAAAAGCATAAGCGCGTGATCAGGCCGCCTTGTCGTCAGCAACCAGCCTGCGCCCCTGAAGGAGGGCAAGGTACTTCGTCGCCAGCTCGCGGGCGTCGATTGGCTTGGAAATATAATCGCTCATGCCCATGCCGAGATAACGCTCGCGGTCCCCGCTCATCGCGTCAGCAGTCAGCGCAATCACCGGAATGTCCTTCCAGGCTTCCTCGCTGGCGCGGATACGCCGGATCGTTTCCCTGCCGTCCATCACGGGCATGTGGATGTCGAGAAGGACAAGGTCGAATGACTGCTCGGCAAGGCGCTCAAGCGCCTCCTTGCCGTTGGCGACCTCGACGATCTTCGGGCTCAGCTGCGCCGTGAACAGCTTCACGACCTGGCGATTGACCGGGTTGTCGTCAACGAGCAGCACGCGGGCGCCCATGATCGGACGCAGCTTGTCGTCTTCCGACTGCTCGGCGACCGGTTCATCGGCCTCGACCTGCACGGGCTTCAGCACGCCTGGAGCAGCCGTGAAGGTAAGATGGAAGGTCGAGCCCTGCCCTGACAGGCTCTCGGCCATGACGTCCCCGCCCATCAGGCGCGCAAGCTGGCGAGTGATCGCAAGGCCAAGGCCCGTCCCGCCAAAGCGCCGCGTGATTGAAGCGTCGGCCTGCGTGAAGGCGCCGAAGAGACGCGACATCGTCTCCTGCTCCATGCCGATGCCAGTGTCGCTGACGGAAATGCGCACAAGCCAGTCGCCGCCGGGCTCCTGATCCGCGCCAACGCGGACCTTGATCGAGCCCGTTTCGGTGAACTTGATGGCGTTGGATAGAAGATTGGCGACGCACTGACGAACGCGGATGGGATCGTAGTTCAGCACCGGTGGAAGATCTTCGGCGACATCCATGGTCAACTTCAGGCCGCGCTCCTCCGCACGATGCAGGAAGAGCTGGCGCACGCGCTCGATCGTAAGACAGAGCTGCCCATCGATGCGTGCGATCTCGAGCTTGCCCGCCTCGATCTTGGAAATGTCGAGCACGTCGTTGAGCAGCGCCATGAGCGTCTGGCCGGATTCGGAGATCACGTTGACGCGATCGCGCTGGCCGTCGGTCAGCTCTTCGTCCTGGAGCACCTGCGCCATGCCGAGAATGCCGTTGAGCGGCGTGCGGATCTCATGGCTCATCGAAGCGAGGAAATTGGACTTCGCAACCGTCGCCGCCTCGGCCTGCTGCTTGGCCTCTTCGAGGGCCAGCTGCTGCTGCTTCTGGTCGTGAATATCGAGCATGAGGCCGACGGCGCGGATCGGTTCGCGCGCAGGCCCGCGCTGCACCTGCATGAACACGCGCACCCAGCGGCCTATGCCATCCGGGCGATAGACACGTGTCTCGGTGACCTGCACCGCTTCTGATTCCAGGCACCTGATCCAGTCGGCCCGCAGGCGCGGAAGTTCATCGTCCATGTAGATGCCAAAGACATCCGAGTCCTGGCGCGCCATGCCCTCAGGCCCGACAAGCGACCTGAACTGCTCCGAGCCCCAACGTTCGCCCGTGCGGAGGTCGATCTCGTAGACGCCGGCGTGAGCGGCCTGCATGGCCAGCTCGAACCGGTTGGTCATCGTGTCGGCGGTGTCGCGGGCGCGAGCCAGTTCGGTGACGTTCTGGCTGATGCCGAACATCTCGAATTTTCCGGACGGAAGCTTGCGGCCGGCGCGATAGTGGACGCGCAATGTCTTCCAGCCGCCCTTGCTGTCGCGATAGCGCATCTCGCCTTCAGCCGACCCGCCCTGCGCGGTGATGTGATCCCGGATCACCGCGTCCTTGGCGACATCGTCGGGATGCTGGATCTTCATCAGGATGGCCAGCGGTACGGGCTCGTTGATGCCATCATGGCCAAGCGAGAGTTCGCTCGAGAAGTGATAGACTTCCGCGTCCGGATCATAGCGCCATGTGCCGATCTCAGCGTCATTCATCAGGCGGTCGCGCACCGTGCGCGCGGTGACGATGGACGTGAGCGCCTGCCATTCGGAAGAGACATCGACGAGACGAACGACTTCGCGGGCGGGCGCAACCTGCGTGCGGTCGAGACGGACCCAGCTTTCCTTGCCAGCATCGCGCAGGTGGAAACAGTTTGCGCCGGTCGAGCGGGCTTCATCGACCGCAACGCCGCGCATGAGTTCGAGAATCTGGATGCCGACAAGATGCGGCGCCGGGCGGTTGATGCGCGTTGCGAAGGCTGCGTTGACCTCCGTGATCCGGTCGCGATCGTCGACGACGCAGCACGGAATGGACCCGATCACCGCTTGCGCGACCGCTGGCGTTTCCAGAAGTTTGGTCGACGACATTAGCTAAGCGGTCCGCCCGTAAAGATATCAGCCTGAATTCTTTACGCTGGATTGGTTTAGCGACCGTTCCTGCGCGCGTGATGGCAAATACCGGCGGGCCAGAGCCTTCCCTTTCAAAAGAATCTTCGCACGCCCTCTGGACTCAATCGCGATGACCTGTATATATAACTGACCGGTCAGTTACTTAAAAGAACCGTAATGTCAGAGACTTCCTCCCCATCCTCCACCCCGAAATGGCGGCGCCGGGCAGATGCCCGGCCCGCCGAAATCGTCCAGGCCGCCTACGAAGTCTTCTCGGAAAAAGGCTTCGCATCGGCCCGGCTGG
The DNA here is from genome assembly GCA_047601145.1 of Hyphomonadaceae bacterium. GTDB lineage: Bacteria > Pseudomonadota > Alphaproteobacteria > Caulobacterales > Hyphomonadaceae > UBA7672. The sequence goes on from JASGJW010000001.1 coordinate 401,974, forward strand.
ACGACATCGCGAGGCGCGCCGGCGTCTCGAAGGGCGCTCTCTACCTCTATTTCGAGACCAAGCAGGACATCTTCGAAGCCGTCGTGAAGGACGGCATCGCTCCCAACATCGGGAAGATCGAGGCATTCGCGCTTAGCTTCCCGGGACCCTTCGACCAGCTGCTCCGCATGATGCTCGCGCGCGTCGCCGAGCTGGCGACGGCCTCGAACATGGGCCGCGTCGTGAAGATGGTGATCGGCGAGAGCGGCAATTTCCCGGAGATTGCCCGGATCTGGCACGACGATGCGGTTGCCAAGGGCCTTGGCCTTCTGACGAAAGTGATCGAGCGGGCGCAGGAACGCGGCGAGGTCCGTCCGGGGGACGCCCGCAATCACGCCGTCTCGATCATGTCCCCCCTCCTCCTTGGCGTGATCTTCCGGGAAACGTTTGTCCCCGTCGGGGCGAAGCCTTTCGACATCCCAAGCCTCATGCAGCAGCATCTCGACAACGTGCTGCCTGGACTTCTGACGAGCCGCCCATGAAACCGCAGCAAATCCTGGTTGGCGTCCTGGTCCTCGCAGCCGCGGGCCTGGCAGTCTTCCTCCTCTTCGGTCGCGGCGGCTCAGACCATGGCGTGCTCTCCGGCTATGTCGAAGGCGAACCGCTCTATCCAGCATCGCCCGTTGCGGGACGCCTGACGGAACTCAACGTCCAGCGCGGCGACACCATTGCCGCCGGAGCAGGCTTCTTTGCGATCGATCCGGCGCAGAGCGAAGCCGCCCGTGACCAGGCAGCAGCAGAAACACACGCGGCAAAAGCGCTGGCGGCCGATGCCAAGCGCGGCCAGAGGCCGGCCGAACTTGGCGTCATCGAGGCTCAGCTTGCGGCCGCGCGCGCACAGCTCAACGAGGCTGAGCTCACGCTGAAACGGGTGAAGCCGCTGACCGAAGCTGGCGCCGCCTCACGCGCGCAACTGGACTCGGCGGAAGCTGCAAGATCGACTGCGCAGGCAAATGTGAAAGCGATCGAGAAGCAGCTGCAGGCCGCCAAGCTGGGCGCACGTGAGGACCAGGCGCGCGCAGCGCAGGACCGTGTGCGCCAGGCTGAAGCTGCACTGACCGCCGCACAAGCGCGTCTCACCGACATTGCGCCTTCCGCCCCAGGCGCGGGACGCGTTGAGGACGTCTTCTACCAGCTGGGCGAATGGGTTCCGGCCAACCAGCCCGTGCTGTCCTTCATTCCGGATGATCGCGTCAGGCTGCGTTTCTTTGCGCCACAGGACGGCATCAACCGCTATGCCATCGGCAGCGAGATCACGTTCACATGCGACGGCTGCGCCAAGGACCTCAAGGCGAAGGTGACGTACGTCTCCCCGCGCCCGGAATTTACCCCGCCGGTCATCTACAGCCGCGAATTGCGCGAGCGGATGGTTTTCCTGGTCGAGGCGTTGCCGGTCTCCTCGAAGGGGCTGACGCCCGGCCAGCCCGTCGACGTCATACCGCTCAAGGCCACGGGAAAATGACCGCGCCGTCGCCAGCGGACCTCGCCATCGACGTGCAGGGCCTGAACAAGTCGTTCGGCGACAAGCATGTGGTGAAGGACTTCTCGATCCAGGTTCCGCGCGGCCGGATCACCGGCTTCCTCGGGCCCAACGGGTCGGGAAAGACCACCACGCTTCGGATGTTGTGCGGCCTGCTGACGCCGGATTCGGGTAGCGGCAAATGCCTTGGCCTCGACATCGTCAGGCAGTCGGACGCGATCAAGCTGCGCGTCGGCTACATGACGCAGAAATTCTCGCTCTATGACGACCTCACCATCGAAGAGAACCTGATGTTCATGGCGCGCGTCCATGGGCTCGATCGACGGCATGAGCGTGTGAAGGACGCGCTCGACCGGCTCGGGCTCTATGAGCGCCGCAAGCAGCTGGCGGGGAAGCTGTCGGGCGGATGGAAACAGCGCATGGCGCTGGCCGCAACGACCCTGCATGAACCTGAACTCCTGCTGCTCGATGAACCAACAGCAGGCGTCGACCCACAGGCGCGCCGTCAGTTCTGGGATGAGATCCATGCGCTGTCGGCGCAAGGACTGACTGTCCTCGTCTCCACCCACTACATGGACGAAGCCGAGCGTTGCCACGACATCGCCTACATCGCCTATGGAACGCTGATGGCGCGCGGGACGGCGCCAGACATCCTGAAACAGGTTGGCCTCGTCACCTGGGAGGGCGAAGGGCCCGGCGTCGACAGGCTCTCACCCGAGATCGCGAAACTCCCCGGCGTCGAGGCGGCCGCGCCGTTCGGTGTGACACTGCATGTGAGCGGCACTGATGAGACAGCGCTGGAGAAGGCGTTGCAGCCCTACCGTCGCGATCCGTTTGTCTGGAAGCGGACCGAGCCCACGCTCGAGGACGCCTTCATCCACCTGATGGGCAAGTCGGAGGATAACTTCCGATGAGCGCTACAGCGAAACGCAATTCATGGCCGACGCGCATCCTTGCCGTGCTGGCGAAGGAGTTCGTGCAGCTGACGCGGGACCGTCTGACCTATGCGATGATCCTCATGATCCCTGTCGTCCAGCTCCTGCTGTTCGGCTATGCGATCAACAACGAGCCGCGGCACCTGCCAACCGCTGTTCTTGTCCAGGACAACTCCACGTTCGCGCGGTCCACCCTGTCGGCCTTCGTCAACACCCAGTTCTTCGACATCACGCATGAGGCCCCTTCGGTCGAGGAACTCGACGAACTTCTGCGCAAGGGCGAGGTGCAGTTCGCGCTGACCATTCCCGGTGACTTCACGCGCCGCGTGGCGCGCGGCGATGGCGCACAGATACTGCTCGAGGCCGATGCGACCGACCCTTCGGCAACCGGCGCTGCAGTCGCGGCTGCGACTGCCTTGCCAATGCAGGCGCTGAACAATGATCTCACCGGCGCGCTCGCCCCGCACGCGCCGAAAACGGCGCCCTTCGATGTCGTGGTGCATCGCCGCTATAACCCCGAAAGCATCACCGCCTACAACATCGTCCCCGGCCTTCTGGGTATCATCCTCTCGATGACCCTCGTCATGATGACGGCATTGTCGGTCACGCGCGAGACGGAGCGCGGCACGATGGAAAGCTTGCTGGCAACGCCCGCCCAGCCGATCGAGGTGATGATCGGCAAGCTCGCGCCCTATGTGATGGTCGGGCTGATCCAGACCGCCGTCATCCTCGTCATGGCTTCGCTCCTGTTCCACGTGCCGATGGCCGGCGGGTGGATCGCGCTCAGCCTGGGCGTCCTTCTCTTCATCACCGGATCGCTCGCCCTCGGCTTCCTGATCTCGACGGTTGCGAGGACACAGCTGCAGGCGATGCAGATGTCGTTCTTCTACATGCTGCCCTCGATCCTGCTGTCGGGTTTCATGTTCCCCTTCCGCGGCATGCCGGAATGGGCGCAGGCGATCGGACAGGCGATCCCGGTCACCCATTTCCTGCGCGTCGTTCGCGGCGCGCTGCTCAAGGGCGAAGGCCTTGCGACGCTATGGCCGAGCCATGTGGCGCTCGGCATCTTCGTTTGCCTCGTCACCGCACTGGCGATGGCGCGCTACCGGCGGACGCTGGATTAGCCTCGCGAGCAAGATGGCGAGCAAGGTCGCCGGGCTTCCGTGGTGTCTGGTCACGGAAGCCCGGCAGGTTGCTCTTCCCCGAGGCGGACGGTCCAGGTCTGACGCCTGCTTGCCTGCCTCGCTTTATTCGGTCGTTCACAGGCCAAGGTCGGCCGGGATCGCCTCATCGCCGCCGATCGCCTTCGCGTGCCGGGAAAGACGTGCGGCCCAGGGGCTATGCGGCTTGTGCATCACGCGCTCGGCTGCGAAGGCTTCGGCAGTCGCGCGCATGTTGCCGCGAATGGCGGCGTGAAGCGCTGTCAGCGAAAGCACATCGCGCTGGGCATGACTGCCGCCGAAACGCTGGGCGATCCCGCGCACGCGCGCGATCTTCTCCACCGCTTCGGCATGGCGCCGGGCGTCGAACGCGATGAAGCCCTCGACCAGCGGCAGGCCGATCTCGCGCGTCATCCAGGCATTGTCGCCCTGCCCCTGCGCCGTGCGGCGCATCGCTGCCAGCGTGCGTTCGGCGAGCATGGGCTGGCCGGCGCCGAGGAAGGCCATCACCGCGTGAAGATCATTGAAGGCGAGGACGCCATCTTCGGCCTTTGTCTCCCACACGTGTGCAAGACGCTGGAAGCGATCGCCGGTATCGACACCATCAAGATGCAGCCGCCAGAGCAGCGCAGACGCATCCAGCATTTCAAGAGCGACATTCGCCTCGTCGCGCGGACGGATACGTTCGTCATAGAGCCTCAATGCGGCCTTCGGATCCTGCGCATCGATATGCAGGAGCGCGAGATGCCACCAATTGTGGTAGGAAAAACCGCAATCCTCCGACCAGCCCATCGATGTATCGTTCAGCCAGTCGCGCCCCGTGGCGATATCGCCGCGCATCTCGTTGACGTGAGCCACCGCATGCACGGCCCAGGCGTCTGTCGGTTCGAGGTCGACCGCTTCCTGGCCAAGAGCCTCGGCGCGAGCGTAGTCGCCACATTCCTCGAGACCGAAGGCGGCCATTCCCAGCAGGGCATGGCGGCCTTCGCTGCCTTCGCGGGCAGCGCGCAGGGCGGCAAGCGGGATGTCGCGCAGCTCGAACTGGGCGCCAGTGAAGAAACAGCCGACATGGGCGTTCTGCACGGCAAGCAGGTCGCGCGGGGCTTCCTGCGCAATGCGGGCGAAGATCATCGTGCCGTCGTGGAAACGCCCTTCGGCCCAGGCGATCGCCCCGGCCATGTGGTTGCGCTCGCGATCGTCGAGGTCGCAGGCTGCGGCGGCGCGCAGCGAGCGCGTGACGTCCTCGGCGAAGAGCCGGTCTGTCATCTGGGCGAGGAGGACGCCGCGCGTGATCCAGGCGAGGCCGAATTGGGGATCATGCTCGATCGCAGCGTCGAGCGTGGCGATGGGATCGCCATGATAGGTGCGGATGAAACGAAGCGCCGCATTGAACCTCTCCGCCGCTTGGCGGGAGGTTGTTGAAAGCGGGCAGCCATAGATGTCGTTCAGCATGACGTGTGTCCGGGAAAGATGGCGCATGGCGGCGCCGGCTCCGGGGGTGTGGGTTCCGTCCCCGGCGCCGCCATGCCTTGCCCGATCGTGTCGTCGCGATCAGGCGAGGGTGTATGATGCAGCATTCAGCGTTGCTGCGACCATGAAGAGAAGGACAGCGGAAAGCGTCGATAGCTCGACGATCAATGCTGCGGTGGCGATATGCCGTCGGAAGAAGGTGGTCATGGGAGGCTCGTATCTTTCTTGTTGTAAGTCTTCTTGGTCCGGCGACTCATGCGCCGGTACGCTGAGATTTAGGGAGCCTCCGCCGGCGCCGATAGGAGACGCATGGTGCAGCAGCTGCCGTTCGCGTTTGGGGCCTGATTACAGGGACTTGCGCGTGTAGTGCGGGTTACGTTCTGCAGGATTGCAGAGCACGCCGTGTACAACTGTACCGTCGGTACAGTTGCGCCCCTTCCTCCAGAGGAAACCTCGCGGCGCCATGTTTATCGGGGCGAAATGGCCGCACCGCGCCTGCTGCGTGTTTGTGGTTTCAGCCTGCCGGGGAAGCGGCTAAGGCTTGCTTTATCGGGTGTCCGCAGGCCGCTGCCGGACAGGGGACTGCCGGACGGGGACTAGCTTCAACAAATAGACGTGGCCCGCCCTGGGGTAGCCAATGTTGGTACGTATTGTTCAGTTCCTCGCGGGTGTGCTGCTGGCCGGCGGCGGAGGCTATCTTGCCTGGACCCAGCGTTCAGCTGCGATGAACGTGTTTCCCCCTGGCGCCGAAGGCATGCCCTGGCTTGTGATCGCTGGCGCACTGGGCCTCGCGGCCGGCCTGACCTTCCTCGTCAGCGCCGTGCATCCGCGGCCGAACCGCAAGGCCCAGCTCGCGGCTGAAGCCGCCCATCGCGAGGAAACGCTTGGCGCTGCCGAAGCCTATTATTCTGAACGCAGCCGTGCGGCTGATCGCGACTGGCGTGCGGCCGACATTCCCCCGCCGGTCACGCCCGCCGCGCCCGCTCCAGCGCCAGAGCCTGTCCGGGCGGCAGCACCCGCTCCTCCGCCTCCCCCACCCCCGGCAGCGAAGCCTGTCGCAACATCGACGCCGCCTCCACAGCCCGCGGTAACGCCATTCCCGAGCGTCGCGACACTGGAGCCGATCCCAAAGGCGGTTGAACCTCCGCCGGCCAATGCGCAGGCGGCCCCTCCTGCGCCTGTCGTCACCACTGGCCTGTTCCCCGAGATCCGCACAGCCCTCGCGGAAGGGCGGCTGGAGGATGCCGACCGCATGCTCAACGCCGAGCGTGATGTCGCTCAGGGCGCAGCCCTGGCCGAGCTCACGGGCCTTGCTGGCGACCATGCGGCGGCGGCTGGACGCGAGAGCCACGCCAAATGGCTGTGGCGTCGGGCGCTGTCGCGCTTCGGCGAACTCAACGCCATGGACACGCCGGCCGCACGCGCGGTGGCGGACAAACTCAGAACAGCGGGCTAAAAAAAGAGGCCGGACTGTTTCCAGCCCGGCCCTTGGTCTGATCACGCGGGAGCGTGAGCGTTGTTGTGTGTTCCGCTAGTGAGCGATCCTTAGTTTGGAGATGTTGATCGCGATCTTCGAGAACGCCGCTTTCAGTTCCTCGTTGTCGTTCGCGAGGAAGGCGTGAGCCGGGCTCGTCGCACACTTGGTGAGGAACTCGTCTGCATAGAGCGATGTGTCGATCTGCAGACCCACCGTGTAGATGGTGATGTCTTCAGCCTTCATCGCGGTGCAGATCGCCTCGGCCTGCTGGAAGGGATCCTTGGCCGGGTCGCAATTGATGCGCGTGCCTGTACCCCATGTCGCCGAGGAGACGCCGTTGCAGGTTGCAAGGTTGAACTCGCCGTCGGTCATCAGGATGGCGATCTTGGCCAGCTCCGAGGTGGTATAGGATTTCGGCTTGTTCTCTTCTTCCTTGTCCCACACGTTCGCGAAGTTGGGCGAAAGCATGTACCAGGCCCAGGCGATGCCGAGCTGGCCGGCGGTCGAGCCGCCCGTCTTGAGATCGGTGATCGCCGTCTTGAGGCGGCTGGTGTTTGAGGTCAGCGGCGTCACATAGTTGGTGCTCGTGCACGTACCGCCGCTGGTGTAGCTGATGCCAAGGGGCGAGCTTGCCGGATCCGCATCGGTTGCCGCATCCGCGCCATACCGCTCCACGAGGCAGGGGCTGGCCTGGAAGAGTGTCGGCGTGCCGCCCGAGGAGGTGAAGAAGTACTTGTTGCAGCCATAGGTGGTGCATTGCGACTTGCCGCTCGAGCCATAGGTGCCCGACATGCCGGTCAGAGACGGGTTGGTGTCGCCGAGCGTGATGACGTTGCCGCTGATCGCGGTGATCGGCCAGGCCACATTCGACCCGTTCGGGTTGTTAAGGCCGGTAAGACCAGTGGCGCTCGTCACCTCGACACGTTCGCCGACTGACAGGCCGCTGTTGGCGACCGTCATCTGCACGTTGCAAGTGACAAGTGCGCAGGCCGCAACCGAACCGCCCGACGACCAGTCCATGTAGTTCTTGCCCCAACCCGGCATGTAGAAAACCGAGCCGGACGGGCTTGCGATCGTCGAGGTCGTGTTGACCACGTTGTTGACGGCCGTTCCTGAGCCCGACTCGCTGAGGCCCCAGAAGTAAAGGTAGTCGAGGACGCTGAACGAGTGCGAGGCGGTGGTGGTGACGCGGTAGCGGCAGTCGGACACGAGGCATTCGGAAACCTTGCCGCCGCCCGAGTTCATCGTGGTGCCGAAAGAGGGTCCGGTCCAATTGGACAGGGTAAAGGTGTTCGAGCCGGAAACGATGCCATAGACAACCCAGGTGCCCGAGGCGGTCGGGTTGCCCGAGGGCGTATCCGGGTTGTTGATGTAGTTCGGCGTCTGGCTTGTCGGGAAGCCTGTCGTGCCGGTGATGTTGACGAAATCACCCGCCGCAAGGCCGGTGAAGGCGGATGTCGTGGTGACGCCGACGCGGCAGGCGCTGTCCCAGCAGCGCTGGGAGGCGCCGGCGGTCGAGTCGGTCGGCGTGCCGGTCGGCGGCGTGATGTACGTGCCCGAGACGTCCTTGAGGTTGAACGTCTTGTTCGCCTTGTCCGCGACCATGAAGATCGTGTTGTTGAGCGAGGTATAGCTGCCCCCGGCGCCCGTGATGCGGACAAACTGCCCGTCGGTATAGCCGTGGTTCGAGGACGTTGTGACCTGCACGCGGTTAGGCGAAGTCGTCGTCTTCGTGATCTTGGAGATCGTGAAGGACGTGCCCCAGCGCCAGTCGATGCCGCCCGTGCCGTTGGAGGCGGCGGCCGCGATCGTCTTGGCGCCGGTCGTCGTGCGCCAACCCGCTTCGGAAATCGTCTTGGTCGTGGTGCCCGTCTTGCGCCAGCCTGCAGCGCTGAGGCTCTGCTGGCCGGTCAGCGAGCCGCGCAGATCGGTGACGACCGAGTTGGGCACATGCTTGGTGTCCGTGTAGATCGAAGCCGACCAGGGCACGACCGCGATCTTCGAGAAATAGGGCGTCTGCTTAACGTTGACGACTTCATCGATGAGGATGTTGGCGGCGTCGCGAAGACCCGTCATCCGCGTCGCGTTCATCGAGCCGGTGATGTCGAGCGACATCGCAACTTCGATGTTGCTGCCGCCGCGACGGACTTCGCTTTCCGCTTCCACCGTGACATGCGGCTGGCCAACCAGCGGCATGAAGTAGGTGTTGATGGTGACCTTGCCCGTGACCTTGACCGACGTGTCGGTGGTGACGAGCTGAACGTCGATCGGATCGTCGTGTTCGGTGCGGAAGTTGGTGTTCACGAACTTCTTGGCGATCGCCTCGAGATCGGCGCCGCTGTTGTAGGTTGAACCAACCGCGAGCGCCGCCGCATCGAGTGCGGAGGCAAGCTCGAAGCGCGCCAGGAACGCGCGCCCGCCGTCAATGGCGAGACCTGTGCACACCGTGAGCGGGATCGCCATCAGCGCGAACTGCATGGCGAAGGCGCCTTTACGGTCCTTCCCGAATTTCTTGATCGACCCGAACATCGCCGTTCTGCCTTTCCCAGGAAGCGCCTTGCGGCGCGCCCTACCCTCCAAAATCAAGTCCCGCCAAAATACGTGATATTGCCGCCGTCCGTGTTCTTGCCGTCGAGCGTGATAATGCGCTCGACGCGCGGACGCGCGTAGGCCGTCCGTTCCATGGTGGCGACCGAACCGCCGAAGAGGTTCGAAAGAATGCTCTGATAGTGATAGCGAATGCCGACGCGGATCACGGTCTCGTTCTTGATCCCCATGCCGCGCGCATCTTCAAGGTTGAATGTGAGCGGCGTGCCGGCGACGCGGCGCCAATAGAGCTGGGGATCGGCCGTGTCGTTGACAAACGCGATCGAGGACACGTCGACGTCGAGGTTCTCCGCTGTGTCGAGCGGCTTCATCATGTGGATCGAGGCGTCGTAGATCTCGGTGAGCTGCGCTGTCGTGAGCCCGGTCTCGCGCGAGATGAGATCGGCGACCTGGTGGACATAGCGCGTCGCCTCTTCCGAGGCGCGGAAGCGGAACGACATCTCGAACACGCCCATCACGAGGAAGATGAGCGCGGGCGCAATGAGCGCGAATTCCGCCGCAGCAACGCCGCGGCGGTCACGCATCAGGCTGCGGGCACGAAGCTTCGGAAGGCGTGAACGGAGGCGCATGATCAGGTCCACGGCTCGTTCTTGACGATACAATAGGCGTTCACGATCGCCGGCATGTCCGGCCCGAGGTGGAAGAGCTCGTCCATGAAGGGCGTGATGAACCTGTGATTGATCGCCGCGCGGACGACCGAATACTTGTTGGGCCCGCCCGGCTGGAACACGAAGTTGGTGACGTTGCCGTTCGAATCGAATTCCGGCGGGGGATAGTTGATGTCCTTGAGCTCGTCGAACGTGCGCACATCCCACTCGATGCTGTCGCAGTCCATGAGAGCGCCAGCCGACTCCTTGCAGAGCTTGTCGAACTCCTGGCGCATGTTCGCTGCGGCCTGGACCTCGCCGGTCTGCAGGTTGCGGGTGGCTTCGTAGACGACGTGATTGAGAGCGTAGGTCTTGTATTCGTAGAGCACGAATTCCACGAGGCCCATGACCAGCATGAAGAACACTGGCGCGAGCATCGCGAATTCGATCATCACGTTGCCGCCCTCCGCTTTGGAGAGGCGCTTGTGGGTGCGCATGGGTGTCCCGCCTTTTATCGCAGGATGTTTATGCGCCCTCAGGTTTAATTATCCGCTGAGCGGAACGGGTGTTTTGCAAGGAATCCGCCGGTTATCATTTACGCCTGCTTCACGTTCGGGCCGCTGGACCTCCCTGTGAAGCGGTCGTAAACGCTGGGGCATGGCCCGCACCGTTACCGCCGCCGTTATCCTGATCGGGGATGAGATACTCTCCGGACGCACGCAGGATTCCAATCTTAAGACGATCGCCGAATTCCTTAACCCTCTGGGCGTCGAGGTTCGCGAGGCGCGCGTTATCCCGGATGTGCACGAGGTTATCGTGCGGACGGTCGACGTCCTGCGCACCCGCCACGATTATGTGTTTACGACCGGCGGCATCGGGCCGACGCATGACGACATCACGGCGGACGCGGTCGCGGCGGCGTTCGAGGTAAAGATCGGCGTGCGGGAAGATGCGCTGGCGATCCTCAAGCCCTGGTATGAGGCGCGCGGCCAGGAGATGAACGAAGGCCGATTGCGCATGGCGCGCATTCCTGATGGCGCCGAGCTCATCCACAATCCGGTGTCGGCAGCGCCCGGCTTCATGCTGGGCAATGTGTTCGTGATGGCAGGCATACCCTCGGTGACGCGCGGCATGCTGCAGGATGTCGGGCATCGCATCCAGGGCGGCGCGGTGGTGCATTCCCACACCGTGCGCGGGATGGGCCTGCGAGAGGGCGATATTGCCGAACCGCTCGGCGCGCTGGCGAAAGCGCGGCCGGAGGTGAGCTTCGGCTCCTATCCGTTCATGCGCCTCAAGGGAAAGGCGACGGAGTTCGGCGTCAACCTCGTCGCACGCAGCCGCGACCCTGACCTGATCGCCGCCAGCCTCGATGCACTGGTGGAGATCGTTAAGGCACAAGGCGTGAAGCCGGAAATCGATCCGAAGAAAGACTAGAGGGGATGCGGGATGAGCGATTCTGTTGACGAGCAGCTTCTGGTGGAGCGCGACGGCGCGGTGGCGGTGCTCACGCTCAACCGGCCAAAGCAGCTCAACGCGCTGTCGGTGGCGTTGCGGACGCAGATCGTGAAGACGGTGCGAGAGATTTCGGCCGCCAATGATGTGCGCGCGATCGTGCTGACAGGGTCTGGACGCGCCTTCTCGGCCGGCGTGGACCTGAAGGAGGCGGGACAGCGCGGCTTCTCGCTCGGCGTCGGACAGCAGGCAAACCAGGACATGGACCTTGCGGCGGCGTTCGCAGCGTGTCCGTGGCCGGTGATTGGCGCGATCAACGGATTTGCGATCACGGGCGGTTTCGAACTCGCACTCATGTGCGACGTGCTGCTGGCCTCGAGCGAGGCGAAGTTCGCGGACACGCATAGCCGCGTGGGCCTGATGCCGGTGTGGGGCCTGTCACAGAAGCTGCCACGCCTTATCGGAGCCGGCCGCGCGAAAGAGCTGTCGCTGACGGGCAACTATCTTGAGGCAGATACGGCCGAGCGCTGGGGCCTCGTGAACCGGGTCTATGCGCCCGAAGCGTTGCTGCCGGCGGCGAAGAAGCTGGCTGCCGAAATGGCGAGTGTTGAAGGCGGATTGCTGAAGCGCATGAAAGCGGTGATCGATGATGGTCTCGCCATGCCCCTGCCCGAGGCGCTGAAGATGGAGATCGAGCGCGGCTCGAAGAACAATTCGGCGGTGACGCCGGAGGCTGCAGAAGAATCGCGCAAGGCGGCGATGGCGCGCGGGCGGGAACAGGCGGGTTGAGCGAGGCGGACCTCTCCAACTGGCGCGTGTCGCCCCATAGCCGCTGGGCGTTCCACAACGTCGAGAAGATCATCCCCGTCGCAACGGTGAAACCAGGCGGCGATCCCATGCCCCTGCCCTCGACGCCGCGTGATTTCTCCGGCTTCCAGGTCAAGGCGCGGGGAACTGCCTATGACCTGAAGGAGATGCTGGCGGCGACGGCTTCGGACGGGATCGTCGTGCTGCACGACGGGAAGATCGTGCTTGAGGACTACGCCAACGGCACGACGGCGGACACTCAGCACATCATCATGTCGGCGACCAAATCCGTGACCGGGTTGGTCGCGGGCATGCTGAAGGCGCGTGGCCTCATCGATACGGATGCGCTGGTGTCGGACTATGTCGAGGAAGTGACGCTGACGGCGTACCAGGGCGCCACGATCCAGCAGCTGCTCGACATGCGCACAGGCATCCATCTTGATGAGCAGGGCCTGCGTGATTATGCGCTGGCCACGGGATGGGACCCGCCAGGCCCCGGCGAACAGATGGGCGATCTGCATTCCTTCTATTGCGGGATGACCGCTCCGGCGGCGCCGCATGGCGGGCCATTCGCCTACATCTCGGCCAATACCGACCTCATCGGCTGGGCGATTGAACGTGCAGCCGAGAAGCCGTTCGCAGAATTGTTGAGCGAACTTTTATGGAAGCCGATGGGCGCAACGCACGATGCCTCTATCACCGTTGACCCCAAGGGTGCGCCGCGCTGCACGGGCGGCCTCAGCATGACGGTGCGGGACTTTGCGCGCATCGGACAGGTGATCGCCAATGACGGAAAACGCGGTGACAGCGAGATCGTGCCGTTGAGCTGGATCGAAGACATCGCCGGCAATGGCGATCGCGGAGCCTGGAAAGCGGGAGAGTTCGCGAAGGGCTTTGCCGGCATGGACATGACCTATCGCAACGGCTGGTATGTCGATAACGGCAGGCCGCAGGTGCTGTTCGCCATGGGCATTCACGGGCAGAATCTCTTCGTTGACCGCTTGAACAAGATCGTCATCGCCAAGGTATCATCGCAGGCGCAACCAGTGGACTATGCGGCATTGCCGCTGATCCATCGTGCGGTGAGCGAATTCCAGCGGTTGCTGGGAGAGGCGGCATGAGCTTTTCGAAAATCTATGACGGCGAGGAGCCGCAACGCGTGAACAAATGGCTGGCGCAGGCGGGCGTATGCTCGCGGCGCGAAGCCGAGGCGTTGATCGAGGCAGGCGCCGTGTTCATCGACGGCGAGCGCGTGACAGATGTCGGGCGCAAGATTTCCGCCGGCCAGACGCTGGTGCTGAACGACCGTGCGGAGCTGGGGCTTGGCGCTCAGGTGTCGGTCGTCATCCACAAGCCGGTCGGCATCGTGTCAGCACAGCCGGACCCGGGACAGATCCCGGCGGCGCGACTGCTGACAGCGGAGAACCAGGTGGGCGGCGGCATCGCGCCCAGTTCGCGCGCGAGCCTGCCGCCGCTGGGCCGGCTCGACCAGGATTCGCGCGGGCTATTGCTGCTGTCGGAAGACGGCGTGCTGGCCAAGGCGATCATTGGCCCTGAGAGCCTGGTCGACAAGGAGTATGTCGTCACGGTGAAGGGCAAGGTCGACCGGGCCAAGATCCAGAAACTGCGTCACGGCCTTGAGCTGGATGGACGGCAGCTGAAGCCGGCGAAGGTGACCCAGGAAGACATGCAGGTCCTGCGCTTTGTGCTCGTCGAGGGACGCAACCGGCAGATCCGCCGGATGTGCGAGCTGGTCGAACTGGAAGTTGCGGACCTCATTCGCGTGCGCATCGGGCCACTGGCTCTGGGCGACCTGCGCGAGGGCAAGTGGCGGCACCTGACAGCAGCCGAGCGCGAAGCGCTGGTGAAGGCAGGCGGCGGGGGCTGACGCCCGCCCCGCCAAAATACCCAAAAAATGCCCTGAAAGCCCCGCTTGACATCCCATGTGCACTAATGTCACTACTAGTGACATGACGACACCGATCGAGACATCCACGCGGGAAACCCTCCGCGACGCCCACAAGGACCTGACGCGCGAGCGCATTCTCGAGGCCGTCGTGGATTGCCTCAACGACGAGCAGCACGAGGACCTGAAGATCGAGGATGTCGCCGCCAAGGCGGGCGTGACCAAGCGGACGATCTATCGTCACTTCGCGACGCGCGATGACCTGCTCAAGGCGTCTTGGCCTGCAATGCAGCGGCGCGTGGGCCTGCCGGGCGGCGGGTTCGTGACGTCCAAGGAGCAAGTGGCGAATATCGCGCTGACCTTGTTCCCGGCATTCGACAATCTTGCAGGCGCAGTGCGCGCCTCCGCCTTCTCGCGCGCAGGCCGCGAGATCCGCATGGCGGTCAATGAACAGCGCAAGGCAGGCTTTCTCGCCTCGGTAAAGGATGCACGGCCCGATCTCGACAAGGACGAGCTAAAGCGGCTCGCTGCGACGGTGCAGCTTCTCAATTCCGCCTTTGCCTGGGCGGTGATGCGCGACTTCTGGGGCCTTAACGGCGATGAAGCCGGACGCGCTGTTTCCGACGCCACACATCTTCTACTCGGTCTCGATCCAAATAAGACGGGCCGTTCCTCCCCCGTGCCTACCAACACCAGACAGCAAAAACAGAAAAAGAAAGAAGCTGCACAATGATGATCGCTCACGCCTCTCTCCCCGCCGACGACACCAGGACCGCCGCCACGGTTCTTGCAGACATCATGCAAGGCGAGGTCGTCCGCTTCCCGCCGGGCGGGCCAAACGCCTACATGGCCTGGTCGGGCGATGGACAGACCGAGCTGGAGATCGTCCAGCGCGGCGCCGTGATCAAGTATGACGAACTGCAGGGCAATTGGAGCCAGGGTGGCGAGCGCCATTACGGCTCCGAAGTCCACCTCGCCATCTGCGTGGATCGGCCCGAGAGCGAGATCATCGCCATCGCGAAGAAAGCCGGCTGGCCGGCGCGCCATTGCGAGCGCGGCGGCGGCTATTTCAGCCTCGTTGAAGTGTGGGTCGAGGGCGTCTTCATGATTGAATTCCTCGATCCGGCACAGACGCGCATCTACAAGGAGCGCGTCACCCTGCAGAACTGGAAACAGAAACTCGCCGAGATGGGCGCCGCTTAAGAAGCGCCACAGGCGAACCCTCGCGGCCGCTGCGGAGCAATCTCCGGGCGGCCGCTTCTATGTCTGGAGTGCGGCGCGATAGACCGCGAGCATCCGGCTGTCGAAACAACAGAAGACAACATCGATGTCGGCGTCCGTTGCGGCGATGTGATCGCGTACGGTTACGACAGCGATCCGGGTTGCGTCCTCAACCGGATATCCATAGGCGCCGGTGGAGATGGCCGGAAAGGCGATCGAATCACATGCGTGGTCGAGCGCGAGATCGATCGCGTTCCGATAGCAGAGGGCCAGAAGCTCCGCCTCACCCTGCCCGCCGCCGCGCCAGATGGGGCCGACTGTATGGATGACGTGGCGGTGCGGAAGATTGTAGGCGCCGGTGATGCGCGCTTCCCCGGTCGGACAACCATCCAGCGTGCGGCACTCGTCGAGCAGACCGGGACCTGCAGCGCGGTGAATGGCGCCGTCGACGCCGCCCCCGCCGAGCAGGGTTGCGTTCGCAGCGTTGACGATCACATCGACCTTGGCGCGGGTGATGTCGCCCTGCTCCGCCCGGATACGCACTGACAAGACCTCAGGTGAGAATGAAGCCGCACATTGCGAGCACAACGATGGTGGTGAGCGCAAGACCGGCAATGTCAGTCATTGTCAGTTTCACGGCAGACGGCGTCGTTTCCGTCTTCGCAAGACGCATCTCCCGGGCAATCAGGAAAAGCGGGAATGTGACGCTGATCGCGATGCCGAACCCGAGCAGGACATAAAGCCAGACGAATTTGACGCCCAGCCGGCGCGCCTCGCTCACCATCAGGCCGGTTCCGGCCAGGAGATAGAGACCGATATCGACCGTGAACGAGCGCGCTGCGCCGTTCACTTTGAGGTCCAGAATGTACTGAGCGAAGCCAGCCGGATTGGCCCCGGTGAAATAGAGCAGGTTCTGGCCCCACGTCATGATCAGGGCTGTCAGCGCGACAAGCCCGTAAAAGACGCACAATAACTGGCGTGTGCGGGTCATTTTCCCCTTCCCCTCGCGATTGTGGAGGCTGCGGGGCTCTCGCTCCCAACCTTGTTTATGCCGCCACATTGCAGAATCGGCCGGGGCGGGTAAATGACCGGCCATGACCGCAAAACCCGACATTTCTGCCCTTCTTGTTCCGCAGACGGCCGCTGATGCCGCGTCTCAGGGGATCAAGGCGGATGAGTTCGCCATCCTGCTGGACAGGCTAGGCCGCGCGCCCAACAAGGTTGAGCTCGGCATCTTCTCGGTGATGTGGTCGGAGCACTGCTCGTACAAGTCCACCCGCCGTCATCTGGGCAAATTCCCGACCAAAGGCCCCAAGGTGATCCAGGGCCCGGGAGAGAATGCCGGCGTTGTCGATATCGGCGATGGTCAGGCCTGCATCTTCAAGATGGAGAGCCACAACCACCCCTCCTACATCGAGCCGCGTCAGGGCGCGGGCACCGGCGTGGGCGGGATCCTGCGCGACGTGTTCACGATGGGCGCGCGGCCAGTGGCGCTGGTCAATGCGCTGCGCTTTGGCGATCCGAGCCATCCGAAGACGCGCTCGCTGGTGGCGGGTGTCGTTTCGGGCATTGGCGGATACGGAAACTGCGTGGGCGTGCCGACGGTCGCAGGCGAGACGCAGTTCCACAAAGGCTATAACGGCAACATCCTCGTCAACGCGATGGCGGTTGGCCTCGCCGACACAGACAAGATTTTCTATTCGCGCGGCGCCGAACCGGGCAATGCAATCTTCTATGTCGGCTCGAAGACCGGCCGCGACGGCATCCACGGTGCGACGATGGCGTCGGCCGAATTCTCCGAAGGTGATGAAGAGAAGCGGCCGACCGTGCAGGTGGGCGACCCCTTCACCGAGAAGCTGCTGATCGAGGCCTGCCTCGAGCTGATGGCGACGGACTGGATCCAGTCCATCCAGGACATGGGCGCGGCCGGCCTCACCTCCTCCTCTGTCGAGATAGCCGACAAGGGCGGCGTCGGCGTCGAGATGGACATGGACAAGGTGCCCCAGCGCGAGACGGGCATGACGGCTTACGAGATCATGCTGTCGGAAAGCCAGGAGCGCATGCTCATGGTGCTGAAGCCAGGCAAGGAAGCCGAAGCCAAGAAGATCTTCGACAAGTGGGACCTCGACGCCGAAGTGATCGGCTACACGACCAACACCGGTCGCCTCGTGCTGAAGCAGCAGGGCCAGGTGGTGTGCGATATCCCGGTGCCGCCGCTGTCGCAGGACGCCCCGAACTATGACCGGCCGTGGAACCCGCCCAAGCCCGTGGCCGCGCTCGACATCTCGAAATATCCCGAGCCGAAGGACTATGGCGACGTTCTGCTGAAGCTGATGTCATCGCCCGACATGGCGTCCAAGCGGTGGATCTGGGAGCAGTACGACCGCCACGTGATGGGCGATACAATCGATAGTTCGCAGTCGGGTGGCGACGCCGCCATTGTGCGCATCCACGGCACCAACAAGGCTCTGGCGATCTGTTCAGACTGCAACCCGCACTATGTAGCGGCCGATCCGTTCGAAGGCGGCAAGCAGGCGGTGGCGGAAGCCTATCGCAACCTCTCTGCAGTCGGCGCGACGCCGATCGCAATCACCGACAACCTCAATTTCGGCAACCCGGAAAAGCCCGACACGATGGGCGTGATCGTGAAAGCGATCGAGGGAATGGCGGAAGCCTGCAAAGTCCTGGAATTCCCGGTCGTGAGCGGCAACGTCTCGCTCTACAACGAGACCGACGGCGTCGGCATCCCGCCGACGCCCGTGGTGGGCGGGATCGGGCTGATCGAGAACCTCGATCACATCGCGACGCTGAAGGGAGCGAAGGCGGGGGATACGCTGATGGTGATCGGACGCCCGTATGATCAGCTTGGGGCTAGCCTTTATCAGAGGGTCATCATTGGGCGTGAGGAAGGCGCTCCGCCGCCAGTTGATCTCGCGCTGGAGATATCGCGGTCAAAGTTTATCCGCGGTTTGATCCGCGATGGATTGCTGCATGCGGTGCACGACATCAGCGAAGGCGGCATCGCCTGCGCAGCTGCAGAGATGGCGCTAAGTAGCAATGTCGGCGTGGACATCGGAGATCAAGGCGAAGGACCGGATTTCGGGATGCTGTTCGGCGAAGGCCAGGCAAGCTACCTAATCGCAGTCCCGCCGGAAAATGTCCCCACTGTGAAGGCGCGAATGCGCGAGGAAATCGGTGACGTGTGCGATGTCGGAGGCGTCGCCCACGGCACGGAGGTGGTGCTGTCTGGCGGGCGAGGACCACTTTGCCGCGTACCGCTTTCCACCCTCCGCGAAGCGCACGAAGGCTGGCTGCCGCGCTACATGAAGGACGCGTGATCCCCGCCTGAAATTCCAGCCAGGCGGGAACCTGACGGATTCGACATCGTGGAACCCGGAACGGGCTCCGGTGAATGGCGTTGCTGCCTGATGGGCCGGGACGCAATCACCTGGAGGATGCCATGAACCGCCTGTTCCTTGCTGGAGCTGCGAGCCTTGCTGTGCTCGCGTTCGCCGCCTGCGGCAACAATACCGATAGCGCGATGATCGCGCCCGGCGAAATCCCGGCTGTCGGAACGGCGTCGGCCGAAAACACGGCGCGCGAGGCGCAGGATTTCATCAACAATGCCGGCCAGGCGAGCCTCGTGGAAATCCGCACCAGCGAGATGGCGCTCGAGAAATCGGCAAGCCCAGACGTGAAGGTGTTCGCGCAGACCATGATCGACCAGCACAAGGCCGGTCTCGACAAGATCAAGGCAGCCGCCCAGGCCGGATCATTGATGGCGCCGGCCGAGATCCTCGATGACTTCCACATGCGCCGGATCAACGACCTGACGGAAACGGATGGTGATGCCGACTTCGATGCGGACTATGCGGCCCTGCAGGTCGACGCGCACAAGGATGCGATCAAGGTCTTTGAGGATTACGCGAAGGATGCCGACGCTACCGCCGACCTCAAAGCACTGGCGGAGGAAATGCTCCCCACACTGACGGCCCACATGAGGGCGGCGGAAAAGCTCCGCGACACGGTGTCCAGATCTCCGGGCACGCCCAATCCGAGCTAGACGCGCCAAAAAGTTAATCCGTGGACGCAGCGGCTTTCTTGCTGGCCGCTGCGTTCTGCTATTGTGCGTCTGGAATCTGGAACTAGATACACGTCTCGGGAAGCAGACCGGGTGTGACCGCGGAACGAACCAGCGGCAATCTCGGGAGGGACATTCACATGGCCATGGATCGAGGCACGCTCGAGGGCTATCTTCGCGAGGCGTTTCCGGATGCCGATATCGCGCTGAAGGATCTTGCCGGCGACAATGATCACTGGAGCGCCGAGATCGTCTCCGAGCAGTTCCGCGGCAAGTCGCGCGTGGCGCAGCACCAGATGGTCTATGCTGCACTCAAGGGCCGGATGGGCGGCGTGCTGCATGCACTGGCCCTGACGACGCGGGCGCCTGGCTGACGGTGTAGCAGGTGTCCGAACGCGTCCGTGACAATGCCATAGGTGTGCGCCGCCTCGGTTTCGGGGTGAGCGGAGCGCACGGAACGATGCTGGTGCGTCCGGAAGCAACCGTGCAGATGGTTCAGCATGCCTTCGCGATGGGCGTGCGCCTGTTCGACACCGGCCCCTCCTACGGCAATGGCGAAGCCGAGCGCCGGCTGGGCGAGGCCCTTGCACGCCTGCCGTCCTATGATCCGATTGTTTCCACCAAGGCGGGCGTCCTGGCGTCGGGCCTCACGAAGCGGGCGCGCGACTTCACGCCCGATGGGATCCGCAAGTCGGTCGAAGGATCGCTGCGGCGCCTGAGGCGCTCGCGCGTCGACTGGCTGTTCCTGCACGGACCGGCGCCGACTGATCTCACCGACGAACTCCTCAAGACGCTGGTGGACCTCAAGTTCAAGGGCGACATCGGCGCGCTGGGCGTCGCCGGGCGCGGCGGCGAGCTCGATGCGGCCGCCTCGACCGGACAGTTCACCGTGTTCATGACGCCCGTCCATGCCGGGCTGAAGCCCGCACAGGTCGATCGGCTGGCGCGGCTGAAGGCGCAAGGCGAGCTCATCGGGATCGAGACGCTGGCCCCGGCGACGCGGCGCTTCCCGGCGCCCGTCAGCGCCGGCGCGACCTGGCGGCTGGCGCGGGCGCTTCTTGGCCGGGCAGCCCCCAATTCTCCGACCCCCATGACGGTTGATGAAGCCCTGAACTGGGCCCTTACCGAGGGGGGCGCCCACCGGATCATCACCACGACGACCCGGCTCGATCACCTCGAATCCAACGTCTATGGCCTGACATCCCCCACCAGCGGGCGCTTGATTACCGTTTGATCCGGCCTTAGCTGAGGGGGAAGCGCATTTTTGCCGGGAAACCGCCATGTCCGACGTTGACGCACGCATTCAGGGCCTGATCGACGCAAGCCCCGTGTTCCTGTTCATGAAGGGCACGCCGACCTTCCCGCAATGCGGGTTCTCGGCAACCGTCGTGTCGATCCTCGACCACCTCGGCGTCCAGTACGATTCTGCGAACATCCTCGAGGACGCCGAACTGCGCCAGGGCATCAAGGACTTCTCGAACTGGCCGACGATCCCGCAGCTCTACGTGAAGGGCGAATTCCTCGGCGGCTGCGACATTGCGAAAGAAATGTTCCAGTCGGGCGAGCTCAAGCAGCTGCTCGAGGACAAGGGCGTCCTCCAGCCGGCCTGATCCCCGGCCTAGACCAATCCCGTCATCGCCTTCGCAGACGCGCTGCCATGGAAGACAGCCGTGTCGAGATCGTTTGCGGCCCAGCCAAGCTGGTCGCGCAGCAGTCCCTTGAAGACCGAGCGCGAGTCGACCGTCGGCGTCAGGTCGCGGTTCTCGAACAGCGCGGATGATTTCAGTGTGGGCCAATCGCCATACATGCGGCCGCCCTTGATGGCGCCGCCGGCGAGAATGGCGATGCCGCCGGTCCCGTGATCAGTCCCCTGCCCGCCATTGACGCGCACTGTGCGGCCGAACTCCGAGACGGCGACAACGGCGGTCTTCTTCCAGGTTTCGCCAAGCGAGTCCCTCAGCGCCTTGATGCCATTGTCGAGCGCAGTGAAGCGCTGCTGAAGGAGAGCGTTCTGCTGGGTATGCGTGTCCCAGCCTTCGAGGCTCACGACGGCAACCTCAGGTCCTTCCGGCTGCGCGAGGAATTTGCCGGCGGCCTGAAGCTGCGGAACATACTGACCCGGACCACCTCGACCGCCGGCCATGTTCATCGGGTCCATGCCGCCTGCAACCGCATCGGCGCCCATCGCCGCCGCAAGCGACGGCTTGAGGATCGGATCGTTCTCGTAGAGGTCAAGCAGGCGCGCGAGCGTGTCGTCGCTGGCTTCCGGCAGCACGTCCGGCGACCAGGACGTCGTGCGGGAGGCAGCTCCTCGCAGGATCAATGGCTGCGCTGGGCCAATCGACACGGCGGCGTAAGCCGCAGGCGCCTTCTGCAAGGCGCGATTGAGCCAGCCATCCGACGTGACCTTGCTGATTTCGCCGCACTCCAGCAGGTCCTGCGCCTCGAAGTGCGACCGTTCGCGATATGGGCCGGCGAAGGCGGGGACGAAGGCGGCTTCCTTCGTCTTGTACAGCGCCGCCAGCGTCGGCATGGCCGAGTGAAGCGCAAAACCATCCGACAGCGGCATCGCCTTGGGATCGATCAGCGCCGCGCGGTGCTGGCGAATATCCGGATCATCGATCTTGGGGAGCGCCGCCATGCCGTCCATGGCCCCACGCAGGATCACGACGATCAGCTTGCGCCCCTGGCTTTGCGGCGTGGCTGCGCGAGCGGTCGGTGTAACCAGTGTCGCGGCCAGCCCGGCGCTGCCGGCGAGAAGAAGCGTGCGGCGATTGAGGGCGAGGGTCATTGCATTACCTCCGCTGGAATTCAGGGGACATCAGGGCGATCGTGAAGCCCTGCTCGGCGCTTTCGGCGCGAGCGACGGCCTGTCGCGTGCGCGCGCTCGCGATCTCGCCCAGCGCCCGGTCAAGAAACTCCGAAGGCGTCTCGCCGCGCGCCATCCGGCGCGACACGGCGTTCGCCCATTCGAGCCGCTTCTTCACCGCGTCAGCGCCGGACCAGGACGGCGCAGTATCCGGCCATCCCGCTGGCGATGGCGCCGTATAGGGCTGCTGCGCCAGCGACTGATAGACCTGCCGCTGCGCTCCGCCGAACGCAGCCTGCGGACCGACGGCGCGCGCGGCAGAGACAAGGAGTTCTTCCGGCGTCTTGAACTTCGCAGGTGCCTCGCCCCAGGCCTCGTCCAGATCGACAAGCGCCCGCGCCAGCGCTGCAAGATCGCCACTGGACTTCACGAAAGCGGCCTCAAGCTTTGCAACGGCGGAAGGCGGTGGATCATCCGCAACAAAATGCCGGGCCAGCTTGGTCGCGATGTGTTTTGCAGTCGCAGGATGGCGCGCCAGATCGTCGAGAATCGCCGCCGCCTGCTGCTTCGCCGGGCCGCTATAGGCTTTTGCGAGCACCGTGCGATTGCCAGGCTCGTGCAGGGCTTCCGCGAAGATCGTCTCGCCTACCTGTTCGCGCGCAATGTCGGCAACGCGCTTCTGCTGGCCTTTGCCCTTCCCGGGCTTTTGTCCCTTGCCTGTGTTGAGGGCCGTAAGGCGCGCCGTCTGCGGGCCGCCAACAGTCCAGCCAGTCAGCGCCTTGGCGAACTCGATGATGTCGGCCTGCGTATAGCCGGAACCGACGCCCAGCGTGTGCAGCTCCATGATCTCGCGCGCCAGGTTCTCGTTGAGCCCCGCATCCCGGCGTTCCGCGATCATGGTCGACGGGCCAATTGAACGGGCCGCGTCGAGATAGATCAGCATCCCCGGATGAAAGGTCGCGTGACCCAGCAGCGTGCTGAAGCCCGAGAAAACATGGGGACGGATTGCCTCGCGCTCGAATGGACCGACAAGACCGATCATCTGGCCGGTACGCGCAGCAACCGTGAAATGGTTGGCCCAGAAGCGCAGCCAGCGCTCGGCGAATGAGTCTGGTGTCGTAGCCGCATTGCGCGAGCGCGCTTCGATCTCTTTCTGCAGGCCTTCGCGCGCCTCGCGCTGGACCTGCTGCCGGATCGCCTGCTGGGCATCGCTCGCAACGCCATCCTTGCCCTGCTGGCCGGGAGCCATGCCCGCATAGGCATCCTGGCGTTCCTCGAACACGTCCTTTACCGACAGGAGGCCATCGGCTGGAATGACAGCCGCATTGGCGCGGATCTGCGCCTTGAGCCAGCCGCGCGGGTCGGAGGAAGCAGACCTGATCTCGCCGGGACGGGCGCCCATGCCAAAGCGCGTCGCTGCGATTGCGCCGTGAAGCTGGGACATTGGGCGGCTCCCTGATCCTGCCCAGTGATACTAGTGCGTATCGCGCCTCAAAGTATGTCACCTGCCAGCGAGGATTGTATCAAAGTGTGCCCTCAAGCGCGGGCAGCGAATGATTGGGCCTCATTCGCCGGTGTAGCGTGCGCGAGGACGGATGATGCGACCGGTCTCGCGTTGTTCCATCGCGTGCGCGAGCCAACCCGTCATGCGGGCCAGCGCAAAGATCGTGAAGGTGGCTTCGTCCGGCAGGCCGAGTTCGCGTGTCATGGCGGCGAGCGCGGCGTCGCAATTGGGCTTGTCTCCCGTCACCTGCTCCAGCGCGCGAAGCGCCCTTCCGATTGCCGCCCTGGGCTTCAGCGCGGCAAGCAGGTTCGTTGCCCGCACATCGCCATCGGGATAAAGCGGATGCGACCACCCCGCGATATGATCGCCGCGCGCAACCATCGCCTTCGCTTCGGCGGCGATATCCTTCGCCGATGCCAGCGCGTCCAGCTGTGCAAGAGCACGAACCGCCGCCTCCCCGTGCAGCGGGCCAGCCAGCGTCGAAAGCCCCGCCAGCGCGCAAGCGGCCAGCGGAGCGCCTGTCGATGCTGCAATGCGAACAGCGAATGTCGAGGGATTAAGTTCGTGATCTGCCATGAGGATCAGCGCGCGACGCACAAGTTGCGCACCTCCAGCGTTCAGCTTCCAGGCCCTCGCCAACCGTTCGTGCAACGCCCCTTTCCCGTGCTCCCCGGTCAGCGCGTCTGAGAACTCAAAGAGGATGGACCAGGCGTCAGCCCGCAATGCCGAGGGGCTACGTCCAAGGCTGGGCGCATCTTCTCCGGCCCTGCGCGCAAGCATCGCGAAGGCCCGCGCCTTGGGTGTTACGCCCACCGACTTGCGAGATGGAGCAAGCGCGCGCGCTTCCTCCGCCCTCCACAAGAGCCGCGCCATGTCTTCCAGCGTGAACGTCGCTGAAAGCTGTTCGATCGACCGACCGCGCACGATCAACTGACCATCGCGAACCGTCGAGATTGCGCTTTCCAGAACCGGCTCGCCCCACGCGATTGCCCCTGCCGCCACTTCCGAACGGCGCCGCGCGCCGCGGCGCCTGCCTTTCAGTTTCCGGATATCACTCGCTGAATAGAGGCTGCGGCGGGGATCGCCCTCGTCCGCCTTCGCCCGCAGAAGGCCGCGGCTGACATAGGCATAGAGCGTCTGCTTCTGCACGCTGAGTTGGCCCAGCGCATCTTCGATCGCGATCCAGTCCATCCGCGCCTCAAGTTGATTATATTGATCAATCTTGACCAATGCGACCATGGATCGCCATCTCATCTGCGTCAACGATGGAGTGTTCGATGGACGCGGGCCTGGAAAAAGTTGTCGCCGCCGAGACGGTGCTGTCGGATGTACAGGGCGCTGAAGGCCGTCTCATCATCCGCGGCAAGGACGTTGAAACGCTGGCCCGGGAATTCAATTACGAAGAGGCGCTGGAACACCTGTGGACCGGCTTCTTCGAGGAAATTCCGGATGTGCGCTCCGCCCTCGGAAACGCACGGGTCGCGGCATTCGAACGCCTGAAGCCTGATTTCGCTCGGCTTGTCGTGCTGCCGGAAGTCGAAGGCCTGCGCGCCGCGCTCAGCCTCGCGCCGGACGGGCACGAGGCGAATGCCGCCGTCACCCTCGTTGCGACGATGGCCGTTGCCACGGGCGCGATCGCACAAATGAAGGCTGGACGGACGCCTCTCAGGCCCAACCCGACCGCACAGCACGGCGCCGACCTGCTGCGAATGATCCGCGGCGAGACGCCAACGCCTGAAGAAGCGCGCGCACTCGACGCCTATCTCGTCACGGTGTCCGATCATGGACTCAACGCCTCGACCTTCGTCGCGCGTTGCGTGGCCTCGACACGCGCCGGGCTAGGCTCAGCAGTGATCGCCGGACTGTCAGCCCTCAAAGGGCCGCTGCACGGCGGCGCGCCCGGGCCCGTGCTCGACATGCTCGACGCCATCGGCGCAGCGGACCGGGCCGAGGGCTGGATCCGGATGGCGCTCGATCGCGGCGACCGCCTGATGGGCTTCGGCCACCGCGTCTATCGCACGCGCGACCCGCGCGCCGATGTGCTCAAGCACTTCGTCGGCACGCTACCCGTCAGCAGCGGCCGCCTGGCGCTCGCGCAGGCGATCGAGAGCCGCATCCTCCGGAAGCTGGCGGCGGAAAAACCCGACCGCAAGCTCGACACCAATGTCGAATACTACACCGCCATCCTGCTCGAGGCGCTGGGCGTGCCACGCGGATTGTTCACCTGCCTGTTCGGCTGCGGCCGCGTCACGGGCTGGATCGCGCACGCGCGCGAACAGCTTGCAACGGGCCGGCTGGTAAGGCCGGCGTCGAGCTATGTCGGGCCAATGCCGGCCGGGAGCGTTGCTGCCTAGCGCGCGCCGGGCTCGGCCATCGTAGCCACGTCCAGGGCTTCCTTGCGGAAGTTTGTACGGACGCCGGACGGTGAGCCGAACTCCATCAGCTGGTCGCTCGCCGGGCTGTAGGCGGGCCAGGCCGGACCGGACGCGCACGTTGGCGTCCCTGTCTTGGCGAAGGCGACCCAGCAGGAGTGCATCAGGACGGCCATCGCCTTGTCTTCTTCCGAAGGCGTAGGCGGGGCGGCGAGCGCGCTGCCGGCGGCGGCAGGCGGCGCGCCCGGCGGGCGCATCTGGCCGCCATAGACGTAGGAGATTTCGGCGGCGTGGGCGGCGCCCATCGAATCCGGCGTACGGCGCTCGGTGGCGACATAGGAGAAGAAGTAGAGCCAGCTCGGTTTCCCATCAGCCGACTTGGCGGCGATGAAGCGCGCTGGCGCGCCTGCCTGGGAGTTGGTCCAGTCCGTTGCGGCCTGACCCGTGAGCTGGCGGGCCAGCGAGGCCTCATAGCTGTTTGATCCGACAACGAGCGGGATATCGAGCGTGTGCTTGTTGGCCATCGCAGAGAGCGAGGTCTCCGTCATGAAGCGCCCATCCACGATCGGGAAGCGCGCACCATTGGCGGCTTCGACAAGCTTCATCGCCGGGAGGGCGCGAAGATCGGCGAGCGTCGCCTTGTCGGTCGCGCCTGCCCGGCCGGCGAGCGCTGCGCCGTCCTTCTCCATGTCGGCGAGCGAGGCGCTGGCGCCCCAGGTGATGTTCGATTCGAGGATCGCCTGGCTGAACAGACCCTTCGATGTCTTGAGGCCGAGCAACGCGTAGATGTCGATCGCGCCGGCGCTTTCGCCGAACACGGTAACCTTCGAGGCATCGCCGCCGAACGCCGCGATGTTCTTCTGCACCCACTGCAGGGCGGCCGTCTGATCCATCAGGCCGTAGTTGGCGAGCGGCTCATCCTTTGCGGCCGCCTTGGTGAGTTCCGGGTGGGCAAAGAAGCCGAGCGCGCCCATGCGATAGTTGATCGTCACCATGACCACGCCGCTCTTCGCGAAGGCGGCGCCATTGTAGATAGAGCCCGAGCCGTTGAGGTTCGATCCGCCGTGGATCCACACCATCACGGGAAGATTCTTGGCGTTCTCCGGGGCGAAGACGTTGAGATAGAGGCAATCCTCCGAGACCTTGGCTTCCGCGCCGAGGCGCGAATTCTGTGCGCAGCTCGGGCCGTATTCAGTAGCGGCGCGATCGCCGGTCCAGGCGGCGACTGGCTGTGGCGGTTTCCAGCGGAGGTCGCCGACAGGCGGGGCGGCGAAGGGGATGCCCTTGTAACTGACAATGCCGTCGGCCTTTTCGCCGACGAGCGCGCCGGATGCTATTTTTGTCTTCGCTGGATCAGCAAAAGCGGCGGGCGTGAAGGCGAGTGCAAGCGCGATCGCGGCTGCGAATTTCATGGACGTCCTCCCGGTCCGCCAGACTTCCGCGGCGGCTTTCGGGAGCTGTTATAGACCGGCCAAAAGGCCTCTGTAACCTCGGCGCGGACACGGGGCCGTGAGCTACCAGGCCAGGCGGCGCTCAAGTTCCTTCGCGATCATCGAATAATCGCCTGTCCCGGGCCTACGCTGGATCAGTTCGATCGCAGCGAGCACCAGCTCTGCAGCATCGATCGGCTTGGGCAGAGACAATGCCGCACCACGCAGTTCGGCAAGCACGAGCACATGCTCCAGTGGCTTGCCTGGCGCTCCCTTGCCGCCCAGCGCAATCACGGGCGGCATACCCGGCCGTTCGCAAAGTTTGGCGACAAGCTCGAGGCCCGCAGGCGAATCGACGCCAACCACGACGACATCGCGGTCGGAAAACGAGCCCTGCGAAGCCAGAGCTTGCTGAGGAGAGAGTGAGGCGAAGGCGATCGCAGGGTCCTGCATAGAGCCGGCATCAGCCATCAGAAGATCGTCGTCATCGACAACCAGAACCCGAAGCACTTCCAGTCTTCTGCCCATGTTTCCCAACCCTTCGAGGATGCCTTTTCCTGTTCCTCTCCTCGGGATTTCCGGCTTTCCTGGGCCTGGCCCTGCAGCCTGATTTCCCTGTCCGCCACAAGGATTAACATAAAGGTCCTAAGTATTAGTTGCTTTTAGCACGGGGGAAATCCCCGAGCCGAGGCGTGGTGGGTTCGCGAAAGCCCGGAATGCGGTATGCCAGCCGCCCGAATGGAAGACGGTGATGGCGGACGATCTCGGCACGGCTGATGGCGAATCGGAGGGCGCGGAATTTTCCCCGCTCCATCCTGTGTTTGCGGATGCGCCTGACAGCGTGAACTTCCGCAAGCTGCGCAAGCGGCTGGTGCGTCAGACGCAGGAAGCAGTGCGCGCTTACGGGATGATCCCGGAAGGACGGCGGGCGAAATGGCTGGTCTGCCTGTCGGGCGGCAAGGACAGCTACACCCTGCTCTCCATCCTGCTCGACCTGCAGTGGCAGGGCGCCCTGCCCGTCGATCTGCTCGCCTGCAATCTCGACCAGGGACAGCCGGGTTTCGACAAGAACATCCTGCCCAGTTACTTCGCGAAGGTCGGCGTGCCTTATCGCATCATCACGGAAGACACCTACTCCATCGTCACCGAGAAAGTGCCGGCCTCGAACACCTATTGCTCGCTGTGCTCGCGGTTGCGGCGCGGCATTCTCTATCGCGTCGCCCGCGAGGAAGGATGCGAGGCGGTCGTGCTGGGCCATCATCGCGACGATTCGCTTGAGACATTCATGCTGAACTTCCTCCACGGCGGACGGCTCGCTGCGATGCCGCCCAAGCTGGTCAACGATGTCGGCGATCTCTTTGTTCTTCGTCCTCTGATCGGCTGCGCTGAAGACGACATCCGCAAGTTCGCGGCGCACATGCAGTTCCCGATCATCCCCTGCAATCTCTGCGGTTCGCAGGAGGGTCTGCAGCGCATGCAGATCAAGTCGATGCTGGACGAGTGGGAAAAGCGGAACCCCGGCAAACGCCAGGTGATGGCGCGCGCCCTCTCCCACGTGCGGCCATCGCACCTGGTCGATGGCGACCTGTTCGATTTTGTGGGGCTCGATCTGGGCAAGCCCGGAACAAGGGATGACGGGCTCTAGGCGCGACGGCGCGTTCCCGCTAGGGGTATAGCTATCTTTGGAGAAGACAAACTCTGTAGCGGGGTGCGTTAGGTTCGATAGGCTCGAGTCGCTGACGCATCGCGGCTTACGCGGTGCTCGCGATCGTCTTGAAAAGGCTGCACCCCGACGTGGTGCGGGAAATCGAGAATGAGCAATGACCGAGTAAGCGGCTTTCGTCGCCAACTGACTTGTTTCGAAAAGGGCGCTCCCTCAAGGGGGCGTCCTTTTTTCTTAGCTCTTCGGGTTCGGCCTGAAGTTCAGACGCTTCTCGATACTGTCGCTGACCGTCTACCGGCTGAAAAACTCATCGCCCGGTCCCAGCGCCGTCGTTGGATAGTCCACCAGCGTGTGCGACCACCACTGACCGAGATACGCCTTCATCGCCATGCGGGCGGCGTGGGGGGCTACTCGCCGTCATTTCGAAGGTCAGTATGTCGAGACTTAGCTAACAGTAGCTTGCAGCGTCGAATGTCATTCTTTCGGATGACTGTTTTGGGCCAATCTACGCCCCATGGACACAACATTACGAACGGCGCGAATGAGGGACCATTCCCGTCGTTCGGCACCTGCGTTACCAACTTCCGAGATTGGCCCATCGCCGTCGGTCGATAAGTTCAGTTGAGGTGCGTGGCTCGGCTTTGCCAGTGATTAACCGGCGGGACAAAAGATGTCTTCGGGTCGGCGGTGGCCGAAGGGGGCTGTCACGTGAATTGGGTTCGCTGCTGTCTTGCCGTCATCGCAGCCATGGCTGCGTCATGTGCGGAAGTGCCGAAGGCGAGCGAGTCCGTCTGGCGCCGCCCCCCTTACAATATTTTCGCACCGCGCGATTCTGCGGCTTACGTTGCCACGCGCGTGGTGGCGCTCTCTAGCGGTCCGGTGCGCACACAGCAGACGACGGTTATGCGGGCCGGCCGTTGGCAACGGGAAGATACCCGCCGCGATGGCGGCACATCGACCGAGTATTCCGACTTCGAGCGTGGAGTTTCTGTGACATGGTTCAGGCGAGGTGACGGCGATGAGTATCTGAGTGCATCCCAGAACACTCCGGAGTCACTGGTGCCGCTTACCGGGCAGCGTACGGGTGAGACACAGAAGTGGGCGGGAGAATTGTGCGAAGTCTGGTCGTGGCGTCACACCTTGCCGAGCGGGGTTGCGACGACCTCACTCACCTGTCTGACATACGACGGCATCGAGCTTTGGAGCGGCTATGGCGATAGCGAATCCGCGACCGAGAAGTTCCATGTGACATCCGTCGAGCGGAGGAAGGTGAGCCCCGAAGAGGTTCGCCTCCCGGCTGCCGCGCTTGACTGGAATCGGTGGCGAGCAGGAATAGACCGCGGCGATGAGAAACGCGGGCACGAGGTCACTCTGAGCGGCCAGGGCGCGAAGGGGGGCGATGCCGTTGAAATTCTCATCGGTCAGCGCGGCAGTTGGCAAAAGACAGAGACCAACTATTCGGGGGGCGCGCGCTCCGTGGACATCTACCACCCGCAAGCAGGCCTTCATTTTTCCGATGGAGAGCAGGGTCGACGCCTGAGCCTGACCCGACACCTTGGGCCCACCCAAGAAACGATTGTAGGGCCGCCAGCGCCTTACACGCCGACACGCCAGGCCACGATCCTTGGGCGAAATTGCGTCTGGTATGATACGATGCCCGGCTGGCACGATGTCTCAGGCAGCGATTGCCGGGACCCCGACGGCGTCGTCCTCGCACGTAGCGCCACTGGTTGGGGCGGCCGCGTCACGCTTAGCGTCGAGGCAACGCGCCTCTCAGCCTCGCCACCGTCCGAAGAAGCGCTTGGTCCGCCTTCCGGCATATTCTCATGGGTGAGAGAATAAGATCTGAAATGGATGGCGTTCTGTCTGCTTACGGCGATTTTGCGCCGGAGGGGAATTGATCGGGCACGCGGCACGAGACGGCCCTTTCTTGCCGATCAGCCCGGTGAGTCAAAATAGGCGTCGATGTCCATCGAGCCATGAGGAATTCCGATGATGGCGACGATGTCGCCATCAACGATGTAGAAGATCAGATGCGAGCCTTGGCGATAGCTGCGATAGCCGTCGCCTATCTCGTCGCGAACGCGTCCGGCCCCAGGGTTTTTGCAAAGCCAGTCGAAACGCTTTGCCATGTCGGAGAGGTATTTTTCCGTCTGGCGCTCGCCCCATGTTGCGAGCGTGAAGTCCGCAATCTGGTCGAGATCCTTTAGTGCTCGCGGCGTGAGGCGATAGCTTCTCAAGCCATATCAGCCTTCGACGCGCGCTGTTTCGCCCGCTTCAAAACGTCGGCGGCTGAAAAATCCGCATACTCGCCGCGTCTCGCTTGTTGAGCGCCCTCAGCGAGATGGTCCTGAAGCGCCTTTAGTCGATTGCCTCTTTCCTCTAGCTCCCGGAGGGCGGCGCGGACGACCTCGCTGGCAGACGCGAAACGCCCGCTCGCGATCTCCCGCTTCACAAATTTCTCCCAGTGTGGACCAAGGGAAAGTGATGTTGTGGCCATACTCATCTCACTATTCATTTTGAATATAGCATACCGCTTTGCAACATCAAGATGGTGGGAGCTGGATCGCGACCCTACGACCGCTATCGGCGAGATCCGGAACTCGCCCAAGGACAGCCCGAAGGGCGGAGGTGGCCAATTGCAGACGGTCGAGGATCGTCAAGTCAGTAGACTACCCTACCGTCCCCCATCCGACGCGTCTGCGTTTTGCCCATGACGTCGAGCGTCACACTACCGTTGTGAAATGTGTGCTCCCAAGGCGGCTCTACGAAGGTGGCCCAAAGCTTCTGCGCGTTGTTCGACCAGACAGCAAATTCCAGCTCGGCAGCCATCCAGATGAACTCATCGTAGCGTCCCCAGCGCCAGAAGCCGCAGTCGACCTTGTCCTCCCAAAGGCGCGCGGGCGCACTGAGGTCGTAAGCCAAAATGCGAGTGCCGGCCCCAATGAAGAGTCGCTTGGTCTCAGGCGCAATCAGGAAGCCCGGATTAAAGCCGAGCCCGCATGGTTCATACGTCTGCGCCACAACCATTGCAGGTTTCCAGCTCTCGCGGACCGGGGCAGCTAGATCGTAAGCCGCGACAAAGAGGCGGCTGCCGCGCTTTGATTTGAGATCGATCTCGTCCACGAAGTCGGCATGTTCAACATGCCAGTCATAGGTCAACGGCAGAGAACCATCTTCGATCTCCAAACTCCATGAGCCAACTATCACTTGATGCATAGGCCAAAATTGCCGAAGCGAGCGGGTGTGTCCAGAAGCACGAACGGCCGATTTCGGCGAGATCTAGCCGGATCGAGCTAGCAGGGGCGTAGATGCGAGACGGCCCATTTCAGCCGCCCGCAACAGAGACCGCAGTGAGGGTGCGATTTACAAACCCAAGGCGCCAGCATCTATTCGAAGTACGTTTGCACCCTCCCCTTTGGGCGTTCGTGCGCATGGTGAAGGGCGGATGATCGACGAAGACCCCTCTGCACTGCATTTTGAGACGACGCAATTCGCCGAAAGTCGTCTTTCAGCCAATCTGAGATGAACCTTCAGACGTAGGCTTCGCTGTCGCGAATTCGCGGCATGCCCGCAGGCTACGCTGATTGTCGCTGTTGCAGGTCTTCGATGAGGCCCATGGCGCGATCGACGATATCCGTCAGGTTCGTGCTTGCGTTAGCTTTCGTAACAACCTTGAGGAACGAGCCGGTCCTTCCGGGCTTGAAGCACTGGTCGTCTCTGACCGAGACGATTGTTGGTGGCGGCCGATCGCCAAAGAGTCCGCTGGCGATCAAGTGCACGAGGTCCGCGCCGCCTATGCGAGACGTCTCAATGTCCATGACAACGACATCTACGCCTTGTGTGGATGCCAGCTGAAGGGCCTCGATGCCGTCATCAGCGCACAGGCATTCGAAACCCATCCCCTGCAGCGCTCCGACCCAGTTAGCCCGCTGCTCGATTGAGCGTTCAACAACCAGCGCTCGCATCAGGTACATTTTGCGACTCCCTTGCGACGTTCAGCGAATGGAAAAAGAGCACAATTCGTCGGTGCGGCACCTGACCGCGGTCAGGCGCCGCGGAAAAGAAAGGCGGGCGCGGCGGGCCGAAGACGCTGCGGCAGGGACAAGGAGAATTCCAAACCTGCAATCGTTCGGTAACACTTCGTCGAGCGGCAGGCACATTTCGACAAACACCGGCAAACAATGCAGGCGACACACGGGTCCACAAGTTTGGATCAGAGCGATGGTATTTGCTCGCGAGAACATTTTCGCACGCGGCAAGGCGGCAGAGTTTATGCTCTCACTGCCAGAGGAATGGCGAACGACAGAGAGCCAATTCCGGCCGCGAGAAACCCTATTGGCGGAGGGTGTCGTCGTCCGCGGTCTGCACATTATCAAGGCGGGATGGGTGAAGGTCTCGCGCGCACTTCCGGATGGCGGCCACCGCGGAGTGGGGTTTTTCGGGTCTGGGTCAATCCTGGGCATGGAGACCGGTGAGCATTACTCAAACTCAGCTGTCGCGCTCACGCCGGTAGCTACCTACTCCGTACCGCTGGAGCGCGTCTGGCTTCAATCAGAAGGCGCCGAGCGAACACTGCGTCTTTTAACTGCCCAGCTTGCAGGTCAGCTGGCTGCGGCTCAGAACCAGCTGGCTCTTCTGGGAATTGTTTCGGCCGAAAGGCGGTTGGCCGCATTCTTGATTTCGATTGCGGGACTCTGCGACAAGGCGAGTGGCGGCGAACTCGAAGTCCCGATGCGTCGAGACGACATCGCGGAATTTCTGGGTATGCGATCCGAAACTGTCTCACGCCGGATAGTGGAATTTCAGCGACGCGGTTGGATCGAGCTGTCGCCAAAATCAAGCCTGCGCATACTCGACGCTGCCGCCCTCAGAAGTTTCTCCGCCGAGAACGGAGACGACGGACTAGATCCTGCCGCCCAGGATGTATTGTGAATCTATCCAACCGCGCATCGCTGTCAGATTTGAAGACGAACCGGACTGCCGCGAAGGGCTGTTTTCAGCTAGATTCAGCCGGATAGCGCCAGCAGGCCGGCGGCGCGACCTAGCGCAATGCCGTCTTACGTGGCGACAGTGGCTGCGAACGGCCGCAGAACAATCACCGACAGATGGAGATCGCCATCTCACAGCCGTCGGTCCTACTTCTCCAGCTTGCTCGCAACCAGCATCACGCGCGCCGCTCGCTCGGCGCCTTCTGCCGTGACGCGCACGCTGTAGAATCCGGGGCGGTCAACCCGAATATAGGCGACGCCGCCATTGTCCGGCGCTGCAGCTGTTAGCCGCGGAAGGTGCTCAGTTTCCCGGGCGAATATGCACCGAGCGCCATCGACCATCTCCAGCACTGGTGTTTGCTTCGGCATCGAGGCGGCGATGCCCCAGATCTCACCCGTTTGAACGCGCAAGAGTTGGCAGTTGTCGCCAACGATCGCCATGCCACCCTCGTTAAAAATTGAGCCCCAGGACGTCCCCTTCTCATCCAGCCTGGGTACAGCAGGCGCGATGACGCCTTGGCCGTGAGCCGTTGGCGCGGTCGCCATCGCTACCAAGAGCGTCGCCAGCAAGTTGCGCATGAGGTTCCTCCTACGACGCCTAACCTAGCGGGTCACACCCCGATGCCAACCGCCAGCCCACATGGCTATGGAACAAGCGACCTACCGCTCAGCAAAATTCTCAATGTCGCCTTTCGGCAAAGGGCGGTCGGAGTGAAAGAGCAGAGCGACAGGTTCGATCAGAACCGTTCGCGCCACGCGTTCAGTGGGGAAGGCCGCATTGATTTGAAGCAAGGGCGATTGGAGCCCGTCAGAAATGGGACGCTCCTCCCCTCACCAGCTCGCCCCGTCGCACTTCTTGACCGGTGTCTCATCCCACGCGCCCAAGGGAAGCATCCGGGCATTCACGCCCATGCGGTCATAACTCTTGTCCACCGGCGTCCACCACATCAGGCAGCGACATGTCTTGCAGTGGTGCATTTCCAGCATGCGGTCGCCGCGCAAATAGATGTCGGTCGGCCCGGTCATCGTTACCTTTGTCGGCGAGTAGTAAGCCCACAACCCGCCTGAGCGACGGCAGATGCCGCAATTGCACTCTGTCACTTCGTCCAGCGTTCCATCCACGGTGTAATGTACCGCGCCGCAATCGCATGAGCCTTCGAGCATGGGCTGGCCTTTCATCGAACAGACGCTGAGTGTTAGAGCCTATTGCCGCATAGAGAAACTGCACAATCGCGGGGAAATCTTTCCGACCGTCAGCGTCTGCTCTCGGCAAGATGTTGCCGCTCGTATCGATCGCAGCCGCAGCGAACCGCGTTGGTTGATAAGGATACGATCAGGTGTGGGGCGCCGGCGGGCAGCGTCTGTCCCACGATCTTTCGGGCCAGGGCGCTGAAAGCAAAAGAGAGGATTTTCGATCGTCCCACGAAGTCCGCGGGGGCGCTGTCCCCTTCCCGCCGCATCGACGGGCGTGACCTACTTCGCGCCGGTGGCTGCGGGCTTGGCGGCGGGGGCGGCAGGGGGTGGAGCAGCAGGGGCTGGCGCAGCTGCAGCGGGCGCGGCCGGAGCAACCTTGGGCGCTTCGAAGCGCTGTTTCAGCGCCGTTGCGAACGCATCGACGCGCGGGGCATCGGCGAGACGGCGCACCGCTTCGGAAAGCGCGCCGCCGGAAACGTCTGTCTGCGAGGTGATGAGGTCAAAGCTGGCCTTGTTAGGGCTGCCGTCCATGGCCGCTCCATAGCCGCGCAGCTGAGACAGCATCGCTGCGTCCTTGGCCATGCGCGCGGCAATGGCGGCCTTGAAGACCAGGTCGGCGTCCTTCTTCTGCGCCTGCCCTGCCGGCGGCAGCATGGCCCGCAGCGCCTGCGAGGCTTCAGGCCATTTGCGATCGCGCCAGTAGGCGTCGGCGAGCAGCGACTTGGCTTCGACGCCTTCCAGCGGTTCGACCAGTTCGACCGTGTGATCGTAGCGGCCGAGATCACGGTAGGCGGCGGCTTCGAGCAGGCGCCGCTCGAGCGCGAGATCCTTCGGCAGCGAAGGCTGGCGCGTGGTGTTGATCGCGGCGAGCGCCTTGTCCGGCCGTTTGTCCCACAGATAGATCGTCGCGAGATCGACGGCGACGACAGACTTGCCGACGCCACGAATGCGGTTGTCGACCTGGTATTGCAGCAGCACGCTGGCTGGCTCCAGCAGGTCGAATGAGACGAGCCGCTGGGCGAGCTTGCGCACCATCTGGTCGCCATCCGGACCGATCGGCATCAGATTGTCGTCGAACTCGTAGAACAGCGCCACGGCCTGGATGGGATCGAGGCGATCGGCCTCGCCATTGAGAAAAAGGCGGCGGAAATATTCAGACAGCTTGATCCGCAGATCGCGCGCGCCCGGTGCATCGGCGTCGCGCATGGCGGTCGACTGCGCAAGCAGCAGAGCGTCGCGGAAGCGGCCGGCGCGCATGTATTGGTCGGCGAGGATGCCGACGGTTTCCATCTCGACCCCATCGCCACGCCAGCGATAGCGCAGGCCTTCGAGTTCGGTCGCGGCTTCATTGGCGCTCATCTTGCCGGCAAGCACGCCAAGCTCCAGGCGCTTCAACTCAGCTCGGACAGCGATCGGCTCCAGCGCCTTTTTCGACAGCCGGTCGAACTCGGCATAGGCGGCGCCAGGGCCTTCGATCTCCGCTTTCAGGCCTGCAAGGAGAAGCTGGCCGCGTTCCTTCGTTTCCCGGTCGGAGCTGGCGGCAGCAAGATTGGCCTGGCGGCGCGCCGTATCGAAGTCGTTGACATTGAGCGCCGCCTCGGCCCAGGCAGCCGAGAAATGCGCCGCCTTTGCCGAGGGGTAGGCATTGATCTGCTTCTCGCCTGCCCGGAAGAATTCGAGCGCGCGCTCCCACTCGCCGCGATCGACCGCGACCATGGCGCGCCAGAGCGAAGCCGAGGCGTCGCCACGCAGGGGCCCGCGCGAAAGATCGTCGTCCGCCGCCTTGAGACGACCGGACATATAGTTGGCGGCGCCGCGCAGGCCGAGGAAGACGCTATCCTGCCCGAGCTCGGGCCGGTCGATCAGCGCCATGTTGAGGATACCGAGCGCCTCGAAACTCTCATTATGGCCGAGATGGAAGCGCGCGAGATCAAGCGCGGCGGAGGCGCCTTGCGGCGTGGAAGGATCAAGCGAAGCGGCGGCGGCTTCCAGCTTCGTCTGCTGGTCGACATACATGTCGCCGCGCGCCGCGCCCCAGCCCGCGAAATCGACGAAGGCGGGATTGGCTGCGACCTTCGCAGCGGCGGGGTCCGTCGCCGGATCGGGCGCGGTCTGCGCGGCGGCGGCGATGGAGACGACAACGCGCTCGCCCTCGATCGTGACGACAACGTCGTCCGACTTGGGCGCGATGACGACGCCGTGGGCCGTTGCGAGGAGCGAGGCCTCGACGAAGTCACGCGGCGTCGGCGATGCGGAGGCGGGACCATAGGACACGGCGGCGGCAAGCTGATCGCCGATGACAGGATCCTCGAACCAGACAAGGCCCGTGGCGCCGACCAGCATGGTTTCGATGCGGGCGCGGCCGCCTTCCGCGCTGCGGCGCGTGGGAGTCACGAAGCGCTCTGGCTTGAGGGCGGACGGGGCGAGGCGGATCGACCAGGTCGCTTCATCCATGGTGGCGGAGACAGTGAGACCCTTCGGCATTTCGAGCCGGACGAGCGTTGCGTTCTTCGCGCGCATCGTGCGGACGCGGTAGCCGGCGGGAAGCTGGGTCTGGTCGATCTTGAGATCGGCGTTGGCGGCGAAGACGGCCCACACGGCCGAGCCGCGCGCGAAGACGGCGGCGGGCGCCGGCGCTGCGAAGGGAATTTGAAGCTCGAGGCCGTTCGCGAGCGGGGCGACTTTCACATTGACGATGCCGTTGCGCGGCGCGGGATCTCGCCAGTTGCCTGACATGTCGGTGACGCGCTCTGGCCCGCCCAGCGTGGTCTTGACCGGGGGAGACTGGGCGGCGGTCTCGGCGAGTTTTTCAGCGCTGGGCTGGGTGAGCTGTTTGGGCGGCGTCAGCAGGACGGCGGCGCCGGGATCGGCCTTGACCGCCGCGGGTTTTGCCGGAGCGGGTTTTGCGGGCGGCGGGGCCGCCACGACAGGAGGCGCGGGCTTGGTGATGTCGACGACAAGCACATCGCCTTCGAGGAACTGCTTGATCGGCAGCTTGTCCTTCGACGTGATGGTGACGACGTAGCCGCGATCGGTGTTCTCGCCCTGGAAGTCTGCGAGGTTTGGCGGCGGGTTGATGTGCAGATAGGCGAGATCCGGCTTGGCCCGCTTGGCGAACTGGATCTTCATCATCCCTTCGCCCTGCGCGATCACCTTGTAGCCGACCTTGGCCGGCCAGTAGAACGCGACGCGCGAGGAATCACCGGACTGGCTGCCGCGCACTTCGAGCGGATCCTGTGCCGCCGGCGGCGGAATGGCGGCGATGCGCTTGGCTTCGGCCTCGGCTGCGCGCTTGGCGACAAGCGGGGAGACAAGCTTCGGCGGCGCCGCGCTAGCGGATTCGGGAATGAGATCGATGGCCGTGAGATCGACGGATGTCGAGACGGCAAGCTTCGGCGCCTGTTTTAGGCCGATGCGCGCGGTCATTCCGTCCGGGTCCATGAAGGTGACCGCGGCCCAGCTCGGCAGCGCCTCCTTCAGCTTGTCGAGATTGATCGAGACCTTCTCGGGGAAGGTGATGATCAGGACCTGGTTGGAGACCTGCGCATTGATCTTCGGAGCATTCTCGTCGCCATCTCCCCATTTGGCGGTGATGCGGGCATAGCCCGGCGCTTCCTTGAAGGTGAGCTGGACCGGACGATCGGCCCAGGCCTGCGAGACGACAGACATCGACGCCATCCCCAGCAAGGAGAGGCGCATCGCCCAACCCGAGGGAGGGCGCAGCAATGTCACGTCGGCGACTTCTGCAACGAATCAAGGCTGGCGGGCGGCTTGGCGAGATCAGCCAGCAGCTTGGTCAGCGCCTCGGCGCGCTTGGGCTGCATGGACGACATGACGGCGGCGAGCGTTGCGGGCTTCATCGTCTTGGCGATCGAGACCAGCAGCTGGTCTTCCATGCCGTTGAAGATGTTGGCGGCGTCCTTGGGCTTCATCGACTCATAGGACTTCACGAGATCCGCCATGCGCTTGTCGCCCTGCGCCGTCATCTGGGTCAGGAGGCTTTGCACTTCGGTCTCGACTTTCTTGAGGTCGGCGATCTGTTCCTGCAGGCGTTGCTCGGCGGCGGCGGCAGCCTGTTCCCGGGTTTCAAGGCCGCCTTCGCGCGCATCGAGTTCCTCGCGCCGCTTCTGCAGGCTGCGCAGGACCAGAATTTCCTGCGAGGAAAGGCCCATCTCTTCAGCCGCATTGTTGAGCTGGGTGAGGCATTGTTCCGGTGTCGGCGCGGCCGCAGCTGTTGCTGCCGCGGGCGGAGCTTCTTCGGAAGCAGCCGTGGCCGGGGCTTCCTCGCCGATGCCGGCCGTAAGATCGGCGGTGGCGGCAGGAGCGGCAGCTGTGTTGTCCGCCTCGACGGCGAAGGCCTGTGCGATGTCGAGGCTCTTGAACGCGAGCGCGCCGACTGCGACTGCGCAGACGGCGGAAAGTACGCCGACCTTCGGTGTCATGCCCTGCCCTCCCTAGAGCACGCTGCGGCGGCGCAGCGTGAAATCGACATTGCCGCGCTCGGCGCCTCGCTCAGGTTCGCGCGAGCTCGAGACCGGCATGTTGTGGACATCGCGCACCATCGGGACCGCGGCGATCGCGCGGGCTTCATCGATCTTCCCCTGAAGCTCCTTGCCCGCAGCGTCAGCCGAGCGGCGCAGCGCCGTGACAGCGTTCTGGGCGTGCAGGACGGAGTTCTGCAGTTCCTTGGCCGCTTCGAGCATGCGCGTATTGCCGTTGCGCAGCGCCTTCAGCTTTCCATCGAGCCGCATGCAATAGAGGATCGCGATGATCAGCAGCAGCGCCAGGAAGACTTCCAGGCCAATCGAATAGATGCCGGTCGGGATGGTCATCGTGCCTCCAGGACGCGTTTTTTCGCAGCGTTGGTGATCGGGGCCTCGACGCGCATCGCTACTTTCTGGCCGATGCGGCCGACCTGGCCGTGAGTGAGATGGATGTCGCCGCACATCAGGTGCGCTTTTAATTCGGGTGTGGCGTTCATGATCAGCGTGTCGCCGACCTGAAGGTTCATCATCTTGCCGAGCGGCTGGGTGAATTCGTCGAGCACGACGCGGAGCGTCGTCGGCGCGGACCAGAGTTCGGTGGCCAGGTGGCCTTCCCAGATGTTGTCGCGGCCGAACTTCTCGCCCATGAAGTTCTGGAGCAGCATCTTCCGGATCGGCTCGAGCGTGGCGTAGGGCAGCAGCAGCTCGCAGCGGCCGCCGCGGTCTTCCATGTCGATACGCAGCTTCACGAGGATCGCCGCGTTGGCGGGCTGGGCAATGGCGGCGAAGCGCGGGTTGGTCTCGATCCGGTCGAGCTCGAAGTCGACGGTGGTCAGCGGATCGAAGGCCTTGCGGGCGTCGTTGAGGATGACTTCGACAAGGCGCGTCACGAGGACGCGCTCGATCGTGGTGTAGGGACGGCCTTCGACGCGCATTGCAACAGTGCCGCGGCGGCCGCCGAGAAGCACGTCGACGATCGAATAGATGAGGTTCGAAATCAACCGTGAGCAGGCCGAAATTATCGAGCTGCTTGGCCTTGAAGACGGCGAGAATGGCCGGCAGCGGGATCGAGTTGAGATAATCGCCGAAACGCATGGACTGGATCGCATCCAGCGACACTTCGACGTTGTCGGACGTGAAGTTGCGCAGCGAGGTCGTCATCAGGCGCACGAGGCGGTCGAACACAACCTCGAGCATCGGCAGGCGTTCGTACGAGACGAGCGCCGAGTTGATGAGGGCGCGGATGCCGTTGCGCTTGGCGCCGTTCTCTTCTTCCAGCGAGAAGCCGAGGAGCGAATCGATCTCGTCCTGGTTGAGGATGCGCTCGGAGCCGACAGCGGCCTGGGCCAGCGATTGCGCGGCGTCCGCCCCGCCCTGCGGCGCATCGGCGCTCCACGCATCATCGCTGCCGCCCGGTTTCCCGGCGGCGACGCTGGCTTCCCAGCCTGCTGCAAGTTCCTCGTCTGTGGTGTCAGCCACGGTCGGTCCTTACTGAATAAGCATGCTTTCAATCAGCACGGCGTCGACCTTCTTGGGGTCCATCACCGTGTTGAAGCGGTTGAGCAGTTCGCGGCGAAGGCGCCATGTGCCCGTCGAGCCGTTGAGGTCTTCCACGCGCAGCTCGCGCAGGAAGGAGTTCAGCTGGTCCTTCAGGCGCGGCATCAGGTCGGGAACTTTCGTGAAAGTCGCCGACGAACTCGAATTCGAGCGTGAGTTCGAGCTCCATGTAGGGCGAACGCTGGCCTTCGGTGCCAGCGAGGTTCACCACCAGCTTGGGCATCGCGTAATAGCAGGGATTGCCTTCGACGCACTCGAGCGCGTGACCGACATCGCCCGCTTCACCGGTCGCGCCAGCCGCAGCCCCGGCAGCGCCGCCTTCGGCGCCGTGTTCACCACCACCGCCGCCATGTTCGCCACCGGCTGCAGCAGCCGGCTTTTCTTCCTTGGGCTCGCCATGAGCCGAAGCCTCGGCGCCATGCTCGCCAGCGGGCGCTGCTGCGGCCGGAGCCCCGCCGCCCAGCAGCATCATCGCCGCGGCAGCGCCGCCGCCAACCACAAGAACGGCCGGCAGAACGATAAAGAGGATGAGCGTCTTGCCCGCCATCTTCTTCTTGGCTGGCGCGCCCTCTTCACCCTCGGCAGCGGGTTTATCCGCTTCGGGCTCCTCGGGCTTCTTCGCCTTTTCCTTCTTGGCCATCGCCGCCGGCCCCTTATGGGAATCACAAGGCCCCGGACATCCGGGGCGCGTGGGCAAATTCGGCCGCCTATGGTTAAGGATTGGTTTTGATGGGTAAAAACTGCCGGGTACAAAGCTGCCGGACGAGCCGTTCCGGCAATATCCCGTTAACCCTGCTGAACGATGGTGGGCCTGTAAATTCAGGTGTCCGCCGCAGAAGACGCGGACCTAGCCCAGCCTGGCTCCGTCGCCGCCAAAAGGCCGCGTGGAGACAAATGGCGGCCCATGGACAATTCATTCATGGTCGGCCTGTCCGCGCAGCAAGTGCTGCAAAAGCGGATGGACACGACCGCGAACAACCTCGCGAACATGACCACTGCCGGCTTCAAGGTCGAGCATGTGCTGACCCGCGACCTGTCGGAAAAGCCCGCGACGGCGTCCGACAATCCTTCCGAGATAAATTTCGCCGACGCCTGGACGCTCCAGCGCGACTTTTCGACCGGGCCGCTCGAGCAGACCGGCAACGCGCTGGATTTCGCGATCGAGAATGAAGGCTTCTTCGCCGTCAAGACGTCTGCCGGCGAGGCCTATACGCGCGATGGACGCTTCAGCCTCAATGAGCTGGGCGAGATCGTCACGCGCAATGGCGACAAGGTCATGGGCGAAGGCGGCCCGATCACGCTGAACCCGACCGGCGGGCCGATCTCGGTCTCGCGCGAAGGCTCGATCAGCCAGGACGGCCAGGTCGCCGGCAAGATGAAGGTCGTCAACTTCAAGACGCCGGGCGGCCTGGAAAAGGTCGGCAACAATCTCTGGCATGCGACGGATGAGCAGCCGACGGCCGCGCCCGACGCACGTGTCGTCTCGGGCTTCGTTGAAGGCTCGAACGTCAACGCCGTACTTGAACTCACTGACATGATCGACGTCAGCCGGACCTACACCTCGGTGGCCAAGATGATCTCGCAGGCGGATGAACTGCGCGGCGCTTCCATCGAGAAACTGGCCAAGGTCGGATAATTTTGAACTGGGCCTGAGGAGGCAAGACTATGCGCGCTCTCAATACCGCCGCCACGGGCATGCAGGCCCAGCAGCTCAACGTCGAGGTGATCGCGAACAACATCGCGAACATGAACACGACGGGGTTCAAGCGCCAGCGCGCCGAATTCCAGGACCTGCTCTACCAGAACGTCGAGCGCATGGGCGTCACTTCATCAGATGCCGGCACGATCGTGCCGACGGGCGTGCAGGTCGGCGTCGGCGTGAAATCCGGCTCGGTCTACCGCATCACCGAACAGGGCGGCATGACGCAGACGACGAACCCCTATGACGTCGGCATTTCCGGCGAAGGCTATTTCATCGTGCAGCTGCCGGACGGCCGCGATTCCTACACGCGCGCCGGCAACTTCTCACTCTCGCCCGATGGCCAGGTCGTCACGGCGGAAGGCTTTACCGTCGCCCCAGGCATCTCGGTGCCGGCGGACGCTGTCGGCGTGTCGATCAACCGCCAGGGCGTCGTGCAGGCGATCATGGCGGACGGCAGCGCCCCGCAGGATGTCGGCGCGCTCGAACTTGCACGCTTCGTGAACCCG
This sequence comes from Hyphomonadaceae bacterium, assembly GCA_047601145.1. Taxonomy (GTDB): domain Bacteria; phylum Pseudomonadota; class Alphaproteobacteria; order Caulobacterales; family Hyphomonadaceae; genus UBA7672. The sequence goes on from JASGJW010000001.1 coordinate 445,408, forward strand.
GCGGGCCTTGAAGCCATCGGCGACAACCTCTTCCTCGAGACGCCCGCGTCCGGAACGGCCAACCGGGGCCAGCCCGACCAGGTCGGCTTCGGCTATCTGCAGCAGGGCTTCCTCGAGACCTCGAACGTCAACGCGGTGACCGAGATCTCGGATCTCATCACGGCCCAGCGCGCCTACGAGATGAACTCCAAGGTCATCACCACGACCGACGAGATGCTGCGCTCGACCACCAATCTGCGGTAACTGCCATGCTCCGGGCCGCCGCGCTTGTCCTCATCGCTCTTGCCCTCGCGCCGCTCGCGGCCGCGCAGAAGGCGAGCGCGATTGGCATTCGCGGCGACTGGATCACGCTCGGCGACGTCGCGCCTGTGACGGGCGAACACGCCGGCATCCTGCTGGGCCCTGCCCCGCCGCCGGGACAGACCCTGGCCCTCGATCCAGCCTTCCTGATCGCGACGGCCAAGAAAGCCGGCGTCATCCTCGCCATTCCACTCGACCAGCCTGTCATGGTGACCCGCACCGCCGGGAATGCGACGCCCGCCCTGCCCGCAAACCCGGCGCGCACGGCCAATCCCGCCCCGCAGGTCGCCGCAACGCAACAACCGGCGCAGGTGCTTGTCCTGCTGCACGACGTTCAGAAGGGGCATCTTTTGTCCTCCAGCGATCTCGGCTGGGAAGACGCAACCCCGGCCCGCATCGTGCGCAATGGCGCAGACATGGACATGGCCGTCGGCAAGGAAATGAAGCGCGCCGTGAAGGCCGGCCAGGCGCTCGTCGCGACCGACCTCAAATTGCCGGCAGTGATCCGCAAGGGCGCACAGGTGAAGATCCTCTACATCTCGAAGGGCGTGCGCCTGACGGTCGATGGCGTCGCCCAGAACGAAGCCGCGCTGGGTGAGCCCGTGCGCGTGCTCAACTCATTCTCGAAACGCACCATCGACGCCGTCGCCACCGCGAACGGCGAAGCCAGCGTCACCAGCAGGTAGGACAGATGAAACACGCCATCACAACCGGAGCGGGCCTTGCTGCACTGATGCTGGGCGGGTGCGCGGGCATCAATGACGCGATCGCGCCGCCAACTCTCACGCCGATCCAGAACCCGGCGACGATCGCAGGCTCGCAGCGCGTGTCGATGCCGCTGCCAACGCCGACGGTCGAAGCGCAGGCGCCGAACTCGCTGTGGCGCACGGGCGCGCGTTCCTTCTTCAACGACCAGCGCGCCAACAAGATCGGCGACATCCTGACGGTGAACATCGAGATCGCGGACTCGGCGCAGCTGAACAACACGACGGCGCGCAGCCGCACCAGCTCGACGGACACCAGCGTGGATGCGCTGCTCGGGGCGGAAACGCTGATCCAGAAAGCCCTGCCCGGCTCGCCTTCGCTGTCGCCGGGCGTGAGCTTCGGGTCGGATTCGTCCTCAAACGGAACCGGCTCGGTGAACCGCCAGGAGAAGGTGAACCTCACCGTTGCGGCCGTCGTCACCGACCGCCTGCCGAACGGCAATCTCGTCATCGGCGGCAGCCAGGAAGTGCGCATCAACAACGAGTTGCGTGAGCTTCTGGTCTCGGGCGTCATCCGCCCGGAGGACATCGCCTCCGACAACACGATCGAGCACACCAAGATCGCCGAGGCGCGCATTTCCTATGGCGGGCGCGGCGACATCAGCCAGGTGCAGCGCGACAAGTACGGCAAGCTCATCTACGACCAGATCACGCCTTTCTAGGTTTCCGGCTAGGCTTCCGGCTGGGTTTCGGGATTTTCCATCCTGGGCGTGTTGTCGAGCCTGCCGCCGCGGGCAAGTTTCTTCGCGCCCAGCCACACGCCGAACCCGCAGACCGCCGTGACGCCCAGCATCGCCAGGAGGATCACGACCTCGCGGATAGGCGATGACAGGACGTCGAACGTGTGCAGCGCCATGTGCCACCACCGGAAACCCTTGGCGCCATTATCTGCAATGAAGCGCAGCGCACCGGTGTCGGGGTCGAGATAGAAGCGCGTGTCGTCGCTGGCCGTGACACGCACGACCGGCAGGTCTGAGGATGATGCGCCGGGATAGTAGTATTCGTCCCCCACCGTCATGACGTCGACTTTCGCGCTCTCGCCCCCCAGAGCCCTGGCTGCGGCTTCGCGAGAGACATCGTCGAACGGTGATGGCTGGCCGGCTGCGTCAAAGCGGCGGCGCGAGCCGTCGGCGCCCTGCCAGATGAACCATGGCTTGCCGTCGAGCTGCGTGAAGCTCACCAGGCTGCGCTCACGCGAGATCGTCCGCAGCGCTGTCATCTGCGCTTCGAACGCCGGCTTCGCCTCGGCCCAGGTGAGAGGTTTGCCGGTGTAGCGGTCCGCGGCTTCTCCAGCTTTCGGACCGGCTTCGAGCCAGCCCCATGGTTGCATGGAGGCAAAGCCCGAGAAGGAGAAGGTCAGCACCAGGACGCCGAAGACCAGCCCGGTCATGTGGTGGAAGAACTTCGCGCCGCGGTAGGGGGAGTCGAGCTTGCCGGTCGACTTGCGGCGGCGGAACTGGCGGATGCCGACGAAGAGGCCGAGCACAGTGAGGAAGCATCCGGCGAGCGAGGTCCAGATGATCACCTGCGTCCAGAGCTTGGCGTCCTTCCGGAGCTCGGTGAAATAGAGCCAGTGCGGGATCGGCCCGAGCCAGCTCCAGAAGCGGCTCGACGCCGTGGTCAGTTGCGTGACACCGCCGGTCTTCGAGGAAACGTAGAGAACCGTGCTCTCCGGATCATTCAGCGCGATCTCGTAGAACGGGCGCTGCGCATTGAAGTATCCGGCGACGACGAACTCGTCGCGCTCCATCAGCCGGCTGATTGCGGGGCGGCCCTTGAGCTTGTGGCGCGCAAGATAGATCGTCGCGACCTCCAGCGCCTCGGCCTCGTTGATCGTCTCGATCTTCGCGGCTGTCGTCAGATCGTAGAGCCCACGTCCGCCCTCTTCTCCTTCGCTCCAGCTCATCGCAATGACGGGACGACCCGACAGCATCTCGATGCGCGCGGAGTTGAGCGTCGCTGCAGCCGGAATTTCGGGAAACGTCGCTGCATCCGGCGCCCGGATCGGCGCCAGCCCTTCGACGCGATAGTCGCGATCGCCCAGCGTGGTCGAGGGATAGGGCTGCCAGATCATCACGACGCCGGTGAGGCACCACAGCAGCATGAGGAGACCAAGCGTCACGCCCATCCAGCGATGCAGCGCGAACAGGTAACGGATCAGCCTGGCCTTGATCATGATCCGCCCCGGAAATGACTTCGCCCGGTTTGTATACAAACCGGGCGTCGAAGCGGAAATGAGTTTTGCGAGAGAAGATCAGGCCGCGTCGCGCTTCTTGGCCTTCTTGACCTTGTTGATCGCATAGGAGCGCTTCAGGCGCGACAGGTGGTCGATGAAGAGCGTGCCCTGCAGGTGATCCATCTCATGCTGGATGCACACCGCATACATGCCTTCGGCCCATTCTTCGATCTGCTCGCCCTGGTAGTTGAGATAGCGGAGCTTCACGCGCTTCGGCCGGTCGACTTCGTCATAATAGTCGGGGACCGAAAGGCAGCCCTCTTCATAGGTCTGCGTTTCCTCGACCGTCTCGAGGATTTCCGGGTTCACGAAATAGCGGGGTTCCGGCTTCTCGCCTTCCTTGGCGAGGTCCATCACGATGACGCGGACAGGCACGCCGACCTGCACGGCGGCAAGGCCGATGCCTGGGGCGGCGTACATCGTCTCCAGCATGTCATCCATCAGCGCGCGTGTTTCGTCCGTGACCGCGTCGACGCGCCGGGAAACCTGCTTCAGGACAGGATCGGGAACCGTGAGAATGGGACGGATAGCCATGCCCGCTAGCTATGGACGAGGCAGGTTTTCGTCAAGTGAACGAGCCCGTGAGGCGTGCTTCACGGCCCGGGAATACCCCTGACAGGATGGGCTATTTCCGTTTCCCGCCGGCTGCCTGCGGTTGCAGGGCGTCCAGAAGCGGCGTGTCGGACTTCACCTCGGCCAACTGCGCCTGCGCCGTCCGGGACTTCACACTGACTTCGGGCGGCGCTTCGATGGCCCGATCCTCAGTCGGAATCTGGAGTTCCTCGAACTTCTTGAGCTGCGGGATCACCTTGCGGTCGTAGGAGCCGACCATCGAGTTGTAGCTATCGACCGCCTTGTCGAGATTGGAGCCCACCTTGGACATGTGCTCGGTCATGACCGACAGGCGCTGGTAAAGCTCTCGCCCCAGCTCCACGGCCTGCTCGGCATTGCGCGCGGCCTGCTCCTGGCGCCAGCCATAGGCGACCGCCTTGGCAAGCGCGATCAGGGTTGAGGGCGTGACGATGATCACTGAATTCTTGGCGGCGAAATCGAAGATCTCCCGGTCCTGCTCCAGCACGGCTGCGTAGAAATTCTCGCCCGGCATGAACATGGCGACGAAGTCCACGCGGTCGGAGAAGTTCTTCCAGTAGTCCTTGCGGGCAAGGCCCGTGACGTGGGCGCGGACTTTCTGGGCGTGAGCCGCCAGATGCGCCTGTCGCTTGGCGGGATCCGCCTCGTTCGAGGCTGCAAGATAATCATCAAGCGAGACCTTGGAGTCGATTACCAGCTCGCGCCCGCCAGGCATGCGGATGATGACGTCCGGCCGGATCCGCCCCTTGTCCGTGTCTGAGGAGGTCTGCTCGGTAAAATCGGCATAGGGCGAAAGCCCCGCCATTTCGAGCACGTTGCGGAGCGTCTCCTCCCCCCAGCGGCCGCCATGGCGCGTGGTGGACAGAGCGTTGGCCAGCTTTCCGGCGGCAGCCTGCGTCTTCTGCACGCTATCGCCGACATTGCGGATCTGTTCTTCAAGCTTGGCGCGGTCCTCGGTGGAGACCTTCTGGATCTCGTCGACCTTCTTCTGGAACTGGCCGAAGGTTTCCTGGATCGGCTTGAGCATCTTGCCGAGCTCGCCCTCGGCGCCTTCCTTGTGTTTCTTCAGCGTCTCGTCTGCGATCTGCACGAATTGCTGCTGCGACTTCAGCAGGGCCGCATCGGCCAGCGCCTTGAAGCGGGCCTCGCTCTCCTGCTGGAGCTTGGCGATCTGCTCGCGCTCGCGCGCCATGGACGCGTCGCGCTCGGCCATCTTGGCGGCGTCAGCGGCATGGGCCTTCTCGGCCGTCTCGGCGCGCTGGCGAAGGCCGGCCACTTCGGACTTCAGCGAAGTCACTTCCTTCGTCCGCTCACCCAGCTCAGCCGTGAGATGTGCTGTGTCCGGCGGCTTGCGCTGCCAGAACACGAATGCAGCCGCCGCGGCGGCGAGCGCGATCAGCAGAAGGATGATGTGCAGCGTATCGAGGGTCATCGCGCGAGCATAAGTTCTTTGTTTGTTCCGATCAACCTGCAGGCTGGTCGAAACTCACGCGATTCTTGTGTCAGACGAAAATCAGTCCCGTGCGCCGCGCTTGGGACGCCAGCCTTCCGGCATGTAGGGATAATTGGCGACGCCCTCGAACGCGTTGTCGGGAACATCCGTGCCGAAAACATCCAGCGGATTGGCGGCGACCCGGCGGACGCCATTGCTGGCCTTGCGGGCGGCCGAGCGGATGTGATCGCGCATCAGCCACATGCCGATGCCAACGCCGATTCCCACTGCGGCTACAGTCAGCACAACCGGTACGTGTTTACGTTTCACCATGGGACGACCCAAACGTCTTTTCTACCGCCTCGACGCCATCGCTGCTGCGATCGTGCCGTCATCGAGGTGATCGAGTTCCCCGCCCACGGGCACCCCGTGAGCCAGGCGCGTCACCTTCACGGGCAAATGCGCCAGCCTGTCTGTGATGTAGTGGGCGGTGGTCTGGCCGTCCACGGTTGCATTCAGCGCCAGGATTATTTCGCGTACATCTGTGGCGCCAGCGCGCTCCACCAGCCCCGCAATGTTGAGGTCCTCCGGCCGGATGCCGTCCAGGGCCGACAGGGTTCCGCCAACCACATGATATTTCCCGCGGAACACGCCCGAGCGTTCCATCGCCCAGAGGTCGCCGACCTCCTCGACCGCGCAGATGACCGATGCGTCACGCCCCGGCGCGGTGCAGACCGAGCATGGGTTCACCGTGTCGAAGTTCCCGCACACCCGGCAGATCTCGACCTTGGCGGCCGCATCCGCCAGCGCCACGGCCAGCGGCGACATCAGCTGGTCCCGCTTCTTCAGGAGATGCAGCGCTGCCCGCTTGGCTGAACGCGGCCCCAGCCCCGGCAGCTTGGCCAGGAGGTCGATCAGGCGGAGGATTTCAGGGCCGGCCGAACGGTTGATCATGGTGTGCTTCCTACCCTGCCCAGATAGTCGCGACAGGGCGTTTCAGGAACACCTGTGCCGTCCTTGGGACAATGTAAAGCAGCCTACTTCGCCCGTTCCGCCCGCTTGCAGGCGACCACCAGTTCATCGAAGTCGGAGCGCAGGACATAGGCCCGCACGAAGTCGACGCTGACCACACGGTCGATGAAGTTCGAGAACATCCAGTCGATGTCGCGTCGGGAGACCAGCCCGCGCCGCGTCAGGCCCGACACGAATTCGAGGAAGTTGAGGAGGTCGATCAGTTCGCCCTCGAGTTCCCTGGGCATGCCCGGCGTCGCCAGCTCGCTCTTCAGCGCGGCGAACTCTGGCGCTTCGGGATTGGCGAGCACGAAGCGGATGCGGCGGTACCGCTCCGATTCGAAGAACATGCGGTAGAGTTCGCGCACCTGCTCGGTCTGCCGCATGCGCTCGGAGCGCAGATAGCGGAAGAGGCCGAACAGGCCGGCCAGCAGGGCCACGACGAAGGTGAACGCCGACGCCCAGTTGCGCGCCAGTTCAGACCAGTAGAGCACAGACCCTTCGTTGGGGATCAGTTCCATCACCACACTCCCGACCACGCCGACTCACCCTGCCTGTTTAGTCGGGCGGCGAGCGTTCGTCAGCTCGTCCTCAGCTTGTCGCAAAGATTGGTCTTGGACGGCGTCGTCGCGCGCCATTCGTATTCGAGCTGCTGCAGAGCCTTTACGGGCTTTCCGTTCTGCGTGGCGGGAATGAAGGACTGGACCGACAGGCAGAGCCGCGTGGGTTCAAGGAAGACAGGGTCGCTGCATACGCCATCGGCCTTCAGCACAGACCCATCAGCGCCAATCTCGAGATCCATCTGGCAGCACCCCGAGAGCTGGATAGCCCGGGCCTGCTTGGGATAGCGGCAGGCGTCGCGCTTGAAGCCGCCAGCGAACTGCGCCCGCGTCTTGCCGGGCGGCGCCCCGTTCTGCGCCAGTCCCACGCCGCTGAGGGCGAGGATCGCAACGGTTGCGAGGGCGAGGCGCGAACGGATCGGCGTTCCTCCCTGAGATCGGGAAAGCTAGACCGCCGTTGCGCTGCTTGGCAATTCGCGCTGTAGGTCGCTCATGCAGTTCACCCTCCTCTCGGCGCTCGATTATGCAGGCGTGGCGACTTTCGCTGCGTCAGGCGCCCTCATGGCCGCCAACAAGCGCCAGGACGTGGTGACTTTCATCTTCTTCGCAGCGATCACGGGCGTTGGCGGCGGCACGCTGCGCGACCTCCTGATCGATGCGCCAGTCTTCTGGGTGCTCGATCCTGGCTATGTGATCGTGTGTACGGTCGTGGCGGTGCTGGTGTTCCTCACGCGAGGCCGGGGTGTGCATGAGCAGACGCTGCTCTGGCTCGATGCCGTGGGTCTATGCGTCTACGCGGTTGTCGGCGCCGCGAAGGCGCTGGCGCTCGGTGTTGATCCGGTGATCTGCGTGGTGATGGGCGCGCTGACGGCGACCTTCGGCGGCATCATCCGCGACGTGCTCGCAGGCGAGCCATCCATCCTCCTGCGGCGCGAACTCTACATCACGCCCGCGATCACCAGCGCAGCCGTGTTCATCCTGCTGCGCACGCTGATGGCCATGGACTGGACGTGGGCCACCGCCATTGCTGTCGTGCTCGGCTTCACTGTCCGCGCCGGCGCGATTGCATGGAAGTGGCATATGCCGGCGTTCCGGCCGCCCGAGCGCAAGCCCTGAGGAGGATCAGTCGTCCCGGATCGTGCGTTCCTTGCGCTCGTGGCGTTCCTGCGCCTCGAGGCAGAGCGTGGCGGTCGGGCGGGCTTCGAGGCGCTTGATGCCGATCGGCTCGCCTGTTTCCTCGCAGTAGCCGTACTCGCCCGTCTCGATCCGGCGGACCGCCGCATCGATCTTGGCGATCAGCTTGCGCTGACGGTCGCGCGTACGCAGTTCGAGGGCGCGGTCCGCTTCCGAGGAGGCGCGGTCCACGAGGTCCGGGATCGGCGCCACGTTTTCCTGCATGCCGTTGATGGTCTCGCGGTTGCCCTGGAGGATGTCCTCCTTCCAGGCCAGCAGCTTCTCCCTGAAGTATTTCAGCTGCTTCTTGCCCATGTAGGGCTCGTTCTCGGTCGGCTTGTAGGTGGCCGTCTTGGAACTCATTCGCTTGCTCCCTGACCGACCTGTCCCCGGGTCGGCTTAGATGGGCGGGCTCTATATCGCACCCGCCCTACCCCGTAAACGCCCCAGATCACCCTCCGGGCGATTGTATTTATTGCAATTTTCTGACCATGCCTGTTAATCAGGCTAAACGTGTGAGTATTGGCTCACGCAGCAAGCCGATGCCGCAGCGCAGCAACGCCGATTCGGGGAAATCAGGCCGCCTCGGTCGCCCGTTCGAGCTTGGCGGCCTCGACCGCCGCCCGGACCTCGGCCCAGTTCAGCGTGTCGTCGAGACCAAGGTCGCCCGAGGCGTCGCGCTGTTCGGACAGGGCGCCCTGGAGCAGCGCCAGATGCCGCTTGGTCGGCCCATCGCCCAGCATCGCAACCTGCAGCCGGTCGAGTGCATCGAGCAGACGCCGGCCCTTGCGCAGCGCACGCGCCCGCGCCTCCGGCCCGCCAATTCCCTGCAGGGCCAGCAAGACAGAAACGCCGGAAACGCCTGCAGCGCCCGATACCGCCGAAGCGGCCGATTTGGGCGCAGCTCCGCCAGCGCCGAGGAGCTGGCTGAAGCCTTCGGCTGCGGGTTTGGGCCCGCTGCTGCCAGCGGACGCCGATGTGGACGAGGCGGAATTGACCTTCATCGCATGCATCTCCTGCCCGGCAGATTTGGCCCAGTTGGTTAATGGCGGCTTAAGGAAAGTTTCTGCGCGGGAAACCACGCTTAAGGCTTTGTTGCCAATTGGCGGGCGACAGTCGCTGAAAGAACGCTGCGGCCAGAACGGTCGGACAAACTCCGTAATCCGTCATCTGGGATTCCATGCGCGCGCTCGTCCGTACCCTTGTCCTTTTTCTCGCCACAGCCGCGTTGGCCGCGCCTGCCCTCGCCGGCACGCGCCTCAAGGACATCATCGATGTCGAAGGCGTGCGCGAGAACCAGCTGACCGGCTATGGCATCGTGTTCGGCCTCAATGGCACGGGCGACAGCTTGCGCAACTGCGCGATGACCGGCCAGAGCCTCGAGGCCATGCTCGAACGCCTCGGCATCAACACGCGCGATTCCAAGCTCAACACCAAGAACGTCGCCGCCGTCATGGTGACGGCGAACCTGCCGCCCTTCGCCACCAACGGCACGCGCATCGACGTCACCGTCTCGACCGCCTGCGACGCGCAGAGCCTTGAAGGCGGCACGCTGCTCGCAACGCCGCTGATCGGCGCGGACGGCCAGGCCTATGCGCTGGCGCAAGGCTCGGTCGCCGTCGGCGCCTTCACCGCCAGCGGCAATTCCGGCACCTCTCTAACCCGCAACATCCCGACCAATGGGCGCGTTCCCAATGGCGCGACGATCGAACGCGAGCTGAGGTTCGACATCGCCGGCCAGACCGAGCTGCGTCTTGCGCTGCGCAATCCCGATTTCACGACGGCCAACCGCATCGCCGGCGCGATCAACGCCTTCCTCGGCGTTGACGCCGCGGCCGCGACCGACCTTGCCACTGTGCGCCTTCGCCGTCCGCCCAACTTCCGCGACATGTCGAGCCTCATCGCCAAGATCGAAGGCCTCGAGATCGAACCCGAGACCCGCGCCCGCATCGTCATCAACGAGACGACCGGCGTCATTGTCATGGGCGAGAACGTCCGCGTCTCCACCGTTGCCATCGCGCAAGGCAACCTCACGATCCAGGTTCAGGAGACCCCCGGCGTCGCGATGCCGAATTCCTTCACCAACGCCCAGCCGGTCGTCGTCCCGCAGAGCGATATCGCTGTGGCCGAGGACACCGCCAAGCTCGCCATCGTCGGCGGCTCCGGCGTGCCGCTGCGCGAGCTCGTCACCGGCCTCAACGCGCTTGGCGTCTCCCCGCGCGACCTCATCGTGATCCTTCAGGCCCTCAAGGCGTCCGGCGCCCTGCAGGCCGAGATCGAGGTGATGTAATGGCTGACATCGCCCTCTCCGCCCCGCCCGTCGACGTCCTTTCGCAAAAGAAGCCCCAGCTGGCCAACGTGGCTGACGTGAAGACCCGCGAACAGGCGAGGCACGTCGCCCAGCAGTTCGAGCGGATGTTCATCTCTGAAATGCTCGGTCCCATGTTCCAGGGCATCGAGACGGACGGCCCGTTCGGGGGCGGCAACGCCGAAGCAACCTTCCGCCCCATGCTGATCGACCAGTATTCGGACGCCATCGCCAAGGGCAAAGGTATCGGCATCGCCGACTCCATCATGAAGGAAATCCTGAAGCTGCAGGGCCTCGAATGAGCTTCCACGACGCCAATGACCGCGCCGACCAGCTGCAGGCCATGACCGAGCGGCTGGTCACCCTGATCCGGGACGAGATCGCCGCCGTTAAGAACCGCACGCTCAGTAACAATTCGGCCGGATGGGACGAGAAAGAGCGCCTTGTCCATTCCTGGCGGCTCGAAGTCTCCCGCGTTAAGGCTGATCCCACCCTGCTCGCCGGCGTCGGCGAGGACCGGAAGGCCCGGTTGCGGGAAGCCGCAAAGGCGCTTGAAGAAGGCCTTGAGGAGCATGCCCGCACCCTCAACGCCGTGAAGACCGTAACGGAAGGTCTCGTAAGGTCGATCGCCGCCGAGATCGCTTCGGTGCGGAGCGCTCCTGCCGCGTATGGTCGCAGCGGTACGGTGAAGGGCGGTGAACGCCGCGAGGCTTCCGGCCTCGCCGTCGATGCAAAAGCGTAAATTTTGCTCGTTTCATAAGCGGAGCGAAAGGCTCTGCATGACATTCAGGTTATGACATTTTTTACGTCTGGGGCGCCTTGCCCACTTGATCTCATCGGGCTCCCGGAAAACAAAGGGAGCCTAGGCCGGGGCGAGTGAGTGGACGCATGGGCGAGAGCCCAGAACGACCACTATGTTGATTACGGAACGGGCTCGATGAATCGTCGTCGTAAGCGCCGGCTGCCATTCGCAGCATACGCTGCCTTGATCTTCAACGCATCGCTCTGCGTTGCGCCATTCATGGCGGCCCACGTCATTTCGACGGCTTATGGCGACAAGAAGCCCGCCTTCGAGACGACGCCCGAAGCCATCACCGCAACACGCCAGGCCATGGACGCGCGCTTCCAGCAGATCTCCGTGCGCAATGACGCCGCCCCCCGCCAGGTCTGGGCTGGCCTCGTCCGCAACTCGCTCGAGGACAAGGAAATGCGCCGGGTGCGCGGTCTGATGCTGGGCGCGCCCGCCATGCTCGACGGCGCCGACGGGGAAGCCCTGCGTGCGCGCATCGCCGTCTCGGACGGCACGGGCGAGCAGGCCCTGATCGACGCCGCCGTCTCCTACCTGCCCGAAGACCTGCAGGACGAGTACGAGCGCAAGACGCAATCCATCCTGTCGATGTTCTCGGCCTCAGCGCCTGCCTCCGCCCTTCCGGGCGCGACGACTGCCATTCCGACCTCGGCGCCGGCCGCACGGGTTGCGGATGACGACAACCACATCGAGATCAACCGCCTCGGCGACCTGCGCCAGCTCACCATGACGGCTGTCGAGTGGGCGCATGACGATCACACCGATGTCCACGCCTTCCTGATTTCCGGCATCGGGCTGATCCTCGCTGACGCCGAGTCGCGCGAAGGCGCCTCCGTCGCCATCTCGACCCTGCGCACCCGCACCGAGGGCGGCACGCCGTTCAAGACCTACCTGCAGCGCCGCATCGAGGAGACGATCCCGATCCGCGACATGAAGCGTCTGCTCGCCGCCGAGTTCGAGAACGAGATCGGCTATACGCCTCGCAACGCCGAAGTGGTGGATCGGATCTTCCGCACCACCATCGACAAGGAAAAACTCGAGCCGCTGCTGGCCGAGTTCCGCATCCTGCGCGCCATCGCCCGCGACACCTCGCATGAATCCGCCGTCGCCATCGTCAGCCGCGTCCGTGATGGCGTCGATTTGCGCCGCGCCAGCCTCGTCGCACAGGCCGGCGGCGACCGCGCTGTCGCGCTTGAGCATTTCGACGGCGACAACCTGCTCGATACGGCCCGCACCACGATCACCTGGTCCAACGCCCTGCGCATGCAGGTCGCCGGCCTTGGCGCGTGCCTCCTCCTGCTTGCCTTCGTCGCAGTCTCGGTGTTCTGGAAATCCTTCCACCGGGACAAGCCGCGCAAGCGCAGCGCCATCTACCAGATGGATGATTACTCGGCCGCCGGCTGAGCCCTACCCGCCTGCCGAGCCCTATCCGACTGAAATGCCGAAGGCGCCGATGATCCCGTCGATCATCAGCTGCACCGCCAGTGCGGACAGGATAACCCCGAAGATGCGCGTGATGGCGCCGGCGACCTGATCGCCCATCAGCTTCATCAACGGCCCGGCCGCGAGGAAGATCAGCCCGGCCAGAATGAGGTTCGCGCCGATCGCGACGCAGACGATGGTAATATTGACCGGGTCACCGCCCGCGTTCTGCATGTAGAGCATGGCGGTCGCGATCGAACCGGGCCCCGCGATCATCGGGATGGCGATCGGGAAGACGGAAATATCGTCGAGCCTGCCTGCCGCTTCCTCTTCGGCCAGCACCTGGTCCGCCCTGCTCTTCTGGCGCTGCTGGCGCTTCTCGAACACCATCTCGATGGCGATGAGGAACAGGAGCGCGCCGCCCGCCGCCCGGAAGGCGTCGAGCGAGATGCCAAGATGCTCCAGCAGCCAGGGGCCGCCGAAGGCGAAGAAAAACATGATCAGCGTGGCGACGAACGTCGCCTTGATCGCCATCTTGCGTGCGTACTTGGCGCCGCCCGGCGCAGTAAGGGAGGCGAACACGGGCGCGACGCCCACCGCATCGATCACCACAAAGAAAGTGACGAAAGCTGCGACGAATTGTTCGAACTGGATCTCGGTGAGCATCCTAGGCCGGACGGAACATCGACAGCAGCGCCTGCGGCGCCGTGTTCGCGATACCGATCGTCTGCGCGGACAGCTCCTGCTTGACCTGCAGCGCCTGGATCAGCGCGCTCTCGGCGGCGAGGTCAGTATCGACCATGCGCCCGACGCCCGCAGCGAGCGCATCGGCAAGACGGCCCACGAACCCCTTCTGCGCCTCGATCCGCTTCCGCTCGGCGGTCATCTCGATCATCTGGTCGCCCAGATTGGCGATCGACTGGTCGAGCAGCGCGTGGGTGTCGGCGGCGGCCTGCGTGTTGGCGAGGCCGTTGACGGCCGGCGGGGCGACGATCACCGACCCGCCCGGCATGAAGTTCCGGCCCTCGAGCGTGACCGACTGGGTCGCATCCGCGTCGGCGATGAACGATACCCCGCCGGGCACCTTCGAGCCGTCAAGAACATTGGCGTCGTCGAATGAAGCGTTGCGGATGAAGCTTTGCAGCGTCTGCATCTGGACGTTGTATTGCTGCTGGAATGCTTCGCGCTGGCTGTCCGAGAGGCCTTCCGACATGGCCTGCGCGGCCGTCCCCTTGAGCGCGATAAGCTGTTTCGAGATCTGCTCGGCGGCTGTGATCGCGGTGTCCGAGATCGATTCGGCCCTGCTGAGGCTCATGGCGACGGCGTTCAACGACGACCCCTGCCCCCGCATGACGGCTGCCGCCTGATAGGACGTGGCGTCGTCGCGGGCGCGTGAAACCTTGAGACCGGAGGACAGCCTCGTCTGGGCGCCATCAAGGTCCTTGGTCGCGGACTGGAGATACCGCAGCGCCCCAAGAGCGCCCGTCGCGTTGTTTAGCCGTTCGACCATTTTGGCCGCCTCCACGGACGAAACGTGGTGAACGAATCGTCAATTGGCGGTCAGTTTTCGTTAGCAGACGTTAACAGGTGGTTTCCGCCGCGGACTGGCTCACAGCCTTATGGGCAAAGGCCGCCCCCGCCGGATGGCGGAAGCGGCCTCTATTTATTGAGGTTGCGGAAACTCTGCCCGGCTTAGCCGCGGAAGAGCGACAGGATCACCTGCGGCGCCTGGTTGGCGATCGACAGGGCCTGGGCGCCGAGCTGCTGCTTGATCTGCAGCGACTGCAGCTTGGCCGATTCCTTGGCGAGGTCGGCGTCAACGAGGTTGCCGATGCCGTTCTCGACTTCGTCGGACAGCTTGGACAGGAAGTCCTGCTGGGCGTCGAGGGCGGTCGCCTGCGAACCGAGCGAAGCCAGCGAGATATTGAGGTCGGTGATCGCCGTCTCGAGCGCGTTGGCGGCCGTGGTGGCGGCGGCCGACGAGGTCGAGATGTCGACGGTCGAGAAGGACGCGAACATCGAGCCGGCGACCGTGAGGTCGAGGCCGTGGACAACCATCGTGTTCGAGCCGGCCGAGGAGACCGTCGCGGTCGCGACGCCGTCACCGAGGTTGGTGCCGTCGTTGCCGCTCGAGGAGATCGCGAGATCGTCGAACTGCGTGTCGTTGATCAGGTAGGTGAACTGGCCCGCAACGTCGTCATACGAGGCCGAGATCTTGCCGCCCGACTGGGCGTTCACGGCCGCGACATAGTCGTCGACGGTCATGCCGGCCGTGAGTTCGACCGAGATCGAGAACGTGCTGGTCGTGCCCGAACCCGTCAGGTCGAACGTGATCAGGTCGCCATCGGCGATATCGCCCGCCGATGCACCGACATCGATCACGAGCGCGGAGCCCGAGACCGGCGTCGTGAGGGCGGCGGTTTGCACGCCGTCCGTGGTCGCAGCAACCGAACCGCCAAGGTCGGAGATCAGCACGTTGAAGTTGAAGCCGCCGACAGCGAGGTTCGCGCCGTTGAACTGCGCCGAGTTGGCGATCGTGTCGATCTGGCCGCGCAGCGAGTCGAAGTCGGCCTGGAGCGCATCGCGCTGGTCGGCCGTGAGGTCGTCAGCCTGCGCGGCGACAGCCTTGGCCTTCAGCTTCTGCAGGATCTCACCGATCGACTTGCCGGCCGCGAGGGCGACGTCGATCGTGGAGTTGGCGCGGTCGATCCCGTCCTTGACGGCGGCCACCGAGGAGACCCGGCTCCTCTGCCCTTCGGCGATCGCGTAGATCGCGCCGTTGTCGCGGGCGCTCGAGATCTTGAGGCCCGTCGAAATCTTGTTCTGGACACCTTCCAGTTCGGTGTTCGTGAAGTTCAGGTTCTGGAGCGCAACCATGGCGCTGTAGTTCGTATTGACGCTCAGCATGGCTGATGCTCCTGCGCAGACTGTCGTTCACGCCCAATACGGGCTTGGACAGGCAGGAGAGTTCAAATGCCGTGCCAGTCTGTTAAGGTTAACAGCCAGCGGGCAATACCCTGATTTCAATGGGATAGCGGGTTAACCGGGAACGGCCGCCGCTGACGAGCGCCTGAATCAAATTTACCCCCCGGCACGTTTTGCCGGGACCGGAGGGGGTTTCGGCTAGGCAAAAACGGCAGAGGAGCGAGGCCCAAAGGCCCCGCCCCTCCCAGTTACCGTTTCAACTGGACCCCGGCCTCACCGCCAGGGGTCATCAGTGAATTAGCGGAAGAACGACAGGACCAGCGACGGCGCCTGGTTGGCGATCGAGAGGGCCTGGGCGCCCAGCTGCTGCTTGATCTGCAGCGACTGGAGGCGGGCCGATTCCTTCGCCAGGTCAGCGTCGACGAGGTTGCCGATGCCTTGTTCGATCGTGTCCGAGAGCTTCGAGAGGAAGCCGTTCTGGATGTCCAGAGCGGCAGCCTGCGAACCCATGGTCGCGAGCGACTGGTTGAGCGAGGTGATCGCCGTGTCGATAGCGTTCGAGGCGGTCGTCGCGGCAGCCGTGGACGTCGAAATGTCCGTGGAAGCCAGCGGCGACAGGATCGAGCCGGTCAGCGAGAAGTCGAAGCCCGTGATCTGGAACGTGTTCGAGCCGGCCGAGGAGACCGTCGCGGTCGCCACGCCGTCACCGAGGTTGGTGCCGTCCGTGCCGTCCGAAGTGATCGCCAGGTCGTCGAACTGCGTGTCGTTGATCAGGTAGGTGAACTGACCAGCAACGTCGTCATACGAGGCCGAGATCTTGCCGCCCGACTGGGCGTTCACGGCCGCGACATAGTCGTCGACGGTCATGCCGGTCGTCAGTTCGACCGAGATCGAGAACGTGCTGTTCGTGCCCGAACCCGTCAGGTCGAACGTGATCAGGTCGCCGTCAGCGATATCGCCGGTCGAGCCGCCAACGTCGATCACGAGCGCGGAGCCCGAGACCGGCGTCGCGAGGGCGGCGGTTTGCACGCCGTCCGTGGTCGCCGCGGTCGAACCGCCGAGGTCGGAGATCAGCACGTTCAGCGAGGACGAACCCAGGGCCAGGTTGGCGCCGTTGAACTGCGCGGCGTTGGCGATGGTGTCGATCTGCGAACGGAGGCTCGCGAAGTCGGCCTGGAGAGCATCACGCTGGTCGGAGGTGAGGTCGTCAGCCTGGGCGGCCACGGCTTTCGCCTTCAACTTCTGCAGGATCTCGCCAACCGACTTGCCGGCCGCGAGGGCAACGTCGACCACGGAGGTCGCGCGGTCGATACCGTCTTTGACGGCAGCGACGGACGACACGCGGGCGCGCTGGCCTTCCGCGATCGCGTAAACGGCGCCGTTGTCACGGGCCGAAGCGACCTTGAGGCCGGTCGAAATCCGGTTCTGGACTTCGTTCAGTTCTTTGTTGGTGGAGTTGAGGGATTGCAGCGCGACAGACGCGCCAAAGTTCGAGTTCACGCTAAGCATGACTGGAAGTCTCCGTTCTGGGTCGAAGACCGATCATTTTGATCGGCCGCAGGCGCGTTTTGCGCCCACATTCGTCCACATAAGCGGAGAGGTCTTAATTAGAGGTGTGATGCGCGAAAGGAAATTGCTTCCGGGGCGCTAACCAGCCCCCGCGCCGTATACGGATCGTTAGGATTATGCCGCGGGGACAGGCGTTGCAGGGGCAAGGCCTTGCATGATCGTGCGATTTATATCGATCAGCACGTCGAAGGAGGCCCCTTCCCGCATCACCTGGCTGGAGTGCTTGTCCACGAACAAGGACAAGGAGATGATCTGGGCGCGCAGGGACTGCGACAATTGGTTCCCGTCGGCGGAACAGTCGGCGGCAAGCAGCGACCACAGGCGGCGGTTGAGCGCCAGCGCTTCCATCCTGCGGCCAACTTCGGTCGCAGGAAGGCTGGCGGCGTCAATCAGCCCGCGCGTCGCCGCCGCGAAGGCGCGATACTCGGCCTGACGCGGACCTTCAGTCTTCTTCGCCGCGTTCTGGTACGCCTGGATCGACATTGCCCAGTAATCCCTGTTCGTAGGTTAGTAGCTTCCGGCACCTGGTCAGCGCCTTGTAGTAATCGGCCCCCATCACCTCGCGGGACAGGGACACGCATTCCTTGAGGACGTCGGTCGAGCGGATGGCGCCCATGAACTCGTTCAGGCGCAGCACGAACTCGTCGTAGAATTTGTTGGCCTCGGTGGGGTCGAGGTACATCATCATGATCGGGAAATAGATCCGCCGCGCCGGAGTATTGGCGTCCTCGGGCTGGATGATGTCCTTCTCACGCAGGATCGACGCCTTGTTCTGCAGCAGAAGGACCGCGCGGCGGTCTCCGTTCTGCAGCACCGCCCCGTTGACCACGAAGCGTTCGCCCGGCTTGAGCGAGAGTTTGAGGGGCATCCATTCCTCCCGGCCGGGCGCTTTTCCCCGGATTCGCACCGGAGTCTGAACGTGGCCGAACAGCCGGTCTAGCCGCCGTTCCTTAAGTTTTGCTTGTCCGCGGGTAACCGGGACGCCCCGCCCCGGCTTCCCTCCCCGGCTTAAATCCGCTCTAACCGTAATGATCGTTCCAGCGGGGTAGTGCACATGGCCGACATCAAGCGTTTCGAGGGGTCCGACCACTATGTCGCGACCGATGATCTCCGGGTGGCGGTAAACGCCTCCGTGGCGCTGGAGCGTCCCCTGCTGGTCAAGGGCGAACCCGGCACCGGCAAGACCATGCTGGCCCTCGAAGTCGCACGCGCACTCGGCATGCCGATCATCGAATGGCACATCAAGTCGACCACCAAGGCGCACCAGGGTCTCTACGAATATGACGCCGTCGCCCGCCTGCGCGATGGCCAGCTCGGCGACGAGCGCGCCCGCGACATCCGCAACTACATCAAGAAGGGCAAGCTCTGGGAGGCGTTCACCGCCGAGAAGCGCCCCGTCCTCCTGATCGACGAGATCGACAAGGCCGACATCGAATTCCCGAACGACCTCCTGCAGGAGCTCGATCGCATGGAGTTCTACTGTTACGAGCTCGACGAGACGATCAAGGCGAAGGTTCGCCCGGTCGTCATCATCACCTCGAACAATGAGAAGGAACTGCCCGACGCCTTCCTGCGCCGCTGCTTCTTCCACTACATCAAGTTCCCGGACGACCAGACGATGAGCGCGATCATCGATGTCCACTTCCCGGGCATCAAGAAGCGCCTCGTCTCGGAAGCGCTCGCGACCTTCTACAAGATGCGCGACGTGCCCGGCCTCAAGAAGAAGCCGTCGACGTCCGAACTGCTCGACTGGCTCAAGCTGCTTCTCTCCGAAGACATCGATCCAGAGACCCTTCGCGAGAAGAACCCGAACAAGCTCGTCCCTCCCCTCCATGGCGCGCTGCTCAAGAACGAACAGGACATCCAGCTGTTCGAACGCCTCGCCTTCCTGGCGCGGCGCGAGAACGGCTGATCACCGGCCTTCAGTAGGCCTTTGACAGGGGGACTACATGAACCTGATGAATGTGGTGCGCATCGCCAAGGTGATCGCGCTCCTGGCCTTCGTGCTGCCGTGGGTGGCCATCTCATGCAGCGTGCCGGGCCAGGGATCGATTGATCTTGCTACCGCTTCGGGCATCGAACTCATCCAGGGCAAGATGACTGCCAATCCCGACGCGTCGAAACAGATGTCGCGCGGCATGGGCCTTCCGCAGGATGCCTCCGGCGGAAATTCCGGGATGGAAACGAACGCTCCGCCCGAGCTCGGCATGAACATCTTCGGCATCGCCACGGCTGTCGTCATCGTCGTCGGCCTCCTGCTCAGCTTCGCCGGCAAGGGGGCGACGGCCGCCCGCAATGTGCTGATCACCAGCCTCGTGGGCGCCGCCCTCGCCTTCGGCACGGTCTGGTGGTGGAAAGACCAGATCAAGAAGGAAGGCATGAAGGACGAGCAGTCCAGCTCCAGCGCCAGCTCGCCCTTCGGCGACACGTCCGGCAATCCCTTCGGCGGAGGCGGCATGAACGCGATGGGCGCGAACATGATCGACAGCATGCTGCAGGAACGCTTCGGCTACTGGATCTGCCTCTCGGCTCTCATCGTCGCGGCGGGCGCAGCCGGCCTTGGCATGGCCGCGAGCGCATCGGCGACGGCGCCGAAGCCAGACGGCGCGCCGCCGGCCGCGTAGGATCAACCCTGCCTCTGTGCAGTTACTTGGCTATGTGGGCGGCAGCCCACTGGCCAAGGCGCTGGATCGCATTGCGCGCCTGTCCGAGCATCGGATACCGCGCCTGGAAAACGTGAAACATCTCCGGCCAGATCTCAAGCGAGACGGGCACGCCCGCGGCGCCCAGCCGCTCGGCCAGCGAGGTTGAATCCGACATGAGGATTTCCGCTTCACCCGTCTGGATGAAGGTCGGCGGCAGTCCGCGCAAGTCAGCCTTGAGGATCGAGAACTTGCTTTCGCCCAGATACTGCACCGCGCGCGTGTTGAGCCCGTTGGTGGTGAGGAAGGGATCGCGCTGCGCCTTTGCCGTATGGCTCCAGCCGTGATTTCCAAGATCAACCCACGGCGAGAGCAGCATCATGCCCGCTGGCATGGCAAGGCCCAGCTCCTTCAGCCGCAGCGCGGTCGCCACGGCCAGTCCGCCGCCGGCAGAATCGCCCGCAAGGATGATCCGGTTCGCCTGCACGCCTTCGCCCAGGATGGCCTGGTAGGAGCGCACGCAATCCTCGAGCGCCGCCGGATGGCGATGCTCGGGCGCAAGCCGGTAGTCCGGCACGATGGCTGCGATCTTGGCGCTGGCCGCAACCTGCGAGGCGAGACCTTTGTGGCTGCGCGAGGAGCCCATGGTGAACCCGCCGCCATGCAGCCAGAGAATCACATGATCCCCGCTACATCCCTTGGGCAACAGTCCGAGCGAGGACACGCCGCCAAGATCGATCTCGGACATGGTCGACATTTCGGGCAAGGGATCGTTTTCGGCGTAGGCGTCATACGCCTTGCGAAGGGCCGTGAAATCGGTCGGATCAACGCCCTGAAGCCGGCGCGCCAGCGACTCGCGCGCCTGCGCAAGCTCGTTGGTCAACGATCCGGTGTGAGCAGAAACGGTGCTCAAAGCGTACCTCCGTGCGCCTCAGCCCCAGCCGAGACAAGCACAAGCGCATGGCAAATGCCATGCCGTGCGCCTGCTGTTAACCGGTGGCGCCACGCTCGCGCAACGGCAATGGGCGCCTTTCACTGAGTCGCGCAGCCTTAATCATCGCCGGAGCCGAAACGACCAGCAGCGCCTGCCCGCCCGCACGCCCGGACTGGGTCAGAATTCCAGCTCGAGCGTCGCTATGGCGGCCGGATCGGCGATAAGGCTGATCTCGACGATCCGGTCCCCCGCGATCATGAAATCGAAGACCATCCGCACTGTCCCGCCTGGCGCGATCACCAGCCCCGGATCGCCTTCCACCAGCGCCAGACGGGCCATCCTCGCCCGTCCCCTGAACCGCTCGGCGACCTCCTCTCGTCCGTGGATTTCCGGCGCCAGCGCGGGCGTGTCGCCGATGCGCGCCAGGCTGGCCGCGAGGGCCCCCGCATCCGACCTGAGCACCACGTCCGGATCCAGCACCGCCAGCAACGCGCCAAAGTCCCCGCCCTGGGACGCCGCCAGGAAGGCGTTCACCACCTCCCGCTGCCGCGCGCGATCGGCCTCCAACCCTTCCGCACCACCCTGCACCCGCCGCCTTGCCCGGCTCGCCAGCTGCCGCGCCGCCGCTGGCGACCGTCTCACAAGCGGAGCAATCTCGTCGAACGAAAGGTTGAACATGTCGTGCAGTACGAACGCCACCCGCTCCGCCGGCGACAGCGTCTCGAGCACAACCAGCATCGCGATACCGATCGAGTCCGCAACCTCCGCGGCCCGCCCAACATCCTCCCCGCCTGCGACATCGTCCGCGCTGGCGATAGGTTCCTCGCGCCGTGTCTTCCGCGCGCGCAGCATGTCGAGACACACACGCGCCACCACCGTCGTCAGCCACGCCCGAAGATTCTCGACCTTGTCCGCATCCGCCCGCGCTAGCCGCAACCATGCCTCCTGCACGGCGTCGTCCGCCTCGCCCCGCGTCCCCAGCATCCGGTAAGCGACCGCGCATAGATGCCGGCGATTGGCTTCGAACTGCACGGCCAGATCGTTTTTTCCGTCCATCGGTCACATTCCCTGCGGCCAATCCGTCAACACCATGACGAACGGCGTCAAGCCGGTGTGACAGGAGACGCCTATGCAGGCCTTTGGAGTTCGCGCGACCGGCGCAGCCCTCGCCGCTCTGATGCTTCTCGCCGGAGCCGCAGCCGCACGGGCGCAAACAACGGAGACCAATCCGATGCAAGTCAGGATCCGCTATATCGTCAACGACGTACCCGGCTCTGTCGCGTTCTACACGGACAAGTTGGGCTTCCGCATCGACGCCCAGTCAGGCCCCTACTTCGCCGCGCTCTCGCGTGGCGGGGTCCAGCTCCTGCTCAGTCCCGTGAAGGGCCCCGGCAGCGCCTCGCAACCGATGCCCGATGGAAAGCTACCCGCGCCGGGCGGCTGGAACCGCGTGGTGCTCGACACGCCCCATCTCGAAGCCGACGTCGAACGGCTGCGCAAGGATGGCGTTCGCTTCCGCAACGAGATCATCGTCGGCCTCGGCGGCAACCAGATCCTCCTCGACGATCCTTCCGGCAATCTCGTCGAACTCTTCCAACCCACCGCTGTCTATCGTCCTCCCGAGCCCGCCGGCCACTGAACGGATCAGCCGTTCGGTTGGCGTCCCTGAAAGACCGCCAGCTGCGCAGCGAAAGCGCGCTGGAAGGCTGGCCGCGCCTCGGCGCGTGCGACATAGGCAGCGAGGTTCGGATATTCGCCCAGCAGGCCTGACGGCTTCAGCCGCTGCAGCACATGCACCATCATCAGGTCGCCGAGGCTGAAGGCGCCATCAAGCCAGTCGGCCCCGCCCAGATAGGCCGAAAGCTGCCCCAGCCGGACGCGAACGCGATCCTGCACGATGGGCATGCGCTCCTTCGCCCAGGGCTTGTCGCTCTCCATCAACTTGGCGTTCTGCAATTCGATGATTGGCGGCTCCATCGTGTTGACCGCCGCGAACATCCACGTGATGGCGCGCGCCCGCGCATTTGCGTCCTTCGGCAGCAACCCCACGTGACGCTCTGCGACATGGAGCAGGATTGATCCTGTCTCGAACAGGGCGAGCCCGTCCTCCTCGTAGGTCGGGATCTGTCCGAACGGGTTGAGCGCCAGATGCGCCGGCGCTTTCATCGCGGCGAACGAGACGAGGCGCACATCGTAGTCTTGCCCCACCTCCTCGAACGCCCAGCGAACGCGCGTATCCCGCGCCAGCCCCTGCCCGCGATCAGGCGAGGCTTCGAATGCCGTAATGGTGGGGGTCATGATCATTTCTCCCATGCTCTGCGCCTAGGACGAGCCACATAGGCCGTTCCCGACATCATTCCCGCAGAAAAGCAGGTTCGCGAAGCGCGCGCCGGACCGGATTCGATTGTCAATTTCCGCCAAAACGGCTTTCCTCCTGCTGCTCGCGGGGCGAGCCGGCGGACCGCCGTATCTGGCCTCATTTCGATCACGGGGGCATAGTGGATCGCAAGGACATCTTCATCGGCTATCGCCGCGACGACACCGGCGACACCGTTGGTCGTATCTACGACAAGCTGTGCGAGACATTCGGCAAGGACCATGTCTTCAAGGATGTCGACAAGACGCCCGTGGGCAGGAATTTCGGCGAGCATATTCTGGGCGTCCTCCCGAGCTGCCGCGTGTTCCTGGCCGTCATCGGAAAGCAGTGGCTCGAGGTACGCACGCCCGAAGGCGCCCGGCGCATCGACGATCCGCTGGACTGGGTGCGCATCGAACTCGAGACCGCACTGAAGACGCCGGGCCTTCAGGTCGTGCCGGTGCTCGTCAACGACGCCGTCATCCCCGCCGAAAAGGACCTGCCGGAGGCGCTGCGCCCACTCAGCCTTCTCAACGCCGCGAAGGTCCGCCGCGATCCCGATTTCCACATCGACATGCAGCGCCTGATCACCGCGATCGGCGGCGGCGCCCCGGCCCGGAAAGAAGGCTTCCAGATCACCCCGCTCCAGGGCCTGATCGGCGCCGGCGCCATCGTCGCCGCCCTGATCGGCCTCAACGCCCTTCAGCCGAAAGTCTCCGCCCCGCCGGGCTTTGCGATGCCGAGCGTGCCCACCGCTGATCCTGCCGCCGCGCAGGTCGTGGGCGATGCAACCTGGCCGCCGGCCGACATAGGCGCCATGGCGCGCCGCGCATTGGACTACGTCCACACCAAGTGGCGCCCCGATGCGGTGCTGATGTCGCTCAACCTCAAAGCTACGGATGCAGGCGGCGTGGACGGCAGCTTCACCTTCTATTCCGACGATCAGGAGCAGCAGGTGACGCTCATGAGCGGCATGCTGACATCGCCCTACCCGCGCCGGTACGACACCGGCCGCGCCATCATGGGCAGCTTCAAGGACCTGCCGCAGGCGATCGTGGCCGCACGCAACGCGGGTTTGGACGGCAAGAATGTCGATGAAGCGACCCTCGAATGGAGCAGAGGCGAATCCTGTGGCACGGGCAATTTCGCAATCGACAATGCGATCTTGCCGAAATGCCCGCCTGGCCCGCGTTTCGAGGGCCTGCAATGGGAAATCCATTCGGCGCTGGGCGACCGGAAGTATGTTCCGGCGACGGGCGGCTGAGGCAGCTAGGTTCGCTTGTAGACACACCACAGGGGCGCGCCATCGAGAGCGCCCTCGCCGCTGAGCTCGAACCCGTTCCTGTAATAGAATTCCAGGCTGCTCGCGCTTGCCGTCTCGAGGTAGACGCCGGACGATTTCGGGTCGGCGCGCGAGGGCTGGCAGAAGGCGTCAAGCAGGGCCTTCCCCGCCCCCTTCCCCTGCAGCGACGGGTGCACGCCGATCACGCCGAGATAGTAGTGGTCCTCTTTCGGCTCATGATCCTCGGCAAGCTTTCCATAGACGCCGATGCGCGCCGCAAAGCCGGGCACGCTGGCTTCGAACTGGCGCATCTCCTCGGCCAAATCCTCTGGCCAGGCCGGACGCGACGTGTCGTATCCCATGACGGCGCCCAGCACGTCGGCGTCCCGCTCAAGCACGTAGGCAGGGGCCCCGAGCGCAATCCTCGCCCTCAGCAGGATGGAAAAGAACCCCATGGCCTCGGCGCGGATGCCTTGAGGATTCTCATGAAAGAGATACAGCATCAGCGGGTCTTCAGCGAACGCATCGCCCAGCGCCGCAATCGCCGCGCCGACGTCTCCGGATGCCGCGCGCCTGACCTTGAACATCACCAATGTGCCGTGTGCTGACTGCGATGAGGCAGTAGCGCAAACTCGTGCGCGACTTGCAACGGTCCGAATTTCAGAATTGCGGAGCCTCAGCCCCGCTACATCTGCATCGTCCAGCCTTCGACGCCCATCGCGGCCTGGCGGACCGCTTCGGTCAGTGTCGGGTGAGCGTGGCAGGTGCGGGCGATGTCTTCCGATGCCGCGCCGAATTCCATGGCAACGCAGATCTCGGCCACCATCTCGCCGACGCCGACGCCCATCAGATGCGCGCCGAGCACGCGATCAGTGGTCGCGTCCGCAAGGATCTTCACGAAGCCGTCCGTCTCATGGTTCGTCTTGGCGCGTGAGTTGGCGGAGAACGGGAACTTGCCGACCTTGTACTGAACGCCTTCGGCCTTGAGTTCTTCCTCGGTCTTGCCGACCCAGGCGATCTCCGGCTTCGTGTAAACGACGCCCGGAATGATGTCGTAGTTCACATGTCCGGCCTTGCCGGCAATCAGCTCGGCGCAGGCGGTCGCTTCGTCTTCAGCCTTGTGCGCGAGCATCGGACCCGTGGTCACGTCGCCGATGACCCACACGCCTGGCGCGGAGGTCTGATAGTGCTCGTTGGCGATCACGCCGCGGCGGTCGGGCACGATGCCGACCGTCTCGAGGCCAAGGCCCTGCGTGTAGGGGCGGCGGCCGATGGCCAGCAACACGATGTCGGCGTCCAGCGTTTCGGAATCGCCTCCAGCGGCCGGTTGCATCGAGAGCTTGAGCTTCGACTTCAGCTTTTCGACGCCCGTCACCTTCATGCCGAGTTTGAACTCGACGCCCTGCTTGGCGAAGATGCGCTGCGCCTGCTTGGCGATCTCGCCGTCCGCGCCCGGCAGGATGCGATCAAGATACTCGACGACAGTCACCTCGGCGCCGAGGCGGCGCCAGACCGAGCCAAGTTCGAGGCCGATGATGCCGGCGCCGATCACGATCATCTTCTTCGGCACGGCCTTGAGCGACAGCGCGCCCGTCGAGGACACCACGCGCTCTTCATCGATCTCGACGCCCGGCAGCGGCGTCGGCTCGGAGCCCGTCGCAATCACGATGTTCTTGGCCTCAAGAACAGTCTCGCCCTTTTCGCCTGTCACCACCACGCGGCCCGGCCCGTCAATGCGGCCCGCGCCGCTGTACACCGTCACCTTGTTCTTCTTCATGATGAAGGCGACGCCGTTGGTAAGGCCGGTCACCGCATCCGCCTTCTGCTTCAGCATGTTGTCGAGGTTGAGCTTGAGGCCCGTGACCTCGATGCCGAGCGAGGCAAAGTCCTTGCCCGCAGTCTCGTAGAGCTCGGAAGCGTGCAGCAGCGCCTTTGACGGGATGCAACCGACATTGAGGCAGGTGCCGCCCAGCTTGTCGCGCTTCTCGATGAGAGCAACCTTGAGGCCCAGCTGGCCGCAGCGCGTGGCGCAGTTGTAGCCGCCGGGGCCGGCGCCGATGATGACGACGTCGTAGCTCTCGCTCATGGGCAAATCTCGCGTTCGTTCGCTTTTGGCGGGAGCTATACGCGCTCAGGCCAAGCGGTCAACAAACGGAATATGGGGTCGCCGATGCTGTGTTTTTGTGCGGAAAACTGAGGGCTGTCTTCAGTTCCGGCCCATTATTGCCGTGAGGCCCGCCAGCACCAGGATCGCCGCGCCCACGGCCAGCTCGTTTTCCCACGGGCGCGTGAAATCGATGGTCTGCTTGAGCGAGACCGCGAAGCCCGCCGCAGCGACGCCGCCCAGCATGGCAAGCGCGGCGCCGCCCGGCCCGCCGAAGAAGACGATCAGGCCGCCCACCAGGCCCAGCACGCCGCCGATGGCCGGCACGATGAAGCCGGTCTGGCCGAGCTGGTGAACCGCACGGTCAGACAACAGATAGCCGATGCCGCCGAGATAATTATCGGCGGTCTCGTAGAGCAGCCATCCCGACGAGGCGATGAGAAGTAGCGCAACGATGCGTCTCAGCACGGCCTGTCCCTCCTCTTCCATTCCCCCGCGCGCAAGATAGCGCCCCGACTTTTGTGACAGGCAATGGTTGCGAGTGTGGAAAGGCAAAGGTTGCCGGCGCAGTAACCGCAAAACTAGCGCAGGACGCCTCGGAAAGCCGCCAACCAGACGAAGCAGCCGACGGCCAATGAGACCCATCCGGCATTGATTGTGGCCGGGCTCGGCCGCGCGTGAGCCGCCGCATCGGCGCTCGGCGCGCGACGCGCAGTTGCTTCCCGCCAGATGAAGTAGACCCCCTGCCCCAGCACAAGCAGCGCCACGAAAGCCGAGGCGAGCTGGTGAAGCAGCATCATCGCAAGGCCCGTGATCAGGAGCACGACCGCCTGCCCCGCGATCCATCCGCGCCGGGCCGCATCGTCGCGATCCATCCAGCGATCGGCCGAAGCCTCCGCTTCCGATTTCACCCGGCGTTGCACGGGCGCGTCGATGTCTCCGTAGGAGTCTTCAGGCGGCATCGCAGGGCCGGGCTCCGCCTCGAAATCGCGCACGGCGCGCTCGAGCTGCGACGTCATCCTGTCGAGCGCCATTTCCATCCGGATCTGCCGGAACAGCATGAAGCCGCCCAAGACCCAGAACAGTCCGGCGAGCCGGACCAGCCATCCGAGAACCCAGTCCCAGATCGCCTCGCCGGTCATGACGATACCGCCGTTGCAGAACTCTAGAGGTCGAGCAGCAGGCGCTCGGGATCCTCCAGAGCCTCCTTCACGCGCACCAGGAACGTCACGGCTTCCTTGCCGTCGACGATGCGGTGGTCGTAGCTGAGCGCGAGATACATCATCGGACGCGCGACGATCTTGCCGTCGATCACCACCGGACGTTCCTCGATGCGGTGCATGCCGAGCACGCCCGATTGCGGCGGGTTGAGGATCGGCGTCGACATCAGCGATCCATAGACGCCGCCGTTGGAGATCGTGAACGATCCGCCCTGCAGGTCTTCCATCGACAGCTTGCCATCGCGGGCGAGCGCGCCGAGGCGGCCGATTTCCGCTTCGATCTCGGCCAGCGACATCGTGTCGGCGTCACGCACCACCGGAACCACGAGGCCCTTGTCCGTGCCGACCGCGACCGAGACGTTGTAGAAGTTCTTGTAGATGATGTCGGTGCCGTCGATCTCGGCGTTCACCGACGGGATCTCTTTCAGAGCCGCCACAACTGCACGCACGAAGAAGCCCATGAAGCCCAGCTTCACGCCATGCTTCTTCTCGAAGGCGTCCTTGTGGCGTTTGCGGAGCTCCATCACTTCCGCCATGTCGACGTCGTTGAACGTCGTGAGCATGGCCGCGGTGTTCTGGGCTTCCTTCAGGCGGCGCGCGATCGTCTGGCGCAGGCGCGTCATCTTCACCCGCTCTTCGCGCGGGCCGAGCTCGCGCGGCTTGTGCGGGATTTCAGCGGCAGGCGCGCGGGCAGCAGCGGGCGCCGGCGTGCTGGCGACATAGGCGAGCGCATCGCCCTTGGTCGCGCGACCGCCCCGGCCCGAGCCCGGGATGTCGGCGGGGTCCACATTGGCTTCGGCGGCGATGCGGCCGACCGAGGGAGCAACCTTGTCGGTGGCGCGCGCGGTCGTCGCGGCTGCAGCCGGGGCCTTCGCGGCCGGGGGTGCAGCAGAGGCGGCGGGCTTGGCGGCGGCGGGAGCGGCCGAGGCAGTAGCGCCTTCGGAAAGACGGGCGATGATCTTGCCGATCTGGACGGTCTCGCCTTCCTTGACCAGCTGTTCGGTGATGACGCCGGCGGCGGGGGCCGGGACTTCGACGGCGACCTTGTCGGTTTCGATCTCGGCGATCGGATCATCCTGCTTCACGGCCTGGCCGGGCTTCACGAGCCAGTTGGCGAGCGTGCCTTCAGTGACGCTCTCGCCCATCGCGGGCACCTTGATATCCATGACGTCTCCAGCCGGGCAGTTGCACCGGGAGCCCCGGCGCGGTGGGATTTAGCCCCAGTTGGGGCGAATGTGGAGGGGCTGCAAGCCCCGTGGAAAAACTACGCTATTTCTCGAACGCGGCGTCGAGGAAGGCCGCGAGTTCCTTGTTGTGGAGCGCCATCGTGCCAGCGGCGGTCGAGGCCGATGCCGGACGGCCGACATAGCGCGGACGCTTGTTCTTCACATCGAGCTTCTCGAGCGTCTTCTCGATGTTCCAGTCTACGAAGCTCCACGCACCCATGTTGCGCGGCTCTTCCTGGCACCAGACCATGTCGGCGTTCGGGAAGCGCGCGAGCTCCTTCATGAGCGAGGCGACCGGGAAGGGATAG
Source organism: Hyphomonadaceae bacterium (assembly GCA_047601145.1). Lineage (GTDB taxonomy): Bacteria > Pseudomonadota > Alphaproteobacteria > Caulobacterales > Hyphomonadaceae > UBA7672. The sequence goes on from JASGJW010000001.1 coordinate 474,579, forward strand.
AGCTGCTCGATACGGAGCAGGTAGACATCATCGATCTTGCGCTTCTCGCGTTCCTCGAAGAGGTCGAAATAAACCTTGCCCGAGCACATCACGACCCGGCGGATGTCCTTGTCCGCCTTCAGCGTGACGTCGGCCTTGCACTCGGGAACCTCGGCGCCGTCGACGAGGATGCGGTGGAAACTCGTGGTCGGCCCCATGTCCTTGAAGAAGGACACGGCGCGCTTGTGGCGCAGCAGGGATTTCGGCGTCATCACGATCAGCGGCTTGCGGAAGTCGCGGTGAACCTGGCGGCGCAGGGCGTGGAAATAGTTCGCAGGCGTTGTGCAGTTGACGACCTGCATGTTGTCCTGCGCACACATCTGGAGGAAGCGCTCGAGACGGGCGGAAGAGTGTTCCGGGCCCTGCCCTTCATAGCCGTGCGGCAGGAGGCAGACGAGGCCGCACATGCGGAGCCATTTGCGCTCGCCGGACGAGATGAACTGGTCGAACAGGACCTGCGCGCCGTTGGCGAAGTCGCCGAACTGCGCTTCCCAGAGGGTGAGTGTGTTCGGCGCAGTGAGCGCATAACCATACTCGTAGCCAAGCACCGCTTCTTCGGAGAGCAGCGAATCGATGACTTCGTAGTTGGCCTGCGTTTCCGAGAGATGGTTGAGCGGCGTGTAGCGCTCTTCCGTCACCTGGTCGACGAAGTGCGAGTGGCGCTGGGTGAACGTGCCACGGCAAGAATCCTGACCCGACAGACGAACCGGGAAGCCTTCATCGAGCAGGGTGGCGAACGCCATGTGCTCGGCCATGCCCCAGTCGAGGCCTTCGCCCGTGGTCGCCATCTTGCGGCGCGCATCGACCGTGCGGGCGACCGTCTTGTGGATGTTGAAGCCATCCGGAACGGTCGTGATCTTCTTGCCGATGTCTTTCAGCTTGGCGAGCGCAACGCCGGTCTTGCCGCGGCCCTCATCATCCTTCGGCAGACCAAGACCCGCCCACTTGCCGTCGAGCCAGTCGGCGGCGCCGGGCTTGAAGGCCTTGGCCTTCTCGAACTCCGAATCGAGATGGGCCTCCATCTCGGCGATCATGTTGCCGAGCGATTGCTCGGTCATGATGCCTTCCTCGATCAGGCGGCGGGAATAGAGTTCGCGCGTCGACTGCTGGTCGCGGATCTTCGCGTACATCAGCGGCTGCGTCATCGTCGGATCATCGCCCTCGTTGTGGCCGAAGCGGCGATAGCAGAACATGTCGATGACGACGTCCTTGCCGAACGTCTGGCGGTACTCGGTCGCGACCTTGGCGGCATAGACGACCGCTTCGGGATCATCACCGTTCACGTGGAAGACCGGCGCATCGACCATCTTCGCCATGTCCGAAGGATAGGGAGATGAACGCGAAAAGGACGGCGCGGTCGTAAAGCCGATCTGGTTGTTGACGATGAAGTGGACGGCGCCGCCCGTGCGATAGCCGGCAAGGCCCGACAGCGCGAAGCATTCGGCGACAACGCCCTGCCCGGAGAAGGCCGCATCGCCGTGCAGCAGCAGCGGCATGACCTTGGTGCGGCGCTTGTTGCGCTCGACGGGATCGGTCGCGCGCGTCGCGCCGGCTTCGACCTCGTCGAAGAACTGCTTGGCGCGCGCTTTTCCGAGAACCACCGGGTTGACGATCTCGAGGTGGGAGGGGTTCGCCGTCAGCGACAGGTGAACGCTGTGGCCGTCGAATTCGCGGTCCGAGGAGGCGCCGAGGTGATACTTCACGTCGCCCGAACCGTAGTCGTCGCCACCCTGCGTGTTGCCGCCCTGAAACTCGAAGAAGATCTTGTGATAGGGCTTGCCCATCACCGCCGCGAGCACGTTGAGACGGCCGCGGTGCGGCATGCCCACGATGATCTCGTCGACGCCCATGGCGCCGCCACGCTTGATGATCTGTTCGAGCGCCGGGACGGCGGCTTCACCGCCATCGAGACCGAAGCGCTTGGTGCCCGGATAGCGCTTGTGCAGGAAGCGTTCGAAGGCTTCCGCCTCGACCAGCTTCTTGAGGATGGCGCGCTTGCCCTGCGGCGTGAACGAGATTTCCTTGTCCTTGCCCTCGATACGCTGCTGCAGCCAGGACTTCTCGACCGGATCCGAGATGTGCATGAACTCGACGGCGAAGGTCGAGCAGTAGGTGCGCTTCAGGATGTCGAGCATCTGGCGCGGGGTCGCGTAGTCGAGACCCATCACGTTGTCGATGTAGATGCGGCGGTCCATGTCCTTGGCGGTGAAGCCGTAGGTTTTCGGATCAAGCTCGGGCTGGTCCTCGATCTTCACCAGGTTCAGCGGATCGAGATGGGCCGCGAGGTGGCCGCGCATGCGGTAGGCGCGGATCATCATGATCGCACGGATCGAATCCTGGACCTGCTGGGCGAGGTCGGCGGGGGCGAGCGTCGGGCCGACCTGCGGGGCTTTCTTCGGCTCCTTGGCGGCCTGCGCGCCCCAGTTGCCGTCGAGGGCGGAGACGAGTTCGCCGTTCTGGTATTTCAGGGGCTCTTTCCACTCGGGGCCCTTGGCGGCCTTGGTGGCGTCCGAGGCGGTGTCGGCGACGCCCCGGAAAAAGCGCTGCCAGCTCTCGGGGACGGAGGACGGGTCCTCGGCATACTGGGCGTAGAGCTGTTCGATGTAGGCGGCGTTGGCCCCGTAGAGGAAGGCCGTGTCCAGCATGGCTTCATTGTCCATGCCGCGGGCCTCGCCCGTCTTCGCCTCGATCGTCATTTTTCGCGTCCTGTTGCGCCGGATTCGGGGCCCTTGCCCCGGGCGCTTTTGGTGGCACTCAGATGCTGCTTTTTGCGGCCAGACTCAACCCGCTGGGGTGAGACAAACTGCACATAAGAGTGTGACCGTTAGCGTTTCGTTGCACAGGGCGGACGAGGCCCCGGAAACGCTAGCGTTTCAGGACTTCCGTCATGGTCGTGCCAAGGCGGGCCGGGCTCGGCGAGACGACGATTCCAGCCGATTCCATGGCGGCGATCTTCGATTCGGCATCGCCCTTGCCGCCTGAAACGATGGCGCCTGCGTGGCCCATCGTCCGGCCCTTGGGCGCCGTGCGGCCGGCGATGAAGCCGACCATCGGTTTCTTCCGGCCGCGCTTGGCTTCGTCCTTGAGGAACTGGGCGGCGTCTTCCTCGCCCGAACCGCCGATCTCGCCGATCATGATGATCGCCTTGGTGGCGTCGTCGGCCAGGAACATTTCGAGGACGTCGATGAAATCCGTGCCCTTCACGGGGTCACCGCCAATGCCGACGGCCGTCGTCTGGCCAAGGCCCTCATTCGTGGTCTGGAACACCGCCTCGTAGGTCAGCGTGCCGGAGCGCGAGAGCACGCCGATCGAGCCCTTGGAGAAGATATTGCCCGGCATGATGCCGATCTTGCACTCGCCCGGCGTCAGCACGCCCGGGCAGTTCGGTCCGATCAGGCGCGATTTCGATTTCGCGAGGCGATCCTTCACCTTCACCATGTCGAGCACCGGCACGCCTTCCGTGATCGTGACGATCAGCGGGATCTCGGCGTCGATGGCTTCGAGGATGGCGGCGGCGCAGCCTGAGGGCGGCACGTAGATGACCGTGGCGTTGGCGCCGGTGGCGTCGCGCGCTTCGGCGACGGTGTTGAACAGCGGACGCTCGACCGTTTCACCGTTGGGGAGCTTGCCGGTCCATTTCTGGCCGCCCTTGCCCGGCGTGATGCCGCCGACGAACTGCGTGCCGTAGGCGATGCCCTGCTCGGTATGGAACGTGCCCGTCTTGCCGGTCATGCCCTGGGTGAGGACCTTGGTGTTCTTGTCGATCAGGATGGACATCTTGTGTGCCTTGAAAGGTCGGAATTGGGGGTTCAGCGAGAGCGGGGCTTGGCTTACTTGCCCTTGATGGCGGCGACGATCTTCTGGGCCGCGTCGTCGAGATCGTTGGCCGGGATCACGTTGAGGCCCGACTCGCGGATGATCTTCTTGCCGAGCTCGGCGTTCGTGCCTTCGAGGCGAACGACCAGCGGAACCGACAGGTTGGTCTCTTTCACGGCCGCCAGCACGCCTTCCGCGATGACATCGCAGCGCATGATGCCGCCGAAGATGTTCACGAGGATGCCCTTCACGTTGGGATCCTTCATGATGATCTTGAAGGCCGCCGCCACCTTCTCCTTGCCGGCGCCGCCGCCAACGTCGCAGAAGTTTGCAGGCTCCTGGCCGTAGAGCTTGATGATGTCCATCGTCGCCATGGCGAGGCCGGCGCCGTTGACCATGCAGCCGATCGTGCCGTCGAGCGGGATGTAGGCGAGATCCCACTCCTTCGCGGCGATCTCTTTCTCGTCTTCTTCCGTCGTATCGCGCAGCTTGAGGATGTCGTCGTGACGGCCCTTGATGGCCAGTGCGTTGTCGTCGAACGACACCTTGGCGTCGAGCACGCGGACATGGCCGTTCTTCATGACGATGAGCGGGTTGATCTCCAGCATCGACATGTCCTTCTCGACGAAGGCCTTGTAGAGGATCTTGGCGAGGCCGAGCATGTCGGTGCGCGCCTGGCCCGAGAGCTTGAGCGCGTCGGCGATCTTGCCAGCGTCCGTATCCGTGACGCCGGTCGACGGTTCGATCGGCAGCGTCATGATGCGGTCAGGCGTGTCGTGGGCGACGGCTTCGATGTCCATGCCGCCTTCGGTCGAGACCACGAAGGCAACCTTGCCGGTGCCGCGGTCGACGAGGATCGAGAGGTAGAGCTCCTTCTCGATGTCGGCGCCGTCTTCGATGTAGATGCGGTTGACCTGCTTGCCGCCTGCACCTGTTTGAGCGGTGACAAGATGATGACCAAGCATCGCCTTCACATGCTCGTAGGCCTGCTCTTTCGAGAAGCCGAGGCGGACGCCGCCTTTTTCACCCGCTTCCTTCTCGATGAACTTGCCCTTGCCGCGCCCGCCGGCGTGGATCTGCGACTTCACCACCCAGAGCGGGCCGGGAAGCTGGTCGATCGCCGCCTTGGCCTGGTCCAGCGAGGTGATCGCCACACCCAGAGCGACCGGCGCCCCGAAAGACTTCAGGACTTCCTTGGCCTGATGCTCATGGATGTTCATTGATTTCGCCCCTTGAGGGAGGGCCCCGCATGGCCCTGCGTGGGTGGCGATTAGCGCATGGGGCGCCCTTAGGCAACTTTGCGCTTGTGACGCTTTTTGCGGCGGATTCCCGCAGCTTCAGACGGGTTGCCCGGACCCGGCGGGCGATGACGGCGTCTCGGCCGTTGCAGGACGTTCCGCCTCGTCGGCGACCCTGCCCTGCACGACGCTTGTCGAGCTGACCGCATGGAAGGGCGAACGTTGCGAGGCATCGGGCCGTTGCCGCACGGATAGACGCCAGAGATTGGCCGCCATCAGAATAAAATAGCCGACCGACACGAAGGCGAAGACTCCAGGCTGGCCGAGTTTGGTGTCGGCGACGATACCGGTGAGGATCGGCCCGATCACCGATCCGCCTGCCCAGATGAAGAGCATGCCGGACATGACCTGGGTCAGTTGTCCCGCCTCGGTGCGATCCGTCGCGTGCGAGGCGGAGACCGAATAGAAGGAGAGCGCTCCTGCGCCCCACAGGGCGCAGAGCAGGACGGTGATCGAGAACGACACCCTGCCCGCCGTCAGATAGAGCGCGATGCAGGCGCCAAGCGCGATCGCGCCAAGGGCCGCCACGATCAGGCGTCGATCGACCTTGTCCGAAATCAGGCCGGCGGGCCATTGCGTGATCGTGCCGCCGATCATGGCGGCGATGTAGAGCGTTGCGGCAGATGCGCCCGCGGCGCCAGGCTGGAGATCCTTCGCATAGAGCGGCAGCTGGCTGGTGACGCCCGTGTTGCAGACGCCAGCGACGATCGAGCCGGCAAGCGCTGCCGGCGGGATCTTGAATATCCCCGAAAGCGTCAGGGCTTCACGATCAGGCAGGACTGGCTGGGCGCGGCGCGTGGCGCAGAGCGGGATGACGGCGAGCACCATCATCAGACCGGCCCAGATGAAGGGCCGAATGTCGTCGGCCGTGTGCTCCACGACCAGCAGCGGACCGCACGAGAGCGCGATTTTCAGCATCAGCTGATAAAGACCCATGACGCCGCCGCGTTTCGAACGGGGCGTTGAATCCGCAATCCAGCTTTCGGCCGACGTGAACATCACAGCGGACGCTGCGCCCTGGAACAGACGGAAGACGCCCCACGCGACAGGATCGAAAGCAAGGCTCATCGACAGGATGCCGGCGGCGTAGATCGCCGCCGCCGCCGAATAGGCCCGGATGTGACCAATCTGACGGACGATGTCAGGCGCGAACCACGCGCCGAGCATGAAGCCGGCCGAGAACACCGCCGCCACCATGCCAACGCCGAGCGCCGTTGCGCCCATGTAGCTGAGCGCCAGAGGCGTCGAGACACTGAGGATGCCGGAGGCAGCCTGCAGCAACATGACCGCAAGGATCAGGGACGCGACGTTACGATAGACGGTCATCGAAGGCGGCGGCGCAGTCTGGCGTTGTTGTTTTCACCAGTCCTACGCCGCTTCGCCGCGAAGCGCGTATAAATTCTTGTTACTGCGATCTCTCGCCTCACGCTGACCGGTTGGGCGGACCCGTTATGCCGACCATGTGCCGTGGAAGCCGAGCGGCCAGGCATAGTCCGCCTGCCAGACGGCAACCGGGCCATCCTCGATGCTGGATGCATCGAACACCCACACCTCGCTTCTGCCCGCGCGCGTGTTGATCGCCGTGCCGATCAGCCAGCAATCGGTCTCCGCCGAACCCGCGCCCTTCGGCACGAAGAGATGCTCCTCGACCATGTATTTCGAGCCGAAATCGTAGATCTGCGCCTTGCCGGACGACCAATCCTGCAACGCCAGCGCGCTGCCGCCGGGCTGGTTGGCGACCGAACCCGTGACCATCGCCGTGAGCTTGCGCGCGAGGCCATGGCGGCGCGGATCGACCTGCGGGAAGTCGCCCGCGATCTTCGTCTCGATCATCCTGGCGTCGCCCGAGGGCGGGATCACCGCCTGCGTCAGTTTCGAGGAGACATGATCGCCCGAGAACTTGCCGCGGATTTCGGCAGCCCCGCCGCCCGAGCCGAGCACAGGCTCGGGATAGAAGGCGGCGTCAAGCCGGATCGTGCCATCGCTTTCCTCCCACGCAGCGCCCGTATGGTAGAAGGCGCGCGCGGGGCCCTGCGCCCAGCGGGTCTTCTTGAGGTCGTCCTTGTCGACGATCAGGAACTTCATCCCCTGCTCCGGCTTCCACTGGAAGCCGTCGATGAAGGGCGGGATGTTCTTCGTCTGGATCCAGGGCTGACAGAGGATGACCAGCCGGCGTTCGGTCATCGTCCAGTCGTGGATGTAGTGAGCGGCGCCGATGTCGACCATGCCGAAGTCTCTGGTCGAGCCATCGGGGTTGATGTTGTAGATCCCGACATGCTTGCCGCTGATGGCGAGATTCCAGACGCGGCCATCGGGCTCGCGCTTCGGATGAGCGAGGAAGGGCATGCCCTTGAGATCAGGCCGCCAGACTTTCAGGCCCCTTGTCTCGAGCGTGACCGGGTCCATCCGATAGGCCGAACCGGCCTCCCACAGCGCCAGCAATTCGCCATTAGACATGAGGACGGAGATGTTGCCCGGGTTCACGTCGTCGGACGAACCAACCGGATAGGACGGATCGCCCTTCGTACCAAATCCAGGCGCGAGGAACTTGTCTGCCGCCATCTCGCGCTGGCGCTTCGGCGTGTCGACATAGCGGCCCGTGTGGACCGCCTTGCCGTCGGCGATGTTGATGCGCTGGACCATGCCATCGCCGTCGAACCAGTGCGTGGCGTAGGCCTCGCCATGTTTGAACTGCGCGGGACCGTTCCGGTAGAGCGTGCCGGTGAGGCCAGCCGGCGCCTTGCCTGAGACAAGGCGCATCGGGCCCGGCCCGAAGCCCTTCGCCGGGGCGGTCTCATAGCCAATGTGCCAGGGCGGCATCTCGTCCTTGGCGAAGGCCGATGGAGCGATCGCCATGGCCGAGCCCGTGACGAGACCGGCGTGCAGCAGCATGCGGCGGGAAAGGTTCATGTCTCTGATCCTGCGTGAGGGCTGACTACTGGAGCTTGATCGTGTGAGCGGTCGCGGGAGCGGCGACGTCGAACTTCGCGCCATCCCACGTGGCCGGACCGAACTGGGCCGGGGCATTGTTCGAGAAGGCGAAGGGCTCGATCGGCATGCCGAAGGGGTTGGTGTCCATCTTCCCGTTGCCGTTCACATCGTGGAACAGCTTGATGCCGTACGCGCCCGCCGGCAGGTCAAAGCTGGTTGTTGCGGTATCGCCCGTGACAGGAACCATGCTGGCGGCAACCTGCTTGTCGCCGTCATAGCCGGCCTGGTCATAGACGGCGATCATCAGCGAGCCCGTGTGCTCCTTGATGCTGGTGACGGTCAGGGTGAGTTGGGCCTTGGCCGGGTCGGCCGACGCCGCCTGCGGGAACAGGAGGGCGGTCGCAAGAAGGATGGCCGGGACCGGGGAGAAGATGGCCAGGGCCGATTCGAAGACGGGAAGGCGTTTCATGGCGTCGTCCTTTTTTATGTTTTTCGGTCGCATCAGAGCCGGGTTTCGTCCCGGCCCGATGAACATCAGGCGCCGGACGCAGTCTCACCACCCCAATTGCGCGAACCGCCTGTTTTGCTTCGCGAACAGGCGGGTTACACCGTTCGCGAAGCGTGAAATGCAGGCGCGGAACGCGAGTGACAGAGGCAAGTAACGTCGAGGCAGGGGGCGCCAAGCCGCCCATGAGCACCCGGATCCTACGGGCGGCGGGAATTGCCCTTGGGCTCGGTGTGCTTTTCGCCTGGTTCGGCGTCTATCAGACATCGGTCTTTCCGCTGCCGGAACGGATCGCTTACTGGACCGTGCTGATGGGCGTCGGTATCGCCTCCTCCTCGATCGCCAACCCGCTGGTTATCAACAGGTGGCTGCCCAGGGCGCACCCGCTGTTCCAGGTCGCCGCGATCTCGGCGCTGATATCCGTGCCGATAACAATTGGCCTTGGCGTGATCGAGTTCGCCGCTGACGGCATCATCGCACCGCTCGACTGGTGGGGCCTGCAATATCTCTACGTGATCGCGCTCTCGGCGGTGATGACATCGCTTGCCTGGATCGTGGAGAAGTGGCGGACCGGAATGCTGGTCGCCGCACCGGTCCCAGCAGTTCCCGCAACAGCGCCCGCGGGATCCGCTTTCACAGAGCGGTTGCCGGTCAAGTTCCGGAGCGCGCAGGTCTATGCCGTCTCGGCCGAAGACCATTACCTCCGCGTCCACACCAGCCTGGGCGAGACGATGATCCTGATGCGGTTGGCCGACGCCGTGCGCGAGCTGGCCTCGCTCGAAGGCCTCCAGACCCATCGTTCCTGGTGGGTCGCAAAGCAGGGTCTGGCAGACGCCAGCAAGGGCGATGGCAAGGTGACGCTGAAGCTCAAGTCTGGCGCCGAAGCGCCCGTGAGCCGCACCTACCAGAAGGCCGTAAAGGACGCGGGCTGGACCTAGCCTTCGTAATCACTCTCGAACGAAACCCCCGGCAGCGCCGCGCGCAGCTTCGGCAACAGCGACCGGACACGCGAGGCAAAGGGCGGATCACCTTCATATCCAAACGTGATCGGGCCGCCGGGATCTTCCCAAGGGAAGGCTGCGTCATAATCTGTGACGAGTTGCTCGATTTCGGCGCGCAGCTCTGGTGGAACGCCGAGATCGGCGGCTTCCACAGGATATCCGAAGCGCGCCTTCGCCTCGGCGTCATAGGCCCACAGCAGCACGCCAGAACCCGCATCGAAGAACAACCGCAACAACATGTCAGATGCGCGCGTGGCGTTCCTGCGCCGACAGCTTGTCGATCAGTTCGGCGACAAAGCGGATGTGCGCCCGCAGGCGATAGAGATCGTCAGTATAGCTGACCGGCACCTCGACCTTGCCCGTCTCCGCCTGCAGGTCCGCCAGCCGCGCGCGAACCTCCATCCGCTCCTCAGCTGTCTCAGCCGCCCTGCCGGCGGATTCAAGATCGCGCAGGTCCTTGTACCAGACATAGATCTTGCGCCGGATCCGCCAGCGATAGAGCGGCGGGGCGGCACGCACGAGCGGGATAAGGAGCGTGATGAGCGGGATCGCCAGCACCCAGGCGCGCTCAAGGAAGTTGGCGACGCTGTAGGGGAAGATGCGGCGCAGGAAACTGGGGCCGTTCTTGTAATAGCGGTCCGCCTCCTCCGAGATCGCAATGTCGGACAATTGCGGCGTTGGAAACCGGCCAGGATCGGACAACAGCGAGCCGCCGCCATGCTCGCGGAACGCCGTCTCGATCAGCAGGGACTGGATCGCCGGGTGCAAGTCGTCGCGCACGACGATCTGCGCCGCCGGAGCAATCAGCATGACGTCCTCTTTCGGCAGAATGGCCGCCAGATCGACCACGCCCCGATAGAGCTCGACCTCGTCGAGATAGGGATGGCGCCGTGACAGTGCATGCGCCTCGCGCATCGACATCAGGCTGACGGAAGCATCTGCAATCAGCCCCGCGATCCAGGGCGCCGTTGCGCCGGACACCACCAGCGCCACATCGACCTCGCCCTTCTGCAACGCCTCGGCGGCCGCCTGCCCCGCAAGCGGCACAGCGGTGTATTTCTCCGTCGTGACGCCGGCCTCGTTCAGCAGCAACGTCGCCAGCGCGCGAACGCCCGAGCCTTCCGGTCCGATCGCAACCTTGCGGCCGGCTACATCCTGCAGCTCGTTGATCGCAAGATCCGCGCGATGGAATACCCAGAGCGGCTCATAGAAGACGCCGCCCAGCGAACTCGCGCCCTGCGCGCCAACATCCGCCGCCACACCCGTCTGCACGATCGCAACGTCGGCCTGTCTTGCTTTCACGCGATTGAGATTGTCGACCGAACCTGCCGTGGTGAGGACATCAACCTCGATATCCTGCGCCCGCAACGCCTTGGCGTAAGCCTCGGCGGTCGCTGCATATGCTCCACCGGCCGCCCCGCCTGCAATGGTGATCTTCTTCGGCGGCGCCGGCGCCATGAAGAGGAAGGCGACGACAAGCCCCAGCACCACGATCGCGATCGGAGCGCCATAGAACCGGAGGAATTGTTTCATGGCATCGTCCCTGTTCGCTACGCGCGAAGCGGGCACCCTATGCAGGGGATTCCCGCGCGTGAAGTCTCTGAAGCACGCGGCGAACGCCGTTAAGGCCGGCGCTGCTTTCGCCGCAATCGTCTTTGAAACGCCTTCTGCTGATTCTGAATTCCGCCCTGCCTGCCGCCGTACCTGAAACCTCGCCGACAATCAGGAGGAATAAGGGACGCCATGTCGGACTCTGTTGACCCCGTACGCCCGAACCCGGGCGGCGGTTACGATTTCACGCGGCTTTTGCCGCAGCGATCGTTCGGACTGAAACTCATGCTTGTGTGCTTGCTCGCGCTGATGATGGCCATACCGGCCGGATTTGTCTGGGTGCTTGTCTATGCGCGGTCGAGCGATGCTCAGGCTGCAATCTATGAAGTGGCCGAACTGGGCGGCGGGCCACAGGATCTCATGGGACCCGCCATCGTCGTGCCGTTCGACCGCGAGGTCGTCGTCGCCGTCAACAATGTGAACCAGGTCCAGACGCAGGTCGGCCGCATGGTTCTCTTTGCGGAGACGGGCAAGGCCACGACCGGTCTTGAAACAGCCGTGCGCAAGCGTGGCCTGCAGGACGTGCCGGTCTATACGGCGACAGCCCAGTTCGAAGCGACGTTCGACCCGGCCCGCCTGCTCACTGAAATCCCGGCCGGTGCGCGTGTGCGCTGGAACGAAGCCCGCATCTATTTGGGCATGGGCGACCTGCGCGGCGCCAAGGACGCGTCAGTGAAGATCGGCGGACTATCGCTCGAACTTTCGCCGGCGGGCATGGGAGGCAATAGCTCGTTCGGCCCTCTCCTGTCGCGTGGAGGACTGCTGGGTGCGTCCCTTGGATGGACAGGCGAACCCTTGCCCGGAAACATTCCGGTCGAGGCGATGCTGAAAGTCTCGGGCGCACAGCGGGTTTCCGTGGCGGCCTTCGCGCGCGATACGACGATCAGGCTGGAAGGTGACTGGGCCTCGCCGAGCTTCGGCGGCGGCAGCCTTCCGGACACGCGCACGGTCGCCAAGACCGGCTTCAATGCGGACTGGCACATCCCGTTCCTGGCGCGCGGCACGCCAGGTGCGGGGGTCGATCTCTCGTTCGACTCACTCCTCGCCAGCAGCCCCGGCGCAACGCTGCTTGACGGCGCCAATCCGTACCAGAGCGTCGAGCGCGCGCTGAAATACGCGCCGCTCTTCATCGGCCTGGTCTTCCTCACCTACTTCCTCTTCGAGGTGACCAGGGGCGTCCGCGCCCACCCCGCGCAATATATCCTCGTCGGGTTAGCGCAGTCGGTCTTCTATATGCTGCTGCTGTCGATCTCGGAGATCGCAGGCTTCACACCCGGCTTCCTGATCGCCGCAGCAGCAACCGTGACCGCGCTGTCCACCTATGCCGGTTCTGTGTTCGGATCGCGGATTGCGATGCTGAAAGCCTTCGCCGTGTTCTCGGCGCTCTATGGCCTGATCTACGTGCTGATGCGCATGGAGGACTATGCGCTGCTGGTGGGCTCGATCGCCAGCTTCCTCGCCATCGCCGGCACGATGTGGATGACGCGCAATCTCGACTGGTACGGGGTCGGCCGCACAGCCGCGCCGCGCCAGACCGAACCTGAGGCTGCATAGCATGGAAGGGGGCGGGCCCTGATGGGCCCGCCCTACTCCGCCTTCAGCGGCTCGAACGGCTTTTCCGGATCGTTCGGCAGGATGTTCTCGACATAGTTGCGGATGTGATCGGTGACCGCCTGCGGATCGCCGTTCAGATGCTCCCACGGGATCTGCGGCCCGAAGGTGAGATGGAACCTGTCGCCCTGCTTGTTCAGCAGCTCGTGGAACAGCGTGATGTCGCGCAGCTCGCGATTGAGATTGCAGAAACGATAGTAGAGCGCCGAGTTGCGGCCGTTGATGTGCAACGGCGTGATCGGCGCCTTGTTCTTGCGCGCCAGCGTCACCGCCGTCGGCAACCAGGGTTCGTCGGTGAGCTTGCCATCGCGCATCTGCGCGAGCGCGCCTGATGGAAAGATCATCAGCAGGCGCTCGTTCGAGAATGTCGCCCCCGCGCGGCGCAGCGTCTCCTTCGTCTTGGCGATGGTGCGCTTGTCCTGCACCCATTCGACCGGAATGATCACCTCGGCGAATTTCGGATTGATGCGGCAGGCGTCGGCATTCGCCATGATCTCGATGTCGGTGCGAACCGGATTGAGCGCTGCCAGCGCAATCGAACCGTCGGCCAAACCCGTTGGATGATTCGCCACGATGACCGCACGGCCCGTGCGCGGAACTTTCTCCAGTCCGGTCGCTGTGACGCGCAGGTCAAGCGCGCGGTCGAGATAGGCAAAGCACTCCGGGCCGGACTTGAGCTGCTTGATCTCGTCCGCCCAGCGGAGCGCCTTCCGGTAGCCCAGCATCGAATAGAGAACCGGCCGCACGACGGGCCATGTCCAGTGCTTCACCCAGGACGGGCAACGCTCCTCGATCATGATGTCGACGATGTGCGCGTCGCTCTTTTCCGGGTCGATGAAGGCTGCAAGACCCCGGTCCGCTTGCGCTTCAACTTGCTCGGTCATGGATATCCCTGCGCGCAATAGTGCTAAGCGTTTGCCCTGAGTTATTAACCATTCGTAACAGATAGCGAGGGAATAGTGTCTTGAAGAGTTCTTCGCTGCTGCGAAACGTGGCGCGGGGACATTCGACATAAGCCGCAGGATTCCAGGGTCGGACGGGTTCGGCGGCAACTGGACTGGGGGAAGTGCATGAAGGTCTTGTGGGTAGAGGATCACGCCAGAGCCGGCGAATTGCTGGCCGCTGCTGCTGCTGCTGCCTCGCGCAAGCGCTTCGGCATTGATCTCGTCATCGCGAATTCCCTGATGGACGCCGAGCGCAAGCTGCGCCTCGAACGCTTCGACCTCGTCGTCATCGACCTCATGCTGCCTGACTCGACCGACGAGGACGCAACCGTCACCCGTATCGCCAGCATGGGCAAATTCCGCGTCGCGGTCGTCTCCGGCAGCGACAAGCGCAATGAGGTCGTCGCCAGCCTCATCAGCGCCGGCGTCGACTGTTCGCCCAAGGCCGTCGGCAAGGAAGATCTTCCGCTCGGCGACTTCGTGCGCCGGCCCGAGCTCTTCCGCGACTTCGTCCACTCGCTGATGCCGCCGCAAGCCGGCAGCGCCGCGGGCTGACCGCTTCAAACTTCCGCCAGGATTGAAGCGCACGTCGTTCTCCACGAAGGGGGCCGAACTCATGCGCAAACTCGTCCTGGTCCTGCTCGCACTCGCGATCAGCGCGCCTGCCTTTGCGCAGGCGGACGATGACACGAAGATCCGCGCCGTGATCGCCGAATGGTACAAGCGCGTTGCGCAGCCGGAAACGAAGACGCCCCTCACGCTGATGGCCCCGAACGGCATCGACGCCGGGCCGGGCTTTGCCGAGATACCCTACATTGCCCGTGAAGAACGAAGCGCCGCCGCTTATTCAGGTCCGCGCATCAACAATGAGCTGGCGGGAAAGGCGATGCGGTTCGCCTACGACATCGACCGGCTGACGGTGAACGCGAACCTCGCGAGGGCCGATGTCTGGGAGCGAGGCTATTTCTATGCCTGGGCCGCTCAACAAACGTACGAGCTGGCGGCGGATGCGATGTTTGTGCTCGAGAAGCAGCCGGATGGCGAGTGGCTGATCCTGGCGCACCAGGCGACCTCACAGGGCATTCCACCGAACAGGATCACCAGCCCGATGCCGGACCTGCGCGCCGAATACTACGCCAACTGCCCGGCCTGCGATCCAGTGGCGGATGCGCAGAAGGCGAAGGAGTGGTGAGGCGCTAGAGGTCTGCCTGGGCGGCTTCTGCCTGCGCCGTGAAGGGCGCGTTCGCGCCCATCTTCGGAGCACTGCCGAACACGATGGCGGCGGCGATGATCGCTGCGACCTTCAGGGCGAGGCCCGATAACCCGTTGCGCTGGATTGCCGTCATGATCCTGTCCTCCATGGGATGCATCTCGGTCTGAGTGCTTCATGGCTTAGGACGGATGTACTGAACCTGAACCGACAGGATCGGCCCAAAAAAGTTCAAGCCCGCCGCCAGCCCGCGACCGGAAACCGCTTTCCTTCCAGCCCCAAAGCCCGCTATTCGCGGAAACAGCATGACACGGGTGAAACAGCTCTATGCCCAGCGGCTTGCCGCCGGACTGGTGACGCCTGACCCGGCGCAGGCCGAGGCCGTGGCGCGGCTGGATACGCTGGCGAAACAACTCGCGACCTCGCGCGGATGGTTCGGCGGCAAGCGTCCGCGCGGGCTCTACATCTGGGGCGCGGTCGGGCGCGGCAAGTCCATGCTGATGGACCTGTTCTTCGAGGCGGTGACGCTGAAGGACAAACGACGCGTCCACTTCCACGACTTCATGCTGGAGACGCACGCCTTCATCTTCGAATGGCGCAAGCTGTCATCCGCAGAGAAACGCAAGCATCCGGCGCATGTGCGCGACGCGGGCGAGGATCCCATCGCGCCGGCGGCCAAGCACATCGCCGACAAGGCCTCGCTTCTGTGTTTCGACGAATTCCATGTGAACCAGATCGCCGATGCGATGATCCTCGGCCGGCTGTTCGAGCAACTGTTCGACCGCGGCGTCACCGTCGTGGCGACCTCGAACCGCAGGCCGTCAGACCTCTACACCAATGGCATCAACCGCCAGCTCTTCCTGCCCTTCATCGGTCGGCTCGAGGAAGAACTCGACGTGGTCGAACTCAAGTCCACACGCGACTACCGCCTCGATCGCCTAGCGGCGGCGCCGGTCTATTACGCGCCGCTGGGCGCTGCGGCAGACAAGGCGATGGATAGCGCCTTTGCGCGCCTGACCGGCGGGGCTGCAACCCATGTTGAAACACTCGACGTGCAGGGCCGGCAGATCATCGTGCAGAAACAGGCGATGGGCGTGGCGCGCTTCACATTCGATGAGCTGTGCAAGAAGCCGCTGGGCGCAGCCGACTATCTGACGCTTGCGCGGCACTATCCCACCATCCTGCTCGATCATGTCCCGAAGATGGGCATGGACGAGCGCACATGGGCGGCGCGGTTCGTGACGCTGATCGATGCGCTTTATGAATCGAAGACGAAGCTCGTCATGTCCGCCGACGCACAACCGGATGATCTTTATGCCGCCGGTGATGGCGCATTCGAATTCCAGCGCACGGCCAGCCGCCTTCACGAGATGCGCTCCGCCGACTATCTCGCCGCCGAACGCGAACAGGCGCCAGAGCCTGCGAAATGAGCGACCCGGTGATCGAGCGCATCTTCGAGGCCCTCAGCCTGTTCAACACGGGCCGCCGCGCAGAGGCGCGCGAAGCCTTCGCATCGATCTGGAACGAGATCGAGGCCGAGGGCGATCCCTTCCATCAATGCGTCCTGAGCCACTACATGGCCGATGCGCAGGATGATCCGCTCGAGGAGCTGACCTGGGACAAGCGCGCGCTCGCCGCTGCCGACCGCATCGTGAAGGAGCGGCCGGACACGGCCGGGCTCAGCGTGCTCAGCATGTATCCCTCGCTCCATGTGAACCTCGCGGACGTGATGCATCGCACCGGCGACACCAGCGGCGCCCGCAAGCATCTCCAGCTGGCCCAGCAGGCAAGCGATGCGTTGAGCGATGACGGTTATGGCCGGATGATCCGCGCGGGCATCGAGCGGCTGGCCCGGGCGCTTGGATGACACGCGCTTATCTAGCGCGCTGACCCGGCTTTGACCGTTCAAAAACACCTGATTCAGGGCCGCATTGCCCCCGCGACCTGCTTGCGCTAACGCTCCGCCCGGGAATTTTCCGGGGCGCGGATGTTCGGCTGGCTCAAGGGCGACAAGAAGAAGGCGGCGACCGCCCCCTCTCCTGCCGCTCCGAAGGCTGAACCGCCGCCCGCTCCGAAGCCGACCCCGCAACCTGCGCCCGCCGCTTTGACATCAGGAGACCTCCCCATGGCACGCAAGAAGATCGCCCTCATCGGCGCCGGCATGATCGGCGGCACGCTGGCCCACATCTGCTCGCGCGAGGAGCTGGGCGATGTGGTGCTGGTCGACATGAAAGGCGGCATCGCCAAGGGCAAAGGCCTCGACATCGCTGAAGCCGCATCGGTCTACGGCAAGGACGGCAAGCTCTCGGGCGGCTCGCTCGAGGAATACTCGGTGATCGCCGGCGCCGACGTGATCATCGTCACGGCCGGCGTGCCGCGCAAACCGGGCATGAGCCGCGACGACCTTATCGGCATCAACCTGAAAGTCATGAAAGACGTCGGCGCCGCCATCAAGACGCATGCGCCGAAGGCCTTCGTGATCTGCATCACCAACCCGCTCGATGCGATGGTGTGGGCGCTGCAGAAATTCTCGGGCCTCCCGACCTCGCACGTGGTCGGCATGGCCGGCGTGCTCGACTCGGCCCGCTTCGCCTACTTCCTCTCCGAAAAGACCGGCGTCTCCATCGAGGACGTGAAAGCCTGGACGCTCGGCGGCCATGGCGACGACATGGTGCCGATGGTGCGCTACTCGACCGTCGGCGGCCTGCCGCTGCCCGAGTGCATCAAGGCCGGCATGTTCACGCAGGAAGAACTCGACGCGATGGTGAAGCGCACCCGCGGCGGCGGCGGCGAGATCGTCGCGCTGCTCGAGACGGGCTCGGCCTTCTACGCGCCGGCTGAATCGGCCGTGGCGATGGCCAAGTCCTACCTGCTCGACAAGAAGCGCGTGCTGCCGGTCGCCGCGAACCTCGCCGGCCAGTACGGCATCAGCGACCTTTATGTCGGCGTGCCGGTCGTGATCGGCAAGGGCGGCGTGGAGAAGGTCGTCGAGTTCCCGATGGACGATGGCGAGAAGGCGATGTTCGCCAAGTCGGTCGGCGCCGTGCGCGGCCTGCTCGACGCCTGCAAGACGCTGGATCCCTCGCTCGCGTAAGGTTGAAGCAAGACAGACGATGAGGGCCCGGCGAGCAATGCGCCGGGCCCTTTTCTTTTGGGCCGGGAGCATGAGAGATCAGGGCATGATCCCCTTGCGCATCGCCTGCATCGGAAAGCACGGACAGACCGCGCAGGCGTTGTCGGCGGTCGCGGCCGGGTATCCGACTATCGAGCTGCACCAGGCGGGGCGCGACACGGCGGACCTGACGAAGCCGGAAACGCTCGAGGCGTTCGTCCATCAGACCCAGGCGCACGTGGTGATCAATGCGGGGGCGTACAATCTCGTCGACCGCGCGGAGAACGAGAAAGACATCGCGATGGCCGTGAACGCGGTCGGTCCGCACGACCTCGCCCTGATCTGCAAGCGGCTCGGCGTTCACTTCATCCACATGTCGACGGACTGCGTGTTCGACGGATCGAAGACGACGCCTTATGTCGAGGACGATGTGCAGATGCCGGCGTCAGCCTATGGGATTTCGAAGTCAGCGGGGGAAATCGCCGTCAAGACGATGTACCCGGAGGCGGTGACGACGCGGGTCTGCTGGGTCTTCTCGGAATTTGCGGAGAGTTTCGTTTCGAAGGTGATCGGCTGGGCGCGGACGCAGTCCCGTCTGCGCATCGTGTCCGACCAGGTCGGGCCGCCGACATACGCGCCGGATATCGCAACCGCCCTGCTCCGCATCGCGCGGCTGAAGGCGGATGGGGCGCGTGATCTTTCCGGCTACCTGCATCTTGCGGCGCCGGGGGCGATGTCGCGCGCGGAGATGGCGCGGGCGATTCTGGCGGCGTCGAAGCGGCAGGGCGGACCCTTCGCGGAGATAGATGCGGTCACGACCGCGGAATTCAATGCGCCGGCGAAGCGGCCGCTCAATGCGCGGCTGTCGGGCGTCAAGGCGACGGAGAGGCTTGGGCTGAGCTGGACGCCGTGGGAAGAGGCGCTGGACCGCTCGGTAAGAGGCGTGCTGGCGCGCAAGGAAGGAACGACATGACATCCCGCATTGCCCCATCGCGCATGGATACGGTGATCGAAACGCCGCGGCTGATCCTGAAGGCGCCGAGCCTCAAGGAGTTCGAGCCCTGGTGCGCCTTCATGGCCGATGAGGATGCAGCCCAGTATATCGGCAAGGCGCAGCCCCCTTCGGTGGTGTGGCGGAATATCTGCTCCATGGTGGGAGCGTGGCACCAGGAAGGGTTCGCCATGTTCTCGGTTTTCGAGAAGGCGACGGGGCGCTGGGTCGGACGGCTGGGGCCGTGGCGGCCATATCAGTGGCCGGGGAACGAGGTCGGCTGGGGCCTGATCCGTGAGACATGGGGCAAGGGATACGCATTCGAAGGCGCAGTCGCCGCGATGGACTTTGCCGTCGATGTGCTGGGCTGGACCGACATCATCCACTCGATCCATCCGGACAATGTTAGCTCGCAGAAGCTGGCGCAGCGGCTGGGCTCGATCAATCGCGGACCTGGAAGAATGCCCCCGCCCTACCAGAATGATCCGGTCGACCTGTGGGGCCAGACGGGGGACGAGTGGAAGGCGCGGCGCGAAGCGATGTGGGCGAAGCTCACCGGCTGATGACGCCGGCCGTGCCATTGAGCTGGTAGGGATGAATGAAGCCCTGCACTGCATAGGTGCGGCCGCCCCAGTATCCGCCGGGCACGTGCCAGACGCGGACCTCGCTCCAGTCATTGTCGTAGGAGACGTCCATCACCGGCACGTTGAGGCTGATCTCGCCGCCATGCAGCCAGTTGGCGTGATCGACGCGGACGATGCGTTTCGAGACGATCTCTTTCACCACCGCCACATGACCGCGCGTCTCATCCTTCCAGCCGCGCAGGACGAGGACCGAGCCTTCAGCCGGCCGGCCCGAGCGGGCGTACTTGCCGTCCGACTGCGCCCACCAGGTGACGGCGTCGCCCCAGATCTGGATGCCGGAAATGTTGCGCGCAAAAGGCACGCACTCGGAGGCCGGCCGGTCGGTGAGAACAATGGGCGCATTGGTTTCATCGAAGGGGATCGAGGTGAGGTCGAGCTGCGGCGGCAGGCGATAGCTCGGATCGACCGCGCTGGCCGGGGGCGGTGGCGGCGGTGTGCGGCCATAGCTGATCGGCGCGGGACGCGAGCTGGCGCAGGCGGCGGCCAGAAGCGCCAGGCCGAGCATGGCCGCCCTCGTCCCGACTGTCCGCACATGCTTCGCCATGGGGCGGGAGGATGTGCGTGGATTCATGACCGGGAAATGAATAGGGCGGCCCGGAGCGGACGGGGGCTGCGGGCATGGCCGCGCGATCTCGCAGATGGCCGCGCGGCGAGCAAGAATTTGTTTCGCAGTGGGGATGAGACGGCGGTCCGCGCGAGCGTGCAGCCTCCTTGTCACTGCTGGATGTGAGAGTGTGTTTGCCGGCGAGAGACCGCGACAGCCCCCCGCGTTTTGAGAGCGTGACGAGCCTGAGGCTTGCCCGCGCGCCTTTCTTCACCCCGAACTATTGTCCGGGGCGCCGTTAGGGCGGCGAGCCACCAGACAAGGACAGGCTTCATGAGCTCGCATCGGAACGTGTTCGGCCTCGATATCGCCGGAGACTGCATCGACGTCTTCGAGGCGATGGACGGGTATGAGCGGAACAGGGAACCGAGGGTCTTCTCGAGACTCACCTCTTCATCTGGCGTGTTTTGCGCGGGCAGAAGCGGGACGAGCGAGCAGGATTTGCGCGCTCGCCTCGTTAGGCGACTTGCTTCCGTGTCCGTCAGCAATATTTTTTTCAGGCTGGCGAAATTGCATCGCTCCTGTTTGCGCAGCGGCATGAGCTGACGTTCGAGACATCTCACGCGACACTTCCGTTGCGACCTGCCGGAGCGGGAGCCGGGAGATTTGCCTGTCGCAGGCTGAGAGTGATTGTCAGTCCGCAGCCGCGACCTCACCGAAGTCGCCTTTGCGTAAACGAGAACTGCCGCTGCGACGTGGCGCCTTAGCGGCGCCGTTGACGGTGATGTGAGCGAAGATCAGCGTCACATATGCGCGAGCCGCAAAGCGGCCGAGCGGCGACGCCACCTCCCAAATTGCGTCGCTCCGGGGAGGATCGCAGTCAGGGAGGACGCGTCGTATGGCGCAGCTCAATCGTATTTCACTCGTCAGTCTCATTGCGCTCGGCCTGGCCATGCCAGCCATGGCGCAGAACACTACGCCAGCTGGGCCACAGACAGCGCCGCAGGCGCCGCCTGAAGATGAAAAGGGAAAACCGGATCGCGCCGCCCGAGACGTGGTCGTCGTGACCGCGCAGAAGCGCGAAGAAACCGTGCAGGACATCGCGGTGGCCGTGACCGCCATCACCGATGAGATGCGCGACCAGATCGGCCTCACCACGGTGCAGGACTACACCAACTTCGCACCGGGCCTCTCCTACTCGACCGCGAGCGACCGCCTCGGCATGCGCGGCGTGACGCGTACCTCCAACAACTTCGGCATCCGTTCGGGCATCTCGAACTATGTCGACGGCGTCTACTTCTCCTCCGCCATCCCGGCCAGCCGCGAACCGATCTTCGTCGAACGCGTCGAGGTCGTGCGTGGCCCGCAAGGCACCCTCTACGGCCGCGACTCGATCGGCGGCGCGCTCAACGTCATCACCAAGCGTCCGACGGAAGAGTTCGAGGGCCAGGTGAACATGCAGTACGGCAATTACGACACGCTCGGCGTGGCGGGCACGTTCGCCGGACCGATCACTGACTGGATGCGCTATCGCGTCGGCTATTCGCGCCAGGCGCAGAACGAAGGCTTCCTCACCAACTATTCGGGCCTTGAAACCGAGGGCGGCCGCAAGGACGACAGCTATGTCGAAGGCCAGCTGGAGTTCGACATTGGCGACGATCTCGACCTGTGGATCCGCGGCGGCAGCCTCAGCTGGGATGTGCGCAAGGGCCCGCCTGGCGCGCGCGTCGGCGGTGACGACCCCTACCCCTACAACACACGCTTCTTCAACTCGACCGCCGAACTTGGCCCCAACGGATGGTTTGGTCTTGCTGATCCCGCCCACGTCCAGGTCGGCACGCAGACAACAAACCCGGCGCTTACCGATCGCTACGCCTTCAACACCGACTTCACCAACTTCGCCTACCTGGCGCCAACCCAGGAATATGCGGTCGAGGCGGTCTACCATGCGCCCGCTTTCGACATCAAATATCTCGGCGGCTACGTCTGGTATCACTACAACCTGCAACAGGACCAGGACGGCACGGCGGTGAAGAGCTTCACCTGCACGCCGGCCATGGCGGCCTTCGGCTGCACGTCCGGCCGCAGGTACGACACTGAGCGCGTCTCGGACTACAACGAGAACCGCGCCTGGTATTCGAACGAACTCAACTTCCTGTCGACATGGGAAGGACCGCTGCAAGTCGTGGCGGGTCTCTACCAGTACCAGGAAAACTACAACCAGATCATCTTCGTGGACCAGATCCACGATCCGGGCGGTCCGGTCGTCAAGCTGAGCGATCTGACAAGCGGCGCGTTCTTCGTGCCCGGGTTCAACAACTTCCAGACGATCCAGCCGACCAATACAGGACGCTACATCAACTCCGGCGCCCTGCGCCCCGGCGCGTCGCTGATGTTCCGCACCAACAACCAGGGCCTCAACAACGCTTATGGCGCGTTCGTGCAGACCGACTGGCAGCTGAACGACCAGTGGAAGATCACGGCCGGCATCCGCTGGTCGCAGGACAACATGGATACGCGTGAATATGCGCGCGTCATCAACCACGAAGTCGTGCGAGCGGCGATTGCTCCGCTGTTCGGCGCTGCGGCGGCATTCCTGCCGACCCGGATCGACGTGACCGAAACGCTGGGCGGGCCTGATCCCACAACCGTCACTCCCTCGAACCCACTCGGCAACGCCGCCAAGGGCGTGGTCAACGCCAACCCGACGGCCACGGACAAGAGCCGCTACGGGGTTTATTACGACGCCTATGGCAACAGCTATCGCGACCTTGCTGCGCAGTGGGAAGAAGTGACTGGCGTTGTCGGCCTCGACTGGACGCCGGACGACGACACGCTGATCTACGGCAAGTACAACCGCGGCTACAAACCGGGCGGCCTTGGCTGCGCGGCGACGTTCTGCACGCAGGTTGCAACGCCCTATACCGACAAGGAACTCGTTGACGCCTTCGAACTGGGCTTCAAACGTGACTGGAAGGAGTGGAACCTCACCACCAACGCGGTGCTGTTCTACTACGACTACAATGGCTATCAGGTCTCCAACACCATCGTGCCGGACGATCCCGATGGCTCAGGTCCCCAGCCGCGTCCGCCAGCCTATGCAGCCTACGTCAACCTGCCCAACACCAAGACGACCGGCTTCGAACTCGAGACGACGTGGTACCCGACCGACAACTTCCGGCTCCTGTTCAACTACGGTTACACCAACCCGGAAATCGGCGATTCGCCGTCGCTGGTTCACGCGCTCGACCCCTACGCACTCGACCCGGCGGCCCAGCCGCAGGGACCCGAGGCGTGCACATCCACGCCGGCGCCTGCGGACCCCAACGTTCCCAACCCGAACTGCGTGGGCGTCCAGGGCCAAAGCCTCAACGGCAACATCCTGCCGTTCAGCCCGAAGAACAAAGCCGCCATCAACGGCGTCTATACCTGGGACTTCGAGGATGGCTCCAAGATCGATGCCTCGATCAGCTACTTCTGGCAGGACATCGCGTTCAGCTCGATCTTCAACCGCAGCTATACCAAGATCCCGTCTTGGGATCAGACCGATGGCCGCGTGAGCTGGACCAGCGCTGATGGCAACTTCACGCTGATCGGCTTCGTGCGGAACATCTTCGACGAGGTCCAGTACGACAGCCGCGGCGCGGGCCTACGTGAAGCTGCCGCAGTTGGCACGCCCGGCACCGGACGCATCGTCTCGCCGACGGAGTGCTTCACCACTCCGCAAACCTCTCCGGGCTTCGGCCTGCCGACCACGAACTCCTGCTATCAGGTCGGCGAAACACTTCGTCCGCCGCGGACATGGGGGTTCGAACTCCAGATCCGCTTCTGACGACAAGGTTCTACCCTAGGAGCGACTCCCGCTCTTCGGAACTGGCGCCGACTCTTTTCCCGGAGTCGGCGCTTTCTTGTTGTGAGCCAGCGGACGGGAGAGGCGGCTAGAACTCGATGTCCAGTTCCTCGATCTCGATGGGTTCGGCGCGGGAGGCCTCGATCCATTCCTGCATGGGCGACCAGGCAATGATGCGGTCGCGGTATTCGGCGGCCTTGCCTTCGAGGGCGACATCGTAGGTCAAAAAACGCGTACAGACGGGGGCGTACATCGCGTCGGCGAGCGAGGGCTGGTCGCCGAACAGGAAGCGGCCGCGATACTGCTCGAAGCACTCGCTCCAGATCGTCAGCACACGGCGGATGTCGGCCTTGGCGCCGGTGAAGACCCGGAAGCCGGGATAGCGGGCGCGCAGGTTCATCGGGAGGGCGGAGCGGAGATTGTAGAAGCCGCCGTGCATTTCCCCGATGATCGACCTCGCATGGCTGCGGGACACCTTCTCGAGGGGCAACAACCCCTTGTTGGGGAATTCCTCCTCCAGATATTCGGCGATCGCGATCGTGTCCCAGATGCTTGCCCCGTTATGGTCGAGGCGCGGGGTGAGGACCGTTGGGGACAGAAGCAGGAGCTCGGCCCGCGTATTAGGGTCATCCAGCGGGGTGCTTTCGACCTCCACTTCCAGCCCGGCCAGCTGGCAGAACAACCATGCCCGGAGCGACCAGGACGAGTAGTTCCTGCTCGATATTGTCAATCTAGCGCCCGTCATCTCGGCACTTTCCTTGCCCTTAATCCTATTATGCAATGGTATGTCGCAGTGCAGTATGTCGGGAACTAGGCTTCGTTAAGAAGCGGGTCGGATCACGCATCTGCCTAAGATTAGAGCGCGCCGGGATATGTGGTACCACATTTACGAGGCCCAGATGCAGGCTTCGGCGCCGTTTCGCGCCGCCGCGCTTGCCGCCTTGCAGATGCGTTCGTCGCTGAACGGCGCTGCCGATTCGCCGGCTGCGCGGCAGGTCATGGCCGCGCTCGAGATGGCGACCCGCGCCAAGCTGACGCACGTCTCCCAGCCCTTCGGCATCAATTCGGTGATGGTCGAGAACAAGGAAGCCCTCGTCGTCGAGGAGACGGCGCTGGACCTGCCTTTCGGCCGGCTGCTGCACTTCCGGAAGGACATTGATGCCCCGCAGCCCAAGGTGCTGCTGGTGGCGCCGCTGTCGGGACACTTCGCGACTCTCCTGCGCAATACCGTGAAGACGATGCTGCAGGACCATGACGTCTACATCACGGACTGGAAGAACGCGCGCGAGGTTCCGCTGGCCCAGGGCCGGTGGGGCTTCGAGGATTATGTCGACTACCTGATCAAGTTCCTCGAGCATCTCGGGCCGGGCGCCCACATCGTGGCGGTGTGCCAGCCCTGCGTGCAGGCGATGGTGGCGACGGCGGTGATGTCGGAGCAGAAGCATCCATGCACGCCGCGCTCGCTGACGCTGATGGCGGGGCCGATCGATTGCCGGATCAATCCAACCTCGGTGAACACGCTCGCGACCGACCATCCGATCGAGTGGTTCCGCAATAACCTCATTTCGACCGTGCCCTTCCCGCTGCCGGGCTGGGGACGGCGCGTCTATCCGGGCTTCATGCAGCTGGCGGCGTTCATGGCGATGAACCCGGAACGCCATGTCGACCAGCACAAGGCGCTGTTCAGGCACCTCGTCGAGGGCGAGGACGACGAGGCCGAGAAGATCAAGACGTTCTACGACGAGTACTTCGCC
This sequence comes from Hyphomonadaceae bacterium, assembly GCA_047601145.1. Taxonomy (GTDB): domain Bacteria; phylum Pseudomonadota; class Alphaproteobacteria; order Caulobacterales; family Hyphomonadaceae; genus UBA7672. The sequence continues at coordinate 500,440 of JASGJW010000001.1, forward strand.
GTGCTCGACCTGACCGAGGAATTCTATCTTGAGACGGTGGCCTGGGTGTTCCAGGAAATGCGCCTGCCGCTGGGCCGGCTGAAGCATCGCGGACAGGTCGTCGACTGCTCGAAGATCACACGGACGGCGCTGCTCACCGTGGAAGGCGAGCGGGACGATATCTGCTCGGTAGGCCAGACCTCGGCGGCGCACGAGCTGGTGACCAAGCTGCGCCCGCACCTGCGCAGCCAGCACCTGCAGCCGGGTGTCGGCCATTACGGGGTCTTCTCGGGCCGGAAATGGGAAAACCAGATCTACCCGACCGTGCGCAGCGTCATCCTGTCGATGGAATAGCGCCCTGCCCTAGTCCTTCGGGGGCGGGCGGGTTTCGCGGATGGTGATGGCGGTCGCGCCAGCATCCCGCAACACGGCGACAAGGGCCCAGAAGGCGCTGGGCGAGGCCGATCCGAAATCGACGATGAGCCTGCCGGGCAGAAGCGTGACCGAGTGGATCACGTCGACCGCGCCGCCCGAGTCGGCGCCCTTTCGGCGGTCGTCTGGGTCGTACCAGTGATCGAACCAGGGCTTGAGGCGGGTCGTGATGTCGCTGGCGAGATCGTGCGAAATCTCGACGTCGTCCCAGACGATCTGCTCCATGCGGACGCGCATTGGCCCGGCGGCGCCCTCGATCGGGGCGTCGAGCCGGAGGCGGTTGTCCGGGATGAGGTCGATGGGGACAGGGTTGGGATCGTTTGCCCGCTGGGCGATGAAGTCGACACGATAATGACCGCCATAGAGCGAGGTTTCCCCGCTGTTGACGGTCTGCACTTCGGCCGCGCCGCGCTGGAAGCGGCCTGCCTGCTTGGCCACGAACCGGGAGAGCTCCTCCAGATAGGTGCGGCGGGCCAGCTCGATGATCTCGTTTCCGTTCATGGGGCGGGACCCTAGCTGCAGGCGCCAACAAGAAAAAGGCCCGGCGCGGTGCGCCGGGCCTTGATGTCGTTAACTGTTGGGCGGCCGAGGCGACTGCCCTCAAGCCACTGCCCTCAGGCTACGGCCACGTGCGCGATGTCGAGATAGATCGCCGCGAAGTGGCAGGAGGCCGCCGCGATGACGAAGCCGTGCCAGATCGCCGAGTTGAATGGCAGCTTCTTGTTGACGTGGAAGACGACGCCGATCGTGTAGAGGATCCCGCCAGCCGCCAGCAGGCCAAGGCCCAGCGGCGAGAGCGAGTGGATCAGCTTGTCCATGATCGACAGCGCGGCCCAGCCGAGCACCAGGTACATGGCGATGTAGACCTTGGGCGCATTCCAGCGGATCAGCAGGTTCATGGCGACGCCAGCCAGGGCGACCGTCCAGACCACGGCGAGAACGGCCCAGGCCATCGGGCCATCGAGGCTCGCCAGCATGAACGGCGTGTAAGACGCAGCGATCATCAGGAAGATGCCGGACAGGTCGAAACGCTCCAGCAGCTTCGAAAGCTTCTGATTGGTGTTGGAATTGTAGAGGGCCGAACAGCCCAGCATGGCCAGCAGGCCGGCCGAATAGACGACCAGCGCGGCGGTGAGCTTCACCGAGCCCGAGTTGGCGGCGGTGATAATCAGGAGGGTGCAGCCGGCGAGCGCCAGGACGATGCCCACGGCGTGGACAATGACGTCGGCGAGCCATTCTTCGCGGCGCGTCTGCGGGTACCAGTAGGCGTCAACCGCCTCGGCTTTGGAGAGGGAAACGTGGGTGCTCATATCAGACTGCCCTTCTTGGCTGGGGCTTGTTGTTGAATGTCCGGACCACATGACGAGTTCCGATGCGAGCATCAGGCCACGTAACGCAGGCGGCAGTTCGTCCCGATTGCGGCGAACCGCGCACGGTTTCTTGGATGTAGGAACGCCTTTCGCCATCAGCATGAACCCGCATTCAGACGACGTGCGGATCGACAGCGCAGTGTGACTTTTCCGCAGCTGTTCCTGAACTTCCCGTCAGGAATTCCGCTGCCCGTCGAGAGCGTGGCGACCGCCCTTCCAACTCAAGGTGGATGATACCGCAGGATGGTTGAAATCGGCTGGCGGGAATCGATGAAATTTGCCGGATCGGCACCGCCTCGCTCCGGACGCGTTGCGCAATCGCGGCAAAACCGTGGCCAACGAGAACTGTTCCGTATGCGGACGCGGCCTATCTCCCGGCTCGCATGGACGATCATTCGACCTTCGTGATGTCGCTGCGCAGCTGGACGCCCGAATGGGTCATCGTCATTCGGCTGGGGCTGGCGTGCGTGCTGGGTGGGCTGATCGGGCTGGAGCGGGAGATGGGGCGGCACGATGCGGGGCTGCGCACCCATATCCTGGTGGCGCTGGCGAGCTGCGTGTTCACACTGGTGGCCTGGGAAATCTACCAGCACATCCGGGCGATCGAGCAGCCTGCGACAGGCGATCCAGTCCGTATCATCGAGGCGGTAACCGCGGGGGCCGGCTTTCTGGCGGCGGGGATCATCTTCCAGTCGGGGTCGAAGGTGCATGGCCTGACCACCGGGGCCGGCGTGTGGACGGCGGCGGCTATCGGCGTCGCGTGCGGGGCGGGAGCCTATGCAATCGCGGGGATCACGACCGCGCTTGTACTGGCGGTGCTGTTCGGGCTGGCGGCCATTAAGCGGCAGATGGGCTGGGATAGTGACGGCGTCCCCGAGGACCGGGAGCATGAGGACGAGCCCAAGCCGAAACCTTGAGTACGACCTCGCGCTTGCCGACCGGGCGACTGCGCCCTACTCCCGGCGCATGAGCGACCTGTCGACATGGACCAAGCGGCCGGCGCCGGGGGCCGTTGTGCTGACCGGCAAGCGTGTGCGGCTGGAGCCGCTGGACTGGGCGGTCCACGGCGCGGGCGTATTTGCGGCGGTCGGCGGGGACGCCAATGCAGACATCTGGACGTGGATGCCGGTGGGACCGTGGGCGACGCCGGGCGGGATGGGAGACTTTCTCGCCGAAGCTCACGCCAACGAAGGCTGGCGGACGATGGTGATCCGCACCGCCGGCTCAGGCGAGGTGCTTGGCATGGCGACCTACATGCGCATCCGCGAGGCGCATGGCAGCGCCGAGATCGGCTGCGTCGCGTTCGGGCCGAAGCTGAAACGGACGCCGGAAGCAACCGAGGCGCTGGCGCTGATGGCCGGGCACGTCTTCGATGACCTCGGCTATCGCCGCTACGAATGGAAGTGCAACGAGGCCAACGCCGCCTCGAAACGCGCGGCAGTGCGATTCGGCTTTACCTATGAAGGCCTGTTCCGCAACGACATGGTGATGAAGGGGAAGTCCCGGGATACCGCATGGTATTCCATCACGGACGATGAATGGCCTGCCCTCCGCGGCGCCCTGGCGCAGTGGCTTGCGCATGACAATTTTGCGACCGATGGTGCGCAGGTAAGGACGCTTGAGTCCTTTCGGCGGGGCGCATGATCACCGGACTGGACCACGTACTGATCGTCACGACTTCGGTGGACGATGCGGAGAACGCCTATTCGGCCCTGCTTGGCCGCGAGCCCGACTGGCGCTCGAGCGATCCGGGCGGTTCGGCCACGGTAATCTTCCAGCTCGAGAACACGGCGCTCGAGATCATGGCGCCATCGGGCGGTGGTCCGCTGGCGCGGCGGCTTCATGCGATGATCGACCAGGACGGGGTCGGGCTGAAATCGCTGGTGTTTGCAACGGATGATCTTGCCGATGCGCGGGCGACGTTCGACAGGCGTGCGCTGAAGCCGGACGAGATCACGCCGGGCGAGAGCGTCGATCCATTCTCGGGCAGGTCGCGCAGCTGGTCGCGTTTCCGGCTTGATGACCACGCAACACATGGCGTGCGGATCTTCATGCTGCAGCGGAAGGCCAATGATCCGCTGGTCTGCAAGTCCACCAAGCCCGATGCGGTGGCGGGGCTCGACCATGTGGTCGTCAACACGCCCAATCCGGACCGGGCGGCGGCGCTCTATGGCGCGCGGCTGGGGCTGCGGCTGGCGCTCGACCGGTCGAACCCGGACTGGGACATGCGGCTGATGTTCTTCCGGACCGGATCGCTGACGGTGGAGCTGGCGCACAAGCTGTCGGCCGGCGTCAGCCATGCGCCGGACAAGCTGTGGGGCCTTTCCTGGCGCGTGCCGGACATCGAGGCGGCGCATGCGCGGCTGGAGGCGGCCAACTTCGCGCTGACGTCGATCCGGTCGGGACGGCGGGCGGGTACGAAAGTGTTCACGGTGCGCGATGGCACGGTCGGCGTACCGACGCTGGTGATTTCGGACGCGTCGGCCTAGCGGTCACTCGCCCCGGGGCTTGAGAACTCCTCAGAAGATGCGAGGCTTGTCCGGTTCCTGATGCAGGAGCGGGAGGACATCGCGATGCGTGCAGCCGTGTTCAAGGCCATCGGACAGCCGCTCGAAGTGGAGACGATCGCCGATCCTGTGCCCGCGCCGCACCAGCTTTTGCTCAGGGTGCACAATTGCGGGATATGCGGGTCGGACCTGCACATGACCGAGGCGCATACCCTGTCGAAGATCCCGGCGGGCGCGGTGCTGGGCCATGAATTCTCCGGCGAGATCGTCGGCATCGGGACGGCGCTGAAAGGCAAGTTCCGTGAGGGCCAGCGCGTGGCGGGCTTTCCCTATATCCAGTGCGGCGTGTGCCCGGCCTGCGTGCGGGGCGATACGACGTTCGGCGCGTGCACCGGCGCGACGAGCATCGGGCTCGGGCAGCATCACGGCGCTTACGCAGAGCTGGTGACGATCGGCGGCAATGGCGCGCATCTTCTACCGGACAGTGTTTCGTTCGAGGAAGGCGCACTGATCGAGCCCTTGTGCGTCGGCCTGCATGCGGTCGATGCGGCGAAGATGGAGCGCGGGGCGACCGTGCTGGTGATCGGCGCGGGACCGGTGGGCCTGGCGGTGATGTTGTGGGCGAGGTTTCTCGGCGCGCGGCATGTGATCGTATCCGAGATGGCGGAGAACCGGCGCGCGACGGCGGCGCGGTTCGGCGCGACCGATGCGATCGACCCCAAGGCGCCTCTGACGCCGCAGGTTCAGGCCATCGCCGGCAAGGGACCGGACGTCATCTTCGAGTGCGTGGGCGTGCCCGGCATGATCAACAGCGTGATGATGGACGCCCCGCGCGGGGCGAAGATCGTGATCGCGGGCGTGTGCCAACAGATGGACCAGATCCTGCCGATGATGGGCATCGTGAAGGAGCTGACGCTGCAATTCGTGCTCGGCTACCGGCCTGCCGACTTCGACTATGTGATCGAAATGATCGCCAAGGACCGTATCGATGTCGGCCACATGGTCACCGACAGGGTGACGCTGGACCAGCTGCCCGGGGCGTTCGAGGCGCTGAGGAAGCCGACGACGCAGTGCAAGGTTATGGTGGGTTTCTAGGCCGCGTTTCGCCCCTCACCTGCCTACTCCCCAACGCGCGCCAGCCGTGCGATAGCAGCCCCATGAAACCCTTCACGACCCTTACCGGAACCGCCGCGCCGCTGCCGATCGCGAACGTCGACACCGACCAGATCATTCCGAAGCAGTTCCTGAAGACGGTCTCGCGCGAAGGGCTGGCGAAGGGACTGTTCTACGATTTCAAGACCAACGCCGATGGCTCGCCGAACCCGGACTTCGTGCTGAACAAGCCGGCCTACGCCAGGGCGTCGATCCTGGTGGCGAAGGAGAATTTCGGCTGCGGATCATCGCGCGAACATGCGCCGTGGGCGCTGCTGGACCAGGGGCTGACCTGCGTGATCGCGCCGAGCTTCGCGGACATCTTCTACAACAACTGTTTCAAGAACGGCCTCCTGCCGATCGTGCTGCCGCGCGAGGTTGTGGACCAGCTGATGGAACAGGCGGGCGGGCCGAACCACATCTTCAATATCGATCTTGCAGCCCAGACCGTGACGGCGCCGGACGGCAAGGTGCACCGGTTCGACATCGATCAGGGCCGCAAGGCGAGCCTGATGGCCGGTCTGGATGAAGTCGGCGAGACGCTGACGCATGCGGGCGCGATCAAGGACTTCGAGGAGCGCCGGAAACTGGCGCAGCCATGGCTGGCATAAGGGTTGGGATGATGCGCACCCTGCCCTTCGCCCTGGCGCTGATGCTCGCCGCGTGTGGCGGGGCGCAGACGCAAGCTGCAATGACGGAAGACGCTGCGAAGACGGCCGAAGCCGCCAAGCCCATCGATCCCAGGGAAGCGGCGGAGGCGGCTGCAGCGAAGCTCAAGGCGGACGAGCTGGCCAGGCAGAAGCCGGAGTTCGATGCGGCGCTGGCGGCCAAGGATAATGCAAAGCTCGACGACCTTGCCGACGCCGGCAATGGCCATGCGCTCTACTGGCGCGCGCAGGAGCGGCTTTCCTCGCAGGACTTCTCGCAGCAGCAAGGCGGTTTCGAGGACATGGAAGCGGCGGCCGCCGAGGGCGTCGCCGATGCGCAGATGTGGGTCGGCATGAAGATGGCCTACGGGCTCGACGGCTATCAGCTGAAGCCAGCCTCGGGCCTCAAGATGATGGAACGCGCGGCGAACCAGGGGAATGTCGAGGCGATCCTCGCGGTCGCGCAGATGTATGCCGAAGACACGTTCATGGCCGACAAGGTCAAGGCGCGCGAATGGTTCCAGCGCGCAGCTGACAAGGGATCGGACAAGGCCAAGCAGGCGCTGGAGAAGATGGGGCCGGCGCCTGAGAAGCCCGGCGGCAAGCCTTAGGACTTGTCGTCGTCATCCACGTGGAGCGCGTGAAGCACGCGGTGGAGGACCGGAGCTAGGACAACGCCTGAAGCCACCACGAAGACAAGGCCGCAGCCCAGCGCATAGAAGCCGGCGAAGAGCTTGCCCGCTTCGGTCTTGAGCTCGGGCGCGACGGGTCCCATGCCGCCAAGCAGCATCGCCGAGTTGAGGAAGGCGTCGATCAGGCTCATGCCTTCGGTTGCCTGATACCCGACGATGCCGATGGCCAGCACGACAGCGATCAGCACGGTCGCGAAGACGATGTTGACGACCATGCGGCTCGCGAACCGGATGGGAGATGCGAGCGGGGCTTCCTTGTAGTCGAAGTTGAACAGCGCCATCGGCGTCTTCCTCCAATCCCTGATTGGTAGTCCCAAAAGGGCAGTCCCCAAGAGGCCGGAGTATCGGCCCCTTGGGGTGGGAGGTTCAAGCGCCCGTATCTGGAAGTCTTCTGTTTGAGTCTTTTAGGGCGTGGCGGTTCTGGCGGGGCTGGCTCCCCGGCTCTTCTGTGGTTTCGCAACGATGGCGGCGCGGAAGGCGCGGACGGTTTCGGGCACGCCAACCTCGAAGGGCGTCGCATCACCCCAGAAGCGGCGGGAGAACTTCGTCGCATCGACATGGTAGGGGCGGTTCCAGGTGAAGCGCATTTCCGAATATTCGCGGATGAAGGGTATGAATGCGCCCAGGACCGGAAGAAGCGGCGAGGGTATCGCCATGATCTTCAGCTTCTGGCCGACAGCGTCAGCGCCCATCTGCAGGATCTGACGGGCGGTGCGCGTGGGGGCGCAGGGCACGTGCCAGATCTGGTTGAAGGCGTCATCCGGCGCATCGAGCAGCGTGACGGCGGCGCGAGCGATGTCCGGGACGTAGGCGAAAGCGTGGGGCTGATCGGGCTCCATGAGCAGGGTGGCGGCCTTGCCTTGCGCGATCATGCCAAGGCCGGTTTCACCGATGTGCGAACGTTCAACGCCGGCGCCGTAGAAATCGGGAGCGCCAAGAGCGGCCCAGCGGATGCGGGCTTCGCGAGCGGCCTTCTTCCACATGCGTGTGATTTCGGAACGGACGGCGGGTTTCACGCCATGGCTGGTGAGCGGGAGGTCTTCGTGAAGGGGAACGTTCTGCGGGCCGTACATGTACAGGTTGTCGATATGGACAATGCGGGCCCGGGTCGCTTCGGCCGCGGCGATGAAGTTGGCCATCGCTTTCGGCCATGACGCTCTCCAGACCTTGCCGGTGTATTCGAAGCCGATGGTGATGACGGCCTGCTCGGCGCCGGTCATGGCGCGGAGGACCTGCCCGGCATCGAGCGCATCGCACGCCATGAACTCGGCCGCTGGGGGGAGGTTTGCCGGGCGCTTGCGCTGCACGATGCGGACGGGCGTGCCGCGGGCAATCAGGCGCTCGGCCGTGGCGATGCCGGTCGGGCCGTAGCCAAAGATCGTCACGAGGGCTTTCGGGTTCGGGGACGTCGTCATTGGGACAGCTCCTTCTTCGTTGACAAGAAGGTAGACCCGCGAGCATCATATCAGAAATGCATAGTTGGTATTATTGATATGCGCGAAGTGAATTTAGCTGGCGTCGACCTCAACCTGCTGCCGGCGCTCGAAGCGTTGTTGAAGCGGCGGAATGTAAGCCATGCGGCGGAGGATGTGGGCCTAAGCCAGCCGGCGATGAGCCGCGCCCTGGCCAGATTGAGAGAGGTGCTGGGCGATGCGCTGCTGGTGCGCGTGCCGGGCGGCGGATACGCGCTGACGCCGCGCGCGGAGGCGCTGTCGGCGCAGCTGATCGCGACACTGGATCATGTGAAGGCGGTGTTCCGCGAGCCGAGCTTTGATCCGGCGCGCGTACAGCGGACGATCAGGATCGCCGGCATCGACACCCACACCATCCTGCTGGCGCCGGCATTGATGGCGCGGCTCGCAAAGGAAGCGCCCGGGATCGACATCCGCTTCGAAAACTACGGGCCGGACCTTGTCGAGCGGGTGGAGACGGGGCGGATCGATCTTGCCTTTGCAACAGCCAGCACGCCGCTTCCGCCAGGCGCACGCAGCGAGAGCTATGCAGTCGACAAGCTCGCGCTGGTGCTGCGCAAGGGCCATCCGATGGCGAAGAAGAAGTGGACCATAGAGGACTATGGGAAGGTTCTGCATGTCGGGATCTCGATCCTCGGCGATGCGGGATCGGAGCTGGATGCGCAACTGGCCAAGGCGGGCGTGCACCGGCGCATGGCGCTCGTGACGCCGCACTTCATCGCGGCGCTGGCGGCGGCTGGCGGTACGGACATGGCGACGACCATGAGCCGCGTGTTCGCAAGCCGGTTCGCCGATGAATTCGGGCTCGTGCTGAAGGAGCCGCCTTTGCCAATCCTCGACCTGGAGCTGACGCTGGTGTGGAGCCATCTGCGCGCGGCGGACCCCGTTCTGGCATGGGTGCGGGGCGTGATGAAGGATGTGGCGCGCGACACGATGGATCTGGCCGGATCGCGGGTTTCCCGAAGGGCGGAAAGGCTCTAAGACGCCTCGCGACACATACGGGACGAGACGCTCATGGCCGCCACGAACACGCAAACCCTGCTGCTGCTGCCCGGCGACGGGATCGGGCCGGAAGTGACCGAGGAAGCCCGCCGCGTGGCGGCGCAGGTGGCGCCGGACCTCGCGATCGAGGAGGCCTTCTTCGGCGGGGTTTCCTACGACCAGTTCGGCACGCCGCTGACCGATGCGGTGATGGACCGGGCCAAGAAAGTCGACGCCATCCTGATGGGCGCCGTGGGCGGACCGAAGTGGGACAATGTTCCGCGCGACAAACGGCCTGAGGCTGCCCTGCTGCGCATCCGCAAGGAGCTCGATGTCTACGCCAACCTGCGCCCGGCCTTCTGCTTCCCTGCTCTCGCCGGCGCCTCGGCGCTGAAGCCGGAACTGGTCGAAGGCCTCGATATCCTGATCGTGCGCGAGCTGACCTCGGGCGTCTATTTCGGCCAGCCGAAAACGATCGAGCAACTTCCCAATGGCGAACGCCGGGGTGTCGATACGCAGAGCTATACAACCGGCGAGATCCGCCGCGTGGCGGCGCGAGCATTCGAGCTGGCGCGCGGACGCACACGGACGAGCAAGTTCGCGGGCGTGCTGTCGTGCGAGAAATCCAACGTGATGGATTCCGGACTGCTGTGGCGCGAGGAAGTGACCAAGCTGCACAAGGAACAGTACAGCGACGTGAAGCTGGATCACATGCTGGCGGATGCGGCCGCGATGCATCTCGTGAAAGCGCCGAAGGACATCAACGTGCTGCTGGCCGACAACCTGTTCGGCGACATTCTGTCGGATGAAGCCTCGATGCTGACGGGCTCGATCGGCATGCTGCCGTCGGCATCGCTGGGCGAGCCGGGCGTGCCGGGGCTGTATGAGCCGGTGCATGGTTCAGCGCCCGACATCGCAGGCAAGGGCCTCGCCAACCCGATCGCGGCGATCCTGTCGCTCGAAATGGTGATGCGCTGGAGCCTTGGCCGCGCTGATGTCGCTGACCGCATCTTCGCGGCCGTCGGCAAGGCGCTGGACGGCGGCGCGCGCACGGCCGACCTCGGCGGCTCGATGAGTACGCGCCAGATGGCTGATGCGATCCTGAAACATCTCTAGGAATTCGGGCGGCGGACCTTGCCCGGGCCTGATGCAACGACTAGAACATATCAGGAACAACGAGGACTAAAGATGACCCATCTCAACATCGACTATGTCGAGTTCGCGAGCGGCGACCTGGCGAAGAGCAAGGCGTTCTTCGGCAAGGCGTTCGGCTGGACCTTCCAGGATTACGGGCCAGATTATGCGGCGATGACCAATGCGGGGCTCGATGGCGGGCTGCAAAGCGATCCGGCCGAGGCGAACGCCCTGCCCCTCGTGATCCTCAAGGCGGATGACCTCGAGGCGGCTCTGAAGGCCGTGACGGGGTCGGGTGGAACAGTGACGCGGCCGATCTTCAGTTTTCCGGGCGGACGGCGCTTCCACTTCCGCGAGCCGGGTGGCAACCAACTCGGAGTGTGGAGCGAGAAATAGCCTCGCTCACGCCGCGCGGGGGAGCAGATGGCGCTGAAAATCGTGGAAGGCGCTGTCGCGGAACTGGGCGAGGCGACTGCTCTTGCCTCCGAAGCCGGACCGACCGGCATATCGTGGAGCTTTGTGCGTTTTGACCGGGGCCAGCGCGCCGCTGTGACGCTGGAGCGCGTGATGGCCGATCCGGTGATGGCCAAGCGCATCGCGCCCAAGCAGGCCGGGCGCTTTGCCTTCTATCTGTTCGACAGACAACTGGTCCTGTGCGGGTTTGCCGGAGCGGGCGGGATCGAGATCGCGAAGCTGGAAAGCGATCCGGCGGCAATTGCTGCTGACGCCATCCGCCTGCCGGCCAAGCGGAAGATCTTCTGGGGGGTCGTGCTGATCCCGACGATCATCGGACTGTTCTTCGCGTTCGACATGATCCGCGCCGGGCGCGCGAAGCTGAAAGCCAATCCGGCGCCGAAGCGGCCCAGCGACGAGCGTGTGACCGCCAGGCTGAAGGGCCAGTGGTGGCGTCTCTGGTAGTACGGGACGACACAGGACGGGCGCATCTTTCTGACCGGAAGGAGCAAGGCGTTAGGCCGTTCCCGCGGAGCAACCTCAGAAGGCCTCGCCGATCACCCTCTCCAAAACACCCCTCATTGCTTGAATTTATGCAGTTACCGTTGGGCCCACTCGCCTGGCAGGGTGTCGGGGCTCCGATTGATCTGGAATAACTCTTGCTACCGGACGGCATAGGAAACCCAGTCGCCGGGCCAGCATCGTGCCGACCACCGTCTCCTCGAGCTTCCAACGCCGGTATGACCTGGACTGGCTGCGCATTGGCGCAATCGCGCTGCTGATCGTCACGCATGTGAACTACGTCTTCGTGTCGTGGCACTGGCGCGTGCACAGCGAGAATGGCGGCCTCTTCGGAGACCTCGTCTTTGAAACGCTGGCGCCGTGGCGGATGGCGCTGGTGTTCTTCATCGGCGGCGCAGCGACGCGCTTCATGCTCGACAAGCTCGATCTTGGCGCATTCCTCCAGAACCGGTTCCTGCGGCTCTTCGTGCCATTCGTGTTCGCGATGATCGTCCTCATCCCGCCGATCAACTACATCGCGCTCGGATCGGCCCACCAGCACAGCTATCTCTATTACCTGACGCATGACTTCATCCATGCGCACAAGGTCTATGGCGTCTGGTTCCCCGACTTCCTGCACGCCTGGTTCCTGATCTACGTGTTCTGCTATGCGGTCGCTGCGGGCCTGGCCTGGCGGCTTGCGCACAAGCATTTCGCGCGCGCCGAGCAACTGGCCGGGCAGATGCCGGTCGAGCTTGCCGTTTTGGTTGCAGCAACTGCCTTCTTCGTCAGCTCCGGCCTGCTGGAGCCTGTTTTCGGCCAGTCACAGGCGCTGATCGATGATCCAACCGCCCATGTGCGCTCGATCACGCCGTTCCTGCTCGGGCTTCTGCTGGTGCGTCAGGCGGGCTTCTGGACGTCGCTGCGGGCGGCGCGCCGTTGGCTCTATCCGCTGGCGGGGATCCTGCTGAGCCTCTCACTCGGATTTGTTCTTCTGGGCGATTCCCGCGGCATTCCTCATGGCCTGCACAAGGTCTTGGAAGCAGTAGACAGTCTCTATGGCGCGGTTATGCTGTTCGCGGTCCTCGCCTTCGCGAGCAGTGCACTGAACCACAAGGGGCCTGGCCTGTCGCAATCCTATCTCAGCGATGCGATCATGCCGGTCTACCTCCTGCACAATCTCATCCTGCCGGTCGTGGCGAAGGTGGTTCTGCTTGCACGCTACCCGCTGTGGATCGAATACCCGCTGGTTCTGCTGCTCGTGGCCGCGATCAGCATGGCGATCTACCACGTCGCAGTCCGGCCGTTCGATCCGGTCCGCTTCCTGTTCGGCATGAAGCTGAAAGGAAAGACACGGACGCCCAGCCCGTCGGCGCCTTCCGGGACCGGGCATCTGGCAGGCTAAGCCGCCTCAGCTGTAATCGCAGATGCGCGCCAGCCGGTTGTCCCGGAGTTCGAAGATCGTCGCGCCGCGGATGGAGACGTGCTCGCCGGGTCGGACCTGATGGCCCAGTTCGGCAGCGGCAATGCCGGAAAACAGGGTTTCGGCAGCGGCGCGCTGGCCATCGACCAGGATGGCGACAACCTCGTGCCGACGCTCGCGGAAGGCGCGGGTGGTCGCCTCGATGACCTCCCGCATCTCGTCCTTGCCGTTCAGCTTCAGGGAGCCGCCGGGATTAGTGATGGTCTCGAACACCACGTCGTCGGAGCAGCAATCGAGCATGCCATCGACGTCGTTCGCGTTATATCGATCGACATAGCGGCGAACGAGGGCGGCGACGTCGGACATTTCGGCTCCTGAGGGGGTCCGGCGGCCGTTGAATCCTTCCGCGAGGCCCTAGGCTGGCGGAGCGATTTGGGGCAACTGGACCCGGCATTTCGAACGAGGCGTACCCATATCGGGGTCTGCGCGGGTATGCGGCGAACTAACCGCATGAATGTGACCACAACACGACCGAAGGTCCAGCGCGAGGACCGGAGATGGAGAGAGTGATGGCGCTAAAAGTCGCAGTATTGGGCGCCACCGGGATGGTGGGACGCGAAGTGCTGGGCATTCTCGCAGAGCGGGGCTTCCCGGCTGAGGAAGTGATCGCGCTTGCGTCGCGGAAGGTGCTGGGCGCCGAAGTGAGCTTCGGCGATGCGACGCTGAAGACGCGGGATGTCGATGAGTTCGACTTTTCGACCGTGCAGCTGTGCATCATGGCGACGGGCGATGCGCCGGCGCGGAAATACGGCAACGCGATCTCGGCGGCCGGTTGCCTGGTGATCGACACCTCGCGCGCCTTCCGCGCCGATCCGCAGGTGCCTTTGGTGATCCCCGAAGTGAACGCCGCCGCGATCGATGGCTATACCAAGCGCAACATCATCTCCGTGCCCGATGGCGTGACGGCGCAGCTGGCCCGGGCGGTGAAGCCGCTGCACGACGCCGCGGGCGTCGAGCGCGTGGTGGTCGCAACCTACCAGTCGGTGTCGGGCGAGGGCCAAAGGGCGATCGACGAGCTCTGGAACCAGACCAAGGGCATCTATGTAAACCAGTCGCCGGAGCCGAAGGAGTTTCCGCGCCAGATCGCCTTCAACGTCATCCCGCAGGTCGATGACGTGATGGACGATGGCTATACCGAAGAGGAATGGCGGATCGCAGCGGAGATCCGGAAGATCATCGACAACGACATCCAGGTGGTGGCGACGTGCGTGCGCGTGCCGACCTTCGTCAGCATCGGGGAAGCGGTGCATGTCGAACTGGCCGAGCCCCTGCCCGCTTCGGAAGCGCGCGAAGTGCTGCGCCAGTCGCCCGGCGTCGTGCTGATCGACCGGCGCGAGGAAGAGGATGGCTATGAGACCCCGATCGGGGCCGTCGGCGAGTGGGCGACTTACGTCTGCCGCGTGCGGGATGATCCGACGGTGGAAAACGGCCTCGCCATGTGGATCGTGGCGGACGACCTGCGTAACGGACCTGCAATGATCGCGGTCCAGTGCGCGGAATTGCTGCTGAACAAGGGCGCGTTCAGCGCGGCTCTCAAAGCCTAGGAGAAAATCTCCGAGCGGAATCGCGCGTTCGGACGGCAGACATGGTTACGTCTGCCGCCGAACCGCCCTATCTAGCCGCGATGCCGACCAACGCTGAAACCCGCACCGGCCTGTTTGCCGCCATAGGCGCCTACTTCCTGTGGGGCTTCCTGCCTCTGTACTTCAAGCTGCTGGGCCAGACCGATCCGATGGTGATCCTGGCGCACCGCATCGTGTGGTCAGTGCCGACGGCGCTGATCCTCATCGCGGCAGCCGGCAAGTGGGGCGAGCTCATTGGTCTCGGGAAGCAGCCGAAAGTGCTGTTCACCCTGCTCGGCTCCAGCATCGCGATCGCGGCGAACTGGACGATCTACATCTGGGCCGTGACGCACAATCGCGTGCTGGAAGGCAGCCTGGGCTATTTCATCAATCCGCTGGTGACGTTCGCGTTCGCGGCTTTCTTCTTCGGCGAGCGGTTCAGGCCGTTGCAGATCGCAGCCGTGGGCGTGGCGGCCGCCGGCGTGGTCAACCAGACGCTGGTCGTCGGGCAGTTCCCGGTGATTTCGCTGTCGCTGGCGGTGTCATTCGCGATCTATGGCGCGATCCGCAAGACGACGCCGGTCGACAGCCGCGTCGGCTTCGGGATGGAGGCGATCTGGCTTGCCCCGGCGGCGGCGATCTTCCTGCTCTTCTTCCTGCCGACGGGAACGCATGCCTTCGGGACCGGCGAGCCAGCGCTGGTCGGCCTGCTGCTCCTGGCCGGGCCGATGACGGCGGCGCCGCTGATCCTGTTCGCGATGGGCGCGCGGCGATTGAAGCTGTCGACTATTGGCGTGCTGCAATACATCGGGCCCAGCCTGCAATTCGTGCTGGCGCTGTGGCTGGGCGAACCGTTCACGGCGGGCCATGCGGTGACATTCGGGCTGATCTGGACGGGCGTGATCCTGTTCACGCTGGCGGGCCGCCAGCCGCGCATCGTTGCCCCGGCGCCCGCGGCAGACTAGGCGCGCCGGTTTCCGGCAAATTTCACAAACAAAAACCCCGCCGGGCGGTGAGCCGGGCGGGGTGGATAAGTTTGCCATGCGAAGTCGCGAAGAGCGATTTCGGGACTAACGTCGCAAGACCGGCGCCACACCGAAAAAGCTCAATCTTAACCTGCAAAATCCCCGATTCCTGCGATTTGCATGGTTCACTTCCAGCGGTTTCTTAATCAATCCGGACGAGGATCAACGTGGGCAGAGGGACAACTGTCTTTTTTCGTGCACGCGGAAAAATACACGCCCCCCGCTTCACGCGCAGGAAACCCTGCATGTGGTCTACCGCGGCGCTCCGGCGAGCGCCGGATTGGGGCGCGTAGATTTCCAAGGTTGAGGCAGGACCATGAGTGCAGCTGTTGATCCGACCGAATCCCCCGAGTGGGAAGCCGCGCGAGCGGAATGGTGGAACCAGGCCAAGACCCAGCTTGCCGAGCTGCAGGACGCCGTGAATGGCGCCACGCCCGGGACGCTGAAGCTCGAAACGATTTACGCGCCGATGCACGACATGGCCGGTCTCGCCGGCGTGCTGGGCTATCCCCTGCTCGGCAAGATCGCGCGCGGCCTGATCGAGACGCTGCGCAAGGGCGCGAACCCGCTGGACGACAAGATGCTGATGGTGGCGAAAGCCCATCTTGCAGCGCTCGTCGCCCTGCACGCCAAGGATGTGCGCGGCGAAGGCGGCCCGGCCGGCGTTGCCGTCTTGTCGAAGCTGGCCTCGATCCACGCCTGACCGCGCCTGCCGGTATTCGGCGGGCTTCCTAAAGACAGGAATAGAGCGCCGCGATGAGGCGCGAGCGGCGCGCATCTTCGAGAAGGTGCGTGCCCTGGCGGTTCATGATGTAGGCGGCGGAGAGCCCCATCGCCGGATCGCCCAGCGCGCCTGAACCGCCCCAGCCGGAATGACACAGCGTTTCGGGATTGGGCCCGTAGATCAGCGACAGGTTGCGCATGACGCCTGCGCCGAAGGCGACACGGCCGGGTAGCACACGGTCTTCTCCAAAGACGCGTTCGCGCGTGAGTTCATCCCATGTCGCTGGCGCGATGATGCGCGTCTCGCCAATGCGGCCCTTCTGCGCGTAGGCGGAATAAAGCCGCGCCATGGCGACGGCCGTGCCGTGTCCGTTCGCGGATGGGATTTCCGCCTTGCGCCATTCGGTGGCGCCGCGATTGGCGGCGGCCCAGGGCGTGAGGAAGGCCGCGCGGGTGGCTTCGTTGTTGTGCGGAAAGTGGGCGGCGGCTTTGGGCTTCAGTGTCTGCGCGACGCGGCCGTGCTCGCTTTCGGGAAGGCCGATCCAGAAATCGATGCCGAGCGGCTGGCAGATATCCTCGCGCAGGATCGTTCCGAGCGAGCGCTTTTCGACGCGGCGGACGAGTTCGCCGGCGATGTAGCCCCATGTCAGCGGGTGATAGCCGGAGCCCTCGCCCCTGCCCCATAGCGGCGGGATCTTCGCGAGCTCGGCGGCAAGCGCGGGCGGATCGAGCCAGAGGCCGGGATCGATCTCGTTGATGAAGCCGGGAACGCCGGCCTGGTGCGACAGCGCTTCGGCGACCGTGAAGGCGCCTTTGCCGCTGGCGGCGAATTCGGGCCAGTAATCGCAAACGCGGGCGTCATAATCGAGCTTGCCGCGCTCGACGACCATCGCGATGACGAGGGATGCGATCGGCTTTGTCGTTGAGTAAACCGGGCAGAGCGTGGTCTCGCCCCAGGGCGTTTCCCCTGCGCGATCCGCAAAGCCGCCGCGCAGATCGACGATCAGCTCATCGTTCAGGAAGGCCGCGAAACCTGCGCCCTGTTCGAGACCGTCTGCGAAATTCTGCTCGAAGGCCGTTCGGACAAGCTCGAAGCCGGCTGCGGTGAAACCCGTGATGCTCATGCGCGAGACATCATGCGGGAGGCGTTGCAGGTCAACCTCGATTGGAGTGAAGTCTGCCCAGGGAGGACGCGCCCATGGAAATCAACGGCATTGCCCACATCCAGATCACGGCCGGCCGCTATGACGTCGCGAGGGAGTTCTACCGGAAACTGCTGCCCTTCCTCGGGCTGAAGCAGGTGCTGGACAATGAGTATGGCTATTACTGCGTGGGCGGACGCACCGGCGTTCTGATCTCGAAGCCGGCGCCGGAGCATGAGGGCGAGCGGTTCGTGCAGCAGCGCGTGGGCCTGCACCATGTGTGCTTCCGGGCGCGGAGCCGCGAAGACATCGACGAGGCCTATGCGTTCGTGAAGACGCTGGGCGTTCCGATCATCCGCGCCCCGCAGACCGATGGCTGGGCGCCGGGGTACTATTCGATCCTGTTCGAGGATCCGGACGGCGTACGGCTGGAGATCAACTTCGTGCCGGGCAAGGGTGTGTTCGACACCGATGAGAAGACGGTGAACCCGGTCTATCCGAAGTCGCAACCTGACTAGGCGCGATCCCAGAACACCGCTTCGAGCGTGTGGCCGTCGGGGTCGGTGAGCACCGTGCCGAAATATTCGGGACTGATGTCCAGGCGCGGACCGACGGGTCGGACCTGTTTAGCGCCGTTCTCGACCGCGATGCGGTTGAAGGCGGTGACGGCCTCGCGGCTGGGCGCGCGGAAGGCGACATGATTGCGCTCACCGACAATGCCTTTGTCGGGCGCGGCTGGATAGAGGAAGAAGCCCCAATCCTGTGACGTGCCGAAGGCGGCTTCATCCGGCTTTTCCCGCTGCAGGGAAAAGCCGAGCGGGGCGAGGATGGCGGTGTAGAAGGCGACGGCGCGGCCATAATCGCGAACGCCAAGCGATGTGTGATCGATCATGTCCGGTCCCTCGTGTTGCTTGATCTGGGAATGGCCGGGACAGATTGCACCGGGCGGGTCAGGAAATCTTGCGAACGGGGACTGCGTGCTGCCTTGCGAGCAGATCGCTGCAGGCGGCGAGATTGAGTTCCGTTCCGGTCCATTCGACGGTTTTGGCAATGACGGTGTGCGTTGCACCTGTCGCGTCGGCGAGGGCGGCCTCGGCGCCGTAGCCCGAGACAAGACCGCCGGCGAAGCGGAGGGTGAGCATGTCGCCCGTGCCGTTCGGCACCTTGCCCGCGATGCGTGACGTTTCGGCGAGATGCGCGCCGCCATCGACATGAAGCACGCCAATGCCTTGCGGCGATGGCACGGAGGAGATCAGCCAGCGGCCTCCCCTGCTCTTCGCCGCTTGGGCAACATGCTCGGCCGTGCGGAGCTTCGAGAGGTCAGTGTCCGCTAGCCGGGCAAATTCCCAGAGGTTGGGCGCGAGGATATCGGCGCGGGGGACGAGGTCGGTCATCAGCGTCGTAGCTGTTTCGGGCTTGATGTAAAGGCCGGGCGTCTCATCGCCCATGACCGGATCGACGATGACGATGGGCCTTGCCGGGAAGTGCGCATGCGACTTGCCGCGCGGCGTGGCGCGGATCCGGTCGATGGCTTCGGCGGCGACGGCGACCTGTTCAGGCAGCGAGAAATGGCCGGTGACGATGGCGTCGACCAGGCTGAACAGGCCGTTCGCCTCGACGCCTTCCAGCATCTTCGCCATCGTCTCGGGCGCGACGGGACCTCCACCTGGCGGGCCCCAGCCGGGATGGCGGCCGAACAGGCAGGTCGGCACGTGGACAGGATCAACCTTCATCGGCCCCAGCACGTAGGGCGCTATGCCCCCTCCAACCCGCGAGGCGGCGACATAGGACGAAATCACGAGCACTAAGGGCATGGCTGTCCGTTGCTTCGGCGCGAGCGGCGAATTTCCGACATTAACCCAGCCCGTCGCGCGCTCCAGCTTGATCTTGTGCCGGGCGTCCGTCATCTGTCCGCATCGCAGTTTCGAGAGACCGCCCATGTCCGCCATCACGTCAAGTATTCGGCCGCGCCGCTCCGTGCTCTACATGCCCGGCGCCAACGAACGCGCGCTGGAGAAGGCCAAGACCCTGCCGGCGGATTCGCTGATCCTTGATCTCGAGGACGCGGTGGCGCCCGAAGTGAAAGTGGAAGCGCGCGACCGGGTGTGCGGCGTTGTGAAAGCCGGCGGCTATGGCCCGCGCGAGCTGATCATCCGCATCAACGGACAGGACACGGAATGGGGCAAGGCTGACCTCAAGGCCGCGGCGCATGCGAAGCCCGATGCGATCCTGGCGCCGAAGGTGACGAGCGGGGACGATATCCGCTGGCTCGACGAAGCGCTGTCGGAAGCAGGCGCGAGCGCACAGCTGGCGCTGTGGGTGATGATCGAGACGCCGCTGTCGATCCTCAACATCAAGGAAATCGCGGCGACGAAGAAGACCACACGCCTGACAGGTTTCGTCATGGGATCGAACGACCTGATAAAGGATTTCCGCGCCGAGCCGATGCCGGGCCGCGAGAATCTCGCCGCCTGCTACACGCTCGCGATCGCGGCAGCGCGGGCCTATGACCTTCTGGTGTTCGACGGCGTCTATAATGACATCGCAGATGCGGAAGGCTTCACCGCCGAGTGCCGCCAGTCGAAGGCCTTCGGCTTCGACGGCAAGACGCTGATCCATCCGAGCCAGGTCGAGCCCTGCAACACGATCTTCGCCCCGCCGGAAGACGCGGTGAAGCAGGCGCGTGATGTGATCGCGGCGTTCGCTGACCCCGCCAATGCCGGCAAGGGCGTCATCAAGGTCAACGGCAAGATGACGGAGCTCCTGCATATGGCGCAGGCGAAACGTCTGGTAGCGGTGGCCGAAGCGATTGCGGCGCGGGAGAATGCCCAATGACCCTCAAATCCGATCCCGGGAATTTCTTCGAGGATTTCGTTGTCGGCGATGAGCTGATCCATGCGACGCCGCGCACCGTCACGGAGGCGGATGCGGCGATCTATACGGGGCTCACCGGCTCGCGCTTTGCGCTCTATTCGGCGGACACGTTTGCGATGGACTGCGGGCTCGATGGCGCGCCGATCGATCCGCTGCTGGCCTTCCATGTCGTGTTCGGGAAGACGGTGCCAGACATTTCCCTGAACGCTGTCGCAAATCTTGGCTATGCCGACGGTCGCTTCCTGACGCCGGTCTATCCGGGCGACACACTGCGTGCGGTGTCGGAAGTCATCGGCGTTAAAGAGAACTCCAATGGCAAGACCGGCGTCGTGTGGGTGCGCACGACCGGCTACAATCAGGAGAATGAGGAAGTCCTCAGCTATGTGCGCTGGGTGATGGTCAACAAGAAGGATGCGGGCGCGCCGGCGCCGGCCGTGGTCGTACCGGAGCTGCCCGCCGCTGTTGATCCGAACGAGCTGCCCAGGCGCGCCTACAATCCGGGCGAGTACAATTTCGTGCTGGCAGGATCGCCCTTCGGCTATGAGGACTACGAGATCGGCGAGAAGATCGACCACGTCGATGCGTTCACGATCGAGGAAGCCGAGCACCAGATCGCGACGCGGCTCTACCAGAACACGGCAAAGGTTCACTTCAACCAGTTCGCACAAGCGCAGACGCCGCGCGGCAAGCGGCTGATCTATGGGGGCGTTGCCATTTCGCTGGCGCGTTCGCTTGCCTTCAACGGCCTCGCCAATGCGGCGGAGATCATCGCCATCAATGCCGGCCAGCACGTGAACCCGCTGGGCGCGGGCGACACGGTGTTTGCGTGGTCGGAAGTGCTGGACAAGGCGGACCTCGGTGACGGGCTCGGCGCGCTGCGCCTGCGTCTCGTGGCGACGAAGAACAAGCCCTGCACTGATTTCCCGTACAAGGACGGCGAAGGGAAACACCTCCCCGACGTCATCCTCGATTTTGATTACTGGGCGGCCATACCCAAGCGCGGGTAGGCCTCCCTATATAGGGGTGATGTACCTGCCTGCCTTTACGCAAATGGCCATCGCGTTCGCGATCCTGCTGTCGGTGGTGATCCGCTGGCTGCGCAATGATTCAAGCTGGCTGGCGATCGAGGAAGGACGCGCGACGGCGGATACGCTGCGCGACCTGACCGGCATTCTCGAATACGACAGCCTGCAGGAAGCGTTCGGCCCTCCCCGGCTGCAGGACGGCGTGTTCCCCGTGACCAAGCGCGAGGTGCTGAAGCAGCGGACGGGGCTGGGCTACCTGTTCGGCGATCGCTGGCTTGATGGCGCATCAGCGCTCATTGCCGCTGTAACGCTGATGCCGATCTGGCCGCTGTGGAGCACCTGGCAGTGGCTCGAGACGCTGCAGATGTTCGCAGCGCTCTACCAGGTTGCCGGATGGGTCGCAGTGCTCCGGCTGGTGAAGAAGCGCTAACGAGCCGACTTCAGGAAATTCGCCATCCATTGCCCGACGAGCAACGCATCGCCCGGGCGTGCAAGCGAGGCGATTGCGTCGTCGACCTGTGCTTCGGTCAATGCCTTGCCGCGACGCGCGGACCAGAGATCGGAAACGAATGCGTCGGAGAACTCCGGATGACCCTGGATGCTGATCACCGGGGCGCCTGAATAGGCGAGGATGGCGTGGTCGGTGTGGGACGAGCGCGCGAGCGTCGCCGCGCCCGGCGGCGGGGTGATCACCTGGTCCTGATGGCTGACCGAGAGCGACACTGTCGCCCCGGCGCCGCTCATCCAGTCGCGCGCATCGGTGATGTCATAGGTGTGACGGCCGACGCCCCAGCCCTTGTCCGACTTGCGAACGTCCCCGCCGAGCGCATCGGCGATGATCTGGTGACCGAAACAGACGCCGATCATCGGCGTCGCCGCAGCAGCCGCGTCACGGATAAAACCGCGTAACGGCTCCATCCAGGGCGTGGAATCATAGACACCGAAGGGTGAGCCGGTGATCAGCACCGCCTCGCAATTGCGCGGGTCCGGCGGGGCGGCGCCGTCGATCAGCGCGACCGAATCGAAGCGCAAGGATGGGTCGGCTTTCGACAGGAGCGCGAGGAACATGTCTGGATAGCGGGGATAGTCCTCGGACAATCTGCCCGGCGCCCGCCCCGTTTCCAGAATCGTCAGCCTCATGCACCCCTAGATGGAGGGTCTAAGTCCTTGAGCCAAGAGCCCTTCCCGCCGCGTTGACAGGGCCAATTCGAGGTCTATTACCGGGTCGCAACGCATCTTCTGCGCCGGGGCAATCAGAGGGATCAGGCATGTCCTCCTGGACTGACAAGCGGCCAATGTCGCCGCACGTCTCGATCTGGAAATGGCACATCACCATGGCCGGCTCGATCCTTCACCGGGCGACGGGCTGCGCGAACTATGTCGGGGCGGCTGTCATCGTCGCCTGGCTGTTCGCGACGGCGGCGGGACCTGACTATTACGAGCCGCTCTCAGGCGTCATCGGATCGATCTGGGGCCAGCTCATCCTGTTCGGCTTCACGCTCTCGGTCTGCTACCACCTGCTCAGCGGCCTGCGTCACCTGTTCTGGGACGCCGGCAAAGGCTTCAATCCGAAATTCGCAAGCTTCATGGGGGCGATCATCCTCGTGTCGTCCGTGGCGCTGGCCGTCGCGGTCTGGCTGCTGGCCGGCCTCGTGCCTGGCGTTGATCCGCTGCACATGACGGGAGCTGCGTGATGGCGAACAAGGAATCCATCCGCACGCCGCTCGGCAAGGTTCGCGGCCTTGGCTCGGCCAAGCACGGCGCGGGTCACTTCATCACCCAGCGCGTCTCGGCGATCGCGCTCCTCTTTCTTGTGCCCTGGTTCCTGATCTCGCTGATCGGCGCGGTGCGCGGCGGCTATGACGGCGCGCTGTCCTGGATCGCTGATCCGATCAACGCGGTGCTGACGCTGCTCGCCGTCGGAACGGCGCTCTATCACATGCGCCTCGGCATGCAGGTCGTGATCGAGGACTACATCGCCAAGCACGGGACAAAGAACCTGCTGCTGATCCTCAACACCTTCATCTGTGTCGCGCTCTTCGCCATCACCGCCTACTCGGTGCTGAAGATCGCGATCGCCGGCTGAGTTTGAACTCCAAGGACGCCATCGCATGACTGCGTACACCTGGAACGATCACACCTATGACGTCGTGGTCGTGGGCGCTGGCGGCTCCGGCCTTCGCGCGGCGCTCGGATGCGCCCAAGCCGGTCTCAAGACGGCGTGCGTGACAAAGGTGTTCCCGACGCGCTCGCACACGGTGGCCGCGCAGGGCGGCATCTCGGCCTCGCTCGGAAACATGGGCCAGGATGACTGGCGTTGGCACATGTACGACACGGTGAAGGGCGCCGACTGGCTCGGCGACCAGGACGCAATCGAATACATGGTCCGCGCCGCGCCTGCCGCCGTCTACGAGCTCGAACACTGGGGCGTGCCGTTTTCTCGTACTGAAGAAGGCAAGATCTACCAGCGCGCCTTCGGCGGCATGACCAAGAACTATGGCGAGGCTTCGATCCAGCGCACCTGCGCCGCGGCCGACCGCACCGGCCACGCCATGCTTCACACGCTCTATGGCCAGTCGCTGAAATACGCCGTCGACTTCTTCATCGAATACTTCGCGCTCGACCTGATCATGGAGAACGGCGCGTGCCGCGGCGTGACGGCGCTCAAGCTCGACGACGGCACGCTGCATCGCTATCGCGCGCAACGCGTGATCCTAGCGACGGGCGGTTATGGCCGCGCCTACTTCTCGGCGACGTCGGCCCACACCTGCACCGGCGATGGCGGCGGCATGGCGCTGCGCGCCGGCCTTCCACTGCAGGACATGGAATTCGTGCAATTCCACCCGACCGGCATCTACGGTTCGGGCTGCCTCATCACCGAAGGCGCGCGCGGTGAAGGCGGCTATCTCACCAACTCGAAGGGCGAGCGCTTCATGGAGCGCTATGCGCCGACCGTGAAGGACCTTGCCTCGCGTGACGTCGTCTCGCGCGCCATGACGATGGAAATCCGCGAGGGCCGTGGCGTGGGCGATCACAAGGATCACATCCACCTGCACCTTGACCACCTCGACCCGAAAATCCTGCACCAGCGCCTGCCTGGCATTTCGGAAAGCGCCAAGATCTTCGCTGGCGTCGACCTCACGAAAGAGCCGATCCCGGTCCTGCCGACCGTGCACTACAACATGGGCGGCATCCCGACGAACTATCATGGCGAAGTCCTCACCAAGCGTGGCGATGATCCGGATGCGACCGTGCCGGGCCTGATGGCCGTGGGCGAAGCGGCGTGCGTCTCGGTGCACGGCGCAAACCGCCTCGGCTCCAACTCGCTGATCGACCTCGTCGTGTTCGGCCGCGCCGCCGGCCTGCGTTGCGGCGAGGCGCTCGAAGCCAACGCCAACCAGACGGACCTGCCCAAAGGCGCAGGCGATGATCACCTCGCCCGCTTCGACAAATTCCGGAACGCCAAGGGCGCGACGCCGACAGCGAAGCTGCGCGCGGCCATGCAGAAGGCGATGCAGGAAGACTGCGCCGTGTTCCGCACCGGCGAGACGCTGGCCCAGGGCGTCAAGCGCATCGCCGAAGTCCACGCCGGCATCCCGGACATCTCGGTCCAGGACCGCGGCATGATCTGGAACACGGACCTGATCGAGACGCTGGAGTTCGATAACCTGATCGTCCAGGCCGCCGCCACGGTGAACTCCGCCGTCAACCGCCAGGAAAGCCGCGGCGCCCATGCCCGCGAGGACTTCCCGGAGCGCGACGACGTGAACTGGATGAAGCACACGCTGTCATGGGTGGACGCCAAGGGCGCGGTGAAGATCGACTACCGCCCGGTGCACGCTTACACGATGTCCAAGGACGTCGAGTACATCAAACCGAAGCCGCGGGTTTACTAGTGGAGCCGCCAGCGCGATTCTGGCTGGAGCCTGACGAGTATCATCTTGAGCACTGCGGCCGCTCAGCTGATGGCCGGTTCGTGCTGATCGCGTCGCAGTTGCTGTTCGGCGCCAACCCGACGACCGATTTCATCTGCACGTTCTGGTTTGATAGCGATGGCGGTTTGACGGCGCACCACATCGATCTGGTTGGCGTTCGCGGCGCTTACGATGACACGAAAGGCGACACGCTTTTCGCCAACCACATCGAAGCAGCTGGACCGCTAGAGCCGATTGGCTTCTGGGTACGGCCATTCGCTGTCGATGCGCATGGAACGACGTTCGGTTTCGTCGCGGAGCGAGACGAGGACTCGGATGAATGGCAGGTGATCTTCCAGCCCGGCAACACCATGGCCTTCTACGAGCCGTGGGATAGTGGCGACTACGACACCTGAAGATTTGCTGCCTAGGTCTGCTTCCGGCCGAACGTGCCGCCCGGCGCCGCACGCACTTGCGTGACCATTGCCGGAGCGGGGCGCGCCTGTTGCGCCTGCCGAGCCTGATACTCGGCGAGGTGCCGTTTCACAGGATCATCATCGCCCGCCGCCGGCTTGGCGCCGCCGAAGCCCGGCACGCCTGAAACGCCAAGCGGATCGGGACCATGGTCGTTAGGTCCGCTCTGGCCGGGCGTGATGGACAGCCACGCGACGTTGCCGAGCACGCCGACAGCCGTGACGCCGAGCAGGACCAGCGGGACAGGGCCAAGCGTCACGCCGCCAAGATCCTGGCTGACCATGAAAAGCAGCGAGTCCATGTCGCCAAAGCTCGCCGCAACGGCGGGGAACATGAACTGAAGCGCAAACGCCAGGACCGGCAACAGGACGACGCCCGGACGAAGGAGCTTGTAGATCCGGCCCGGATCGCCAAGGTCGTGCCAGCGTTTGATGTTCTGGGCATCGGCGGTCGCAAGGAAAGCCATCCACGGCAGGATGGCCGCGCTCGACGGCAGGGCGCCCGTCATCTTGAAGGGAAGTGTGAACACCAACGCGGAGAGGCCGAGCAGCGCCACGAACGGAATGAGGAACGTCAGGACATAGGTCCTGCGGCTGATCCTGCCCTCGCTCGAGATGAATCTGTTCAGCATATCCATCACGATACCCCCAATGGATCACGGGAGAATCGCACACTCGCCCTTCGCGACGCTTAAGAAGAACCCGTAACTTTCGCGGATCCGCTCGTTTCGTCGGCGCACCAAGAGCGGCCCGCCCTGCTTCCAGCGTCACGGATTCACAGCGGGTTCAGGCTGCGGCATATACGATCACGGGTGCGTTGATGACAGTTGGCGCGGTTGACGCCCGCGTAGTGAGTAACAATACATTTCCTCATGCAGGACATCTGGAGCCGCCGGATCGAATCCGGCCACACAGGCGAGGAACTCCGTGAAGAGGTGCAGCTGCACCTCACGCGGCACCTCGGCGAGCCGCATGTCGCCTTCTCCGACCAGGATGGCTGGGCTGGAAAATCCAAGGAACCCGGACCGCCCGTCGACGTGATGGTGATCCCGCCCGAGGGCGAGCGGCGCTTTGCCTATGTCTGCACGTTCGGATCGAGCCTGAAGAAGGGCGGCGACGCCATGGCGCCCGGCGGCAAGAGCCGCATCGAGTTCGTGCTGGCGACCCCGCAGAAGGGCGAGCCCAAGGCGGACCTTGCGATGCTGAACCTTGCCGCCAACACGGTGCGCCAGTTCGCCAAGCTGATCCACATGCAGAATGTCCGCGTGAACGACGGGGAGACCGTGCAGTTCGCGAAAAAGCCAAAGCCCATGTTCGAAGACTCCAAACAGGTGGCCTTCGCCTTCATGCGACCGCGCCTGCCGGCGGACGGCTTTGCCCGCATGCGCCTCGGCGAGGGCGAGGTGATCGATTTCTGGGCTCCCGTTCCGGTCTATCGCGAGGAGCTGGAAGCAGCCGCTGTTCATGGCCCGGCCAAGCTGGCCAAGGGGCTGGAAAAGGCCGGCGTCACCGAGATGCTGCACCTCGACCGGCGTTCGGCTGCGCGGAAGGCCTATGGCCTCCGGCGCACGGTGGTCTCGAAAATCCGCAATCTGTTCCGCCGCGACTAGTTCAGAGCCATTGCGCTGGCAAATATCTGATCCGGCGCGACTTTCCGGCGCTTGTGCTTGGCGCGACCCCGGCTAGATTGCGGCCAACTTCAGGGCCGCCGGGGAAGCTGGAAACTCATGGTCGAACTTACCCTTCCGCAGAACTCCAAGATCAGCCGCGGCAAGGAATGGCCTGCGCTCGGCGGCGCGAAGAAGACCCGCACCTTCAAGATCTACCGCTACGACCCTGAGAGCGGGAACAAGCCGCGCTGGGACACCTATCGCGTCGACATGAGCAAGGTCGGCCCGATGATCCTGGACGTGCTCATCTACATCAAGAACGAGATTGATCCGACGCTGGCCTTCCGCCGGTCGTGCCGCGAAGGCGTGTGCGGCTCGTGCTCGATGAACATCGGCGGCAACAACACGATTGCCTGCACCAAGGGCCATGACGAATTCTCGGGCACGATCACCATCTCGCCCCTGCCCCACCAGCCCGTGGTGAAGGACCTCATTCCGGATCTCACAAACTTCTACGCGCAGCACACCTATGTGCAGCCCTACCTGAAGACGACGACGCCGGAGCCGCAGAAGGAGTGGCGGCAGTCGGAAGCCGACCGCAACAAGCTCGACGGCCTTTACGAGTGCATCATGTGCGCCTCGTGCTCGACGGCGTGCCCGAGCTATTGGTGGAATGGCGACAAATTCCTCGGACCGGCCGCCCTGCTGCAGGCCTATCGCTGGATCGTCGACAGCCGCGATGAAGCCACCGGCGAGCGCCTCGACGACCTCGAGGATCCGTTCAAGCTCTATCGCTGCCACACCATCATGAACTGCGCGCAGGTCTGCCCGAAGGGTCTCAACCCGGCCAAAGCCATCGCAGAGATCAAGAAACTGATGGTCGAGCGCGCGACCTGAGGCCTGAGCCGGAGGATCTGCCTTGGACCTCTCTCGCCGTTTGACGGCGGAAGCGCTTGGCTCCTGCCTGCTCAGCGCAACCGTCATCGGCTCGGGCATTCTGGCGGTTGCTCTTTCGGGCGGAAACGACGGCGTTGCGCTTCTCGGGAACACGCTGGCGACCGCCGCCATCCTCTATGTGCTGGTTGGAACGCTGGGTCCCCTTTCGGGAGCGCACTTCAACCCGGCCGTCACGCTCGTCATGGCCCTGAGGGGCGAGATCAAGCCTGCGCCCGCAGCGCTCTATGTCGTCGTCCAGATCGCGGGCTGCATCCTGGGGGCGGTCCTTGCGCACGCCATGTTCGAACTTCCACTGGTGCAGGCGGGCGCAGCTGACCGTTCCGGCGGCGCGAAAATGCTGGCCGAAGGGGCTGCAACCTTTGCGCTGGTCTTCGCCATTCTCGGCGGCGTCCGCTACCGGCCGCAGGATATGCCCGCCATCGTCGCCCTTGTCATCGCAGCCGGTTACTGGTGGACCTCGTCCACATCGTTCGCGAACCCCGCCATCACCATCGCACGCAGCCTGACAAATTCCTTCGCAGGCATCCGCATGCAGGACGTTCCAGGTTTCATCGGCGGGCAGCTTGCTGGCGCCCTCGCCGCATGGATTCTTGGCGGATGGCTGTTCGGGAGGAAGCCCTCATGAGCGCAAGCTTCCCAGTCGTGATCCATCACAACATGGAATGCGGTACGTCGTGCAATGTACTCGCCATCATCGAGGCCTCCGGCTATTCGCCAGTTGTCATCGACTATTTGCGCGAAGGCTGGACACGACCGCAGCTTCTGGCGCTGTTTGCGGCGGCGGGTCTGACGGCCCGTCAGGCCCTGCGTGAGACAAAGTCGCCTGCCGCAGAGCTGGGTCTTCTGCGGGAGGGCGTAACAGAAGACCAGCTTGTCGAGGCCATGATCCAGCATCCGGTTCTGGTCAATCGCCCCATTGTAGCAACATCCAAAGGCGTAAGGCTCTGCCGCCCCAGCGAGCTGGTGCTTGACCTCCTGGACCGTTGGCCGAAGGGGCCATTCGCAAAAGAGGATGGCTCGTTGCTGATCGACGCGAGCGGACATCGCGTGGCATGAGCATGCCTATCGCCATACGCCCGGCGATTACGGCGGACCTTCCTCTAATCACCCGCATCTACGGTCATGCCGTTGTCCATGGCACGGCGAGTTACGAATACGATCCGCCCTCGCTTGCCGAAATGACGATGCGATTTTCAGCGCTGATGAATGGCGCCTTTCCCTATTTCGTCGCACAGCAAGGCGCGGAGGTGCTTGGCTATGCCTATGCCGGCCCGTTCCGAACGCGGCCGGCCTATCGTTTCGTCGTGGAAGACTCGATCTACATCGCGCCAGAAGCGCAGGGCCGCGGTATCGGCAAGCTGTTGCTGGGTGAGCTGATCGCACGCTGCGAGCGGCAGGGTTTCCGCCAGATGATCGCCCTCATTGGCGATGGCGACGTGAACCTCGCTTCGATCGCTCTGCATGCGGGGATGGGTTTCACGCATTGCGGACGTCTTGCAGGCGCGGGCTTCAAGCACGGGCGCTGGTGCGATGCGGTGCTGATGCAGCTCGCTCTCAATGGCGGAACGTCGACGCTTCCCGCCTGACGCACTGCACTCCACCGGCATCCATTCGATCTGAGATGCGTTATCGGCAGAGGAACGCTGTCGCGTTCGCGCGTCATTTGATTACGCGCAAGCAATCACCATATCGAATTCAAGCAGTCGCCCAGCATCGCCGCAATTCGACACGTCATCGCCGCAATTGATCGGCGCTCGTTTCGGAACCGGCTGCAAAACAACTGCGTTCTCAACAGTGGAACTACTTGGGGCTCGCCTTTGCGGGTCACCATATTCCTTGAAAGCAGTCCACGGAGGCATGGGGCCAACCGGGCGTTTCAGAGGAGCGGTCAATGTACGCACATGCACAGCACTCAGGGCGCAGCACCAAGCTGGTTGGCGCGATCACCGCGACAGCCATGACGGCCGGCGTCGCCTATTTTCTCGCGACTGGGATGAACCTCGTGCGCGAGCCGAAGGTCGACAACACCATGGAGATGGTGCTGATCACGCCGCCCGAACCGCCCCCGCCGGTGAAGGAACTTGAGCCGCCGAAAGTCGAGGTGAAGGACGCGCCCGCCCCGCCGCCGGAACTGGTGGCGCCTGATATTCCGTTCGTTCCAGAAGAGCCGCCGGTGATCACCGCGCCGGTTGCCGAGGCGACGCCCGTGCCGGATCCGGTTCCTATCGTCACCCCGGCGCCGCCGTCAGGCAATAATCGCTCCGCGCCGAAATTGCGCGCTGGCGACAAGCCCGCCTATCCCGTGGCCTCTGTCCGCGCCGGTGAGCAAGGCACCACGCACCTTGAAGTGTGCGTCAGCAACGCCGGCCGCGTGACGTCGGTGCAGGTCACCGGTTCGAGCGGGTCGTCCCGCCTGGACGATGCGGCGGCGAAGTGGATTCGCAACGAGCGCTTCGCACCGGGCACGATCGATGGCGTTGCCCAGAACATGTGCGGGCACAACGTCTACTATGAGTGGAACCTCAAGGACGCCCGCACCTAGTTGTCTGGAGTAGAGTGCGTAACGCCCCGCTGGCCTCGCCGGCGGGGCGTTCGTTTTCAGGTTTGTGGCCGCACGCCCAGGAACAGCGCGCGTACGAATTCGCGGTAGAGATTGATCTGCCGCGGAAGAGCTTCCGGTTCGCTGAGCGCCTTCGACAGGACGATGCCGCCGTCTGCCAGCGCCGAGAGCATGTCGGCCACGTCGGTCAGGTCGACGGGCATCAGCGGCGGATAGCGTTCGGCGATCTTCATGAGCTTGCCGCGGAAGCGCTCGCGCCAGGCAAGGATGCCCGAGGCATTGAGCTCGCGCACACGCCTGTCGAACTGGCGATCCTGATAGCAGTAGGCGGCGGTGAGGCAGCCCGGATGCGCATCCGGCAGGTTCTCGAACATCTCGCCGAACAGCTTCATCGCGATGAGGAAAGCGTGCAGCGGATCTTCCGACAGCTGCTCGGCGCGTTCGAAGAGTTCGTCGAACAGGATTTCTTCCTGCGCGAGGTAGCGCTCGAGCAGCGCGTGCGCGAGTTCGCCCTTGTCCGCGAAATGGTAGAAGAAGCCTGACTTGGTGATGCCGACCGCCGCGATGATTTCCTCGATCGAGGTGGCGGCGAAGCCTTTCTGCAGCACTGCGGATTGCGCGACGTCGAGGATGCGCTGGCGGGTGTCGCTGATGACGGGCGTTGCGGGCGCAGTGCTCCGGGGGAGTGCGTAGGCCATGGTGTTTATCCCTGCACCCGTCTTGCGGGGTGCTTCCCTGCCGCGGACGACCCGCGACGGCCGCGCTTATGACGAGAAATCGGCGCAATAAAAAGGCGGGCGCCCGGGAGTTTTTCTCCTCCCCCTCCTCACCTGGCAGATGGACAAAATGAAAAGGCCGCCCCCTGACGGAGCGGCCTTCCTGGAATTTCCTGTTTGAAGCCCGGCCTATTCTTCGCCGGCTTCCTCTTTGCCGCCGGTCTTTTCGGCGATGCGGGCGCGCTTACCGGTGCGGCCGCGGAGGTAGTAGAGCTTGCCGCGGCGAACCTTGCCCTTGCGGCGCACTTCGATGCTTTCCAGCACGGGCGAGTTCAGCGGGAACACGCGCTCGACGCCTTCGCCGAACGAGAGTTTGCGCACCGTGAAGTTGGCGTTCACGCCGACGCCAGCGCGCGCGATGCAGAGGCCTTCGAAGGCCTGGACGCGTTCACGGTCGCCTTCGGAGATCTTCACGTTGACGCGGAGCGTGTCGCCCGGCGCGAAATCGGGGATTTTCTTGCCTTCGGTGACGCGGGCGATTTCCTCGCGCTCGAGGGTCTGGATGAGAGAGGCGGCCATGGATCAGGTCTTTCAGTCGCGCGGCTTTGCCCGCATCCCCTGCGGTGGGGGGGCAGTCCGGGAAGCGGCGTATAAATCGGGTCTTCTGGCTTTAGTCAACTCCTCGGCCTGATTTCTCCGCCAGGCCGCGACCTTGGCATGGTCGCCAGAGGTTAATACCGCCGGAATCTCCCTGTTTTCCCAGACTTGTGGGCGTGTGTAGTGGGGGTGTTCCAGGAGCCCGGTCTCGAAGCTTTCCTCGGTCAGGCTGTCGGCGTTTCCGGCCACACCCGGCAGCAGGCGGACGCATGCCTCCAGCAGGGCCTGGGCGGCGACCTCCCCTCCGGCCAGCACAAAATCCCCCAACGAGACTTCTTCAAGGCCCCTGCCTTCGATCACCCGTTCATCCAGCCCTTCGAACCGGCCGCACAGCAGTATGACGCCGGGACCTGCAGCCAGCTCGCGCACGCGCGCCTGCGTCAATGGCTTCCCGCGAGGGGAGAGATAAAGACGCGGACGGCCCGCCTGATCGGTGCTGTCGATGGCGGCTGCCGCAACGTCCGCTCGCATCACCATGCCGGCGCCGCCGCCCGAGGGCGTGTCATCGACGGTGCGATGCTTGCCGAGACCGAAGTCGCGGATGTCGATCGTTTCGAGCTCCCACAGCCCCTGCTTAAGTGCATTGCCGACGATCGAGACGCCGAGCAGGCCGGGAAAGGCTTCGGGAAAAAGCGTGAGGCAGGTCGCGCGGAAGTTCATGGCGTTTCCGTTAGCTTGGCTGGAAGCGGAATGCACCTCCTGCTGCAGTCACCCCCTGTATTGGAACGCCGTTCGATGGTATCGGAAACTACCACGTTTCCTCTGGGAGGTTGACTCAATGAGACTGACGATCTTCGCCGCCGCCGCGATCGCGCTGGCCGCTCCGGCCCTTGCGCAGGACGCTGCGCCGCCGTCCGACACGGTGAAGGCCGTGGTCGAAAAAGGCGTGATGATGGAAGTCAGCGGCAATGCCGGCTCGATCGAGTACAAGCCGGACGGCACGTTCTCGGGCTTCGACGGCATGTTCGCCGGCACCTACAAGACCAACGGCAACAAGCTCTGCATCACCGTCGAGGCCTTTGGCCTCAACAACCAGTGCACGGAATATCCGGATGGCAAGAAATCCGGCGACTCGTTCGAGATTGCCTCGGACATGGGACCGCTGAAAGTGACCATCCGCTAGGACTTACGGCACGAGGGCGCCGCCGATGGGCAACACCCCGGCGGCGCCTGCACACTCAATCGCGTGTTTCTACACTTGCCGGGAACAAGACAGGGCGCTTCACTACGCCCGAAATCGGATAACTGATCTGGGACATTTGGGAGACTGACATGAAACTGAAACTGCTCGCGGCCGCGGCCGTGATCCTCGCCGCCCCGGCCTTCGCGCAGGGCGGAGCGCCGGCCTCGGACACGATCAAGCTCGTGCTCGAGAAAGGCACCACGATGTCCGTGGCCCAGATGGGCATCACGGGCGACGTCGCCTACAAGCCGGACGGCACCTTCTCGGGCTTCGATGGCCAGTATGAAGGCACCTACAAGGTCGACGGCTCGAAGCTGTGCCTCACCGCTCCGGCGGTCGGCCAGGACAATGCCTGCTTCGCTTATCCCGACGGCCTCAAGTCGGGTGACAAGTTCAAGGTCACCGACCCGAACATCGGCGAGATCGAAATCGCCATCAAGTAAGCGCGTTCTCCAGACGCCCTGAAGCGCCGCCGCGGATACCCGCGGCGGCGTTTTCTGTTTTGGGCGACACTCTCATCAGCCACGCCTTACCTTATTGTGATGTGGCGCGAGGGCTTCCGGGCGCCTAGAAAAGCAGGATGCGGAATGGCCACGCCCCTGCCGGACACGGTCGCGCGAAGATGATCGCGCTGGCGCTCGCCTGCCTGCCTGCCCTCTCTGGCTGTGAGACCCTCCTTGAAGCCGAAGCGGTGCGCGATCATCCCGTCGAGGGCCAGCTCGTCGATGTCGGCGGCGGACGGCGCATCCAGATCGACTGCCGGGGCGATGGCGGCCCGACGGTCGTGTTCCAGGCTGGCGGCGACATGCTGGGATCGCTCGGCTGGAAACCGGTGCTCGAGCGGGTTTCCACCAAGGCGCGCGCGTGTGCCTACAGCCGCGCCGGCATTCTCTGGAGCGATCCGGCGCGGGGGCCTTTCGAACCGGGAGAAGTCGCACGCGATCTCCATGCGGCGCTCGAGGCCGCAGGCGAAAAGCCCCCCTATGTGCTCGTCGGCCATTCGCGCGGCGGACTTTATAGCCTGATCTATGCCGGGCTCTATCGAGACGAAGTTGTGGGGATGGTGCTGGCGGATTCCTCGCATCCCGACCAGGAAGAACGCTTCAAGCAAGCAGGCCTGCAGGTTGGCGATTATGTCTCGCCCGCTCAGGAGTTCGGCCTGGCGTTCAAATGGACCGGCCTCCTGCGCCTGTCGCCCTATCCCAGCGATCCGCTGATCGCGAACGATGTGAACGCCTTCTATCCGCGCTCGGCCGAAGCCAATGCGCGCGAGGCGCGCCAGCGTTCGCAGACGATGGAGATGGCGGGAAAGTATCGCGATCTGCAGAACTGGCCGCTGGTCGTGCTGGCGCGCGAACTGCCGGCGCAGACGCAGGCGCGTCACCGCGCCGACGATCACGACGCCTACCTGCTCTCCGCCGACGGCCTCGTTGCGGGCTCCGACACGCCGGAAAGCGAAGTCGTTTGGCGCCAGCTGCAGGCGGACCTCTCAACATGGTCCAGCCGTGGACGGCTGGAGATCGTGCCGGACTCCAACCACGCCTTCTTCTTCTACAAGCCCGATACCGTCGCCTCGGCGATCGATGAAGTGCTCGCGGCCGCGCGCGTCGTCAGGCGGCCTCCGCCTCCGGCGGGTTAGCGGGTTCGCCCTTCGCCGCGATGGCCGTCGCCGCCATGTCGCCCGAGACGTTGCCGATCGTGCGGAAGATGTCCGGGATCGCCTCGATGCCGACGAGCAGGCCCAGCAGCTCCACCGGCACGCCCATCGCCAGCGAGATCGGCGCAACCGATGCCACGAATGAGATTTCGCCCGGCAGGCCCACCGAACCGATGCTGATAGCGATGGCGACGATCCCGCCGGCGATGATCTGGGCCGGTCCGAGCTGCACGCCGTAGACATTGGCGCAGAAGAACACCACCGCGAGATTGGTGACCGGGCTGGTCATGCGGAAGATCGCAACCGCCAGCGGCAGTGTCACGTTGGCGACGCGCACCGGAACATCCAGCGCATCACGCGCGCGCTCCACCATCAGCGGCAGGGAAGCGAGGGAAGACCGGCTCGAGAAGGCGACCGCCAGCACAGGCGCAAGCGCGTTGAGGAAGCGCGCAGGTTTTGCCCTCCCCCACAACACCGCGAACAGGAAGGCCATCACCACGATGCCCGCCGTGACCACGCAGGCGATTGTCACATACTGGACGAGGAGACCCGCCACGTTCGTCCCGGCACGCAGGCCCACGCCAAGCGACAGCGCAAACACGCCGATCGGCGCTGCATAGAGCACCCAGCGCACGATGATGATCATGGTGTCCGCAACCGCACGGAAGAAGCCGATCATCGGATCGCGCTGCGCAGCTGGAAGGCGCGTCGAGGCGAAGCCGAAGAACAGCGCGAACACCACCAGCGGCAGGACAGCCGTCTCGGCGGCGGCGGCAATCGGGTTGGAGGGCGCAAGGGCTGCGATCCATTCCCCGATGGTCGGCGGCGTCACCTCGGGCGTTGGCCCTGCGGTCGCAATCAGGTTCTGCGACAGCGCCGGATCCACCGGCCAGAGCGTGTAGGCGAGCGGCAGGACGAGGCAGGCATAGGCCGTCGCCACCACCAGCAGGACCGCAAACACGAAGATCGACCGCGCCGCGAGCTTTCCTGCGGCCGCCGCATCGGCGAGCGAGGCAATGCCCGTCACCAGCAACGCCACGACCAGCGGGATGATCGTCATCCGCAGGAGGTTCAGCCAGAGCTGTCCGACATATTCGACCTGCTGCGTCGCATAGACGACATCCGCATTGCCGAAATTGGCGACCTCGGCGCCGACCACGACGCCAGCCGCAAGCGCGAGCACCGTGATGATGCTCAGCCATTTCAACATGTAACCAGCTCCAGCCCGTTTGAACGCTGCAACGCTAGCAGGGAAAGGCGTGTGGCCGCTACGGCCTCAACGCCGCCATGGCCTCAACGCACGGTATAGCGCCGTTTCAGTTGGACCCGGCCGATGGACCTCGATCAGCTTGCGCCTCGCCAGATGCGCGATGGCGTCCTGCACCGATCGCTTCGAGAGGCCTGTCATCTCGGCCAGGTCGGCATGGGAGAGGCCCCGTGCGCCATCCGCCCCGGCCCCGGCAATAGCGAGGTAGACAAGAAAGGCCGAGGGCCGCCTGTCGTGCCCGACGAGGTCGCGCATCAGCGTTTCGGTGACGTAGGTATCGAGTTCGAATGAAGCCTTGGCAGCCATTGCCATAGCAGTAATTGCACCGCTTCCTTCCGGCAACCGCCTGCCCTTCTATCATCGACAAAGGGAGGCGCAGATGATCAGACAGGTGAAGTTCGTGGGCATTCCCACGAAGGACCAGGAACGGGCGTTGAAGTTTTGGACCGAGACCATGGGTCTCAAGGTCCTTACCGACCAACCGCTCGGCAACCAGCGCTGGATCGAGCTCCAGATCCCCGGCGCGCAGACGCGTATCGTCCTCTTCACGCCTGAAGGCCATGAGGATCGCATCGGCACCTTCTTCAACGGGTCGATGGGATGCGACGATGTCGAATACGCCTATGAGAAGCTGAAGGCGAAGGGCGTGCAATTTGCCGCGCCGCCGACCAAACAGCCCTGGGGCACGTTCGCCACCTTCCGCGATCCGGACGGCAACACTTTCGTGCTGAGCAGCCTCTAGCGCAGCGCCTCGAGGATCGAGACGGCTGATGCCCCGCAGATCAGTGTGAAGAACACCTCCAGCACCGGCACACGAAACTTGAGCAGGTTGCCGCCGATCCAGATGAGGCCCGTAACCGCGCCCGCCACGACCCACGGCCCGAGCACGAAGCCGATCGAGCGCTGCAGCCTGTCGAACGCGGAGTAGTAGCCCGGATATTCGAACAGGTAAGCCGCGCTGAGCGCCGCCGCCGACATCAGGACGGCAAGGCCCGCGAGGAAACGTTCAAGCGTGTCGAGTCTCACGTGATGTCCTACTTGATGATCGGCAGCACGATATAGCTCGCCTGCGAGCCTGTGTGCTTCACCTGGTTGGTCGCGACGACGCCTTTGGCTTCGAACTCGTTACGGCCGCCCGTGTTGAGATTGCGCCCGTATTTCGGGAAGGAGGACGAGGTCACTTCCACGCGGATGCGATGGCCAGGCAGGAAGGTGTTGGCCGTCGACATGGGCGTGAAGTCGAGCTTGTAGGTCTTGCCCTTCTCCATGAAGACCTCACGGTCATAGCCCTCGCGAAAGCGAGCGCGGAGGATGGTGTCGTCGAGGATGTAGGCCGTGCCGTCGGGCGCGACATCAACCAGCTTGACGGCGAAGTCCGTGTCCTTCGCGTCCGATGACACATGCAGGATCGCATCGACGAAACCCGCAACCGTCACGGGCTGCGTCAGTACGTCGGACGTGTAGACCAGCACGTCATGGCGAGCCTCGACCGGCCGCTGGTCGAACGCGCCAGGCACAACCACGCCGCCATTGCAGCAATCCCCGCCGCCGATCGTCTGCACCGGGTTCAGGGGATCATAGACGAACGTATCCGCCGGCTCGTTCCCCGGCGCAGAGAAGGACAGCTTGCCATCGCCGAACACCGAGTTCGCGCGGCCATTGGAGCGGAGATAGAGCTTTGTCTCGACAGCGGCCTTGGGCGGCCATTGCTGCGTCGTCTTCCACTGATTGTCGCCCATCGAATAATAGCGGACCTTCGGCGTTGTCGACGGGAAGGCGTCGTTCTTGCCTTTCAGGAACCGGTCGAAGAATTTCCAGACCTCGCCATTCACATCCAGCGAGGCGTCGCCGAGCTCGCGGTCGCCCGACTTGAAGTTCGGCCCGAGGCTCGCAAAGGCGCAGTGAACGCTCGGCCCGACGATGGCGTACTGGTTGTCGCGCGTTTCCGCATCGACGCCAGCCTTGGTCGCGTGATTGTAGAGCGCGAGGTTCGGACCGATCGAAACGTCGTACCAGGAATCATACCACAGCGCCGGGACGCCCCATTTCTCGTTGTCGTGGTAGAGCCCGCCCTTGAACCATTCCGGATCGTCAGGCAGCGCGCGGGCGATCAGCTTCTCGTTCGTCCCCGCCGGTTCGCCCAGCGATGTCAGCATCTCCGCATAGGGCAGATGCCAGACTTGCTTTGCCCATGTTACGTCGGGCTTCTTCGGGTTGAGATCGCTGTACTGCGACAGGTATTGCCGCATCTTGGGGTCGAGGCCTTCGGGGATCTGCGCGCGTTCGGGATTATCGACGCCATAAAGCCAGATCGAGAACAGCGTGCGCGGGACGCCGCCGCGATACCAGTTGCCCTGCTCGTGGAATTCCCCGACGCGGCCGATGCCCGCGCCCGACGCCATCGGAACCATCGCCGCGTGCGCCGGATGGTTCGTCGCAGCCAGTTGCAGCTGCCATTCGGCTGTCGAGGAACAACCGAGCGTGCCGACTTTCTTGTTGGACCATGGCTGGTCCGCGATCCAGGTGAGCGCGTCATAGCCGTCCGTGCGCGGATAGCCGAGGATCTCGTACTTGCCTTCCGAGAAATACCTGCCGCGTTCGTTCTGGTAGATGATCGCATAGCCACGATCGACCGCCTCGACCACCTGGCGCAGCGAGCCGCCGGTCAGCGTGTTCATGTTGTAGGGCGTGCGCACGAAAATGGTCGGCACCGGCCCCGTTGTATCCTTCGGCCGATAGATGTCGGTCGACAGATGCACGCCGTCGCGCATCGGCATCAGCACCTTGCGCTCGACAAAGGCGCGTTTCGCCAGCTCCGCCTCGAGCGCTGGCTGGCTCCACTTCGAATAATCGGTCGGCGCATTGTCGCTGGCATAGGGCAGCGCCGGCGCCGGGCCGGTCTGCGATAGCGCAGGCAAGCTGATCGCAGCTCCGCCAAGCGCCGCAAGGCTCAGGCAAGCCAGAAGGGTTTTCTTCATTTCACGCCCCGGAAGGATCGCCGCGAAGCTAGCAGCGTTGCGCTGGTCGCGCCAACCTCAAGCCGTTCCCTGCCCGTCTGCCTTGCGGCGCTCGATATACGCCCGCAGCACGGCGTTGACGCCAGTGTGCGGATCATCCTTCCGGTTCGCGAACCAGTCGAGGATTTCCGGATCCAGCCGGAGCCGCGCCAGCCTGCGCCCGCGGGAGGGATAGAGCGGGACGGCTTCCGTCCAGAAGCCCGGACCAAGGCTTTCCCGTGGGGAGGCCGCCTCGAGCGTGAAATCCTCCATCCTGCGGACCTGAGAACGGGACCGTTGCACGATAGATTGCTTCGTCATCACGATCGGCCTTCCACGCCTTTATGATCCGCCGCCGGTTCCCGCGCGGGGTCCACGCCACCACCATGAAGAAACCGTTGGCCTGGCCGATCGCCAGGAAGCGTTTCTCGCCATGGAACTGGCGCGTGTCCTCGCGTTCGAGGATGGGATTGTCGAACATGGCGGCGGCGCGGACGAAATCGACGCCGTACTCCTCCATGTTGCTGGCGCGGCGCGCCTCTTCCCACTCGAACATGACACACTCACGCGCGGCAAACCGCCGCCGTCAGTGATGTGGCGAGTGAAAACGCGGCTGGCAAGCCGCTTCGCTCACGCTGCCGCCAGATGCGCCGGCCTGCGCAGGTCAGGCGCCAGGCCTTCGCCCATCAGGTCGATGAAGTTGTCGCAATAGAAGCGGTCGACCGCGCGCGCAGATACGCCGGCAAGCGAGTCGTTGAAGCGCTTCAGCGGATTGCGGCCGCCTTCGACATGGGGGTAATCGGACGAGAATAGTGGAATCTGTTCGTCCGAGTTCTGGATGATCCAGCCGACCTCCTCATGCGGATAGGGCGTCACGCGCACCTGCCGCTTCACGAAGTCGGACGGCTTCATCGACAGCTTCTGCAGGCGTTCCTCATTCTTCGAGAAGGCGGCTGCGGCGCCATCTAGGTTGCGCATCCAGCCCGGCAGCCACGAGGCGCCGAGCTCGATGACGCCGAACTTCAGTTTCGGGAACCGGTCCATCACGCCATCTATGATCAGCGCCGCCAGCGTCAGCTCAACCGAATGCGGGATCGGCATATAGGAAACCGAGGTGAAGTTCTCTTCCCCGCCATGGAAATCCTTCACGCGCGGAAGGCCATTCTCGAAGTATTGCGGATCCAGCTTCTTCTCGTCGCCGACGTGGAAGAGGATCGGGATGCCGCGCTCCTGCGCCATCGCCCAGATCGGGTCGTGCCCGATGTGGCTGGCCGACCGGCCGGTGGGGCGCGACGGGATCAGCAGCGCCTTCGCGCCCATGGTGATTGCATCGCGCGCCGTCCTGATTGCGAGGTCGATGTCGATCAGCGGCACGTACGCCGTCGCGAGGAAGCGATGATCGACAGACGTGAAGTCCATCATCATCCGGTTGTGTGCGGTCGCCGTGGCGTACGCCAGTTCCGCCTGCTCTGGCCTGTCGAGACCGAAATTGTTGAGGCACCAGGTCGTGAACACGAGCTGGCTCGCAAAGCCCAGCTGGTCGAGCGCGCGCGGGCGGTCCTCGCGCAGGAAGGCGCCCATCGCGTCATAGTTCTTGCGCAGCATGATGTTGGCGTCGGCGCTTTCGCGGAATGCGGGATCGGAATGATTTGCCCTCGCCTTGGTCGCATACCCCTCTTCCCGCTTCGCCAGCTTGGGCAAGGCGTCGTAGGCGCTGCGGAATTTTGGTTCGAGATACTTATCGAGCACATCCGGCAGTTCCATCAGATGGCTGTCTGCGTCGTGGATTACGCGGCCCGAAGCGTACGGCATGAGTGTTCTCCCGGCGTTTCTATCTTTATGTTTAGGGTCGATCATGCTCCCCCCGGAACAGTTCGCAAGGGCCTGCGCGCGGTCTATATGTCGGGGTCATGACCACGCAGGCTGCACAGGACACTGCCAGAAAGGCGCTGCAGTCCGCCCAGATCGGGCGGATTGTATTCGTCGCGTTCCTCGGCCTCGCGGCGATCGCCTGGATCGGGATCGCGGTGTCGGCGAACGCACGCATGCCGGGTGTCGTCGGCGTGCTCACCTCAATCTTCGGCGGCTTCTTCGTCGCGCTGCTGATCGCGGCGATCGGCGGCGGCGTTGCCCTCAAACTCTCCGAGCCCGAACGCGTACGGTTGCAGCCCGTGAGCCTCGAAGGTCTTGATCCCGAACTCGCGGCGACCCTCACCGACCTCGAAGTCCATCGCGTCGACATCGTCCGTCAGGTGAAGGAGCGCTCGGCCTGGCGCGTGCCGGCGTGCGCGGCGATGGGATTGTGCGTGTGGACGCTGGCCGGGCTTATCGGCACGCCGGGCGGCGTTGCGGACTTCGTGATGATCATGATCATCGGCGGCGTGATCGGATATCTCTGGTCATCGCAGGAACTGTCGAAGCAGTACACGAAGCTCTATCGCCAGCGCGTGCTGCCGCGGCTCGCCGCCTCGTTCGGCGAGATCACCTGGCGTCCGGCCGTCATGCCCGATCTCACGCGGCTCCAGGCCGAGCACATCTTCCGCGCTTACGGCGCGGCGGAAGCCGAGAATGAACTCGCGGGCACCTATCGCGGCCTGCCGATCCACATCGTCGAACTGAAGCTCGCCAACCCTGACGAGAAGAAGGAAACGCCGGTCTTCGATGGACTGCTGATCGACATCCAGCTCGCGCGCGACACCGGCGCGACCACGGCCGTCGTCACCGATGGCGGCATGTTCGGCAATTTCCGCGATCGCCTCACCGCGAACGGGCGTCAGCAGGTGAAGCTGGAAGACCCGGAATTCGAGCGCGCCTACGAAGTCTATTCAACCGATCAGGTCGCGGCGCGCGCCCTCCTCCATCCCGCACTGATGGAAAAATTCCTCAAGCTCGGCCGGCTCCACAGCTTCGGTGCGCCGGTGATGCTGGTTTCCGGCAGGCGCATGACGATCGCCGCGCCCAAGACAGCAACGCGCAGCCTCTTCGCCGCGCCCAGCTTCACGCAACCCGCCGCCAGCCGTCAGGCGCTGGTGCAGCTGCGCGAAGACATCGCGACGGTCCTGTCAGTCGCCGACGCCGTCGTTGATCTCGATCATCGCTTCGGTGCAGTAGCGCACTAGCGCGCACTTGACCGCCACGACCGGTCCGCCTACTCCCGCGCCCTCTCGCCGCTCTTGGGCGGCGATAAGAATGACAACTCGACCTGTGCGGAGTTCGATCCTCCGCCAGCGCCTGGAGACAAGACGATGGCCCGCAAGAAGAAGGGCGAGCCGGTTCACGGCTGGCTGATCCTCGACAAACCCGAAGGCGTGACCTCGACGCAGGCCGTCGGCATCTGCCGCCGCATCTTCAATGCGCAGAAGACCGGCCATGGCGGCACGCTGGATCCCCTCGCCTCCGGCATCCTGCCGCTCGCTTTTGGCGAAGCCACCAAGACGGTCGGCTATGTCATGGAGGCGGACAAGGATTACGTCTTCACGATCCGCTGGGGTTCCTCGACTACGACGCAGGACCGCGAAGGCGCCGTCACCGGTGAATCCGATGCCCGCCCGAGCCGGGAAGCCATCGCCGAGGCGCTCAAAAGCTTTATCGGCGAGATCCAGCAGACCCCGCCCATCTACTCAGCCATCAAGGTAAACGGGGAGAGGGCCTATGACCTCGCCCGGGACGGGGAAGAGGTGGAACTCCAGCCGCGGACCGTCATGGTCTACAAGGCCGAGCTCCTGGACTGCCCCTCACCGGACCTCGCCGTGATCGGCGTCACATGCGGAAAAGGCTTCTATATCAGGGCCTTGGTGAGAGATTTGGCCCTCAAACTCGGGGCGGAGGGACATGTTGCGGCCCTCCGGCGAACGCGCGTGGGCGCTTTTGCCGAGGACGCGGCAATTCAGCTTTCAATCCTGCAGCAAATGAGCGATAAGGCCGCGCTGGACGACCACCTTGTCCCACTCGAGACCGCGCTGGACGACATCCCGGCGCTGGCCATCACCGGGGAAGAGGCGTCCAGGCTCAGGCAGGGCCGAGAGATCGTACTTCTGCCCCATCAGGTCGAGGCGTTTCGGGAGATGCGCCGTCCTCGTCAAGTGAACGGGGAGGATGCATCCCGCATTTGCCTCGCCACAGAAACGGTGGGCGGAGAGCAACTCGGTGTTGCCCTGGGTGAAGTCCGGGCCGGCAGGTTCATGCCGGTTCGCGTGTTCAACCAATAGATCGGGCCACGCGCCCCAAGGAGAAACCCGATGTCGATCACTGCCGAGGCCAAGTCCTCGCTGATCAAGAAATTTGCCCGCACCGAAGGTGACACGGGCTCGCCTGAAGTTCAGGTCGCGATCCTCTCGCACCGCATTGCGGAACTGACCGAGCACTTCAAGACGCACAAGAAAGACAACCACTCGCGCCGCGGCCTTCTGAAGATGGTCTCGCAGCGCCGTCGACTGCTCGACTACTTGAAGTCGAGAGATGAGGGCCGATACCAGGCCATCATCAAAGAGCTGGACCTTCGCCGCTAGGGCTGGGTCCTACCCCACCCGCCGGCCCACCGGGGTCCGGCGGGTTTTCGTATGCAGAAAGAGAAAAATACGATGTTTGACATTCAACGTGTGACGATCGACTGGGCGGGCCGTCCGCTCACGCTGGAAACTGGCCGCATCGCGCGGCAAGCCGATGGCGCTGTTCTGGCGACCTATGGCGAGACGAGCGTGCTCGCGGCCGTCGTCTATGCGCGCAAGGCCAAGGAAGGTCAGGACTTCTTCCCGCTGACCGTGAACTATCAGGAGCGTTACTACGCGGCTGGCCGCGTTCCCGGCGGCTACTTCAAGCGCGAAGGCCGTCCGACCGAAAAAGAAACGCTGACCTCGCGCCTCATCGACCGCCCGATCCGCCCGCTGTTCGCTGACGGCTTCAAGAACGAAGTCCAGGTCACGGTGACGGTGCTGTCGTACGACCAGGAAAACGATCCGGATATCGTCGGCATGGTTGCGGCCTCCGCCGCCCTCGTCATCTCCGGCGCTCCCTTCAATGGCCCGATCGCCGCTGCGCGCGTCGGCTACAAGGATGGCGGCTACATCATCAACCCGACGCAAGACCAGATGGAAGACTTCCAGCTGGACCTCGTCGTCGCCGGCACCACCGAAGGCGTGATGATGGTCGAATCCGAAGCGAAGGAGCTTTCGGAAGACGTGATGCTCGGCGCGGTGAAAGCCGGCCATGAGAGCTTCCAGGCCGTGATCGACGCGATCATCAAGCTGGCCGAGAAAGCCGCGAAAGAGCCGTTCGCCTTCGAAAGCCCGGATCACTCCGCGCTGCTCAAGTCGATCCAGACCACGGTCGGTTCGGACCTCTCCGCCGCCTACAAGATCAAGGACAAGGGCGAGCGCCACGACGCTGTCGACGCCGCCCGCGAGAAGGCCAAGGCCGCTCTCGTGAAGTCCGAGGCGAACCCCAACGGCGCCGAGCCGCTGGTGTTCAAGGAGCAGTTCAAGGAAGCCGAAGCCAAGGTCGTCCGCGGCGACATCATCCGCACGGGCATGCGCATCGACGGCCGCAAGACCGACCAGGTCCGCGCGATCACGAGCCAGGTTGGCGTCCTGCCGCGCACGCACGGCTCCTCGCTGTTCACCCGTGGCGAAACGCAGGCGCTCTGCGTCGCGACGCTCGGCACGGCTGAAGACGAGCAGTACATCGACGGCCTGGAAGGCACGAAGAAGGAGAAGTTCCTTCTCCACTACAACTTCCCTCCCTACTCCGTCGGTGAAACCGGCCGCATGGGCTCGCCCGGCCGCCGCGAAATCGGTCACGGCAAGCTGGCCTGGCGCGCGG
Source organism: Hyphomonadaceae bacterium (assembly GCA_047601145.1). Lineage (GTDB taxonomy): Bacteria > Pseudomonadota > Alphaproteobacteria > Caulobacterales > Hyphomonadaceae > UBA7672. Next base: position 545,401 of record JASGJW010000001.1, read on the forward strand.
TGAAAGCCGTCCTGCCGAAAGGCGACGACTTCCCGTACACGCTGCGCATCGTCTCCGAGATCATGGAATCGAACGGCTCGTCCTCGATGGCGACCGTCTGCGGATCCTCGCTCGCGATGATGGACGCCGGCGTGCCGATCAGCCGTCCGGTCTCGGGCATTGCCATGGGGCTCATCAAGGACGCGGAAGGGATCGCCATCCTCTCCGACATCCTCGGCGACGAGGACCATCTCGGCGACATGGACTTCAAGGTCGCGGGCACCGAAGTGGGCGTCACCTCGCTCCAGATGGACCTCAAGATCGACAGCGTCACCTTCGACATCATGAAGACGGCGCTCAACCAGGCCAATGGCGGCCGCCTGCACATCCTCAACGAGATGAACAAGGCGATGACGGGCGCACGCACCGAAGTCTCCGAGAACGCTCCGAAGATGATCTCGATGAAGATCCCGGTCGACAAGATCCGTGACGTCATCGGCACGGGTGGCAAGGTCATCCGCGAGATCGTCGAGAAGACGGGCGCGAAGATCAATGTCGAGGACGACGGCACGGTGAAGATCGCCGCTGTCGAGAAAGAAAGCCTCGAGATGGCCCAGAAGTGGATCCACGGCCTGACGGCCGAGCCGGAAGTCGGCACGATCTACGAAGGCAAGGTCGTGAAGGTGATGGAGTTCGGCGCGTTCGTGAACTTCTTCGGCGCGAAGGACGGCCTCGTCCACGTCTCCCAACTCGCGGCTGAGCGTGTGAACTCGCCCTCGGACGTCGTGAAAGAAGGCGACACCGTGAAGGTGAAGCTCCTCGGCTTCGATGATCGCGGCAAGGTTCGCCTCTCGATGAAAGCCGTGAACCAGCAGACCGGCGAAGCGATCGAAGGCGTCGTGGATGATGGCCCGTCGGGCGACCGTCCGCCGCGCGGCGACCGTCCGCGTGGTGATCGTGGCGGACGCGGCGGCGATCGCGGCCGTGGCGGCCGTGACCGCGGCCCCCGCCGTGAAGGCGGCGGCGAAGGCGGCGAGAACAAGGCCCGCGAAGACGCGGAATAAGCTCTCGCCTCTAGCCTGAAACAACAGCGGCCGCTTCCGAAAGGAGGCGGCCGTTTTGTTTCGGAGCTATCGCGCTAGTTCTGCTTGCGCGACCAGGTCGACATGCGCTGGGCAAGTTCGTCGGCGGCAAGGGCGCAGGCGGCTTCCGCCTCGGTACGGGATTTCGCCTTGGCCGCTTCCATCGACGCGCGGGTCGGGCTCCACTCGGACATTTCCCATTCGAGGCAACCCCCGCCAGTCAGCGCGGCCAGGGCTGCCCGGCGCGCGGCCTCCTGCGCCGAAGCGCGGCAACTGTCGGTCAGCTCTCCGCACGATGCGAGACTGTCCGCATGCGCCTTGCGGACCGCTCCCTGCGCGGTGAGCATCGTGTCCTCGTAGTTCTTGTGAAGCTTCTGGGCTTCAATGACCTGCACTGCATTCATGCCGCCTTCGGACACGTCGTTCCAGATCGCAAAGCCGAGGATGCCGCCGAAGACCAGCAGCGCGATCCATCGCGCGCCTCCCCGCCATCCGCCGTTAAAGAATGTTCCGAGCATACGGCTTTCCCCAATGCCGCCACTCTAGCGCGGCGACAGGAGCGGACTAGCCGTTGTTTCCGGTCGGAAACCGCATCTCGAACCGCACGCCATTATCGCGCGTCACCGAGGATTTCCCCTCCAGCTGCGCCACCAGCGCTGCGATGAGGCGCGTGCCGAGCCCTTGCCCGCCCGACGGCGTTTCGCTCATCCCCTGCCCATCATCTGCGATGATCAGTGTCGCCTCATCTCCCGTCAGCGGCCGGTCGAGCGTGATGGCCACCTTGCCCGGACGGCCTTCCGGGAACCCATGCTTGAACGCGTTCGATACGACTTCGTTGACGATCAGCCCGAGCGGCAGCGCCTGGTCTGGCGACAGCTGCAATGGCGCCAGCCGCCATTCGAGCTTTACGCCCGGCGGGGCCGTCTCCCGCAGGCCGGCGAGCACGCGCGCGAGATAGGCCTCTGCATCGAGTGCGCCGAACTGGTTGCTCTCATAGATGTGCTGGTGGACCGCCGACATCGCCGCGATGCGTCGCGTCAGATCCTCCTTCATCGCCGCCGGCGCCTGTTGCAGCCGGACAAGCGCCGAAACCTGTTGCAGGTTGTTCTTCACGCGATGGTGGATTTCCTGGAGCAGCACGCGGTTCTGGTCGAGCGCCACCTGCAGCTCCCGCCGCGACCGTTCATGGCGCAGCAGCAGAAGCACCGCCCATCCGCACAACAGCACCATGGCGATGAATACCGGCGCGGCCACAAGCGCCGTCGAGCGTACGCGCGCCCAGAACGCTTCCGCCGTCGCCAGCCGGGACACGCTCGCCGTCACCACCAGCCCGAGATCCTTCAGCGAGACATAGCCGACCGTGCGCGGAATGCCGTCGATCACGGAGGGAGCAGAGGCATAAACGCCATCCGGCGCCTTGGGCAGCTCCTCCTTGAACAGCTGCGAACCCGACAGGTCCAGCGCCTGCGGCGGGACGGGATAGCGCGTCACCAGCCAGCCATCGTCACGCACGATGACAAGCGTTGAATCCGCCCCTAGCCCCACCTCCTCCCACACATCCGACAGTGCATCAGCTGGAAGATAGACGGCCGCCGCTCCCGCAAATTTTCCGTCACGCTCCAGCCGTCGCACGATGCCGAAAAAGCGCAGCGCGCCGCTGACGCCGAGCAGCGGCGTCACGGTCCAGGGATCGCCGGCCGCAATCGCCTTGAACTCGGCATTGGTCGAGACGTTCTGCCCGCGCACCCCGTCGCGCCCGATCGTGTTGCCTTCTGCGTCATAGATCGCCGAGAAGCCCTCCCCGGGCGACATCGGATGCGGCAGGAATTTGGCGGGGTCCGGCCCCAGCGCATCGTCGAGCCGGCGCAGGCGGTCGAGCGCGGTGCCAACGAGGGCGCGCACGTCGGCGCTGACGATCCGCGCAGCCCCCGAAACCTTGTCCTGCCCCTCGCGATCGGCGTCGCGCTCGCTGATCCAGATCAGTGCTGCGGCAAACAACGGCACCAAAACGGGGATCAGCAGGAGCAGCCCGATAGCCGCCCTGACCCCGCCAAGCGATGCGACATTCAGCCTGGAGCCTGTCCTCACACGATCTCCCGGACGCCGCTGCGGGCGCCTCGTCCACCGCTATGATCTAGGGCGGCAAAAACGGCGGCAAGGCCATCCAGGCTGCGATTTCGCTGCACGAACAGGCGACAAGAGGCGCGAACGCGCTTGACGCTAGGGGCGCGGATGCTAGGCCCGATGGGGGCGGACGGTCGGCGAGGCAGGCGTGGCGTCAGGCGCGAACAGCGACGGAAGCGGCGGTGCGACCGATCCAGGCATACGCCTGCTCACCCGCATCGGCGATTTCGTCGAGCCGCTGACCCGGTTCGACCGTGGCCATCTCTCCCTCGAGGGCAGCGAGCACACGATCATCGACGTGATCGCCCGCCAGACCTTCCGCGTGACGTTCGAGACCAGCCGCAGCGAAGGCAACGGCCCCCTGCCGCCCGGCGTGATGCAGGTCGCTGACGCTGCCGCCTTGGCGCGCGACAGCGCGGGGCAGCTGGCCTCGGCAAAGGCCATGGTCCCGCACCGGCTGGCGACATGGGCCGAGCAGCATGGCGAGAACCCGCTCGAAAAGCCGTCTGTCGCCGACTGCTTCACCCCGCCCGCCCCGCTCGGCCATGTCGAGACCTGTATCCCCTGCAACGGCGCCGGCAAGATCGCCTGCTCGCTCTGCACCGGCGCCGGCACGCTCACCTGCGAGGCCTGCTCCGGCCACGGCCAGACGCCCTGCACCACCTGCAAGGCCACCGGCCAGACCACCTGCGCCACCTGCAAGGGCATGCGAACCATCCTCATCCAGAAGGAACGCAAGCAGCTCGACGGCAAGACCGGCAAGCAGGTCGTGGAGTACGTCCAGGAAACCGTCACCTGCACGACCTGCGCTGGCGCCGGTCAGGTGAAATGTGCGCGCTGCAGCGGAAAGACGGAGATCACCTGCGCGACCTGCCATGGCCAGAAGACAATCACCTGCACGCAATGCCAGGGCTCTGGGTCGAAGACTTGCGAAACCTGCGGCGGCCAAGGCAGGCGCTTCTTCCAGGCGACACTTTCGGCCTCCGTGAAGGAGAGCTTCGAGACGACCGTACGTGCGACAACCCCTGAAACGGCGGTGGTCCTCAAAGGTCTCGGCACGATCGAGCAGATCCTGAAATACGCCGGGTCGCACCGCGCGACCTCCGAGATCAACGCCGACACGCTCCGGCGCGATACGGTCGCATCGATCCCTGTCACCGCCGTTACCGTGCAGGCCGGCAAGGGCCGCGCGCAGGTCCACAGCTTCGGCCCCGACCAGGAAGTCCTCGACTACCGCAACATCGCCGGCATGCTGCTTACCGATGATGTCGCCGCGCTCGAAGACACGCTGACGACAACCAAACTCATCCCCCCGAAGATAAACGACACGCTGTTCGGCTCGCTGACGAACATGTTCGCCTCGAAGGCGCATGTCACGATCGCCGAAAACGCCGCGAAGAAGGACATCAGCGGCGTCGAGCGTGAATTCCGAGGCGTTGTCACGGGCGATTACATCAAGCGCTCTGGCGCCGCACTCAAGACTGCGGTCGGCCGGGCCTATTGGGCCCTCCTCGCCAAGGGTCCCGTGGCCGTGCTCGCTGCGCCGCTGCTCTACCTGCCGATGGGCCTGCTCGTGCGCAGCCAGGGGTCGAACGGCACAACGATGGCGCTGCTCGGCGTGATGCTGATCACCTTCTTCGCGGCCCTCGCCGCACACTACTGGGTGGTGCAGCAGATGCAGAAACGCATCGCTCCGAGCGATACCCCTAAGATCAGCCGCATCGTCGACCGCCTCGGCCTCACCCTCAAATGGCTCGGATTTGCCGGCGCCGCTTCGGTCGTGCTGACGCTTGTGGTGATGGCGCTCACCAACGCGCTGTTCCCGCCGCCGGTCGCGCCGCCCTTCGGCCTGCCCCGCTAGAAACGTCGCGGGCGGAGGCGAGGCCCCCGCCCTGGTCGTTCAGGTATCCCGGCCGGTCCGGTGCGCGCAGCCTGGGCTGCGGACGAAGTCGGCTCGGTGTGTGCACTCTCTTGCCGAAATCGATGACAGCCGTCTGACGCACACGCTGCGGTACTGTGAAACAAATCGGGCGCGGCCGCCCCATTCGTTGACGGGTGGTAACCGTCCCACTGGGCCTATTTTTCGAGAGGCGGCATCGCCGCGATCCACTCGCGGATCAGCGCCACGGCCTTCTCGTCGATCACTGTGCGGCCAAGCTCCGGCATGGCGACCCCTGGCTCGCTCGAATTGATCCGGTAGAGCAGGATCGAATCGTCCGGATGCCCCGGCTCGATGACAAAGGCATGCTCGCCCGATCCCCGGCCCGCAGCCACCGGCCGCTTGCGTACGCCCCAGCCCGCGCGATCGGTCTCGTTCCACGCGAGAAAGAGCCCCGAGTTGGAAGCGCCGCCGCCGGCCTTGTGGCAATGCGCACAATTGATGTCGATCCACGCCCGCGCGCGCTCATCCAGCGGTGCGTCGCCATAGACCGCAACCGCTGCCGGTGCATCTCCCGGTGCCCCATCGAGAACGCCGCGCTTCACCCAGTCCGCCAGCTGGTTCACGCCCGCCGGCCCCACATGATTGAGATTGCGCGCTGTCGGACCGATGGGAACGAAGGCCTTGTTCTGCTGGTGGCATTCCTTGCACTGGTTCCTGTTCGGCACCGCATAGTCGATCGACAGCGGCTTTCCTTCCGGCGAGATCGTCTCGATCCTGTCCCCGCCGCCGACAGGCGAATAGACCGCCTCGGTCTGTTCCTTGTTCCAGATATAGGGGTAGGCCACCCACCCATCGGCCTTGTGGATCAGCAGCCGCGTCTCGATCCACCGCTCGTTGAGCGCCGGATCGCGCATGTCGGGCGCGAACGCGAACGTCTTGATGAGAACCGACCCGACCGGAAAGTCGAAGACCTTGTCCGGATTGTACTTGGCGTGCTGGCCCTTGGGCACGTAGACGAAGCGGTGCTTGCCCGCATAGTCGCTGAACAGCGCATTGATCAGGTCGTAGGGCACGACGCCTTCGGAAACGGCCGCTCCCGCATTCGCCGTCGCGAAGAACCCGTAGTCCGACAGTTTCGGGGCCGGATCCTCCGCAAGCACGACACTGTCGCGCACGCCCACCTGCTGCGTGCAGGCCGCCAGAAGAACCACAAGCGAAGCGAACAGAACTCTCACGTAATGACCCGTTCTATCCCGCTCGCCCCGGCTTTCGCCGGGATGAGCGGGTCATGACCTGTCCCCCAAATCGAAAGTCTTACGTCCCTTCCTTCGCCGCAGGTTTGTCCTGCGGCAGGACGATGGCTGGCGGCTCGGCGATCTCCGCGTCCGGCAGGCGCGTGGTCGAGGGCTTGGCCTTGGTCAGGTCGATCGGCGTAACGCCCAGTCCGAGATTGACGAAGCCCACCTCCGGCTTCTCGCGGATGGCGATGCGCACCTCTTCCGTCTTGCCGTGATAGGTCGTGACGCCGTCCCACACGATGGCCGGCAGCTTGCCGCCGAGCGCAGGCGCCAGCGGGGCAAGGCGTCCCTGCGGGTTGTTCCCGCCTTCGCCATACGTGTTGTCGCGAATCACGAAATCACGCGGCAGGGGGTTGTAGCGGTCATCGTCGAACTCGAACGAGTAGCCGTAGATCAGGATGTGCGTTGTCTGGTTCTTGTCGAACGTGTTGTTGAACACGTGAACATTCTTGTTCGCCATCAGCATCACGCCTGCGCCCGTCGGCACGTTGGCGACGATATTGCCCGGCGGGGCGAAGTTCGGCGTGTCGTTCTCGACGACCTTGTTGTTGAACACGCGCGTGGAGTGACCGCCGATCTTGGTCATATGCTTGCCCGGCAGGTCGAATACCAGGATGCCGCCGGCATTGTGGGTGGCGACGTTGTCGTGCACGTCGGCATTGGACGAGTTCTCGATCTCGATGCCGGCGACGTTGTATTCCGCCGTCGAGTTGCGGACGATGATGTTCTCCGACTGGCCGACATAGATGCCGGCATCCGAGGCGCCCGACACCGTCACGCCGTCGATCAGCACGTTGGTCAATTCAACCGGGTAGACGCCATAGGCGCCGTTTTCGGTCTTCGGCCCGCCAGTCCAGACGACCTTCAGGTCCTTGAAGGTGATGACATCCGAACCCTTGGACTTGATGCCGTCGCCCTTGGGGTCCTCCATCGTGAAACCCGTCACGGTGACGCCATTGGAGGTGATAAGCAGGCCTTCGCCCGCACCCGTCTGGCCCTTGAACGAGATAAAGGTCTTGTCCTGGCCGGCGCCCTTGATGGTGACATTGTCCTTGTCGAGCGAGAGCGGCTTGGTGAAGTCGAACCGGCCTTCGCCGATCTCGATCACATCGCCCGGCTTGGCGTCGATCAGGCGCGCCTGCAGGTCGTCATTGGCCGTCGCGCCGGGCATCAGGGCGGCTGGCTTCGGCGGCTCCTGCGGACCGCAGGCCGATACGAGCGCCAGAACCGAAACCGCCAGGAAGATGCTGCGCATCCCGCCCTCCCAAAATGTTGCTTTCGGAGGACTCTCGGTTTCAGCCGGACAATGTCAAGGCGATCGCACCGGTTGCCGATAGGTCAATCAACGTGGAGCGAGGCGCCGGCGATGCGGCGAGGCCGGCAGCTGACATGCCGGAGATCGTCGCATCGCCGATCGCGTTCCTCGCGGTTCGCGACATGCCCTCAGTCTTGTGCTGCCAGCAGCATTGCGCCAGTTTATTTCGTGAATTGAGATCATTCATGCCAGTGATGATGCGATGAACCTGCGCGGCCTCGACCTCAACCTCCTGCCCGTGTTCGAGGCGGTCTATTCCGAAGGCGGCATAACGCGCGCCGCCGAACGCCTGCACCTTACCCAGCCTGCTGTCAGCAACGCTCTCGCCCGCCTGCGCGCGGCCTTTGGCGACCCTCTCTTCGTGCGTGCGCAGACCGGCATGGCCCCAACGCCCGCCGCCAAGGCCCTGATCGGGCCCGTGCGCGAAGCTCTCGCCCTCGTCCGCAAGGGCCTCGACCGCCAGGCGGATTTCGATCCCTCTGCCTCCGACCGCGTCTTCAGCATCGCCATTGGCGACATCGCCGCCGCAGTCATCGTTCCCGCCATGGCCCGCGTGATGGAGGCGGAGGACGCCCGCGTCTCCTTCAGCTGGTTGCAGATGGCCCGCCCCGACATCCCCGCCGAATTCGCCGCCGGCCAGCTCGATCTCGTGATCGACATCGCGGCGCTTGCCCGCCCCGAACTCGCCAGCGTGAAGCTGTTCTCGGACCGTTATGTCTGCGTCCTGCGCAAAGGCCATCCTTGCGCCACAGGCCGCCTTACGCTCCCCCGCTTCCTCGGCCTGCGCCACATCACCGTCTCCAGCCGCCGCACAGGCCGCGGCGTGATCGACGTCGCTCTGAGCCGCGTCGGCGAGCGCCTGCGGCCCGCAATGCGCATGCCCCACTTCCAGACCGCCTTCCACGCCGTGATGGCCAGCGACCTCGCCCTCGTCGCCCCCATGTCTCTCGCCGAACGCTATGACGTCGCTGTGCGTGAACTCCCCGTCGACGCGGTCGAGCTCGATCTGATGCTGTTCTGGCGCAAGGACGCGGAGGGCGATGCCGGCCTTGCCTGGGCGCGCGACCGCATCGTGCGCGCCGCGCAAACGAAAGCGGCCGCTCCTCGGGGAAGGAGCGGCCGCGGGCAACCGGCGTGAGAAAAAACGCAGGTCGCGGGGGTCGTCAGCGCTAGTTGTTGAGCGCCCAGAGGATCAGACCGGTCGCGGCGGCGACGAGCAGGATCTCGCCCGTGCGGTTGTCGCGATAGTAGTACTGGCCATGGCGCGGCGGCGGCAGGCGATAGTAGCCATAGTCGCGCACGACCACGAAGTTGCTGTAGCTCGGGCGATAGCGGAAATAGTCGCCCTTGCTCCAGTAGCGGTGATCGCCGCGCGTGTCGTACCAGCCACGGCCGCCCCAGCGGTCGTCATGGCCGCGATGGTCGTCCCAGCCGCGATCATTCCAGCCGCGGTCGTTTCCATTCCAGCCGCGGCGGTCGTCCTTCCAACCGCGATCGTCCTTCCAGCCTTTGCCTTTGCCGCGGTGGTCATCCCAACCGCCATGACCTTTGCCACGCGGCGGGTCAGCGAAAGCAGGCGCCACAGCGCCGAGGGCGATCACGCCGGCCATCAGTGAAGAAGCAATGAGACGCATGAGGCACTCCTTTCAGTCTCTTGAGCTTCATAAGAACGCATGGCGCATGAACAGAGCTCGACTCATCCGTTCATATACGTGGGAAACGCAGAAACGCCGAAAAACTCACGGGAATTCAGCGCCCTGCAAATGCAGAATCCATGAGAAAATCTGCGGCGCGCGAGGTGCGCCGGGGGCCATGTTCAGGAATCCGCGCGCAAGCTGAACAGCCGTTGTCCGGCATTCAGCATGGAACCCGGCTTCACGCCGCCGAGCGGTTCGCGCAGATGTGGAGCGCGGCTTCGATCCAGGTCTTCACGCGTGCGCGGTCGGGCAGAGGCTGGCCGCGCAGGGCGCGCTCGCCTTCGCTCGACTGCGAGAACATCGTGATGGCGTCGAGCAGGAAGTCGACGTCCGCCGTTGCAAGATCATCGACGCTGTAGACGCCCGCGCCGACCATGAGCTGCGCATTCGTCCCGTTGAGCTCCGGCACCGAGCAGGCCAGCAGCGCCTGCGCCTGCCAGTCCTTGATGACGCCCGCGTTGATATGCCCCTGCTTGATGCGGTGCGCCGCATCCTCCGGCGCCAGCGCCAGCAGATCGCCCACCGTCTTCACGCCGATCAGGCCCAGCCGGTTCGCAGTTTTCGGTCCGATCGACGGCGCATCAACCACCAGCGCTTCGCGCGACAGCCGCATGCGCGAGATGACCGGCGATTGCGGCGTCTCAACCGTCTCTTTCGGCGCCGGCTTTTTCGGCGCTTCCGCCTTCACCAGCAGCGGCGTATCGACGGGCTCGGCCGCATCGCTGCCGCCAGCCTTCGCCGCCTTGATCTTCTTCGTCACGCGCGCCGCCGCGCCCTGCCCGGCCTTGGTGCCCGGCTCGCGCGGCCACTGGCAGTCGAGCGTCGAAAGCGAAACCTTCAGCACCTCTTCCGCAAACAGCTTGCGGACGAGCTTGTCATCATCGCCCAGCGTCTCGCGCACTTTCCCGGTCTTGCGGTATTCCGAATACTGTTCCGACACGAGTTCGGCCTCGGCGACATGCTCGATCCGCTTCGCCACCACACGCACCGGCGTCGCCGCCACGATCGCGACCGTGTCCAGCATCAGGTTCACAGGCGGTGCTTCCGCCTTCGCCTCGGCGATCGCGCGATCGAGGATGCGCGCCAGCATCATCGTGGCATAGCCCATGAGCGCTGCGACGACGTCCTTCATCTCCTGGTCGAGACCTTCCTGCGGCCGCTTCACGCCCGCAGCGAAATCGTAGTGATCGATCAGCGTCTCGTAGTGCTTGTTCGAGATCAGCGCCCCGGCCTTCACCATCTGCTCGAGCCACATATCGCCCTGCGGCGCCGGCACGTCCGGATAGCCGAGATCCTGGTTGAGGATCAGGAACAGCTCGGGGAAGGCTTTCGACAGCGACCATTCGACCGCGCGGTGAATGGTGTTCTCTTCTTCCGTCTGGTGCGTGTGGAAAGGCTGGACCGGATCGACCACGTAATGGCTCATCACGCCGGCCGAATAGACCGCCTGCTTCCAGTCCTGCGCCTGCATTGCACGCACCGTGCGGCGATACCATTCCCGCGCCGCCTGGGGCGCCCCGCCCCAGTCGCCATCGCGGACATGCAGCACGTGATTGCGGAAATCCTTGAACACCTCGTCCGGCGCCTTGGCGCCCTCGAGGTACGCGTCGCGATGCTTGAGGAAGACGTTGCGCCAGTCCTCGGCGCCTTCGCACCGGAGATGATCAAGCGCCATCACCGCGAGACGGTGGTGATTGCTCCGGCACACCGAATCCAGAACAAGCCGGTAGCAGACCGACATCGCACGCACTCCCAGAGGCAAGTATCTGCGGAGTGGGCATTATTTGGGTTAGCGAGCGGTTAAAGGCGCTGCTGCGGCCATTGCCCGCGAACGCGATCAAAGCGAACATCGTATGGATAAACAGGGGACAGACATGCGCACGCTTCTCGCCGGACTCTCATTTCTCGCGCTCGCCGCCTGCGGCGCTCAGGAAGCCACCGACTGCTGCGCCAAGCCTGCGCCGCCACAGGCGGCCGCCCCTGCAGCAGATCCGGCCCCGCCCGCCATCGACCTCAAGGTCGCCTCCGCCTGCTCCGCCGGCCTCGTCACGCGCGGCCTCCAGGAGGAAGAACTCTTCGTCATCATGCACGAGCCCGCCGGCGTCTGCCCCAACATGGGCGTCAGCGAGGCGCGCATCCGCGAGATCATCGCCAAGGACTGGGACGCCGCCGGCTGCACGCAATATACGAAAGAGCAGATGCTCAGCGCCCTCAACTCGGGCGCCTGCGGGGGTGACGCCGGCTAGGTTCCCCTGCACGGAACCTCTCTCAGCTTCGCTGCCAATATTTGCAGTTGAGCACTGGCGCAGCTTGTCGCACCCCCCATGTCCCCCGCAGCGGGCCCGCGCCCGCGTGGGTTGGGGACTACCAGAAAAGGGGACTGTGCATGCAAGCTTACATCCTACTCGACCGCTCGGGCTCGATGCAGTCGCTGTGGACGGAAGCACTCTCCTCCGTGAACGCATACGCAAAGGAACTTGCAAACAAAAAGGACGGCCCGGCCGTCGACAGCCACATCACACTTGCCGTTTTCGATGAACAGGCGGGACTTCAATTCGACGTGCTGCGCAGGAAGCAGCCTGCCCTGCACTGGGAAAAAGTGACGGACGCGGACGCTTCCCCGCGCGGCATGACGCCATTGCTGGATTCGATCGTGCGCATCATCGCGCTCGCCGATGCCGACAAACCCGACAAGGCCGTCATCGTGGTGATGACGGATGGAATGGAGAACGCCTCGAAGGAAGTGACGCGTGACGGCGTCAAAGCGGCGCTTGACCGGGTGAAAGCGAAGGGCTGGGAAGTCGTCTTCCTCGGCGCCAATTTCGACAACATCGCGGACGCCTCGTCCGTCGGCGTCGCCGCCGGCAAGCAGATGGCGATGTCGGCCGGCACGATGGGCGCCTCGATGGAGCGCCTCGCGATGAAGTCGCGCGCCTATGGCGCGGCGGCTCCAGGCGCGGCGCCGATCGAGTTCGACAAGGCCGACCGCGAAGTCGCCCAGGAGTCGAAGTTCAAGAAATAAGCTCCAGACGTGCCTCAATGGGAATGGCGAGCGGGCAACCGCTCGCCATTTTCATTTTACCGCTTGAACAGGTCCCGCAGGAACACCGTCTCCGCTTCCCGGCGCGCGTCATTGTTCGGCTTCTTCAGGAAGCCATGGCCTTCGTCCTTGAACTGGACATAGCCGACCGCAATCCCCTTCGCTCGCAGCGCATCGACGATCTGGCGCGATTCCGCCGGCGGTACCCGCGGGTCGTTCAGCCCCTGCATGATCAGCATCGGCTTGCTGATCTTGCCGACATTGTTGAGCGGTGAGATTTTATCAAACACCGCCTTCATCTCGGCGACGCGCTCGTCGCCATACTCCGCCCGCCGCTGGTCACGGCGATAGGCTTCGGTGTTGGTGAGGAACGACACCCAGTTGGAAATGCCGTAGCGATCGACGCCGCCGGCAAGCCGGTCCGAATAGTGCGTCATGCAGGCGAGCACCATGTAACCGCCATAGGACTGGCCATAAACGACGACGCGGCTCGCATCGAGATCAGGCTGCATCTTGATCCAGTCGAGCAGCGCGCCGATGTCCTTCACCGAATCCTCGCGCTTCTCCGCATTGTCGAGCTGCACGTATTTCTTGCCGTAGCCCGTCGAGCCGCGGACATTCGGCACGATCACTGCCGCGCCGAGTTCATTGACCATCTGCTGGTGGATCGGGTTGAAGCCGGGGCGCGACTGGCCTTCCGGCCCGCCATGAATGTCGATGATCACCGGAACCTTGCCCGCGGCTTTGGGCTTGTAGACGAAGGCCGGCACGGAAAGACCGTCGAACGAGTTGAACCGCACCAGCTTCGGGTCGACCAGCTTGGCTACATCGAGCCCGCCGAGTTCGGAATTGGTCCAGCGGACGAGCTTCGCCGTCTTCACATCCCACACCCACACGTCGCCCGCGCTCGTCGGCGTCGACAGGCCAATGGCAAGTTTCGAGCCCGCCTTGTTCAGCTTCAGCCCGCTCAGCATGCCCGCCGGCAGTTTCGGCGAAGCCAGCGCCTTGTTGGTCTTCAGGTCCATCAGGTGGACGACCGAATACCCGTCCTCGTTGACCGAATAGGCGATCGTCTTGCCGTCGGCTGACAGGTCGAAGGCTTCCACATCCCATTTGAGGCCCGGCGTCAGCACCGTCTCGGCGCCGGTCGCGATGTTGATTAGCGAGAGATGGATGTTGTCGCTGTTGCGATCGGTGAGCGCGACAATGCTCCTGGCCTCCGGCAGGAAGACGCCGCCGTCATAGGCGGTCTTCACCCCCGCCGCGATTTCGGTGATTTTCCCGGTTGCGATGTCGTGCAGGTAGCGTTTCGATTCCGTGACCGAGAGATAGCGCCCCAGCAGCAGCGTCTTGCCGTCTGGCGAAACGTCGAGCGGCTGCACCGCTCCTGTTCCTTCGAACAACGTCCGCGGCTTGCCTGGCGAGCCAAGATCAACCGCAACGATGTCGGTATCCGGATCGCCCTTGCGCGATACGCCCCAGATCGCTGTCTTGCCATCGGGCGTGAACACCAGCCCGAGATTGCGCGTGCCCGGCTCGGTCAGGCGCGTGTCAGCCCCCTTCCCGTCCGACAGGAAAAGTTGAAACCACTCATCCCCGCCCGTGTCCTTGGAGAACACGAACGACGAGCTTTTCGGCGCGACATGCGCATCCGCGACCGGGTCGTCATAAAAGGTGATCTGCTGCCGGTCGCCGCCGGCCTTGTCGACATGGTGCAACTGGTTGGTCGCGCCAAACCGTGTGCGGATCAGCATCGAGCCGTCATTCATCCAGTCCGCGAAATAGGCTGACCGCGCATTCTGGTAGCGCGCCAGCGAATCCTTCACCGCCTGCGGCGCCTCGGGCACGTTCTCGAAAATCTGGTTGCCCAGCTCACGCTTTTGCACGGCCTGCGCAAAGGCTGGCGTCGCAAGCGAAACAGCAAACAGAACGGCGGCAAGGCGCGCGAACTTCATCTCTTCCTCCCACGAATTGCAGGAGGCTAACCCACGCGCCGGAGAGGCGGAAGCCTAATGCCGGAAGTGGCGCATGCCGGTGAAGACCATGGCGAGATCGGCATCGTCCGCCGCCTTGATGACTTCATCGTCGCGCACCGAGCCGCCTGGCTGGATCACAGCGGTAGCCCCAGCCTGCGCCGCCTGCATCAGCCCGTCCGCGAACGGGAAGAAGGCATCCGAGGCGCACACCGATCCAATCGTCTGGGGCTCGGCCTTGCCGCCCAGCGCCGCAGCTGCGTCTTCCGCCTTGCGCCGCGCAATGCGGGCCGAATCGACACGCGACATCTGCCCCGCCCCGATGCCAACGGTGACGCCGTTCTTGGCATAAATGATCGCGTTCGATTTCGTGTGCTTGCAGACGCGGAACGCGAAGATCATGTCGGAAATCTCCTGCGCTGTCGGCTGGCGCTTGGTGACCACTTTCAGGTCAGCCGCGCCGATCCGCCCGATGTCGCGATCCTGCACCAGCAGCCCGCCCGCCACTGTGCGCACCATCACGCCCGCCTGCCCCGGATCGGGCACGCCATCGGTGAGCAGCAGGCGCAGGTTCTTCTTCTTGGCGAAGAACGCCAGCGCCGCCTCATCCGCCCCCGGCGCGATCACCACCTCGGTGAAGATGTCCGTGATCGCCTCAGCCGTCGGCCCGTCCAGCGGCACGTTCACCGCGATGATCCCGCCGAATGCCGACGTCGAATCGCACGCGAACGCGGCTTTGTAGGCCTCGAGCGCTGATTTCCCGGTCGCCACGCCGCACGGGTTGGCGTGCTTGATGATCGCCACCGCCGGGCCCTGTTTCGGATCGAACTCCGCGACGAGTTCGTAGGCTGCGTCCGTGTCGTTGATATTGTTGTAGCTGAGTTCCTTGCCCTGCACCTGGCGCGCCGTCAGCACGCCCGCGCGTTTCTCGGGACCTGCATAGACGACCGCCTTCTGGTGCGGGTTCTCGCCATAACGGAGCGTCTGCTGCAATTTCCCGCCAAAGGCGCGCCAATCGCCCGCCTCTTCGCCCAGCTGCTTCCAGTACCACTCGCTGATGGCCGCATCGTAAGCGGCCGTCCGCGCATAGGTTTTCGCCGCCAGCCGCCGCCGCAGGTTCAGCGTGACGCCGCCCGCCTCCATCTCCGCGATCGCTGCATCGACGTCGGCGCCATCCGTGCAGACCGCCACGAAGTCCGCATTCTTCGACGCCGCGCGCAGCATCGCCGGCCCGCCAATGTCGATGTTCTCGATGCAGTCATCGAACCCCGCGCCCGCCTGCACCGTCGCCTCGAACGGGTAGAGATTGATCCAGACGAGGTCGATCGGCTCGATGCCATGATCGCTTGCATCCTTCGCGTGCGTGGCGAGGTCGCGGCGATAGAGCAGTCCGCCGTGCACCTTCGGATGCAGCGTCTTCACCCGGCCATCCATCATCTCTGGAAAGCCGGTGAGATCCGCGACATCGCGAACCTTCAATCCCGCATCCTTGAGCGCCTTGGACGTTCCCCCGGTCGACACCAGGTCAACACCGAGCGCCGCAAGTTTCTTCGCCCGCTCCACCAGCCCCGTCTTGTCCGAAACAGAGATAAGCACGCGCTTCACCGCGACACGGTCGGGCACGTTTTTCGGGGCGGCTTTGGGGGGCGACATGTCGAGATGGCTCCAGCGCTGGCTGGGCGCCCGATAGCATCAGGACGGCTGTCTTGAAACCGTTAAACTTGCCGCATTCGGTGAGGGTTCGCGCCCTAGCGCGTCATCTCGAAATTCTGCCAGTCCAGCTGGGCGCCGAAAGCCTGCCAGGCGTCTTCGAGGCCCGTCGCCTCGACCTGCGCCCACAGCTTCCGGATCGCGGCCGAATCACCGCTGACGAGGAACATGGCGGCCCCGCGATCAACGGAAAGTTCGCTGGCTTCAAGGCTTGCGCCGCTCCTGTCGATCGCCTCGAGCGTGCGGCGGACAAGCTCGTCCTGCCTCTCGCTGTCGCAATAGGGTTCGCCTTCGAACATGAGCACGCGCATTTCCATTATCGGAAGATGGCGTCGGCCCGGCCGCTGATCAATACCCGGCAATACCCTGGAATAGTCGACCCTAGTGAACCTGCGCGGCAGGTTCGCCCCAGGCGTCTTCCGTGAACAGTTCCGGCGCGAGGGCCTTCATCATGGACAGGGAAGCCTGCGGGTCACGGCGGGCGGCGTAGGAGACGATTGCGTCGAGCCGCGCCTGCACTTCCGCGATCGGCGGCGAGCCATTGTTGGTGACTTCCAGCACGCCATCGACGGCCGTGTCCTGCACCTGCTCGCGCTCGTAGAACACCGTCTCGGTCAGCTTCTCGCCCGGACGCGGACCCGTCACGCGGATGAGGATGTCCTGGCCCGGCGTCAGACCCTTCATGCGGATCATCTTTTCGGCCAGTTCGATCACGCGCACCGGCTCGCCCATGTCGAGTACGTAGAGCGTCGCCTCTTCCGATTCCGACTTCGCAGACATGGCCGCCGCCTGCAGCACCAGCGCGGAGGCTTCCTCCACACTCATGAAATAGCGCGTCATGTCCGGGTGCGTGACCGTCACCGGCCCGCCATCCGCGATCTGCTTCTCGAACAGCGGCGCCACCGATCCCTTCGATCCCAGCACGTTGCCGAAACGCACGAGCGAGAAGCGTGTATGCGGCGCCGTCGGAGCGAAGGCCTGGATGAAGAGTTCCGCCGCCCGCTTGGTTGCGCCCATCACGTTGGTGGGGTTCACGGCCTTGTCGGTCGAGATGAAGGTGAACGCCTTGACGCCAAGCGCGGCCGCGATTGTCGCACAGCGCCGCGCGCCCAGCACGTTGGTAAGGATCGCCTCGTTGGGATTGAGCTCCATCAGCGGCACGTGCTTCAGCGCCGCCGCGTGGATCACCAGGTCTGGCTCCGCCTCGCGCATCGCCTGCTCGAGCCGGATCTCGTCGCGCACATCGCCGATGATCATGCGACGCACCACGTTCGGATAAGACCGGCTCAGCTCCTGGTCGATCTCGAAAACGTTGAATTCGGAAGCGTCATAGATCGTCAGTTCCGACGGTCCCAGCGCCGCGCACTGGCGCGCCAGCTCCCCGCCGATCGTGCCGCCGCCGCCCGTGATGAACACGCGCGCGCCCGACACAAGCTCGGCCACCGGCGCCATGTCGAGACGCCGCTCGGGACGTGCGAGAAGATCGGCCGGACGGATCTGCTCCAGCATCGCCTTCGCGCCGATGCGCAGCAGCGTCGCCTTGCGCGCCGAGGCAACTGCGAGCGCCGCATCCATCGTGCGCCTGTCTTCCGGCGGCGCCGCAATCGCGATCCACGGCAGTTCGCCGAAGCGCGCCGTATAGTGGTCGAACAGCGTAGCCAGCTGGTCGATGCCGCCCATCACCTGCACGCCTTCGATGTCACGCCCGAGATGCTGGCCGGATGTCTCGACGATGCCGATGCAGCGGATCGGCGGGCCGGACGGCGACTTGCGAGCGGCGCGCAGGGCCTCGGCGACATGGCCGGCCGGGCCTACCACCAGCGCGCGCGGCGCAAAGGGCGGTTCGCGGCGCAGGATGGCGATCAGGTCGCCGGTCGCCCGGCCCCGCGCCCACAGGCGCACAACCATGAGGAGAGCCAGCCAGATCGGGAATTCCAGATAGATCGAGGTGAGCGGATAGTCCTGCAGGGTCTTGGCGAGGATCAGGATCGGCAGCGACATCAGGTTCGCGAGCGCGACACCCTGGAAGATGCGGACCACGTCCCGGAGCGATGTATGGCGCCAGACCTGCCGGTGGACGCCGCGCAGCCAGAGCGAGAACGCCGCCGCCACGCCGAATGCGATCGCGACGAAGACGTCGAGCCAGTTCGGTGCGCCAGCGCCCGAGAAATAGTAGATAATCTGCGGCGCGAGATACATCGCCACCATGCCGGTGACGACGTCATAGCCAAAGCACATGGCCTTGGCCTCGATGGCCGCCCGCCGGGCGGAACTCTCGACGTTACTCACGCACTCTCCCCCTGAACGCTGGGTTCGATTCTCGACAGCGCCCACCTGACCCGGTTCGGCGCCTGAGACCCGTCAGCCCCAGGATCAGCTACTCCCCGGATGACCAGCTGCTTTGTCTTGCGCGCTGGCTCCGATCCCCAGTAACGCGAATTTTCGACGGAAAGCAAAGTCTCACTGCGGAATCTCCAGACACGCTGACGCGCAGGTAAACCTAGGAAAACGGTCCTATCGTCTGGACCATCCGCCAGCTGAACGTCCGGATGCAGATGAAAACGTATCTCGAACGGAATGAGGCCCGTGGCGAAGGGCGAGGCGGCTTCGGACATGGGTCGGGAAAGGCTGTCCTCACCCGTGATGCGCCCGCCATTCATGGCCACGTACAGTCTCCGCCGATAGATCAGGCCGTGCCGGACGCGCCAGCCGCCATGCTGCCCCTCGAGTAGATACTGGTCCCCCTCTTCCATCCGGCGAATCGCCAGCTGCGCAGGACCTTCAGGCGCACGTACGCCTGTCACAGGGTCGACCGTGAATACCGCCGAATCCTCACCGTTCAGCGACAACACCGAATGTGCAGCAGTTCGCCGCGCCGCATCACGCAGCATCGGTTCAAGATCAGGGTTGGCCCCACAGGAGGTGATGATCCGTTCCGGCCCGTCATCGACCGTCAGCCCCAGCGCACCGGCATGAGCATGTCCGCCATAGGGACGTTCCGGCCCCGGACCAGCATCGAGATAGACGGTGAGCCCCTCGGCCTGCACGCGCTGGTAGGCCGAGATGCGTGCGAACGCGAATTTCGAATTGACCGCTCCATGCGGGCGCAGCGCCGCCTTCGCGATGCCGTTGGCGGAATCGCCGCCTCCATTGGCGGGGAGCAATCCGCCATCGGCTTCCTGGAAGAAGGACAGCATCGCCGCCATGCGCGGCTGCAGCTTGGTAAGGAAGGCCGGCGCGTTGTGACCAAGGCGCAGGAGATGCTCCTCGACCGTCTGGATGTCGATCATCGCCTCGGCGAGGGCTTCCGGGCTGCGGCTGACATGGCCGCCATCGGCGAGGATCTGCGCGCCGCACTCGGCCTCCAGCATGCCAAGCCCGGTGTCCAGCATCCTGCGTCCGTCCTCGTTCGCAAACGCCGCGCCCGACAGGCACAGCGCCACCGCGATACGGAAGCGCGCGACCGGATCTGTCTCCTCGGGCGCCGAGAAGTGCAGGTGCCGCACTTGCCGTCCTAGCGTCTCCAGTAGATTCGCCCGCGCTTCCCCCTCCAGCGGCCCGAACAGCCACGGGCCGGCGCAGAGCCAGTTGATCAGCCGGTCCGCCGTGATCGAAAGCCGCCAGGCGAAGTTCTCCCACTTCCCGTAGGCGTTGGACCACGTCACCACCAGCGCCCGCGCGCGCATCTCCCCGCCCGGCCCGTGGGCTGCGACATCGCGCAGCCAGTGGAAGCGATGGATGCGGTCGGCGAAGTGCAGTGAGGGAAATTCCGGCACCCATGGCGCATGATCAGGCGGCGTTTCGATGTGCGCCGCCCCGAACTTCCACTTGCCCGAAAGGATCGCCTCGCCGCGCGCCCGGTTCGGCGGACGGTTGTCTTTCGGCAGCGCCGCAAGTCCCGTCGGTCCCGGTCCCGATATGCGCAGGCGATGCACCGGCGAGACGTTGATCGCCATGCCCGACTTGCCGGTCAGCTCAAGCCACTGCGCATCCTCGGCTTCGCGCCCCGAAGGGCCAAGGGGCGGGAGCGACATGCTCCCCTCACCCGTGCTTCGCGGTGCGGATCGCCTTGATGGCGCTTGCGTAGTTGGCCGGGCCCTTCCCGAACACCGCCGAGCCCGCAACCAGCGCGCTAGCCCCCGCTGCGATCACCCTGCCCGCATTCTCCGGCACGACCCCGCCATCCACTTCGAGAATGGTCTTGAGGTTCGCCCGGTCCAGCTTCTTGCGGATCGCCTCGATCTTGCGGAGCTGGCTGTCGATGAATTTCTGCCCGCCGAAGCCCGGGTTCACGCTCATCACCAGGATGAGGTCGAGCTCTTCCAGCACCGGGTCCAGCACATCCGCCGGCGTCGACGGATTGAGCGCTGCGCCCGTCTTCTTGCCGAGCTTCCTGATGACCTGCAGCGTGCGATGGAAGTGCGGCCCCGCCTCCGGATGCGCCGTGATGATGTCCGCCCCCGCCGCCGCGAACGCCTCCAGGTACGGATCGACCGGCGCGATCATCAGGTGGACGTCGAACGGCTTCTTCGTATGCGGCCGCAGCTTCTCGATCACGCCCGGCCCGATCGAGATGTTGGGAACGAAATGCCCGTCCATGACGTCGACATGGATCATGTCTGCGCCTGCCTCATCGACGGCGCGTATTTCCTCGCCCAGACGGGCAAAGTCCGCCGCCAGAATCGAAGGCGATATCAGGACATCCGACATGGAACCCGGCCTAGCAGCGGGCCCATGCACGCGCAAGGCGAACTCCGGGTCAGGTCCGGCCAAAAGCCCATTACGCAAATGAAAACCGCCCGGAGGGTTGCTCCGGGCGGCTTCGAAATATCGATACCTGACAGAACCCGATAACGGGCCCTAGTAGTAGGACGCGTTCTGCGGGATCACGCGGGCGCGCTCGCCGTATTCGATCAGCACGGGCGTGCCGGCCGGGATGGGGCCTGCGCCCGCCTGGGTGATCGAGACCAGCTCGCCATTGCGCAGGCGGACCGTGTAGGCGAAGCCGTCCTGGGCCGTGGCCGAATTGCCGATGGCATTGCCGATCACGCCGCCGAGGATCGCGCCGCCGATGGCGCCGGCCGTGTTGGCCTTGTCGCCGCCGCCGAGTTCGGAACCTGCGAGGCCGCCGAGCGCTGCTCCGGCCAGCGTGCCGACGCCCGTGCTCTTCTGCGAACCTTCGATCCTGATCGGGCGGGCGTTGACGACCGTGCCTTCATCGACGCGGGAGACCATGCCCACCGAGCCGCGCTCATAGGTGTTGGCGCCGAGGCCGCTGGCGCAGCCGGCGAGAGCCGTCGCGAGCACCGCGAACGCAACGGCGAAAGCTTTCTGGGGTTTGGCGACCGTCATCGCGAGGTCCGCCACTGAAGTCTTGCTGAACGACGAGCCGTCCATGATGCACTCCTGCCGGGACAGGTATTGTTATGGGGAGGTCCCCGTCCCTTAGACCTTACTTATACATTGCCGACCTGAACCCTGCCTGAACCCAATCGTCTGGTTTCGTTGCTTCTCGGAGGCAGGATTGTGACTTTCTCGCCCGCTTTCACGGCCGGTTTGTCGCAACTTGGAATGGGGATCGGCTCAGGCGCGTTCAAGCCGCGCGATGTAGAAAACATCCGATTTCATGGGCTCTGCGACGTTTTCGTCCGCGCCTGTCACTACCTCGCCACGCCCCCCTGGCGCCGTGATGACATCGCCTTCATCCGTTAACGCGCCCTCGAAGCCTGGTATCTCGCGGGCCTCGACCTTAACCCGCCGCCAACTTCCCGAGGCGAGCGCCGCCGCGATCACGTCCCGTCCCTCTTCCGGCGCAGGCGTGCACACCGAATAGACCAGCCGCCCGCCCGGACGCAGCATCTCCCCCGCCGCCTCGACCAGTCTCGCCTGCACGCCCGGGAAGCGCGCGAGGTCCTTCGGATCGCGCCGCCACACGCCCTCGGGATGACGCCGCAGAATGCCCAGCGCCGAGCATGGCGCATCCAGCAGTACGCCATCCAGCTTCTCGGCCGGACGCCAGTTGCGCGCATCCATCTCGACGATCTCCATTGCCAGCTTCGCGCGCTCGGCATTCTCCCTGAGCCGCACGATCCGCTGCATGGAAATCTCGACCGCCGTCAGCTTCGCCCCCGCCGCCGCCAGCTGCATCGCCTTGCCGCCCGGCGCTGCGCAGAGGTCAGCCACGCGTTTGCCCGCCACATCCCCCATCAGCCGCGCCGGCAGCGCCGCCGCCGCATCCTGCACCCACCAGGCGCCCTCGCCATATCCTGGCAGGACGCCAAGCCCCGTCGCGCTCGCCAGCCGCACCGACCCGCCCGGCAGCACGCGCCCGCCGAGCTTCTCCGCCCACACAGCGGCATCCTCACCCGGCTTCAGCGTGATATCGACCGGCGGCTCTTCAAGCTGCAGCGCCGCCATCGCCTCGGCGCGCTCAACGCCCAGCGCCGACTTCATCTTCGCCGCCATCCAGTCCGGCCAGGCCGACGTCACCGGCGCAGCCGCGAACGCCTCGGCCTCGCGCGCGGCCCGACGCAGCACGGCGTTGATCAACCCCCCGCCCCGCCGCGCCTCATGCCACTTGCCTGCCGCTTCGACGGTCGCCGACACCGCTGCATGATCGGCGACGCCCAGCATCCAGAGCTGCGCGCAACCCGCCCGCAGCAACGCCCGCACCTGCGGCTCGATATCGTCGAGCGGCCGGTCGAGCATGCCTCCCAGCGCCCAATCGATCTTGCCCACGCCACGCAGCGCTGCCCCGGCAATCGCCCGCGCAAACCCGCGATCCGCGCCTTCCAGCCGCCGGTACTCCCGGCTCTGGTCCATCGCCGTCTCGAGATCCGCCCCGCCATCCAGCGTCAGATGCAGCAACTCGCCAGCCGCCAGCCGCGACCGCCACCCAGCGGCTTCAGGTCTCTTCTGTTCAGGGGAACGCGCCATGCGCGGCTGGTAGCGGCTCGGCGGCAATCTGGCCAGAGCCGCGCCTGAAACGGAAATGCCCGGCGCTGAGGGCCGGGCATTTCGCGTCAGATGAGAATTGAGAGGCCTATTCGACGCCTTCCATCTCGGCCGCCTGGCGGTGCAGGCGGGCGATGCGGCGTTCGGTCGGCGGGTGCGAGGCCGAGGGGCCGCGGCGCGGACCGTGAAGCGGGTCGATGACAAACATGTGGGCCGTGGCGGGCGAACGCTCGGCCAGCGGGTTGAGCAGCGAGGCGGTATGACGCTCGAGTTTCAGGAGCGCGTTGGCGAGGTTCACCGGCGCGCCGCAGATCTCGCCTGCCTGCTTGTCGGCGGCGTATTCGCGGGCGTGGCTCTGGCCGATGCGGGCGATCAGGCCCGCGACGATCTTGGAGACGCGCTTGCGCTGGCCGAGGGGATAGGCGAGCGAACCGAAAATGGTGGTCATCACCGCCGCCAGCGCCGAGCACACGCCCATTGCCAGCGCATCGCCGCGCTTCACATGGGCGAGCTCGTGGGCCACCACGGCCGAAACCTCGGCGCGCGACAGCGTCTTGAGCAGGCCGTCGGTCACGGCGATCGAGGCGTGGTTGGTGTCGCGGCCCGCGACGAAGGCGTTGGGCTGGAAGGCGTCGACGATGTAGGTGCGCGGACGCGGCATGTTGGCCCGCATGGCCAGCCGGTCGCAGTCGGCCACGAAGGCGCGGATCATCGGCGAGGCGTCGTCGGATCCGACTTCGCGGGCGTTATGGAGTTTTAGGACGATCTTCTCGGCGTACCAGAAGACGACCAGGTGGAAGGCCAGCGCGATCAGGGTTCCGACCAGCGCTCCTTCTCTTCCGGCAATCGACCAGCCCACCGCCGCGAAAGCGAGGTGGATGACCAGCATCAGTCCTGCGGCTTTGAAATAGCTCATGGCGGCTCTCACACGAGGGTCGTCGTCCCCGAAGGGAAGGTTTGGTGATCTTGGTGAAAGCTTCCTTTCCAAACCGGAAAAAATTGGTGAACGTGACAGTCATGACAAACGAAACGACTGCATCGGGAGCCGCGCGTGGCGCAGAAGACCCAGGGGCGGGTCCTGGGGCGGAAACCCCGATGGTTCCTGGCGCTGCGCCCGGCAAGGCGTTGAGCCCGGAGGCGATCCGCGCGCTCGAGGAGGCCGAGGCGCGACGCCAGGCCGCGCCCCGGCAGGAATTGCCTACCGAGATCAATGGCCGGCGCGAGGGCGAAGAGCCCACGCGCTATGGCGACTGGGAGAAAAAGGGCCTCGCTGTCGACTTCTAGGCCCGATCTAGAGCCAGCCGCGCTTCTGCTCGTCGAGCCAGAGATGGGCCGCGCCGATCAGCGGCGCCGCCTCGGACGCAATCAGGCTGATCGGGATGGGTTTCATCATCCCCGTCCGGACGCCGCGCCTGTAGAACCGGTCGAGCGCGCCGCGCTCCCTGAGCCAGGGCTCGAGATGCTGGGAGACCCCGCCGGCCACGAAGGCCCCGCCCGTCGCAGTCGCGACCAGCGCCAGGTTGCCCAGCGAGGTCATGACCGCCCGCGCCCGGATGCGGCAGAATTCGGCGGCGACCGGATCGCCCGCCTGTGCTGCCGCGATCACCCCGGCCTGGTCGAGCGGCTTTGGCTTGAGACCCATCACTTCGAACAGCGCATCGCGCGTGTCGTTGAAGCCGACGCCAGCCGTGACCATTTCGTTGGACAGATAACCGTGTGCCGCCCGCATCTTCTCGCTGAGCTTCCACTCGATCTCCGTCTCGGGCGTGAAGGCCTGATGCCCCCCTTCTCCGCCTAGCACGATCCAGCCCTGCTCGGACCATTTGAGCACGCCGATCCCGAACCCGGTTCCCGGCCCCCCGATGGCCAGCGACCCTTGCGGATCGGCTTTGCCTGGATGGATCACCCGGACCTGATCCCCCGCCAGCTCCGGCGCCGAGCGGGCCATCGCCACGAAGTCGTTGACCGCAACGATCCGTTCGATCCCGAGCCGCGCCTTCACCGCCGCGAGATCAACGACCCATCCGCGATTGAGCAGCTCGACCTTCCCGTCCTCGACCACCCCCGCCAGCCCGAACGCCGCCGCGCCGGGCTTCGCGTTCGTCTCCACCAGAAACGCATCCAGCGCCGCCTCGAATGTCGGATAGTCGGCGCCCGGCCGCTTCCAGATGGCGGACAGCGCAATGCGCCCGCCCTCGGGACGCGCCAGCGCGAAGCGCACATTCGTGCCGCCCGCATCGCCTACAAGGATTGCACCCTCGCCCATCGGCTGACTTAGACATGCGCCCGCGCACGCCGCAACAAGATATCATTCCACTGTATTCATTTGCGTTTCACGGACTGTGCGCCTAGGTGAGCCACATGGCTCACGACCACGCACACGCGCATGCCGGACATGGCCATGACCACAATCATGACCATGCGCACGACCACGCGCACGGCCACTCCCACGATCATGGCGGCGATGAGAAGAACGAAGTCCGCATCGGCATCGCCGCGCTGCTGACTGGCGGCTTCATGGGCGTGGAACTGGTTGGCGGCCTGATGGCAGGCTCGCTGGCGCTGATCGCCGACGCCGGTCACATGCTGTCCGACTTCGGCTCGCTCGCGCTGGCATGGATCGGCTTCCGCATGGCCCGGCGTCCGGCCGATTCGCGGCGCACCTTCGGCTTCCGCCGCTTCCCCGTGCTCGCCGCCTTCGTCAACGGCCTCACGCTGTTCGCCATCGTGGTGTGGATCACCGTCGAGGCGGTGATGCGCCTGATGAACCCGCACCAGATTGAACCCAACCTGATGATGTGGGTCGCCGTCGCTGGCCTCCTGGTGAACATCGTGTCGTTCGCCGTGCTGCACGGCGCCGACCGCGACAATCTCAACGTCCGCGGCGCCCTCCTCCATGTGGCGGGCGACATGTTCGGATCCGTCGCGGCGATCGCAGCCGCGATCATCATCATGTACACGGGCTGGCTGCAGGCCGACCCGCTCCTGTCGATCCTGGTCTCGCTGATCATCCTGAAATCAGCCTGGAGCCTCACCTTCGAAAGCGCGCATATCCTGCTCGAGGGCGCGCCCCACCATGTCGATCTTGACGCCGTGACGCACGACCTCGCCGGCAACATCGAGGGCGTTATCGACATCCATCACGCGCACCTCTGGTCGCTCGATGGCCGACGCTCGATGATGACGCTTCATGTCCGCATCCGCGAGGATGCGTCCGGCACTGGCGTCGTTGCGCAGATCAAGGCGCGGCTGCGCGAGAAGCACAATATCGGCCACGCCACCATCGAGATCGAGGGCGAGGACTGCGCCGGGGGCGATTGCGCCTGACCGCCGTTATGACGACGGCCGCTGGATCGTGCTGGCCAGATTCTGCGAGACCTGCCGGGCGTCGAACGCATTCACGTCCGATCCCTTCGGACCTTTTGCCATCACGATCTCGGCGTAGGCCTCGTAGCGGGTAACCTCGTCATAGCGGGACGGATACGACGTCCAGAACGGGTCCCAGGCGCCGACCCAGCCCCAACGCGGCGAGAAATACATGTAGGAGAAGCGCGGACCATAGAAGCCGCTACCCGTGCGCCGGATGGTGCTGTCCTTGTCGGTATCGCGGTTCACGACCGTGAAGACGTCATAGCCGTTCTGCAGCGTCAGCTCGGCCGCGCGATAGAGCAGATAATTCTCGACCGTCTCGCGATCGGTCATCGAGTTGCCCTTGAACGAGATGCGGTAGCGGTCGTTCTCGATCTTCGATTCCGCATAGCCGCGATCGTTGCTGTTGGCCGCTCCAGGCTGGTAGGGCGTCGGGCCGCTCGCGCACGCAGCAAGCAGGGCGGAGCTGGCGAGAAGCGCTGCAGCAAGTGCTTTCCTGAACATTGGGTCGCCTCCTTGGGGCGTAGGTCTGCAGTCTTTGAGATAGTGAGCCGCAGATGAACGCCAATGCAACAGGCCGGCCCGCGTTGAGCGAACCGGCCTGAATTAATCTACGTTTCACATGAGCCCTTGGATCAGGCGGTCGCGAAACCGAACACCGACTTGGTCTCGAGGAATTCGTGGATGCCGGCTTCGCCCCATTCGCGGCCATTGCCCGACTGGCGGTAGCCGCCGAAGGGCATGGTCTGATCCGAGCCCGCGCCGTTGATGTGCACCATACCGGTGCGCAGCTGGTTGGCGACCTTCTGGGCGTGTTCCTGGTTGCCCTGGACGTAGCCGGAAAGGCCATAGACCGTGTCATTGGCCATTGCGATCGCCTGCTCTTCGGTGTCGTACGGCAGGATGCAGAGCACCGGTCCGAAGATTTCTTCCACGGCGATGGTCATGTCGTTGCGCACGTCGGCGAAGACGGTCGGCTTCACATAGTAGCCGCGGTTGAGACCGTCCGGACGGCCAAGACCGCCGGTGACGAGCGTCGCGCCTTCCTCGATGCCTTTCTTGATGAGGCCCTGGATCTTGTTCCACTGGGCCTCGGAAACGACCGGACCGATAGCGCCCTTCTCGGCCGTTGCCGGGTCCTGCACCTTCACGGTTTCAGCAGTCGCTTTTGCGATCGCCTTGGCTTCCTCGTTCTTGGCGCGCGGCACGAACATGCGTGACGGCGCGTTGCAGCTCTGGCCCGTGTTGGTCATCATCTGCATGACGCCCGACTTCACGGCCTTCTGGAGGTCGGCGTCGTCGAGCACGATGTTGGCCGACTTGCCGCCGAGTTCCTGCGCGACACGCTTCACCGTAGGCGCCGCGGCTTGCGCCACGAGCACGCCCGCACGGGTCGAGCCGGTGAACGACATCATGTCGACGTCCGGGTGAGCCGACAGCGCCGCGCCCACGCCCGGGCCATCGCCGTTGACGAGGTTGAACACGCCCTTCGGCACGCCGGCCTCATGCATGATCTCGGCGAAGATGATGGCGTCGACCGGCGCGATTTCCGACGGCTTCAGCACCATCGTGCAGCCGGCGGCGATCGCCGGGGCGACCTTGCAGGCGATCTGGTTCTGCGGCCAGTTCCACGGCGTGATGAAACCGCAAACGCCGATCGGCTCTTTGCGGATCAGGTGCTTGCCGCGGCGCTCCTCGAACTCGAACGTGCGGAGGTAGGCTGCGGCCTGCATGATGTGGCCAAGGCCCGAGGGCGCCTGCGCGGCCTGAGCGAGCCAGCCGGGCGCGCCCATCTCTTCGGAGATCGCAGCGGCCATGTCGCCGAGGCGCTTCTGGTAAGCAGCGGCGATCTTGTCGAGGAGTTCGGCGCGGTACTCTTTCGTGGTTGCGGCAAAGGCCGGGAATGCGGCCTTGGCGGCGGCGACGGCCTTGTCCACATCGGCCTTGGAACCGATGGAAATCCGGCAATAGGCCTCTTCGTTGGCCGGGTTGATCACGTCCAGCGCGCGCGGCGTGACGGGATCGACCCACTCGCCGTTGATGTAGAATTTCAGGTAATCGCGCATGGGTTTCTCCCTATCGACATCCGGCCAGAACATGGGGGTCTGGCTCTAGATAGTCGATGTTTCCATGCTTGGGGAGGGCTATCGGGGGAGCGCCCGGCCTGGGCCAAATGAGGGGTGGACGTTTCAACCAGCACCGAATCCTCGCAGGATACAATCTCGGTTGGAGGGCAGGATGAAACGGACTGTAGCCCTTTGCGTGGCGGCAATTGGATGGGCCGCGTCGGGCTCGGCTCAGCCTGCTGCATCAGGATCGCTGACGGGCCCGTTCGTCCTCGTCCAAGCCAACCATCACGCCGCCTATCTCCTGTCCGGGATGCAAAAGGGCGCAGAGCCTGATGCTGTCGAAGCGTGGCTCTGGACAGTCTATGGCGATCACGCGCTGGCGATCGCAACAACCTATCGCTGCGCGCGTGAAACGCTAGAGACGCACAGGTCCGAAACCTACCTGAAGGGCGCGCAAACAGAAGGCGGACCGATGCTGAACCCGCCGGTTCAACCCAACCCTCTCAACGGTTTCGGCGCATCGCTCAGGCTGGCGTGTGACGCGAACGGCGTAGCCTCGGCGCGGACGTTCCCGACGCTTGCCGAAGCGCTCGCCTACACGACCGCGCTCTAGGCTTCCCCTCCGATCATGGGGACACAAATGCCTGCGATCAGGACGCTCCGAAGAGTTCCCTATTTGCGCAGCAGCAACTCGATCGGGTTGCCCTCATTGTCTGCCACCATCGCATAGCTGAGACCTTCGCCCGACTTGTTGACCTTGCCGCCCTTGCCGCCGGCCGCGACGATCGCTGCGATCGCCTTGTCCATGTCGGGAACTTCGAGGATCAGGGCCGCCATCGAGACGGGCTTCTCGGCCTTGTCGCGGCGGGTCGCGATCACGATCGGGGTCGACTTGGCGGCCTTGGCCGCGTCAGGGGTCGCGCCCGTGTTGATGACGATCTCCTTGAACGTCGCCGTATCCACGGGCCGGCGCGTCTCGGACATGCCGAACGCCTTTTCGTAGAACTTGGCCGTCGCCTCGACATCGACTGCGAGCACGCGGATCGAGCGCACGGTGATGCCGGTCTCCTGCGCGATGGCAGGAGCTGCAGCGGCAAGCCCGCCCAGCGCGATGCAGGCGGCGGCGATGATGGCTTTCATGGATATCTCTCCCCTTGGCGTGTCCGTACCTGCGGATCAGCCTTGGGGGCATCAGGACACTTCGGAGGCGCCCCGGCAAGTCAGAATGGGAGTATGCTCAGAACAGCGGCTGTTGTGGCAGCTCGACCCGCTTGAACGTGATACGGCCGACCTCGTTCAGCATCGTGTTCTTGTCGACGAAGGAGCGAACGGTGGTCGACAGCGGCTGGCCGTTCTCGTCGATGGTGAACAGCTTGAAGCGCTGCTTGTCGACGGCCTCGATCCGGTATCGGCCGGTCTGGGTCACCGGGTCGGTCGCGACGCCACGAATCTCCATCCGGTTACGGGTCATGTAGGACCCGTCCGTGTTGAACACAGCCGTGATCTCGCCCTTAACATCGCCTGACGAGGTATCCGCGCGCCACTCACCAACGAGGATGCGCGAAAAGCTTGCCGGCTTGGGCTTTCCGCCAAAGAACATTCTCTAGTCCCTTCAGGAGGCATGCCAGCACAGCCGGGGGCATGGGCCAACTGCCTCGGACAGTTCCTAGGGGTTCGGACAACCCATGAGAAAACCGCCATACGCATGGTTAGTCTCGCATGGCAATCTTACCGCGAGGTTGAATCTTACGGAACGTCCATGAATTCCATCACCGGCGGCTGCCAATGCGGGAGGGTGCGCTACGCCCTTCATGTCGACCGGGTCGAGAAGCCCCATGTCTGCCATTGCCGCATGTGCCAGCGGGCGACGGGCGGGGTTTTCGCAGCCCTCGCCGGATGCGCGAAGCAGAACCTCGAATGGACAAAGGGCGCGCCCGCCATGTTCGCCTCGTCCAACCTCGCAACCCGCGGCTTCTGCCGGGACTGCGGCACGCCCCTCACCTTCGCCTACAACACGCCCGAGGCGCGCATTTACGTGACCATCGGATCGCTCGATGACCCGGAGCTGGCCGGCATCGAGATCCAGTACGGGCTCGAAATCGAAGGTCAGCTGGGTCGAGTTCTGTCAGGACGTGGCAGGCGAGGTAACCGGCGACAGCCCGGCCGCTCAGGAATTCTTCGCCTCGATGAAGAGCAACCAGGCCTGAAGTCTTACCCAGACCTTACCTGGACCCCGCCGATCCACCCGCCCGGCTTGGTGCAATCCTGACCAAGATTCACTATCTATGTCCGGTCAGTTTCTCCGGAGTGCGTGCTTGGACGGCAAGCGCATCCTTCTCATCGTCGGCGGCGGCATCGCGGCCTACAAGTCGCTGGAGTTGATCCGGCTGCTTGCCAAGGACGGCATTGCCTCGCGCGTGATCCTCACCAAGGCAGGCGCGGAATTCGTGACGCCGCTGTCGCTGGGCTCGCTGTCGGGCGACAAGGTCTACCAGGAACTCTTCAGCCTCACCGACGAAGCCGAGATGGGCCATATCGAGCTGTCGCGCTCGGCCGATCTCGTGGTCGTCGCGCCTGCTACCGCCGACCTGATGGCGAAAGCCGCCAACGGCCTCGCCAACGATCTTGCCTCGACCAGCCTGCTCGCGACCGACAAGCCCGTGCTGATGGCCCCGGCGATGAACGTCCGCATGTGGGAACACGCCGCCACGAAACGCAATGTCGCCCAGCTGATCGCCGATGGCGTCCACGTGATGACGCCCGATGTCGGCCCGATGGCCTGCGGCGAGTTCGGCCCCGGCCGCCTGCCCGAGCCCGAGCGCATCGCCGCGGAAATCCGCAAGCTCCTCTTTGCGCCTTCGGGCATCGGCCCGCTGTCGGGCTTTCGCGCCGTTGTCACCGCCGGGCCGACGCGCGAGCCGCTCGATCCGGTGCGTTTCATCTCCAATCATTCGTCCGGCAAGCAGGGCTATGCGATCGCCGAAGCCCTCGCCCGCCTCGGCGCCGATGTACGCCTCGTGACGGGACCGACGCAGCTTCCCATTCCCGATGGCGTCACCGGCGTGAAGATCGAAACCGCCCTCGAGATGCAGGATGCCGTGAAGGCGAACCTGCCGGCCGACATATTCGTCTCCGTCGCGGCCGTCGCCGACTGGCGCCCGGCCACGCGCGCGCAGACCAAGCTCAAGCTGAAGGGCGGGGCCGAGGAAAAGGTCGCGCTTCAGCTGGTCGAGAACCCGGACATCCTCAAATCCATCGGCGCGAAAAAGAAGGACCGGCCTCGCCTGGTCATCGGCTTCGCCGCCGAGACGAACGACGTCGAAAAGAACGCCAAGGCCAAGCTCGCCAAAAAGGGCTGCGACTGGGTCGTGGCAAACGATGTTGCGGGCGATGTCATGGGCGGGGCCGACAACGAGATCCTGCTTGTCACGAAGGCCGGTACGGAACGCTGGCCGCGCATGTCCAAGGCCGAGGTCGCCTTGAAACTGGCGGTCCGGATCGCCGAAAATTTCTACGACCCCGAAACCAGCGCGGCGGAATAGCGCGGGCGCCGGATATGGCCTAGGGAGCCGCCAGCTCCTAGGTCAATTGCATGATCCGCCACATCGTCTTTTTCACCCTGAAGGACCCGCGCGAAGCCCCCGACATCATCGGGCACCTGAAGCGCCTCGGGACCATTCCGGGCTCGACGCTGTTCGAGGTCACCCAGAACCGCAAGGCCGACTTGTTCGCCAACGACATCGATATCGTCGTCTACTCCGAATTCCCGAACATCGACGCGCTGCATGCTTACAAGAAGCATCCGACCTACATGGACGTGACCAACACGGTCCGCCCACGCCGCGAACTCCGTTTCGCCGCCGACGTCGAAGCCTGAATTTGCAAGTCCTGATCTGTGGACAGCGGGCGGCGGCGCTCGCCCTCGCCCGTTCCCCGCGCTAGTCATGGCCTCCTGACCGGAGCCGTTCCATGACTGTCACCATTCGCATCGCCACGCTTGCCCATCATGAAGGCCTGCTGCTCCCGGCCTACGAAACGGCCGACGCCGCCGGCATGGACCTGCGCGCCGCCGTTCCGGAGCAGGAGCCAATGATGCTCGCACCCGGCGAACGGGCAATGGTGCCGACCGGCCTCACCATGGCGCTGCCGCCCGGCTACGAGGCTCAGGTTCGCCCGCGCTCCGGGCTCGCCGCCAAGTTCGGCGTTACCTGTCTCAACTCGCCGGGCACGATCGACGCAGACTATCGCGGCGAGGTGAAAGTCATCCTGATCAACCACGGCAAGGACCCATTCGTGATCAAGCGCGGCGAGCGCATCGCCCAGATGGTGATCGCTCCGGTCACGCGCGCCACGCTCGATCTCGTCGACAAGCTGGATGAAACGCAGCGAGGAACCGGCGGCTTCGGCTCGACTGGTCGCTAGCCTTTCAGTTCGAGCTCCGGCTTCGCCATGTCGGCGAGCAGGAAGTGTTCGGTGTCGCTGACGGGCGTGAGCTGACCGAAATCGAACGCGGAACGGTCGATGATGATGTCGCGCGGACGCAGCGGTCGCGACAGCTCCAGCCCTTCCAGCGACCGGCAGCGCGAGAATGCGACATAGGCCTGACCGTGTGCGAACATGCCCCGGTCGAAATCGATATGCACGCGATCAAGCGTCATGCCCTGGCTCTTGTGTATGGTTGTCGCATAAGCGAGCCGCAACGGCAGCTGCTTGAACGAACCCACCACCGAGCGCGAGACCGACTTGGAATTCGCATCGAACTCGTAGCGGAATTTTTCCCACGCCTGCTGCGCGACGCGATGCACCTCGCCATTGATCTTCACGAAGCAGTCCGTGTCGCCGAGCCCCTGCACCACGCCCAGCGATCCATTGACCCACCGCCCCGATGGATCGTTGCGGATCATCATCACGCGAGCGCCCTGCTTCAGCTCGAGCACTTCCTCGGTCGGGAACGCCTTTGGCTCGAAATTGCCCTCAAGCGCCGCCGTGTAGCCGCGCGCAGGTCCTGGCAGCTCGGCGAGGCGCAGCTGGTTGATCTTCCAGGCCGCCGCATTGTTCGGCGTCAGTACGACGTGCGTGATGCTGGCTTCAGCTGAGGAGCGATCGGAGACGCGGGTCTTGAGGATGTCCTCGTCCTCGACGCTCAGCCGTCCGTTGCGCAGGGCGTTGAGAATGCGGATGAAGGCCGCATCCTCCTGTCGGAAGATCCGCTTCAGAGCCGCAAGGCGGAACTGCCCCGCGACAAAGCCCGGCGCCTTGAAGAACCATGCGCCGCCATAGCTTTCCTGCAGGATGTGCTCGACATCGGCGCCGACCACGGGCGGCAGCTGGTGAAGGTCGCCCGACAGGATCATACGCACGCCGCCGAAAGGCTGCCGGTTGCCGCGGTTGAGCCGCAGCGAATTGTCGATCGCCTGCATCATGTCGGCGCGCACCATGGAGACCTCATCGATCACCATGGTCTCGATCGCCTTCACCAGCCGCTGGTTGCGGATCTTCCGCGTGTCGCCCGCATCGAGCAGGCGGGGCGGGAAATTGAAGAACGAGTGGATCGTCTGCCCACCGACATTCACCGCCGCCAACCCCGTGGGCGCGAGCACCACCGCCTTTTCCAGCGAATTGAAGATCAGCTGGCGCAACAGCGTCGTCTTCCCCGTGCCGGCGCGGCCGGTGAGGAAGATGTTCCGCTTGCCGCCGACGATCTCGTCGAGAAGCGGAGCATAGACGTTGGAAGACGGTTCCGTGGTCACCAGACGATGCGCTTCGCCGGGCGGCGAACGCCGCGCTGAGCGCCCCATTGTGCAATGGCTTTGGCCATGTTTTCTGCTCCGGGAGGATCGAGCTGGCCATGAGTCTAACGCCCGAACAGCTGGAACGCTACGCCCGGCACATCATGCTGCGCGAGATCGGCGGGCCGGGCCAGCAGAAGCTGGGACAGGCGCATGTCGCGATCGTCGGCCTCGGCGCGCTCGGCGGGCCCGCCGCCATGTTTCTCGCCGCCGCGGGGGCCGGGACGCTCACCCTGATCGACGACGACACGGTCTCGCTGTCCAACCTGCAGCGTCAGGTCCTGTTCGGAACCGCCGACATCGACTGGCCCAAGACCGAGGCCGGCGCCGCGCGCCTTACGGCGCTCAACTCCAACGTCCATCTCCATGAACGCCGCGCCCGGCTGGATGACGCGAACGCCGCCGAACTGCTCGCAGGCGCACACCTTGTCATCGACGGCTCCGACAGCTTCACGACGCGCTTCGCCGTCAACGGCGCGTGCCATGCGCTTGGAACGCCGCTCGTTTCCGGCGCCGTTGGCCGCTGGAGCGCGCAGGTCTCTGTCTTCAAGTCTGGCCTCACCAGGGGCAAATCCGCCGCCGAGCGCCTGCCCTGCTATCGCTGTCTCGTGTCGGAGATGCCCGAGACCGAGGAGACCTGCGCGGCGGTCGGCGTCGTCGGCCCGCTCACCGGCATGGTCGGCGCGCGGCTGGCGCTCGAGGCGATCAAGGAAATCACTGGCGCGGGGACATCGCTCGCCGGAAAACTCTGGCTGTTCGACGGCCTCAGCGGCGATTCACGCACTGTTGCATTGCATGCCGACCCGGCCTGCGTCGTATGCGGCCGGTGACACGCACTTGGTGACAGGGGGAAACACATGACCGACGCCGCCGCGCCGACCGCCTTCTCCAACAGCCAGCGCCTGCGCGCCATCCTGGGTGGGTCGGCGGGCAACCTTGTCGAATGGTATGACTGGTTTGCCTACGCTTCCTTCTCGCTCTACTTCGCGCCCGTCTTTTTCCCGCAGGGCGATCAGACCTCGCAGCTTCTCCAGACGGCGGCCGTGTTCGCGGTCGGCTTCTTCGCGCGCCCCGCAGGCGCCTGGCTCATGGGCCTCTATGCCGATCGCGCCGGCCGACGAGCCGCGATGACCGTCTCCGTCGCGCTGATGTGCTTCGGCTCTCTGGTGATCGCCCTTGCGCCTGGCTACGCCGCGATCGGCTCGGCGGCCCCGGTGATCCTGCTCATCGCACGTCTGCTGCAGGGCCTTTCCGTCGGCGGTGAATACGGCGCGAGCGCCACCTACCTCTCCGAAGTCGCCGGCAAGGCACGCCGCGGGTTCTGGTCGAGCTTCCACTATGTGACGCTGATAATGGGACAGCTGCTAGCGCTCGGCGTGCTGATCCTGCTGCAGCGGACAATGCCGCCCGAAGTCCTGCAGGACTGGGGCTGGCGCATTCCCTTCTTCGTGGGCGCAGCGCTGGCTATCGTCGTGTTCTGGATCCGCATGGGGCTGCGCGAGACGGAGTCGTGGGAAAAAGCGAAGGCGGCAAAAGCCCAGCAGTCCCAATCGCGCCTGCTCTTCCTCAATCACCCGCGTGAAACGCTGATGGTGATGGGCCTGACGGCGGCAGGCTCGCTGTCTTTCTACGCCTATACGACCTACATGCAGAAATACCTCGTCAACAGCGCCGGGTTCGACAAGAACGCCGCCACCGAGATCACCGCCGCCGCCCTGATCTGCTTCATGCTGGCGCAACCCTTGATGGGCTGGCTCTCCGACATTTTCGGTCGCAAGCGCATGCTGATCGCCGCGTTCGGCATCGGTGCGCTGATGGCGTGGCCCGTGTTCGTCGGCATCGCGGGCGCAGGCTCGGCCTGGATCGCCTTCGCCCTGCTGTTCGGGGCGCTGCTGGTGCAGTCGGCCTACACCTCGATCAGCGCCGTCATCAAGGCGGAGCTGTTCCCGACACACGTCCGCGCCCTCGGTGTTGCGCTTCCCTATGCGCTGGCCAACGCCATGTTCGGGGGCACGGCCGAGTATGTCGCGCTCTGGTTCAAGTCGATCGGCATCGAGCAGGGCTTCTTCATCTACGTCGCCGTGCTTTCAGCCCTCGGCTTCGTGATCGCCATCTTCATGCGCGACACGAAACTGAAAAGCGAAATCCTGGAAGACTAGGCCAAGCCTACTTCTTCAGCTCGTTGTAGATGACGGTGACGTAGGCATCGTCACTGATGAAGCTGCCCGCCCCGCCGAAACGCGGCGTCCATTTGGCGAGCGGCTTGGCCGCCACCGTCTCCTCCAGCGTCTTGCCGGACTTCACGAGCGCCTCAACCGCGGCACGCGCGCCCTTGTGCATGTCGAGCGCCGCCTCGAGATCGGCCTTGGTCGCCAGGTCGCCATGGCCTGGGATCACCTTCGTGTTCGGCCCGGCAATCTTCACCAGCGCCTCGAGCGCCGCAATGAAGCCCGCCTGCGTGCCGCCCGACCCGGTGTCCACGAAGGGATAGCGATCCTTCATGTAGGTGTCGCCTGTGTGCAGCACGTCGGCTTCAACGAAGTAGATGAAGGTGTCGCCGTCGGTGTGCGCCGGCTTGGGCGCGCGGATGGCGCGGATGGTCTGGCCGTTGAGGTGGAAGTCGATGCCGGTGGTGAACGTCACCACCGGAAGCGCTAAGGCGGCGGCCGGCACTTGAGGCGCGCCACGCGATTCGGATTTTACCTCGCCGGTCAGCCGCTTGCGCACATTGTCGCTCGCGAAGATCGTGGCGCCCGCCTTGCCGAATACCTCGTTGCCGCCGGCATGATCGAAATGCCAGTGCGTGTTGATGAGGAATTTCGGCTTGCCCTTGGCCAGCTCTTCGATCTTGGCGAGGTTGACGGTGGCGTTGGTGGCGTATTGGTCGTCGATCAGGAACACGCCGTCCGCGCCCACGCTGAGGCCGAGATTGCCGCCCTGCCCCATCAGCATGGAAACGCCCTGGCCGAGATCAACCACGCGCGCGAACGCCTGCGAGTTCGGCGCGGGCGGCGGAGGTGGCGGCGGCGGCGATGGAGCGGGAGCGGCCGCCGCGACGGCGGGCGCCGCAGGAGCCACGGGCGCTGCCGCCTCGGTCGTCGCGCAAGCCGCAAGCATGATGAGAGAAACGCCGGTCGAAAGAAGCATCCGCATGGTCATGTCCCCTACTTCTTGAGGCCGTTGTAGAGCGTGGTCGTGAAGCTGTCCTCGCTGATGAAGCTCCAGGCGAAATCCTTCCACGGCGTCAGCGGCTTCCTGGCGATCGCCTGCTGCAGCGTGTCGCCCGCCTTGATGCGCGCCTCGACCGCCTTGATCGCCCCTTCCAGCATGGCGATCTGCTTGGCGAGATCAGCCTTGGTCGCGATCTCGCCATGGCCTGGAATGATACGGGTCTTGTCGTCGACCTGCGCGTAGATGTCCTTCATCGCATCGAGGTAGCCACGCACGGATCCGCCCGAGCCGAGGTCGATGACCGGGAACAGGTGATTGAACAGGATATCGCCGGTGTGGAGGATGTTCGGCTCCGTGAACCGCACGATCGAGTCGCCGTCCGTGTGAGAAGACCGCATCTTGGTGACGACGATCTTTTCGCCATTGAGATGGAAATCGACGCCATCGACGAACGTGACCACGGGCCAGGCAGGCTCGGGCGAGGCCGCCGCCGGCTTGCCGTCGAGACCGATCGACTTGACTTCGCCGGTCAGGCGCTTGCGGACGTTCTCGCTCGCGAAGATCATCGCGCCCGCTTCAGCGAACGACTTGTTGCCGCCGGCGTGATCGCCATGCCAGTGCGTGTTCACCAGATAGCGCGGACCGGCGCCTGCGATCTCCTTGATCTTCTGCAGGTTGGCGGCCGCCGAATTCGGATACTGGTCGTCGATCACGAACACGCCATCCGGCCCGGCCGACACGGCGATATTCCCGCCCGTGCCGAAGATCACATGGATGCCATCGCCCATGTCCGTGACCTTCGGGGCCGGCGGATTGTTCTGGGCGAGGGCTGTCGATGCGGTGAGTGCTGAGAACGCTGCGGCAACCATAGTGGCGGCGAGTCTCATGTCTGTCCTCCCAAGTCTTTGCGCGAGAAGACCCCTGCCCGCGTGCAAGTTCAAGGGAAAAACGTCGAGGTTTCCGCGCCCGCCATCTGGCGCTAGGCTCCTCTCACGCGCGGATGGAGAGCCTCGCCATGACCCTGAAATCCTATGCTGCGATCGCCATGATCGCGCTCGCAGGCTGCACATCCGCGACCGATACCGCGCAGCCTCATTTCAAGGCCGAGATCCGGCGCACGGCTTACGGTGTTCCGCACATCAAGGCGGATGACTATGGCGGCATAGGCTATGGCTTCGGCTATGCCAGCGCGGAGGATAATCTCTGCGAAATCCTCGACCGCATGATGACGGTCACGGCGACACGCGCCCGCTATCTTGGCCCCGGCGACAACGACGCCAACATCGCCAGCGATCTCTACCACCAGCGCGTCAACCAGTCCGGCGATGTCGAGAAACTTCTCGCCGGCCCGGCAGGATCACCCGACACGCCCTCCGCCGATGCGCGCCAGCTCGCCGCGGGATACGTCGCCGGCGTCAACCGCTACATCCGCGAGAAAGGCGCTGCGATCACCGATCCGCGCTGCAAGGGCCAGGCGTGGGTCCAGGAAATCGCCGAGATCGATTTCTGGCGCCACATGTTCGTCGGCCAGACCATCGACGGTTTCATCGCACCGACCACCAGCGCCGCCCCGCCCTCCGCCGATCACGCCTCGCTCTCGCCTGACGCCTGGATCGACGAGGTTGGCCTCGGCTCCAACGCCTACGGCCTCGGCAAGGAAGTGACGAAAGCCGGCAAGGGCATGGTGCTAGGCAATCCGCACTATCCGTGGACCGGCCCCAACCGCTTCTACCGCACGCACTTCATCATTCCGGGCAAGCTCAACATCGTCGGCGTCTCCTATATCGGCATGCCGCTGATCCGCATGGGCCACACGGAAAACATCGCATGGAGCAACACCGTCTCCACCGCCCGCCGCTATGGCTATTATGAGCTGACGCTCGATCCGGCCGACCCCACGAAATACATGTACGAGGGCAAATCGACGCCGATGGACCACGCGGACGTCACGGTGCAGGTGCTGCGCGAGGGCAAGCTCGCGCCTGAAACCCGCACGCTCTATGCAACGCGCTGGGGCAATGTCGTCTCGTCCAAGACCTATCCGTGGACAACGAAGACCGCCTTCGCGCTGCGCACGCCGCGCGTGGGGCTCCGCGATCTCGACCAGTACATGGGCGTCTGGCAGGCGAAGAACGTCCGCGAGCTGCAGGCCACGCTCGGCAAGTACCAGTCCTATCGCTTCAACACGACGGCGGCCGATTCCTCGGGCGAAGCGCTCTATGGCGATCTCGGCATGATCCCCAACGTGCCCGCCGATCTCGCAGCCGAGTGCTCGATCTCCGACTTCGCCCGCGAGCAATGGAAGAAGGAGCGCGTACCCGTGCTCGACGGATCGCGCGCCGCCTGCGACTGGAAGACGGACAAGGATGCAACCTCGCCCGGCGTCTTCGGGCCGGAAGCCTCGCCTCACCTCTTCCGCACCGACTACGTCACGCAGAGCAACGACAGCTACTGGCTGACCAATCCGGCCCAACCGCTCACGGGCTACAGCCCGATCTGGGGCGATGAAGTCACGCCGCGCTCCCTGCGCACGCGCCTCGGCCTCATCCAGGTCGCCGACCGCGTCGCCGGAACCGATGGCTATGGCGCGCCAAAGTTCGATCTCAGATCGCTGCAGCAGGTGATGTATGGCGACCGCAACTATGGCGCCGAGCTGACACGCGAGGCGCTCTCCAAAATCTGCTGGCAGTCGGAACGCCCCGGCATTCCCGCCGCCTGCAAGGCGCTGGCGCAATGGGACGGCAAGGTCGAACTCGACAGCCGCGGCGCGCACCTGTTCCACCTGTTCGCCGAGAATGGCGGCCTTAAATTCAAGGTCCCGTTCGATCCGAAGGACCCGGTGCACACGCCCAACACGCTCGACACGTCGGACCCGAAAGTGCTCGAAGCGCTCGCAAAAGCGGTCGA
Source organism: Hyphomonadaceae bacterium (assembly GCA_047601145.1). Classification (GTDB taxonomy): domain Bacteria; phylum Pseudomonadota; class Alphaproteobacteria; order Caulobacterales; family Hyphomonadaceae; genus UBA7672. The sequence goes on from JASGJW010000001.1 coordinate 585,760, forward strand.
TCGCCTGACCGAACTCGGCATTCCCGCTGACGCCCGCCTCGGCGACGTGCAGGTCGAGACCCGCGGCGAGGAACGCATTCCGATCCATGGCGGCGCGGGCCCAGAAGGCGTCTTCAACGTCATCACCGTCGGCAAGCTAGAACCGAAGCTCGGCTGGACCGACATCCGCCACGGCGCGAGCTGGATCATGACGATGGAGTTCACCGCCAAGGGGCCCGTCAGCCAGGGCATCCTCACCTATTCGGAATCGACCGACGCAACCTCGCCCCATCATTCCGACCAGACGCGGCTCTACTCCCAGAAAGGCTGGGACGACCTGCGCTTCACGGATGAGGCGGTCGAGGCCGGCACGGAAAGCCGCCTTACGATTGAAGAGTAGGATCTGGCGAGGAATAGACCCTTAGCAGGCTGTTGAAGAAGTCCGTAGCGCCTTCGTTCGAAGCATGATTCTGTTCTTCTGCTAGCTGCAGGAGACGAGGCGATGCGCGGTTCGGATGTGCGGTCTGGGTCGTTGTTTTCGTACGTGGATCTCGAGCAGCGGGTGCGGGCCGATCATCCGCTGCGGGTGATCCGCGAGGTCGTAAATGCAGCTCTTGCCGATCTGAGCGCTGATTTTGATGCGCTTTATCCGCCGAAGGTCGGTCGGCCCTCGATCCCGCCCGAGCGTTTGTTGCGGGCGATGCTGCTCCAGGCGTTCTACGGGATCCGCTCGGAGCGCCAGCTGATGGAGCGGATGGAGTTCGATCTCCTGTTCCGCTGGTTCGTCGGCCTTGGGGTTGATGACGCCCCTTGGGATCATTCGAGCTTCTCGACCAACCGAGATCGCCTGCTTGAGGGCGATATCGCCGCCAAGCTGCTAACGACGATCCTCGCCCAGCCCAAGGTGAAGCGGCTTCTCTCCAGCGATCATTTCTCGGTGGACGGCACGCTCATCGACGCCTGGGCCTCGATCAAGAGCTTCCGGAAGAAGGACGGCGGAGACCGCGATGGAGATGGTCCCGGCCGCAATGCAGAGCGCAGCTTCCACGGCGAGCAACGCTCCAACGATACGCATGAGAGCACGACCGATCCGGACGCAAAGCTCTACAAGAAGGGTAACGGCCAGGCCGCCAAGCTCTGTTATCTGGGCCATGCCCTGATGGAGAACCGCAACGGGCTGGCGGTTGGCGGTCTCATCACGGCGGCGACCGGGCGGGCGGAGCGCGAGGCGGCGCTTACGCTTGTCGATCAACGCAAAGGATCAGGCCGGATCACTCTGGGAGCCGACAAGGCCTACGATGTGCGCCAGTTTATCGATGATCTGAGGATGCGCGGCGTCACGCCTCACATCGCAATCGATGGTCATGTCCGGATCACAAATGCCGGCTCGGGCGCCGCACGTTCCAGCGCGGTCGATGCCCGCACTACGCGCCATGCCGGCTATGCAGTGAGCCAGCGCTCGCGCAAACGCATCGAAGAGATCTTCGGCTGGATCAAGACCTCGGCCGGCCTTGCCCGCGTGAAGCTGCGAGGACGCGATCGGGTCGACGCGGCCTTCCGCCTCGCGCTCAGCGCCTACAACCTCATCCGCCTTCCCAAGCTCCTGGGAGCGGCGTGATGGGCGTGCACGGCGCGTGGCGCATCATCGAGATGGGCGACGCCTCGGGCGAAATCTCGATCGATTTTGATCCTGACGGCGCGCTTAAAGGTGAGACCTGCCTCAGCGACGGCGATGAATCGGAATTCCGCGCCGTGCCGAGGGATTCTTCAACAGCCTGTTAGCCGTTGATCTCTTCGGCGACACAGCCTTCGCCCTCGAAGGTCACGTCCTCGACGCGTCCGCCGCCCATCACAAAGCGCGTGGCGCAGGTCGAGCGATAGGTCTGCGGCGGCTGCCACACCGGATAGGTTTCCTCGATCGTCTCGGTCTTCTGCTTGCCGTCCTTGTCGGTGAAGGTGCGCTTCACCTGGCGCGTCTCGTCGCGATAATAGCCTTCGCGCTGGTCGACCGTGGTCTTGCTGTAGGACCACATCTCGCGCCCGTTCGACATCTGCGTGCGGTCGCTTGGCGGCCCCCAGCGCAGAAGGATGTCGTCCGTCGTCCGGCCGATCTCCTGCACCATGTGCTGGCGATAACCTTCGGCGGTCGCGCAGGCCGACACGGCGAGCGCGGACGCCGCGATGGCGATAAGGGCAAGCTTGCGGATGGTCATCGTCGTCCCCGATCCAGGTCCTGACCCGGATCATCCCCGACCCCGGCTGAACCCAGATTGAATGAGACCGGCCGCGAAGGCCAGCCCCACCCTTTTGCGCCGTACTAGTGTGACAGGAGGCCCGGCGGATCCGACGGTTTTGGAAGGTCGAGCGAACCGCGATTGCTCGTCGGCGCAGACGGCTGGGCCGGCGTCTGCAGCTGCACCGGCGGCGGCTCGATCGGCTGCGGCGGTCCGAGCGTGGGCAGCGGCGGCGCGAGCTGGGGTTGCGGCGCGACCGGCGTTGCAGCGGGCGTCGAGACAGGCATCGCAACCTGCGCCGGCGCGCTGCCGCCACGCAGCGGCGCGGAGGTCAAGTCGGAGCGGATGAAGGCGCGCTGCCCGCTCTTGAGCACGACCTGGTACCAGTCCCAGTCCGCCTGGCGCGAGATACCGACGACGTTGAGCACGAGACCCGTGCTGCCGCTCGAGAGCACCTGCGTCTGGCCCGCGAACGGTTCGGCGCGCAGGCGCACGCCCGAGCCCTGGATCATGATGGGCGTCGTGGGTGTGAACGGCTCAACCGAATAGGACGTTGTCGTGTACGGCTTCTGTCCGCCGACCTGCGCGCTCGCCGCGCCGCCTGATACCAGGGTTGCAGCCAGCACGGCCGCAGCAAGGATACGCATGGAACTCCACCCGTTCATTTCGCAGGCGGAAACGTCCGCCGTCTCAGGAGGCTGGCAGCCGACAGCGGCCAAACAATGGCGGAAGTGAAACGGTTGCAGTCCCGGCGCGCGGCCTAGAGCATCGCCGGAATGACGCGATCGGGCGGTTTGTGGCCGTCGGCGAACGTCTTGATATTGATGATGACTTTCTCGCCCATGTCGATCCGGCCCTCGAGCGTGGCCGACGACATGTGGGGGAGCACCACCACGTTGCGCAGCGCCTTGAGGCGCGGATTGAGATTGGGCTCGTTCTCGAACACGTCGAGGCCGGCGCCTGCGATCTCGCCAGCTTCCAGCGCACGGATGAGCGCGGCTTCGTCGATGACCTCGCCGCGGGCCGTGTTCACCAGATAGGCTTCCGGCTTCATCAGCTTGATGCGACGTGCGCTCAGCAGGTGGAAGGTCGCCGGCGTGTGCGGGCAGTTGATGGAGACGATGTCCATCCGCGCCAGCATCTGATCGAGGCTTTCCCAGTACGTCGCCTCGAGCTCTTCGGAGACCGCCTGCCGTACGGGCTTGCGGTTGTGATAATGGATCTGCAAGCCGAACGCCTTGGCGCGGCGCGCAACAGCCGTGCCGATGCGGCCCATCCCGACAATGCCCAGACGCTTGCCGTAGATGCGCCTGCCCAGCATCCAGGTCGGCGACCAGCCCGTGAACTGCCCCGACTGCATCGCACTGACGCCATCGACAATCCGGCGCGGCACGGAAAGGATCAGCGCCATCGTCATGTCGGCCGTGTCTTCCGTCAGCACGCCCGGCGTGTTGGTGACGGTTATTCCCCTCGAAACACACGCCTGCACATCGATATTGTTCACGCCGACGCCGAACTGCGCGATCAGGCGCATGCGATCGCCAGCGCGCGCGAGGACGCGTCCGTCGATTCTGTCCGTGATCGTGGGCACCAGCACGTCGCAGCGCGTCGCTGCATCGGCGAGTTGCTCGACGGTCATCGGCGTGTCGGTGGCATTGAGCTCCACATCAAAGAGTTCGCTCATTCGCGTTTCGACCGGCTCGGGCAGCCGGCGGGTCACGATGACCTTCACCTTCGGGCGCGACATGGGCATCTCTCGGGGCGTTCCTGTTATTCCGGCGTGCGGCTCTTTCCGTCTCGCCTTTCGGGCGGTGTAGCAAAGGCAATCCGCCGGGCCAACCTGCGCTGGGCCTTTATGGCAAACGGCCGATTCACCTCGTTTTATCCGTCGTGGTTAAGCGGGTTTTCACGCCCTCATGTTTCTCATGGCTTTCCGCCCTCTCTCCACCACGAGGACTGTCGCGCCGTGAGCGAAATCCGCATCCGTCTCGCCACTTTCCTCGCCATTGCGCAGATTTTCGGCGCCGGGCCAGCTTGCGCCCAGGACGCCCTCACCCCCGGCAGTTTCAAGGCCTATGCGCCGATCGCGGGGGCCGAGCCGCGCGTCAGCGACTTCTCGGGCAAGCCCGTCCCCCGTTATGCCAGCCTGCGGCATGACGTTGTAAATGGCCGCTCCGGCCCCTCGACCGACTATCCGGTCCGCTGGACCTATGAACGCGCGGGCCTTCCCGTGGTGATCATCCGGGAGAGCCAGGACTGGCGCAAAATCCGCGATCCGATGGGCGACGAGGTCTGGGTGAACAAGTCCCAGCTTGCCGCCGAGCGCACCGCCATCACGATCGATACAGGCTCGATCCTGCGCGATCCCAACCCGCGTTCGATGCCTGTCGCCCGTTTCGCAGCAGGGGCCGTGATGACGCTTGGGACATGCGGGACCGACTGGTGCCGCGTTGCGGCAGAAGGCCGGGAAGGCTGGGCCCGCCGCACGCTCCTCTGGGGCGCGGATTCGCTGACGACGACCCCCGGAAATCGCTAGGTTTTTCCCAACTACCCGGCGCCAGCCCACCACGCTTGAGGCGCCTGCCCCCCGTGTTAACCGGCCTCTCCTTCCGGAGCGGCCGATGCCTCAATCCCCCCACGACTTCCACAAGCCCCAGTCCTCCTATTCCTTCGAGGACCTGCTGAAGAGCGGGCATGGCCAGCTGTTCGGGCCGGGCAATGCTCAGCTCCCCATCCCGCCCATGCTGATGCTGGACCGCATAACCGAGATCTCACTCGATGGGGGCGCAGCGAAACGCGGCCATCTCGTTGCGGAACTCGATATCCATCCCGATCTCTGGTTCTTCAAATGCCACTTCCCGGGGGATCCCGTGATGCCGGGCTGCCTGGGCCTCGATGCAATGTGGCAGCTGGTCGGGTTCTGGCTGGGCTGGTCGGGCTCGCCCGGCAAGGGCCGCGCGCTTGGCGTCGGCGAGGTGAAATTCGCGGGCGAAGTGACGCCCGACAAGAAGCTCGTGCGCTACGAAATCGACATCCGCCGCGCGATCCGCTCGCGCCTGACCATGGGGATCGCTGACGGAAGCGTGTTCCTCGATGGCGAGAAGATTTACGAAGCCAAGGACATGAAAGTTGGCTTGAAGACCGCAGCCGGGTAAAAGCCGGACATCGTCTGTTTCGATCTGCAGTCGCTGCGTCTGGACGTTTAGGGAGAGAATCGCGATGGCCGGTACAGGCCCCGATCTGCGCAGGGTAGTCGTCACGGGAATGGGGATCGTCTCCTCCATTGGCGACACCATCAAGGAAGTGACCGACAGCCTCAAGAATGGCGTGTCTGGCATCACCTTCATGCAGGAATACGCCGACAAGGGATTCAAGTCGCAGGTCGCCGGCAAGCCGAAGGCAAATCCGGAAGATCATGTCGACAAGCGCGCGATGCGCTTCATGGGCGACGGCGCCGGCTGGTGCCACATGGCCATGACGCAGGCGATCGCCGACGCCGGCCTCGAGGAGCGCCACATCTCCAACCCGCGCACAGGCCTCATCGTCGGTACGGGCGGCCCCTCCACACGCGCCATCGTCGCCGCAGCCGATTCCACCCGCGAGAAGGGCTCGCCCCGCCGCATCGGGCCGTTCGCCGTTCCCAAGGCGATGTCCTCGACCGCCTCAGCCACGCTCTCCACCCTCTTCAAGGTGCTGGGCGTCAACTATTCGATCTCGTCCGCCTGCACGACGTCGCTGCACTGCGTCGGCGCCGCCACCGAGCAGATCCAGTGGGGCAAGCAGGACGTGATGTTCGCCGGCGGCGGCGAGGAACTCGACTGGACGCTCTCGGCTCTCTTTGATGGCCTCGGCGCCATGTCCTCGAAATACAATCTCGAGCCGCACCGCGCCTCGCGCGCCTTCGATGCTGACCGCGACGGCTTCGTCATCGCTGGCGGCGCCGGCATGCTGGTTCTGGAAGAGTATGAACACGCCAGGCGCCGCGGCGCGACCATCTACGGCGAAGTCGCCGGCTATGGCGCAACCTCCGATGGCTACGACATGGTCGCCCCGTCCGGCGAAGGCGCGGCCCGCGCCATGAAGCTGGCGCTCGCGCAGGCGGGCGCCTCGCCCGACTATCTCAACCCGCACGCGACCTCGACGCCGGTTGGCGATCTCAAGGAACTCGAAGCTGTCCGTGAAGTCTTCGGCCAGGAAGCCGCCGACCAGCCGATGATCTCCGCCACCAAGTCGATGACCGGCCACTCGCTGGGCGGCGCCGGGGTGCAGGAGCTGATCTACTCGCTGATCATGATGAAGGAGCGTTTCGTTGCTCCCTCGATCAACATCGACAAGCTCGACCCCCTCGCCTACGGCGTCAACATCATCCGCGAGGCGCGCGAAGCCGTCATCAAGATGGTGATGTCGAACTCGTTCGGCTTTGGCGGCACCAATGGCTCGGTGATGGTCGCGAAGGTCTAGCGCTCACTCGCCCGGCGCTGGCAAGGCCGGCGCCGGCCCGGTCTGGCGGTCCACGGGCGGCACGTATTTCACGTTCGTATGCAGCGCGGCCTTGCCGTCGACCACGTCCATGTCGGTCGTGTTGATGAAGACGCCCATCGGCGTCAGCGAATGCACGCCCTGGTCCGACAGGCCATACGCGTAGCACATCGCCACCACGCTGATCCGTCCCTCCTTCGCGCCCTTGGCCAACGCCTGGTCGACGCCTGCCAGCACGGCGCGGTTCAGGATGTCGAAGACATATTCGCTCGAAAGGTTCTGGCCCTCTGCGCCCGTCTGGAAAGCGTTCTGCATCAGCACGGCAGGCCCGCCATCTGGCGGCTGGTACATGACGTCGATCTGCGCGCGCACGGAGATGCCGCCGCCGGGCGCAGCCTCGCCCCATCGCGGATCGGGAGTTTCCTGTGCGCTGGCGAATGGCGCGACTACGGCCAGCATCGCCCCGGACGCCAGGCCGGCGGCAAGCGAACGAAGGCGCGATTTCGCGACAACGGGCAATCTGGGCGACTTGGGTGACGACATGGGTGTGCAGCTCCACGATCCTTCCCCGGAGCCGACCCTCGCCTTGCGCCGCAGCAGAAAGATGGCGGCAAACGGCCGAAATCGTCGCGAATTGTAACGCGCCTCAGAAGTCCGGCAGCGAGACCCGTCTGAGGTCACGGCGGATACGCCAGCGCGCGAAGACGGCTGTTGCGTAACAGACCAGCGCGTAAGTCAGACCTATTGCCAGCGCGAGGGACAACACGATCGCCGGCGCCTCGCCAACCTCGATGCGCTCCAGGTCGTAGGCAACCGAAAACGCCAGCATGCCTCCCAGCGCCAGCATCAACAGCGGCAGGATCACCAGCCCCGATCGGTCCATTTCGATGATCCAATCGAGAACAGGCAGGAACGGTCTCATTACCCTGCTGCGCCGCGTGCGCGCCCGCACCAGCAGGCGCATGGTCTCCGCGTCGTTGGGCGATAGCCGCAGCGCCTCCAGCGCCATATCGTACGCTTCCTCCGTGCGCTTGTCCGCCAGCGCGCACTCGGCGAGAATCCTGAATGCGACCGCCCGCGTCGGATCGAGCAACATGGCGCGCCGGGCCAACGCTTCCGCCGCCTGATGGTCCCACTGGCCAAGCCGCAGACGCGCCACGTTGACAAGCTCATGCGCATCCCGCGCGAACCGCTCGGCGTCATCGAACAGGTCACGCGCCTCGGCCAGCTTCCAGTGGAAATCGCGCATGCTCAGCTTCGGATCGGCGCCTGCATTTTGCCGCGCAATAGCAAGCCCGTAGAGCGCGTCGGAATCTTCCGGATTCTCCGCCGCAATATCCTCGGCGAGCTGCAAAGCCTCCTCGCGCGTTTTCCGGTCGCGCCCTGTCGCCTGCAGCGCATTTGCCAGCACCGAGCGCACCAGCGGATCGTCCGGCTCTGCCTGCGCAGCCGCGCGCGCCAGCTCCAGCCCCTCTTTCTTCTTCCTGTCTTCGAGCATGCAGTGCGCCAGCAGCGCCATGGCCCGCGCGTCGTCGGGGTTTTCCGACAGCATGGTCCGCAACCGCGCCTCGGCCCCGCGCCGGTTGTCCGCCCGCAGCAGCGCAAGAACGGCCTGCTCGTTGGCGGCGCGGTGGGGGGCGTCCATCCCCGCGCTCCCTACTTGGAATGCTTGTCGAGGAAGGCCGTCACATCGTCATAGAGCCCGCCTTCATTCGAATACTTGGCGTAGTTGCGGGCCTGCGAAAGCCATTCCAGCGTCGTCGGCTTGCGCGCCTTGACCGCCTCGGCGAGGTGCTTCTGCCGGATCGGCGCCACTTCCCCGCTCTCGAGGCTTTCCTCGATCGCGAAGTCGCACGCCTCCTCCACCAGTCCGACCAGATCGGCGCCGGAAAAGCCCGATGTCGCCTGCGCGATCGGATCGAGATTCACCCCGTCCTGCGGGCGGTCCTGCATCGCCATGCGCAGGATCGCGGCCCGCGCATCGCGATCGGGCGGCGGGATGAAGATCACGCGGTCGAACCGGCCCGGCCTGCGGAAGGCGGTATCGATGGCCCACGGTACGTTGGTCGCCGCAAGCACGAGGATCCCCTCATTGCTGGCGTTCACGCCATCGAGCTCGTTGAGGAAGGTCGAAACAAGACTGGCGCCATGATCCGCATGGCCGAAGCGCCGGCGCGCCGCCAGCGCCTCGATCTCGTCGAAGAACAAGACGGCCGGCGTTCCCGACCGCGCCGTCTCGAACGCCGAAGCCAGCCGCTTTTCCGACTGACCGATATACATGTCGAGGATTTCGGCGATCTCGATCGAGATGAAGCTCGCGCCAACCTCGCCTGCCGTCGCGCGCGCCATCATCGTCTTGCCGCAGCCGGGAGGACCGTAGAGCAGAACGCCGCCGCCTGCCTTGCGCTTGAACTTGCCGAACAGCGAGGGGTTGCGGAACGGCAGGATGATCTTGCGCGCGATATCCTTCTTCACTTCCTCGAGTCCGCCGACGTCCGCAAATGTCTTCAGCTCGCGTCCGGTGCGATTGACCGGCCCAGCCTCCTCCGCCGCAGGCACGCGCCCGCCGCGCAGGCTCACCACATTGCCGCCCGCCAACGCCTGCCGGGGCGTCAGCGCTGCATCCAGGGATTCATCCTTCAGCGAAGGATCCGCCGTCACGCCCTCGCGATAGGCATCTGCCGCCTCGCCTGTCCGTCCGGCATCGAGCAGCATCCGCGCCCGCGCCACGCACAGCTTCGGTTCGGTCCCGTCGGTCCAGCGAACGGCCGCCTGCATGTCTCCCTGGTCGGCGAGGAACTCCGCCGCCATGATCCGGGCGTCCGTGTCGTACTGGGCAGGCGCAACGCCTGCGAGCCAGCGCACGGCCTCCTCCGGTTCGACGGCTTCCTCCGCCGCCCGGATCACCGCCTTCAGCAGGCCGCTCTTGCCAGGAGCGAGGCTCGCGGCCTCGATCAGATCGCCGAGTTCACTCAACTTCCCATCCCTTTCGACCGTTGCGCTGATCTTAGGGATGGCGCCAGCGGGAGCAATGCTTGACTGCCCCGGCGCACGCCCCTACCCCGCGAGCAGCAGAAAACGGAGCCCACCATGTCCAAATGGTCCTTCCCCGCAGGCGATCTGATGAAGGGCAAGCGTGGCGTCGTGATGGGCGTCGCCAATGACAGCTCCATTGCCTGGGGCATCTCCCAGCAGCTCGCCGCCCAGGGCGCAGAAATCGCGTTCACCTACCAGGGCGAGAACCTCGAGCGCCGGGTGCGCCCGCTGGTGCAAAGCATCGGCATGGACACGATGATCCCGGCCGACGTGACCGACGACGCCAGCATGGATGCAGCTTTCGCCGCCATCAAAGCCAAGTGGGGCAAGATCGATTTCCTCGTCCACTCGATCGCCTTCGCCGGCAAGGAAGAGCTGATGGGATCGATGGTCGCCAACACCTCGCGCGAGGGCTTCCGCCGCGCGATGGACATCTCGGTTTATTCGTTCATCGACTGCTCGCGCCGCGCTTCGGAAATCATGCCGGACGGCGGCTCGATCATTTGCATGACCTATCTCGGCGCCGAACGCACCGTGCCCTCCTACAACGTGATGGGCGTCGCCAAGGCGGCGCTTGAAGCCTCCACCCGCTATGCCGCGCGCGACCTCGGGACGAAGGGCATCCGCGTCAACGCGATCTCTGCTGGCGCGATGCGCACCCTGTCGCTTGCCGGCATCCGCGGCGGCAAAGGCCTGATGAGCACCGGACGCGACTGGTCGCTCCTGAAGGAAGACACTTCGATGGAAGGGGTTGCGGGCTGCGCCCTCTACCTGCTCTCGCCGATCGGCCGCTCGATCACCGGCGAAGTCGTGCACGTGGATGCAGGCTTCCACATCGTGGGCGTGCCCGAACTCGCGGAAGGCGGCAGCGAACCGGCGGGCGCGTAAGGATTAGTGCGCGTCGGCGATGGTGTAGGACGCCAGCGTTCCCTGCTGCGCCGTCATCATCGCCTGGTTGGCGGCCTTCATGACCCAGCCATCCGGCGAGGTCAGCATCATCATCGCGCCGAAAGCGATGCCGATGATGCCGGCTGATCCGAGCAACACGACCAGCGCGCTGCGGAAATTCTCGTCGAACTGGAAGCCCCGCGCCTCTTGGCTGTGATTGCCGGAGACCGTCTGGTTCAGTTGCATCGTCTACCTCCACATTACCGGCCGCGCGCTGTTGCGCTGTGCCCGGCTTCGCGTGGCGTGAACGCCCTGACGCGCCCAAACCACTTTGCAAACGGACCAAAGGTCCGCGCGTGGGGAGACTGCTCGTTGGGGAGGAAAGGCCGCTTGGCGTTTACGCTCATCGGCTCTGTAGGTGTAATCTACCTCACGCATCCGCGAGCGGCAACGCGTGACATGCTCATGCAGGCGGAGACTGTGCAGTTTCCGGGGTTGCAGGCGCTGTTGCTTCCGCAGGCTTGTTATCCGGCGTCACCGGCTTTTGCTGCAGTGCGAGCATGACCATGTACGCAGCGACAACCAGGCCGATGCTGATCAGCAGCACCCACACCATGCCTTTGATATTCTGGCCCTGACGTGCGCGCTCGGCCGAAACTTTCGGCGGAAGTTCGGAACTGCCTGTCTGCGGGCGCTCGAATCCTGTCTGGGCCATTGTGCTCTCCTGGCTCTGCAGGAGGGAACACTCGGTTCCCCGTCAGGTTCCCGTGTCGGGTCCGCGTTAACCCGCCGGCGCCACGCCCAGCTTCTGCAGCTGCACCCACACCGGCGCGACCAGCCGGTCGATCGAATCCGCATCTGGCGGCGTCTCCCGGCTCGGCGGCGCCGCTTCGCACGCGACCACGATATCGCAGGCATGCCGCGCAGGATCGATGAAGCGCGCCTGCGCCGGCCGCACGAACCGCAGGTACTGCTGGATCACGCTTTCCGCCGTTCTGCCCCGCTCGGCTTCATCGCGCCGGATGCGCCGGATCAGGCGCAGGTCCGCCGGCGCGTCGACGAACACGGTGAGATCAAACAGCGCCGCGAATGACGGGTCCGAGAGAACGTGGATCCCCTCGATGATCACCACGCGCCGTGCATCGACACGTTTGGTCACGCCCGGCTTCCGGTCGTGCGTGGTGAAATCATAGACCGGTTGCTCGATTGCCTCGCCGCGTTTCAGCGCCTCGATGTCGCTGCGCAGGTGCGCCATGTCCTTGTTGGCGGGGCTGTCGAAATCGAACGTCCGCTCCAGCTCGGCATGCTGCATCGTCAGCGCCGCCTGCCCGTAATGCGCGCGCCCGAAATAATAGTTGTCCTCGGTCACCAGCTGGCAGGCTTCAACGCCCAGCCGCGCCTGCAGCGCCCGCGCCAGCGTCGTCTTGCCCGAGCCCGATCCGCCCGTGACCGCGATCATGAAGGAGCCGGCCATGCGCGTTCAGTCCCCGATCTTGCGATCGAGATCGCGCCGCACCCGTTCGGATTGCAGCAGCTGGTCGATCCGCCGCGCCTCGTCATAGCTGTCGTCGGCGATAAAGCGCAGGATCGGCGTGAAGCGCATGTCGATTTCCCGGCTCAACCGTCCGCGCAGGAAGCCCGCCGCCCGGTTTAGCGCCGCCACGGTCTTGGACATGTCCTCCCCGCCCAGCGGCGCCGAGAACGCCGTCGCGTTCTTGAGGTCGGGCGAAATCCGCACCTCGGTGATGGTGATCGACTTCCCCTGCAGGTCAGGATCGGAAAACTCCTCGCGCGAGAGGATGTCCATCAGCGCATGGCGGATAAGTTCCCCTGCGCGCAACTGTCTCTGGGTGGGTGGCTTCATCGGCTTGTCAAAGAACCGGCGGGCCGGGATGTCAAGCGCATCCCTGCCCGCCCCTGTCCATTTGACCGGCGCGCCGCCTTTCAGGCGTCCAGATTGGCCGGATCCCAGAACACCGAAAGCGCAACCGCCGCCAGCATGATGGCGCGGCGATCCGCCAGGCTCGTCCCAGGCGCTGCAAACATCACCGGGTCGCCATTGATCTCGATGCCGCCGATAGCCGCGCCGTTGCGCTCGAACACATAACCGATGGGCGCCGACACAGGCAGGACGGACCCGGCGATCTCGTGCACCGACCGGATGTCCAGCATTGAGCCATCCAGCATCACCCGCCCGCGTCTCTCCTGCTTGTTGGTGAACCCGGGCGCTGTTTCCTGCACCTCGAAAACCGCCGCCAGCTTCTGCCCGCCGCTGGCAAAGTCGCAGCCATAGGCCATGGGCGCCGGCTTGAATTCAACGATGTCGATCGTGACCGACCGCTCCTTCATCACGCAGCGCGCCTCGAGGCCATCGACGAAATCAGGACCGCTAAGGCTGAACTTCGACCCGCCGTCGCGCATGTTGTAGAGTTCGAAGAAGGACAGCCGCGTCGCCGACCGGCTGAAGGCGCCGTTGTTCTGGCCGGTGGTAAAATTGCCGGTCTCGCCGCCGCCAATGCCGAAGATCGGCGTCGAGTCGGCCGCCTGCAGGGCGGCAGGCCGCGCCATCTCGGCGGGACGGATCGCGGCGCAGGCCGACAGGGAAACGACAGCCGCGGCTGCCGCAAGGAAAGCAAAGGATTTCATGAAAACAGGCTCCAGCATTATCTCGTTGCGTCCCGGCCTTCTGTGGTCCGGTCACGTTGCGCCGATGGTGCTTGCACCTGGAGTTTTACGTCCGCGCCCCCGGCCTGGCCTGCCTCGCACGCCCTGCCTGAACGCCAGATGACTGATTTCAGGGGGCGGATGGCCGTGTCGTTTTTCCGGCCGCACGCCCTGCCTGAACGCCTACCTTGAGGCTAGAGACACAAACAGCCAAATAGGCCCAGCCATGCTGAACAAGCTCCCCGACCACGACCAGCTCTACAAGCACCTCCAGCGCCGCGACCCGGAAATGGACGGCGTCATCTATGTTGGCGTCAAGACTACCGGCATCTTCTGCCGTCCGGTCTGCCCGGCCCGCACGCCGTTATCGAAGAACATCACCTTCTTCGGTTCGCCCGACGATGCGCTCGCCGCCGGCCTACGCCCCTGCAAACGCTGCCGCCCGCTGGATGATCCCAACGCCCCCGGCGTCATCATCGACAAGCTCCTGCGCCTCGTCGAGGAGGATCCTTCGCGCCGCTGGAGCGAAGATGACCTTCGCGAGATGGGCATCGAGCCCGCGACCGCCCGCCGCCAGTTCCAGAATCGCTTCGACATGAGCTTCTCGCAATACGCCCGCGCCCGCCGCCTTGGCCATGCCTTCAATACCATCAGGAAAGGTGACGCCGTGATCGAAGCCCAGCTCGACGCCGGCTTCGATTCCGGGTCTGGCTTCCGCGAAGCCTTCGCCCGCCAGTTCGGCGAAGCGCCCAACAAGTCCCGCAAGGCCAAGACCTTCGCGATGGACTGGATCGACACCCCGCTTGGACCCATGCTCGCCATCGCTGACGACACGCATCTCCACATGCTGGAGTTTGTCGAACGCAAGAAGCTGCAGGAACATGTCGAGCGCTACCGCAAGCACTTCAACGCGACGGTCCTTCCTGGCGACACCAAGGCGCTCAAGCTGATCCGCAAGGAACTCGCCGACTACTTCGCCGGCAAGAGCCTGAAATTCACGTCAAAGATCGCCGGCGCTGGAACCGAATTCCAGAACGATGTCTGGGACGAACTCCGCCGCGTGCCGCCTGGGATCACGCGCTCCTACCAGGAAATGGCGGAACGCATCGGCCGGCCCTCGGCCGTCCGCGCCGTCGCCAACGCCAACCGGCTCAACCGCTGCGCCATCATCCTGCCCTGCCATCGCGTGATCGGCGCGGACGGCACGCTCACCGGCTATGCCGGCGGGCTCTGGCGCAAGCAGTGGCTGCTCGACCACGAACGCCGACACACGGGCCAGACGCTGGTCTAGCCCGCGCGCTCCGCCTGCATCTTGCCCGGATGTCCCCCGGCCCGTTGAGGGATCAGCAGGATGCAGGCGATGATCAGCGCGGCCAGCACAGCCGATGCGACCGGCCGGCTCAGATTGAGCCCGCCATGGTCCAGCGGCTTGTCGAGGAAGTCGCCCACCGTCGCCCCCAAGGGCCGCGTCAGGATGAAGGCCGCCCAGAACAGCAACGCCCGCGAAATGTGGGTCCAGAAATAGAGCGCCGCGACAACCGCCAGCGCTGCAGCGAAGACGCCTGCTCCGCCAAGGAAGCCGACACCGGCATCGTCCGCCATCCAGTCGCCCAGCGCCGTACCCAGCGTCTGCGAAACCGTGATCGCCGCCCAGTAGAAGGCCTCGACACGCGGCGTATTCACCGTGTCGACCGAAATGCTTTTCTCCGACATCTGCCAGATCGCCAGCACGCCGATCACGCCCGCCAGCAGGATGGCCGACCCGCCTGCATAGCCGATGCCCAACGAGCGCGTCGCGAAGTCCGCCATCGTCGTACCCGCCGTGGTCGAGGCGATAATCGTCGCCCAGTAGAGCCAGGGATTGAACGCCTTCGCAATGATCTGGACGACCACCAGCACGATCAGCGCGGCCAGAAAAATTCCCGTGCCCGTCAGGTAGCCGAGGTTCATCGTCATCGACACGGTG
This sequence comes from Hyphomonadaceae bacterium, assembly GCA_047601145.1. Classification (GTDB taxonomy): domain Bacteria; phylum Pseudomonadota; class Alphaproteobacteria; order Caulobacterales; family Hyphomonadaceae; genus UBA7672. Next base: position 601,006 of record JASGJW010000001.1, read on the forward strand.
TCGCCGCCGGTCTCGCCCAAGGTGGTCGCGAGGATCTTGATGACCCAGAACCCCAGCGTGACAGCCGGGACCTTGATCAAGGCAGCGTGCTGGCTTTCGGTCATTGACGGCCCCAGACGCGCCCGAACGCATCGTCTGCGCGGCGCCTTTGTGTGAAATCCGTCCCTCAATCGGACGTCAGCCTAGGCCAGATCGTGTTTTCCTTCAAATTCGCCGGATCGCCGCAACCGCCCGTTCGACCTGCATGCGCATCCTCGCGGCATGAACCCTGTGACCGGCATTTCCCTTTCCGGCCTCAACGCCTCGACCTTGCGGCTGCAGGCGTCGGCGAACAACATTGCGAATGTGCGCTCCAATGGCGCTGGGCCGGTTGCTGCCGGGCAGACCGCCTACACACCTCTTGAAGTCCAGCAGACATCGCTCGCAGGCGGCGGCGTTGAGGCGGCCCTCGCCCCGTCCGCCCGTGCGGCGCTCCTGGCTTACGATCCGTCCGCGCCGTTCGCGAACGCGCAGGGTTATGTCGCAACGCCGGATATCGATCTTGCCGACGAAATGGTTCAGCTGATCACGGCCCGATACAGCTTCGCGGCGAACCTTCAGGTGCTGCGAACCTCGGACGAGATGCAGGACGGCGTCCTCCGCATCCTCATCTAGACGCTCGCCCGCGCTGGATCGCCAGTACGCCCGCAACGCCTGCGCCCAATCCACCAACAAACGCCGCCAGCATGGGCGACAGCGTCACGCTGGTGAACGAGACGATGCACACGATCACGAGAACCGCGAGCAGGATCACGATCAGGTCTTCGCGCCGCTCCCGGCTCATTGCGCTCCCCTAACCCTGCTTCTCGTCGTCTTTCACCGTCACGCCGCGCTTCTTCAACGCCTCGCGCAGCAGGAATTCGATTTCGGCGTTCACCGACCGCAACTCCTGCGCAGCCAGGCGCTCGATCGCGGCGTGGAGCGCCGGATCGAGCCTGAGTGCGAAGGATTTCTTGCCGGGAGAGGCCATAGGCCGTCTGTCCTGATTACTGGCCTACTGGTAAAGCGAGCCCGTGTTGACGACAGGCTGCGCCTCGCGGTCGGCGCAGAGCACGACCAGGAGGTTCGACACCATCGCCGCCTTCCGCTCGTCGTCCAGCACGACGATGTCGCGCTCGGAGAGCTGCTGGAGCGCGCTTTCCACCATCGACACTGCGCCAGTGACGATCTTGGCGCGGGCTTCCAGCACCGCTTCTGCCTGCTGCCTGCGCAGCATCGAGGAGGCGATCTCAGGCGCATAAGCCAGGTGCGAGAGGCGCGATTCATCGATCGCCACGCCCGCCACCGCCACACGCTCGCCGAGCTTATCGCGCAGCATGTCGCCAACCTTGTCGGCGTCTGCGCGCAGCGTCGGCTCATGCTCCTCGCCATGGTCGTAGGCGAAGTGCGAGGTGATTTCGCGCAGAGCCGTCTCGATCTGGATGTTCACGAAGGTCTCGTAATTGTCGACGTCGAACACCGCTTGCGCCGTGTCGACCACGCGCCAGACCACGACCGCCGCGATCTCGATCGGATTGCCTTTCTTGTCGTTCACCTTGAGCGTCTGCGAGGTGACGTTGCGCACGCGCAGGGAGATCTTCTTGCGCGAATACCACGGCACCACCCAGCGCAGGCCCGGCTTCTTGTCCGTGCCTTTGTAGTTGCCGAACAGCGTGATCGCCGCGCTTTCGTTCTGCTGCAGTGAGTAGAGACCTGACAGGATCAGGATCGAGGCGAGGAGAACGCCCGCCGCGCCGACGAGGTTCAGAGCCACGATCATCCCGGCCTGGTCGGCTTCCTTTGCGATGATGCCCTGCGCGCCCAGCCAGATGGCCGCGCCGAAGCCCGCCAGTGAAAGCACGAGCAGGAAGCCGCCACTGCCGGTCGCAGCGTGCTTTTCCTGTGTCCGCTTGTGGCTGATGACTGTCATGTAGTCCTCCACGATCAATATCGAAGTGATATCACTTTGATATTGACGCATGATGAAGTCAAGCGCATTGTGGAGAAAATCGAACGAGGGTCCGGGTCATGGACACAATGCTCATCCTCTGGCTGGTCGGCGGCGCTGTGGCGGTGATGGCCATGATGCTGGTTGTCGTCGGCCTCGCGCGCCGGCTCGATCGGGATGCGACGGCCGAGAAGGCCTCGCTCGGCAAGATCATGGACATTGCCTCGAAGATGAAAGGCGCGGGCGGCATCGCCGCGGCGGCCGGCCCGGCCATCGCCCTGCTCGCTCACGCTCACACGGATTCGAAATCCGAAAACGAGGACAAGCCCGTCGATCCGAAGACGAAGCAGATGAGGGCCTTCCTGACCGGCCTCGCGATCACCGGCGGCATTCTGATGGTCATCGTCGGCATCATCACCGGCGACAACTGAAAGCGAAACCGCCGGACCCTTCGGCCCGGCGGTTCGCATCATCCACTCAGATGACTAGTAGCGCTGGTACGTCCCTTTGATCGACGAATAGCCAACGCTTGGCTTGCTCCAGTCGCAGACGCCGCCAGCGAAGATCTTCTTCATCTTCGCCTGCTGCCCCTTGGAGAACTTCGCCTTGTAAGCGCTGAAGTCGACCGGCTTTAGCTGGCACTTCATGACGTCGTTGGCGACTGGCGCACCGGCCATCAAACGAGGCTCGGAATGGACCGGATAGGTCTTGTTCCACGAGGTGTCGGGATCCCAGCTCGCAACTTCGTTCACGCGCTTGCCGTCTGGCGTCCAGTAGGCGTCGAGCGCATCGGCGGGTTTCGCCTTCGCGACTTTCGCTGCCGTCAGCGGCGCCGGATCAGCCGCCATGGCATCCAGCCATTTCGTCATCGTGGTCAGGGCGATCGGCGCGATGTCGACAGTCGCTGGCTTGCCCCGCTCCTGCGGCCTGTCCACCACCCAGATCACCTGGTTAGCCGACGACCCCGTCGCCTTTTCCAGCCGCGCGCGGATGGTCAGGTCGCGATGGCGGTCATGGATGTCGCCCGGCGTCAGCGTGTCGTTGTAGGTGCGATAGTGCAGCATCGGCACGCGATCGAGGTTCTTGAACGTGTTGATAAGGCCCGAGGCATAGATCGCCTTGATGGCCGTCTCATCGCCAACCGTCCGCTTCGACGAGAAGCCGCCATCGACATCATTGCCGCCGACCTTGTCGTTGAGCGTCAGGAACTCATCGACCGAGATCGTCCCGGCATTGAGCGCGTTCAGGCCATATTCGATGCCGATATTGTCGATCGGCCGCCGCGCGAAGCCCGTCTTCGGGTCCTTGCCATATATGTTGACGCGCATCTCCTGCGTCGTGCAGCGGATGCCTTTCGGGTTCTTCTTGGGGTCATAGACCAGCGTCTTGTCACTGACCGCGCAGCCCTCGACGAACCCCGCCTGGATCGTGCGCACGAACGAGCGTTCCCACGAGCCGCAGGTGCCGTTGGTATAACCCATCACGGCGTCTTTCTTGGCCTCGCTCCACTTCTTGCCGTCCTTGGACCGCCAGAAGTTCTGCAGGAGCCCGCAGTCCGCCGTCTGCATCGAGGAATCCGGGAAGCTCAAGGATGGCTGGAGACCATCAAGAAGCCCCGGATACATCTGCGCGATCACCATCTGCTGGATCGAGCCGCCCGATCCGCCCGTGCCCACAGTCCATTTCGGAACGCCGTATTGCTCGATGAAATGCTCCTTGAGCATCATGAGCGTCTCGCCCTGCAGCACCTGGTTGCAGTGCTGCTGGTTCACCAGTTCGGTGGAGTTCATGTAGGCAAAGCCGCGCGACAGGTAGAGATCCGAGAGGATCGACGTCGCCTGGTTGACGCCCTGGTTGTACTGCGTGCCGCAGCCGCCGCCGAACGTCACGCCCAGCCGCCCGTTCCAGCCCTCATTCGTCGAGACGCCGTCCGTCGCCGGATCATCCAGCACCGCGATGCGATAGATCGCACGGTTGATCACCCCGCTCTCGACGCGAACGATGAACGGCACAGACCGTCCGTCGATCGTCGTCGTCATCGCGACATCGGCAGGACGCGGCCCCTTGCGGTCCATCGCCTTGTAGGCCCCCCCGGCCGACGGCTTGTAGAACCACTCGAACTTCGTCGGCGCCGAGCAGTTCGCGTCAGTCGGATCGCCCAGCCCCGACTCCTTCGTCCGGCATTCGTATGGCGCGAGGTGCGGACCCGACAGGATCGGCCCCGAAATCGAATAGTTCACCAGCGGCTGGCTCACCGAATAGCCCGAGGGTCCCCGCGCCTGCAGCCAGTTCGCGCCATTATCGAGGCCGGTGACGAGCCCGCGGAGCGTGTTGCTCGGCTGGTCGAACTTCAGCGGCGTCGCAAGCTCCCGGCCGTTGAGCGACAGCTTGAGTTCGCTCGCCTTCGCGCCTTCACTCGCCTTGACCTCGACCAGCGCGTCCCCGCCCGACACGAGGTCATAGCGCGATGACAGGACGTTGATCTCGATCTTGCCCTGCGGCGCGGAACTCGCCGACTGGGACAACGCCGGCGCCGCGATCAGCGACCCGATCGCCAACGCACCCGCTGCGCATCCGGCAAGCACACGTATCCTGAGCTGTGACATGACCTTCTCCCTCCGCCGGAACTGTTGCCCGTTGCAGAGAGAATAGCCGCGGCCCCACGAAAGTCAGGCACATTTCGGTGATGCGGGGAGGCGCCCCCGGAAGGCTTAGTCCGCCAGGGGTTCAGCCGCCGGGACCATCGCCGCATGCTGCTCCGCAGCAGGCGCACCATTCCGCGTCATGTCCTGCATGACATACCACGCCCCGGCCATCGCCATGACGGCGGCGGTGAAGAGGATCGAAGCCTGATGCATGTTGGCCTCCGGTCGCGTGAACTCCGCTGCCCGCAAGGGAGCAGCTACCATGCGCGTAACCATGCCAACCTTTGGTGAACATGCCGTTCAGCCGGTCCGTGAAATTTCACCGATCGGACTTCGAACCCTTTTCAAAAGATAAAATTATCGGACAAGGCCCTGTCGCGCCTGAGGAACATTCCCGCGCCAGCCGGCGCAGGGATGTCCGCGCCGCTTCGAGTTCTGCGATCTTTTCATCCAGCGCCGCGATCCTCTCACGCGCCAGTTCCCGGGCCCGCGCGCGGTCCTGTCCGGAATCCAGTTCCAGCAGTTCGCCGATCTGCTCGAGCGTGAAGCCGGCCGCCTGTGCAGACCTGATGAAGCGCAACCGTCTCACATCCTTGTCGCCATAACGCCTGACGCCGCCCGATGCACCCGACCGCGCTTCGCGTTGCGGCGTCCCGAGCAAGCCACGCCGCTGGTAGTACCGCACGGTCTCGACGCCCACGCCGCCTTCGCGTGCCAACCAGCCAATTGTCGCCGTCATCCTTGACTCCGTACCATGGTACGGACCCTACATGGGGTGGGAACAGTTGCGCACAAGAAGGAGCGCGTTCCCGCATGTCCTCCCCGTCTGCCCCTCTTGCCCGTCACGCCACCCTCTATCGGATGGCAATGGGTCATCACCTCTGCCCCTTCGGCCTCAAGGCGAAGGACCTCCTCGAACGCAAGGGCTTCGTCGTTGACGACCACCTGCTGCGCACGCGCGAGGAAACCGACGCCTTCAAGGCTGCTCAGGATGTGAAAACGACGCCGCAGATCTTCATCGAAGGCCGGCGTATCGGAGGCTATGACGATCTTCGTCGCCATCTCGGCCTCAAGGTTCGCGATCCCAAGGCGGTCACCTACACGCCCGTGCTCGCCGTGTTTGCCGTGACTGCGCTCATGGCCCTCGCCGCGAGCTATGCCGCCTTCGATACAATCCTGACCATCCGCACCGCCGAATGGTTCATCGGCTTCTCGATGGCCGCCCTCGCCATGCTGAAGCTGCGCGATGTCGAAAGTTTCTCGCGCATGTTCCTGGGCTATGACCTGCTGGCCCGGCGCTGGGTCCCTTATTCCTATCTCTACCCGTTCGCGGAGCTGACGGCCGGCATCCTTATGATCGCAGGCGTGCTCACCTGGTTCTCCGCCCCGCTCGCCCTCGTTATCGGCGGCATCGGGGCAGTGTCGGTGTTCAAGGCGGTCTACCTCGACAAGCGCGAACTCAAATGCGCCTGTGTCGGCGGCGACAGCAATGTACCGCTCGGCTTCCTCTCGCTGACCGAGAACCTGATGATGATCGCCATGGCGGGGTGGATGCTTCTGCCCGTCTCCGGTCATGCGATGTAGGCTACAAAATCTCCGGAGCATCGCTCAGGAGGATTCGAGATCTCCGGGAATTATTCGCGGATGTCGGGCTGATCCAGGACCAAATAAGAACGGCAGGAAAGCGATGGCTTCCTGCCGTTTCCTGTTGCGACTTGTTCGGGCCGAAACTCGCCGATTCTAGCCTCTCGCGAATCTGACTTGGCTGCCTTTGCTAGACTCGAGAATTAGTTCGCGACGACATATTGCCATGCGTAGGACTCGGCCACGACCACTCGGCCTTCGTGTTCGCGAAAGCGCCAATACGCTTCGTATCCCCCGATGTCAGAGTCCTTCACAGACCGGCACAGCAGCACTTCGCCTGGACCGCGATGGTACCACCTATCAATGCGGCGGATCTCGTTCGGTTGAGCAGCCTTCTCAGCATGCAACATGTAAACCTCGGCGTCCGGCGGCGCGATCTCAAGACGCTTCCATTCCGGACCATTGCGACCATCACAATCTGCAAGAAGGATTTGCGTGGGCCAGTAGTCCAACCGGCCCGGATTGGCGCCCACCCAGTCCGCATCGGTTTCGCAGCCGATAGCAAGTAGCGCGCTCAGCAGGGCAGCGGGCATCCGCAGAGTTGCGTGCATCATCTATTCCCCCAGTATCGACGTTCGCGCGTTTGGTCTCAAAGTCAAAAGCTCGCCGACAGGCGACATTAGCCCCAAATCTCCGATCCAATCGGGACGTCGCGTTTCGATAGGCCTCGGAAAATCAATTCCCAATGCGGTACTTTTGGCGCTGGCGTCAGGAACGCACGCGTGAAGTTAAGCGTCGCCGTTATTGTAGAGCCGTCGGGTCGCTTGATTTCAACCGGGAGCTCGATCGGTCCATTATAGGCGCCGAGTGTCGGTGCGGGCACGACGATCAAGCCTCGGCCGCCGATCTCAAACGTATCTTCGACAGTGAGGATTCGTTGCGTCACGGACCAACAATAGCTGACCAGTCTGCGACTTCAAACGTCGCCTTTGGGCCACCGACGACCGTCGGGGATTTGCCTGACGACGTGAGAACCTCGCCGAAATGCGCCCGCTCTGGGCTGCTCAGTCCGCTATTTCGTCGACCCAGCCACGCTCAGTAAGATCTGGCTGATCATCTTTGAACGCTCGATCAAATCCGGTTTCCCATGGAAAGAGTCCGGCCCGATCTGGCCAGACGATTTGCAGACACGGGAAGTCGTCGCCAGCATAGAACCAGCGGCTCCAGCCGAGGTGGTCCGCATAATGTTTTTTTGTGACCGTGAACGCATAAGCGGGGAGATTGGCGAAAACTGCGTCCGTCCTCTTCCCGACGAGCAGTTTGCGTCCCGCCTTTGCTTCCCCAAACGCGTCCCAGAATACCTGGTGCGCGAGGGTGTCCTTCATGCTGAAGATGACAAGTTCCGGGTGATCAGCGTTAACCCAGAAGCCAGTCGTGAACGAAAAAGACGGCCTTCCCTCATCGGCAAATATGCCGTGGCGAAACCAACCGTGCACTTTCACACTTGCGACAAACGCCCTCTCGTGATCATCCAAGGCCTCAATCGGAGCATCTAGCGCCGTACGCATTTTGTAGCTCTTGCTTCTTGGTCGGTGTTGCGACGCAGACCGAGCCTTACTTCGCCCGCTTCCCTAACCTGACAACGAGCACAGCGAAAACAAAAACGTCGCAGATGGACCTCGACGAACTGCGGGGTTATCGAAGCAAAATGGCGCTGACGCCGCCGACAGTGGATGCACTTACAGCCCCAAGGGGCTACCCTGTTCCGCCATCCACATCGCGTGATAAGTACGAACCCATGACTTCCGACACTGAGATATCTAAGACCCTGTCGTATTGGTTGCGCCACAAGCCTGAGGCAGCCGGGTTTAAGCTTTCGTCAGAAGGATGGGCCGATGTCGATCGTGTGCTGGCCGCCCTTTCCAAAGCGGAGATGGCGGCTGATTGGGATCGCCTTCTACACGTCGTAGAGACGAACGATAAGTCGCGGTTCGAGTTGTCTTCCGATGGCGCGCGCATCCGCGCTCGACAGGGGCACTCGGTCAAAGTTGAGGCGGACTGGACGCCAGCCACGCCTCCAGTCGAATTGTTTCACGGAACGATCGCGCGCTTCTGGACAGCCATTGAGACGGAAGGACTTAAGGCGATGAAGCGCCATCACGTCCATCTCTCAGCAGACGTAGAAACTGCAAAGCGCGTCGCAATGCGTCGTGGTCAGCCAATTATTCTGACGGTGGACGCTGCTGGCTTGGCGGCTGCGGGCGAACCCTTCTTGCTGGCGTCGAATGGCGTCTGGTTGGTCAGCAGTGTCCCGCCCAAATTTCTGTCGCGGTTGCCTTAATTCCGAAGCTGACGCTCAGCCAAGAACCTCAACCGGCGGCATTTCGCCGAACTCGGACATCGAGACTCGTCATCTTCCCCCGAGAAACCGCAGCGCAACCGACTGGAACTGATCAGCCTGCACGACCTCAATGGTGTAGCCGCTCGCTAGACACTCAAAACAGGAATCGTGAAAGAGGAACAAGAAGTGTCGGGCCTTGCTCGGCACGCTAGCCGGAAATGAATGCTTGTTGAGTTCACAAATTTCCTCATTCCATGGGCTATCGAGCACCTCGTAGCAGCCGTAGCTCAACCCTCGTGTGCGCGGTATTCCGTCCCAGGCCTCGTCATTTGGATAGCCAAACTTCGAGATCAAACACCGATCAAATCGAACTATCGCGCAACCAACATCATGATAGAGCCCGTCGGGCATCAGTCGCGTCGCATTGAAGCTCAACATTGTGTCGTTTTCGTTCGCGAGCACATTTGCGCCGGACACAGCTGCCTCTGGCGTGATGTCCGTTGCTAGTGGGATGACTTTTTCCATCGGGGCTACCTACCACGACCGGCGGCCGCTCCAAGTCGCCGCATGTCTAGATTGGGCCATCTCGCGCCGCCGGCTCTACCAATTCAATCCGGCTGGATCTCGCCGTAAGCGGACATTCGCTCAGTCCCAGAAGTTGAAAAGGACCTCGCCAACAGACCGAGGCTTCCAATACTTCATGTCATCGGCCCAAATTACGTCAGGATATGCGTCGATCAGAGCCCGATCAGCTTCCGTCAATTCGCTTGTCAGCTCTTGAGCTGGTGCGACAACAAACTGCCCGTCTCCAACGGTAGCTGCTGCCGCGCAGAAAGCGGGATCATCAAAGAATCCACGATCTGGATACTCCGCCACTCGCCCGGCTAACGCGGTGACACGTGATCCTTGCTCGAAGAGCACCGCAAATTGTCGCTCCTCGTACTGGATATGAGCCCAATGATAGCTTTTGGCGGTCTGGTTCCAAAAGAACTCTTGCACGCGCCAATCCAACTCGCGCGCCACGGCATGCAACGCGGTTGTGATTTCACGACGTCGGTCAAATGAGCGCTCTCGCGTGTCCAACGCCAAGCGCAAATACTCGCTTGGTGCCTGTCTTGGAAATTCAGTTCTTCGGCTTTTGCGCTCCATAGACCCCCCGCGTTAGCGGTTCGACCGGCAAGAATGGATCATCTGAACTCCAGTGCTCGCTAAATCAACTCGGCCGGATCTCGCCGAATGCGGTCAGCCGTGCCCGCTAATTGCTTACTGGACCCGTTGGAATTTCCGGCGATGCCACGCCGAAACAACTCTCCGCACTTTTTAGAAAGCGCGATGTCCAGCCACCCAATTCGCTGTCAACCGGGTATCCGCTCGTTTTGATATCTAGACGATAGCTGATGACGCCGGGGGCGAAATCTTCGCCCAGGTTCGCCCAAACGTCCAAGCAGTTACAATGGCCAATCGGGCGATCCATAGTGGCGCTCTGTTCTGCTTCCTTGGAGGAATACGGTACGGATTCCCAGCTTTGAGCCTTCAGATCTACTGCGACTGAGGGAAGCGCAGCAGCGAACATCTTCATCGCTTCTGAGACCGCGGGGCAGGACCGACTATCTGCCCAGTGGTCCACCGCTCGGTCCAGCAGTTCCAATTCGCCGTTTTGCACGTCGAACTGCCGCGTACGGCGAACGAGGACATGGCGCTGAGCGTCTCCTTTGTCCTCAAATCCCGACCAGTAGTCATAAAATCGAAGAACGAACGCATCGATGCCATAGGCTGGGTTGTAGACGATCCCAGCAAATGGCTCGTGGCCGCGATAGGGAGTGTGGTCATCAAACGTGCCGAGTAGGCTGAAGTAGTCTTGGTCGACATTTTCGGAAGCCGGCGGCGGCGCCTTCGGCTCAGAGGGTTTTCCGTCGCACGCCGCAATGCTTAAGCCGATCAGTGCGAGCCCGAGGCGCTTCATTCCAAATCGCCCTCTCGTCGGAACATGGATGCAAGTGTCGACGCGAGATACCTCGCTCTGCAGAAAGTGAGAAGCCTCTGGATGTCCGCTTTGGGCCGTCTCGTGCCGCCTGTCCGACCAATCCAATCAGGCTGGATCTCGCCGTTTCCAGTCATCCTGGTGAGCCGTTGGGCGGACGATCATCCGTCGTCGGATTTGAGATCAGAGTGCGCATATATGCGATGAGGTTGATCCGATCGGGTAGACGGCTGAGACCTCTGAAAGTGGATTTCGTGGCCGGGGCAAATTGCTTGGGCGATTGAATGAAGTGATCTAGCCGCTCGACGGTCCAGTTGCCTTCGAGCTCCGATAATGACCCTGGGCCGGTGGAGAAGCGATAGCCAGGGTAGGAAGCAACATCGCGGCCGACCACACCGAACAGGTTGGGTCCCTGCAAGTTCGGCGCGTTCGCTTTGAACATGTGACACGCCATGCACTTGAACGACACCTGCCGTCCAACTTCCGTATCTGCGACAGCCATCAGCTCGTCGTATGGCGCAGGGATCTGCTGGAAGGTTTGGGCAGGCAGGTCCTGCGCGTATTGCTCACCCGCCTCGAGTTTGAAAAACGCAGCGCTTGCCTCGCTCAACCCGCACATCAACAGCGCGGTCGCAAATGCGCAACCCAACGACATATTTCGCACATACGCTGTCATTCAAGCGCCTCCCCCTCAATGGAAGGATACACTCCGTGGGCGGAGCATCAACATTGTACTTAGGCATGCTACATTTTCGGAGGCGCAGGTTTCCTAGCGCGTCGTTTCAGCCCTGCGTCTATGGTTTTAGAGGCGACTGGATATCGCCGGGAGCGGCCTTTCGAGAGTTCTGAATCCCCACCATGATGACAGCGGAGATCGAGAGATGAACGAACACGAACGCGGTTTCTTGGACTTTCTAATGGAACCGACCCGCAGACGGATGGGATCGCTGCTCGAACTCGGCGAGAAGCGCCGCCGTGATGTTAGGTCATTGCTCGATCATTCTGCGCGTCTTGACCCACGCTTTGCGCAACACCTGGTTGGCGGAGAAAACTTTCCCGCCAGCGTCGAGACAATGCTGCGAAAGAAGGGGGCACCCTCCACGTGCTATGTCGTTTCCGCCAACCGCGACCTGGATGGTCGCGAAATGCTGCTCGCCGAAGCGCTCATCGCAATTGTTGGAATGGGCCACGGCGCTTTTGTTTCAAGCATCCCCGGTAAGCTCGGGATATATGAGTTTGAGGACCCGAAATCATCGTATCTGCTTTCGAGGTAACCGGAGTGTCGGCTAGCGGCCACTTCTGCCCTTCGGGGGCATCCATTGGACAGGTCAGTATTTCGCCGAACTCGGACGTTAGCCCGTTTGCTCAACGCGCACGTTTTCGACACCGTCCGCTGCGCGTAGGGATCGTTCAACGAAGTCGGAGAGATTTGAGGCCTTCTCACGGCGGCGCTGTCGCGTCCAAGGAAAGAGGCCGCGATTGAAGTTGTCGCTGACTGTGATGCGCCAGCGATTTGGATCATCCTCAAATGCGTTCGTAAACCCTAGCAAGAGTGTGTCAGGCGCTGCCGAAACCCGAACGGCGTAGCCCCAATCTTCCACAATGGGCTCTTCATCGAACCCGGCTGCCTCAAGATTGCAAAGCCAAGACATGACCCACTTGGCGCAGTTGAGGCCTGTTAGGGCGTCATCCGATTCCGCCTGTGGAGGGTCGTCGAGCCCCGCCTTGCTGAAGGTGATCGTGCTAAAGATCATCGCAATTGGATACGACGCACAATGGCGTAAATGAAGAGGTCCGCGACGGCTGCTTAGGGCCATCGACGACCCTCAGCGGCTTCCCCCGCTAGTTCCGGATCTCGCCGACTCCGGCCGTTCGCCCCGCCGCTCAATGATCAATGATCGAACTCAATGAATGCGTGTGGCTGGTAGTAATTTTTCCAAGCATCGATCACGTCAGAGTCCACGACTGGACAAGCAAGAACAGACAACCAGTTCGGAAAATCGCCGCCCGGCCGTACCCACTTCGCAAAAATGAGGTGCGCCCGGTTGCTAGGTTCCACATCTCTGCAGGTTCTAACCGCGGTAGCTTCAATCCTGACGTCTGGCCGTCCTGTCACCTCAAATACATAGCCTGTGGCGTCAGCTGCCAGGTCACCCAGAAGAACGCTCGCTGACGTAGCCGCAACGATCCTTCCTAGAAAGATGACGTCAGCCCCAGACGAAGCCGGAGCGCCGGTGACACAACCCATCAACTGGAGTGCGGCACCAGCGCAAATAAGAGACCTCAAAATCGACCAGCTCCTAATCGCCATTTGAGAACGAAACCCATTCCCCCATCAAGCAGGTCCCGCCTGCAGTTGAGTCATCGATACTAGGCGGGGACTATGCTTGGGCCAATGTCAGGAAGGGGCCATGTCGCGCCGCCTGTCCGTCCAATTCAATCGGGCAGGTTCTCGCCGAAATGCGACGATCGCTCAGTCCCAAAAGTTCGGAAGCATATCACCTACGGTGCGCTAGCGCGGCCACACCAACCTCTTCGTTGGGGTGTCGTGTTCTAAAAGAACTCCGGATCCGCGTACGCGAACTGTGGGTCGACGCAAACCACCTTCCCATCGTGCAAGTACGCAACAAAGCGCGGATACTCGCGCGGGTTCGATGAATCGATATACACCACAATTCCATCAGGCGTTTTGCTGCATGGGGAGTCCGGATACGGGCTGGGCGGGTCATGCATGGCTTCCGCTATGCCCTCGCCGGGAATCCAGTAGGTGCCGCCTCGGGCGCGCACATACTCCAGGAACGCTTCTTTTTCCGCAGGAAGGCGGATCGCGGCGCCGTCTTCGCTCCAAAACTTGAACTCGACCGGCGCGATAGTCGCCTCGGACCAATGCCGCGGATCTTTAGGAGGCGCTGGTTGCCGCTCGGCAATAAGGATCGCTGCCCCCAACGCCACTTGAAACATGTTGAAACCGATCAGTGCTGTGTTGACAGCCGCAAGTGCTCCTAGCGCTCCCATCCAATTGCGCCTGTTGCGTTTCGCCCTTTCGCGGTCGAGTTGCCAAATCCACCAACTGACAACCCCGCTTGCGATTCCAGATGAAGCCAAAATAAGCGAAATCGGAGTCGACCATTCACCGATGCGGGCCGATATTGCTATCGCCACCCCGGCAGCAACAATTGCTGATGCCGCCCCATAGTGAAACCACGCCACCCAGTTCAGCTTGCGCAAGACGATGTGCACGAGTGGACCACACACAAGCGTCACGAGCAGTGCCAAAACCAACAGAGCGGCTGGAAATACAGGCGCGGTCGGATTGAAGAAAATCTGGATAGCCAGAAACGCCGCGACGGAAGCTGCCAAAGGTCCAGACAGCATAGCTACAACAGCTGGGACGACTAACCGTTGAGCGTGTCGTTCGGTCATCGGACAGTTTTACCCCGGTGAGTTCCCTGATTGACGTGCGGGACCATAGCAACCGGACGCACGGGATCCTACGGCTGCAATGGGCCACCTCCGCCCTTCTGGCACATCCCTGGGTTAGGTCGGCAGATCGCCGATTCCGGACGTCCAGACGCGCGGCAGATCAAGAACAGCCCTCCATGTTTTCGATGGACCCGTTGCCAGCGTAGATCTTGCTGACTCTTTCATCCGCGTCGATGGAGAAACGAAACCCGTTTTCGTTCCGGCCGCCAGGTTGGAAGTAGAGTTCGTGCTCTGGTTCTATGACGTATGGCGCAGGCGTGCGGCGAAGGCCCGCATACGCCTTGCGTACCTTGGCTTCGTCATCGCCGATGCTGATGCCGCTGTCGGTCTGTACACCGCTGTTCTTACCAATAACGATGCTTCCCACGCGTCCATCGACAACGAGAGCGTGAACGTGCTTCGCGGTGAACTCCGCGTAATGGCAACCCTCCCATTCTCGCAAAGAGTCTTTGTCGAGTGGACGGGGCTCGGGAATGAAGCCTTCCTTCCCGATGGCTTCAGCTTCCATCATGCCGACGCGCACGGCGCCAAATCCGTCATAGGTCAGCCGAGGCGATGATGATTGAGCATATGCGCTGAGGCCGGCGGCGCTTAATAATGCAGCAAACAGATATCCGCGCATTTGTCCCCTCAAGCTCCTCCTCAATAGTGGGTGTCACGCTTCACGCCAAGCGGCCGAAAAGGGCCAACTTCTGCCGTTCGTAATTCTGTATCCAAGGGGCCGGGTTTGGTCCTAAGTTGCCGTTGGCGACGCTCGCTGTCTAAGCTGCCCGACCAACGTTGGGGGAAAGATGGACCACAAAGCGCTGCCCGCTGGAGTAGAGCGATTTACTTGTCCGTGTTGCGGATACGCCGATCTCCAAACGGCACCATACGAGCGGTTGATTACGCCGCCCGTGCCATCGTCATTCAGCCCGCCATATTCGGACCACTTCGGAATGCCGTCTTACGACGTATGTAGTTGCTGCGGTTTCGAGTTCGGGAATGACGACAAGCCCAGCACGGGTGAGCCGGCGTCTTTTTCTCAATATCTAGCCGAGTGGATCGCAGACGGTTGCCAGTGGTTCGATGTGCAACGAAGACCCATAGCTTGGAACCTTCAAGACCAGCTGCAGGCCGCAGGCATCAAGGCATAAATCCCGGGGGCTGTTACGTGCGTCTGCTTACGGCGATTTTCTGACGGTGAAAGCCAGCGCGAGTCAGTCCGCAAGGACGTCCACCTCCGACACCTTGCCATCTACCCCCATGCGAATGGCGAGCCACTCGCTATCAATGCCAAACAGAGTGCGATCGCGGCCAAGTTCGTAGACAAGTTGGTATTCTGAAAAATAGGTCGTCGCGGGAGGCTCCCCGAGCTGGGCAACAACCTCTGCGCGCGTCTTGCCAGTCAGGGCTCGGCCTAATTTCATTCCGTCTGCCATCCGAGCCCGCTTGTGAAGCGGGTCGGAATAATCGTCCCAACTGATGGTGCCGGATTTCCACCAGGCCGCAACGAAAGGCAGAGGGGCGAACACGACCAGATAGATAATCAGTCCGAAGCCCGCCGCGGCGTAGAAAACGACCGCCGATGGGCCTTGGAAGAAACCGCCACCTCTGGACCGGCCACTTGCTGACATCAGCACCCCCGTGCCTCCCGATTGTTCACTACCGCTGTTATGACCGCAATCGGCGAGATCGCGACAATGCGCACTCAAACGCACTGGTCATGCCATGGGCTATCGGAAGTTCCGGAGCCGGTAGGTCTCCAGCGCCGCGATTGCCTGCTCGAGTGCGCTGTAAGGAATCTCGATTTCTTTCCCGCCCTGAGTGAGGCATGCGACGAACGGCTCTCCTGACCGCGACGGATCGGCAGAGGCTCGGCAGATGCCATGCGCGATCAGGTTTCGGATTCGTCGGGGCTCCGTGAGTTCAGAAATTTGATTTAGATCGCCTACCTCCCGATTGTTCTGCCGCATCGCGTTTTCAAGAAATCCCCATTGCAGGAGGACAAAGCCGATTTTGGCCATCAAGTCGCTGAAGCTCGGATAAGCATTCGGATTCGGCATTGGGCTATTCAATCAGCCTGCAGTCGATTGTCCACTTCCGGCGATTTTCGGCCCGTCTGCCAGACCATCAACAGGCGGTGGATGCTCGCTGTCGATTCTTACTGCCGGTTCAGACGCACGCTCGTGTCCCAGTCTCCGAAGTATCTGCCCGAAAGAGTTTGTCCATCCGGGCTCAGCCCCAACACGTAGCGCGCCAAATTGTGCATCCCTCCCTTCAGGTAGTGGGGATTGCCCGCGAGCACCTTTCGGGTTTTGACCCGTAGGACGATCTGATCGCCATCGGTTTCCACCGTGCAGATGTCGTGCGCGACAACAAATTTGTCGGCGTCGTAAACTTCGCACACCTCCCTGACTTCAATCGCGCAGGTTTGGACATCGTCATGTTCTCCGCGCGTGATTTTTAAGGTACCTCGGACGGCGCACCCTAGATCGCTGCGGTATGGGGTCGTCTGGACGGTCCACTCACCGTTCAATTCGCCTACAGCAGGCACCATCGCTTGGCTCGCACACGACGCGACAGAGACAATAGCCAACGCAACAAGCGAAAGCATTTGTAGAAAAGACATCCATTCCCCCTGGCAGCCTAGTAGCGCACGAGATCATGGCAGGCTTAGGCTGGTGGCGACAGTCTACCACATGGCCGTCCCTCATTGAGCAGTCTGATTTGCGCGTAGTTGGGCGGCAAATGCCAGTTAGGTCTGAGTGACCGCTAACGGCGATCTGCCGACTTAACCGAGGGATGGCGCTGAAGGGCGTAAGTGGTCCGTTGCAGACATTCACCAGCGCTCGGGCAATCCATAATCGGGGAGTGCATCGATGTCGCTTTCCAAACTCTCAAGCTCATTTTCGGGGTCGATCAGCTCGAGTATCTCGTACCAGGTGATTTGAGCGCCATCGGCCTTAGCTTCTTCGACAATGCGCCCGACGGGAGCCAGTATTTGGCGGACCCGCGACAGGATTTCGGCCAGGTCGGCAAGGCCACGACGCTTCAAAGCCGGAATTGTTACGTCGAAGTGTTCCAGCGGCGTCGACCAGTTGTACAGCCACCCTCCCATTTCATAGCAGATCAGAAAGTGCTGGATCCAATAGAGATCGCGTATGTCGGGCGAAAGCGCTTCTCCCGCAGACTCAAATCCTCGCTCGAACGCATCTGTCAGCTGGTCTCTTGCATCCATCAGGCACCCCAACCCAAAGCTCGACGTTGCTTCCGTCGCAGCAATATTTATCAAATATGAGCAACTGCAAACGTGCCCTTCCGCCAATTGCGGGCCCAGCGGAGGGTAACCCCGGAGGGGCAGAGACGGCCCATTCTTGCTTTCGAACGAACTGCTAGAGTGGGTGTATGTCGCGCAATAGCCAAAGAACTGAATTTCCAAGACAAGTGCCAAGCGAGTATTTGCGCCTGGCGTTGGAAACGCGAGAGCCCTCATTCAATCGACGTCGTGAAATCACGACAGCGTTGCATGCCGTGTCGCGTGAGCTTGGCTGGCGCGTGCAAGATTTCTTTTGGAACCAGATCGCCAAGAGCTATCATTGGGCTCATGTCCAGCACGAGGAGCGACAATTTGCGGTGCTCTTCGAGCAAGGATCACGTGTCACCGCGTTAGCCGGGCGAGTGGCGGAGTATCCAGATCGTGGATTTTTTGATGATCCCGCTTTCTGTGCAGCAGCAGCTGCCGTTGGAGACGGGCAATTTGTTGTCGCACCAGCTCAAGAGCTGACAAGCGAATTGACGGAAACTGATCGGGTTCTGATCGACGCACATCCTGACGTAATTTGGCCCGATGACATGAAGTATTGGAAGCCTCGGTCTGTTGGCGAGGTCCTTTTCAACTTCTGGGACTGAGCGAACGTCGCATTTCGGCGAGATCCGGCCGCATTGCGTTGGCAGCGTGCGCGGCGCGAGATGGCCCTGAACCGCCGCTCGCAGCCCTCGCTCGATCAGGCTAGTTAAGTCAAATTGGGGAGGGAGCTAACATGGGAAATCGCGGCCTGGCCTGGTTAGTCGTCGCGCACTTACTGCTTGCTGCCTGCGCGACTTCTGCTTCAAGCATTCAAGTTCTATCGGTTCGCGACCTCAACGCGGGTGCGGCGTCGTTCGACGGGAAAGCTGTAAGAGTGCGAGGATACCTTCTCCTCGGCACAAACGGTCGGTCACTGTACCAATCGGAGGCGCGTTTTGCAGAGTGGAAGAAAGATCTCTTCGGACCCAACCCTACGAATTTTGATGCTTACGCCAACGATTGCATCACGCTGATGAACGTTGACGCATTCTTTGATCATGTCGAACTACTCGGGGAACGTGCCGTCTCCGTGGAGGGTACCTTCGTGAAGGATTTCTTCGGACCAGATGTGGTCGACGGCCAGCGGTGCATGTCGCGCCCATCGGCACTGATAGCAACCGACACAAGTGTAAAAGCCGTGATACGGCAAGCTCGCTGAGGCTGTGGTAGGCAACCAAAATTGCGACGGCTTTCTGCGAGATCCTGACCTAGCAGGGGTTAGCCCCAAAAGGCTCGCATGCCCGAAGCAGCCGTTCGTGGAAGGAGGAGCCTTCGGCCGAACCGGCGTTCGCCGGTGACCGGCAGAGCATGTGATGATATATTTCAGCCTGTCGGTTTGGGGAGAATGCGATGATCTCGGTACGGTTGACGGGGCTCGGAATGGTGGTTGCGTTGTGCGCCGCAGGGCCGGCGCAGCCCCAGTCGCCGTTTCCATCAAATTACAAAACGTATGACAGAGCGATGGAGGACGTCACAAGCCAAGGCTGCGAACGCAACGACGCAGAAACCTACATCCGGTTTTATTGCAGCGATGACCGCACGATATGGTTTTTCACGCAGCCGGGCCGACCAGAGTATCCCGGCTACGCAATTAAGCTCGCGTACCTGCCGAAAACCAGCCAAACCCTCGGAACCGCCCGTTCCAACTCCGCAGACGTGGTTGCCTTCAGGACCTGGCTAAGCGCCCTGGATCTAAGTTGGTGGGACGTCTATGGACCTACTCAGAACTCCGGTCGCGAGCTCAAGCCTCGAGATAGCGGCAAGCTCTATCCGGCGCAGCCGTAGCTCCTTTCCGGAATTTGTACTGAACGGCTGCTTTCGGCGAAGTGCTGCCGGATGGAATTGATCGGACAGGCGGCGCGAGGTGGCCCATAGCCGCTGGTCATGAGACCATTATGCTGACGTCTTTCGCGGGAGAGATGCAGTGCAGTTCGACGCATGCAGGGTTTGTGGTTTCGACGCTGGCGGCGAAGCGTGGGGCGTCGATGGGAAAAGTCCGACCTACGCGTTTTGCCCGTGCTGCAGCGTCGAATGGGGATATCAAGACGCCACGCCCGAGGCTGCTCGGCGTTTCCGATCTCGTTGGATCGCGCTCGGCGCCCCATGGAACGTCCCAGATGAAAAGCCTCGGGATTGGTCGTTAGCTGCGCAGCTTGCTTCGGTTCCGATAGACTTTCGCGATGAGTGACTGCATTCGGCGATCTGCCGGCCTAACCCGGGGATGTGCCCGAAGGACGGAGGTGGCCCAATGTCGCCGTTGAGAAATCGGCATCCCTGAGCTAGCGGACCGATGAGGGGCTTCAGCATGTTTGCTCGACTAAAGGGTGTCTATCAAAGCGCGATGGAGATCGACGGGGACGATTATGTCCCGTTCTCAGCAGACACCAACCTTGGGTGGACGGGTGAACTCGTAGCCCTGCGATACGGGGACTACGAAAAGTCACTTGTTGAAATCATGTTCGACGAAAGAACGGGCATTGTCACCAAGTTCGCGATGCCGTTTTGGAAGCGCGTCAATGTGCTGGCTTCTGCGGCGGTCAAAACTGTCCCTGGGGTGCCAGTGATTGAGCCGCCGTCTCACACATTCGAGGGGCCGTCCGGATGCATGCGGCTGGACTGCCCTGCAGACTTTGCTTTGACTCTCCATAATCGTGAACTGACGCTCGCAATAGACGGGAGCGCCGATCCAGTAGGAGGCATCGGCGAGGGACGGGTTATCTTCCTTGTCGATGCTGCCCAACTGCTGGTCGGATTGAGGATTGCAGATTTGACTCCAAATGAACTTAGAGCACTGGGAATCACCTAACGGCGATTCCAAACGGCAGCTTTCGGCGAGATTCAGACCCAACCGAGGGATGGCCCTGAACGACTTCGATGACCCATCGCGGACCTCTTCGATTGATTGAAGCCGCAAGGGGAGCAAGTTAGCTTGCACCGGGTGTGGGAGAATGCATTGGTCCGGGCAATCTGCGCTCTACTAGTGTCTTGGGCTCTTTGCCCATGCGGGTTTGCCCAGCAAGCGCAGCCTGCCGCGCCGACCGACACCCGACCCAAGGGTGAGGTAAGGCCAGCGGATAATCAGCAAGTCGAAATCGACGATGCAGATCGAGTAACGATTACTGAAAAGCCGATCGAGCAAGACGTCTACGATTTCTATCGGAAGCTGAGGTCGAATGATTTTTGCCCGAGGGGGCTGCAGACACAGCGGGGTTACTCGTGTGCTGAAATCACATACGAGGTGGTAGGTGCGAATGGGAGCAGCGTCGGCAAATGCAATGTTCCGATCTTTCAGATCTACGAAAAAGGAGCGAGCTATTCAGCTATCACTTACGAGAAGCTCGACTGTTCAAAATCACCAAGGAACGCTGGGCTCGCCTTGGTGGCGCTTGAAGAGCTGTTCGATCCGACAACGAGAGACGGAACGAGTTTTCGAATGGTCGGGGTCATGGGTATTGATCAGGCACGGGAGATCTGCCGCGCTTCCACGGACGCCTGCGTTGTCAAGCTTTTCGATCGGACCAGAGAGCTGTCGTATTGCTCAATAGAGAGGCTTTGGGGGTTGGTGCCTCGTTCAGAGGCATGCGCATCGCGCTAGCATGACGGTTGAAGATTTTTGATCGCCGCCAGGGCAACTAGCCGACGCGCCATTCTGATCTCGAAACGGGAGGCAGCGATATGAATTTGCTTTCTGGAGCTCTACTTTGCGTTGCCGCATTCGTTTGTGTCGGCTGCGTTCCAGCGGCCCCGGATGCCTCCATTTGTGATCTAGTAAGAACGCCAACGACACACTCTGGCGAGCTGAGGGTGAGCGGGAGGGTTGCGTGGATTCCCGCCGCGGGCGCCTTGCTGACAGAGCCGGCTTGCCCGATCCGAGGAATTATCCAACTGACTGGAAACCCGTTGATCGAGACCACGGGCACCCCGTTCGAGGAATTCTTGCTTGAGCAGTTCGAAAAATCCAACGGGGATTCAGTGGGCCTTTCTCGCGGCTATCTCACCATAGCCGTCCAAGGTACAGCCAGTGGTCGCCTGCAAGCTCTCGTTCTACGGGTGCGCCAACTGGAAATTGACACCATGCCCCGCGAGGATCTGGCTCAATACGCTCGAGGTTACATCAAGCAGCAGGGCGGTGTGCCGCCTCTGGTGGGGCTGCCCTAAGATACGGCAGGTTTCGGCGATACTCGGGCAACCGCGAGAGTAGCGCCTGAAGGTCGCTTGTGGCCCCTTGCAGACATTGCAAAGATTATTCGGTCGCCTGATCATGCATGCGGAGAGTCCGCATGTCTGACGCAATGACCGCCACCGTTGCCGCCCTTCGTGAGGAAGCAAATGCTGAAGATACCACAGATCTAGAAGATCGGCTGCAGCCGATAATTGATACCTTCGGATGGGGCGCTGTTCGCGAAGAAATCTTCAAAGCGCTGGAAGGCAGCGAACAGGCGCTCTGGCCTGTCGCGGCTGCGGTGATTTGGGGAGCAGCACTGGACAAACGGGAGCTCGATATCGACCTCGCCATCGCGCTCGTCTATTTCAGAATCGATCCAGGCATACCTGGCGAAGAAAACAATCTGGCGTGGAGTATCGCTTCGAAGCTGAAGGGCGTCGGCTACTTGTCCTCTTACGATCCATACCAAGATGCGGCTGTTCGCGTGCATCTTGACCGCCTGACCGATCGATGACGGCTTTCGGCGAGATCCTGTCTGATTGAATTGGTCGGACAGGCGGCGCGACATGGCCCAATGCTGTCGTTCACCTCGATCCCCGCGTTGTTGAGCATTGAGGTGTCACATGCTCGACCGATCCTCGATGAATGATCTTCTGACAAATCTCGGCAGCGATGTAGTCAGCGTTAAGTCCGGAACTTGCGATGGCATTAGAGCCAGCGACAGAACACTTACCACCCGCCTGAATGGAGACCTCAATTCTGCCTAGCGGCGTCGGAGACGCCGGTCTTTGGTACGGTCCTTCGTCGTGGTTTCCTCGGTAGAGATCCAGAACATACGGGCTTGCCTTATCAGGCCGACTAACAGCAAACACGTTGCACTCAGGCGCTATGGAAATCAGGCGTCCTCTCGGCAAATCCGCCACGTGCACCCACCCAGCCGACTTTTTGGTGAAGTAGGCTGCATATAAGAAATCGCTTAGCCATATCGAGAGAACCCGCTCGCCACTCGGACGGATCAGCGGAATGACGATATCGGCACCGCCATTGCGGTCCAGGCTGTCAAAGAAGGCGTTCTCGACGGGATCAACGCCATCTTCCGAGAAGAGGATGTTCACCTCGGCGTTGGACACACCTTGCACTTCGACCATTCTGGCGTTCGCACGTGTGTTAGAGGAGCGATAGCGGAGTGCTGTACCTGCGTGGTTTTTCCCGCTCCATTCTCTTCGGCTAATGTTTGCGCAATCGCCCTTCCCCCACCGAACATCGTCGCCGGCGATGCCTTGGGGAGGGCACTCAAGCAACGCCATTGCCTCCACCACTTCGGCGCTTCGCGTTGCAGGCTTTTGCGGAGGCGCACAAGCAACGCTGGCTGAACAAATCAGAAGGATGGCCAAAGTGCGCAATGCGTTGCACCAGATTGAGACTTTACCCGAATAACCGCGGTCGACGTGCGCTATAACATCCCTTAGAAATCCAATGAATGTCCACTTCCGGCGAGATCCAGACCGAGTTGAGGGTTAGCCCCGACGGGCGCGGGTGGCCCAAAGGCGACGTTTGAAGTCGCAGACTGGTCAGCTATTGTTGGTCCGTGACGCAACGCATCCTCACTGTCGAAGATACGTTTGAGATCGGCGGCCGAGGCTTGATCGTCGTGCCCGCACCGACACTCGGCGCCTATAGTGGACCGATCGAGCTCCCGGTTGAAATCAAGCGACCCGACGGCTCTACAATAACGGCGACGCTTAACTTCACGCGTGCGTTTCTGACGCCAGCGCCAAAAGTCCCGCATTGGGAATTGATCTTCCGAGGCCTATCGAAACGCGACGTCCCGATTGGATCGGAGATTTGGGGCTAATGTCGCTGTCCGCGATATTCGGTCGGTTCGGCGTGGGGGATACGATGCGTGCGTTGGGTCTTACCTTGGTGCTGATGCTGTCTATGGGCGGATGCTCAAGTGCAGCGCAAGAACGCCGCGAGCTAAACGCAATCCGTGCCGAGAGTATCGCGGGCGTTCGAGACGAGATCATGTCGCAGCTCCAACGTTGCTGGCCGAGTGCGATAAAACTCCCAGCTTTGCCAACCGAAGAACTTGTCGCTGAGGTGGTCGTGCGACTTGGTCCCGACGGACATTTTGTGGAGGCGCCGAAGATTGTCGCGCCGAAGAGCTGGCCGAGCGATCCTGCCGCGCAGGCGTATCTCGGGAGCATTCTTCAAGTGCTGTCGGCGTGCAATGTGAACGGTTTTGCCGTTCCGGAAAGCTACTTCGCTCTCGGCGCGCCCCCGATCCAGCTAAATTTCAATCCGGCCTGGCGTCGCTCGCTACCGCCGGAGATGCGCCAGTCAGATCGAGCCTGAACCGCATGTGGGGTGGCTCTATTCAGTTTTTGCGAGGCGTCCGTTATCGGCGATCTTCAGACCTGAGCCCGGATCATCCCTGAAGGGCGGAGGTGGCCCAATGTAGACATCCGGCGACTTGGAGCAGCGTCTGGTCGTGGTAGGTAGCGCCGATGGAAAAAGTCATCCCACTAGAAACGGACATCACGCCAGAGGCAGCTGTGTCCGGCGCAAATGTGCTCGCGAACGAACACGACACAATGTTGAGCTTCAATGCGACGCGACTGATGCCCGACGGGCTCTATCACGATGTTGGCTGCGCGATAGTTCGATTTGATCGGTGTTTGATCTCCAAGTTTGGCTATCCAAATGACGAGGCCTGGGACGGAATACCGCGCACACGAGGGTTGAGCTACGGCTGCTACGAGGTGCTCAATAGCCCTTGGAATGCGGAAATTTGTGAACTCAACAAGCATTCATTTCCGGCTAGCGTGCCGAGCAAGGCCCGACACTTCTTGTTCCTCTTTCACGATTCCTGTTTTGAGTGTCTGGCGAGCGGTTACACGATTGAGGTCGTGCGGGCCGATCAGTTCGAGTCGGTTGCACTGCGGTTTCTCGGGGGAAGATGACGAGTCTCGATGTCCGAGTTCGGCGAGATCCAGCCGAATTGATTTTGCAGGGCACTCGGCGTCTGATGGCCCAAAGTGGTCATTCTAAGTTGGGGCGTCCACTCGCCATTTCCCAGTTTCTAGCTGATGCTAGAAGGGCGATGCTTGGCGCGGAGATGAACCGTGGCGATTGAATTCTATGGCGCCACAAGAGAAGCTGAGCGCACGGTCAATCGCCTGCTTTCACTGCCGGCGTCCGGTCACGAGCAGGACTGGGAATTCGAGCTCGCTGATCCTCATCGCGTTCAGGAAATGTTGGATGCAATGGAGACGGATCTGAGCTTCGATGAACGCTGTGCCGTTGCCTTGCTCACAATCGCGTCGATCGATGAAGCGGTGGATGCAGGCAATGTTGATCCTGGCGACGTCCAGCGAGCAAACTCGATCCTCATGAGGTACGCTCAAGTCCGCGAAGCTATGATATTTTATTGGGTAGGGCAGAAGAGGGCTTCTAATCTTGAATCCATCAAGAAGGTTCTCGCGCTCTAGAGGCTGGCGATCGCGGCACTAGTGCTCGACCCAAGGGGGCACCGTGAATGATCGCTTTCGGCGAAATCCTGCCTCAATCGCAGGGAAGTAGCGAACGGTAGCTGACGAGCGACTAGGCCGGCGGTAAGAATGCTGACGGCGCTAAGTTGTACCCCGTTGCAGTCGGTGCGGCCTTTGCCAGAATGCCAGCCATGAGGCGCGTTTCATGAAGTTGTCAAAGCGCGTCTGGCTGGCAATTGGCGCTGCCGCAATGTGGTGGACTGTTGGCGCCGTTGCGCTTTTGCCGGAGATGCCAGATCTGATGCCGCAGTCCCCAGTGATTAGCGGGTGCGGCTATCCCGCCTCAGACACGCCGCCTGTTCCCGGCACTCCGTGTGAGCCCTATGCGATCATCACGGAGGCGACGGGGATGACTTGGCTTGGTTTTGCGATTGTCTCAGCGGTATGGCTCACCCTGCCGGGTGTTCTTTGGGGCCTTGCGTGGATGTTCCGGCGCGCAGGGACCAATAGACTCCCGCACTAGAATTTCCCTCGTCAGCCGGACCGACGACCAGAAGCAGTCCGTGCGCAACGTCGCATTTCGGCGAAATACGGCCCGAACAAGTCGCAACAGAAAACGGCAGGAAGCCATCGCTTTCCTGCCGTTCCCATTTGGTCGTCTTGGATCAACCCGAAGTCTGCGAGTTATTTCCGGAGATCACGATGCCCCCGGAGCATCGCTCCGGGGCTTCTGCATGTGGAGGGGTAACGCCCTACTCCAGCTTCCGCTCAATCAGCTCTACCTGGAAGCATTCGATCTGGTCGCCTTCGCGGATGTCCTGGTAGTTGGCGAACGCCATGCCGCATTCCATGCCCTGCTTCACTTCCGGCACCTCGTCCTTGAAGCGCTTCAGGATGGACAGCGTGCCCTCGTGGATGACCACGTTGTCGCGCAGCAGGCGGACGCCCGAACCGCGGCGCACGATGCCTTCCGAGACACGGCAACCGGCAACCTTGCCGACCTTCGAGATGTTGAAGATCTGCAGGATTTCCGCGTAGCCGAGGAACGTCTCGCGGCGTTCCGGCGCCAGCATGCCCGACAACGTGTTCTTCACGTCGTCGATCAGGTTGTAGATGATCGAGTAGTAGCGGATCTCGACACCTTCACGCTCGGCCAGGTCGCGCGCCTGCTTGTTGGCGCGGACGTTGAACGCGATGATCGGCGCATTGGCCGAAATCGCGAGCTGCACGTCGCTCTCCGAGATACCGCCGACTGCGCCCAGCACGACACGCGCGCGGACTTCGTCGGTCGACAGCTTCTCGAGCGATTGCGTGATCGCCTCCACCGAACCCTGCACGTCGCCCTTCACAAGGAACACAGCCTCTTTCAGGCCGCCGCCGGCAGCGCCGCCGCCTTCCTTGATCCGTGCAAGCATCTGGTCGAGCGAAGTGCCCGCCCGAGCCGCCGGACCTGACTTGTTGCGCTTGGTGCGCAGGCGGTAGTCGGTGATCTCGCGGGCGCGAGCCTCGCTATCCACGACAACGAACTGGTCGCCAGGATCGGGCGCGCCATCGAGGCCGAGGATTTCGATCGGCGTCGCGGGCTTCGCGTCTTCCACCTGCTGGCCGCGCTCGTTGTTGAGCGCCTTGACCCTGCCCCACTGGCCGCCGGCGACAACGATGTCGCCGCGCTTCAGCGTGCCGCGCTTCACGAGAACGGTCGCCACCGGACCCCGGCCCTTGTCGAGCTTGGATTCGATGACAACCCCGTCCGCGTCGCGGTCCGGGTTCGCCTTGAGTTCGAGGATCTCGGCCATGGCCGTGATGGTGTCGGTGAGTTCGTCCAGCCCGGTCTTCTTGAGCGCGGAGACGAACACGGCCGGCGTCTGGCCGCCCATGGCTTCGACCTGCACGTCATACTGAAGCAGCTGCGTCAGCACGTTTTCCGGCTTGGCGTCGTGCTTGTCGACCTTGTTGACCGCCACGATGATCGGCGCGTTGGCCGCCTTCGCGTGCTGGATCGCTTCGATCGTCTGCGGCATCACGCCGTCGTCCGCCGCCACCACGAGGATGACGATGTCAGTGGCGTTGGCGCCGCGGGCGCGCATGGACGAGAAGGCCGCGTGACCCGGCGTGTCGAGGAAGGTGATCTTCTCGCCGGACTTCAGCTGCACCTGATAGGCGCCGATGTGCTGCGTGATGCCGCCGGCCTCGCCCGACACGACGTCGGTCTGGCGCAGGGCGTCGAGCAGCGATGTCTTGCCGTGGTCGACGTGACCCATGACCGTCACCACAGGCGGGCGCGGCTCGAGGTGATCGTCGATGTCTTCCTTGCCTTCGAGGCCGATCTCGACGTCCGATTCCGCCACGCGTTTCACTGTATGGCCGAATTCCTCGACGATCAGCTGCGCCGTGTCGGCGTCCAGCACATCGGTCGAGCGGACGAGTTCGCCCTGCTGCATCATGAATTTCACGACGTCGGCCTGGCGCTCGCTCATGCGGTTGGCGAGGTCGGCGACGGTGATCGAATTCAGGCAGCACGACTTCGCGCGAGACTTTTTCGCCCGCGCCGCCCGCCAGCTTGAGACGGCGATCGCGCTCACGCTCGCGCGCGCGCTTCACGGCGGCGTAGGAACGCTGCCTGTCCTCATCGTCTCCAAGCGCGGCCGAAATCGTCAGCCTGCCCTGACGGCGTTTCGGCTCGTCCTTGCGTGCCGGACGGTTTTCGCCGGTCGGGTCATTGTCGCCCGCGCTCTTCACGCGCTTGACGCGTCCGCCGAGTTCGCTCAGCGGCGTCAGTTCATCCGGATCCAGTGGCGCAAGCGGACGCGGTCCGCCGCCAGGGCCACGGCCGCCAGGACCGCCCGGTCCACGGCCAGGACCACCACCCGGTCCGCCCGGGCCACGCGGACGATCGCCCGAGAAACCACCCGGACGCGGTCCACGATCGCCACCCGGGGCGCCGCCCGGTCCACGCGGTCCGCCCGGACCACGCGGACGATCGCCATCGGGGCGCACGCGCACGGCGCCGCCCGGTCCACGCGGAGGCGCGGCGCGGTCGCCGCTGTAGCTGGTTGCGCCCGTGCGCGGGGGAGCGCCACGCGAGTCACGGCGGAAGTCGCCGCGTTCCCCGCGATCAGCACCGCCGCCGCCACGGCCGCCACGGCCGCCGCGGTCACGTTCGCCATCCTCTTCATCGTCACGGGCCTGCGGCGCAACATCGCCACGCGCCGAAGCTTCCTGCCGGCGCTTTTCTTCCTCGGCCATCCGGCGCGCTTCCTCGGCGCGGCGGCGGTTGGCTTCCTCGATCGCTTCCTGTTCGGCGCGGCGGCGTTCCTGGTCGGCGCGCGCGGCGTCGATCGCAGCCTTGCGGGCCTTGAGTTCGGCTTCAGAGAAGTTGGACTTCTTGACGGCCTCCTGGGCGGCTGTCGGCTGCGCTGCGGGTGCAGCGGCGGCGGCCGGTTTCTTCTCGGGCTCAGGGGCTCGGGCCGCTGGCTTGGGCTGCGCGCCCGGAGCCACGACGACCTTCTTCTTCTTCACCTCGACCGCCACCTGCTTGGAGCGGCCGTGGGAGAAGCTCTGCTTCACCGTCCCGGTGTCCGACCGCTTCAGCGTCAGCGGACGGCGTCCAGAGTTATCGTCTTTCGTATCGCTCAATTCGTTCTCTTTGTTTCAGGTCTTGTCGTTCGCGACGGCGTCGCCGGAAGTTCGGAAGTCAAACCGGTGTGCCCGGAGGATCGCCCCCGGAGACATGGGCCTTAGGTCTCTTCAATGTTTCGCCCCGTAGCGACCCTCCCGGAACCGGAGGGCGGCTGCCAGTCTGGCAACCACACACGCCGGAACCCGGAAAGCCTCGCCAGCTCCCCCCTCCAGGCGTGCGCTATACGGCCAAATTTGAGGCAAGCGTGTATCACACGCTCACGCCCCAAGGCCATGCCCAATTCATCGCCCGAAAAACAGCCGATGACGGGCGGAAGATCACGGTTTCCAGTGGATTTACCAGCCTCGTCCTGATCGGGGCCGTAGAGCCCCTTCACCAGGGCGAGCACCTTCTGGCGCTGGTCCTCTGAGCCGTCGGAAGCTTCGATCAGGCACCCCGGACGGGCTTCGCGCACGGCTTCCCGCACCTGTTCGAAGCCTAATATGAGATCGCCGGAGCGTTTTGCGAGCCCGAGCTGGTCAAGAATCCGCTTCGCCAGCAGCATTTCTGTCTGAACGGAAAGGTCCGGCGCAACTTTCACCTGCGTTTTGAACGCCCGGTTGAAAGCGCCTTTCTTCACGGCAAGGTCGATTGCCTCCGCGCTGGCCGTCACCCAGGCGCCCCTGCCCGGCAGGCGCGCCGCCAGATCGGCCATCACATGACCGTCCGGCGCCAGAACGAACCGGATCATCTCGCCCTGTTCGCGCCGCTCCATCGTGACGATGCAGCGGCGCTCAGGCTCACGCGCGCCCGCCTTGCCGGCGCGGGGCGGACCCGCGTCGGTTTCGGCATCTGGAATGCCGCTCAGCTCGCCATCACTGGTCGCTTGAGGCATTCGCCCCCTTCAGGTTGAACAGCTCGTCGCCACGGCTGCGGGCCGTGTCCGCCGGCGTTTCGGCGCCAGCCGCATCGAGTTCGGCCTCTTCCGCATCGAGCGCCGCGGCGCGCGCCGCCAGCGCATCTTCCAGCGCCTGCGGCTCGACCCAGCCGGCCGCCACGCGCGCCTTGAGGATGAACAGCTCCGCATCGTCGCGGCTCATGTCGCCCTTCTCGAGCAGGCCAGGCACGAATTTCGGCTTGCCATCCGGACCCGGCTCTTTCCAGCCGACGAGATCGTCCGGCACGAGGCCGGCAAGGTCGTCGATGTTCTTGACGCCGTTCTCGCCGAACTTGACGGCCATCGCAGGCGTGACGCCTTCCATGTCGGCCACTTCGTCCGTAACGCCCAGCTCTTTCCGCTTGGCGACCAGTTCGGCCGTCAGCTTCTCGAGGTATTCGCGCGCACGCTGCTGGAGTTCCGAGGCCACTTCCTCGTCAAAGCCTTCGATCGAGGCGAGCTGCTCGATCTCGACATAAGCGATCTCTTCCACGGTCTCGAAGCCTTCCGAGGCCAGCAGCTGGGCCAGCGTCTCGTCGGCGTCCAGCGCTTTCTGGAACAGGTCGGTGCGCTCCTTGAACTCGCGCTGACGACGCTCGGAATCCGCAGCTTCTGTCATCAGGTCGATCTGCCAGCCCGTGAGTTGCGATGCGAGGCGCACGTTCTGGCCGCGGCGGCCGATCGCCAGCGGGAACTGGCTTTCTTCCACCACGACTTCGACGCGGCCTTCTTCCTCGTCGATCACGACCTTGGAGACTTCGGCCGGCTGCAGCGCGTTGACGATGAACGTCGCATCGTCGCCCGACCACGGAATGATGTCGATCTTCTCGCCGCCGAGTTCGGACACAACCGCCTGCACGCGCGCGCCGCGCATGCCCACGCAGGCGCCCACGGGATCAATGGAGTTGTCATGGCTGAACACGCCGATCTTGGCGCGCGAGCCCGGATCACGGGCGCAGGCCTTGATCTCGATCACGCCCTCGTAAACTTCAGGCACCTCTTGAGCAAAGAGCGCGATCATGAAGCTCGGGTGCGAGCGCGACAGGAAGATCTGCGGGCCCTTGGCCTCGGACGAGACCTTGTAGAGGTACGAACGGACGCGATCGCCCGTGTTGAAGTTCTCGCGCGGAATGCCGTCATTGCGGCGGATCACGCCTTCAGCCTTGCCGAGGTCCACGATCACGTGGCCGTACTCGACGCGCTTCACCGTGCCGTTGATGATCTCGCCGACGCGGTCCTTGAAGTCGTTGTACTGGCGGGCGCGCTCGGCTTCACGGACCTTGCCCGTGATCACCTGCTTCGCCGTCTGGGCCGCGACGCGGCCGAATTCGAACGGCGGCAGCTCTTCGCGGAACTCGTTGCCGATCTCGGCGTCCGCATCCATCTTCTTGCCCTCGGCAAGCGTGATCTGCGTCACCGGGTTCTCAACCGTCTCCACGACAGTCTGCACGCGCCACAGCCGCGTTTCGCCGCTATCCGGATTGATCTCCGCGCGGATGTCGTGCTCCAGGCCGTAGCGCGAGCGCGCGGCCTTCTGGATCGCCTCTTCCATCGCCTCAAGCACGATGCGCTTGTCGATGGATTTCTCCGCCGCGACCGCGTTCGCGATCTGCAGGATTTCCAGCCTGTTAGCCGAAACTGCTCCGGTAGCCATTTTCCCTATTTCCTCTCGTCTTCGTCGTCTGCGTCGAGGTCTTCGTCCTCGTCGAACTCTTCGTCGTCACCGACTTCGACATCATCGAAGTCCTCGCCGTCTTCGCCGGACATTTCGTCCGCCTCGCCGCCGAAATCCTCTTCATCCTCATCGACAGCCACATCCGCCGCCGCCTGGCCCTTGGCCCGTGCGTCCTGGATCAGCTTGTCGGTCAGCACCAGCACAGCGCGGCTCATGTCGTCGACCGCCAGCGACGTCTCGCCGCCATCCTTCAGCCGCAGCGCCACGACGCCGTCCGTCTCGCTCTCGATCCAGCCATGGAAGCGCTTGCGCCCTTCCGCGTTCGGATAGCTGAGCTCGACCCTCACCTCGTGACCGAGCCACTTCGCAAAATCGCCCTTGCGCGTCAGAGGCCGGTCGATGCCGGGCGAAGACACTTCGAGCGAATATTCCCCCGCGATGGGGTCTTCCACTTCAAGGATCGGATTGAGCGCGCGGCTGAGCTTCGCGCACGCCGCGACCGTCATCGTGCCATCCGGCCGCTCGGCCATGATCTGCAGCGTCGGCGTCTGCGAACCCGTCACGCGAATGCGCACCACGTCCAGCCCGAGGTTCTTCGCCACCGGCTCGACCATGTCGAGAATACGCAATTCAAGTTCGCTCTGAGCCCGCATGCGGGGTCGTCTACCTTCAGTTTTGCCCGGAAAACCGGGCCGGAAATGCGAAGCGGCGGCCCAGTTCCCGGGGCCGCCGCTTCGATGTGAGAACTGGTTCGAGCGGGCATATAGGCGCTTAAAACAGCGATGTCGAGGGGTATCTACTCTGCCCTGACTGTGCCCCCACGGCAGTCTTTTGCACGCAATAACCATAGGCTACGCCTGCCTGACGGGGAAATCAGCCGGGAGCACTCCATGAAACGCCACCTGTTCACCGCGGCCTCCGCCGCGATCATCGCCCTTGCCGTCGCCTGTTCGCCTGAGGCGCCGAAGCCGGCGGCGGAAGCCACGCCGCCGCCCGCGCCGACGGTCGCCGACCCGGCTGTCTCATCGATCGCAATGGCGGCTGATCCCGCGAAGCTCGGCTTCGATCCGGCGATCTTCGCGAAGGCGCACGACGATCTCGAAGCCGACGTGAAGTCAGGCAAGATCCCCGGCGCTGTCCTCCTGATCGCCAAGGGCGGTGAAGTCGTGAACGTCACCACCGTCGGCACGGAAGGCCCGGGCGATGCAGATCCGATGACGCCCGAGACCATCTTCCGCGTCTATTCGATGTCGAAGCCGATCGTCTCCGTTGCGACCATGCAACTGGTCGAGGAAGGCAAGCTCAAGCTCGAGGACCCGATCTCGAAATACATCCCCGAATTCGCCAACCCGAAAGTCCTCGAGGGCAAGGGCAAGACGCATCCGGCCGCCCGCGAGATCACCGTGCGCGATCTCCTGAGCCATGAATCCGGCCTCATCTACGGCGTGTTCGACCAGGAGTCCGAACTCGGCAAGATGTACATGAAGGCTGGCGACACGCGCTTCGACTGGACCGCGCTCGACCTCTCGAAAGCCATCGCCGCCCTTCCCCTCGCCTTCGATCCCGGCACGGCCTGGCGCTATTCGCGCTCGACGGACGTGCTCGGCGCCGTCATCGAAGTCGCCTCGGGCAAAACGCTCGACGTCCTGCTCAACGAGAAGATCTTCACCCCGCTCGGCATGAACGACACGCACTTCTATCTTGAGCCCGATGAAGGCTCCCGCCTCGCCGAGCCGCCGACCACGCTGAAAGCGCCGCTCTCGCAACCGAAAACGGCCCAGCCCATGTTCTCCGGCGGCGGCGGCCTCAACGCCTCCACGGAAGACTATTTCCGCTTCGTCGAGATGCTGCGCGGCAAGGGCACGTATCGCGGCGTCCAGATCATCAAACCCGAAACGCTCGACGCCATGCTGGTCGACCAGATTGGCCCGAACGTCGACCGCAAGACCTGGTTCTATGGCCCGCTCGGCGGCTTCGGTCTCGGCTTCGGCCTCCTGCCGATCGACATGAAAGACCCGGCCAAGGGCAACGTCTTCTCCTGGTCCGGCTATGCCGGCACCAACATGTGGGTCGACCCGAAGAACGACATCACCATGGTCTTCATGATCCAGAACAACGAAGCCTCCGCCGACTACCCGCAGAAGCTCCGCGACTGGGTCTATGGCGGCTATCACGATCCCGCCGCCGCTCCGGTCGCTGCTGCCGCAGCCCCGGCCGCGCCGCACTAGATCGGCGAACACCGAATGCAGCAGGCCCGGCCCAGCGCCGGGCCTGTCTGCTTATGGTGACTGCGCCAGGGCCACGCGCAGTACATCGGGATTGTAGAGCGAGCGCGGCTCTTCACGCAGCACCAGCGCACCTGCCGCATCGATCAGATGCGAGGGCGGGTCGCCCACCTTCCCCGCGCGCACGGTATCGATCCACACGCCGATTGCCTCGCTCGCCTTCACCAGCGCCTCGCGCACATCAGCCTGATCCGGCGCCACAAAACGCTCGTGCACGCGCTCGAGCGCCTCCCTGCTCATCCTCGCCATGAGAATTGCAGACGGCTTGTCTCCGCTCCGCGCATAGTCGTCCGCCGCCATCATACCCATGATCGTCGCCATGAAATCGGTCATCGCTATTACGGGAACGGTCGCCGAAGGGTCGCGGCACTTGGTCATGTCGAGCATGTCCAGAAACACCAGAAGCGCGTCGAAGATCGCCGGCGGCGGCTCCTGCCCGTCGAACTCCTCGACCACCAGCCCATGAACCTTGGCGCGGAACTCGGGCGTCTTGCGATTGCGCATCTGCCGTCCGTCGCGCGCCGCAAGATCCGGGATTGGCAGCGGGTTGAACACACCATCGCCCCGCGTGTGCGACAGCAGGCTTTGCGTCACATCCGCCGTACCGGTCTCGCCTGAAACGCCTTCAAGCCGGAAGCCGGGATTGCCGCGCCCATTGAGATGACAGGACGAACACGACAGCCCCATCCGCCCCGCCGCACCGCCCAGCAGGGCCGAACTCTCAAATGCAATCGAACCGATGACGTCCGGAGCAACGCCCTGGCCAACCGGCTTCTGCGACAAGGCCATGGGCTGGACGCATATCGACGGCCTTTCCGATAGCGCCTTCACCTTGTCCGCGCCCGGCGCGATCCAGCGCAGCGCGCGGATGTTCGACGCCTTCGGTGCGTCAGAAACATTTCCCGCCTCCGGCGCGCTTGCACACGCCGCGACAGCGAGCATCAGCCCAACAACAAGAGCCCTCA
Organism: Hyphomonadaceae bacterium; assembly: GCA_047601145.1. Lineage (GTDB taxonomy): Bacteria > Pseudomonadota > Alphaproteobacteria > Caulobacterales > Hyphomonadaceae > UBA7672. The sequence goes on from JASGJW010000001.1 coordinate 635,471, forward strand.
GGATTTCGCCCCGTCGATCCAGCGGCGCAGCTCCTCAGCTTCCTCGCAGCCGAACTTGCAGATCTTCTCCAACGTCACGAGCTGCTGCTTCGCGCGTCCTATCTGCCCCGTCTCGACATAATACTCGCCGAGATACTCGTTCGCCCCGCGATGCGCCGGATCAAGCTTCAGCGCCGCCGAATAGTAGCTGATCGCCACGTCGTAATTGTGCAGCTTGCGGTTGGCGAAGCCGATATAGGTCAGCACGTCGGGATGCGGTCCCAGCGCCACGCCCGCCGCGCGCAGCGACCACAGCGCCTCCTCGTATTTCCCTTCATTGATCAGGCCCGACGCCGTCAGATACGCCGCATCGCCATCCTTTGCTGACGCCAGCCGTGTCATTTCGCCCGAGAGCTGCAACTCGCCTGCGGGATTGGCGACCGCCGCATCGATCCGCGCAATCGCTGCATCGATCGTGGCAGCTTCCGCACACGTTCCCGCGCACTTCTCCTTCAACCCTTGAAGCGCTGTCTTCTGCTCGGCTGCCTTGCCCGCATCGCCCTGCTTGGCTTCCACCGCGCCCAGCCATCCGCGCGCCAGCGCATGGTTGCCGTCATACTTCACGGCGTTGCGGAGATATTTCCGCGCATTGTTGAAATCCTGCTGGCCGATCTGCGCCAGCGCCATCATGTAGTTGACGTTGGCATCCTTGCCCGCGAAGTCGAGTACGTCGTCGAACGCCTTCTCCGCCTGCTTGAAATTTCCAGCCTTCAGGAGATCGACGCCCTGCGCATAGCGCTTGGCCGGATCGATGTTCGATCCGGATGCGCTCGGGGATCCGCCACCGCCTCCCCCGCCGCCATTCGCCGCCAGCGCCGGCGTCGCGATCAGCGCGGCCATCGCCGCCGCCACAAACAGGTGAGCACGCTTCATCGACGGTCCTCCCTTGGAGATGACGGAGCCTACGCCTGCCTTTCTCGCGCGCCAGCGGAAAAAACCGCCTGCAGGTCATGACCTCGCGGATTTGAAGTGACGGCCGCGTCAGGCCATCAGGCCGGGGCCAGCGCCTTCAGAACGCTTTCCGTGAGCCGCCGCGAATAGATCTCCGGCACGGGCCCGCGCATCGCGATCAGCCGGTGCCAGATCGGCCCGAACAGAAGTTCCGTTGCAAGATCAATGTCCCAGTCGCGCCGCACCGCCCCCTTCAACGCCTGTTCAGCAAGAATGTGCCGGAGCGGTATCTTCACGCTCTCCGAGAACCAGCCGCGGAACGTCTCGCCTGCATCGCTGTCATCTGCGGCCGCCAGCAGCGCCCCGCGCCAGGCATGCGCGCCATCGCCGGTCCGCACCGCCACCAGCATCGGCTCGATCAGCGCCGCGATCCGATCACGCACATCCGCATTTGCCGGCACAGCCTTAGGCGCGCCGATGGTCGCCAGCGCGGCATCCACCGCCAGGCACGCAGCCGATTTCCACCAGCGATAGATCGTCTGCTTCGACGCCTTGGCGTTCTTCGCCACGCGATCGACTGAAAACCCGCGCCAGCCATGTTCCGACATTTCAGTATAGGCCGCGACCAGCACGGCGTTGGTCGACGCCTCGCTGCGGCGCGGCCCAACGCGGCGCTTGTCGCCTTCGTCTGACGTTTCTTCAGGCGGCGGGGTCGGAATGTCGTCGTCGACCATGAGGGCCTCGTCTCCTGCGGCGGGAAAAACCGGTACGGTGCAAGCGAGGACTAACGGAACTGTGCGTACCTTGTCCGCCAAACACCCCTCACAAGTCAATCTCCGAGTAAACGGCAGGGTTTGCGTCCGCGGCCAACATTCGATAGCGACACGCCACGATGAATGACGCCCCAGACGGTTCCCAGGATCTGATCGCCGGCTACCGGCGCTTCCGCGCGCACCGCTACCGCGAAGCGCGCGATCTTTTCCGCCGCCTGCGCGACGGGCAGGAGCCGGCGACGATGATCATCGCCTGCGCAGACAGCCGCGCCGATCCCGCCATGATCTTTGACGCAGCCCCCGGCGAATTGTTCACTGTGCGCAACGTCGCCGCCCTCGTTCCGCCCTATGACGAAAGCGGCGGCCTGCACGGTGTCTCCGCCGCGCTCGAATTCGCGGTCACGCGCCTCAAGGTGAAGCAGATCGTCGTCATGGGCCATGGTGGCTGCGGCGGCATCGCCGCCTCGCTCGCAGCCGCCGCCGACCGCCCCGTCGGCCGCTTCATCGCGCCGTGGGTCGAACTCGCCGCCGATGCACGCGACGCAGTCCTGCGCGATGAGACCATCCCGCGCTCGGACTGGCAGGAAGCCGTCGAGCACGGCGCCGTCGGCCAGTCGCTCAAGAACCTGACGAGCTTCCCCTTCGTGCGCTCCGCCATCGAGCGTGGCGAGCTCAACATGGACGGCGCGTGGTTCTCGATCGGCAAGGGCGAGCTGCACTGGCGCGATCCCGCTACCGGCCACTTCTCCGTCGTCAGCGCCGAAGACCCGTCCGTCGAGCAGGACAACAAGATCTAGTTCCGGAGCTTTCGATGAAGCTGCACAGCATCTTTCTTGCAGCGGCCGGCGCATTCGCGCTCCACGCGTCCGCCTACGCGCAGGATCTCAAGGGCGACATGGAATACTTCATGTCGGAATACCTCCGCGCCTGGAACGCGCACGACGCCAAGCTCATTATCAAGGACTTCTACCGCCTCGACCCGTCCCATCGCTGGGCCACCGTCGAAGGCCTGCAGGCCGAGTTCGACCGGCTCAAGTCGGAAGGCTACGACCATTCCGACATCAAGAGCATCACCGGCTGCGTTCTCACTGCCGACACTGGCCAGGTCGAGCTCCGCTTCACGCGCCTCAAGACCGACGGCTCCTTCATGCCGCCAAAGGACCGCGTCTCGGTCTACCAGGTCCGCCGCTTCGATGACGGCTGGCGCGCCACCAGCATGGCCGGCCTGCCCGAAGGCCAGAGCATGAAGTGCGAGCCGTAAGCTAGCTTACCGGGCACGCCAGCGGCTTGCCTGCATCGCCGCCCGTCAGCTTCGTGATCCGCCATCCATCGGTGAACTTCTTCAGCTCGTAGTTCGACGCCCGATCCTTCGGCGGCAACGCCTCGCCACTCTCCTTCAGTCGCGAGAACGTCATCCCTGCCCACGCCGTCTCCGCGCCGGTGATGCACGCCTTGATCTCGTGGATGTCCGAATGATGATAGCCCTGCACCCGCAGGTTCACGAAGCCGTTCTCGAGGCTGTCTTTCTGATCCGCCTCGCTCCGTCCCATCCGATAGAAGTCGCGCGCGATCGCTTCCGAGTCGTGCCTATTCCACGCCTTCGTGTAGTCCCACATGAAACGCTCGACGACCGTCTCCGGCGCCAGCGACGGCGCCTTCGGCGCACTCTCGCACGCGCCCAGCGCCAGGATCACTATGCCAACAGCCAGCCTCATGCGTCCTCCCGGGTCAGGCGAACACTAGGCGCTTCGTTCCGCCCCGTCTAATCAGTCATCTGCGAACCGACGGAGGAAGCAATGCACATCACCCGCCGCGGCGCCATCTTCGGCGCCGGAGCAAGCCTCGCCGCCTGCTCGCAATCTCCCGCCCCCGTCACGAGTCATCCGGCCGGCTGCTGGAAAGCTGCGCCGTCGCTGCCCTTCGCCGTGCAGGAAATCTACCCCGCAGCCCATGTCGGCCGCATCCACATCGCCGGAGGCCTCTTGTCGGACGGCGTCCGCGTCACCGGCGTCTCGGATCGTCACATCGCCTACGACCCGGCAACAGGCGAAACCGAAACCCTCACGCCGCTGCCGCAGCGCCGCCACCATCCCTACGCCGTCAGCCACAAGGGCCGCCTCTTCCTGCTCGGCGGCTTCAATTCCGATCCTGATCGCGTCACCTGGATCATGCAGTCCGAGACTTTGGCGTGGAGCCCGCGCCAGTGGAATACGTTCGCGCCCGCGCCCGGCCCGCACGCCGAGACCGTTGCGGCCAGCATCAGCGACCGCATCCACATCGTCGGCGGCCGAAAGCCGAAAGGCCTCGCCAACGCCGCCTACGGCGATCACGAAGACACCGACCGTCATCTCGTCTTCGACTTCAGCGCCAACAGCTGGAACACCGCGGCGCCGGCGCTGTCCGCCCGCAACAGCGCCGCTGGGGCCATCATCGGCGATCTCTGGCATGTCGTCGGCGGCCGTCACGTCACGGACGGTCCCAGCGACGCCCATGAAGTCTACGACGTGCGCGAAGACCGCTGGCGCACGGCAGCCCCTATGCCGAAGGGCTCGGGCGCTGGCGGCAACGCAGCCGTCACGCTCGGTGGTGCGCTCTACGCTTTCGGCGGAGAGTATTTCGAGAATGGCGGCAAGGTGCACGCCGAAGTCTGGCGCTATGATCCGAAAGCCGATGCCTGGACAGCCGCTGCGCCCATGCCTACCCCGCGCCATGGCCTCGGCGCTGTCGTCATAGGCGATGCAGCCTGGCTTGTCGGGGGCGCAAAGAGACCGAGCGGGTCGGAGACCAGCAATGCCGTCGAACGCTTCTCGCTGACCTGCTGACCCAGCGGTCTCAACCGCCTTCAACCGGCCGCGGCTCGCGCCACATCGCTTCCAGTGGCGGCCCGCCCGGTCCCGGCTCGAACAGCTTCACTCGCTCGAACCCGCGCGAGCGATAGAAGCCGCTGTTGGCGGGGTTCGAATTCTCCAGATAGCACGGCAGCCCCTTGCGATCCGCCGCCGCAAGCACCGGCGCCATGATCTCCTTGCCCAGGCCCTTGCCACGCGCCGCCTTCCGCGTGCCGATGGCGAAGAGATACATGTGCGGCGCCTTGGGATGTTCGCGCGCCATCGCATCCGCCGCCCCAAGCGCCCGCTTCGCCGCCCCGCCCGCGCCCATCCCGATCATCGCGCCCACAAGTCCCAGCGTCGGCAGCAGCGCCAGCTCGCGATCGGCCGAGGAATGCGACCACATCGTTGCGGCCTTGTCGCCGATCAGGTGACACGTTCCACGCTTCAGGTAGACGCTTTTCGCCAGCGCAGAAAACACCGTCGGCAATGGGTTGGCCGTGCCGAAGATCCACAGGTTCACCGGGTCTTCCGAAAATGCTTCGGCGATGATCCCGCCGACCTGTCGCCAGTCCGCCTGCGCCGCCGCCGTCATCCCGTCCGGCAGCCTGATGTCCAGCGTTTCCGGCATGGGATGGCGTCCCTCAGCTACAGCTCAGCACGCTAGCGTAAGCCACGCTTTCCTGATCGCCAATGCGCCAGCCTGCGTCGGTCTTCACGAGCTCGAACACCGTTGCCTCGTCGCCATCCATCAGCCCGCCATAGGTGAACAGCTTGCCATACTTCACCAGCGCCCTGCCGTGCGTGGAATCCTTCCCGCAGAAGCTCGCGCCATAAACATCGAGCTTTCCGAAACTGTCGCTCCGCAGCGCATCGAACCCTTTCGTCAGCGCGACTTCATCGCCTTTCACATAGACGTCCTTCAGCATCGCCGCCGTGTCGCCCTTGTTGAATGCGGCGATCCAGCGATTGATAACCGCCTTGCCCTCCACCTCGATCTCCGTCGCCCCCTGCTGCGCCAGCGCAGGCGCCGCGAGCACAACAGCCAGAAGGCAGGCAACAACACGCTTCATCGGAAATCTCCCTTGCCCCTGTGAAGCGGACGCCGTGTTCCTCCGCAAGCATTCGCCGCAGCACCCACGCAAACGTGAGTCTAGTCGATCGGCTTCTTCCGCAAGAGCAACAGCGCCACGAGGCTCAGCCCCGCCGCTACGCTGAGATAGATCCCCACCAGCGGCAGCCCGCCCTGCTGCGCCAGTGCTTGCGCCGCGATCGGCGTGAACCCGCCCCCGATGACGCCGCCGACATTGAACGCCACGCTCGCGCCTGTGTACCTCACGCGCGCCGGGAAAAGCCCCGGCAGCCATGCGCCCAGCGGCCCATACACGAACCCCATCAACAATAGCAGGATCGACAGGAACCCGCCCACCATAACCAAGTCCGCACCGCCCATCATCGGCGCCATCAGGAAGCCCGCGCCAACGCTCAGCGCGCATCCGATCAGCAGGACCAGGCGCGGGCTCGCCGCATCCGACCAGTAGCCCGCCCACACGATCCCGCCCGCCATGAAAAGGATCGCGACAAGCTGCACCTGCAGGAACGTCTCGCGCGGAATGGCCAGCGTCGTCGTGCCATAGCCAAGCGCGAACGCCGTCGCGATGTAATAGATGCAGAAACACGCCACGACGCCGAACGTGCCGCCAATCGTCTCCTTCCAGTGATCGCGGAACAATTCGCCCAGCGGCACCATTGGCGGCTTCTCTTTCTCGAGCACAGCCCGGAATGCCGGCGTCTCCGCCAGCTTCAGCCGCACCCATAACCCTACCGCCACAAGCAGCGCGCTCGCCAGGAACGGAATGCGCCAGCCCCAATCGAGGAATGCATCCTTCGACAGCACCAGTCCGAGAATGAGGAACAGCCCGTTCGCCGCAATAAAACCCACCGGCGCGCCAAGCTGCGGGAACATCCCGTACCGCGCCTTCCAGCCCGGAGGCGCATTCTCGACCGCTAGCAGCGCAGCCCCGCCCCACTCCCCGCCCAGCCCCAGGCCTTGCCCGAAACGCAACACGCATAGCAGCAGCGGCGCGATCCATCCGGCCATTGCATAGGTTGGCAGGAAGGCGATCGCCATTGTCGATCCGCCCATCAGCATCAGCGACCACACCAGCGTCGACTTCCGCCCGATCCGGTCCCCGAAATGCCCGAACACCACCGCCCCGATCGGCCGCGCGATGAATGCGATCGCAAAGGTCGAGTAGCTCAGCATCAGCTGTGCCGACGCATCGGTCTTCGGAAAGAACAGCTGCGGGAAAACCAGCGAAGCGGCGGTCGCATAGATATAGAAATCATAGAACTCGACCGCCGTGCCCACGAGGCTCGCCGTCAGCACCCGCGCCGCCGGCGCCCGCTCTGCTGTTGCTGTCATGCCGTATGCCCTGTCACGCAACCCGCGCGGTTTAGGCCAGAAAGCCGGGCCAGGCGCAACCGCCCCGCGCTCGCTTTCCAGCGCAGCCGCGTCGTGTAAGGTGCTGCAACGCAGCTTCGGCTTCGGGGGAGACATTGGTCGGGCCGGCCGGGCAGTATCGCGCCTTCATCAGCTATTCGCAGCAGGACAAGGCGTGGGGCAAGCGCATCCACACCTGGCTGGAGACGTATCGCCTGCCTGAAGGCGTCGCGCGCAGCAACGCGGCCAACGAACGCCTCGGCCGCTTCTTCCGCGATGAGGAAGACATGGCCGCCGCCTCCGACATCGGCGAGATCGTGCGCCGCGCCATCGAGAACGCGGAAAGCCTGATTGTCATCTGCTCGCCTCGCTCCGCCCAGTCGAAATGGGTCAATGCCGAGATCCACCATTACCGCCGCACCGGCCGAGCCCGGAAGGTCTTCGCCGTCATCGTCGATGGCCTCCCGAACTCAGGCGATCCAGAAACCGAATGCTTCCCGCCCGCCCTGCGCGCTGCAGGCGATCCTGACGACCCCGACGCCCTGCCGATCGAACCGCTCGGCCTCGACGTGCGCAAGGACGGCCATGCCCGCGTATGTGCGCGTCTCGCCGCCGGTCTCATGGATCTCGACTTCGACGATCTCTGGCAGCGCGACCGCCGCCGCGCCGAAGCGCGCCAGCGCCTTCTCATCGGCGGGCTTGCCGGCGTCAGCGTCGTCTTCGCCGCTCTCGCCGCAACCGCCATCTGGTTTGGCGTCCAGTCGCAACGCAATGCCGCCGATGCCGACGCCGCCCGCCTGCAGCTGCAGCGCGAATATCTCGGCATGCTTGGCGAGACTGTCGTCGATGAAGTTCTCGCCGGCGACAGCGTTCCCGGCGAGATTGTCACGAAGAACCCCGCCGACTGGGTCTCGCTGATGTGGATCCGCGACGTGCAGTTCGCCGTCGCTCGCGATTACGGGGCCGGCCGCATCCTTGCCGTCGCTCATGACGGCGTTCTCAATGGCGACGTGTCGAGCCGCAGCAGCGGCTTCCTGCGCCGCTCGGTCGAGTGGCTGGCCGGTCCGCGCGGCGGCCGCTCGGTCACCATCACGAGCGGTCATTGCGAATGGCTGCCGACCGTGACGCCCGACTGGGCCCTGCCAGGCCAGCTTGCCGCCTGGGGCTATGGCGTGAAAACGCTTCCCGGCGCCATCGACGACAAGGCGCTCGACGGCGCCAACGTCCTCATCGTCGGCAATGCCTGGGGCGATTTCACGCCTGCCGAGATCACTGCAATCGACCGCTTCGTCTCTCGCGGCGGAGGTCTTCTGGCTGCAGGCCTTGGCTGGTCATGGCAGGATTCAAGCGCCCTGCCCGATTTCGCCTGCCCTGGCCAATCAACCCGTCAGAACATCGCCGACATCACCACCTATCCGATGAACCGCCTGTTCGAGCCTTACGGGATGCAATGGACAGCTAACCCGGTTGAATAGCGCCCCTCACCCCAGCCGCATCGACAGCTCGACGTCTTCATCGAACGGCACGGAGAGATACCCAGCCGCAGGCGAACGCACGCGCGCCAGGTATTCCGGACAATAGTCCGCATTGTCCGCCACGATCATGGCGCCCGGCCGCAGGCGGCTCTCCAGCAGGTCCAGCACATCCGAATAGAGCGCCTTCGCCCCGTCGAGCAGCACGAGGTCAATCGACTGCGGCAGGTCCATCGCCAGTGTCTTCAGCGCGTCGCCCTCGCGGATTTCGACCAGGTCCATGACGCCGCCAGCTGTCAGGTTCGCCCGCGCCCGCGCCGCCTTCGACGGTTCGAACTCCGATGTGATCAGCAGCCCGCCGCCATTCTCGCGCAGCGCCGCCGCCATATGCAGCGTCGAGATGCCGAACGACGTCCCGAACTCCACGATCGTCCGCGCCTTGAGACCCCGCGTCAGCATGTAGAGCAGATGCCCCGTCTCCCGCGAAACGGCGAGCGGGAAATCCTTCAGCACGCCATAGAAGGTCGCGTACTCGGTCTTGCTGCGCATCATCTGTTGATGCTGACCGAGAAGATGCTGCAGTTCAGGCGCATCCTGCGGCCGGGCCGCATCGGCCTCCGCAAACAACCGGTCGATCAGCGGACCGATCGGCGCAGTCGCAAGCAGCGTGTTGGTCATCAAAGTGGTCATTGGGGGAGGTCCTCGTTTCTTGTTTTTTCAGTCTGGCGTTTCACCAGAATTGAAAATACGAATAGTTCGTCAGGTTTTCTATTCGCATTCGGTGAGACGCCATGCCCGCACGCCGCCGCGCCCAGATTTCAACGCGAAAACTGCCGCAACAGGCCCGCTCGACAGAGCTTGTCAGCGCAATCCTCGAGGCCGCTGTTCGCGTTCTGCAGAAGGAAGGCGCACAGCGCTTCACCACTGCGCGAGTCGCCGAGAAGGCCGGTGTCAGCGTCGGCTCCGTCTATCAGTACTTCCCCAACAAGGCCTCGATCCTCTTTCGTCTTCAGAGCGATGAATGGCGCCAGACAACCCACATGATGCGCGGCATTCTCGAAGACCGCGCCACGCCGCCGCTCGATCGCCTGCGCAGGCTCGTCCACGCTTTCGTGAAATCGGAGTGCGATGAGGCCGCCATCCGCGTCGCCCTCGACGACGCCGCCCCGCTCTATCGCGACGCGCCTGAAGCAGCTGAAGCCAAGGGCGAATGGGATAGCGTCACCGACGCCTTCATGCGCGAGGCCCTGCCCGGCCGCCCCAAACCGTTACGCGATCTTGCCGGCGACGTCATCACCACGACGCTCAGCGCCGTCGGCAAGGATTTTTCGGAAACCCCGCGCACCGCAGCCGAAATAAGAACCTACGCCGAGGCCATGGCCGACATGTTCTGCGCATACCTGAAGACGCTGGCGCGCTAGGCCCTGTCGGTAATCGTGCGGATGTGGTCAAGCAGACCCCGTTCCAACTCTTCGACCAACCCCAACTCTTGATGATGCTGCAAGCCGGCATCCTCTGCGCTGGCACCGGCTAGCGCGGCTCCAGTCGCTTCCACGACTTCCGTTCCGTTGCAGATGTCATGACATCCCACCTCATCGACCCGCGGAGCTTCCCGTACGAAACTCCCTCGCAGCGCACCTACTGGGCAACCCTGATTGTCTGTCCCTCGATAGAATGATTCCTTGCAGCGGGTTTGGGGACCTTCAATGAACGTGACAGCGCGCATCCTTGCGTTCGCGGGCTTCAGCCTGTTGGTGTGCCTTGCGGGAAGCTGCGCAACCCCGTCGAACCTTTCCTACAGCTGTGACGCTCCAGCCAAAGGAAAGACACCTGCCTTCATCTGCAAAGGAAGGGCTGAAGCGTATTTTCCAATTGATGAAAAGGGTAGAGCGAGGGATGCCCTCGGCTCTTGCAGCGAGCTGAACAAAAACTTCGTGCCCAGCACCGATCTCGACGTCACGATCCTGTCCTTCACCGAATACTACGATCAAGACCGGATATACGCCGCATTGAATTCTCCGTTCGACATCTCTGTCGACGTCATGTGCGATAATAAGTCCAAGCGGGTTTATGTGCGCGTCCCCCAGCACTACATGACGGACTTCACATCAGTCCCGCTGGGCCTCCCGCAGGCCTTTATCCGGACGCTTTCAAAACACATCTACCCTGCCCTGGCGCATGATTTCCTCTATGCCGTTGCGCCGGCACGGACCGGCGACAAGGACAAGCCAGAGGGCGACCCAGAGAGTTGGTACGACCGGTCGCTGGCCGATGATGTCATCCGTAACGGTGTGGCAGCGAACGGGTCGAGAGACATTACTCAGGCCACGATTTTTATTACCACCCGACTTGGTGGTAGCGCCTCTTTCGCCGCGAAATCCGAACTGAAGCTGTTCGTCAAGGATGGGGAATCCAGCAACGACGGTTTGACTCAGCGTAGGGTTGTTTCGCCTGTAGAAAGTTGGGATCAGGCCGACGGACAGAAGTGGATGCGCGAAAGTTACGTGAAAATCTGCAACTGGCCCGAGCCTTAGCTAGCCCATTGGGCAGCTCTACGCCTGCGGCGCTTCCTTCTCGGCCAGACGGCGCTTCAGCGCCTCGCTGGCTTTCTCCTTGACGCTCTCCGAGCGCAGCTGACCGCAGGCCGCCAGAATATCCCGTCCGCGCGGGGTACGGATGGGCGAGGCATACCCTGCGCGGTTCAACACTTCGGCGAACGCCTCGATCGTCTCCCAGTCCGAACACTCGTATTTCGTGCCCGGCCACGGGTTGAACGGAATGAGGTTGATCTTCGACGGCACGCCCTTGAGCAGCTTCACAAGGTCCTTCGCCTCGGCCAGCGTGTCGTTGACGCCCTTGAGCATCACATACTCGAACGTCACCCGCTTGGAGTTCGACAGGTCCGGATACTGCCGGATCGCGTCGAACAGCTCTTTGAGATTGTACTTCTTGTTTATCGGGACCAGCTCGTTGCGCAGGTCGTCGCGCGTCGCATGCAGCGAGATCGCTAGCATCGCGCCCGTGCGCGCGCCCAGTTCCGGAATCTTCGGCGCGACGCCTGCGGTCGAGACCGTGATGCGGCGTTTCGAGATCGAGATCCCGTCACCATCCGTGATTGTCTCGATCGCCTCGACGACATTGTCGAGATTGTAGAGCGGCTCGCCCATGCCCATGAAGACGATGTTGGTCAGCAGCCGGTCGCCATCGTTGAGCGGCCGTTCCGCCGTCGGCCACTCCTCCAGTGCATCGCGCGCGATCATCACCTGGTTGACGATCTCGGCCGCTGACAGATTGCGCACCAGCTTCTGTGTACCCGTATGGCAGAACGAGCAGGTCAGCGTGCAGCCCACTTGCGAGGAGACACACAGCGCGCCCGCCTTGCCCACATCCGGAATGTAGACACTCTCGGCCTCGACATTCGGCCCATAGCCGATCAGCCATTTCCGTGTGCCGTCGACCGACACCTGCGCCGCGTGGATGTCTGGGCGCTCCAGTACGAACTTGTCGCCGAGCAGCGCCCGCAACTCCTTCGCCACGTCCGTCATCCGCGAAAAGTCGGTCACGCCATAATGGTAGATCCAGCGCCACAGCTGGCTCGCCCGCATCCGCGCCTTCTTCTCCTCGACGCCCGCGCCGATCAGCGCCTGGCGCAGCCCCTCACGCCCCAGCCCCGCAAGGTTGGAAGGCCGCGTCACAGCGGGCTTGCGCGAAAGATCGAGTTCCACGGACATTTGCCGGGCTCATACCTCAAACCGGTAAATCGCGCGATACCCTGCGCTGCAGGCGCGAACAGGGGCCAAAACGCCTCGCATTACAGCGCAATTTTGCCGCCCGGCCAGGGTCAGCGTGACAGCGAAACCTTCCCTTGGCGTCAGCCCTCTCCATTTTGCCGGTGGTCAAACTTGAGGCATGATCGACGACCGAAACGGGGGAGAGGACGATGGCGTCTCGCACACTGTGCGCTCTGTTGGCAGCGACGATCTTCATTGCGGCGCCTGCCATGGCCCAATCGAACAATCCGCTGTCGCCGGAGAAAGGCCTGTGGAACAGGCCGGACTATGAAGCCGTCTACAAGGCCGAGCGCGTCGAGGAAAACGCGGGACGTGAACTTGCTGCTCTCCGGCTGGATGCGGTCGCTGCGCTGGAAAGGAAAGACTACGCGGCGGCTGACACGAAGCTGCGCGAACTCCTTCAGCGCGAACTGGCGCCGCTGGACGCCAACTTCCTGATGGGCCTTACCCAGGCCGGACTCGGCAGGTGGAGCGACGCGAAAAGATTCCTCGAGATCGCGGTCGAGAAGGAACCGAAACGGCCGGAGCCGAAGACGCGTCTCGGCCTTGCCTATGCGCAGCTCAATAATCTCGACGGCGTCCGGCAGCAGCGTGCAGCGCTCGCTAGCCTCGACAGCCAGTGCGGCAAGACGTGCCCAGATGCAAAGTGGATCGCCGAAGGCCTTGTGGTGCTCGACGAGCGACTGGACCCCACGCGCATCACCATGCAGGTCATTCCGGCCGCAGCGACCGCGCCGGCGGCCACGCCGGTGGCGAACGCCGGCCCATTCATTCCCGTCGAGATCGACCCCGGCAAGTACAACATTGTCGCCTTCCAGGATCAGCACGATCTCTATGACCTGCTGACCAAGGACGGCCGTTGTCCGCCCAAGAAGCTGGCCGACCCGCGCCAGCCCTGCGCCCTTATCCTCTACGTTCCCAAGGGCGAAGCGCGCGCCGGCCGGGCCGCCAACTTCAAGCCGGTTTTCGGCGTCGTCTCGCGGAAGACGATCTGGGCGATCCACGACAAGAAGCTGCAGAAGGTGCAGGTCGAGGATCTCTATTTCGACAATGACGACGTCATCGGCGACAAGGGTGCGATGTACACATCGATCGCGATCATTGGGAACGCCGAGAACAAGGCCAACTGTGCAAAGGGCCTGCCCTGCCTGAGCAGTCTGGTCGCACAGGACATGTTCGCGATGTACGGCAACATGCCCGACTCCGTCGTCGGCGTGATCTGGGGCGAAGGCATGAAGGACGTCGGCACCGTTCGCATCCGGTAAGCTGCACCGCGCACGAGACAACCAGCGCGAAACTCGGCGCGCCCATCATTGCCATTGGCCTCTTCCCTCATGCCGGACGAACTTCCCACAGCCCGCTGACAGCCGACTGGCGGCAATCCGGAACGCCGCTTGACCCGGCCCCTTGGGCCGGTCCGATAGACATGTCTGTTCAACAGACAGAGGTGATTCGTGACGTTCCTCTCTCCCGCCGACGCCGCCCGCCAGCTTCGTGTCTCCGCGAAGGCGCTTCGCCTCTATGAAGAGCGGGGCCTGCTCACGCCTGGGCGCACGCCTGCCGGCTGGCGCACCTATGGCCCCGCCGAGATGGTCCGCGCAGAAGAGATCGTCGCGCTTCGTGCGTTGGGCTTTTCGCTCGCACAGGTCGCCCGCGTTCTCTCGGGCGATGCCTCCGGCCTTGAACCCGCGCTCGCCGCGCACCAGTCCGCACTTGAAGGCCGCCTCCGCCATCTCACCGGAGCCATCGATCGTATCCGCGACCTGCGGCGCGATCTCGCCACCGGCGCCACGCCCGCCATCTCCGACCTCACGGGGCTAAAGGCCGCGCCAGCCATCGCGTTCAACCTGCCCTGGCCATGGGACGGCGAGCGCTTCGAACTGCGCGGTATCCGTCCTCTCACCTGGCTCACGGGCCCGCTGTTCAGCGGCAAGACGAAGCTCGCAATGCGCCTCGCCGAGGTTCTTCCCGGCGCATCCTTCATCGGCCTCGAACGTCAAGCGCCAGAAACGCTCGGCGATCATGCCAGCAAGGCACTCGCCTGGCTGATCGAGGATGGCGCGAGCGACACGCTCGCCCTGCGCGCCCTCCTCGCCGCGCTCGATACGGCAGGTGATGGAGCGCTCGTCATCGACCTTATCGAACAGGGCCTCGCGGAAGCCACCCAGCTCGCCCTTGCCGCGCACCTCCGCGCGCGCGGACCCGGCGCTCGTCCCGTCTTCGCCATGACGCGCTCGACTGCCATGCTTGATCTCGCCGCCTGCGGCCCGGGCGAGGAGATCATCCTCTGCCCCGCCAACCACAGCCCGCCGCTGATCGTCAGCCCACATCCCGGCGCGCCCGGTTATGAAGCCGTCGCCACCTGCCTCGCCCCGCCGGACGTCCGCGCCCGAACGGAAGGCGTCATCGCCTTTCGCCCGCCGGCGGCCTAGCTTTGCGACGCGCCACCGGCGATCGATTCAAGCGAAGGCCATCCAAAGAAATACCGGCCAGGCCAGCACGATGAAGGCGAAGCAACTCGCAATACCCGCAGGCAGTCGGGCCCTCCGCCTCGCCGCCGGCGCCACGAAGACAGCAAGCCAGGTTGCCTTGTAGGCAACCTGCATAGCCAGCAGGGGCGCAAGAAGCCGCGGATAGAAAAGGCCGACAGCCGACGCGAGCAGGATCGACAACCAGAGGCTGCCAACAAGCAGCTCCAGACCTCGCGACGAAGCAACGGCGCCCTGAAACACGATCGCCTCGCCGCGCCCGGCAAACATCGCCAGACAAACGGGTGCGAGTACCGCGATGTTGAGCGCAAACGGAATTTGCAGCCAGATATCCACGCGCCACCTCCGTATTATTTACGCTGTAAGCGCAAAACGGATCATTGGCCCTGCAGAAATTTTCAGTCCCTGTCGGCCTGAAGCTCGATGATCGGCTTGAAGCCGCCCCAGAACATGCGCTTGCCGTCGAAGGGCATTGTTGCGGGGTCCATCTGCATGCTGGGGTCGGCCATCACGACCTTCATGACCGCGTCGCGGTGCTTGCGGTTCCTGTAGACCGCGAAGGCGAACACCACGGTCTCGCCCTCCTTCTTCTTCACCGCCTTGTAGAAGTCCGTCGACTTGCCCGCCGGCACGTCGTCGGCCAGGCACTCCCAGTACTGAAGAGCACCCGCCTTCATCCAGGCCTTGGACGCCTTCTTCGCCTGCCGCTTGTATTCGTCGAGATTGGCTTCCGGCACGGGAAGGATGAAACCGTCGACATAGGCCATGGCGTGTCCTCTCTTGCTTGGATCGTGGCTGGGGACACTAGGCGGCGAACCCCGCCGGACAAGGCGAACACGGTGTAATCAGGATTTTTTGACCGAAAGCCGGTTGAGCCTGTCGACCAGCGGGTGTCCCGTCCGTCCTGCTGGTGAAGACCCCAAACGGAGACACCGATGCGCTACATGTATCTCGTCAAATCCTGCCATGGCGGCATGCCGCCCCAGCGCCTGTTCGAGGAACTCGACAAGATGGCGCAACAGGCCATCAAGTCTGGCGCAATGATCGACTCGGGCGGCCTCATGCCGCTTCAGGCCGGCAGCGCCCACATCAAGCTCGAGAACGGCAAGGTCACTGTCATCGACATGCCGCTTGCGGAAGCGAAGGAAGTCGTCGGCGGCTACGCCATCTTCGAATTCAGGACGCGCGAGGAAGCGATCCAGTCCGGCATCGACTTCATGGAAGTTCACCGCAAGTACGGCGAAGGTTGGGAAGGCACGTGCGAGATGCGTCCGATGATGACGAACCCGCACGCCCCCAACGGCTAGACGCCTGGCGATCCATCGGCTTCAGTCGGCGGCCATGACAGCCGCCGACACACATCGCGCGGTCCTCGCCGTCTGGCGGACCGAACAGCAGCGGCTAGTCGCCATCCTGTCGCGCATGCTGCGCGATGTGCCGCTGGCCGAAGAATTCGCCCAGGAAGCCCTTCTCGCCGCGCTGGAAACCTGGCCCGAGCGGGGCGTGCCGGATCAGCCTGCCGCCTGGCTCATCACCACGGCCAAGCGCCGCGCCCTCGACCATATCCGCCGCGACCAGATGCTGGCGCGCAAGCACCAGACGCTGTTGCGCGACCTGGAGTCGGAGCAGGAAACCATGCCCGGTCCTGACGCCCATCTCGACGATGACATGGGCGATGATA
The DNA here is from genome assembly GCA_047601145.1 of Hyphomonadaceae bacterium. Taxonomy (GTDB): domain Bacteria; phylum Pseudomonadota; class Alphaproteobacteria; order Caulobacterales; family Hyphomonadaceae; genus UBA7672. The sequence continues at coordinate 651,878 of JASGJW010000001.1, forward strand.
TCCTCCGTCTCGTCTTCACCGCCTGCCACCCCATCCTGGCGCGCGAACAGCGCACGGCCCTCACCCTCCGCATGGTCGGCGGCCTCACCACGGAAGAGATTGCCCGCGCCTTTCTCGCCACGACGCCCGCCATCCAGCAGCGCATCGTCCGAGCCAAGCGCACGCTCTCCGAATCTGGGCTTGCCTACGAAACGCCGCATGGCCCCGAACTGGCGCAACGCCTCCAGTCCGTCCTCGAAGTCCTCTACCTCATCTTCAACGAAGGCTATGCGGCCACCTCGGGTGAAGACCTGATGCGGCCGCAGCTCTGCGATGAAGCCCTGCGCCTCGCCCGTATCCTCGCCGCCCTGATGCCGAACGAACCGGAAGCCCACGGCCTTCTCGGCCTCATGGAACTTCACGCCTCGCGCGCGCCCGCTCGCACCGACGCCAATGGCGATCCAATCCTCCTCCTCGACCAGAACCGCCTGCACTGGGATCGCCTGCTCATCCGCCGCGGCCTCGCCGCGCTCGAGCGCGCGCAACAGCTCGGCGGCGGGGACGGTTTCTACACGCTGCAGGCCACGATCCTGGCCGTCCACGCCCGCACGCTCGACCCCGCCGAAACCAACTGGCGCGAGATCGCAAATACCTACGCTACGCTCTACGCCCTCACCCGCTCCCCGGTCGTGGCGCTCAACCAGGCCATCGCCCTCGGCATGGCCGAAGGCCCCGCCACTGGTCTCGCTCTCCTCGATTCACTCGCAGACCATCCCGCGCTCAAGGCTTATCACCTCTATCCAGCCTCTCGCGCCGACATGCTCGAAAAGCTCGGCCGCAAGGGGGAAGCTGCCGCCGAGTTCCAACGCGCCGCCACCCTTGCAACCAACGACCGCGAACGCGCCTTTCTCACCAAACGCGCCGAAGCCAACAGCTGAGCGGCTTGATTGAAACAGCCCGCCCGCGGCGGTAAGGCTCTCTTGCACGGCCGGGGTCGTTCAAGGGTGCAGGCTCGACCTGCTGCATCCGGGTAGGACGCGTGGCCAGCCTGTCGAGGGGTACGCGAGATGCGGGTTCAAGTCCCGCCTCCGGTCGTGCGTGAGTGGCGCTGCAGTATCCGAATCGGAACCGTCCCGACGAGCGCGAGTTTCACTCCAATAGCCCAGGAGAAGCACCATGACGGACGCCGCGCCGAGCAGGGACGAGATAATCAAGCTGGAACGCTCCTACTGGGACGCGATGAAACGCAAGGACGGGAGCAAGACTTCGGAACTCTCCGGCGACCCAGCGCTCGCCACCGGCATGAACGGCGTCATGCGCATTCCGAAGACGAAGATGGGCCAGATGACCGAAGAGGGAAAATGGACCCTCGAATCCTACGAGTTCGACAATATCGAGGTGTCCTCCCCGACGCCCGACGTCGCCATCATCGCCTACACGGTGAAGCAGAACGTCACGATGGATGGCGAGCCGCAGAGCTTCCGCGCCGCCGACAGCTCAACCTGGATCCGCGGACCTAAGGGCTGGGAATGCCATGCCCACAGCGAGAGCATCCTGCAGGACAAGCATTAGGTTTTTGCCGGGCGCTCTTACTTGCAAAGCGCTTTCGCCTTGTCGATCGCGTCGCGCGAGCCCTTGAGTGAGAAGTGATACGCCGTGCGTGCGTCCTTCACCGACGCCGCCTCCACGCGCAGCTCCTGCCCCTTCTTCAGCGCATCGAGCAGTTTCTTCTCCGAGCCGTCCGGGAAGAACGCCTCCGAGCCCGAGGCGTACATCGGGAAGCGATCGCGCCCGACGATGGCCACCGGGGCGATGTCGGTGCGCAGCGTATAGCCCACGCGCAGGCTCGGCTGGTCCGTCGCCGCGCCGCTCTTCCAGGCGGCGACATAGAACGCCACCTCGCCATGCTCGACCGATTTGGGCGCCATGTCATAGGGCTCGACGGCGGCGAAGCAGACCATGCTCTTGCCCTCGCCCTCGGTATAGACCCGCCAGTCATTGTAGCGGCCGATCGCCTTCGACTGCGCAGCCGCAACCGGCGCCAGCGCCAGCATCATCACCACAAGACCAACCGATCGCATCATTCCAGGCACTCTCCAGTCCTCAGCCTATAGCTGACTAAGGACGAAATTTGACGCAAGGTTTAACATCTCCCGGGGGATTGCAGTGGGGACTGCAGTTCATGAACCCGTGCAGATCAGGAGGCTATCCCATGCTCAGCGGATCATGCCTGTGCGGCGGGGTGAGGTTCGAGATCGCCGGACCACTCGAATTCCCCGCCGAAGCCTGCCATTGCGGCCAGTGCCGCAAGCATTCCGGCAATTGTCTCGCCGCCGTGAACGTTCGCCGCACCGCCCTCACCGTCCATGGCGAGGACAAGGTCGGCTGGTACCGGTCATCCGAAAAGGTCCGCCGCGGCTTCTGCTCCGTCTGCGGATCGACCCTGTTCTGGGATCCGGTGATCGAGGACTACCAGTACACCGCCATCGCCCTCGGCCTCCTCGATGCGCCCACCACGGCGCGCGTCTCGAAACACACCTTCGTGCGCGACAAGGGCGACTACGACGACATCTGTGACGGCATGCCCCAGCACGAGGCGTTCTGAGACGCCTAGCCGGAAGCCTTGCAGCTTATCTCGGATTTGAACTTCTCATCGATCGCCGCCAGCACTTCCGCCAACCGCCTGCGGGATTCTGCATCCCTATCGTACGCCGAGGCGCCAAAAACCCAGTAGTAACTGCCCTTCCTCGCCAGGATGAGATCGGCCTTCCAGCCATCACGCATCGCGACAACGCGCACGGCCGGACAGCCATTGAAATCATAATTGACGACGGGATCGTCGGTATTCGGCTGCGTGACGTTGAGGACGCTCATGGCCTTGCGGCCGACATCCTCGAGCAACTCGCCGAACTCCGCCTGCTTCGCGCCCGTGACCATGCGAAGCTCGGGACCGTCCATCCACAGGCACACCACACCGTCAGGCACCGACACGACCCGCACGATCGAGACATTCGCCAGCTGCGCCGAACAAGTGAAGCCGCTGACGATGTGACGGATGCCGCCATCCTCGCGCGATTGCCACACATCCGGATTGAACTTCACGGCGTCAACCAGGATCTCCTCGGCCGACGGCTTGTGTTCTGGTTGCGCAAGCGCTGGTCCGTGCAGCCCCACGAGCCACAGGAACACGACCACACAAAGTCGATGCATGACTGACGCGCCCCCCGACGCGATCTTGCTTCAGCGCGGCGCGCGCTTCGCCAGTATCCGTTGCAGCGTCCTGCGGTGCATGTTGAGCCGGCGCGCCGTCTCCGACACGTTGTGATTGCATAGCTCGTAGACGCGCTGGATGTGCTCCCACCGCACGCGGTCCGCCGACATCGGATTCTCGGGCGGCTCCGGCCGGTCCGACTTCGAGGTCAAGAGCGCGTTCACGACATCGTCAATGTCGGCAGGCTTGGGCAGGTAGTCGATCGCCCCCGCCTTCACCGCCGCCACCGCCGTCGAGATCGCGCCATAGCCGGTAAGGATCACGGCATGCGTGTCCTCGCGCGCCCGCTGCAGCGCCTCGACCACGTCGAGACCCGATCCATCCTCGAGCCGCAGGTCGACCACGGCGAACGCCGGCGCCTGCTTCTTGAGATGATCCTTCGCTTCCGCGACGGTTCCCAGCGACGTGACGTCGAAACCACGCTGCTGGAGCGCACGTGCGAGACGCGCGCGGAACGGCGCGTCGTCATCGAGGACCATAAGGGATTTGTCTTCGAGTGCAGCGACCCGTGGGTCGGACTCAACAGGCTCTTCCACCCGGCATTCTCCCGCAGAAGCTGTCGATGGACAGCAATATAATAGGCTGGGGTCCCTTAGGCCAACGGATTGATTTGTCTACCTTGATACTTTCCGGGCCGGTTTTCACGGCCTTGGCCCCGACGTGAGGCCCCAATGCAGGCGAAAGACGTCGCTTGGCGCCGTCAATGCCTACTTCAAGGTGATGTGAAACACCGACCAGGCAAGGCCGGCATCGCCTGCCCTGTCGTCACCCGGCACCACGCCTGGCGGAAATACCAGCCAGAGCGGCCCCATCCCGCCGATCGACAGTGGCTCGCCGTCCGCCTCCAGCGCCAGGATCACGTCGCCCGATTTCAGCGCCTCCACGGGAAAGGTCAACTCATATCCGTCGAGCGCCTGCAGCAGCACGGTCGAGCCCTCGGCCTTCACCGCCTTCATCACGTCCCGGAACGCCGGTCCTCGCACCACCACTGGCTTGGGCCATGGCGCACGCTTCACCGTCATCTCACGCTCGCCAAGCGCTGCGAGGCTGGCGCGCGTGAACTCGTAGGCGCGGTCGAACCTGACATTCTTGTGCGCGAGGAAGGCGTCCTTGAAGTCGTCGACCGGCCCCCGATTGGAATTGCCGATCGCGCCCGTCACCGTCAGCACCACGACCTTGTCGTCTGCACCTGTCAGCGCAACGCCCCCGCTGCACGCCGCCAGCACGGCTGCGAACAGACCTGCCAGACCCATCCGCACGATCCCGGTCATGCCTGCCTCACGCCTCGATCCAGCCATCCGGCGCCTCGATGGCCTCGCGCGGCCACACGATGCGGATGACCGCGCCCTTCGCCGGCAGCTGCCGATTGTACGGCGTCACCCGCGCGCCCGTCCGCTCCAGCAGCGTGCACGCGATGAAGAAGCCGAGGCCCATCCCCCCGCCCCGCTGCTCGAGCTTGCGCTCGGTGAAATAAGGTTCGCCCAGCTTGGCCAGAACGCTCGGCGCGAAGCCCGGCCCGTCATCAGTGATGTAGATGCGCACTTCCTCGTCCGACCAGCGCGCGTTCACGCTCACTTCCTTGGCAGCGAAGCTCACCGCATTCTCGACGAACGCCCCCAGCGCATGAATGATCTCGGGCTTGCGCACCACATCCGGGGCCTTTTCATTGGTCTCGCCCCCGCCGGCCAGCGATGAGCACGAGCACTGCACATGGATGCCCGATCCCTTGTGCGGCTCCACCGCCTCCTCGATCAGCCCCGGCAGCGTCGCCCGCGCCATCGCCGCGTCCGTCATGTGCCGCCGTTGCGAGATCTGCTTCAGGATCAGGCGGCACCGCTCGGCCTGCTCGATGATGAGATCCACGTCTTCTCGCGCGGGATGATCCTGCTTGATCGACCGACCCAGCTCGCGCGCCGCAAGGTGGATCGTCGCCAGGGGCGTTCCCAGCTCGTGCGCCGTCGCCGCCGCCAGCGCGCCGAGCGCTGACAATTGCTGTTCACGCGCCAGCACGGCCTGCACGGCGTCGAGCGCCGACACCAGCTTGCTTTCGTCACGCCCGGTCCGCCAGGACGAGATCGAGAAGAACACCAGCCCGATCGCCACAGCTGCGAGCTGACCCGCCTGGTAGAGCGGCGGAATGGTGAGCCCCTCGGGCCCCCAAGGCAGGTCGAGCCCCCACAGCCACATGCCGCCACAGCAGATGAGCGCCACGAGCGCAAGAAGCGCCGCATAAGCCGGCAGCAGGCGCGAGGCCCCCACCGTCACCGGCGCAAGGATCATCAGGAGGAACGGGTTCTGCAGCCCGCCCGTCAGCCCGATCAGCACCGCCACCTGGATGGTGTCGAACACCAGCTGCCCGGCCGTCTCCGCCGGGGACGAGAGGTGCTGGGAGGGAAAAACCGCCATCAGCGCCACGTTCAACCACGCCGAAGCTCCGATCGCAGCCAGGCACGCCGGCAGCGGCAATTCGAATTTCAGGACGTAGTGGACGAACAGCACGGCAAGGGTCTGCCCCGCGATCGCCATCCAGCGCAGCGAGACCAGCGTGCGCAGGCGCGTCCGCCCGAACGCCGATCCCACGCTGCGCAGCGTCTCTCGCGCCGGGTCGTCCGCGGTCAGCACCGGCAGGCCCGCCAGCGGGCCGTTTCCGTTCGTTACCTGCGTCTGCGTCTCAGCCATGCCCACTGCTCGCGTAAAGGCGAACCAATGTCATCATGCCGCCGTTGGCTTTTTTAGCCTAGCGTGAGCATATCCGACCAATGCGCGGTCCGCTTCTCGTCCTTTTCCTAGCTGTTGCAGGCTGCACCCCCGGAACCCCGGCCGGAACCGCCGCCAAAGGCGATGAAACCCCCGGCATTCAGTCCTCCGGCCTCCCGACCGCCTCGAACAACTGCACCAATCGCTGGTCGGATGAGATCGGCGGGCCTTTCCACCTCACGGCGCAGGACGGCTCGCCCACCACCGAGGCCAATTTCCGGGACCGCAAGACGCTGATCTTCTTCGGCTTCACCAATTGCGCCGACGTCTGCCCCATCACCCTGTTCAAGCTCGGCAAGGCAATGAGCCTCCTGCCCGCCGGCAAGACGCCGCCGCACACCCTGTTCATCTCGGTCGATCCCGCGCGCGATACGCCAGACGCCATGATGGCGTACATCCGCTCCAACGGCTTCCCGAAGGACATCACCGGCCTCACCGGCACGCTGGAAGAACTCGAACAGGTCTCGAAGGAGTTCGTCGCGCCGTTCAGCCGTCTCGAAGACGCCGAAAGCAGCTCTGGCTATGTCATGAGCCATTCCCCCCTCGTCTACCTCATGGACGAGAACTGGAAGCTCAAGACCTTCTTCACCGAAGACCAGTCCCCGCAGGAAATCGCCGCCTGCCTGGCCGACATCGGTTAGGGCCCGGCCTTTACCGGTGATCGCAGAATCACGCTGTTGCGTCCGCTCCGCGGCTTGCCGATGAGGCCGGCGGGGCCGTAGCAGTGAGGGTGATGGACCTCTCGCGCGAACCAAAACTGAAACTGGGACGCATCGTCGTGTCGCCGGCGACCCGGGAGGTTACCTTCCCGGGCGGCCGTGACGTGCTGGAACCTCGGGTGATGGAGGTGCTTGTCACCCTCGCCCGGGCGCAAGGCGAAGTGATCTCCCGGGACGCCCTTGTCGAGGCGTGCTGGGAGGGGCGAGCCGTCTCGGATGACGCCATCAACCGGGTGATCTCCCGGGTGCGGAAGGTTGCCGAACTGACCCAAGGGGAAGATTTCGGCCTCGAGACCATTGCCAAGGTGGGCTACCGGCTGGTGGTGAAGGAAGCGCCGGCGGCTGCTGTGCCTGATGTCACGCCCGCGCCGGCGGGTGCGCCTGGCGCCACGAGATGGTTCAAGGAACAAAAGTTCTTGCTGGCTGGAGGAGCGGCGCTGCTTGTGGCCCTGCTTGTCGGGGGCGCCCTGCTGCTGCCGAAAAACAGCCCCGCGCCTGCAGCTGCCGCCGGAACGGAGAGTGCGCTGACGCTGGCGGTGATGCCGTTCGATGCGCTGAGCGCCAACGACGGGGATGGCCTGCTGGCGAGCGGCATGTCACGCGAGATCCGGAACACGCTGTCACGCGTGCGCGGGTTGAAAGTACTGGCGGATGCCTCCTCCCTCGCGGCGGTTGCGGGCAAGATGAGCCCGGCCGACCTCGGCGCGAAGCAATGGGCCGACCTCGTGATCGACGGCAGCTTCACCCGCACCGGCGAGACCGTGAAGCTGATGGCCGAGCTGGTGGACGCCAAGACCGGGCTCAATGTGTGGGCGGGCGAAAAATCAGGCCCGGCGGCGGACCTCGACCGGTTGCGCGAGCTGATGTCGGCGGCGCTGTTCCAGGAGATCGTCACCCGTGTCGGCCCGAACCGGCTTCAGCAGCTTGCCCCGCCGCGTCCGGTTGACCCGCGGGTCTACCAGCTGACGCTCGAGGCCTACCAGATAATCAGCACCCTCAATTCCATGCGGCAGCGCGGCGAACAGGAGGAAACCCTCCTCGCCGGCGACCGGGCGGAGGCGCTGCTCGACCGGGCGCTTGCGATCGAGGCGGACGACGCCCAGGCGCTGATGCTGAAGGGCATATTGCAGCTCAACGTCTCGACGCATGCGGACGCAAAGAGCGACGCGACGCTGCAGGACAGGCTGGCGCGGTCAGCGGAATTCTTCCGCAGGGCGCTTGCGATCGATCCCGACAATGCCGAAGCGCTGGTGAACCTTGCCGAACACTATCGGCGGAATGAGTGGCGCTGGGCAGAGGCGCGCCCGTTGTTCGCGCGCGCACTGGCTGTGGACCCGAACAATATCTACGCGCGCAGCTACTGGTCGTATTACCTGTCGGGAGCCGGGCGCTGCATCGAGTCGCTGGAGCAGGCGCGTATCGTCACTGAACTCAATCCTGCAGACAACACCCGCCTTGCCGAGGCGCGCGCCATGAAGTGCGTCGGGCGGGTCGAGGCGTCGGACGGGCTCTACATGCAAGCGATCAACGGGGATCGGGCAAACCTGTTCTCGCTGTCGGAATACTATCTCAGCCTGCTGACGCGTCGGGATGTGCCGGGACTGCGTGAGCTTGTGCGCCACGTGCGAGATGACCTGTGGGCGGGCAAGCCCTCGGGGCCCGTTGCCGATTGGCTGGCGCGGATATCCGAGGCCGCTGAGGCGCTCGAAGGCAAGCCTCAGCCGTTTGTGCGGCGTCTCGATGGGGACCTGCGCGCCTTCGAGACCATGAAGCCGGAAGAGAACGGACGGCGCGGTCCGGACCGCTACTGGACATTCGCCCTGGAATACGCGCATGCGGGCGAAACCAGCCGCGCGGTCGACCTTCTGGGCCGGGCGCTGAAAGGCGGCTCGCTCTATATTCCCGAGGCGATGCCTTACGGGGCTTACGAATTCACGCCGGAGGTGCGCAAAGACCCGCGCTACCAGGCGCTCTGGCGGAGCGATCCGCGGCTCGTAGAGCTGATGCGCCTGCGCCTCGAAGCGCTGAAGGCGCGGCAGTTCACGGGCGTGATGCCCGACGGGACGCGCGTCGAGGCGTTGCCGGAGAAATCGGCGGAAGGCCGTTCTCCGGCTTGATCGGCGCCATCACTCCAGCATTTGCTGGTCCGAGCCGCCGAATGCGCCCGGGAAATCCTTGAACTTCGGAAGCCCATCCTTCATCGGCAGCACGGTCTCTGCGTAGTTGATGTGGAGGCCGGCCTTGAAGTCGAGGCCGGGCAAGGTCGCGGAGAACACGTCCACGACGCCGAGCGAGGGATGGTTGGTCATCAGGTGGCCGCCGCATTTGGCGCAGTAGGTGCGCGCGCTGCCCGGCGTCTTGTTGTAGACCGCCACATTCTCCTTGCCCTGGGTCACGCGCACGCTTTCCGGCTTCCACAGCGTGAACGCGTTGACGGGACCGCCCGACCACGACCGGCAAGACCGGCAATGGCAATAGCCCATCCCCTCGGGCTCGCCCGTGGTTTCGATCTTCACTGCGCCGCAGAAGCACTCGCCTTTGTAGGACATGGATTGTCTCCTTGTACCGGAAGACCTTGAGGCCTGTCGGTTTCATGAAGGAGTGGCGTTCCCGACAATTGAGGGCTGCGATACCGCCAAACATAAAAGGGCGGCTCCGAAACCGGAGCCGCCCTGGCAATATGATGTTGCGAAACTCTCCCGGGGGGTCGGGGGGGACGGATAGGAAAGCCTCGCAACAGGCCAAAAACGCCGGGATCCTGCAACGGTTCCCCGCCCCACGGCTTTTCCACAGCCCTAGGGTTTGGGAGGCGCCGCCTGCGCAGCGCGCGTCTCCTTGATCAGCTGCGCCTGCAGGATATGCGGCAGGGAGTAATTCCCTTCATGACAGGCGTGCTCGAACATCCGCTGGCTCGTCTGGTACAGCGAATACTCCGCCAGCCAGGGCGCCGTGTAGATCTTCGGGTCCTCCACCGTGAACTGGTAGAGAAGCTCCTTGTCCGACAGCCGCGTGAACTTCTCGATCACCCTGCTCTCGCTCGACACGATGAGGTTCGAGAAGAACCGCACGCGATCTTCGTCCGGCAAGTTGATCGTCTCGATCACCAGCGTCTCGCCGTCCCACCGTGCGATGGAATCGCCCAGCGGCGAATGCTGCGACCTTGGCTTGTGCGTCGCGGTGAGCGGAATGATCCGCGCCTCGTCGCCATACTCGGTGTGCAGCACGACATAGCCCGGTATCTGCACGATGCGGCGCGGATTGACGTTGGTCGTCCCCATCCCCGTCACAGGCGGCAGGCCAAGACTGGTGAGGCAACGCTCCCAGTTCGGCCGCACCTCATAGTCCGTCGAGGGCGGATTGCGCGGGCCGCGTGACGATTCCTTCCGCGCTTCCGGGGTGTACGGGATCTTCCCATCCTCCGGCAGCACGACCATGCGCGTCCGACGCTGGCCGTTCACGATGGGCAGCCCGTCCGTCATCTTCATCAGCTCGGGCACTTCGGGATCGAGCCCGCGGTCGAGCGAATCGCCAATGCCCTTCGCCATCATGTCCGCGAAGGTCTTCGCTTCCGCTTCCGGCAACACCAGCGCCGGCGAACGCGGCGTTGATTCCATCAGCATCACGAAGTTCTGGTTCCACACGCCCTCGAAGCTCGGTGTCCCGAACGATGTGCGCGGCGCTGTATAGGGTTTGGTCTGGGTCTTCTGGCCTGCCGGGGGAGGCGTCTGCGCGAGAGCAAAAGGAGCCAGCGCAAGACAACAAACGGCAGCACAGGTGATCGCGGCCTTCGCCGTCATATCAACCTCCTTCAATGTCGACCGCTGGAACCGAAGCTACCACACCCGCCGCCCGCCAGCGAGCGCGCTTTGGCCCGCAGACGTTGACGTACGGAGAACCTACCCGCTCGAAAACGCCGCCAAAGCTGCTAGTTCTTCAAGAGATCAACGATTGTAGTGGGACTTGGCCATGAACCGGGCTGCGCTGAAGAAGTTCGTCGACGGGGTCTGGACCCGTGAGATCGTTCCGGAAATCACCGACTACATCCGCATCCCCGCCAAGTCCCCGCACTTCGATCCCAAATGGCAGGCCAACGGCCATATCGATCGCGCCGTCGACCACATGGTGCGCTGGGCGAAGGACAAGATAACCGCGCTTCCCGGCGCCACCATCGAAGTGGTCCGCCTCAAGGGCCGCACGCCCGTCATCCTGATCGAAGCGCCCTCGACGCTGCCGGGAAAATCGAAGGACACCGTCCTGCTCTACGGCCATCTCGACAAGCAGCCGGAGATGACGGGCTGGTCCGAAGGCCTCGGGCCCTGGACGCCCGTGATGCGCGAGGACAGGCTCTACGGCCGCGGCGGCGCCGATGACGGCTATGCGATCTATGCCTCGGTCACGGCTCTGCTCGCCTTGCAGAAACAGGACATCCCGCGCGCGCGTTGCGTCGTCCTGATCGAAGCCTGCGAGGAAAGCGGCAGCTACGACCTGCCCTTCTACATCGACCACCTCGAAGACCGTATCGGATCGCCCTCGCTGGTGATCTGCCTCGACTCAGGCTGTGGCAATTACGACCAGATGTGGCTCACTACATCGCTGCGCGGCCTTGTCGGCGGATTGCTCACTGTCTCCGTCCTCGATGAAGGCGTCCACTCCGGCGACGCCTCCGGCATCGTCCCAGACAGCTTCCGCATCGCACGCGCCCTCCTCTCGCGCATCGAGTCTGCCGAGACCGGTGAAGTCACCTTGCCCGAGGCCCAGGCCGAGATTCCGAAGGACCGCATCGCCCAGGCCAGAGTCGCTGCCGAATCGCTCGGCGAACAGGTCTGGCGGAAGTTTCCCTTCGCCGGAAAGACGCATCCGCCCGGGATCGAAGGCGCCGAGCTCGTCCTCAACCGCACCTGGCGGCCCCAGCTCACCGTCGTCGGCGCCGAAGGCCTGCCCCCATCGGCCAGCGCCGGCAACGTCCTGCGTCCGAAGACCGGGCTGAAGCTCAGCCTTCGCCTGCCGCCGACGGTCGATGCTGAAGAGGCCACGAAAGCGATCAAGAAGGCGCTGACCGCCAAACCGATCCAGGGTGCGAAAGTGAAGTTCGAGGCCGAACAGTCCGGCGCCGGCTGGAACGCGCCGCCGTTGGCGCCGTGGCTGGAGAAGTCGATCCAGGCCGCTTCGAAAGCGACCTTCGGCAAGCCGGCCGCACTGATGGGCGAAGGCGGCTCGATCCCCTTCATCGGCATGCTCGGCGAGCGCTTCCCGAAAGCGCAGTTCCTGATCACCGGCGTGCTGGGTCCTCACTCGAACGCTCACGGCCCGAACGAATTCCTGCACATCCCGACCGGCGTCAACGTCACTGCCTGCGCCGCCATGATCCTCGCCGACCACGGCGCACGGAACGAGTCGAAAACCAGCCACTAGTCCTGGATCAGATGGACGACGGCTCTGGCCGTCTAGTGCTTGTGCCCGCCACGGCCGCACATCAGGTGCGTGCTGGCGTCCATCCACATCAGTTGCACGCCCGGGCTCCACGTCAGCGAGTGTTCGCCGTCGCTCCAGACGATGCGCGCGATGCCCTGTTGAGGCGGGAGGTTGGCCAGCTGGTAGACTGCGCCGCGCACCCAGACCACGGCGGAAACGCCCGTCTGGGCGCCCGTTTCGGCAAACGAGAGGAACATCTTGCCCCCATCGTCGCACTGGAACTGCGCGCCTGAAGTTGGTTGCGGCGCCTGGGCCTGTGCAGGCGCAATCCATCCCGCAAGCGCGAGCGCTGCCGCTACAAGCACACGACTGCCTGATATGAACATGATGTCTCGCCCCTCTTTGCCCGCAGCGTGGGCGATTGTCGCGGCAGACGCAAGCTCGGATCAGATGGAGGAAAGCCCCGGGTCGCCCTCGAGGATCTGAGGCCGCATCTGCGGACGCTCTCCCGGCTTCCAGCGCGCGACGCGATGAACGACGCGGTAGCGCAGCGGCCCGCCGTCTTCGCCCTTGGCGCGCTCGCCCGGTATGGGGATGCATACGAACTCGGTCTCCAGCTCATTCGCGGAGGCGCGCACGGTCGTGTACCCGTAACCGCTCATATCCACGAAAGTGAGGTGCGGGGAGGCCTGCGGGTTACGCGCAGCCCGCGCCTTGGCTGGATCGTCGGTGTCGCGAAGCGCAATCGCTGAACGCACGCCATGAAGGATCGTCGTGCTCCACGCGTGCTGCTTGGAGCCATCAGGCCGGTCGTGCACGAAGAACGGCCGCAGCTTGTTGTCCTTCGGGTATGTCAGCAGCTGCACCTCGCCCGATCCCTGCTGCGAGATCGAACCGGTGATGAATTCGACGGCCACAGGTTCGAACTTTTGCGGCGGCAGCGTCTCGCTCGGAAAGCCCGCCCAGAAGGAATGCTTGTCGCCAGCGACGATGGCGAGCCCGGTGATGCCTTCATCGCGCACCATGCCGAATATCTCGGCGTGCTCGACCACGTAGGAGCGGTTGAAGACGCCGTACTCCGTGCTCGGCCACATAGCCTTGAATTCGTCCGGCAGGTTCTGCGGATCGGTGCGCCAGGTGAGCGTGCCGAACGAATGCCCCCAGATCTTCCACGGCGCCTTCGCGGCGCGCAGGCGCTCCTTGAACCATTTCATCTGCTCGACGCCGAGATAGGCCTGGGGCGGCGCATCGCGCTGCGGGTTCGCGATTTCCTCCGCGCCGATCTTCAGCGTCCCCGGCGCCCCGCCTGGATACTCCCGCCCGGCCTCAAGGATGTCGTTGGCGGTTTCCGGGAACGCGCCGAAGTCGAGCCCCGGCAGGTTCGAGCCGTCGATCGGCGCCGACAGGAATGAACGGTTGTCCGTCAGGATCATGTCGATGTTCTTGCCGAACCGGAACGCTCGCTCGATCCGCAGCGCGTTGATGGCGGCGAGATTGTTCGCCTCCCGCCCGACGCCGCGCGCATCGATGTCCGACAGCGGCTTGTTCTCGACCTTCGGCGCCACGAACACATCGCCCGCGCCCTGCTTCTTCACGCGCGCCGGCTGGTATTCGTACCACGCCTGGCTCGCCTGGACCTTCAGCGTCTGCGCCGGCCGTGGCGGATCGCCCCCGTTCACCTGCGTGCTCTGATAGCCGTTCCACGAGAATTCGTGATTGTCCCACACCGGCACGAACGGCCAGCGCGCACGCGCATCCTGCAAGTCGGGGTCGAGGAGATAGCTGCGATACGCCGTGCGATAGTCCTCAAGATCGACGGGCACGTGGTAGCTCCGCGCCACCCTCTCGCCCTTCGGATAGCGCAACACGCCCGTCAGCCTGCGCCCGCGGTCCATTCCGTCCTGCCCATCCTCGGGATATTTGACGACATCGTAGATGAAGTCGCCGAGGTGCAGCACGAAGCTCATCTGCTCCGCACGCGGCCGCCGCGCGTCCTCGTAGATCATCTTCCGCCAGGCATTCATCGCGCCATTGGTCACGTCCTGGCAGCTGACGAAGGCAAAGCGCACCGCGCGATCATCATTGTCCGCAGGCGCCGTCAGCGTGCGGCCGACGCGGCTCATGTTTCCTGCCTCGTCGACGAAGCGGTACCAGTATTCGTTCGCGGGCTTGAGACCAGCGGCGAGGAAGCGGCACGTCCAGTCCGTCGCCGCGCTCACCTCGACATCGCCACGCGCGACCACATGCGCGAACGCCTCGTCGGGGGCGACCTCCACCATCAATCGGAGCTTCTCGGCGCCTGCATCCGGCACGCGCCGGGTCCACAGGATCACGCTGTCATGTTGCGGATCGCCGGACGCCACGCCCTGCGGGTAGAGGTCACGCCTCTCGGCTCGCGCAGCCGTCGGCGCATGCGCGCAACTCTGTCCGAAAGCCAGCGCCGCCCCAATGCCCGCAGCCTGCGCCAGCAACGCCCTGCGTGTCTGTCCGCCCATCGATATCCCTCCGCTCGGCAATCAGACCCCTCCCGAACTTATATCGATTATCGATATGCCGTAAAGGCGGCGGGAAACACGCCTCCGCGAAAATGGAGGTGTCGCAATCACACAAACAAAACGGGCGGCCCCCTTGCGAGAAGTCCGCCCATTCTCCCGGCCCCGTACCCTGCTTCACCGCCGGGCTGAAAAGCATCGCCCTGGCAAGCTGGTATTGCAGAACAGGCAGCTTGTTCAGAGCCATCCTCGGCGCTTGAAGTAGAGGAACGGCGCCAATGCGGACAGGATCATGAAGATGATCGATAGCGGATAGCCTAGAGCCCATTTGAGCTCGGGCATGACGTCGAAGTTCATGCCGTAGATCGAGGCGATCATGGTTGGGGGCAGAAACATCACGGCCGCCACCGAGAAAATCTTGATGATCTCGTTCTGCTCCAGGTTGATAAGCCCGAGCGCGGCGTCCTGAAGAAAGGAGGTCGTCTGCGTGATGTAGGAGGCGTGATCCGTCAGAGACTGGATATCGCGCGAAACGCTCCGCACGTGCTCGCGCCATTCCGGGTCGCCCTTGGCGTCGTAGACTGCGGAACAATAGCTCATCATGCGGCCAAGGCTGACGAGGCTATCGCGAACCTTGACGACGAGGTTCTGGTTCAATGCCAGGCGGGCGAGAAGCTCTCGCAGGGCCACCGACGACGTTGCGCGTCGATCTTTTGCCGACTTCATGCGGAAGATCGTGCGGGACATGCCGTCGACGTCCGTGCCGCTGCGTTCCAGCATTTCGGCCGTGCGGTCGATGATGCTTTCCACAATTCCGATCATCGCCTGTGTGCCTGTCAGACACGCATCGCTGTGCCGCTCCGCATGGGCTGCGAACGAACTGAAGGATCTTGGGTCACTGTAACGCATCGTGACAAGGCGCTGCGGCGTCAGAATGAAGCTGATTGGCGCGCTCTCCGGTTCCTCGCTCTCCGACCTCCAGACCACGTTGGCGGTCATGAAGATAAGCGCGCCCTCGCGATAGAGCCGGCTGGAAGGCTCGATGTCCTTCATCTCTTCGGGGGTTGGCAGGCTGAGGCCGAAATCTGTCTCAACCAGCCTTTTTTCCTCTGGAGTGGGTCGGACGAGGTCGATCCATACAACACGGCTGCCAGGCTTCGAGCCCGGCTTCAGTACCGTCATGCGGTTTGTCGCCGCGTCAAATGCACGGATCATGGAACGCTCCTTGGCAGGCCGCGCGGGCCGCCTCGGACGTTCTTGCTAGCGTCCGAAGAGCGGCGAGCGCGGCGCTCGCGGTCGAGATGAGGGGTCGGACGGCATCTGTTGCCTGCTGAAGTTGGACGGGTCCGAAATGGTCCTCTACGCAATGCAAGTCAATATGCGGCGAAGTCGTGCGCGCCGGATTGCACCCTTGCAATCCGCGCGACATCCGCACGTCATCATCAGGCATCGCTGTCGATGCCTGACCCTCACGAAATTCCAGCTAACCTGTTCCAATCGGCGCTGACGAACGCAGCTTCCGGGGAATGGTCACAACGAAAAACGGGCGGCCCCATCGGAGCCGCCCGTCAATTCCTTCGGGTCCGAAAACCTACTTCGCCGCCGGCGTGAAAGTCGCCGAGAAGCCGAGGCTTTCCTTGGTGGGCGACATCATGAAGGTCATCGCACCGATCGGGTTCTTCGGCTTGAGCTGGACATGCAGCGTACCCGGGCCCGACATGAAGCCTGCCAGCGCCGTGGTCAGCTCGTTGGCGATGGCCGGATCGATGCCTGCCCCGCTCATCAGCTCGCCCGCGCCCTGCAGCTGCGCCACGATGTCGGTCCGCATCGTCTCCGCGCCCTTGCCCGACGAGTTGGCCGCCTGCGTGAGGATCAGCTCGATCAGCTTCTTGTCGGTGAGTTCGACGTCGAGATCCGTGACCTGAAGGCTCATCAGCGCGAAGCCGAGCTGCATCGCCGACTGCATCATGTCCGGATTGTCCATCGCGGCGGCGGCGGACGGCGGCTTGACCGCTTTCGGCGGCTGCGGCGCGTCGTCATCGCTGTCCTCGTCGTCGCCATCGTCAGCGTCGTCTGCATCATCCTCGTCGTCGGCGGAATTCGCCGTCGCCTCGGCCGCCTCGAGCACGCCGACAAAGCCCTGCACCAGAGATGGCATCGCCTGCTTCAGGCCGACGAGCCCGCCCGACACCTTGATGTCGACGAGGTCGCTGACGCCGAGATTGTAGTTGTTCCAGTGCGTGATGTCCTTCACCGGATCGAAGGTCGCCGCGCCTTCCGAGTAGAGCTCGATCGAGTTCGACGGATAGCCGGTCATCGCCAGCATCATCAGGCCCATCGCGCCCAGCGTGCCGCCGGAGGAGTCAGCTGACAGCGTCATCGTCCAGCGCGGCGTGTTGACCGCGGTGACGACGCCGTCTGCATTACGCGTCATCGTCGTGCTGTAGGGCGAGGCGAGGAACTTCACGCCCGACACGTCGACCTTGGCGCCCGACCAGCGGGCGGCGTCGAACGTCGTTTCCAGCGGGCTGGTGTAGTCGGCCAGCAGTTTCGAGAAGTCGGGCGTCTCACCCGTCTGGCCCGACTTCATGCCGGCTTCGAACATCCTCGCGTACATGCCGAGGCGGAACTTCTCGATATCGAACGTGCCGAGATCGAACGTGCCCTTGATTGCCGGCATGCCCGGAATGTCGAGATCGCCCTTGAGGCCGGAGAAGCGCGCAAGGCCCAGCGTCTCGTTGCTGAGGCCGTTGAACGACAGCTCGCCCAGCTGCGCGTTGACCTTGCCGTCCTCGCCCTCGTCCTGGTCGATCGGCATCGAGAAGGTGACGGCGCCAATGCTGGCTTTCGAGAAGGCCCAGTCGGCGAACGCCGGCGGCGCGCCCGGGCCGTCCTTGGTGAAGGCGCCGGCGATGAACGCGCCGGTCTTTTCGTTCATGCCTTCGAAGCCGAGCGTGCCGACGCGCAAGCTGGCGCCTTCCATCGGGAAGGCCGGCGTCACGCCGCTCACGACGATGTCGCGCGCCAGCGGCTTGCCGTCCTTCATGGTCAGGCCCTTGAGCACCATCGTTTCGGCCTTGGCGACCGTCATCGGTCCCGCAGCTTCGGCCTTGGCGACTGGCGCCGGCACGGGCTTGGCTGCGCCGTCATGATCGTGATGGTCTTCGAGCGCTTCGACTTCGGATTCTGCGCCGGCCATCGCCTCCATGATCCCGGCGGGCGCCTTGAACGAGACGCCGTGCAGCGTCACGTCATTCCCCGATCCGGAGAGCTTCTCGTAGGAAATGAACGATGATGATTGAGCGTCCAGCTGGGCGCTCGCGCCTGGCTTCGCATCTTCCATGATCTGCATGGACTGGAGCGCCTGGAGCGCATCCTGACTTGTTCCACATGCGGAAAGGACCAGCAGGGAGGCGCTGGCCAGAGCAATCTTGAGCTTCATTTTGGGAGTCCCCTTCAGGGTCTTGTTGTTGCTTCATTCGGCCCAGGAAGCTACGCCTTATCATGCTCGTCTCGGAATCGCATAACCGCGTCTTTTTGCTTTCAAAATCAGGGATGTCGATCCCCGTGCGGGTGCACATCGACAGCCGCGCAAAACGCGTCTCGGTGCGCATCGATCCGATGGCTCGCGAGGCAGTTGCAACCGCTCCCTCCCTCCGTTTCGCGCTCGAAGCGATCCAGTTCACCTCGGAGCGTATCGAGTGGGTGGCGGAACGTCTGGGCGCCCTACCACCGCCTGTGGTGTTCAGGCCCGGCGCCTACATCCCGTTGCGCGGCGTCATTCACCGGTTGAAGCATGCCGAGACGGGACGGACCGTACGGGTCGACAAGACGTCCGGACCCACTCCCATTCTTTTGATCCCGGGTCCGCGCGAGGCTTTCCGCGACAAGACGCGCGCCTTCCTGCGCGCTGCCGCCCGTCTCGATTTCGCCGAGCGTGTCGCGATCCACGCCGAGACGCTCAACGTCAAACCGCGCTCGATCTCGATCAAGGACATGCGCTCGCGCTGGGGATCGTGCTCATCGGAAGGCCGTCTCAACTTCACCTGGCGTCTCGTCTGCGCCCCGCCCTTTGCGCTCGACTATGTCGCTGCACACGAGGTCGCGCACCTGCGCGAAATGAACCACTCCAACCGCTTCTGGAAACAGGTCGAGAAATGCTTCCCCGACTGGAAGGAAGCCCGCACCTGGCTCCACGAACGCGGCAGCGCGCTGCACGCGATCGGCGATTGATCGAAGCTCAGTTCTTCACCGGCGCGGCCGCCTTCAGATCGAGCGCCTGTTCCGTCCAGCTGATGCCATAGGGCTTCACGAGGCGGTTCATCGGATAGGTCGCCATGTCGGCCTTGTCCTGCGCAGCAACGTGATCCTTGCACCCGCGCGTTGCGTCAGTGACCGCATAGCCCTTCCAGTCATAGCCGAGCCCCGCCGCCAAGAGCCCGCCGCCGCGCTCGACGAACTCCCGGATCGCGCTCACCTCCCCGTCCGAGAAATCGCCCTGCGCATTGCCGATCACCAGCACGTTCACATCGCTGAGCTGCGCCGCATCGATCCCGCCGGAGATGTACTTCACGCGATTGCCCTCGTCCTCCAGCTGCTTCGGCAGCATCCAGTTCGACGGCTGCAGGAACTCGCAATGTCCCACCGTGAAGGCGAACTGCGGGTTCTCCACCGACCCCTTCAAGAGCTTCAGCAGCCGCCCGACAAACCGGAAGCGCACGTCCGCCATGGCGTCAGTGACGCCGACCTCCTGCGTCGTCGGATCGAGCACCTCGTCATGCCCCACCGCGACCACGCGCCCCGCGCCGAACCCTCCGGCCGTCGCGAACGTCTTCTCCCCCACCTCCATCAACGGGAACATCCCGCCTGATGCATCGAGCGCGATCTCGCCGGCCGCCGTGCCCGAGCTGCTGACGATCTCCGACACCTTCGTCTCCGCCAGCAGATCGAGATATTCCCCCAGCAGCTGGTTTTCCGCCGCCTCCGCCTTCTGCGTCTGCAGCAGGGCTACGTCACGCTGCCGGTCCGCGTCTTCCTTCTGCTGGAAGGCAAGCACCCCCGCCCCCGTCGCCACCGCCGCCAGCACCAGCGCCACCACAAGCCCGATCAGCGTCCGCCGCATGACGCGCTTCGAGGCCTCGGCCTCGCGCGCCTGCGCCGCCTGCTTCTCTTTCACGGCCGCCTCGGCCGCCTGCACCGCGGCCGTCATCTGTTCCAGCCGCTGGCGCTCGACGCTCGCGCGCGAGATCGCCTCATGCTCGCTGGCCACGATGAAGTCGCGATGCAACGCCGTCGGCTCGGGCGCATCCTTCGGTCGCCGCTCGACCCACGCCTTCGCCTCGGTGACATCAGGCCCCGACAGCAGCCGGTTCGTCGCCCTCCCGCCCGCATCCCATTCCGTCGCCCGGCGCAGATAGCGCGTATGCTCGCGCAGCCAGTCGAGATCGGTGTTGAGCGCGTTGACCAGATCCATCAACCCCGGCGCAAAGCCCGTCCCCGACTTCCGCGGCTCCTTGTAGAAGAAGATGTAGTTCAGCGCCGCCAGCATCGCCGGCGGCTGGTCGTCCGCGCCCAACGGCTTGCACGCAATCGGGATGATCCGCTTGCCCAGCCGCTGCGCCTCGCGCGCCTCCCACGCGCACGAGCTCGAATTCACCCATGCGGGCGACAGCACCACGACGACCGTGTCCGAATCACCAATGAGCTCCGAGAGCCGCTTCTCCCAGTCATCGCCCCCGCTGATCTCGCGGTCGATCGTCGGCAGGTAACCGGCAAGCCTGAGCGTCGCCTCGAGCTGGTCGGCGAACTCCATGTCGTCGCGGCTGTAGGAAATGAAGATGCGCAGCTTCTCGCCACGCTCGCTCGCGTTTGCCATCCCGCAGTCCCCGCCTTCCACCGCCCTGATCAGGCACACAGAAGCCGTGGCGCTTCAAGCAGGCGCCGCAGGGCGAACCGCAACCCCAAATACGAAAAGGGCGGATCTTGCGATCCGCCCTTCCGTATTCCGAAGTCTGCGTACCTTAGAACGTGTACTGCAGGCTGGCCGTGAACTTCCGGCCGTACACGTCGTACGTGCCCGGATCGGTGTTGGCCTGAACGCCCGGCGGGATATAGGCCGGGGCCTTGTTGGTCAGGTTCTGGATGCCAACGCGCAGGTTGAGCTGATCGTTGATCGTCCAGCGGCCCGTGAGGTCGAAGTAGTCCTTCGACTTGGCCGTGCCGCCCGTCACAACCGCCATCTCGTCGATGAAGCGGTAACGGAAGCCGACCTGGAACGGTCCGTAGTTGTAGAGGATGTTCGTCGTGGTTTTCCACTCGGGGTGGGCGACCTCGACCGAGCTCACGAACGTGTTGCCGATCGTGCCTTTGTAGTCGACCAGCTTGTCGCCCGGGAGGGCGGCCACTTCGAACGAGTCGAGCAGCGTGCCGGTGAAGTTGACGGCGACCGAGCCGAACTCGTCCGAGAGCCCGAGCTGGCCAAGGCCGGCCATCCAGTCAACCTGGAAGTCGAGGCCTTTGGTCTGCACTTTCGACAGGTTCTGGTTCACCGCGATGAAGCCCGTGAGCTGACCGGTGCTCGGGTCACGGTTGATCGGTTGGCAGAACAGGTTGGTGTTCGACAGCGTCGGGTTATCGCCCGCACCGTTGAAGCAACGCTTGAGGAAGGTCGGCTCGTCCGGCGCCGAGATGAAGTCCTCGATCTTGATCTCGTAGAGGTCGAGCGAGATCGAGAAGTCATCGAGCAGCGCGACACCGAAGTCCGGCTGGTAGACGAAGCCGACGGTGTAGGTGTCGGCCGTTTCCGGATCGAGGTTGGCGTTGCCGCCGACGATCGCCTGGCCCTGCTGGTTCGGGAACTGGTAGGTGTCGACCGACGCGGTCGGCACGCCCTGCGCGATGCAGAGAGCGCGGACAGCGGCGCCGCCATTGATGCGGAACGACGAACGGACGTCGCACGGATCGCCCGACTGGCTGGTCGCCGACGGGGTGCCGACAGCCGGGAAGTTGTTGGCCGCCGGGTTGAACAGTTCCGAGATCGAAGGCGCGCGCGTGGCTTTGGAGTAACCGCCGCGGAAGCGCAGGCCGTCGATCGGCTCCCAGTCGCCGCCCACCTTGTAGGTGTCGACGCTGCCGATCGTGTTGTAGTCCGAGTTCCGGTAGCTGAGGTCGATGTTCAGCGACTGGGCGAACGGCACGTCCTTGAGGACGGGGATCGCAAGTTCGCCGAAGAGTTCGGTCACGTCGATGAAGCCCGAGACCTTGCCCTGGGCGTTGAAGCCCACGACGCCCGGCGCGTTGTTGCGCAGGCCGTTGGTGACGGTCGACGGCGTGTTCGAGATGTCCGGAACCGACAGCACGCTGTCGGGGCGGAAGATGCCCTTATCCGAACGGTAGTCGACGCCGACGTCGAACAGCACGTCGCCGGCCGGGAGCGCGAAGATCGAGCCCTGCAGGTCGGAGATGATGTTGCGCTGTTCGTAGATCGACTGGTTCTTCGTCTCGCGCGAGATGTAGGCGATGCACGAGGCCGAGACCGAGTTCGGGTTGATGAAGTTGTAGCCGCCGGTGCAGAGGCTGGCGCCGCCGTCAGCCGCTTCGAGCAGTTGACGCAGAGCCGAGTGCGCGACGTTGCCCGACTGGGTTTCGATACGCTCCTGGTGGCCGAAGCTGGCGTAGGTGTTCCAGGTGAGGTTCTCGTTGATCTCGTACTTAACGCCCGCACCGACTTGGTAGACGGTGTAGTCGTTGTCCGACAGGCGGACGCCGACGTTCGAGAAGCGCGAGCGGATGAGGAACGGCGCGTTGGGGTTGTCACGCGCGTTCAGCAGGGTCCGCAGGTCAGCCGAAACGAACGGGTTCGCAGCCGGCACGAGGAAGCCCGTGCCGCCGGTGCCCGGGAAGGAGCCCGTGCCCGGGTTGCCCGACCCCGGCGACGGGGCGAGGATCGACTTCGAGTTGTAGTTCGCGAAGTTGCCATCGAGCGAGAAGTGCAGCGTGTCGCTCATGTCGTAGGTGACGCGCGAGAACAGCGTGTAGCGGTCCTGCGGAACCGACAGCTCGTTGAGCGGGCCGGTGTTGTAGGTGCCCAGCGTCGGGATCGTCTTGTAGTCGATGCTGGTCGTGTTGCCGCGATAGTTGCGGGCGTTGGCTTCCTGCGAGAACAGGGTGCCGTCAGCGTTGAAGCCGAAGGTGGACGGAACGGCCGCGAGAGCCGCGCCATACGTGCCGGCGAACAGGGCGTTGGCTTCAGCCAGCGTCACGCCGGCGCCGCTGAGACCGTCGACGCCGCCGTACGGGGTCGTGCCCGAAGCGCCGGAGATCGAGGAGAAGTCACGGTCAGCGTTGAAGATCGGATCGCGGTGGTTGTAGGTGAACGCGACGACCGCGTTGCCCTTGCCGTCGCCGAAATTGCCGCCCAGCGTGATGTCGGCAGCGGTTTCTTCGCCGTCGCCGGCGTCCGTGATGCCGTACTGCAGGCCGACCTTGGCGCCTTCGAAGTCACGGCGCAGCTTGAAGTTCACGACACCCGCGAGAGCGTCCGAACCGTACACGGCCGACTGGCCGCCGGTCACGACTTCGATGTTCTCGACGAGGGCCGCCGGGATGATGTTGATGTCGACCGTGCCGTCGCGGTTCGACGGGACGACGCGCTGGCCGTCCATCAGGACGAGGGTACGGTTCGTGCCGAGGCCGCGCAGCGAGATGTTGGCCTGGCCGCCGTTGCCCGGGTTGTTCGAGGTCGACGTGATGGCCGGCGTGAACTGCGGCATCTGGTTGATCAGCGTGTCGAGCGTCGGGGAGCCGACCTGGGCCAGCTGCTCTTCACCGACCGTCACGATCGGCGAGTTGGCGACGTAGTCCTGGCGCGCGATACGCGAACCGGTGATGACCACGACATCGCCCTTTTCCTCGGCAGCCGGACCGGTCTGCTGGGCGAAGGCGGTTGATGCAGCGCCTGGCACGACGGCCAGCGCGGCAAGCAGCGTTGAGCGCAGGAGTTGCGCTTTTCCGGTTGTTTTCACGATTTTAGACCCCTCTGGAATTTCCACTGCAGAGCGCCTTCCGCGCGCCCTGGCCCGTTTCTTTGCGCGCATGGATTGCCGCCATGCGGGCGTGAAATCGGATTGATCACATTCCCGCCACAAGCGGAGTGACGTCAATTGGCAACATGACGCGCCGGAAGAATTTCCTACTTCGCGCCAAGCTGTGCAGCATTTCTGCATCAATGCCGTAGCGTTAGGCGGGTTTTACCACCGCCCTGCCCGCAGCCTGTGACAGGACTTGCTAGGCGCTGCCGGCATGCGCGGCCAAATGGCTCTGCAACAGCCTTCCGTGCACGTAAAGTGTGCGCCTATTGGGGCAAAACACGGCCGTTCACGCAATAGACGAGCGCCATGCCCGGGTTTCGTGCAGCGCCTGTCTTCGCCATGAACCGCCACCGGAAATCGCCCGAATTTCGTGCAATTGGCGGAATTCGGCCTCAGACAATATGTACGGGTGTCCTGTCAGCTCGCGATGTCGAGTGTTGGGGACTTCATGACAATCGCCTTCAGGCTCGCGCTTGCGGCCGCCGTCGCGCACGCGACGCTTTCGTCCACGTCCATCGCCCAGGTTTCCGCAACGGCAACATTCCGTCCGCCGCAGGCCGTGAAGCCCTTCCGGCCGGTCAAGACGATCAGCGAGGACTACTATCTCTGTGACTACTTCCTCACCGGCTGGAACAGGGCCTTTGACGCCAAGGGCCCGCTCCACGAAACCACGCTCGATCTCGAGAAAACGTTCCACGACATGACGGTCATGCCCGCGCCGGCGAATGGGCAAGGCTTCTACAATCGCTCCCAGCCTCTCGTGCTCGATTTCGACGGCGATGGCGCCAACGAAGTCCTCCACTTCGACTCCAACGACATCGGTTGGCGCTATCTCGGCGTTTCGCTCTACCTGTTCGACAGCGAGGCCGACTACGAGAAGGCAAAACAGTCCAAGCCCCATCAGGCCTATGGCGGGGTCAACATCTTCCAGGCCGAAGACACGCCCATTCCCGGCGCCTCCTTCCGCAAGCTGATGGATTTCGAGCCGGTCAGCGTTCTGCCCATCGTGCAGGACCGCAAGAACGGCAAGGTCTACACCTACACCGTCACCCGCGGCCCGTGGGAGACCGAGCCGCAGAGCACCGACCTCATCCAGCTCAACGCCGAAGGCGGTCCCAAGACCGTCTGCCGCATCACCCTGCTCCCGCCCAAGAACACGCTCGCGCCCCTGCGCGATCCTTCGCGCGTCTTCGCCGGCCTCAAGGCGGTGCGCGGCGACTCGGAAGGCTGCAACGGCTCGATGGGCTGGCGCGCCGCCGCGATCGACGACCGCCTCGCCACCATCGTCCACCGTCCATGGGCGATCCCCGCCTATTCCGTTGGTGACACTGACGAGCAGCGCCTGCGTCCCCGCCAGTCCGACGCCGCCCGCGAGATCCGCTATCTCGTCTGGGGCGCGAGCGATCCCTATAGCTGGCGCGACTATCTCAGCATCAAACAGGGCCGCGGCGGCTTCACCGGCGCGCTCGAGGACCACTACCTCGCCAACTACACCGCTCTTCCCGAGCGGGCGGAAGAGATGGCCGACAATGCCTGGCGCTGGCTGCTCGACGGCGTGATCTACGGACGCAACGAGGATGCCTTCACGCTCGTGCGCATGGCGAACGAAGGCTATGGCGGAGACGTCGACCTGCCGCTGACCCTTGCCTCACCGCCCTCGCGCATCTCGCAGGTCGCAATCGACGCCTGGCTTGCCTCGCAGGCCGTCGCCGACACCGGCAGCGCGTTGCGCAACAAGCCCCGGCTTGCGACCAGCGCCCTCCTCGCCTCCATCTACGGCGGCGCCGACATTCACCGCATCAAAGCGATCGCCGAGTTGCGCGAGAAGATCTGGAACGCCATCCCTCCGCCCGGCGCCGCGCCAAGGGACGGCGATTACATGGCAGGTCTCACCCTGGCCCTGCTCGCTTCGCTCATCCACGAGGACCAGCGCATCACCTTCACGATGCTCGAGATGGGCGCCGATCCCAGCGCGAAGACCAACTGGTTCGGCAAGACGCCGCTGATGTACGCCGCCCAGCTCGAACTCGCTGCAAGGCGTCCGCCAGCTCATCATCAGGGGCAAGGTCGACGTCAACGCCATCACCGATGGCTCCGCAAATCATTGCACCAAGCTCGAGCGCGACCATCGCACCGCCCTGATGTACGCCGCCGAGAATGCCTCCTTCGACATCCTCGCCGAACTCATCAAGGCCGGCGCCGATCCCGCGCTGAAGGACACCAAGGGCCACAACGCCGCCTGGTACTTCACCCGCAACACCGTCATCACCGACCCGGCGCTGCGCGCCCGCGTCGCCGCCCGCTTCGGCGACCCCAGCTAACGTCACGCCCGCAACGCGTGCGGCCGCGCCAGCAGCGGCGGCAACAGTCTCAGCAGCGCCCACGCATTCCCATGATAGGCCCAACGCCGCCGCAACGCCCGCCGCAACGCCCGCCGTGTCTGCCCCCGCCAAAAGCGGAGCAAGTGGCCCGCAGGGCCGGAGGGACAGGTCGGGCGACCGGATGCGCGCGGGTCCTCCCTGACTCGCATCCCACCAGATTTGTTTGTAAGACGGCGATGGGCGGCTTGGGTTGGGACGATGGCGGACGGGGCAGTCAACGCAGACGATGGCAGTGCAACCGCTGTCACAGGCGCGGAAACGCAATCGACCGGACCGTTCAGGACCCGCAACCGTGTCATCGCCATCCTTGCAGGCATCGTAGCGGCCGGCCTCGCCGCAACACTGCTTCTGAATTACAGCCCCAACTGGGGTCTCAACCTCATTGACGCGCCGTTCCTTACATCGCTCGACGCATGGCTCTGGTTTGGCGTCGCGAGCTGCCTCCTGTGGCTGCCGCTGCTGCTGCTGCTTCTCGATCCGCCGGACAACATGGCGACTGGACCTCAGCTCGCTCTGCCGTTCGTGACGCTCGGCCTGCTAGCTGCCCTGGCTGTGGTATCGGTTGTCTTCGCGCCCGCACTGAATGAAGCCTTCACGATCAAACCGGGCGGCACGCAAGTCGGAGCCGTCGCCTCGTCAGCGCCACTGGCAGCATTCTTCAGCTTCCTTTTGATCATCTTCATTGCACGCGTCTGGAACGCGGGCCTGTTTGCTCGCTACGCTCATTCGCAATATCGCGCGCGTCAGGCGGCGACACTCCAAGCGAGCGCGAAGGACATCGAGGTTAAGGAACTGATCCGTGAGGTCAAAGCTCACGAAAAGGAACAAGGGAATGCCGAGGCGCTCAGTGCCGTGATCGCCACACTTGGCGTCATTCTGATCGCATGGCTCGCCTATGTTGCTGGCGGCTGGGACGGAAATACCCGGATCGGACGTGACGTTGGGCTGATCATCGCCGCTGCCATCGTGGGGATTTTTGCTGTTGTCTTCCTTCTCGACTGGTTATCCGACCTTCCGGCTGTCCGCGCACTCAGCCGACTCATCAATGGCGGTTCTGTCTACTTCGCGTGGGTGGCGGCCTTCTATAACTGGGTGGACCTTCTACTGGTGCGCATCGGCGCGCAGGTCGCCGGCGCGGGGCAGAACGCCCCGCTCCCTCGCTATGTCATTCTTGCAGGCACTCAACTGTGTCTCGGGGTCATGACCTGGTACCTTCCGGACCCGCTTGGCTTGGTCCCTGCCTTCATCGGCTTCACGCTCGCGCTGTCCGTGTCGCGACTCTGGGCGTGGGTGGAGGAGGACCGCAATCTAGCGATGATCACGCAGTTCAATGCGAACGCGCCGCGGCGGATTGGCTTCAAGGAAGACTATCGCGACGAAGCGATCTTCGGCTTCATGTTCGTGCTGGCGCTGATCCCGATGGCCCTCAAACAGGCCGACGCCGGGCACCTTTTCAATCTCACCTATTTCCAGAACGCGGATCACTCTGATCCGACGCCGTGGTTCGTCTATTTCTGCTTCGAACTGGCAAAGGCGTTGCCCGTCATCGACTGGGCGGACATCTATCTGGAGCCGGGAAACTTCGATACGCTAACTCCGGTCGACCCTTGGGGTCAGCACGCCACCTTCCTTGCCCGCGCGCTGCTCGACCTTGTGCTCGTTGCCGCCCTACTCCAGGCGATCGGCATCACTCTACGCAACCGCCAGCAAAAGGCGCTGTACGCCGCTCGCCAAATCGACCGCCTTGATGAACTCGTCGAACGCGAAGAACTCAAGAAGGTGTTGGCGCGGGACGAGAAGGATTGGTTCAAACACGGCTTGGACTTCCGTCACTACAACGCGGAGCGCCTGAGAGAGCTGCACTCCAACACGTCAGACGCAAAGCGGAAAACGTTCATCGAGCTGATCCTCAAGCAGGGTGGCGAGGCTGTCGGCTACGCACTGGAGGTGCTGGAAAACCTTGCCCTCCGCCGCGCACCCGTCGGCGATTTGCAGAAAACGCTCGAGACAGTGAGCATCGAGCACAAGAACGGCAAACACAGGATCGAAGCCTCCGACTTGGAAGGCGTGTTCGACCACCTTAGAGGCATTGAAGGCCTGAAGGCCTTCAAGATCAGTCTCCTCGACCTCGCGGAGGAAATTGGCGCCATCGAGGAAAAAGGACACCCGGCCGACCTTGCCGAACTCCTCGAACTCGTGGTCTTCAGCGCGCGGCGCGACCA
This sequence comes from Hyphomonadaceae bacterium, assembly GCA_047601145.1. Classification (GTDB taxonomy): domain Bacteria; phylum Pseudomonadota; class Alphaproteobacteria; order Caulobacterales; family Hyphomonadaceae; genus UBA7672. Next base: position 680,200 of record JASGJW010000001.1, read on the forward strand.
ATTTCAGTACACGCGCGTGCACGCTGCCAAAATTCTGACGCGGATCGTACCCCGCCTTCAGGAAGCAGACCGGATCAGCAACCTGCTCGCCAACCTCAAGGCTGCACGCTCGGAGATTTTCGGCGCGACCAACTTCGTCCCCGAGCATCTTGAGCTAGCGCTGGTCGAGCGGCTGAGAGAAATCGGCGCGCCGTCGCAAGGCAGGTAATACCGTACCTCAACCGCCTACTGCGGAACGAGATGCGCGATGGTATCCGCGGTGGGCAAGCCGAGATTGCGCATGCCCAGCCAGGTCAGCCGCCCAGCCTTGTATTCCTCGGACGTGTAGAGGATCGAGGCGGCGTTCTGCATTGCGATGTGCAACGCCTGCACAGCGTCGACGCCCATGCCGTAGAAGCTGAACGCGTCCTGATTGAGACCGGTGACGTGATAGCCGCAACGCCAATTCACGCCATCCGGATGTGCCTCCAGGATCTCAAGCAAAACGTGCTCCGGCGGATCGCCGGCCAGCTCGAACTCACGTGTTGCAATGATGTATCTGGACATGAAGGTGCGACCGCGCCTACCTCACCCGCACCGTCCCCACATCCTTCATCCCCGCACCCCATACCACCTCGACAACTGAGTCCGGCATGTTGCCGTACATCCGGAACATGTCGTCCGAGACGAGGTTGGCGAGGCATTGTTTCTGCGCGTCGCAGTTGGCCTTGTTCTCGGCGTTCCCGACAAGCGCGACGGATGTGTACTTCACGCGCTTCTGCCCGATCACGTCGTCGCTGTCGTAGTACAGGTCTTCGATCTTCACCTTCTGCAGCTTCTTGTCGTGGATCGCCCACACGGTCGAGCGGTTCACCACCTTGAATACCGGCTTGAAGTTCGCCGCCAACCCGCCGCCTTCGGCGTCGACGGGGCGATAGAGGATCAGCGCGCAGGGCTGGCGCGGTTCGGCCGTCTGCTTCTCGGGGCAGCGGCCCGACTGGGTCAAGAGGTCGTAGAGATCATGCGTGTCGGTGAACACGGTGATGTTGTACTTCGTCGGATCGAAATCCTTCGGCGGCGTCGTGGGCGCGACCGCTGCGGCCGAAGCCGCGAGCTTCGCGCTCTGGATCGAGGGAGACTTCGCGGCTAGCGCCTGGTCGAGCGTGCGGATGCCGTCGGTGATCCAGGTCTGGTCGGCGCAGGTCTTGTTGCAGGCGATGTCGAGCTGGAGCAGCGCCTCGCGCTGCGCCCGCGCCTTGTCCGGCTGCTCCAGCATCACCAGAGCAAGGCCAAGCCGCGTGCGCGGTTCGGGCCGCGATGGCTCGTAGGCGACGGCTTTCTCGAGGAAGGGCTGCGCCTCGCCCCACTGCTCGAGGCCGATCTTGGCGAGGCCCATCAGGAAATTGGAATCGGCCGGCGCGCCGCCACGCTTGAACAGCTCTTCGAGTCTCAGCTCGGCGGTTGCATAATCCTTCGCCTGCAGCGCCGTCACGGCGTCATTGTGCAGCTTGTTGATGTCCTTCTGTGTCGCCTCGTCGATGCGGTCGGCCTTGTCGATCAGATCATAGTCCGGCTTTGTCGATAGGCCTTGCTGCGCCAGCGCAGCAGGCGCCAGCGTCAGGCCAACGAACGCTGCTGCGAGCATCCGCTTCATCCGATCCTCCCCTGTGCTGCCGCTCGCGTCGTGGCGACAGTCCGGGGCCATGATGCACGAACCTGGGCCAGTCTCAAAGCAAGTGGCCGCATTGGGCCAAATGATGATCCGCGCAGCCCTCACGGAACCCACGCAAAACAACCATCCACCGCTCATGATGGCGCGCGGCGTCCGACGCAATGGCGAAGCTCCGCAATCTGCTGCCGGCCTGATCCGCCCGCCTCAGTTCGGCGCCGGCCACTCCCGCGTCACCTGCGCCTTCGTCACCACGATCGGAACCTTCGGCAGCTTGCCCGGGAACGGCCCACCCTCCGGCGCGAGCTCCACCTTGTTGATCGCCTCGGCGACCTCCCAGCCCTTCGTCACGTGCCCGAACACCGCATAGCCTGTCGTGTTCGGCGCAGCTCCCTCGGTCGCGTTGAGATGCGGATTGGCGCCCATGTCGATGTAGAAGGTCGCGCGCCCGTCATTGGGATCATCGCCATGCGCCATCGCCACCGCCATGTACGCATGTTTGTTGTCCGCCGTCTCCAGCGGCACCGTCGGCAGCGGCGGCTCGCGATATTCCAGCTTCGCATCGAGATCGCCGAGCTGGATCACGAACCCCGGCTCCACGCGATAGACCCCCGCGCCGTCGAAATACCCTGCCCGCGCGAGCCCGAGAAACTGCGCCGCCGTCTTCGGCGCGCCGATCGGATCGAGCGTTACGACAATATCCCCCATCGTCGTCTGTAGCGTCACCTCGGGCCCGAGCCACACGCGCGGCGGATCATCCTGCGCAAACGCCGCCCCGCTCATCGCGACCGCCACGCCCATGACCAGGGAGAGGCACGCAAGAAATCGTTTCATCGACTCAACCTTCGCCAAAGCGCGGCGAGCCTAGCATCGCCTCAGCCCCGGCCAAGCGGCAGAACTCACAGCGTGCAGTTCGCGTACGGCCCGCCTTCGGCGCCGCTCAACTTCGCGTAGCCCCCGCGCTCCGAGAACTCGACCTTCCTGTCGGCAAAATGCAAGCCCGAGGAAACCTTCTTCGCCGGCAGCCAGTACATCCTGCCGCCCGCCAGCACCTCGAAATTCCCGCCCGCCGTCCACTGCGAGGAGAACGCAGCGCCGCCATCGCATGTCCAGGCCATGACCGGCCCCAGCGCCGGATCAGGCGCAGGCGGCGGCGCGGACGCGCACGCGCTCAGCGCAACAAGCATCGCGCCAACAAGAAGAGCACGCATGACACACTCCCTGACCTCTCAGCCGGGAGTCATCACACACCGAGGCAAACAGGGCGTTGCAGGCAGCAGCCGAACGCCACGCGATCAGGTTGGAAAAAATTAGCCTTAAGCGCAGCCGGAAAGCTGAAGCTTGATGCGATGGCCCTTGTTCCGCACTGGGGTAGGCGGATCAGCGCGAAGCGGCGAGGCAAAGGGGCGCTACTTGCGCCCCCCTTAAGCATCCACCTCCGCCTCGAGGGCATTTTCCTGGATGAACTCGCGGCGCGGTTCGACGATGTCGCCCATCAGTTTGGAGAACATCTCATCGGCAGTGTCGGCGTGCTCGACATTGCATCGGGACAACGCTGCGTAGGCTTTCAGCACCTCCGCGCGGAGCTGGTCGGGCGTCAGTGTGGGATCGTTCTGTAGCGCCTGCAGGCGCTTTTTACTCGCCGCACCAAGCTTCAAGCCCTCAACGGCGTTGATCGCCGCAAGCGCACGGGTTCCAAGAATCTTGGGCGCTGTGTTTGCCTGCTTCCTGAGCGTCGACATGCCGGTATCTTATCCTGAAAACCGTTGATGCGCCACAAAGTCCGGGGTGTTAATCGTATCGTGAACGGAAAAACCCTTAAGCATCCACCTCCGCCTCGAGGGCGTTTTCCTGGATGAACTCGCGGCGCGGTTCGACGATGTCGCCCATCAGTTTGGAGAACATCTCGTCGGCGGTGTCGGCGTGTTCAACCTTCACCTGCAGGAGCGTGCGGGCGTTGGGATCGAGCGTCGTTTCCCAGAGCTGGCCGGGGTTCATCTCGCCGAGGCCCTTGTAGCGCTGGATCTTGATGCCGCGCTCGCCCGCCTCGAGCACCGCATCGAGCAGGGAGACCGGGCCGAACACCTGGTGCTCGCCCGTCTTGTCATGGCGGAGGATGCAGCGGCCGTCATAGACACCGCCGAGGACTTCGGCGCGGTCGGCCAGGCGGCGCGCATCGGGCGTCGCCAGCAATTGCGGATCGAGCGCGGCCTTCTCCTCGACGCCGCGCACCACGCGGCTGAACAGGAACATGCCGTCGGCGTGCGAGCCGGTCCACGTGTCCTCGCCCTCTTCCGCGACGCGGTTGAGGCGTTCGGCGGCGCGCTTGGCTTCGGCCTCGCCCGCGCCGGGGCGGAGTACGCCGGCGAGTGCAGCCTGTTCGACGATGTTGGAGGGCGCGCGCAGGGCGAGGCGGCCGAGCGTACCGCGGAAGGCGGCGGCGTCCTTGACGCGCTGGTGCAGGTCGGCGCCCGTGATGCGCTCGCCGCTTTCGAGGATGAGGGTCTGCCCGTTGACGCCCTGCTCGATCAGGTATTCGTCGAGGTCGGCCTCGTCCTTGAGATAGCGCTCGGACTTGCCGCGCTCGGCCTTATAGAGCGGCGGCTGCGCGATATAGAGATAGCCCTTCTCGATCACCTCGGGCATCTGCCGGTAGAAGAAGGTCAGCAGCAGCGTGCGGATGTGCGCGCCGTCGACATCGGCATCCGTCATGATGATGATGCGGTGATACCGCATCTTCTCGATATTGAACTCCTCCCGCCCGATACCGGCGCCGAGCGCCGTGATCAGCGTGCCGACCTGTTCGGAGCCGAGCATCTTGTCGAAGCGGGCGCGCTCGACGTTGAGGATCTTGCCACGCAGTGGAAGGACAGCCTGGTTCTCGCGGTTGCGGCCCTGCTTGGCCGAGCCGCCGGCTGAGTCACCCTCGACGATGAAGAGTTCGGACTTGGCCGGGTCCTTCTCCTGGCAGTCTGCAAGCTTGCCGGGAAGCGAGGTGATGTCGAGCGCGGACTTGCGGCGCGTGAGCTCGCGCGCCTTGCGGGCGGCTTCGCGCGCAGCGGCGGCTTCCACGATCTTCTGCACGACCGCTTTTGCAGGCGCCGGGTTCTCCTCGAACCAGGCGCCGAGCGCTTCCGTCATCAGGCTCTCGACGATCGGACGCACTTCGGAAGAGACGAGCTTGTCCTTCGTCTGGGAAGAGAATTTGGGGTCGGGCACTTTCACCGAGAGAACGCAGGTCAGGCCTTCGCGGGCGTCGTCTCCCGAGATGTCGACCTTTTCCTTCTTCGCAGCGCCGCTTTCGGCTGCGTACTTGTTGATGACGCGGGTGAGGGCTGCGCGGAAGCCGGCGAGGTGCGTGCCGCCGTCGCGCTGCGGGATGTTGTTGGTGAAGCAGAGGACGTTTTCGTAATAGCCGTCATTCCACTGCAGCGAGGCCTCGACGACGACGCCGTCCTTGGTCGTGCGCGAATAGATCGGCTTGGGGATCAGCGCATTGCGCTGCCGGTCGATATGCTTGACGAAGGCTTCGACGCCGCCTTCGTACTGCATCACGACTTCCCACGGCTCGGGCCCGCGCAGGTCCTGCAGCACGATCTTCACGCCGGAATTGAGGAAGGCGAGTTCGCGCAGGCGATGCTCGAGCGTGTCGCGGTCGAATTCGGTCTTCGAAAAGGTGGCGGGGCTCGGCAGGAAGCGGACGGTCGTACCGGTCGCGAAGGAACCATCGACCTTCTTCGGCGCATCGCCGGTGATTTCAAGCGGGGCTACGGCATCGCCGAGCTTGAAGCGCATCTCGTGTTGCTTGCCATTGCGGTAGATCTTGAGATCGAGAATGTCCGACAGCGCGTTCACGACCGAGACGCCGACGCCGTGCAGGCCGCCGGAGACCTTGTAGGAGCCCTCTTCCTCGGTGTTGGCGAACTTGCCGCCAGCGTGCAGCTGGGTCATCACGACCTCGGCGGCCGACACGCCCTCTTCCGGGTGGATGTCGACTGGAATGCCGCGACCATTGTCTTCGACTTCGGCCGAGCCGTCGGGATGCAGGGTCAAACGCACGAAATCGGCATGACCCGCAAGCGCTTCATCGATCCCGTTGTCGACGACTTCGTAGATCATGTGATGCAGGCCTGAGCCGTCATCGGTGTCGCCGATATACATGCCGGGGCGCTTGCGCACGGCGTCGAGGCCGCGGAGGACCTTGATCGACTCCGCGCCGTAGCTGTTCTTCTTCTCGCCGCCGTTTTCAGACACGTCAGACATTCAAAATTTCCTTGTGGCGATGCCCATATGGGAACCGCTCAGCCTTCACGCACGACGCCGTCTGACACTTCAAACCGCTGCGTTCGATCGCCGAACGCGTCGAACAGGTTGCGGTCCGTTCCTGTGAGCCAGGCCTGGCCGCCCAGCGCGACCAGTTCATCGTACAAGGCGGCGCGCCGATCCGAATCGAGATGGGCTGCCGCTTCATCCAACAATAGCAGGGGTGAGGGGGCAAAATCACGCTCGAAAAGCGCCTGCGCGTTGGCCAAAATCAAGCCTATTAACAAGGCCTTCTGCTCACCCGTCGAGCACTGGTCGGCGGGCAGTCCTTTTGCCGCGTGAATGACCTTCAAATCGGTTCGGTGGACGCCCTCCGTGGTGCGCCCCGCAGCCTGGTCGCGCGGGCGGTTCTGGCGCAGTTGGGCGGCGATTTCCTGCTCGATATCGGTCAGGGCGATACCGTGCGCGGCGCGGTTCTCGAATGCGCCATCGAGGTCGATGAGCGCCTTGGGAAACGCGCCTTCGGGACGCGCGAGGATCGCCTCCTGCATCACCTTCACGGCGTCGACGCGATGGAGCGCCATGGCGGCGCCGGCGGAGGCCATGCCGAGTTCGAGCGCATCAAGCCATGCAGGGTCAGCCCTTCCCTGCTCCAGCAGCGCATTGCGCTGGCGCATGGCCTTTTCGTAGGCGGCGCCAGCGGAGGCATGGCTCGGGAAGTGGGCAAGCACCTGGCGGTCGAGGAAACGGCGGCGGTCGCCAGCCGGACCGGTGAAGACCCGGTCCATCGACGGGGTGAGCCAGATGACACGCATCAGTTCGCCAAGATCGTTCTGGGTCGTGGGTGCGCCATCGAGGCGGGCCGTGCGCTTGGAGCGACCCGCCTCGTCGAGTTCCAGTGCAAGGGAGATGCGGCGATCGAAATCGCCTTCCTTCACATCGGCCGAAAGAGCCCAGTTGCGAGCGGCCGCGCCTTCGGGCGTGCGGCGAACCAGTTCGGTGAACTCGGCCCCGCGCAGGCCGCGGCCCGGCGACAGCATCGAGACCGCTTCCATCAGGTTGGTCTTGCCCGCGCCGTTCGCGCCATAGAGGCAGACATGGCGCCCATCCAGCCGGAGCTGGAGCTGGACATAGTTGCGGAAATTCTCCAGCGCGAGACGCGTCAGGCGGACGTGCGGGCGGCGGATCTCGGGTGTGGCGCTGTCGATCACACGCGGAGCGGCATCAGGACGTACTGCGCGCCCTCGTCCTTGCCGTCGAGCACGCGGGCGGGAGAGGCGGCGTCATTGAATTCGATGCGCGTCTCTTCCGCCTCGATCTGCGAGGCGACATCCAGGAGATATTTGGCGTTGAAGCCGATTTCCATGGGCTCGGAGCTGTAGTCCGCCTCGAGCTCTTCGGTACCCTGTCCGGTTTCGGAGTGGCTGACGGCGAGCGTGAGCTTGCCCGAGGAGAGCGATAGCTTCACGGATCGCGAGCGTTCGGCCGAGACGGTGGCGACGCGATCAACGGCGTCCTTGAAAGACTTGTTGTCGACCGAGAGGATGCGGCCGTTCTCCTTCGGGATCACGCGCTGGTAGTCCGGGAAGGAGCCGTCGATCAGTTTCGAGGTCAGAACGGCTTCGCCGATGCGGAACACGATCTTGGAATCCGAGGCCTCGACCGTAACGGTCTCAGGCGCGTCATCGAGCAGGCGGCGGGCTTCGGCCACGCATTTGCGCGGGACGATGACGCCCTTGAGCGTTGCAGAGCCCTTGGGCGCTTCCGTCTCGGCGAGCGCAAGGCGGTGGCCATCGGTCGCCACAGCGCGGAGGACGTTGCCCTTCCCGGCCTTGGCGTGGTGCAGGTAGATGCCATTGAGGTAGTAGCGCGTTTCTTCCGTCGAGATGGCAAAGCGCGTCTTGTCGATCAGGCGGCGCAGCTCAGCGGCCTCGATCTCGAATTTCGTGGGCGCGGCTTCCTTGGCCATGGTCTGGAAGTCGGAGGCCGGCAGGGTCGGCAGCGCGAATTTCGAGCGTCCGGAGGAAATCGAGAGACGGCCTTCCGACAGGTCGAGCGAAATCTCGGAGCCTTCGGGCAGCTTGCGCACGACGTCAAAAAGCGTCTGGGCCGGAGCGGTGACCGAGCCCGCCCTCTTCACGGAGGCTTCAGCCGCGTCCGTCGCCTCGATGTCGAGGTCGGTGGCGGTGAGGCTCAGCCGGTCGCCTTCCGCATGAAGGAGGATGTTCGACAGGATCGGAATCGTGTTCCGCCGTTCGACGACGGCCTGGACGTGGGAGAGCGCACGCATCAGGGCGTTGCGGTCGATCGTCAGTTTCATAAGCCCAATCCTGTAGATCTGCGCCCATGAGGAGCGCCTGGCGGTCATCCGAAAAAGCTTCGGCCCGCCTTTGGGGGCGGGCCGAGACATTAGCCGATCAGTTGCATAGGCAAAGGGGGTTCCTACCCCCAAAACCCAGCAATCAACGGGAATTACGCGGATCAGCGAGGATGCGCTGCTCAAGCTGGCGAAGTTCCTCCGCCATGCCTTCATTTCCGGCGATCATCGCGGAGATTTTCCGGTAGGCGAAAAGCACGGTCGTGTGGTCGCGATCCCCGAACATCCGCCCGATCTGCGGGTAGGAGCATTTGGTCAACTGGCGGCTGAGATACATCGCGTACTGGCGCGGCTGGGCGAACTGGCGCTTGCGGCAGGCGGACTCAAGGTCGGCCTTGGTGACGCCGTAGGCCTTGGCCGTGACGTCCTTGATCGTGTCGATCTTCGGCGCACGCGCCGGAGCGCCGCCCATCTGGAGCTGGATCGATTTCTCGACAGCCGCCTTGTCCAGCGGTTTGCCGGCGAGGACGGTGCCGCAATAGACGTTGCGCACGGCGCCGCAGAGGGCGCGGCCCGAAGCGGGCAGGCGATCCGCAAGCAGATCGATCCACTCTTCCGTGAGGTGGAACTCCGCATCGATCGCGGACGCGGCCGTGGAGACGGCGTCGGCCTTGGCGCGCAGGATTTCACGGCGAAGATTGCGCTCGGGCAGTTCCATCTGAGCGATGACGCCCCCGTGGATCTCATCGCGCATGCGTTCGTCGAGCTGGTCGATCAGCGCCGGGGTCTGGTCGGCCGCGAGGACGACCACGCCGCCATGCGAGACGATGGCGCGGAGGTGCGAGAAGAACTCGACCAGCGTGCCGGGCTTCGAGCAGATGAACTGGAAGTCGTCGAGCAGCACGACCTTGGCGCGGCGAACGACAGTGCGCAGGTCCGACGTGTCTTTCCGCTTCACGCCGTCGACGAAGGCGACGGTGAAGTCCTCGGAGGACATGTAGAGGACGCTCTGCTCGCCCTTCGCAGCCTTGAGGGCGGCTTCGATGCCCCTGAGAAGGTGCGATTTCCCGACGCCGTGCGGACCAACAATGGTGACGACGTTGGCTTCGACGCCGGCGCCCATGGCAAGACGGCGCGCGAGACCGAAGGCGATGCGGTTTGAATCGCCGACGAGGAAATTCTCGAGCGTCTGCGCTTCGGAGTTGGCGTCGAGCGCCTGTTCGGCGTCAGCCGCGGCTTCGTCAGTCGATGGCGCGGCATCGCGCTTCAGCTCAGCTGCGGCGGCAGGCTGGGCCAGCGCCAGCACGTCCGGCGCGATGCGGTCACGCGCTTCAATGCGCACGGAGCGGCCTTCATCATCGGCCTGGTCCCAGGCCTGCTGGATGATGTGACCGAAATCGGTGTCGACGCGGCTGCGCTGATAGTCGTCTGACGCCGCGAGCAGGATCTCGCCATTCACTTCAGCGACGAAATCGAGACGCGCAATCCACGCGTCGAACTTGGCGTCGCCAAGACGGCGACGCAGCGCTTCGCGCACGCCGGCCCACAGAACAGGCGCCTGCGCCGCGCTGGAATCCTGCGCCGGAACGGCGCGCGAAACTGAAGACGGCTCCGCCGTCCGGGTCACTCCACCCATCCCGCCAGGTGCAAATCGCGTCGTGTTCTGATTGCTGATCATGGCCCCTCATCTACCCTTCTGGTCGATGCCTTCCGCCGGATTTTTGGACAGAAAATTCCCCCAACGGCTCCAGCCCCGGAGCCGCTGATCGTGTCCAAAACGAAGGAAGGTTACTCGCTACGGAGGAGAGTTTTTCTCCGATCAGTCGCCGCCGTCAACCGCGACAAAAGCTGCTTCTGCGATTTTATTTTTACCAAACTTTCGCAATCGCTATTGCCACTGAATCTATTGGCGAAACGATGCAACTTGAGGCTCGAACGCGACTGAAAAACAGTTCGTACACGGAGCAATATTTCGCGGGCGAAAGTAACGCCGTCACGAAATTGTCTTCCGTCAAAAATCAACTGCGAAGTGATCAGGAATGCAAGCGCGAAACGTCACGCAAGCGGATTTGTGAAGAGAGCGCCTTAGGCGCTGACGCCCTTCACGCGGGCGGCGAGACGGGAGACTTTCCGCGACGCCGTGTTCTTGTGCAGGACGCCTTTCTGGACGCCGCGCATGATCTCCGGCTCGGCAGCTTTCAGGGCGGCGATCGCCGCCTTCTTGTCGCCGGCCGCGACGGCTTCTTCGACCTTGCGGACGAAGGTGCGGACGCGCGACTTGCGCGATTTGTTGACCTCGGTCCGCCGCGCGATCTTGCGCACCATTTTCTTGGCGGATTTCGTATTGGCCATCGGTCTTCCAGAGCTCCGTTTACCCTAGCCCCGGACATAGGCCGGGGGGTTTTGGGGAGCGGCGTCTTAACAGCGTCCCTGTGAGCGGTCAATTCGGGTCCTGAAGGAATTCGCCAGGGCGCCGCAAAGGCCGCAGGAAGGGCCGCTTTAAAAGGCTTTCTCACGTGTTCGAGAACTTCGCCGGGCGTTTCTCCACGAAGGCGGCCATGCCTTCCTTCTGATCGTGGGTGGCGAACATGGAATGGAACAAGCGGCGTTCCAGCATGATGCCCTGGCGCAGCGTGGTCTCGTAGGCCGCGTTGACCGTTTCCTTGGTCATCATCGCGATCGGCTGGGACTGGCCGGCGATCTTCTTGGCTGCAGCCTTGGCTTCCTCGACCAGCTTGTCGGCGGGAAGGACGCGCGAGACGAGGCCTGCGCGCTCGGCTTCCGCAGCGTCCATCATGCGCCCGGTGAGACACATCTCCATCGCCTTCGACTTGCCGACGAAGCGGGTGAGACGCTGCGTGCCGCCAATGCCCGGCATGACGCCAAGATTGATCTCGGGCTGGCCGAACTTCGCGGCCTCGGAGGCAAGAATGAAGTCGCACAGCATCGCGAGCTCGCAGCCGCCACCGAGCGCAAAGCCGTTGACCGCCGCAATGATCGGTTTGCGGAAAGAAGAGACCGCGTGCTCGAAGGCGCCGAACAGGTCGTTCTTGTAGACGTCCATGTAGGATTGCGGCGCCATCTCCTTGATGTCAGCGCCAGCGGCGAAGGCGCGCCCTGCCCCGGTGAGCACGACGCAGCCGATGGCCGTGTCCTTCTCCCACTTGCCGAGAATGTCGATCAGTTCGCCGCACAGCTTGCTGTTGAGCGCGTTGAGCGCATCAGGGCGATTGAGCGTGATGACGCCGACAGCGCCGTCGGTTTCGACCAGCAGGGTTTCGTAGGCCATGGGCGTCTCCAGAAGTTTTCTGGAGACTGGCTTACTCCGGCAGTCGCGTCGAGGCGAGCTTCGCGACGAGTTCGAAGATCACATTGATGGGCGACCCTGTCCCGGCGGCGGGCTCGATTGAGAGTGTCAGGCGCTCATGCTCGCGCGTGAACACGAAAGGACCGTGCTCGCCCGCACCCTCCCGCTTCCAGCCCAGCGAAGGTAGCGAGGCGAGATAAAAGTCACGGACGGCGCCGTAGTCGGCGCGGCCATCCGTATTGGTGCGAACGACGCGGCCCTGATCGCTCTCGAACACGACAGGTTCGGCGGCCTCGGCAAGACCTGGGAAGACCGGAACGTCTTCGATCGCCTTGAGGAAGTCGGTGGCATGCGCGGGGGCAGCGCCAAGAACAGCCACGACCGCGATCGCCGCCAGATGATGAAACCGCCTCAGCACGACCAAGCCTCCCGGACGCCCGGAAAATCTCCGAGTTCGTCCAGTCTGGCAAATGCAGGCTGCAGAGGTCTTAACCGATCAGGTGTGGCGATCAGGTAAGGCGATCGGAAGGCTTGCGCTTTCCATCGTCATCGCCGTCGTTCTCGTCTTCTTCGCCTGCGCGCTCCTGCCGGGCTTCCTGGACGTGGGATGCGCCGGGATTGAAAACGTCGGAGCCAGTTAGGATGTCGCCCATTCCGCTGCTGCTGCCGCGCTTCACCTTGCGATAGTAGAGCCATCCCTTCGCTTCCATCGACAGGAAGAGAAGGTCGAGGCCGTAAAGGACCCCGACGACAAGACAGATCCAGAGAAAGATCTCCAGCAAGTCCGCCTCCCACAGCATGAACGATGTGGGAGGCGGATTCTGGCTTTTGTAGGCCCTGCCCCTTCTGCAGGACGCAAAGTTTTGATTGGGTCGGGGCAAACAAGGGAGACGCGCCATGAGCATCATCGCGGACCGCGACGGGCCGGTCGCCATCATCACCATCAACCGCCCGCAGGCGCGCAATGCGGTCGATCCGGAGACGGCGGCAGCCCTCTATGACGCGTTCTGCGACGCGGAGCGCGACGATGCCGTGCTGGCGACCGTGCTGACCGGAGCGCAGGGCGCGTTCTGTGCGGGCGCGGACCTCAAGGCGGTGGCCAATCGCAGCCATGACTTCACCCCGCCGGTGAAGAAGCATCCCCAACAGGCGCCGATGGGGCCGACACGGCTGCTGGCCGACCGCGAGGCGCCAGAAGAATTTGTCTCACTGTCCAAGCCGCTTGTCGCCGCGGTCGAGGGGCATGCGGTGGCCGGCGGACTTGAGCTGGCGCTGATGGCGGACATGCGCGTGGCGTCGGAGACCGCGATCTTTGGCGTCTATTGCCGGCGGTGGGGCGTGCCGTTGATCGACGGGGGCACGCTTCGCCTGCCCCGCATCATCGGACAGGGCCGCGCGATGGACATGATCCTGACCGGACGGGCGGTCGATGCGCACGAAGCACTGAGCTGGGGACTGGCCAATCGGATCGTGAAGCCGGGCGCGGCGCTGGGCGCGGCCGTGGCGCTGGCCAAGGAGATCTCCCGCTTCCCGCAGGCCTGCCTGCGCGCGGACCGGGCGAGCGCCTATGAAGGCTGGAGCCGCGGGATCGACGACGCACTGAAGCAGGAAGCGCGGCGAGGAGCCCCTGTTGTGGCGAAGGAAGGTCGCGATGGCGCGGCGCGCTTTGCCGGCGGCAAAGGCCGCGGCGGGGATTTCAGTGCGATCTAGGGCGGGACGATCTAGCGTTGGCAGGCCGAGCAGTAGAAGGTCGAGCGGCCGGACTGGACGAGGCGTTTGACCGGCTTCGCACAGGTGATGCAGGGCTCGCCTTCACGGTCGTAGACCTGGAAGCGGTGCTGGAAATAGCCGAGCTCGCCATCGGGCGTGCCGAAGTCCGAGATGGTGGAACCGCCGGCTTCGATGGCTTCCTCGATCACCTTGCGGATTTCGACGGCGAGCGGTTCGAGCCTGTCGCGCTTGATGCTGCCCGCAAGCTTCTTCGGGCTGATGCCTGCGCGGAACAGGGCTTCGCAGACATAGATGTTGCCGAGGCCAGCCACGACATACTGATCGAGCAGCGCGGACTTCACCGGCGTCTTCTTCTCCGCAAACGCCTCTTTTAGATAGGCGCCTGAGAATTCATTCGAGATCGGCTCAGGCCCCATGCCGTCGAACGGGGCGTAGTGATCGATATCGTCGAGCGGCCAGAGATCCATGAAGCCAAAGCGGCGGGCGTCGTTGAAGACGACGCGGGCGCCGCCCTGCATGTCGAAGACGACGTGGTCGTGTTTTGCCTCTTCGCCAGCGGCGTGATGGAACTTGCCGGGCTTCTTCCCGAAAACCGTGAAGCGCCCCGTCATGCCCAGATGCATGATCAGGGCTTCACCGTTCGAGAGTTCCCCCACCAGGTATTTTGCGCGGCGGCCGAGACGGGTGATCCGGGCGCCTTCGAGGCGCTGGTTAAAGTTCTCGGGGAACGGGAAACGCAGGTCTTTCCTGCGCGTCTCGACGTGCAGGATGCGTTTACCTTCCATCGCCGATAGCAATCCGCGACGAACAGTCTCGACTTCGGGCAATTCTGGCATCGAGCCGCATATAGCCCCGGCAACCCCGTTCGCCTATGTTTGAGCGTGATGGACGAGGATAAAGTCTCATTCGGGTTCGAGGATGTGTCGCGGGAGGAAAAATCCCGCCGCGTCAAAGGCGTGTTTGCGTCCGTCGCCTCGAAATACGACCTGATGAACGATCTCATGTCGGCCGGCGTCCACCGCGTGTGGAAAGCCAACATGATCGCGTGGCTGAACCCTCAGCCGGGCGAGGTCCTGATCGACGTTGCCGGCGGCACGGGCGATGTGGCGCGGGCGTTCCAGAAACGTGCGGGCGAAGTTGGCAAGCGGCGCAATGCGGACGCCGAGACGATGACGTTCGTGTCGGACATCAATGAAGCCATGCTGGTGGCGGGCATCAAGCCGACCGACCGGAACATGCCGCGCGTGGCGTGCGATGCGGCGCTGCTGCCCTTCCCCGATCGCTCGGCAGATGCCGTGACGATTTCCTTCGGCATCCGCAACGTGGTCGAAATCGACCAGGCGCTGCGCGAGTTCCGGCGCGTGCTGAAGCCAGGCGGGCGGTTTGCCTGCCTCGAATTCTCGCACATGACGCATCGCGTGCTGCAGGATGCCTACGACAAGTACTCGTTCTCGGTGATCCCGAAGATGGGCGAGCTCGTGACGGGGGACCGTGCGAGCTACCAGTACCTGATCGAGAGCATCAGGCGGTTCCCGAACCAGGATGACTTCGCGGCCAAGATCAAGGCCGCTGGCTTCAGCCAGGTTGGCTATCAGAACTATTCCGGCGGCATCGCCGCGCTTCACACCGGCTGGGCGGTGTAGCGATCATGTTCGAAGCCCTCTCCGACTATCTGCGCCTCGCCCGCGCCGGGGCCGTCATGCTGCGGCATGACGTTGTCATTCCGGACGCCTACCGGTCGCGCATGCCGTGGGCGGCGAAGTTCGCCGGCGGCTTCCTGCGCGTGTTGCCGGGCGGTGGCGGCAAGGGTCGGCCGGGGCAGCGGTTTGCGAAGGCGCTCGAGAAACTGGGGCCGGCCTGGATCAAGCTCGGCCAGTTCATGGCGACGCGGCCGGACGTGATCGGCGTCGAGGCGGCGACGGACCTTTCCCGCCTCAAGGATCTCTCCCGCCCTTCCCCAAGGCGCAGGCGATAAAAATCCTGCGCGACCAGTTCGGCGAGGATGCGGCGCGGCTGTTCCCGAACCTCAGCGAGCCGGTGGCGGCGGCGTCCGTCGCGCAGGTTCACAGGATGGAAACGCTCAAAGGCCCGCGCGCGGTCAAAATCCTGCGGCCAGGCATCGAGCGGAAGATGGAGCTGGAATTGCGGGCGATGAAACGCATCGCCTACTCCGCCCAGAAGAACGGTCCTGCGGAAGTGAAGCGGATGGAGCCGGCAGCGTTCATCGACACGATGGCGCGCTCGCTCACCCGCGAGATGGACCTGAGGTTCGAGGCGGGCGCGGCTTCAGAGTTCGGCGAGATCGCAGCGCTCGACAACTATGTTTACGCACCGAAGGTCGACTGGGAGCGGACAAGCCAGCGTGTGCTGGTGACAGAATGGATCGACGGGCGGTCGCTGACCAATCCGGGGCCGCTGGGGCCTGACCAGCGCATCGATCTCGCCAACCGGATCACGCGCGGGTTCCTGGCGTGTGCGCTGGACCACGGTTTCTTCCATGCGGATCTGCATGAAGGAAACATGATCCTGGCGCCTGACGGGCGCCTGGTGCTGGTTGATTTCGGCATCATGGGCCGGATCGGCATGGCGGAACGGATCTTCCTGGCTGAAATCCTCAAAGGCTTCCTGGAGCGCAACTACAAGCGCGTCTCCGAGGTGCATTTCGAGGCGGGCTATGTGCCGGCCAACCATTCGATGGACGATTTCGCGCAGGCGCTGCGCTCTGTCGGCGAGCCGATCTTCGGGAAGGACGCCACGGAAGTCTCGATGGCGCGCGTGCTGCTGCAGCTGTTCGACATCACCCGGCAGTTCGGTATGCACCTGCGCCCGGAGCTGATCCTGTTGCAGAAGACCATGGTGCAGGTCGAAGGCGTCGCACGCTCGATCGACCCCTCGCACAATATCTGGCAGGCGGCGAAACCGATCGTTGACCGCTGGACGCAGCGCGAGTTCGGACCGGAAGGCTTGAGAAAGCTGGCGCTGTCGACAGCACGCGAAGCGATCAGCCGGCTGCGGAAATTGCCTGAAACGCTGCAGAAGCTTGATGAAGCGCTCAATCGCGCGGCCGAACCTGCCCCTGCCCCGGTTGTCGTGAAGCACACGACGGGATGGGGATGGCTGCTGACAGGCGCTGCAATCAGCGCGGCTTCGGCAGCGGGGCTCTGGTTCGTCCTCGTAAACAAGCCCTGAAAATGCAGGCGGCGCAGCCGTTGGGCTGCGCCGTGCATGTTTCGGAAGGATCGTTGGCGCGCCGGCGCTATTTCTTCATCTTCGGGGCGGACTTGCGGGCGGGCTTCTTCACCGCGGCAGCCGCGAACTTCTTCATCGTGGCCTTCTTGCGCGCGTTGACCTTCTTGGCGACGATCTTGCGGGCTTTCTTGGCGGCTTTTTTCTTGACCGCGTGCTTGGCGGGGACGGCCTTCATCGGCATCGGGATGATCGTGGCTGTCTTCGCGGCTGACGGCATCGGGGCAGTCGACATCGCGATCGGCATGGCGATCACGTTCGAGGCGGGCTTCTTCATTGTCGCTTTCGAGGTAGGCATTCTGCACTCCTGCTTTCTGTTGCGCGGCGATGCTTCGTGCGATCGCCAGGTTGATCTCTCTGGGTGCAAACTGACGCGAGAAGCTTGACGCGAAGTTTCCAGAACAAGGCGCGCAATTTTTCGCTGAAGATTTTTTCGGAGAAATTTCGCGGCGCGATGACGCACGATGTGCGCGCGTCAGAAGAGATCCATCTGCGGTTTCGGCTTCGCACTCTTCGCGGAATTCGCAAGCGCCTGTTCGGCCATGTCCCAGTTGCCTGCATCATCGAAGGTCTGGAGCAGCGCCTTGATGTCTTTCAACGGCGCGTCGGCTTCCCCGAGCCAGGCGGGCCAGCCTTCTTCGCGCAGGATGGCCGGCATGCGGTCCGTGATCTTCGCGACCAGCGGATTTGCCGGAACCGTCAGCTGAATGAAGCACGGAACGACGCCGTCCTCGCCCTCCCACTCTTCCCAGATCACGGCGATGGCGATGGGTTTGCGATCCTTCGGGCTGAAGACCCATTGCTTGGTCTTGCCGGAGGGAAGCTCCTCGCCTTCGTTGAAAGTCGCAACAAAGCAGATGCCGCGACGCTCCTGGAACGATTCCGCAAATGTCGGGCGGCTGTCGACCGTTTCGCTGCGGGCATGCATGTGGTCGGGCTTGAACGATGCGTTGCCCGGCTTCGAAAACCCCCAGCGCATGTCGACCAGCTCGCGTCTTCCATCCTCGCCAAGCCGCACGATCTTCGCCATGCGCATCGGCGTGGACACCGTTACGGGTTCACCCTCGACGATAGGCCCCAGCGGTTGGGAGAAGGCCACGATCTCCTTCCACGACGCCATCTGGGTGAATTTCCCGCACATGGGCGTTAGCGTTTCCGGTTTCCAAACATGCCGCGGAAAACAAACTTGGTGAGTTCGCGTGTGGCCGTGCGCATGAATGTGCTGGTGGCTGCCTCGGTCGGCGTCTGGCGGGTGGATTTGCGGGGCGCGGGCGCGCGCGGAGCCGCCTTGGGCGCAGACGCACGCGCGGCTGCAGCGGCTTTCACCGCCTCCTTGCGTGCTTTCGCGGCCTCCGCTTCAGCTGCCTGGGCCTTCGCAAGGGCGTCCTTTTCACGCGAGGCGACAGCTTCCCGGCCCGTGAGGATTTCGTAGGCGGACTCGCGGTCGATCGCCGTGTCGTATTTCATCGCCACGGGACTTTGCGCCTGGACTGCCGCGCGTTCGGCGTCGTTGGATGGGCCAAGGCGGGAAGCTGGCGGGCGAATGATGGTGCGCTCGACCATGGTGGGCGCGCCCTTCATGTCGAGCGTCGAAACAAGCGCCTCGCCGGTGCCGAGTTCGGTGATTGCGGTTTCGGTGTCGATGGCCGGGTTGGGGCGAAAGCTCTGAGCGGCGGCCTTCACAGCCTTGCGTTCGGTCGGCGTGTAAGCGCGCAGGGCGTGCTGGATGCGGCAACCGAGCTGTGCGAGCACGCTTTCCGGCAGGTCCTTCGGGTTCTGGGTGACGAAATAAATGCCGACGCCTTTCGAACGGATCAGGCGGACAACCTGCTCGATCTTGTCGAGCAGCGCCTTGGGAGCGTCGTTGAACAGGAGATGGGCCTCGTCGAAGAAGAAGACGAGCTTCGGCTTGTCCGGGTCGCCAACCTCTGGGAGCTGCTCAAACAGTTCGGCCAGCAGCCAGAGCAGGAAGGTGGAGTAAAGACGCGGTGAATTGATGAGCGTGGTTGCGTCCAGCACGTTCACATAGCCGCGGCCATCCGTGGTGGTGCGCATGAGGTCGCTGAGTTCGAGCGCGGGCTCGCCGAAGAATTGCGGGGCCCCTTCCCGCTCGAGCAGGAGAAGCTGGCGCTGGACAGCGCCGACAGAGGCGGCGGCGACGTTGCCGTAGGTCTGCTGGATCTCGGCGGCCTTCTTGGAGATCTCGGCCAGGAGGGCGCGCAGATCCTTGAAATCAAGCAGCAGGAGATTGTTGTCGTCGGCATACTGGAAGGCGATCGTGAGGACGCCTTCCTGCGTGTCGTTGAGCTGCAGCAGGCGCGAGAGGAGCTGGGGACCCATCTCGGAGATGGTGGCGCGGATCGGGTGACCCTTCTTGCCGTATATGTCCCAGAAGATGCATGGCGCTGCGGCATAGGCGATCGGCTGCATGCCGAGCTGGGCGATGCGCTCGTTGATCTTTTCGAGGCCTTTGCCCTCTGGTGTCGCAGCCATGCAGATACCGGACAGGTCGCCCTTCACATCGGCGCAGAAGACGGGAACGCCGGCTGAAGAAAACTGCTCTGCCATGATCTGGAGCGTGACGGTCTTGCCCGTGCCGGTGGCGCCAGCGACCAGGCCGTGTCGGTTGGCGCGCGCCAGCAGCAGGCTCTGGGGCGTCTTGTGGTCGGGCCCGCCGCCGCCGATGAAAATGCTGTCGGTCATGTCCGCACTCCGGAATTGAGCCAATTGCTAGCGCGGCGTCACTTCCTTCGCCAGACCGGAAGAGAAGCGCTTTGCATGGCGGCCGATGCGGCTTAAGTCTTTGACGATGCAGCAACCATCGGGCGGGATAACAAACCGTACATGGATGACGGCGGGCGTGTGGATCATCGCCACCGTCGCCATCGGCATGGTGCTGAGCCAGGGCGCCAAGATTCTCGCCCCGTTCGCGATGGCGATCTTCGTGTGGCTGGTGATGGAAGGCTTTGCGCGGGCCATACGCCGCCCCTTCCCGCACATTCCGGACTGGGCGGCGCACGCCTTCGCTATCCTGGTCGTGGCGGTCAGCATCATCGCCTTCGCCAGCATCCTGCGCGGGGCGATCGTGGAATTCACCGATCGCGCGGGCGAATACGAAAGCCGCATCAATTCGCTGATCGAACAGACCTATCACACGCTTGGCCTCACCGGGACGCCGCAGGCGGCGGTCCCCGCGCCCGCAGTCATTCCACCTGGCGGGGCTGCGCCCGCTCACCTTGTTGAGCCGGTCATCCAGACGGGCAAGCCGCCGACGCTGAGCGAACTCTTCTATTCCGACACCACGCTGGGCCTTGCGCAGGCGGCGGCGAATTCCGTCTCCGGGCTGATCGGGGACATCGTAATCATCATGATCTACGTGGCGTTCCTGTACGTCACGGCGAATTCCTTCACCGGCAAATTCGACCGCATCTTCTCGCGCGACGTCGACCGCGAACGCGCGCACATGGTCGGCCGCGACGTGCGGCGAACAATGGAACAGTACCTCTGGGTGCAGACGGCGCTGTCTATCATCAACACCGCACTGACCTACGTGACGCTGTTGGCGCTTGGACTGCATAACGCCCTGTTCTGGGCGTTCGTGATCTTCGTGCTCAACTACATCCCGACGATCGGGTCGATCGTGGCGGGCATCCTGCCGGCGCTTTTCGCCTTCGTGCAGGACGACTGGCCCCCTTACATGCCGCAGGACGAGCTGTGGTGCGCCGTGGCCGTGTTCTTCGGGGTGTCGGTCTGGCAGTTCCTGATCGGCAACTTCGTCGGCCCGCGCATGATGGCAAACCGGCTCAACCTTTCCGCGCTGGTCGTGCTGCTATCGCTTGCCGTATGGGGCGCCCTCTGGGGATTGCCCGGGATGTTTCTTTCCGCGCCACTCACTGTTCTCATCATGATCGTGCTCGCACAGATACCCGGCGCGCGATGGATTGCCGTGCTGATGTCCGCTGACGGAAATCCTGGCGAATACGGCCCGAAGCAGGACGAGCCGCAGACGGTGGATGTCACGCCCATCTGACGGATTTCTGATCGCGGATTCCAAGGCTTTCGATCTTCGGCGACTTGATGCTGCGAGGTTTCCCTGAACCAGTGATCGACGACAGGGTCGCGTGTTGAGCAGCCCGTCCGGACGTCCGCGTGCGTCCCCCACCCAGCTTGCGGGCCGTCTGTGGGCCGCCGGACAAGTCCCCGTTCGGCGGCCCTTTCCACACCCTTCCGCAAGGCCCATCTACGTTGGTGCGAAAGTCATCGCATTGCAGCAATACTATGCCCTCATCAGTGACTTGCTTGGCCGCCCTGTGCGGGTCTATCGCTCGCACGCGTTGATTCCTTCCTCACATCCGCAGTGAAGCCATCCCATGAGTTTGTCTCGCGCGCCCGAAGGCGGTCTGACCCGGTCCAATGACCTCGCCTTCACAAAAGACGAACTGGCGTCAGCAGCCGAGAAGGTGCTGGCCAAGCAGGGCGCGAAGCCAGACCCTGAGATGTTCCAGCGCTTCCTCGACCAGTACCGCGCCGACGCCTTCGTCGAGGACTTCCTGTCGCTGACCGTCGACGATGCTGCGGCCCTCGCGATCGAGCTTTGGGATTTCAACAAGAAGAATGAGGCGCTCACGAGCCGCGCCATCCGCGTACGCCGCGCCGAGGGCGCAGCTGGACGGGCGTTGAAGCTGGATGTGGCGGAAGTTGTCGGGCCGGACCTGGCTTTCCTGGTCGATAGCGCCATCGGCGCGTGCCAGGAGGCGAGGGTCGAGATCCGCGCCGTGCTGCACCCGATCGTCCCCGGCCCCAAAGGCAAGCGGTCGACGATCCAGATCCTGCTGCCGATGCTGGACGATGCGGCGCGCGCCGACCTGCAGAAGAAGCTCGATGAAACATTCGCCGACGTCGCCATGGTCAATGCCGACTTCATGGCGATGCGGGCGAAGATGGAGGAAGCCTCCTCGCGCCTGTCGGAGCTGAAGGCGACGCAGGGGCGGACATCCGGCGAGATCATCGAGGCGCGGGCGTTCCTGTCCTGGCTGGCCGACGAGAACTTCACCTACCTGGGCGCGCGCGATTACACCTTCGCGCTCGACGCCAACGGACGGCTCGCGAACGAAGAGCCGATCGTCGATGAGGCTTCAGGCCTCGGCATCCTGCGCGATCCGGCGCGGAACGTGCTGGCGCGCGGCGCCGAGCCGACCATGCGAACGCCAGCGATCCGGGCGTTCATCAACGAGCCCTCCCCCATCATCGTGGCCAAGGCGAGCTTCGTCTCGCGCGTGCACCGGCGAAGCCATGCCGATTACATCGGCGTGAAACGCTATGACGAGCGCGGCGAGGTGATCGGCGAGACCCGGTTCGTCGGCCTGTTCACGTCGGAGGCCTATACGCGGGCGGCGGACGAAGTTCCGCTCATCCGGCGCAAGATCGACAATGTGAAAGCAGCGGCGCCGCAGAGCTCGCGCTTCTCGATGAAGCAGCTGGATGCTGTGCTGAAGAATTATCCACGCGACGAGCTGTTCCAGATTTCGGAAGCGGATCTCGCACGCATCTCGTCTGGCATCCTGCGCCTGCTGCTGCGGCCGCGGACGCACTTGTTCATCCGGCGCGACCGGTTCGACCGCTATGTCTCCGCCCTGCTCTATACGCCCCGCGACAGCTACAACTCCGAACTGCGCACACGGGCCCACCGCATGCTGGCGGAAGCCTATGGCGGCCGAACGTCTGCCTTCTATCCCTCGTTCGGCGATGGGCCTTTGGCGCGCGTGCATCTGATCATCGGCCTTTCTCCTGGGCATCCCGAGCCGGACGAGGACGCGCTAGACCTGCAGATGCGCCAGCTGTTCGAGACGTGGGAAGACGCGCTGGGCCGCGTCGCACGCTCGACGAATTCGGACCAGCCGCTGATCGGGCATGCAAGCTTCACGGCCGCCTACAAGGAGACGTTCCAGCCGGAAGAGGGCCTTGCCGACCTGCTCGCCATCGGCGCGTTGCCGCCGGGCAAGGCGTTGCGCGCGCGTGTGTGGGGCCCGGAATTCGAGGCCGGCCTCAGCCGCGTGAAAATCTATCATCGCGACCACCCGCTCGATCTCGCCGAGATCGTGCCGGTGCTGGAACGCATGGGCCTGCGCGTTCAGGCGGAAGTCGGCTACCCGATCAAGCTGCTGGCGCATGGGACCGAGCCGGAAGGCAAGGTCTATGTTCACGACCTTTGCATTGATCGGCCTGCCGGACAAAAGCGGCTAGATGCGCGCTTCGAGAAAGCGTTCGAGGCGATCTGGGCGCGCGAGACAGAGAACGACCGGTTCAACAGCCTGGTCGTGGCGCTGGGAACAGACTGGCGGTCAGCTGCGCTGCTGCGGACGCTGTCGCGCTATCGCAGCCAGTCGGGGCTTGATCCATCCGAGATCGTGCAGGTGCAGGCGCTGGCCGGGCATCCGGAGATTTCCAGCAACCTCCTGAAGCTGTTCGCGATCAAGTTCGATCCGGCGGTGAAGGGCGATCTTGCGGCGCGCACGAAGGCGGCCGAACCGGTGATCGCCGAGATCCAGAAGCAGCTTGAAGGCGTCGCGACGCTCGATGCCGACCGCGCATTGCGGCGGCTGCTGGCGCTGGTGAAGGCGACCCAGCGGACGAACTTCTACCTGACGGACGAAAGTGGAAAATCCTACCGGCACATCGCGGTCAAGATCGCGAGCCGCGAAGCCGATCCCCTCCCCGCGCCGCGGCCCTATCGCGAGATTTTCGTGTGGTCGCCGGACGTGGAAGGCGTGCATCTGCGCTTCGGCCCCGTGGCGCGCGGCGGCCTTCGCTGGTCTGACCGGCGCGACGATTTCCGGACCGAAGTGCTGGGCCTGGTGAAGGCGCAGCAGGTGAAGAATGCGGTGATCGTGCCCGTGGGCTCGAAGGGCGGCTTCTATCCGAAGAACATGCCGGCAAAAGGCACGCGCGAGGAAATCCAGGCGGTCGGCATTGCGGCCTACAAGACATTCGTCGGCGCGCTGCTGCAGCTCACCGACAACATCGTCAACGGCAAGACCGTGCACCCGCCGGGCGTTGTCGTATGGGATGGCGAGGATCCTTATCTTGTCGTTGCGGCGGACAAGGGCACGGCGACCTTCTCGGACATCGCGAACGGCCTGTCGGCGGATTACAAATTCTGGCTGGGCGATGCGTTCGCCTCGGGCGGATCGGTCGGCTACGACCACAAGAAGATGGGCATCACGGCGCGTGGCGCATGGGAGGCGGTGAAACGCCATTTCCGCGAGATGGGCCATGACACGCAGAGCCAGCCCTTCAGCGTGATCGGCATCGGCGACATGTCGGGCGACGTGTTCGGCAACGGCATGCTGCTGTCCAAATGCATCCAGTTGAAAGCGGCGTTCGACCACCGCCACATTTTCCTCGACCCCAATCCGGCGAACCTTGAAGCGACGTGGAACGAGCGGAAGCGCATGTTCGACCTGCCGCGCTCGTCGTGGGCGGATTATGACGCCAAGCTGATCTCGAAAGGCGGCGGCATCTTCGAGCGCGCAGCCAAGTCGATCAAGCTGACGCCCGAGATCAAGGCGCTGGCAGGCGTCAACGATGACGAACTGACGCCGGATGCGCTGATCAAGGCGCTGCTGACGGCGGAGGTGGATCTTCTCTGGTTCGGCGGCATCGGCGCCTACATCAAGGCCTCGACGCAATCCCATGCCGATGTCGGCGACAAGTCGAACGACATCCTGCGGGTCGACGCCAAGGACGTGCGCGCGAAGGTTGTCGCCGAAGGCGCCAATCTCGGCGTGACCCAGGCAGGCCGCATCGAGTTCGCTCGCAAGGGCGGCCGCATCAACACCGACGCCATCGACAACTCGGCGGGCGTGGATTCCTCCGACCACGAGGTCAACATCAAGATCCTCACGGCCGAGGCGATCAACGAAGGCGCGCTGAAGGAGAAGGACCGCAACGCCCTGCTCGCCTCTATGACCGACGAGGTCGGGCATCTCGTGCTCGAGAACAATTACGACCAGACGGGCGCGCTAACCGTGATGCAGGCGACGGCGGCTGCCGATCTCGACAGCCACGAACGGATGATCGAGTCGCTGGAATCCCAGGGCAAGCTGGACCGCGTGGTGGAGGGGCTTCCCTCCGCCGAAACGTTCCGGAGGCTGCGGGAGCAGTCGCAAGGCCTGACCCGGCCGGAGCTGGCCGTCATCATGGCCTACGCCAAGCTCGACCTGTTCGCCTCGCTGATCGGCTCGGAAGCGCCGGACGATTCTGCGTTCGAGCAGATGCTGATCGATTACTTCCCGAAGGAACTGGAGAAATTCGGCGAGGCGCGCAAGCGCCACCGCCTGCGCCGGGAGATCATCGCAACACGCCTGTCCAACCGGCTCGTCAATATGACCGGCCCCGCGTTTGCGCTGCAGAAGAGGGATGCGGAAGGCGTCGAGATCGGCCACCTCGCGGAATCCTTCGAAGCCGCTCATGCCGCCTTCCATTTCGACGACCTGTTCGCGCGCATCGCCGCGCTCGACGGCAAGGCGCCGGCAACCGCCCAGATCATCATGTCGATCGAGACGTCCGCCAACCTGCGCATGCTGACCGGGGCGCTGGCGTCGGATTCGACGCTGGTTTCGACCCGGTCGGTTGCAAAGGTCACCGAGCGCTATCGCGGCGCAATTGCCGAAATCCGCAAACTGCTGCCGGCCGCGCTCTCCCCTCTTGTCCTGGGCCGTGTCGAAGCGCGGGCAGAAAAATATCGCGCCGCCGGCGCCCCGGCCGACATCGCCCACGATGTCGCGCTCGTGCGCGCCCTCGCCTCCGCGCGCGAGACGGTGGAAATCGCCGACCAGACAAGATGGCCGCTCGCCGCATCCCTGTTCGTCCAGCACCAGGTTGGCGAACAGCTGGGACTGGACCGCATGCGCTCGGCCGCGCGCGATCTCGAACCGCGCGATCACTGGGACAGGCTGGCGCTGCAACGCGTGGCGGACGACCTGCCGCGCCAGCAGAGCGAGCTGACGATCGCCGCCATCCGGATGGCGCAGAAGGCCAAGGTCTCGCCCGACAAGCTGGACCGGGAAGCCGCCCGCAAGCTGGTGGGAGACTGGATTGCGCCCCGGAAGGGCCTTGCCGACCGCCTGATGCAACCGATGGGAGCATTTGACAGGCAGGGCGGGTGGTCGCTCGCCAAGTTGGTTCTGCTGGGAGACGCGGTGCGCGAATTCGTCTACGCTTGCCGGACCGAAGCAAGCGCCTGAAGCAAGCGCCTGACGAATTTCGTGGAGTGACAAGACGTGGACCGCGACCTGACCTTTCGCGACGCCCAGCTGAAGGACGCCGCCGGTCTCGCGGAGATCGGACGGGATACGTTCGTTGAGACGTTCGGCGATCTCTATCCGCCGGGCGACCTGCGCCAGTATCTCGATGAGACCTATTCCCTCGAGAAGATGGAAGCGGACCTGAACGATCCTGAGGTCGAGGTCCGCATCGCCTTCACGGGGAGGAAGATGTCGGCCTACTGCAAGATCGGGCCGTGCAAGCTCCCGATCGACATGGGCCCGGAGCCCGCGCTGGAGCTGCATCGCGTCTACGTTTCGCAGGCGCGGCAGGGCGTGGGTGTCGGCCGCATCCTCCTTGCCTGGGCGATCGAGCGGTCGCGGCAACGCGGGGCGAAGAACCTCTTCCTCGGCGTGTGGGAATCGAATGATCGGGCGATTGCGCTCTATGAGAGCCGCGGCTTCGAGAAGGTTGGCGGCTACAAGTTCAAGGTCGGCGACACGCTCGATGACGAATATATCATGCGCCTTCGCCTAGCGTAACGTCGCTTACGCGCGCGTAGCCGCTTAACGCCCGGCGACAATCACACTACATGACAGGGCCAGCCCGGTTCCCGGGCCGAGGGAGCCCTTGTCCAGATGGATTTCGATCTCACGCCGCTCATGTCGGACCCGGCTGCGTGGGCCGCGCTGATATCGCTGGTGGTCATGGAAGTCGTGCTGGGCATCGACAACCTGATCTTCATATCGATCCTCACCAACAAGCTTCCCGAAGAAAATCGTGCGCGGGCGCGCAATATCGGCATCTCGCTGGCTCTCATCCTGCGCCTTGCCCTGCTTGGCTCCATCGCCTGGCTGGTGGGCCTCGACCAGACTGTGTGGAGCCTCGGCATTCACGGCGAGATCGATCCGGCGACAGGCCACCCGACCTTCGAGACCGACTTCTCCTGGCGCGACATGATCCTGATCGCGGGCGGCCTGTTCCTGGTGTGGAAGGCGACGACCGAAATCCACCACACGATGGACCCCGAGACCGATCACAAGGAAGGCGTTCCCGTCGCCGGCCGGGCGGTGATGAATTTCGGCACGGCCATCGTGCAGATCCTGATGCTCGACATCGTGTTCTCGATCGACTCGATCCTGACGGCCGTCGGCATGACGGATCACCTCGCCATCATGTTCATCGCCGTGATCGCGGCTGTGACGGTGATGCTGGTCGCGTCCGGACCGCTGGCGCGCTTCATCAACGCCAACCCGACCGTGGTCATGCTGGCGCTGGGCTTCCTGCTCATGATCGGGATGGTGCTGATAGCGGATGGCTGCGGCATCCACGTGCCGAAAGGCTATGTCTACGCCGCGATGGCGTTCTCGGCTTTCGTCGAGATCCTCAATCTCGTGGCGCGCAAACGGAAATCGAAGACCGCCGAAGCGCCGCCCACGAAACACTAGAAAGTTTCGTGTCGCTATACGCGGCGGCGAATATCGCTTTCTCGCAACACGTTGTGGCGCAGCCGTTTCCATGACTTGATTGATGTGAGCGAATACTCACATCAACGTCTTGGCGCCTTGGGGAGCGCCTGAAACACTGCATGCAATCATCAAAGCTGCAGGCGGAGGGTGGCCATGAAGCTGAACATCAACGGCAAGGATCAGGATTATGCGGGCGAGGAGGATCGCCCCCTGCTCTGGTATCTGCGCGAAGACCTGAAAATGACGGGCACGAAGTTCGGCTGCGGCGTCGCCGCCTGCGGGGCTTGCACCGTGCTGGTCGACGGCCAGCCGACGCGGGCGTGCATCACGCCGGCAGCCTCCCTTGAAGGCAAGAAGATCACGACGATCGAAGGTCTCGATACGCCCGCCGGCAAGGCGGTGCAGAAAGCCTGGGCCGAGCTCGATGTCGTCCAGTGCGGCTGGTGCCAGTCCGGCCAGATGCTGGCGGCGACGGCCCTGCTGACGGCCACGCCCAAGCCGAGCGAACAGCAGATCACCGACGGCATGACGTCGAACATCTGCCGCTGCGCCACCTATCACCGCATCCGCGGCGCTGTCGCGCGCGCGTCCGAGATCATGGGGTAATGAGCATGGCTGACACAGCAACCTTCTCCCCCTCCCGCCGCTTTGTGCTCGCCGCCATCGGCGTCGGCACGGCTGGTTTCGCAGTTGGATGCACCGTTGGCGGCTCGGACGCCGCCGGTCCGCTCGCGCTGACATCGCTTGGCGATTATGTCCGCGTCGGCTCTGACAACACGGTCACCGTCTATCTGCGCCACATCGAATTCGGCCAGGGAGTCTCGACCGGCCTCACCACCATCGTGGCCGAGGAAATCGACGCCGACTGGAGCCAGATGCGCTTCGAGCATTCGCCGGCCGATAACGCCAAGTACGGCAACCCCGCCTTTGGCGGCATGATGGGCACAGGCGGCTCGACGGCGATCTTCTCCTCGTGGGACCAGCTGCGCGCCGCCGGCGCATCTGCCCGCGACATGCTGCGCCAGGCCGCCGCCAAGAAATGGGGCGTCGATGCCGCCACCGTCCAGATCGCCAAGGGCGTGGTTTCTTCCGGCAACAACAAGGCGACGTTCGGCGAGCTCGCCGCTGAAGCCGCCAAGATTACGCCGCCGGATGCAGCCAAGCTGACCTACAAGGACCCTGCCGCGTATTCCTTTATCGGCAAGGAGCGCGACCCCGCCAAGGCGTTCGGCCGCCTCGATTCGCCGGACAAGGTCCACGCCAAGGCCCAGTACGCGCTCGACTACCATCCCGAAGGCATGCTGACGGCCGTGCTCGCACGCAGCCCGAAATTCGGCGGCAAGGTCGGCAGCTTCGATGCGACCGCCGCCAAGGCCGTGGCTGGCGTCACGGACGTTGTCCAGATCTCGAACGGTGTCGCCGTCGTCGCAACCAATTTCTGGGCAGCCAAGAAAGGCCGCGATGCGCTGAAGATCACGTGGGATGACGCTGCTGCAGAGAAACGGTCGAGCGAGGCGATGTTCGCCGATTATCGCAAGCAGCTCGACAAGCCGGGTCTTGAGGCGCGCAAGGAAGGCAAAGGAGCCGCCGCGCTGAACGGCGCAGGACAGGTCATCACCGCCGACTTCGAATTCCCCTATCTGGTCCACGCGCCGATGGAGCCGCTCAACTGCACCATCGAATACAAGCCGGGTGAGAGCTGCACGATCCATTCAGGTTCGCAAATGCCGACAGGCGACCAGGCCGCGGCCTGCGCCGTGCTGGGCCTCAAGCCCGAGCAGGTAAGCATTGTCACCATGCTGGCCGGCGGCTCGTTCGGCCGCCGCGCGACCCCGGACGCTGACCTTGTCAGCGAGGCTTCGCAGATCGCCAAGGCGCTGAACGGCAAGGCGCCGGTCAAGCTGATGTGGACGCGCGAAGATGATATCCGGACGGGCAAGTATCGTCCGATGAACGTCCATCGCATGACCGCGCGTGTGAACAACGGCGCGATCGAGGCGTGGGGCGATCGCACGGCGATCCAGTCGATCATGGAAGGCACGCCCTTCCTGCCGCCGGGCACGCCGGACTTCTCCTCGATCGAGGGGTCGAACGACATCGCCTATGCAATCCCGAACATCAGCGTCGACGTGCACCTGGTGAAAAACCCGGTGCCGGTCCTCTGGTGGCGCTCGGTGGGCCATACCCACACGGCCTACGCCAAGGAGCACTTCTTCGACGTCGTCGCAAAGAAGATGGGCAAGGACCCGGTCGAGCTTCGCCGACAGCTGCTCGCCAAGGAACCGCGCCAGCTCGGCGTGCTCAACCTCGCGATCGAGAAGGCAGGCCCCCTGCCCGCCGGCAAGACACGCGGCGTCGCCGTGCATCACTCCTTCTCATCCTACGTGGCGGAAGTGGCGGATGTGACGGTGAAACCGGATGGCACGTTCTCAGTTGACCGGGTCGTGTGCGCGGTCGACTGCGGCATCGTCATCAACCCGGACATCGTGCGGGCGCAGATGGAAGGCGGGATCGGCTATGGCCTCTCCGCCATCCTCGGCGAACAGCTGACGCTCAAGGACGGCGCGCCGGCGCAGAGCAATTTCTACGATTACACGCCCCTGCGCATGGCCCAGATGCCGAAGGTCGAGGTCTACATCGTGCCCTCGACCGAGAAGCCCACGGGCGTCGGCGAGCCGGGCGTTCCGCCGGTCGGACCCGCTGTCGCCAACGCCTTGCTGGCGGCGACAGGCAAGACCTACGCGAAACTGCCGCTTGGATTGAAGGCCTAGATAAGCGCTCGGATCTCGGACGGGGTGGGCAAGCCTCCCCTGTCCGCCATCTCGTTCCAGCGCATGTCGAGTTCGGCAAGCAACAGCAGGAGCACCAGGCTGGCCGTCTCGCCAACGGGGGCCTGCTTTGCGCGCAGCGCAAGCTGCGTCACTTTCAGCGCCGATTGCAGATACTGCGTCTCCACGTCCCGCTTCCCCTCAGATGCGGCCCATCCATGCCTGTAGCTTCAGGCAAAGTGGTTAAGAAAAAGCATCCGATTTTTCAGAATTGCGGCGTGTGCCCGGAGCAAGTTGCAGTGCAAAAAAAATGCGGGGGCTGCGCAAGGCAGTCCCCGCAAGTTTGACCTCCGCCTCCTCAGGCGGCTTCAGAAACTTCCTTTTTCGGCGCGACGAGTTCGATCCACTTCGCGAACTTCGCGGCGAACTGGCCGAGGAAGGCGCGGGTCTGCTCGCTCTTCACCTTGCCGTCTTCGTCGAACCAGTCGCCGACCGAACCGAGATACATTTCCGGCTGCTGCAGCGTGGGCATGTCGAGGAAGGCCAGCGACTGACGCAGGTGATGGTTGGCGCCGAAGCCCGAGATAGGTCCGATCGAGGAAGAGACCACCGCCGCCGGCTTGCCGGCATAGGCGCTTGCGCCATAGGGCCGCGAACCAACATCGATCGCGTTTTTCAGCACAGCTGGCACCGACCGGTTGTATTCCGGCGTCACGAACAGGACGGCGTCAGCCGCGTTCAGGCGATTGCGGAAAGCGGTCCACGCGGCCGGGGGCGAAGCCGTCTCGAGGTCCTGGTTGTAGAAAGGCAGGTCGCCGATCGGAATGATGTCGAAGGCGAGATTCTTGGGAGCTTCGGCCGCGATCGCGCGGGCGAGGCGCTCGGAGTTCGAGTTGTTGCGAAGCGAACCGAGGATGACAGCGATTTTGCGGGTCATGACGTAACGTCCTTTGACGACTGAGGAGTTGGTTGCTGCTAGTGATCTTGACGAACGGTCTGTTCGTCCCTTTGTTGCACTTGCAACATCTAGGAGGTTTCGTTGCGATTGCAACAATCTCAGCTAAAGCCTCCTGCGAGGATTCCTTCAGACCCCGTCCAGCGGGCCTGGGTGGCCTTGGGCAGAGTGTCGCAGGCGATCCAGTGCCATGTGGAAGAAGCCCTGAAGCAGGCCGATTTCCCGGAACTGTCCTGGTACACCGTGCTCTGGGAGCTCGAGCGCGCCGGCCAGCCGACACGTCCCAAGGACCTCGCCATCCCCCTGTTCATCCTGCCTTACCAGCTCTCGCGCCTGGTCGACCGGATGGAGAAGGACGGGCTGGTGAAGCGCATCCAGTGCAAGGAAGACAAGCGCGGCCACATGCTGGAGCCGACCGCCAAGGGTTTCGCCCTGCGCAAGGCGATGTGGGCGGTCTATGCGCCCGCCATGGACGAAGCCATGAAGCGGATCGACGACAAGGAAGCGCTGAAGCTGGCCGAACTGCTGAACAAGCTGGGCGGCGTCGAGCACGTGGACTGCGGCGACAAGGGCTGAAGCCGGGCTAAACCCGTGACATCAGGGGCCTGACGGCCTATGTCCCCGCCATGGCCGACGGCGCCCCCTCCTCCGCCAAATCATCCGTCGACATCCTCACGCTGGGATGCCGCCTGAATTCCTATGAGTCCGAAGTCATGCGCGGCCACGCCGAGGCTGCAGGCCTGCAGGACGCCGTCATCATCAACACCTGCGCGGTGACATCTGAAGCCGTGCGGCAGGCGCGACAGACGATCCGTCGCGCACGCCGGGAGCGGCCGGGCGCCTCGATCATCGTCACGGGTTGCGCGGCCCAGGTCGACCCCAAGAGCTTCGCCGACATGCCGGAAGTCACGCGCGTGATCGGCAATGCCGAGAAGATGAAGGCCGAGACCTTCACCGGTCTCGACCTGATCGCCGACACGCCACGCGTACAGGTCAACGACATCATGTCGGTCCGCGAGACCGCGGCCCATCTCGTCGATGGCCTCGATGGCCGGGCGCGGGCGTTCGTGCAGGTGCAGACGGGATGCGACCACCGCTGCACCTTCTGCATCATCCCCTATGGCCGCGGAAACTCCCGCTCCGTGCCAGCAGGCGAAGTCGTCGACCAGGTGAAGCGCCTCGTCGCAACTGGGCATTATGAGATCGTCCTCACCGGCGTCGACCTTACCTCATGGGGCGCAGACCTCCCGAATGCGCCAAAGCTCGGCAACCTCGTCGCGCGCATCCTCAAGCTCGCGCCCGACCTGCAGCAGCTCCGGCTCTCCTCCATCGACGCAATCGAGATCGACGAGCTGCTATTCGAGGCGCTGGCGCATGAGCCGCGCATCGCGCCGCACCTGCACCTCTCCTTCCAGTCCGGCGACGACATGATCCTCAAGCGCATGAAGCGCCGCCATTCGCGCGCCGACGCCGTCAACCTGTGCAATCGCCTGCGCGAAGCGCGCCCGGACATGGCGTTCGGCGCTGACCTGATCGCCGGCTTCCCGACCGAAACGGACGAGATGTTCGCCAACACGCTGGCGAGCGTTGATGAATGTGGGATCGATTATCTCCATGTCTTCCCCTACTCGCCCCGCCCCGGCACGCCCGCCGCGCGCATGCCGCAGGTGGCGCGTGAGGTGATCAAGGCGCGCGCGGCGAAGCTGCGCGAGAAAGGCGCCGAGCGCCTCGGACTACGGCTCGATCGCCATGTCGGCGCGACAGCGATGGCGCTGGTTGAAGCCGGGAACCGCGCGCGGTTGTCCGACTTCTCCCCCGTGAAGATCGAAGGCGTCTCGCCGGAAGCAGGTCGGCCGGCGCGCTTCACGCTCGTCTCGCGCACAGCAACCGAACTGGTCGGCCAGCCCATCAAGATCGAGGCAGCATGATCCTCTGGTGGGGCAAGACGAAACAGCCGGATCCCAAGACCGGCGAAACGCCGATTGAGCCGCTGGGCCGAGCGGAGGCCGCGCCACAGCCGGAGCAACCTCCTGAACAACCCAAAGGCTTCATCGCGCGCCTGGCCGACGGGCTGAAGCGCTCATCCTCGCGCCTCGCCGAAGGCGTCGCCGCCGTATTTACAAAGAAGAAGCTGGATCGCGCTGCGCTCGAGGAGCTTGAAGAGCTTCTCATCACGTCCGACATGGGTGCGAAGGTCGCCGCGCGGATCACGCAGGCGATCGCGAAGGACCGGTTCGACAAGGAAGTCAGCGCGGACGAGATCAAGGCCGCGCTGGCGCAGGAAGTCGCCGCGATCCTGAAACCACGCGAACAGATCGTCGATTTCAGCGTGGGACCGAAACCGCGCGTCGTGCTGTTCGTCGGCGTCAACGGCTCGGGCAAGACGACGACGATCGGCAAGATCGCCTCGAAGCTGTCGTCCCAGGGGGCAGATGTCCTGCTCGCAGCCGGCGACACGTTCCGTGCAGCTGCCGTCGAACAACTGCGCGTCTGGGCAGAACGCTCGAATGCACGTTTCATCTCGAAGGAGCATGGCGCAGACGCGGCCGCCCTCGCCTTCGAGGCCGTGGACACGGCAAAGAAGGAAAACCGCGACCTCGTCCTGATCGACACGGCCGGCCGCCTGCAGAACAAGGCGCAGCTCATGGACGAACTCTCCAAGGTCGTCCGCGCCGTGCGCAAGGTCGAGCCTGATGCCCCGCACGATGTGATCCTCGTGCTCGATGCAACCGTAGGCCAGAACGCGCTCGGCCAGGTCGAAGCCTTCCGCAACACGGCGGGCGTGACCGGCCTCGTAATGACCAAGCTCGATGGCACCGCCAAGGGCGGCGTGCTGGTCGCCATCGCCGAGAGCCATGCGCTTCCGATCCACTTCGTCGGCGTCGGCGAGAAAGCCGAAGACCTCCACCCCTTCAGCGCCAACACATTCGCCCGCGCCCTCGTGGGGTTGGACGACTAGGTGAACCCCGAAGTCTTCGCCTTCGCGCTCGGCCTTGGATCGGCGGTGACGCTGGCAGGGGCGAACACCTTCGTGAAGGCGGCGAAAGACATTCTCGGCGGCCGCGCCGTGATGGCCTTCACATCGGCCATCCTGATGCTTCCCTTCGTGTTCGTGGCGCCGCTGCCGAACCCGCAGACATGGATGATCCTCGGCCTCTCCCTGCCGGCTCACTGGCTCTACCAGACCGCGCTGGTCCGGGCGCTCTCGCGAGGCGATCTCTCGCTGGTGTTCCCGGTCATGCGCGGATCGGCGCCGTTGCTCACGGCGGTTGCAGCATCCCTCGTGCTCGGCGAACATCTGTCGCCGCTCGCCATCACCGGCCTTACGGTCGCAAGCCTTGCAACCGTCGTCTTTGCGCTGCCGGAAAGGAATTTCGAAGGATCGCGCAAGGTGCGGAACTCGGCCCTGCTCTGGGCGATGGCGACGGGCGCGTGCGTTGCAATCTACAACGTCATCGACGCACAAGGCGTGCGCTCCGGCCCGTCGCAATGGAGCTTTATCGTCTGGCTGTTCGTGCTGGACTGGATCGGCATCAACACCATCGCTTTCATCACGCGTGGACGTGAGGCCTTTGTTGCATCGGCGCGTGCTGCGCTCTGGCCAGGCATCGGCGCCGGCGTCTGTTCGCTCATCTCTTTCTCGATGGCGCTCTATGGCTTTTCGGTCGCGCCCGTCGCCTACATCTCGGCCATGCGCGAGACGGCCGTGGTGTTCGCAGCCATCATGGGCTGGCGGTTCCTGCGCGAAGGCTTTGGCGCGCGCCGCACATTGGCCGCTGTCATTCTTGCGGCAGGACTGGGCCTCCTCCAGTTCGGCTGAACCCCGGGATTTCAGGAGATTCCGGGCGGGAAACGCTTCGTGAACCGCATTGTGATCTACTGGCGACCACTGTTGGACTGACTTGTGGCGACGTCAGGCGTTTCGATTTTCATGTTTCAGGCGAACGCAATGAACTGTACGCGCCATTTCGCGGCATCGTCGTGCGCCACGCGTTTGACCCGCATGGCTTCGGCCCGCTAAGGGACCTTGATGACCGAAACGACGCCCTCCCCCGACGCGAAGAAATCCATCCCCAAAGGGGCTGGAAACATCTGGACCGACATCGGTCCCGTTCTAGCCTTCGTGATCGTTTTCAACGTCATGCAAAATTTCACGGACGAGACAGGTCCGTTCTCGAAACAGACTGCCATCTTCTGGGCGACGGGCGTCTTCATGGCTTCGGTCGCCGCCGCAATCGGCTGGACGCTCTTCAAGGGCCGCAGGCTGCCGCCCATGCTTATCATCACCGGCATTGTGGTCATGACATTCGGCGGGCTCACCATCTGGCTGCAGGATGAAACCTTCGCCTTCATCAAGCCGACGATCATCAACACGCTCTTCGCCGTGACCATCCTCGGCAGCCTCGCCATCGGCCGCAACATCTGGAAGAC
Organism: Hyphomonadaceae bacterium; assembly: GCA_047601145.1. Classification (GTDB taxonomy): domain Bacteria; phylum Pseudomonadota; class Alphaproteobacteria; order Caulobacterales; family Hyphomonadaceae; genus UBA7672. The sequence goes on from JASGJW010000001.1 coordinate 715,599, forward strand.
GGCCTTCGAGCATGCGTTCCAGCTGCCGGATCACGCCTGGAAGATTTTCGCGCTGCGCTGGGCGGTGTTCTACATCGTGCTGGCGATCATCAACGAGCTGATCTGGCGAAACACCAGCAAGGAGTTCTGGGTCAACTCCAAGCTGTTCCTGTCGATCCCGCTGGCTTTCGTTTTCATGCTGGCAAACCTGCCCTTCCTGATGAAGCACAGCATCGAGCCGACCAACAAATCGACCGATGGCAAGGCCGGCGGGGCGGCCTGATCAGCGGATCGCCGCAAGCTCGCGCAGCAATGCGGCCCATTCCGTTTCCATGTCAGGCGTCCAGTCTTTTGCGAGAAGATCGCGAAAGGCATCCCGCATGGCCGCGAAGAAATCGTCGAACCGCTCCGCCGGGACGCCATAGCCATCATGATGGATACGCGCGGCCGCGATGATCTGCGGCGCCGTCAGGCGCGGGCCAACATAATCCAGGATGCATTCGAACCCCTGCTGCACCATCGAGGCGCGCACGCCGCCATCGCGGTCCATGTGGAACAGCCCCTCCAATTCGGGATAAGCGCGGAACAGGCGGGCATAGATTGCGGCCGAGGGATCGCCATGCCGATCGGCCACGGCCTGAAGCGTCGAGAGGATCACTTCGGCGGCTGGCATGGCGGGCTATCGTGTGAGCTTGTCGGTTCCGGGTGGGTTCGAGAAGGGCGGGAAGCCCGAGCGGCCCTCGGTCTCGCGATGGTGATCGAGCGCCCAGCGCACGGACGGGAAGGCAAGCTCCTTCCACGGAATATCGTCCCAGCCGAACATTGCGACCTCGAGGCTTTCCGGGCCGGGCGATGGGTCGTTCATCAGCCGTGCACGGAAGAATACCTGCACCTGGCCGATGCGCGGGATCGAATACATGCCGAGAAGCGTTTCGATCTCGAGATCTGCACGAGCTTCCTCATGCGCTTCACGTTTCGCGCCTTCCTCGACACTTTCGCCCAGCTCCATGAAGCCCGCGGGCAGCGTCCAGAAACCCTTGCGCGGGTCGATCGCGCGCCGGCACAGGAGGATCTTTCCGTCCCTGTGAGCGACCACGCCCGTCACAATTCTGGGGTTTGCGTAGTCTATGAAGCCGCACGTTTCACAAACGCGGCGCTCCCGGTCCTCGCCCGGAGGCACCTGGTTCATGAAGGAAATGGGAAATCTGGGGTCGCTCACTGCATCAGCATGACGTTTTGCTGTGCACTGTCAAAGGCGGCGCCCTACATTCAACAAGGTGGGGGCTGAAACAGGGCCAATGAGCTCCCTATGCTGGACCTGATGCTGACACCGACACGGGGCTGGGCATGACCATGGCGGACGCAACGCGGCGGCCCGACAGGAAGACGGTGCGCAATGCCCCCGGCAAGCGCGATGTCTTCCGGCTGAGCGCTTCTCCCTCCCACCTCTTGCGCCGGGCCGAACAGTTCGCAGCCGAAATCTTCACCCAGGCGGAGCTGCCCGGCGGCGTCACCCTGCGCCAGACTGTACTGCTGGCCGCCATTGCCGAAGCCGAGGGCGCAAGCCAGTCCGACCTCGTCGGTGCAACCGGCGTCGACCGCTCGACGCTGGCCGAGATGATGGCGCGGATGGAACGGAAAGGGCTGATCGCCCGTTCGACCGCCGAGGGCGATGGCCGGGCCAAGTCCGTCAGCCTGACCACGGAAGGCCGGCGCCGGCTCAACGCCGCCCTGCCCGCAATCCGCGAAGTCGACAAGGCGCTTCTGGCGGCGCTGCCCAAGACCAAGCGCGCATCCTTCCTCGACACGCTGGCGAAGCTGGCCGAGGCGGTCGAGAAGCAGCACGCTCTTGTCGAGGAAATGAACCGCGCGGCGAAGAAGGATGCGAAGGCGATCCGCAAGCCAGCGAAGCGCGCGAAAAAAGCCCGACGCTAGCCTGCAGTCTTGCCGACTTTCGCCTGTTCCGCCCTGTAGGCGGCGACGAAGTCCGTCACATCCGGCTCGGTGAAGTAGTTCCGCTTGGTCTTCACGATCTGGCCGTTGGCGTCGATCAGGAAGCTTTCCGGAACGCCCGAAATCCCGATGTCGATGCCAAGATCGCCAAGCGGATCGAGACCGATATGGGTGAAGGGATTGCCTTCCTGCGCAAGCAGTTCGCGCGCCGCATCCTGCCCGTTCGGATCCTTGTAGAGCATGCCGACAATCTCGACGCCCTGCTTCTGCATCTCGACCAGAAGCGGGTGCTCCAGCTTGCACGGCCCGCACCAGGTCGCCCAGAAATTCACGATCACCGGCCTGCCCTTGAAATCGGACAGCTTCACTTCGCCGCCATCAAGGCTCGCGACCTTGAAGTCAGGCGCAGGCCGTGACGGAGACGTGAAGGATGCCGGCGCCGGGTGTCCGCCGGTGAGCTGCATGAAGCCAACGGCTACGAGACCCAGAAACGCAGCCAGCGGCAGGATGGCCCACCAGCGCTTCACGGCGTCTTCTCCGTCTCCATGGCGTCGAGCTTCTTCTTGGCGTTCGACACGCGCACGATCGACCAGACGATGAGGCCAATCAGGACCACGCCGGCAACGCCGTAGCAGGTCAGCACGTAGGGCGTGTATCTGCCGTAATCGAGCATGGGATCAGCCTGCCGCCGCCTGTTTGCGCTGCGCCAGCATCTCGGCGCGCGTGTTCATGATCTCGGCCCGCATGTTGATCAGCGTAAGGCCGCCGAACAGCGCGAGATAGCCGAGCGCCACGACATACATCGGATACTTGAACGCGTCCGCCGCCTTCATCTGCACCTGATGCAGTGTGGCGAACCATTCGACCGAGAAATGGATGATCGGCACGTTGATCGCACCCGCGAGGCACAGGATCGCGGCGGCGCGCGCGGCTTTCTGCGGCGTGTCCATCGCCTGCCAGATCGCGATGTAGCCGAGATAGATGAAGAACAGCACGAGCACGGAGACGAGACGCGCATCGCCCCACTCCCACCACGTGCCCCACGTCGGATAACCCCAGACCGAGCCGGTGATGAGGCCGAGCGCCGTGAGGCCCGCGCCGATAGGCGCGGCGGACTTGGCGGCGACATCCGCCAGCGCGTGACGCCAGACCAGCGAGATGAGGCTCGCGCCCGTCATGAAGGCGTAGACGAACAGCGACAGCCACATCGCCGGCACGTGGACGAACATGATGCGGGCCGCATCGCCCTGCACCGCATCCGGCGGCACGACAAAGAGACCGAGATAGGCGCCCAGCAGGATCACCGAGGCGCCGAGGATGGTGAACCCCCACGCAAACCACTTCGACGCCGCCATGAAGCGGTGCGGGTTGGCGAAGAAGGACATCACGGCCATGGGCTCGGGGCTCCAGAAGTCAGTCCAGTCTAGTCGTTCAGCGCCCCATGCCCGTTCACAAAATCCGGATCGGGCCGCGGCGAATTCTCTAGTCGATCGCGGTCCTGAGCGCCATCGCCGCCACAAATGGCGATGTTGCAATGCCGAACAAGGCCACGGCCCCCGCCAGCATGGTCGGCTGGGCCCATGCCCCGCCGCTGGCCGCGGCGTAAAGGGCGGCGGCCCCGAAGATCATGGTCGGCACATAAAGCGGAAGCGTCACCAGCGCGATCAAGAGGCCGCCGCGCCGCATGCCGGCGGCGAGCGCTGCGCCGATAGATCCGAAGAAGAAGAAGGCGGCTGATCCCAGCAGCGAGGCGCCGATCACGAATGGCGCTGCCTCGGGCGGACCCTGCAGCATGATCCAGAGGATGGGGGCAAGAATGGCGAGAGGAATGCCGGTGGCAATCCAGTGCGCCAGCGTCTTGGCGAGCGCGATCCCTTCCATGCCGACGCCCGAACCGGCGTAAGCGTCCAGCGTGCCATCCTCGAGGTCGGCCTGGAACAGACGCTCCATCGGCAGGAGGCTCGCCAGCGCCAGCGCGATCCACATAACGCCGGGCCCCGCGACCTGCAGGTTTCCAGAGTCATTGCCGACGGCAAATGGCGTGAGGCTGCCCGCCGCGAAGAAGAAGCCGACGGGGAGCGCCGCCCCTCCCCCGCCAGACCAGGCAAGCTTCAGCTCGCGCGTGAAGACCGACATCGCCCCGCTCATGCCGGCGCTCCGGCTGGGAGCTTCGACAGGTCGAGCGTGCGCGAATCCGCAAAGCCATCGCCATGGATGGCGGCGATCACCATGCCGCCGCCGGCGCGATGTTCTGCGACAAGCTGACCGACGAGTGTGCGGCCTTCGACGTCGAGCGCCGCCGTCGGCTCGTCCAGCAGCCAGACCGGCCGTGGTGCGATCAGGAGCCGCGTGAGGGCCAGACGGCGTTTCTGCCCGGCGGAAAGACCCCGGCCCGGCACGCTCGCGCGATTCGTCAGGCCGACGCGCGCCATCGCGGCTGTCGCGGTTGCGGCATCGCGGCCGAAATAGCGGGCCCAGAAGGCGGCCTGTTCGGCAGCTGTTTCGGCTGGTTTGACCGCATCGAGGTGCCCCAGATAGTGCCGGCCCGGCTCGTCGGTCCCGCCTGAGAACTTCACCGCCCCCTCATGCTGGCGGGTCAACCCGGCGAGAATGCGAAGCAGGGTCGATTTGCCCGACCCGTTCGGCCCGCGCAGCTCGAGCACTTCCCCGCCGGAAAGGTGGAAATTCAGGCCTTCGAACAGGATACGAAGCCCCCGCGCAGCCGCGAGGTTTTCGACCTCAAGGACCAGTGATGAGGCGCCTGCGCCAACCAATATCTTTACCCCTTGGCGCTCAATTGCTTACCCAAACGGCGTCCTGTAGGAACGCCGCCATAGCGGGGGCCCGCTGGCTCTCCCGACCGATGATTGCCGCTGCACCGAAAGGCGCCCCACACATGCCGTCCCTCGACAGTTTCAAGTCCCGCAAGACCCTCAAGGTCGGCGCCAAGACATACGTCTATTACAGCCTTGAAGCTGCGGCGCAAAACGGCCTTGGCGACATTTCCCGCCTGCCGGTGTCCCTGAAGGTCCTGCTGGAGAACCTGCTCCGGTTCGAGGACGGCAAGACGGTGACCCAGGCCGACATCAAGGCCTTCGCCGAATGGCTCAAGGACAAGGGCAAGGCCGAAGTCGAGATCGCCTACCGCCCGGCCCGGGTGCTGATGCAGGACTTCACGGGCGTTCCCGCCGTGGTCGACCTCGCCGCCATGCGCGACGCCGCCTCGAAGCTCGGCGCCAACCCCAAGGCCATCAACCCGCTGGTGCCTGTCGACCTCGTGATCGACCACTCGGTGATGGTCGACTATTTCGGCAAGGCCTCGTCCTTCGGCCAGAACGTGAAGCGCGAATACGAGCGCAACATGGAGCGCTACGAGTTCCTGAAATGGGGCCAGACGGCGTTCGACAATTTCCGCGTCGTCCCGCCCGGCACCGGCATCTGCCACCAGGTGAACCTCGAATACCTCGCCCAGACCGTCTGGACGAAGGAAGAGGACGGCGAAACGGTCGCCTTCCCCGACACCTGCGTCGGCACAGACAGCCACACCACCATGATCAACGGCCTCTCGGTTCTGGGCTGGGGCGTCGGCGGCATCGAGGCAGAAGCCGCCATGCTCGGCCAGCCGGTCTCCATGCTCATCCCGGAAGTCATTGGTTTCAAACTGACGGGCAAGCTGCCCGAGGGCGCGACCGCCACCGACCTCGTGCTCACCGTCACGCAGATGCTGCGCAAGAAGGGCGTCGTCGGCAAGTTCGTGGAATTCTACGGCCCCGGCATCGACAATCTCAGCCTGGAAGACCAGGCCACGATCGCCAACATGGCGCCCGAGTATGGCGCCACCTGCGGCTTCTTCCCGATCTCGAAAGAGACGATCAACTTCCTGTCCTCCACCGGGCGCCTTGCCGAGCGCGTCGCGCTCGTCGAGGCCTATGCGAAAGCGCAGGGCTTCTGGCGCGCCGACATGAAGGACCCGGTCTTCACCGACACGCTGGAGCTCGAACTCTCCAAGGTCGAACCCTCGATCGCCGGCCCGAAACGCCCGCAGGACCGCATCGTCCTGCGCGATGCAGCCGACAACTTCGCCACGGCGCTCGACAAGGAATTCAACCGTCTCGAAAAGGCGCACGTCCGCGCCAAGGTCGAGGGCGAGCAGTATTCGATCGGCCATGGCGACGTCGTCATCGCGGCCATCACGAGCTGCACCAACACGTCCAACCCCAGCGTCCTCATCGCCGCCGGCCTGCTGGCGCGCAACGCCCGCGCCCGCAAGATCACCACCAAGCCGTGGGTGAAAACCTCGCTGGCGCCGGGCAGCCAGGTCGTGACCGACTACCTCAACAAGGCCGGCCTGACCGACGATCTCGATGCGCTCGGCTTCAACCTGGTCGGCTATGGCTGCACGACCTGCATCGGCAACTCCGGGCCCCTGCCCGAGCCGGTCTCGGCCGCCATCGCGCAGGGCGATCTCGTCGCCACGTCGGTGCTGTCGGGCAACCGCAACTTCGAAGGCCGCGTGAACCCGGACGTGCGTGCGAACTATCTCGCCTCCCCGCCGCTGGTCGTCGCCTACGCGCTCGCAGGCTCGATGAATGTCGACATCACCAACGATCCGATCGGCTATGACGACGAGAACGAGCCGGTCTATCTCTCCGAGATCTGGCCGACCACGCAGGAAGTCTCCGAGACGGTGCGCTCGGTCGTGACGGCCGAGATGTTCGCCTCGCGCTATTCCGACGTCTTCAAGGGCGACGAGCAGTGGCAGAAGATCAAGGTCGAGGGCGGCGCCACCTATGGCTGGCCCATGGCGTCGACCTACGTCCAGAACCCGCCCTATTTCGAGGGCATGACGATGACGCCCGAGCCCGTTACGGACATCAACAATGCGAAGATCCTCGCCCTGTTTGGCGACTCGATCACGACCGATCACATTTCGCCGGCAGGCGACATCTCGGTCAAAGGCCCGGCCGGCAAGTACCTGCGCGAACACCAGGTTCCGGTGACGGAGTTCAACTCCTACGGCGCGCGCCGCGGCAACCATGAAGTCATGATGCGCGGCACGTTCGCCAACATCCGCATCAAGAACCACATGGTTCCTGGCGTTGAAGGCGGCGTCACGCTGAAGAACGGCAAGCAGGAAGCGATCTACGACGCCGCGATGGAATACATCGCCGAGAAGACGCCGCTCGTGGTGTTCGCCGGCAAGGAATACGGCACCGGCTCCTCGCGCGACTGGGCGGCAAAAGGCACGCGTCTCCTTGGCGTGCGTGCGGTTATTGCCGAGAGCTTCGAGCGCATCCACCGCTCCAACCTGATCGGGATGGGCGTGCTCCCGCTGCAGTTCGCAGAAGGCACCACCTGGAAAACCTTGAACCTTACGGGCGCGGAAACCGTCACCATCGACGGTATAGCCGGCCTGCTTCCGCGTCAGGTTGTCTCGGTGAAGGTCGCCTACCCCGACGGCGCCTCACGGACTTTCGACGCAAAAGTGCGCATCGATACGGAGAACGAGCTGGATTACTACCGGAACGGCGGCATTCTTCATTACGTTCTGAGAGAGTTGGCCCGAGCTTCGTGAGAAGGGGTCACGCCCTCTTGATTCGTAGTTTTGTGCACCTGCGAGATATCCGGTCGGTATGAACCGAATTGCTGCACGGATCGTGTGCGCCATTGCGGCGCTACTCCTTGCCCCTGCTGCGCTGGCGCAGAAGGGCGGCATGAACGTGCCCGAGCATGCCGTGCGTCCCGTGGTCATGGAACTCTTCTCCAGCCAGGGCTGCGGCAACTGCCCGGCCGCGAACGCCAACCTGCAGAAGCTGGCCGAGCGCTCGGACATCATCGCCCTCACCTATCCGGTGGGCATCTGGGACTATCTTGGTTGGGACGACACCTTCGCGAAGCCTGAGTTCACCGAGCGCCAGAAGCGCTACAACCGCGTGCTCGGCTATCGTGGACCCTACACGCCCCAGGTCGTCTATTCCGGCCGCCTGCACGGGCCCGGCACCAGCATCAAGCAGATCGAAGAGAAGTTCGCCGTCCGCGACATCAGCCCGTACCCGGCATCGATCGCCTTCGACAAGGACACGATCACCGTCTCGGGTGCGATGCCCGAGAAGATGGACAAGGCCGGCGTCATGCTCGTGAAGTTCCGGCCCGGCCAGACGAAAGTCACGCCCGGCGCCGGCGCCAACAAGGGCAAGCCGATGACCTACTGGAACCTCGTCACGGGGTTCGAGCAGATCGGCGAGTGGAAAGGCGGCTCGCAGAAATACGCCGCCAAGTGCGGTGATGGCTGCGTCGTGCTGATCCAGAAGGACGGCATGGAAGGCGCGATCATCGGCGCCGCCCAGAAGAAATAGCCAGACGTAGCCGTCAGTCGACCAGCTCCGATAGCGGCGTCGAGAACCCACCCCAATCCAGTTCCGTAAGCGCGAACGCCCAGGGCCCGGCCTTGGCGTTGATCGCCGCAGCCTGATTGACCGCTTCGAACGGGGCGCCCTCGCCTGTCGCCGCGCTGATCGTGACCCAGCCACGATCATCGTGCTTCCAGCTTCGCACCACGATGACCACGCCGGATTTCGTCCGGACCATGTAATCGGCGAGGGGACGGCCAGCTGCAACCTGCTGCACTGGCGCGACGTCAGTCGGCGAGAAGCGGGTCAGGGCTTCGGCGGCAATGCCTGGCGCGAGCGGGGCTGCGACATGCCGGGAATTGTAGGGCGGGGCGAGCCCATAGCTTCCCTCAGCGTTGGCAATCAGCCGGTAGGACGGCCCCAGAGCCGGCCGCACATCGACAGCGGCGATGTCGCCGGCCTTCAGCGGCGCCACATCGAGATCGAGCCAGCGCACGGCCCGCTGCAACGGCGGCAGCACGCCGCGATCGACGACCCAGGCCTGCAGGTCATCCGGCTTGCGGATGTAGGAGCGGCCCTCGCGATGACCGACGAGCAGCTTCGCGAAACTCACGCCACTGCCATCGCCGACTTCCAGCAGCGCGCCAGTTCCGCCCTTCGCCGGATCGCCAAGGCCGATATGATCGAACTTCTTCTCGTCGCGCGTCATCGCACGCGCATAGGTCATGTTGGACAGCGCCTGCGTCAGTTCCTGGATACGTGCGGGGCTGACGGGATAATTGCCCTTCTCGGGCATCACCCAACCATCCGGGTTCTTCACGAGGTGATAGCTCTCCTCATCCGTCGTCACCATGACGAGCGAGATGAGACCGGCCTTCGCATCGAAAGCCGGCAGCACGAGCTGGCCGACTTCGGTGCGCGGCAAGTCCTGCGCCGGCGGCATGAAGGACCCCGCGCCCAGCAGCGCCGAAACGGCGGCTGCTGCGCCCAGAATGATCAGCGTGCGGCGGCGGAGGATCGAGGCGGCTTCGCTCATGCGCGAGCCCCTCGCCTGCGGCTGCGCCAGACGAATACCACGACACCGGCAAGGGCGACGGCAAGCGGCGGCAGCCAGACATTCATGAACTGGAGCCGGCTTTCGAGCGCATCGATATCCCGCCGGAATTCGCGCTCGACGCCCCGCAGCTGCTTGCGGACGCGGGCAGCCTGGTCGCGATAGCTGGCAAGTTCGGTCAGTTCCTCGGATGACAGCGCCGCGCCGCTCTTGCGCCGGGCTTCGAGCGGATTGATCCGGCCTTCTGCGTCGGCGAGGAGCTTCTCGAGACGCTGCTGTTCCTCATAGAGCCGGTCGCGCGCAGCGGCGCGAAGATCGTCGACGCGCTGCATCGGCCGGGCGGCGGGCGCACGCGAGCGCAGCTCGGTGAGCGCGGCCTCGCCGCTGAGATTGTCGAGCGCGTTGAGGACGAAGGCGGCGTTGTCGGAAATCGCCTGCCCGGTATTGGGGTTCACATAGAAACCGTCGTCGAAGGCGTCTGCATCGGCAATGAAGATGATCTCGGCGGGATCCTCCGAGCGCGAGGCGTAGGGCTCCATGCGGGCCATCTCCTGCTGGTGCAGGCTGGCGAGCGAAGGATCATCCTCGGCCGGCGGCGCGGGCGGGCGCAGGAAGGACGAGCGCAGCGGGCCCGAGAGGCGGCCGGCCAGAACCTGCGCGACGCCAGTGGGCTTGTAGGCTTCGAGAACGGCGCGCGGGCTCGGGTCCTTCATCGCCATGTCGCTGGGAATGAGCGCCGCGTCCTTGGTGGTTTCGATCAACGGTTCGAACGTCACGCCCTGGCCCGGCTTCGCAATGAGATGCCCAGGCGCGCCGAAATTTACCGGGCGCGACAGGTCGGCGGTAATGACATCTGTCTTGGACATCAATGCGGGCGGCACGGCCGGGAAGAGCGGCTGACCGACAACAGCCATGCGCCCCCCGCCCATGTCGGCGTTGACCGGCAGGCCCAGCGTGCGATCGGCGACGGTTTCCGGCGCCAGCGTGACGCCGAACATCTTCGAGAGGTCACCCAGATCGGAGCGCGCGATCGCCTGCTGGCCCGGCTGGACCATCGACACGCGCGAGACCGGGTCGAGCGCGATCAGCGCCCTGCCCTTGTGCACGAGGAACTGGTCGACGACGTATTGCTGCCATTCGCTGAGCGGGCCGGGATGGATCATCACCAGCACGTCGGTCCCGGCCGGCAGGGCGCGGAAATCGCGCGGCACGATCTCGACCTCGTAGGCGCGCCGCGCCTCGTGCAGCAGGAAGGCCGCGTTGGGTTCGGAGGGATCGGCCTGATAAGGCAGGAGGGAAGAGATCACCGCGATCTTTGGCGGCGCGGGATCATCGAGCTGCGAGATCAGGCGGACGAGTTCGTATTCCAGAAGCGCGTCACGTTCTGGCGCGAGGAACGGGATCGCAATGTGATCATCGACCGTGTTGTGGCCGATGACGCCGAAATAGATCGGATCGCGGCCATCGATCGGCGCGGGGGCGAGGCCGGCGGCTGTGATGCGATCTTCCTCGTCCGAGAAAGGTTCGGGCTCGATCTCCCGGATCTTCACTTTGCCGCCGCTCTGCGCCGCGATCTCGTTCATCAGCTCGCGCACGCGATCGGCATGGGCGCGGATTGCCGGGACCTGCGTGCCAACGCTGCGGGAATAGACGAATTCGAGTTCGACCGGCTCGACGAGACGCTGGACCACTTTCTGGGCGGAGGACGACAGCGTGTAGAGCTTGTTGGCAGTGAAGTCGGCGCGAACCGGCGCGAGCCATTTCCACGCGGCAAGGTTCAACCCGACGAAGATGACGATGCAGGCGAGGCTTGCGAGGATGGCGTAATGGCTTCTGCGCATCAGCCGCCCTTCCTAGCGCTGACCCAGATCGCGTTGAGCGACAGCCAGAGCGCGATGAAGCCGATGTAGAAGACGAGCGCGCGCATCTCGAGCACGCCATGCTGGGCGGCTTCGAAATGCGTGATGAGGGAGAAGGACGCCATGGCCTCGGCAACGCCGGGACCGAAGAACGATGAGAGGCCGGAGGTCACAACCGGCAGGCCTGCGGCGGTGAACAGGAAGCCGACGGCGACCGAGAGAACGAACGCGACGACCTGGTTGCCCGCAGCGGCCGAGAGAGCGCAGGCCACAGCGAGATACCCGCCGGCCATCAGGAAGCTCATTGCATAGGTGAGGAAGATCGCAGCGTTGTCAGGCGAGCCAAGCCAGTTGACCGAGATCCAGATCGGCGTCGTCAGCACGAGTGCAGCGCCAGCAACCGTCCATGCCGCGAGGAACTTGCCGAGCACCAGCGACCAGGCGGGCGCGGGAAGCGTGAGCAGGAGTTCGAGCGTCCCTCCCCTCGCCTCATCCGCCCACAGCCGCATGGCGACGGCCGGCAGGAAGACGAGATAGAGCCACGGGTGGAACAGGAAGAAGGGTGCGAGGTCGGCCTGGTTGGTGTCGAAGAAGCGTCCGACTTCAAACGTGAAAGCGCCGAGCGCGATCAGGAAGATCGTGATGAAGACGTAGGCGAGCGGCGTCAGGAAGAACGCTGCGAGTTCGCGTACATAGACGGCGCGCAGGGCGTTGCCAGCCTGCCTGAAATTGAAGGACAGCTCGTCCGTCACGCAGCCTTCTCCACGTGGGTCAGGGCGTGGAAGGCGTCTTCGAGTTTTCCTGAAGCAGCGCGTTTCGCGAGATCGGCAGGCGTTCCGTCGGCGACGATGTCGCCGCGATCGATCACGACGGCGCGCGAGCACATGGCTTCGACTTCATCGAGCTGGTGCGTCGAGATCAGGATCGCCTTGTCCTTCGCCATGCGGGCAATGAGGGCGCGCATCGCGATCTTCTGGTTGGGATCGAGGCCATCGGTGGGTTCATCGAGGATCAGGACGGGCGGATCGTGGACGATCGCGCCGGCGAGCGCGACACGGCGGCGATAGCCCTTGGAAAGCGTTTCGATCGGGCGCGACAGGACGTCGGTGATCGCAGCGTCCTGCGCCACACGGGCGATCGCGTCGCGAGCCTGGGTCCGGTTGAGGCCGTGCGTGCGAGCGAGGAAGCCGAGGAAGTCGCGGGCGGAGAGATCGAGATAGAGCGGCGCGCCTTCAGCGAGATAGCCGAGCGCGAGCTGGGCCCGCGTGCGATCGGAGATGATCGAGACGCCGTTGACGAGGGCATCGCCTGCGTCGGGTTCGAGGAAGCCGGCGATCATACGGAGAGTGGTCGACTTGCCGGCGCCGTTGGGGCCGAGGAAAGCGACGGTCTCTCCCGTCAGCACGTCGAAACTGATCCCGCGCACCGCCTGCCTTGAGCCGAATGACTTCGCGAGGGCGGCGACCTTCAGCGCTTGCATGGGGTTCCATCGACCACGGTTTGCGGTGGACCTTGCTAAGCCCGACCTCGCGTCGAAGGAAGCAGAAGGGCGGTGAAAATTCGCCCAAAGCGAATCGCAAAAGCCGAATCGATTCGTGAATTTTCGCGACCCAAATCGTTAATCACGCGCGCAACGCGCAAAACTGCGCTGCTTTCGGAAATCGCTTTGTTTTTAGGGAGTTAGGTGTCGGACGGACCGTCAGTCGCAACCCTGGGGGGCTGGGGGGCTGTTGGGTCCAAGGTCGGCGTCTTAACCATCCGCCCGACGTTGTTAACTTGGACGGGCTTGAAGGCTTTGGCTAGCCCTAAATGAGGCTCTATTGCGAATTCTTGGTAATGATCCAAGCTGTCGCATATCAATGATCAGGTGCGCGACGGAGATCGCATGGCAGATCAGCCTCAGGCGGCAGTTTCAGGATCAAGTGTCGCGCCTCAACCGCGCATTCGATTCGACCGCAAGGAGCTCGATCTTATCCTCCGCATATACGGGCGTCTCGTTGCGGAAGGAGAATGTCGCGACTACGCGATCGGGACATTCAGCGATCACGCCATCTTCTGCATGCACAAGCGCGCATCCGAAGCACCAAGCTGGATTGTGGAGAAGCGTCCGGAGCTGGCGAGGCGGCAGGGCGCGTTCTCAGTGGTCAATTCGACGGGGCAGATCCTGAAGCGCGGGCACGATCTCGAGCAGGTTCTGAAAGTCTTCGAAAAGAAGCGCTTCCAGGTGGTGGGCTGAGTTCTCCACAGCCTGTCCACAGGTGCTCATCCACAACTGTTCGCAACTCGAAATGAAGAGCCCCGGCATCTCTGCCGGGGCTCTCCGTTTTTCAGGCTCTCGCAGCGCTTAGTCGCGCGAGGAGAGGAACATCAACACGATGCGGAACATGTTGATGAACGAGATGAAGAAGTTCAGCGCGCCCCAGTTCGTCATGACCGCAAGGCCACGGGCGTCGCCGTCGAAGGCATAATAGCCGTTCTTCAGCTGCTGGGTTTCAACCGCAATCAGCACCGCCGAGAGCGCGAACACGGCGCCCATGATGATCCATTCGAACATCGAGGACGGCGGCAGGATGAAGTTCAGCAGCGAGATCGCGACCACGCCCCAGAGCGCCATCATGGCGAAGGAGCCGATGCCCGACAGGTCACGCTTCGTCGTATAGCCGAACAGCGACAGTGCGCCGAAGGCCGAAGCCGTGATCAGGAAGGCCTTGCCGATCGTGGCGTAGGTCAGATTGTCGAGCTGGATGCCGCCCCGCGTTGCGAGGTCGAGCTCAACGCCCGAGGAAGCCGCCTGCGCTGCGGAGACCCAGATGCCAAGGCCCAGGCCCATCAGGACGACAATCGTCCAGTACATGATGGCGGTGCCAAGCGGGGACGGGTTCTTCATGAAGAACGTTGCGCCCAGGAGCAGGACAACAGGCCCCCACTGGACAACGTAGTAGAGCGGCGTGCCGAACACGAGTTGGCCTACGGCCGGGATCAAAGTCGCGAATGCCATCAGGCCGGCGAGGCCAATGCCAAGCGCGAGCTTGTTGTAGACGCCCAGCATGAATTTGCGGAGGCCGGCGTCCGTGGCCATGTCACCCGTCTGGGCGCTGCGGCCCTGGGCGTACTGGAAGTCAGCCATGGTGTCTGTCTCAACCCTCTTGTCGACGCCGCAGGAAACCCTGCGGCAATTGCCTGAAATAATGGGGTTCCGGACCTCGTAATGCAAGCAAATACGGGCTTTCCGCAGCGTGCTGGCGCGTTAGTGATCCCGGTAAATCAGGTGCTAACCCTTGATTCCAGCTGCACTCAGCAACATCGCGCGTGCGTAAGCTGCATTACGCGCGAACTGCACATTTCCGCGGCGGCCCTTCTCGGTTAATCGCACACCATGTCGCTGCGCCTGTTCATCGCCGTGCCAATACCCGACGAGATCGCCGACCGGCTGGAAACACTCGAGACGGATGCGCCGGGTGCGTCCTGGCGATCGCGCGAGCAGTATCACCTGACGCTGCGCTTCATCGGCGAAGTGGATGAAGGCGTCGCGCGCGAAATCGACAGCGAGCTGGGACGGATCGTGGCGGCGCCGTTCGAGATGGCGCTGACGGGCGCCGGTAGCTTCGGCGGCAAGGAGCCGAGCGCGCTGTGGGCGGGCGTCGATGCGCCCGCCGACCTGGCGCGCCTGGCGGCAAGCTGCGAGAGCGCGGTGCGGCGCGCAGGACTTGACGCAGAGAGCCGGAAGTACAAGCCGCACGTCACCCTCGCCTACTGCCATGGGACGACGGATGAGGACGTGGCGCGCTTTCTCGAGACGACGGGTGATTTCAGGACGGAGACGTTCTGGGTCGATCATTTCTGCATGTATTCCTCGCGCTCGACCCGGTCGGGGAGCGTTTATGTCGAGGAGGCGGTCTATCCGCTGACAGGCGCGCAGCGGGCGTGAGGGCGCGGCCTCGGGAGCTGCGGCTTCTGTCGCGTCTGACGCTGAATTCGGGACAAGGTGTGACGGCGGCCCCGAGGGTCCGGATCAGCCGCCCAGCAGTTTCTGCAACGCGCCCAAAAGGCCTTCGAATTTGAGGCCGGCATCCGTCACGGCGAGGGCGTAGACGTGGCCAGCCCTGTGGGCGACGGGGCGGTGGCGGACGGTGCCGTCGGCAACTGAGAAATCGCCGGGGCCGAACTTCCGGCTGCCGTCGGTGTATTCGCCGACCAGACAGAGGGTGAGTTCCTGGCCCTTGTGGGTGTGCCAGGGCACGGCGACGCCCGGATCGATGCGGAGCACGTCGGCCTTGGCCTTGCCGGCAAGGCCGAGCGGCAGGCGCCGGATGCCGGGGCCATAGAGGCTCCAGCCGCGGCCGGCTTCAGCTGCGAGGATCGCATCCTGCAGGATGGCGGGAACGGCGGTGAGATCGGGATAGGCCATGGCCCGCTTCGGCGGCGCGGCCGGGCCTCGCTCAATCGCGGCGAGCGCCATCTCGAGGGCGTTAATCGACATCGTGACGGGCGCCTCGGTTTCCAGCACGGCGCCGGCGATCGCTTCGCCCTCGCCCTCGGAAATGCCCCTCATCTCCATGAGGACGTCGAGAAACAGGGCCACGGACGGCTCCGCACGGCCCGACGCCAGGGCGGCGCGGGAGGCGTCATCCATCAGAGAACCCGACGTCAGCTTCATTATCTCCACATGGGCCGAACGGGTATGATACCCGCTGGTTTCCGGCTCATACGCGGTTGAACGGCGATCCGATCACTTTTCTCTGCTTGTTCCCGATCACGCATCGTCGAGCCGCGATTTCATCTTCCCGAAAGCGAGGCGTATGCGGGATTTGACCGTTCCCAGCGGTACGTCGAGCTTCTCGGCGATCTCCCGATGGGAGAGGCCGTCATAGAAGGCAAGGCGCAGGAGGAGCGCCTGTTCTTCGGGCAGGTCCTGCATGGCGGCGCGGACGCGGGTTTCGGTTTCCATCGCCTCGATGGCGGCGTCGGGCGCTTCGATCCCGGCAGGGAGGATCATCTCCTCTTCCGGGTCGAGCGCGGGGCGTTTGGTGCGGCGGAAGACGTCGATCCGGCGGTTGCGGGCGATACGGAAGATCCAGGTGGACACCGAGGCCTGGGCGCGGTCGAACAGGCCGGCCTTGCGCCAGACGGTGACCATCACGTCCTGCGCGATCTCCTCGGCCAGCGCATTGTCGGCGCCGAGGCGCATCAGCCAGGCTTTCACGCGGGGAGCATAATAGCTGAAGAGTTCGGAATAGGCGGCGCGATCCTGGAGCGTGGCGACGCGGACGAGGAGATCGGCAAAACGCGCGCGGTCGGCATCGCCGAGCATCTCGCCCGGGGGCTTCCCCTTTCCCGCAGAACCTTCGCCGTCTGACCGCATCCCATGGCATGTACGCATGGCGCAGGCCCATGGTGAAGGGCCTGCAGTCAGGTCAGCCTTTTTCCGGTGTGGATTCGTCGACGCCGCCGAAGGCGGCGCCCGAGCCCTCTTCATCCACGATGACCACAGACGGATTGTGGGGATCGCTGTGCTCGGCGCCCTGCTGGTCCGGGCCGAAGAGGTCGAGCTGGTTGGGATCGGCGGACTTCTTCTTCCGCTTCGAAGCGCCCTTCTTTTTCTCGAAATAGAGATCGTCGGTGTAATCCTCGGCCGCCTTCGGCTTTTCGGGCTTCGCCTTCCTGGGCTTCGTCTTCACGCCGGTGACGGGCTTCCAGAAACTGACGGCGATGACGGGGCGGCCCTGCTTGTCCTCGTAGAGCTGCACGAAGCCGCGCGCGACGCCGGCCTCAGCCTTGCCCTGGATCTCCTCGCGCTCATTGGGTTGCGGGCGCAGCCAGTCGGAGACGAGTTCAACCGGCCCCTTCGCAAGCTCGCGCGCTTCCGCGATCGTGCGGGCGCCGCCTTCGGCATCGAGGGCGGAACGGGCTGTGGAGGCGATGGGGTAGAGAAGCGGCATAACGAACTCTAATAGAAACCTTCGACGCCGTGCGGCGGCATGTTGCGACAGACATCCTGGTCCTGAGGCGGCATTCCCTCGGGCCCCAGACGCCAGCAAGCGGCTTGCCACATCCTGCCGCTGATCCCCAGCCACAGGACGAACGCAGTCATGATTGCGACGATGAGAATGAAGAGACGCTTGATATCGCGGGCGGGAATGTCGAAGCGCCCGCGCCCGAGATAGCGGAAGCCAAGCACGGGCAACATGACCACGAGCGTCGGGATCGCGATGAAGGCTAGCAGGGTCAGCATCGTGCCGGGCCGGGGCAGACGGAGGAGGACTTCCCAGTCCTGCGGGTGGATCACAGCGCTTTCTCCGCATCGCCGATGCACGGCTCGTCGGAAGATGGTGAATCCCCTGCCCGCATCAAACGCGCCGCGGCGAGGCGGGCGAAGGAGAGCGTGACGGCTTTCCGGCGGGCCGCGTTGAGAAGCGTGGGTTCGCACGCGCGCAGGATGGCGCCGCCGAAGCCATCGCAGACGATGAGGCCGGCATGCTCGGGGATGCGCTCCTTCGGGAAGTCGCAGTCGACGGCGAAATAGAAGCGGTCGCAGTAGGGTGCGTATTCCGGCCATTTCTGGTCGGTCTGGAAATCCTGGAGGCAGGACTTCACTTCGAGGATGACGATCTCGCCCTTGGGACCGACAGCCATCACGTCGGCGCGGCGGCCGTTGGCGAGGGTGACTTCCGTGAGCGATGCGAGGCCGAGCTCCGCAAGCATGCGCTGGGCGCCGCGCACGATCTCGGCGGCCCGGCCGTTTGGAACGGGATCGCCGAACGGCTGGGAGACCGGTGAGGTCGCGAGGACGGACATGGAAGAGTGTTCCTGTTACGTACCGGTTATGGCGCCGGAGACTGGTCAGGGCAACGCGAATTGACGGGCGGGCTGCTTTGACGGCTGCTGTCGGCAAACAAGAAACGTCATGGGAGGGACTGGATGACCGCGACAGGCGTGACGGGGGATGCTGCGGTCTTCCGGAAGGTGGCGTGGCGCGTCATGCCCCTGCTGTTCCTTGGCTACATCGTCGCCTTCCTCGACCGCGTGAATGTCGGCTTCGCCAAGCTGCAGATGGCGGCGGACCTGCAGTTCTCGGATGCGGTCTACGGCTTCGGGGCGGGCATTTTCTTCATCGGCTACTTCGTGTTCGAGGTGCCCAGCAATCTCATCCTCAGAAAAGTCGGCGCGCGAATTTGGATGGCCCGCATCATGATCACCTGGGGGATCATCTCGAGCCTGTTCGTGTTCACGGGGCATGTGGCGTGGGGGCCGGTGGCGAGCGCATTCGGATGCACTGACCAGCAGTTCACGTTCTATGTGCTGCGCTTCTTCCTCGGGGCGGCGGAGGCGGGGTTCTTTCCCGGCGTCATCCTCTACCTCACCTACTGGTTCCCGGCGCAGCGGCGGGCGCAGATGGTGGCGTGGTTCATGACGGGCATCGCCGTCTCCAACATCATCGGCTCGCCGATCTCGGGCGCGATCCTGCAATACATGGACGGCGCGAACGGCCTGCGCGGATGGCAGTGGCTGTTCGTGATCGAAGGCCTGCCCTCGGTGATCATGGGCGTGGTGTTCTTCCTGTTCCTTGCGGAGGGACCGGCAAAGGCAAAATGGCTGAGCGAGGATGAGCGCGGCCTGGTGCTGGCGCGGATCGGCGAAGATGAAGCAGCGCGCAGCGGGCACGGGAAGCACTCGATCGGGCATGCGTTCAGGGATGTCCGCGTGTGGCTGTTCGGCGTCGTCTATTTCACCGGGGCGCTGTGCCTCTACACGACCAATTTCTGGATGCCGACGCTGATCACCGACTTCGGCGTGGGCAAGACGGACTTCCTGATGGTGGGCCTCCTGAGCATGATCCCCTGGGGCATAACCGCCATCGTGCAGGTGTTGTGGGCGTGGAATTCGGACAGAACGGGCGAGCGGCGCTGGCACACGGCGGGCGGTTTCGCGATGTGCGTTGTCGGCATGGTGATGCTCGCGGTGATCGACGGTTCGCCCGTGCTGCAAATGGCGGCGCTGACGCTGGTGACGTGCGGGGCGCTGTGCTGGGTGGTGGCGTTCTGGTCGATCCCGACCGCGTTCCTGTCGGGCGCAGGCGCGGCGGCGGGCATCGCCTGGATCAACGCGATCGGCAATCTCGGCGGGCATTTCGGACCCGACCTGATCGGCCAGATCCGCACGGCGAACAACGGCAATGCCGATGCGGCCTTCCTGACGCTTGCAGCCGCTGCAGCTGTCGGCGGCGTGCTGATCCTGGCGTCGACGATGAACCCAAAGCCCAAACCGGCTGCGGCCTAGCCTTCCCTCGCAGCCCAGCGCGCCTTCGCCTGCTGCATCAGCGCGTTGAAGCGCGGGGCGTCGCGGATGGGATCGAGGCTGGTGTCCTTTTCCATCCAGGCGAGCCAGCCGGCGTTCACGACCGGGACGACGCGGTCGAGGATATCGCAAGCGGCGTCGACATCCTTGAGGCCAGCCATCGCACAGGCGATGTTGTAGTGCATGCGCATGTTGTCGGGATCGAACAGCATGGCGCGTCGCGCCCAGTCGCGCGCGCGGTCAGGCTCGTCCAGGTCGCTGAGCGAGGAAACGAGGAAGCCTAGCGCTTCGCTGTGGTCCGGCTCGGCGGCCAGCACTTTTTCGCACACAGCGAGGCACCGGCGCGCAGCGGCCAGCCCATTCTGCGTGTCGCCGATCGCCTGGTAGGCCTGCACGACCATGCCGCAGGGCCGGACGGCCTGAGGATAGAGCGCGATCGCCTTCTCGTAGCTGCGGATCGCTTCCTCATGTTCGCTGCATCCAAGATGGATATAGCCAAAGAACAGGTTGGCCTCGTAGCAGTCCGGATCGAGGCGAAGGGCGGCCTCGGCAAACGGCTTGGCGCGATCCATGTCCATGATCTGGCCGCGGCCGATCACCTCCGCCATGGCGGCCTGCGATTCCGCGAGATCGGGATCCAGCTTCATCGCCATCTCGGCTGCGGCGAGGCCGCCATCGTGATCGGCGGCGAAGACGCCGCGCTGTTTTTCTTCCGACTGGGCAAAAGCGATCTGCGCCCAGGCGCGCGCGAAGGTCGGATCAAGCTCGATCACCCGCTTGCAGATACGCTCGATGAGCGGCTTCACGCGCTGGCTGCCCGAACGCGAGAACTGGCGCGCCATGAGGAAGAGTTCGTAGGCTTCGGAATTGGTGGTGTCGCGGTGTTCGATCGCTATTTTCTCGGCCGGCGCGAGCTTCACCTTGAGCGCGCCGACGATCGCCTGGCTGATCTCGTCCTGGATCGCAAAGATATCGTCGAGCGTCCGGTCGAAACGCTCGGCCCAGATCTGCCCATCGCTCGCCGCCTCGACCAGCGTTGCGGTGATGCGCACGCGCTGGCCGGACTTGCGGATCGAGCCTTCGAGGATGTGCGTGACCTTCATGTCGCGCGCGAGATTTGCGGCGGCGATGGTCTTGCCCTTCAGCGCAAAAGCAGCGTTGCGCGAGACAACGCTGATGGCCGAGACGCGGCCAAGGTCGGTGATGATGTCTTCCGTGACGCCATCGGAGAAGAATTCCTGCTCGGCCTCGCCGCTGAGGTTGATGAAGGGAAGAATGAGAATGGCGGGCCGCGAGGGCGCCGCATCGGCGCGACCTGCAACTGCCGGAGACGGCGAGAAGATGCGCGGCGCGACGGGTGCGCTGGCGCCGAGGAAGCGGCGGACATCGGTGAGGAACGCCTGCCAGGCCGGGTCGCTCGAATTTCCGGTCCAGTGGGAGAGTTCGGCCGTCTGCGTCAGCTCGAACATTATCGGGCGTTCGCAGGCCTCGATCATGCAGGGGACGAGCGTCCTGTTGCGGTCGGCGAGCGTGGCCTCCGACCTTACCCAGCGCGATGCGACGGACTTCTTCGACCACAAGACCACGACAGCCTTCGCCGCTCGCAGCGCATTCTCCGTCACCTCGTCATAGGCCTCCCCCGAACGCAGGCCGACATCCCACCAGACAGAGAAACCCTGCTGCTCGAACGCCTCGGCGAAGATCTTGGCGCGCGCCAGATCCTCACGATTGTAAGAGATGAAGATATCCGGCACGCCCTGCCCCGCGCAGCGTGAAGTGACGCATCACGACGTCCTACAGGGCGCGGCGTTCGCCGTCGACTGGCTCAGGAGGCGAAGGCCTTCTTGAACATTCCCTCGGGCAGGCCGGGGCCGCGTTTCGGGTGGATCAGGAAGTAATCCTTCCAGCGGCGCTTGGGGTCGATCTGGGTCGACTCGAACATGTGGGAGTTGTCGTCGTTGAGCTGCCACATGCGGTAGCCGAGATTGAGGAAGTAGTCGCGCACGGCTTCGCCGGACGAGGCAAAGTTGCGCTGCAGCGAGAACGGGTGGATCTCGATCAGGAGGCTCGGCAGGTCGCGCTCGATCGTCTTGCGGCCGCCCTCGATGAAGCGGATCTCGGCGCCTTCGACGTCGCAGCGGATGAAGTCGACACGCGGAAGCTTCTCGCGCTCCATGATGCTGTCGAGCGAGGTGACCGCAGTGGGCTGGTCAACGAACTCGGTCTTGTTGCCGGTCGCGAGCTTCTCGTCCGAAGCCGTGCCGCCTCGATCGGTGACCACGCCATAGGCGCGGCCGAGATGGCCCGACATCTTGCGCGGGACGGAGAGGATCATGTTGCCGTCGGCCGAGCCAATGGCGGCGTTGTGCGGCGTGACATTCTTGAGGCCATGCCAGCGCAGGAGGCGCGTCATGATCGAATAGGAATAGTTCGACGGTTCGTAGACGTGGACCTTGCCCTCCGGCCCGATCGTCTTCGACAGCAGGTAGGAGTGGCGGCCGTCAGAGCCGCCGAAGTGCAGGCAGATATCGCCCGGCTTCACGACTTCCTTCATGTAGGGAGCTTCCGGCTCCCATTTCCGGTCCTGCACATTGCGCTGGTAGATGCGCATGGTCGTGGCGAGATTGCGGAAGCCTTCGAAAGACGTGGACAAGCGTGTGACTCCAGGAGCGTCAGGCCCGGGGTAGAAAGCCTGCTACGCGCAAAAAGGGAAGCCCCTCCGGCGCCTTCACCCACCCGAACGGCGTTCCGCCGCAGGCCCGTCTGGATTACAAGCGGGACATGACCGACGCACCCTCCCGCAACGACTGGGGCCTTGCCCCTTCCCTAGACGATATCGCCGACATGGCCCGCAAGGCGCTGGAGACGCTGGAAGAGCCCTTCCGCACGCATGCGAAGACCGTGGCCATCAAGGTCGAGGACTTCGCCGATGAAGAAACGCTCGCGTCGATGAAGATCGAGAGCCCGTATGATCTCACCGGTCTCTATTCGGGCGTCGCGCTGACGCTGGAGATGCATTCAGCGCCCTCGACCATCCCGCCGATGGTGTGGCTCTACAGGCTGCCGATTCTCGACGAGTGGGCGGCGACGGGAGACATCACGCTCGAGGAGCTGGTGGGACACGTCGTGATCCACGAACTCGGCCACCATTTCGGCTGGTCGGACGAGGAAATGGACGTGCTGCAGGAGGATTAGGCAGCGCCCGTCTTGGTTTGCGGCAGGGCTTCGCGCAGGAAATCGATCTGCGTTGCAAGGTTCGGCGCGAAGTAGGGATCGACATAAGGGTCGAAATGGCCGGCGTCGATTTCGGTCAGGCGCGCAAAGGGCGCGCGGGAGGCGATCTGCCGCGTGTCGCCGATGGCGATCATGTCGTCCTTGCGCGCTGCGAGGAGGAGGATCGGACAGCGGAGATCCTGCAGCGCGGCTTCAGGCTTGATGGCCTCGAGATGCTGGAGGTCACGGACAAGCATCAGGTTGCGCCAGCCGCCGCGATAGGTGTGAGGCACGGTTTTCCAGAACGGGTGCAAGCCTTGTTCGCCGCGCCGTGAAATGCAGTCGCGGCTGGGCGCGAAGGCGCGCTCGCCGGGGCGGCAATAGGCGGTGATGTAGGCGGGCGGGAGCTTCACGCCGATGAGGCCAGCGATGGCGTTTCCGGCGATTTCCCCGAAGGCGAGGCCGATATAGCCGATCATCTGGACGAGGCCGGGCTGGCTGCCCGGGCGTCCGAGATAAGGAACGTGAAGGATCACGGCGTCGACCGGATCAGCGGCGGCAGCGCAAGTCGCCGAGGCGCCCGAGAAGCTCGTGCCCCAGAGGATGACGCGGCTGGCGTCGAGACCGGAGATGTTCCCCGCCCGCACGTGGGCGATCGCGGCGCGGTAGTCCGCGACGTGGGCGCGGAGGTCGATCGAATGGCGGAGCCTGCCCTCGCTGCCGCCGAAACTGCGGAAGTCGAAGGCGAGGACGGCATAGCCTGCATCGGCAAAGCCCTCTGCGAAACGCTCGAGCGGGCCTTCCTTCGTGCCGCAGAGGCCGGGCGCCATCAGGATGACGGGCGCTGGCGGTCCTGCGGGGCGGTAAAGCCAGGCCTCGATGCGGTCGCCCGAAGGCGTTGGGATGAAGATTGTGTTGCGCATCGCCTGCCCGCGCGCCTCATCAGGCGCGGGCGGCGGGGCGATCCAGCGGAAATCGCGGCGGCCGGCGCCGAAGAGCAGCCAGCACAGGGCGGCGAGCAGAAGAATCGCAAGCACCGGGAAGACAACCGGAAAACCAATCATTGCGCACTCCCCTGCCGTTCCGGATACGTTTGGAAACCAAAAGGTTTTGCAAAACCGATTGGTTTCCTATACGCGTTGTTGAGGAAGGTCAACGGCGGGTGAAGGCGCGATGAAGCGGGCGAAGGTGACGCCGGCGAAAGAAACGGACGGGCGGCCGGACTGGCTCGCGCGTCTCGCCGACCCGTGGGACGAGAAGGTGCTGTCGGCGGCGTTCGACGTATTCGCGGCCAAGGGCTTCGACGGCGCGACAATGGCGGAGATCGCCTCGGCCGCTGAAGTCTCCAAGCGGACGCTCTACGAGCGCTATGCCGACAAGGCGGACCTCTTCCGGGCGCTGCTGGCCTGGGGCGCGCGGGGAAATCTTCCCGAGAAGCTGCCGTCAGGGAAATTCGACGCCGAGGAGGCGCTGGTGCGCCATGCGGAGGCGGTTCTGTCGGCGCTGATGCGCCAGGAGTCGATTGACCTGATGCGGATCGTGGCAGGTGCGAGCCCGCGCTTTCCCGAGATCGGGAAGATGTTCGACGAAACGACGCGGGCGGCGAGCCTCAAGATCGTGCGGGCGCTGGCCTGGAAGCTGGCCAAGGAGAAGAAGATCGCCTCGCCGAACTATGATGATTTCGCGTCCGACTTCATTGGGCTGATCAGAGGCGATCTCTATTTCCGCGCGCTCGTCGGCGCGGCGAAGCCCCTGCCCCAGGCGAAGGTTGTGACAGAAGCGAAACGCGTTGTGGGCGTGCTGCTGAAGGCCTACCGGCGCTGATCCGCGTTGACGGCCGGACGGCAACCCGGCCTAATTCGCGCATGGGGACGGATATCGCCGCGATTGCGTTTTGTGTGCTGCTTGGAGGGCTGGCGCTGTTCCAGCTTGCGCTGGCGGCAGGCGTGCCGCTTGGCCGGTTTGCCTGGGGCGGCGGCCATGAGCGGCTTCCCGTCAATCTGCGCATCGGCAGTCTCCTCGCCATCGCGATCTACGCCATCTTTGCGGTGATCGTGCTGGAGCGGGCCGGGCTCGTCAGCCTCCTGCCCTACGCTCCAATCGCAGGCATCGGGATATGGATCGTCCTCGCCTACCTCGCACTTGGCGTCGTGATGAATGCGATCTCGCGCAGCAAGCCCGAACGCTACACGATGACGCCGCTTGCGCTGGCGCTCGGCGTCCTGGCGCTCGTGGTTGCGATGGAAGCTGCGCCTAGAGGCTGACCCTGCGGATCAGGTCGGCGGTCCATTCCTCGACGACCTGCGTCGCCGGGCCGTAGCGGCCTTCGCCGAAGTCGCGGTGGTTGGCGGAGGGTTCGAGATTGAGCTCGACAGTGTGGGCGCCGGCGCTGCGGGCTTCGTGCACGAAACCGGCGGCCGGATAGACCTCGCCTGACGTGCCGATCGAGACGAAGAGATCGCAGGACGACAGCCGGCCGTAGATGTCGTCCATGCCGTAGGGCATCTCGCCGAACCACACGACGTCTGGGCGCAGGCCGCGCACGCCGGTGGCGGCGCAGCGCCAGCATTCGACATCGGTGAAGAGATCCTCATCCCACGCGCCCTTGGCGCCGCAGGAAGCGCAGACGACGCGCGAGAGCTCGCCGTGCATGTGCAGGAGGGAGTGCGAGCCGGCCTTCTCGTGCAGGTCGTCGACATTCTGCGTGACCAACATGAGATCGCCGCCGGAGGATTTCACGGCGCGTTCGAGCCTTGCCAGGGCGTGGTGGGCGGTGTTGGGCTGGGCATCGCGCAGGGCGCGGCGGCGGGCGTTGTAGAAGTCGTGCACGAGGCGCGGATTGCGGGCGAAACCTTCCGGCGTCGCGACGTCTTCCAGACGATGGCGCGTCCAGATCCCGTCCTTGTCGCGGAACGTTCCCATGCCGCTTTCGGCGGACACGCCAGCGCCCGTGAGGATGACGATTCGCCTGAATGTCATCACAGCCTCCCTGCGCCGGAATACAGACTGGAGCCGGTCCGCGCAAATTCCTGAGGCAGGAATCGTCTGATTCGCGAAACGACAGGGTTAAGGCCGAGACAGCCTAGCGGCCGAGATCCGAGTATGACGCTTCGGCAAAGAGCGAACGGTCGGCGGCGAACATGGCGGCGCAGCCCGCAAAAGCGAGGCCGACAAACACCACCGCCAGAATGCGGGTAATGATCTTGCTGTTCACGCCGCCTGTCATGGCTGCCGTCCCTGCATCTACCATGCCGGTCTGGTCCCTGACCGGTCTCGCCTCCCGAAACGGATGAGAGCGCATCGGGTTGCGCCCGGGTTGGGCGCTGATGGGGCCCTTTGGGGACCAAATAGGGCGGTTGGCCTTATTCGCTGGCGCGGCGCCGTACGTCGCGGGCGAAACGATCCGGCGCCGGTAACTGTCGCGGAGCCGACTTCTCGTCTGCGCTCAAAGCATTCGCCATGTCGATCCGACATGGTAAACACGCCCCATAAAAGGTCCGGAATGGCGTGAGGTGGGGTTATGGCGGCGAAGCGGCGTCTGCAGTGGCTTGCGCTTGTGGGCGCTCTCAGTCTTGCGGCGGGGTGTGATCGCCTCGACCAGCTCGGACAGCTGACCAGCGATGTCATCGCCCAGGTGACGGGCGGCGGCTCGAACGAACCCGCGGCCCCGGCCGCCGACCCGCTCCAGTCCGCCCCGGTCGAGGCGCGCGCGCTGTTCGGTGCGATGCAGGCGCCGATCGATCTGCCGCCGGTTACCGAGCAGGACCTGCAGGACATGCTGCAGACGCAGAGCTTCTTCGCGGTCGGCTCCGTCATTGCGATGCCGAAGACGCAGATCCTCGAGCCCGTGGTCGAGCCGGAAACATTCGACCTCGCGGCCGCGAGCCAGCCCGCCCCGGCGCCAGCGCCCGACGACGCCAAGAGTTCCGTCGCCAACACGAATGACGTTCCCCTGCCCGAATCCGCCGCGGTCGCCGCAGGCGCACCCGTTATCGAAGCCGCTCCCCCGCCTCCGACGGCCGCGCCGGAAGCGAGCCGGTCGACGGCTGAAGGCGCGCCGCGGATCATGAAACCCGGCGCCCGGATCACCGCGACGGCCCCGATGGTGAAAGCGCCACCCGCTCTCGAACTGCGCCAGCAGGCCCAGGTCGCAGCGCCCAAGGCGCTGCAGGACGCCGTGCGTGACAGCGGCGTGAAGATTGACAGGCAGAAGCTGATCGAGGCGCGCAAGGCCGCCGAGCAGGCCATCATGGCCACCAACCAGACGGCCCAGAAGATCGGCGACCAGATCGTGCAGAAAGCGACCGACACGGTCGCCCCGATCCCGAAGCCTCTGCAGGTTCGCTCGCGCCTCGACCTCGAAAAGGCGGGTGAGGTGCGCGACAAGCTGGGCAAGCAGATCGAGCAGATGGGCCTCTCCGGCATCGTCTCCGCCGGTGAAGGCGGCCAGATGCGCATCACCATCGGCGTCAACCCGACACAGTTCCGGCAGGGCAAGCTGGACATGACGAAGGTCGGCAAGATGCGCGCCCTGTTCGCGCAGAAGAAGGAAGACCCCGCGCAGGAATGCGCCGGTGCGCCTGATGTGGCCAAGCTGAAGGATGATCCGGTGCTCGCCACCGAGTGCGTCGTGAAGGTGCTGCGCGACAGCGGCGAATATCAGTATGTCGAGAAGGACTACATCTTCACCAATCAGATGCTGCGCAAGCCGGCGCAGTCGAAACCGGTGACGGCGATCGGCACGCGGCCAAACGATCCGCTGTGGGCGCTGCAATGGCACTTCCGCGACAATGGCGCAGCGGCCGGGCAGTCGGGCGGCGGGGCTGGCTTCAACAGCTTCTGGACGCGGGCGAAGGATACCGGATCGCGCAATGTCGTGGTCGCGGTCGTCGACACCGGCCTGCAGATGAACCATCCGGACATCAAGGGCTCGCCCAACCTGGCGCCGGGCTATGACATGGTCTCCGACCCGCTGATGGGGAATGACGGTGACGGCCGCGATGCCGACCCGAACGATCCGGGCGACAAGTGCGATCCGGACGACCCCAACACGTCTGACACCTTCCACGGCACGCACGTCGCGGGCACGATCGGTGTCGCCTCGACCAACAACGCGGCAGGCGTTGCCGGCGGCAACTGGGATGTGACCATCGTTCCGGTGCGCGCGCTCGGCCGCTGCGGGGGCAAGCTTTCCGATATCAACGACGCCATCCGCTGGGCGGCAGGCACGGTCCCGGCCCGCGATGCGCAGGGCAAGGAGATCTGGAACTCGCACCCGGCCGATATCATCAACCTGTCGATCGGCCTGTTCGAGCCCTGCCCCGCCTCGATGCAGTCGGCGATCAACGACGCAGTCGCCGCCGGCGCCATCGTCGTGACCGCGGCCGGCAACGCACGCGTCGACGTGAAGTATTTCGCGCCGGGCGGATGCGACAACGTCATCTCGGTCGCGGCCAACGATGCACGCGGCGTGCTGACGCCTTATTCAAACTACGGCGCGAAGGTCGCGATCATGGCGCCAGGCGGCGACATGAGCCGCGATGACGACAAGGACGGCCGCCCCGATGGCGTGCTCTCGACCAAGTTCTCGAAGAACTGCACCGACCCTGCCAAGCCGGGCACGACCGTGGCGCAGTGCTTCTACTCCTACGAGAACGGGACCTCGATGGCTGCGCCGCACGTGTCGGCCGCGCTGGCGCTGCTCAAGGCGAAATACCCGGCCGCGGTGCCGTCGGACCTGCGCGCGAAGCTGCTGCAGTCGACCATGCCGCGCACGGAAATGCAGTGTTCGGGAAAATGTTCGAGCTATCCGGGGTCCACGCCTATCGCTGGGTCACCAGACATGTGTTTCCGGCCGTGCGGGGCCAAGATGCTGAATCTTGCGAACGCACCGGTCCAGTAGGCGTTAGGCAGACGGGGGGATGCGCCGTTTGATGCAGGTCACCGCGTATTTACGCAGATCCTGCAACGACGGCCTGTCCTGAGGAGAGGGAGAATGGCTGTGACACAGGTGCAGGGAGCCCCGCCCGGTGAAAGCTGGATGAAGTCGATTGCAGCGCCGGCAGCCGCCGGAGCGCTGGGCATCGTGGCCGCGGTTGTCGGCGTGAGTGTGCTGGGATCGCCGTCGGAGACATCCGCGCCGGCGGGCATGGCGCCCTCCGCCGCCGTTGCGCCCTCCGAGCCGCCGCAGGCGGGCAGCGCCCTGCCAGGCGTGGCGTTCGACCAGCCGACGCCCGGCAATGTGAAGATGGGCATGGAGATTGTCGTCAAGTTCAAGGACGACGCCAAGGTGAAGGACATCATCGACGCGTTCTGGCGCGACCAGGCCTCGGCCAGGACGAAGTTCGAGGCGTGGAAGGCCAGCCGCCCGGAATTTGCGAACCTGAAGCTTGACCGCGTGACCTATTCGAATGAGCTGGTCCTGGTGCATGACGGATCGGGGGCGGCTGATGCGCGTCTGCCCGCCATGCGCGAGATCGCAAAGAAGCTCGGCAGCGTGGCCGACATATCGTACGCCGAGCCGAACATGACGGCTCAACCCGGAGGACAATGATGAGACTTCTGCTTCTGGCCGGCCTTGCCGCAGCAGCTGCAGCCTGCACGCAGGAGACGCCTGCGCCACCGGAAGCCGCCAAGCCGGCCGAGACTGCGCAACCGGCGGCCGCGCCTGCCGTGACCGGCACGATCGACTGGGAAGCGGCGAAGGCCGATCTCTCGAAGAAGCCGGCTGATGCCCCCGTGCTGCCGCAGTCTGTGCAGGACAAGCCGGTCCCCGTGCCGATGCTGCTGCCCTCGGGCATCGTGCAGACGGCGAGCGACAGGCCCTCGCCCCCGGTGATCACGAAGGACGGCTATTTCGCGAACTATCACCTGCCCCGCTACGACGCGATCGTGAACGGCTCGATGAAGGCCTATGCGGCGCCCGGCCAGGCTGCGGGCGGCGACAAGTCGGCGATGAAGTTCACGACGGGCGAAGCCAGCGCGCAGCTGACTTTCTCGCGTTACGGAGCGGACTACCTGATCGAGTTCGAATGCCGCGAAGTGGACGGACCGGAAGGCTGCATCACGGAGACCGAGGCGAAGGAATTCGCCGAAAGCCTGTTCGTGGCGCAGACGCAGTGACGGCGGATAAAGCGAAAACAGCGGCCCGCTGAACGGGCGACTGACTGGCGAACGCAGAGTGCGGGGAGTGGTGGGATGAAACGGTCATCGGTTCGCCTGAACCAAATGAGGATGGGTGCGCTCGCCATGCTTGGCGCGCTCACTCTCACAGCGTGCGATGCGGGCAATGTCCTGTTGTGGCCGTGGGTCGATATCTCGGCCAAGGAAGAGACCGTTCCGGCCGATCCGCATGCCCCGCCGCCTCCCCCGCCGCTGGATGCGGTGAACCCGCTCGACCCGACGCAGGAAGCCTCCAACGGCGCCGTGCCCAACCCGAACGCCAACACCGGCGCGCCGAGCGTCGATGGCACGCCGTTCGAGAACAAGCCCGAGAACCCGGCGATCGACACCGGCGATTCAACGCCTCTCGAAAGCGCAGAAACAGGCCAGCCGCTGCCGCCTCTGCCCGTGCCGACCGAGACCGCCTCGAACGAGACGCCGCCTGCCACACCGCCGGCGACCACGCCCACGACGCCTGAGACGCCGCCCGCCTCGGGACCATCGACGCCTGCCACGCCTGCGCCTGAGCCGGTGAAGGCCTCGTTCTACTTCTTCCGCCCGGGCAATCTCGCGCCGAGCAGCGGCACGGGCGCGCTCGAAGCGGCGGTGCTCGTTCCGGACATGATGTTCCCGATCAAGAGCGCACCGACCGTCGCCCAGACGCAGGTCTATCGCTGGGGCGGCGGCATCAAGGGCGGCGACCAGTGCGACACGCGCAACTTCGCAGCGCCCTGGCGCGACAATTACTGCGAGAGCCGCACGACGACAAACGCAACGCCCTGGTGCGCCAAGACCGGCGTGCACCTCGGGCAGGACCTCCGCGTCGGCACGCCGGAAGGTTGCAAGGCCGAGGTGAAGACCAAGGCGGCTGACCGCATGCGCTACGAGATCGTCGCCGTCGAGGATGGGGTCATCTCGAACGTCGGCAGCTATTCGGTGACGTTACGCGCTGATTCAGGCGGCCGCATCTACCGCTATCTCCACCTCAACATGTCCAAGCTGAAGGTCGCGACCAACCAGACGGTCAAGAAGGGCGATGTGATCGGCTATGTGTCGAACGATTTCGGCGGCACGCCGACGACGCTGCACCTGCACTTCGAGATCAAGCTGAACACGGCGCAGAACGGCTGGCAGTATGCCCCTCCCTATGCCTCGCTGCTCGAGGCCTACAAGCGCCGCGAGAACAATCCTGGCGAGCAGGTGGCGGACAATTTCGTGGTCGCCTCAACGCCGAAGTAGGAGACGCGGATGCCGGTGAGGCTTGATCCCGCGCGGCGCCAGCGGGCGAGCGCGCGGCTTCAGAAGCTGTTCTCCTCCGAGTTCGACGAGACGCTGAGCGAGTTCCGCGCTGAAGCTGTCATCGACCTTATGCTCGAGACGCTTGGCCCCGCCATCTACAACCAGGCCGTGCATGACGTGCGCGCGCACCTGCAGGGCAAGCTCGACGATCTCGATGGCGAGGTGTTCGCGGACGGCGAGGCTTAAAGTCTCCCGCAGCGTCATGCCTGCAGAATTGCAGCCCCCTTCGGCAGCCTTGCGGCTTGTGCCTGAGGCACGCACCCATCTAACTCCGCCACAACGGGCACGGCTTCTTCGCCGGAGACCCGCAACCCGACCCAAGAAGCGGAGAAAAAAACGATGACTGCCTGCATACGCCTCTCCCGTGCCTTCCTCCTCGGCCTTGCCTCCCTCTCCCTCATCGCCTGCGCGACCCAGCCCCAGTCCACATCCTCAGCCCCATCCCCCGGCGAGCCTACGCTCGCCGAGGTGCGCAAGCTGACCGAGCGGTTCCAGGACGTGAACGTCGCGATGGCCGAGGGCTATATCCGTGACCCGATGAACATGTGCGACACCGCGGAGATGATGGGGAAACCCGCCTCTTTCGGCACGATGGGCATCCACTACTTCCGCCCCGACATGCTCGGCGTCACGGCCCCGCCCAATCCGCGCGTCAGCGGCACGGGCACGCACACCGACTTCCGCAACCCTTCCATCCTGATCTACGAACCGCAGCAGGACGGGTCGCTGAAGCTGGTGGCGGTCGAGAACCTCGTGTTCCAGAAGCCGTGGGCAGCGACGGGCGCGAAGGCCCCGCCGACCTTCCACGGTGTTCCGTGGGACACGATGCAGGATGATCCTGCGACGGCGATTGACGAAGCCCACATGTTCGAGCCGCACTACGACCGGCATGTGTGGCTCTATCGCGACAACCCGAACGGGATGTTCGCGCAATACAACCCGAAGGTGAGCTGCCAATTCCATGCCGGCGGCGACCACGACCATGGCGCGCAGGTTGCGGCTGCGCATCCGGGTCATGGCGGACACATCGCCATGCCGATGCCGGTCGACTATTGAGACTGAAGACCAAAGGGGAAGGCTCCGGCCTTCCCCCGCGGCCCCGAACGTGCTTGGAACGCTCCCGTAACGGTGTGGGAGAGTTTGAATGGCGCAGCTGGCGCTGGTGCGGCACGGACAGAGCCAGTGGAACCTGGAGGATCGTTTCACCGGCTGGTGGGACGTCGACCTCACGCCAGTGGGCGAGGATGAGGCGCGCGCTTCGGGCAAGCTTCTCAAGGCGACAGGCGTCGACTTCACGCGCGCCTTTACCTCTGTCCAGAAACGCGCAATCCGCACGCTCGGCCTCGCGCTGAGCGAGATGGACCGGTTGTGGCTGCCCGTGACCAAGGACTGGCGCCTCAACGAGCGCCACTATGGCGGCCTCACCGGGCTCAACAAGAAAGAGACTGCGGCGAAGCACGGCGATGACCAGGTGAAGATCTGGCGCCGCTCGTTCGACATTCCGCCCCCGGATCTCGCGCCGGGCTCGGAATTCGATCTGGCGAGCGACCCGCGCTATCGCGGTATCGACATTCCGAAGACCGAAAGCCTCAAGACGACGCTCGCGCGCGTCCTGCCCTACTGGGAGAGCGAGATCGCGCCGAAGCTGAAGGCGGGCGAGAACATCGTGATCGCGGCGCACGGCAATTCGCTGCGTGCGATCGTGAAACACCTGTTCCAGGTGCCCGACTCCGAGATAACGGAAGTGGAGATCCCCACCGGCAATCCGCTGCTGCTCGATCTCGACAGCGCACTGCACGTGAAGTCGGCGCGCTATCTCGATCCGGCGCGCGCCAAACCGCTGCCGAAGACATGAGCACGGGCGCTCACCCTTCAGAGGATGGGCGCTTCATGGCGCGGGCGCTTGAGCTCGCGAGGACCAATCTCGGGAAGACGGCCCCCAACCCTTCGGTCGGCTGCGTGCTCGTGGCCGATGGCGAGATCGTCGGCGAAGGCGTAACGGGCGCTGGCGGACGCCCGCATGCCGAAGAGGTTGCGCTGAAGGCCGCCGGCGAAAAAGCCGATGGGGCCTGCGCCTATGTCACGCTCGAGCCCTGTAATGCGCGGCATTCGGGCGCCCTATCCTGCTCGCAACTGCTGATCGGCGCCGGCGTCACGCGGGTTGTGGTGGCGTGCGAGGATCCGCACGCGCTGGCGGCGCACGGCATCTCGCGGCTTGGCGCTGCCGGCGTCGAGGTGATGCTCGGCGTGATGCGCGCGGAGGCCGAGGCGCTCAACGCCGGCTTCTTCAAGGTCGTGCGGACGGGGCGGCCGCTGCTGGCGATCGACGCCGATGCCTCGACTTATGATGGCGAGTTCGATCTCAAGCGCGAGGAAAGCTATGAAGCTGCGCTGGAGCGGCTGGCAAAGTCTGGCCTCACGCGTGTCTTCGTGCGACCGGGCACGCCGCTCGCCGCGCAGCTCAAGGCGCGCGGGCTTGTCGACGAGGATCGCAGCTGACCATTCGCACAATGAAAAACGGGCCGGCCATAGGGCCGACCCGTTTCGAAGGTTGTGATGCAGCGTCTTGCGACGCGCGCCAGCTTAGATGGGCTGGATCTGCGTCGCGGCCATTTTGCCCGAGCGCTTGTCCTTCTCCAGCTCGAAGCTGACTTTCTGACCTTCGGTGAGGCCAGCGAGCCCAGCGCGCTGGACAGCGGAAATGTGAACGAACACGTCGCTGCCGCCGGATTCAGGTTGAATGAAGCCGTAGCCTTTTTGTTCGTTGAACCACTTAACGGTGCCGGTAGCCATGTAGATCAAGTCTTTCGATAGGCGTTCGCGAGACCGGGGGGACCCGTGAACCGATTAGAGGGCGCTTGCAGCCGCACCCGGGGGGCCGTCAAACCGGACTTGTTCGGAAGGCCAGATCCGGAGCTCAATCCAGCGGAATGAACCGCAAGCAGAGCAAGGAGAGCAACCGAACCTGTTCAAATTCGACCGCGCACGTATTGCACAACGGGGAACCCTTGAAAAGCAGCCCTCCCGCGCGTGACATAGAGTTTAGCCTGATCACGCGGCCTCCCGCAGGACGCGAAGCCCTTATCGCGACGCACAAGTTTGCCTAACTGAGCACGATGCCGACGCCAATCTTCCTCGCCCACCGCTCGATCATTTCGGTTACCGGCGCCGATGCGGAGCCGTTCCTGAACAACATCGTGACAGTGTCCACCACAGGGTTCGCCCCAGGCGAACTTCGCTATGGCGCACTGCTGACGCCGCAGGGAAAAGTCATCGCCGACATGCTGCTGGCGTGCGAGGACGACGCCATCCTGATCGATTGTGACACGGCCGCTGCGCCTGCTCTGGTGAAGCGGCTGAGCCTCATGAAGCTGCGCGCCGCCGTTGTGATCCGGGAGCGGGCTGACCTTGGCGTCAGGGTGTTCGCAGGCGCCGACGATCCACGCTCAGCCCAGGCGCCGGCGCGGTCGATCGGCCCGCGTGGCGAGACGGGTGATGCGTCGGCCTATCACGCCGCGCGCATCGCGGCGGGCCTGCCCGAACAGGGCATCGATTTTGGCGCGGAGGATGTCTTCCCGGCCGACATCAACATGGACTTGCTCGGCGGCGTGGATTTCCGGAAGGGCTGCTTTGTCGGCCAGGAAGTCGTCTCCCGCATGAAGCGGCGTGGCACGGCGCGGCGGCGGACACTGAAAGCGACTGTGACACAAGGCTCGGCGCCCCTGCCCGTTCTTGCCAACGGCTTCGAGATCGGAATGTTGACGTCGATTTCCGGCGGCGCCGGGCTCGCGCGTGTGCGTATCGACCGGCTGGCGGAGGCGCAGGCCAAGGGCGAGGCGATCACGGTGGACGGCGCACCCATCGCGTTCGACCAGCCTGACTGGCTCGCCGGCGAACTGGCCGCGATCGCAGAGGCAAAAGAAGCGAAAGCATGAAGAAACTCGACGACATTCCCTGTGGTTGGGCGCCAGCGCATGACGAGCTTTATCGCTCCTACCACGACACCGAATGGGGCGTGCCCGAGCGCGACGCCCGCGCGCTTTGGGAAAAGTTCCAGCTCGACGGGCACCAGGCCGGGCTCTCCTGGATCACGATCCTGCGCAAGCGCGAGACAATGCGGGAGGAGTTCGACGGGTTCGAGCCTGAGAAGATCGCGCGCTGGACGCAGAAGCGCATCGACCGGGCGATGAAGAACCCCGGCATCATCCGCTCCCCCATCAAGATCGCAGCGACGATACGGAACGCGCAGGTCTATCTCGACATGGCTGAGCGCGGCGAGGATTTCTCCGGGTATGTCTGGGGTTTCGTCGGCGACAAGCCGATCGTGAACAAGCTCGACCATTGGCGGAATGTTCAGGCGAAGACGGAGCTCTCCGAAAGGATCGCCAGGGACATGGGCAAGCGCGGCTTCAAGTTCTGCGGGCCGGTGATCGTCTATGCCGTCATGCAGGCCATGGGCATGGTCAACGATCATGAGGTAAGATGCCCGCGCCACAGGGAGATCCAGCGGCTTGAGAAAGCCGCGCGCAAAGGGGGATAGCGATGCGGATGATGCTTGTCGGAATTGCCGGACTTGCCGGAATGGGTTTGGGCGCCTGCGTCTATGATCCGAGCCATTATCCGGAAGGCCGGCCCGTGCCGCAGCCGACACAGACATCGAACAGCGGGATCATCCTGCCCGGCCACGTCGACAAGATTCCGGACACGCCCTACGAGGTCCGCAAGGCCGAGATCGAGCGCGACAGGCAGATCGCCGGACAGAGCGGCCCGACCTATCCGCCGCTGTTCAAGAACCAGAAAGACGACAAGGACCCAGGCGGTCAGTAGCCGGGGTTAAGCACAGGCCTCGCGAAATGCTGTCGCACCTGCTTGCGGTGCGCCTGATACTGGTTGGCCCAGAACAGCCGATAGCCGACGGCGACGATGAAGGCGAAGACCCGTCCGCCGATCGCGATGATGATCAGGAACAGGAAGATCGCGGCCCAGACGCCAAGCCAGACCGCCCACCCTGTGACGCCGTGATCCTTGCGCCAGAACGGGAACTGCACGTGAGCGCGCAGGAACCGGTAGCGGTCTGGCTCGGTCAGCAGGTAGAGCGAGATCGCCTGCTCGTCGTTCGCGTCTCGCTGAAGGACGACTTCGAGCAGATTACGCGCCTTCTCGATCCTGCCCCGCATCAGCGCCACGCGTGCGACGATGGTCAGCACATAGTCCTCCTCGGCTGAGAGCTGCAGCGCTTCCTCGGCGAACGGCTCGGCGGCTTTGGGGCCCTTGGTGTGCAGGAGGATCAGCGCCTGCTGGGCGGCGAGCACGCCATACCAGGGCGCGATCCTGCGGCCCTCAAGGATGGTCTTCAGCGCATCGCCATAACGCTTGCGCTCGAAATCGACGACGCCGAGGAAGTGGTAGCCAAGCGGGTCGTTGGGGTCGAGGCGGATGGCTTCCTGCAGATAGCGTTCGGCCTGGGGGAATTTCCGGCTGCGGCGCAGCAGTTCGCCCTTGATGCGATGCGCCTGCGAGAGGTTCGGCTCGAGCTCCAGCAGGTGATCGGCCGCCTCGTCCGCCCGCGACAGCTCGTTGAGCGCGATGTGGGCCTGCGTG
Organism: Hyphomonadaceae bacterium; assembly: GCA_047601145.1. GTDB lineage: Bacteria > Pseudomonadota > Alphaproteobacteria > Caulobacterales > Hyphomonadaceae > UBA7672. Next base: position 752,363 of record JASGJW010000001.1, read on the forward strand.
ACGCCGATCAGGGCGCTGCGATGATCGGGATTGAGGGCCAGCGCCGAGGCAAACTCGCGTAATGCGCCGGGCGCATTGCCGCCCTGGTAGAGCGCCCAGCCATTGTTCGCCAGCTGGTCCGCCTGCCCGTCCATGCCCCGCTTTCCGGTTTGACGCCCTAGCGCAGTATGTTGCCCGAATTCCCCGGTCAACGCGCAGCGGCTGCAGCGGCTACAAACCAGGACTTCGCGACAGGTCCATCCGGGTGCTAGGCTCCGGGCCGGACAGAGGGATGCGGGACATGCCGGACTTCGCCACAGCCATGCGCCGCATCATCACGGGCGATGACGCCAGCGGCCAGTCGCTCATCATCGTCGATGGCCCGCCCGCCTCGACGACAGGCCCGGTCGACCTCGGCGGCCTGTTCGACATCTGGCATGACGCCGCCGCCGGAGCGCTCGACCCGACCGACCATTCCGATCTCGGACCGAAGCGCCCCGTGCTGTCGCCCGACCCGGGCAATGTCCGCGTGCGCTGGTTCGTCATCAATCCGCGGCCGGACGGCGTGCCGGATGAAATCCTCAACGCGGCGGTGCGCGAGCGCTTCGCGTCCTTCGACGCTGCGCATCACATCACCGACCAGTCCAAGCACCCGGCCATGCACCGGACGGAATCGCTCGATGTCATCTGCCTGCTGCAGGGCGAGGTGGACCTGATCCTCGACAAGGCCAGGACCCGGGTGAAGCCAGGACAGATTGTCATCCAGCGTGGAACAAGCCATGGCTGGGAAGCGATCGGCGGGCCTGCCCTGCTTCTCGCCGTTTTGATCGACCGGCCGCTTAAAGGCGGCAGCCACTGACCCCATCTATGCGTTCTGAGTGCAGAGGAGTTCATGTCATGACCATCCGTATCGCCCTCGCCCTTCCGGTCATGGCGCTTGGCCTGGCCGCCTGCGCCACGCCGGGCAGGCCCGAAGCGGAACTCACGCAGGAACAGGTCTGCCTCGCTCACTTCGAGAACGATCCTGTCGAACGGGACCGCTGCACGGCGGATGCTTCCGTGCGCCACGACACGCCGCCGGACGCGCTGCCGCAACAGCTGCCGCTCCGTACGGGCCAGATCAGCGATTGATGATCATCGACTAGCGCGTCGCCCAGACGGCGAAGCTGGCTGACAGAACCATCGCGAGCGCAGCGATGCGCAAGAACCATCTTGCAAACGCCTGTGACTGGAAGCGCTTGGCCAGCGCATCCGCTCCGAGCGCGTAGACGACCAGTCCGAACATCTCGCATGCCGTGACGGTGATCATGCTGATGACCACCTGCACGACGAGATCGCGCGAGGTATCGAAATACATCGGCAGCGCGATGCCGAAATAGACCAGCGCATTCGGGTTGAGGATCTGCAGGCCGATCCCGTTCACGAACAGCTTGCGCCGCGGCGGCGGCTCGCGGCGCAGGAGGTCGACCGGCGCGCCGAACGCCATCCGCCAGGCCAGCCAGAGTATGAAGGCGATACCCGCGAACTTCAGGACAAGGAATGCCTGCGGATAGGTGTGCGCCAGCGCCGAGGCGCCGAAGGCTGCAAGCGTGATCCAGACGAGGTTCGCGGCGCAGACGCCAATGGCCGGCGCCATTGCGGGCCAGAAGCCGTAGCGGACAGCCGACGACGTCACGAGCATCACCGCAGGGCCAGGCGTCAGCCCGCCGGCAATGAACAGCATTGTGAAGTTGAGCCAGACCCAGAATTCCATCGGCGCGGTGTATAGGGCGATTTCCGGCCGCGTGTCGCCGGGGTTGATCGGGAGCAGTTGTCCTGATCCTCCCCTGCGCTATCACAGGCCAGAACGCGGGAGATTAGCGATGCGCATCAAGGCCCTGACCGCCACGGGAATTGCAGCCCTTCTGTGCGCCTGTTCGGCGGGAACGCCTGCCGCAGAGGGCGCTGCCGCGCCCGCGACCGAGACGGCGTCCGCCACATCCGCGCCCGAGACGCCCGCGCCACCAGCAGCCGAAGCGCCTGCGATACCGCCACTGCCGGCTGACCCGCTCGCGGTCGGTTCACAGGAAGCGAAGGACGACATGTATTGCTCGGCGCTGATCTATGCCGAGAACCCGGACGTGTCCGACGCGCTCGCGCCGGTGGACGAGGCCGTGTTGCGCAAGGCGCAGACGCTGGGCTTCGTGATCGGCGAGGCGGGGATCAACAAGCTGGTGGCCGAAAAGGCCATTCACGCCACACACGCACGCGCGCTCTCCGACGCCTATTCCGACCAGGTCGTGAAGGACATGAAGGCGAAGAAGCTGCGCATCTCGCTCGACGCCTGCAACAAGCGCGCGGCCGCCGTGCCCGTGCCAGAATAACAACGACAGAGCCGGGGACGAACGTGAAACTCACGCGAACGCAGATCGTCGGGCTTGTCGCCATCGTCGTCTTCGGCGGCGGCATGATCTTTCGCCTGACGCAGCCAAGCGAACGCGAGATCATGGAGAAGCGCCTCGCCAGCCTGCCGCGCATAGACATCCCAGCGCCGGAGTTTCCTCCGCTCGACCTCCCCGCGATCCCTTCCGTGACGCCTCCGACAATCGCACTGGATTCAACCGCGCCATCAGGCTCTTACACGCCGCCTGCGGAGAAGGATTATCTCGCCATCGGCTCGCAGGCCGCGAAGGATGATTTCTACTGCTCCGGCGTTCTCGGCGCCGAGTTCGACGTCAAGATCAAGACGGACCATCCGGACAAGGTCGCGCCGCTGCTCGACATGCAGAAGAAACTCGACAGCGCAGGCGTCGAGAAGCTGAAGGCGGAGAAGGTTTCAGACGGCGAGGACTGGGCCTATTTCACGAGCGCCTATCGGGACAGGACCAATGCGGACTACGCGGGGAAGACGCTGCGCATCCCGGTCGAAGCCTGCGTGGCGCGCGCAACGCCCCTGCCACCGGGGACGCTGTATTAACCGCCGGGCAGCGAACAATCGCCGGGTCCCCGCCTTTCCGCCACAGTCCGGGCCCGATCGCGTGGCGACCTGCCCGCAGAAAAGCTGAGGGGCGGCCATGAGGAAGATCGGCAGGATCGCGCTTTACGTGCTCGGCGGCCTCGCCGCGTTTCTCGTCGCGATCATTCTCTACAACGCCTCCTGGTTCGACAGCCCGCATGGCGATGGCCATATCAAGTTGCTGGCGCATCGCGGCGTGCACCAGACCTTCCCCAAGGCCGGCGTCGAGAACGACACCTGCACCGCCGAGCGCATCAATCCGCCGACGCACGACTTCATCGAGAACACCCTTCCCTCGATGGAAGCCGCGTTCGCCGATGGCGCCGACGTGGTCGAACTCGACGTTCACCTGACGCCCGACAAGAAGTTTGCCGTGTTGCATGACTGGACGGTCGACTGCCGCACCGAGGGCAAGGGGGTCACCGAACAGCTCGACATGGCGTATCTGAAGACGCTCGATCTCGGCTATGGCTACACCGCCGATGGCGGCAAGACGTTCCCGCTGCGCGGCAAGGGCGTTGGCATGATGCCGTCGCTGGATGAAGTGCTGGCGCGCTTTCCGGACAAGCATTTCCTCGTCAACTTCAAGAGCAGGCGGCCGGAGGAAGGCGATGCCCTCGCCCAGCTCATCGCAGCGCATCCGGAATGGCGCAATGCGATCTTTGCCAGCTATGGCGGCGCCGAGCCGACGGATCGCAGCATCGAGCTGATCGAGGGCCTGCGCGGCTATACCGGCAAGTCGATGATGAAATGCGTCATCGACTATGAGCTCACGGGCTGGACCGGCATCGTTCCTGGCTCATGCCGCAACACCATCGTCGTCATACCGTCGAACCTGACCTGGGCTGTCTGGGGCTGGCCGCACAAGTTCACGCGGCGGATGGAGAAAGCCGGCTCGACCGTCATCATGCTGGGACCGACGAGTGCGGGCGAAACAGGATCCAGCGGTATCGACGCGCTCGACCAGCTGGGCGCAATTCCCGATGGCTTCGCCGGCTATGTCTGGACCAACCGGATCGAGCTGATCGGGCCGGAGCTGAAGAAGCGCGGCCGTTAGCGGCGCTGTTCCGGCGTGCGCGGATCGCAGACCAGCAGCGCCGGCGTCACGTCCGCCAGCTTCCAGAATTCATCCGGCTTGTCCCCGAAGCGCTGGCAGCGATCGGCAACGGGCCTGGTGATCTCCGGATCAGTGATCGACCCGGTCGCCTGGCTCAGGGCCGCGCCGTAACCGAAGGCATAGATCGCATCCTGCAGGATGACGCCGCCATCAGGCGCCGTCAGCTTCAGCGATAGCGTCTCGCCCGCCTTCAGTGCGTCCATCAGTTTCGGCAACGCCTCGTCGCGGAGATTGCGCGGATAGAAGAACACAGCGGGCTTCACGGCCGCGCGCTCGCCATTGGCCGGCTCTTCCTTCGGCGGCATCGCGCCGGCTGTCTCCGACAGCAACACGCCCGCCTTGCCTGAAATCTCCAGCTTCGCCTCGTCGAGCGCCTTGTCGTTGAGTTCGACCCAGGCCGACCGGAACGCCAATCCATAGGGCTCCGGCGCCGCCCCGCCGGGCGTGCGGTATTCGATCGAGAGCGTCGAACGCTTGGCGTTGGCGCCGTTGAGGCTGTCGGGCAATTCGTCGATCGTCAGCGGCCGTCCCGCCGCACCGCCCGAACCGCGCGCCCCGTACGCGCTGATGGTGAGCGCCGCGCCGTAGTCCTCCCCGCCCTCCTTCACCACGTCCTTCGTCTCGGCAAACCAGGCGACCGTCTCCGCCAGGCCGGACGCCTGCCCGGCGCCCTTGCCGAAATCCGTCGCCGGATCGCAGCTGGGCGAACGCAGGCAATGCTGCAGCATCAGCGGCCAGGCCTGGCCTGGGCTTGGCGCGTCGGCGACGACCGCGTCGGAGGCCGCGCGCGCCTTCCCCTCCGGCCCGCAGGCCGCGGCAAGAACCATCACGACAGGAAGAAGTCCGATCCCACGCATGGAGCGATCCTACACCCGGATGTGGCGAACGTCGTAGGCGTAAATCCAGTCCTGCCGCGCCCGTACGACAGCGGGAAACAGCCGGTCCGCGAGTTTCATCGGCCCATAGGTGGCCGCCTGCGTCCACGCATTGGAGCGATGGAACACGCCCATGTTGGCCCGCGCGCTCGCCAGCACTTTCGACGTGCGCGGCTTGCGGAGCTTTTCGTACTTGGCGAGCGAACCTGCAGAAACACCCTCGGCCGCAAGGCATTTGGCCAGCACGACCGCATCCTCGATCGCCATCGCCGCGCCCTGCGCCTGGAAGGGCGGCATGGCGTGGCACGCATCGCCCAATAGCGTCACCCGCTCGCCCGACCAGCGCGACAGCGGTTCGCGATCATAGAGCGCCCAGACATTGCATCTTTCCGCTGCGGCGATGATGTCCTGCACCGGCGGCGCCCAGCCGCCGAAATCATCGACCAGTTCTTTCGCATCACCGGGCTGGTCCCAGCTCTCGCCACGCCAGCGGTCCTCTTCCAGCACGCCGACGAAGTTGATCAGCTCACCGCGCCGCATTCTGTATGTCACCGCATGCCGCCCCGGCCCCGCCCAGACGATGGCCGAATGCGGCAGGTCCGGCGCCACGTCGGCAGGAACCGTGAAGCGCCACGCAACGGCGCCGGTGAAACGCGCCGGAACATCACCCAGCATCTGCGTCCGCACCTGCGAGCGCAGCCCGTCCGCACCCACCAGCAGATCGGCCTCGATGATCTCGCCGGTATCGAGCCCGACCTTGATGCAGTGCGGCTCGTTCACATAGGCGGCCACGCGCGCGCCGAGCCGTATGCGTACGCCTGCGAACTCCGCCGCCCGGCGCAGGATCTCGACCAGGTCGGCGCGATGGATGTGAACGTAGTAGGCGCCGTACCGCTTGAACGCCGTCTTCCCCATCGGAATCGAGAACACGCGCTCGCCCGTCCGGCCGACGCGCATCTCGAGCGTCTCAGGCAGCGATGATACCGCCAGAACCGCCTCGACGACGCCGAGCCCGGCAAGTCCCTTGATGGCGTTGGGGCTCAACTGGATGCCCGCGCCGACTTCGGTCAGCGCCGGCGCCTGCTCAACAATCTCGACGTCGAACCCGACCTTGGTGAGCGCGATCGCCGCGCTCAGCCCTCCGATCCCTGCCCCGGCGACGACAACCTTCATGGACAGGCGAAATAGACCGGAGCGACCGGCGCGTCACTGCGCCCGGTCAAACGAAAAAAGGGACCGACGCCGCAAAAGCGGCGCTGGAACCAATTGTCTTATGGGTGGAACCCATGGAGCGGGCGATGAGATTCGAACTCACGACCCCGACCTTGGCAAGGTCGTGCTCTACCCCTGAGCTACGCCCGCATCCTGGGTAAAACCGAAGCCTTTCGGCTTGGGAGGGCGGTCTATAGGCCGAAAGGCCGCCCCGGCGCAAGGGGCGCCCTGCGACTACCCGCCCAGCCCTGGCAGAGGCTTGGCCATCGGCTTGGGTTCCTTGAGTTTCCGCTTGGTTTGGTGGGTTTCCGAGGCGCCGCCGGAGACTTTCTCGCCCTTCATGTAGTGGCGCTGCCAGCGCTCCTTCATGGCTTCCGCCTCGCGGTTCTGGAGGCGTTTGTTGAAGTCGCCGCGGCTCTCGGCCCAGACCTTGAACTCTTCCTCGAGCTTCGGGTTGTCGGCCAGCAGGCGCAGCGTCGGCTGCACTTCCTCAAGCTTGGTGTCCTGCACCAGCGTGAGGAAACAGAACGGCTCGCCCTTCTCGAAACGGACCTTGCCCGGCCGCGTCATCTGCCAGTTCATGGTGAAGGGGAAAGGCAGCCATTCGGTCTCGACCAGGCCCTGCAGCGGATAGATGCCGTCCTTCGGCTCGTTCGGCGGGCCCATCGTCCAGACGCGCCAGCCCGGCTCGGTGCGGAACAGGTGGCCGGTGTGGAACGTCACGATCCCGCGCCGGAAATGGCTGTCGGCGACATTCTTCGCAGGCGGCCAGGGCTCATCGCCGGTGATGGTGATGTTGGCTTCCATCATGCCGCCGTCCCACTGGATGGTCAGGCCGACGGGACAGAGGATTTCCCAGCCCGTGCAGTTCGCCATGGTCAGCGGCAGGCAGCGATAGGGGTGCCGGTCGGCGAAGGCGTCCATCCAGGCGCGGCGGCCCTGCCCCGGCACGATCTGCGGCGCCCATTCGTGGATCTTGTAGCAGTCGAGCCGCATGAAATGTCCTTCCCGGGCAAGCCCCTGACATCTAGACCAGCGGCCATGACAGAGCAAAGCGCCTCACGCGGACCGATGCCAGCGCCGGATGATTTCTCCCGCGAACCGGAAAAGCCCCTGTTCGCCCTGCTCGACCGGCTCGGCATCCGCACCACCACGGCGACCCACGCCAAGGTCTTCACCGTCGCCGAGAGCCAGCTGGTGAAAGCCGAGCTGCCGGGTGGCCACACCAAGAACCTCTTCATGAAGGACAAACAAGGCCAGCTGGTGCTGATCTCGGCCCTGGGAACCAGCCAGCTGGCGCTCAACCAGGTCCACCGGCCGCTGGGCGTCCAGCGGCTGTCCTTCACCGACGCCCCGCTCCTGTGGGAGGCGCTGGGCGTCACTCCTGGCTCCGTGACCGGCTTCGCGGTGCTCAACGATACGGCAAAACGGGTGCGTTTCGTGGTGGAAGAGGCGCTGCTGGCCCACGAAACGCTCAATTTCCACCCGCTGCGCAACGACATGACCACGTCGATTTCACGGGAGGACTTCCTTGGCTTTGCTAGAGCTACGGGCCATACGGTGACCCGCATCGACTTCACGAAACTGGGCGCCAGCTAGAAACATTGCTGTTTCAGGGACCAGCGCCCATCTAGTGGTCCAACAGGGGGCCAGACGGCGGCCCGCAACGGTTTTCAGGAGCTATCCCGATGGACATCATCGGCGCAGGCGCAGGCAGGCCCCCCGCTGGCGGCCCTCCCCGCAGCCCGCACGTCACCGACGGCACGGACCAGACCTTCATGACCGACGTGATCGAGCCGTCGAAGACCGTGCCCGTCATCGTCGACTTCTGGGCCACGTGGTGCGGCCCGTGCCGCTCGCTGGGCCCGACGCTCGAGAAGGTCGTCGGCGAGAACAACGGCGCCGTGAAGATGGTGAAGATCGACGTCGACAAGAACCCTGGCGTGTTCTCGCAGATCGCCAAGATGACCGGCTCGCAGTCGATCCCGACCGTCGTCGCCTTCAAGAACGGCCAGCCGGTCGACGCCTTCATGGGCGCAATCCCGGAGAGCCAGGTCCGCGCCTTCATCAACAAGCTCAAGGAAGGCGGCGGCGCCGATGCTGGACCGACTGTCGCGGAAATGCTCGCGGCCGCCGAGGATGCATCCGACGCCGGCGACTTCCCGGCTGCGGCCGAGATCTACTCGGTCGTGCTCGAACAGGAGAAGGACAATATCGAGGCCCTCGCAGGTCTTGCGCGCTGCTATCTCAAGGCAGGCGATGTCGACCGCGCGCGTCAGTTCGCCGAGATGATCCCGGAAGCCAACCGCAAGCATCCATCCGCCGTCGGCATCTTCGCTTCGCTCGACCTGGTGAGCCACACCTCGCAACCGGACGAAACGCTGGAGCTCAAGACCCGCGTCAACAACACGCCGACCGACTGGGATGCGCGTTTCGCGCTGGCTGAAGTCTATGCTGGCCAGGGCAAGCACGAGGAAGCCGCCGAGCAGCTCCTCGCCATCCTGGAGAAGAACCTCAACTGGAAGGAAGGCGCCGCGAAGGAGCAGCTGCTCAAGATCTTCGAAGCCGCTGGCCCGAAAGCCGAGGTCACGAAGGAAGGCCGCAGGCGGCTGTCGGCGCTGCTGTTCCGCTAGGCTTTCGACGCCTTCAGGAACTCCATCCTGATCATCGCCGGCGTCATGCCGAGCGCGGGCGGCTTGCCAGGCGCAGGCGCAACATCCGCGACGATCATTGCGGGCCGCGCAACGCCGGCCCAGCGTTCCGGCGTCAGGTCCGACAGGCGCAGGCACTGATCGGCGCCGAAGAACGCCCGGCCGATCGCGAGCCAGTCGAGTTCGCGCGTTGGCGTCGGCACGGATGCCGTGAACTCGTAGACCCTGTTGTCGACCAGCAGGATCGAGAGGTTCTTCGGCTTGGCGCCTGCGATCGTCGCAAGCGAGGTCAGGTTCATCGCAAGTGCGCCATCGCCAGCGATCGCCAGAACCTGTTCGTCTTGCCTTACCGCTGCGAGCCCCAGCGCAACAGACGTCGCAAGTCCCATCGGCCCCGACACGTAGAGGTTTCGCGCATCGTGCCCCGCAGCCTTGAGCCACCCCGACTGCGAGCCAATGTCCGACACGGCAAAGGGCCGCGCTGGATAAAGCGCCAACGCCGTTGCGATCGCATCTTTCTGGGACGGGAGATTGCTCATGCCGCGGCCTCCGCACCCAGCCGCTTCTCCAGGGCGATGATCACCGGCTTGCGCGCCGCTTCCGCCCATTTGAACGCTGCAGGAATGAGGTCGTTGGGGAAGTCTCCCGCATCGAAATCGAACACGCGCGCCATCGGCCGCACGCCTGCATCGAACGCCTCGCGCTTCTCGATGTCATAGCCATTGGGATCGGCCAGCGCGCCCCTGTTCGTCACGATGACAACAAATGGCAGGCCATAGCGAAGCCCCATTGTCGCAAATGCGCCGAGTGAATTGAGCAGCCCGGCATTCTGCACCATGACGACGGCGCGCTCGCCGGCCATCGCCGCGCCGGAGGCGACGCCGATGCACTCCTCCTCGCGCGCGCAGGCGATGTAGGGAAAATCCTTCGACTGTTCGCAGGCGAATATGGTCTGCGCGAGCATGCCGTCCGGCACGCCCGTCACCAGCTTCGGCTTCGCTGCAACGATCGACCGGAACAACCGGTCTTGAGACGCCTGCTCGGCCAAGGCGCATCCTCCCAAGTGGACCAGTCCCCTCCTAGGTCCGGCACGGGGCGTGGGCAAGCGCACAAAAAAATCGGGCGGGATCTTGTTAGATCCCGCCCTTCCAGGGTCTCCCTCGGAGGAGAGATACGAAGAGGCACGTCGGTAGAACTATTTGTTGGCCGCCTTGATCTGGTCAGCCGTCTTGGCGCCGCCCATCTCGGTATAGCGCACGCTCACCTTGTCGCCGGCCTTGAAGCTGGAAGTCGTCACGCCAGCCTTGACCTTGAAACTCTCGCCGCTCACCAGTTTGAGGTCGCTGGCGCTGACGGAGGCGATGGCGCCGGTGACGAATTCCTCGTGCGTCTTCTGCGCGTGGGTATTGGGCTTGGGCGGCGCTGCGAAGGCGCTCATCGGCGCGGCGGCCGTCAGCACCGCCAGCGCGGCAAGAGCAAGTTTGTTGTTGCGAGTCATGGGAAGGACGTCCTGATTTCCCCTGCCCACCCTGGGGCGCCTGGGGAGACTTCCGGACAGTCATGGGCCCGTCGGGTCGCGAAGTCCGTCCCGGTTCGCCGGCGGGTCCCTGTCCGTGCTTCTAGAGCTAGACCTGACGCTTTGGGCCGGGAAGCAGGGCGCAGCCGATATAATCTGCGCGCAATTCTGGTGTCATGTTCGGGATCGAACGTGGTTACCGTGGAGGAAGACCTCGACCCCTTCCTCCCGCGTTCTGATCCTGACGCCTTCCTCCCCGGGATGGCTGCTAACTCTCTGCTTTCTCGATCACCTCCGAGAGTCCACAGTCCTCCCTCATCAGGGAGGACTGCATGGATCTGTTCACGGGGATGACTTCGGCCCAGGCGGCCGCGTTCAACATCGGCCTGCTCGTGCTGCTGATGATGGCGCTGAAGATGTATGTCGGAAACCGGCGCGGAAAACTGAAAGTACCATCGGGCGAGACGACGCCGGAGTTCAGCCGCGCCACGCGCGTGCAGCTCAACGCGGTCGAGGACGTGCCGGTGCTGATGGCCGGCATTGCAGGCCTTGCCCTGCTGGGCATGCCGGCCTGGTACATCCACATGTGCGGACTGGTTCTGCTGGTCTCCCGCATCCTGCATGCGAGCGGCCTTGCCGGCTCGAGCGGCCTCTCGATCGGACGCCTGGTGGGAACGCTGGGCACGATGCTGGTCTATCTCGCCGTGGCAGGCGCGCTCCTGGTCCACGCCTTCACCCCGTAATCTGACATTCGCGTCCGGGAGGCGGGCGGACTGGACTCGTTCGCCTCCGACACCATTTCGTGGTAGGGTACAGTCGTACCGTGTGGGGTCGCCTTTTCCTCGAGGGCTCATGGCTTTGCCGCGCGTCTACCGAAAACCGTCCGAGCTTCCGGTCGCGATCCCTGTTTTCCCGTTAGGCGGCGCCCTGCTCTTTCCAAAGGCGGTCCTCCCGCTCAACATCTTCGAGCCGCGCTATCTTTCGATGGTCGATGCGGCCCTGGTGGGCCACCGCATCATCGGCATGATCCAGCCGGCCGGCATCGTCATGCCTGCCACCCCCTCTGATACCGACACGCCCAATCTCGCCGAGGTCGGCTGCGCCGGCCGCATCACCGGCTTCCAGGAGACGGAGGACGGCCGCTATCTCATCGCCCTGACCGGCATCACGCGATTCCGCATCCGCGAAGAGATCAGGCATGAGGGGCCTTACCGCATTGTCCGAGCCGACTGGGACGCCTTTGCGGGAGACCTTGATCGCCAGCCGGCGCTCGATGATACCGCGCGCCTCCGCCTCATCAGCGCACTCAAGACCTATCTCGAGCGCGGCGCGATGAAGGCCGACTGGACCGCCGTTGAAGAGGCGCCGCTCGACACGCTTATCAACTCACTTTCGGCGGGCTGCCCCTTTACGAACCCGGAGAAGCAGGCGCTCCTTGAAGCGCGTACGCTGGAGGACAGGTGCGCGGCGCTCATTACTCTGCTACAGATGGAGCGACCGGGTCAGGGTGGCGGATACGTCCAATGAACAACGCAGCGAAGACTGCATCGGAAGCGAACAGGGCCGAAGCCCAGGAACCGGCGAGCGATCCCGGCGTCGATCCGCGTCTTCTCGAAGTGCTGGTCTGCCCCGTCACGCGTTCGGCGCTGACCTACGATCGCGAGGCCAACGAACTGGTCAGCCGCGCCGCCGGCCTCGCCTTCCCGATCCGCAATGGCGTGCCTGTGATGCTGCGCGACGAAGCCCGCGACATCGGCGCTCCCAAATAGTGGCGGCCGCCAAAGCCCCTCCCTGGCCATCCGAACTGCGCTTCCAGAAGGACCGGGCCGAGCTCCTGATCCGCTTCGATGACGGGCTCGAGGTGTCGATCCCCTATGAACTCCTGCGCGTTGAAAGTCCCAGCGCCGAGACAAAAGGGCACGGATCGGAGACGCCGCCGCCGCCCACGAAGAAGCGCAAGGTGAAGGTCACGGGCGCCGAACCCGTCGGCCGCTACGCCCTCCGCATCAGGTTCGACGACGGCCACAACGCCGGCCTCTACACCTGGGCCTATCTGCGCGAACTTGGCGAACAGAAATCATCCCGCATGGCTGCATATCTTGGCCGCCTGAAGGAGCTCGGGCTGTCGCGGGATTAGGCTTCCTGTCGCGCCATCAGGCTCGGCACTTCGCCGAGATCCCCGCCCGCCTCTCGCGCGAAAAGCTTGCGCGCCTCGCGGACCGAACCAGCTACCGATAGCGCCGCGCCAGCTGCAAGCCGCACAGGCAATGGCGCGGAGAACACCCTTGCGAACGCTTCCATGGCCGCCGCCGTCGCCGCAACATCGGCCCGGCGCCAGCGCGTGTACGGCTCCAGCGCGCTCGCCGCGCCGATATCGAGCCCCGCCCTGCCAGCTGTCGTGATGACGTCGACCAGCGCCGCCACATCCTTGAGGCCGAGGTTCAGCCCCTGCCCGCCGAGCGGATGGATCACATGTGCAGAATCGCCCGCCAGCGCGACGCGATGCGCATCAAAACGCTCGGCGACATGGAGCCCGATCGGGAAGGAATGCCGGGCGCCCGCCAGCTTCGCATCCGGCAGGAAGTCGCCTGCCCGCTTCGCGAGCTCGAGCTCGAAGCCGCGTTCGTCCAGCGCAACCAGCGCCTCCGCCACGGTGCGCGTCTCGGTCCAGATGAGGTTGGCGTGATTATCCTTCAGAGGCAGCACCGCCATCGGTCCGCCCGGCAGGAACACCTGCCGCGCGACGCCATTGTGCGGCTTCGACAACCTCACCTTCGTCGAGATCGCGGTCGCATCATACTCATGCCCCTCGAAGCGCAGCCCCGCCGCCTTGCGCACGACCGACCGCGCGCCATCACAGCCCACCACCAGCGGCGCCTGCACTTCCCCATTCGCCAGCTTCAGCACGGCGCAAGGATCCTGCAGCGTAACGCTCTCGATCTTTGCCTTCGATAGCAGTTTTATCCGGGGATCGGCTGCGACCGCCTCATGCAACACGGCGCCAAGCGCCCCGGCCTCGATCATGTAGCCCAGCACCGGCTCGGCGCAGTCTTCGGCGATGAACGAGATGCCGCCGATGCGCCCCTCGGCCTCGACTTGCGTCACCGGCTCGGCGCTTAGCAGCAGCTTCTCCTCGAGCCCAAGCGCCCTGAAGATCCGCCAGCATCCGTACGCGATGAAGAAGGCCCGGCTATCGCCAGCGCCCTTTCCGGGCGGACCGCCCGCATCGGCAACAACCACCTCATACCCGCGCCGGGCGAGCGCCAGAGCCAGCGTCAGCCCGACCGGGCCTCCGCCCGCCAGGGCCACGTCGCTTCGATGGGTCTTCGCCTGAGCCATGCCGGAGACATAAGCCTCCCGGAGGCAAAAGAAAAGGCGATTATGTAGTTGACAAACCCAGCGCAATCCCTAGGTAGGGTTTGTCAAAGAGAAGTCCCGCCCATGTCCGTTTTGAACCGCTCCCACTTCTACGACGAGAAAGCGGCGTTCGCTTACGTCGAGAGCATTCTGTGGCCGAATGGCCCTGTGTGCCCTCACTGCGGCGGGCTGGAGCGCGCCTATCGTCTAGAGGGTGTTCGGACCAAGCCGAATGCCGAACAGCGTGAGAAGGGCCTTCCGGGCCACGAGCGCCATGGTCTTTGGAAGTGTGGCCACTGCCGGAAGCAGTTCACCGTCCGCAAGAATACGATCTTCGAGGAAAGCCATTGCCCGCTGCACAAATGGCTTCAGGCGATCCACCTGATGGCGTCCAGCAAGAAAGGCATCAGCGCCCACCAGATGCATCGCGTGCTGGAGGTCCAGTACAAGACGGCTTGGTTTCTTGAACATCGCATCCGTGAGGCGATGCGCTCTGGCACGCTGCGCCCGTTCGGTGGCGGTGGCGGCGATGTAGAAGCCGACGAGACATTCATCGGCCGTGAGCCCGGCAAGCCCAAGAAGCGCGCCTACCATCACAAGATGAAGGTGCTGTCCCTCGTTGATCGGGATAGCGGCCAAGCTCGCTCCGTTGTGGTGGACGACCTGAAGCCGTCCACGATCCTGCCTATCCTCTACGAGAACATCGCGCAGGAAGCCCGTATCCTGACGGACGAGGGCGGCCATTACAAAACGCTTGGCTATGACTTCGCTGGACACAAGATCGTGCGCCACGGCGCGGGCGAGTATGTCAGCGCGGATGACCGCAGCGTCCACACGAACACGATTGAAGGCTACTTCAGCATCTTCAAGCGAGGCATGAAGGGCGTTTATCAACACTGCGCCAAGAAGCACCTTCACCGGTATCTGGCTGAGTTCGACTTCCGGTATAACCACCGGATTGCTAACGGATATAACGACTCCCAACGGGCTCAGCGTGTGCTAGCCTCTGTCGTCGGCAAAAGGCTGACGTACCGGGACTCATTGGGTTGAAGGTTCCAGTAAACGGCGCGGTTTTGAGGTGGGCACGGGAGCTCAGAGAGCTCACGATCAGCGAGGCTGCGACCAAGCTCGACTGGCCAGAAAAAGACCTTCGCGAGTATGAGGACGGTCGCCCTGAGATGACGCTCGGGGATCTGGAACGGATATCCAGCAAGTACGAGATTCCGGTCGCTAGCTTGCTGATGCCGGAGCCGCTTCCGAAGGTTCAAAAGCAGATCCCGGACTTCCGTACGCATGAAGGCGAGGAAGCTTCCTACTCTGCGAAGCTTCAAGCGGTAATCGAAGAGGTGGATGACACCATCGAATTGCTTGTCGATCTGCGGGAGCAGGCGCCCGACCTGTTCAAGAGCCTCATGGACCTGCCCAGGATCAAGCTTGAAGACGATACGCAGCGCGTAGCGGAGAAAGAGCGCAACAGGATAGGTCCTGCTGTGGAAATTCAGTTGGCGTGGGAGAAACGACGCCAAGCGTTCCTGTGGTTCCGGGGAATGATCGAAGGCGAAGGCGTCTTCGTCTATGTCGTGAACACTGGCGATGAGGACAACTGCCGGGGTTTCTCCATCACTGACAACCGTCAGTTGCCGTTCATCGTCGTGAATGGCGACGATGAGGACTACGGACCGAAGTTATTCTCCCTCCTTCATGAGTACGCTCACATCCTGCTCCGCATGGGCGGCCTGAGCGATCATAATCGGGGAAATCGCGTAGAGCGGTTCTGCAACCAGTTCGCGGCGGACTTCTTGATGCCGCGAAAGGCGTTCAAGGATGAGGTAAAGCGCCTTGGGCGCGGGCCTATTGGCGATTGGCATCTGGGTCAGCTTGCCGGCGCTTTCCATGTCTCCAAGAGCGCGGTCGCGCTGCACCTTGAGACCTGCGAGATGGTTCCCGAAGGCTTCTATGATCGATGGAAAGCATCTCTTCCGAGAATCGCGAAAAAGAAGCGCAAAGGCGGAAGCGCGACTCACGTTGAGAAGCTGGCCAACAGGCTAGGAACGCGGCTTCTTTCTGTCATCGAAGCGGGGCAATCCCGAGGGTTGGTCAACAAGGCCGATATCTTCGACATCACTCGGGCCAAACCTGAGTATCTGGCGGATTTGACGACCGAGGTTGGGGCAAGACGGAAGAGGTATGGCGGGTAAGCCAACTTACGTGGTGGACACGTCAAGCTGGTTGGCCATCGATGCCCATCCGGACGCAAACCGGATTCTCGACAAGCTGACAACGTTGTTGGAGCAAGGGCGCATCTGCGCTCCACCGGAGGTTTTGCAGGAATTGAAGCGGCTCTCCAATTCAGTTGCATGGGTGCAGTCTCACAAGAGCGACTTGGAAAAGAGCTTGCGGACGAAGCTGGAGTTTTTTCAACTCGTTGGCCAAGTGCAGCACGCGTTCCCTGCGATGACCGGGGCGCGAGGCCGTGATGAGAAGGCCGACGCCTACGTGGTTGCCACGGGCGCATATCTGACAGCGAATGTGGGCCAGACGATTGTTGTTGCCGACGAGACGCTGAGGCGTAGGAAGAATCGGAAGATACCTACGGCTTGCGAAAAATTCGGTGTCGAGTGCATGGGCATCATCGACATGCTGCGAGCGGAGTTCCCTGATGAAGAGTGGCAAGACCCCCCAGCACGACAAGTTTCGGGAGGCGGCGCGTGAGCTTGAAACGGACAACGATCCGGACAAGTTCGACAGGAAGATGCGCGGCATGAAGCTTCAAACGAAGAAGCCGCCGAAGGCTAAGAAAGCTAAGACTTAGTCGCCGTTCTCATCGATTTCTACAGTGATCTCGCGGCCGCCATACTTGATGGCTAGTCCGACAAGATCATGTCCATGGCGATAGCAAGTGCCCACATATCGCTGACGTGCGTCGCTCCAGTCTGTCGGGACGGGTGGCGTTGATCCGCGAACATCAAGCAGCGGAAGCCCGGCGCAGGCGTCGGCAATCGCAGGCTCGTCAAAGCCAATTGGCTTAAGCGTGTGAGCGAACGCATTCCTGATATGACGGATCGTATCTATCCGCTTCCGGATAGCTGGCGAGTACAGGCCAAGTGCCGCGCCAACGATGATACGAGAACTAAATGTGCTCAGTGCGCCGCCGATATTTTCCAATAGTTCGCGCGCGGGCTCAGCGGCGAAATAACTGTGAAGAGCAAGTTGAAGGGTGGCGTCGAGAAAAGAACCAGCGACGATACCGGCGCCACGGTCGGACTGATTTTTGATTTCTTCGAAAAGCCTGTCCCACTCCTCTTCATTGGGGCGCCAGTTGCTGAGATTTCGAATGGCTTTGGACATCGGACGCGGACTTTTTTCATTTGCCAGCAAAGTGAGCCTTAAGCAGCCTAGTGCTGTTCGCTGGACTCCCCTTGGATGCCAAGGATCATACCAAGTTCTGCGTGTAAAACGTTCGCTCGCTGCCAGTTCAGATCGTAGGTAAACTCGCCGTTGGCGGTGTTTGTGATCGTGACGAGCACATCTCCGTTGTTCGCCATTTCGACAGTGGTCTTCTTCGCTGTGATCGACAGCCGCTCGTCATTGGAACTCGCGGCCTTGGCCGCCTTTGTTAGCGTCGGCATGAAAGCCGCGAGTGCGGCGGTCGGGACCTGAAAGTAGAACGTGTTGCCATCTTGTTTGAACAGGACGCGAACGGCCGTGCCATCATCATTAAGCACCGCGTCGACAAAATCATCGGCTTCAAACCCATCCATGCCGGGCCACGCCCCTAATTTTTGGTCTGCGGAATTTTCGGCGCAGCTAGAATGCTTTGGAGAGCTTCGATCATTCTGGGGATGTACTGCTTCTCAAGCCGATAGCTGGATTCAATGCCACCTGGCACCACGATTTGAAGAACTGCAGCAGCTTCGTCAGGGTGAGGAAGAATCCGCCACTTTTCTATCTGCTGAATATGGTAGCTTCGTTGTCCCACCTGCTTCGATTGAGCTGCGCTGGCAGCTTGGGACAACATCGCCATCACATGCGGCAGCTTCTCGGCCGGAATCGTGACGCTCTCGGTTTTTTCACCTTCCGATGTGGTGAACGTGGCAGTTCTCCCATCGGGCGTGACGTGCACGTGATAGACTGGCTTTGCGTCTGGCATTCCTGCCTCCCAGAATCATCCGTCCCCACACTATGGATTCAACGGATAGGGCTGGGTTTGTCAATTACATAATCGCCAAAGAAAAAGGGGCGCGGCTTGAGACCGCGCCCCTCTCATCCCTACCCATCCAGGCGCCGCGCCGGCAGCGCCGGACCCGGAAGGGGATCTTCGATGCGTCCTACGGGTGGTAGGCCGCTTCGCCGTGTTCGTTGATGTCGATGCCTTCTTCCTCGACTTCCTGTTTCACCCGGCCGCCCGTGAGCACCTTGATGACAACCCAGACGATCGTGGAAGCAACACCCGACCACACGATGGTGACGGCAACGCCTTTGGCCTGCGCGATGACCTGGTCGACCATCACATAGGGGAGGACGTCGCAGGCGCCGAGGGCGCCGCCGGTGCCGTGGGCGCACTTCGCCCAGTCGATCAGGCCGGCGCCGCCAAGGTCCGGGCTCACGAGGATGCCCGTGCCGATGGCGCCGACGATGCCGCCGATGCCGTGGATGCCGAAGGCGTCGAGGCTGTCGTCATACTTCAGCGCGTTCTTGATGAGCGAGCAGAAGATGAGGCAGATCGGCGAGACGACGAGGCCGAGGATGATCGCGCCGACCGGTCCGGCGAAGCCGGCGGCAGGCGTGACGGCCACGAGACCTGCGACGATGCCCGAAGCCATGCCGAGCATGGACGGACGTCCGCGCAGCACCCACTCCGCGATGGTCCACGAGAGACCGGCGGCGGCGGTGGCGACGAGCGTGTTGATCATCGCAAGGCCGGCATAGCCGTTCGATTCGAGGTTCGAACCAGCGTTGAAGCCGAACCAGCCGACCCACAGGAGGCCCGCGCCCGTGAAGGTCCAGACCAGGTTGTGCGGCTGCATCGGCTGCTGCTTGTAGCCAAGGCGCTTGCCGAGGACGAGGCAGCCCACCAGCGCGGCGATACCCGCGTTGATGTGAACGACCGTGCCACCCGCGAAGTCGAGCGCGCCGTTGGCCCAGATGAAGCCTGCGCCTGCGTTGATCGCGTCCATCGACTGGCCGACAGCCGAGGTGGCGCCCGACCAGAACCAGACCATGTGGGCGAGCGGGTAGTAGGAGAGGATCGGCCACAGGATCGAGAAGATCACGACGCCCGCGAACTTCACGCGTTCAGCCACGCCGCCGAGAACCAGCGCCGCGGTGATACAGGCGAAGGTCATCTGGAAGCAGATGAAGACGAGTTCCGGGAAGACTGCATCAGGCGTGAAGGACTCGACGTTCGAGCCGACGCCGACTGTCGCAAGGAACAGCTTGCTGAACCCGCCCATGAAGGGGTTCAACCCGTCTGGTCCCGTGGTGAAAGCCAGCGAGTAGCCCCAGAACACCCACGAGATCATGCCGATCACGGTCACGACCGAGACCTGCATCAGCATGGAGAGCATGTTCTTGGTGCGGACGAGACCGCCATAGAACAGCGCGAGGCCCGGCAGGATCATCAGGAGGACGAGGATGGTGGAGACCAGCATCCAGGTCGTGTCGCCCTTGTCGACGAACGGTGTGGTGGCGTCCGCAGCCGGTTCAGCGGCGGCAGCTGCCTCGGGAGCAGGCGCTGCGGCATCGGTCGGCGGAGCCGCTTCGGGAGCTGCAGCAGGCGCTTCAGCCGCCGGCGGAGCCGACGTGGGCTGGGCCGTGGCGGGCGTCAGGCTGGTAAAAACGAAAGCGGCCGCGATCGCAGCCAATCCGGCCTTGAGACCGGTCCCCCACAGTGAAAGTCGGTCCAACCGACTGGATTTATTCGACATTTGTCTCCCCTGAGGTTGACTGGCAACCGGCGCTGGAACTACGCACCCACCACGACGACGTGTTCGCCCCCGGCGATGCGCCTCGATAGGGCCGCTGCAGCGCACAATGCTCAAGCAGAGCCCCCGAACGCCCCTTGGACTCTCTCGCCAGTGCACAATTTCTAGGCGCCCGTCGTCGCGCGCGCTCCCGAACAGGGCAAGCCGCCTGCGCGCTGGCGCACAGGCCGCCCCCGCCAATGCGGCCGTCGCAAAGCCCGCTAAGGATGGCTGCATGAACCACCCGCAAGGCTGGATCATGGGGATAGGCCCCGGATGCCCTGAAGCGGCGTCCGGGGCCCTTTTTTGTCGCAATTACCAACGGGTTCGTAACGATATTTTCCATGTCCGGGCCTGTGGAAAACCTCGTTTGGTAGCGCCCCGTTAAGCCTGCCCGCGCCAGTGTCGGGCTGCTTCACTTAACCTTGTCAGTTCGAGCGAGGACGAAGGCATGCCGCATGCGCGAGCGCCCCATTCCGAGGACGCCGGCCACGAGACGCGCGGCTCCAGCGCGCTGACCCGCTTCCTGAGCGGGCTGGCTGCGTTTTCGGCCGGCGTGTTCATCTGCGGCGCCTGCTCGTCCTATTCCTCGGCCGACCCGTCCTTCAACATGGCGGTTGCGCGCGCGACCGATCCTTCGACCGGCTTGATGATCGACGTGCAGCCGGAAAACATGTTCGGTCATATGGGCGCGATGTTCGGTGACCTGCTGATGCAGGGCTTCGGCTGGACCGCGATCCTTCTCGGCTTTGCACTGATGGTCGGCGGCGTCCGCCGCGCCTTCGGTATCGGCCAGCAGGATCCTGCCGCCTGGATGTGGGGCCTCGCCGCCATCCTCTTCGCCGCGTGCAGCCTCGCCGAATGGCCGATCCCGAAATCATGGGACATGTCGGCCGGCCTCGGCGGCGTCGTTGGCGAGATCATGCTCGCGATCACTGCAACGCCTTTCGCTGCGCTGCAGATCCCCGACCCGCAGGTGTGGGCCTCGATCATCGCAGGCCTCTGCGCCATCCTCTTCGCCGCCATGGCAATGGGCCTTGGCGCCTCCGACGCCTCCTCGCTCTGGCGCGCGCTCACCGCGAAGCCGCAACGCGAGCCCGAGGCGCCCGTGGTCGGCGTGCCCGCCCTCGCCTCTCGCCCGTCCTCTGCTGGCGGCCTGATGGATGGCGTCATGCGCCTCCTCGGCAAGAAGCCGCAGGAAGTCATCGAACCGATCGTCTTCACGGAAGAAGATGGGTTCGAGGAAGGCGAGCGTGGCTTCTTCACCGCCGTCGAGAAGGCCGAAGGCGCCGATGGCAAGACGCGCCCGATCGTTCCGCGCGTTCTCGAAAGCCGCCCGGTCCCGGACGCCGGCGCCGTACCAGCCGTTCCCGCCGCGCCGCGCACCGTCGCCAAGCCGCAGCAATCCGCCACGCGCAGTGCTGCTCCCACGCAGCAGTCCGCCCGCGTGCGCGACGCCAACAGCGCCGTGCCGCCCATCGACCTGCTCGACATCCCGCCGCCGCGCTCGTCGGACGTTGATGAAGCCCGCCTGCTCGAAATGGCCGACCGTCTCGGCGGCGTGCTGATCGAGTTCGGCGTGAAAGGCCGCATCACGGAAGTTCGCCCCGGCCCCGTCGTCACGCTGTTCGAACTCGAGCCCGCGCCTGGCGTGCGTTCCTCCAAAGTCATCGCGCTCGCAGAAGACATCGCGCGCGCCATGTCCGCCACTTCGGCGCGCGTTGCCGTCATCCCGGGCCGCAACGCTATCGGCATTGAACTGCCGAACCCGACGCGTGAGACCGTCTATCTGCGTGACCTGCTCAACGCCAACGAGTTCTCGCGCTCGCGCATGGCCCTGCCGCTTGCCCTTGGCGAGTCGATCGAAGGCCAGCCGATGATCGGCGATCTCGGCAAGATGCCTCACCTGCTGATCGCCGGTACGACCGGCTCGGGCAAGTCGGTCGGCATCAACGCGATGATCCTGTCGCTCATGTTCAAGCTGCCGCCTGAAAAGTGCCGCTTCATCATGATCGACCCGAAAATGCTCGAACTGTCGATCTATGAGGGCGTGCCTCACCTCCTCTCCCCCGTCGTGACGGATCCGCAGAAGGCCGTGCTGGCCCTCAAATGGGTCGTGCGCGAGATGGAGAGCCGCTACGAGGTCATGTCCAAGATGGGCGTGCGCAACATCGCCGGTTTCAACCAGAAGGCTGAGGAGGCCGCCGCGAAGGGCGAGCATCTCACCCGCCAGGTCCAGACCGGCTGGAACAAGGAAACGGGCGAACCGATCTGGGAGACCGAAGCGGTCAAACCGGAGCCCATGCCGCATATTGTTGTGGTCATCGATGAAATGGCCGACCTCATGCTCGTCGCCGGCAAGGACATCGAAAGCGCCGTGCAGCGTATCGCCCAGATGGCGCGCGCGGCCGGCATCCACCTCATCACCGCAACGCAGCGTCCCTCGGTCGACGTCATCACCGGCACGATCAAGGCGAACTTCCCGACCCGCATCTCATACATGGTCACCACCAAGATCGACTCGCGCACCATTCTTGGTGAGCAAGGCGCCGAACAACTGCTCGGCATGGGCGACCTTCTCTGGATGCAATCGGGCGGCAAGATCACGCGCGTGCACGGCCCGTTCGTGAAGGACGAGGAAGTCGAGCGCGTCGTTAACTGGCTCAAGGACCAGGGCACGCCGCAATACGTCGAAGGCATCACCGACGAGGTCGAGGAAGAAGCCTCCGTCGCCGACGCCGCCTTCGGCACGAGCTCAGGCGATCCGGAAGAGGATATGTATCGCGAGGCCGTGGCCGCCGTCGTGCGCGACAAGCGCCCGACCACCTCCTACGTCCAGCGCGTGCTGCGCATCGGCTACAACCGTGCAGCCAGCATGATCGAGCGCATGGAACGCGAAGGCATCATCTCTTCCGCCGACCACGCCGGCAAACGCCAGATCATCAGCCAGGACCAGCGCCGCCCTACGGCGAACGACGAAGAAGCGGCCTAGCCGGTTCATCCCAACCAAAACAAAAAAGGCCGGCTCGCAGGAGCCGGCCTTTTCTTTTGGTCTCGTTGCCGCGCTACTCGTCCGCTTCGGCTTCCTCGGCCTTCCTGGCCTTGGCGGCGTCGGACTTCTTCTTGCGCGCCGCGGCCATGGCTTCGCGGCGGTCGGACATCGCCTTCTGCTGCGCAGCGGATTTGGCGACACGGCTCGCCTCGAGCGCGGACGTCACCATCGGCAGGATGCGCTGGGCCTCGGCCTTCTGGGCCGGTGTGCCCGACGCGACAAGGCGCGTCGCGTTGGCCTGCAGGTTGGCAAGCTCCGGCTCGGACATTTGTGGAATTCGCTCGTCGATTGTGGGCACGCGGTTGCTCCGGCGTCCCTCCACTGGCGCAGAATGCGCCAACCGAACGACCTTCCTGATATGGTCCCTTAACTCCCGGAAAGCAAACGCCTTCTCCCCGCCCTTTCGCCCGCCCCTGTTCCTCCGGGGCCGGGTATGCTAGGGACCCCCCATCGAGTTTCGGCCGACGACTTGGCCGCGCTATCCGCGCACGCTGACGACATCCCCCTACACTTGATGAACCAGGCGGATCGCGTGCGCGCGAACGTCGTCAAAGAACGCAAGGAAGACTTCCAATGGCAACTGGCACCGTGAAGTGGTTCAACACCACCAAGGGCTATGGCTTCATCCAGCCGGACAACGGCGGCAAGGACGTGTTCGTCCACATCACCGCTGTTGAAGCGGCTGGCATGCGCGGCCTGGCCGACGGCCAGAAGATCTCGTTCGAGGAACAGGCTGACAAGCGCTCCGGCAAAATGTCGGCCGTAAACCTCAAAGCGGTCTGATCGACTTCCCTGGCGGCTGGCGCGTGCAGCCGCGCCGCCATCAGGAACGGGAAAGGCCGGCCCCAACGGGCCGGCCTTTTTCTTTGCTCCCGCTCACTGCGGATAATCGCAGATCGTCACCTTGTAGGCGCCGACGCAGTAGAAGGTGAGCTTGCCCACCTGGGCGACGTGGCTGACGGCGATCAGCCAGTCCTGCGAGCTGACATGTGTCACGACAGGCATCGCCTCGCCCGGCTTCAGCTTCGTCTTTGCGTATTCCGACAGCCCGATCTCGACGCCCTCGCGCATCTGCTTCAGCGGCGGCTTTAGCCATACGCCAAGACCCAGCACCACGACGAGGATGATGCCGACAATGGAGAAGTAACGCCGGATCATGCCGGCGGAGGCGTTGAAGCTGCAGGCGCTTGCGGACCGCTCGCCGGTCCCACGCACAAGAAGCGCGAGAACGCGCCCCAGCACTGCAGCAACTGACGATCGCCCGACGACATCGCCGAGAACGTCACCAGATAATAATCGTCGAATTCGTAGCGGCCGGCGGCCGCGCCAGGCCGCTCCGCCTTGCCCTGTTTCATCAGCTCGCTCGCCACGCCGCGATGCCAGCCTTCGCCCGGCCGCGTCACATAGGCGCCTGCCCCGGCGATCAGCAGAAGGAAGACAAGAACGGCGATGAACCGCATGGCTGCTCCGCGTGCCCCCGTCCTTTGTGCGTTAGGTCCGTTATGCGCTATTTCTTCTCGGGCTTCGAGCAGAAGAACTGGGAATAGGCGCCGAGGCATTCGAGCACGACCGAGCCTCCCGAGCTAACCGTGTATTTCGTCGCCACCAGCATGTCCTCGAACTTGGCCTCGCGCGTGATGCCGCCGACCACGGTTTCGATCAGCGCGCCGATGCCGTCGCTGCCGCTTGCCTTGGCGAACTCCTCGTCAGCATGCGCCTTCTGCGCCGCTTCGTCGGGGCGCGTCAGGAATCCACCGGCGCCAAGGGCCGCAAGGAGGATCAGGATCAGCAGCATTCTCATCGTGTGTTTCCTCGCCCCTGTTTCTTCGCCCGGGGCCTTGCAGCCTTCTTCGGAACAGGCGGCAGCGCCGTCCCCTCTTCCCAAGCCTTGAGCCACTTCTTGGGCGCATTATGGCGCCACTGCCGCGTCAGATACCCCCGCAGCGTCTTGGCATCGAGCCGTTTCAGCCGTGCGAGCACATAAGGATAATTCCGGTAGTGGTCGGTGACGTGGAATGTCTCCGCGTCCGCCTCGCAGAGCATCTCGCGCTCATCGAACTGGACCTGTCCCAGCACCACGCTGTCATCCTCCGCGCGCAGCCGCGTCAGGAATTTGCCGAAGGACTTGTAAGCGGGCTGGCCGTACGCGGTCGTGTATTCCGTTTCCGGAAACCCCATCACCAGCGCATGAAACTGTTTCGGCCCCATGGCGTTAGCTATCCCCATGACCGCACGAATAACCAGTAGGGCTGAACCGATGTTCATGAAAACAGGGCGAAAATTCCATCCCGGCGTCTTGTTTTCGCCGACCCTGAAGCCGAGGTTGGCTGCCATGAGCATGATGTCCGCACTGATCCCCCTCGCCCTCGCTGTTGGCCCACAGGCCGCCGCGACCCCCACAACCGTGGCGCTTTCGCCCGCGCCCTCGCCTGTCGCGACTGCGCCCGCGGCCAAGCCGATCGAGGTGAAAATCACGCCTCCGGCCAAGCTCGCGCCCCCCGCCGCCAAGCCGGCCGGCGCGGAGATCATCAAGGTCCAGGCTCCCGCTGCAATGGACCGCAACGCCATCATCGACCGCGTCGCCAGGGCGTTGAGCGACACGCGCACTGCGCAGGGCCGCTTCACGCAGCTCGACCCGCAGGGATCACCGTCTTCGGGCGTCTTCTACATCAACCGCCCTGGCAAGGTACGCTTCGAGTACACCTCGCCCGAGCCCATTTTCATTGTGTCGAACGGTGTTTCAGTCTCGATCGAGGAGCCCAAGCGCAAATCGTATGACGCCGTGCCGCTGAGCTCGACGCCGCTCAATCTCTTCCTGCGCTCGAACATCGACCTCAAGAAGGACGGCAGCGTTTCCGACGTCACCACGTCGAACGGCTCGCACTTCGTCACGCTGGTCGACAAGACCGGCGAGGCCGAAGGCAAGATGATCCTGCAATTCCGCCAGTCGGACTTCGAATTGATGGGCTGGCGCCAGATCGACGGCACGGGCGCCGAAACAAAGGTCCAGCTGGCCGACGTGAAGAAGAACGTGACGCTGAAGCCCACCCTCTTCATCGTCAAAGACCCGTCCGACGACAACGACAATCGCCGCTAGCGCCAGGACGGCGTTCAGGGATAGCCCTGAACGCCCCTGATTCCCGCTCGATCGCATTTCGCAACGGTCAACCCTCGTAGCGGGTCGGCCACACGCAAATTTTAACCAAGCTTTAGGTGACAAAACCGGGGGATTGTGGCCCAATAGTCACATGGATCGACGCCGCTCGCGCCCGAGCTTCCCCCACGGGTGCTCGCAGCGGTTCGAATGCCGGTGCTATCCCCCGGCCCATCACGCCCCCGGGGCGTAAAGCGCGCCTGGCTGTCCCCGCGGCCGGGCGCGTTGATGTTCGGGGTCCTTTGAAAAACCCACGCGTGACAGGCGCTTTTTCTTGATTTGAAGGGCGGCGCACCCGATTGTCTGGCCTGCCTGCCAACCCCAGCCAAACGGCCTCCCCGACGACATGAACCGCCTCTCCCTGGCGACCTGGAACATCAATTCCGTCCGCCTCCGCATTGATCGCGTGGTCGCCTTCCTGAAGCGGGAGAAGCCGGATGTCCTGTGCCTGCAGGAGATCAAGTGTCTGGAGGACCAGTTCCCCCGGAAGGCATTCGAGGCGGCCGGCTACAAGCACATCCACCTCTCGGGACAGAAAGGCATGCATGGCGTCGCCATCGTGTCGAAGCTGCCGATGAAGGCGCTGGATACTCCTGGCCTCTGCCGTCACGGCCATGCGCGCTGCGCCGCCGCCGAGATCGCCGGCTTCGAGGTGCAGAACCTCTACGTGCCCGCAGGCGCCGACATTCCCGATCCCGAGCTCAACGACAAGTTCGCGCACAAGCTCGACTTCGTCGAACGCATGCATGACTTCTACGCCGCGCGCGCCGCCAAACGCTCTGCCCTGCCGCTACTCGTCGCCGGCGACATCAACATCGCGCCCGAAGAGAACGATGTCTGGTCACACAAGCAGCTGCTCAACGTCGTGAGCCACACGCCGGTCGAGACCGACGGCCTCAAGCGTGTGCTTGCTGACGGGAAGCTCACTGATATCGCCCGCGCCAAGCACCCGGCGAACGAGAAACTCTATACCTGGTGGAGCTATCGCGCCGCAGACTGGAAGCTCTCCAACCGCGGCCGCCGCCTCGACCACCTCTGGGCCGACAAGCGCGCGGCCCCTCTGGTCGACATCGCCAGCTACAAGATCCATCCGGAAGAGCGCGGCGGGGAAAAACCCAGCGACCATGTCCCTGTGACGGTTACGGTCACTCCGGCCGCCTGACGACCTCCCGGGTTCGCGCCGGATCGCCTTCGGCCTCAAAGCGTTTATACGCGTATTTGAAAAACGCCGGAACAAACCCATGAAGCGCCTTGCCCTCATCGCCGCACTTGCCCTCAGCGCCTGCGGGCCGAAGCCGGAAGAGACCGCCGCGATCACGCCTCCGACCCCGCCAGCCGAGTCGGCCCAGGCGCCCTCGCCCGCCGTCACGCTCGACGTGCTGACGGCCGACGGCATCGGGCCTCTCAGAATCGGCATGACGAAGGAGGAAGTTATCGCCGCTGTCGGCGACACCCGCACGCCTGACGCCGTCGGCATTCCAGGCGAGTGCGTCGAATTCCAGCCTCAACGCGCGCCGGATGGCGTCTGGGTGATGATCGAGGAAGGCAAGCTCACCCGCATCACGCTGGGCGATCTTTCGACCGTGAAGACGGACAAGGGTTTCGGCCTCGGCGACACGCCCGATGCGGTCAAGGCGGGCTACCCCGATGCGAAAACCACGCCGCACAAATACCAGGACAAGCCGGCCGAATACATCACGTGGTGGAAGGGCGGCCCGCGTAACGAGCCCTATGTGGAAGACGACGCTGCACGCGGCATCGTCTACGAGGTCGACGGCACGGGGAAAGTCGGCGCCATCCACGCGGGCGGCCCAAGCATCCAGTATGTCGAAGGCTGCGCCTGACAGCAGAGCCGTCAGCCGCCAACGAGCAGCAGATGTTTACCAGACGCGGTGATGCGCGGCGTCGCGGATCGGATCGGCCTTGGCGTCGTCCATCTTTTCGATCCTGGCGACCTCGCACCGCGATCCGGCCTGCGGGCGGATCTCGTAGGCGAAGTTGTCGCGTAGCTGCCATGACCAGCCAGGGTGGAAGCTGAAGCCGAGGCTGCGGATCTCGAGCGAGGGGCACGCCTCCTTCAGCGTCACCAGATAGTAGGCGCGCCGATCATCGCGGTAGAGAATGCGCTGGGTGTCGATGACCCAAGTGGCGTCGAAGTCGTCGCGCAGCGGCATCTTCTCGACCGTCTTGCCATCGAGCGCGATGAGCTCCGTCTTCCTCGCCGGCTCTCCAAGGGCTGGCGCTGAGAGCGCCGCAGACGTCATCAGGGTAACAAGCGACACCGCAATCAGCTTATTCATGACCGCTCCTTTCAGGGGCATGACCCCATCCCGGAACGTATCCTAGCAGAAAATCAGGCCGTTCCCACGGCCTCCCCGCAACATCGGGGGGCTGCCCGGCGCGTCAGGCCTGCAGCCGGTACCCGCCGCTTTCGGTCAGCAGAAGCCGCGCATTTGCAGGGTCCGGCTCGATCTTCTGGCGCAGGCGGTAGATGTGCGTCTCGAGCGTGTGCGTGGTCACGTTGGCGTTATAGCCCCACACTTCCGAGAGCAGCTCCTCGCGCCCGACCGGCTTGCCGCCCGCGCGATAAAGATACTTCAGGATGTTCGTCTCCTTCTCGGTGAGACGGATCTTCCGTTCCTTCTCGTCGATCAGCAGCTTGCCTGCCGGCCGGAATTCGTACGGCCCCAGCCGGAAGGTCGCATCCTCGCTCTGCTCGAACGTGCGCAAGTGCGCGCGCACGCGAGCGAGCAGCACCGAGAACTTGAACGGCTTGGTGACGTAGTCATTGGCGCCGCTATCGAGACCCAGGATCGCATCCGCATCCGTCACCTGCCCCGTCAGCATGACGATCGGCGCGGCGATCCCGTGTTTCCTCATGAGCCGGCAGGCGTCGCGCCCGTCCATGTCCGGCAGTTCGACGTCGAGGATGATCAGGTCGGCCCGGGTTTCCTCGGCCTTCTTGATCCCCTCGCCAGCCGAAGCGGCATGCTCGATCCGGAAGCCCTCATGCAGCTCGAACTGCTCGGCCAGGGCCTCGCGCAGTTCCTGGTCGTCATCGACCAGCAGGATCGTCTTGGCGGTGGTCATGTCGTCGGCGTCTCCCGGCCCGCATCTTCCGTGCGGGGCATAGCAAGTCTAGGGAGTAAGGGCCTAGCAAGGAAGCCATCACGAAGCGGTCAGCACCATGCCTGCCACGCGATTTACGGCGAGTTCCAGAGGCCTGCTTCAATGGAGCAGCCACAAAGTCCGCTGCGCGCTCGGCAGAACGGGGGTTACGCCCGCCGAATCCAAGCGCGAGGGGGATGGGGCAAGCCCGGCCGGCGTCTGGCCCATGCGCCAGCTCTACTGGCGCGCCGACCGCCTCGCGCGCCCCGCAACCGGCCTTCCCGCGATCGAGATCATCCCCGAGGCCGGCTGGTGCGATGATCCCTTGGACCCGTTCTACAACCGCCCGGTGATCCTGCCCTACCCGACCAGCCACGAGAAACTCTGGCGCGAGGACCGCGTCTACGACCTCATCGTCGAGCTCGGCTACAACGACGCACCCGTGGTTCCGGGAAAAGGTAGCGCCATCTTCCTTCACCTCGCCCGCGAGGACTATTCGCCAACCGAAGGCTGCATCGCCTGCGCCCTGCCCGATCTTCTCGCGCTGCTTAGGGATGCCAAGCCGGGGGACGAACTCGAGATCACCGCCTGACCTTCCCCTCTGACCTTACCCCACGAGAAATCGACAGCCGCCTCGCGCCCCGCTACCAACGCGTCATGACCGACACAGCCGCCCCCCGCGCCAGCGCCACCAACATGCTCTTCATCGTCGGCGCCCTGCTCGCCGCCTCGCACCTCGCCAATGAGTGGGTGAAGCTCGACCAGCCGCTCGGGCCGATCTGGAAATGCTCCGGCATTATCGTACTGGGCCTCTACGCCCTCAGCCAGCGCGCCTTGCTCGTCGGCCTCGGTCTCCTGCTCTCGGCCGCAGGCGACGTCCTCCTCGAACTCGACGGCCTGTTCGTCGGCGGCATGGCGGCGTTCGGCCTCGCCCACGTGTTCTACAGCGCCGCCTTTATCGGAATCATCCGGCGTGACGGTCTCAACAAGTCCGGCTGGCCCTTCGCCCTTGCCGTACTTGCCGCCTCTGTCGGCCTCGCCATCTGGTTCGCGCCCGGGCAGGCCGAGATGGGCCTCACCATCCCCGCGACTGCCTATTCGGTCATCATCTCGATCATGGTGATCTCGGCGCTGATGTCGAAAGCGCCGTTGATGGCCAAACTGGGCGCGGTGATCTTCATGCTCTCCGACTCGCTGATCGCCGTCGGCATGTTCGCACACCAGAGCGTGCCCGTCGGCAGCGTCTGGATCACCTACGCCGCCGCCCAGATCATGCTCGCCTGGAGCCTGACGCGCGCACGTAGCGCCAGCGCCTGACCACGATGGCCGCCGTCTCCGCTCAACGCCAGCTCGACGGTTTCATCGCCAAATACTCGCCGGAGATGCAGAGACAGGCGAAAGCCGCCATCAGGAAGATGCGCGCACGCCTGCCGGGCGCGGTCGAGATGGTCTACGACAACTACCAATGGCTGGTCGTCGGCTATGGCCCGAACGATCGCGCTTCCGAGGCGCTGTTCTCGCTGGTTTTCGCGCCGGCCCACGTGTCGATCTGCTTCCTCCGCAACGCGCGCCGCCTCTCCGATCCGGCGAAGCTCCTGAGGGGCGAGGGCTCTGTCGTGCGCAATGTGCGGCTGGTCGAGGGCGTCGACGTTGATAGCCCGGCAGTGGATGCGCTGATGCGCGAGGCCGAGCACCTGTGCGGCGATCCGATCCCGAAGACAGCTCAGCGCGTGCTGATCATCAAGTCGGTGTCGGAGAAACAACGCCCACGCCGCCCTGCCCCTCCAAAGGCCAGGGCAAGAAGTGCGGCAAGGAAGAAGTAGCGCTCAGCGCGCGCCGAACAGCGCTGATCCCACCCGCACGCTCGTCGCGCCAAACATAACCGCAGTCTCATAATCCGCGCTCATGCCCATCGACAGTTTCGCCACGCCATTGCGCGCCGCGATCCTGGCCAGCAGAGCAAAGTGCGGCCCCGCAGGTTCCTCCGCCGGCGGAATGCACATCAGCCCTTCAATCTCGAAACCGTAGGTCTTCCGCACCGAAGCGATGAACGCGTCCGCCTCGTGCGGTGCGACGCCCGCCTTCTGCTCTTCCTCGCCGGTATTCACCTGGCAGTAAAAGCGGGGCGTCTTGCCTGCCTTCGCGCACGCATCCGCCAGCGCGCCTGCAAGTTTCTCGCGATCAAGCGTCTCGATCACGTCGAACAACGCCACCGCTTCCTTCGCCTTGTTGGACTGCAGTGGCCCGATCAACCGCAGTTCGAGATCCAGCCCGGCGGCCCGGCGCGCTTCCCAATGCGCCTCTGCCTCCTGCACGCGGTTTTCGCCGAACACGCGCTGCCCGCTCGCCAGCATCGCCGAGATGCGCTCATCCGGCTGCGATTTTGACACCGCGACCAGCTGCACGGCGCCTGCATCCCGCCCCGCGCCCTTGGCGGCGGCGCCAATGCGCGCAAGAACGTCAGCCCGCGCCGCAGAGATTTCCTGAAGAACCTTGTCGTCCATGAGTCTTTCTTACTCGCAATTGGCTCAACCCCAAGCCGCGATCCGCCGCAAGCTGCTCGCAGCCTCGCGCCTCGCAAAACCTGCCCGTGCGCGCAATGGAACGTACCTCCCCCGCGCCTTCTTCCTCACCGATCCGGACCGCACGAAGAACCTGCTCGGCGTTATCGCCAACCTGCCGCGCGGCTTCGGCGTCATCTACCGCCATTATGGCGCCGCCAACCGCTACGTCGTCGGCGCAGCGCTCGCCCGCGCCTGCCGCCGGCGCGGCCTGATCCTGCTGGTCTCCGCCGACCCCGCCCTCGCCGTCCGCATCGGCGCTAACGGCGTCCACTGGCCCGAGGCGCGCCTTACCGGCATTCGCCCACGCCACCCGCGCTTCATCGAAACTGCCGCCGCCCACTCCCGCGCCGCGATCGCCCGCACCCGGCGCCTCGGCGTCGACGCGGCGGTCGTCTCGACCGTCTTCCCGAGCCGCAGCCCCTCCGCTGGAAAAGCGCTTGGGCCTCTCCGCTTCCGCCTGATCGCGCGCAGCGCCGGCATCCCCGTCTACGCTCTTGGCGGGATCAACGCGCAGACAGCTTCATGCGCGATGTCACACGCAGCCGGCTGGGCAGCGATCGATGCCGTGATGGACGCCTGGGAAAATTAGAAAGAGAAAGCCGACTCGATGCGCACCGAAGCCTCGGCGCCGTCCTTGGCATTCGAGAAGTTCTGCACCGGGTTCGACAGCGACTGGGCGAGCGAGTCGCCTCTGACCGTCACGCCGCCGCCAAAGCGGAAGCGCGGCGTGATCTGGTAGGTGACGCCAGCGGTGACTTCCTCACGCGGGAACAGTTCGTTCGGGGCGCGGCTGGTCAGGTCGAGGGTCAGGCCCCACTTGCTGGCCGGCTGCCAGGTGAGTTCGAGCGAATCCTTCTGGACCGGCGCGATCGGCAGGAGCGTCCGCTCCGTGCCGCCCTTGGAGAAGCCAAGGCCGAGATTCATCGAGGGCGAAGCCTGCGGTGCGGCCTGGAGAGATTTCCCAGCCTGGGCAAGGCTCTGTGGCGAGGACACGGGGGCGCTATCCTTCCCGCCCTGCGCAAAAGCCGGCGCAGCGACCAGGGAGGCGGCGAGACAAAAGAGTTTTGCGGTAATGCGCATGTCCTGCCCTCCTGTCCGAGATAATACGCGTGAGTTGCTTCACAAAAGTTAACGAGAATTAAGATGGGCACTCAAGGGGATATTTCTCCCCCAGGTGTCACTAATTCCGCACAGTCAGTTCCAGTATTAGCCCGTCATTGCTGGCGTTTGTGTGACCGTAGGTGGGGCCGAACAGCACAGGCATGTCGGCTTCCGCCTGGGTCCAGGCCACGCCCAGGTCGATATTTTCGTTAATCTTCCGGGTCACGCCAGCCAGCCAGGACGAGCCCTCTATGCCCGTCAGGCGGTCTTGGGCCCATCCGGCCTCGACCCCGATGCGCCATTCCTCTGAGTCATGGACCAGCCCGGCCTCCCAGGCCTCGTAATCCCCGGTCCCGGATTCCCAGGCGTTGTTGCTGGAAAGCCACCGGACCCCGCCCGTGAAACCGTCGTGCTCCAGCTCGAGCCCGGCCCCCCATGCCTCGTAATCCCCGAAGCCTGCCAGGCTGGATCCGGCGTCGGCCCCGGATTCAGCCGAAGTATAGGTCACCGCTGCGCGCACCCGCATGTCCTGCTCGGCGAACTGGCGCGAGAACGAGACCGCGCCCTCCCACACATTCTCCAGCTCAGCTCCCGCCCTGCCCGGTCCAGCAAAACCCGGATCGTAATCGACCGTCCGCTCGTCTGCCTTCGGCGTGTAACTCGCGCCTACGCGGAAACCGATCCAGCGCGGGCTTAGATACGTCGCCTTGAACGAAGACCCCGTCACGTCGTTGCGTGCTCGCGTCACGCCAAGCCCTGTCGCATCGAGCCCGGGCGAGAACGCCGACACGCGCTCCATCACTTGCGGCGCACGTGCATCGAGCCTCGCTGCAGCCCCTGAATCAAGGCCAATCACGCCATCGCCCCATGGACCGGCAAGCGTCACCGACGCTGCCTCCACCGCGACAAATCCCTCTTCCTCGACTGGCCCGCCACCCACGGCGAGCCCCGTCGCGGGCGACACAGGCGAGAGAAACCCCACCCCGCTCGCCACACGTGGGCATTGCGGGTCGGCCGCCGGACAATTGCCCAGCACGCCTGCGAACGCCGGGCGCGACGGTGCGTCGCGGTCATAGCGCAGCGCCCCCTTCCAGCTCAGCGTCAGCCCGTTGTCGAATGTGTCGGACCGCGAAACCGAGAGAAGACCCGAGACCATCACCCCGTCGGCCGCCGGGGCCATGGGCGTTTCCTCCTCCACGAACGAGCCCACGAGGGTGGAGACGATGTCGGCCTTCCACTCTCCGTCGCCCTCCTGGGCGAGCGCTGGCGCCGTCCCGAGGACCAGCAGGCTCAGGGGGGCGGCCATGGTTATCGTGCGCCGCATGCCAGAATTCCTCCGCAATCTCCGTCCAATGCACGATCTATATGAGGCAGCCTTGCGGCGAGGCTAACGGCTTTCAGCCCTTGCCCGCAGGTCAGGCTCGGAGCTAAGGAAGCGGCTGCTTGGGGCTTCCGGGGGCGCAAACACGCGCCGGGCAACTGGAGTTACGACGTGATGTTTTCCCGCGTGGCGGCTGCCGCCGTTGTTGCTTCGGCCCTCTTGGGCGTGTCCGGCTGCTCGATCTTCGGGTCGTCCACGGCCAACACCTCGACCGCCTCCAGCTCGGATGCCGGGCCCGAACAGACCGGCGGCCTGGGCGTCAACGCCTATCTGTGGCGCGCCTCGCTCGACACGCTGGCCTTCATGCCCCTGGTTTCGGCCGATCCGTATGGCGGCGTGATCATCACCGACTGGTACGCCAACCCGGACAAGAAGGACGAGCGCCTCAAAGCGACCGTCTACATCCTCGACACGCGCCTGCGCGCCGACGGCATCTCCGCCGCCGTGTTCCGCGAGACGCTGACCAACGGCGCCTGGGTCTCGGCCGCCGTCGCCCCGGAAACCAATGTGGCGCTGGAAAACGCGATCCTGACCAAGGCTCGCCAGCTTCGACTTAACGCCATCCAGTAGGCCGGCGCCGTCTTTCGTTCAGCGCCGGTATGTGCGAACTCCGGCGCAGCGACGAATTGACGAGCGAGTAGATGGCCACCCGCTACAATCCCAAAGAGACCGAACCCAAATGGCGCGCCGCATGGGACCGCGCCAACGTCTTCCGTGCGAAGTCCGCCAAAGAGGCGGGCAAGATGCCGAAGGCCTACGTCCTCGAGATGTTCCCCTACCCGTCGGGCCGGCTCCACATGGGCCATGTCCGCAACTACGCGATGGGCGATGTCGTCGCGCGATACCGCATCGCCAACGGCTATAACGTCCTCCACCCGATGGGCTGGGACGCGTTCGGCCTGCCCGCCGAGAATGCCGCCATCGAGAAAAAGGCCCAGCCGCGCCAATGGACGCTCCAGAACATCCAGGCGATGAAGGACCAGTTCGCCCCGCTGGGCCTCTCCTTCGACTGGTCGAAGGAAGTCACCACCTGCGAGCCCAACTACTACGCCCACCAGCAGCGCATCTTCCTGAAGATGCTCGAGAACGATCTCGTCTACCGCCGCTCGGCGAAAGTGAACTGGGATCCGGTCGAGAACACCGTGCTCGCCAACGAACAGGTCGTCGATGGCCGCGGCTGGCGCTCGGGCGCCGTCGTCGAGCAGCGCGAGCTGGAGCAATGGTTCTTCCGCATCACGAAGTACGGCGATGACCTCCTCGCCGCGCTGGATGGCCTCGACCGCTGGCCGGAAAAAGTCCGGATCATGCAGGGCAACTGGATCGGCAAGTCGCAAGGCGCACGCTTCCGCTGGCAGCTGACCAGGCCGGTCGCCGGCGCCGCCGACATCGAAGTCTTCTCGACGCGCCCCGACACGCTGTTCGGCGCCAGCTTCCTCGCGCTCGCCCCCGACCATCCGCTGACGAAAACCATCGCGGAAACCAACCCCGCCGTCGCCAGATTCATGGCCGACTGCGCCGCCCGCGGCACGTCCGAAGCCGACATCGAGAAAGCCGACAAGGTCGGCGTCGATCTTGGCATCAAGGTGAAGCACCCGTTCGACCCCAGCTGGGAACTCCCTGTCTGGGCCGCCAACTTTGTCCTGTCGACCTACGGCACCGGCGCGATCTTCGGCTCGCCCGCCGGCGACCAGCGCGACATCGAGTTCGCCGAAAAGTACGGCCTGCCCTTCAAGCCCGTCGTCCTCCCTCCGGGCGAGGATCCCGCCACCTACACGGTCTCGAAGGAGGCCTATGTCGGCGAAGGCGTGATCTACAATTCTGAGTTCCTGAACGGCCTCTCCACGAAGGATGCGATCACCGCCGCGATCAAGGAGCTGGTGAAGCGCGGCGCCGGTGAGGCCACCACGCAATATCGCCTGCGCGACTGGGGCGTCTCGCGCCAGCGCTACTGGGGTTGCCCGATCCCGGTCATCAAGTGCGCCAAGTGCGGAACCGTGCCCGTGCCGGACAGGGACCTGCCGGTGCTGCTGCCCGACAACGCCGACTTCTCCGCGCCTGGCAACCCGCTCGTCCGCCACCCGACGTGGCGGCACGTCGACTGCCCCACGTGCGGCGGCAAGGCCGAGCGCGAAACCGACACGATGGATACGTTCGTCGACTCGTCCTGGTACTTCGCGCGCTTCTGCGATCCGAACTCTGCCGAGCCGATCAACAAGGAAGAAGCCAGCTACTGGCTACCCGTCGATCAATACATCGGCGGGGTCGAGCACGCGGTCCTTCACCTCCTCTACTCGCGCTTCTTCTCCCGCGCCCTGCGCGACTGCGGCCTTCTGGACCTCAAGAGCGGCGAACCCTTCGCCGGCCTCTTTACCCAGGGCATGGTCACGCACGAGACCTACAAGTCCGAAAGCGGCGCCTGGCTGCTGCCCGAAGAGGTCGACAGGCGCGATGGCGGCCTGTTCGAGATCGCGACCGCAAAGCCTGTCACCATCGGCGGCGTCGAGAAGATGTCGAAGTCGAAGAAGAACGTTGTCGATCCGCTACAGATCATCGCCGACTACGGCGCCGATGTCGCCCGCTGGTTCACCCTGTCGGACTCACCCCCCGAGCGCGACTTCGAATGGTCCGACGCCGGCGTGCGCGGCGCTTGGGGTTCGATCCAGAAACTCTGGGCGCTGGTTGAAGCCACGCCCACGGCCGACGACGGCCCCGCCAGCGAAGGCGAGCCGCTCGAGCTGCGCCGCCTCGCCCACCGCACGGTGCGGGACGTCACGCAGGGCATCGAAAAATTCCACTTCAACGTCGGCATTGCCCGCATGAACGAGCTGGCCAACGCCCTGCGCAAGGCCGAGACCTCGACCGCGCCCGGCATGGCCACCGCCCGTCGCGAAGCGTTGAAGCTGTTCGCCCAGATCGCCGCCCCCTTCGCGCCGCACCTGGCTGAGGAATGCTGGGCGCTGCTGGGTGGGACGGGAATGGTCACGACGGCGAAATGGCCGACGCCTGATCCTGCCCTGCTGGTCTCCGACACCGTCACCCTGCCCGTGCAGGTCAACGGCAAGAAGCGCGGGGAAGTCACCGTATCGGCCACCGCCGACGCCGCGACCGTCGAGGCCGCCGCCAAGGCTGACGAAAATGTAAAACCCCACCTCGCCGGCCTCACCGTGCGAAAGGTGATTGTCGTTCCCGGCCGTATCGTGAATATCGTGGCGTCATGATCAGAGCTCCCCTCTTCAAGGCTGCTGTCCTCGCCCTCGCTCTCCTCCCCCTGACCGCGTGCAACTTCACACCGGTCTACGGCGGACAGGGCGAGAGCTTTGCCAGTTCCGGCCCGATCACGATCACCGAAATCCCCGGCCGAACCGGCCACTACCTGCGCAATGAACTCGCGCGCACCATCGGCCAGGGCATTCCGGGCTTCCCGAAAGGCACGCTCGAAATCACGCTCGGCCAGAGCATCGACCGCCTCGCCTTCGCGCCCGACCAGGCCGCCTCGCGCT
Organism: Hyphomonadaceae bacterium; assembly: GCA_047601145.1. Taxonomy (GTDB): domain Bacteria; phylum Pseudomonadota; class Alphaproteobacteria; order Caulobacterales; family Hyphomonadaceae; genus UBA7672. Next base: position 789,888 of record JASGJW010000001.1, read on the forward strand.
CGGACTATGTCGGCAATGCGAGCTGGACGCTGCGCAGTGTCGATGGAACCGTTGTCGGCTCCGGCCAGGTCACCGAGCGCGCCTCGTTCAACTTCGCTGACGCAGCTTACGCCGACATGGCCGCGCAGACCGCCGCGCAGGAACGCCTCGCCGACCTGATCGCCCGCTCGATCCGCTCGGAGATGATCATCGCGGCTGGCCGGCAGAAAACCGGCGAGCCGATCAAGGCTGCACCCGAGGCAACGATCCCGAAGCCGACCGTCCCCACCTCGACGAACCCCACCAAGCAATGAAACAGGCCGGCCCCCGCGCCCTGGCCTTCTGCGAGAAGCCGCAAGGCAAGACACGGATCGCCCTCATCTTCGGCGCTGATCCCGGCCTCGTTTCGACGTCAGCGGACACGCTCGCCTACAACTGGCTGCCATCGCCCGATCCGTTCAACATCATCAAGATGTCGGACGATGACCTGAAGCGCGATCCGCAGCTTCTCGCCGACGAACTCGTCGCCCGCTCCCTGCTTGGCGGCGAACGCCTCGTCCGCCTCCGCGTGGATAAGGACGCCAGCTCCAAATACCTCATCGAAATCCTCGCCGACATCGAGAAGGGCGTCCTCACGCCCGAGGCCTTCTGGATCATCGAGGCCGGCGAACTCAACAAGACCAACCGGCTGCGCGCCGCTTTCGAAGCCTCCGACGCCGCCGTCGCGCTACAGCTCTACGCAGACGATGAATCCACCGTCGCCGAGCTCGTCACCAAGCGCCTCGCCGCCGCTGGCGTCACCATCGACCCGCCCGCCCTCGCCGCCTTCGTCGCAGACCTTCCCGGCGACCGCCGCCTCGCCCTCTCCGAACTCGAGAAGCTCGAACTCTACGCCGTCGGCCTCGGCCGCGCCGTCAACGCACAGGACGTCTCGCTTCTCGCCTCCGCCGAACAGCCGCGTGGCGCGGATGACGCCGCCGACGCCGCCATCCTCGGTGACGCCCCGCAGGCCACGCTCTCGATCAACCGCTTCCTCGATTCAGGCGGCAATGCGATCTCCGCCCTGCGCACGCTTCATTTCCGCATGCTCCGTGTCTCGGACGCTGTCTCCTCAGGCGCCGGATCCGGCATGCGCCTGCGCCCGCCGGTCTTCGACAATGAATGGCCGCGCTTCTCCCGCGCCCTGCGCGAATGGTCCGCGCCCGCCATCCACCGCACCTTCACGCGCCTCTACGAAGCCGAGAAGACCTGCAAGCAGGCCGGCGCCCCGCAGGAGGCCATCCTCAAGACCCTGATCCATCGCATCGCGACGCGCACGCTCTAGCTTCTGCCGCACCGCAGCGTGACAGCACGCGCGTTTCAACCTTCCATGCTGCCAGCATCGAAGCGGGGACATCATGAAACGCCTGTCCGTCCTGGTCGCAGCCTCTGCGCTCGCACTCGCCGCCTGCACGACAGCCCCGCCCGATAGTGCTACAACAGCATCAGCCTCATCCGCCGACATGGCGTCCATCGCGGCCGGCAAGCGGGTTTATGACGGCATCTGCTCTGCCTGCCACAATGGCGGGGACGAGACCGCCCCGCCCCTTTCAACGCTTCACGCCTTCGACAAGACGCGCGTCTCGACGGCGCTGAGCGATACCGGCCTCATGGCGCTCCAGTCGAAGATGCTGACGCCCGAACAGCGCACCCACGTCATCGCCTTCGTCACCGCCTCGCCCGCTGCGCTCACGAAACTCGCAGCGGCCGAGAAGAGCGCCGACCCGGCCGGCCTCAACCGTTCAGCCTACGACGCCGAATATCCCTACCCCGTCCGCCGCATCCGCGACGAGCGTGACAGCGCCGATGGCCCGCGCCCGCCGGCCTGGGAGGCGCCGAAGCTCGGCGAAGGCCCGTTCAGGATGGAGAGCTGGGAACAGCGCGACCTCAAGGTCTCGATCGTCACGCGCGGCCTCTCTGCCCCGCGCGCGATCGAATTCCTGCCCGACGGCGCTATCCTCATCACCGAACGCGCAGGCTCGCTTCGCATCGTGCGCGACGGCAAGCTCGATCCGACGCCTGTCGCAGGCGGCCCGCCAAAGGTTGCAGTCCTTGGCACGGCCACGGGCTTCATGGACATCGCCCTTCACCCGGACTTCAAGACCAACGGCCTGATCTACCTGTCCTACCACAAGCCGCGCGGCGAGCTTGGCTCCAACGCCATCTGGCGCGGCCGGTGGGATGGAACGAAGATCGTCGATGGCAAGGACATCTTCCTGTCTGACGATGTTGACGCCCTCTTCAGCCGCATGGCCTTCGGCCCGGACGGCAAGCTCTATTTCACCATCGGCTGCCCAGGCGTCGGCACGGATGACTCGATCGGCCGCGCGCAGCACCCGGATGACTTCGCCGGCAAGACGCTGCGCCTCAACGACGACGGCACGATTCCGAACGACAATCCGTTCTACGGCAGGAAGGGCTTCAACCCCGAAATCTTCACGCTTGGCCACCGCGTCAATCTCGGCATGACGCTCAATCCTTGGACCAAGGAATTCTGGGTCTCCGAGCACGGCCCCAATGGCGGGGATGAGATCAACATCCTCAAGGCCGGCCAGAATTACGGCTGGCCGGTCGTCAGCGACGGCCGCTACTACTCCGGCCCGAAAGTTTCCCCCGTCCCCTTCAAGGACGGTATGACGCGTCCGCATATCTCGTTCGTCCCGTCGATCGCGCCGGGCGGCATGGTCTTCTACACCGGCGACAAATTCCCGGCGTGGAAGCGCAACCTCTTCCTCGGCGCCATGCGCTACTCGGAAGCCCCGCGCACCGGCCACCTCATTCGCATCGTCTTCAACGAGAACTGGGAGATGGTGCGCTCGGAAATGCTCCTCGCAGATCTCCACCAACGCATCCGCGATGTCGAGCAATCGCCTGATGGCTATCTCTACGTCATCACCGACGAAGGCGCAGACAGCGTCCTGATGAAACTGGAGCCGGGGAAATAGTACGATGTCGGCGAAGCAACCATCCCCGGACGTGCGCAACGGCGATTATTGCGTGGTGACCGGCGGAACTCACGCGGGCAAGTCGGGCGTCGTCGAGGACAGGAAAGTCAGCAAGACCGGTCACGTCACCATCACGGTCCGCCTGGCCGACGACGACAGGATCAAGACCCTGGCCCGCAATGTCGTCGTCCAATCCGCGCCGAAACGGAAACGGCCCGCACCGTGAGGCGCGGGCCGCTTCAATCTCACGTCAGCTGAACCCTAATCCGCCGACCCTGCCCGCGGCCGCGACAGCAGGCGGCAGATCTCGTCGAGCTGTTCGAGCTGTGCATACTTGATCCGCACCTCGCCGCCCTTGCCGTTCACATGGCGGATGTCGACATCGAGGCCCAGCGCGCGCTGCAGGTCCAGCTCCAGCGCCTTGGTGTCGACGTCCTTGTCGTCGGCCGACTTGGTCTCGGCCTTGCCGCCCTTGTCCGCTTTCGACAGCGCCTCGGTGTCGCGCACCGACAGGCCCTTGGCGATCACGGTCGCGGCGAAGCCCGACGGGTCCGACGTCTTGAGCAGCGCCCGCGCATGGCCCGCCGACAGGCGGCCCTCGCGCACATGCTCGCGTACATCTTCAGGCAGTTGCAGCAGGCGCATCGTGTTCGACACGTGCTCGCGGCTTTTGCCGACCTGCTGCGCCACGGATTCCTGCGTGCGGCCAAACCGGTCGATCAGCGACTTGTAGGCTTCCGCCTCTTCCACCGCGTTGAGGTCGGCACGTTGCACGTTCTCGATGATGGCGATCTCGAGCATCTCGCGATCGTCCATCTCGCGCACGACGGCCGGGATGACGGTAAGGCCCGCACGGCGCGCGGCGCGCCAACGGCGCTCGCCTGCGATGATCTCGAACATTTCCGCCTGGCTCGGATCGGGCCGCACGAGGATCGGCTGGATCACGCCCTTGGTGCGGATCGACTCCGAGAGCTCTTCCAGCTCGGCTTCGACAAACGTGCGGCGCGGCTGTTTCGGATTCGGAACGATGCGATCGATTGCGATCGCGGACGCGGGCTCATCGGCAGGAGCAGCCCCCGCCACGGCCGGCGCCGGATCATCGATCGCATTGCGCGCGCCGGAATAATCGCCCAGCAGCGCCGACAGTCCGCGTCCGAGCTTTGCCTGTTTCGCTGGCTGGTTCACGCCGCTGCCCTTTCGCGTTCGCGTTGCATCAGTTCCTGCGCGAGCATGATGTACGCCTCGCTGCCGGTGCATTTGTGGTCGTAGAGAATTGCGGGCAGGCCGAATGAGGGCGCTTCCGACAGCCGGACATTCCGCGGGATCACGGTCTGATAGACCTTCGGCCCGAAGAAGGAGCGCACTTCGCCCGCCACCTGGTCGGAGAGGTTGTTGCGCTTGTCGAACATCGTCAGCACGACGCCCTGGATTTCGAGGTCGGGATTGAGCGCGCCGCGCACGAGGTCGACCGTGCGCAGGAGCTGCGAGAGACCTTCGAGTGCGAGGAACTCGCACTGCAGCGGCACCAGCACGGCGTTCGCCGCGACCATCGCATTGATCGTCACCGTCGACAGCGACGGCGGGCAATCGATCAGCACGGTGTCATAGTCCGAGCCAGAGGCGCGCAGGACGTCGAACGCATCGCGCAGCTTGAAATTCTTCTTCGGATCGTCGTGCAGCAGCGTCTCGACGCCGGCGAGGTTTTCGTCCCCCGGCACGAGATCGAGGTTCGGCACTTTCGTTGGGATCAGCGCATCAGCCAGCGTGCTCTCGCCCACCAGCACGTCGTACGACGTCGCGCGCCGCGCCGTCGGCTCCACGCCAAGGCCGGTCGAGGCGTTGCCTTGCGCGTCGCAATCCATCACGAGCACGCGGCGGCCGACCGCGGCCAGCGCGGTGCCGAGATTGATGGCGGTGGTGGTTTTCCCCACTCCGCCTTTCTGGTTGGCGACCGCGATAACGCGCATCAAGCCCTCCGTGGACGCAACGATGAAACGCTCAGAACACGCCCTTCTGGGCTCGACAGGCTTTCGCGCTGGGTGATGTCGAAGTCCCAGGTCTCGCGGGCCTCGGCCAGTTCGGCGGCCGTGTCCCTACCTTTCATCAGCAGGGCCTTACCGGAAGGTTTAAGCCAGCTTGCCGCGAAGCCGAGAAGTTTCGGTAACGGGGCCAAGGCACGGGCCGTAACCACGTCATACCGGGCCATACCGCCCCCGGGCGCGCCGTCCTCGATGCGCAGGTTAATCACTTTCACCGGCAGCTGGACTTCCCGGCTAGCGGCTTCAAGGAACTCGGATTTCCGGGGGCTCTTCTCCACCAGGGTGACGCCGGCCCCCTCCCGATCAGCCAGCGCGCAGGCCAGGATCAGGCCTGGAAAGCCCGCCCCGGACCCGAGGTCCGCAACGCTTTTCACCTCCGGAGAAATTTCTTTCAGCAGCTGCGCGCTGTCGAGCACATGGCGCCTCCAGAGGTGGCGCCCCTCGCCCGGCCCGATCAGGTTGATTCGCTCCCGCCAGGCGTCGAGTAGCGCCAGGTAGCGCCGGATCCGGCCGAGTGTTTCATGTGAAACACCGGTCAGACCGACCACGTCATCGGGCCCGAAGCCGTCCTCGTCGCGCTCCGGCCAGCTCACGCCTGCGCCGCCTTGTCTGATGACTTGTCTGTCTTGCGGGCCGAGCGCTTCAGATATCCCAGCACCGCCGTGATCGCGCCCGGCGTCATGCCCTCGATCCGCGCCGCCTGGCCCAGCGTCGCCGGCCGCACCGTCGACAGCTTCTCTTTCGCCTCGTTCGAAAGGCCCCCGATCGCGCGATAGTCGAGATCGGCCGGCAGGCGCATGTCCTCGTCCTTCCGGAACGCGACGATGTCTGCTTCCTGCCGGTCGAGATATCCTGCGTACTGCGCCTCGATCTCCATCTGCTCGGCCACCTGCGGCGTGATCGCGTTGAGCTCCGGCCACACCTGGCGCAGCTTCGGGAAGTCGACGCCCTCATACGCCATCACCTCGAGCGCATTGCGGCGCTTGCCGTCGAGATTGATCTGGATGCCATGCCCGCGCGCCTCGTTCGGCGTGAGCGTCAGTGTACGGAGCTTCTCGCGCGCCGCGTCGATCGATGAACGTTTCACGTGAAACGCTTCACGCCTGAGGCTGCCGACGACGCCCGCCGCCACGCCGTCTTCGGTCAGGCGCTGGTCCGCATTGTCCGCGCGCAGCGTGAGCCGGTACTCGGCCCGCGAGGTGAACATGCGATAGGGCTCCGACACGCCGCGCGTGACGAGGTCGTCGATCATCACGCCGATATAGGCGCGGCTCCGGTCGAGGATGAATGGATCGGCGCCTGAAGCATGGCGCGCCGCGTTGAGACCTGCCACGAGGCCTTGTCCCGCAGCCTCTTCATAGCCTGTGGTGCCGTTGATCTGCCCTGCCAGGTAAAGCCCCGGCAGGCGTTTCACAGCAAGGTCCGGCGTCAGTTCGCGCGGGTCCACATAGTCGTATTCGATGGCATAGCCGAAGCGCTTGATCTCGACCTTCTCCAGCCCGTGGATCTTCCGGATGAATGCCTCCTGCACGTCTTCCGGAAGCGAGGTCGAGATGCCGTTCGGATAGACCGTGTCGTCATCGAGTCCCTCGGGCTCGAGGAAGATCTGGTGTTTGTCGCGATCGGCGAACCGCTTCACCTTGTCCTCGATCGAGGGGCAATAGCGCGGGCCACGTCCGGCGATCGCGCCGGAGTACACTGCCGACTTGTGCAGGTTGTCGCCGATCACTGCGTGCACCTCGGCCGACGTCCAGGTGATGCCGCACGCGATCTGCGGCGTGGTGATGCGATCGCTCAGGAAGGAGAACGGGATCGGCTCTGCATCCGCTTCCTGCATTTCGAGACTGGACCAGTCGATGGTCGAGGCCTTGAGCCGCGCTGGCGTCCCCGTCTTGAGCCGCCCCATCTTGAGGCCGAGCCCATAGAGACGATCCGACAAGCCAATCGCCGGCTGCTCGCCGACGCGTCCCGCCGGGATGCGCTTCTCGCCGATATGGATCAGCCCCTTGAGAAACGTCCCCGTCGTGACGACGACGGCGCCTGCACCCCATGCGCGCCCCGACTGCCCGACGACGCCGGCAACGTGTCCGTCTTGGACGATAAGATCCTCGACCCCATCCTCGATCAGCGTGAGGTTCTGATACTCGCCGAGGATCGACTGGACTGCCTCCCGATAGAGTTTCCGATCCGCCTGCGTCCGGGGCCCCCGAACCGCCGGCCCCTTCGACCGGTTGAGCATCCGGAACTGGATGCCCCCGCGGTCCGCCGCCCGGCCCATCACCCCGTCCAGCGCGTCGACTTCCCGGACCAGATGTCCCTTGCCCAACCCGCCGATGGCCGGGTTGCACGACATCTCGCCAATGGTCGAAAGCTTGTGGGTGACGAGGGCCGTCTTCGCCCCGAACCGCGCCGCAGCAGCCGCGGCTTCGGCCCCGGCATGTCCGCCACCGATGACGATGACGTCGAACCTATCCTGGATATCTTTGGTCATGGACGGCGGCTGCCTGTGTACGGAGGCGGTCATTTAAGGGCAGGCGGCCCCCGCGTCGAGGCGCCCGTTTCACGTGAAACGGTTTCGCCCAAGACTGGCCCGGCGATCCCTCCCTGATCCGTACACGTTAAGATGTTTCGAAATCGCAACGTTCGACTTGATGTCGTTGCATTATGTGAAATCCGGTGGGATAGCAGTTGCGCAAACCGCACCCTCCGGACCCGAGCGAAACTCCCCCCAATTGTTTCCGCATGGAGAGCGGCCGTCCAATCAAGGCGGGGCCGTCTCGCATCCCCGGTCCTCTACTGGACCAAGGTTATAAGCATACCCGGTGGCTCGGCTTGCCTGAATGCCGGACCATGTTCGGATGCCTACTTCCCCACGCAGAACTGGGAGAAGATCCGGTCGAGCAGGTCCTCGGCGTCGATGGAACCCGTGATCCGGCCAAGGGCGCGCGCCGCCAGCCGCAGGTCCTCCGAGACCAGCTCGGCCCCCATCCCGATCCTGGCCCCTTCCAGGGCTCGCTCGACCGCCCCCAGCGCCTCCTCGACCAGTTCCCGATGCCTGGCCCGGGTCACAAGGGGGGCCTCATCTGTCTCAAGCCGCTCGCGGACAATCTGGGTCAGCCGCCGCTCCAGCCCGTCAAATCCGGCCCCGGTTCTTGCCGAAACCACGAAAACATCCTCGCCCCCGGCTGCGGCGGGGGCCGACGACAGGAGGTCCACCTTGTTCAAAACCCTCACATCCCCAGGCCGGACCTCGCCCAGCCCGGCCCCCGTTTCACGTGAAACATCGGCCGCGTCAGAGACCCAGATCCGCAGGTCGGCCTCCTCGGCCCGTTCCAGAGCCCGCCTCACGCCCTCGGCCTCGATGACATCCGAGGCCTCCCGCAACCCCGCCGTGTCCGCCACCCAGACGGGATACCCGGACATCACCAGCCGGACCTCGACCACGTCCCGTGTCGTCCCGGCGATGGGGGAAACGATGGCCGCCTCCCTCCTGGCCAGACGGTTCATGAGGGAAGACTTGCCGGCGTTGGGCGGCCCCAGGATTGCGATCCGGAACCCTTCCCGCACCGACCTCAGCCGCCCCGCATCTCCCAGCGCGGCCTCCAGTTCGGCCGCCAGGGCCTCGATCGGCTCCAGCGCCGTGAGGTTGATTTCGCCGGGAATGTCAGCCTCGTCCGGGAAGTCGATCGAGGCCTCGAGGGCGGCCATGGCCGACATCAGGAGGCCCCGCCATCCCTCGAACGTCCGGGCAGCCTCGCCCTGGTACAACCGCCCCGCCTGCCGCCTCTGGCCTTCGGTCTCGGCGTCGATCAGGTCCCCGATGGCTTCCGCCTGGGTCAGGTCCATCCGTCCAGCATCGAAAGCCCGGCGGGTGAACTCCCCCGGCTCCGCGATCCGGCAAAGCCTTGTGGCCGTCCCCGCCCTGAGCACTGCCTCGATCACCGCCGCCCCGCCATGGACGTGAAGCTCGACCACGTCCTCGCCGGTGTAAGAATTTGGACCTGGCATCCAGAGCACGATGGCCTGATCCAGAAAGCGGCCCTCCGCATCCCGCAGGGTCCGGATCGCTGCCCGCCTGGCTTCAGGAAGAATGGGCTCCGGCAGGGGCGTTTCACGTGAAACCTCGGGCCCCTCACGGGTCAGGGCCCGGAGTAGTCCGGCACTACCGGGCCCGGACGACCGTATGACCGCCACCCCGGCCCGTCCGGTCCCGGACGCCAGCGCGATGATGGTGTCAGTTTTGGCCCGCGCTGCGGTCATGCCTCTCCAGGTAGCGCCAGTCATACCACCGGGATCGCTTGTTCCGGCCCGGCCGAGCACTACAACTCACCCCGCCAACAATCCAGAACGGGAGCAAAGACAATGGGACGCCGCGTGACCATTCAGGGCAAGGACGGATCCTTCGGCGCCTATGTCGCCGACGGTAAGACCAAAGGCGGACCCGCCATCGTGGTCATCCAGGAGATCTTTGGCGTCAACAAGGTGATGCGCGACATCGCCGATTCACTCGCCGAGGAAGGCTATACCGCGGTAGCGCCGGACCTGTTCTGGCGCATCGAGCCAGGCATCGACATCACCGACCGGACCGATGCGGAATGGGAGAAGGCCTTCTCCTACTTCAAGGCTTTCAACGTCGACAAAGGCGTTGAGGACATCACCTCGACGATCGACTGGGTCCGCGCGCAGGGCCATCAAAAGGTCGGCGCCGTCGGCTACTGTCTCGGCGGCTTGCTCGCTTACCTGACCGGCGCCCGGACCAGTATCGATGCAAGCGTCGGCTATTACGGCGTCGGCATCGACAACTATCTCGGCGAGGCGGGGAAGGCGAAAAAACCGGTGATGCTCCACGTTGCGGAGGAGGATGGCTTCGTCTCGAAGGACAGCCAGGCGAAGATGAAAGCCGGCCTCACCGGCGCCAACTTCCAGTTGCATTGGTACCCGGGCCGCGACCACGCCTTCGCCCGCGATGGCGGCAAGCACTACCACGCCGGCGACGCCATGAAGGCCAACAGGCGCACCCTCGATTTCTTCGCGAAAAACCTCGGCTGACAGGGCTTCCGCGCCTTAACCCCCGGGTAACGATCTCGCTCGTCTTGAAGTCCTACCCGGCAGGGGAGGGGAGGGCGTCAGACCCGGTAGTTGAAGCTGACGCTCACCCGCTGCGAGGCCGCACGGTTTGGCGGCACTTCGTGGCGGAGCCAGCTCTCCCACAGCAGGAGATCGCCCGCCTTCGGCGTCTCGTAGATGAAGCGGCGATGTTCCTCGTCCGCATCCTCCCTTGGCGCCGGCGCCGACATCATCATCGGCAGGCGCGGATCCTCGAACTTCAGCGAGGACGCCCCGTCCGGCACGCGGACATAGTAGGTGCCGGAGAGGACGCAGTGCGGGTGGATATGGCCCGAGTGCGATCCGCCGGGCTCGAGCACATTGACCCAGATATTGTCCAGCTTCAGCCGCTTGCCGCGCAGGTCCATCTGGAGGCTTTCGGCGAACTGTTCGGCGTGCGGCTTCATCAGGCGGACCAGCTGCTCGAAGCACGTCGCCCGCTGTGGCAGGTCGTCGAGTGACGCATAGGACGTATAGCCCGGATAGCCGTTCTCCCGGCACCAGGCCCGCCCGGCCTTGTCCTCCTTCGCCAGCATCTTCGCGGCATCGAGAAGATCCGCATTCAGCCCGGCGATGCCGCCCAGCGTGGTGCGATAGATTTCGGTAACGAACAGGCGGCGGGTCTGCATGGCGCGGCTCCTAGCATGGCCCGGGCGCAAGGACTTGATCCCTCGCGCGGAAGGGGAGGGTCACTTGTCCTTCTTCACCGCGCCGGCGTCGGCGCTGGTCAGATCGAGGCCATAGACCTCGCGCAATTGTGCGACCACCCGCAGCGTTTCCTTCGAGAACGGCGTCTTGTTGTCGAAGGCGTGCAGCATGACGCCTTCGACGAGCTCCCCGAGGCTCATGTTCTTGTAATCGGCCAGGGCGCGAAGAACTTTCAGCACCGGCGTCGAAATTCTGACCCCTGTTTGCGTGCGTTCTGTCTCGTAGTCCGCCATTTGTTCTCTACCTTGGTACCAAGGTACCAACCACGTTTGTGCTTTGGTAACTTGGTCCCTTGATAGTCGTCTTATCGGCGTAAGTGAAGGACTGCAGAATGCAGATGACCCACGAACAGGCGGCGCAATCTCAACAAGCAGAAACAGGAAGGAGTAACCGGGTACTGTCGATCGAGGAACTGAGGGCGAGACTGGGACTGGCAGGAGCGGAAAGACCGGTGGCGCGGGCCGAGCCCCCGCCGGAAGAGCGGACAAGACCAAGGATCGTGCGGCGGCACGAGGCGCTTGCAGGCTGACCGAAAGAGATAAACAGAAACCCCGCCTCCGGTCTGGAGGCGGGGTTTTCATTTCAGCAAGGACTTGTTCAGACCTGACTGGCCGATGGGCTAGTTGTTCATCGCCTGGAAGAATTCGGCGTTGGTCTTGGTCTGCTTGATCTTGTCGAGCAGGAACTCGATCGCGTCCTGGGCGCCCATCGGATTGAGGATGCGGCGCAGGATGTAGATCTTCTGCAGCTCTTTCTGATCCGTGAGCAACTCTTCCTTCCGCGTGCCCGACTTGAGGATGTCGATCGCCGGGAAGACGCGCTTGTCCGAGACTTTCCGGTCGAGGATGATCTCGGAGTTACCCGTACCCTTGAATTCCTCGAAGATGACCTCGTCCATGCGCGATCCGGTCTCGATCAGCGCGGTAGCGATGATCGTCAAGGATCCACCTTCCTCGAGGTTACGCGCGGCGCCGAAGAAGCGTTTCGGCTTCTGGAGCGCGTTGGCGTCGACACCGCCGGTCAGAACCTTGCCGGAAGAGGGGACGACCGTGTTGTAGGCGCGGCCGAGGCGGGTGATCGAGTCGAGCAGGATCACGACGTCACGGCCGTGTTCGGCAAGACGCTTGGCCTTCTCGATGACCATTTCCGCAACGGCGACGTGGCGCGAGGCCGGTTCATCGAAGGTCGAGGAGATGACCTCGCCTTTGACGGAGCGCTGCATGTCGGTGACTTCCTCGGGACGTTCGTCGATGAGGAGCACGATCAGGTAGCACTCGGGATGATTTTCGGCGACCGACTGCGCGATGTTCTGCAGGAGGACGGTCTTACCGGTGCGGGGCGGGGCCACGATGAGCGCCCGCTGGCCCTTGCCGATCGGGGCTACGATGTCGATCACGCGGCCCGACCGGTCCTTCTTGGTCGGATCGCGCGGCTCCATGTTGAGGCGCTTGTCCGGGTAAAGCGGCGTCAGGTTGTCGAACGGCACCTTGTGGCGGGCGCGCTCGGGATCCTCGAAGTTGACGGTCGAGACGCGCACGAGGGCGAAGTAGCGCTCGCCATCGCGCGGTCCGCGGATCGTGCCTTCCACGGTATCGCCGGTGCGCAGGCCCATTTTCCGGATCTGCTGGGGCGAGACGTAGATGTCGTCCGGGCCAGCCAGGTAGTTCGACTGCGGCGAGCGCATGAAGCCGAACCCGTCGGGGAGGACTTCGATCACGCCGACGCCGACGATCTCGACTTCGCGCTCAGCCAGTTCCTTGAGAACGGCGAACATCAATTCCTGCTTGGAGAGGAGCGAGGCGCCTTCGACCTCGAGCTCCTCGGCCATGGCGAGCAGTTCGCCGGGTGTTTTCTTCTTGAGGTCGTTCAGCAGCACGCGCTCATGCTCGTGCGCTTCTGTGACGTCTTCGGTCATTGGTTACGTACATTTCGGTTGTGGTTTGCCCTGGAGATGGCGCGAGGCGCCTGGGTCTGAAGGACAAATGGGAGAAGGGATGCCGGCCGGACGGCCGACGGCTGTTTTTAGACCGCCAAAATCCTGACGGGTCAAGCGGAATTGGCCGGAAGCCGATCAGGCGAAGGGTTGGACGACAACCAGGATCACGGCGAAAATCGCAATCACCATCGGGATTTCATTGAGCATCCGGAGCTTCTTCGGCTCGATCGGCCGCTCTCCGGCGCTGATCTTCCGGCCCAGGCCCATCAGATAGCCATGGAAGCCGGACAATCCAACCACCAGCAAGATTTTTCCCCAGAACCAAGGCTGGCTGATATAGAATTGCCAGTTATTCCCGAACAAGGCGAGCCCCATCAGCCAGACGATGACCATGGTCGGTGTCAGGATGACCTTGCGGGTTGAAGCCGCCGCCTTATCCATTGCGGCCTCGAAACGATCGTCTCCCTGAGCTTCGAGCCGGTAGACGAGCAGGCGCGGATAGATCAACAGCCCCGCCATCCAGGCAATGACCGCGATGATGTGGATCGCGCGGAACCAGTCATAGGTGCTGCCCATCGGCCCAATCTCCCCTAGGCGGCCTTGGTAGCCGTCATTCGGCGGTTGGGACAGTCGCGCCAGTCGGTGGGACAGATCCGGCCGCCGCATGAAGAACGCACCAGCGATTTTTCGGGATCAGCCAGCGATTGTTCGACCAGGTCGGCCAGCGTGCCGATGAAGCCTTCGTCGATCCCGAGGGCAGGGGCGCGGATGTAGTGCTTGGCGCCGAGCTTGTCGGCGAGATGCTTGTACTCGATGTCGAGTTCGACCAGCGTCTCGATATGCTCGGATACGAACGCGATCGGCGAGAGCATGATCGCCTTGCCCTGACGCGCCGCCTGTTCGATCGAGACATCCGTTGCGGGCCCGATCCATTTCAGCGGGCCGACGCGCGACTGATAGCAGATCTCGATTTCCCATTCCGGCGGCAGCAGCGGCTTGAGCGCAGCAGCAGTGCGCTCGACCTGCCACTGGTACGGATCGCCCGACTTCACAACGATCTCGGGAAGCCCGTGCGCTGATAGCAGGCAGCGCACGCTCGCAGGCTTGCCGGCGGCTTCCCACGCGCCGATCAGCTTGCGCGCATGCGCCTCGAGGAATTTCGGCGTGTCGGGATAACAGCATACGGCGATGCCTTCAGGCCCGCGCGCCTGCCTCCAGGATTTCAGCGATGACGCCGTCGTCGTTGTGGAGAACTGCGGATAGAGCGGCAGCAGGATCACCTTCGTCGCTCCCCACGCGAGAACTTCGCTCACGGCGTCAGCGGCATAGGGCTTCCAGTAGCGCATCGCGATAAAACTCTTCGCGTTGCGTCCACGCTTCGTCAGTTCCGCATCGAGGGCTGCGGCCTGCTTTTTCGTTTCAGGCAACAGGGGAGAACCACCGCCCATGCGCGCGTAGTTCTCACGCGCCATCGGCGCCCGCGTCTTCGAGATCAGCCGTGACACGAAGAAGCGCACAGGCGCCGGCGAGCGGATGATCGCCGGATCGCTGAAGAGGTTTTTCAGAAAGGGCTGAACGTCGTCAGGCCCGTCAGGTCCGCCGAGATTGAACAGGACGACGGCGATCTTCTCGCTGGAATTATTTGGGCTCAAGCCATGCTCCGGATGGTGCGGAGCACTGTTTCCACATTGGAAATAGGCACTTCAGGCGTGACGCCATGGCCGAGATTGAAGATGTGCGGCCGGCCCTTCAGCGCCGTGATGATCTCGCGGACCCGCGTTTCCAGGCCCGGTCCGCCTGCGACAAGCCGCATGGGATCGAGATTTCCCTGTACAGCCATGCCCTTGGGAAGCATGGCGGAAATCCGCTGCAGCGGGATTGCCGTGTCGAGGCCGACAGCGTTCACGCCGGTCTTCTCCGCATAATCGAGCACCAGCGCTCCTGATCCGCGCGGGAAACCGATGATCGGCTGTTTCACGCCCAGCGCCCGCACGCGTTGTACGAGCTTCGCCGTCGGTCCGATCACCCAGCGCTGGAAGGCATCTTCCGGCAGGCCCTCGGCCCAGCTTTCGAACAGCATCATCGCATCCGCACCGGCTTTGGCCTGCATTGCCAGGTAATGCGCGCTTGCCTCGATCAGTTGGTCGAGCATGCCGTCGAGTTCTTCGGGATGTTCATAGCCGAACTTGCGCGCATCCGCCTTGTCGGTGCCGCCGCGCCCTTCGATGGCGTAGACGCCAACCGTCCAGGGCGATCCGGCAAAGCCGATCAGCGTCGTTGAATTGTCGAGACTTGCGCGAACCCGCTCCACCGTCTCGCCGACAGGGGCAAGACGCGCGAGGATCTTCTCCATCGGCACATTCGCGAGATCCTTCGCCCTGGTCGCCGGATCAACGCGCGGGCCTTCGCCTTCCAAGAAGCGAACATTTCGCCCCATGGCGTCGAGCACCAGCAGGATGTCAGCAAACAGGATCGCGCCATCCATCCCGTAGCGGCGAACCGGCTGCAGCGTCGCTTCCGCTGCAAGGGCAGGGGTGTAGCAGAAATCGAGGAAGTCCCGCGCCTTGGCGCGTGTCTCGCGATACTCGGGAAGGTGACGTCCTGCCTGACGCATCATCCAGACAGGAACGGGATCGATCCGTTCGCCGTTGAGCACTCTAAGCAATCTTCGATCGTTCACACGTCACCCGGCGGAGGAAGAAGAATCTTCTTATCTTGAATCTGAATCTAAGAGTCTTTGGTGGTGTTTAGTCGGTTCATAAGTGGTGGCAACGCGCTCTCCCCAAACGCTCCACACAGCCACTCACCGAGAATCTCGCTACGTTCCGACAGGGCGGCGCAGGTTAACCTCTCGTTAAGGCCTTCGTTAACAACACCTTAACGAGAGTCGAGTCCCATGAGCGTGACTCGTGGGCGCCAAAATCATGAGTCTTCTCCACGCTCTCCACCTGTGACTCACGGTGTGAGCGAGTTGTGTGGGGAATCCGCCCCTCAGCTTGTCCACAATCCACTCCCAGCGGTATTGGAAAACCTGGTGTGAAACTTCACAAAGCCAGGACATGACGCTCGAGACCTATTTCAACGTGCACCTGGTCTCGGATTCGACCGGCGAAACGCTCAATGCGGTGATGCGTGCGGCCTGTGCGCAGTTCGACAACATCGCCCCGCTCGAACACAACTATTACCTGGTGCGCAGCCCCAAGCAGCTCGAACGCGTGCTCAAGGAAATCGAGAACGCCCCAGGCGTCGTGCTCTACACGATCACCGACGAAAACCTGCGCGCGCGCCTCGAGGAACGTTGCCGGGAGCTCGGCTCGCCGACGCTTCCCGTCATCGACGCCGCCGTGAACATGCTGTCGCGCTATCTCGGCCTGAAATCGGCTCACAAGGTCGCCGGCCAGTACCATCTCGACGCCGAATACTTCCAGCGCATCGAGACCATCAACTTCGCGCTGCAGCACGATGACGGCCAGCACACCGAAGACCTGCGCGACGCTGACGTGGTCCTTGTGGGCGTTTCACGCACATCGAAGACGCCGACCTGCGTCTATCTCGGCAACCGTGGCGTGAAAGCGGCAAACGTTCCGCTCGTTCCCGGCGTCGAAGTTCCCGATATTCTCACAGGCGCGAACGCCCCACTCGTCGTCGCGTTGAAAATTTCGCCCGACCGGCTTGTGCAGATCCGGCGTCATCGCCTGCTGTCGCTGAACGAGCAGGCGGACACATCTTATGCAGATGAAGAGATCGTCCAGCAGGAGGTGACGGAAGCCAACCGACTCTTTGCTCGCATGAAATGGCCGACCATCGATGTCAGCCGCCGTTCGGTCGAGGAAACCGCGGCCGCCATCCTCAACATCATCCAGGAACACGGCCGGTGAGCGATGGGAACGAAAACCGGCTGATCCTTGCCTCAAAGAGCAAGTCACGTGCAGCCGTGCTGAAGGCGGCCGGGCTTGTTTTCGAACAGGTCGGCTCAGGCGTGGACGAGGATGCACTGAAGGACGCGTTGCGCGCCGAAGGTGCAAGCGTCGCCAAACAGGCCGATTTACTGGCTGAAACCAAGGCCCTGAAGGTTTCGATTTCGCACGAAGGCATCGTGCTTGGCTGCGACCAGATGCTCGATCTCGACGGGCAGGGCCTCGACAAGGTCGACACGCGTGAAGCTGCGCGTGACGTGCTGAAACGCCTGCGCGGCAAGACACACATCCTGCAATCCGCCATCGTTGCCTGCATCGATGGCGCGCCTGTCTGGCGACACCTCTCGCAACCGCGCCTGCGCGTGCGCAATTTCTCCGACGCCTTCCTCGAGGACTATCTCGACGCAATCGGCGACGCCGCCTTCGAAAGCGTTGGCTGCTATCAGGTCGAGGGCAGGGGCGCTCTTCTCTTCGATCGCATCGAAGGCGATTATTTCTCCATTCTCGGGATGCCGCTCCTTCCGCTCCTGCAATGGTTGCGGGATCGTGGCGTGGTCGCGACATGACCCAGCACTACGCCGTCGTCGGCGATCCGGTCGCGCATTCTCTCTCACCGCTTATCCACAATGCCTGGATCAGGGCGGCCGGGATCGATGCGCATTATGATCGCATCCACCTGCAGTCACAGGATGCAACAGAGGACATCCGCGCGCTGGCGAAGGATCACGCCGGCCTCAACATCACGCTTCCGCACAAGATGGCCGCGCTCGCCGCCGCGGCGAACGCTTCGCCCGAGGCGCGGGCGATCGGCGCCGCCAACACGCTTGTGCGCGATCCTGCAGGCAAGTGGTTCGCTCACAACACGGACGTTGCCGGTTTCGAGATGGCGCTCAAAGCGGCCTCCGGAAACAAGACCACAGGCCTGAGCGTCGTCATGATCGGCGCAGGAGGAGCTGCCCGCGCTGCAATCGCCAGCCTCGCGGCTTCAGGCGCGCAGATTGCAATCGTGAACCGCACCGAAGCCAATGCGAAGTCGCTCGCCATGGATCTTGCGCCCAACGCGCGCACCGGAGACCTGGCGCAACTTGCGGCATTCGCAGGCTTGGCCGACGTCGTCGTCAACTCAGCGAGCCTTGGTCACGCCGGCGATGCGCTTCCCGCGCTGCCGGCCGGAAAGGGCAGACCGTTCCTCGATCTTTCCTACGGCAAGGCTGCCGCCGGCACGCTTTCGGCGGCCGCGGCGGCTGGCTGGACGACCCATGACGGGCTACCCATGTTGGTGGGACAGGCTGCGGCTGCTTTTCGTATCTGGTTCGGGATAAGCCCGGACGAGACGTCGGCGCTCAAGGCCTGCAGGGAAGCGGTGGCGGCTCGCGCATGATCAAACTGGCGCTCACAGGGTCCATCGGCATGGGCAAGTCGGCGACTGCGGCGATGTTCGCCGCGCGCGGCATCCCCGTGTATGACGCGGACGCTGCTGTGCATGCGGCCTATGCGCCGGGAGGCGAAGCCGTTGCTCCGATCGAATGGGCGTTTCCGGGCGTGATCGGCGCGGATGGCGGCATCGACCGCGCCAAGCTGCGCGCACGGGTGGCCAAGAACCCCGAGGCGATGAAGAAGCTCGAGGGCATCGTTCACCCCATCATCGCCCACGCCAACCGCGCCTTCCTCGAGAAAGCCGAGGCCGACAAGGCCGACATCATCGTTCTCGACATCCCTCTGTTGTTCGAGACGGGCGGGGAGAAACGGGTCGATGTAATAGCTGTGGTTACAGCCCCCCCGGATGTGCAGAAGCAGCGCGTTATGGCCCGCGGCCAGATGACGGAGGCGGAGTTCGAGGCGATATTGGCCCGGCAGGTTCCCGATTCGAGCAAGCGGGAACGTGCCGATTTCGTCATCAATACGGGGCTTGGCTTTCCCTATGCCGAGGCCCAGGTGGACGAGATCATAGAGGCGCTGCGGACGCGGATCAGGCAGGCGGCCGAACAACAGGCGGAAGAATGCGCGAAGTCATCTTCGACACAGAAACCACCGGGCTCGACCCCCGATCGGGCGACCGCATCGTAGAGGTCGGCTGCGTCGAGCTGGTGAACCTCCTGCCCACAGGCCGTGAGTTCCAGATCTACATCAATCCCGGCCGCCCGGTTTCCGAGGCGACCGTGCGCATCACCGGCATCACCAACGACACGCTGCGCGACAAGAAGCGCTTCGAGCATCCCGACGTGGTCGATGCGCTGATGGCGTTCCTGGGGGATTCGCCGATCGTCGCCCACAACGCAGAATTCGACCGCGGCTTCCTCAACTACGAACTCGAGCTGCTGGGCCGCCCGCAGCTTCCAAAGGAACGCTTCATCGACACGCTCGTGCTGGCGCGTGAGCACCGCCCCGGCTCTCCCGCTTCGCTCGACGCCGTTTGCAAGCGTTTCAACATCTCGATCCAGGACCGCGTGCTGCACGGCGCGCTGCTCGACGCCCAGCTTCTCGCGCGCGCCTATCTCGAACTACGCGGCGGGCGCGAACGCGCCTTCGATTTCGCCACCTCCGCCGGCAAGGCCGCCTCGACCCAGGCGACCCAGACGCCAAGGCGCCAGCGGCCAACGCCGCTCGGTCCCCGGATTTCCGCTGAGGAAGAAGCGGCGCACGCCGCTTTCATCGGCGGCCTCGGCGAGAACGCCATCTGGAAGAAATACGCCAGCTAGCGCGCGCCTTCCGGCCGACTAAGGTGGCCTTCCAGACGGGAGGCGCCGGCCATGAAAGCACTCACCTATCACGGTCCGAAGGACATCCGCTTCGAGGATATGCCGGATGCGAAGGCGGTTGCGCCGCATGCCGCCGTGGTGCGCGTGAAAGCGTGCGGTATCTGCGGCAGCGACCTCCACATCTATCAGGGCCACGGCTTCAGCGAGGACATCGGCTATTGCGTGGGCCATGAGGCCGTCGGGGAGATTGTCGAGATCGGCAGCCACGTCGAGACGCTGAAGGTGGGCGACCAGGTGATGGTCTCCGCCGCTGTCGGCTGTGGCCGTTGCCAGGCGTGCCGGGCGGGCGACTGTGTCCGCTGCGAGTTCAACGCGACCGATTGCTATGGCCTGAGTCACGCACTCGAAGGCTGCCAGGCCGAAGCCGTGATGGTCCCACATGCCGATCACAACACGGCGAAGATTCCTGAAGGCCTTACCCCCGATCAGGCGCTGATGCTCACCGACAACCTGCCGACCGCCTATCTCGGCGCCACCAACGCCGCCATCAAGCCGGGCAGCACGGTCGCCGTCATCGGCCTTGGTCCCATCGGCCTGATGGCGGTCGAAATCGCCTTCGCGCTTGGCGCCGCGAAAGTCTACGCTGCCGATCTCGTTCCCGAACGCCGCGCCCATGCCCAGCGTCTCGGCGCCATCGCGCTGACGCCGGGCGATGAGAAAGCCGAACTCAAGGAGTTCACCAGTGGCCGCCTCGCTGAAAGCGTGGTTGAAGCTGTCGGTGCTGACGCGACGCTCAAGCTCGCGCTGGATCTCGGCGGCAGGCAGGCGACCGTTTCAACGATCGGCGTCAACCAGACGCGCCAGTTCCCGTTCCCGATGGCGCTCGCCTTCAACAAGGGCCTGACATTCCGCACGTCGCTCTGCTCTGTGGTGAAGCACTGGCCCGAGCTGATCGGTCTTGTCCGCGGCGGGCGGCTGAAGCCGGAGCAGTTCATCTCCCATCGCATGCCGCTCAGTGAAGGGCCTGCGGCCTACGACATGTTCAACGCGCGCCGTGACGGCGCGCTGAAGATGGTTCTGACTTGCTGAAGATCAGCCGGCAGGCTTCTGGGCTTCGGCCTCGGCGCGGGCGCGCTGCTGGCGATAGAGGCTGACAAAGTCGATCGGGTCGATCATCAGCGGCGGGTGACCGCCTTCTCGTGTGATGTCCGCAATGATCCGGCGGGCGAACGGGAAGAGCAGGCGCGGGCACTCGATCAGAAGCAGCGGCTCGATATCGTCGCGCTTGGCGTCCTGCAGCTGGAATACGCCCGAGTAGACGAGCTCGGCGATGAACACGACGGTTTCCTGCCGCTTGGCGCGGGCCGACAGGCGCAGCTCGACCGCGAAAATGGCGTCCTGCGGCGGGCCCGGCTCGACCTTCACGTCGATGCCCAGCTCGATCTCGGGGGCAGTGTTGGCCTGCTGCGAGGCAAAGAGGCCCGGATTCTCGAAGGAAAGGTCCTTAACGTATTGCGCGAGGACCCGGATCATCGGGGCGCCGGCGGCCTGGGTCTGCGGGGTCTGGTCCGGAGCGGGTGTGTCGGTCATGAGAATTTTCGGTCCGGAATTGGCATAAAAGGAAGGCAGGGCCGCTATCACGCTACTGCGACGCCCGCAACAACGGGCTGACTTGGGGACTTTTGTGTCTATATTGATCAGATGGGGAGCAAAGCTCGTGCCGTCCCCGAAATGTCTGAAGGTCGCTTTTGAGTATTGATATCATCATCCTTGCGGCGATCGCGGTGTTCGTGATTTCCCGCCTCTATGCGGTCCTCGGCCAGAAAACCGGGGCTGAACCCCCGGCTCGCCGCTATCGCGAGGCCCCGGTCCGCGCGCCTGAGCGCGAAGACGAAGCCAGGGACGAAGACGAAGAGCGTCCGCGCCTGCGCGCCGCGTTCACTGGTCCGGCCGCCGCCGGGATGGAGGCCATTGCCGCTGTCGACGCCAGTTTCGCTCCCGAAGATTTCACCAAGGGCGCCCGCCGCGCCTACGAACTCATCGTCGGCGCTTTTGCTGACGGCGACCGCGATGCGCTGAAGCAGTTGGTCGACGATGACGTGATGGACGTCTACTCGACCGCCATCACCGAGCGCGAGAAGGCCGGCACGGAGCCGATGCGCCTCGTGCGACTGCGCCAGGCCCGCATTGTCGAGGCGTCGGTCGACGCCGCGAAAATGGCCCGCGTGATGGTCTCGTTCGAGAGCGAACTGTCGGACGGCGACAATCTCCGTCAGGCCAAGGAAATCTGGACGTTCAAGCGCTCGCTGAAATCGTCCGATCCGAACTGGCTGCTGGACGAAGTCTCCGCCGCCACCTGACCGGCGTGACCTGAGCGCACGCCATGACCCGCCGACTGACACCCGATGAACGCAGGCTCTGGTCCCGCGTCGCACGCACCGTGCGTCCCGCGCCAGGGCGTGTCCATGAACCCGACGAGGCGGATGCGCCGCCTGCGATGTCAGGTCCACAATCGCTGGTTGCCGCCGCACAAGCCCCATTGCCGAAGCCGCATCGCCCTGGCCCGCCTGAAGACCTGTCAGGCCAGCGCCGCATCCGCCGCGGCCAGAACGAGATCGACGCCCGCATCGACCTGCACGGTCACACGCAGGACACCGCCCACCGTGAAGTCGTCGACTTCATCCTGCGCCAGGCCAGCCTCGGCTCGCGTTGTGTCCTGATCATCACCGGCAAGGGCAGGCTGGGCACAGGCGTCCTGCGAGCCCGCCTGTTCGACTGGATCGCCGATCCCGACCTGCGCCCCTTCATCGCCGGCTACGCCACGGCGCATCCACGCCATGGCGGCTCAGGCGCGGTCTACCTCTTCCTCAGGTCGGCGAACCGCTGACGCGCGAGCCCTTGAGCTCGATGTCCGCGAACTGCCACATCGCCTTGAAGTGCTCGCGCAGCATGTCGGCATCTGCCTTCTTGCCCTGAGCATCCAGCGCCTGGATCAGGCCGAAGGTCGACCAGCCATTGTGCATGTACTGCTTGAGGTCGGCCTCGTAGACGGCCTGCGCTTCCTTCGCCTTGCCGGCCTTCATCAGCGCAAAGCCCAGCGACTGCCGCGTCGGATAATACCAGAAGGGCGGTTCGGTATAGGGAAGGGCGTCCTGCGCGGCGACGGCGGCCTCGAACTTCGCGATTGCCCCCTTCATGTCCTTGCCCGCCATCGCGATCTCGCCGAGCAGCAGGTTGTCCGCCACCGCCAGCAGCTGGCTCGCCGGATAATCGCTCCCGTCCAGCACCATCACCTTGGCATTCGTCTTCAGCGGAACCAGCGCCGCCTGTTCGGCTTTGGCCGCCTTGGCGTCGCCCTTGTTGGCGTAGGCGACGCCGCGCGCGTAGTGCCAGATCGCGTTGGAATAGCCGAGATCGGCGCGCGGCTGCGGCTCGGCGAGGATTTCGTCCCAGTGCCCGAAATGCACCAGCGTCAGCAGCGGCACGGTCTTGAAGAACTCGATTGTCGGGAACTGGTCGATCTGCTCGAGGCTGACATTGTCGGCCAGCTTGCGCGCCGCTTCGATCGCCACCTTGCTCTGGCCCTGCATCGAGGCCGATGACCACAGGAAGTGGATGTTGTGGGGATAGTACATCGCCGGATAGAAGCCCTGCGCGTTGCACTGCTTGATATAGGCCTCGTCCACCTTCGCAGCTTCTTCGTTGGCCTTGACCGAGTCGTTGTAGCGCCCGACCCGATAGAAGATGTGCGAGGGCATGTGCACGAGGTGCCCCGATCCGGGCACCAGCGTGTAGAGCGTGTCGGCGGCCTTCTCGGCTTTCTCCGGCGTCGCCGAGGCCTCCATCGCATGGATATAGAGATGCAGCGCCAGCGGATGTTTCGGGCTGCGCGCGATCGTCTTCTCCAGGGCTGCAATGACAGGAACGATCTCCGGCCGCGGCGTCGTCGCATCCGACCAGTAGTTCCACGGCATCGTGTTCATCCACGCCTCGCCATACATCGCGGCGATGTCGTCATCCTCGGGATACTTGCTCACCAGCGCGCCCAGCGCCTCGGCGTAGGCATGGTCGAACGCATCGCGTTCCTTGACCGGCTCTGGCGCATAGCGCTTGCCCAGCGCATCGATGAGGTCGCGCTCGGCCTCAGGCTTGCCTGACGACACGGCCTTCGCTTTCTCCAGCGCCGCCCAGGCGAGCTTCTGCTCGTCATCCGTCATGATCGCCTTGCCCTTGGCGGTCACGTTGATGTTCGGGCCCGTCGCCAGCGCTTCGCCCCAGAAGCACATCGCGCAGTTGGGATCGAGCTTCTGCGCCGCCTTGAACGAGCGGATCGCCTCGGCGTGATTGAACCCGAACGCCAGCACCATGCCCTGGTCGAAATAGCGCTGCGCGCCGGCATCCTTCGTGTCGATGACGCGATGGAATTCACCCATGCCCTGGAACAGGGGCGCGCCTGCGCGTTTGACCAGCTCGGCGTCAGTCTCCGGCTTGGCTGAGCAGGCAACCACGGCAACTGACATGAAAAGCAGACTGGCGATGCGCATCGGACCCTCCTGACCTCGGCGTGCCGACCCTATCATCAGGCCGGGCTGACGTCAGTGGACTCGCGGTTCAGTTCGCCTGTTCAGCCCTTCACAGCGGCGTCAGCGAACTCATCATAGGCGCGTAGTGCATCGGCCGCGTGCACCATGGCCGGGCCGCCGCCCATCTGCAGCGTCACGCCCAGCATTTCCGCCACTTCCTGACGGGTCGCCCCTGTGCGCACGGCCCCGCGCGCATGATAAGCGATGCAGCCCTCGCAACGTGTCGCGACGGAAATCGCCAGCGCGATCAGTTCCTTGGTCTTGCCATCGAGCGCGCCGGGTATCTGAGCTTTCTTGCTGAGCGCCCCATAGGCCGCGACCGGTTCCGGTGCGAGCCCGTGAAGCTGCTTCACATAGGAATCGAGTTGCGCAATCCGCTGCGCGAAGCTCTCAGACATCGCCGTCCCTCCAGATGATTCAGCGCGAAGCCTTTTCCGCGATGCCCGACTTGCCCTGCCGCGCCTCGAGCGCCTTCCCGAGCTGGTCGAGCGTGACGCCGCGCGAACGCAGCGCCACCAGCAGGTGATAGACGAGATCGGCGGCTTCTGCCGCGACGGCCTTGTCGTCCTGGCTTGCGACCGCCAGGGCCGCTTCGACGCCTTCCTCACCCAGCTTCTTGGCGGTGAGGGCAGGTCCGCCCATCAGCAGTTTCGCCGTCCACGAGCTCTCCGGATCGCCGCCGGCGCGGGCATCGATCGTCTTGGCGAGTTCGTTGAGGACCTCGCCGAGGAAGGCCGCGGAACCGAGAGGATCGTGCATCACGCAATCTCCGTCATGCGCACCGGCGCGCCCGCCGCCGCCAGCGCGCGTTTTGCATCGGCGACAGACGCCTCGCCGAAGTGGAAGATCGATGCCGCCAGCACGGCGTCTGCGCCGCCCTTTGTCACCGCATCCGCCATGTGCTGCACATTGCCCGCGCCGCCCGAGGCGACGATCGGCACGCGAACCACGTCGCGGATCGCGCGCAGCAGCTCGATGTCATAGCCGGTCTTGGCGCCGTCGCGGTCCATCGATGTCAGCAGGATTTCGCCGGCGCCCAGCTCGGCTGCGCGCCTGGCAAACGTCACCGCATCCTTGCCGGTGTTGTTGCGCCCGCCATGAGTGTAGACGGCCCATCTTGGCGGAGAATTGGCGTCACCCTCGCGCTTCACATCCATCGCCATCACAACGGCCTGCGAGCCGACCTTGCGCGCGCAGGCCTTCAGGATTTCCGGCTCCAGCACGGCGGCAGTATTGATCGCCACCTTGTCGGCGCCTGCCTTCAGCATCGCCACCATGTCGTCCGGCGTCCGCACGCCGCCGCCGACCGTCAGCGGCATGAAGCAGGCGTCAGCCGTTCGCTCGACAACATCGATCATTGTGCCGCGCTTCTCATGGCTCGCCGTGATGTCGAGGAAGGTCAGCTCGTCCGCGCCTTGCGCATCATACGCCCGGGCCAGCGCGACGGGATCGCCCGCATCGCGCAGGTCGACGAAGTTGACGCCCTTTACGGTGCGCCCGTCCTTCACGTCCAGGCACGGTATGACACGGACCTTCAGCATGGCCCTCCAATCGCGCGGGGAGGCGCGGAGGTCAACGCCTAGCCATCATCCGCGCCGATGTCGCGGCGCAGGTGCGCAGGCAGTTTCGTAGCCAGCGAGCGTGCAGCCCTCCGGCGATCGGTTTGCGGGTCTGGTGGGTGGTCCGCCTTGCGGCGCAACCGGTCGACATAGCTAGCGACGCGCGCCAGCCATCTTGGCATGTCCATGTGTACCTGAAGCTTGGGATTGAAGACGAGCGTTCGCGCAATGAGCGTGATGCATAAGCGTCTCCTTTCCCGGCTCCGGGTCCCGCGATGATCGCGGCGACTGATATCGTCCTATAACCGCGCGCAGGGGCGCAGGCAATGCAAAGGTCAGGGCCGCTGCGGCGGCGCGAGCTGCATGGCCGCGTCATCCGGCAGCGCAGGGAAGGCCGCATGCGGCTCTGCCTGGTACCAGTAGGCGACCGACGCCAGATAATCCTGCAGCGGCTTGTACGTGCCCTCGCCCAGGATCTTCTGGTTGCTCGCGCCCTCCCAGCCGAGACTCTGGATCGTGACCCGCAGATCGTCGGTGAACCGCACCGGGTCCATCACGTGCCAGCGATATTGCGCGTAGCGCCGCTCATAGCCGGGCTTGAAATACTGCGTCACCCAGTCGACCGGTTCGGTCACATAGAAACCCGAGTAGGCGGTCGAATAATTCGTCTCGCGCGGCGCGCCGCCGTTCTCGCGTTTCGCATAGCCGTAAGAGCCGAGAAAATAGTCCTCCTCGCCCGTGCCATTGATGGTCGGGAAGTCCTTGTCGCCATCGATGTAGAACTTGATCTCGCCCTCGCCCCACCAGCCTGGGCTGAAAGCGCCATGGCCAAGATATGTCCCGACATACTGGCCGCGCCCCTTCACGCCATCGAGGATGGTGTAGACGTCCTTCGATTTCAGCCGGTTCGCGAGGCGGAACTGCGCGTGGAAATAGGCGGCGCTGGCGGGAACCTGCATCAGCGCGTAGTCGATCTGGTAGTAGATGGTCAGCGGCTTCCCGCTGCGGTTCTCCATCGTCATGCGGAACTTCTTGCGGAACGGCATCTGCCAGAAGCTGTTGAAGCCGCTGCCTGGGTTCACCGCCATGACGGCCGAGTCGATGACCGGCTCGCGCCCCTTGCCCCATCCGCTGGCGAAGAAGTCGCCGACCGGAACTTCCACCGAGGGTGTCGCCTCGTCATCCCAGTAGATGCGCAGGATGGCGGAGCGATACTCCGCAGCCCCGCCGAGCGTCAGCCAGATGTGGTTGATGATCCCTGGACCCGTGGCTTCGCCCATCGTGAACGACGCGCCCGGGGCGATGTTGATGTAGGGGTTCACCTTCCAGCCGAGCCCGAGTTTGGAAGCGGCTATCTTCGCGCTGCCTTGCTCCGCCGGCGTGCGGCCGCCCATGCCTTTCTCGCCCGTCAGGTTCTCCGGGCTGATCGACCGGCTCTGCGCATCCGACATGAGGAAGAGCGAGTTGACGCCGGACACAGGCAGAGCCGGCTCCGCTGCCGGCAACGCACAGCCCGCAAGGCCAAGCGCCGAAAAGAGGGCAATCACCGTGGCGCGCATGTATGGGTCCCCGCTCGATTGAGACGGGCACACTTGTTCGCACGCAGGCTCAGGTCAACGCAGCCTCGCGGCTGACCCTGCGTTATCGCACCGCGAGCAAGGCTTCGGTTGGATCAATGTCGCCGTCATAGAGCGCGCGCCCCAGGATCGATCCCTCGATCGGCCTTCCCTTGCGGGCTTTCAGCGCCCGCAGATCATCGATACTGGCGACGCCGCCTGAAGCAATGATCGGGATCGACACGGCGTCGGCGAGTTCACCTGTCAGGGCCACATTCACGCCTGTCTTGAGGCCGTCGCGCGCAATGTCCGTGACGATGATCGCGGCCACACCACATCCCTCGAACGCCTTCGCCAGTTCGACAGCCTGCATGTCTGTCGTCTCTGCCCAGCCCTGAACCGCCACGCGGCCGTCGCGTGCATCGATGCCGACGGCGACATGACCGGGGAATTTCCGCGCAGCTTCCTTCACAAGCTTCGGATCGCGCACAGCCGCTGTTCCGAGGATCACACGGCTAATCCCGGCATCCAGCCAGCGCTCGATCCCTTCCATGTCGCGGATGCCGCCGCCGAGCTGGACCGGCGCGCGCATCACGTCGAGGATCGAGGCGACGGCGTTGTGGTTCACCGAATGGCCTTCGAACGCGCCGTTGAGGTCGACGACGTGCAGCGCCTCGAAACCCATCGCCGAAAAGCGAAGCGCCTGGTCGGCCGGATCGTCATTGAAGGAGGTCGCGGTCGTCATCTCGCCGCGCAGCAGACGGACACACACGCCGTCCTTGAGATCGATGGCTGGATAGAGTTTCATTTTCCGCTCTTGGTGGCGTTTGAGAGGCCGTCCTTGGAGGCCGGAACGCTAGCCTTGTCAACGCACGGCCGCAGCCCACGTTTGCGTCACCAGCCAGACGGCTGAAGGCTCAGGGTTTCCAGCGCAGGAAGTTGGCGAGCACGGTCTGTCCCGCCTGCTGGCTCTTCTCGGGGTGGAATTGCGTGCCGAAGAGGTTGTCGCGCGCGACAGCCGCCACGAACTTGCCGCCGTAATCGCAACGCGCCGCGACGTGACCCGGTATCTCCGGCTTCATCGCATAGGAGTGTACGAAATAAACGTGCGGCTCCGGCCCCAGTCCGTTGAGCACCGGATGGGACTTCATGTCCGCCAGCACATTCCAGCCCATGTGAGGCACGGGCAGGTTGGGGTCTGACGGCTTGAGCCGCTCGACCGCCCCCGGGATCCAGCCCAGCCCGCGCGTCTCGACATCCTCGCGGCCGACATCGGCCATCAGCTGCATGCCCACGCACACGCCGAGAAAAGGGCGGCGGCTGCGGAACACCGCCTCGTTCAGCGCCTCGCCCACGCCATCACGCGCAGCAAGGCCTGCGGCGCAATCGGCAAAGTGCCCCACGCCCGGCAGCACGATGCGGTCCGCCTGCCGGATACGGTCGGGATCATCGGTCAGCGTGACGGTGAGCGGGATCTCGAAATGGTTCGCGGCGGCTTCGAGAGCGCGCTGAACCGACCGGACATTGCCCGATCCATAATCGATGATCGCGAGGCGGGTCATGGGTTTCGGGATGTAGTGAGGAAATGCGCCGATGTCACCGGCTCTGGATTGCTTCTATGCGCTTCACCCGAAACGCGAGAAATGTCACTTTCACGATTTCAAAGAGTCGCCGGTAATAGGGATTCCATCATGTTACGCGCATGTCTTGCGATAGCGCCTTTCGTTTTCTGCCTTGTTGCCAATGCCGCTCCGGACCCGTTCCCGGCGCCAATCGAACCTGCAGGGCAAGGCAAGCTCCAGTGCCATCAGCCAAACCACGAGAAGAAGACCTGCCAGTCCCTGGCCGGGTATGACAGGGCGGCTGGCGGCGGCTTTGAAAACACCGCCCGTGTGGCGATGCCGATATCTCCGTTGATGGTGATGGAAACCGTGTCGCCGATCACGATCCGCGATCAGCAGGTCTGTGGCTTCATCAGACAAACCGATATCGACACCGCGCGTTTCACTGTCGGCGGCGTTGAGGCCTCCGGCGCCGACACTGCAAATTATCGGAAGAGAGTGGCCGCCATGTACGGCAGCATGTTCGGACACGAAATCTGCACGGCCTATGTCCCGGACGGGAAAGACCTGGTCACGCGTGTGATTGTGGATGGCCGGCCCGTGCCTGCCATGTCACAGCGTGTCTCCTGGGTGTCGCCTTCGGACGGCTACAGGGTTTCGAACTAGAGCGAACCCTTGGTGCTCGCCACCTGCCCCTTGAGGCGCAGGTCCGGCGCCGCGGCCGCCCGCAGCGCCCGCGCCAGCGATTTGAAGCTTGCCTCGGCAATGTGGTGCGAGTTCTCGCCATAGAGCAGTTCAAGGTGCAGGCAGACCCCGGCGTTCATCGCGAACGCCTGGAAGAATTCCTTGAACAGCTCGGTGTCGACCTGGCCGACCTTGTCCCGGGTGAAGCCCACCTTCCAGATCAGGTAGGGCCGGTTGCACAGGTCCACGGCAGCGCGCGCCAGCGTCTCGTCCATCGGCACATAGGCATGGCCGAAGCGCACAACGCTCGAATAGCCGCCCACGGCTTCCTTGAACGCCTGGCCCAGCACGATGCCGACGTCTTCCATCGTGTGGTGCTGATCGATGTGCAGGTCGCCCTTGGCCTCGATGGTGATATCCATGGCTGAATGCTTGGCGAAGCTTTCCAGCATGTGGTCGAAGAAGCCGACCCCCGTCGAAATCGTCGATTTGCCCGAACCGTCCACGTCCACGGTGACCCGGATCTGGGTCTCCTTGGTCTCGCGGACCACCTCGGCTTTACGTGCTTTCTCCGCCATGGGCGGGGCCTCCGGCATATTAACTGGGCGTTCGCTTCCCGAACCTAGCTTCGCACACCAACGGTCGAGGAATCCTGAATGCTGCGGTGCATTTAGGCCGAGGCCTCTGCGAACGCCACCGGAATCCGGCCAAATGCCCGCCAAAACGGGAAAACGAGCAGAGGAGCGCCCCGAAAAGCGTTCCAGCAAGCGCCCAGAGAAACGCTCTGGAAAGCGCCAGCTCGGCCTTGCCGGCCGTGTCGCCGTCATTGCGCTCGGCGCCGCCATCCTGGCGACGGTCGCCCAGTGGGTCGCCACACCCCTGATGGCGCAGAACGAGGTCCGTACGCAGCGCGCCATCGCCGTCACCAGCGCCGCGAACCTTCTGGCGGACGTCAGCCGCCTGCATGCCGAGGCAGGGCACTGGAATGAAATCCAGAAATTGATCGCGGTTCTCTCGACGGGCCTGCCGGACGGCCAGTCCGCTGTTTACGATCCCGACTGGAACCTGCTCGGTATTAACGGGTCGCCGCGCAAATTACCTTCACTCGCCACGCTGAAGGCGCTCGCTCTGGATCCCAAGGCCGTCCTCGACAATGGCGGCTCCGTCTTTGCCGTGCGTCCGATCGGGACGCACGAGGCGACTTTTGGCTACGCAGTCTATTCCTTCACGCCTCGTCCCGCGCTCGATATCTGGATGGCCGTGGTTGCGCTTAATGCGCTGGTGCTTGTGTTGGCCCTCGGCGTGATTGCGCCATTCCTGATTCCGATCGCTCGGCGCGCGTTGAAGCCCGTCACCGATCTCGAGCGTGGCATCCGCAAGCGCGACGCGAAGGACAAGTCCAGGCTCGCCGATTCCTCCGACGATCGCGTCCTCAAGCCGCTGCTCGCCGCGATCGATGAGGTGCACGAGCGGTCCGAGACAGCCATGCGCCGCGCGCTCGCCATGGCCTACACCGATCCGGTGACGCGCCTGCCCAACCGCCTGCGCTTCGTCTCCAAGCTCGATTCCGCTGTCGCAACCGGGCAAGGCGTTTGCCTCGTCATCTGCGACCTCGACCGCTTCCGGCAAGTCAACATCACCTTCGGCCCTCGTGCTGCAGACAAGACGCTTGCCGCCGTCGCAGAACGCCTGCGCGCATCGATCTCGCACGCCAATGCCAGCAGCTTCTTCATCGGCCGCATCGGCGCGGACCAGTTCGGGCTGATCTTCCCGAGCGCCCAGCAGACCGACGTGAAGACATTCCTCGACGCCGCCGATGCAGCAATTTCCGAGCCCATGACGCTGGAAGGCCAGCAGGTGCGCATCACCGCCTCCTTCGGCGCCGCCAGCGCGCCGGAAGACGCGACAACTGGCGCCGACCTTCTCAAGCAGGCCGAAGTCGCGCTCAAGGAAGCCAAGAGTTCGCCCGCCGCCCGCCGCGCCTTCTTCGACCAGAGCCTGCACGCCAAGGCGCGCGCCAAGGCGAAGCTTGAAGACGAGGTCCGCGAAGGCATCGAGCGCAACGAATTCGTCGCCGTGTTCCAGCCCAAGGTGAAGTTCGAAACCGGCGAACTCGTCGGCGCCGAGGCCCTTGCACGCTGGCGCCGGCCCGACGGTTCTGTCGTCTCGCCTAGCGTCTTCGTGCCGATCGCAGAAGAACTTGGCCTCATCTCGAAGCTCGGCAAGAGCGTCATGCGCGATGCGTGCTTTGCCGCCGCCGGCTGGAACCGCAAGGGCGTCAACGCCTCGATCGCGGTCAACGTCTCGCCGCACCAGTTCGACGATCCGGACTTCATCAGTTCAGTCTACCAGGCGCTCGACGATTCCGGCCTCGCGCCGGAACAACTCGAACTCGAGATTACCGAAAGCGCCGCGGTCGCCGATCCGGATCGTGTCGCCCGCATCATGTGGCCGCTCCGCAATCGCGGCGTCCGTCTCGCCATCGACGATTTCGGCACCGGCCATTCGAACTTCGCCTCGATCACGCGCCTGCCATTCGACGTCTTCAAGATCGACCAGCAATTCGTCCGCGCGCTCTCCACGGATCCGCACGCGCCTGCCATCGTCGAGATGATCCTCGCCATGGCCGAGGCGCTCGGCCAGGAAACCGTCGCCGAGGGCGTCGAGACGAAAGAGCAGGCCGAATTCCTGCTCCGCCGCGCCTGCACGATCGGACAGGGCTACTACTACTCCCCGCCGCTGCCCGCGGACGAGTTTGACTCCTTTGTGCGCAGCTGGCGCCCCAGGCCCGCGGATCGTTTCGCGGCCTAGTTCCCGAGAGCTTGCTTGAAGAAAGCGAGGGTGCGGGGGATCGCTTCAGGCTGGCTCCCCAGCACGCTATGACCGGCGCCGGCATAGACGACATTCTCTACATCGTGCGCAAAACCCGCTTTCAGCAGCCGTGCCTCGATCCGCTGCGCCATATCGGCGGAGGGCCAGATCCTGTCCTCCTGGCCGGACATCAAGAGTAGCGGGCCGTTGATCTTGTCGACCGGGAGCAGCACATCGGCGCGCGTGTCCAGCTTGGCGAGCGCGCTGATGAACATCGGCGCCTGCGGCCCGTTGGGATCGTAGAGCGAAGCGTCCGCCGCCAGGAAAGGAAACGGTTGCGCGCCCGCCTTCCATGCCGGCACGGAGGCGCCCGGGTCGGCCGGATCATAGCCCTGCCAGATGACGGCGCTTGGCCCGACTGCGGCGATTGCGCGAATATCCGGATTGCGGGCCGCGAAGAGGAATGCGGCTTCGCTTCCGCGCGAAACGCCGAGCACGCCGATCCTGCTGGGGTCGATCTCGCCTCTGGTCTTCAGCGTGGCGAGGGCGGCGTCGAAGTATTCAAGATTGATGTTGGTCAGCGCGGGCGGCAGTCCCGTCTCGCCGAAATAGGCAAGGGCAAGCGCGGCCACGCCTTCGCGGGCATAGGACGCGGCAAGAACGCTCACGCCATCGAGGCCGGGCGTCGATCCATCGATGAGGATCACGGCAGGCACGCGGCCCGTGACATTCTTCGGCGCGTAAAGCTCAGCGTAGAGACCATCATCGCGGATGTCGGTGCGCACGACGCCTTCGGGCGGGTCGACGCCGCGCGATCCCACGCGCGTCGCGCCGTAATAGTTGAGACTGACTGTTGTCGCCTTGTCGCCGGCGACATCAATGGAGGACAAATCGAACATCGGCGCAGGCGAGTTGTTGCCGAAGCCATAGCCCTCCGGGGGGACTTCGGTGCGGCCATTGCCGTTCTCGTCGTGGACGGTGGAGAGCGCATAGCGGCCGGGGGCTACGCCTTCGAACACCAGCATGGAGCGGCCGGGCACAGCCTTGGTGCGCGCGACATAGGTGGAGCAGAAGGTCGCCTTTGGATCGTTGCAGAGGCTGCCGGTGATCTGGCCGCCATCGGAGCGGACGTTCTCGACCGTCACGGTGACAGTGGCTGTGGCGGGGGCGCCTGGCGTCTGCGCAAGTGTAGTGCAGGAGCAGAGCGTCATGGCGAGGACGGCGGCGGCTGCAAGGCGCCGCGCGTGCATGAGCGCGATCATGAGCGGTCTCCGGGTTTGCGGCTATAGAGGGCGCGCGCGGTGTCGGCGTCGGTCCAGTGGAAGAGGCTGTCGACCGCGCAGTCAAAGACGGTGGCAAGTCGCATCGCCAGTTCGAGCGAAGGGGCGTAGCGGCCGGTCTCCAGCGCCACGATGGTCTGTCGCGTGACGCCGACAATGCGGGCGAGATCGGCCTGGCTCATGCCGTCGTGCTCGAAGCGCATGCGGCGAAGGTTGTTGCCGATGGGCGGGGCCGTCATGGCGTCGCCCGGTCTGCCGCCAGCGCCTGTCGCGTGTCGATGGCGTAGTCGATCAGCTGGCGCAACAGCATGACGCCGTAGGAGGTCAGGATGAGGACGATCATCAGGTTGGCGAGTACGAAGTGAGAAAGTGCGCTGCGCTCGGGCGGGGGCGCGTAGGCGAGCCAGCCGAGCAGCACGATGAGGAAGACGATAAGCGCGGTGTAACCGGTCCGGATACCGCGCGCCGCAATCGCAGCGTGGCGTTCGTCGCGTTCCTTCTCATCGCGCCTGAAGAGGAACGTCGCGGCAAGCTGGCCCAGCGCGATGGTCCAGGAATCGATGGCAAGTGTGTTGCCGTTGCCGAGCCGAAGCGCGTCGCCCACCAGCACGACGGAGGCGGCGACGTGACCGACGATCAGGGCGTTGCCGGCGGTGCGCAGCCAGAGAATGCGCTCGGGCGCGCCCGGTTCGAGGCCGCTGGTTGCTTCGATCAGCATCCAGCGCCGCCGCGCGATGAAGGCCCAAGCGGCGAGCGCGATGGCCCCGACCCAGCCGGTCGAGACGTTGGCGGCTAGGGAGAGGACAGCCAGCCCGGCGCCCACGGCCAGACAGGCGAGAAGAAAGGCTGCGGGCTTGAGGATCTGCATCGAATGTCCGGTATACCAGACATAATGTCAGGTCAAGCGGACACCTATCGACACGCGCGAGATATCGAAAAACGATAAATTTGCTTGTTGCGCTTCAGCGCACGAGATAGACTGCTCAACGGTCAGGAAGTTATCCGCATGTCGTCCACGCCTACTTGGCACTCAACCACCATTCTTGCCGTGAAGAAGGGCCGCAAGCTCGTCGTCATGGGGGATGGCCAGGTGTCGATGGGCGATACCGTCATGAAGGGTAACGCCCGCAAGGTCCGGCGCATCGGCGAGAAGGGTGAGATCCTCGCTGGCTTCGCCGGGGCGACCGCAGACGCCTTCACGCTCTTCGAGCGTCTCGAGCAGAAGCTCGAGCGTTTCCCCGGCAATCTCCAGCGCGCCGCCGTGGAACTCGCGAAGGACTGGCGCACTGACAAATACCTCCGCAACCTGGAAGCCCTCATTATCGTAGGCGATGCGACGTCACTGCTCGTCATCACGGGCAGGGGCGACGTTCTGGAACCGGAGCATCCGATCGCGGCCATTGGTTCAGGGGGCAACTATGCGCTGTCCGCCGCACGAGCGCTGTATGAGTACGAAGACGACGCCGAAAAGATCGCACGCAAAGCGATGACGATCGCGGCTGAAGTCTGCGTCTACACAAACAGCAACTTCGTCGTGGAGACACTGGATGTTTGACCGCACCGATTTGCGCGCGGCCGTCGAGGCCGGCGCAATAAGTGATGAAGCCGCAAAACGCTTCGAAGCCTTTCTGAAAGCGCGCAATGACCCGGAACGCATGCTCGATCCGGAAAACCTGCGCTTCCTCTCGAATTTCAACGACGTCTTCCTGACCATCGGCATTGTCGTTCTGATGACAGGACTGGGCTTCCTCTCGGCCATCTCGGTCGCGAACGTGCTGGGCCTTTCCAGCATGTCGAACCCGGAGACGCTCGCTCAGGCCAACGCCATCGCCAACAACATCCGCTTCGCCATCGTTCTGTCGCCAATCCCGGTGATCGCGGGCGCCTGGCTGCTCGCCGAATACTTCTGCGGCAAGCGCAGACTTCTGCTCCCCTCCATGGCGCTCAGCGTCGCCATTGTGTGGGGCAGCGCCGTCATGGCGGCCGGTCTCGCGAGCTTCCTGGTCGATCCGGTTCAGACGGCCGTCCAGGCCCAGCGCGATTTCGACCCGTGGAGCATCCTTGCTGGCGTCAGCTATTCCGGCTTCGCTGCAGCGGCGATTGCGGCCGCCGCCATCTTCTGGCGTTTCCGCCTGCCGTTCTCGCTCTTTCTGCTCGCGGGCTCCATTGCGGGACTGTTCTACACCGCGGTCGCCCAGCTCGGCGGCGCCAGCGAGGTGTTCAGCGGCGCAGCCATGCTCGGCATCGGTGTTGCAACGCTGATCTGCGCCATCGCGTTCGACATGCGTGACCCCACCCGCTCGACCCGCAACGCCGACCACGCCTTCTGGCTGCACATGGCCGCAGCGCCGCAGATCATCTTCGGCGTTCGTGGTCTCGTGCAGGGCTCGGGTTTCGCTCCGGCCAGCTCGACGGACGCCACTGTGATGCTGATCGTGCTTGTCGCCTTCGGCGTGATCTCGCTGGCGCTCAACCGCCGCGCGCTGATCGTGTCGGGCCTCGTCTCGTTCGCTACGGCGCTGGGCGTCCTCGTCAACAATTCGGGCTGGAGCGGGCTCAACGCCCTCATGCTCACCGCTCTCATCGTTGGCGGCGCCATCGTCCTGCTCGGCGGCGGCTGGCGCACGGCGCGGCGCGTGATCCTGAAAGTCTTCCCGCAGGAGGGGACGCTCGGCCGCATCTTCCCGCCGGAACCTGCCTAGAAGAACCTTCTTGCTGACATGAGCAGGCATGAGCTAGCGAAGTCGCCTCAGACTTCCTAGCTCATGCCAGTCCTCTTCAGGGAAGCCATGTCCGAATTCACCCCGCGCGAAATCGTCTCCGAGCTTGACCGCTTCATCGTCGGCCAGCCTGAGGCCAAGCGCGCCGTCGCTCTCGCCCTGCGCAATCGCTGGCGCCGCAAGCAGCTTGCCGAAGGCCTGCGCGAGGAAGTTACCCCGAAGAACATCCTGATGATCGGCCCCACGGGCGTCGGCAAGACCGAGATCTCCCGCCGCCTTGCCAAGCTGGCGAAGGCCCCGTTCCTGAAGGTCGAAGCCACCAAGTTCACCGAGGTCGGCTATGTCGGCCGCGACGTCGAGCAGATCGTGCGCGATCTCGTCGAGATCGCCATCGGCATGGTGCGCGAAAAGCGCCGCCGGGACGTGCTCGGCAAGGCTGAAGCCAAAGCCGAGGAACGCGTCCTCGACGCCCTCGTGGGCGCAACCGCACAGCCCAGCACGCGTGAGAGCTTCCGCACGAAACTCCGGGCAGGGCAGCTCGACGACAAGGAGATCGAGGTCGACGTCGCCGACACGTCCTCGCCGCTGGGCGGGTTCGATATCCCGGGTCAGCCAGGCGCCTCCATCGGCATGATCAACCTGTCCGACATGCTGTCCAAATCCTTCGGCGGCCGCTCCAAACGCGTCCGCACCACGGTGAAGGAAGCCTATAAGCCGCTCGTCCAGGAAGAATCCGACAAACTGCTGGATAATGACAGTGTCACCCGCGAGGCGCTGCGCGTCACGGAGGAGGACGGCATCGTCTTCCTCGACGAGATCGACAAGATCGCTTCGCGCTCCGAACGCGCCGGTGCGGACGTCTCGCGCGAAGGCGTGCAGCGCGACCTGCTCCCGTTGATCGAAGGCACGACGGTCTCCACGAAGCATGGGCCCGTGAAAACCGACCACATCCTCTTCATCGCGTCGGGCGCCTTCCACGTCGCCAAGCCATCAGACCTGCTGCCCGAGCTGCAGGGCCGCCTGCCGATCCGCGTCGAACTGAAGGCGCTCTCGCGCGATGATCTCAAGCGCATCCTCACCGAGCCCGAGGCCAATCTCATCCTGCAATACAGCGCGCTGATGAAGACCGAAGGCGTCGAACTCGCCTTTGATCCTGATGCGGTCGACGCCATCGCCGACATCGCCGTGCAGGTGAACGACTCGGTCGAGAACATCGGCGCCCGCCGTCTTCACACCATCCTCGAGCGCGTGCTCGACGAGATCAGCTTCACCGCCTCCGACCGCAGCGGCGAAACCTTCCGCGTCACGGGCGCCTACGTCCGCGAAAAGGTCGGCAAGATGGCCGGCGACAAGGACCTGTCGAAGTACATTCTCTAAAAGAACCTACGCAGCCGCCGGCTTGCGGATCGGCATGTGCTTCTTGCCCCAGTCCTTGAGCCCGACCAGGGCCGGCGCGAAATCCTTGCCCTTTTCGGTGAGCCGATAGTCGTAGCGGAGCGGCTTCAGGGAGTACGGGTTCCTTTCCAGAACGCCTGTCTCGACCAGCCGCTTCAGCCGGTCCGACAGCAGGTGCCGCGTCACGCCAAGGCTCTTCTGAAACTCCTCGAACCTTGATTTTCCAAGGAAACAGTCGCGCACGATCAGCAGGGTCCAGCGGTCCCCGATAACCGACATGGCCCGCGCCACCGGGCACCAGTCGGTCGACAGGTCATCCCACTTTTGCGTCTGTGGCCTTGAGGTCTGGCTCTTGGTCCGTTCCATTATCATACCCTGCACCGATTGCGCCGATCTGCAAAGACTGTAGGTTCCTTTTCTGAACGGAGGGTTTCGCATGGTCGAGAAACGTTCGGTCCTCGTCATCGGCGCTGGAGACGCGACCGGCGGCGCCATCGCCCGGCGCTTCGCCCGGGAGGGCCTCGCCGCCGCTGTCACCCGCCGCGAACTCCCCGCCCTCGAACCCTTGCTCCAGAAGATCCGCGCCGATGGCGGGGAAGCCCACGGCTTCGGTTCCGACGCGCGCGTGGAGGAGGAGGTCGTGGCCCTGTTCGAAAAGATCGAGACGGAGATCGCTCCGCTCGAAGCCGTAATCTTCAACATCGGCGCGAACGTGAACTTCCCGATCCGCGAGACAACGTCGCGCGTCTACCGGAAAGTGTGGGAGATGGCCGCCTTCGCCGGCTTCCTCGCCGGGCGCGAGGCCGCGAAAGTCATGGTCCCCCGCAAACGCGGCACGATCATCTTCACTGGCGCGACCGCGTCCATCCGTGGCGGCTCGGGCTTCTCGGCATTCTCCGGCGCCAAGTTCGCGCTGCGGTCGCTGGCGCAATCGATGGCGCGCGAACTTGGGCCCGAGGGCATCCATGTCGCGCACACGATCATCGACGGCGCCATCGACACTGAATGGATCGCGAAGAATTTCCCGCAGCGCTATGCGCTCAAGGAACAGGGCGGCATCCTCAATCCCGAACACATCGCCGACGCCTACTGGATGCTCCACGCCCAGCCACGTGACGCCTGGACCCACGAACTCGACCTGCGTCCGTGGATGGAAAAGATGGCGTAAGCCAACAACAACAAAGGGAGGCATGGACGGATGCCGAAGACACTCGAGTTTTTCTACGACTTTACCAGCCCCACGGCTTATCTCGCCTGGGCGCGGCTTCCGGCGATCATCCAGCGCACCGGCGCAAAGCTGGTCTATCGCCCGATGTTCCTCGGCGGCGTGATGCAGACCACGGGCAACCGCCCGCCCGGAACGGTCGCCGCGAAAGCGCGCTGGATGGCCGCTGACCTGCAACGCTGGGCCAAGCGCTTCAACACGCCTTACAAGCTCAACCCGCACTTCCCGATGATGACGCTGATGGTCCAGCGCGCCGCATCCGAATGGGTCAATCGCCCCGACTTCGAGAAATACCTCGCCGCCATCTTCAACGCCGCCTGGCAGGACCAGAAGAACATCGCCGACAAGGCTGTCCTGACGGAAATCCTCACGACGGCCGGCTTCTCGCCAGAGGAATTCTTCGCCGCAGCGGAGAACCCCGCCAACAAGGAAAAGCTGAAAGCGACAACCGACGAGGCCGTCGAACGCGGCGTCTTCGGCGCGCCTACTTTCTTTGTCGGCGATGAAATGCACTTCGGCCAGGATCGTCTCGATTTCGTGGAGGAAGCTCTGACGCGTGCGTGACCTTCGTCCGTGGACGGGGTCATGCTAGGCATCGTCCGGGGACTAGAGGACGCGGGGCCATGTCAGAGGAAACAACCGGCGAAGCTGTGCCGCAGAAGAAGCGCTGGCCGATGCGCGTGCTCTTCTTCTTCATCGCCTTCTTCATATCGATCGCCATCGGCAAGGTCTTCGAGGTCGTGAGCGATCCCGAAACGCTGGTCTCGGCGAAAGCCACCCAGCAGGAGTGGCTGCATACCGTGGAGGGCACGTCCCCCATCGCCGTCGCGTCAACCTACTGGCTTGAGCTGAAGGGCGCCTGGACGGGCGATTTCTCGGAAGGCGCCTGGTCCGCCTTTGAAGCCGATGGCAAGGGCAAGGGGATCGTAACGCCCGTCTATGCGCTGGTCATCACGGGCGCCCGCTTCTTCTACGAAGGCGGCATCCCGATCATCATCCAGCTTGTCCTCGGCGCGCTTGGCGTTGCCGTGTTCAATTTCATGCGCACGAACGGCGAGACGATCCTGTTCGAGAACGAACTGACCACGCTGCTGTTCGGTCCGATCGCGGTTATCCTCGCGGCCAGCATCATCGGCATGGTGTTGTGGGCGTTGATGACCGGCGGACTTTACGCGCTCGGCTGGGCGACAGACTTTGCGGCATGGGCCATCGGCGCCACCGGCATCGCAGGCTTCTGCGTCTTCTGCTTCGGAGAACTCGGGAAGAAGGGCGTCGAGCACGTGCTCACGCCCAAGCTGAAAGGCTAGACTTTCAGCCCCGCTGTCACCGCCAGCTCGCGCAGGTTCACCGACGGGCGCGGCCCGATGTGCGAAATCACTTCGCGCGCGCAGAGGTTGCCCAGCACCGCGGCCTCCTGCAGCGAGAGCCCGTGCGTGATCGCGTAGAGGACGCCGGCCGCATACTGGTCGCCTGCGCCCGTTGCATCGACCACGGGCGCGGCCGTCACCGGCGCCACCCAGGTGTCGGAGCCCGAGACGATCACCGAACCCTTGGACGAGCGCGTGATCGCCGCGATCTGGCTGTCATTGCGGATCTGGTTCACCGCCTCGTCGAAATTATCGGTCTCGTAGATCGCCAGCAGCTCCGCCTCGTTGGCGAACACAAGATCGCAGTGCGTCCGGATCAGGTGCACGAAGCTCTCGCGGTGCCGGTCGACGCAGAACACGTCCGACATTGTGATCGCGACTTTCCGCCCGGCCGATTTCGCCACTTCCGAAGCATGCACGAACGCCGTCTTCGCCGCCGGCTTGTCGAACAGATAGCCTTCCAGATAGAGCCACTCGCCCGCCGCCACCGCGCGCGCATCGACGTCGCTGGCCGCAAACTCGGTCGAGGCGCCAAGGTATGTGTTCATCGACCGCTCGCCGTCCGGGGTCACCGCGATCATCGAGCGAGCCGTCGAGACGCCGCCTTTCAGCGGCGTGCCGAAGAAGTCGGCGCCGATCTTCTGCATGTCGGCCACATAGGCCTCGCCCAGCTTGTCATCGCCCACCTTCCCGAGGAAGGCCGCGTTCGCGCCAAGGCTTTTCAGGCCCGCGACGGTGTTCCCGG
Source organism: Hyphomonadaceae bacterium (assembly GCA_047601145.1). Lineage (GTDB taxonomy): Bacteria > Pseudomonadota > Alphaproteobacteria > Caulobacterales > Hyphomonadaceae > UBA7672. Next base: position 830,743 of record JASGJW010000001.1, read on the forward strand.
CCGAGCCGCCGCTCGTCTCCACCCGGCTCGCCGGCAGCGCGTTGTAGAGATAGTCGCAGCGCTCGGGCGTGATCAGGTTGGTGCGCGCCTTCGGAATCTCGTGGCGCACGAGGAAGTCATCATCGACCTGGGCGATCACATCCATGATGGCGTTGCCCAGAGCAACGACGTCGTATTTCACCGGCATGAGATTAATTCCGCGACGCTTCGAGATATCCACGATGGAAGTCCCGCCCCGCTGGTCTTAAAGCGGGGGTGCGGTTCCGATGCAAGCTTTGGGCAACGGGACCTGGAGGGAAACAGGTCAGAATGACAGCGATCGCGCTCCTCATAGCGGCGAACATAGCCTCGAATGCGCCAGATCGCCGCGCCGACGCCCATCTCTATGATATTCAGCTCGATATCCTGCGCCGTGGCTTCGCGCCCGTGGGCTTAACCATCGAGCCGGTCCGCTGGATGGACCCAGGCCTCGACTGGAAGCGTTTCGGCGCCGTCCTCGTCAACTGCTCATGGGATTATCAGGACCGCCACGAGGACTTCCTTGCCACGCTGGACCGGATCGCAGCCCTCGGCGTCCCCGTCTTCAATTCGCCCGCCACCGTCCGCTGGAACATCCGCAAGACCTACCTGCGCGAATTCGAGGCGAAGGGCGTTCCCATTATCCCGACGCTCTGGCCTGAACGCCCTGTCGGCGAGGACATCCGCGAAGCCATGGCCGCTTTCGGGTCCGACGACGTCATCATCAAGCGGCAGGTCGGCGGCGGCGCCCGTGGCCAGACGCGTTACACCCACGCCAACATGCCTGATGACGGCTCGATCCTCGACCGCCCCGGCATGATCCAGCCCTTCATTCCCTCGATCGCCACCGAGGGCGAATATTCCTTCCTCTTCATCGACGGCGAGTTCAGCCACGCGCTGGTCAAGCGCGCAGCCCAGGGCGATTACCGCATCCAGGAAGCCTATGGCGGAAAGTCGCAGACGATCGAGGCCTCGCCCGCGGACCAGCATCAGGCCCGCGCCGTGCTCGAGGCAGTCGACGACAAGCCGCTCTATGCGCGCGTCGACATGGTGCGTGGCGCCGATGGCACACTGCTGCTGATGGAGCTCGAAGTCATCGAACCCTATCTTTATCCGAAGGATGGCCCGCAGATCGGGGCCATGCTGGGCAAGGCGCTCCGCCGCCGCATCGGCTAGCGCTGCACTTCACAACTGCATGCCGGCTCTTCCGTGTTGCCGATCTCGCTCCTAGCTTTGGCGCCGGGAGAGGTCACACCACATGCAGTATGTCTGCGAGACATCGAAGGGACGAACCTGGTTCCGCATCGAGACCGACGCGGAAGCCGAAGCTGAAACGAAACTGATGCGCCACGCCGTGGAAAAGCATTTCCGCCGCGAGCAGAAGCGCGCCCGCGACTCCTACACGCCCGGGCCCGGTCTCGAACGCGACATCATGCTGAAGGCGCACCTCGCGCGCTCAACGCCACTTTTCCTGACCCTGCGCGCCGATGACGGGGAAGGGCTCGCCACCGCCATGCTCCCGCCCGGAGGCAAGCCCATCGCTGATTTTCCGATCATCATCGTCGGCCCGGAAAACGCCGATCCCTATTCCGCCCACGGCGATGCGATCGAAGCACTGGCCCGCCACTACAGGCTGCCGCTCCCCCGCACGCGCTGCTACCCCTACGCGCAGCGCAGCTAGCTACTCGCCTGTCTTTGCCTGGTATTCGCACAGGTCCCTGATCACGCATTCCGGACACCCCGGCTTGCGCGCGAGGCACGTATAGCGCCCGTGCAGGATCAACCAGTGATGCGCCCCGCGCTTGTACTTGTCGGGCGTCACCTCCAGCAGCAGCGCCTCGACCTTTTCCGGTGTCGTCTCCGGCGCGAGGCCCGTCCGGTTCGAGACGCGGAACACATGTGTGTCGACCGCAATGGTCGCCTCGCCATAGACCTCGTTCAGCACCACGCTCGCCGTCTTGTGCCCGACACCGGGCAGGGCCTCCAGCTCCTCGCGCGTGCTCGGCGTCTTCCCGTGATGCTTCTCGAGGATCAGCTTCGAGAGCGCGATGACGTTCTTGGCTTTGTTGCGCCAAAGCCCGATCGTCTTGATGTGCTCGGCAAGCCCCGCTTCCCCCAGCTTCACCATCTTCGCCGGCGTATCCGCGAGCCTGAACAGCTCCTTCGTCGCCTTGTTCACGGAAACGTCCGTCGCTTGCGCCGACAGCGCCACGGCCACGACCAGCGTGTACGGGTCCTTGTAGACCAGCTCCGTCTTCGGATCGGGCCGTTCCCTGGCCAACCGCTTGTAAAGCTCCGCCGCCTTTTCCGGCGGGAAGCCCTTAGCCTTTGCAGCTTTCCTCTTTTTCACGCCCGCCTTCACCATGAACCGACACTATCCTGAGAGCGGGGATAGCCAAATCATTCCGCCGTCCTAAGCTCCTCCACATGTCGACCATCTATCTCGACGCCGTTCTCGAACCGCCTCGCTCGTTGACGCCGCGCGGGTTCAACCGTGTCATGGGCGTCCTGGGCGGCATCAGCTTCCTGTCAGGACTTGTCTTCATCTGGCGTGGCGCCTGGCCGGTGACGGGTTTTCTCGGCCTCGAAGTCCTCGCCCTCTGGCTGGTCTTCCGCTTCTCCTTCCGCGCCCAGCGCGCCCGCACCTATATCCGCGTCACCGCCGAGGCGGTCGATCTCCGGAAAGTGGATGGCTGGGGCAGGGAGCGCCGGGCCAGCTTCGCGTCCCACTTCGCCCGCGTCGAATTCGACCGTCAGGCGGCCGGCCCCCATGCGCTGCGCGTCGCCGCGTCCGCGAAAGCCTACATCGTCGGCGAATTCCTCACCCCGCGCGAGCGTGAATCCTTTGCCCGCCGCCTCGCCCAGGCTATCAGCGACGCCCGCCGCGAGCGCCATACCGGAGACGAACAATGAGCGTCGAATTCCTCCACGCCATGGTCCGTGTTGGCGATCTCGACGCCGCCGTGAAATTCTTCTGCGAAGGCCTCGGCCTCACCGAGATCCGCCGCAACGATTATCCGCAGGGCAAGTACACGCTCGTCTTCCTCGCCTCGCAGGACGATATCGACCGCTCCGGCTGGAATGGCGAGGGCAGGCTCCCTGCCGGTCTGCCCATGGTCGAGCTGACACACAACTGGGATGAGCGCGACTATGCGGGCGGCCGCAATTTCGGCCACCTGGCCTATCGCGTCGACAACATCTACGCCGCCTGCGAGCGCTTCCAGAAACTCGGCGTCACCATCAACCGCCCGCCGCGCGATGGCCGGATGGCCTTCGTCCGCTCGCCCGACGGCATCTCGATCGAGCTCCTGCAGAAGACCGAGCCCCTGCCGCCGCAGGAACCGTGGGCCAGCGCCCCGAATATCGGCAGCTGGTAGCTATTGGCCCTTCAGCGTCCGGTCGAAGAACGCGACAATGTCCGCGCTCAAAGTCTGATGCACCTCGTCACGATTGACACCCGGCCGATCCGTGCACAGCGGCACGCCCAGCGCCATCACCGGCACGTTGCAGCTGTCGACGAACACGAAATGCCCTTCGCCCTTGTCCAGCGTCACGGTCTCCGCCTTTGGCAGCAGCGTCATGAACCGTCCGGCGTGCGTGTCGAAATGCAGGAAGTCGTTCTGCTTCGCCCCGATCACCAGCACCTTCGCCGAAACGGCTGACAGCGACATTGCGCTGAACCCCATGCCGAGCGCTGGATCAAGCGCCACTACCGCCCGCACCGGCCGGCTCAACACCACCGGCGCCTGCTTGGGATCGCTCGCCCCAACCGTTGGATAGGCGCAGGACTTGTCGCCCTTGGCCCCCTCCGTCCGGCAATACGCTCCGATGTCGCCCAGCGAGAATTTCCCGCCTGCCAGCATCATCACCGTGGACCCGCCCGATGAATGCCCCAGGAGGCCGATGCGGTCCGCATCGATATGGCTCGCAAGTTCGGGCTGTGCGAGGACGTAGGCCAGCGCCACGTTGAAGTCGCGCGTGCGGTCGCCGAAGTGCGACACGTTCATCGGGCTGACGCTTGCCTGGCCGAACGCCGGCGACTCCCCGAAATGCGAAACGCCCACCACGACATAGCCGTGCCGCGCCAGAACTTCCGCGATCCATGAATAGTTCACCGCCGCGCCCATCGCGCCATGCGACAGCAGCACAAGCGGCAGGCGGTCGCCCGCAATCGTCGCTGGGCTCGCGACGCTACCCTTGCTGATCCCGTAATTGTATTCTGCCTCCGCGCCCTTCGACGGAAACCAGATATCGAGCGCGACCGGCCGCTCATTGGCGTCCTTGATGCGCATCGTCTGATACCCGGCCGCATGGGTCACCGGCGCAGGCGTGAGCGTGTTGCAGCTCGCTATCGCCATCATCGCCAGCACGGCGAGACCAAAACGCAGGCGCATGACCTGTCTCCCGGAAACGTCCCGATCGCAGTCTTTCGCGACGCGGGATGCGAGACAAGCCTCTGCGTCAGCCGCCCAGCGCCCCGCTGATCGTATTCGACAGCGTCCAGAACGTGTCGGCCAGGTTGATGCCGAGCACCTGGATGGAAATGATCGCGGCCAGCGCGATAAGTGCGGCGATCAGGCCGTATTCGATCGCGGTCGCGCCCCCGTCCTCGCGGACGAAGCGTTTGATGAATGTCATGGCAATTCCCCAACTCAGAAGCCGCCAACGTTGCGTCACCCAATGAAGGCCCCCTCAATCGCGGTTCTGCAATTTCATGGGCGGCGTCAGGGCGCGGCTAACTATCGTTTGCCGGGCTTTGCAGGTTTCGGCGGCTTCACCTTCGGAGCTGGCTTCGGCTTTTCCGGCTTGGCAGGCTTCTGTTTCGGCGCGGGCTTTTCCTTCACCGGCTTTGCCTTGGGCTGAGGCTTCGCCTTTGACGGCTTGCCTTTCGACTTCACCGTCAGCTCCAGTGGCGGGGCGAGATTCTCTTCCGGCGGTTTCTGGAAGCCGCCCATCTGGCTCTCGAGCGCTTCGGCAATTGCGAGCACGTCGAGATCGCCGCCCTCCGGCCCGATGATCTGCACCCCGCACGGCAGCTCGCCCTTCGCGCGCGGAACGGGGATCACGACCGAGGGCAGGTGGCAGATCGACGCCAGCGCGATCCACGCATGGAACATGTGATATGGCACCGACTTGCCGTCGACCTTCATCAGCCGGGTCACGGCATCGCCACTCTCGATGTGCTCGAACGCCGTCGTCGGCGCGACCGGCGTGATGATGGCGTGCCAGCGCGTGAAGAATTCCGACATCGTGCGCTTCAGCCTGCGCCGCGTCTCGTCGGCCTTCAGCCAGTCATGGTGCGTCGCCGAGGAATAGAGCGCCCACTTGCCGAGCGAGAACGGCTCGCCGCCCGCCATCAGCTTGGCGATCGGCCGCCCGGCCTTTAGCGCCCTCACCAGTGGCGGCGGCATGTCGGTCGCGAGGATCGGCAGCAGCAACTGCAGGTAGAGATCGACCAGCGCATTGCCATCGACTTCCGGCTTGGCCACCAGCACCTGCGCACCCGCTTCGGCCGCTGCCTCCGCCGCAACTTCCACCGCCGCGCCGCACTCGGCGGAGACGGGGAATGTCTTGTCGTCCACCCACACGCCGATGCGCCGCGCTTTCAAACCGGCCTTGCGCGGCAACACCGTCACCGGCTCGCCCGCCAGCACCTGGTACATCAGACGCAGGTCAGCGACGCTGCGCGCCATTGGCCCCGACACGTTGAGATCGCGCACCGCCAACGAGCCGGGGGCAGGCGGCACATGGCCAAGGATCGGCGTCCGCCCATAGGTCGGCTTCAGCGCCGCGACGCCGCAGAAGTGCGCGGGAAACCTGAGCGAGCCGCCGATATCCGATCCCAGCTCCAGCGGTGTCACGCCCGTCGCCAGCGCCGCCGCTGCGCCCCCGGAAGACCCGCCTGGCGTCCGGCTGATGTCCCACGGGTTCGACGTCCGCCCATGCACGGGGTTGTAGGTCTGGTTGTCGCCCGCGAGGTAGGGCGTGTTGGTCTTGCCCCAGATCACCGCGCCGGCAGCCCGCAGCCGCGCCACCGCCTGCGCATCCGGCGTCCGCGCCGGACGGTTCGCATATTGCGGCGCGCCGGATGTCGCCGGCATGCCCTCGACGTCGAACGTGTCCTTGATCGTCATCGGCAGGCCATGCAGTGGCCCTGCCGGGATGCCAGCCTTCAGCAGCCGGTCGAGTTCGACCGCCCGCTCGCGCGCCACGTCGAGATTGGTGCGCACCACGGCGTTGATCACCGGGTTCACGACACCCGAGCGCGCAATATGTTCTTCCAGCAAATCAACGGCGCTCACCTGGCCCAGTGCGAGCTGGTCCAGCTGCTGCCTTGCGGACGCAAAGATATGCGGCGTCTGGCTCATGCCCCGCGCCAAGTCCCCGTTGCCGCGTTTCCCACTTGCCGCCTCGTGACGGCTTCACGACATCGTCTATGCGTGGCGGGCGCCACAAGCAAAGTGAAAGCCCCGAAACAATTTGAAACGCGGGCGCGAGCGGAAATCCTACAGTGAGAGAACGTCGCGCATCCGGTAGAGCCCTGGCCCCTTGTCGGCCGCCCACTTGGCCGCCGCCAGCGCGCCCTTGGCGAAGATGGCCCTGTCGAGCGCGCGGTGATTGATCGACAGGATCTCCTCGTCGGAGATGAACTGCGCATCGTGGTCGCCGATGATGCCGCCGCCGCGAATGACCGAGAAGCCGACGGAGCCTTCCTTGCGTGGTCCCGTGATCCCGTCATGCGGAGGAACCCGGAGGTCGCCCAGCTTCGCCTTGCGCCCCGCCGCGGCCGCCTCGCCGATCATCAGCGCGGTTCCCGACGGCGCATCCACCTTCCGGCGGTGATGGCCCTCGGTGATCTCGATGTCCCAGTCCGCGCCCAGCCGCGCCGCGACCTGCTCGACCAGCCCGATCATGAGGTTCACGCCGAGGGAAAAATTCCGGTCGCGCACGATGGCGATCCGCTTGGCGTGCTCCGCGATCTGCTGCTCCTGCGCTGCCGACAGCCCCGTGGTCCCGACCACCGCCGCCTTGACCTTGGTCAGCTTCAAAAGCTCCAGCGCCTGCAGCGAGGCCTCCGGCGTCGTGAAGTCGATCCACACATCGGCCGTCTGCGCCGCCTTGTTGGCCGCGTCCGAGATCGTCCAGCCGCCCATGTCGGCGCCGACCTTGCCGGAACCCGCATGCTCGCTGCCGCCGACGATGGCGAATTCTGCACCCGCCACGCGCGCCAGCGCCTGGCCCATGCGTCCTGCCGCTCCTGCGATGGCGATCCGTGTGCTCATGCGCCCGCTTATAGCCGGATTTTGGGGAGAGGCGAGGGCGCGTCTCCCCCGATAATTGACCCGATCGGCCGAAGCAGCGAGCCTGCCGCCCCATGAGACAGCTCGCCATCCTGATCCCCGTCATCCTCGCCGCCTGCTCACCTGCCGGCGGCGCCGGCGCCGCAGCGCCTGTCTCAGCCGAGGCGAAGAGCCCTTACGCCTTCGAGGTCCAGCTCACGCTGACCCCGCGCACGATCGAGAAGCTCGAGATGATGCACGAGATGGTCACCGTCTCCGGCATGTACTGGGGCGAGCCGAAGGAGGAGGCCCGCACCCGCGCTGACGAGATGGGCCAGATCAATCTCGGCGCTGACGACATCAAGGTCCAGCCATCCAGCCGCTCCGTCATCGTCCCCGGCGCCGCCATCGATCCGAAAGTGCTGGCCTCGGATGTTGACGGCCCGCCGCAGGTGCTGGTCAACGTCTACACCTCGCGCATGGCGCACGAGAACAACCTGATCAATTGCGGAATCTACGAAGGCCCGATCGCGATGGCGCAGCAGAAACCCGTCGACATCCGCTGCGACCTCATCGAGCCGCCCGCGGAGGTTCCCACAGCGGCGATCCCCGCGAATCCGAATTAGAAGCTAGGCCCGCGAGTCCTGTTCAAAGCGCTTCTTCACTTTCTTGAAGAAGCCCTGGCTCTCCGGGTGGCACTTGTCGCTGCACTCGGCGGCGAACTGCTTGAGCAGCTCTTTCTGCTTCGCCGAAAGATGCGTCGGCGTCTCGACGAACAGTTCGACGACCATGTCGCCGTTCGATCCGCCGCGCAGCGTCGGCATGCCTTTGCCTTTGAGGCGCATGCGCTTGCCGGTCTGCGCGCCTTCGGGAATTGAGACGCGCATCTTGCCGCCATCGATCGTCGGCATCTCGATCTCGCCGCCGAGCGCCGCGGTGCACATCGGAACAGGCGTGCGTGCGAACAGCGTCTGTCCGTCACGTTCGAAGATCTCGTGCTCTTTCACCGAGACGAAGATGTAGAGGTCGCCCTTCGCGCCGTTGCGCGGTCCGGGTTCGCCTTCGCCGCCGAGGCGGATGCGCTGGCCGTCCTCGATGCCCGCCGGGATGTTGATCGACAGCGTGCGTTCCTTGCGGGTCGCGCCACGTCCGCCGCACTGGCGGCACGGCGTCTTGATGATGTTGCCCGACCCCTGGCAGCGGCCACACGTCCGCTCCATGGTGAAGAAGCCCTGGCTCACGCGCACGCGGCCATGGCCGTTGCAGGTCGAGCAGGTTTCCGGCTGCGTGCCGGGTTCCGCGCCCGAACCATGGCACGGCTCGCACTTCTCGGTGGTGGGAACCGAGATCTCGGCCGTGCGCCCCTGGAAGGCGTCCTCGAGGCTGATCTCGTAATCGTAACGAAGGTCGGCGCCGCGCGCCGGGCCGCCGCGTTGCTGGCGCTGGCCGCCGAAGAATTCGGAGAACACGTCGCCGAACACATCGCGGAAGATGTCCTCGGGCCGCGCATGCGCCCCGCCGCCTGCGCCATTGAGGCCGGCCTTGCCGAAGCGGTCATAGACCGCGCGCTTCTGGGGATCGTTGAGGGTCTCGTACGCCTCGGACAGTTCCTTGAACTTGCCTTCGGAGACCGTGCAGCCCGGATTGCGGTCCGGGTGGTATTCCATCGCCTTCTTGCGGAAGGCGGCCTTCAGGGCCTTTTCGTCGGCGGTCTTATCGACGCCGAGGATTTCATAATAAGAGCGCTCGCTCATCGTGACGACCGAACCGGATACATGACCCTTACCTGAAACTCCGTTCGACCTGCCCGGGGGGCCGAGGGGAGGGAGAAACCCTCTGGCCCTGTCGTCCTATCGCAGCCGAACCTTAGCAACCGTTGAAACTAGATGGGCCATGACATGACGGGATTAAACCCCCTCAAAGTCATGGCCCATGCGATTCATCACCTCATCTGGACTCGATTAGGCCCAATTATCAGGCGCTTTTCTTGTCGTCCTTGACCTCTTCGAAGTCGGCGTCGACCACGTCGTCGCCTCCGGCGGCCCCTGCGGCGCCCCCGGCGTCAGGCCCGCCTTCCGGCGTCTGGCCCTTGGAGTAGATCTCCTCGCCCATCTTCATGGCGGCGGCGGCCAGGGTCTGGCTCTTGGCCTTGATGGCGGCGGTGTCGTCCTTCTCCAGCGCGCCCTTGAGGTCCTTGATCGCGTTCTCGATCTCGGTCTTCACGGCGGCGCTGACATTGGCGCCATGCTCGGCCAGCTGCTTCTCGGTCGCGTGCACCAGGCCTTCGGCCTGGTTCTTCGACTCAACGGCTTCGCGGCGTTGCTTGTCGGCCGCGGCGTTGGCTTCCGCGTCCTTCACCATCTGCTTGATCTCGTCCTCGGTGAGGCCGCCCGAAGCCTGGATGGTGATCTTCTGTTCCTTGTTGGTCGCCTTGTCCTTGGCGGACACGTTGACGATGCCGTTGGCGTCGATGTCGAAGGTGACTTCGACCTGCGGCACGCCGCGCGGCGCGGGCGGGATGCCTTCAAGGTTGAAGTTGCCGAGCAGCTTGTTGTCGGCCGCCATCTCGCGCTCGCCCTGAAGCACGCGGATCGTCACGGCCGACTGGTTGTCGTCAGCCGTCGAGAAGACCTGGCTCTTCTTGGTCGGGATCGTGGTGTTGCGGTCGATCAGGCGCGTGAACACGCCGCCGAGCGTCTCGATGCCGAGCGACAGCGGGGTTACGTCCAGCAGCACGACGTCTTTGACGTCGCCCTGGAGCACGCCGCCCTGGATGGCCGCGCCGACGGCGACGACTTCATCCGGGTTGACGCCCTTGTGCGGCTCCTTGCCGAAGAAGGCCTTCACCGCTTCCTGCACTTTCGGCATGCGCGTCATGCCGCCGACGAGAACGACCTCGTCGATCTGGCCGACGGTCTTGCCGGCGTCGGCAAGAGCCTTCTTGCAGGGCTCGATCGTGCGCTTCACGAGATCCTCAACGAGGGCCTCGAGCTTGGCGCGCGTCAGCTTCATGTTGAGGTGGACCGGGCCAGATGGGCCGGCCGTGATGTACGGTTCGGTGATGTCGACCTGTTGCACGGTCGACAGTTCCTTCTTCACCTCTTCGGCCTTGGAGCGCACGCGCTGCAGCGCCATCAGGTCCTTCTTGAGGTCGATGCCGTTCTGTTTCTGGAATTCGTCGCAGATGTAGTCGACCAGGCGGTTGTCGAAGTCCTCGCCGCCGAGGAACGTGTCGCCATTGGTCGACAGCACTTCGAACACGCCATCGCCGATCTCGAGGATCGAGACGTCGAACGTGCCGCCACCGAGGTCGTACACCGCGATGACCTTGCCGTCGTGTTTCTTGTCGAGGCCGTAGGCGAGCGCCGCCGCCGTCGGCTCGTTGATGATGCGCAGCACTTCAAGGCCGGCGACGCGGCCCGCATCCTTGGTGGCCTGACGCTGGGCGTCGTTGAAATAGGCGGGGACGGTGATGACTGCCTGCGAAACCTTTTCTCCAAGGTACGCTTCGGCCGTCTCCTTCATCTTGCCGAGGATGAAGGCGGAAATTTCCTGCGGGGAATAATCCTTGTCGCGGCCTTTGACCCAGGCGTCGCCGTTCGCGCCCTTGACGATCTCGTAGGCGACGAGGTCCTTGTCCTTCTTGACCATCGGGTCTTCGAAGTTGCGGCCGATGAGGCGCTTGATGGCGGAGTAGGTGAAGCGCGGGTTCACCGTGGCCTGGCGCTTGGCGATCACGCCCACGAGGCGTTGCCCGCTATCCTGGAAAGCCACAACGGATGGCGTCGTTCGCGCGCCTTCCGTGTTCTCGATCACCCTCGAACTGCCGCCTTCCATGACGGCCACGCACGAGTTGGTCGTCCCGAGGTCGATGCCGATGATCTTAGCCATACTACTAACGTCCTTTTCTGCGGCGGCCGCCCCATCCTCAGTCCGGGCCTGACTTGCAGCACCCTAGCTTGGACGACCCCATGGTCTTGCACTTTGATCGCGCGCAAGAAACGGAGAAGTCCCTCGCGGCTCGGGCTCATATGGGAACTGGGCAGTCAGTCTCAAGAGATAATTTCAGGCGACCGTGACGCGCCGGGGGAGGATCTGCCGTCACGGATACGCTTTGCGTCTTCATGGGTCGGATGGCGTCCGCGTTCAAGCAGTTCCAACCGATATTCGGCGTAAGAAAGGCCCAATTCCTCGGCCTTCCGGGCCCATCTGGCCCCGGTTTCCGCATCGGGAGGGGCAAACGCCTCCTCCCGGGCCCGCGTCCAGCGCCATTCCTTGAACGCCAGGTTCTCGAGAATGTCAGGTCCGTTGTTGTGGCCCAGCCAGATCGACAGGGGCAGCACGAAGCCCAGCTGCACCAGATCGTTCTCGCGACGTTCTCGCCAGCCGACGATGACGGCGCGGTCCGCCTCCCGGGGCGCCGACCGGGCCCGCGCACGCGCCGCAGATGCCGAGAAATCGAACGCCACGAACCTGCCTCCTTATCCGGAGTGAACATCAGCCCGCTGGTGATGTCATCTTCCCGGCGACGCTTTCGTTCGGGGCGCCTACATACGGATCATGCTCGAAGGCTTCCGCTTCCTGCCGGAGTATTTCCCGCCCGCCGCCCAGAAGGCGCTGGTCGCGGAGGTTCTCACCATCCTCGAAACGAACCCGCTCTACACCGCCGCCATGCCCCGCTCGGGCAAGGCCATGTCGGTGCGCATGACCAATCTGGGTCCGCTCGGCTGGGTCTCGGACATCCGCGGCTATCGCTACCAGCCCAATCATCCTTTCACGAACGAGCCCTGGGCCCCCATCCCGCAGACGTTGCTCGATCTCTGGGACAAGGTCGCCAACTACGCCGCCCCGCCGCAGGCCTGCCTGGTCAACTGGTACGGCCCCGACAGCCGGCTGGGCCTTCATGTCGACGCCGATGAAACCGCTGAAGATGCACCCGTCGTCTCCGTCTCGCTCGGCTCGCGCGCCCTGTTCCGCCTCGGCGGCCTCGCGCGATCGGATGGGACAAGTTCCATGCGCCTCGCCTCAGGCGATGTCGTTGTCCTCGGGGGCAGGGCGCGCCGCGCCTATCACGGCGTCGACCGCATCTACCCGGACAGCTCCACGCTGATCCCCGGCGGGGGCCGCCTCAACCTTACCCTCCGCCGCGTGAGCGCGCCCTGAACCGGGTCCTGAACCGGGCCCTTGAAAACGAAGCGCCCCGGACCTGAGATCCGGGGCGCGACAAATTCGTTCTGTTAACTGAAGGTCTCAGGTCGCCCGTGCGCCCGTGCCATCCCAGTGCAGGTTCAGGACAGGCGATCCGTTGCGATCGGCATCGCCCGTCTCATCGAGGATCCGGCCCAGGGGATGCTTGCCGATCTTCCGGCGCAACTCGTCATCGGCCGTTTCCTGGCCCATGCGATAGACCCGGTTCTTCGGGTCGCGCTCGTCGATGATCAGGACATCCGCTTCACCGCGGAAATAGGCCCCTTTGGCGAGCCCGTTCTGGTCGATGTGGAACACGACCACGGCTTTCTTCCGGCGGGTTTCAAACGGCCACATCTGTTTTCAGCCTCACACCAAACTTCACCCGGCGCCGCCCCAGCGCGGCGCCCGCAAACCAACGGGCGATCCGCTAGCGCGTTCCCGCCGAAACGAAATTCCTGCGAGACTGGCGCCGCGGCGCTACGGTTAGCCTAGGGCAAAAAACCGCGGATGCAGGTTAAGAGGTGGTTAAACAAGCGACCGGCATGGTCGTTCCCATGGTTCTGCCGCTGTCAGCTTCGACGGTCAGCATGCTGTTCGGCTCCTCGTCGAGCGGTTCGGGCGGCGTTGACTTCTCGCTTGTGTCAGGCGCGTCGACCGCATCGGGCACAGCGACCGCCAATGTCGGCTCGGTCAAATCCGCCCTCGCCAGCGCCGAGAAGAACGAGGCCAAGCAACTCGCCCAGGCCGCGAAGGACCCGCAGGTCCAGAAGGATCTCGCCCGCTACGAGAAGGTCGTGAAGAACGCCAAGACGATCGATGACGTGCTCAACGATCCTATCGCCCGCAAAGTCCTGATGACCGCAGCTGGCCTCAAGGGCGACATCAACAATATCGGTCTCGCCAAGAAGGCCATGCTGTCCGACCCAACGGATTCAAGCTCCGTCGCCGCGCGGATGTCCTCGATCAACGGCGCCTGGCTCGACTTCGCCAAGACCTTCGACCTCGCCAAATACGGCCTCGACCGTCTCAGCCCGCAGATGGACGGCATGGCCGGCCGCTGGGATGTTTCATTCGAGCGCGAGGGCGAGGCGATCGACGCGATGCTGCAGGTCACCAAGGCCCGCGGCGGGGGCTATACCGCCACGGTCGACGGCACCCAGGTTCCGATCACGGTCAATGGCGACAGCGTCACGGTCGACATGATCTGGCGCGATAAAGCCGATGAGCTTCACACCACCCGCCTTATCGGCACGCTGAAGAACGGAGCGCTGACCGGCGCGCAGTACGATGACGGCGTGAAGCAGGACAACACTGTCAGCGCCAAGCCCTATTTCGCCGATGCGATGAAGGAAGTCACCGACAACTACATCGCCGAAAAACGCCTCGACATGCTGGATGCGCAGATGCCCGGCCTCGGCTCGGCGGTCCTCTTCAAGAGCGTCGCCAAGAACCTCAAGGACGCAGTCGACATTCTTGGCTCGCCCTTGGGCCGCGAGGTCGTCACCACCGCCTTCAACATCCCGAAGCAGATCGCCATCCAGTCGATGGCTGCGCAGGAGAAGGCGATCAACCAGCGCGTCGACGCTTCCAAATTCCAGAATGACCACTTCGTCGACCAGATCGCCCAACGCTACCTGATCATGCTCAACGGCGGCCTCGGCGGCGTGACGGCGTAGCCATCATTCTGCGGGCGCCACAGCTGCGAACGGCGGGTTGCTACGCGGCGGCGTTTGCGGGGCGCTGAACAGACTTTCCTGTGGTCTCGCTAGTCCGCCCAACCTGCGCATTTCCTTGAGGCCAAGCTCTTTGGTCGCCGTGCGAAGCGCGATGTACGTCTGTTCGTACATGTAGTGATAGGCGTCGCGTCGCGATTCGGTGTTTTCCCATTTCTCGATGAACTCCTGCACGCGCATCATGTAGGCCTCGATAAAGTCGAGCTGCCTGCGCGTCAGGCTCTTGGCTTCGTTCACGCTGGAGTAGAGGAAGCGTAACCGCGCCACGAACGGATCAAGCATCCAGGCTTCGCGCGTGTCTCCCTGACGCCAGACTTTAGGGTAGGCGCGCGCTTTCAACTCGCTCTGCGACAGGATCAACTCGTCGATTACCTGGGCACGGACGCGCTTGCGCGATCCACGAAACGACGCCATCCAGCCGATCGCAAAGCTGATGATCGTGAAGACGATTCCAAGAACAACGTCCGGGCTCGGCAACTGGCCGGTCGAATCGAGAAACGTCCTTCCCAGATATCCTTCGATATCTCCCCACTGCATTGTCCCAACTCCCCACGTCTTTTTTCAACAGTAGCGAGGGCCGAATAGGACTGCGAGTCCGCTACGTTTGGGTCTGCTGACGATCCGAAGCACGGCAAGGCAGCGGTCTCCGCGCTCGTCGCCATCGCGGTGCGGGCCTCCGTTCGGCGGAAAGCGTCCGCTACATGCTGCGCACTTTCCCAGGCCACCCGCCGCCGCGCCTGACTGGGCGTCGCCCCCAGCCCCTTGTTTTTCATGATAAAACTATAGCTATTTTTTATATTGAAATGCTTCTAACTTGCATATACATCCGAGACGTCGCCACGAGATCGCCTTCATGCACGTCCATCCGCACCCGCATTCCAGCGCCGGTTCCAGCCGCGACGACAGGGCAGGCAGCCTTCAACAGGCCGCCTCTTCCTCCGGCGGCGTGGGCCGGCGCTGGTTTCCACGCATTCGGCTGACGGCGCTGAAGCCGGTCACCTATTCGCTGATGCATCTCTCGGTCGCGATCACGGTGGCCTATGTGCTCACGCGCGACTGGCGCATCGCGCTCGGCGTCGGCGTGATCGAGCCGATGGTGCAGACGCTCGCCTACATGCTGCACGAAAAGGCCTGGTCCATCACCGGCCGCCACGGCTGAACTTCCGAACAGAAAGACACGCCCCGCAGATGCATGTCTGCGGGGTCGCGAACGTTCGCCTCATCGCAGGCGTTGCCTGGCGTCTCGGGGAGCTGACCTTGTCTAGACGCCCGGCGCCCAGTTGCCGTGGAAGCCCTGCGGGACGCGGCGCGGAACCTTCAGCACCGCTTCCGGCCTGCCGGTGATGTCCTGCGCATTGAGGATCAGGAGTTCGGAATGATTGGTCGCTGCGCGATAGACGAGAGCAATCAGATAGCCATCGCCCTCCGGCGCATCCTTCGAGCGCGGCACGAAGATCGGCTCGCCCACGAGATCCCCCGCAGGCAGCACCAGTTCCTGCCGCTTGCCCGTCCTGAGGTCGATATGCGCGACGCTGTTGAACGCCAGCGTGTTCTGGTGGCCGATGTTGGCCGCATACCAGCCATGGCGATAGGGCAGGCCGGCGAAGCGCTCGTCGAGGCGCGGGAATTCCGCCGTTACATCGTCGATCTGCGCGCGCTTCACGCGGTTGGTCGTGTCCGCGAGGTCGATCGTCCAGCGCGTCAGCCTGGCTTCCGAATTCTCGCCGCGCGAGCCGTCCGCGTTCGGGAACAGCGGAGCGGCGGAGTATTCGGCCAGCTCGCAATGGATCTTGGTCCCGTCTTCCCACGCATTCATCGGATGGAAGACATAGTTCGGCTCCATCTCGAACCAGCGGATCGTGTCAACCGAGGCGTTGCGCTTCATCACGCCGAGATAGGCGCCCTTGTCGGGCTCCCAGGCAAAGATCGGCCCGCCCTTCATGGCGCGCTGGATATCGCCCGTCAGCGGCAGCACCGGGAACATCACGTAGTTCTTCGTCACCATGAAGTCGTGGATCATCGAGCAGTAGGGCGCGGCGAACTTGTCGCGCCGAAGCACTCTCCCGGTCGCGTCGGTGACGCCGTAGTCGATCATGTTGTTCATCGGCTGTGGGCCCGCCGAATAGGCGAACCATACAAGCTCGCCGGTTTCCGGATCGACCTTCGGGTGCGCGGTGAAACGACCGCCCGTCTTCATGAAGCCGCCCTGTTCAAGGCCGCGCGGGTCAAGCTCGAACGGTTCGCTGGCTTCCTGCAGCGCCATCAGCTTGCCGCCATGGTAGAGGATGTTGGTGTTGGCCGTGCCTGGCGGCGTGTTTGCGACGGAGGGATCGGACGGCGCTCCGAAGCTGCCGAACAGGGCCTGGCCTGCCTTGTTCTCCGCCTGCCATTTT
Source organism: Hyphomonadaceae bacterium (assembly GCA_047601145.1). Taxonomy (GTDB): domain Bacteria; phylum Pseudomonadota; class Alphaproteobacteria; order Caulobacterales; family Hyphomonadaceae; genus UBA7672. The sequence goes on from JASGJW010000001.1 coordinate 847,357, forward strand.
GGCGTGCGCACCCAGCGGTTGCGGTAGTGGGCCTTGTTGCTTTCCGGGTCGAGATAGAAGCCGTGGATCATGCCGTCGCCGGCGAAGGCGTGGTATTGGCCGCCGCGCGGATCGAATTGCGGGTTGGGTCCGGTGCGATAGTACGCCCCGCGCATCGCGTCCGGGATGCGGCCTTCGACGACAAGGTCGAAATCGTCTTCGGTTCGGACGGGCGCAAGGTTTCCGGAAAGGTGAGGATGGATTGCCTGCTGGGTGTCGGCGGCCATGTGTTGCTCCCTTATTTCTTACATTGTAAATTTATATCGTAAATCATAAGGTGGGACAAGCCGATTTTTAGCGTGGAGAATCAGGCGCGTGCCGAAGGTCCTGTCAGCCGCCGATATCGAGGCGTTCCGCGAACGGCTGTGCGACGCTGCCGAGGAGAAGTTCGCCGCCCATGGTCCCGAGGCGGTGACGATGCGCGACCTCGCCGATGCGATGGGTGTCTCGCCGATGACGCCCTACCGCTACTTCAAGGACAAGGATGCGATCCTCGCCGCCGTCCGCGCCCGCGCCTTCAATCGTTTCGCCCAGGCGATGGAAGACGCGTTCGACAGGCTGAAAGGCAAGTCGCCCTCGCAGCCCGGCTCGGCCTATATCGATTTCGCGCTCAGCAACCGCGCCGCCTATCGCATGATGTTCGACACCAGCCAGCCGACCGCCGATAACTATCCCGAGCTGCAGACCGCCATGGACCGCGCCAAGGCGACGATGACCGCCGGTTGGAAACACATGAAGGCCCGGGGCCTCATCCAGGGCGACGTCGAAATGCTCGGCCACATCTACTGGTCGGCGATGCACGGTCCCATCATGCTCGAACTCGCGGGGCTCCTGAAAAAGCCGCTCGATGGCCGCGCGCTTGCGCTCAAGGCGATCCAGGCGCTGCACACCGAATTCGGCGTTCCGAAGAAGAGCCGCGTCTAGCAGGCTGTTGAAGAATCCCTCGGCACGGCGCGGAATTCCGATTCATCGCCGTCGCTGAGGCAGGTCTCACCTTTAAGCGCGCCGTCAGGATCAAAATCGATCGAGATTTCGCCCGAGGCGTCGCCCATCTCGATGATGCGCCACGCGCCGTGCACGCCCATCACGCCGCTCCCAGGAGCTTGGGAAGGCGGATGAGGTTGTAGGCGCTGAGCGCGAGGCGGAAGGCCGCGTCGACCCGATCGCGTCCTCGCAGCTTCACGCGGGCAAGGCCGGCCGAGGTCTTGATCCAGCCGAAGATCTCTTCGATGCGTTTGCGCGAGCGCTGGCTCACTGCATAGCCGGCATGGCGCGTAGTGCGGGCATCGACCGCGCTGGAACGTGCGGCGCCCGAGCCGGCATTTGTGATCCGGACATGACCATCGATTGCGATGTGAGGCGTGACGCCGCGCATCCTCAGATCATCGATAAACTGGCGCACATCGTAGGCCTTGTCGGCTCCCAGAGTGATCCGGCCTGATCCTTTGCGTTGATCGACAAGCGTAAGCGCCGCCTCGCGCTCCGCCCGCCCGGTCGCCGCCGTGATGAGACCGCCAACCGCCAGCCCGTTGCGGTTCTCCATCAGGGCATGGCCCAGATAACAGAGCTTGGCGGCCTGGCCGTTACCCTTCTTGTAGAGCTTTGCGTCCGGATCGGTCGTGCTCTCATGCGTATCGTTGGAGCGTTGCTCGCCGTGGAAGCTGCGCTCTGCATTGCGGCCGGGACCATCTCCATCGCGGTCTCCGCCGTCCTTCTTCCGGAAGCTCTTGATCGAGGCCCAGGCGTCGATGAGCGTGCCGTCCACCGAGAAATGATCGCTGGAGAGAAGCCGCTTCACCTTGGGCTGGGCGAGGATCGTCGTTAGCAGCTTGGCGGCGATATCGCCCTCAAGCAGGCGATCTCGGTTGGTCGAGAAGCTCGAATGATCCCAAGGGGCGTCATCAACCCCAAGGCCGACGAACCAGCGGAACAGGAGATCGAACTCCATCCGCTCCATCAGCTGGCGCTCCGAGCGGATCCCGTAGAACGCCTGGAGCAGCATCGCCCGCAACAAACGCTCGGGCGGGATCGAGGGCCGACCGACCTTCGGCGGATAAAGCGCATCAAAATCAGCGCTCAGATCGGCAAGAGCTGCATTTACGACCTCGCGGATCACCCGCAGCGGATGATCGGCCCGCACCCGCTGCTCGAGATCCACGTACGAAAACAACGACCCAGACCGCACATCCGAACCGCGCATCGCCTCGTCTCCTGCAGCTAGCAGAAGAACAGAATCATGCTTCGAACGAAGGCGCTACGGACTTCTTCAACAGCCTGCTAGGTTTCACCAGACCAACGGCAGCCACCGCCACTTCACGCGCGCCTTGTATTCGGGATAGCCGGGCAGGCCCGCGATCAGCACGCCTTCCTCGCCCAGCGTCCGCCCCGCCAGCATTACCGCCGCCAGTCCAACCGGGATCAGCGCGACGTACGATCCCAGCGACAGCGCGCATCCCGCCGCCATCAGAAGTCCGAACGCATAGCCGGGATGGCGGATGTAGGCGTAAGGCCCGGTGTCGATCACCTTGTGATCGCGATCCGTCTGGATCCGCACCGTCGCCTCGAAATGCCGGTTCACCGCCTGCGCCCAGGTTGTGCCCATGAAGCCCGCCGTCAGCACCGCATAGCCCAGAAGCGTCACCCAGTCGGGTGCGATCGCCCATTGGAAGCGCTCATCGAGCCCCGCCACGGGAAGGATCAGCGCAAACAGGATCACGCTCAGCGTCGCAACGATCGCGTCCCAGCTTTTCGTGCCTTTCTGGAATTTCTGGCGGACCTTTATGAGCTCGGGATTGTCCCGCTTTATCCAGCTCATCGCGACAAAGATCAGTACGATGAACAGCGACAGGAACAGCCAGGCTCGCCGCCAGTCGATTGTTCCCGCGGACCAGAACAGCAGCACCGCCATCACGACGACGGTCATCACGATGCTCAGATAACCCGTCAGCTCGCCGCCCGCTGACGCGTCCACAGCCGAGTGATCTTCCGTTTGCGTCATGTCGCGCTCCGGTCAGTCGCCGGAACGCTAGCGCGAAGCCCTGCCCCAGTCGAATCCGGCTACTGCTTCATGCCCCCGCCGGCGCTTACCGCCACCATCGCGGCGCGCAGCGTGCGGTCGCCGATGCGCCAGCCGCTCTGGAACAGCTGCGCCACCGAACCGGCGGGATGCTCGGACGGGATCTGCGTCACGGCCTGGTGCAGGGCAGGGTCGAACGCCGCGCCGGGCGAGGCCTCGATCGCCGTCACGCCATGGCGCGCCAGCACGGCGACGAGTTCCTTCTGCGTCAGCTCCACGCCTTCCAGCGCCGTCTTCACCGTGTCCGTCATCAGTCCGCGGCTGTGCGCCGGCACCGAATCGACCGCGCGCGTGAGATTGTCCGACACGTTGAGCAGGTCGCGCGCGAATTTCTCCACCGCATAGAGCCGCGCCTCTTCGATCTGCCGGTTGGCCCGCTTGCGGACATTGTCCGTCTCGGCCAGCGCACGCAGCATGTTGTCCTTCAACTCGTCGCGCTCCTTTTCCAGCGCAGCAATCTGCTCGGCGAGAATGTCCATGGCCGGATGCGGCGCGGTCTCGCGCGAATGGCCGACGGCTTCATCCATGCCCTCGTTCTCCGCCGAAAGGATCGCGTCATTGTCCTTGCCGTTCGTGTCGTCGTTCATCACGCGTCTACTCTCTCTTGGTCCCTGCGCGGCCCTCGCCGAGAAGCCGGCCGACGACCTGCGCCGTATAGTCCACCATGGGGATTACCCGGGCGTAATTCAGCCGCGTCGGCCCGATCACGCCCAGCGCCCCTACAATCTTCCGTTCCGCATTCATATAGGGAGCGACAATCATCGCCGACCCGCTAAGCGAAAACAGCGGGTTTTCCGAGCCGATGAACAACCGCACCCCGTCCGCATCCCGCGCCGTGTCCAGCACGTTGAGCAGGTTTTCGGAGTGTTCCAGCTCCGCGAACAGGTTGCGCACCCGGTTGAGGTCATCCGTCGCGGAGGGGTCATCCAGCAGGTTGGCGCGCCCGCGCACGATCAGCGACCGCCCCCGCGCAGGGTCCTCGCCCGACCATTGCGCCAGCCCGTCCTCGACCAGCTTCGCCGCGGTCTGGTCAAGCAGCGCCTTGCGCGAACGCACCTCCTCGAGAACGACTGCTCGCGCTTCCGCCAGCGTCCGCCCCTTCATCCGCGCGTTGAGATAGTTGCCCGCCTCGATCAGCGCCGAGGCGGGAAGGCCCGCGGGCAGGGCGAGCACGCGGTTCTCGACATCGCCCGTCTCGGCCACGATCACGGCCAGCGCCTGCTCGTTCGAAATCCTCACGAACTCGACATGCCGGATCGGGGCATCATGCGCCGGCGTCGAGACGAGACCCGCGCCGCCGACAAGGCCCGACAGGAGCTCCGAGGCTTCCGACAGCACATTCTCCATCCGCCGGCCCGACCCGGCGAGCCGGCTCTCGATCGTCCGCTTGTCGTCCTCGCCCGGCTCGCCGAGCTGCAGCAGCGAGTCGACAAACATCCGCAATCCCGCATGCGTCGGCACGCGCCCGGCCGAGGTGTGCGGGCTATCGATCAGCCCCATCTCGGCAAGGTCAGACATGATGTTCCGGATCGAGGCCGGCGACAGCTGCACGCCCCGCCGCGAGATCGTCCGCGAACCCACCGGCTCCCCGGTCTCGAGGTAGGACTGCACGATCTCCCGGAAGATGTCGCGGCTCCGCCGGTCCATGGCGGCAAAGGCGGACAGCGGGGAGCCGGTTCCAGGAGGGTTTCGGGGGTCGGTCATCGCCCGGGAACCTATGGGCGCGCCCTTCACGGTTCAACTACGTACGACGGTAAATCCAGCCAACCGGCTTACCCGTGACGCCAGGCGCCCTCGAATACGCGCAGGAAGTTGAGGCCGAGCACTTTTTCGATAACGCGGGTGCTGTATCCGCGCGCGTCCAGCGCTTCGGCGACAACCCGGGCGCGGTCTGACCTGTTGAGCCCCACGACAAAGGGCAGGGGGCCTTCGCCCGGGGCGCCAATGCCGGCGGCCTTGCGGCGGGCGATGTCTTCGTTCCAGGCCTGAACGGATTCCGGCGTGACCTCGAATTCGGTCATGATCGCATCGCTGCCGATGCCGACATGATCTTCACCGCACACGTCGAGGGCATGCGCAAGGTGGGCCATGTAGTCCTCCAGCGTCGGCTGGGATGAACGGGTATTGATGTAGGAAAGTTCGTAGATGCCCACGACGCCGCCACGATCGGCCAGCTTGCGCAACAGCGCATCCGGCTTGTTGCGTGGGTGGGGCTGAACGGCGGCGCAGCCGGCATGGGTGATCAACACCGGTTTTCGGGATGCTTCGATCGCGGCGAGGCTCGACGGCTCGTCGCTATGGCTGATGTCGACGGTGACGCCCAGCGCGTTCATCCGCCCGATGGCCTCACGGCCGAGCGGCGTGAGGCCGGTCGGCTCCTTTGCAAGAACGCCCGAGGCGAAGGGGCTCAGCAGATTGTAACCAAGCCCCATCACCAGAACGCCCAAAGCGCGGAATTCATCGATGCTGTCGAGCCGCCCATCGTGCATCGAGGCGGCTTCGAACGAATAGATGACGCCGACCTGGCCGGTGCGCCGCGCCGCCATGATGTCGGACGTCGACCTCACTTTCATGAAGAGGTCCGGATTGAGCGCGATTGTGGCGTCGACCGCAGCGATATGTTCCAGAGCGTCTGCGCGCGAGCCGTCTCCACCGCCCAGCGTCAGCTTGAGTGCGGTTAGGCCCGATCTGCGGATCTGGTCTGCATCGGACTGCGGCAGCTTGTGTTCGGTATCCAGCGGAATGACGAGATTGCCGTTGATCGCGATGGCCGTGCGGTAAACGTCCGCTACGCTGCGCGGCGAAAGACAGCCAGCCGGCAGAAGGGACGCAGCGCCTGCGCTTCCAATCAACGCGCGACGCGTCAAAGCCGCCATGCTCGAACTCCTGTTCCGGGTCGACGGCATAACTATGTAGGCGCCTACATAATGTCAACGCCGTCCGGACTTGGCCATCTGCGCGGCAATCCGGTCGAACATGGATTTCCGCTCCAGCGCGTCGTCCAGCCGGTCCAACAGCTTCACGAGGTCGCCCGCTTCGGCGTTGAGCTCTTCTGCCGCCTTGTTGAAGGCCTCCCACAAGGGCGTCAGCCTGCGCGCCAGCGCACGGCCCTTGGGTGTGAGGCTCAGATTGCGCCGCCGGGCGTCGTTGGCGGACGCGGTGGACTTGATGATCCCCGACTTTTCCATCGAGCGGCAGGCCTGGCTGACCGAGACATGAGTGATCCGCAGGGCGGAGGCGATCTCGCCGACGGACATGTCGTCCCGGCTCACCAGCTGTCGCAGCACGCCATACCAGCGTTGTTCAAACCGCACCTTCTGGGTGGCGTAAATCCGCGTTCCGTCGCGATCGATGCGCTCCGATGCCCGCCGCAGCCGGGCGGCAAGAGCCTCACCCCCGAAGGAGCGGCTGTAATCCACCGCCTCATCCCTGACGCCGTCTTTCATGACCTGGCCCTTTGCGTGCGCTTCGCGCTTACAGTCTGAAAGCAGGCGCGTCCAACGAAGAGCGATGTGGGGGCGAGCGGCAGTAGGAAGCTCGCCCGGCCTCTGCTACCAGCGGCGCGTCATCAGTTTCGAGGTCTCCCATGCGCCCTTCCGGCCGCCAGCCCAACCAGCTCCGCCCGATCACGCTTGAGGCTGGCGTCACCCGCTATGCCGAAGGCTCCTGCCTGGCGAAGTTCGGGCACACCCACGTGCTTTGCACCGCCTCGTGGGCGGGCGAGGTTCCGCGCTGGAAGAAGGGCAAGGGCGAGGGCTGGGTCACCGGCGAATACGGCATGCTCCCGCGCGCCACCCACACCCGCGGCCGCCGCGAAGCCGCGGAGGGAAAACAGTCCGGCCGTACGCAGGAAATCCAGCGCCTCATCGGCCGCGCGCTGCGCTCCGTCACGGACATGAAGGCCTTGGGCGAGAACACGATCACGCTCGATTGCGACGTGCTGCAGGCCGATGGCGGCACGCGTACTGCTGCGATCACCGGCGCGTATGTCGCCCTCGCGCTGGCTATGCGCTACCTCAAGGACGAAGGCGTCATCAAGACCGATCCGCTTTCCGCCCAGGTCGCCGCCGTTTCCTGCGGCATCTTCAATGACGTGCCCGTCCTCGACCTCGACTATCCGGAGGATTCAGCCGCACAGGTCGACGCCAATTTCGTGATGGCCTCGGGCGGCAAGCTGATCGAGATCCAGGGCACGGGAGAACAGCGCGCCTTCACCCGCGCCGAATTCAACTCGCTGGTCGACCTCGCCGAAAGCGGCTGCGAACAGCTCTTCGCCGCCCAACGCAAGGCGCTTGGCCTCTGAAGCTCGCTCGCCCGCCCGCCGCATCGAATTGCGGGGGCGGTCCGATCCGTTATGGTGCGGACCGGGGAGGAGAGATCGGATGATCCGCACGACAATGACGGCCGTGGCCTTGATGGCCGCCTCCGCACTCCTGTCGACGCCTGCCATGGCGCAGGTCCAGATCGCAGTGCTCGATGGCGATGCGGCAGACGCTTATCGCGCCGCCGGCGTAGTCAGCGCCGAGGTGACGCCCAGCGCTGCGGGCGCCACGCTGCCCAAGCAGGCGCTCGACGATAGGCTGCGTGCAGAGGCGGCCAAGCTTGGCGCTGACGCCGTGATCCTGACCACCTACCAGCTCGCCAGCCCCGCAACGCCCAATGTCGCGCACCGCGCCACCGGCGTTGCGATCCGTTACACGCAGCGGACGGCGACGCCGGCGCCTGTCATTGTTCCACCGGCGCCATCGCCCGCCATTGCAACCGCCCCGGCTGCTCCAGCGCCAGTCGTCGTGATGCACGCCCTCGCCGCAGATCAGGTGATCCTCACCGAAAGTGATCTTCCGAACCGCCGCTACATTCGCATCGGCCCGGTCAGCACGACGGTTCACCAGAAGGCGATGGTCACCAAAGTCCCCGAAATGCAGCAGCTGCAGGACGCCATGCGCGCCTCGGCCTTCGCGATGGGCGCCGATGCGGTCATCAACGTGAAATACAAGATGACCAACGGCATGTTCTCGAAGGAAGGCGACACCGGCACTGGCACCGCCGTGCGGTTCGAGTAGCGATAGATGGCCACCAGGAAACGAAAAGTCGACATCAAGTCGAAGCGCACGGCCTACAAGGGACGCTACAGGATCGAGGAATTCGTCTTCGACTTCGATCGCGCCGCCACGAAGGGCCGCCTCACGGACGTGAAGCGCGAAGTGTTCGAACGCGGCGACAGCGCTGCCGCCCTGATCCACGACGTCGAGCGCGACGTGATCGTGCTGACCGAACAGTTCCGCATGGCAACCTATGCGAAGGGTCCGGGCTATCTCATCGAGGCCATGGCCGGATCGGTCGAGGAGGGCGAGGACCCGGAAGACTGCATCCGACGCGAGATGATGGAGGAGGTCGGCTACAAGGCCGGCAAGCTCACGCTGATCGCCAACGGCTATGCCTCGCCCGGCGCGAGTTCGGAGCGCATCTTCCTCTACTACGCCCCCGTGAAGACGGCTGATCTCGTTGACCCGAAGGCCTCGGGCCTTGCGGCCGAGAAGGAAGATGTGAAGCGCGTCGAGTTCAGCCGCGAGGACTTCCTCGCCAGGGTCGACAAGGCCGGCTTCGAGGACGCAAAAGTCATGTCGCTCGGTTTCTGGCTCAAGTCCCAACCGAAACACGGCAAGCCGGCGAAAACTCGCCGCGGGTAGGACCAGAAAATCCGGCGGGCTTTCCGGGGAATCGGATGGGAACCGGAAAGCCCGCCGTAAGGCGTCGAGGCGGGAGAGCCGCCAGGGTAGAACTCAGTGCGTGGAGCTCAGCGCGCTGCGACGAGCGTCCCTGCGCCCTCCAGACGATGCATCTGCGCAACGGTCACGGAGCCAACGCGGTCGACAGCCGCCTGGGTCGCGATGGCGACGCAGCGGTCATGCTCGGTAGCGGCGCGGGGAAGGAGCGGGCTGTGCACCGTCTCCCCACAGGCTTCATGGGCGGCGAGATTGATCCGCGTCAGCAGGGTGCGCGCGCCAGCCTCTGACCTAAGGTCGAGGTCGGCATAGCTCACCTGCGCAACCGCCTGGGCAGGCGCGGTCTGAGCGGTGGCGATGCCGGCGGCGCCGCCAATGACCCAGATCACGGCGCCGACCGAAAGCGCGGTCGCGAAGACGCCAGACATGATCGACGAAGTGCGTTTCGAGGAGGGGAGGATCGTATCCATGTGGTTTCTCCTTCTATGGATGACCCAAGGATGGGGACGATCACGGACCTCCGCTCGCCGTTTTCGGGAAACGGCGTGGTTTCGAAAAATTCGATCAGTCTTTTTCGGAAATGGAGAGCCATCGCGGCTCGCCAATTCATGGCGCTGAATTTCCAGCGCTTTTCAGGAAATCGATCAGACTTCTTCAGGAATCGGCGAGTCGATATCGAACGCCTTCCGGCGCCATTCCGAAGGGGAAACGCCGGCTTCCTCCTTGAAGGCGCGGTTGAAAGGACCGAGCGAGGCGAAGCCGATGTCGTAGGCGATGGTCGAGATCGAAACCCGCGCTTCGCTCGGATCGGACAGGCGGGCCTTCGCCGCCGAGATCCGGTGCGCGTTCACATAGGACGGGAAGTTGCGATAGCCGAGGCAGTCATTGATCAGCCGGCGCAGCTGCGTTTCGGGCATGCTGGCCCGAAGGGCGAGGCTGGCGATGGTCAGGCCTTCCTCTTTCCAGACCTGGTCGCGCGACATGAGGCATTCGAGTCGGTCGAGGTCAGCCTTCGCCGCCCGGTCGATCACGACGGCGGCAGGCACGGCGCCGGCCGGAACGCCGTCAGCAATCCCATTGGCTTGGCCGTTGATCTGGCCGTTGGTCTTGCCGTTGGCGTGCGTATCGATTGCGGGTTCAGGGCGTACGGCCGGTTCCGGCTGGCGAACCGAAACGGGCGCTTCGGCATCGCCGAACATTTCGCTGCGCGGATCGAGGAAGGTGAAGGCCCCGCCCAGCACGATGGTCGCCAGCATTGCGGCATTGGCCATCGGATACCAGTCCGGCGCCGTCCCGAACATTTCGAGGATGTCGAAGCCGTTGAGGGAGAGGATGTAGAGCGCGACCGCTACCATGAACGGTCCACGCACCCGCCTGCGCAATTCGACGAGATCACCCTTCCAGCTCCGCACCACGACGACCAGCGATGCGATCGCCAGTCCTGCCTGGACCAGCGTTCCGGCAACCCAGACCAACGGCATGATCGCTTCGAACGGAAACTGGTGCGCAGCGGCGATGAAGGCGAGGCCGATGGGCGCAGCGAACATGGCCGGCCGGTATTCGTCGCAATCGGCAAACAGCGCCATCACCATCAGCCAGAACCAGCCGACCGACGACATCGCGACGATGCCGATCACGATCCGCACGTCATGCGGCAGGGCCTGGGTCGAAATCGCACCACAGCTTGATGGCGAAGAAGCTGGAGGTGAAGAAGAAGGCGAAACCGGTCCATCGGGCGGTCGGGCGCGAAGCGCGCAGCATGGCCGCGGCCATGGCGAGGAGGCCCCCGGCACAGAGCCCCAGCAGAAGCTGGGAAAATTCGCCGGTCGTTGCGCCGGTCATTCTTGGGTCTCCGGGCTCGGAGGCTCGCGATCAGATCCAGTTTTACGAGATCAAGACGCCGCGGTCATCCGTCAAGGCTTCCGCGCGGGGCAGGACGGGAACTATTCCGCGGCTACGGCCCTGCCATCGTCCTCATCGTCTGAGGCTGCGGCCTCGTCAGGATCCCAGATCAGGATGTCGCCCGGCTGGCAATTCAGCTCGCGGCACAGGGCCTCCAGCGTCGAGAAGCGGATGGCCTTGGCCTTGCCGGTCTTGAGGATCGACAGGTTCGCAAGCGTAATGCCGACGCGATCGCCCAGCTCGGTGAGCGACATGCGCCGGTCCAGGAGGACCCGATCGAGGGTGACGCGGATCGCCATAGGCGCCGTCTGTCGTCCTGTTCTTGCGGCCAGCGGACCATCCGCCGGCTTCCTCAACGCGTTGTGGGCCGCGCCACGCCCTTAACCAAATGTGGGAGCGAGGCTCCCGGTAAACCATGCAACGACTGAACCATCATGGGTTCAGATCGTCATCTTCTGTTCCTCGCGCATCGCAGCGCCTTCGCGGAACACCTGCGCCAGGACCAGCAGCGTCAGCACCGCAAACCAGACAGGCCAGTTGATGCGCGGAAAGACGAAGACGGCATTGTCGCCCATCAGACCGAACACCGGCAGGATGAAGCTCACCAGCGTTGAGACGAACATGCTGGCGCCTTCCATCAGGGCCAGGACGATGCCGATCGCCGAGAACCGCTTGGCGTTCTCAGGGACAAACGGGTCGCGCGCCACCAGCGTCTCGAACACGCCGCGCAGGTAGGCGCAGACAACCATGGCGCCCACGCAGAGGATCGAGCCGTTGAGGCTCCAGACCACCAGCCGCAGCGGCGTATCGAGCGGGAACTGGCCGAAATCCAGGAACGACTTGTTCCCTGTTACCAGCGAATAGAAGGCGATGGCGGCAATGATCCAGATAAAGCCGAGCAGGGCGCACGCCACCACCCAGGCAACGTCCACCGCCAGCTTCAGGAATGACGAGATCGACCCGCGGCCGGTCGCGCGCATCAGCATAAGCGTTTGGGCTCCAATCAGACCCACGCCGCAAATACGCGGCCCAATATTCCTGCCAGCCCCGGCGGCAGCTTGCCTTGGGCCAACTTGTCTGGCGGGATGGATTCGGACCATATCGAAAAACAATAAGTCCGTCCACCCATAGGCGCACCGGCAGACGAAAGGACGCAGCTGCGATGAGCACGAGCCGCAAACTCCCGCCGGGCCGCCTGATCGCCGCCACCCACAACCCCGGCAAGGTCCGGGAATTGTCGGACCTGCTGGCGGATATTGGATTTACGGCCGTTTCGGCCGGCGAGCTGGGCCTGCCTGAGCCGGAGGAAACCGCCGACACCTACCGTGGCAATGCCGAGCTCAAGGCTCTGGCTGCCGCCCGTGGTTCGGGCGAGCCCGCCCTGGCGGACGATTCCGGCCTGTCATGTGACGGCCTTTCGGGCGCCCCCGGCATCTACTCAGCCCGCTGGGCCGGCCCCGCGAAAGACTTCCGCCTTGCAATGCAGAAGGTAGAGGAGGGCCTCAAGGCAGAGACCACGCCGGATGGCGAGGTCGACAGGCGCGCCAGCTTCGTCAGCGTCCTCTCGCTCGCCTGGCCCGATGGTCATGTCGAAAGCTTCGAAGGCATCGTGCGCGGCCAGCTCGTCTTCCCTCCGCGGGGCGAGAAGGGCTTCGGCTACGATCCGATCTTCGTTCCCGAGGGCGAAACAGAGACGTTCGGTGAAATGGACCCCGCGAAGAAGCACGGCATGAGTCACCGCGCTGTTGCATTCGCAAAGCTGAAGGCGTTCCTCACCGCATGAATTTGCTTCAGGCCGCGCAACAGTCTTGCTCACAATAGCAATCGCGTGATCAGGCAAAATTCTCCGGGTTCACAGCATGGATTCTGACGCCTAGAGTCCATTGTGTAGCGTAACCCTTGGGGGGTTGTGACATGTCGAAACTCGCAAGCGTGATGATTGTCGACGACAATCCGCGCTGCCTCGAGTTCATGACGCTGGCCTTCTCGGCGCAGGGCAGCGTCGCGGTCGCCAGCGAGATGAAGCCCGCCGCTGCGCTCGATCGCATCCGGGCGGAAAAGCCGGACCTTGTCGTGCTCGACGTGAAGATGCCGGAGATCGACGGCTTCGGCCTGCTCGCCATGCTGCGCGGGGAGGGCAATCCCGTGCCCATCGTGATGTGCTCGGGCTCAGCCCTGCAGAAGGATGTCGACCGCGCCTATGCCGGCGGGTGCAGTGGCTACATCGAGAAGCCGACCACGCTCGAGGACTATCGCTCCATGGCAGGCGCCATCGTGGATTACTGGCGCCGCAGCGAACTCCCGCAGACCTAGCGCCATGAATGCGAGCGCTGGATCAGGGGCAATGGCGCAGACGATCGACACCTATCTCCATCTTCCGCGCCGGCGCTATTTCTCGGCGCTCGAATGGCACGCCGCCGCCATCGGGACCATCGCGGCGGCCGTGTTCTTCGTCGGCTATGGCTTCAATTTCGAACCGCTGCAGACCGTCATTCCCGGCTTCCCGTCGATGCGCCCGCGCACGGCGGTCGCCTTCATGCTGCTGTCGATCAGCTGCATCCTCTCGATGCGCGACACCCGCACGGCCAACCTCCTGTCATCCGCCGTCGCGATCGCTGCGATCGCCTGGGTCGCTTCCCTGGTGTTCAGCAACTGGGGCGCCGAGAGCGACGGCGAGTCGGCGCTGGTCCCGATCCAGGGCACGCTGATTTCTCTCCTGATGGGCGGCTTTGCGATCCTGCTCATCAACATCGTTCCGCGCTGGCGCATCCTCATCGGCGTCATTGCGCTGCTCGCGGCGACGCCGGCCTTCTACCGCATCTTCGCGCTGCTCATATTCTGGGGAGCGCCGCAGAACGACAGCCTCCTGTCGTCGATGGCGATCCACACTGCGGTCCTGATCGTCTGGCTGATGGGTGTATGCATACTGTTGCATCCGCGCCTCGGCTTTGGCGCCATCCTGCTGCAGGCAAGCCTGCGCGGCCGCATCCTGCGCCGGGCGCTGCCTCTGGTCATCCTGATGCCGATCGGCGCTTCGGCCGCTGGCCTCATGCTCGAACTCGCCTTCGGCTGGAAGGACGAGGTGCTGTTCGCCATCACCGCGACGGTCAGCGTCGTTCTCTCGGCAGGCCTCATCTGGTGGCTGTCCCAGCTCGCTGGCGCCTGGCAGGCGGAAGCCAACGAACAATCCGCGCGGCTCTCGCGCGCCAACGAGGCGCTGGAGCAGTATGCCTCTTCTGCCGCTCATGACCTCAAGGCGCCGGCCCGCCACGTGATGCTCTATGGCGAATTGCTCGACGAGGCGCTGACCAACGGCGATATCGAAGTTGCCCGCCGTCACGCGAAGTCGATCCGCGACAGTGCGCTCGAGATGCCGAAGATCATCGACGGGATGCTCGACTTCTCGCGCTCGGCTTTCACCCGCATCTCGCTGGGCGAAAACTCTCTCAGCGAACTGGTGCAGGCTGCCGCCGCCCAGAATGCAGGCGACATCGAGGCCACGAGCGCGCGCATCCATGTCCTCCACGAGCTGCGCCTGCGCTGCGATTCCACGCTGATGACCACTGTGCTGCAGAACCTCATCGCCAATGCGGTCAAGAACCGGCGGCGCGACCGTTCGCCCGTGATCCGCATTGATGGCGTGCGCGAGGAGACGGGTTGGCGCGTCTCTGTCGAGGACAATGGCGTCGGCTTCGAGCCAGACTTCGCTGCGGTCGCCTTCAATCCCCTGGCGCGCGGGATCCACACGGCGGGAGAAGGAACCGGCATCGGCCTCTCGACCTGCCGCACCATCATCCAGGCCCATGGCGGGGAGATCCGCATCGACCAGGGCTTCCGCAACGGGGCGAGGGTCGAGTTCACCTTGCCGCTTCAGGGACCGCGGCCGGCCGATGCGCCCGCCACTGACTGATGTGCTTTGCTGGACCGGGCAAGGCTTGCGCCATTTGAACCTCTCGTTCAGGAAATGGCGCCAGTGAGAAGCGCCGGCCAATCAGGGCCGCCAGCATCGCCGTCCAGCATTGTCGCAATGAACGAGCCCACGTCGGACAGCTATCTCCGCCTCCCGCGCCGCCGCTATTTCTCGGCGCTCGAATGGCATGCCGCTGCCATCGGCACGATCGCGGCCGCTGTTCTCGTCGTCGGCTATGGCTTCGGCTTCGAGCCGGCGCAGACCATCGTCCCGGGCTTCCCCACGATGAAGCCGCGTACGGCCGCCTCGCTGATGCTCTTGTCGCTCAGCTTCCTCCTTTCCTTGCGCGGGTCGCAACGCGCCGTGTGGGCGTCTTCCGCTCTTGGACTTGGCGTTGCGCTTTTCGCGCTCTGGATGGGCGCCTCGCGGACGGCGGTGGTTCCGGCGGATCCCTGGCTTGTCGTCCCGTCGAACGCCACGCTGTTCTGCCTGTTCATCGGCGGCGGGGTGATGCTGCTGATCAACCATGCGCCCCGCCTGTCGATCTTCGCGGCGGTGCTGGCGCTGGTCGCCGCCACGCCGGCCATGTTCCGCATTCTTGCGCTCATGCTCTTCCAGGGCGCGCCCGACGAGAACAGCCCGCTCAACACCATGGCGCTGCACACGGCGGCGCTTGTCGTCTGGTTCCTGCTTGGTTGCGTGATCCTGCACCCGAGGCTGCGCATCGCGGCCATCCTCCTGCAGGCCAGCCTGCGCGGACGCCTCCTGCGGACCGCCCTGATCGTCGCCGTGCTTCTGCCCATCGTGGCGGGCGCGGTGAGCCTCTTCCTGTCCAGCCTGCTCGGCGGCGCGGAGGAAGGCCTCTTCGCGCTTGATGCAACCATCTATGTCACCACCAGCGCCCTGCTGCTGTGGTGGCTGTCGGCCATCATCGAGGGTTGGCAGAAGGAAGCCAACGAGCAGGCGGCTCGCCTCTCCCGCGCCAACGAGGCTCTGGAACAATACGCATCTTCGGCGGCGCACGATCTCAAGGCGCCCGCGCGCCATGTGATGCTCTACGGGGAACTGCTCGACGAAGCGCTCAACAAGGGCGATGTCGCAACCGCACGCCGCCACGCCAAGGCGATCCGCGACAGCGCGCTTGAAATGCCGAAGATCATCGACGGCATGCTGGATTTCTCGCGCTCGTCCTACACGCGCATCTCGCTGACGGACAATTCGCTGTCCGAACTCGTGCAGGCCGCCGCAGCCCAGAGCGCTTCGGATCTGCAGGCCGCCGGCGCCCGTGTGTCGGTGCTGCGCGAAGCGCGCCTCCGGTGCGATTCCAGCCTGATGACCACCGTGCTCAACAACCTGATCCGTAACGCCGTCCAGAACCGGCGGCGCGATCGCCCGCCGGTCATCAGCATCGATGCCGCGCGCGAGGAGGCGGGCTGGCGCATCTCGGTCGAGGACAATGGCCAGGGCTTCGAGCCGGATTTCGCGGTCGTCGCCTTCAATCCGCTGGCCCGCGGTGTTCACGCCTCGGGCGAGGGCGCAGGCATCGGCCTCTCGACCTGCCGCACCATCGTCCAGGCCCATGGCGGCGAAATCCACATCGACGCCTCGTTCCGGGGCGGGGCGCGGGTCATCTTCACGATTCCCGATCGCGCGCCGTCCGGCAGCTCAAGCGCCAGTTGACGCCGCCGCGGTTTCGGCGTCTGCGATCCCCATGTCGGTTTTCAACCCAGAGCGCGGCTTCAGCGTCTACGTCCATTGGCCGTATTGCGCGCGCATCTGCCCGTATTGCGACTTCAACGTCTACGCCGCCAAGGCGCGCGACACTGCCCCGCTGTTCGATGCGATCCTGAAGGATCTCGAAGGCTGGCGCAGCCGTGCAGGCGAGCGGACTGTCGACGCCATCTTCCTCGGCGGCGGCACGCCCTCCCTCATGACCGGTGATCAGGTCGAGCGCCTGCTTGCGAAGATCGATGCGCTCTGGGGCGTGAAGCCTGGCGCGGAGGTCACGCTCGAGGCCAATCCAGATGACGCCGCCCGTTTTGCGGACTTCGCCAAAGCTGGCGTCAACCGCCTGTCGCTCGGCCTGCAATCGCTCGACGATGCGCGCCTGAAATTCCTCGGCCGGACGCATACGGCCGCCGATGCGCTCGCCGCGCTCGATGTCGCGAGGGGCAAGTTCCGCTCCGTCTCGATCGACATGATCTATTCGCTGCCCAACCAGACGGCGGAAGACTGGCGTGCCGAACTGACGCACGCCCTGTCGCTCGGCGCGGATCATCTTTCGCTTTACGAACTCTCGATCGAACCCGGCGCTGCCTTCTTCCAGGCTGTGAAACGCAAGGACTGGTCGCCACTCGATGATGAACGCTCGGCCGACCTCTATGAGATCACGCAGGAGCTGACGGACGCTGCGGGCATTCCGGCCTACGAAATCTCTAACCACGCGCGCAGCCGCGAGCACGCATCCACCCACAACCGCATCTACTGGTCATCCGGCGACTGGGTTGGCGCAGGCCCCGGCGCGCATGGCCGTCTTACAGCCGAGGGCGAGCGCCGCGCGATCGAAGCGGCCGACAGTCCGGGCGAATACCTCAAGCTGGTCAGCGCGACTGGCCTCGGCTGGTCGTCGGACGCGGTCCTTGGTCCGCTCGCTCAGGCCCGCGAACGAGTCGCCATGGGTCTTCGCGTCAGCGAAGGATTCGCGGTGTCGGATATTATAGAACTCGGCTTCAGCCTGAACGCGGCCAAGGTCGCCGAGTTCGCCACGCTCGGCCTGATCACAAACGCAAGCGGCAACATCGCGCTCACGCGAAACGGCCGTCTGATGGCGGATCGCATCGCCTCGGAGATCGCACCGTAGCTCGCGGCGCATTCTCCAGATCGTTGACGTCTTCACGGCCCGCCTACATTCTCGCGGCATGTGGCGGACGGCCTGTCTCGGTTTGATCTTCGCGACTTTCGCGATCTCTGCGGCGGCGCAGTCGCCTGTCCCGCGCGTCGCGTCCTACTGCTCTTCCGAGGCCGCATTCGGCCAGAAGTTCGGCGCCAACCGACTCGAAAACGAGGGGGCGGGCATCAACTTCAACAACAGCCGTCGCGCCTTCGCCCCGCGGGGCGGTTTCGCACCCTTCTCGACATTCGATGGCGGGTTCACGCCGAAGTCGCACCGCCTGCATTCTGCGCAGGGGACAATCCTTCTTGCCTCGCGCGAAGCGTCCCGAGCCGTCTTCGAGTCGATCGTGGCCGAACTCTCGGCTGACGCGCGCTTTTCGGAGAAGGATATTCCCGAGCCTGACGTCAGCCCGTCAGGCGCCGTCTGGCGCACCGCCAAATTCTACGCCGGTAACTCCCGGCCGGATGCGGACAAGCCGATCGGCCTGCGCATCAGCGTGTATTTCATGGAGCGGGTGAGCGCGGAAAGCTCGATCGCGATGGACTGCATGGATGCAGAAATCGCTCGCACGGCAGAACGCGAAGCGCTCATTGATTGAGAGTTGAAGCCGAACCTGGCTAGGACCCGGCCGCGAACTCCTGGATCGGCGGGGAGATGATCTTTACCCCGCCCTGGTTCTGCAGCTGCATCACCGCCAGCGCGCGTTCCACGCTGCCGTCCGGCATGAAGCGGAAGAGACCGTTGACGCCGCTCCAGCCCTGCGGCCGCTGGATCATGCCGGCGTCGAGCCGGTCCGCGCCTGCCAAAGTCGCCGCCAGCGCGCCGGCGTCATAACCGAAGCTCGCGAGGCGAGGGGCCGGCTCGCCGAAAACCGCCTGATAGCGCTTCTCGAAATCCTGCAGCGCTGCCGGATCGGCCGCCGGGAAGGCGCCGCCATAGAGGCCGGGCTCGCGCCAAACGTCCGGATCGTTCCACTGGCCTGTGCCGAGGAAGCGGACTTCCTTCGGCGTCACCGTCGCGATGGCGCGAAGGAGGGCGCCGACCGAGCGCAGCTGGACGCCGCTCTCCGGGATCAGCACGGCCACCTTGTTCGGATAGGAGCGGTTCTCCGCATCGATCACGCTAGCTGTCCGGCGGGCTTCGGCCTGGGGCGAGGAATTGCCGGGCGTATAGTATTCGACGCTGATCACCTGGCCGCCGCGTTCGGTCACTTCCTGACGCAGCGCTTGTTCGATCGTGCGGCCATTGGCGTTGTCAGGTCCCAGCATCGCAAAGCGCGTGACGCCATCCTTCATCGCCCAGTCGACGACGCGCTCGACTTCCGAATACGGCGTCAGCGAGACGAGGTAGGCGCCCTTGCCGAAGGCCGACACGTCGGTCGAGAAGGCCAGCACAGGTGCGCGCACTTCCGCCGCACGCGCCGCCACGGGCGCTACCTGCTGGGCGAACACCGGTCCGATTACGGCGACTGCTCCGTCGCGCACAGCATCCTGCGCCACGCCCGAGATCACATTGGGGTCCGCGCTGGTGGCGTCCCGCGGCATCAGGATCACGTCGCGGGCGTTCACCTGGAACAGCGCCATCTGGATCGCATTGTAGATGCCGATGCTCTGCTTGCGCACTTCGGCGTTGGTCGAGTTGAACGGCAGCAGCACCGCGATCCGCTTCACATTCTGCGTCTCGTTGCGCGGAATATGGCGCGGCATGTAGGCGTTGCGGCTGTTGGCGTAGGTTTCCAGCACAGGAATGGACGGCGCCGGATCGCCAGGGCGCGGCGGACGGCTTGGATCGGGGCGCATGCTGCTGGTAGAGAGGGGCGCGGTCGGCCGCACGGGACCGCTGGTGCACGCACCGAGTGCGGCCAGCGCCGCGAAGGAAACTGCAGCAAGGCCGCGGGCCCGAGATTTGGATGACATGCGCGACCCCTCCTGAGGATGCGAATTCAGACCCGGCCCGTGATGAGACGGAAGCTAGGCTGGAGGACGATTCCCGGCAAGAAGCCGGCGCCTCGCGCCTGTTCCGGATCGATCCGGGGCTCGCGCCCGGGCTCTACGTTGTTTCCACTCCCATAGGCAACCTGCGCGACATCACGCTCCGGGCGCTCGATATTCTGGCTTCCGCCGACGTGGTTTGCGCCGAAGACACGCGTGTTGCGAGCAAGCTGCTCAATGCCTTCGGAGTCTCCGCCCGATTGCGCCCATATCATGACCACAACGGCGCACAGGCGCGGCCCGCGCTGCTTAACGAACTGCTAACGGGCGCCCGCATCGCCCTGATGTCCGACGCCGGGACGCCGCTGATCTCGGACCCGGGCTACAAGCTGGTGCGCGAGGCAGCCCAGCAGGGCACGCCCGTCTATGCGATCCCCGGCGCGTCAGCCCCGCTCACCGCACTCGCCTCCTCGGGCCTGCCGACCGACCGCTTCACCTTCGCCGGCTTCCCGCCGCCCAAATCCTCCGCCCGGAAGCGTTTCCTCTTCGATATGAAAACGTCACAGGGAACGCTGATCTTCTTCGAAGGCCCCTCGCGCCTCGCCGCCAGCCTTGCCGACATGGCGGAGGTCTTCGGGTCGCGCGACGCCGCTGTCGCCCGCGAGCTCACCAAGAAGTTCGAGGAGACCCGCAGGGCAACGCTGCCTGAGCTCGCCGCCCACTATGCAGAGGCCGGTCCGCCACGTGGCGAGATCGTCATCCTGGTCGGCCCGCCGACAGCTCCCGAACAGACCGACGAAGCCGCCCTCGACGCCGCTATCCTTGCCGCCGATGAGACGCGCCCGCTGAAGGAGATCGCCGCCGAGATCGCCGAACGCCTCGGCCTCAAGCGTCGCGATGTCTACGAACGCGCGCTCGAGCTACGTGACAATGACGGCGACCAGGACGATGGCGAAGAAGCCTGACACCTTCCTCCGCCGCGTGCGCGAGCAGCCGGGCCGCCGCGCCGAGAACGCCGCCGCGCTCTGGCTGCAGATGAAGGGCTACCGCATCCTCGCCCGCCGCGTCCGAACGCCGGCTTGCGAGATCGACCTCATTGCCGGCCGCAAGAACATGCTGGTCTTCGTCGAGGTGAAATCCCGCGCTCCGCAGGACAAGGCGAGCAGCTCAGCGACGCCGGACCTGCGCCGCCGCATCGAAGCCGCCGCCCGCATCTGGGTCTCCGGCCGCCCGAAGCTGCAGAGCCACCCCTGGCGCTTCGACATCGTCCTCCTCGCCCCCGGCCGCCTGCCTCGTCACATGCGCGATGCATGGCGTGCGGAGGGGTAGGGTGCAGAAAGCCGGTTCACGGCCTATTCACCCCACTTCCCCAAACCTGCAAACCGCCCGAAATTTGCCTCATCGTGCGCCTAGCACGACGGGGACCGCCCGGGCGGGAGCTATTGGGATCACAATGACTGCGCGCCTTTTCGCCTGCGTCCTGCTTGCTGCGCCGCTGCTCGGCGGCTGCTTCTCCGACCGCACATTCTTCGAGGCGGCCGACGACGCCTCCTCCGCCACCGAGATCAAGACACGCCTCTTCGGCGCGGGCGGCTTCTCGCGCTTCGGTGAAGTCGATGTCGCTGTGGTTGACCGCTTCGTCCTCCTCTCCGGCCGCGTGCCTTCGGAAGCCGACCGCAAGGAAGCCGAGCGCATCGCCTGGCAGGTCGGCTCGATCGACGAGGTCGCCAACGAACTCCAGATCGAAACCTGGGATCTCGGCCGCGACATGAACGATGCGTGGATCACCGAACAGGTCCGCATGAGCCTCATCGCCGACAACGACATCAAGGGCACCAACTTCAACATCCAGGTCCATTCGGGCGTCGTCTATCTTCTGGGCCTTGCACGCACCGAGGAGGAACTGCGCAAGGCCGCCGAACACGCCAGCCTCGTCAACGGCGTCACCAAAGTGATTTCCTATGTGAAGATGCGCGAGCGCGGACAGCCGCCGCCGGATATCTCCGTCGCCGCCGCCCCGCCGTCCGACCAGCAGGGCCAGCCCGTCGCCGTCGACACGACGCCCGGCGCGATCAAGCTTGCGCCCGCTTCCGGCACGCCTGCGCCGATCGTGCAGACCGCCCCCACCACGCGCGCGCAGTACACTGACCCTTACGCTCCGGGCGCAACGCCGCCGCCGGGCTCCAACAACAGTGGCGGCCTGCAAAGCCTGCCGCCGCCCCAGAACCGGAACTGACAGGCATCCGAGCTGTCGGACACCGGACCTGAAGGACACCGGACCTGAAGGACAGGCGATCCACGTCCCAATCAACCCACGCGCGATTGCGCCTGAGGGCGGGGCAACCTAGGTAAGGTGCGCAGGCTGGAGCGCACCCATGTCCCTTCGTATCGCCGTCCAGATGGACCCGCTCGAGTCCATCAATCCCGCCGGCGACACCACGTTCATGATGATCGAGGAAGCGCAGAAGCGCAGTCACCAGGTCGCCGTCTATGGCGTCGGCGATCTCGCCTATGACTCAGGCGCCGTCACCGCCCGCGTCCGCCCTGCCAAAGTCTTCCCCGGCCAGACCCCGCACGCGACCTTCGAGGCCGCCGAGCTCATCGACCTGCGCAAGGATGCCGACGTCGTCCTCATGCGCCAGGATCCGCCCTTTCACATGGGCTACATCACAGCTGCCCACCTGCTCGAACTCGTAACGGATGAGACGCTGGTGGTGAACGATCCCGCCGGTGTCCGCTCGTCGCCGGAAAAAGTTCTGCCGCTGATGTTCCCCGATCTCCAGCCGCCGACGCTCATCACGCGCGACATCGCTCGCGTACGCGAATTCCGCGAGCGCCATGGCGACATCGTGGTGAAGCCGCTGCACGGCCATGGCGGGGCAGGCGTCCTGAAAGTCTCCCGCGACGACGGCAATCTCGAAGCCATCGTCGACCTCTTCAACAAGATGGTCCCCGAAGCCTTCATCGCGCAGGCCTTCCTTCCAGCGGTGAGCGAGGGCGACAAGCGCATCCTCATCGTCGATGGCGAACCTGTCGGCGCCATCAACCGCAAGCCGCCTTCTGGCGCCATCCGCTCAAACCTCGTCGTCGGCGGCACTGCCGAAGCGACCGAACTCTCCGCGCGCGAGAAGGAAATCTGCGCTCGGATCGGCCCCGAGCTGAAGAAACGCGGCCTCATCTTCGTTGGCATCGACGTCATCGGCGGCATGATGACCGAGATCAACGTCACCAGCCCCACCGGCGCCCGCGCCCTCAAGAAGCTCTCCGGCGTCGATGCCGTCGCGAAGATGTGGGACGTGATCGAGAAGCGCGTGAAATAGGTGGCCGACCCCAAGGCGTAATGCAGAAAAACCTGCAGAAACACGGGCTTTCCCGGCCTGTGGCGCGCTTCGTTAATTGTCTGGTCAGCAGCATCCCTACAGGGTCGCGGCAATGACCGAACCGGCTCGCCTCCAGCCAGCGAACGATAGGACGTCCGAAGCTTCGGCGAGCGATGTTCTGTCGGCAACTGCGCGCAGCTGGCCGGGCGCTGCTCTCGCGGTCAACGCCACCGGCCGCGTCATCGCGGCGAGCCCGCTCTCGGGCCTCACCTCAGGCATGAAGGCGCCGTTCGATCTTCCCGCTGCACCGATCGCCTCACAGCTCGTCGATTCGGCAGGCCGCTCATGGCGTATTTCGGCTCCGAGTGCTGGCATCCGTCTCGCCACCGCGGACCTGCGCGAAGAGCCCGACGCCGCCCATCGCTTCACCGCCGCCGTCAGTCACGAGATCCGCACGCCGCTCAACGGCATTCTCGGCATGGCCGCGCTGCTCGAGGAAACCGAGCTCACGCCGGCCCAGCGCGATTATGCCGGCGCAATCCGCAAGTCCGGCGCGCGTCTGCTCGACCTGCTCAACAACGTGCTCGACTTCTCGCGCATGGAAGCGGGCGACATCCCGCTCGATGCGGCGCCCTTTGATCCGTCCGACCTCGTCCAGGACGTCGCGGAACTCCTCGCCCCGCGCGCACACTCTGCCGGGCTCGACATCGCGGCCATCGTCCACCCCGAACTGCCCGCCCGCCTGATCGGCGATGCGGGCCGCCTGCGCCAGATCCTGTTCAACCTTGCCGGCAACGCCGTGAAGTTCACCGAGACCGGCGCCGTCCTGATCGAGGCGCGTCCCGGTGAGACCGGGCAGGGCCTGCAGCTTGTCATTCGCGACACAGGCGCCGGCGTTCCCGAGCATGCCCGCGCGCGCCTGTTCGACGCCTTCAGCCAGGTCAGTGCGGCCGATGCGCGCCGCGATGGCGGCGTCGGCCTCGGCCTCGCCATCGTCGCCCGCCTCGTTGATGCGATGAAAGGCAAGGTCAGCGTCTCGTCCGCCTGGGGCAATGGCGCGATGTTCGTGGTTGATCTGCCGCTCGAGGCCGGACCGCAACCGCCCGCCGCGCCGCGCGTGCGCTCGAAGCGCCCGCTGCGCATTGCGATGGATCTGCCGCCCGCCTCGCGTTTCGCGATCATCACCGCGCTCGCCCACGGCAATGCGCAGATCGTCGCCGATGCGTCGGAGGCCGATCTGGTCATTCTGGATGCGGCGCTGCCGCCCGCCCACATCGAGGCTATCGCCCGGCGGCAACGAACGCTCGTCGTGCTGCGCCCACGCGATCGTTCGCGCCTTGAAACATTCCGCGAGCTTGGCTGCGCCGGCTATCTCATTCGCCCCTTGCGCGCTGCCTCCATCGTCGAGCGCGTTGGCCTGACGCTCGCAGGCGCCGAACAGCCCGCGCTGCGTGACGAGCGGAAGAAGCCGGGCGAAGCCGGCAACGTCCTCATCGCCGACGACAACGCCGTCAACGCCCTGCTGGCGCGATCGGCCCTCACGGCCGCCGGGTTCCGTGTCCACACTGCTGGAACCGGCGCCGAAGCGCTGGAAAGAATGGCGGAAACGCATTATTCCGTGGTGTTCATGGATATCCGCATGCCGGTGATGGATGGTCTCGAGGCGACGCGCCGCATCCGCCGCCTTGAAGGTTCTGCGTCCGAAACGCCGATCGTTGCCCTTACTGCCGACATCGATCCGGAACTGGAAGACCGCGCCCGCGAGGCCGGCGTCTCGCAGCTCGCCTCCAAACCGATCGACCCGCCGCGCCTGCGCGATCTTGCCAATCACTGGGCGCAGCAGAGAAAGCAGGCCGCCGAATGACCGATGCCGCCGTCGCCGCTGACAAGCCGAAGCGCAACCTGCGCGAGCGGCTGTTCAGTGACCGGCGCATGATCGTCATGCTCCTGCTTGGCATCGCATCGGGGTTGCCGTTTGCGGTGATCACCGGAACGCTCAATGCGTGGTTCACCAAGTACAGCATCTCGATCACCACGATCGGCGTGTTCGCGTGGGCGGGGCTGGCCTATTCGTTCAAGTTCCTGTGGTCGCCGGCGCTCCATCGCACGCCCGCGCCATTCTTCGCAAAGCTGGGCCTGCGGCGCAGCTGGTTCATCCCGATCCAGATCGCGATTGCGTTGTGCTTCCTCGGCTTCAGCCTGCTCAACCCGGCCGACAATTTCGGGTTCATTGCGATCCTGGCCGTTGTCGGCGCATTCCTCTCCGCGACGTTCGATATCGTCGTCGATGCCTGGCGGATCGAGACGGCGAAATCTGCGGACGATCTCGACACGCTGACGACCTTCTATCAGGGCGGATATCGCAGCGCGGCCTTCATCGGCGGCGCCGGCGCGCTGCTGCTCTCGGATGCGATCGGCTGGAACATCACGCTGGCCGTCCTTGGGGTGGTGATGGCGATCACGGTCGTCGCCGCGCTGCTGGCTGATGAACCCGATCGCCCTGAAGAGACGGCGGCGGAGAAGGCGGCGAGGCCCTTGATCGACACGTTCAGCCAGGGCTGGCGCAATCTCGTCCTGCTAGTCGTGCTCGTGGGTTGGGCCTGGGCGTTCATCACGCTCGGCTGGTTCATGACAACGGCGATCGCTTCGCCGGAAACGGCAAAGCCGGGCGACTTCACGGCGAATCTCGGTTGGCTGATCGTGCTGGCGACGGTGGGCCTGCCCGCGTTCGGCGGCATCTGGCTGCTGCGCACGCGGGCGCAGAAGTCCGCCGATGTGAAATTGCCGGCGCTGCCGCCCAGGATGCAGCGTGCGGCGGACACCATGTTCTCCGCCATCATCGAGCCGATGGTCGATGTGATCGGCCGCCTGAAATGGGTAGCGCTGCTCGCGCTGGCCATCATCCTCACCTACCGCTTCACCGATTCCGTGTGGGGCTCGTTCGCCTATCCGTTCTACATGGGCACGACGGGCGGGGCGCTCGGCCATACGGCGACCGAGGTTGCGCTGGCCTCGAAGATGGTCGGCGTTGTCGCGACCATTGTCGGCATCGTCGGCGGAGGCATGCTGCTGAAATGGATGGGCCGCATGCCGGCGCTGGTGCTGGGCGGCGTATTCGCGGCCGCAACCAACCTCCTGTTCTACGATCTCGCCGTGCAAGGGCCGGTGGTGAACGGGTTCGTGCATCTCGTCGGGCTCGACAGCCTGTTCGCCTATTTCGGACAGGACATTCGCAATGCGCGACTGATCACGGCGATCATGGGCGAGAACCTCGCGGTTGGTTTTGCGAGCGTCGCTTACGTCGCCTACCTGTCGGGTATCGTGAATCCGAAATACGCAGCAGTACAGTATTCGCTGCTGGGGTCCCTGACGCTCCTGATCGGACAGCTCGGCAAGCCGGCGCTGGGCGCGCTGATCGACAGCCAGGGCTTTGCCCCGGCCTTCGTACTCGTCACGATGGTGGGAATCATCCCGGTGATCCTGACGCTCGGCGAATGGTATCGCCAGTCGCGCCTGCCCAAAGCAGTCGCGGTCGCGCCACAAGCCGCCGAGTAGGGCGGATCAGCCGTTGGTGTTGTAGGCCGCGAACGCCGCGAGGTTCACGATGTCCTGCGCCGTCGCATCAAGCTGCGCGATCTGCACCGACGAGGTGAGGCCGACCAGCAGCGGGCCGATCACCGTCGCCCCGCCCAGCGCCGCCGCCATCTTGGTCGAGATCGAGGCCGAGTGGATCGCCGGCATCACCAGCACATTGGCCGGGCCCTTCAGGCGGCAGAACGGATAGAGCCGCCGCGCGTCGGGGTTCAGCGCCACGTCGACGGCCATCTCGCCATCATACTCGAAGTCGACATCACCCTTGGCGTCGAGCATCGCCACGCCATCGCGAACCTTCTCCATGCGCTCGCCCGGAGGGTTGCCGAAGGTGGAGTAGGAGAGGAAGGCCAGCTTCGGCGTGAAACCGAGTTTCTTGGCGGCCTTGGCGGCCGAGATCGCGATCTCGGCCAGATCCTGCGCGCCTGGCATTTCGGTGACGCTGGTGTCGGCGATCAGCATCGGGCCCTGCTTGCCGATCACGACCGAGACGCCGATCGGGCGCACGTCTTCGCGCTTGTCGATGGCAAGCAGGATGTCCGAGAGCGAGGTCGCATAATTGCGGGTGACGCCCGTCACCATGCCGTCGGCGTGGCCGAGCGCGACCATGCAGGCCGCGAACACGTTGCGGTCCTGGTTGATCAGGCGCTGCGCGTCGCGCTGCAGATAGCCCTGCCGCTGCAGGCGCTTGTAGAGGAAGGACGTGTAGGCCTCGTTCTGGTCCGAGACGCGCGCGTTGACGATGGTGAGTTCGCCGACCGGCAGGCCGATCAGCTGCATAGAGCGCGTCACCTGCTCCTCGCGGCCGACGAGGATGGGCTCGCCCAGCTCCTGCGTCTTGAACTGCCACGCGGCACGGATCACGGCCGGCTCCTCGCCCTCGGCAAACACGATGCGCTTGCGCTTCTCGCCGCGAACCTTGCCGTAGATGCGCTGCAGGAAGCTGGCGGCCGGATCGAGGCGCTGCGCCAGCGCATCGCGATAGGCCTGCATGTCGTCGATGGGCTTGCGGGCGACGCCCGTGTCCATCGCCGCCTGCGCCACCAGCGGGGGCACATACCAGATGAGGCGCGGGTCGAACGGGGCAGGGATGATGTAGTCTGGCCCGAAGGTCGGGCGCGCGCCGGCATAGGCGGCGGCAACTTCATCCGGCACGTCCTCGCGCGCGAGCTGCGCCAGCGCCTGGGCGGCTGCGACCTTCATCTCCTCGTTGATGGTGCGTGCGCGCACGTCGAGCGCGCCCCGGAAGATGTAGGGGAAGCCCAGCACGTTGTTGATCTGGTTCGGATAGTCCGAGCGGCCGGTCGCGACGATGGCGTCGGAGCGCACCGCGTGGATTTCCTCCGGGGTGATCTCCGGGTCCGGATTGGCCATCGGGAAAACCATCGGGTTCTTCGCCATGGACTTCACCATGGCCTGGCTGACCGTGCCCTTGGCCGAGAGGCCCATGAACACGTCCGCGCCTTCGAAGGCCTCGGCCAGCGTTCGCTTCTTGGTTTTCACCGCGAAGGCGGACTTGAACTGGTCCATGCCCTCGGTGCGGCCTTCGTAGATGACGCCCTGGCGGTCGACCATCAGGATGTTGTCGCGCTTGACCCCGAGATGACGGATGAGGCCGGCGACGGACAGGCCCGCAGCGCCTGCCCCGGAGATGACGACCTTCACGTCGCTGAGCTTGCGGCCCGTGATCTGGCACGCGTTGATCAGGCCGGCCGTGGCGATGATCGCCGTGCCGTGCTGGTCGTCGTGGAACACCGGGATGTCGAGCTTCTCGCGCAGCTCGCTCTCGATGATGAAGCACTCAGGCGCCTTGATGTCCTCGAGATTGATGCCGCCCCAGGTCGAACCGATGGCGCGCACGCAGTCGATGAACTTCTGCGGATCCTTCTCGTCGACCTCGATGTCGATCGAGTCGACGTCGGCAAAGCGCTTGAAGAGAACCGACTTGCCTTCCATCACGGGCTTGGACGCCATCGGCCCCAGATCGCCAAGGCCGAGGATCGCCGTGCCGTTCGTAATCACGGCCACCATGTTGCCCTTCGAGGTGTAGTCGTAGGCAAGGTTCGCATCCTTCGCGATGGCGAGCACAGGCACCGCCACGCCCGGCGAATAGGCGAGCGACAGGTCCTTCTGCGTCGCCATGGGCTTGGTCGGCGTTACCGACAGCTTCCCGGGCTGTGGATAGCGGTGGAAAGCCAGCGCTTCTTCGTCGGTAAAACTGGGGCGTTTGGAGGTCATCTAAAGGACTGGGGCTTTTGGACTTGAGGGCGAAGGCTTGGATCACTAGGCAG
This sequence comes from Hyphomonadaceae bacterium, assembly GCA_047601145.1. Lineage (GTDB taxonomy): Bacteria > Pseudomonadota > Alphaproteobacteria > Caulobacterales > Hyphomonadaceae > UBA7672. The sequence continues at coordinate 876,036 of JASGJW010000001.1, forward strand.
TGGCTTCGCTGCGGAAGATAGCGCCGGGCGAGGCAGGCGGGCATTCAGCCGCAATCGGGGTTCGAATCAAGCGTGAAGGAACGCGATTCCACGTCTGGCGAGCAAGAAGTTGCTCAAACTCCGCCCTCAACCGAGGGCGCGACGCCATTCATGGCCCAATATCTCGAGATGAAGCGCAATCATCCCGATGCGCTGCTCTTCTTCCGGATGGGCGATTTCTACGAACTCTTCTTCGACGACGCGATCCTGGCGGGGCAGGCGCTTGGCATCACCCAGACTTTCCGCGGCCAGCACAACGGCCAGCCTATTCCGATGGCGGGCGTCCCCTATCACGCCGCAGAGGGCTATCTCGCGCGCCTGATCAAGGCGGGTCACCGCGTGGCGGTGTGCGAGCAGACCGAGGACCCGGCCGAAGCCAAGAAGCGCGGCTCCAAGGCCGTGGTTCGCCGCGAGATCGTCCGCGTGGTCACGCCCGGCACGATCACCGAAGAATCCCTGCTCGAAGCGCGCTCCGCCAACAGTCTCGCCGCCATCGGTATCGCGGGTGGCGGTCGCGAAGCCGCGCTGGCGATCGCTGATGTCTCGACGGGCCGGTTCGAGGTGTTCAACCTTTCGCCTGCCGTTCTCGATGACGTGCTGTCCGCCGTGGGACCGCGAGAAGTCCTCCTCGCCGACAGCGTGATGTCCCACGCCGATGTCGCGCGCGCGACGCAGGGCCTGACGCTGACGCCCCGGCCCGACGCCCGGGCCGACGCCAAGCTGGGGGAACGGCTGGTCAAGACGGCCTTCGGCGTCTCGACGCTCGACGGGTTCGGTGATTTCTCTCGCGCCGAGCTGATCGCGTGCGCGTTGCTGTTCGACTATCTCGCACTGACGCAGGCGGGCGGTCAGGCGCGGCTTGACCCGCCTCTCCGTTCGGCGCCCGGCACCTTCCTCGCAATCGATCCGGCCACGCGCACCAGCCTCGAGATCGAGAAATCATCGCGTGGCCAGCGGCAGGGATCGCTTGTCGCCTCGATCGACCGGACCGTCACGGCCGCGGGTGCGCGCCTCCTGGCCTTCCGGCTCGGCCGTCCCTCGCGCGACGCCGCCGAGATCGAGCGCCGCCTCGACGCCGTGGCCTTCTTCCTCGATGCCTCGGAGCGCCGCGAGTTCGCCCGCGACGCGCTGAAGCGCGCCAGCGATCTTGAACGTTCGCGCATGCGCCTGTCGCTTCGCCGGGGCGGACCTCGCGATCTCGCCGCGCTCGCCGCATGCCTGTCGGTTGGCGAACAGATCTGCGCCGATCTGTCGAGCCAGGACCGACCTCCAGCCGAGATCGCCTCCGCCTGCGCGGCCCTGACGTTGGCGGACAAGCCCCGCCTCGCCGCCTTCGCCCAGCAGGTCAACGCGGCCCTTGCGCGCGAGCTTCCCGTGCAGGCGCGCGATGGCGGCTTCATCGCGCAGGGCTATGATCCCGCGCTCGATGAAACGCGGACGCTGAAGGAAGATGCGCGCTCCATCATCGCGCGGCTGGAAGTTGAATACGCAACCGAGACAGGCATTTCCGGCCTGCGCATCAAGCACAACAACGTGCTGGGTTTCTTCATCGAGGTGAACGCAAAACACGGCGATCAGCTGATGAAGCCGCCGCTGGCGTCGACCTTCATCCATCGCCAGACGATGGCCAACGCCATGCGCTTTTCGACCACGCAGCTCAACGAACTCGAAGCGAAGATCAGCCGCGCAGACGGCGAGGCACTGGCCCGCGAGCTCGACATCTTCAACCGCTTCATCGCCGAAGCCGACGCTCTTGGACCGGAACTGGCGATGGTCGCCGACGGCCTTGCTCGTCTCGATATTGCCGCCGCCAACGCGGAATGGGCGGCGGAGGTTTCCGCTGTTCGCCCGGAGATCGCCGACAAGCCCGTGTTCGAGGCCGAAGGCGCGCGCCATCCTGTCGTCGAGGCGGCGCTACGTACGACGGGGCAGGGCTTCACCGCGAACGATTGCCGGCTCGATGCGACGGGGGCTGCAGGCCCGCGCCTGATGCTGATCACCGGCCCGAACATGGCGGGCAAATCCACCTTCCTGCGCCAGAACGTCCTCCTCGCCATTCTCGCGCAGGCCGGATGCTACGTGCCCGCGCGCAAGCTGCGCCTGGGTCTTGCGGACCGTGTCTTCTCCCGTGTCGGCGCTTCGGACGATCTTGCACGGGGACGCTCCACGTTCATGGTCGAAATGATCGAGACGGCCGCGATCCTCAACCAGGCGACGCAGGATTCGATCGTGATCCTCGACGAGGTCGGCCGCGGAACTTCGACCTGGGATGGTCTCGCCATCGCCTGGGCGGCGGTCGAGCATCTCCACGAGGTCAACAAGTGTCGCGCCCTGTTCGCGACGCACTATCATGAACTCACGGGCCTTTCGGACACGCTTGCCGCCTGCGCCAACGCCAGCCTCCGGGCGCAGGAGTGGAAGGGCGATCTCGTCTTCCTGCACGAGGTGAAGCCCGGGCCCGCCGACCGCTCCTACGGCGTCCAGGTCGCCAAGCTCGCCGGCCTTCCGGCCGCCGCCGTGCGTCGCGCCGAGGCCGTGCTTAAGAAGCTGGAAGCGAAAGAAGGCGGAGCAAAGCGTCTCGAAGAACTGCCCCTCTTCGCAGCCTTCGCGCCTGCCCCGGTCGAGGAGCGTCAGCCATCGGAAGCCGACAAGCTCCTGGCCGGCCTCGACCCTGACACGCTGACGCCGAAAGAGGCGCTCGAGCTGGTCTACAAGCTCAGGAAATTGACCTAGCGCAATCCGCCACATCGGCGGCGAAATCCGCCATCAGTGCGGCGAAACGCGCCTTGAATGTGTGAGGGCTCAGGTGTCTTCACACCGAAAAACCAATAAAAACAATCGGTGGCACGGTTAAGAAAGTCTGGCACGGCGGTTGCAAACAATCCGTTCAACGGCGAGGCCCACCAAGAGGCGCAGCCGACCAGAACAAGAAACGGAGAACGAAAATGAACGGTCTGATCAAGCAAACGAACCTCGATGGCGTGAACTTCCTCGGCTCGCTGGCCATCGCCTTCTCGAGCGTCGCGGTCGCCCTCTACGTGCTGATGAGCGGCGGGATCGCCTAACCCCAAACCCCAGAAGACGACCGGCTGGCACACAGAAGGCTCAGTCGGAAAACCAAGAAACGGAGAAAAACTATGAACGGTCTGATCAAACCCACGAAGCTCGACGGCGTGAACTTCCTTGGCTCCATGGCCATCGCCCTCTGCAGTGTTTCGGCTGTGCTCTACGTGATCGCGACGGCGTTCACTGGCGGCGGAGTGGCCTGAACCCACTCCCAAGCCTGAACTGATCCCAGCCAATGACCGGCCAGCTGCTCCCCCAGCTGGCCGGTTTTGCTTTTCAGGCGAGCGGGCGGAGCAGGGCGTCGACGGCTTCGATAGCCTTGGCGCGGCGCTGCTCGGGCGTGCCCTGGATGCGGATGAACTTCACCCCGCGCGTCATGAGTTCGCGCTCGCACGCGCGATGGAAATTCCGGCGCACGGCGGGATCGTGGAAATAGCGCGTGCCATCGTCGACCCAGGGCAAGTCGATGTCGCAGAAGAGATAGAGGTCCGGATAGTCGCGATAGGTGTCGAACCAGGGATCGCGCGAGCCCGCGAGCGTGTCCGACCAGACGGCGGTGAGCACCGGATCCGTGTCCTCGATCAGCACGCGATTGGCGCGCAGCGATGCGGCGGCGACGCCCGCAAGGTGTCCCATCACGATCTGGCGCATGTCTTCCGGCCTCGTCGCGCCTGCGCCGAACGCCTCGGTGTGGAAGCGGCCATACTCTGGCGCAACCACGGTCTCGTAATGACGGGCGAGCTGCGCCGAAAGAGTCGTCTTGCCGGTCGATTCCGCGCCGAACAGGGTGACGCGCTTGAGGTAGTAAGGCCGCACCGGCCCGGGCAGGAATTGCCAGTTGCGATAAGGGTCGTTGCGGATCGCCGTCGCCGAGATCGGAAAGGCCGTTCGCGCTTCATCCACGGGCACAAACCGTGCGCCGGCTTCAGCGGCAAGCCTGTGTCCATAGGGCTCTGATGCGAAGATGATGTCGATCGGCTCGGGGTGATAGCGCTTCAGCACGTCGTTCCACAGCGGCCAGAAATTCTCGGGATCATCCTCCGGAACCTGCGGCAGGATTTCCTCGCAATGGATCACGCGCGCCGCCGGGAACAGCTCCTTCATCCACTGGAAGCGCAGCTTGCCGGGAATGGGATCATCGGGCAGCGAGCAGACGAGAATGGTCAGCTCCTCCACATAGGCGCGTCCGAAGTCGCACAGATAGACGTGGCCGATATGCGGCGGCATGAACTTGCCGAGCACGAAGCCGCGTTTGGGTTTGCCGAGAAAGCTCATGCGGGGCTCGTTGCGCCAGAATAGCCGCGCATCTCCTTGCGCCACTCCCACCAGCCCCAGAAGGCGTTGAAAAAGAAGAACACGTAGAGCGCCGTGAACAGCCACATGCCCGCGCTGGAATAGAGATAGACCGACGCCACGTTGACAATCAGCCAGACCGGCCAGGTCTCGAGATACTTCCGGTCGAGCAGGTATTGCGCGACGACGCTGACTGAAAGGGTAACCGCATCAGTGAAGGCGAGGTCGAAGTCCGTCCATTCCGTCATCGCCCACGCGCCTGCCCAGGCGGTGATGATGGCGATGACGACCGAGAGGATCACGTCGAGCGGTTTTGCGCTGCGGATGCGCGGGCGCTGTCCCTTCGCGCCGCGCAGCCAGTACCACCAGCCATAGATCTGCACGAAGACGAAGAACACCTGCAGCGCCGCGTTGGCGTAGATGCCTGCCTGCAACACCACGACGAAGAACAGCGCCGTGCCGACAATTCCCACCGGGAACTGCCAGAGATTGCGCTTCACGCCGAGGATCACGCAGGCAAGCGTGACCAGCGTGGCGGCAAGTTCGAGAGGGTTGACGTCCAACTTCCGGCCCCGGTTTTTCCCCGCGCCCGAACCTGCCTTGCGCCCGCCCGGCGGGCAACCGGGCTTGGCCTTGCGGTGTTTCGCCGGAATTCGGCAGTTCCGGCCATGGAATCACGGCCTTGCCGCCCTGTTGCAGTGCGCAAAACACGGCTAGAGATCGCGGCATGATCGACGCCGAACCGGCTCACGACCAGCCCCAGACTTCCCGGCCCGGCCAGCCCAAGCCCGGCCCCTGGCGCATTGCCGACATCGTCGATGGCCGGAAGCTGCGCATCCAGCTCACCGCCGCGGCGCTCGATAACGGTTCCGACCCGATCGCCCAGCGGAAGCGGGCGCTCGACCTGATCCATGCCGCCCTGTTCCGCGGCCGCATGATCGCGCAGGAGCGGCTGGAGGAGGGAGCAGACGGCCTCGACACCGCCGGGTTGCTTTCCGCCGTGATGGATGAGGCGCTGTCCGCGCTCTACGATTTCACGGTCGTCCACATTTTCCGCGCCCACAATCCCACCGAAGCCGAGCGCATGGCTGTCGTCGCCGTGGGCGGTTATGGCCGCAACGTGCTGGCGCCGTCCTCGGACGTCGATCTCCTGTTCGTCCGCAACTACAAGCAGACTGCCTGGGCCGAGAGCGTCATCGAATACATGCTCTATGCGCTGTGGGACATGGGCCTCAAGGTCGGTCACGCCTTCCGCACGATCGACGAGTGCGTGAAGCTCTCCAAGGAAGACGTGACCATCCGCACGGCCATCCTCGACAAGCGCTTCCTGTTCGGCGACCGCGGCGTCTACGACAAGCTGACCGAGCGCTTCCAGAAGGACGTGATCGCAGGACGCGGGGCGGAGTTCGTCGCCGCCAAGCTGCAGGAGCGCGCCGACCGCCACGCGCGCGAGGGCGACTCGCGCTATCGCGTCGAGCCCAATGTGAAGGACGGAAAGGGCGGCCTGCGCGATCTGCAGACGCTGTTCTGGCTCGCCAAGTACATCCACGGCGGCGCCAATCTCCAGGAAGTGCTCGACAACTCCGCCTTCACCCCGGCTGACAAGGCGATCTTCCTGCGTGAGGCGCGCTTCCTGTGGACCGTGCGCTGCCATCTCCACTTCCTGACGGGCCGGGCAGAAGAGCGTCTCTCATTCGACCTGCAGCCCGAGATGGCGACGCGCATGGGCTATACCGCCCGCCAGAACGTCACATCGGTCGAGCGTTTCATGAAGCGCTACTTCCTCGCGGCGAAGGAAGTGGGAGCGCTGACGCGCATTCTCTGCGCCAAGCTCGAGGTCGATGAGAAGAAGCGCCCCGGCGGCCGCCCACGTCTCATTCCAGCCGCCGCCGCCAAGCCGCTCAAGGAGCAGGGCTTCGCCCTCGATGGCGGGCGTCTCACCATCACCGATCCCGAGATGTTCGTGTCGGACACGCGCAAGCTGATCCGCCTCTTCTGGCTCGCCAACGAGCGCGATGTCGACATCCATCCCGAGGCAATGACGGCGGCGCGCCGCTCGCTCTGGGCGCTGACGCGTCAGGCGCGTGTGGACGATGATTCCCGCGCGATGTTCCTCGACATCGTCTGCGGCAAGAACCATTCGAACCGCATCCTGCCGCTCATGAACGAGGCGGGCGTGCTCGGCCGTTTCCTGCCGGAGTTCGGGCGGATCGTCGGCCAGACGCAGTTCAACATGTATCACCACTTCACGGTGGACGAGCACACGCTGAAGGCGGTCGAGACGATCCACGATATCGAGCGCGGCGCCGAGAAGGACCTCCATCCGCTCTCGACCGAACTCTTCCCGAAGATCCAGCACCGGCGGGCGCTCTATCTGGCGATGCTCCTGCACGACACAGGCAAGGGCAAAGGCGACCAGCAGATCGAAGGCGCCAAGCAGGCGCGGGCCGCCTCTCTGCGCCTTGGCCTTGCCGAGGATGAAGCCGAGCTCGTCGCCTGGCTCGTCGGCAACCACCTTGAGATGAGCGACACGGCCCAGCGCCGCGACATCTCCGATCCGCAGACGATCGCGAAATTCACCGAGCGTGTCGGCAACCTCGAGCGGCTGCGTCTCCTGCTGATCCTTACGGTTGCGGACATTCGCGCGGTCGGGCCGGGCGTGTGGAACGGCTGGAAGGGCCAGCTGCTGCGCGATCTCTATTACGCAACCGAAGCCGCCCTGCGCGGCGGCCGCACCGACGAGCACAGCGTCCGCGCGCAACTTGCAGATCGCGCCGAGACGGCGCGTGCGGTCCTCGCCGATCGTATCGGCCCCACCCCGCAGCTTGCAGCTGTCGAGGCCGCCTACTGGACCAGCTTCACCCCCGAAGCGCAGGCGCGCCATGCGGCGGCGCTTGGCAAGGGGACGGGCCAACCCGTCACGGTTGCGGCAACCGTCGATCCTGGCCGTTCGACCACGGAAATCCTTGTTTCGGCGCCAGACCGTCCGGGCCTGTTCGCCGACCTCTGCGGCGCACTCAGCGCGGCTGGGGCCAACATCGTCGCAGCCCACCTCTACGAGGCGGGCGATGATCGCGTGCTTGACGTGTTCGACGTGCAGGACAGCCGCGGCCAGCCGCTCGGCAGCGATCACCCGCATGCGCTGGAGCGGATCATCACCGACCTTCGCGCCGCCGCAGCAGGGGGCGAGGGCGTGAAGCGCCCCGGCAAGGCGCCGGCCGCCAGCCGCCGCCACGCCGCCTTCATCATCTCGCCGACGGTTCTCATCGATCGCACCGCATCGGCCGACTCGACCGTAATCGAGGTCTCGGGCCGCGACCGCCCGGGCCTGCTCTACGACATCGCGCGCGAACTCGCGGACACAAATCTCTCGATCCGCTCGGCGCACGTCGGGGCTTATGGCGAACGTGTGCACGACGTTTTCTACGTGGAAATGCTGCCGGGGGGCGGAGCGATGCCGAGCGACATGGATGAGAAACTGACGACGCGCCTCGTTGAAATCCTTCGCTCGCACGCGCCCAACGCGCCGCGGATTCCGGCCCACACGCTGGCGCGCGCGCCGGCCTCGTTCGACCGATAGCGCAGATCATCCATGTCGCTGGCCCGCAACGTCTTCGTGCAGACCTTCTTTACGCTCGGCAGCCGCATGCTCGGCTTCGTGCGCGACCTCGCGCTGAACTACCGGTTCGGCGGGCAGGGGCCGCTGATGGATTGCTGGGCCACGGCCCAGATGCTGCCCAACCTGTTCCGCCGCCTGTTCGCGGAAGGCGCCTTCGCACAGGGCTTCGTGCCCGTGTTCGCAGCCGCCCGCGCAACTGAAGGCGCGGATGCGGCCGACCGGATGGCGTCGCAGGCGATGGCCTTCATCCTGAGCGTCGTGGCGCTGGTCACGATCGGCATTGAAGTGGCGATGCCGATGATCATGCCGTTCCTGCTGTCGGCCTATGTCAGCGATCCCGACACGCTGGCGACAGCGACACTGATGGCACAGCTCGCCATGCCCTATCTCGTCTGCATGACGCTGGCCTCGCTCCTGTCCGGCGTGCTCAACACGCTCGGCCGGTTCGCCCTGACCGCCGCAGCGCCGATCCTGCTCAATGTATGCACCATCGTTCCGCTGTTCCTCGTGCACGACCGTCATCTGGCGGCGGAGATCGCCGCGTCGGCCGTCACGGTCTCGGGCATCCTGCAGACGACGCTTCTGTGGTGGGGAACGCGCAAGCTCGGCGTGAAACTCCGCATCAGCCTGCCGAAGCTGACGAAGAGCGTGAGGCGAATGCTCGCGATCGCCGTGCCCGGCGCCATCGCAGGCGGCGCGTTGCAGGTGAGCTCGCTGGTGACGCAGGCGCTCTCAGGCTCGGATGCCGGCGCCCGCAGCGTGCTCTACAACTCCGATCGCCTCTACCAGCTCCCGCTCGGCCTCATCGGCGTCGCCGTGGGCCTCGCCCTGGTGCCGCGGCTCTCGCGCCACTTTGCCGAGAACGACCACGCCGCTGCGTCTAAAACGATGGACGATGGCATCGGCCTCTCGATGGCCTTCACGCTCCCGGCGACAGTCGCGCTCCTGATCATCCCGTTCTTCATCATCGACGCCACGGTCACCCGCGGTGCGTTCACCAGCGCTGATGCTGCACGCACCGCCGAGGTGCTCCGCCAGTTCGCCTGGGGCGTGCCCGCCTTCGTGCTGGCCAAGGTGTTCACGCCGCCCTTCTTTGCGCGCCAGAAGTCCAAACGGCCGATGCAGTTCTCGCTTGTCTCGGTCCTGATCACGGTCGGGGTGGGCGCGACGCTCTGGTACTGGCTGCCAACGGTCGGGCGCGACGGCGCGATCGGCCTTGGCATCGCCACCTCGTTCGGCGCCTGGGTCAACGTCTTCCTGCTGGCAGGAACGCTGGCGCGGGAAAAGGTCTATGCGATGGGCCCGGCGGTCTGGTCGCGGATGTTCCGGCTGGTCCTCGCCAGCACGATCATGGGCGTCTTCGCGGGCTTCTGCGCCTGGCAGTACCCGATGCTGGCCAGCCTGTTCTGGCGCAAGGAAGTGGCCGTTATCGCCGTCATCGTTGTTGGCGTCGTGATCTACACCGCCGCCGCCTTTGCGCTCCGGGCGGTGAACTCTTGCCGAGATCAAGGGCGCACTACGCCGTGAGAGGGGCGCCCCGGGCGTCGCCTTGCCGGGCGGTGGCGAGGGCTGATAAAGCCCCGCGCCAGAAGGATCGACCATGACCGAGCAAGCCCAGGTTCAGTATTCCGGCCCGCAGCGGGTCTTTTCTGGCGTGCAGCCGTCGGGAAGCCTGCACCTTGGCAACTATCTCGGCGCGCTCGTGAAGTTCGTCGCAATGCAGGACCAGTACCCCTGCATCTTCTGTGTCGTCGACCTGCACGCCATCACCGTGCCGCAGGATCCGAAACTGCTGGCCGCCCAGACGCGCGAGATCGCCTCGGCCTATCTGGCCGCAGGCGTTGACCCGAAGAAGTCGATCATCTTCGCGCAGTCGTCGGTGACGGCGCACGCCGAACTCGGCTGGATCTTCAACTGCGTCGCCCGCATGGGCTGGGTCGAGCGCATGACACAGTACAAGGACAAGTCCTCGGGCAAGGACGCGGAGAACGTCTCAGTCGGCCTGTTCGACTATCCCGTCCTGCAGGCCGCCGACATCCTTGCCTACAAGGCGACGCACGTGCCCGTCGGCGAAGACCAGAAGCAGCATCTCGAACTGAGCCGCGACATCGCCGGCAAGTTCAACCGCGATTTCAATGCGCCCGGCTTCTTCCCGCTGCCTGAGCCGATCTATCAGGGGCCCGGCGCCCGGATCATGTCGCTCAAGGACGGCTCGAAGAAGATGTCGAAGTCTGACCCGTCCGATGCCTCGCGCATCAACCTGCTCGATACGCCCGACGACATCGCCAAGAAGATCAAGCGCGCGACCAGCAATTCCGACCTGCTTCCCTCTGAAGTGAAGGGCCTGGAAGGCCGCGCGGAAGCCGCAAACCTCGTCGGCATCTATGCCGTGCTCAACGGACAGACCGAACAGCAGGTGCTCGACGAATTCGGCGGGCAGGGCTTCGGCAAGTTCAAGCCGGCTCTTGCCGATCTCGCCGTCGCCAAGCTGGGCCCGGTCGCCGACACCATGCGCCGCCTCATGAACGATCCCGCCGAGGTCGACGCCATCCTTCGCGACGGCGGGGATCGCGCCCGGGCGATCGCAGCGCCTGTCATGGAAGAAGTCCGCCGCGTGGTCGGCTTCTGGCGCCCTTAATCGCGACCCCGGGGCGCATTCCGCCACACGCTCCGCGTCCCTATCTTGGGGTGGACCTGCGGAGGCTGGCTTGAAGAAACTCCTCGCCATAATGGCCCTGATGCTTGCCGCCTGCGGGCAGGGCGCGTCGCTGAAGGTGACAGATGCCCAGTACCGCCCGCCGCTGGGCGTCACCGGCGTCGGCGTCGCCTACTTTTCCGTGAGATCGGAAACGGCCGACCGAATCATCGGCGTCTCCTCGCCTGAGGCTGCGTCCATCGAGATGCACGGATCTGTGAGCAACGGCGTCCAGACCGTGATGAAGCGCCTCGAAAGCGTCGACCTGCCGGCCGGCGAGACCGTCACATTTAGCCCCAAAGGCATGCATCTGATGGTTTTTGGGCCCAAACCGCTCGCAGAAGGCGCCACATTTCCGATCCAAATCGAATTACAGTCGGGACGCAGTGAAACAGTAGCGTTCCATCATGCGTTAATGGGTCAGTAGGGCGTCGAGTAAACTCCACATTAGTGATTGTTGGGTTGAGGTTAATGGCGGGTTCATGCAGGGTCCGTTTCGGGTAGCCGGGGCTGGCTGATGTCCGTGCTGAAACTTCGCCGCGACATGGTCGTGGTAGACGACGCGCCGGCGACCGAGACGGTCGCCGAGACCGATCGTCCGTTTCCGCTTCGCAAGATCGAGCCGGAGACCGTTGATGTCATCGAGGCCGAGATCGCCGAGGTTCCGGCCGCGCACGAACCCGACGAACATCACGGCAAGACCTTCTTCGAGCATGTCCGTTGGTGGTTCAACGCCGCGATCGTTGTCACGGCTGTCGGCGCCTATCCGGCGATGGTGATCGCTTCCAGCGATGTCGGCGACGCCAACATTTCGGGTATCACGAATCGCGCCGACTGGACGGCGCCCTGGGTCGGCGGGACCGCCACCCTCATGGAAAAACACTTCGACCAGCTCGGCTGGGCCAGCGATGCGCCTGCCTGGTCGCCGATGGCGCGCCTCACGGCCAAGCCTGCCTACCAGTCGGCGCTGGCCGGCAGCCTGGGTGACTTCGTCAAGCTCATGAACACGCAGGCAGTCGCCGCCGGTCATGCCGATCCGGATCTTGAAGCCGCTGCACGCCTTGTCTCCTCGGCCGCGACAGGCATTCAGCTCCGCGCCGCACGCGATGCGCTGACCAATTACGATCGCCGCATGCGTCGCCGTGACGTCGGCTCGATGTCAACGCCGCAGCAGGTCGCCCAGCAGATCGCTCTGATCGACGCATGGGCCGGCGTCAGCCAGGAAGAGATCGCCGCGTCTGCAAAGAGCGTCGGCGGCAGCCCCATCGATGAAGACGCAACGCGCGCTGTCTATGCCGCGAAAGCGCGCGCGATGGTGTCGTTCCTGATCCTCGACTCGCTGCAATGGCCCGAAACGCCCGAAGCCGCGAAGGCCCGCACGGCCGCGCTCGGCGCCTGGAAGGCAGCTGCCCAGTTCCATCCGCTCGTCGTGCTCAATGGCGATCCGGACGGATCCGTGTTCGGCAACCACGCCACGTCGATGGGCTTCCTGATCAATCAGGCCCAGAAAGCAACCGACGCTTTCGAAGCCTCGCTCGGCCCGACCGCCAGCGCTCCCGCGCCGGCCGCGCAAGCGACGCCCGCGACGACCGCCACCGGCGCGTCGAAGTAGGCCGCCGACGCCGGGGCAGGCTTGACCCGCCGCTCATCCCAGCGCCTGATGCCAACATGACCATTATTTCACGAAAATTCCTCGCGGTCTCCGACGAGACCGAGGAGTGCCTGAAGGCGATGGTCTACGCCGCCATGCGCGCCAAGGCTGTCGGTTCGGGACTGATCATCCTGCGTTGCGCGGAATCGCCCGGCCTCGGCGGCTGGATCGGGCTGGACAAGGACATCAGCCAGGACGCGCTGGATTCGGCGCGCCTCAAGGCCACCAGGCATGCCGACGCCGTCGAGACGCGGGTCGGCGTGAAGGCAGAGCTGGTCATCAGCGACGAAGAGCCGGTCGACGCCATCCGCAAGCTGGTCGAGGCGGACAAGACCATCCGGATGCTGATCCTGGCGGCTGGGGCAGGGCGCAGTCCGGGCCCGCTGGTCTCCCGGCTGGCGAAAGGCAAGCGGATCGCAGCCCGTCCGATCGCGGTAACCGTAATCCCCGGGGACCTCACCGACACCCAGCTTGACGAGATCGGCGGCCTTGCGGGCTGAAACCGCATTGCATGCAGCAGGGCTTGGGCCCATCTAGCGGGTAGAAACAGGCGAATTCCCATGTTCATCCAGACCCAGCCGACGCCAAACCCGGCCACGCTCAAATTCCTGCCCGGCCGGGATGTGTCGCCGGCGACGCCCTACGAGTTCATCTCGCTGGAAGAGGCGAGCGCATCCCCGCTGGCGACGGCGCTGTTCGCGCTCAATGGCGTGAAGGGCGTTTTTCTCGGCGCTGACTTCGTCTCGATCACCAAGTCGGAGGAAGCCGACTGGGCCGTGATCAAGCCCCAGGCGCTGGCTGCGATCATGGATCACTTTGTCTCCGGCGCGCCGGTGATCGCTGATGTCGCGAAGTCCGAGGCGCCCGCCCTCGAGGATGATGTCGTCTATGAAGGCGAGACCGCCGAGATCGTCGCCGAGATCAAGGAACTGATCGCCACGCGCGTTCGTCCGGCCGTCGCCAATGATGGCGGCGACATCATCTTCAAGCGCTTCGACGTCGACACTGGAATCGTGCATCTCACCATGCGCGGCGCCTGCTCGGGCTGCCCGTCGTCCACGCTCACGCTGAAGCAGGGCGTCGAGAACCTCCTGCGCCACTATGTTCCCGAAGTGACCGCCGTCGAGGCCGCTGCCTGATGGGCAAGCCGCTTGGGGATGCAGCGCTCGACCAGATCTTCCGCACAGCCCGCACACGCCGCGGCTGGACCGAGGAAGAAACGCCCGAAGTCCTGATCCGCGCAACCTACGATCTCGCCAAGATCGCACCGACCGCGTCGAACATCTCGCCGGGACGTTTCCTGTTCGTGCGTTCGGCCGAAGCCAAGGCGCGGCTGGAGCCCCACCTCGACGAAGGCAACCGCAAGCAGACGATGGCCGCGCCCTATACGGCGATCGTCGCCTACGACATGAATTTCGCGGACCATCTGGGCAAGCTGATCCCGCATGCGCCCAACGCCAAGGAATGGTTTGCCGATCCCGCCAACGCCGAATGGAACGCCATCCAGTCCGGCACGCTGATGGGCGCCTATCTCCTGATTGCGGCGCGGTCGCTGGGCCTTGATTGCGGACCAATGAACGGCTTTCGCCGCGAGGGTGTGGACAAGGAATTCTTCCTTGGGGACGCGCAGATGAATTCCTGGCGGTCGAATTTCCTCATCAATATCGGCCATGGCGACGACACACGGGTTCGTCCACGTGCACCGCGGCTCGATTTCGCCGAAGCGTGCCGCATCCTTTGACGCCGGCCCGGGTGAGCGCATAAGAGCCCGCCATGCTGGTCCTGGGTATCAACACTGTCGGAGACGCCTGCGAAGCCGCGCTTGTGCGCGATGGCGCCGTCGTAGCCGCCTACAGCGAACCCATGCAGCAGGGCCATGACGCGCGTCTCGCGCCGGTCGTCGAGCGCCTGATGCGCGAAAGCGGAATTGCCTTCGCCAGCCTTGATCGTATTGGCGTTGTCGTAGGGCCCGGCTCATTCACTGGCGTGCGTGTCGGCGTCGCTTTTGCGCGCGGCCTCGCCCTGTCGCTGGACAAGCCAGCGGTTGGCGTCACCAGCCTCGAAGCACTCGACGGGCTCTCGGGTGAAGGCCGTGTGCTGGGCTTGCTTCCTGCAAAGCGCCGTCCGCCCGAGCGGACCTGGTGGGTCCAGCAACTCGATAAAGGCAGGGGCGTCGCAGAGCCGGGTGAGGCGGATGAAGCCGGCGTTCGCGAGATGGCGGGGCAGGCCGGCGCGGCCTGCGGCCAGTTTGGCCCGGGTCTCGATCTCGGCATTCCCGCGATCGAAGCCTTGCCAACCGCTCGCGCTGCAGCGCTGTTTGCAGCACGCATCTCGGGCGACCTTCCCCCGCCGCGCCCCGTCTATGTCCGCGAACCGGACGCCAAGCCGATGCGCTCACCATGAGCCTACGCCTCGCAACGCCCGCTGACGCTGCTGACCTCTCGCGTCTGCACCACGCCTCGTTCGAGGATGGCTGGAGCCGCGACGATTTCGCAATCTGGCTGTCGCGCAAGGAAGGTATCGCGATCCTTGGATCGGATGAACGCGAACCAGTCGCATTCGGGCTTGCCCTCGAAGCTGGCGCGGATGCCGAACTCCTTAGCATCGCAACGGACCCGGCTGGCCGCCGCGCCGGATGGGGCAGGCGAATTTTCCACGCGCTCGACGCCGAGGCGTCAAATCGCGGGCTCGAACGCTGGGTTCTCGAGGTTGCCCGCAACAATCTTCCCGCCATCGGTCTCTACAAATCCGCTGGATTCGTGGAAATCGGCGTCCGGAAAGCCTATTATCGTACCCGGGACGGGCGGGTGGACGCGCTGGTCATGTCCCGGAAGGTCGGTCCTGCCGGTGGACAGGACGGGGCCTGACCCGCATATGTGCCCGGCGATCCCGCTCACCCCGGGACGTCTTGCGAAGGAGGTCCGTGTGATCGAGCAACGCTGCGTCGAAAAGGGTCTGCGCATGACGGAGCAGCGCCGCGTCATCGCGCGCGTGCTGTCGACGGCTGCCGATCACCCGGACGCAGAAGAACTCCATCGCCGCGCCGCCGCCATCGATCCCAACATCTCGCTGGCCACCGTCTATCGCACCGTGAAGCTGTTCGAGGATTCCGGCATCATTGAGCGCCACGATTTCCGTGACGGCCGCTCCCGCTACGAAGAAGCGCCCGAGGAACACCATGATCACCTGATCGATGCGAAGTCCGGCAAGGTGGTGGAGTTCAAGTCCGATGAGATCGAGAAGCTGCAGGTCGAGATCGCCCGCAAGCTCGGCTATCGCCTGGTCGATCACCGGCTGGAACTCTATGGCGTCCCGCTGACCGAGGACGAGAAGAAGTAAGCCGCATGGCTGACACGAGCCAGAAGCCCAACACGAAGGGCCTCTTCATCAAGACCTATGGTTGCCAGGCCAACGTCTACGACTCCGAGAGGATGCGGGACGTGCTGAAGCCGTTGGGCTATGCCCCTGTGGACTCGGCCGAAGCGGCCGAACTCGTCGTGATCAACACCTGCCACATCCGCGAGAAGGCAACCGAAAAAGTCTTCTCCGAGCTTGGCCGCCTGCGTGAGCTGAAACAGGAAAGCGGGGGCGTTCTCCGCATCGCTGTCGCCGGCTGCGTGGCGCAGGCCGAGGGCGAAGAGATCATGCGTCGCGAGCCCGCGGTCGACATGGTCGTCGGCCCGCAATCCTATCACCGGCTTCCCGAAATGATCGCGCGCATGTCGCGCAAGACGGGTGACATTCTCGAAACCGATTTCGCGGTCGAGGAAAAGTTCGACGCCCTGCCGAAGACGCGCGACGTCTCCGGCCCCTCCGCATTCCTCGCCGTGCAGGAAGGTTGCGACAAGTTCTGCACGTTCTGCGTCGTGCCCTATACGCGCGGCGCCGAATTCTCGCGCGGCGCGGACGCCATCATCGCCGAGGCGCGCGAGCTGGCGCGGAACGGCGTCAAGGAAATCGTCCTCATCGGCCAGAACGTGAATGCCTGGCATGGCGCGGCCCCTGCGTACGATGTGCGGGGAGGCGAATGGGGCCTCGGCGACCTGATCCGCCACGTTGCAAAGATCGGCGGCGTCCAGCGCCTCCGCTACACGACCTCGCATCCGCGCGACATGGCCGATGACCTGATCGAGGCGCATCGCGATGTCGAGCAGCTCGCGCCCTTCCTGCACCTGCCGGTGCAGTCCGGCTCCGATCGCATCCTGAAAGCGATGAACCGCCAGCATGCGGCGAGCGATTATCTTCGCATCGTCGATCGCGTCCGCACCGCGCGGCCGGATATTGCGCTGGCATCGGACTTCATCGTCGGCTTCCCTGGCGAGAGCGACAAGGACTTCGAAGATACGCTGAAGCTGGTCGAGGCTGTTGGCTTTGCGCAGGCCTATTCTTTCAAGTATTCCCCGCGTCCGGGAACGCCCGCGGCCGGCATGTCGCTGCAGGTCGAGGAGCATGTGAAGGAAGAGCGCCTCGCCCGCCTTCAGCAGCTGCTCAACAATCAGGCCCAGGCGTTCAACGCCGCCGCCATCGGCCGCCGGCTGGACGTGTTGTTCTCGCGCCAGGGCAAGCGTGAGGCCCAGGTGCTCGGCTATTCGCCCTACATGCAGTCCGTCCATGTCGAGAACGGCGCGCATCTCGCCAATCGCATCTCCGAGGTCGAAATCGTCGGCGCGACCATGACAAGCCTCACGGGACGCGTGCTCGAAGCCGAGGTGACCGCGTGACAACGAAACCCAGATCCACGCGCGGCAATCGCTACACCGTTCCCCTCGCCAATCCGCAGCTGCTGCGCGATGTCTGCGGTCCCGCACACTCGCACCTGCAACTGGTCGAACAGGCGTTTGCCGAAGACAGCGTGCGCGTTGACAGCCAGGGCGGCGAAATCGTCGTCACCGGCGAGGGAGAAGGCGCGAAGCAGGCCGCCGATGCGCTGCAAGCGTTCGCCCGCCGTATCGCCAACGGAGCTGAAGCGACGACCGCCGAGCTCGAAGCCGCCATCAAGCTGACGGCAAGCCACGGCATGGCCGCCGCTTCGGGCGAGGCGATCCAGGGCCTGCGCAAGCCGGTGATGGCCCAGACGCCCGGCCAGCGCGCCTATCTCGAGAAGCTGCGGCGTGATGATCTCGGCCTGATCTTCGGCGTGGGACCTGCGGGCACCGGCAAGACCTATCTTGCCGTCGCGATGGCTGCGGCCGAGCTGAAATCCGGCAAGCGCGAACGCATTGTCGTCGCGCGTCCCGCCGTGGAAGCGGGCGAGAAGCTGGGCTTCCTTCCTGGCGCGCTGGAAGAAAAAGTCGATCCCTACATGCTGCCGATCTGGGATGCGCTCAACGAGTGCCTTGGCGCGCAGGAAGTCGATCGCCGCAAGGAGCGTCGCGAGATCGAGGTGGCCCCGCTCGCCTTCATGCGTGGCCGCACCCTGAAGAACGCCTTCGTCATCATCGACGAAGCGCAGAACGCAACCGTGCCGCAGATGAAGATGGTGCTGACGCGCCTCGGCCGCGGCTCGCGCATGGTGGTCACCGGCGACCCCTCGCAGACCGACTTGCCAAGCAACACAAAGTCCGGCCTTGCACACGCGATGTCGATCCTGCGCAATGTGAAGGGTGTCGAGATCGAGACGCTGACGCGGGCCGACGTTGTGCGCCACGAACTCGTCGGCCGCATTGTCGATGCCTATGACAGGGACGCCGCCAAGGGCGCGTCGCGAAAGTGACAATGTCCGCCGCCGCAGGCCCCTTGTCGGTCGACGTCCGCATCGCCGATCCGCGCTGGGATGCGCTGGGCGACCTTGATGCCCTGGCCGCGCGCGTGCTGGCCCATGCCGCCTCGCACATGAAGGCCGGCGGCGAGCTGTCGCTTCTGCTCACAGCTGATAGGGAAATGCATGCCCTCAACAAGCAATGGCGCGGCCTCGACAAGCCGACCGACGTCCTGTCTTTCCCGTCCGAAGACCCGGAAATTCCGGGGCAGCTTCAATACCTTGGCGACATCGCCATAGGTTATGAAACCTCCATGACTGACGCAGAGGCGATGGGCCGGCCGCTTGAGGGACATGTGAGCCACCTCATGATTCACGGCTTCCTTCACCTGCTTGGCTATGATCACATCGAACCGGACGACGCGAAGGTGATGGAACCTCTCGAAACTCAGATTCTCGCTGGCCTCGGTTGGCCCGATCCCTATGCCACCGGCCCCTATGCCGGTGGGGCGGGGGAAGGCTGACACCATGCCGAACGATGGAGAGCCTCCCCAGCGAATGACCATTCGCGAACGCATCGCCCGCCTCATCGCCGGCGCGCCGCCGCCAGAAGTGCGCCAGCCCGCCGAACCGGCCGCCACGCCAACTGCCATCCGCCTGCGTCTCAAGGAGTTCGAGACGGCGAGCGTTCGCGACGTGATGATCTCGCGTGTGGATATTGCAGCGGTCGATGTCGAGGCGACGCTGGGTGACGTGCTCCGCATGTTCGCGACCGAGGCCCATTCGCGCATGCCGGTCTATCGCGACTCGCTGGATGAGCCGCTCGGCTTCATCCACATCAAGGATGTCGTCGCCGAAGGCGTGCGCTGCAACTGGAGCGCTGAACTGCTTGCCTCACGCAAGGTCGAGAAACTGGCGCGCGATATCATGTTCGTGCCCGAATCGACGCTGCTGCCTGACCTGCTGATCCAGATGCAGGCCAGCCGCATCCACATCGCGATCGTCGTCGACGAATTCGGCGGTACGGGCGGGATGGTCTGCCTTGAGGATCTCGTCGAGCAGATCGTCGGCGACATCGAGGATGAACACGACGAGACGCGTCCGCTTGTCACCCGCCGCGGTCGGTCGACCTGGGACGTCGACGGGCTTGCCGGCATTGTCGACGTCGAGCGCCAGACCGGCCTTCCACTGCAGGTCGAGGACTTCGAATCGGAGGTCGACACCATTGGCGGTCTCGTGACGGCGCTTGCCGGCCGCGTGCCGCAGGCAGGTGAATCGCTTGAGCATCCCCGCGGCTCGCTGATCGAGATCGTGACCGCCGATCCGCGTCGCATCATCCGCATGCGTCTCAGAGGGCCGAAGCCGGCGCCGTCCGCGCTTGCGGAAGACAAGACGGCGGCTGTAGACCGTTGACACGCCAGATGCGGCTGCCCGGGGAGGGGCCATGACTGACAGCCGCAACACTGCGGACCAGCAACAGGCCATGCGCGGAAACTTCCTTGCGCCGGCCTATCTGTGGGTTGCGGGCCTGCAGGGCTGGCGCGCGCTGGCTTTCTGCAGCGGTCTTGGCGCCATCGCCAATCTTGCCTTTCCGCCTTTGCATGTCTGGCCCGCCTTCGCTGTGGCGTTGTCGGGTCTGATCTGGAGCCTTGATGCGGCCCGTCTCGCAGACAAGCCGAAGCGCGCTGCTTTCTGGCGCGTCTTTGCGTTCGGCTTTGCCTACTACCTGGTCGGGATGCACTGGATCGCTTTTGCCTTCCTGGTCGATTCCCAGGAGTATGCGATCTTCCTCTGGATGCCGCTTATCGCCCTGCCGGGCGGGCTCGCGCTGATCCTTGCGGGCATCCTCAATGCGGGTTTCCGCTTCTGGTGTCCCGGGCCTGCGCGCCTCATCATTTTCTCCGTCGCCTTCATGTTCGCCGAATGGTTCCGGTCCTCGCTGTTCGGCATCGGCGGCCTGCCATGGAACCTGCCGGGCATGATCTGGGCGCCGGGCGAGGCGGTCTCTCAATCGGCCTCGATCTGGGGCATCTACGGCCTGTCGATGCTGACGGTCGTCGCGATGGCCTCTCCTGCAACGCTGGCGGATGCGCGGGCGCGGGGAACGACAGGTCCGCGGGCGGCGCCGATCATCGTCGCTGCAGTTGTGTTTGGCGCGATCTGGGGCTGGGGCGCGCGGCGGCTCGGCGAGGCGCCGGACACGCAGGCAAAGGGCGAGGTCGTGCGGCTGGTCGAAGCGGGCGTGCCGCAAAATCAGAAGACTGCCGCCAACGCCCAGAAAATCCTCTCGCGCTTCATCGAGCTGACCGGGCCAGATGTCGCCGGTGCGCCGCAGGTGGTGATCTGGCCGGAGGGAGCGCTGCCGGCCTGGCTGCATCAGGTGATCGACGTCGTGCCGCCGAACCTGCACCGGCGCTTCCTGCTGATCGGCGCGCCGCGGGTGGAGAATTACGGAACGCCCGAGGAGAAAGCGTTTAACTCGCTGGCCGTGCTCAATGGCGACAGCGGCGCGCGCGGACAGGTCGACGTCTACGACAAGCACATGCTTGTGCCGTTCGGCGAGTTCACGCCGTTCGCCGGCATCCTGCAGGCGATCGGGCTCAAGACGTTGCAGGACCTTGCGCCGGGCGGCTTCGAAGCGGGGCCATCGCCCGCCTCGGTGCGCGTTGCGGGGATACCAGCCTTTGGCCCGTTGATCTGTTACGAGGCGATCTTCCCGGGCCTCACGGCGGAAGGTTCGGACCGGCCCGAATGGCTGGTCAACATCACCAATGATGCGTGGTTTGGCGCCCTGATCGGTCCGGCGCAGCACGCGGGCCAGGCGCGCTACCGCTCGATCGAGGAAGGCCTGCCGATGGCGCGTGTCGCGGCGGGCGGGGACACAGGCATGATCGACGCCTATGGCCGCTGGACCGTGCGGGGCCGGCCAGCCGATCCAGCACATTTCGGTCCCGACCCGGATGGCTGGCATTCCAGCGTCGTCGATGCGCCCATTCCACCCGCGCTGGAGCCGACGCCCTACAGCGTCTGGCGGGACGGCATGTTCTGGATAATTCTGCTGGGGCTCAACCTCGGGTTGTTCGTCCTGCCGCGCCGCTGAAGGATGGTGTCTCTTTAGAAGAGTTTGGGGGATCGCATGGCAGCGGAAACGAGGGAGCCTTCGCCAATAGACGTCGCGGTCGGCGCCAGGATCAGGCAGTTGCGCGAGGCGCGGAATATTTCCCAGAAGGAACTCGGCCAGCAGGTCGGCCTGACCCACCAGCAGTTCAGGAAATACGAGGCGGGCGAAAACCGCATTTCGGCAGGCCGGCTCTGGGAAATCGCAAAGATCCTGCGCACCACGATCGTCTATTTCTATGAGGGCATAGATCCTGTTCCGGCGCGCGTCCGGCGGGGGATGGCAGAGGAAGCGGCCGATTTTGCGGGCCAGCCAAGCGATGAGGCCAGCGAACTGGCCGTGGCGTTTGACCGCATCGAGGACGAAGAGGTGCGTTCAGCCCTGGCCGCCGAGGTGAAAAAACAGGCATGGGCGGCCCGCCGCCAAAGGTAAATCGCCAGATTTGCCAGTGCTTACGCCACCCTTGGGCTTAGCTAAATCGTATAAAGCTTTCTTTATATGGCTGGCCGGGTTATTGCAGCACCGACCTTTTTCCGGGAGTTCCGCGTGGCGCGTTCCAATTACCTTTTTACCAGCGAAAGCGTGTCCGAAGGCCACCCTGACAAGGTGTGCGACCGGATCTCCGATGAGGTCGTGGACCTCTATCTACCGTACCACTATCGAACAGGGTCTCGACGTCTGGTCGCTGCGTTGCGCCGCCGAGACGCTGGCGACGACCAACAAGGTGGTTATCGCGGGCGAGTTCCGCGGCACCGACGCGGTCACCAAGGACCTGATCGCCCACCGCGCGCGGATGGCCATCAAGGACATCGGCTACGACCAGGAAGGTTTCTCCTGGCGCAATGCCGACATCGAGGTTCTGCTGCACGGCCAGTCCGAGCATATCGCGCAGGGCGTGGATGCCTCGGGTAACAAGGAAGAGGGCGCGGGCGACCAGGGCATCATGTTCGGCTATGCGACGAACGAGACGCCCGAGCTGATGCCGGCGCCGATCCAGTTCTCGCACCGTATCCTGAAACTGCTCGCTGACGCACGTCACTCCGGCAAGGAGAAGACGCTGGCGCCGGACGCCAAGAGCCAAGTCACCGTCCGCTACGAGAACGGCAAGCCGAAAGAGGCCGTCTCAATCGTGCTGTCGACCCAGCACACAGATCCGAACCAGTCGAGCGAGGACATCCGCAGAATCGTCGAGCCCTATATCCGCCAGGCGCTCGGCGACGTGCTGCCGATCGCGAAGGACTGCAAGTGGTGGATCAACCCCACGGGCAAGTTCGTCATCGGCGGTCCGGACGGCGACTGCGGCCTCACGGGCCGGAAGATCATTGTCGACACCTATGGTGGCGCAGCCCCGCATGGCGGCGGCGCTTTCTCGGGCAAGGACCCGACGAAGGTTGACCGCTCGGCCGCTTACGCCGCACGCTATCTCGCCAAGAACGTTGTCGCGGCCGGCCTTGCTGACCGCTGCGTGATCCAGCTCTCCTACGCCATCGGCGTTCCCGAGCCGCTGTCGATCTATGCGAACTGCGACGGCACGGAGAAGTGCGATCTCGCCAAGCTCGAGAAGCGCCTCGGCGACGTGATGGACCTGCGTCCGCGCGGCATCCGCACGCATCTCGGCCTCAACAAGCCGATCTACGCGCGCACCTCTGCCTACGGCCATTTCGGCCGCGAGCCGGATGCCGACGGCGGCTTCTCGTGGGAGAAGACCGACATCGCCGCCCAGCTCAAGGACCTCGCATAGGTTCGCGATCCCTGCGGCGCGCCGCAGGGCTGGGATTTTGGATTGGAACGCGGTCGCCTCCCGGCGGCCGCGTTTGTTTTTGGCGGGACCGGCTGGGCGCACATGCACTGTTGCAGCCTGGCGCGGGGCATGGTTTCAGGGCGCGATGAGTGAGGCGCCTGAGAAGAGACACCGGCTTTATGGCCGCGCGGCGGGCAAGCCGCTGTCGAAACGGCAGCAGGGGCTGGTTGATGATCTGCTGCCGCGGATCGGGGTAGAGACGACCGATCGACATCTGGATTCGGCTTCGCTGTTTCCGGGCAAGCGCGAGGTGTGGCTCGAGATCGGGTTTGGCGGCGGGGAGCATCTGGCGGGGCAGGCCGAGCGGCACGGCGACATCGGCTTCATCGGGGCCGAGCCGTTCATCGATGGCGTCGCAAAGCTGCTGACGGCGATCGAGGAGAAGGCGCTGTCGAATGTGCGCCTGCGGCGCGGGGATGCGCGCGACCTGGTGTCGACGTTCGCGGACAGCTCGATCGACCGCGTGTTCATCCTGTTTCCCGATCCGTGGCCAAAGACACGCCATCGCAAGCGGCGGCTGGTTCAGGCCGAGTTCGTAGGCGAGCTGGCGCGCATCATGAAGCCGGGCGCGCGGCTGCGCTTTGCAACCGACTGGGCGGACTATGCCAATCGCGCGCTGGCGGATGTACTGAGCGACAAGCGCTTTACATGGAAGGCCGAGCGGGCGGACGACTGGCGCGTGGCGCCGGTCGATCATGTGACAACGCGCTATCAGGAGAAGCGGCTGGGCGATTGCGCGCCGGTGTTCCTGGATTTTGTGCGGTCGTAGCTAAAGGGGCGAGCCGTATCGGGCTTCTCTGAGGCCGGATCAATCGATCCGTCCGCCGTCCCGTGAATCCGACTCGCCCCTTTCCTCTCGCGGCTTTGCCGCGATCCACTTCCCACCTCTTTGCGGGGGGGCAAAAAAGCGCCGGGGTCGCTAAGCCGCCCGCGCTATCGCAGCCTGCTTCATCGCGGCGATCATGCGCTGATCGTAGTCGGCGGCGAGGGCATTGAGCGCGCCGGTGCAATCGCCGTTGAAGGACGGGCCGTGCATCAGGGCGAGCGTGCGCGGCGCGCGCGCGCCGAGTTTGCGGATCGTGTCGCCCATGCCGGGGTTAAGGCTGGAGGCGTGGAACATGTCTTCAGCGGCGATGGCAGGGCCGACGATGTCGCCATCTGTCAGCGTCTTGTCGCCGAGCTGGGTGAAGAGGTCGCCGCAGAACAGCGTGCCTGTGCTTTCCTCGTGGATGACGCCGGCTTCCCAGCCATGGGGAATGTGTGGCGTGTCGAGATAGCGGATCTGCTTGCCCCCGAGATCGATGATCTCGCCATCGGCCAGGGTGCGCGGGGGCCGGTCGGCCATGTCGGAGAGCGAGACCATGCAGCCGGTGGCGCCGTGGGCGATCTCGGCGCGAGGTGAAGCGGCCAGCCAGTCATTCATCGAGCCGCATTCGTCGGCCTCATAGTGACCGAAGGTGATCCAGCGCAGGCGTTTGGGGTCGATCAGCTTCGCGACGGCGGCGTGGACGAGCGGGAAGAGGCGGCGCGGGCCGGTGTGGAAGAGGAGAGGGTCTTCGCCGCGCACGAGGAACTGGTTGAAGACGAAGCCGCCCGGCGGGCCGTCCGTCGTGAGCGTCGACAGACGGAAGATGTCGGCGGCGATTTCGGTGGTGCGGGTTTCCATGGGCGGAACCTCCTGCTGGCGCCCGTGTGACGGGCGTTCTCATTTGACTATACACATGTGTGCAGTGAAATATCGGCCTTGTCAATATGGCTGCACAAGGATGTACTGCGAAAACGCATGACACGCAGCCAGACACGCAAATACACGCTTGGGAAACGGGCCGAGAGCCAGGCGGAGACGCGAGCGCGGATCGTCGAGGCGGCGATCGACCTGCACAGCACGGTGGGGCCGGCGCGAACGACGATCAGCATGATCGCCGGTAAGGCGGGCGTGCAGCGGCATACCCTCTATGCGCATTTTCCCGATGAGTGGTCGATCGCGCTGGCCTGTTCCGGCCTGTCGATGGAGCGCAACCCGCCGCCGGATGCCGAGGCCTGGCGCGGGATCGGGGCGCGTGACGAGCGGCTGCGCACGGGGCTGCGCGCGATCTATGACTGGTATTGCGAGAATGCGGATCTCCTCGGCTGCGTGCTGCGCGATGCGGAGCATCATGAGCTGACGCGGAAGATCAGCGAGCTGCGGTTCGGGCCCTATATGGCGGGGTATCACGCCGTGCTGGGCGCGGGGCTCAATGCGAAGCAGCGCGCGATGCTGGGGCTGGCGCTGAGCTATTTCACCTGGCGGACGCTGACGCGCGAGGGCGGGCTGAAGCAGGCGGCGGCGGTGGGCGCGATGGCCGACGCGATCGCGGCGGCGGGCTAGTTCTTCGGCTTTTCGAACACGGCGATGAAGCGGTCGGTGCGGCCGCGCACGCCGGGGCGGAAGACGTTGAAGCGGCGATCATCAAAGCTCGAGTTCATCAGGATCATGTCAGTGGCGCGAAAGCCGGCGCGCAGGAGCTGGCCGGTGACGTCGCCATGGCTGATGCGGTGGAGATAGACCTGTTCGGCGAGCGC
The DNA here is from genome assembly GCA_047601145.1 of Hyphomonadaceae bacterium. GTDB lineage: Bacteria > Pseudomonadota > Alphaproteobacteria > Caulobacterales > Hyphomonadaceae > UBA7672. The sequence goes on from JASGJW010000001.1 coordinate 901,578, forward strand.
CATGGTTTCGATGGCGTCATGGTCTTCGATCACGAGATGGCCGCCGGGCTTCAGCATCTTGAAGAAGCGTTCGTTGAGGGCGATGAAGTCGCCGGATTTAAGAATGATGTCGTGATAGACCTGGCCCAGCATGATGAGGTCGTAGCTATCGGCGGGGGCGTCGAGCTCGTTCCAGCTCGTGGTGATCCAGCCAATGTTGGTGCGCTTGATCGACTGCTTCTGGACGTCCGGGTCCATGAAGGGGAACTGCACGATCCAGCCGGGCGTGTTGTGGATGTCGACATGGCCTTTGGGGCCCACGATTGTTGAGAGGAGTAGCGCGAGATAGCCGCCGCCCGAGGCGACATCGAGCACGCGGTCGCCGGGTTTGGCGGCGGCTTCCTTGAGGATGAGGTCGGTCATGCGCCCATCATCGCGCAGGCGGGATTCCATCGTGCGACCAGGATCGGCGAGGGCGGCCTTGATGGCGGGATCGGCTTTCGCCTCCTTGCGGAGCTCGGCGACATTGGTGCGCGGGGCGATATCCTGCGCGATGGCGGGCGCGGCGAGGGCGAGCGCCAGGATGAAGGCGAGTGTCCGCTTCACTGGCTGATCAGCCAGTTGAAGGGGCGGACGGAGGTCGAGGCCCAGAGGCCGGCGAGGGCGTAGGGGTCGCGCGCGTAGAGGGCTTTGGCGGCCTCGAGGCTTTCGGCTTCGATCACCAGCATGGAGCCGACGGGCGTTGCGCCATCATCCGATAGCATCGGGCCGCCGATCTTCACGATGGGGCTGAGCGAGGCGATCCAGTCGAGGTGCGACTGGCGCGTGGCCTTGCGGATCTCGAGCGCGCCCGGCTTGTCGAGGCCGTGGAAGGCGAACAGGGGCATCTATTCTTCTCTCATGGGTCTGTTGAGCAGCTGGCCGACGGCGGCCTTCGCATCGAGGCGGCCTTCGATCATGTCGAGGACAACTTCGCAGATCGGCAGATCGACATCGAGTTTCTTCGCGAGGGCGACGAGAGCTGGAGCGGTTTCGGCCCCTTCGGTGACGGCCTTGCGGCTGGCGAGGATCTCCTGCGCGGACTTTCCGCGGCCGAGCTCCATGCCGAAACTCATATTGCGCGACTGGGGCGAGGAGCAGGTGAGGACGAGGTCGCCGAGGCCGCAAAGGCCAGCGAGGGTTTCCGGGCGGCCGCCGAGTTTGACGCCGAGGCGGGTCATCTCGGCAAAGCCGCGCGCGATGAGGGCGGCGTGGGCGGAGCGGCCGAGCCCCATGCCCTCGCAGACGCCGCACGCGATGGCGAGCACGTTCTTGATTGCGCCGCCGGCTTCTGCGCCGACGAGATCATCGCTCCAGTAGGTGCGGAAGTGCGGCCGGCCGATCGAGCGCATCCAGGCATCGCCGATGGCGCGGTCGGGGCAGGCGAGCGTGACGGCGGTTGGAAGTCCGCGCGCAACATCGATGGCGAAGGAGGGGCCGGAGAGGACGGCGGGCGAGGCGCTGGGCGCTTCTTCCGCGAGCACGTCGGTCATCAGCTTGAGCGAGCCGCGCTCGATGCCTTTCGAGCAGAGCGCGATGGGCGTGCCAGGTTTGAGGTGAGGCGCGAGGCGTTTGAGCGTCGAGCGGAGGTGCTGGGCTGGCGCGACAAGAAGGATCGCATCGCAAACGGCGAGTGTCGCCATGTCGGTCGAGGCGGGCATCGCGGGAATGGGCGTCGAGGGCAGGAAAGTCGGGTTGCCCTGGCCCCTGGAAAGCGCGTCGGCGATATCGGGTTCGAGCGCCCAGACCTTCACGTCGCGGCCGGCGGCGAGAGCGCATATGGCGAGGGCCGTTCCCCATGCGCCGGCGCCTGCGACACCGACTCGCTGGAAAGTCGTTTCGGTCCGGGCTATATCTTCTGAAGATTTCATTGAACGTTCAGCGTTCCGAAGTACATTCGCCACATGACAGTTGCCCCTGTGACCGACAAGGCCGATCCCCGCGCCACCATCCTCAAGGCCGCGGCCGACCGTATCCTGCACTATGGATACAACAAGACCACCATGTCGGAGATCGCAGCCGACTGCGGGATGTCGGCCGGGAATATCTACCGTTTCTACCCGTCGAAGATCGACATCGCCGAGGCGATGACGCGTGAATTCGGCAATGACTCGCGGGCGCTCTACGAAGACATCATTCGTGACGCCGCGCGCTCTGCCTCACGGAAATTGCACGACTTTTTCACGGCGCGGCTGGAGCGGACATTCCGCGTCTTCGAGATGAACCCGAAGCTGATGGAGCTGGCGGACATCATGGGGCGCGAACGGCCGGAATACCTGGCCGAAGAGCGCGCCATGGAGCGCATGCAGATCGAGCGGATCCTCGAGGAAGGCCAGAAATCCGGGGATTTCGCACTTCCGGCCGATCTGACGATCACGGCGGACCTGGTCCAGTGCGCAATGATGAAATTCCGGATCCCTCAATTGTGGACCACGGAACAGCTCGACGCCCTACGTCCCGAGCTTGAAGGCGTTCTGAGCCTTATTTTCACAGGACTTTCTGCGCGCCGCTGAGGCGCTCGCTGAGCTGTGATCCCGTTTTAACGACTCATTAGGACCGCGTCTGTTAGCAGGTGCAGCACGAAATCGCGGGCTCGTGATCGCGAATGCAGCAGAAATAATGAACGTTTAGAGTTTTGTTCATTGCATTCTCCTCAGAGCTCGGCTATATGACTGCACATGGACGGGACAACAGCCCGCCACGCCAAACCTTCCCCCAGGGGCCGATAGAGACCCCGGAAACAAAACTGGAGCTGCACATGACCTTCTTCCTCCCCAAGACTTCCGAAGCCCGTCAGGAACTTCTGTCCCTGCTCATCGCCATCCCGGTCTCGCTGGCTGGCACGGCCTTCATGCTCTTCCTTCTCGACGGCGCTGGCCGTCTGGTCTGAGCGTAGTATCGGGAAGCTGGCTGCCGGGGTGATCTCCTCCCCCACCTGAAGCCTCTGGCGCCGCTTCCCGCCCTCCCTTTGACGCCGAAAGGCGTCCACGCGCGGAACGATCTCTCTCCTCCCCAATCGTTCTAGACGCTTCCTGACGCCGGTCTCTTTCGAGGCCGGCGTCTTTTTTTCCCGAAGGCGTATCGGGGAGCGGCGCGCCGCAGGCCTAGGTGTTGCTCAGCGGCGTCGCCTTGAGCTGTTCGAAGTATTCCGAATAGCGCGCCGTCATCCGGCTGAGTGCGCTCTCTTCGCCCGGTTGGAGGGTGCGCCCGCCCGGCAGCAACTGGCTGTCGGGACGGCTGGCGAGAAAACTGCGCACGTCGGGGTCGAGCCCCTCAAGCACGTTGCGCGCGCGGTCGGCATCGACCCAGCGATCGCCGAGAAGTTCCTGGTAGCGATCCGGCGTGTCGGATGCGCGCGGGAAGCGGCCGCCCATCAGCTCGAACACGCGCTGATAGGTCTCGTAGGCGCGTTTCGCCGAGGTGTCGGTTTGGGCGACAGCGGTTTGCTGGGCCTGCGCGGGGGGTTGCTCGGGCTGGATGGCCCAGGCGGCCGCACGGCCAGACACTATGGTCACGAGCACAGCTGCACGTGCGGCAAGCCTGCGCCGGCGGGAGAGGGGAGAAGCGGCGATCATCGCGATCCTCTGGGTCAGGGGATGTTTCGATCGCGCCGGCCAGTAGCAGCCGAACGGCAGGGGGCGGCCGGCCAACTGTGTCTTCAGCAGGGTCTCGGCGTAGGCGCGCCGCGCATCGGGCTGCTGCTCGATCACGAGCGCGTCGCAGGACAACTCCTGGTCGATGCGCATGAGCCGCGCGCCGAGGTGGATGAGCGGATTGAACCAGCAAACGCATTGCGCGAGAGCGACAACTGCGTTGAGGCGCGCATCGCCACGCCGCAGGTGGGCGGTCTCATGCTCGAGGATGAGGGCGCGTTCTGCCTGGTCATAGCGCTGAGCAAAATCTGACGGCGTCACGATCCGCGGGCGGAAGACGCCCATCACAGCGGGGCCGGCAATGCCGCGCCAGGCGTCGCCCGCGAACTGGATCTGACGGATGGCCAGGTAGGCAAATCCGGCGATCATTCCGCAGAACCAGATTGAGGGAGTGACCGAAAGAAGGAGGGCGAGCATGTCGAGCGGCGCGGCGGCGCTCTTTGCAAGCATCGGCGTCATCTGTCCGCCGGGTGTGGCTGCCGGAATGATGTCGGCGATCCTTGTTGCAACGCCTGCGCGCGCGGGGATCAGCGTTGCGGTCATTGCGACAGGTACGAGCGCCCAGAGCATGTAGGCCGCATGCGGACCGGCCAGCTTTCGCACGGGCGTCCGCAGCAGCAGCACAAGCACGATGGCGAGCGCGGCGGCGATGTTGGCTTCAGTGATGGCGGCGAAGATCCCGTTCATTTGTGGCTGCCCTTCCTGTTCTCGATTGTCGCGATCAATTCCTTGAGTTGCCGGATGTCCTTTGCGGTCAGCTGCTCGTGCTCCGCGAAGTGGGCGACCATCGGTGTGAGTTCGCCCTTGAACAGCTTGTCGAGCAGGCTGCGGCTTTCAGCCTGCACCCAGGCGGCCCGTTCGATCAGGGGGCGATAGCTGTACTGGTCGCCGTCCTTCGCGCCGGCGATGGCTTTCTTGCGCAGGAGGCGCGTCACCAGCGTCTTCACCGTGCCGGGCGCCCAGCTGTTTTCCTCGGCGACGCGTCCGACGATCTGGTCGAGGGTCAGTGGCGCCTTCTTCCAGAGCGCCTCCATGATGCGGCTTTCGGCGTAAGAGATCTGCATGAGAGTACACCTGTATTCTGATTCGAGAATACATCTGTACTCTGGCGAGTCAATTCGCTGCTGCGGACGGTGATCGGGAGGCGATCGCCGGCGAGTGAGCCAGGCCGGACTTGTGTGCTTCCGGCTGCGGCAACCCGTCCCGATCGAAGAAAAGCGCACCTTTACGATTGAGAAGCACTTGCACTCGCAAGTGCCGCAGCGTAGACGGGTCCTGCTTTTGCAACTCGTTCGCAACTTGAGTCAGTCGGGGAAGTGGAATGACAGTGGATTTCGGCGCCGGCCGTCCTGCCGGTCTCAGCAGGCTGCGCGCCGGAGCAGCGCTCGCCCTTGTGCTGACCGCTACCGGCCTTCTGCCTGCTCATGCCCAGAGCGTGAGCGAACAGGACGTCGCCGCAGGCCCTGCCGCTGGGGACGACCAGCCGCCTGGCGAACGCAGGGACGGCGAGCGCGCGGGCCAGGCCGATGGCAGGGGCCGCGATGAGGTCTTCATCTACGGCCGCAAGATCACGTCCTCGATCTCGACGCTCCCAAGCGTCGAGGACGCCCCGCAGGTCATCAACGTGATCTCGGCCGAGACGCTTTCGGAGCAGGGCGTCACCTCGCTCGAACAGGCGCTGCGCAACGTGCCCGGCATCACGACGCAGATCGGCGAAGGCGGCGTCATGAACGGCGACCAGTTCTTCATTCGCGGCCTGTCCGCGAAAGACGACATCTACACGGACGGCCTGCGCGACTTCGGCGTGTTCACGCGCGACTCGTTCAACTACGGCCAGATCGAAGTGCTGAAGGGGCCGTCGTCCACGACGCTCGGCCGCGGCACGACGGGCGGTGGCATCAACACGACGTCCAAGACGCCCTACATGGACAATGGCGGCGCCGTTTCGCTCGCCGGCGGCAGTGCTGAATACGCGCGCGCCACGGCTGACTGGAACCAGGTGCTCGGCGAGGGCATGGCCGTTCGCCTCAACGCGATGGTTCACCAGAACGAGGTCGAAGGCCGCGACATGGTGCGGTCCGAGCGCTGGGGCTTTGCGCCCTCGATTGGCTTCGGGCTTGATGGTCCGACCAGCTTTACGCTGGCCTACCTGCACCAGGAAGACGACCGCATTCCCGAGTACGGCGTGCCGAACGTCAACAATGGGACGAACGTCCTGCCGAGCCTCGACTTCGGCGTGCCGCGCAACGTGTTCTTCGGCTACACCTCGGATCGCGACGAGAGCGTCGTCGACACAGTCACGGCGCGCCTGCGCCATGAGGTCAGCGATGACCTCACGCTGACCAGCGACACGAAGTACGGCGTCTACACGCGCTATTTCCAGCAGACCGTGCCGAACGCCTGCGCCGACACGCTGACCTCGGCGGCGACCAGCGTCACGCGCTGCTATACTTACCTGACGGACAATGATCCGCTCACCGTCCCGCAGGTCGGCATCGGCGGCCCTGGTCCCTACGACCAGACCACGACGGGCGTGCAGAACGTCTCGACGCTGAGCTACACAGCGCCGATCGGCGGGCTGCGCAACGAGCTGCTCGCGGGCTGGGATGTGTCCTGGCAGAACAATGACCGCGACCAGTTCAACTATGCAATCACGCGCGCGCCGAAGGATCTCCTGAACCCGGCGCATACGCCGGCGCCTGGGCTGGCGGCGGTGCGCAACAACGTTCGCGACTCGACCGCGAAGGACATGTCGCTGTTCGTTTCCGACCGCCTCTGGTTCAACGAGCAATGGTCGCTGTCGGCCGGCGTGCGCGCCGAGCGTTACGAGATCGACCAGAACACCACGACGTTCACGGTTTCGAACACAGGCGCTGTCACCTCGGTCTATGTGCCGCTGTCGTCGAACTCCGACATTGTGAGCCCGCGTGTCTCGGTGATCTACGAACCGGACATGGGACAGTCCTACTATGTGAGCTACGCCACGTCGGCGACGCCGCCGGGCATCACCGTGTCCAACGGCTCGACCATTTCCACGACGACGAAGGATCTCGAGCCGGAGGAGAATGAAAGCCTCGAGGCCGGCGCCAAGTTCCAGCTGTTCGATGACAAGGTGCTGATCCAGGCCTCGGTATTCCAGGTCAAGAAGAACAACGCCAAGATCATCGACCCGACCTCGGGCGCGACGACGGTCGCCTCCGGCGACAGCCAGGAAGTGAGCGGCGTCGAGTTCGGCATCGCCGGCGCGATCACCGACGAATGGTCGTTCAACGCCAGCTGGGCCTATACGGACACCGAGACGACCGAGTCGACGACCGCCGCCAATATCGGCAAGCGCGTCGCCTTCGCGCCGGAGAATGCCGCAAGCCTGTGGACCACCTACAACTTCACCGGCGCGCTCGCCGGTCTCGAAGCGGGCCTTGGCGTCACCTATCAGGGCGATGTGGCGCTCAACCCCGCCAACACCGGCTTTGCGCCTGAGTACACCAGCGTCGATGCGCTGATCAGCTATGGTTGGGACCGCTATCGCGTCTCGCTCAACGCCTACAACCTGACGGACGAACTCTATTACAGCCAGGTGCAGAACAACCGGCTCGTGCCGGCGCCTGAGCGCAACTTTGTCGTGACCCTCGGCGTGGTTTTCTAATCCTCCCCAAGCAACCACGCCTTCCTGATGGGACCGGGCTCCTTGCGAGTCCGGTCCCTTTTTATAGGAGAGGCGAAAACGCCCTCACGACGACAACGCCACGAGGGTAGGCGAACATGCTGGTCAAGGTTGAAGGCGTCCTCACGCAGGATGAAGTCGCGCATTGCCGCTCCGTGCTGGAAGGCACGCAGTGGGTCGATGGCAAGGTCACGGCGGGCGCGCAGTCAGCTCTGGCCAAGCACAACCTGCAGGTTCCCGAGGACGCGCCGCAGGCGCGGGCGCTGGGCGAGATCGTGCTGCGCGCGCTGGGGCGATCGCAGGGTTTCAATTCGGCGGCGGCGCCGTTCCGCGTGTTTCCGCCGCTGTTCAACCGCTACGACGTGGGCATGAAGTTCGGCGCGCATGTCGACAATGCGATCCGCTTTATCTCGGGTCCGAACATCCGCGTGCGCACGGACCTGTCGGCGACACTCTTCCTCACCGGGCCAGACGAATACGATGGCGGCGAGCTGGTGATCGAGGACACGTACGGGACGCAGAGCGTCAAGTTCGCGGCGGGCGATATGGTGCTCTATCCGGCAACCAGCCTGCATCGCGTCGAGGAGATCACGCGCGGGAGCCGCTGGGCGTCGTTCTTCTGGATCCAGTCGATGGTGAAGGATGATGGCGGGCGGACGCTGCTCTACCAGCTCGACCAGGCGATCATCAAAACGCGCGGCGAGCTCGGCGATACCCACGAGGCCGTGCTGGGGCTGACGGCGGTCTATCACAACCTCCTGCGCAAATGGGCCGAGGTCTGACACCCATGGACATGCAAGCTGATGGCGCGCCGGCTGTGGCGGCGAAGAAGAAGCGCCCACCGGGGACGCTTTTGTTCCTGCCGCGCTTTGCGAACCGGACCGAAGTCATCCAGTGGCTGAAGCGCATCCATGCCTGGACGGGGTTCTGGGGCGCGCTGGCTTTCCTGCTGATCGGGACGAGCGGGATGCTGCTCAATCACCGTGCGACGCTGAAGATCGACACCGGCGCGCCGCGCGAGGTCATGGAGGCAAACGTCGCGGTTGATCCCGCCTTGATCAGGTCGCCGGAAGATCTGGGCAAGTGGGCGCAGGCGCAGTTCGGCACCTCGCTGGAGCCGCGCGCGCCGCGGGCCGAGGGCGGTAGTGGCGGTGACCGCGTGCGGATGATGGGCGCGGACGTGAAAGAGGCCGTGGTCTGGAAGCAGGCGTTCAACGGGACGAACGGCGTGCTGACGGTGGAATACACGCCTGGGTCTGCGGCCGTTAAAGCCTCGAAGACGGAGCAGAACCTCTGGGGCCTGCTCAAGAACATGCATAAGGGGTCCGGCATGAGCTGGATATGGGTGCTGTTCATCGACACCATGGCGGGCGGGCTGGTCGCCATGGCGCTGACAGGCGCGCTGCTGTGGAGCCGTCTGCACGGTCCACGCCTTGCCGCGGTCGGGATCGTGACGGCGAGCCTGGTGCTGGCGGTGTTCGCCGCATTGCCGGGCTTTGTCTGAGGCAGGTTGGGCGTAATGCCTACTGCACGCGCTTTGAGGCGATACCCTTCGCCTTCAGCATGGCGAGCACGCTGTCGGGGCCGATCAGGTGGGCGGCGCCGACGGCGATGAAGACGGTGCCCTTGCCCTTCAGCATGTCCTCGATCTTCACCGCCCAGTTGGCGTTCCGGTCGACGAGCAGGGCCTGATAAAGGTCCGAGCCCTCCGATTTCATCTCCTCGACGAGCAGCTTCTCGAGATTGTCGACGTCGCCTGCAGCCCATTGCGTGACCATCTGGTCGAGCTCGACGGAGGCGTTCTCGTATTCCTCCATCGTTTCGCGGAGGTATTTCAGCTCCTGCTCGCGGCTCATGCCCGCAAAGATCCGGATCTGCTGTTCGGCCGTCTCGAGGCCCTTCGGCGTGATCTCACGGGCGCGGAAGATCGCCTCCACCTTTCCATCGACGCCCGAGGCCGTGTCGTAGCCGGCATGGGTCATCGCGGCGGTCGAGATGGTGAGGGCGGCAAACCATGGCCGGAAGAAGTTGAGCTGCGCCGCGGTGAGGCCGGCGAGCTTGGCGGCTTCATCAAGCGTCTTCATCTCCTCCGGAGTAAGATCCTTCGAGAGCGGGGCCTGCGGCGCGAGGCCATATTTCGTGACCAGCTGCAGCATCTCGCCCTGCATGGCCTCGGGATTGGTCGTGGGAAGTTCGAGCCAGAGCTCCGTTGCTTCCTTCATCGCGGCGTCGAGCTTGGGCCCGTGCCAGGTGGTTTCAGGCTTGAGAAGGTGGATGGTGCCGAGGAGATAGATGGTCGAATCCGCGTCCTTGATGACCCAGAAGGCCGGCTGGGCGGCGGCGGGCAGGGCGCCGGCCGCCATCGCGAGGCAGGCCAAGGCGGCGGCAATCGTGCTGCGCACGAAACGGCCGACGGCGGCGGCAAGGACCATAAACCCTCCTCAACGGCAAAGGCGGGAAACCCGCCGCTTCCAGATAAGCTAGCACGCGGCGCGCGAGACGCCACTTCGGGCGGCAGGCCGCTCCCCAAAACCCCGGCATACAGGCTCGTTGTCACATTGGTATGATCGCTTGCAGCGCGGCGCGCGGGGGCTATAAGCGCGCCATCTTTTCCGGGAGTTTCGCCCATGGCCGCCAAGTTCACGCCGAAGAAGGTCGTTCTCGCCTACTCCGGCGGTCTCGACACCTCGATCATCCTGAAATGGCTGCAGACGGAGTATGGCTGCGAGGTCGTGACCTTCACGGCGGACCTCGGCCAGGGCGAGGAGCTGTCGCCGGCCCGCAAGAAGGCCGAGATGCTCGGCATCAAGCCGGAGAACATCTACATCGAGGACCTTCGCGAGGAGTTCGTGAAGGACTTCGTGTTTCCCATGTTCCGGGCCAACGCCCAGTATGAGGGCCTATACCTGCTCGGCACCTCGATCGCGCGCCCGCTGATCGCCAAGCATCTCGTCGAGATCGCGAAGAAGACCGGCGCGGACGCCATCGCGCACGGCGCGACCGGCAAAGGCAATGACCAGGTGCGCTTCGAGCTTTCGGCCTATGCGCTGAACCCGTCGATCAAGGTGATCGCGCCGTGGCGGACGTGGGAGTTCAAGTCGCGCACCGACCTGATCGAGTTTGCCGAGAAGCACCAGATCCCGGTTGCCAAGGACAAGCGCGGCGAAGCGCCGTTCTCGGTCGACGCCAACCTGCTGCATTCCTCCTCCGAGGGCAAAGTGCTGGAAGATCCGGCTGTCGAGCCGCCGCCTTATGTCTTCATGCGCACGATCTCGCCGATGGAAGCGCCGGACAAGGCAACCGAGATCGAGATCGGTTTCGAAAAGGGTGATGCTGTCTCCATCAACGGCAAGAAGCTGTCGCCCGCGACGCTGTTGGCCCAGCTCAACGACCTCGGCCGCGACAACGGCATCGGCCGTCTCGATCTCGTCGAGAACCGTTTCGTCGGCATGAAGTCGCGCGGCGTCTACGAGACGCCCGGCGGCACGATTCTGCTCTATGCGCACCGCGCGATCGAGAGCATCACGCTCGACCGCGGCGCCGGCCACCTCAAGGACGAGCTGATGCCGCGCTATGCTGAGCTCATCTACAACGGCTTCTGGTTCGCGCCCGAGCGCGAGATGTTGCAGGCGGCAATCGACAAGTCTCAGTCGAACGTCTCGGGCACGGTCACGCTCAAGCTCTACAAGGGCAATGTGATCGTCACCGGCCGTGCTTCGCCGAACTCGCTCTACTCGGCCGCGCATGTGACGTTCGAGGATGACGCCGGCGCCTACGACCAGAAGGACGCCGAAGGCTTCATCCGCCTCAACGCGCTTCGCCTGCGCCTGCTCGGACAGGCCGGCAAGCGCTAGCGCGACGCGCGAATCTTAAGATTTCCGGGAGACCCCGGCAGGCCTGTGGATTCAATCCTCGGGAATCGGCAGATTCTGCTCCGAACTGCGGACTCGCCAACGCGTCAAAGGTTAATTATGCTACGGGCACATCAGTGCTAGTGATTCCCTGTTGGGTTGAATTTTGGTGGGTGAAGGGCAGCGGCGATGAACACGCCTCCGCTCCCGAGGGAAAAAAATCCCGGCTCCGAAACGCTCGGAGCGGCGCCCGAAGCCGTTTCATCGTCATCGCGCACATCAAGCGGATCACAACCGGCTGCTGACTGGATCTGCGTCGCCGCGGCGCGCAACGTCCTCGTGGTCGATGATAATGATCGTCACCTCGACATCCTGAACACCATCCTCTCCAGCGTCGGCCACGACGTCGAGACTTGCGGTTCCGGGTCAGAGGCGCTGCGCCGGCTCGACATGCGCCACTACGACGTCGTCGTGCTCGACATGGTGATGCCGGAGGTAAGCGGCCTGGTGGTGGCCCAGCAGATGCGCGTGTCTGTGCTCAACCGTCATACGCCCGTCATCATCTGCACGGCGAACATCGCGCTGGCGCGACGGCAGCTGATCGACGTGCAGGGGATCGCCGCCATCATCGGCAAGCCGATCGACACCGCCAACCTCATTCTTGCCGTGGCGCGTGCGCCGATCCGCGATCACGATCGGGGCCGCCGTTCCGATCAGATTCGCTTGTGATATTATTTGCATTTCACGCTTAGGATTTCAGCTCGGCCAAGCGTGCTGAGGGTCGCTGCATGACACTGGAGGATCCCGGTTGGGAACAGGCGCGGCTGGCCGCACTGTTCGAGCTGGACCTTCTGCATGGCGGCGCGTTTCCCGATCTCGACCGGCTGATGATGCTGGCGGCGGATATCTGCAACGCCAACATCGCCGCCTTCACCGTGCACGACGCCAGCCGCGCCTATCAGGTCTCGACCAGTTTCGGCACGCGCGAAACACTGCCGCGCGAGCAGTGCATGAGTTCGCCCGCGATAGAGCGCAACAAGACCCTGCATTCAGCTGATGCGCGCGTCGACCGGCGGCTGGCGCAGGCGCGCTATGTCGTGGGCGAGCCGCATGTGCGCAGCTTCATCGGCGTGCCGCTGGGCGCGGAAGCCGACCAGCCAATCGGCGTCCTGGCCGTGGGCCATACCGAGCCGGGCCGTTTCGGACCGCGGGAGATCGGCCGGCTGGAGAAGGTCGCAGAACTGGTGTCGTCCTTCCTGCTCCAGCGCCGCACGGCGATAAGGGCGATGCGCGCCGCCGAGAAGACGGAGGAGGAGCGTCAGCGCCAGCACCTGTTCGAGCACATCTTCGAGGCCATCCAGGAGGGCGTCAACGTGCTCGCGCCCAAGCGCGGCATCATCGAGGCGAACCCGGCCTGCCTGTCGATCATGGACATGACGATGGAGCAGGTGCGGCAGCGCACCTACAAGGACCCGCGCTGGCGCACGATCCGGCCCGACGGCTCTGTCTATGCGCCGGATGAGTACCCCTCTGTTGTCACGCTGCGCACCGGGCGGGAAATGCAGAACGTGCGGCTCGGTGTCGAGCTGCAGAACGGCGCGACGCGCTGGTTGTCGGTGAACACTGTCCCGCTGCGCCATCCGGAAACAGGCGCTGTCGAGTTCGCCGTCGTGACGATGAAGGATGTGACCGAGCAGCATCTCGCCGAGGCGCGTCTGACGGCTCAGAACACCAAGCTGGCTGAGGCGCTCAACGAGGCGGAGAAGGCGAGCCGCGCCAAGACCGACTTCATGGGAGTGATGAGCCATGAACTGCGCACGCCCATGAACGCGGTGCTGAGCTGTGCACTGCTGCTGTCGCAGTCGCGGCTCGATCCGGTGCAACGGCGGACGCTGGGCGTGCTGGAGGATGCGGGCCGGCAGATGCTCGCCGTGCTCAACGACCTGCTCGATCTTTCCAGCCTCAACGCCGACAAGGTCCGCATCGAGCGCGAGCCGGTGTCACTGCTGCGACTGATCGAGGATGCGGCGGTTATCTGGGCCTCCGAGGTGAGGGAGAAGGGCCTGTCGCTGTCGGTAATGATCGATCCAGCGCTGTCGCAGCCGCGGTCGATCGATACCGCGCGCCTGCTGCAGGTGATCGGAAACCTCATGGCCAACGCCATCAAGTTCACGACCGAGGGGTCGATCTCCATCCAGGCCTGGCCCGAACACGGCAAGGGCGGCGAGGAGCGCGTCACGATCGAGGTCGAAGATACGGGGCCGGGCGTGCCCGAAGAGGCGGCCGAGCGCATCTTCTCGCCGTTCGAGCAGGCGGATGTCTCGGCCAAGCGCCGGCATGGCGGGCTGGGCCTGGGTCTCTATGTAGCGCGGCGGCTGTGCGTTGCGATGGGCGGCGACATAGAGCTCGAGACGAAGCCGGGGCAGGGCTCGCGCTTCACCGTGCGCATCGAGGCGCCGGTTGTTCTGGAGGCGGCGAGGAGTGTCGTCGCGCCGCCCGCCAATGACCAGCCGGAGCTGGAGGGGCGGGACATTCTCTGCATCGACGACAATCCGCGCAATCTCTACGTGCTGGGCGCGATGCTGCGCGCGGCGGGGCACCGCACGATCGAATGCGCATCTGGCGCCGAGGCGCTCGAAATCCTTACGCAGCGCAAGTTCGACGTGATCCTTCTCGACATGGTGATGCCGGAGATGGACGGCCTCGATGTGCTGGCGAAACTGCGTGAGGGCGGTGGGATCAATGCCGCAACGCCGGTGATCGCCTGCACCGCGAATGTGCTGCCGGACCAGGTCGAGGCTTACCGCAAAGCCGGCACTGCCGGCGTCTTGGCCAAGCCGATCGATCCGCGGGCGATGCTGCAGGCGGTGGCGAACGCAGCCTGAGCAGGAGCCGCGTGATTTGGGCGCGGCCTGCTGGATTGTCTTGCGCCCCGTACGGGCCCCGATATTGCAGGCGCCACAGCGGCGAAAAGAGACCGCATCAGGACGATACGATGGACCTCTCGAAGATACCGACCGGACCCAACCCTCCTGAGGACGTCAACGTCGTCGTTGAGGTTCCCCTTGGCGGCGAGCCCATCAAGTACGAGATCGACAAGGCGTCGGGCGCGATGTTCGTGGACCGGTTCCTGTACACATCCATGCGCTATCCGTGCAATTACGGCTTCATTCCGCACACGCTGTCGCTCGATGGCGATCCGATCGACGTGATGGTCGTCGGCAATCGCGCCCTGGTGCCGGGGTCGGTGGTGCGCGTTGTTCCGGTCGGCGTGCTGATGATGACGGACGACAAGGGTCAGGACGAGAAAATCCTCGCCGTGCCGCATCCGAAGCTCACGCGCTACTATGAGAAGATCAAGCACTACACCGACCTTCCCGATATCCTGGTCGAGCGCATCGTGCACTTCTTCGAGCACTACAAGGATCTGGAGCCCGGCAAGTGGGTGAAGATCGAGGGCCTGCACGGCCCCGAACGCGCGCGCGAGTTGATCCGCGAAGCAGTGGAACGGGCGAAAGGCGCGAAGTAGCAGCGCCACCTCACGATTGAAGGCGGCGAGTATCCCTGCTTCATGCAGGTGCTTGCTGAGGGAACGTTTCGCGGGGATCGCTGCGCGCGTCGCGCGCTGCATAAATTCACCCGGAAGGCGCCGAGGCCCGCTTTTCAATCCAGGGGATGAGCGTCAATCTTCGCGCTCAATCGCCATGGGGTCTGCTGCAATGACAATCAAAGTTCGGCTGGCGAAGGCCAGCGCCTGTCTCGCGTCCGTTGCCGCCTTGTCGCTCGCATCCAACGCCTATGCGCAGGCAGCGCCCTCGGCGGCAAAATCGAGTGCAAGCCTCACTGTCGTATATGAGTTCACGGGCACGGGCGTTGAAAAGCCGAAGTCGAACGAGAGACACGTCACCTGGACGGTGACTGACCGCTACGACCTCAAGGCCAGCCTCACGGCGCAGAAGCCGAGCGGCTTTCCCTCGATGCACAAGATGGACGCTGCAGCCGAGGCGCGCGAGGCAGACCGGGCGAAGGCTGCCCAGCAGGCGCAGAAAGACATGACGCCGATGATGGACCAGGCCGCAAAGATCGTGGCGCAGTGCGGTGAGGACGAGGCGTGCATCACGCGCGAGACAATGAAAATGGCGCAGGGCATCAACGTCAACTCGCCGCAGATGCAGTCGGCCAAGACCAACATCGGCAAGGCCTCTGTCGTGCCGGCCGACCGCTATCAGATCTTCCAGCCGGGAACGGCGAGCGGCACGTTCGCGATCGATGAAAAGGCCTATGAAGCCTATTTCGATGCGGCCTGCAGCTTAAAGACCGAGGCGACCTGCGCGATCAACACGACCGTCAAGGGCGCAGGCAAGCTCGCTGACGCCAATGGCAAGACGACCATGCCCTCAAGCGTCATGGGCGAACTCGACCTGCAGGAAGGCAGCCTCATTCTGACCTTCCCCTTCCTTGGCATTGCCAAGGCGACAAAGACGACTGACTCCAAATCGCCCGATCGCAAGTCGGGCACGGAAGAGGTTATCCGCGCCGTCTCCGTCCCGAACACCGAGAAACTCCAGCTCACCGCCAAGTGCGGCGCGTGCAAGACGGCCGAAGGGACCTATACGACCGAACTCAACGACCAGCTGCTCGGCCGCAAGGGCACGCTCAAGGTGACATGGAAGTTCACGCGGCCGTAAGCCTGTCGCCTGCGCGACAGAAATCGTCGCGATCGCGCGAGCGCGACAGCCGGAACCGGGGCATACTCTCCTGCAGACAGGGAGATGACCAATGCCAGGCACGTTCCGGCACTTCGCGATCAATGCGGACAATGTCCAGCGCGCGAAGGCGTTCTACGAGAAGACGTTCGGCTGGGAGTTCCGGCCCTGGGGCCCGCCGAACTTCTACCAGGTCTGGAATGCGGGGCAGGGCCTGCTCGGCGCGCTGCAGGAGCGGCGCGAGGTCATTCCCGGCAAGCCTATCCATGGCTTCGAGGTGACGATCGAGGTGGACGACATCCGCGCGGCCCTGAAAGCGGCCGAGGCTGCTGGCGGGCGCGTGCTGATGCAGCCCTACATGATCCAGGGCGTCGGCGAGATCGGATATTTCGAGGACAGCGAAGGCAATCTCTGCGGCGTCGGGCAGTATGTGCCGGGCGTTTGGGGGTGAGCGATAACGCCGATGGCGGCGATGGCTTCGATGTCCGCTCGCTGGCGATCACCTGCCGCGACGGGCATCAGCTTGGCGATCACACCCATTCGTGGGCGCAGCTGATCTACGCGCGCAGCGGGCTGATGACGGTGGAGGTCGAGGGGCGGGCCTGGTTCGTGCCGCCGACGCGGGCGATCTGGATCCCGCCTCGCACGCCGCACCGCATCGGCTTCAGGGGCGAGGTGGCGTTGCGCACGCTCTACATCTCCGGGGCAAGAGCTGCCGGCGTGAAACGCGGCGTCGAGGCGTTCGAGGTGTCCCCGCTCCTGTCCGAGATGATCGTCCATATCCTGTCGAAGCACATGCTCGACCCGCGCGTGGCGGAGGATGACAGGCTGGCGGGCGTGCTGGTCGATCTCATCGCGACAGCGCCTGGGATCGACCTTGCCTTGCCGCTGCCCCGCGATGCGCGCGCGCTGAAACTGGCCGAACGGCTGCGGGCCGATCCATCCGAGAAACGCGACCTCGAGGCCCTGGCGGAGGAGGCAGGCGCCAGCCTGCGCACGTTGCAGCGCTGCTTTGCCGACGAGACCGGCTTTACCATCGACGCCTGGCGGCAGAAGGCTCGCCTCATCCACGCCGCGGCCGCGCTCGCCGGCGGCGCCAGCGTCACGGTCGCGGCGGTCGACTGCGGCTATGACAGCCCCAGCGCCTTCATCGCAGCGTTCCGGAAACAGTTCGGCGTGACGCCGGGCAGGTTCGAGAAGGGTTAGGCGTCGACGGCGGCGCGCGAGAAGCGCTTGCGGTCGTTGGGATCGAGATAGACCTTGCGGAGACGGATATTCTCCGGGGTCACTTCAACGAGCTCATCGTCCTGGATGTAGGCCAGCGCCTTTTCCAGCGTCATGCGGATCGGCGGGGTGAGGCGCACAGCCTCGTCCGTGCCCGAGGCGCGCATGTTGGTGAGCTTCTTGCCTTTGAGGACGTTGACCTCGAGGTCGTTGCCGCGGGTGTGCTCGCCGATGATCATGCCTTCATAGACCTTGATGCCCGGCTCGATCATCATCGGGCCGCGGTCTTCGAGGTTCCAGAGCGCGAACGCCACGGATTCGCCCGCGCCGTTCGAGATCAGCACGCCGGTGTGACGGCCGCGGATTTCGCCCTTGTGCGGGGCGTACTGGTAGAAGATGCGGTTCATAACGGCGGTGCCGCGCGTGTCGGACAGAAGTTCGCCCTGATAGCCGATGAGGCCGCGCGTCGGGGCGTGGAACACAAGGCGCGTACGGCCAACGCCCGAGGGACGCATGTCCATCATGTCGGCGCGACGCTCGGAGAGCTTCTGAACGACAACGCCTGAGTGCTCGTCATCGACGTCGATCACGACTTCCTCGATCGGCTCGAGCGTTTCGCCGGTGACGTCGTCCTTCTGCATGACGACTTTCGGGCGCGACACGCCAAGCTCGAAGCCTTCGCGGCGCATGGTTTCGATCAGCACGGCGAGCTGGAGTTCGCCGCGACCGGCGACTTCGAAACTTTCCGATTCCGTCGAGCGCGAGATCTTCAGCGCGACGTTGCCTTCAGCTTCCTTCTGCAGGCGGTCCCAGATGACGCGCGAGGTCACCTTCTTGCCTTCGGTGCCGGCAAGCGGCGAGTCGTTGACGCGGAACGTCATGGCCAGCGTCGGCGGATCGATCGGCTGGGCTTCCATGGCCTGGGTGACCGAAGGATCGCAAACGGTGTCGGCGACGGTTGCCTTCAGGAGCCCCGCGATGGAGACGATGTCGCCCGCCTTGCCTTCATCGATTGCGGAGCGCTCAAGGCCGCGGAAGGCGAGCACTTTCGAGACGCGGCCCTGTTCAATGAGGCTGCCATCGCGCGAGAGGACCTTCACGGTCTGGTTCGGCTTCACCGAGCCGGCGACGACGCGGCCGGTGAGGATGCGGCCGAGGAACGGGTCGGAGCCAATGGTGGTGCCCAGCAGGCGGAACGCGCCCGGCTCCACGGAAGGTTCCGGCACATGGGAGATGACGGTTTCGAAAAGCGCAGACATGTCGGTGGTCTTCACCGCCGGGTCCTTGCTCATCCAGGCGTTCTTGGCTGAACCGTAGATGATCGGGAAGTCGAGCTGCTCGTCGGTGGCGTCGAGGTTGGCGAAGAGGTCGAACACCTCGTTGACGACTTCGACGTGGCGCTCTTCCGGCTTGTCGATCTTGTTGACGCAGACAATCGGGCGCAGGCCCAGCTTCAGCGCCTTCGACACCACGAACTTGGTCTGCGGCATCGGGCCTTCGGCGGCGTCGACGAGGACGATCGCGCCATCGACCATGTTCAGGATGCGCTCCACCTCGCCGCCGAAGTCGGCGTGGCCGGGCGTGTCGACGATGTTGATGCGCATGTCGTTCCAGACGACCGAGGTGCACTTGGCGAGGATGGTGATCCCGCGCTCACGCTCGAGGTCGTTCGAGTCCATCATGCGTTCGGTGGTCGCCTGGTTGTCGCGGAAGACGCCGGACTGTTTCAGCAGGCAGTCGACGAGGGTGGTTTTCCCATGGTCGACGTGGGCGATGATGGCGATGTTACGCAGCTTCATGATCTGGTTCTTTATTGGCGGGGAGGCCGGGTTTGCGCGCGCAATACAGGGGTTTTGTGAAGAAAGCGAGCACTCCGGGCGCCGCAGCGCATTCAGGAAGCCTTTCAGGCGAAAACGGCCCGAAAATCGCCTTCCGTTGCCGGTTTACCCTACCTGCGTCATAGCTGGCGGCGGGACCAACGAGGGGTGTTTCATGCGACTGGCGATTGTTGCGGCGGCCCTGGCCGCATCCGGCTGTGTCAGCCTCTCGGAAACCCACGCCCCCGCAACGACCCTGCCTTCGGCGACCATGGCCTGCCGCGAAGGCGAGCCGATGGTTGAGACCATGCTGTTCCTCGGCATGGCGCGGCCGGACGGATCGGTGTCGCGCTACGAGTTCAGCCAGTTCGTCGAGACAGAAGTGGCGACGCGCTGGAAGGAAGGCTTCACGATCGTGGAAGCCAACGGGATGTGGTTCTCCGAACAGCGCCACATCACCGAGCACGAGCCCTCGCGCATCCTGATCCGTTTCCACGATGGCAGCGAGGCCGCCTCAGCCGACATCGAGGCGATCCGCAACGCCTACATCAGGCGGTTTACGCAGGACGCCGTCCTGCGCACCGACCGCATGACGTGCGCGGATTTCTAGGCGTCGATTTCGGGTCAGCCCGGGAAGAGCTGTAGCCCGATCTCTTCCATCGAGGGCGGCGCGCCATCCGTGCCTTGCCGGAGCACGACGCACTTCTGGCTTTCCATGCCCTGCGGGAAGCAGAACATGTCGAGCTTGTCCTTCTTCAGCTGTTCGTAGGCAGCCTTGTCGATGCCTTCGGCGGGCATGAAGGGAAATTCGGCGCGTTTGGGCTGGCCGTCGGTCTGTTCCCAGGGCGGCAGCGTCGAGGTGTTGTCCGGCTCGGGGCCCTGATAGAGCCAGTCGGACAGCGCCTCCTTCATCGCGGCGGGATCGGCTGCCTCGCGCAGGCCGAAGAGATAATCGGTCTGGCCGGACCAGGTGTAGATCGGCGTGCCTTCGCGCTGGCGGATGACCAGCAGCACCGCAGCCTGCTGGCAGGTCGGGCCGGTGACGGTGGCTTCGGCCGTGTAGCGGCGGACGGGTGTTTCCTGGTCGATCCAGGGCTTCTCGACCGAGACATTGCAGCCGGTCAGCTGCCCGGCTGTCTCCTGCAGCGTTGGCGTCACCGCAGGCTCGGCGGATTTGGCGGTTTCGGTTGCCGGCGGCTGGCACGCGGCGAGCGCAAGCAGCGAAGCAGCGCAGGCGAAACGGATCGTCATGTCATTCCCCTCAGGTCTGTCCCGAGGCATCCCTCATCAAACCGGACGCAAACTCAATAGGCGCCTGGCAAGGCTTTCCCGCAAAAACAGTCCGGCCAGCGGCGGGGAGAAGGTCGCCGCTGGCCGGTTGTGGATCCTGCTGTGCCGTCGGAGCTAGCAGATCCCAAGGCGTCCCCACGCCAGTAAACTTTGGCTAGTGGTTGCCGCGCGGCGCCTGGGCGCCTTGCTGGCCGTTGCGTTCCTTGACTTCGTTTTCCTTGGCGGCGGCGCGATCCTCGGCATTCCATTCGACGGTCGGTGCAGCGCCGGCGGCGTAGGCTTTCGACTTCTGCGCGAGGCGGTCCATCGAGTCGGAAAGCTGGTCCTTTGACACGGCCATGTTGCGCGAGGCGGTCTGGCCGACGCTTTCAGCGTCATCGAAGTTCGAGAATTCGGCGCCGAGAAAGACGACTTCCCAGCCCTTGGCGCGCACGCGGTCAAGCGCGGCCTTGGCGGCCTTCTTGGTCATCTCGGTGGAGGAGTTTTCCTCGCCATCGGTCATGATGACGATGACGGCCTTCTCCGGATGATCCTTCTCGGCCAGCGACACGATGCGGCCGATGGCGTCATAAAGAGGCGTCATGCCGCGCGGGGCGACTTCATCGGACGTCACCTTGCGCCAGGCTTCAGCGTCGACATCGTTGCGCAGCACGTCGAACTGCAGGCCGTCCTGCGCATCGAACACGGCGAGCGTGATGTCGGCGTCGACGCGCGGGCCGCCATCGAGCGTGGCGAGGCCGCTGGCGTAGGCGTTCACCGAGGAGAGGGCTTCAGTCCACATCGGCTCCATCGAGCCGGTGCGGTCGAGCAGGATGTAGGAATGGATTGCCGGGTTCTTGGTCGGCTTGGCGAGGGCCGTGGTGGTGAGGGCGCCGGCGGCCGAGAGAGCCAGGATGGCGGCGAGGGCGGTGCGGATTTTCATGGTCGAGTCCCCAGGGCGTGAGCTGACGTCTATTGCGGGCTGAAGCTCAGGGCCGCGAGTTCGGCGGCGGGCTGGGCCTTGGCGGGCAAGGGAGCGCCTGCAGCGGCAAATGTGATGCCGCTGACCAGGAGGGCGGTGAGCATGAGTCTGATCGAGGTCTTCATGGCCGGTCCCCTTTCCCGCGGGGCCGGGCTTCGGCCCGCGATGTACAACTTGTCGCAGCCGATCATGGCCGCCCCACGGCGCGAATTGGGGCGAAACGGGGATTAGTGAGGTTTGTTTTGAGTCCGGCCCGTTATCAGGCCGGAACGTCCGGCGAGGACAGGTTGAGCCAGAGGATCAAGGCGATCACCGCCGCATAGAGCGCGATGGCGAGGAACGCGGTGAGCGCGCCACCCCTTGCGATCGAATGAGCTGCGGCGAGTTCCTTCTCTTCCTCCATATTGCCTGTGGTCATCACGAGGAGGCCGACGACCAGAAGAACGAAGCCGTAGGAGGCGAGGTAGATCTGGTCGAGCATCAGGAGGTAGCCGACGTCGGGCAGGCCGGCCTGGGCCGAGAACTGCAGGGCAACGAGGGTGAGAAGGGCAGTGATCGAGAGGCCGACGCGGGCTTCGATGTGTTCGGGTTTCAACAGAAGCGCTGCGGCGGCGACGAGGACCACGATGAAGACGGGGAGGAGGGATTTCGTGATGCCGGAGACCACGGGCCGCGAGATCGGGATCGAGACGACTGCGCGGGAATAGGACTGTCCTTCCTTGAGGTCGGTGTCGCCGAATGTGGTGGGGTAGGGCCGGTTGCGGATTTCCATCTTCGGCTGGCCGATGATGAAACCCGGGAGAACGATGTCCGGGTTCATGGTGACCTGGTCGACCGAATAGACCAGCCGGGATGAATCCCATTCCTGGTCCTCGATCTCGATCGTCAGCTGATGCGCATCGAACGGATAGGTCTTGACCGAGAATTTCGCGGCGAACGGACCCTGATGGCGGAACACCTGGTATTGCGAGCCGTCCTTCTGCGACACCGGCTCGGGATCGATGTCGGTCTGCACATGATCATCGGGCGCGAACATGTTCATCCACTCGAACGACTTGCCCGGCACGAGCTCCGCATCGGTGTCGCGGAACCAGACATAGACGTCGGCGACGAATGAATAGGCGTGGAGATCGATCGACTGGATGTCGTTGATGTACATGCCGATCTTCACGTCGGCAGGACCGACGGGCGCGGGCGCCGCAACAGGGGCGGCGACGGGCGCGGGAACTTCCGGAGCGGGGGCCGGCGGTTGCGCGGCGCCGGGCATTGCAGAGAGCGCCATCACGGCAAGACCGGCGAGGCCCAGCACCGGGGCCAGGAAACGTTTCAGCGCCTGCATCGAAAACTCCCCACGTCTTCGCTCTTGATGGCCAGCGCCGGGGGAGAAGGCAAGGGCGCGGGCCAGCGTTCCCGCAGGTCAGCCTGTCACTGAACTTTCAGCAATCCCGGAGCGCCGCGCACACGTTGCGCCAGCGCGACGAGCGATAGCCGGAGTGCACAGATCGTGCAGTTGCGCGCAGGGCTTGCGGGCGGCAGGGTCCCGGCAGGACGGGAGGCCATGATGAAGCTTGTCGGCGGATGCTATTGCGGTGCTGTTCGCTATGAGGCGGAGGGCGATCCGATCCTGAAGGCCCAGTGCCATTGCCGTGCGTGCCAGCACATCACGGGCGGCGCGCCGAACTATTTCATGCTGATTCCGCTGGGCGGCTTCCGCTTCACCAAAGGCGAGCCGAAGACCTACACGCGGCCCGACAAGGCGGACGCCGTGACGCGCGCCTTCTGCGGAACATGCGGCACGCATCTCACGACCAGCCGCCCGGGACTTCAGGCGGTGATCCTCAAGATCGGCACGCTCGACGAGCCCGCGCTCTATGGCGGGCCGTCGATCGCGATCTTCACGGAGGAGGAACAGGCTTTCCACCTCGTGCCGCAGGGCGTGCCCAAGTTCGAGAAGCTGCCGCCCCAGAGGTAGGCCCGCAGAGATGGGCCCGCAGAGATAGGCATGTTGATGGCGTTGACCTGACAGGGCGCCTCAACCACTCGCGTGGGTCTACACGCTGCGATCACATTCAATCCGCAGGCGTATTGCTTCCCGTTGAGAACAACGCCGGCGAGTGACCCCTCACACCTCGTTCACGTACTCAAGCTCGATCGGGCCGGTCATGATGACGTGGTCGGTGGCTTCGCTCCACTCGATGGTGATGTCGCCACCGTCATTGTGGACGAGGGCTTTCCTGTCGGTGAGATTGCGGCGGGCGGCGGCGACGATGGCTGCGCAGTTGTTGGAGCCGCACGCAAGCGTCTGGCCGGCATTGCGTTCCCACGTGCGCAGGCGCGTTTCCGTGCGTGAGATGATCTCGAGGAAGCCGACATTGACGCCCTGCGGGAAAAGCGGATGCCACTCGCACAGCGAGCCGACAGCCTTCACGTCGACCTTGTCGAGGTCGGGCACGAAGAAGACGATGTGCGGGTTGCCCATGTTCACGGCGCCGGGCAGCTGGAGATAGGGCTGGTCGATCGGGCCGATCTTGAGATCGATGCCGCGCGTGTCCATGCGCTCGGCCAGCGGGATCTCTTCCCACTTGAGCAGCGGCGAGCCCATGTCGACGGAGATCAGTTGGTTGCCGATGCGGTCGGCCTTGAGGCGGCCAGCGACGGTCTCGACGACCAGGTTCTCCTTGCCGGTCTCCTCCATGACGAGCCAGGCGACGCAGCGCGTGGCGTTGCCGCAGGCCTCGGCCGAGGAGCCGTCCTTGTTCCAGATGCGCATGAAGACGTCGCCGCGGAGCGTCTTCTCCATGGCGATCACCTGGTCAGCTCCGGCCCCGGTCTCGGGGTTGGCAATGGCCTTGATCTGCTCGGGCTGGAGATTGAGCGCGCCGCTCCGATCGTCAAAAATGACGAACGAATTCCCCGCCCCGTTCATTTTCCAGAACTTCATGGCGGCAGATGTAATGGTTCGTACCCGGAGAGGCTAGACCGGGACTAGCGGGCGGGTCCTGCCTGTTTTTTGTTCGTCTGCCGCAGATAGTCGAAATACGCCAGCAGGTAGTCCAGCCGGTCGCGGGGGACGACCAGCTGCGGCATGTTCGGGTGCGAGGAATGCAGCCAGGCGAGCAGGGCGATCGAGGTCATGCCGGGGGTGATGGCGATCTCGTGGAAGGCGGGGGCGCGGGAATAGGCGGGCTCGGGGCCAAGGGGATCGACCTGATGGCAGTCGGCGCAGGCGGCGCGGGCGTAGGCGAGGCCCTCGGTCGCCGCCGTTCCCATGGGTGGCGGCGTGAGGACGGCCGGGGCCGGCAGATGCGGCGGCGCCGGAGCCGATTCGGCTGGCGGGGACTGCGCGACGCTGCAGGCGACGGCGATCGCCGTGCAGAAGGCGGCGACGCCCAGCCACAGCAGAACCCGCGACAGCAGAGACTTCCGGCCGCTCATCGGCGCCTCCTTGCAAGGCCAGCCTCGCGCGAGGCGGCGGGCGCAGCCTTGACCGGCGTCAATTGGCTTGGCGCGGACGGGTGTGCGCGGCTAGCGTGGCGGCAGGGTATGTGACGAGGAGAAACCGGCTTGAAACAGGCAGTGTTCGGCTTGGCGATAGCGGGCTTTGCGGTATTGGGGGCCTGCACATCCGTCGAGGAGCCGAAATTGGCAGAAAATCCGCTCGATCCGAACTCAGCGGCGCATCTCTATCTCGAGGAGGTCGAGGGGAAGGACGCGCTGGCGTGGGTGCGCGGGGAGAATGAGCGGTCGCTGAAGGTTCTCGAGGGCGACCAGCGCTTCCAGGGTTATTACGACGCGGCGCTGAAGATCGCGACGAGCGCGGAGCGGATTCCGTACGGGTCGATCCGGCAGGGCTTCGTCTACAATTTCTGGCAGGACGGCGCGCACGAGCGCGGCCTGTGGCGGCGGACGCCGGTAGCCGAATACGGCAAGGCGAGCCCTGCATGGGAGACGCTGCTCGATCTCGATGCGCTATCGACGGCCGAGGGCGCAAACTGGGTTTATAAGGGCGTCGCTTGTCTGCCGCCGGAGCAGACCGAATGCCTCGTGTCGCTGTCAAACGGTGGCAAGGATGCGGTGCGCGTGCGTGAGTATTCGATCGCGAAGGGCGGCGCGCAGGCCGGCTTCGTGGCGGGCGGGTTCGACATTCCCGAAGCCAAGAGCTCGATCGAATGGCAGGACCGGAACACGCTGCTCATTGCCACCGACTGGGGTGAAGGCGCGCTGACCGAGAGCGGCTATCCGTTCGTGATAAAGCGGCTGAAGCGCGGGCAGGCGTTGAAGGACGCTGCCGAACTCTATCGTGGCGAAGTGACGGATGTGGCGGCCTCACCCTTCTCGCTGGAAGACCAGAGCGGCAAGCGCTGGTTCGGCGTGGTGCGGGGGGAGACCTTCTACACGTCGAGCTATATCCTGCTGCCCGATGGCGGCGGCGCGCCCGTGCGCATCCCGCTGCCGGCCAAGGCGAGCCCGCAAGGCATCTTCGCCGACACGCTGATCATCTCGATCGACGAGGACTGGGCGCCTGAGGGGCAGGGGCCGTTTAGAGCGGGCGACCTCGTCGGCTATTCGTGGAGCCAGTTTGTCGCGACCGGCAAGTTGCCGAAGATCGAGCTGGTGTTCCGCCCGACGGCCAAGCAGGCGCTGCAGGGCGTCGGCGTCACGAGACACGAGCTGCTGGTCAACATCTCTGACAACGTCGCCGTAAAGGTGATGGCCTACCGCAAGACCGGTGGAGCCTGGTCGTCCAAGGAAGTCGCGCTGCCGCCAAACGGATCGGCAGGCGTGATCTACGCGAATGTGGAGGAGGCGACCGCTTTCCTCGGCTTCGAGAACTATCTCTCGCCGGATGCGCTCTACAGCTATGACACTGCCACTGGCGCACTGTCTCAGATCAAGGCGCTGCCGGCGTGGTTCGATGCATCCCCCTACAAGGTCGACCAGTTCGAGGCGACGTCGAAGGACGGGACGAAGGTTCCGTACTTCATGGTGCATCGCAAGGACATCAAACTCGACGGCAAGAACCCCACGCTGGTCTATGGCTATGGCGGTTTCCAGGTGAGCCAGACGCCGGGCTATTCAGGCACGGTGGGCAAGCTCTGGCTCGACCAGGGTGGCGTCTATGTGATGGCCAACATCCGCGGCGGCGGCGAGTTCGGCCCGGCCTGGCACCAGGCAGGACTCAAGACGAAACGCCAGGTCGTCTATGACGATTTCATCGCCGTGGCCGAGGACCTGATCAAACGGAAAGTGACGAGCAAGGAGAAGCTCGGTGCGATGGGCGGCTCGAACGGCGGCCTGTTGATGGGTGTGATGTACACGCAGCGGCCGGACCTGTTCCACGCCATCGTCTGCCAGGTGCCGCTGCTCGACATGCTGCGCTACAACCTCCTGCTCGCCGGCGCCTCGTGGATGGCGGAGTATGGCGATCCGGATGTGCCCGAAGAGCGCGCCTTCCTCGAGAAGCTGTCGCCCTATCACAATGTCGATCCGGCGAAGACCTACCCTGAGATCTACTTCGAGACCTCGACCAAGGACGACCGCGTCCATCCGGGCCACGCCCGCAAGATGGCCAAGCGCCTCGAAGAACTCGGCAAGCCCTTCCTTTATTACGAGAACATCGACGGCGGCCACTCGGCAGCCGCCAACCAGCGCGAGACGGCCCGCCGCTCAGCCCTGGAGTTCACGTATCTCGCGAGGAAGCTGATCGACGGGAAGTAATCAGCTCAAGGCTATTCCGGGAGCGGCTCGGTGAACTCCACGAAGCCGTCGACGCCGACGGCTTGGAAGACGACGTGCGCCGGCGTGAAAGGAACTTTGAACTTTCGCACCTTGCCGGCGATCGTGTAACCGATCTCCAAGTCGCTCGGTCGCGTTATCACGACAGTGATCTCGCCGTTCGTGCTGAGATGGGGATTGAACTCCGACAGGCCGACGCTTGAGTGTCCGATCATCATGTCGATCTGGCCGCCGATTGCACCGTCCTCGTCGGCAAGCATGAGACGAATGCCCTTGTTGTAGGTTTCATCAAAGACCCAGAAGCCGACCGTTGAGCTGAATTGCTTGTCGCGATTTACCGCGGCGATTTCCACATCGGCGGAGATGCGCGCGCCGACTCCGGTGATCGCCTTCGACGCAGGCGGATATTCGCGCATTTCGAAATGTGCGGCGGGAATCGAGAACTCGTACTGGGCATACATCTCCGCCGGCGGAGGACGGTCAGCTTCCCCGTCGCCCTGTGCGAAGGCCTGATTGTGGATCGAGACCATCAAGAGCACCACAAGTCTCGCGGTCCAGCCGCTGTTGGTGTGGCTCATACGAATTTCCCCCAACTGGAATCATCTCCAACCTGCAAGGATCACGATGTTGACGCAAGGTTTCATCGAGGGGTGGTTGTTGGCGAACGGGACAGTCAAAATAAACCCCGGAGCGGTCAGCTCCGGGGTTTGAGTTTCGGCTGCAGGTTTTCAGTGTTTCGCGCTGACGCCTTTGGCGGCTTCTTCGATCAGTTTGGCGACCGCTTCGGGTTTTGAGACATAGACGGCGTGGCTGCCGGCGACTTCCGAGACTTTCGCGCCGGAGCGCTCGGCCATGGCGCGCTGGGCGGGCGGCGGGATCATGAGGTCGTTGGCGGCGACGAGATACCAGCTCGGCTTCGTGCGCCAAGCGGGTTCGCTGACCGCGCCGGAGATTGCATCGACGCCCCACGGCACCTGGCTGTCAGCCATGAAGGCCGCGAGTTCGGGCTTCACATCGGCGGCGAACGAGGCGGCGAATTTCGCCTTGTCGAGCAGGAGGTAGCCATCCTGCGGCGGCAGGATCGGCGGAACCGG
This sequence comes from Hyphomonadaceae bacterium, assembly GCA_047601145.1. GTDB lineage: Bacteria > Pseudomonadota > Alphaproteobacteria > Caulobacterales > Hyphomonadaceae > UBA7672. Next base: position 929,592 of record JASGJW010000001.1, read on the forward strand.
CGCGCCCGGAGCGGGGTTGGCGATGAGCGAGCCGACGGATTCGCCTTTGTCCGGCGCGAAGGCGGCGATGTAGGCAAGGCCTTTCACCTTCGGATCGTTGCCGGCTTCGGAGATCACGACGCCGCCATAGGAGTGGCCGACGAGGATGACGTCGCCCTTGGCGGCGGCGATCACGCGCTTCGTGGCGGCGACGTCAGCGGCGAGCGAGATGTTGGGCTCCTGGACGATGGCGACGTCGTAGCCGTCGCGCTTGAGGATTTCGTAGACGCCCTGCCAGCCCGAACCGTCGGCGAAGGCGCCGTGGACGAGGACGATGGATTTCACGGGTTGCTGGGCCTGGGCGGCGCCGGTAGCGGAAGCGGCGAGGGCCAGCGAGGCGGCCGAGGCCATGATGTTGCGGATCGTGTTCATGTGGGTATCTCCTGTTTGTTGCAGCGATAATCGTTATCGCGATAACTAACTAGATAGAGCGCACCGAACCCCTTGTCCAGATAATATTTATCGCTATAATGAATTTCGTCGTAAGTGACTGGCCTGACGAAGGATTTTCTGATGTCGAAGCCTCATCTCGTGCCGCTGGACGGCCAATTGTGCTTCTCGCTGTACTCCACCTCGATCGCGATTAACCGGCTCTACAAGCCGATGCTGGACGAGCTGGGCGTCACTTATCCGCAATATCTCGTGCTGAGCGCGCTGTGGGAGGAGGACGGGCAGACGATCACGGCGATCGCGGATCGGCTGGCGCTGGAACCCTCGACAATCACGCCGCTGGTGAAGCGGCTGGAGGTCGCTGAGTTCGTGACGCGTGAGCGCAATGCGGAGGACGAGCGGAAGGTGCAGGTCTTTCTCTCAGCCAAGGGAAAGAGGCTGCGCGCGGACTCGGGCTGTCTCACTGACGCGCTGCTGAAAAATTCGGGGCTGACGGTGAAAGAGATGATCGATCTCAACGATCGCATCCAGCGCCTGCGCGCGGCGCTGACGGGCGGAGAGGGCTGACGCGCTAGGGGACCGTCGTCTGGTAGCGGATCTCGACCGAGCTGTTGGCCGGCACGGTGACGCGGAAGAGTGGGCTCCCGTCCTTCTTCGCGACAGGGTGATCTGCTTTCACGATCTGCTGCCCGTCATCAAGGTAGACCTGAACCTCTGTCTGGATCGGGAAGGGGCGGGCGTTAGTGATCTCGATGCGGGCGATCCGGTCCAAGAGCCTCTTGGCCCCGTTGGCGCCTCGAACAAAGGGTAAAGACTTCGCGGTCGCGGTGCGGCTCTCCAGGACCTGGCGAATCTGCGCGTCGGGGCTTTCGGAGAGGTCGAGTTCGGTCTCCTCGTTTACCGCGAGATCGCGAAGGTTGGTTTCGGCGGCGAGCAGCCGGCGGGCGGCGGCGCCACTGCCGACAGTCTCGAAGACGGCGACGCGGCCGGAAGGAAGCGGCAGGCCAAGATTGTGCTTGCTGTCGTTAATCGTCCGCAGCCGGATGATCATCGGCATGAGGTCCTGGTTCTGGTTGGCGTCGAGGTCGGCCTCATAGGTCTTCGTCACAGGGACGCCGGCGCGATCGAGCAGGCGGACCTGCTTGGACTGCCGGCTCGCCAGTGTCGTACGATCGGGGATGCGGTAGAGCTTTAGGTCGCCGAGGTTTTCGGCATCGCCAATGCGGGCGCCGGTCACAATGACGTCGTTCTTCTCGGCAGCCCTCGCCATCACCGCCATCGGAGCCGGCACGGGGCGAGGGAAGCGGTCCGGATCGAAGCCAAGCGGGAACGCGCGTTCGATCGTGATGGGAGGCGGAAGGTCGCTGGTCGTCTCCTGCGGCCAGCACTGGGCGAGGATGGGCTGACCAATGGAGATCGGTTCGATGTCGCCGCTTTCCCGGTTGAGCCGGCCGGCGACCACCTGGACGCGCGCGTTGGGAAAGCCCGTCCCATTGCCGTTGGCGAGCGTCACCCAGGCGCCGAGATCAAGCTTGCCAGGGGTTGTGCTCATGCTGGCGACATAGTCGGCCGACCAGTCGAAGCCGCGCGCGAGATAGGACAGCTGGACTGTCGCTTCCACGCGTTCCGTGGTGCGCGTGAGGACGGAAAGGGTGGGTTTTGCCGAGAGGCCAGATCCTGCCGAGTCAAAAACGAAGGTTTCGGGAAGGCCAGAGCAGCGCAGCGCCTCGATGCCGTCTGGTGTCTCGACCACAACGCCTCCGGCGGCGGACCTGATGACGCCCTGGCTGCGAGTGGTCGCGCCTGTCGCCGGATCCGTACGCACGAGCTGGACGCGGCCGCCTTGCGCCTGTGTCGCGTCGACAAGCGCTTCGGGGCTGAGGAGGGCGGCATCGCGGTTCTTTTCGATGACGCCCGAGGGCAGGCCCGTGACGATCGCCGAGGCAGGCTCGATGCCATCAGCGACGCCTTCGAAGCGGAGACGGTGCTCGCCCGGCGTCAGCACGACGCGGCGTATCTCGGTGATGAAGGCAAAGCCGCCCAGCTCATTGAGATCGAAGCCGCCCTCGTCGCGATAAGGATTGCGATAGACGGTGACCGAGAGGTCGTGCGGGGCCGCCGCTACCACATCCTGCGCCAGCGCGGCCCCATTGAGTGCGAGTGGCGCGCCAACAAGAGCGAGCGCAGAGACAAGAAGGCGGCTGGCGTTGGCCATGCGCATCACGGCCCGGCCTCAGTAGGTCGATTCGAAGACTGCAGTGACCTCGGTCTTGCCGTTGGCCGGCACGTTCACGGTCCATTCGGCCACATCGGCGTTGAGGCGTGCGCTCTTCAGGCTTTCGGTGAGAATGCGCGTATCGCCCCAGAGCCCGTCCTGCTGCAGCCTGACGGTTACCGCTTTGGAGCCGGCATTGGTGAGCGTGTAGCGCATGGAGGTGCGCCAGGAGCGGTTACTCAGCTTCTCGCGCTTCTCGACGACGGGCTTCACCTTGACGTCGAAAGCATCGCCCGTTGAGAGCGACAGGGTCGAGCCCATCGGTGTGTGGTCGATCGTGCTCTCCCCGATGAATTGCGGATCGCCCTTCTTATCGCGCATGTAGAAGCGCAGGACGCCGGCGGGCAGCTGATCGCCCAGCCCCTTCGCGGAGCCGGTGGAGAAGCGATAGACGGTCTTCGCGCTTTGGGGATCTTCCTGTGTCCCCATCCAGTAGTTGCGGAATTCATAGCCGTGTTCGGCGGGGACACCGTGCACGTCGAGGAAGGAGACCTGCTTGGTCTGCATATTTGCGATCGTGGTGCGTTCGGCCAGCGGGTAGAGATAGAAGTCGCCAAGGCGTTCGCGTGTTCCGCTCTCGGTTCCAGCCTCGACCAGGCTAGGGCGCTGCGGCGGGCGTCCGTACTGCGGGCCCCCCTGATAGCCGTCGGCGCGCATGGGGGACCCTGCAACCAGCGTGGTCTGCGCGTTGTCATAGGTCGTGCCGCTGGAATTGGTGAGCGTCACCCAGCCTTGCACGTCAATCTTGCCCGCGGCGTCATCGTAGAGGGCGACATAATCAGCGCGCCAGCCAAGACCTGCGGTGAGATAGTTGAGCGTTGCCTGCTGCGCTCCCTTGCGGGCGCCGTTGACAGTGACAGAGAGCGTGGGGCGCGCGCGCAGATTGTCCGGCACCTTGTCGAAAATCACGCGGACGGGCAGGCCATCATCGCGCAGCACTTCGATGCGTTCGCCGATCTTGAGCACGACGCCGCCATTGGTGGCGAGCACCTGCGCCTGTTCGCGGGTTTCCTGGCCGGTCGCGGGATTGACACGCACAATGGTCACGACGCTACCGACGGCCTTTTCCATCAGCTTGCCGGGGGTGAGCAGGTCGAAGTCGAAATTCTGTTCGACGATGGTGATGCCGGTGGCGGCAAGCGATACTGTCTCGGGCCGGATCTGGGCTGAGACGTCCGCGAATTCGAGGCGCTGGCGGCCGCCGTCCAGGTCAACCTGCCGCTTGTCCTGCACAAGGGCGAGATCATCCGCATAGATCGTGACGGCCAGCTGGCGCTGTTGCGCGAAGGCCGGTGAAATAGCCATCAGCGCGCACGAGGCGGCCAGAGCGATGCTAAGCTTCATGAGAGCGTCTCCCCGATGTTGAGATGACGCTAGCGTGCTTTTGTGGCCGCCGGGAGGGCGTTTGCGTGGATTTTGCGAGTGCGAAATGCGGCGTGACAGGGGCACTGGTCTCGAACGCGCGGCGGGTCTATCTGGGCGTTGGGGACGTGCATTGCTGGCCTGGGAGACTGTCATGAATCGCCGCGTCCTCACTCTTTCTGTTGCCGCTCTTGGTCTTGCGGTTGCCGCTTACGCGCAGGGGATCGATAGCGGCGGCATCGACAAGACCGTGAAGCCCGGCGACGATTTCTTCGCCTACGCGAATGGCGAGTGGCTCAAGACGGCCGAAATTCCGGCCGACCGATCGAGCTGGGGCGGCAATGCAATCCTTGCTGACATCGTCGAGAAGGATGTTGCGGGACTGATCCAGGGCGCGTCGGCGTCGAAACCCCAGGCGGGAACCGAAGCCGCGAAGATCGCGGATTTCTATGCGGCCTACATGGATGAAGCCGGAATTGAGGCGAAGGGCGTCGCGCCGCTGAAGGCGGAGCTGGACAGGATCGCAGCGATCAACGGACCGAAGACGCTGTCTGCCTATTTCGGATCGCAGCTGCGCGCCGATGTCGACGTGATGAACAACACCAAGATCACCACGGACAACCTGTTCGGCCTGTGGGTGGCGGCGGACTTCGACAAGCCGACGACGTATTCGCCCTTCCTGCTGCAGGGCGGGTTGAGCCTGCCGAGCCGTGACTATTATCTCGCGGACAATCCGCGCATGGCCGGCATTCGCGATGGGTTCAAAGCGCATATCGCATCGGTGCTGAAGCTTGCGGGCATGGCGGACGCCAACGCCAAGGCGCAGCGCATCTTCGATCTCGAGATGAAGATTGCGGGCGTGCACTATTCGCTGGCGGATTCGGAAGATCCGGCGAAGGGCAACAATCACTGGTCGCGCGCCGATCTCGATCAAAAGGCGCCTGGTATCGACTGGGCGCAGTTCCTGAGCGCGGCCGGGCTGTCGAAACAGAAAGGCTTTGTCGTCTGGCAGCCGAATGCGTTCACGGGCGAGGCAGCGCTGGTGAAGGCGACGCCGATCGATACGTGGAAGGAATATCTCGCCTTCCACTATATCGACCGCAATTCGGGCGTCCTGCCGAAGGCGTTCGTCGACGAGCGGTTCAACTTCTACGGCAAGACGCTGTCGGGAACGCCGGCGATCGCTGACCGGTGGAAGCGCGGGATCGCGGCGGTCAACGCTTCGCTCGGCGAGGCGGTGGGCAAGCTTTACGTCGACAAACACTTCCCCGCTTCCTCGAAGGCGGAAGTCTCGACGATGGTGAAGAACATCACGGCGGCGTTCGACAAGCGGATCGATGCGCTCGACTGGATGGATCCCGCAACCAAGAAGGAAGCCAAGGCGAAGCTCGACGCACTGAAGGTCGGCATCGGTTATCCGGACAAGTGGCGGAGCTATGCGGGGTTGAACGTCAAAAAGGATGATGCGTTCGGCAATGCGCAGCGCGCAGGCAAATACGACAGCGACCAGAAGATCGCGAAGCTGGGCAAGGCCGTCGATCGCGGCGAGTGGGTGATGAACCCGCAGCTGGTGAATGCGGTCAACCTGCCGATCCTCAACGCGCTCAACTTCCCGGCGGCGGAATTGCAGCCGCCGCATTTCGACCCGAAGGCGTCGGCGGCCGCGAATTACGGCTCCATCGGCGCAATCATTGGCCACGAGATCAGCCACAGCTTCGACAACAGCGGCGCACAATTCGATTCGAAAGGCCGGATGCGCAACTGGTGGACGAAGGAAGACTTCGCCCATTTTGAAGCCTCCGGAGACGCCCTGGCAAAACAGTTCGACACCTATCATCCCTTCCCGGATGCGTCGGTGAAGGGCGAGCAGACGCTGGGCGAGAACATCGCCGACGTCGCAGGCTTGTCGGCGGCGTATGATGCATACCGCGCCTCGCTGGGCGGCAAGCCGGGGCCCGAGTTCGGCGGTTATTCCAGCGACCAGCAGTTCTTCATCTCGTATGCGCAGACCTGGCGGCTGAAGACGCGCGAGGCGGCGCTGCGCCAGCAGCTGCTGACCGACGGCCATGCGCCGGCGCAGTATCGCGCGCTGACGGTGCGCAATCTCGATGCCTGGTATCCGGCCTTCGGCGTCAAGGAAGGCGACAAGCTCTACCTGGGACCGAAGGATCGCGTGAAAGTCTGGTAGGCGATACGTCCGGCGGGAGGAGGGCGGGATGAGCGAGGCTACGGTTTCCGAGGCGCCGCTTGTCGGCATCACGCCGCCGGACAAGCCGCTCGGCCTGTTGAAGCTGATCAAGGTCTCGCGCGAGAACGGCATGGCGACCATTCCGCGCGGCGCCTATGACGAGCTGATCTACGAACTGAAGGGCGCGGGCGGAAGCGCGCTGATCGTCAGCGATCCTGTGGGCGTCAAGCGCATCCTGCTCGACAATGTCGCCAATTATCCCAAGGCCCCGCAGGACACCCCGCTCCTGTCGGCGACCCTGGGCGATGGGCTGCTGACGCTGGATGGCGAGAAGTGGCGGGCGCATCGTCGCCTGATGTCGCCGCCATTCGATCATCGCAGCATCGTTTCCTACGCCCCGGCGATGGTGGAGGCGACGGAACAGTTCCTGGCCGAGTGGGACGCAAAGGGGCCAGGCGCGGAAATCGACATCGCCGAGGCGATGACGGCCCTCACGCTGAAGATCATCTCGCGCGCCATGTTCTCGACCGACAGCGGCGAGGTAGCGGACCTTTTGGGCTCGACCTTCGATCGCGGATTGGGGCAGCTGGAATTCGGGCTGGCCGATCTGTTGCCGGTGATCGGCCCGATACGGTTCAGGGGCAAGATCAGGAAGATCAGGAAAATCTTCAGCGAGCTGGATGCGACCATGTACCGGCTGATCCAGCAGCGCGTGAAGGCGGGAGCGGCGGGTCCGAACGACCTTCTTGGCCGGCTGGTCGCCGCGCGCGATGCCGATACGGGGCTTGGCCTCACCGACCAGGAAGTGCGCGATGAGATGGTGATCATCTTCTTCGCCGGGCATGAGACGACCGCCGTCGCCATGACATTCGCCTTCTACCTGCTGGCGCAGCGGCCGGCCGTGGCGGCGCGCTTGCATGAGGAACTGGACCGTGTGCTCGGCGGGCGGACGCCGGCGCAGGAGGATCTCGCCAGCCTGCCTTACACGCGCATGGTGATGGAGGAGACGATGCGCCTCTATCCGCCCGCGCCCGGGCTCAGCGGCCGCGTTGCTGCCAATGACGACGTCATCTGTGGTCACGACGTGAAGAAGGGCACGCAGATCTTCGTGGCGCCCTGGATCATCCACCACCATACCAAGCTGTGGGAGAGGCCGGATGCATTCGAGCCTGAGAACTTTTCCGAAGAGCGCAGCAAGGGCAGGTCGCGTTTTGCGAGCCTGCCGTTCGGCGGCGGACCGCGCGTGTGCATTGGCGCAAGCCTTGCGATGACGGAGGCGTGCCTGATCCTCGCGACCGTGGCGCAGCGCTACAGCCTTGCCCTTGTGCCGGGTCAGGATATTGCGCTGCGTGCGCGCATCACATTGCGCCCGCGCGACGGGATCAGAATGACGCTGTCGCGGCGCGCATAGGCGGCGTTCGCGTCCAGAAGCCGACGGTCGCGTGCTAGTCTTTCGGGCGAGGCTCGACCTTAAGATCGAGCTTTTGCCTGGCGCCCTCGCGCAAGATTTCCATCGGCACGCGTCTGCCAATGGTGTCTCGGGCAAGGATGCTGTGCGTGGCGTCGACTGAGGGTGTGGGAATGCCGTTGAGCGACAGGATGACGTCGCCGGGGCGCACGCCGGCGCGTTCGGCGGGCGAGCCGGAAACGACCTGAACCGCGAGGACGCCAGCTTCCGCTTCGAGTTCGAGGCGGCGGACGAGGGCGCGGGCGAGGGTTTGCGTCTGGCCGGCGATGCCGAGCCAGCCGCGCACGACACGGCCTTCGCGCATCAGTTCGGGAATGATGCGGTTGGCCGTGTTGATCGGCACGGCAAAGCAGATGCCCTGCGCGCCGGAAATGATGGCGGTGTTGATCCCGACGACGCGGCCGCGCGTGTCGACCAGGGCGCCGCCGGAATTCCCGGGGTTCAACGCGGCGTCGGTCTGGACGACATCCTCGATCAGGCGGCCGCTTTCCCCGCGCAGCGTGCGGCGCAAGGCGGAGACGACGCCAGCGGTGACTGTCGCCTGCAGGCCCAGCGGATTGCCAATGGCGATCGCCAACTGGCCGACTTTCAGATTGTCCGAATCGCCGAGTTCGGCGGGATGGTGCTGCGAGGTACGCAGCCGGATGAGGGCAAGGTCGGTGTCCGGGTCGGTTCCGACGATGTCCGCCTCGATGACGCGGCCATCGTGCAGCGAGGCTTCGATGCGTTCAGCCCCACGCACGACATGGTTGTTGGTGAGGGCGTAGCCGTCGGTCGTGACAAGGACGCCGGAACCTGCGCCATCGAAGGCGTCGGCGCGCCCCCTTCGGCTACGCCGGACCCCGATGACGGATGGGCTGGCGCGCTCGACGGCGGTTATGACGGCGGCGGAAAAGGGATCGTAGCCGTCGCCTGATTCCGCAACGGGTGTGGGTTTGCCGGACTGGAACAACATGGGCGCTAGATAGGAATCGTTCCTTCGGTTGCAAAGTGGGGAGCGTTCGTCTGGGAAGGCTCCGCGCGCGTGAACTTGACGAAGGCTTCTGGCAGAGCGCCAGCTTGGGGTCTTCTGTCGACAGGAGACTGACATGAGCGTCTACCGCGTCACTGACATCATCGGAACAAGCACCAAGGGCTGGGAGGATGCGGCGCGCGAAGCGCTCTCCACGGCGGCCGAGAGCCTGCGCGACCTGCGTATCGCCGAAGTTGTGGCCCAGGACATCACGCTGGGCGATGATGGGAAGATTTCGTCCTATCGCACCAAGCTGCGCGTCAGCTTCAAGTACGAGAAGTAGACAGCTTCCCCGCAAGGTTCTGAAGGCGCTAGACTTCGCCGCGTGGCCGGAGGAGGCGAAGCCTTGCGCAAACTGACAGTATCGATTGCAGGCTTGCTTGCGCTGTCGGGCGCAGCCTGGGCAGGGCCGCCGGATGGAGCGGAGGCCAGGGCCGAAGCGCGGGAAATTTATTTCAAGGCGATCGGGCTCGATACGTCCGTCGAAGGAAAGAAGACGCCGGAGCTGGCGAATTATCTTGCCGGACGTTTCATCGAGGCGGGGTTTGCGGCGGCGGATGTGAATGTGCTGCCGATGGGCGAGACGGCGGCGCTGGTCGTGCGCTGGCGTGGCGATGGAACGGGCGGGAAGCCGGTCTTGTTCCTTGGGCATATGGATGTGGTGACGGCGCACCGGAGCGACTGGACGCGCGACCCGTTCACACCGGTCGAGGAAAACGGATACTTCTACGGGCGGGGGAGTTACGACAACAAGTCGGGCGTGGCTGGGCTGACGGCGACCTTCCTGCGGCTGAAGCGGGACGGGTTCAGGCCGAAGCGAGACCTGATCCTGGTGTTCTCTGGCGATGAGGAGACGAGCGGGGTCACAACCAAGCGCCTTTTGAAGGAGCATCGCGATCTCATCGATGGCGAGTTCGCGCTAAATTCTGATGCGGGGCAGGGCGGGCTGGATGAGACTACTGGCAAGGCTCTGGGCTATTCGCTGCAGACCGCCGAGAAGACGTTCGCCAGCTTCACGGTGACGGCGCACAATCCGGGCGGGCATTCCTCGCAGCCGCGCAAGGACAACGCGATCTACGACGTCGTCGATGCGCTCGCGCACATCCGCAGTTATGCCTTCCCGGTGATGTGGAATGATACGACCGCCGCATCGCTGAAGGCAGGCGGGGAAGCCGACGGGACGACGCTGGGCAAGGCGATGACATCGTTTGCGGCCAAGCCGGGGAATGCGGCCGCGGTGAAGACGCTGTCAGACAGTCCGTTCACGGTGGGGCAGATAAGGACGACCTGCATACCCACGCTGATCGCCGGCGGCCACGCTGACAATGCGCTGCCCCAATCGGCGGTTGCAACGATCAACTGCCGCATCTTTCCGGGCGTGACGATCGCAAGCGTGCAGGCGCAGCTGCAGAAGCTGGCGGGCAAGAAGGTCGAGGTGAAACCGCAGGACGACTATACCAGCTCGGATGCATCGCCCCTGCGGCCCGACGTCATGGCGGCGGTGAAGGCGGCAGTGGCGAGGATCCACCCCGGTGTGCCGGTCACGCCGGGCATGAGCGCAGGCGCGACCGACGGCGTGTTCTATCGCGCGGCGGGCATTCCGACCTATGGCGTCGGCGAGGTGTTCATCAAGGACAGCGATGATTTCACCCACGGCCTCAACGAACGCATGCCGGTCAGGACCTTCCAGGAGGGGCTGATCTACTGGGACGCGCTCGTGCGCGCGATCGCGGGCGGCCGCTAGGGGTCAGCCCTTCGCATCGACGAGCTGCTGGATCACTGGCGCAAGAAGCTTGTGCAACTTCGCTGTCGACGTCTTCGTGAGCGCGGAGAGGCCGACCATCTGGCGCATGAGCTGGACGCCTGCTGTGAGCGACAGGATCAGGGCTGCGCGCTCGTCGGCATCCGCGCCTTCGAGCGCGGCGGCGAGGATGCGCTGGTGCTGCTTCTCGATCTGGCGGCGGCCGATGTCGGCAATGCGCGGATTGGTCGTGGCGGCGGAGCGGATCATCATGAGCGAGCCGTCGAGCGGCGTTGCGTCCGGCCTTGTCGTCTCCAGCACGCCCGCCGAGATGTAGGCGCCCAGCTTCGCCCCGCGCGGCATGTCGGGCATGATGATCGTGCGGTTGGACATGGTCATGTCCACCACTTCCTCGAACAGCTGTTCCTTCGATCCGAAATAGCGGTTGACCAGCATGGCCGTGACGCCGGCGTCGCGCGCAATCTCGCGCACACCGGCGGCGTCATAGCCGTGCTCGGCGAAGGCGCGGCGAGCCGATTTCAGAATCGCCTCGCGTGTGGCTGCAGCGTTACGGGGCCGGTGTTTGGGCTCTTTTGCTGACTTTGCGGGGGTCTTCGCGGCTTTGGCGGAGGGCATGGCGGACTTCCTGTAGGTATACACTTGTAGACTTATGCCGGTGTGTTATGTATACGGCTGTAGACATGAGGCGGCAAGACCGCTGGTCAGCGAAATCCGGAGGCGACAAATGGCCGAGACAGTGCTGGTGACGGGCGGAACGGGTTATGTGGCCGGCTGGGTGATCGTCGAGCTCTTGAAGGGCGACTATGACGTGCGCGCGACGGTGCGCAGTTTGAAGCGCGCCGATGGCGCGCGTGCCGCTGTGGCGCGGGGCGGAGTGAAGACGGACCGGTTGGCTTTTGTCGCAGCAGACCTCACGAGCGATGAGGGCTGGGACGAGGCCATGAAGGGCGTCGACTATGTGCTGCATGTCGCATCCCCCCTCGGCACGGGCAACGAGAAGGGCAAGGACGCATTTGTCGGTCCGGCGCGCGAGGGAACACTGCGCGTGCTGCGCGCGGCGGTGAAGGCGGGCGTGAAGCGGATCGTACTGACGTCCTCGTGCGGCGCAGCGACGCCGGTGGTTATGGGCAAGGAAACGGTCAGCGACGAGATGACGTGGAGCGATCCCTCCAAACAGGAACCCTATCGCCGGTCCAAGACACTGGCGGAAAAGGCGGCCTGGGAGTTCATGGAGAAGGAAGGCGGCAAGACGGAGTTCGCAACCGTGCTGCCCAGCGGCGTGTTCGGGCCGATCCTCACCAGGGAGGGGCTGGGCTCGGTCCAGTTCATCCAGCGTATTTTCGATGGGCGCCTGCCGCGCATTCCCAATGTCGGGCTCAACATCATCGATGTGCGGGACCTTGCGACGGCGCATGTGCAAGCCATGAAGGCGCCGGGTGCTGCGGGCCAGCGGCTGATCATCAGCGGCGACTTCATGTGGATGAAGGAGATCGCGGCCCTCCTGAAAGCAAGGCTCGGCGCGCGTGGCGACAAGGTGCCAACGAAGATACTGCCGGACTGGGTCGTCAAGGCCGGCGCCGGCTTCAATCCGGCGCTCAACACGCTGAAGCCGCTGCTGCAGCGAAGCCATCGCTTCTCGTCGGAGAAGGCGCGGCGCCTGATCGGCCTCAGGACGCGGCCTGCGACCGAGACCGTTGTCGATTGCGCCGAAAGCCTGCTGGAAATCGCCGCCTGAAAAGATCCGCTGAAATGCGACCGCCCCGGAGTTTCCTCCGGGGCGGCTCGTCTCAGACTGCTTGTCCTGCCTGAGTGAGTGGCGTCTGGTCAGTTATTCGCGATGATCGAGGCGATGATGCCGGTCGCAATCGCCGCCAGGATGATCTCGCCCGTGTTGTCGTCGCGGACGTAGTGATAGCCGCGCGGCGGGGCTTTCTGGTGGATCACGCGATAGTCGACCTCGCGGTACTGGTTGCCATAGTAGCCGAGACGGTCGCCGCGCGCCCACGGCTTGTAGCCGAGCTGGTAGCCGCGGATGTGCGCCGGCGGCGGGCCGAAGTGCCACACGTTCTTCACGTAGTAGCCATTGTACCGGTTGCCATCCCAGCGGCCGTTGTTGCGGTTGTCGCGATAGGGCTTGTTGTCGTGCTTCACGACAACAACGGTGCGCCCATCCCGATCATCGCGGCGGTCGTTGCGCTGATCATAGGATCCGCGGTTGCCATAGCCCTGGTCGGCGAAGGCCGGAGCGGCGAGCGGCGCGGTCATCGCGAGGGTGGCCACGGCGGCGAAGAGAATGCGTTTCATATCAGGTCTCCTGTTTCCGGACCCGTCTGCGCTGGGGAGGCGCGCTCCGGGTTCGCCAACAGACAACGCCTCAGCGCATGAACGGATGTTATTCGGTCCATTCATCCGCGTTCATATGTGTCGCGGGATTTCGCGCTTCGCGGCGCTGGTACAATTCGCGACAATTTTCCCTGCGACGTGATCGGCGCTGCGCGCGTTTCATGTCTGCGGAAGGTCACTCTTCCAGCGCTGTCGCCTCGAGCGTCTTGCCGTTCCGCTCCTGCTCGCGGGCGCCGGAGAGGATGTTGAAGAGGCCGTAATTGCCTTCGTGGCAAGCGTATTCGTAGACGTGACCGTCGATCTTCCGCCAGGCGATCTGACCCTTCCACACCTGCGTGTAGACTTCCGGATCGTCGACGGAGAATTCGTAGACGATGTCGGTCGGGCTGACGCGCGTGAAGCGCTCGGTGAGCGTGCCGGTGTCGGAGATGAAAATCTGGCCGGCCTGCTGGCGGTTGAAGTTGCGCGACTGGACGACGAGCGTGTCGCCCTCATACCAGCCGACGCTGTCGCCGAGCCATGTCTCCATCGCGGCGGGGCGGTGGCGTGCTTCGGCTTCCCCCTTGCTCGCGAAGACGGGGATGATTCGCGCGTCGTGGATCATCTCGACGTCGATCATCACATGGCCGGGTGTCTGCACGACCTGGAAGTTGTTGTTGTAGAGGCCATTGAGCATCACGGGGCCGCCGGCATTGCCCATGACAACGCACCGTTCGCCCGTGCCGCGCGATTCCGGGCCGAGATAGGCGCTGGCCGCGCCGCCGCCGTCCGAGGAGCGTGGGGCCTCGACGAGATCGGTGAAGGGCTTTTCGACCGTGGCCGCTTTCGTCGTAGCTGGTTTGGCCGATGATTTTGCTTTCGATTTCGCCGGCGGTTTGGCGGGCGCGAGGACGGACGCGGGGTCCGGCTTGTATGTCCCATCGCGCATCGCGTTCGGACGCCAGGTCGAGAGTTTCTTGCGGCCAGCCTCCGACATCGGCACGCGGCCGCTGGGCGGATCGGTGATCCAGCTCGAGCGCGGCTCGCCATTCACGATGCCGATCTTCGAGCCGGGGTCGACCCATACGGCGTTGTAGTTGCCGACGGCGGGCAGGGCCTTGCCCCTTACCGGCGCGCCGGTGGACTGGTCAGTTGGAAGCTTCTCGATCGCGGTGCGTGCGTTGTTGAAGTCCTTCGCCTCGATGGCCTTCGCCTGGTCGGGCGAGAGGACGAGCGTGTCGATGCCGGCGGGACGCGTGAGCTTGGTGACCGAGGCGTTCGACCAGACGCCTTCAAGGTCAGGGGCGCCCCAGCTTGTCCTGGGCGGAGTGTAGCTGGCCTGCGCGAAAGCGGGGCTGGCGATGAATGCGAGCATGACGAGGCTCGCACCCGCAAGGGCTGCTCTCATGGTCTCCTCCCGTAGGCGGTCTTCGCCGCTTCGGGAGGAGAATAGCGCGAGCCGGCGGTCTACGCCACGCCTCAGGGCGTGCCGGGGCCAGGGCGGTCGAGGCGGCCGATCGGGCCGGTCACGGCAGCCTTGCGGCCGGTGCGCTCCATCTCGCGGGCGCCGCCGAGGATGTGGGGCACGGAGTAGTTCCCCTCATGGCAGGCGTACTCGTAGATGCGGTCCGGCGTGCGGCGGAAAGCGAGTTCGCCCTTCCACGGCTGGGTGTAGGTCTTCGGGTCTTCCACCGTGAACTGGTAGAAGATCGTGTCCTTGTCCTGCATCGTGAAGCGCTCGGTGACCTTCGAGTCGGGCGAGATGTAGACGAACAGGCCGAAGTCGACGCGGATCGCCTCCAGCGGCTTGAAGCCGGTCGTTTCGACGACGAGCGTGTCGCCATCCCACTTGCCGACGGACGTGCCGAGATACTGGCGCACGCTGTCGGGATTGTGCTCGCCATTCATGCGGATGATGCGCGTGTCGTGGATCATCTCCACGTTGATCGCGATGTTCTCCGGCGTCTGGATGATCTGCTGGTGGTTGTTGTAGAGCGCATTCAGCATCGGCGGGCCGCCGGTCGAGGCGAAGCCGATGAGGCAGCGTTCGATCGGGATCCGTTCTTCAGGATTGTCGTATTTGTTATAGGTCGAAACCGGCTTCATCATCGCGGCGCGGCCGGCGGGCGTGTAGGGGACTTTCCCGTTGGGCGGGTCGGTGATCCAGGACGAGCGATAGGTGCCGTTGACCTTGCCGACCTGCTTGCCGGGATCGATCCAGAAATAGTTGTAGCCGGCGGGATCCTCGCCCTTGGCCGGGGCGCCCTTGGCGGCGTCGGTAGGGGCCTGGTCGGCGGCAGCGACGCTGGCGGCGTCCTTCTCCCATTGCTTTGCATCAGCCTCGGAGATCACGAGGTCCTTGAACTCGGGGACCCGCTCGAGCCGGGTGATGGAGGAATTGGTCCAGACGCCCTGGAAATCGGGCTTTCCTTCGGGGGTGCGGGGGATGTCAGGGGCGGCCTGCGCAAGCGCGGCGGGGGCGGCGAGCAGTGCTAGTGCACAGGAAAGCAGAAGGCGCTTCATGGTCGACTCCATGCGTGAAGGACCCAACGATTGTCGGCATCAAGGCGCCACCTGACGTGCACGGCAAGCATGTCGTGGGGGAAGCTCGCGAGGTCGTGCATGTAATCGCCGCTACACGCGCGTTGGCAGTGTCTGGCGGTGCTGGCATCATGCTACCGGAGAGTAGGCAATCACGAACGGGACGAGCGATGCGGAACCGGATTCTGGCGGGTGTGGCTGGGCTTGCGATGGCGGCGGTGATCGCCGGATCGGCAGGGGCCTTCCGGATCAACGAGACCATGCCGGTGGCGACACGGGCCGACGATTTCCGGCTGGTCGATCATACCGGCTTTGCCCAGAGCCTGCGCCGTCTGGTGGACGTGAAGGCCATCGTGATCCTGAGCCAGGTCAATGGCGATGAGGGTTCGCGCAAGGCCGCGAAGGCGCTCCAGGCGCTGAGCGCCAATCACAAGGACGTCGCCTTCATGATGCTGAACTCCAGCATCAGCGATGGCCGCAAGGAGATCGTCGCCGAGGCCAAGGCGCAGGGCTACACGATCCCGGTTCTTGACGATGACGTGCAGCTCGCAGGCGAGCAGCTAGGCGTGACCTATGCCGGCGAAGCCTTCGTGCTGCAGCCGAAGACGCTGAACGTGCTCTATCACGGCACTGTCGATGGCGCAGGCAAGGCTCTGGCGGACATCGCGGCCGGCAAGGCTGTCGCCGTGGCGGAGATCAAGGGCAAGGGTACTGCGATCGCCTTCCCGGAACGCGACCGCAAGGCCGAGTTCGGCAAGATCTCCTACGCCAAGGACGTCGCGCCGATCCTCGCTGACAAGTGCGTCGCCTGCCACCAGGAAGGCGGCATCGGCCCGTTCGCGATGAAGGACTATGCGACGGTGAAGGGCTTCGCCCCGATGATCCGCGAAGCGATCCGCACCGACACGATGCCGCCCTGGCATCCCGATCCGACGATCGGCAAGTTCAAGCATGACGCCTCGCTGTCGAACGACCAGATCAAGACGATCGTGCACTGGGTCGAGGCGGGTGCGCCGCGCGGCGAAGGCAGCGATCCGCTCGCGGCTTCGGCAAGCGTTGCGCCGGAATGGCCGCTGGGCAAGCCGGACCTCGTGATCAATGCGCCGGCCTACACCATCCCGGCAT
Organism: Hyphomonadaceae bacterium; assembly: GCA_047601145.1. Taxonomy (GTDB): domain Bacteria; phylum Pseudomonadota; class Alphaproteobacteria; order Caulobacterales; family Hyphomonadaceae; genus UBA7672. Next base: position 946,076 of record JASGJW010000001.1, read on the forward strand.
CAGGCGTCGTTCAGTACCAGTATCCGACGGCGGCGAACCCTTCGACCGAAGGCCGCTGGGTGAAGGCCGCGAGCATCATGCCGGGCGACCGTCGCGGCGTGCACCACATTCTCGCGGGCTACATTCCCGGCGAGCCCAAGAAGGGCCCGGCCTCGGCAGGGCAGTGGGAAGCGAACTATGGCGAATACGCCGTGGGCGGTGAGTCGTTCCAGGTGCCTGCCGGCCTTGGCATCTACCTGCCGCCGGGCGGCTATATGGGCTTCCAGATGCACTACACACCGTATGGCAAGGAAGCGACCGACAACTCGAAGATCGGCTTCTACTTCTATCCCAAGGGCGAGACGCCAGAGAAGATCATGCGTCACACCGTGATCGCGGACAATTTCATCGAGCTGCCGCCGGAGACGGACCAGCACAAGGAAGTCGCCTACCTGACCTTCCCGAAGGAGGCGCTGCTCTATTCGGTGTTCCTGCACACGCACTATCGCGGCGAAGCAGGCAGCCTCGACATGGTGTTGCCGGATGGCACGCGCCAGCCGCTCATCAACCTGCCGCGCTATGACTTCAACTGGCAGCGCACTTACGACTTCGCAGAGCCGATCAAGGTGCCTGCGGGCGCGAGGCTGGTTTCGACCTATCTCTACGACAATTCGGTGCGCAACGCGGCGAACCCCGATCCCAAGAAGACCGTCGTCTGGGGCGACCAGTCGTGGGAGGAGATGCACTACACCTCGATCTACTATCAGTGGACCGACGAGCGCGTCGGCGCGGAAGCCGATGCGACCAAGGACATGCGCAATGGCCGCCTGATGGGCATGCTCGACGACAACCTCAACGACAAGATCGAGCGCACCGAAGTGAGAGGCCGGATCACCGGCGTTCTGATGCCGCGTTTCGACAAGCTGGATGTCAACAAGGACAACGCCATCGACATGCAGGAGTTGAGCGCGGCGACCGACCTGATGAAGATGTTCGGCTCACGCCAGGAACGCGAAACGCCGTAACGATCATCGGGAACGCGCAAGCCTGAACGGACGTTCAGGCCTGAGCAGACACAAGGCTGCGAGAGTTGTAACCGGCTGTCGCAAGCCATGGGTTGCGGCGCCAATTGTTACGCTCTCCGGCATCGTTCAGGGAAAGGAAGGCCCCACATCTGCGTTGAACCAGCAATGGTAACGCAACGAGGCCTCCCCATGCCCGCCGATGCAACGACGAGCGAACTGATCCACGACGACATCGAGATCGAAAACGAGGCGCCCAGGGGGCGCGTCGCAAGAGCGGTCGACGGGCTGAAGCGACGGCCATGGCTTACAGGCGGGGCGCTGGTCGTTCTCGTCGCCCTGGCGGTAATATTCAACCCGTTCAACACCAGGAAAGCCGAGATCGTGACGGCGACGGTCGGGCGCGGCGATGTCGAGCAGACGGTGCTCGCGACGGGCGTTCTTGAACCGGCCAAGCTGGTGAGCGTGGGCGCGCAGGCATCGGGGCAGGTGAAGAAGCTCTATGTCGCGCTGGGCGACACGGTGAAGGCGGGTGATCCGATCGCCGATATCGACTCACGCAATCAGGTCAACACCGTGAGCAATGCGCAGGCGGCGTTATCCAACGTCACGGCGCAGCGATCCGCGGCGTCGGCCAGCCTTACCGAGGCGCAACTCAATTTCGACCGCCAGAAACGCCTCTTCGATGCGGGCGCCGCCTCCAAGGCGGATTATGATTCTGCGCAGGCGCAGCTGGCCAATGCCCGCGCGAGCCTTGCGGCGGCGAGTGCGCAGATCAAGCAGGCCAACCTGACGCTGAACACGGCCGAGACCAATCTCGGCTATACCAGGATCGTGGCGCCGATGGACGGGACGATCGTGGCGGTCGTCACGGAAGAGGGCCAGACGGTCAACGCCAACCAGTCGGCGCCGACCCTCGTGATGCTGGCGCAGCTCGACAAGATGACAGTCAGCGCGGAGATCTCCGAAGCCGACGTCGAGAAGGTCAATGAGGGGCAGGACGTCTATTTCACGACGCTGGGCAATGCAAAGACGCGCCACTACGCCAAGCTGCGCACCGTGGCGCCGGCGCCTGAATCGATCGAGTCGCAGAGCTCGTCGTCCTCCTCCGCGAGCAGCACGAGCGCGGTCTACTACAACGGCCTGTTCGATGTGGACAATGCCGACGGCAAGCTCAAGACCGGCATGACGGCGCAGGTCAACATCGTGCTTGCCTCCGCCAAGGACGCGATCACGGTCCCCTCGGCAGCACTCGAGCGCCACGGGCGGCAGGACTATTTCGTCAAGGTCGTGAAGGACAACGGCGAGATCGAGCAGCGCGCCGTGAAGATCGGCATCAATACCAGCGTCACCGCGCAGGTGACGAGCGGCCTCAACGAAGGCGAGAAAGTCGTGGTCGCGGAAGTCACGGCCGAGCAGAAGGCGTCGCAATCGCAGAACCGCAACAGCTCCAATCCGCTGACGGGCGGCGGCACGCGGCGGCCGGGCGGCTTCAGGCCGGGCGGAGGTTGATGGTCATGGCTGATGCATCAACCTATGAGCAGGCGCCTCGGCCCACGCGGCGCACCTCTCCCGCGCTGATCGAACTCAGGAAGGTTCGGCGCGAATTCCCTGCAGGCGATGAAGTCGTCGTCGCGCTGAAGGATGTGAGCCTCACGATCGAGGCGGGTGAGATGGTGGCCATTGTCGGCTCGTCCGGCTCGGGCAAGTCGACGCTCATGAATATCCTCGGCTGCCTCGACCGGCCGACGAGCGGAACGTATCGCGTCCTCGGACGCGACACGCGGGAGATGGAGCCGGACGACCTCGCGGCGTTGCGACGCGAGCACTTCGGCTTCATCTTCCAGCGCTATCACCTGCTGCCGGATCTCACGGCGGCGGGCAATGTCGAGACGCCGGCGATCTATCTCGGGCGCGATCCGTCCGAGCGCCGGCGCGAGGCGAAGCGGATCCTGGCGCGGCTGGGCCTGAAGGACCGGGCGGGGCATACGCCGAACCAGCTCTCCGGCGGCCAGCAGCAGCGCGTCTCCATCGCGCGGGCGCTGATCAATGGCGGCGACGTCATTCTGGCCGATGAGCCGACGGGCGCGCTGGATACGACGACCGGCGAAGAGGTGATGCGCATCCTGCGCCAGCTCAACTCCGAAGGCCGCACAATCATCATCGTCACGCACGACATGCATGTCGCCGAGCACGCCGACCGCATCATCGAGATCAGCGACGGCGCCATCATCTCGGACAAGCGCAAGCCCGGGTCGCATCGCGTCGAGGTGAAGGAGCGCCCGCACGGCAAGATCAGGCAGGGCGCCGAGAGCTGGCGTGACCGCTTCAACGAGGCGTTCCGCATGGCGCTGCGTTCGATGCGCGCACACAAGCTGCGCACCTTCCTCACCATGCTCGGCATCATCATCGGCATCGCGGCCGTGGTGTCAGTTGTGGCGCTCGGCGAAGGATCGCGCAAACAGGTGCTGCAGAACATCTCGGCGCTGGGCACCAACACAATCGACGTGCGGCCCGGCACGGGCTTCGGCGACAGGCGCGCCTCGGCGACACGCACGCTGACAGTGGCAGATGCGGACGCGATCGCGGCGCAGAGCTATGTCGACAGCGTGACGCCGACAGTGAGCACGAGCGCGACGCTGCGGCGCGGGAATGTATCGGCGTCGGCGACGGTCAACGGCGTGGGCGACCAGTATTTCCGCGTACGCGGGATGCAGCTGCAGTCGGGCGCCCTGCTCAACGAGCAGAGCGTCGCCAATATCACGCAGGAGATCGTGATCGACCCCAACACGCGCGACACGCTCTTTCCGGGCGGCGAGAACCCGTTGGGGCAGGTTATCCTGGTGGGCCAGATGCCGGCGCGGGTGGTGGGCGTTGCGACCTCGACAGGCTTCGGCTCGGACCAGCTCAACGTCTATGCACCCTATACGTCTGTCATGCGCCGGCTGCTTGGGCAGGACTATCTGCGCTCGATCACCGTGCGGGTGAAGGACAATGCGCCGATGGATGCGGCGCAGACGGGCATCACCAGCCTGCTCCTGAGCCGGCACGGCACGGAGGACTTCTATCTCAACAACACGGACGAGATCCGCCAGTCGATCGAACAGACCACCGGTACGATGACGCTGCTGATCGCCTCCATCGCGGTGATCTCGCTGATCGTGGGCGGCATCGGCGTCATGAACATCATGCTCGTGTCGGTGACTGAGCGCGTGAAGGAGATCGGCGTGCGCATGGCCGTGGGCGCGCGGCAGGGCGATATCATGCAGCAGTTCCTGATCGAGGCTGTGCTGGTGTGCATGATCGGCGGGGCGCTGGGTGTTGCGCTGGCGCTGAGCTTCGGGGTGATCTTCCCGCTGTTCAATTCCACCTTCACGCTCGACTACTCGGCCGCCTCTATCGTGCTGGCGTTTGCGTGCTCCACTGCGATCGGCGTCGCCTTCGGCTTCCTGCCGGCGCGAAGCGCATCGAAGCTCGATCCGATCGAGGCGCTTGCACGCGAATAGGGTGAATTCGCACACAGGAGAATCGTGAGCAAAATTTTAGTCAGCTCACGTGTGACAAGGCGTGCACGGAAACGCACCAGTGTCGCGGTCTGCAGCCTCGATGCAGAATCGCAATTGAATCAAATTCGTCCGGCAACGGATGAACCCGGTGTAATCAGAATAGGGCGAAATCCGTCACGCCGCCGACGCGAGTGAAGATGCGCAACATGCTGATCGCGTGAAGGTTTGCGGTCATTTCACTTGCCGCTTTTCCCGACTGATCCATGTTCGCGCGAGGTGATGGAGGTTACTCAATGAATTTGAAAATACTCGCGGTTGTGGCCGTCATGGGTCTGGCTGCGGCTGCATGTCAGCAGATCCCGGAAGATATGACTGTCGTCGAATATTGTGCGAACGCCGACAACACGAACAAGGACGTCTGCAAGGTCAACGTCGAAGTCGACGGCCAGAAGCGCGCCCTTGCTGAAACCAACATGAGCCTCAGCCAGGCCCGTCAGATCGCCGACAGCGCGCTGTCTAAAGCGAACGCGGCGCAGGCTTCGGCCGATGCGGCCAAGGCGGCTGCCGATGCGGCGATGACGCAGGCTGCGTTCAACTGCGAAACCAAGACGGTTCAGAAGTCGAAAGTCGGTTCGTGCGGCACGGGCTACAAGGTCCAGTCGTGCGTGCAGACGCGCTTCACGTACAAGGCTGGCGCCCCGTCGATCCTCCGCGAGATCAATGACGATGGCTGCCGCTTCAACGACAAGGTCCTCGAGATGCAGATCCGTTGCTGCACGACGGGTCCGAAGCCGGAGCCGACCGAAGCTGCCGCTCCGGTTGTGGAACAGCCGACCGCGCCGAAGACCCCGGCCCAGTCGTCGTAAGCGATACGATCGAGGTTGTACGACTCAGCGAGACGCCGCCTCCTACCGGAGGCGGCGTTTTGCGTTTTGGGCGCTCTTCAGGCGGCCTGTGCCGTCGGGATGCGAACGGTGCGGCCCTCGACCAGCAGCGTGACGCCGAGGATGAGGGTCCAGAGCGCCCAGAGCGAATAGGCGATCGCGTTGATGGTCGCGGCCATCGGCACGCCATAGGGCTCGAGCATGCCGGCCATGACGCCAAGGCTGAGCGCGAAGCCCGACAGGGAGAGGATGCGGCGGTCGGAGAAGAGCAGGGACGAGACGAGCAGCGTCCAGACGCCCGTGAACAGGTAGCCGAGATGTTCGCCGACGCCGAGGCCGAGATAGAGGTTGGTAGCGTCGAAAATCGAGACGGCCATGGCCTTGTCGGCGTCCGCGGCGCCCGGCGCGACATAGGTCGCAGCAAGGCCAGGCACGAGGATCACCCAGCGGATGAGACCAAGCGCCTGCACAAGCCCGGCCAGCGCGCCGAAGGCCATGCCGAGCGAGGCGAGCAGGTTGTCGCGCTTCCAGAAATGGAGACCGGCAGCAACCGTGGCCGGGATCATGCCGAGCGCCGCGGCCATCATTGCATACCAGTAGAGATGGAGATCGGCGCCGGCCGCCGCGAAGCGCGTCAGCACCCCGCCGCCGGGATGGCGGAGGATGTCGGGATAGTCGAACGTCATCTGCAGGCCGGTGAAGCCGGCGGTGAAGACGAGCGGGACGGCGACAAGCAGCAGGCCGGCAGTGTTCTTTGCGGAGGTCATTTCGATTTTTCCTTGATGTGGGGTGCGAGAATGCGGCGGAACATGCGGACGCCCTGATCGGAGACGGCGGGTGTGATTTCCTCCCCGCCGGCGTCGCGGAAGACGAGCCAGAAGTCGCCGACGAGCCAGAGCAGCTGGGTGATCTCATCCAGCGCGCGCTTGTCGGTCGGGACCATCAGGCCGGCGTCGATGAAATGGCGGAGCAGGGCGACAGTGTTGGCCATGCCGGCGTTGCGGTTGGCGCGGTATTCCTTCGCCAGCTCCGGATCGGCAGCGAGCAGCATGGTGAGATCGCGGAAGAAGAAGCGATGGCGCCACTGGATCTCGAAATTGCCTGCGGCCATGGCGTCCATCGTCTTGAAGCTGGGGGATTTGCCGGTGGGCAGGGCGTAATTCTCCGCCCAGGACGCCATGATGCGCGCGAAGAGGCCGCGCACGATCTCGGCCTTGTTCCGGTAGTGGTAGTAGAGATTGCCGGGGCTCATCCCCAGCGCCTCGGCGATATGGTTGGTGGTGACATTGGCCGTGCCGCGCTCGTTGAAGAGCTCCAGCGCCTTGTCGAGAATGCGGGTCTTGGTGTCGGTCATGGATCGAACCTAGAGTATTTGCTCTAGGCTCGTTTAGAGTATTAGCTCTAGGCCGTCAAGTGCGATGTTTGCGGAGCCAAAACGGAGGCTTTCTTGATCCTGATCACGGGGACGGTGGTGGTGGCGCCGGAGAACCGGGCGGCGTTCCTGGACGTTGCGATCCGGCACGTGAACCATTCCCGCGCCGAAGCGGGCTGCCTCGCCTATTCGTGCAACGAGGACGTGATGGCTCCCAACAGCTTCACCTTCGTGGAACGCTGGCGCGACCAGGCGGCCGTGCAATTCCACTTCGCGCAGGACTACAGCGGGGCATTCGTCGGTGAGATTCGCCGTCTGGCGATCAATTCCCCGGTTGTGGAAATCCACGATGTGGCAGGCACGCGCGAGCACCGGCCGGGCGGCTGAGGCTCATTTGTGATGGTGAACGCCGCCAGCTGGCGGGCAGGGCTTGGCGCGCGCCGTGCAACCGTTAAGGGAATTGGCGTCGCGGGCCCGCCCATGCGGGCCCCTTGAGGGGTTATGTGCCGTGCCGGGACCGGACAATCTCGTCCTGCTGTTTTACGATGGTTACGAGCGGCAGGCCGAAGAGGCGCCGCTGAAGCGCCTCATGGCCGAGGCCAAGCGCTTTGCGCGCATGGCGTGGCGTACGTTGCGCCGGAAGCAGGTCTGGACCGGCCGCTTCATGACGTATCGCACGCTGCGCCTCGCACTCGAGACGGCGGGCTATACGGTCAAGGTGAACGACTTCGCGGCCGCCAGGCGTTATCCGGATCATCCGATCGCGGCCTGTGGCTATGTCAGCGTGATCGACAAGGTGAAAGCCCTGCCGAACCCGCGCCTGCTTGGGCCTGGCCTTTACGATTCCCCGCTGCAGAACCCGACGCTGATGCAGGATCCGCTCAACCGGCTCTACATCCAGCGCTGCGACTGGGAAATGCAGATGTTCAAGCCGTTCTACGGCGACAGGATCCGCATGTGGTATCGCGGTTATGACCTCTCGCTGTTCGAGGATGTGCGCGGCGCTGCGAAGACCAACGACGTGCTGATCTACGACAAGATCTATCACGATCGCGATGCGCACTATGCGCGGACCATTGCGCCCTTCATCGAGATGCTGAAGGCGCAGGGTCTGACCTACGAAATCATCGAGTACGGCGCCTATCACCACCACGACTATGTCGACGCGCTGCGCCGCAGCCGGTCGATGGCGTTCTTCGCTCACTCGGAAGTCATGGGGAATGCGCAGCTGGAAGCCAGTGCGATGAACGTCCCCGTCTATGCGTGGGATGAAGGTGTCTGGCTGGATGCGAAGGCGAAGCAGCTCTCCGACAAGCCGATCCCGGCCTCGTCCGTGACCCACTTCGACGATCGCTGCGGCGTGCGCTTCAAGATGGCGACGATGATGGAGCGCTGGCCTGCTTTCTGGGGCGCGCGCGAGACGTTCCAGCCGCGCGCCTATGTGGCGGAAGAATTGCCGCTGAAAGGCTCTGCCGACCTTTACATCAAGCACTATCGCGAAGCTGGCGGCCGGGTGGGCTGATTCCACAAGGCCCAAAAGAAAAAGGCGGAAGACCGGCTGGTCTTCCGCCTTTCTTGTTTCAGGCGATGAAGCCTAGTTCGTTATCTTCAGCGAGACGCCGACGATGCGGGGCTCGTTGACGAAGGCGGTGTTGTTGTTGAAGTCGATGCCGCCCTTGATGTTGTCCTCGTCCGTGATGTTGCGGGCGAAGATGGCTGCTTCGAGCGAGCCGTCGGTGCGCGCCCAGCCGGCTTTGAGGCCGCCTTCGATCTGGCCATCGGTGTGGAATTCACGCGACTCGTAGATGAAGAGGTTGGTGTCGCCCTGATAGGCCCAGTCGGTGAAGGCGAACCATTCAGCGCCATCGCCTGCGGGCAGCGAGTAGCGGGCCGTGAGGTTGGCGGTCAGCTCGGGCGCGTTCGGGAAGGGGTTGCCGTCCACGAGGGCGCGGGTCGAGCCGCCGATCACGACAGTTGGATCGGTGACCGTGCACTGGGCGCAGATGCCGACCGCGAGGCCCGAATCGTCGAGCTCGGTGTGCGTGTAGGCGATGCCGCCGGTGAAGACGAGGTTATCGAGCGGCGCCCATTCGGCGTCGATCTCGGCGCCGTAGGCCTTGCCCTTATCCGCATTTAGCAGCTGCACGGTGTTGCCGGCGCCGCCCACAGCGGTCAGCTGGATATCGCTGACTTCGTAGGTGAAGACCGCGCCATTGAGGCGCAGGGTGTTGTCGGCCAGCGTGGATTTCAAGCCGGCTTCCCACGACAGAACGGTTTCGGACTGTGCAACCGACGGCGGGCTGAAGAAGGCGACGTCGCGGCCCTGGATCGAGGGGCCACGGAAGCCGTCCGCGACGCGGGCGTAGACCGAGACATCATCGTTCAGCGCGTACATCGCGCTGAGATCCCAGCTGACGTGATCATCGGAGATCGAGCGCGAATTGGCCGGTGCGCCGAGGACCGAGAAGTCCTTGTCGTCGTCGGTGTAGCGCAGGCCGCCCGTGACCGAGAGCGCCTCGCTGACATCATACGTCGCCTGGCCGAAGATGGCCCACGACGTGTTCTCGTGCGTGACCGTGGTGGAGGGCGGGAAGCCGAACGGTCCGACGGTCGTGACGTCGAAGGATGCATCGAACCAGAAGGCGCCGACCTGCCATTTCAGCGGGCCGCCGTAATCGCTGGCGAGGCGGACTTCCTGGGTGACCTGCTCGAGGTTCTTGAGCGAGTCCTGCGTGTCCGAATCGAACGGGATGAAACCCGGGCCGACGCCGGCGACGCCGCCATCGATATCGCCGCGGCTGAAGCCTTCAGCGGTTTCCCAGGCTGTGATCGAGGTCAGCTTCACGTCGCCGAAATCGTAGGAGACGTTCGCCGAGGCGCCGTAGCCATTGTATTCCTGCGGGTTCCCGCCGCCCTGGTTGTAGGTGACGCTGTTGCGATTGTAGTTGGCGTTGAGGCCGTTGGTGCCAGGCGTGATGACGTTGGCGCGGAAGATCGCCGACGTGCCCACGAGGTTGCGGCCGTGGACGTTGAGCAGGATGTCCAGCTGGTCGTTCGGGTTGAACAGGAACTGCAGGCGGCCGGCCGTTTCGTCATAGCCGCCGAGATTGTCGGTGCCCGGGGTCAGCGTGTTGTCGATCCAGTCATTGCGGTGCTGCATGAGCACCGAGGCGCGGGCCGAAACGCCCGGGGCGACAGCGCCGGAGATCGCGCCGTCGAAATTGAACGTGCCGAACGTGCCGTAGGACATGTCGGCCCTGGCTTCGAATTCTTCTGTCGGGCGGGCCGAGGTGAAGCGGATGATGCCGGCGGTGGTGTTGCGGCCGAACAGCGTGCCTTGCGGGCCGCGATAGACTTCGACGCGATCGAGGTCGAACAGCGGCGTCGACTTCAGCACCACGTTCTCCATCACGACGTCGTCCATGATGATCGAGACGGGCTGCGAGGCGGCAAGGTCGAAGTCGGTGTTGCCGAGGCCGCGGATGTAGAAGCGCGGCGCGACGCGGCCGTTGGAGCTTTCAACATAGACGCCCGGCACGCGGGCCGAGAGGGCGAGCACGTCCTCGCCGCCGGAGAAGATCGTGCCGATCTCGTCCTGCGACATGGAGGCGGCCGACACCGGCACGGTCTGCAGGTCTTCCTCGCGCTGGTTGGCGGTGATGATGACCACGTCGAGGCGGCTGTCGGGCGGTGTCTGCTGCGCCACTGCGGGGGCAGTGAACAGGGCGGTCGCCGAGGCGGCGGCCATCAGGCTGGCGAGAAACTTCGCGCCGGCGAGTTTGCGTCGTATCATTTGCGGGGGCTCCCAAGAGGACGTCTTGGGCGGGCACATCATCCCAACAGCCTTGCGAAGTCTTGCGCGAGCTCTCCGGAATCGTCCGTGTGCGCCGCTTTGTCGGCTTTCGATGCAAAACTGTCACGGAACTGCACGCTGCGGAAACAGCAGTCTTCGCGCGTCAGGCGAAGGGTGTCGGGCGAAGGGTGTCAGGCAATGATGTCTGGCGTGATCTTCGCCGACAGCCAGACGATGCGATCCTTCACGCGCAGCTTCTCGCGCTTCAGCGACATCACCTTGATGTCGTCGCCGCCTTCTTCCTTCAGTTTCTCGATCGTCGTGTCGAGTTCGCGGTGGCGCGTGCGCAGCTCTTCGAGCTGTTTCAGCATGCCGTCGATGTCGGTCGGATCGAAGACGATATCGGTCAACACGCGCCTCTGTTTCGTCCGCGCCGCCGCTGCCGGAATCCGGCTGCGATTCAAGGCGCTGGAATGCACGGGACACCGCGACGGGTTGCGATTCCGTCGACCCTCCCGCCGATGCGCGGCATAGCAAATCCGGACGATTCCGTGAAGGCGCTCAGGCGCGTTTCCATGCCTGCCGCAGAGGCGATCGGAGCCTGTTTTGGAGCGCGTTGCATTTTTTTCATGCGGAGGTGGGTTTTGTCGGCTTTCAAGTCGTGACGCACGAATTTCTTCGTGTTTCACTCCTCGTGCGGCTGTTCAGCGAGCCGCATCGGTTTCCCGATTTCTCCCGGAGACCGTAGCGGACGCCGCCAGTCCGCTCGCGGTCGGGGTTGGGTAGGCGCAAGGCTGAAATCCCTTTGAGGACAAGGCTGGAGCCGCCCCTGAGATAAACAGGAGAAGCCTTTGATGAGCCTGGAAGCACGCATTCGCGAGTTGAGTGAGCGCCACAAGCGCATCGACGCGGCCATCGCCGCCGAGATGAAACACCCAGCCGGCGATGATGTGCGTATCCACGATCTGAAACGACAAAAGCTTCGAATAAAGGACGAGATCGCCACCCTCAGGACGAACTGAGGCAGCGATCTTCCCGTCCCAGGAGGCGCGCGCCCGTCACGGGTTGATGGGCGCGGAGCCCTGTTCCATCACGTTGCGATTGACCTTGTGCGCGACGGCGCGAATTGTGCCGCCAAGGGGCCTATCGAACGGACGAGGGAGAACGGATGCGAGGCCTCTGGGACAATGAACAGCCCATTTCGCCGAGCCTATTGCGCTCGGCGCTGGCGCTGGCGGGCGGCTTCCTGGCGCTGACCTCCGCCGTGATTCTCATCGTCGCTGTCGGCAATGTGATCGCTGGCAAATACGTCGCCGCAGCAACGCAGGTTGCAGCCGGCATCGGCCTCCCGTTCGCGGTCTGGCTGGGGCTCAGAATGCTGGCCGACATTCTCGTGGTGCTGAACCGGTCGCACGACAGGCTCGAGGGCATCGAGGAAGCGCTGACGAACAGGGCGGCCCCGTCGCCGCGGCCTGCCCACGCCAACGGTCCTGCCGCCGAGCGCGCGGGAGATGATGGCCCGACCTATCCGGCAGAGGAATAGGCGCCCAGCAGCGTAACCGACACGACAACAAGCCAGACGGGCGCGCGCAGCAGCAGGGCGGCGAGCCCCGTGATGGCAATGAGAGCGTCGACCGGCGTCAGAACTGCCGACACGAAGACCGGACGGTAGAGCGCTGCCGCCAGCACGCCGACGACGGCGGCGCTTGCTCCCGCAGCGAGGCGGCTGACCCAGGCGTGTGTGCGGATCGAGGTCCAGAGCGGGATGACGCCCGCCGCGAGCAACAGGCCCGGCAGGAAAACGGCGAGAAGCGCGATCAGGCTTGCCGCAAGCGGCGCCAGTCCGGTGTCGGATGCTGCGCCAAGATAAGCCGCGAACGCAAAGAGTGGCCCCGGCAGGGCCTGCGCCGCGCCATAGCCGGACAGGAAGTTGTCTGCGCTGATCCAGCCGCGCCCGACCGTCTCGGCTTCAAGCAGCGGAAGCACGACGTGGCCTCCACCGAACACCAGTGCGCCCGAACGGTAGAAGGCGTCGGCCACGGCGACGCCCGGCGCTGGCGTGATCGCGTGCAGAAGAGGAAGACCAACGAGAAGTGCTGCGAACAGTCCAAGACACACGAAGGCTGGGCCGCGCGGGGCAGGTGCGGCTTGCGAAGCTGCGGGTTCGCGGGCAGGCAGCAACAAGCCGGCGAGTGCGCCCAAGGCGATCACGAGCGGTTGCATAAACGCCTGTTGCACAAGCAGAAGAGCAATCAGCGCTGCGATAGCGAGCGCAGCTGTCGCCGCTGTATTGCAGAGCGTCCGCGCCATACCGATCACCGCCTGCGCCACAATGGGAACGGCGACCAGGACAAGGCCGTGAAACACGCGCGTCCGCAGATCGGCCGGGAGCGATGAAGCGCCCAGCGCTGCGGCAATCATCAGCAGCGCCGATGGCGCCGTGAACCCCGCAAAGGCCGCGAGCCCGCCGAGCGGTCCGGCGCGCTGGAGGCCGATCGCGAAGCCTACCTGGCTTGATGTGGGCCCCGGAAGGATCTGGCAGACGGCCACGAGATCGGCGAAGGCCTCCTCGCCCAGCCATTTCCAGCGTGTGACGAAGGCGGCGCGAAAATAACCAAGATGGGCGATCGGACCGCCGAACGAGGTCAGCCCGAGCCGCAGGAAGGCCAGGAAAACAGAAAGGGCCGACCCCTTGGGTCGGCCCTCGTGTTCAGGTCTGGCAGTATCCGGCGCCATGTGTGTCCCGCATGGCTCGCGCGCCGCGCTGGTTTACTCGTCCGCCGGCTTGTTCTTGCCGAAGTTGGCGAACAGCTGTTCGGCCGTGATGTTCTCGCGCTTGGGCTCTTCGCCATCGGCGGAAGGTTCGGCCGCGGCGGGGGCAGGCGTCACGACCTTGCGCAGCGTCGGGCCGGCAAGGCGGGCGTCTTTTTCATCGCGTGTCGCAGCCCGCTTGGCGGCGGCTTTCGAGACGACGGCGTCGAGTTCGATCTGCGTCGTGAGGCCCAGCGTCACCGGGTCGACCGGCTTGAGGTTGGTCGCGTTCCAGTGCTGGCGCGAGCGCACGCTCTCGATGGTCGACTTGGTCGTGCCGATCAGTTTCGAGATCTGCGCGTCGGTGATTTCCGGGTGGTGACGCAGGAACCAGGCGATCGCGTCCGGGCGGTCCTTGCGGCGCGAAACCGGTGTGAAGCGGGCGCCCTTCTTCTTGGGCTCCGGCACGTTGGCGTGCTTCATCGGCGGCATCTTGAGGGTGTAGGTCTTGTCTTCCTCGCCCTTCGCGATCTCTTCGCGGGTGAGTTCGCCCGAGGCGACCGGATCGGCGCCGCGCATGTTCTCGGCGACCTCGCCATCGGCGATGCCCTTCACCTCAAGCGGGTGCAGTTCGCAGAACTCGGCGATCTGCTCGAAGGTGAGCGTGGTGTTGTCGATCAGCCAGACGGCTGTCGCTTTGGGCATAAGGATCTTGGCCATGGTCGCCTCGGTCGGTCCTGAAAACGAAAAACCCGGCGCTGAGGGCCGGGTTTCTCGGAATTGTCGAGAAGAAGAAGTAGTCCTGAGCGCCGCTGATATAGTTCAGGTTTTCCGCGTTGTGAACCCGGAATGACGGCGCAGGCAGGCCTAGAATCAGCGACTTATTGGGCCACTTGCAGAATTATTTTCCCGGCATGGTCGCTGGCGTCCATTTTGGCGTGGGCGGCGTCAGCTTCCGCTAGGGTAAACACGGCTGTCACCTGGGGCCGGAACCGGCCATCCCGGATCATCGGCCAGACGTGTTCGACGACGCCCCTGGCCAGCATCGCCTTGTAGTCGTCGGTGCGGATCCGGAGGGTCGAACCGGTCACCGTGATACGCTTCATCATCAGCCGCAGGAGGTCGCCCTCGACCTTCGAGCCCTGCAGGAAGGCGATGTAGCAGAGGCGGCCGAGGTCCTTCAGGATTGTGAGGTTCTTGTCGAAGTAGGGCTTGCCGACCATGTCGAGGATCACGTCGACGCCGCCAGCGTCGCGCAGGACGGCTTCGAAATCCTCCGTCTTGTAGTTGATGCCGCGTGTCGCCCCGAGGCTCTCGCAGAGGCGGCATTTTTCATCCGTCCCAGCCGTCGCATAGACCGTCGCGCCCCACGCCTTCGCCATCTGGATCGCCGTGGTGCCGATGCCGCTGGCGCCGCCATGGATCAGCAGGCTCTCGCCCGGTTTCAGTTTCCCCATCTCGAACACGTTGTTCCAGACCGTCAGCACGGTCTCGGGCAGGCCCGCAGCCTCGATGAAGCCCAGCGGCTCCGGGATGGGCATGCAGGAGCCTTCATGCGCCACGGCGTATTCGGCGTAGGCGCCGCCCGGAACGAGCGCGCAGACCTTCTCGCCGCCCTTCCATTTCGTCGCGCCCGGGCCGAGCGCCTCGATCACACCTGCGACCTCCAGCCCCAGCGTTTCCGGCGCGCCCGGCGGCGGCGGATAGCGTCCGGCGCGCTGCACGAGGTCGGGACGGTTTACTCCCGCCGCGTGAACGCGGATCAGCACCTGGCCCGGTCCGGGCGAGGGCTTTTCGATCTCATGCAGGACAAGGGGTTGTCCCACCACGGACTTCACAGCTGTCATCGTCGGTTTGGACATTTGGCCGTTCCGGGTTTTAATCATGAAGAAGGCTGCGGACTGTCTTGGGCGCGCGGACCATGCGCGGTCAAGCAGGGGAAGGGTAGCGACAGGTCAGAACCGAGGAGCACGGCCATGACATTCGATGAAGAGCCCATTCGGGTCGTGAAACGGGCCCTGGACGATATGTCCATCCAGGAGCTGAAGGAAAAGATCGAGGCCCTGAAAGGCGATATTGCCGCCTGCGAGGCCATGATCGTGAAGAAGGAAGCGACAAGGAAAGCGGCCGAGGCGGCCTTCTTTAAATCCTGACCCGGAATGATCTGGGCCGGCGGCAAGGGATTTGCGTGATACCGGAAAGAACCACGGGGTTTACCGTTATCAAGGCTTGGGCAAGGTCTCGGGACGAGACTGCTTCGCCAGGCTGGTGTATTTTGAGGGTCTGAATGCGCGACGCGATGCAATCCGCCGATCCGGCCAGTACCGAGTGGAAACACCGGGTGGCCGAGTTTGCCGGTTCGGAGCTGTTCGACCGCCTGTTCAAGGAAGGCATGGCCCTGGTCGAGGAAGCCGCAAGCTATCTCGATGGCGCCGGCCGCACGGATTCCCGCAAGCTCAACCGCGAACTGGCGCTCGTTTACGCCGCCGAGAGCATGGAAGTGACCACGCGCCTGATGCAGGCCGCGTCCTGGCTCGTCGTCCAGCGCGCCGTGCGCGAGAAAGACATGAAGGTCGAGGAAGCGGGCGACGAGAAATACCGCATCGCCCGCCCGGGCGAGCCCCACCCCTGCGACCGTTCCGTGATGCCCGCCCCGCTGATGTCGCTCGTCGACCGCAGCCGCGCCCTCTACGAACGCGTCTGGCGCTTCGACTCGACGCTCTACTCGGAAACGCCGCAACCGGCGGAAAACCACGTCATGAAGCAGATCGACCGCCTGCGGCAGGCCGCCGAAGGCGGCGCGTTCGATCCGCTGGCTGTGTGGCGGAAGTAGGCTTCTCCTTCCCATAGACAGGCCCATAGACGGCGCTCTCTTCGCATGATCCGCTCGCCGCGGGTTCAGTGCGGGAGGGCAGGGACATGCTGCGTCATCGCAGGCGGGATATTGCGCTCGCGGTCGGATCGTCGGCGCTGGCCGGCTATGTCGACGCCATCGGCTTTTTGAGCCTCGGCGGTTTCTTCGTTTCCTTTATGAGTGGAAACTCAACCCGCCTCGCCGTCGGCATTGCCGGCGTTCCCGCTGAGGCGCTGATTGCAGGCCGCCTGATCGCGTCTTTCCTCGTCGGCGTGATCCTCGGGAGCCTGGTCGGCCGCGCGGCCGGGCAGAAGCGCCGGCCCGTCGTGCTGGCGCTGGTGGCGGCCTTGCTCGCAGCTGGCGCAGGCACCGCCGGACTGAACGCGCCGGACATCGCCGTGCTGTTCGTGGCTGCCGCGATGGGCGCCGAGAACACCACATTCGAGCGCGATGGCGAGGTCTCGATCGGCCTTACCTACATGACCGGCACGCTCGTGAAGCTGGGCCAGCGCCTCGCCGCCACGCTGACCGGTGGGCCTGCCTGGGCATGGTTACCCTATGCGTTGCTCTGGCTGGGGCTGGTGACAGGAGCGGTCATAGGCGCGCTGGCCTTCCCGGTGATCGGGCTGGCCGGTCTCTGGTTTGCGGCCGCGATCGCGCTGGCGCTTTCAGGCATGGCCTTCCTGCTCGCGCGCGCCGAGGCTGGCTGAAAAGCAAAAGGCCCGCGGGTTTCCGCGGGCCCTTGTCTTGTGCGCCGTGGCGCTGATCAGGTTGCCGACGGCGCCAGCACTTCAGCTTCGAACTCGGATGCACAGGCGTCGGCCATGGTCGTGAGCAGCTTGTTCAGCAGCTCCGACTTGTTGGCGAGGAGCTCCTCCTTGGTCGGGGCGCCTTTCGGATCCTCATGCGATTTCTTCTTGCAATCGTACTGGCCAAGCACCTTGCCGGTTCCGCCATCAACCAGCTGGATGAGCACGTTGTACTGTACGGCGTAGTGGCCCCAGTCGAACGAGAAATAGATGTACTGCCAGTAATAGGTCTTCGCATCGACGAAGAGCACGCCGTCGCGCTTCGGATAGGGCGTCGCTTCCTTGACGCCCTTCATGCTGATGGTTTCCCCAGCCGTCGCCGAATAGGTCTGGGCCAGCTTCGCCTTCAGGCGGGCCTCGATCGCAGGTGCAGGGTCGACAATGCCATTCTGCTGCGCGAAGGTCGTTGCCGCCGACGCCATGGCCAGGCCGCCAATCGCGCCGAATGCGGCGCTGGACGCCTCGAACGGCGTGAAACCCGGCGCGTCCTGATCAACCGAAACAAGCGTCTTGCCCGAGGCTGCGGAAGATGCGTCCGGTGCAAACCTGATTGTCGGAACCGCGGTCGCGCACGCAGCCAACAGCGAAGACGCCGCGATCGCGGCGACAAGACGTTTCATGATCCCAACCCCTAATCCCAAGTGGATGGGACGACATTAGAGGTGTGAGCCTTGCGGCATCCAGCGTCCTTTTGGGCGTTCAGATTTTCTTTGACCGGAAAGCAAAAGGCCCGCGGGGTTTCCGCGGGCCTTTGCAATTCCGTGGTCCGTCAGGCTGCGATCAGTTTTTGACGAAGCCTTTGAACTTGTCCTTGAAGCGCGACAGGCGGCCGCCGCGGTCCATGACCTGCGCTGCGCCGCCGGTCCAGGCCGGGTGCGATTTCGGGTCGATGTCGAGCGAGAGCGTGTCGCCCGCTTTGCCCATCGTCGAGCGCGTCTGGTACTTGGTCCCGTCGGTCATCACCACGTTGATGATGTGGTAGTCGGGATGGCCTTCTTTTTTCATCGGAAGTCTCTGGCGGCTGGGCAAGGCGGCTTGAGGGGTTAACACCCCGGAAGGAGCCTTGCTGAATTCGGGAGCGGGGCTCATACCCGAACAGGGCCGGGCTGGCAAGCTTGGCCGCCAGACACCCGGAAACCGGGGTTTTCGAGGGCGGAAATGAGCGACGGGGCCTCCCAATCCAGCACCTCCGGCGGGTCCGGAAGCGCCAGTTTCGACCGCACGGCCGGGGCCCAGCGCTGGGGCGAGGGCGGGCCGGAGCGGGCGAAGTCGCGCTCGTTAAAGCCTCTGCTCAGCCTCATGCCTTATATCGCAAAGCAGCGGACGACGGCGGTGCTCGCCGTGATCTTCCTCTTTGTCGCCGCGGGGTTGAACCTTGCGCTCACCTTTCCGGTCCAGTGGCTGGGCAATACGGCGTTCAAGACCTTCGACCCCGCCCTGATCAATGCCGGCTTCCTGTCGATGATCGGCATTGCGCTTGCGCTTGGTGTGGCGTCTGCCGTCCGCTTCTACTACTTCTCCCGTTTCGGCGAGCGCCTTGCCGCCGACCTGCGCGGCGATGTCTACGCGCGGCTGATGTCGCTTTCGCCGGCATATTTCTCCAAGCTCAAGACAGGCGAAGCAGTCTCCCGTCTCACAGCGGACGTGACTTTGATCGAGACATTCTTCGGCTCGACCTTCTCGATGGCAGTACGATCCTTCGTGACATCGGTCGGCGCGCTGCTGCTCATGTTCTTCGCCAGCTGGAAGCTGACGCTGATGCTGTTCGTGCTGGCGCCGGTGCTGATCCTGCCGATCCTCGCCATGGGCCGCAGGGTGCGGAAACTGTCCGTCAATGCGCAGGACCGCATTGCGGACGCCGCCGCAGAAGCGACCGAAACCATCGACGCCATCGATCTCGTACAGGCCTATGGCATGGAGAACGAGCGCGAGCAGCGCTTCCGCTCCGCCATCGAGACCGCCTTCAAGGCCGCGCTTGCCCGCATCGGCGCGCGTTCCTGGCTCACCGGCATCATCATCGCGCTGATGTTCGCAGGCGTCACGGGCGTCATCTGGCTCGGCGCGCTGGAAGTCCAGTCCGGCGCGATGGAGCTGGGCTCGTTCATGCAGTTCGTGCTGCTTGCCATGTTCGGCGTCGGCGGTTTTGCGACCGTGGCCGAAGTGATGGGTGACGCCATGCGCGCCTCGGGCGCCGCCCAGCGCGCTGTCGAGATCCTGCACCAGAAGCCCGACATCGCGGCTCCCGCGCAGCCCAAGCCGATGCCTGCAAAGCTCGCGGGGCATGTGAAGCTCGACGCTGTTTCCTTCGCCTATCCCGAAGCGCAGGGTCCCTCGCTGAAGGATGTGACCATCGAGGCAAAGCCCGGCGAACTCGTCGCGCTCGTCGGCCCCTCGGGCGCGGGCAAATCCACCGTCTTCCGCATGCTGCTGCGCTTCTTCGATCCGCAGACGGGCGAAGTGACGCTCGATGGCCTCGATGCGCGCGACGTTGATCCCGCCGAATGGCGCGCCCGCTTCGCCTATGTGCCGCAGGAAGCGCCGATCTTCTCGGGCGACGCCGCCGGCAATGTCCGCTTCGGCCGCACGGATGCGAGCGAAGAGGAGGTTCGCGAGGCGCTGCGCAAGGCGGAAGCCTTTGCCTTCCTCGAAGGACGTGGTGGTCTTGCCGCCGAAGTCGGCGCCAAGGGCCGGCAGCTGTCAGGCGGTGAACGCCAGCGCATCGCCATCGCCCGCGCGCTCGTGCGCGGCGCGCCTGTGATGCTGCTGGATGAAGCGACCTCCGCCCTCGATGCGGCCAACGAGCGCCTCGTCCAGAAGGCGCTGGATCAGGCGTCTCAGGGCCGCACCACGCTGGTGATCGCCCACCGCCTTGCCACCGTCCGCCGCGCCAACCGCATCATCGTGCTGGATCAGGGTCGCGTGGCGGAGCAGGGGGACCATGAAAGCCTCGTCCGCGCCGGCGGCCTCTACGCCAAGCTGGCGGAGATGCAGTTCACGAGCGCCTGAAATTTTTCTGGAGTCCAAACGTAGGGTTTCGCCGGGCCGCGCCGTCCTGTGGTTTTGCTCCTGAAAGGATGGAACGATGCGTTTCATGATGCTCGTGTGCAGCGACACCCAGCCCGACCTCAAGCCTGAAGCTCCCGGCGAGATCAACGCGTGGGTCGACGCCGTCGACGGAAGCGGCCAGCGGATCATGGGCGAGCGTCTGCGCCCTGCGAAGGAAGGCCGAACGGTCCGCGTGCGCGGCGGCCGCAAGATGATCACCGACGGTCCCTTCACCGAGAGCAAGGAAGTGATCCTCGGCTTCGACATCCTCGAATGCGAGACGATCGAGGAAGCTGTCGAGATCGCATCGAAGCATCCCGTGGCTCGCACAGGCCGCATAGAAGTGCGGGCCTTCTGGCCGTTCGAAGGATAGGGCTCAGGCCCTCGGCCGCAGCCAGCCCGTGATCGACAGCCGGTTCGCGCCCGCAAATGGCGCAACAGCCGTCACCGTGTGCGGCTGCGGCGTGCGGAAGAGATTGAGCGCGTTGAATGCAGGCGTGAGCCCACGCGAGACATTGCCGCGTTCGTCGACGAACAGGAGCAGGCCGCCCAGTCCACCCGCCAGCGGGGGGTCATGTTGAGCACGAAGGCGACGAGGCGTTCGCCATCATCGGCGCTGTCGTCGTGCATCTCGCAGAAATGGCCGGGCTTGTAGCGCGTCGCCGTGACATCGCACCAGGCGCCGCGATCCTGCCCGGTGATGTCACGCAGGAAGCCGACATAGTCCGGACCGTTCATGAATGCATGCAACTCGACCAGCACGGGATCCTGCGTCAGCACGGTGTCGGTCTTCTTAGAGACATTGACCACGTCATAGGCGAGCTGGAAGCCGTCGCGCGCCGTCTCGAAGATGTCGCGCTGCATCTGCATCAGCGCCTCCTTCGGCATGCGTGCGAAGTTTTCCTGCGACACCTCGAAGTGCTTGTTGCCGCGATTGAACACGAACACCCAGTCGCGCGTCGTGTTCAGTTTTTCGTGCAGGTAGTGCGCGGACGCCGCCTCCAGCACGTTCGGCACATGCAGGCGGCCTTCGGCGTCGAACACGCGCCGCAGGGCCTTGCGGTCAAGCTCGGGATTGAGGCGGAACGTCATGGCGAAACGCTAGCCTTCCTGCCGGAAAATGCCAAACCGGCGGCTCAGGCGGGCCGCAGCTTCGAAGATGTGGCGGCAGGCTTCTTGAGGCGGCCTTCGACCTGCTCGACGATCTTCGGGGCGAGGCTGGTGTTGGCCGCGACGAAGGACCCCTTCGTGGCGTCCTTCCTGTCCAGCCCGATGACCATGCCGCCGGCTTCCTGCAGCAGCACGAACCCGGCCGCGATATCCCACAGCGAGAGGCCACGTTCCCAGAAGCCGTCGAAGCGGCCAGCTGCGACCCAGGCAAGGTCCAGCGCTGCAGATCCGAAGCGGCGCACGGCGGCGACTTCGGAGCGCACGCGCACGAGCTCGTCGATGAATTTCTCCGCGCCGTCCTTGCCGAGCTGCGGGATGCCGGTGGTCACCACGGCTTCGGAAAGCTTCCGCCGTCCGCCGACGCGCAGGCGCTTGTTGTCCTGCCAGGCGCCCTGGCCTTCCTCGGCCCAGAAGATCTCGTTGCGCATCGGATCGAAGATGACGCCCGCGCGCAGTTTGCCGTCGCGCTCGAGACCGATCGACACGGCAAAGTGCGGAATTCCGTGCAGGAAGTTCAGCGTGCCGTCGAGCGGATCGATGATGAAACGGTGCGTCTTGTCCGATCCTTGAACCTCGCCGCCTTCCTCGAGCAGGAAGCCGTAACCGGGGCGCGTCTTCTCGAGGCTCTTGCGGATGATTTCCTCCGCCTTCTTGTCCGCGTTGGACACGAAGTCGGATGGCCCCTTGCGGGAGACCTGCAGGTTCTCGACTTCGCCGAAATCACGGATCAGCCGGCGGCCAGCAGCGCGCGCAGCATCCATCATCACGGTGACGGTGGGGGAGGGACGGGACATGTCAAACAGCCTTGGCTAGGGGGCCTCCCATACCCGGGCAGGTCCAAAGCGCAAGCTTTGTTCGCTTTCCGGGGGGTGCGGCTTACGTGGCCAGTTCGTCGAACACGGTGTTGAAAGCCTTAACAGCAGCGCCGGGACCGCCCGGGGCGCGCCAGACGCCTGCCGAAACGGCGAGGAAATCCGCACCGGCTTCGACCAGCGGCCGGGCGTTCTCCGCCGTGATCCCGCCGATAGCAACGCAGGGCAGTTCCATCATCTCCTGCCACCAGGCCAGCAGGTCCGGCTCGGCGCGCGTGGCGGGGTCCTTGGTGTCGGTTGGATGGAAGGCGCCGAAGGCGACATAGTCCGCGCCTGCTTCCCCAGCCTCCATAGCGAGGTGGCGGCTGTCGTGGCAGGTGACGCCGACGATGGCGCCATCGCCGACCAGCTTGCGCGCGCGCGCATACGGCATGTCCTTCTGCCCGATATGGACGCCATCGGCGCCAAGCTCGACGGCAAGATCCGGACGATCGTTGATCAGCACGGCGACGCCCCGATCCTGCGCGCGCGGAACGACATGCCGCCCGAGTTCGAGGATATGATGGTCTGCCGCTGGAACGCCCTCGCGGGACTTGAGCCGGATCTGCAGCGAGGCCACGTCGCCTGCGTCCAGCGCCGCATCGAGCTCGCGGGCGAACGCGGCGATATCGGCGATCTCCGGCGGGGTGATGAGATAGAGACGGCAGCGGCGCGACATGGACGCTGCCTACGCCCGGTCGCTCCCGCCGACAAGGCTCAGGCTGCCTCGCAGCCCCTGGGCTTCACGATGCGCCTGGTTGAGGCGGGAGATTTTGCCAGCTTCTCCGCCGCACGGGGCGGGCGGGCGACAAGCGGGCCGCCACAGTTCGGGCACTTGCCCTTCAGCGTGTGCTCCGCGCAGTCCGCGCAGAACGTGCATTCGAACGAACAGATCCGCGCCTCGGTCCCCGACGGGTCGAGGTCCTTGTCGCAGCACTCGCAGTTGGGGCGCATCTCAAGCATGGACAAAAGCTAGCCAGGCCGCACGCGCCCACAAGCCGGGGCGCCGGACAATTATCCCTCGAAAACGGAAGTTCAGCCGGCGGCGGTCGCGGCGAGTTTCGATGCATTCTGGCCAAGCCGGCCAAGGATTGCGTCCCCCGTGCGGAGTGCGACGGCGGCAATCGTCAAAGCCGTGTTCACCGCGCCTGCGGAGGGCAGGACGGAGGCGTCGGTCACGTAGAGCCCGCCAATGCCATGAACCGCGCCTGTGCCGTCGGTGACGGACGCTTTCTCGTCGGCTCCCATCACGGCGCCGCCGGTGATGTGCCAGAAGTCTGGCCCGCGCGGGGCGGGAATGACGGGATATCCGGCCTTCTGCAGTACGCCGATCGTCATCCGGCGAAGCTTCGCATAGGTCTTCGCCTGATGGCGCGGCCGGGTGTGCTCGCCGATTTCATCGCCGTTGAATGTCCAGCCCGTTGTCTCATCGGGCAGCGCCTCGGTCATGTGCGTGACGGTAAGGCTGCGCTCGGTCATCGCACGCACCAGCGGCTGCCTCAGCCTGCCGGTCAATTGCCACAACGGCATCTGGCCGGACACCTGCCACATGCCGAGCGGATAGGGCCAGTCAGCAATGCCGTCATACCAGAGGTTGACGCCGAACGTCTTCGTGTGACGCGGGCCCAGCGGTCCAAGGCTGATCAGGGGAAACACTGTGCCTGTGGAATGCGCGCCGACGCGGCGGCCAAGTTGCCCCGTATTGTTGCCGAGACCTTCGCGATGATGATCGGTGCGCGAGCGGCGCAGCAGCAGGGCGGATTGCTGCACGCCTGCTGCGACCACCACGGTCTCCGCCAGCACGCGGTGCTGTTGTCCCTTGTGGCTCAGCAGTACGCCCTCGACCTTGCGGCCATCCGGCGTCAGCAGCACGCGGCCGCATTCGGCTTGCGTCAGCACGTCGAGACGTCCTGTCGCCAGCGCCGGGCGAACCGCAGCGATTTCCGCATCCATCTTGGCGTCCCGGCGACAGACATACGCATCGCACGCGGCGCACATGACGCACGGACGTCCCGGACCCTGGTCGATCCCGCGCGGAACGACAGCCGTTGGAATGCCGTTCGCGTTGAGCTTCGCCATCACCTTCGCGAGGGCAGGATCGTGCGGCACCGGCGCATGCGGATAGGGCGCTGACCTGCGAGGTTCGGTCGGATCGCCATCGGGCGAACCGTGCACGCGATAAAGCGCCTCGGCCTCGCAGTAATAGGGTTCAAGTTCCTCGTAGGTGAACGGCCAGGCCGGCGAGGTTCCGGTCTCGAACTGCACTTCGCGGAAATCGCTTTCGCGGAAGCGATAGAGCGCGGCGCCGTAAAATTTCGACTTGCCGCCGACGAAGGAAATCGGGTCCGACATGCCCAGCACGTCGTAGAGATAATCGTTCTCAACGCCGGGTCGCGACACATACCAGCCGCCACGTTCGACCAGCAGCACGCGCTTGCCCGCCTGCGTCAGGCGCAAGGCCACCGTCGATCCGCCCGGGCCGCTGCCGATGACGATCGCATCGTAGGAGCGCGCAGGCGTTTCTATGCTGGTTTGCCGGGTCATACCTGTCCTTTAGGGCGCGCGGGCGCGCACTGGCGAGTCGCAGCAAGCGATATGCCACAGACAGGGTTAACCGCAGCCCCCCAAGGGACGTTTCAGTCTCAGCAAACCGAGCGGATGATCGCGTGGCCCCGTTCGTTGACCGTCGAAGGTTTTGCCTTGTGCGCCGAGCCATTGACCGGCGATTCGTCTGCCGAGGCGTCATCCCTGAGGGGCGAGCCAAACAGCTTGTGATGCACAGATTCAGGCGCGTCATTGCCGTCGGCGGCATGGACCGTCTCTGGCGCCTCCTCGTGATGGACGCCGTTCACGGGCGCAGCCTCGACCGGCACAGGCGCGGCAGCCGGGGCCGGCGCGGGAGCAGCTGCCTGCGCCCAGTAGGCGGCGCTGTTGGCTGCGGCGTTGCTGCTGCGCGCGCGGACGGCGTGCGCCGCCGGGTCGGCCCGGAACACGGTCGTCGCCTCGCTCCAGAGGAGGTTGAACTCCTCGCACATCGTGGCGTGGTAGGCATCGCCCGCCCGCGCGTGGAGCGTCGGGCTCTCCGAAGTCGGGCGGCTGCGCAGGTAGGGCGTTGCGACGACGGCCTTGTCGGTGATCAGGGCGCTCGCCATGGGCAGCGAGACCTGCGCCCGGCGGATGGTGAATGACAGGTCGAGATGGGACGCTTCCACTACGCGCCGCCAGGCCTCGGCCGCCGTCTCGATCTCCTGTTGCACGGCCGCAAGCTCGTCCGTGTGGCGCGCGCCAAGCATTGCGACGAGGCCAGCGTTGGACGGGGCGCACTGCAGCACGCGGATTTCGACCTTGCCGCCGCCGCGCGCGCGGATGACTTCAACCGTGTCGGGATGCAAGGCGAGCGCAAGGTTGGCCACGCCCATGATGTCGATGCGGGTTTCGGCCTCGCGGATCATGTCGAGACGCCGGTCGTACGAGAATTTCGGCGAGCGCTCATAAACCGTGACGCTGTCTTCGCAGCCGCCGCCAAGAGCCGCGGTGCCGGGGCGGAAGCCATGGCAGGCAGGCGAGCCTTGGTTCTCGATCTCTCGGATCACGCCCTGCAATTGCGTGACGTGGACGGCGCTCACCACGCTTTCCGTGTCGAGGCGATAGGTTACCACTTTCGCGTTGCGCGGGTCGAAGGAGAGAGTGCGGCCTTCCTCGACCATCAGGATCAGCGGGCGGGCCGCAGCCTGCGCCAGGGCGGTCTCATAAAAGACGTGCGGGCTGTCGAAGGCGAGGACGGCGATTACCAGATCATCGTCGAGCAGGGCGTTGACCACGTCCTGGCCGATCGTCTGATCGTTGCTCGCGGCGCGATGCGCCTCAAAGTCAGTGTCCAGGATCGCGGGCTGGATGACATACTTCCACAGGGTATCGGCGTGCTGGCGCACGTCGCCGTTCGCGTGACCGGAAGGGTCGATAACCAGGCAACGCTTGCGCTTGGGCGTATGCGGACGGGCGCCGAGAACGCTGCGGAAAAGCGGATAAGCGCTGAGGTCGTAGTGTTCGCTGTCCATGCCGCAATTCCCCTCCCACGCTAGTCGCCGCGCGAGCGAGCGGGATAGTGTTCAGGGGATATCGACACTGCGAATCGATTAAACCGACAGGCGAATCGCCCGCGGCAATAAACACGCGCTAAGCGGAACTGTGACTTTTCCTTGGTCGATCCGCAGGCGCCCAAGCCGTTCGGCCGGGCGCCGTGGTTCGTGCCGAAGGCGATTATTCGGCCGCTTTGGTCGTGACGGCGATCTTCGGGTTCAGCTCGCCGGCGGCATAGCGCTTGGCCATGACCGACAGTGCGACTGGCTTGATCTTCGAGGCCATGCCTTCGCAGCCGAACTCCTGGTAGCGCTGGATGCAGACCTTCTTCATCGCTTCCTTGGCGGGCTTCAGGTAGCTGCGCGGGTCGAACTCGCCCGGTTTCTCGGCGAAGAGTTTGCGGATCGCGCCCGTCATCGCCATGCGGTTGTCGGTGTCGATGTTGATCTTGCGCACGCCATGTTTGATGCCGCGCTGGATTTCCTCGACCGGGACGCCCCAGGTCTGGGGCATCTTGCCGCCGAACTTGTTGATCTCGTCCTGCAGGTCCTGGGGAACCGACGAGGAGCCGTGCATGACAAGGTGCGTGTTGGGCAGGCGGCGGTGGATTTCCTCGATCACGTTCATCGCCAGCACCGCGCCGTCGGGCTTGCGCGAGAACTTGTAGGCGCCGTGCGAGGTGCCCATGGCGATCGCAAGGGCGTCGACCTGCGTGGCCTTCACGAAATCAACCGCCTGGTCCGGGTCGGTCAGGAGCTGGGAATGGTCGAGCTTGCCGTCGAAGCCGTGGCCGTCTTCCTTCTCGCCCATGCCGGTCTCGAGCGAGCCGAGCACGCCGAGTTCGCCTTCGACGGAGACGCCGCAGCTGTGCGCCATGTCCACCACGCGGCGCGTGACGTCGACGTTATAACCATAGTCGGCCGGGGTCTTTGCGTCTTCCTTGAGCGAGCCGTCCATCATCACGGACGTGAAGCCGAACTGGATCGCCGTGGCGCAGGTCGCCGGCCCGTTGCCATGGTCCTGGTGCATGCAGATCGGGATGTTGGGATACATCTCCGAGCAGGCGTCGATGATGTGCTTGAGGACGATGTCATTGGCGTAGGAGCGGGCGCCGCGGGAGGCCTGCATGATCACCGGAGCATCAACCTTTTCAGCCGCTTCCATGATGGCGAGCGCCTGTTCCATATTGTTGATGTTGAACGCCGGCAGGCCATAGCCGTGCTCGGCTGCGTGATCGAGAAGCTGCCGGAGCGTGATACGCGCCATCGAAAATCCCCTGAAAACTGTAATCCGCCTTGTGGCGGTACAGCGAAAAACGGTCAACTGCGGCTGAGCAACCCGCGTTCCAACCCGCATTTACCGTGATTTCGGCTCAGGTCCGTTCAGCGCCGTCTGGATAACCATTTTCGCAAAGTCGTGGCTGTCCCGGGCCGGCGTCCTGACCATGATGTCCCGCCGCCAGCTTTCTGGCGCTTCCGGGTGTGTTCCCACCAGCACCATCCAGCCCTTGCCGGCCGTACCCTGGACGGCGGCAGGCGTCCCGTCCGGATAGGTCGCAATGGGCTCGCCCCACCCGGACAGTTCCGGGCCGTCTTCCCAGTACTGTTCACTTCTCGACCCGTCCGAGGTTGTGATCCACACCGCGCTCTTGCGGAAGCCCTGGGATTCCAGCGTGTAGAAATGGAACTGCTTTCCATCGGTCAGGTTGAGCCCGTTGTACGGCGAATTCCCCGCGATGAACGCGCCCGCGCAGATTCCGAGATAGTTCAGCCCATCCCTGACGGCCGCAGCCATCCTCGCCGATGACTCCGGCGTCAGCGCATTGCCCATGTCCTCGAAATTGCCGCCCGGCATGATGAGCAGGCGATGCCTGCGCAGGGCGTCCTCGCCCATCGCATTCATCTGCGCCGTGTCCACGGTGGAATAGGCGAGGCCTGCATCCTTCAGGATCGCCTTGATCGCGGAGACGTCATTGGGCGATGCGCCCGTTCCCGCGAATAGCAGGATGTCCGCCGCACCGCCTGCGACGCTGGTCGTCTCGCCGCTGCACGCGGCCAGCCAGAGAAACGCCGAGAGCGCTACGCGCCGACTGATCTTCACCGCCAACCCCGCCGCATCGGATGATAGTCCGGCGGCGGGTCCCGGCGGTCAAGCCAGGTGCGGTCAAGCTAGCCGAGCTTCACGCCCCCAGTTTGACGCCAAGCGCTTCAGCCGCAGCGGCGACGAACTTGTTCGTCTGCGCGAAGGCTGCATCCAGCGAGGTCTCGCCAGCCGGGCTGGAGATTTTCGACCAGTTGGCGGCAACGTCATCGACCGTCGCATTGGCGCCGCCGAGGAACACGGCGGGCGTTTCGTAGATGTGCACGACGGAGAAGCAGCCGGCGCCGGCGCCGAGGATCGTCTTCGACGGAGCATTTTCACTGACGAGATAGAGCACGCCCGGCGTCACCAGTTCCGGTTGCATCAAGTCTGCCACTTGCTGCGGGATCAGACCCTCGAGCATGCGTGTCGCCGCCGTCGGGGCGAGCGTATTCACGCGGATGTTGTTCTTCGCGCCTTCGTGGTGAAGTACGTTCATAAACCCGACCATCGCAGCTTTCGCCGCGCCATAGTTCGACTGGCCGAAATTGCCGTAGATGCCTGAGGCCGACGACGTCAGCATGATGCGGCCGTAGTTCTGCTCGCGCATCGTCTCCCACACCGCCTTGGTGCAGTTCGCGGTGCCGAACAGGTGGACGTCCACGACCTTTTTGAAGTCGTCCATCGTCATCTTCGAAAACGTCTTGTCGCGCAGGATGCCGGCATTGTTGATCAGGATGTCGACGCGGCCCCATTTCGCCTTTGCTTCGGCCACCATCGCCTCGACCTGGTCGAGCTTGGTGATGTCCGCGCCGTTGCCGATGGCCTCGCCGCCGCCATCGCGGATTTCCTTGGCGACCGCTTCGGCAGCCGAGGTCGACCCGCCCGACCCATCGACCGACCCGCCAAGGTCGTTCACGACCACCTTCGCGCCCCGCGCCGCCAACTGCAGGCTGTGATGCCGTCCGAGGCCATTGCCGCCTCCGGTCACGATCGCAACCTTGCCGTCAAATCGAATGGTCATGTGAGCCCTCATTCACCTGTGCGGAATGCCGATGGCAAAGGAGGAACAAGAAGGCAAGAGGCAACCGGTTAGCCCGGCAGCTTCACGTCAGGCTTGCGCCACACGAACATGAGCCAGCCAACGCCGAGGATAAGAATCCAGAGGCCGGCGTTGAGCAGGATCGCAGTTGCGTTGAACAGCCAGCTATCATGCAACGCCAGCAAGCCGCTGGACAGGCCGGACAGCTGGCCGGCCGGCAAGGCGGCCAGTTCGGCCAGCGCGACGCGCTTGATATTGGACTCCTCGAGCATCAGCCCGACGAACATCAGCGACCCGACCAGATAGACCCCGAACGCCACCAGCTTCAGCGGCAGGGTGGCGCGGTTGAGGAACAGGTAGATGCCGGCAATGGCGGCGAAGTTGATCGAGATGAACTGGGCGTAGAGCGCCACGATCTGCGCGTTGGTCGAGCGCACCGTCTCGAAAATCTCGGCCTCGCCCATGCCATCACTCCCCCGAGCCGCGGACCCGTGGCCGCCAGGCCTTCAGCACGTCCGCGGCAGGGCCCTGCCTTCCATCCAGTCGAGGAAGGCGCAGCCGGTCAAGCCTACCGGCCTACATTCTGTTGCAGGGCTGCGGGATAGCGGTCGCCCAGCACCTTGATGCCGGCCAGTGCCTGTTCGATCAGCTTGAGGTCGTCGTCGCCGAGTTTCAGCGACGCTGCGCCGATATTTTCTTCCAGCCGCGACAGTTTCGTGGTGCCCGGAATGGGGACGATCCATGGGCGCTGCGCCAGCAGCCAGGCCAGCGCCACCTGCGCTCGTGTCACCTTCAGGCGTCCTGCGATCTCGCCCAGCCGATCCACCAGCACCTGGTTCGCCTCGCGCGCCTCGGCCGCGAAACGGGGCAGGGAGCTGCGGAAATCTTTCGCGTCGAACGTGGTGGATGCGTCGATCGCGCCGGTCAGGAAGCCGCGCCCCAGCGGGCTGAACGGCACGAAGCCGATACCAAGCTCTTCGAGCGTCGGCAGGATTTCCGCCTCCGGCTCGCGCCACCACAGCGAGTATTCGCTCTGCAGCGCCGCCACAGGCTGCACGGCATGCGCCTTTCTTATCGTCTGCGCGCCTGCTTCCGACATGCCGAAATGCTTCACCTTGCCGGCGGCGATCAGGTCCTTCACCGTTCCCGCCACATCCTCGATCGGAACTTTGGGATCGACGCGATGCTGATAGAGCAGGTCGATGTGATCCGTGCGTAGCCGCTTCAGCGCCGCCTCCGTCACTGCGCGGATATTCTCCGGCCGGCTGTCGACGCCCGCGCGCGCAATGCCATTCGGAAAGCCGAACTTGGTCGCAATCACCACCTTGTCGCGCACAGGCTGCAGCGCCTCGCCCAGCAGGTCCTCGTTGGTGAAGGGGCCGTAGGCTTCCGCCGTGTCGAAGAACGTCACGCCCTTGTCGACCGCAGCCCGCAATAGCGAGATCGACGAGCTTCGTTCCGGCGCCTCGCCATAGGCGAAGCTCAGCCCCATGCACCCAAGCCCGATGACCGAAACCTCAAGCCCGCTCTTTCCAAGAACGCGCGTCTGCATGGCTGAACTCCGTGGCTGACGGAGTTCAATGTAGGGCGGCGAGGCAGCCGCGATAAGCCTTGAGCAAAAAACTAGACCTTCAGCGCCTCGACGCCCGGCAGGACCTTGCCTTCCATCCATTCGAGGAAGGCGCCGCCGGCGGTCGAGACGAAGGTGAGGTCGTTGGCGACGCCGGCGTGGTTCATCGCCGACACCGTGTCGCCGCCGCCGGCGACCGCAACCAGCTTGCCTTCCTTGGCGAGCTTGGCAGCTTCTTTTGCGGCTTCCACCGTGCCCTTGTCGAAGGGCGGGATTTCGAACACGCCCAGCGGGCCGTTCCAGATCAGTGTCTTCGAATTGCCCATCGCGCGCTTCAGGCGCTCGACCGTTTCAGGGCCGGCGTCGAGGATACGCTCATGCTCGTCGATATTGCCCAGCGTGCGCACACGGGCAGCCGCGCCCGGTTCCATGCGTTCGGCGACCACGATGTCGAGCGGCAGGAAGAGCTTGCAGTTGTTCTGTCCCGCGAGGCGGATGATCTCGCGCGCCGTATCGGCAAGGTCCTTCTCGCAATAGGACGCACCGACATCATGGCCCTGCGCATAGAGGAAAGTGTTCGCCATGCCGCCGCCGATGGCGAGCTTGTCGAGTTTCGTCACGAGGTTCTTGAGCAGGTCGAGCTTGGTCGAGACTTTCGAGCCGCCGACAATGCCGATCACCGGCCGCTGCGGATTGCCGAGCGCCGCGTCGAGCGCGTTGAGCTCGCGCTCCATCGACAGGCCCGGATAGGCCGGCAGTTTCCGGGCGAGGCCTTCGGTCGAGGCGTGCGCGCGGTGCGCGGCCGAGAAGGCATCGTTGACATAGATATCGCCGAGCTTGGCGAGGTCTGCGGCAAAAGCCGGGTCGTTCTTCTCTTCGCCCGCGTGATAGCGGAGGTTTTCCAGCAGTGCGACGCCGCCAGGCTTGAGGCCGTCGACAACCGCTTTCGCCTGTTCGCCGATGCAGTCGTCAGCCCAGGCCACATCCTTGCCGACGAGCTTCGAGAGGGCGGGAAGAACCGGTTTCAGGCTCATCTCCGGCACGCGCTTGCCTTTCGGGCGGTCGAAGTGCGCGAGCAGCACGACCTTCGCGCCGGCCTTCGACAGGAGATCGATCGTCGGCAGCGCCGCCCTGAGGCGCGTGTCGTCGGTGATCTGGCCGTTCTCCATCGGAACGTTGAAATCAACGCGCACTAGCGCTGTCTTGCCCTTGAGGTCTGCGCCCTGAAGCGTGCGGAAGGTCATGGTCTCGTCACCGTCTTGTTCACTTTAAACAGCGTTTCACAGGTCAATACGCCGTCGTTTCGAGGTTCGCCTACTGCAAAATCCGGGCACTGTCCCGTCCGGCAGGCGAGGAAGTCGGACTGATAGACAAAATCCGTCCGATGATCGACGGGCCCATCCGTCCTGAGACGCGCGATCAGCGACCCACTTTCCCTGGCGCAGGTGAACAGTGTGTACTGTGGGCAATCGCCGGCGGAGCGTCGCTCTTCGCCAAGAAGTGTCCAGTTTTCGGCGCGACGACAGGATGCGAGCATCGACTGCGCGTCCGTGAGTGTCAGTCCTCTTAGGCCGCCCATGGTCGCGCCTGGCCGAGTCGCAAACATGTTGAAGCCGGAGCGGCCGTGCTCCTCAAGCGCGAGCCGGAGGATGTCCTTTGGCGTCGACGGAGCGGATGAAAAAATGGCGACGAGGGTGGCTAGACCCAGCAGGCTTGCGATCACGCCTCCCACACAGCCTAAGCCGACAAGGAGAAGTTTGCGCAGTTCCAGCGTCACGGCTCCCCCAAGTCAAATTTTCAACTGATCGGGTCTTCCCAGGGAACGTCCTGTTCCTTGACCGTCTTCATGAGCTCGAAGCCGATGCGGCGCGGCTCATCGTTGATCTTGCGGACCGCGACCAGCAGCATCGAGACTTGGCTGTAGTGCTGGACCAGCTCCCATTTCCGCCCGTCGGGAAACTCGCCCATGAACAGGATCATGTCCGGGCCCCAGCTTGCGATGTTGCCGAGGTGCAGCGGCTCGTTGCCCGGTCCTTCGACGAAACGTCCGCCGACCTCGTGGTCGGGGCCGAGATTCTTCTCGAACTCCATCACCTGATGGACAAGGCGCTGGTGCATCCACGCGGCGGGGTCGTAGGGCTTCTCTTCGGTCGTCGCGGGCACGCCTGCCTTGGCTTCAACAACCTCGCCCTTCACATGGTAGGGCGGGGAGGCAGAAGCGTGAACGGCGACCTCTTCGGTCGCCGTCCCCTTATCGTCTTTCTTCGACTTGCCCGCCACTAGAGCAGCTTGCCCCATGCGACGGCGGTGTCGCTCATGCGGGTCGAGAAGCCCCACTCATTGTCGTACCAGCTCATGATCGAGACCATGTTGCCGTCCATGACCTTGGTCTGGTCCATGTGGAAGATCGACGAGTGCGGGTTGTGGTTGAAGTCCGAGGAGACCAGCTTCTCGAACGTGTAGCCGAGAATGCCCTTGAGCTTGCCATCGGCCGCCGCCTTGATGAGGTCGTTGACCTCCTTCGCGGTCGTCGGGCGCTTGGCGATGAACTTGAGGTCGACCAGCGAGACGTTCGGCGTCGGCACGCGCACCGAGACGCCGTCCAGCTTGCCGTTAAGTTCCGGCATCACGAGGCCGACGGCCTTCGCGGCGCCGGTCGAGGTCGGGATCATCGACAGCGCAGCCGCGCGGCCGCGATAGAGATCCTTGTGCATCGTATCGAGCGTCGGCTGGTCGCCCGTATAGGAGTGGATCGTGGTCATCATGCCTTTTTCGATGCCGATGGCTTCGTGAAGGACGCTCACCACCGGCACGAGGCAGTTCGTCGTGCACGAGGCGTTCGAGACGATCATGTGCTCTTTGGTGAGCTTCTGATGGTTGACGCCGTAGACGACCGTCATGTCCGAATTCTCGCCGGGGGCGGAGATCAGCACGCGCTTGGCGCCGGCCTGAAGGTGGAGGGCGGCCTTGTCCTTGGCCGTGAAAATGCCGGTGCACTCGAACGCGATGTCGACGTTGAGATCCTTGTGCGGCAGCTCGGCGGGGTTCTTGATCGCCGTCACCTTGAAGGACTGGTTGCCGACGGTGACCTGATCACCCTCGACCTTCACGTCCATGTTCAGGGGGCCGTGAACCGAGTCGTACTTCAGCAAATGGACGTTGGTGTCCACCGGGCCGAGGTCGTTAACGGCGACGACCTGAATGTCCGTGCGCTTGTGTTCCAGGATGGAACGCAGGACCAGTCGACCAATCCGGCCAAAACCGTTGATCGCAACACGAACAGCCATGGGGAAACCTCTATCAGCCAGGTGCGGCCCCGGATGCAGGATCGGGACCGGCCGTCACACGGTCTTATGCGCGGCGTAATAGCGATTTTTGCGCGCATGGCGAGGGCGCGATGCGGTGAAATCCATGCAATTCGCTGTCGCGCAGCGTGAGCGAGGCCGGAACGGGCGTTACAGGCGCTCTTTGGCGGCTTTCACGACGGCGTCAGGCGTGATGCCGAAGTGCTTGTACAGGGCCTTGTAGGGGGCCGACGCACCGAAGCCCGTCATGCCCACAAACCCGCCTTCGGGCCCGATCCAGCGGTCCCAACCGTCGCGAATGCCAGCCTCGACAGCCACTTTGACCAGCTTTTTCCCACCGAGCGTCTCCGACTGGTACTTGGCCGGCTGCGCCGCGAACAGCGAGAAGCACGGCATCGAAACGACCCGCGCGCCGATGCCTTCTTCTTCCAGCTTCTTCTGGGCCTCGAGCGCGATCTCGACTTCCGAACCGGTCGCCAGCAGCACGACTTTTTCCGGCTTGCTCGCGGGGCTCAGCACATAGCCGCCCTTGGCGACGAGGTTCTCGTCCGTGTGCGTCTTGCGCGCCGGGGCCAGGTTCTGGCGGGTGAGGGCGATCAGCGAGGGGCCCGTGGTCGTGTTGAGGGCGACTTCCCACGCTTCGGCCGTTTCAACGCCATCCGCCGGGCGGAAGACAGCCAAGTTCGGGATGTTGCGCAGCGAGGCCACATGCTCCACCGGCTGGTGCGTCGGCCCGTCTTCGCCGACGCCGATCGAGTCATGCGTCATCACGTGAATCACGCGCTGGCCCATCAGGGCGCCAAGGCGGATCGACGGCCGCGAGTAATCCGAGAACACCAGGAAGGTGCCGGAATAGGGAACCACGCCGCCATGAAGCGCCATGCCGTTCATGGCTGCGGCCATCGCGTGCTCGCGGATGCCCCAGTGGACATAGCGCCCGCCATAATTCTCCGCCGTCAGCGGCGCTTTTGCAGCCGCCGTCCGCGTGTTGTTGGAGCCGGTGAGGTCGGCCGAGCCGCCGACCAATTCCGGCATCAGCTCGGTTGCAACTTCCAGCGCCGCGCCCGACCATTTGCGGGTCGCATCGGCCTTCTGCGCTTCGACAACCTTTTTCTTGTGCGCGTTGAGCGCTGCCTTGAGGCCTTCGGGAACCTTGCCCGACAGCGCCGTCTCGAACGCCGCGCGCTTGTCCGACGCCGCCAGGCGTTTGGCCCACGCCTCGCGATGACGCGCGCCCTGAGCGCCGATCTTGCGCCACGCTTGCAGGATCTCGTCCGGGATCACGAACGGCTCGTGCGGCCAGTTCAGCGCCTTGCGGATGCCGGCGATCTCTTCGGCGCCGTAAGGCCCGCCATGCGCCGGCCCCGTGCCGGCGATCTTCGGCGCGCCATAGCCGATGATGGTCTTGCACGCGATCATCGACGGCCGGTCGGACGATTGCGCCTGCAGCAGCGCGCCGCGCACCGCATCCATGTTGTGACCGTCAACGCGCTGGACGTTCCAGCCTGACGCCTTGAAGCGCTTCAGCTGGTCCGTGTCGTCCGACAGCGCGGTCGAGCCGTCGATCGTCACCGCGTTGTCGTCGAACAGCACGATCAGGTTCTTGAGGCGCATATGCCCCGCCAGCGTGATCGCCTCCTGGCTGATGCCTTCCATGAGGCAGCCATCGCCCGCGATTACATAGGTCTTGTGGTTCACCAGCTCGTCGCCGAACCGTGCATTGAGGTGCCGTTCGGCCATCGCGAAGCCGACCGCATTGGCGATGCCCTGGCCCAGCGGCCCGGTCGTCGTCTCCACGCCAACGGTGTGTCCGTATTCCGGGTGACCCGGCGTCTTCGAGCCGAGCTGGCGGAAGTTCTTGATCTCGTCGAGGCTCACATCCGGATAGCCGGTCAGGTAGAGCAGGGAATAGAGCAGCATCGATCCGTGCCCGGCGGACAGGATCAGGCGATCCCTGTCCGGCCAGCTCGGATCGGCCGCATCGAACTTCAGGAATTCCTGGTAGAGCAGCGTAGCGACGTCCGCGAAGCCCAGCGGCAGGCCGCAATGCCCGCTTGCTGCTTTTTCCACAGCATCCATCGAAAGCGCCCGGATCGCGTTTGCGAGCGGCAGTTGCGTGGCCATTGGCTCCTCCGGAGGGGTCGTGGCGCTGCTTAACGGGGATGCGGGCCTGCTCAAAGGGGTTTTGCCGCCGCATCCCGCCATTGCGCGGCTTGCTCACAGGCATCACATTGCCCCGGGATGAGCGAGGGACCTGAAACATCACCGGAAATGGACGTGGCGCTCCAGCAGCTGGAGGCCGCGATCGATCGTCTTGAGGGCCGTCTCGACGGCCTGTTCGGACGTATCGAGGGCCACCGGTCACAGGAGCGCGAGGCGGAAGCCCTGCGCATCGACCGCGCTCGTCTCGCAGGCGATCTGGACGCTGCAAAAGCGCGCGAGAGGGAGCTCCAGCGTCTCGCCGATGAGGCGTCCGAAGCGCTTGGCGCTGCGATTTCCGAAGTCCGGGAAGCGCTGGGCAAGGTCTAGCCATGCGCGCGAGAACCCGTCGGCGCGTACCAAAACTCACGACAATCGCTTCTGTGGTGGCTGCGTTTGCCCTATGGGGCTGCCGTCTGGGGGGCGTTCTCGGGCTCCTGATCATCGGCATCAACCTGATCATTGCGGTCCTGGGTCAGTCGGTCGATGTCGGCCAGCAAATCGCTCGCGCGATGCTGACCTTCGTGGCCATTGTTCTCTTCTCCTCGTTGATTGGGTTATTGCTGGGGCTGGTTTTGAAGTATTGTGGGGTCCTCCCGGATGGGGGTAAGCCATCGGCAGAGGCTCGGAACCCAAATGGCCAAAGCTGAACTCCAGATCGCAGGAAAGCGCTACGCGTTGAGCTGCGCCCCGGGCCAGGAAGCCCGGCTGGAAGAGCTCGGCGCCCGCTTCGACCAGCGCGTGCGGGAACTCATCGAAGCTCTGGGTGATCTCGGGGCCGAACGTCTCTTCCTCGCCGCCGGCCTCTCCATCCTCGACGAGCTCGATGCGCAGGCAGCCAATTCAGGCTCCAAGGCACTCGACGATCGCATCCGCAATCTCGAACACCGCGCCGCGACCATGCTCACGGATGCGGCCGCACGCATCGAGATGCTTTCGCGCCGGGTCGATGAAGCGAGCTAAGCCACCTGTCCGGCAGCCCAGCCGGAGCTCCACGCCCACTGGAAATTGTAGCCGCCGAGCCAGCCGGTGACGTCGACGCATTCCCCGATGAAATAAAGACCGGGAACACCGTTCGCTTCCATCGTCTTCGAAGATAGTCCCGCGGTGTCGACGCCGCCCAGAGTTACTTCCGCCGTGCGCCATCCTTCTGTTCCATCGGGCGTGATGCGCCAGGCGTTCACTGCAGCGGCTACCTCGCGCAACTTCTCATCCGAAAGGTCCGCAAGCCGCGCCGTCTGATGGGTGCGCGCAGCGATCTGCTCTGCGAGCCGTTTTGGCAGGAAAGAACCAAGCGCATTGTCGAGTTGCAGCTTTGGTCGTGCGGTTCGTTCCCGCCGCAACTCCTCGAACACATCGCGGCCGCGCGCGAGGTCTATGACAATCTCCCCTCCTTCACGCCAGTAGCTGGAGATCTGCAGGATAGACGGGCCCGACAGTCCGCGATGCGTGAACAGCATTCCCTCGTCGAAGCTTGTCTTGCCACAGCTGACACGCGCCTCGACGGAAACTCCCGCGAGCTCCTTCACGGGATCGAGCTTTGCGCCATCAAGGGTAAATGGCACGAGGGCCGGGCGCGGATCGATGATTTTCAGTCCGAACTGCCGCGCCACGTCGTAGGCGTATCCCGTCGCCCCCATCTTCGGGATCGACTTGCCGCCTGTTGCAATCACCAGCGCGGAGCATGCGATCGCGCCCACAGGCGTCTCGACCTGAAAACCGTCCGCGGTCTTCGCAATTGCGCCTGGCTCGACGCCCAGCAGCAGTTCGCCGCCCGCAGCCTTCAGATCTTCCAGAAGCATG
Organism: Hyphomonadaceae bacterium; assembly: GCA_047601145.1. GTDB lineage: Bacteria > Pseudomonadota > Alphaproteobacteria > Caulobacterales > Hyphomonadaceae > UBA7672. The sequence goes on from JASGJW010000001.1 coordinate 984,190, forward strand.
TCGATGATCTCCTTTGCGGAGCCATCGCAGAACAACTGCCCGAGCGTCTTCTCGTGATACGCAATCCCGCGCGCTTCGACCCGTGCGATGAAATCATTCTGCGTGAACCGCTTCAGCGCCGACACGCAAAAATGCGGGTTCTCCGACAAGAACTGTTTCGGCGTCGCGTGCAGGTTCGTGAAGTTGCACCGCCCGCCGCCCGAGATGCGGATCTTCTCGGCAGGTTTGTCGGCATGGTCGATCACCGCCACGCGCCTGCCGCGGCGGGCCGCCTCGATTGCGCACATGAGGCCTGCCGCTCCTGCGCCAATGACAAGGACGTCGACCGTCCGCATCAGAGGATCAGTCCGCCATCAACCGGAATCGTGTGGCCGATGATGTAGGAGGCGAGCGGTGAAGCCAGGAACAGGACGGCGCCGGCAATGTCTGCGGGCTCTCCGAGCCGGTTGAGGGGGATGCTTGCGAGCGATGCCGCGAGACGCTCGGGATTTTCAGTCGTCACCTTGGTGAGTTTGGTGTCGACCAGACCGGGAGCCACGCCGTTTACGCGGATGCCTTCGCGCGCGAGCGCGTCGGCGAGATTACGGGTGAGGGCGACACACGCTGCCTTCGATGTTCCGTATGCAGGATTGCCGATCGTCGTGTGAAAGGCCGACGTCGAGGAGATGTTGATGATCGATCCCTTGCTGGCCGACAGCATGCTCCGGAAACGCATGCTCGTCGCCATGATGCTGTTGAGGTTGACGTCGATCACCCGCTGGAACCCGTCCATCGCGAACTCGCCGCGCTTGTAGAGGACGATCCCCTGGCAGTTCACCAGAACGTCTAGCTTCGCGAACGGAGCGGCGTAGGCAGCAACAGCTTCGAAGTCGGACACGTCCAACCGGACATAAGAGAGGCCAGAAAGGTCAGACCCTGGTTCGTTCGCGTAATCGGCCGCGCGCGCACGGGTTCCCCATACGTGGACATCCGCTCCGTTCCGGCGGAACGCCTGCGCGATCCCATTTCCAATGCCGCTCGATCCGCCAACGACGAGAACTGTCTTGCCAGAGAAGTCGAATGGATTGTGCACGACGTTCGCCTCCGATCCGCCTCCCTACGTAGGGGTTATGCGTATCGGCGTCGACCTTGTTTCGACGACCCGGCAATGGCGCGAAACAACCAGTCACTCACAAGGAAGCAGAAAACGCCCTACCGCGGCTTTGGGGCCGCCAATGTGAGCTCATCGAAGCCTTTTTGCACCAACAGCCACGAGACATCACCGCTTAGGACCGGTTGTTGCAGGCAAAGGCCCAATCGTATTTTAGCAAGGGCGTCTGCCTGTGAGGTCGCCGCGGCAGCCAGAACTTGGCCAGCCATTTTGGCCAATCGCCGGTCCGAAGTTTTGATGCGGCTCGAGAGTCGCTCCATCTCGAGCACTTCAGGGAGTTTGCTGCGCATCCCTTGAATTAGGTTCATGCCTTTCGATCGCATCTTGAGCATGAGTTTGTGCTCGAGGCGCTGCCATGTCAGCTGCAGGGCGTCAGTTGCCTCCTTCTCCGTCATCCATTGGCCGACCAGCTCAGCAAGTGGTGTAGTCGGCTCCCGCGCCCGCGAGCCCCAGGTTTCGCGGCTTGCAGCCTGAGTTGCATTTCTCGTCATGGCTCGAATCCCCATCTCGAACTGCTAACGAAGGGTTCAATAATACATACTATAGTTGATAACACTAAAGTATGTAAAGCGGCAACGTTTGCGCATGGATATGCGCAGGCTTGTGGGGAGGAATTTCGCGCGTCTGCGCCGCGAGAAGCGACTCACTCAGGAAGAGCTGGAAGCGCGCTCGGGTTTTAGCCAGCAATATCTAAGCGGGTTGGAACAGGGAAAGCGTAATCCGACAGTTGTTACGCTCTATGAGCTTGCGCAGGCGCTTGGCGTTTCGCACGTCGACTTGGTCGCCCTGGATTCGAACAGTCGGCACAAGGATCGAAAATAGGGTCGTCTCGTCGGCGCGTCTGGCGAGCCAAGATGGTGACGACCGTTGACGTCCATCTCGCATTCGCAGTCATGGATCGTCATCAGATTGACGATGACCCAGTTCAATTCCTCGGCCCTTAGTCGACCGAACGCGCCGCCCTCTTGCTCTCATTCAGCTATTCGTTGGCATAACGAGCGAAATTGCCATAAGTCGTCAAATATGAAAAAAAAGGCCGGAAAAGCAGTCTAAGTCGTCACTAACGGCGACTTGTCATTGATAGTTCCTTTTGTAGTTTAAGTCGCCAGTATTGACGAGATAATTTCGAAATCCTACATAAATCGTCAGAAGAGGCGATTTATGATCATCACCCCCCTATTGACAGATGAAGCCGTGCTGGCCGAGCTGGGAAGCAGGATGACCGCTGCGCGCATCGCCAGGCGCCTTACGCAAGCTCAGTTTGCCGAGGCAGCCGGCGTATCGAAGCGCACGGTCGAGCGCATCGAAGCGGGAGCTGACACGCAGCTCACTAATCTCATCCGCTGCCTTCGCGCGCTCGGCAAACTGGAGAGTCTCGAGCGGCTGCTGCCGCCTCAACTTCCAAATCCAGTGGACGTGCTTGAGCGCCGCGGAGCGATCCGCCAACGGGCGCGCCGACGTCTGAAGAAGCCCGAGGGTGAGGCTGGATGGAAGTGGGGCGAAGACCGATGACGTCGGTTGCAGCGGTCCATCTGTGGGGAACGCGCATCGGCGCGGTCTCGCTGGAGGAAGGCACTGAGATCGCCTCCTTCGCCTACGACAGGGATTTCATCGCCAGCGGCATCGAAGTCGCGCCTCTGACCATGCCGCTTGGCGAGGAGGTCTATTCCTTCCCTGGCCTCAGCGCGCGCAGTTTTCACGGGTTGCCGGGGATGCTGGCTGACTCTCTTCCCGACAAGTACGGCAATATCCTCATCGATGCCTGGCTGGCTACGCAGGGGCGAACGCCGCAAAGCTTCAACGCGGTCGAGCGACTTTCCTATACAGGCGCGCGGGGTATGGGCGCGCTTGAATTCCTGCCCGCCACAGGGCCGACGCCCAAGGCGAGCAAACGGATCCAGATTGATGCGCTTGTCGAGCTTGCAACTGAAGTCCTGACGCAGCGCCAAAACCTGCAGGCATCCTTTGGAGATGCGCACAAGGAGGAGGCGCTTCGCGAGATCCTGCGTGTCGGCACGTCGGCCGGCGGCGCCAGAGCAAAGGCAGTCATCGCGTGGAACGCCGAAACAAACGAAGTGAGATCCGGTCAGGTCGATGCAGGCAAGGGCTTTACCTACTGGCTCCTGAAGTTCGACGGTGTCGCAAACAATCGCGACAAGGAGCTCGCAGACCCTCAAGGGTATGGCGCAGTCGAATACGCCTACGCCAGGATGGCGGCCCAGGCTGGGATCGAGATTCCCGAATGCCGGCTGCTGGAAGAGGGTGGTCGCAGGCACTTCATGGTGAGGCGCTTTGATCGTATGGAAACTGGTGCGAAACTCCACATGCAGTCGCTCGCGGCCATCGCTCATCTCGACTTCAATGACCAGAACGCCAACTCCTACGAGCAGGCGCTGTTCGCAATTCGCCGGCTGGGACTGCCGACCCGCGCCCTGGAAGAACAGTTCCGCCGGATGATGTTCAACGTCATCGCGCGAAATCAGGACGACCACGTCAAGAACATCGCCTTCCTGATGGATAAGGCTGGCAGATGGCGTCTTTCCCCCGCCTTTGACATGACCTGGAGCTACAATCCGGCCGGCGAGTGGACCGCGCGGCACCAGATGTCGATCAATGGAAAACGCGACCAGTTCGAGCTGGAGGATTTTCTAAGCTGTGGTCGGAGCGCGAACATGACACCGCACAAAGTGCGCTCGATCATTGAAGAGGTCACCGCAGCCGTTCAGGACTGGCCTCGGTTCGCAGAGGAAGCCGGCGTAGGCGCTGGGTGGCGTAAAGCCATCAATGGGACATTGAGGCTGGGTCCGCGCGGCATTGGCCGCTGAGACGTTCGCGGCCAAGGCGGCAGCAAGATGCCAGGCGCACAGACGTCTGGTGAGGGCGCCGGTCCAGGTTGTGTTACGGACTCGGCTTCGCCTTCAGATCGGCTGCGTATTTTTCGGCCTGCCGCATGACGCGGATGAAATTGCCGCCCCAGATCTTCTTGATGTCCTCTTCCGAATAGCCCCGCCGGACGAGGCCGAGCGTTACGGCAAAGGAATCAGCGGCGTCCTGATAACCCTCGATGCCGCTGCCATGGTTGAAGTCGGTGCCAATGCCGACATGGTCGATGCCGATACGCTTCACGATGTAGTCGATGTGATCGATCATGATGTCGACGGTCGCAGGCCCAAGAGCTTCCCGGATGGCTTTGGAGAACGTTTCCTTGGCCGCGGGGTCAGAAAGCTCCCAGTAGAGCTCGTAAGGATAGGAGTAGGTGGGGGGCAGTCCCGCAGCGCTCCGCGCCTTTGCAATGGCGGCAAGCTTTTCCGGCGTCGAGAAGTTGATGAGGTAGGCCGAGAACGGGGCGACATGAATGACGCCGCCCGTTTCGCCGATCCGGTCGATTTCTTCGTCCGACAGGTTCCGCGTCGCATCCGAGATGGCACGGACGTTGGAGTGGCTTGCGATGACCGGGGTCTTTGAGCGCGCAATCGTCGCAAGCGTTGAGGCTTTCGACGCCTGCGAGACGTCAACCACCCCGCCCAGTTCGTTGATGCGATCGATAGCGGCAAGGCCGAGGGCCGAGAGGCCCCTGTTTAGGTCGGGTTCGTAAAGACGCGTCTTCGGATCGTGGAAGGGGCGGGAGGAGTCCGAGAAGTCATTGTGCGCAAGGTGGTTGAGCGCAAACACTCGCGCGCCTGCCTGATAGAATGTGTCCAGCGCCGAGACCTTGCCCTCCAGCGATCTCGCATTCTGGAATCCCAGGATGAGAGCGGTCTTGCCGCTCGCACGAATGGACAGGATCTCATCTGCTGACTTCGCGATCGCAACCGTGTCCGAATTCGCAGCCGCCAGCGCCTCTATTGCGGCGAGCTTTTCGTCGGCTTCCTTGCGCGCTTCGGCATCCGCCGCGCGCGTACGCGCTCCCGGCCCGACGGCAATCGACATGACGACTGCGCCAACGCCACCAGCCTTCAGCTTGGTGGGATCGACTTTTGAGAGACCATCGGCGCTCAGAAAGTTTGCCGCTGTCGAGGGCACAACAATATCGGCATGCGCATCGAGAACCAGCGCGCTTTGGTGGATGGCGCGAGCGCGGGCCTCCAGGCTCGCTTCAGTTTCTGCCGGTGTCGTCTTTGTAACTTCGGCCGGCGGGGCGCATGCTGACAGCGTGGCGGCGAATACGATGGCGGCCGCGAATTTTCCGACGTTACGACGCGAGAGGGGATTGGCAGGCAGCATTGGGTGCGCTCCGGATTGGGCGTCGGCGATCGAAGCTCAGGTTCCATGACGGGCTCTGCCGGCACAAGTGCTCACGCAGGCCAATTTCGTTTCCGGGGAGGGCTTCCCTAGGGGGACGTTGGGTGGACGTTGAGCTGAGGCTGCATGAACGGAGGACGTCGGCGGCTTTTTTGCCTGCATTGCAAAACCGGACTACGCTCTTAGCGCCTTTCCAATGCTGCGCAGGAGGCCTCGCGTGACGGAGACGTCCTTCGATCTGGTCATACGCGGCGGGGCCGTGGTCGACGGCACGGGCGCTTCCGCCTTCGAAGCTGATGTGGGCATCAGCCAAGGCGTCATTGCCGAGGTCGGCGCGATCAAGGGATCAGGAAAAGAAGAGATCGACGCTAGCGGCCAGCTGGTGACGCCTGGCTTCGTCGACATCCATACCCACTATGATGGCCAGGCGACCTGGGATGGCCGGATGAACCCATCCTCCTGGCACGGCGTCACGACCGCCATCATGGGCAATTGCGGTGTTGGCTTTGCGCCTTGCCGGCCTGACGATCACGCCCGGCTGATCCAGCTCATGGAGGGCGTTGAAGACATCCCGTTCCCCGTTCTGTCGGAAGGTCTGCCGTGGACGTGGGAGAGCTATCCCGACTATCTCGATAGCCTCGCGGCGCGTCAGTTCGACATGGATATCGGAAGCCAGCTGCCGCATGCGGCGCTGCGTGTCTACGTAATGGGCATGCGCGGCGTGAACCGCGAGCCTGCGACCCCGCAGGATATCCAGGCGATGGGCAATCTTGCCGAAGCCGCGATGAAAGCCGGCGCGATCGGGTTCGGCACGTCGCGGACGCTCAATCACCGTTCGTCCGATGGATCTCCGATCGCGACGCTGACTGCAGGCGAGGACGAATTGCTTGGCATCGCCAGGGCGATGTCGCGCGCCGGCTCGGGTGTCCTGCAGGTCGTCAGCGATTTTCTGGATCCCGAAGCTGAGTTCGACATGCTGCAGCGCGTGGTCTCGGCGTCAGGCCGGCCGCTGTCATTCAGTCTCGTACAGAGCCCGCGGAAGCCCGAGCTCTACAAATATCTTCTCGAAAGGCTTGGGGCCGCGCGCGATGCCGGGCTGCCAATGCGTGCACAGACCGCGAGCCGACCTGTCGGCGTGCTGTTCGGGCTGGAGCTGACGCTCAATCCCTTCAGCTTTCATCCCAGCTATCGCGCAATCCGGGATCGTCCGCTCGCCGAGCGCGTCGCAGCTCTTCGCGATCCGGTATTCTGGTCGCGGCTGCGGAGCGAAGATCAGGAAGCCGCCGCCCGTGCGATCGGTGTGTTGCCGACGTCGAACTGGGACAACGTCTTCTGTCTCGCAGAGGAGCCCGACTACGAGCCCCTGCGCGAGGATGCGATCGGCGCCGTAGCTGCACGAGCGGGCAAGGACCCCTACGAGATCGCGCGGGAGCAACTCCTGAGCCGCGATGGACGCGGGATGCTCTACGTTCCGTTCCTCAACTATGCCGAGTTCAACCTTGATGCTGCTCACACGATGCTGAGCCACCCGGGCGTCGTGCCTGGACTTTCCGACGGCGGGGCGCATGTCGGGATGATCTGCGATGGCAGCTTCCCGACGACAAACCTCGTTCACTGGGCGCGCGACCGGCGCCGCGGGCCAAAGTTTGCGCTCGAACGCATGATCAAGGCGCAGTGCCGCGACACTGCCGAGACGGTCGGCCTCCATGATCGCGGCATTATCGCGCCTGGCTATCGCGCGGACATCAATGTGATTGCGTACGACCGCCTCAGGCTCAAAGCCCCGGAGGTCGTTCATGACCTTCCTGCCGGCGGCCGGCGCCTGATCCAGCGGGCCGAAGGATACACGGCCACACTCGTAGGCGGCGCAATCACCTACCGCGAGGGCGAGGCAACCGGCGCCTTGCCCGGGCGATTGCTGCGAGGGCCGTCGGCTGCTCCGACGCGGCATTAGAGGTATTTCGGTCGCACCGCGCATCCAACGCCGATCAACGTCGCGTGTGCGCACACGAGTCGATCCTTTACCCCACTGACCACGGGTGGCATCAACAGTGGCCAGTAACGTTCAATCGGAGTCCGCATGGCGCTCTCATTCACGCGTAAAGCCGTAGCTGTGGGTGTAGCACTCATCGCGCTTTCATCGTGTGCTGCTGTCTCAGCGTCCGATCAAGGCGCTGCAGCACCCGCGCAAGCCGCTTCGGCATCGCCGCCGACGAGCGCGGGCCCGGCAGCGCCGGCTGGTCCGCTGATTTCAAATCCGCGCCAGCTGACATTCGAGGGATTGCGGGCAGGCGAGGGCTATTTCTCTGCCGACGGCTCGCAAATGATTTTCCAGAGCGAGCGCCAGGCGGATAACCCGTTCTATCAGATGTACCTCATGGACATGTCGTCCGGAGACGTTCGCCGCGTATCGCCCGGCTATGGCAAGACCACCTGCGGCTGGATCCGCGGCGACAAGAAGCGTGTCATCTTTGCCTCGACCCAGGATGATCCCGACGCCCGCAAGAAGATGGCGGATGAGATCGCGTTCCGCAAAAGCGGCCAGACGCGTCGATACTCGTGGGACTATGACCCGACCTACGACATCCAGGAATTCGATCTTGCGACGGGCAAGTACACCAACCTCACGCACACACCGGGTTATGACGCGGAAGGGGCGTACTCGCCGGATGGAAAGCAGATCGTATTCTCCTCGAACCGCGCCGCCTATGGACGCGCGCTCTCCGACAAAGAGAAGGCGCAGCTCGAGCTCGATCCATCCTACTTCCTCGATGTCTATGTGATGAATGCCGACGGATCGAACGTCCGTCAGCTCACCAATTCACCTGGGTATGACGGCGGCACCTTCTGGAGCCCGGATGGATCGCGGATCATCTGGCGTCGCTTCTCCGAAGATGGCGCGCGCGCTGAAGTCTACACGATGAAGGCGGACGGCACGGACCAGCGCAAGATCACCAGTCTCGGGGCGCTGTCCTGGGCGCCGATCTTCCACCCGTCGGGCGACTACATCATCTTCTCAACCAACGTCCTCGGCTTTGCGAACTTCGAACTCTACCTCGTCGACGCAGCCGGAAAACGTGAGCCGGTTCGTGTGACGGAGCGCGAAGGCTTTGACAGTCTTCCGATGTTTCATCCGGACGGCCGCCATATTGCCTGGACCTCGAACGGCACCGGCAACAAGACATCGCAGATTTTCCAGGCCGACTGGAATGATGCTGAGGCGCGCCGCCTGCTCGGCCTGGACGCCACAGGCGGGCTTGTCGCCAATTTCACACCGCCGGCAGTAGCCACAACCAGTGCTGACATCTCCGAGGCAGACCTTCGCCGCCACGTCGGAATACTTGCTTCCGATGAAATGGAGGGTCGGCTGACCGGCGCTCCCGGCGGCAAACGCGCAGCCGAGTATGTGGCAGCTGCCTTCAAGTCCTACGGCCTGGAGCCCGCGGGCGATGCGGGCACGTACATGCAGAGCTTCGAGTTCACGGCCGGTGTTTCGCTGGGAGCGGAGAACGCGCTCAACGTAGCAATTGACGGACGGACGACGGCCCTGAAGGCTGATGCCGATTGGCGGCCACTATCGTTCTCACGCACCGGACCTGTTGCTCCGGCGGAGGTCGTCTTCGCGGGTTATGGTATCTTGGCGCCAAAGGATGGAGCAAACGCAGAGTACGATTCCTACGCCCATCTCGATGTCGCCGGGAAATGGGTCATGGTCTATCGCGGGCTGCCCAACGACGTGGATTCGAAAACCCGCATCCACCTCTCGCGCTTTTCCGATATTCGCTACAAGGCCTCGACCGCCCGCGCGAACAAGGCGGCAGGCATAATCTTTGCGCCTGCACCGGGCATCGACGCTGAGGACCTGCCCAAACTGTCGTACGAGACCGGATCCGGGGCGGCCGCTATCCCCGTCCTCGCAGTCGGCCGGAAAGCTGCAGGCGAGATGCTTGCGCGCGCAAAGACCGATCTTGCTGCACTCAACAGACAACTCGATGCCGGCGAGATGGTTGCGGGGCTGCCAATCCCCGATGTCAAAGTGAGCGGCAATATCTCGCTCGTTTATGAGCGTAGGAACGGCTTCAACGTCCTTGGCAGGCTTGACCTCAACGGCCCCGCCTCTGCGCCATCCGTGATCATCGGGGCGCATCTGGATCATCTGGGGCGGGGGGAAGCATCAGGCTCTCTGGCGCGAGCTGATGAGCGCGGCCAGATCCACCATGGCGCTGATGACAATGCCTCCGGCGTTGCCGGCTTGCTCGAGATCGCGGAATTCCTGGCTGCCGAGCGTAAGGCAGGTCGCCTGCAGGGTGTTCGGGATGTCGTCTTTGCTGCTTGGGAGGGCGAGGAGCTAGGGCTGCTCGGCTCTTCCTACCATGTCGAGCAAGCTCAGAAGGCGGCAGGTGCGCAGACGCTGGGCGGGGTTTATTCGGCGTACCTGAACATGGACATGATTGGCAGGCTCAAGGATTCACTCGTCCTGCAAGGTGTGGGCTCGTCAAATGTCTGGGCGCGCGAGATCGAACAGCGCAACGCGGTGATCGGTTTGCCGGTGACGACGGTGATGGACACGTACCTTCCGACCGACGCGACATCCTTTTATCTCGCAGGCGTGCCGATCCTTGCGGCGTTCACCGGCTCTCATGAGGAGTATCACTCGCCGCGCGATACAGCCGATCTTATCAACTACAAGGGCCTCTATGACGTCACGCGCCTGATGTCGCTCATCACGCGCTCGCAGGCGCAGGCGGAGACGCCGCCTGACTACATCAAGGTCGAGAAGCCACAATCCCAAGGTCGCGTCGGCAACGTTTATATCGGCACCATTCCCGACTACGTCACCGAAGGCGTCAAAGGCGTGAAGCTCTCTGGTGTCGTTCAGGGAGGTCCGGCTGCGAAGGCGGGCGTCCAGGGTGGGGATGTGATCGTCGGTCTTGGAGGGACAGAGCTCGCGAACATCTACGACTACATGCAGGCGATGAACGGGCTCAAGGTCGGCCAGCAAACCGAGATCGTGGTCGAGCGCGACGGGAAACGCGTGAGCCTGAAGCTCGTGCCCGGTTTGAGGGAATAGTAGAGCGGCGACGTTTGGGAACTCGTATCTTTTTCGCCTGTGACCTGCGCAGCGGAACCGCAGCCTCTTTGACCCATGAAAACGTGGGTGCCGTCGTGTCGAGCTAGGCTTCGGCCCAGAGAGTCACCAAGCGCGCCGGGCTCAAGCCGCGGCCACGGAAGAACGACGGTCAGGCATACCTCAACAGGGGCGCATCCTCGAACGATGCAGATATTGCTAGCACATGCGGACGCATGATGCGGGCTACTTCACTGAACGCCGGCACGGCAACTGAATTGCCAAATTGCTTGTAAGCCTGCGTGTCGGAGACAGGTATGCGGAACGTGTCGGGAAAGCCCATCAACCGTGCGCACTCTCTGGGCGTAAGCCGGCGAGGATTGCAATGCTCGCCACGGTTGACGAGTATTTCGGATCCGTCCTTGAAATAACGCGCCGAAAGGGTCCGGCAGGTGTCTTCAGGCCCAACCAGGCCGAAGCCGAATCCGTTTCCCGCCGCTTTGTGCTTAGCCGCATAGTCCTGCAGATAGCGCCAGAGATGATCGGTGAGAGTGTATTTCTCGGAGACAGCTGCCTGGTCGCCTTTCGTAAAGTGGCTTTCGGGGCGTTCCGAGCCATCTTCCGGATGAAGGATCGACTTCATCTTAGCCTTGCCTGCTGCTGGCATGCGCAGCTCGTCCCAGCAGAAGCCGGTATCTTCCCGGAAGCCAACCATAACGATGCGTTCGCGGTTCTGCGGCAGGAAGTGCTTGGCGTTGATGATGCGCACGTGGAGCTTGTAGCCGAGATCTTGCTCAAGAGTCCGCCTGATGACTTCGAAGGTGCGACCGTTGTCGTGGCTCTGCAGGTTCTTGACGTTTTCGAGAAGGAATGCGCACGGGCGACGGTAATGAAGGATGCGCGCCACGTCGAAAAACAGCGTCCCTTGCGTTTCATCCGCGAATCCGTGATTGCGCTTTAGCGCGTTCTTCTTGGAGACGCCCGCGATCGAAAATGGCTGACAGGGAAACCCCGCGACGAGGACATCGTGAAGAGGAATGTCTGCAGCATTCACTTTTGTAATGTCGCCAGCGATCGGACGGTTATCGCAAAAATTGGACGTGTATGTCAGCCGCGCATATTTGTCCCATTCAGACGTGAAGACACACCGGCCGCCTGCCTTGTCGAAGGCCGTGCGGAGCCCCCCGATGCCGGCAAACAGATCTATGAAAGTGAAGCTGGCGGAGGAGTGCGGTTCAGCGTTTGGCCCCGCGAGATCCTTCATACGGTCAAGGATGGCTTGTCGCGGCTTTGCAGTCCCGGACTCCCACCTGAATATCTGCCGTTCCGAGTAGCCAATCTTGTTGGCAAGTGCGTCGATTGAATAGCCGGTCCTCCAGCGCAGCATTCGGAATTCATTGGCCATCGAGCAAGACTGAGTCGCGCGATGTTTCTGTCCGGATGCTGGGACTTGTCCCATTGCTGGTATTGAGCTTTCCATCTGTTCGCGTCTCTCGCGCCAAAGTTTGCGGCCACAGGCTCCGGCAAAGCGACTCGCGGGGCCTGACGAACCCATCGAAAAGACAGTCTTCCATTCCTGCGGCCGGCACCTCGTCGAAATGATGAAGATGAGCACGTCTCTGCGCGCGCCATGCACGAAAGCGGCAGCTGCGACCGTGGGAGAAACATCAATGTTTCGCTAGGCGGTCTCTCGAAGTCGGAACAGGGCCAGCTCCGCTGGGTCGCCTGTGACGAGTTCGTGCTTCCTGCTCGCCATGTAGAGTTCTGCTAGGCAGTCTCTCGAGCGGAGGGCATGGCGAGCTCATTGGTACCCCGGGAACGGTTTCGCTCCGCCTGCTTGCCATGCGGTGTTCTGCTAGCCGGTCTCTCGGTTGAGGGAGGGGCATGCGTGACTGTGCTGAGATTTCACATTCTATCATCTGAAGGTGGGAACAGAAGATACGGGACTTCAGAAGTAGGACATCCGCATAGTTCTGTCCTGAGGCGCAAACGGCGCCGACAACGCCTTCGGCATCTAGCGTCATCTGTTGAGCCGCCGCGCCATGCGCGTACGCCGCGCGAACTCGGAATTTGATTGGAACAGAGCGGTCACGTAGACACTGCGGGAGTATCGAAAGCTCAATAAAGCTTCGCTCAGTTTACCTGACTACTCTCGATTCTGGACGAAGTTATTCGCTGGCCTTGTTTAGATATGCGGGTTGATAGCGGTTGCGTAGGTCATCTCGACCTCCCTGGCGAGAAGCTCAGGCGCCTTGGCAAGCAGAGCGACCATGTAAGGTTGCGCGAAGTGAAACTCGAGAGCGGCAGGGGACGCCCATGTCTCATAGATGATCCAGATGTTGGGATCGTTGTTGTCACGATGCACGACATAGCCAAGACAGCCTTCTTCCTGGGTTGTCGGCGCAATCAGTGCTCGAAGGCTCTCGCCCAGGGCCTCGTTGTGCTCTGGCTTTGCGGTCAGGCGAACGATCAGTACGAGCGGCGTTGTCATTTTAGCTTCCGTGATGGGGCTTGGCGACGCCAAGCGAAGACCGGGTGGATTGGGATTTGCGGAGAATGATGATCCGGCGCGATTGGGCCACACCACGCCAAGTGTCCTGCGACTAGCGAACGGTCGACATCACCAACCGATCGAAAGCCCGGTCGCCGAGCCATTTGCGAACACCCATCATGAGCTTCGCATAGCGGCCCGCCGAATAGCGGGTCTTCGGCTTGCGCGCCGCAAGCGCTTTCGACACGACATCGGCAATCAGGCTGGGAGGCGAGCCACCGCCTTCGCGATAGCTGCTGGCGGTGGCATTGGCGACTTTCGCCGCAAGCGGGCCATAAGCCGTCTTGCCGGAGAACTTCATCATCGGGCCTTCGACGACATTGCCGAAGTCGGTCAGGATGACGCCAGGCTCCACCACGATAACATCAATCCCGAACTGCTGCAGTTCGAGACGCAGGCAATCGGAGAGGCCCTCAAGCGCATGTTTGGATGCGTGGTACCAGGCGCCTAGAGGCGTATAGATCTTGCCGCCCATCGACGTGATATTGACGATCTTTCCCGCGCGCTTCTTCCGCATGTGGGGAACCAGCAACTGGATCATCGCCGCGGCGCCAAATACGTTGACATCAAACTGGTAGCGGGCCTCCGCGAGCGGCACATCTTCGATCGATCCGTAGAGGCCAAACCCCGCATTGTTGACCAGAATGTCGATCCCTCCGAACTTTTCTGCGATCGTGGCGGCCGCTGCAAGGCGGCTGGCCTCGTCCGAGACGTCCAGCGCGATCGGATAGGCGCCTTGGCCCTTGAGGTCGTTCATCTGCTCAATGCGACGTGCGGCCACGATGACAGTTAGGCCATCCTTGATCAGCCTTTGGGCGATGACCTTGCCCATGCCTGAGGATGCGCCTGTGACCAGGGCGACTTGTTTTGCTCTTGGCATTCCAGTCTCCAGAAGTTCGGGCGAGCGCCCTTGCTGATGGAGTTCAATCTGGTGGGTTTGTCCGGCGTCTTCAAAATCGCATCGCGCCAATCCTCTATCGGAAAGCGCCAGTTCGCTATCCCGCCTCACAGCTGTCCGTCGGGCGTCAATGCGCCTGCGACGTGCGCGCTTCAGCGGGCGTCAGACCGGTCCATCCATGGAACGCGCGGTAGAACGAGTTCGGCTCTCTGTACGCCAGGAGATAACTGATCTCCTCGACGCTGAGATTGTCCTGCGCCAGATATTGCCGGGCAAGTTCCGAGCGGACTGAAGCCAGTACGCTCTGGAAGGTTTCACCTTCGTCCTTGAGTTCGCGCTGCAAGGTGCGTTTCGACATAGCCAGGCGTTTGCACATGGCTTCGATGCTTGCTTCGCCCGCCGGCAGCATCTCGTGTAGCGCGCGTTTGACCCGCATTGTCGCCGGCGTGTCGCCAGCGCGCTCTTCCAGTTGGCGTCGTAATTGCTGTTCGAAAGCGGGCCACGCTTCCGCGTTGTCGGTGATCAGCGGAAGGCTGGCGTCCTCTGCCGCGATGGTCAGGCAGGCGTTTGCAGCAATCTCCGGGGTGCAGGCCAGGAATTCGATCGTCTCGCGCCCTGCATTCTTGAGTTCGGGCAAGCGCACGCCCAGCGGTTTGATCATTTCGGCAGTGTAACACCGCATGCATTCCAGCAGGTACAGCGCCTCGAACCACACGACCATGGCTGGCGCCGGGATCTCCGGGTCAACCGAGCCGATGGCGAGGTGCAGGCCTTCGGCGTCCTCGGTCACATCGATTCGCATCGGTCCCATCAGGGGTTTGAACAGTGACAGGCGCTGGAAGCCAGTCCTGACGTCAGGAGACGAGGAGAAGGAGAACATCGCGGGGGTGAACGGAGCGTGTGCGAACAACTGGGCAAGGTGCAAGGGTAAGTCATCCCTGCTCACCTCTACGCTGATTGCCGTCCACAGGTCGAACGTTTGGGAAGGCGTAAGCCCCTTTCCTTCGTTGAGCAGGAGATCCGTCGGCAGTCCGGCGCGGCGAAGGGCCTGTTCGGGCGAGAACTTGAGCAACTTGGACAGTTGCTTCAGCGGTTTGGCCATGGGGTAGAGCCGTATCGTCACGATCCCGCGCCTCGTTCTTCTTTCGACATATGCTCAGCACGGCTTTTCGCCTGTCGCCAGATCGCGACGACGCATTGGCGCAATCCGATAGTATTTTGGCATGTTCCGAGAGGGCGGGTGGAAAATTCTGCTGGCAGGCTCCCTTCATTCGCGAGACCGAAAGGAACTGCATATGGCCAAGACAATCCTGATTTCCGGCGCCAGCTCGGGCTTTGGCAAGGGCGCAGCCTTCGAACTGGCGCGTCGAGGCCACAAGGTGCTGGCCGGCGTAAGAAGCGCGGCGAAAAGCGAGTCGTTGAGGGCTGAAGCTTCTGCAGCTGGGGCTGATATCGAGACCATCCTGCTCGACATCGTGAATCCCGAGCATCGCGCGCGAGCCTTCGCTCGTGAGATCGACATTCTGGTCAACAACGCCGGCATCATGGAATCCGGTCCCATCGCCGAAATCCCCATGGAGCTGGTGCGCAAGAACTTCGAGACGAATGTTTTCGGCACTCTCGCGATGAGCCAGGGCTTTGCTCCGCAGTTCGTAAAGCGCGGTAAAGGAAAGATCGTGACGGTTTCGTCGATGGGCGGACTGATCACAGTGCCGTTCGCCGCGACTTACACAGCCACAAAGCACGCGCTCGAAAGCCTGATGGAAGGGCTCCACACCGAACTGTCCGGAACCGGTGTCGAGATCTGTGTGATTAACCCCGGTCTTTTCGCCACGGGCTTCAACGATCGAGGGGCGCAAACCATGGGAGCCTGGTTCAACCCGGAAACTACGTTGTCACGGCCTGAGCTCCTGGCGGCGGCAACTGGGGCGCTGGAGAGTCAACTGGATCCGCAAGTTCAGGTCGACGAAATGGTGCGCATAATCGAGGAAGAGGGCAGCAAGTTTCGCAACGTTTGCCCCAACGTTATCGTGCCATGGATCAAGGCGATGCACGCCAATGTGTGGGACGTGAAAGGCAACGCGCCAATCTTCCTGAGTCCGGTGTCGTAGGAAGCAATTGGGTGCAGTCAGTTAGCAGATATCTCATTTCCTGAACTAAGGGTGGGACGCGAGTGGCGGCCACCAGGAACTAGTTCGCGCCGTCTGCCTGCCATGCGGTGTTCCGCTAGGTGGTCTCTCAAATTGAGGGTAGTTCACCTCGAACAGGACCGGAAGAGACGGGTATTGGTCCGGGCAACAGGCGAACGACTGAGATTTGGCTAGAAAAGGTCATTCGAGCCATATGATCGGCGCGGCAGGACTTGGCCCAATGCGGCCGTTCCCGCGAACCAGCTTTTTGCCTAAGCATGCCGACTATGCAGAGGCTAGAAGATCGCGATGGGTGAAGTTGATAAGAGAAGGGCTCGCGAACATGGCATCGTCCTTTTTGAGGATCGCCTGATTTACGAGGCCCAGCCGCCGATCAATGAGAGTGTGCTCTCACAAATAGAGGCGAAATGTGCCGGGCCGTTGCCGGATGCCTTGAAAAAGCTCTGGGGTGAGGCGTTCGGCGGCAAGCTGGACTATGCATTAGAGATCCAACTTGGCGGTCAAATCGTGGAGTTTTCATTCGCCGAGTTATTCTTCCCAGATAGCGATGGTTATCGTGACTTGTGGGGATGGATCGACCATGAGGTCGACCTTGCGCAGCAGGTGTCAAACGATCACGGCCGGCCATTTGACGGGGTTCTGCGGTATCTGCCAATCGGAGGCTTCGAGTACACTGACCGTTTGTATGTCTGCGTCGAGCCCGGGCCCGAGTATGGTTCTGTTCACGCATGGATGCAGGGACTGCCACCTGCATGGGTTCTTAGGCTTCATGATGATCATGTCGGCCGCGTG
This sequence comes from Hyphomonadaceae bacterium, assembly GCA_047601145.1. Taxonomy (GTDB): domain Bacteria; phylum Pseudomonadota; class Alphaproteobacteria; order Caulobacterales; family Hyphomonadaceae; genus UBA7672. Next base: position 1,001,041 of record JASGJW010000001.1, read on the forward strand.
GCTCGCGATATTCAGGATCTGTTTCGGCAGTTGGACCTTGAAGAGGATCCATTTGGCTCGGAAGGCGATGAATTTCGAAACGGCATTTCAATGGCGGAATGCCTGGACGAAGTTGCCAAATCTGATGCCGAGTTAGCGGACCAGCTCCAGGAGCTGGTCAAATCAAGCGTCGTGACATGGCGGGCTGCGATCCGCGATCTATCATTCTCGCGATCGCCCCGTGCGACGCGGATCGCGATCATGAACTTCGTAATGTACGATGACCGTGCCGGATTAGAGCAGCTTGAGAGATTGGGTTGCTCCCTTGCGCAGCCTCTGCGCGGCGGGGGAAACGCGCTAGATTTAGCCCTGGCGCACGGCCACCTGGCTCTCGCGGATTGGCTTCTCTCCAAAGGGTTAGATGCCGAGAGTGCTGTTAGCAGCGGCGCGAGCAGTTCGCCGGTCGGCATGGTGCTCAAGTTGTTGGCCGCAGGCGGACGTCCGGATGCCATAGCTGTTCGTTCCGCCTGTCTTGCCGGCCTACACGATAGTGCCGTGGCAATTGCTGCAGCCCTACCGAGCGACGAACTACGTGATCTGATTAACTCACTCGACCCTAGCAAGTTCGGCGGGAACTGGGCCAAGATCGAAGCGCTGCGCAATGCTTGCATGGCGATAGATCAACGACGTCATTAGTCCGCTTTCGGCGAATATCCGCCGCGTCGTGGCTCGGTCCGGAATGGCGGCCCGCGAAGCGTTGCAGACAGTTGCGCTGACGTGATTATCCTCGCGGATGACCGATAGAGCCAAGGCCGCCACCCGCTATGCCGCACGGCTCAACGAGATATGTGTCCGGCTAGGGTTTTGCGGATCTTCCCGAGACGGCAAGCGTCTCCACGTGAGCAGCTTCATTCCCGAGACTGGAGTGGTCTCGGCCGATCAGTTTGCCGAATGGGTCGTCCTTGCCGAGCGCATGGACCCGCTCACCAACCGCTACCTCGCGGAGTTCAAGCGCGTCTTTATCAACCACATGCGCGCGGCCGAGGTGGATGCGGAGATGCTGCGGTTCTGATGTCTTGTTACGGCGAGTTCCTGCCGGTCGAATCGGACATCCTGACCGTCCGAAATGCACTCACATCCAGTCTCTCGACTCTCCGGGACGTGGGGGGAGGGCAGGTGAGACCTTGAGGAGCGAGTTCGTGCTGCCTGCCTGCCAAGCTGGTCTCCACGAACTCGAATCAGGCGGTCCCACGTTGCTGTTCTCCCGTGGACCGCGCTCCAATTCTGCAGATCGCTCCAGCGTGGCGGCGCGATAAGACTTCCTTCCACCCGAATGGTTGGGCGGGAAGACTGGACGACAAGGCGGACTGGAATCGATCACGCTTTCAAAGGATGCGAGTTTCGTTTCGCAGTACAGGCTCGTTGTACGATCCTGCGCTGCTGCAAGGTTCTTCAATCGCGGACAATCGGCAGACCCTATCGAGCGTAAGGCGCTGCCGTTCTGGCCGGCCGAAACGTTCGGAGATTTTGCAATGTCAAAACTGCTGGGAATTCTCGCTTCAACAACGGTGCTCGCGGCCGCGATGGGAGCGCCTGCTGCATTTGCCGACGGGCCGGTAAAGTCTGTGGTGCTCGTGCACGGCGGTTTTGTGGACGGATCGGGCTGGGAAGGAGTCTATGAAATTCTAAAAAGGGACGGGTTCGACGTCACCATTGTGCAGAACCCAACTACATCGCTCGCGGACGATGTGGCGGTGACCAAGAGGGCGATCACTGCGGCTCCAGGCGATGTTGTGCTGGTCGGTCACTCGTATGGTGGAGTGGTTGTGTCTGAAGCGGGCGTTGATCCGAAAGTGAAAGCGGTCGTCTATATCGCAGCGTTTGCGCCTGACAGCGGCGAATCCGTCTCGAGTCTGATCGCCAGCCCGCCGCCTGGCGCGCCCGTGCCGCCTATTCTGCCGCCGGTCGATGGATACCTGTTTCTCGACAAGGCTAAGTTCGTGGAGTCATTCGCGGCTGACGTAAGGCCTGACCTGGCTTCCTTCATGGCCGATTCGCAGGTGCCGTGGGGCGTCAAGGCGCTCGATGGCATGGTCACGACGCCAGCATGGCGGTTGAAGCCAAGCTGGTATCTCGTTGCTACCGCCGACAAGATGATCCCACCTGACGCCCAGCGCGGGATGGCAGCGCGTGCAAAATCCGTCGTTGTGGAGGCTTCGGGCAGTCATGCGATTTACGTGTCAAAGCCCAAGGTGGTCGCACAAATCATAGCCAGTGCGGCCAAAGGCGCCTCCACGGCAGCCAACTAAAAGTCCTCAAGGCGGTGCCGGGGCGCCATTGTTGGCGGCCCGGTTCCACTGCAGGATCGTTCAATGCCTCTAGGGAAGGAGGCAGTAAGGTCGATTGATAACAATCGTGAGTAAAGTGGATGGCCCTCAATATAAAACGGGTTGAGTTCGCCACGGTATCCGTTGGCATTCCGAACAAGCCAAACCACTTCCTCGCAGTTCGTGGACTAGCCTGTTCACGTCTGATCGCCGTTGACATGAACTACGGTTTGAATGTCGCAGCGAACAATCCAGCGTTCCCGCCGTGGGAGGGCGCGTACAGCATCGGTGTTCACTTCAATGACTTTCTGAGTGAAGTCTTTCTCGGCGACAAACACTTCTCGTATCCAACGAGAAGAGGGCAGACACACTTTCTCTACGTGTCTGATCCGGCCCATGTGGAATTCGGTTCCGCGCGTCATACTCAGGAAATCATTCTACAGCGCAGCTTCATGCGCGAGGTCGCGGATGACCTCGAAGTGTCGCATGTCACAGAGTTGGGCCGTGGCTTGTACTACCTGACTGACGACCCGGTACTGCGTAGGTTGGCGCTCCGCATACATCCCCACTTTGACGCCCCCCAAACCATGAACCCTTTGCTGGCCGATCACTTCATGTGGGCGTTGTGTATCTATCTCTGTGCAAATTACGGGGGGATGGTCGTTCGTCGGCCACTGACTGGAGGTCTGGCGACGTGGCAAACTCGGCTGGCTCAAGACGTGATAGAAAGCCGGCTCGAAACAGGAATTGGTCTGGCGGAGCTTGCTTCGATTTGCGGTTTGCGCATCAGTCAGTTTTCCCATGGGTTCAAGCGCTCAACTGGCGTTGCACCTTATGAATGGCTCCAGCACCGAAGAGTCGACCTCGCGAAGACGATGCTGCGAAGAGGGCAGCGCATGTCAGTCGTTGCGACGACATGTGGGTTCACAGACCAAAGTCACTTCAATCGAGTTTTTCGGCGAGTCGTAGGCGTGTCGCCCGGTGTGTGGAAAGATAGCCTCAACTAAAAGCATCGTGAGTCGATGGTTATGCATTGCTTCGAGATCGACATTGCCCAGTATAGTTGATCCCCGCAAGTTCTAGACGATGACCAGTACACGCCCCCCTCACGACTATCGCCCTCCGATTCAAGTGGGCCGCGATTCCGGATATCGCCTAACCGTGAGAGGCTTGTCGAAATCGGCGTTGATCTCGGCGCACATTCGTTATGGGCTTGAAGGTTCGGGACAGCAGGCATCTTTTCCTGCTTGGGAGCAGGCGTACTCGATCGGGGCGATCTTCTCAGATCAGCAAAGTCAGATCGTCGTCGGCGGTAAGACTCACACGGTCGCCCGTCGCAAGCAGGAGACGCAGATTTTGTATGTGTCAGGCGTCGATCATGTCGATTTCAGTTCACCACGGCATGGGGTGGAGACGCTCTTGACGCAGGCATTTCTGAACGAAGTGTCGAATGACCTTGAGGTCGCTAGGGTCACGTCTCTTGGACGTGGTGTTCAGCACGTCGTGGACGATGGCCCCCTGCGAACTCTCGCGCTGCAGATCTATCCTTACTTTGACAGACCCGACGAACTTGACGCATTGCGGGCCGATCACTTTCTGTGGGCCCTCGGGGTCTACGTGGCCACACGCTACGGTGATCTGTCTAGCAAACGGAAAAAGCCCGGTCAGTTGACCACTTGGCAGACTCGCATGGCGAAGGACCTCATCGAGTACCATCTTGTCGATGGCATATCGCTGGCCAAGTTGGCGGAGCTATGTGGATTGCGGGTTAGTCAGTTTTCCAGAGCGTTCAAGCGCTCTTGTGGGTTGGCTCCTTACCAATGGCTTCAACAGCGACGCATCGTGAAAGCCAAGGCGTTACTTTGCAAGTCGTCTTACTCATTGGCAGAAATTTCCGGGATCTGTGGTTACGCGGATCAGAGCCACTTCACCCGAGCATTTGGGCGAAGCGAAGGGTTATCGCCGCGATCATGGCAGTTGCTGCGTACCGCATAGTCGCCGATGATGCCAACAGTCATCCAACAGCCAGTCTCGCGAACTAGGGGGCGAAGCGTAACCATCAGAAACAAGTTCGCGCTGCCTGCCTGCGATGCGGTGTTCCGCTATCCGGTCTCTCCAATTGCTGCCGGGGCGGGGAAGATGGGACCGGCGGAGACGAGTTTTGGTCCGAGCGACAAGCTGGTTTCCAAGAACTTGTCTCGAGCGGTCCCTCCTTAATGTTCTCCGTAAAGCCGATGTTCTGCTCGCAAGCCAGTCCCAGCTCGACCTTTCCCGGCCATGCTCTGCGCTTGACTTGAAAGGTAGAGCCGAACGGGAAGCCATGCTGCACTGGAGTGCAGCGCTGGCCTATCTGCACAGCACGGCTGATCTGCCGTCCGCAGCTCTGTTAAAGTGCCGCGTATGCGAATCGAGCGCACTGGCCCCGTCGAACGTCTCACCCCAAGGGTGCAGCGCTTCATCACTGAAGCACTGGGCGGCATTGCGCTCGATGACGTCCAGGACGCGCAAGCCCGCAAAGCTGACTACGCGTGTTTCGGCGGGCTGCTCGCAATCGAGCTCAAGAGCCTCGAAGAAGACGCTAGCGAGCGGATGGATAATCTGACGGACGAGTTGCGCGAGCGACCCGACTGGCCGGTGTTCCTGGGCTCAGCGCCAATGGATGCGTTTTTGCAGCATCTGGGTGAGCCGGAGCCAGTGCGCAGACGCATTGCCGAGCGCCTTGGACGAGCAATCAAGAACCATATTCACAAGGCAAATAAGCAGCTCGCCGCACACCAGCAAGCGTTTCCTCGCAAAAATCTGGTTCGCTGCGTCGTCATCGTGAATGAGGATCACGAGATCTACGATCCGCAGATCGTCGGCTACGAGGTAGGTCATCTGCTTAGGCGGGTAGAGGACGGCCAGTTGCTCTACCCGCACATCGACGAGGTGATCTACCTCAGCGAGCGACACGCAACGATGATAAATGGATTGATCGCGTTTCCGATGCTGGCTGTTGAAGGTCAGCCGGTTGGCGATGCGCTATGGAAGCGGCAGGTAACAACTCAGCTCATCGAGCGTTGGGGCCGCTGGAATGGTGTCCCGACGTTCAAAGCCACCGCGAAGGACCAGACGTTTTCGACGATTGAACACGTCCCGGATCAAATGCGCAGGCACGAAGCTTGGGCGCTGCATTATCGGCGTGATCCCTATATGCAGAGTTTCACCGACGAACAGGTGCGTGAGCGCTTCGATGAAGTGATCTGCATCAGTTCGCTCTCGTTCTTGAAAGACACGCCTTTCAAGCCGCCGCCGGAGGTGACCGCGTGGGCGATGCAGACAATGACGCATCTCATGCAGGAAATGGCGCGGCGAGCTATCCCCGCCACCCGGTTCCAACATGAGCCCGCCCGGCTCGCCGCAGCCGCGCAGCGCCTCGGTATGCCGCCTGCTATTGTTGCATGGTTCGCGCGCGATCTCGGGCGCGCGGCATAGCGCAATGCGGTTGCTTTGCAACCGCTGCCCTCCAGCGAGGATAGGGGTAGCAAGAGCAAGGAGGCTCCGATCGAGGGTCCGCGCCGAAAGGCGTGGAGACGTTTGGATGCCTTGCGCGCGCGAGGGGGCGATGCCCCTTAGAAAATGCGCGAGGGATCGAAGCCGAAGGGCCGAGACGCGGCACGCGGCTCGGTTCACAAGAGCCTGGCCCGAAGGGCGCGCAAGCAATCAAAGTTAGGCGGAAATCACAACACGAAACTTGGCCTGCGTGGTTTTTAGCAGAAACAGCTCTGTCGTCCCGAGAAGCCGTAGTGCGTCGTCGGTGATGCTTGTGATCGACGCGCCGGGTTGAACCAAGATCATTTCGAAGTCAGTTTTTACGCGGCGTGATTTTTCCTTGAAGTAGGATAGGAGCTTAATGTCGCCCTTCAAAAACCGCGACACTCCCTCACGCGCCCACGTTTCGTGCCGCCGTTTCAGATCGTGGTAGAGTGAGGGCAGTCCGGCGTGTTTGGCGACAATGCTCTTTTGCGCTTGCCCGCAGACCACATAGAAATTCCGAATATCCTGAGACACGCGGGCATCATGCGCGCCCTTGCAATGAACCAGGCACAATCGAATGCTGCCATCGTCAAGCTCCTTGAGGCATACAAGGTCAGCTGCTTCTCCATGCCCATCATCATTGAAGATCAGATCAAACTCGCCCTCCAAATTCTCGAAGCTGCGATATTGGATCGTGTTGGTGTCACCCGATTTGTGCATGGATTCCCGGTTGAGCGGGATGCCTGCCCAATCCCATGATTCAAGATTTGCCCTGTCGAAGAGACCAGCGTCCAGTTTCACCGGAATGTGGTAGCAATTGTAGGAGTATGTCCCGTCGGCGTACCTGATGATGAACGGGTCCTTTTCGAGGTACTCCTCGAATGGCACGGGCGCATCGGTGCCCTTTCGATGTCTCGCCTCCGGTCCTGACACGTGCTCGTGGCGATACCCTCCCGTCAGATCAGGATTGATCGTGAGACGATAGACCGTGGTCGCACGTTCGCACGCGATCTGGATGTCTATCGCCCCGTCAGTGGTGACGCCGCCCAACGTGAGATCGACCTCGAGAAACGGCACTTCTTCATCACCGAAAAACACGGATTGTTTGTCGTGAAACCGCATCTGCGCCTGTTCGCCCCATTGAACCGAGATCGGTGCCACATCGAGGGGAGCGGACATCCTTTCTGGGCGCAGAAAATCGCGAACGATATTGGATTCCGAGTCGTGTTCGGAAGTGACTTTTTCCCACGTGGTCGCGGTCCAGCCGATCCAATCTGCAATGCTTCCAGACTTTTGTTGCCAGACCTTGCCCTTGCGCTGTGTGCCGCCCCACAGCACCCGCTCGCCGTCCTCGTAGCCAAGACAAGCCAAGTTGTTTAGCGCGGACTCAGCCTTTTCGATGCTGGCAAGACCTTCGGTGACATTCGGCCCGAAGTACGACGTAAAGCTGATCGCGCCAATGCGGGAGGAGCCCAGACTCTTCACCAACGGCAGTTCGACGTTGTTCAGGATGTTGAAGATCGGAGTGCCAGAAACGAGTGTCGTGTTCTCGTCGGTGACCGCCCGCGCGAGCTTTTCAGACCGGAGCGCGTCGTAGTCGCTCGCAAAGACGAAGAGAGCTTTCTTTTCCTTGTCCCATCTCAAGATGAGCAGATCATAGATCGTATCCAAAACGTCCTGATAGTTGCCCCATGACACGGCGTCGGAGCGGCAGATGACCGCAACCAAAACCTCATCGTCTTCGCTGTAGGAATGCCAATGTTGGGCGCTGCCGGGCAGTACAGAGGCAAAGGCGGTTGGGTTCCACGACGTGCAGGTCGTCCGAAAGAGTTGCGTGGACAATGCAGGCCGCAGATTCCACAGAGATAGATGTTCGTGCAGATCGCCAGCCGATTTGAGGCCAAAGACGACATCTTGCAGCCGAAGCTCGTCCTCGATGCGCTCCTCGCTGAGACGCCTGATGATTTTGTCCCAGTCCGCTCCCTCTGCGTAAAGGTCTGCAAGCTTTGCTTCCGCATCCGGGTCGGCGATGTTCACGACGACCGTTGCTTCACCGATTTGGCCATCGGCTCCCTTGCGGGTGAACCGGCCAATGAATTGCAGCGTAATCGCAAGCGACTTGTGCGTGTCGTGCAGTGCGGCGACCTTTAGGTTCGGCAGGTCGAACCCTTCGCCAAGCATATCCACGCAAACGACGATGCGCGAACCCTGCGCGCCGCGATCCATGACTCGGTCTTGGGCTTCCTTGTTAGCTTGCGCGCGAGCAGACCCAGAATAAACCACGACCGGACGAAATTCTGGTGCGAGCTCCTGATAGATCGCGGCAACCCGTTCGGCTCTGTCTTTTGAACTGGTGCGCGCCATCAAAAGGTGGTCGAGCCCCAGCTCCTGGCGGTCGCGCTTGAGTGCAACAAGCGCTTCACGCGCAATCGCTCGATCACGCTTTTCTTCGTCTCCGTACTCCTCCACTGGCCGCAGATTGATCGGGCGGTAGTACCCGGCGGCTTGCGCATCGCCGAGTTTGTAGTTGAACACAATCTTACCATCGACCCGCTTGCGGTCTCGGCGGAAGGGCGTCGCGGTGAATTGCAGGATGCGCTTCTTGGCGAAGCGCTGACGTATTCCTTGCCACATTGATGCGGTAACGTGGTGCGCCTCATCCACAATCAGATCGGTGCAGGCCTCTGCGATGATCGATACAGCTTCAGGCGATGAAGCCTCCAGCGTGTTGGGGAGAGTCACGATCACATTGGATTGCTCGACAAGGGCCTTTGCATCTTGCTCCGACTTGATCCCGGTAGAAACAACAGCGACCCATGGCCGCGCGATTTCCACTGGAACAACCTTGGCATCGGGCAGGACTCCCAAGGTGATGAACTTGCGTGCGATCTGATGCCGTAGAGCGTCGCTGGGGACGATGACGAGGGATTTGCTCAGTCGCCGATAGACCAGTGTCGCCAGCATGGTCTCGGTTTTGCCCGTCCCAGTCGGCAAGACGACCGTGGCGGGATCATGTTCGGAACCAACCGAGAAGTGTGCAGCGATAGCGTGGAGCGCGCCTATCTGGGGCAAGCGTAGCCCAGGCAGGCCAGCAGCTTCATCCTCCGTTCGGAAGTCGAACCTGTTTTGCCAGGCATCGAGAACCTTCTGCGGCGTACCCGCAAAGGCTTCGAGTTCGCCGAGACCGTTCCATACGAGCGAGAAGGTTTCGGGCAGCGTTTGAGCTTCGGCCTCGATCTCTGGCGACGTGACGACACCCATCGTCGTCTCGATGCGGCGCGCCCCCTTATGTCGAAGCAGAAGATTTCTAAATGGAGGAGCCAGCTCCGTGGTTATCAGATCGTGCCCCGGATGCTGCGAAGGCGCAATCCTGGCCCTTGTTGTTGCGCCCAGAAAGGGACGCTGGACTATGCTGTTCCCTCCGATCTTGACCCGACGCACAGGAAGCGGAGGAAGCGCAATCATTCCGTCCCACTTAGCGAATAAGCTCACCCCTATGCCCTCGGAATTGGCGAACACATAGCGCCGCCTTTCGACCTCGGGCGAGGGGAGATGATCACCCAACCCCTCTGAAGTGACGGCCGGCTACGAGAGTTCCTTCGCCTTGCCAATGGCCTGCCTCCAGACTGACAGCGCATTCATCGCGCGTTTGGCTAGTCGAGGTGTCGGTGGACGTTTCCAGCCTTCGCCAGAGCATTCCGCCATGGTGCGCACAACCGCCTCAAGTTTCCATTCGCTCCCACGAGATTCCACTCCCCATTTCGCGATCTCGTTCCAGGTCGGAGTGTCTATCCGCTGAACAATACGTATCGCCGTTGCATCGTCCAGTTGCGCCTCGTCAATCGCCGAGACTTCGACATCATCGGTCTCAAGCAGATCACCCGCCTCATCTGTCAAACTCACGCCGATCTCATCAGCCGGTTCGGCGCTGCGATATGAAGCCAGTTCTGGCGGCAGATGAGAGGGAAGGGATGGAAGCCGCTGCCTCATCAATTCCCAGCATTCCTCTTTCTTCGTCCACTCCGTTGGCATGCGTGCGCCAGCCGTTTCGCGGATCAACGCATCAATGGTTGCAGCCCAGTCTCCCATCATCGCTCGCAGCTCTGACGAGACGGCTTGCCGACGCCATATCAGGTCGAGATCGATCTGCCGCTCAGCGACGAGCGAAATTGCCGATACTAGGTAGGCCGTGATGTTCGCCTGGTAAGCGGGAAACTTCTTGGCGCGAACCGCGGAGAGAGCTCCGCGAAAGATGATCAGCTGGGCAACGAGATTCCTGAACCAGCGTTCGTCCAGCTTGTCCTCGGTCGTGCCCTGGTCCTTCATGCGCTGCATGAGTGCTTGAAAGTTCTTCTGCCCGCCGAGGCAAACAAGATGAGGATACCCTTCCCAGGCGTTCACGCATTTTGCGAGATCAAGCTTCGAGAAACGCTTGTCCTTTGGACACTCGGCGTTGAATCGACGAGTTCGCTCGGCGGAGGCGGAGGCTCTGTCCTGCGCCGCTTCATATGCGCCTCTGGCGCGATCGTAGAACCATTTCGTCTTGTGATCAGGAGACCAGACGTTGTTTGCAAGATGCTCGATTCGGACGTGAATCGGGTCGTTTGCAGAGAAGTCTGCAGGCTGAACAGAATTCTGACTGTTGGCAGAACGAGAGATCTTTCGGACCATCTCGACGAGATTGGCCCCTCGAACGTGGATGATCTTGAGTGGAACAAGGATGCCGTCAAGCGAAGCCTTGTCCACGCGCCTTGCACGATGGAGCGAGGCCGTCGTTTGGCCGCCGTTCACGATCTGGAAGCCGGTCAGCTTCCTGATCGTGGCGAGACCGTCCGGCCGCCGCGTCAACTCAATCTCGTCGGCCGTCGCGACAATTCCGTTGTTGAACGCGAAGAACTCCTCCGGTGACTCTCGTATCGTTTCTCTGAGCCCAGCATTGACGCTTTTCTTGCCGCGCAGACCGAGAAAGGCCCGCACGTTGAGTTCAAGAATCCTCGTGCCGTATCGCTCGTAGATGTCGGCTATTGTCCCTCCCGGAATGGAGGTGAGATAGGCGTCGAACGCATCAGTTCTTCCGGGGATGGAGAGGCAGTTGATCGGGTGCGTGTCTGATGAAAGATCGACCTCGATGTCTTCGCGTACAAGGCCACGACCCAGAACGCGGTGAAGTCGCTCCAATCCGTATACGTCAGCGATGAAGTGAACGTCTCCGATACTTACCGGCTGTGAAGCCTTTGCCGGAGACAGGCGATTGGTGAGAACGACTATGCGAACGGTGTGGATCAGTTCCTTCATCTTGAGAAGGCGTCGTGCCAGGTCACTCGCGTCCGTATTTGAAGGCTCCATGCGATCATGAAGACCCTTGAAGCTTTCCAGCACGAACCATGCTGCCTTCTCGATCGCCTGACCAAGCTCGGTGAGCGTGATCGCCTTGTCCGTCCAATCCTCGTCAAAGATCGTTGTGATGAGTGCAATGCGTTCGGGATCATCATCGTCCGGGACGGAATAGCCAAACAGCCGGTATTCACGCCTACCGATGCGCCCTGTCCCGCCGAGCTCAAGATGCTCCGGGTTCTCGATAACGCCAGCCTCACCGAGGCGCTCGAGTACTTGCCGCGTAAACTCGTGTTCCGGCCAGACGACGCCTTCGCCAGACTCAATGGAGTCCTCGATGTCGCCCTTCAGTTCTCGACTGAATCTCTGCAGGTCAGGATCCAACATCGCCTCCCATGGATACCATCATGCTCCGGGCTGCGTCACTGGAGAGTACAAAAGAACCCAGAGAACGGGGATCTAGCTGATAGCGGACCTCGGATATTCCTGTTGGGACGTTGCCGCGGGTCAGAGCCGGAAACCCATCAAGCACTTCCAGTACGGAGAGATCGACGATCATGAGGCGTGGCTCGTCGTAACGGCCTGCGGATTCATCACGCCAGCCAACCATTGCCAGCTTGCGCTCCAGTTCTGCACCTCCGATGACCTCGCGAACTCGCCTGACAGCTTCGGCGAGCGAATAGCCGTCGGCCCTTTCAGGCTCAACCTCGCGGGTTTGAATTCTCATGAGGCCAAGTCTGGCCAAGCCCTTGCGGTCGAGCTGATCGAGCGAACTTATCGGGATGTATGGGGCCAATCCTGTTGTCGTCTTGATTTCGAGCGCTGTACCCAACCGGACAAAGTCGTGGATTCCATCCTCCGGCCCTTTCCAGCTTTGAACTGCTGCCTCTCCACCAAGCATCGCGGCGATCAGCTCCAGTGAATGCAACTCTCCCCAAAGGCCCACTGCTTCCTCGCGCGTAAGCGGGGGGCGCTCACTCTTGAATGCCTCTTGCCAGGTGTGAAGTCGCTCCAGAAGCGCGGTGCTTTGCGATCGACCACGGTCTGCATCCAGGTGCCCGATCAAGTCCGAAACGAGGGACGCAAACAGAGTTCGCAGTCTAGCAGAACGGAGTTCAACGCCGAATAGCACCGAGCCATTGCGATCGGCTTCGCCGCGAACGATTGTCAGAGCTTCGGTGTCGAACTGAAAATTGTCTCCTGGAAGATCGCTCCGTGGAAACTCGAACAGGGCGGCGATAGCGGAGCTCGAATTTCGGACGCCAAGAAAACATGCTGTTCGTCCACCCGAGCGCGCTCGTCTCGCCCTGTATAGCCCAGACGACGGCTGTTCACGCTCAAGCGTCTGCCACAAGGCTTCCATTTCAGGGGCAGTCAGATGGGTCAAACTTCGAATCCCCGCATGTAAACCTGGTTTGCAACAACGGCCACGGCAGGCGCGCTCGGGTCTTCTGGAAAGCTGATGACCGGAGCGAAAACCGGAACCGCATTGCGATCTTCGGGATTTTCCACGGCGTAAAGCAATAGAAGACCGCGTTCAGCCGGGCGCTGGAAGCGTATCCATTTTGGATCCGGCCGTTTCGTTTCGGGCAACTCCTTCGCCTTGCGCGCCTCGTTCGATTTGAGAAGCGCTGCAGCCCGCTCCTCGTCACTGAGATCGATAGCCTCATCCGCAGGGTTCAGTACTGTTTTCACGGAGAGAGTGAATGCGCGTCCTTCATCGATCGGCTGTCGTTCCACGGTGCGAATGGACCCAACTCCGCTAAGCTCAAAGGGGGCGCCGCGGCCTGAGGGAAGGGCAACGGTCCACTCAACCAGACGCCCTCCATCGGCCAGCTTCAGAATATACTCAGCAAGCATCCCGCCGTTCATTCCCACAAGAGCTTCGTGAAACCGGAACGACTTCAGAAACGATGCGACTTCGCCAGGCTTTGCTCCGCGCCATACGATTGTGGACGCACCGTCGCCATTCTCTGACACTCGCGTTACGCCGCGGGAGTCCAGCGAAGTCATCAGGTGGAGCGAGGCGGCGAGGTTTGCAGCCAGATCTGCTGGTCGAAGTGAAAGCACGGTCGGAATCTTGGCGGAACCGCTGAGGTTGATCTCGATCTCTCTGGAGTGACGTCGCTTGTTGTATGCTGTGACATTCAACACGTCGTGGGAGTTTACGCGCAAACCGTAGTCCTTTGGCGTCTCGTCCTGCCTAGCCATCAGGTCGATCTGCTCGCGCAGATCTTCAGCTGCAAGTGAGACATGCTGGAACCAGTCCCGCAGATCGTCGGTGACATGGATCCTGCAGAGGTCCAGATAGCCGGGGCGGTATCCAAACCAGCGCCCCATTTGCATCAGGCTATCGTACATCTTGGATGGACGCAGGAAGTAGCTGATCGTCAGTCCTTCAAGCGTTAGCCCCCTGGAGAGTTTGTCTCCGCCTATCGCGATGACATTGAAGCCGTCGGGATATCGATCGTAGTCAAGTGGCGACTTGCTTTCGCTGTTGACGATCACAAGGCGAATATCTCTCGCAAGATCGGGAATCGCTGCCCTGACGGATCCCCACTCAATGGTCGACGCCTTGGACCACTCCACCTGTTCGGCGACCATTTGCGTCGTTGGCGCGAAGTCTTCAAACCACAGGCTTTCAAGGTCACGCCACACGTCCGAGGAGCCGACGTTTAGTGACAGCTTCTGCTTGATATCATCCAGCCATTTCTCGATCTGATCGTATACGCGCTGTTGCACTGGAACAAACCTGGACACGTGCACCAGCATCGAGTTGTGCTGCTTCAGCTGGCCTCTCGCTCTGCGTGCGGCGCCAGCGAGAATGAAGCTCAGCAGCGCCTTTTCCAGGCTGGGCGGTATCCCGGGCTTGCCGTCGTATGTCGGCTGATGGGCTATCTTGTGCTTTGCCGGCGCCCAGCCTTCGCCTTCCTGATCGACCGACCGTGTGAGGCTAAGTCGGTCGCTGCCAGAACCGAAGAGTAGCGATGGACCAACGTAGTTTGAAGGCGTTGGAAGGTTCACGATAAAGCTGCGTGGAAACAGATCCTCACCGTGGTCTTCGGTCTCTGCCTCGTCGTGGATCAGGATGTTGGCAAATGGTGTGGCCGTGTAAGCGAGGTAGGTGGACCGGTCAAACGAGCCGAGCAGTTTCCGAATCTGTCCGTTGATGCGTGTGGGGTCGTGATCGGGATCGAGCTCACCTTCTTCCAGCTGTGCCTGCGCCTTGGTGTCGATGCTGGCCTGATCAGCTTCGTCATCAATGACGAGCAGAGCGACCTTCTCGGTAAAGCCTCGGCGCTTCAGAACATCGGTAACCCAGTCATTCAGGTTTGCCAGTATGCGGAACTGCTTCTTGATGACCAGGAGCACTGGCTCGCTGGGAATCGCCTGAATCATGCTTTCGGCCCGTTGCCTGCTGAAGTCTCCCAGAGGGTCACGGTTGGTCGGGCATATTACATTGGGTGTGCGGTTGATCTCTCCCACTCCGATTAGCTGGCGACCGCCTGCGGCATTGGGGTCGGATTCGAAGCCGACAAAGTCCCGATCGAGCCGCATCTGCGTTTGAGCGCGCAGCGCATTGTGGATCCCGGCAAGGACAACGATCAGGCGATATCCCGCATCAGCGGCTCGGCACATGACGGCGGCATAGTTTGCGGTCTTGCCCGACTGAACGTGACCGACAACAAGTCCTCGCCGTGACCACCTTCCCTCGAGGGCCGGGTCGCCCAGCAAACCAGTAATCCTTTCGGATGTCTTCGAGAGGCTCGAGACTGCCTGGTGTGGCCAGCCGATCCGCTCGGCAAGATAGCGAAAGTATCGCTCGCCGAATTGCCCAGGCTCGGCGCGAGCGCCGAGGTACCATTGGCGATGCTCTCTGTCGCCGAGAAGGACGGTCTCTCGCCCGATCGAGATGGTATATCTCTGTTCCAGCTCGCTGATCAGCTCTTCAACTGGTGGCCCTTCCATCGAAAGGTTCTTCAGGAAGTCGAGAGCCGCCGCCGCGGCATCGCCCAGCTGTGCGCGCGTGTAGGGAGGAGAGCCGCTTTTGGCAGCAAGGATGGACTGCGCTGTCGACAGAGCCAGTTGCACAGGCGTCATGAGATGCTCCTTGGGCCTATCGTCATCGTGTGCGGCCGAATTCAACTTCCAGCGATTCACGCAGACCCTCGATCGAGTCGAAGGGCTCTGCAGAAACAACGGCGAAGATGGCCTCCTTCAACGGTCGACCGGACTTTATCAGAGCGTTCACAAGGTCCGTTGCACCCTGCCGAATGAATGGATCAACGAACTTGGAAGGAGCGAGAGGTTCCGTATCCTCGCTTCTGTCCAACCAGATACGTTCGACAGGCACCATGCGTTCGACAAGTTCCAACGCTGCATTGACGCGCTCTGCGCCAGCTGATCCCGTCAATGCCACGATCGCGGGGTGATCCCGGTTTATACGATAGCGCGCAGTGCCAGCGCCCTCGATTGTCTTCCAGACGGGCTCGATCGGAGAGGAATGCGTCGGAGGCTTCCAGCCCCCACGGTGAAGGAATACCTCACGAGCGCGCTGTCTCACGTCCTCAGCGAGCTTCTCCAGTTTGGGCCGGATGCTGGCGGGTGGCCGAGCGACAGACTTCTTGACGTCAATCTGCCACTCGAAATCAGCGCTCGTAGGAATCTCGATCCGGATACGGGCCAGTCTGCTACCTTCGCTGCGCGTCCACCCTTTGCCTCGCCCTAGACGAAACCATCCGCCAGCGACCAGGAGCCGGTCGCCTCGGTATACGTGAAAGCCCTGATGAGCGTGCCATCCGTCAGGTCCGCCCGCGAGTTCGAAGTCAGCCTCGTTCCGAAACCGGTCGCGGTGAGGAAGTACAAAACCGCAAACCGTAACGTTGCCACCTGGCGATGGGATTCTGGTCTTGCCTACCAGCTGCGAGGAGGGATTGTGGCCTTCGAGAAATGGATCCCACGGTCGGATCTCGAGATTGCCAAGCTCGATGGTCAAGGCGCCTCTTTCGATGAACCGGTGAAACACCATCCCAAGGTGCCGCTCCAGCGTTCTGAGTTCGCCTCGTAGTGTTGCTTCGGTAACCCGTTCGCTTGTTCGACCAAAGTCGACGTCTTCCCAGAGTACAAGCGTTCCTGATTTCCCCGGTCCGGGAAGATCTGGCAGTGGTTCAGAGGCGTGATCAAATCCTGGAAGAATTTCCCATTCGCTCGCGGAATTCTCGACGTGATCCAGGTCCCATCGCCACGTGGCGAGCGGACTTTTCCCATTGCTCGAGGCAACGGTCAGTCGTCTGGCCTGTGATATTGAAGCGGTCTTCAGACCAAGGCCAAACCGCCCCAGATCTCCTTCGGCGCGCGCGGCGCCTGGACCCAGTCCTCCAAATCGCATTGCTTCGACAAGCTCGGCTTCAAGCATCCCTCTACCGTCATCCAGGATGGCAATGCTCGCCTTCCCGTCTCGGAACGAGGGCAAGATCCTGATGTTGCGGGCGCCCGCGGCGACGCTATTGTCGATGAGGTCGGCGACGGCTGTATCCAGTGAGTACCCGATGCCTCTCAGCGATCTGATGAGGGCAGATGCTGTGGGCGAAAGCTTGCGGCCCGCCATTTCTCACCCCCCAATGTCTGGCCCAACACATCGAACAAGGCGTGGTTTGAGGGCCCATTGTCCGGTCAATCATGAATCGGCTGTTTTTGCCAACCACGCTGGAGTGAGTTCTACTCAGTCTGGAAGTTGCAGTGGCTCTCCGGATCTGGGCGGCTCACTGAATTGAGGCCCACTGCTATTAAGACGACATCACAAACCAACATTACTTAACCAGCATCATGCAGTAGCTTTGACCTGCCTTCGGCTTTTTGAGCTTTCTGAATTGAGCGCGCCCAGAGTTGAGGCAAGTGTAGCGGCGATCTTGTAAGCCAGTAGTGGTGGGACAGCGTTGCCGACCTGCACATACTGCTGCGTCCGGTTTCCGAGGAAGAGATAGTTGTCCGGAAATGTCTGCAGTCGCGCAGCTTCTCTGACCGTGAGACTCCGGCACTGCAGCGGATCAGGGTGGATGAAGTAGTGACCGTCCTTGGAGATGTGACTTGTGACGGTGGTGGAGGGAGCTCCGAAAAACTGAGCGCGGAAGCGGTCCGCGAACTTGCCCGATCGCCAGTTCGCGTGATCAGGCGCGAGTTGTTCGGGAAACTCGTCGGATTTTGGTGAGCGCCCCTTGAGCGCCGTGAAGACGGCGCAATAGAAATACCTGCCGAGATCGGTCGTCATGTGGCTTCGGGCTGCATGATTGAGCGTTACCTTCAATCGTGGGTCCGTCAGCCATTTCGAAAGGGCAGGGGGGCAGTCTTTGGCGACCCCGGCACGTCGCGTGCTTTCGCGCTCAAGGGTTTCCTGGCTGGCCTTGAATTCAGCCATGGTCTTGCGAGCACTGACCGCGAGATCTGATCTCGAGCCCATCTGCTGGGAAAGCGCTTCTACAACATCCTTCATCGCCGCCCTTAAGGTCTGGCGCCATGCTGCACCATCATCATCCTGATCGCTGAGGCCGCTGCGGATGGGCGGCATGCCATCGAGCACATGTCGTGTCAGAACCTGGGAACTGGAATCCATGTCCTGAAGCTGACCGAGTTTAGGTTGCCGACCGCCTACGTCGCGACGCAAGCCCACAATGATCACCCGATGGCGCGCCTGGGGGATTCCGTGCTGCTCGGCTCGCACGACAAAGTCTTTCGGGCGCACCTGTTCACCAAGGTCAAGCTCATCGTGACCAGATGGCGCGATGGGAACGAGGACATAGTTGTCCATTCCTCCACAATTCCTGAGGTCCATGAGTATCCGCTCGAACACGAACTGTCCCTCGACGGACGAGGACAGGATCCCCTTCACATTCTCCATGATGAATGCGGCGGGCTGAAGTCGGCGCAGGACCGCAATGTACTCTCGATACAGAAAGTGCCGGCTATCTTCTTCGGCGCTGTAGTCTGCGATGCCACGATTACGTGCTCTGCCCACCAGTGAGTAGGCCTGACATGGCGGGCCTCCAATTAGAATTGTGTCGTCGCCAGCGGATCTGCGGATTGCAGAGATGCGCGATGCGACGACAGAGTTTGCTGATGGAGTTCCCAGCTCCAGCCGCAGCGCTTCATTTTCTGCAGCCTGCCATTCTTCGGGATAGAGTTCCGACCACAATGGCAACGGCTTGCCGGCATTTAGCGCCTGATAGTATTCGGGGGGAAAGCCATCATCGAACTGTCTCAGGAACGCTCTGAGGCGCAGGGTATCATGCGCCGAGGCCTCCTTTTCGACTGAAAGTGCAATCCTGAAAGGACGTGACCCGTCCGGTCGCTTGTACGCCGAGAATCCTTCGGCAAGCCCGCCAGGCCCCGCGAAAAGATCAACTACCTGGAATTCTCGTGGCATTCGCTATTGTTTTCGCTCAGCGTAGTTCCCGACACTAGTGGTTTGGCCGCGATCCGCCAGGAGGGGCTTTGGCTGACATTGTGGATAGTGCGACGCGATCCCGTATGATGGCTGGAATCAGGGGCGCCAACACGCAGCCCGAGGTCCGATTGAGGAGTGAGCTGCATCGACTGGGGCTGAGATTCCGATTGCATCGCGCCGGCCTGCCTGGCCGACCGGACATAGTTTTTCCTGGTCGAATGGCGGCTATCCTCGTTCATGGCTGTTTCTGGCATCGGCATCCCGGGTGCCGTTTCGCCACAATGCCGGCAACCCGCCCGGAGTTTTGGCAGCAGAAGTTTGGCTCCAATGTGGATCGAGATGCTCGAAACGTGGCAGCTCTTCGTAAGCTGGGCTGGCGCGTCAGGGTTGTCTGGGAATGTGACATCAGACGGGATGTCAAGGAGTGCGCCAGGAAGATCGCGGCCTGGCTTGGATAGCGTTTTTGAATCGATACTTCCATCGAAGCGATCAACTTGCAGAGGCGGCGCTGATCATGGTCCGCTGCTCCGTCCATTTCGGCGGAAAGGGCATGGATCGAAGAGTCTGTGTGCTGAGAGTGATCGGATGCTTTCCTTCGACAATCTCGGTCACGAGATCCAGGGCAAGGCGGCCTTGGGCGGAGGGGTACGGTGCTGAAGGCAGAAGGCTGAGAAAAAATACCCCGATTGGGAAATTCAGAGTTGCCAGCGCGCCGATGTTGTAGGGCACGATTAGGCTGCCGATGTTAATAGGTAATGACCTATACGAGCCGCGACATTTCATAGGATATAGCCTATTTGCAGCGGTAAGTTCATAGGGTATATCCTGTGATATGAGGCTGGCTGCAGATCAGATTGATAGGCGTTTCGAAGAGGTTCGGCCGCTGCTGAAGCAGCTGGCCAGGCCTCCACGTGGCTGGATAAAGGCCATTCGTGAAGGGCTCGGGATGACGAGCGCTCAACTGGCGGCGCGAATAGGTATTCGCCAACCAAGCTTTGCCGAGCTGGAAAAGTCCGAAGCCGATATGCGCATTACGTTGGCTTCTCTGGAGCGAGTCGCCAAAGCGCTCGACTGCCAACTCGTATACGTGCTGGTTCCCAACCGCCCCTTGTCGGACCGGCTGGCAGAACGCGCTGAGGTTGTCGCAGAAGAGCAGCTCGCAGCTGTCGATCAGACGATGAAGCTTGAGAAGCAATCTGTATCGAACGCCCGGCAACGAGATGCGCTAAAACAGCGGATCATCCTCAGGTTGTTCGACAAGCCATCACGCCTTTGGCGGCTGCCTTGAACGGACTGATGGACGAGGAGCCCGAAGGTGCGACCCCGCTTACCCCTGAGGACAGGGAAGGGCTTATCCCCGCAGGCGTTTCACTCCGCCACGAGCTCAACGAATACGAACAGGAAAACATTGCCGAGGCGCAGCTGTGGGCCATCGACCGGAAGCGCAATCCGGTCGAAGTGCCGTTCTGCAGGAACTTGCGCAAGCGGATGTACAACCGTGTGTGGCGCTGGGCGGGGGACTATCGTAGCCGCGATACGAATATCGGGTGCGACCCTATCCAGATCGAGCAGCAGCTTTACCAGTTGGTCGGCAGCACGCTCTGGTGGATCGAGAAGAAGACATTCGAACCCGACGAGATCGCAGTTCGCTTCAAGCATGGCCCGGTCAAAATCCATCCTTTTCGCAACGGGAATGGTCGATGGTCGCGCCTGATGGGCGACGTGCTTGCGCGTTATCTGAATCGGCCTGCATTCAGTTGGGGCGGCAGCCAGTTGGTAGACGATGGCGTGGTCCGAAAGAACTATCTGGCTGCCGTGAAGAAAGCCGACGGCAACGACTTTTCTGACCTTCTGGCCTTTGCGCGATCGTGATGCGTCGAAACCGAGGCGATAGGACCGCATTGCGATCACGTATCGCCGACGAAGGTGGCGAGGAACATGGTCGTCGTCGGACGGATGTTCGCCGCCGTCCTTTCAATCGCTGAAAATCGGCCATGCGTTTGTGGAACTCGAGCCGGGCGCGTCGATGCGGACCTCGAACTCAGGCGGCGGGCGCCCGACCCCATCTTGATCGCCACAAGTAGTTGATTGCTGAAAGTGGTGCTGCCTACGTGACTTGAACACGTGACCCCCGCATTACGAAAAGGGTCTGGCCGAATTTCCCCAGATTGGCGGTCGTTGGCCCGAATGGTGGAAAGCCCTGCGTCACAACGAATTTCGGCAAGTTACGGCATCTAAAAGAGCGTTGCGAGCTTCCTCGAAACGCTCACGGTTTCCCTTCTTGGTGTTTCCAATGTGTTTCCAATCGGATCTCGAGTGGCATCGGAAAAATCCACGAATTCAACGCCAGAGGGGTCGTCTTGCAGGCAATTTGCTTTCATCCAAGACACAGCTCGCTGCCCGATGACACCGCTTACGGCCAGGGCCTTCCTCTTCGGCTGCCTGACCGCACTAGCGTCCGCTTGAAGCCAGTCTGCGGCCCACCACGACGAACGCAGCCAGACCGAGCGCGGCCGCCGCGGCGAAGAAGATGTA
Source organism: Hyphomonadaceae bacterium (assembly GCA_047601145.1). GTDB lineage: Bacteria > Pseudomonadota > Alphaproteobacteria > Caulobacterales > Hyphomonadaceae > UBA7672. The sequence goes on from JASGJW010000001.1 coordinate 1,022,173, forward strand.
GAGCGGCATGTAACCGTCGGAAATCGTGAGCAGGGACCCTGCGATTGCAGGGCCCAAAGCTCCCCCAACGGCGATGGCGGCAGGCATCAGAACCGCCACGTTCCCGCGACCATCAGCAGAAGCGATCATTCCCATCTGATAAGCCATCGGAAAATTCCAGAAGCCGCCAGCGAATATGACTCCGGTAAGATAAGCGCCGAGGCCATTTCCAAATCCAAGTGCCGCAACACCAAGAATGGCGAGCGCCAGGCCCAGGGCCAAAGGCTTGGCTCGGCCGAACTTGTCGCCAATGACGGCTGCCGCGACACCAGCTACCCCACTCACGACCAGGGCGCCTGTCAAAACTCCGTCTGCATCCTGCGCACTGACCCCAAAGGTCGGCGCGAGCTGGGAAACGAACGCCCAGAGTGCAGCGACGCCGGAGAAGGAGACAAAGAGCGCTCCCAATCCGAGCCACGGCGCCCAATCGTGTATGACGGGCGCCCTGCCGCCGTCGCGCCGAACCATCGCAAACCGCTTTTCGGGGGGCGCGAGCGAGCGGCCTGCCGGAATCCCTGGCAATCCACACAGGATGGACACGGCCGCCATGCCGGCGAAGGCCAGGACTGCGCCCGAAAATCCCCACGGCCCGATGACGAACGTCGTCAGAATGAGAAGCGTGACGATGGCGAGCGCCACTTCGCCCGATAGCTTGATGCCGAATGCGCGATCAGGCCGATGATTCTCGGAGACTATCGCGGTGCAGACAGTGAAGAGTGCGCCAAACCCGATCCCCACGAGGGTGAGGGCGGTAAGGAGCGCCCAGACCGCGTCCACAAACGCGCAGGCGACAAGCGCCGTCACCGCTACCGCCCCGCCGCCCGCAACGATGCGTCGCCAGCTGAACCGATCGATCCATAGGTTCGATGTGCATGCAACGAGTGCAAACCCGGTTAGATAGCTGGAGCCGACGGTTCCGAGCTCGCTATCGCTCAGGCCAAAGCGCGCCGCGGCAGTTGCAAGCAGTGTCGGCAACAGATTGAACAGGAGCGCCGCGGACGCCGAAACAGCGGTTGCCGAGGCGAGGACCTTGCTTGGTTGCCTGTAAACCTTTGTGCGCTCGACCGGTCGGCGCGATTCGCCGCGCGCCGGGCGGGCCGGCATCGCCTTCGTCGCCGGGATGTGAACAGGCAAGCTCAGATACCCTTTGACGAAGGGCGTTGCCGGGCGCGCTGGCTCCCCCATGACTTCGATGACTGGGTAACGCTTCAGGATTTCTTCCCAGACGATGCGGAGCTGCATCTCGGCCAGGCGATTGCCAACGCAGCGATGGATGCCAAAGCCGAACGACATGTGCTGACGCGGACGTTCGCGATCGATGATGTAGCTGTTGGGGTTCTCGATCGCCGTCTCGTCGCGATTGCCGGAGACGTACCACATGATGACTTTATCGCCTTTGGCGATCCGCTTTCCGCCAAGCTCAGTGTCGCGCGTGGCGGTCCTCCGCATATGAGCCAGTGGGGTTTGCCAGCGGATGCTCTCCGAGACCATGGAGGGGATGAGGGCAGGGTTATCGCGCAGCTTCTGGTATTGCTCGGGGTTCTGGTTCAGCGCGAGCAGGCTGCCAGTTATGGTGTTCCTTGTCGTGTCGTTGCCGCCGACGATGAGCAGGATGATGTTGCCGAGATACTCCATCGGCGTCATGTGCCGCGTGGACTCACCGTGCGCCAGCATCGAGATCAGGTTGTTGGCGGGCTCGGCGTTGACGCGCTCGTTCCAGAGTCTGACGAAGTAGTCCAGGCATTCCATCAGGACGGCGCTTTGCTCTTCGACAGTCTCCACGAGCGCTCCGGGCGCAGGCAGGGTCGTGGCGACGTCAGACCAATATGGCAGTTTGTGACGATCCTCGAAGGGGAAGTCGAAAAGCGTCGCAAGCATCTGTGTCGTCAGCTCGATCGAGACCTTCTCGACCCAGTCGAAGGTCTCCCCGATGGGCAATTCATCGAGGATCTTCGCGGCACGCGCGCGGATTAGCCCTTCCATCAGCGCCAGATTCTGCGGCGCCACGATGGGCGCAACGACCTTGCGCTGGTGATCGTGCTTGGGCGGATCCATTGCGATGAACATCGGCAATGCATCCTTTGGTGGATCATCGAGGATGGTGATGCCGCCGCGCATGATATCGGAGGAGAACACTTCGTGATTGGTATCGACCGCCATGATGTCGTGGAATTTTGTCACTGACCAATAAGGACCGAACTGGCTCTTGGCGCAGAAATGGACCGGGTCCTCGGCGCGTAACCGCGCGAAATAGGGCCAGTGGCTGTCGGTACGCCAGAGTTCCGGATTGCTGACGTCGATCTCCTCGATCGGGATCGAGGAAGCCTCGCTCGCTCTGCCAACGGTCGCGTCATGAGCCATGGATCGTGCTCCTCAGTATTTTCTGTCTTGAAAGCAGGCTGGGCGAGCGCGATGGCGCGCGGATGGCGCAATCACGAGCGGGTCCTCGAGCGCCTTCGTCCTGGCGAGGCGCGCGAAGCGTGAATGCTCGATAGCGCTGGTGGCCGTGGCGACGCGCGCGCCGGCGGACATCTTGGAAGCCATCCTCGAAGCTCTCGGTCGACTGGAGCTACCAGCATTGCACGTCGTATTCTGAAAGACAATAAATATTGACTATCATGGAGGCGGTAGGGATAAAGACGGCTGAATTTGGCTGCAACGGCCCCGAGTGGGATCGAGAAAGCCAATAAAAGAATGGCTACAACCAGCATCGGACGGGCTCGTGGGTCGCTCGACTTTCTTCCTGGCAGCTACCGTTCTCTTGATGGCGGCGGCGTGTGAGTGGTCTTCGCCAGCGCTTGTTCGCTCTGTTGAGGCCCTGGACGTCGACGGTGAGGTGCTGTCTGCCGCCGACGATGTTCCCGGGATCTGGGCGAGCCATGGCCGCACCTACTCGGAGCAGCGCTATTCGCACTTAAAGCAGATCGATACCGCCTCGGTGAAAAGCCTCGGCCTCGCCTGGATGGCGGAACTGGATTCCGACCGGGGGATGGAAGCAACGCCGATCGTCGTCGACGGAACCATGTACGTGACCTCGGCCTGGTCGATCGTCTACGCGCTGGATGCACGAACGGGCGAGCGGAAATGGACTTTCGATCCTGGCGTCAACAGGGCTAGTGGGTTCAACGCCTGTTGCGACGTCGTGAATCGCGGCGTTGCTCTTTGGAAGGGCAAGGTGTTCGTCGGAACGATCGACGGTCGATTGATTGCCCTTAGCGCTGAAACTGGCAAACAGATCTGGAGCCAGATTACCGTCGACCAAGCCAAGCCCTACACAATCACGGGCGCCCCGCGCGTCATCAGGGGCAAGGTGCTCATCGGCAATGGCGGAGCGGAGTACGGCGTTCGAGGCTACATCTCCGCCTACGACGCTGAGGATGGAGAGCTGTCGTGGCGCTTCTACACGACCCCCAACCCCGCCAAGACGCCGGATGGGGCGGCCTCGGACAAGTTTTTCGCGGAGAAGGGCAACGCCTCCTGGGGCGATGAGGGCGATTGGAAAGCAACAGGCGGGGGCGGCACCGTCTGGGACGGCATGGCTTACGACCCCGAGCTCGACATTCTCTATGTCGGCGTCGGAAACGGGACGCCATGGAATCAGCGTCTGCGAGACCCGACGGGCAGGGACAACCTGCTCCTGTCCTCAATCCTTGCGCTGAAACCTGAAACGGGCGCGTATGTGTGGCACTATCAGACCACGCCTGGAGAATCCTGGGACTACACAGCAACCCAGCCCATTATTCTCGCCAATCTCACGATCGACGGAAAAGACCGCAAGGTGCTCATGCAGGCGCCGAAGAACGGCTTCTTCTACGTCATTGATCGATCAACGGGTGAGCTGATTTCGGCCGACAAATATCAAGCCAACGTCAATTGGGCGAGCGGTGTCGATCTCAAAACCGGCAGACCGGTCGAGGCGGCGAATGCCCGATACACTACCGCACTCGACCATCTGCTGATCCCGGGATCGCTAGGGGCGCACAACTGGCAACCGATGGCGTTCAGCCCTGAGACCGGGCTGGTCTACATTCCAGCGCACACGCTTCCTGAGAACTATTCCGAGATGAAGAATTTCCGGTATCGCCCAGGCGCGTGGAATACGGGGACAGACTTCTCCGCTCCCCCGCCTCTCTCGTCAAAGTCGGAACGGGAGGCAGAAGCCGAAGTTGCAGGCGGCGAGCTCGTGGCCTGGGATCCTGTCGCGAAGAAGGCGCGCTGGAGCGTCTCCTATCCTAACCCGTGGAATGGCGGGGTGCTCGCCACCGCTGGCGGTCTGGTTTTCCAGGGCGCCCTCGATGGATATTTCCGGGCATATGACGCCGCAAAAGGCGGAGCTGCGATCTGGCAGTTCGATGCGCATTATCCTGCTCTTGCAGGCCCCGTTTCGTTCGAGATCGATGGCGAACAATATGTCGCCGTCACCGCAGGGTGGGGCACATCGCTCCCGCTGTCAGGAGCAACGGGCGTCAGAAACGGTCAGCCTCAAACGGCAGCATCGGTTTTCGGCAGAGTTCTCGTCTTCAAGATTGGCGGAAATGCAAAGCTGGATCCGCTCGAAATCAGCAACGCTGCTCCGGTTCCTGCCGCCAGAAAGTTTGGATCCGCCGCCGCGATCGCTGCCGGCGAGCAACTCTACGCCAACAATTGCCTTGTCTGTCATGGCGGCGGCGCGCAATCGAGCGGAATAACGCCCGACCTCAGATGGTCCCAGCAGACCGCAACCAAGGATGCGTTTTCCCAGATTGTTCTGGATGGTCGGTTTGCGGCCGGCGGGATGGCCTCCTTCAAGGGAAAACTGTCCAGCCAGGAGGTCGAAGCCGTTCGCGCCTACGTCGTTGAGCGCGCAAACGCGGACGCAGCCGCGCACCTGAATTCGACGCCGACCTCCTCCAACTAGTCGTTCCCGGACGCCTTACGAGAAATCACAAACATGCAGTCAGCACACACGGCCGCCGAGCACTTTGACGTCCTCATCGTTGGCGCCGGCATTTCCGGCATTGGCGCCGCCTATCGGTTTGGTCGCCAGCCTTTTCGCAGTTTCGTTGTGCTTGAGGCGGAAGACAGCTTCGGCGGCACGTGGCTTACGAACACCTTTCCTGGCATCCGATCGGACAGCGATCTCTTCACGTTCGGCTACGACTTCAAACCGTGGAGAGGACCGCCGATCGCAACCGCGGCCGAGATCCAGCGATATATCGGCGAGGTCATTCAGGAAAACGGCCTCGACCGGCACATTCGCTATCGCCATCGCATTTCAGGTGCGAGCTGGGACAGCGAGGCCAACCTCTGGACCGTTCATGCAACCGATGGCGAAGGCAGGGCCGTCGTCTTCACGGCGGGCTTCCTGTTCATGTGCCAAGGATACTTCCGCCACCGCGAAGGGTTTGCGCCAACCTGGCCTGGCATGGATCAGTTCAAAGGCCGGATCGTGCACGCGCAGTCCTGGCCGAGTGACATCGATGTGACGGACAAGAACGTCCTCGTGGTCGGCTCCGGGGCGACTGCCGCGACGATTGTGCCGCGGGTGGCGGAGACCGCACGGCATGCCACCATGCTCCAGCGATCGCCGACCTATTTTTTCTGCAGCGCCAATGCCAATGAGCTCGCCGACAGATTGCGCGCCTTGCGTGTCGACGAGGCGTGGATCCATGAGATCGTGCGCCGCGACATCCTCGCTCAGGAGGCGGACTTCACGAGACGGTGTTTCGAAGAACCCGAGCTGGTTCGCACAGAACTCATCGCAGGCGTTGCAGCGATCGTGGGCGAGGACACTGCCGCGAAGCATTTCACGCCGCGGTACCGGCCATGGCAGCAACGTGTCGCCTTTCTTCCCAATGGAGACATGCTTCAGGCCATCAGGTCGGGAAGCGCGTCGGTCGAGACAGATGAAATCGAGCGCTTCGCCGCGGATGGCGTGCGCCTCAAATCCGGAGGGGAAATCGCTGCGGATATCGTGGTGCTGGCCACAGGCTTCAACATGAACCTGTTTGGAGACATCGCGTTCAGCGTGGACGGCGAACCGCTGGACTGGGCAAGGACCGTGACCTACCGCGGCATGATGTTCACCGGCGTACCCAACCTCGCATGGGTCTTCGGCTATTTCAGATCGAGCTGGACGCTGCGATCAGACCTCGTGGCCGCCTTCGTCATGAGGGTACTTGATCACATGGAAAGAACAGGCGTGCGCCGCGTGGAAGTCGCGGTCCCGGGCCAGTTGTCGGAGCAACCGCTTCTTGCCTGGATCGCGGAAGAGAACTTCAATCCTGGCTATCTGAAACGTGCGCTTCCGTTCCTGCCACGGCGTCTCGATCATCCGGCCTGGCAGCACTCCCAGGATTATTTCTCCGATCTCTCGTCCTTTCCGGCGATCGATCTGGCGGGGGCGGAATTCCGATATGGATGAAGGGCGAATCTTCGCCCACTCTCTGCAGGCTGCCGGGATCGCTTGCGAGCATTTGCATTTTGCGTTGCTCCCGCACGATTTTTTTTTGCCTGCCGGCCGCCGTCTCCGGGTCGCCAGCTGCCGCATAGGCGGGCATTGCTGAACGCCTTCGAACGTTGTTTGCAGCATCTGCTGAGGTCGTCTGAGGGCGATAAAACCGTCGGTTCAGGTCTGGGTTTCGATGCCGTTCGCCTTCAGGTGGTCGGCGAGCGGCCGCAGGTGCTCGCGATACTTGCGCCACAAGCCGGATGAGCTCGAATAGATGCCTGAGCGTACCTGCGCGGCGCTGGCGGTGAGGGACGCGGACTTGTTCCTTGCAATGTCGACCGCATCGGCACGCCAGGTCAGTCCGCAACTGTCTGCGAGGTGCTGCCCAACCGCGTCGGGTGACGCCACCAGCTCCTCGTAGTCGACCGTCGTGACCTGGCCCGGATAGATACGGACCCAGTGCTGCATGAGGCGATGATAGGCCGCGTAATAGCGTGCGAGCTCCTCGAAGTCGTAGCTGAAGGGATAGGCAGCGCCGAAAAGCGTGCGGAACATTGCAAAGCAGCTGTCGATCGGATCGCGCCGCACCCAGATGATCGGCGTCGCGGGGAAAGCCCTTAAAATCGGCCCGACATAAAGATAGTTGAACGGCAACTTCTCGATGATTTTCCCCGCAAAGCCGTCGGCTGCCGCCAGAGCGTCGTACTCACGCGCAACATTTGCGTAATCCGCCTTGGCTGCCCGTTCGAAGACGTCTCGCCCTTCGGACGGCGAGAACCGCAACAGGGCGGTCGAGAAGTTGTTTGTCTCATTGTTTGAGCGCACGCCTGCCAGACCGCCCACGATCCGTTCCGTCAACGTCGTGCCCGAGCGCGGAAGGCCGATGATGAAAATATTGCGGCCAGGTTGGACAGCAGGTGGAGGCGCAGCGCCGGCCGCAAACACTTCTGCGATTCTTCTGAGCTTGTTCTCGTCCTCACTCACGTCGTAGCGCAGACATCTCCGGCGCGCGTTCGCCCCGCTCTTGAAGGCTTCGAATGCTTCATCGTACCGGCCGAGTTCGTGCAGCTCCTTTCCGAGGGCGTACTGCAGATACATGGAGTCCGGGCCTTGCGGAGCACTCGCAAGTCGTGAGCGCAGATCTTCGACATTGTTGTCAGAGGGCGTTGCGCGGTTCATCTCCGAGCGGAGGAGCAGGGCAGGCCGATAATCTGGCTGCAGCGTGAGCGCGTGATTGCAGGCTCCGCCAGCTTCAGCGAGGCGCCCGAGCGCTCGCTCACTCGTCGCGAAATTGTACCAGATCTGAGCGTCGTTCGGCGCCCTCTTGCTGGCTTTCTCGTAGAGATCCCGCGACAGTTCGTGACGGTCCAGCTGTCGTGCAAAGAAGGCGAGCGCGTCGAATGCGTCGGCGTCGTCGGTCGGCAACTGCACGGTCCTGTCGAGGACCTCGAGCGCCCGCTTGCGGTCTGTCGCGGTAAGCACCTCCAGATAGAGGGCATGCACGCGGCCGACGGATTCTTCGCTGGCCGCCAGGCCCTCAAGCACATGCGCTGCTTCTGCTGACCTGCCGGTCCGCATCAGCTGAATAGCGTGGTCCAGCTCTGGTTTTGCTCGATCGTGCATTCAGGCGCTCATGATCCTGTCCCGCGGCCTTTAAAGGCGCACACCGCCTGTTGGCGGCCCTATCTCACAGCATAATCGCAAAAAAGAGCGTGTTAGCAGATACATATCGAGAAATTGCGCAAATGCAGGGACCTCTTCGCGAGCGCACAAAAGCCGGGAAATATCGCATTAAAAGGCACCCCAGCCCAGAAAAGCGGCAAAAACGGCTTGGCAAAGTGGACAAATATCGGATAGCGTTGTCAACAATACGAACTGGCGTCCATAAATCAGCCAGCGGCCGGTGATCGAACGCGACGCCGGAATCGATATTTGCCTAGGGAGGCTCAACTTGATTCCTACATCCAAACAGCGTGTCGGTCGGTTGTTGGGCGCTACAGCGCTCGGAGGCGCTTTGGCCGCCCTCGCGCCGATGCCCTCAGTGGCGCAGACGGCTGCCCCGCCTCAGGAGGCTGCTCCCGCTCAGGACGCCTCGCCGGGCCGTGACATCGTCGTCGTGACGGCCAACCGGCGCGAGCAGGACGTCACCGAAATTCCTTACAACATCACCGCCGTTTCCTCCGACGCGGTTGAAAGAACCGGCGTTGCAAGCATTGAAGATCTCTCGCGGCAGATCCCGAACCTGGTCGTGACGTCGAGCGGCGCGCAGTTCATGGGCGCTCAGCGCCAGATCATGCGCGGCCTCAACGCTTCGTCCTCAAACCGTAACGGGGTCGCCATCGAGCAGAACCCGGTCAGCACGTATCTGGGCAACGCCCCGTACGCCAACTTCTTCCAGGTGGATGACGTGGAGCGCGTCGAGGTTCTGCGTGGCCCGCAAGGCACTCTCTACGGAGCAGGGGCGCTTGGCGGGGCCATCCGGCTTATTCCGACGCAACCCGAGCTTGGAGCATTCGAAGGGAAGGTGTCGGGCAAGGCAGGCGTTCTTGAGCATTCCAGCGACATGGACTATGGCGCCAGCGCGCTCGTGAACCTCCCCATCGGCGACACGCTCGCTCTGCGCGTGTCGGGCGGCTACGAGAAATCTGCAGGTTATATCGACCAGTTCGGCATCTGGGTGCGCCAGGGCGACAGCACGCTCGGCGATCCGATCCTGGCAAACCCGGGAGCGCCAGTCACGAGCCCCGCACTTTCCTACAACAACAAGGACGTGAACTGGTCAAAGTCGACCAACTGGAGAGCGGCTCTGCGTTGGCATCCAACCGATGCGTTCGACGCCACGCTCTCGCACAACATTCAGCGGACGAACGGGTTTGGCCCTTCGTTCGACACGCCAGCCTACAATGGCGGCCCGGATCCGTTTACGCCGTCGGCCGTCTATCCGGATACAGGCGAGTACGAAGTCGTGATGCGGGGGCGCCAGCCCTTCAATCGCACCTCGGAAATGACGACGCTCGACATGAGCTATGATCTCGGCTTTGCGACCGTGTCCTCGACCACCAGTCACTTCGATACGAGCGGCAAGGCTTACTATGACGGAACGTGGAGCACGCTCGCTCTGCCCGCCGCATATCTTCCCTACTACACCGGTTCGCCGACGAACCCGCGGTTCAACAGCATCCAGCGCTTTGACGACGACAACGAAGCCACCACCCAGGAGATTCGGCTGGTTTCCAACGGGGACAATCTGTTCGATTACATTGTCGGCGCCTTCTACACCAAGGAAGACAACCAGACAGTCTGGAACGGATTTGATCCTGGTCAGAATTTCTACAATGGCCTTCCCGGCGTCTCGAGCCCGGGCGGTATGCTTCCTGGTCCCTATGAGACACTCTGGTATGTCGGAGGCTCCAACAAGTTTACGGATAAGGCCGTGTTCGGCGAATTGACCTGGCATGTGACGCCGGATGTCGATCTGACGGTGGGTGCGCGAGCCTTCAAACAAAGCCTCGATCGTGAAGCCTTCAGCATCAACCCAGCTTTCGGCCTCAACGAGTTCGGGCACCAACTCCTCCGATTTCTCGGACACGAAGTTTAAGTTCAATGCGACCTGGCAGTACGCTGACGATCAGCGTGCGTACTTCACCTTCTCTCAGGGCTTCCGTCGTGGCGGGGCCAACGCGATGTCGCTGACGGGCTTCCTGCGCGAACCCGCATCGATTCTGAACTACAATCCGGACTCGGTCGATAACTACGAGCTGGGCCTGAAAGGTCGGCTTTTCGACGACTGGACGTACACCGCCGATGTCTTCATCGGCAAATGGCATGATCCGCAGATCGGCGGCTTCACAGCGGTGAACTTCTGGCCCGCTGTCTTCAATGGCAAGGAAGCGGAGAGCAAAGGCTTCGAAGGAGAGGTTTCCGGTCACCTGTCCGAGGAGCTCAGTTTCACCGCCGGCTATTCCTATACTGAAGCGAAGCTGACCGAGGACTTCTGCGTGCCGTCAGGCGACGGTACGGGCAACCCCAACGGCAACATTCCGTGCGCCATCAACGGTTCGGCGGGAACCCCCCTGCCATCTGCGCCGAAGCACAGTGGAACATTCTCGCTGAACTATGAACAGCCGATCGGCGTTGACGACACGCTCACGGCGACGTTCAACGCAAACTACAAGGGCGAGTCGTTCCAGAACCTTCCCACGCTCGGCCAGCGGTACTTCACCATTCCGGACTACTGGCTGGTGAACCTCTATCTCGGTTGGGAGCACGGTCCGATCACAACCTCGCTCTACGTTCGCAACGCGCTCGATGAGCGAATTGTCTACTCCCAAAACGCACGCATCACATCGTTCGCTCCCATCGATCTCTACACCACGGTCGGACGCCCAAGATCGATGGGCGTTGAGGTCAGCTACAAATTCTAACCAACCTCCCGGTCATCAGCTTCGTGCTGGTCTGTGGGCCGTGGATGCAAAGTCAGGGCAAGCGCTTCGGCGCTTGCCTTCGTCTGCAACAATGGAGTGCATGATGCGGGATTTGAGCAGAGTGCAGAAGTTACCGCTGCAACCGGGAATGGTCTTCGGTCCCGCGACAGCCTTTCCCGCGCTCAAAGCCGATGATGGCGCCGCCATTCGCATGGGTGTCACAGAGTTCGCGGTCGGCGAATATGAGATGGACCTCACCTACGACGAGGGCCTTTATATTCTTGAAGGCGAGATTTCTCTCGAAGCGGACGGCGAGACCCATCAGCTGAAGGTCGGCGACTTCCTCTGGATGCCGGCCAATCGCAGGATCGTCTATCGCGCGAAACAGCGCTGCAAGTTTCTGTACGTCATTCCGCAGACCTAGCTGGTTGCCCGCCGACCACGGGGCGTCACGCGGATCCGGTTTTCCGGGCGGCGCGCAACAGCAGGCTGCTTATCGCTGCGGGCAGGTACATGGCGCCGACGAGCACAAGGAAGCCCAGAGCCCCGAATAGCTGGATGCCCAGACCGCCAACTCCGCCGCCGATCGCGTAGCCAACCTGCAACGAGAAATACCAACCTCCGTAGGTAATCGGAAAGAGCGCCTCGCCGAACTGCCGCTTCGTCATCGTGATCCAGAGGACCTCGGCGGCGCCAACGCCGTAACCCAGACACAGCCCGCCGAGAATGCTGATCACCAGGCTTGGGGTTGAGCCGAGGATCGCCAGAACGAGCAATCCGACGGCAATCGTCGAGATCACAAGGAGACTGCTCCATACCCCCCGGAATCGGTCGAGCAGCCAGCCGATTGTGGCGGCGCCCAGGAAACACCCTCCCGACGTCAGTCCAAGCACAAGGGCCGCATTGCTCGGCGAGATACCGGCCCCTTCCAGAAAGGCAGGTTGCTGCGACAACACCGCGATCGCCATCATTCCATCGCCCGCGATCGCCACAAACATGACAAGCGCGATAAACGGGTTGATGCTCTTGAGTCCGCCGCGCGCGCCTGCCGGCTTTGCTTCCTCGCGGTTACTTGTCGCCATTGCCTCAGGACTGATCGCGTCTCCGTCCGGCGCAAATCCAGCTTCGGCAGGAGAGGAGGGGCCTCGCGCAAGAAGCGCGGCAATCAGAGTTGCAACAACAACGCTGGCGGCAATGACGAGAGAGGCATTCCGCCACTCGAGCGAGGCGGCCAAAGCCTCTGTTACCGGTGACAGAACGAGGCCTCCTGCAGACCCGCCAGCCCAGACCAGCGCCATCGCTGTTGCAAAGCGGCGCGAGAACCAGCGGGAGACGATAAGTGGCGCTGCCGCGACTGCGGTTACTTTTCCGAAATCCCATGACGATCCGCAGTGTATAAAGCTGCCAGAACTCGGTAACGAGCGTCATCGCGACCAGAACAACTGCCTGTATCAAAAGGCCAGTTGCAATCAGGCGCCAGGGATTGCGGATCCGTCCGAGTGCGCCTGCGAACAGGGCAAGCGGCGCGACCAGCCACATTGCGGAAACCAGACTTCCGGTTTCAGCCGGGCTCCAGCCGAACTCTTTCGCGAGGGGCTGACTGAAGATGATGAAGGAATAGATGCTCACCCCAAAGACTGTGAACGTGCAGACAAAAAGCGCGGCGGCGATGCGCCAGCCGAAGTAGAAGCCGGCACGCGAGCCCGGCAGCGCCGAGGTTGAACCAAGGGTCGACAAGCTCTTGCTCCGCATTTGCGCCGACAGTGAGGCAACAGGTTTGATCGAAATCGCGAATAAGTCGACTAAAATCGACATTTTTGGCAAATGGGGTACGGAAAAGCATGGAAATGGCAGACAAAAGTCGATTATATTCGATCAGATCCGTCGTTGCCGCGGTGCGCGCCGCCTCGCACGACCTTCGATAAAGAGGGTTTGCCATGAGTATTCCGGAGAAGATTCAGTACCAGGCTGCTTCTCCCTGCGACCTCAAAGGCAAGGTTGTCCTGGTTACGGGCGGCACCCGCGGCATCGGCCGGGGCATCGCGTTGGCGCTCGGCGCTGCCGGCGCCAAGGTCATTGTGTCGGGACGCGACAGTGCGGCGGGCGCCGAAGTCATCGCTGACATTGAGAACGCGGGCGGCGAAGGGGTGGTTGTCGCATCAGATCTGATGTCTGACGCGGATGTCGAAACGCTTGTCCCGAGGGCGATCGAACAGTTTGGACAGCTTGATGTCCTCGTCAACAATGCGGGCATCGATGCGGATGCACCCGCTCTGGGTTATCCGCTGGAGTCCTTTCGGAAGGTGCTGCGGTTCAATCTAGAGGTTCCCTTTCGCCTTGCTCAACAGGCCGCGGAACACCTTGTGCCGCGTGGTGGCGGCGTGATCATCAACATCGCATCGGTTCTTTCCTTCAGCGCAGTACCTGAAGCGGTATCCTATGCAGCCGCCAAGCACGGTCTCGTCGGCCTCACCCGCGTACTTGCAGTGGAGTGGGGCAAGCTGGGCGTGCGTGTGAATGCGATCGCGCCGGGACTCATTCAGACAGACATGACGTCCTATCTCTGGAAAGGCGAAACAGGCGCGGCGTATGTCGCGCGCCGGATCCCGCTGGGGCGAATCGGTCAACCGCGGGACATCGGCGGGGCGGTCGTTTTTCTTGCTTCCGATGCAGCCGATTTCATTCACGGTGAAACCATCGCGATCGACGGCGGCTTCCTCGCAACCTGACGAGGGCTGGCGTTCTGCTCAGGGATCGGCGCCCATTTTGGTCCCGTGGTTCCGTGCGTCCCTGGCCGCCAGGCTCTGGGAACCACACAAGGCGCGAAAGGGCGCAACAGTGCAGGCGGTGGGCCTGCGCTGAGGGCCTGTCAACGGATGGCGTCCAATGCGCCATACGCTGCGTAATTCGACGCGGGGAGACTACTCGTATTTTATCTCGAAGCTGTACCTCGGATCGTAGTGAAGCTCCCAGTACTTCTCCCAGATCTGACGCGTGACCGGACCAACCTGACCGCCGCCGATCTGCTTTCCATCTAGCTGGGTCAGCGGCATGACGCCGCCAGCGGTCGTGGCGATGAAAGCTTCATCCGCGCCGTAGAGATCGTCGACGGGCACGAAGTCGACCAAGGTCTTCATGCCCTTGGCTTCGGCAATCTCCAGGACGGTCTTGCGTGTCACGCCCTGGAGAACGCCGCGTGAAGGCGTGCGGAGAACCCCGTCCTTGAGAATGAAGATGTTATAGCCCCCGCCTTCGGTGATGTTTCCGTCTCCGTCTGGAAGCAGCGAGTAAACGGCGCCGCGATCCATGGCCTCCAGCCAGCCGCGAACGAAATCGCCCCATTGCAGGTTCTTGATCGTGGGGTCCATGGCGCCGGGCGGCGTACGCCGGACAGTGCGCGTAACCACCGCGGCTCCGCCCGTGACCTGCGTGGCCGGCTGCATTGCCCAGATATAGGGCATCACCATAAGGTAGAGATTGTTTTCGTAGCTCTGATACTCGCGGACAAACTTCAAACCGCGTGTGACGATGAGCTCGACATAGGCGTCGCGAATCCCGCTCTTGGAAACCATGTCGACCAGTGTCGAGCGCACCGTTGCGCGATCCATCGGCATGCGGAAGCGCATTTTCTCGCAGCTGGCTTCGAGCCGGTCGAGATGGTCGTCCAGGCGAAAGAAACGTCCATCCCAAACGGCCGGCACATCGTAAGTCAGGTCCGAACGGAGGAAGCCCTGGTCCAGGATCGGAATCCGGGCCTCGGCCAGGGGAGAATACTTCCCCTCGATCCAGGCGATGCCTTTTGCATACGGATTCTTGCTGGCTTCGAGCTTCGCCTTGCGCTTTTCAAAGGCCCCGAACACCTCTGGCATCGAGTACATCGCTAGATCCTCCTCAGGGATGCCGACTGTTCAATAACGAGGAAAAGCCGACTTTTATTCCAACCAACCTCTCAAATCCCCGGGAATTGTCAATAGAAAGTCAGGAAAAATCGAGTATAAGAGTGCTGATTCCGGCTGGCGGCGCGGAGCCACGTGGTTTTGGACCGGGAGCGAGGATATGGACGCGGAGACCGAAGGGCCTCTATGTCAGTCCAAAGCGGATATTCGTCGGCGAGAGAAAATGCCAAAGGCAAGCACAGCTGAGCTAACCGACTCCAAGCGGAAACGCAGGGAAGGGCCCCGCGTGCCATCGCGGAAGCCGGGCGTGCAGCGGCACAATCTGCTGCTGGATGCGACCGAGGCGCTTCTACAGACGGGCAGCCCGAATGACGTCGGGCTTTATCAGATCGCCGAGCGCGCCGGAGTTCCGCCGGGGTCGGTCTACCACTTCTTCCCGACCAAGGAGGCCGCTTTCGTAGCGCTCGCCAACCGGTTTACGTCCCGGCTCATGGACTTGCACCGAACCCCTATCGAGGCGCGCGCGATCAACAACTGGACTGATCTCTACCGGATCGACACGCGCCGCGCGATGGAGTTCTACAACAGCAGCCAACCGGCGCTGAAGATCTTCTATGGAGGGTTTGGCGGCATCGAAGAGCGCGAGGTTGATCGCCTGGCTGCGCAAACCATGGCGGAGCACAGCTATGCGCGCATGAACCGGATCTTCCACATGCCCTATCTGTCAAATCCCGGCGCGAAATTTGAGGTTCGGTTGGGAATTCTGGATGCGATCTGGACGTTGTCGACGCGCAAGCACGGACGGATCACCGAGGACTATTACGAGGAATCCTATTCTGCCTGCGTGGCATATTCGCGGATCTACCTGCCTGAGCGGATCGAACGCCGCCAGGAGCTCATCGACGCCGCCGACAAGCGGAAGGCGGTCGTACTTCCGTTCGACGAGGAGACCCTGCAGATCATCTAGGGCCCCGCCCCTGACCTAACCGCGGGGCCGAACAAGCTTCAGGACGCCCGAGAAGCTGAAAATTGGTCGCCCGTCGGCTTCCGTTGTGCCCCGGACAAAGACAAGGCTGCCTCCTGACTTCAGAACCTCGCCTCGGTTCACAAGCCGCGCACCAAGCTTTGTGCTCGCGAGAAACTCGCCCTGGAGCGTGACGGTGACGGCGGGAATATCCCGCGTCTCGTCGTATGCGATCATGAACAGCGAATAGTCCGCGAACGCCATCAGCGAGCCGCCGTGTATGGAGCCGGCGCCATTCAGATTATGCGGCAACACGCGGCAGCCAGCGATCATCTGGCCCTTGTCGTCGCGCTTTGCGTAGAACGGCCCGACGTGCTCCTCAAAGGGTTCACTGCCCGTCCACGTGGACCAACCCTCCCAGTCGCCATCGGCAAGGGCAGGCCCCAACCCAAATGATTGCGGTGAATTCGTCATAGCCCACTCACTCTTTCACCCGCTGACGCGGTTTGCGGATACCAGCTCGCGGATAACCAGAAACGCCACGCCGAATAAGTCAACTAATATCGAAATGTTGGCCTCTTTTGGCGATCCGGCCACCAAGCGTCCGCATTCAAAATTCCCATCCGTCACGCTATAGATCAGTAAAAAAGGCATATGGTTCCACGCACGAGACGCAACCAAATCTCGCGGCAGGTCTCTTTGCAATCGATAAAAATCGAGTATAAGCACATCCGATATCGCGCTTAGATCGCGCGCTGCCTGCTGTCTCGGAAGACCCGATATGAAAGTCGCTGTGCTTGGGGGCGGGGTCGTCGGCGTCACGACTGCCTACTATCTCACGCGAGCAGGCCACGAAGTGGTGCTCGTCGAGCGTCGACAGGGACCGGCCCTGGAGACCAGTTTTGCCAATGCGGGTGAGATCTCGCCAGGCTATGCTTCACCCTGGGCTGCTCCCGACGTGCCGCGCAAGGCCCTGAAGTGGCTGTTCATGAAGCACGCGCCTCTCATCCTGCAGCCAAAGCTGGATGCGCGGATGGCGTGTTGGCTGCTTGCAATTCTGCGGAACTGCACATCGGAGCGATATGCGATCAACAAGAGCCGGATGGTGCGCCTCGCTGCGTATAGCCGGGAGCAGCTCGCGGCTCTGAGGCAGGAAATCGGCATTCGCTATGACGAAAGAATGCAAGGGACTCTTCAACTCTTCCGGAAGCAGGAGCAACTCGACGGCGTCGCCAAAGACATCGAGGTTCTGCAGCGCGACGGCGTGGCGTTTGAAGTGCTGGATCGTGCGGGATGCATTCGGGCGGAGCCGGGCCTTGGCAATGCGCGCATAGAACTGGCTGGCGGGTTGCGGCTGCCGGGCGACGAAACGGGCGACTGCTTCAAGTTCACCCAGAGCCTTGCAAAGATCGCCAGCGAATCCGGAGTTGATTTCAGGTTCGGTGAAACGGTGCGCGGGCTCGAAAAGATTGGCGCAAGCGTTGCGGGCGTCGTGACTGACAAGGGCCTGATATCGGCGCAGGCATTCGTCGTCGCTATGGGCAGCTATTCGCCCTTCCTGGTCCGCGACCTGGGCGTGCGCCTGCCGGTATACCCTGTGAAAGGCTATTCAATAACGGCGAAGATCGTCGACGGAGGGCGAGCGCCAGTCTCCACATTGCTCGATGAAAGCTACAAGGTGGCGATCACGAGGCTGGGAGATCGCATTCGCGTGGGCGGGATGGCGGAGGTTGCCGGTTTCGACCACCGCTTGCCGCATCGGCGCCGGAACACGCTCGAGCACTCCCTCGACAGCCTGTTTCCGGGAGGAGGCGACCTTCGCTCAGCGACCTTCTGGTCAGGTCTGCGGCCGATGACGCCCGACGGCACGCCGGTGGTGGGAAAGACCCCGGTCTCCAACCTTTACGTGAACACGGGCCATGGCACGTTGGGGTGGACGATGGCCTGCGGATCGGCGCGGATTATCAGCGATCTCGTGAGCGGGGTCGCCCCGGAAATCGAGACAGGCGATTTGTCCGTCCACCGCTATGCGCACTAACGCGCATTGCCGCGAGGGGTGAGCAGAAGGTGAGCTGAAAATGACAATTCGTCGAATTGAGTCTGGTCGCCGCATGAGCCAGGCGGTCGTGCATGGCGACACAGTCTATCTGGCTGGCCAGGTTGGATCGCCAGGCGCGGGCGTGAAAGAACAAACGGCCGAGGTCCTCGCCAGCGTCGAGGCCCTCCTGAAGGCGGCCGGCAGCAGCAAGTCCATGATCCTCAGCGCCACCATCTGGCTCGCCGACATGGGCGATTTTGCAGCGATGAATGAGGTTTGGGATGCATGGGTCGCCGGCGAAAACCCGCCCGCCCGTGCAACCGCAGAGGCCAGGCTGGCTGCTCCGGAATACAGGGTTGAGATCATCATCGTCGCCGCCATCTGACGACTCAGCGCAGGACCAGCCCATTGATCTCCGCCGCGACCAATGTTAAACGATAACTATCGACTATGGCTTTCCCCTGGTGTGAATGCCGTTTACCTGGGTAGGTAGCGACGGTCACATGCTCCATAGAGGTGTTCTCCCAACTGGGGGCGGCGTCCGGCAAGCGGCCGCCGCCTCTGTCTTCCAGCTCAGGGGAAATGATAGTCGATATATGTTGTCGACCTGGCGCGTAGACGGAGTAGGCGAAGATGGCGGCCTTTCCCTATACCAACAGCTTTTGGGCCTCCCCGGTCGCGCCGCGGACGCCGCTCGGTTCAGCCACTGCCCTGGCTGACGTCGTCATTGTTGGCGGCGGCTATGCCGGGATGTCGTCGGCCTACTATCTCAAGAAGGCAAAGCCGGATCTCAAAGTCGTCCTTCTCGAGAAGGATCACATCGGCTTTGGGCCAAGCGGCAGGAACTTCGGCGCTGTCGTGCCCGGCCTGCGCGAGCTCCGTACGGCCCTCCTTGGCGATATCGACCTTGAGGAGGAGAAGTTTGTTCAGCAGTGGTATCTCGCTGCGCGGGGCGAACTGGAGCGGAGAATCGCCGAGGGCGGGATTGAGTGCGAGTATCGCAACGAACCAATCCTTATGCAGGCTCTCGATGAGAGCACCTGGGAAGCCCAGAAGCGCGAAGCAGAAATCCTTCGTGCCAAAGGCACGCCTCATCTTCTTCTGGATGCGGCGGCGTTCCGAAAAGCGATGGCGGTTCCCTACCAGGTCTATGGCGGCATCGTGCGGACCGCATGGCGGGCGGTCCAGCCGTTCAAACTGGCCCGAGGGCTCGGCGAACAATTAAGGGCCCTGGGCGTCACGGTCCACGAGGCCACCGCCGTAACCGATGTTGACGATCGTGGATCAGAAGTCGTGGTCAAGACATCCGACGGGGGCGTCGTCAGGGCGGGCAAGGCGGTGCTCGCCGCCAACGCCTACTCGCAATTCCTCGCGCCGGTTGCGGACATGATCTTCCCGCGCCACTCCTGGGTCTTGGCCACCAGGCCTCTTGCCGACGACGTTCTCAATTCGCTGGGCTTCAACGCATACAAGTTCGCTGAGGACGCGGGCATGACGTTCTACTACACGCGCATCTACAAGAACCGTCTTCTGATCGGCGGAGGGCCGGCATCGAAGGGCATCTTCACGCCATCGACAATCGATCGGACTGCGGATCAGGACGCTGAAGAATACGCCAGGGTCTATGATGAAATGCAGCGTCGGTTCCCACAGTTGCGCGGGGCCGAGATTGAAGCGGCATGGGGCGGTCCCATCGACATGACCGATAACTTCATGCCGATCATCAAGCCGCTGCCTGGCAAGCCAAACCTGATTGCCTGCTTTGGATTCAATGGCGAAGGACTGCTCAACGGAAATATTTCCGGCAAGTTCGTGCAGGGCCTCGTGCTGGGGCCGGGCTTTGTGGATGCGGACGCTGAGCGCATTCGACACTACATGGCGCGCGCCTAGGGAGCTGAGGCATGAAGATCATCGCTCCGGCACTCAAGCTCGACATGGTCCTTTCGGATGTCGTGCTGCGGGAGGGCAGGCCCGTGATAGTATGCCGGATGGGCGTTTACGACGCGACGACGGAGCTGTCGAAGGAGGACGTCGGCGTCTTCCTGAAGTGCATGCTTCGACCAAGCGTGTTCCTCGCCTTCGCAAAAATAACGTTGTCCCGATCGAAGCCGAAGACTGCCGGCCCGTAGACCACCTTGCCACCAGCCGCCGCTCCAGAGGAGCGGCGGATCGTACGACCAGCTGAGCGCTCGTTCAGCACAACTCAGGGAAGTTGCGATGTCGCAAATCGAAAAACTTGATCCAGGGTCGTCGCCGTCTGAAGCAATTGCCGTGCTCGAACGCGACGGAGGCGTGATCATCGAGGACTACGCCAGCAGCGCGTTGATCGAAGGCCTCAAGCAGGATCTGCTTCCACTTCTGGAACGGACGAGCAGCGGAAGGGACAGGTTCTCCGGCAATCAGACACGTCGTCTTTCTCGCCTCTTCGAGCACACCAGGCACTGCGCTACCCTCATCACCCATCCTCTTTATCTGCCAGTGGCGGAGCATTTCATTCGCAGGCCCGTGCCCGTGTGGACCAGCGACGGTCAGCGCGATCTGTGGCCCGAGGTCCGGATCGGCATGACACAGGCCATCCAGATCGGACCGGGTCAGGGAGCCCAGCCGCTCCATCGCGATGATAATGCTTTCATGTGGCGCCATCCTGCGAGCCGGGAAGGTCGCGTGCAGATCATGCTGGCGATCTCGGACTTTACCGCTGAAAACGGTGGAACCTTGGTGATCCCGGGAAGCCACAAATGGGGCGACAACAGGCAACCGCTCGTGTCTGAGGCAATTCCGACCGTTATGCGGGCTGGTTCTGCTCTCATCTTCCTCGGATCGACGTTTCATGCGGGCGGGACAAACCGGACCACATCCGAGTTGCGCACGGGTCTCACGATGAGCCTGGATTCCTCGACCGTTCGTCAGGAGGAGAACATGTATCTCTCGCTGTCGACACATGTTGTCGCCAGCTATCCCGAGCAGATCCAGCGTCTGCTCGGCTGGTCAGCCGGCGCAAATCACATGGGCTGGGTCGAAATCGACGGCCAGATGGTCGATCCCATTCATTTGCTCAAATCCACGCCTGCGGACCAGCTGGTGGGTGTCGGCGCGAGAAAATACTGAGCGGCAATGAGGCGCGTCGGGAGGCATTCGCGAGACCGATGGGCTGATCACAATCGATTTGGGAGATGGCCATGACCTGGACCAACGTTCGCGATCGGCAGCTCAAGGAACGCGCCGCCCGGGTGATCCCGGGCGGGATGTACGGGCACGAGTCCACCAAGATGCTGCCGTCAGATTTTCCGCAGTTCTTCAGCCGGGCCAAGGGCGCCAGGACCTGGGATTCCGACGGCAACGAGTACGTCGATTATGTCTGCGCCTTCGGACCTAACCTGTTCGGATATGGCTTCGAGCCCGTGGAGGCTGCCGCGCAAGCCCAGCAAGTGAAGGGCGACACCATGACCGGTCCCTCGGAAATCATGGTGGATCTGGCCGAGGCTTTCGTGAATCAGGTGTCGCACGCGAGCTGGGCGATGTTCTGCAAGAACGGAACCGATGCGACGTCCATGGCGATCGTCGTCGCCCGCGCCCATACCAAGAAGCGCACCATTCTCGTCGCAAAGGGCGCCTATCACGGAGCCGCCCCCTGGTGCACGCCCAGACCTGCCGGCATCCTGCCCGAGGATCGCGCTCATCTCGTCTACTATGAATACAACAACGCCCAGAGCCTTGCGGACGCCTTCAAGGCTCGCGCAGGAGATATTGCCGGTGTCATCGCGACGCCGTTCCGGCATGAGGTCTTCGCCGATCAGTATCTTGTCAATGAGGAGTACGCGCAGCTCGCGCGCAGACTTTGCGACGAGACGGGCGCGCTGCTGATTGTCGACGACGTTCGGGCCGGCTTTCGCATTGCGCGTGACTGCAGCTGGGAGGCGATCGGCATTCGTCCGGATCTGAGCACGTGGGGCAAGTGTTTCGCCAACGGATACCCGATTTCGGCTTTGCTGGGATCAGAACATGCTCGCGAGGCGGCTCAGCAGATCTTCGTCACCGGATCGTTCTGGTTCCAGGCAGTGCCCATGGCCGCGGGCATCGAGACGCTTAAGCATATTCGCACCAGCGACTATCTGGAGAAGATGCAGGCGTCGGGACAGATGCTGCGTGATGGCCTGCAGCAGCAGGCCGCCGCCTACGGTTTCACGCTCAAGCAGACCGGCCCCGTCACCATGCCGCAAATCCTCTTCGAGGATGATCCGGACTTCCGTGTGGGATATGGTTGGGTGACCGAGAGCCTGAAGCGCGGGGCGTATCTGCATCCGTACCACAACCTGTTCATGTCGGCCGCTCACGGTGAGCGGGAGATCAAGGAAACACTTGCGGCAACGGATCTGGCTTTTGAAGCAGTGAGGAAGGGGCGGGATAAACTCGAGCCGCATCCTCTGCTGATGGCCCTGATTGCGAGCCGTGTCTGATATTCAGGATTGGAGGCTACAACGATGGCATCGTCTGCTGCAGTTCAAACCAGGCCCGAGCTGGCCCGTGTCCCGTTTGGAACAAGCGTCGCCGAGATCAAGCGCATCGTCGCTCGCGATGGCGGCGTCGTGCTGACGGGCGTCCTGAGCGCGTCACAGGTTGATCAGGTCAACCGCGATCTCGATCTCATAATGAATCCACGCAGCGCTGGCGATTTCGGCGCAGGCGAAGGAAATTACATCGAGAACTTCTACGGCAAGACCACAAAGCGCCTGCAGCACAGTCTCAAGTACAGCAAGACGTATCGCGAAGCCCTTCTTTGCAGTGACACGATAGCCGATTACATCTCTGCGCTGCTCGGAACGCCAAAGGGCAGCCAGTCTCTGCAAGCGTCACAGGCGATCGAGATATTTCCCGGCGAGAAGGCTCAACCCCTCCACCGCGATGGCGGCGCCTTCCTGGACGTTCTCGGCATCAACTCCAAGGACGGTGTGGAACTTGTCGCCAATGTGCTGCTCGCTCTGACCGACGTTACGGAGGAGATGGGAGCAACGCGTATCGTTCCTGGAAGTCATCTGTTCGACGATTTCACGAAGACGGTGTCTCAGGACCAGACGATCCCCGCGACCCTCTCAAGAGGTGATGCGCTCCTGTTCAGTGGAAAGCTGCTTCACGGGGGAGGGGCCAATACGACGTCCGACCGTTCCCGCCGCGTGATTTCGAGCGCCTGGACGCTCAGCTTCCTCTACCCCGAAGAGGCCTGGCCGTTTGTGCTCTCCCTGGACGAGGTGCGTGAATACCCGCCCATACTGCAGAGCTATCTCGGTTTCCACTCAAGGACCTATCGCGGCGAACAGCCTGGATTCCTCTGGCGGGCAGACGCGCTGCCGCTGGAAAAATACCTGAAGCTTTCCTGAGCCAGCCAGTCGGCCGACGTTCGACGTCGCGACCGGTTTGCCTGTTTTCTTAGAGGAGAATGACATGCCAGGAAGGCTGGCGGGAAAAGTTGCGCTGGTGACGGGCGCCGCGAGCGGCATCGGCAAAGCCTGTGCGCAAGCCCTGGCGCGGGAGGGGGCGGAGGTCGTCCTGACGGATCTGCAGACCGCACGCGGCGAGGAGGTCGCCGACCGCATTGCGAAAGGCGGAGGGCGAGCGCGTTTCTGGAAACAGGACGTAACCAGCGAAGCGGAGTGGGCGCACACGGTCGAACAGATCACGCGCGACCACGGCCGGCTCGACATCCTTGTGAACAACGCCGGCATCGCGATCGGAGGCCAAGCCTCCGAGATGTCGTACGATGTCTGGAAGCGCCAGCAGTTGGTCAATTCCGACAGCGTTTTCCTGGGCACGCGTGCTTCGCTCCCGCTGATGCGCAAAGGCGGCGGCGGATCGATCATCAACATGTCGTCTGTCGCTGGCCTGCAAGGTGCGGCCGAACTGTCCGCTTATTGTGCATCCAAGGGCGCCGTAAGGCTCTTCACCAAGGCGGTTGCTGTTGAGTGCGCAGCGTTGAAGGACGGCGTCCGCGTCAATTCCGTTCATCCCGGCATCATCGACACCCCAATCTGGAGTGCATTCGCCGAAGCGGGCGACAATCAGGCTCCTGACCTGGATGTCATGGCGGCAGATACTGTTCCGATGGGCGTGGTTGGAGTTCCGGTCGACATCGCGAACGCGGTTGTCTTCCTGGCGAGCGACGAAAGCCGCTACATGACGGGCTCGGAACTCATTGTCGACGGCGGGCTGACGGCCGGAACACTCTGAAGCGCTGTTGTCGTCGTCGGCCTTGGAGCGAAGCGGTACAAGATGGTCGATCAATACAGTGCAGACGTCAGTGTCGTGGGATTGGGCGCCATGGGGAGCACAATCGCCCAAACGTTGCTTGCAGCGGGAAAGCGCACGGCGATCTGGAACCGCAATCCTGACAAGACGCGCGCGCTTCAAGACGACGGAGGCATCTGTTTGCCAAAGGTGTCATGTGCATTCCGCGACGCCCCGCTTTGCATTCTGATCGTTACCGACGCCGACGCTGCATTCGCCGTGCTTGAGAACGCGGGGGACGCAGCATGTGCCGGACGCGTACTGGTCTTCCTCGGGAGTGCGTCTCCGCAGCAGGCCGAAGCCTTGTCTGCGCGGGTCAGCGCCAGCGGTGGCCAACTCCTCACGGGTACGATCATGGCATATCCCTGTGAGATCGGTCTTCGGGATGCAACAATCCTTTATTCCGGGCCACGAGAAGCCTTTGACCGTCATCTTGATATCTTGGGACTTCTGGCGGGGCGTTCCTTCTATGCCGGGCCCACGGCAAGTGACGCGAAGAAGCTGAGCTGGCCGCTTTACATCCAGTTCTTCACCGCGGTCAGCGGGTTCTTCGAGGGGGCTGCGCTGGCGCGCTCGATGGGCATGTCGGGAGCGCTCTACGCTCAACGGGTCGTTGAGACACTCGGTCCATTCTTTGCGCGTCATGTGTCAGACTTAGGCCGCCGGCTCGACGAAGGAGACTATGACGGCGATCAGGCGACGCTGGATGTCGAGGCTCATGCGGCCAACGCCATGGTAGAAATGCTGAATGCTGCGGGGATCGAGTCTCGAACAATTGGCGCCTACCGCGCGTATCTGCAGAGCGCGCTCGAGGCGGGGCTCAATCGCAATGGTGTTGCCGCAGCCGCGGCGTTGGTCGCCTCACGCGGTGAAGATCAAGCCGGCGAATAGGTCCTCGCCGGCCGGCCTCCGGAAGGGGTGGGCGCAACTTGATCGGATCGCACGCCTTGCTGCGAGCGATTTCTGCCACGCCGCCGCTCTGCGCAGTTCGGAGGGTCGGGGCTGGAAAGCTAAGTGTCTGATTTAGTGGTGCTGCCTACGTGACTTGAACACGTGACCCCCGCATTACGAATGCGGTGCTCTACCAGCTGAGCTAAGGCAGCGTCCGGCGTTGCGGCCAGAGGCGGGGGCTATAACCCGGGAGGGGTAAAGAAAGCAAGTTCGGCCGCCGCCCGGAGGCCGCGGCCGATTTTGTCGTTTCAGGTCAATGAGCCGCCGGCTCAGGCAGGCTTCCGGAACCGCAGGGTGTGACGGTCGCTTTCACCGATTGCCTTGTATTTGGCCGGGTCGAAGCCGGCCGGCGCCTCGCCGCCGCCGCGCGGGGCGCTTTGCGACATCGGGGGCAGGGTCCAGACGCCGAAGGGGTGGTCCTTGGTGTCTTTCGGATTGGCATTGATCTCGAACTCGGCCTCGAGCACCAGGCCGGCCTTCTTTGCCGCCGCCACGATGGTCGCCTTGGAAACATAGCCATCGCTCGCCGAGCGGGTTCCCGCCACCGTTTCGGGGCGCGGGTCGGCGCGGTGTTCCTCTACGCCGAGGACGCCGCCGGGCTTCAGCGCGGCCGCGAAATCCGTCATCGCCTTGTCCAGCATGTTCGGCTGCCACATCCAGTTATGGATGTTGCGGAAGGTCACGACCATGTCGGCCGAGCCGGCCGGCGCGAGCGCGCCAGACGTGGCGTTGAACGGCACATAGGCCTGCGCGCCCCATTTTGCCTGGTCGCTCAGCGAGGCGATTGGGTTACCTGTCGCGATGTATTTGCCGCTGCCCGCTTTCAGGTAGGGCGACAGGATCTCGGTGTAATAGCCGCCGCCGGGTGAGATCTCGATCACGGTCATGCCGGGCTTCACGCCGAAGAAGGCGAGCGTCTCGGCCGGATGCCGATGCGCATCGCGCATGCGGTTAGCTTCAGCGCGCGCCGGATTGGCGATGGCGGTGGAGAGCGCGGCGTCGACCTTTACGGCCGAAGGCGTCTGCGCGTTCGCGATGGCGAATGTCATGGCGCCGCCGGCGAGAGCCAGGGCGAAGCAGGAAGCGGTCACGGCCGCAAGGCGTTTCATTGAAGTCTCCCAAGTGTGTTGTTCAGTTACTTCGTCCGTCCTGCCCCGAGCTAATCGTGTCCGGCATGGTGCCGACAACCTCACGCGTGGACACATCAGCGCCAGCGCGATGACATTGGCGTAAGTAACGGTGATTTCGGATCAGCCTGCGGTGTTGCCGTTGGCTGCGGCGCCGAGCAGGCGGGCGTTGAGGTCGCGCAGGTTCTCGTCCAGCGCGGCGCGCTTCACTGCTTCATTGCGCCAGCTGCGGAAGGCTTCTCCGGCCGTGCCTTTGACGCCCGTGAGCGCCTCGATCGCCCCCCGCACATCGCCGAAGTCGAGCAGCCGGCGGGCATTGCGGATGACGTCGCCATTGGCGGTGACGATGGGGCTGGGATCGAAATCGACCACGCCTGCGAACGAGGTGCGCAGCCAGTTCCAGCCATCATCGCTCTCGTCGGTCGCAAGCTGTGTCGCCCGCTCGGCTGAGGCTATAAAGCGGTCACGCAGCTGCGACAGGGTCGGCACGCCAGAGCGCGCGGCTTCCGCCATGTCGGCAAGTTCCCGCTCTTCCGGCAGCAGTGTCGCGAGCGCCTGATGCTCGCGCGAGAAGGGGCGGTCGCTGCGGGCGGCCGCTTCCAGCTGCGACAATGCCCGGATCGCCTGCGAGCGCGCGGTGGCGGCGAGGATCGGTTGCATCGTTGTGGGCGCTTCCGTGGACGCGATTGTGCCCGCCGCCGCTGCCGGCAGTTTTCCACCACCCAGCGTCGAGATGTCGGTCGCCATCGATTGCATGCCGCTTTCGAGCGCGGCAAGGGCCGCCTCGCGACGGTCGAAGGCCGCCACAAGCGTCGAATTGGCAAGATCGAGTGCGGCCACCTGGCTCGAAAGGTCGGCGATGGCGCGCTGCACCTCGCGCGTCGTCTCGGGCGCGGTCTTGTCGTTGTCGACGATGCCTTCCAGCCGGTTGATGCGGCCAAGCAGGACGCCGAGTGGGGACTTTGCCGCATCGGTCGCAGCCGGCGATGCCCCGTTGCTCGCGCCGCTGATAGCGGAAAGCTGGTTGGTCAGCGCGGTGATTTCAGTGCGGAGCGAGCCTTCCGTGATGTTCTGCTGGTCGAGCCGCTCGCCCTGCGCATCGAGCCTGGCGCGCAACGAGACGACGTCGCTCGCGGCCTAAGTCACGCGCGCGATCAGCTCGTCCTGTCCGCGGGTGACGGTGTCGATCTCGCTTGCCAGCGTGCCAGTCGGCGCGCCGGATGAAGCGTTCGAGACGACGATCGCGACGGTTGCGCCCAACACGGCGGCGACAATGCTGGCGACGACAAGCTGGGGGAAGGTCGCGGCACGGCTGCGCATTGGCCGCGGGCCCGTGCGACGGGGCCGCGCGGGTTCTGGCCCGCTCGCCGGTTCGAATTCGGCGTCAATGGGTTCAGGCTCGTCCTGGACCGGCCGTTTCGTCATCGATCCGTCGCCTCACGGCGTCCGCATGCACGCTCCCCAGAGCTGCAGGATAGGCGAAGCCGCGTGAAAATCTCAACCTGAAACAAGGCGGGCGAGCGCGGAAAGAAGCGCCTGCTCATTGGGGGCGGCGGCGATCTCTGTCCGGCGGGCCAGCGTCGCCAGCGGCGTAGCGGCTATGCCCGAAATCGCAACGATATCCAGCGTGGCGGTCGAACCCGCGGCAAACCCGGCCAGGATGGCCGCGCCTCGCGGGGAATGGATCAGAACAGCGTCAAATGACCCCCGCCCGGCCAGATAGTCCGCCAGCACCGGCCCGGGCGTGAGGCGCGCGACGGCCCGGAAGATCGGCAGGAAGCTTGCGGCAAAGCCATTGGCGCGCATCTGCCCCGCGACGTCGCCACGGCTGTCTTCGTTTCCGGCGTGAAGAAGGCGGCTTTGCTTCGGCAACTGCCGCGCCATCAGGGCGGCGAGTGCATTCGCATCGCCGTCGGCCGATGTGACATTCGCAAAACCTGCTTCGCGCGCTGCATCCGCTGTGCGCACGCCGACGCAGAAGACGGGAATGTCGCGGCGCGGGGAAAGCACGGCGAAGTGGCGCGCGCCATTGGCGCTGGTGAAGGCGAGGGCGTCGAAATCAGGAACGACAGCGGGCAGCGGCTCGATCGTGAAGACGGGTTCGACGATGGCAAGGTAGCCTGCGGCGTTGAGGCGTTCTGCCGTTTCCGACGCGCCGGGTTCGCTGCGCGTGACGAGGACACGCGCCGCCGTCACGCATCTTCCTCCGGCCACGGCGTTTCGGCCTCGCCCAGGTCATAGGCGCGCTCGGCAGCGACATCCTCGGCCAATGCAAGACCCAGCACTTCGGCGTCGAACGCGGTCGGCCGTCCCTCGATCACGCCCTCGGCGCGCCAGCGCCTGTCACCTTCATCGGAGAGCACTTCGCCCGCCATCGAGGCGCCGTCTTCCGTCAGGCGGAAATGCGCTGCGATCGGCGTGCGGCACGAGCCATCGAGACGGCGCAGGAAGGCGCGCTCGGCGATCGCCGCGAGCCGCGCATCCTCGTCATCCGTCTTTGCGACGGCATCGCGCAGCCATTGCGGCGCATCGACATGCAGCGTCACGCCGATGATGCCCTGTCCGCCGGCCGGCAGCATTTCCTCGATCGAGAGGATGCCGGCGGCTTTATCGATCATGCCGAGCCTGCGCAGGCCCGCAGCAGCAAGGATGGTCGCCTGCGCTTCGCCCTCGGCGAGCTTGCGCAGACGTGTCTGTACATTGCCGCGGAAGGTCACCGGTTTGAGGTCCGGGCGGCAGGCAAGCACCTGCGCGCGGCGGCGCAGGCTCGATGTGCCGACGACCGCGCCCTGGGGAAGTCCTGCCAGCGTGGCCGACGGTCCGATCAGGCAGTCGCGCGCGTCTTCGCGCGGCATAAAGGCCGCGAGCACCAGATGCTTCTCGAGAGAGACCGTCACGTCCTTCAGCGAGTGGACGGCAACGTCGATCTCGCCCATCTCCTGCGCCCGGTCGAGCTCCTTGGTGAACAGGCCCTTGCCGCCGGCGTCCTGCAGCGGCTTGTCGAGGATCTTGTCGCCCGTCGTCGTGAACGGATGGATCGAGGTCGCAAGCTGGCCGCCCGCCGCCTTCGTGATGCGGTCGGCGAAATAATGGGCCTGCGCGAGCGCGAGAGGCGAGCCGCGCGTGCCGATTCTGACTGTCTTCTGCTCTGTCATGGACCTTGGCTTCAGGCGTCCCGGGGGCGTACAAGCGCCGCCGTCATGTTGCAAGGCACAGTCACTGTCCTCGGTATCGAGACCAGCTGCGATGAAACCGCGGCTGCGGTCGTGCGCCTGACCGACGGCCGGGCCGAGGTTCTGGCCGAACGGGTCGCCAGCCAGACCGAAGAACACGCGCTTTATGGCGGCGTGGTGCCCGAGATCGCCGCCCGCGCGCATGTCGAGCGGCTGGATTCGCTCGTGAGACTGGCCATGGACGAGGCCGGCGTTGGCTGGGAGGGGCTGTCTGGCGTTGCCGCCACGGCCGGTCCCGGCCTGATCGGCGGGGTGATGGCGGGCCTTGCGACCGCCAAGGCGATCGCGCTGGCGCGCGGCCTGCCGCTTGTCGCCGTCAACCATCTCGAAGGCCATGCATTGAGCCCGCGCCTCGCGGACGAGGTCGCATTCCCCTACCTGCTGCTGCTGGTCTCCGGCGGGCACTGCCAGTTCGTGTTGGTCGAAGGCGTAGGCAAATACCAGCGCCTCGGTTCGACCATCGACGACGCGGTGGGGGAAGCGTTCGACAAGACCGCGAAACTCCTGCGCCTCTCCGGGCAGGGTGGTCCCGCTGTCGAGCGCGAGGCGCTCAATGGAAATCCTGCCGCCGTCGACCTGCCACGACCGCTGCTCGATCGCAGCGGTCTCGACATGAGTTTCTCCGGCCTCAAGACCGCCGTGCGCCGCGCGGCCGAAGAACAGCCGCTCACCGATCAGCGCCGCGCCGATATCTGCGCCAGCTTCCAGGCGGCCGTAGCCGACATCCTCGCCTTCAAGTCCGCCCGCGCGATGGAGATCGTCACGACAAGCACCGACCGTCGCACGTTCGTGGTCGCCGGCGGCGTCGCCGCCAACACGGCGCTACGTGCCCGGCTCGAAGCCGAAGCGCATCGCGCCGGCTTCCACTTCTTTGCCCCGCCCCTGCGCTGGTGCACCGACAACGGCGCCATGATCGCGCTTGCCGGCGCAGAGCGTCTTGCACGCGGCTTCACCGATCCGTTGGAAACGCCCGCCCGGGCGCGCTGGCCGCTGGATGAGGCGTCGGCTGAGGCCGCCCCCATCTATGGGGCTGGCAAAAAGGGCGCAAAAGCCTAACTTTCCTCCATGACCAACACGCCTCAATGACCAACACGGTGGACGTCCTCATCGTCGGCGGCGGTGCAGCTGGGATCGGCGCATCCCTGCAGCTCACCGGAGCGCATGTCCCGCACATGATCGTGGAGGCGCGCCCGCGTCTTGGCGGCCGAGGCTGGACGATCGAGGAGAGCGCATATGCGCTCGACATGGGCTGCGGCTGGCTGCATTCGGCCGACGAAAATCCGTGGACCGACATCGCCATCGCGCAGGGCCGCACGATCGACCGCACGCCGCCGCCCTGGACTCGCCCCTCGACCAACATCGACATGCCGCTCGATGCGCAGGCGGATTTCGGCAGGGCTTTCGGCGCCTTCTACGACAAGCTCCACGCTGCAAGGGACGAACCCGATCGCCCCGCGTCATCGCTGCTCGAGCCCGGTGGACGCTGGAACACGCTGCTCAATACCGTCAGCACCTACATCAACGGTGCGGAGCTCGATCGCGTCTCGATGCACGACTTCGCGCTCTATCGCGACACCGAGATCAACTGGCGCATCAAGGAAGGCTATGGGGCGACCATCGTCGCGGCAGCCGGCGAGAACGTGCTTCTCGACTGCCCCGTCACGGAGATCGATCACTCAGGCTCGCTGGTTTCCGTGCGTACGCCGAAGGGCGCGCTCACGGCGAAGGCCGTGATTGTCACGCTGTCCAGCGCGCTCATCGCCGAGGAACGTATCCGTTTCACGCCTGCGCTGCCAGAGAAGGCGGAAGCGGCGGGCAATCTTCCGCTCGGCCTCGCCAACAAGCTCTTCCTGTCGCTCGACCACCCGGAAGAGTTCGACCATGACAGCCGCGTGTTCGGCCACCCGAAGGATGTCGGCACCGCCGCCTATCATATCCGCCCCTTCAGCCGCCCGCTGATCGAGGCGTTCTTCGGCGGCAGCCTTGCCGACGATCTCGAACGGGAAGGCGGCCACGCCTTTGTGGATTTCGCAACGCAGGAACTTACCGGGCTCATGGGGTCGGATTTCGCCCGACGCATCCGCCCCGTCCGCCTGTCGCAATGGCGCAAGGACGAATACGCGCACGGTTCCTATTCCTACGCCAAGCCAGGCCATCACAACGACCGCGAGCGCCTCGCCCAGCCTGTCGACAACCGCATCTTCTTCGCGGGCGAAGCCTGCTCGCCCATGAGCTATTCAACGGTCCACGGGGCCTATCACACGGGTGTTGCCGCTGCCGGGCAGGCGATGGCTGCGCTCGGTTACGCTGGATCTTCCGCCGCAGGCTGAACCGGCTGAACCACCGGCGCATCGTCCGGCTGGCGCTGGTCCGCTGGCAGGCGGGGCGGAAGCGGCTTGGGCACATAGGCGGGTGGCGGCTGGCCGCCGACGCTCAGCACTTTCCGCACCGAATAGGCCCCGCCGATCTGTCCTTCGGAATATCCCGCCGCTGCGTCGAGCGGATATTCCTGGCCAAGCAGCAGCTTGATCCTCGGGTCGAGCTTCTCGCCATGGCAGGCAAGGCATGTCTCTGTCATCTGCAGCGGACGCATCCAGCGGAAGACCCTGGTGTCGCCTTCCTGCACGATCTCGGCGGCTTCCAGCGTTTCCGGATCGACGCCCGCGTCCATCAGGAAGTCGAATTCTTCCATCTTCCGGCGTTCCCAGTCGTCCGCCTCGTCCGCAGGATTGCGCACGCCGAGCGCCGTCCGCGTAAAATCGAACTTCGCCCCGTCGCTGATCTCCTTGCCCCAGCCGGGGACGTTGTCGGCATAGGCGAGATAGACCGCGACCGGATCTTCGCTGCGTTCAAGCCGGGCCGTGATCTCGCGTTTCATGCGCAGGTCGAACGCAAGCGCTGCCTGCCGGGCCGCGCGAACGTCCTTCGGGTCGGGTTGTTCAGCGCGCGGCGCGCAGCCCTGCGCCAGAAGCGCGGCCGCCAGCAATCCCGTCCGGCCCCACCGCCGCGCCATCCAGCCTCCCGAAACACCCTGAAATCTAAGGCACGATGCAAGCCGAAAGGAACCCCGGCCCGCGCACGCCGTTCCTGACGCGAGATTGGGGCGCGAGATTGGGGTTTGGCTGGAGACCAAGGGCCATGACCTTCAGGCGGTCACACAGGATCTGGGCGGGAACCATCGCAGTCGCGACGCTGCTGACCGGCGGGATGGCCCTGCGCGAGCCGGAGGGGCCCGTCCGCATGTCGGCGATGCGCATCGCCAGCCTCGATGGCTACAGCGTCAGTGACTGGGGCGGGGTTCCTGTCGGCGAGATTGCGTCGGTCGAGACCGACGATCAGGGCCGGACGCGTTGGCTGAACATCTACCTCAAGCAAGGCGGCATCGCCCGCGTCGCCTCCTTCCGCGCCGACCTAGATGCGGGCCGCAGGACTGTCAGCATCCGCCTGCCGGAGGGCCTGCTGCTCGCGCGGGCGGTCTGAGCCTCAGCTCACTTTCAGTTTGAACTTGAACGTCGAGGCGTCCGGCTCGGCCTTGTCTTCCCAGGGCCGGCGTTGGGCCAGCGTGATCTCGCCTTCACCCTTGGCGGTCGCCTCGATGACGATCACTTCCCAATGGTTGCCGCCGGCAAAGCCTGGCGTGAACTGCGCGGTCGACATGGCGCCGCCCGGCCCTTCCGTCGCCTTGATGTAGGCCGGCGGGGCGGAGACTGCCCAGACATAACCCGCCGTCGGCACGCCCGAGAGCGCGACCGAAATCTTCTCGCCCACCTTCATCTCGACGCTCTTGCCGGCGTCATCGACGGTCAGAGCGCGCACGACGCCATCAACCGCCGGCGGAGGAAGGTCCTGGTTCACGAAATGGCACACCTTGGTTGCCCCGCCGGATGTCCAGCGGATGGTCGATCCATCCGTGCCGAGCGTCGCGTCGGCATTCTTGTATTCGATCCCGGTCTGGCTGTCGGGGTTGAGCGGCAGCGTCATCGCTGCGCCGCCATCGACGCGGACGAGCGCATCGCGTGTCGCGCCCCGGTCATAGACGACTTCCACCTTGCCGCCGCCCTCGCAGGCATAGCCAACGGCGTACTTGAACGCGTCGTCCTGCGCAGCCGGGGCAGGCTTTTCCTCAGGCTTGGCCGGCTCGGGCGTGGGGGCCGGCTGGTTACAGGCCGCCGCCAGAAGTCCCAGCCCTGCCGCAGCCGCGATCGCCCTGATGCTCATGAAAGTCCCCGTTTGCTTGTCTTGGGGCGACAGTCGGGCCCGGCTGCGGCGGTGGCAATCCCCTGAAAGCAATCACTTAGCCCTATTTCAGCAGTGCTGCTGCCCGGCCGCGAATCCCTCCAAATTCCTCCCGCACCGTTTTCCGGGGGTAGCGACATGGACTTCTTCGCCGTCATGCATGCAGCCGCGGCTCTTTTCGCGGGCGGCGCGGCCGCTTCCGGGTGGACCGCGGCGGTCATTGTCGCCAACACGGCCTTTGACGGCCTCGATCATGGCCGCGCCGATCGCATGCTCCGGAAGGTGATCGCCGCGACCGCCGGCTTCCAGGCGGCGCTCCTTGGTATTGCAACCGGCGCTGCCCTCCTGTCGGGCGCCCGCGCCGCCGCCATCGTCGCGGGCGTATCGGCGCTCGGCTTCCTCTCGAACGTCTGGACGCTGGCTCCGCGCCGCGACAAGGCCCCGGAAGGCCTGCGGAAGAAGAGCTCGACGCAGCGCGTCGTCGCCGTCGCGCTAACGCTCATCATGACGCTTGCGGCGCTGACCGCAGGCGTGATGGCTGCGATTGGCGTCTAATCAGACCTCAGCCAGACCCTAGTTGAAGCAGCTCTGCGAAGCTTCGGCGACCAGTGCGCCGATCTTGGCGTCATCGCTGAGGTTCGTCGGCAACAGACCGGCGAAGCTCTTGTTGTCGTCGATGCCCTTGGCGACCTTGGCGAATTCCTCCGCCGTCAGACCCTTTTCGAGCGCGTCGGAGAAGCACGTGCATTTCGCGCCCGCCCCCATTTTCTGTTCGCACGCGGCGACGACCTGGGGTTTGCCGGCCGCCGCCGCACTACACGCGCCGAGCGCTCCCAGGATCAGTACAAGGGACGCAACTCCTGAAACCGGACGTTTCATCGACACTCCCTCTCTTGTTCGCGGAATTGAGTATCCGCAGGCAAAGTGAGGCGACTCGTCGCACCCGTTGTCAAACAAAGAATGGCTGCATTTTCAAAAGGATAGTTGCCGTCCGCGTCATGCCGTGAGGTGAAGCGAAGAGGCCCGGTGCGCAGCTTCCTCCCGGCGCCGCCATGGATTTTCCCCGGTTCCGCGTCATGGGTTATCCGCTCGGTGTGGGCAATCTTGCGGATAGCGCCTTGTGACTTCGCGTCAGCGTCAGAATATTAGGGTGTCGCGGAGACGTGCATGAGAATTCCCGACTGGGTCGTCTATGCGGTCGTTGCGATCGTAATCGTCGGGACGCTGATCTCCAGCGGAACCGGCAAGAAATACGAGCCGTGGGACAGCCAGTCCGAACGCATCGTCATCACGCCTGAGGATTCCGAGCGCGGCCGCTCGCCTGACATTGTCGAACATGAAGACATGGCCGGGGCGGGACGCGCGGATGGCCTGCCGCTGCCTGAATCGGATGCGTTCGACGAGCGGGTGCTGGTCCAGGTTGGCGACCCTGAAGACGGCATCGGCACAGCCTTCGCGATCAACGAATCCGGCACGTGGCTGACCGCGCGCCACGTGGTCGATGGCTGTTCGCGTGTCGGCCTCGCCGTTGGCAATGGCCGCATGGTGCGGGTCGATGAGGTCCGCACCTCGCCGGATACCGATCTTGCGTTGCTCTTCACCAACCGTGCGCCGACCGCGCTTCGTCTGGCGCTCGACCGCGAGCTTCGAATCGGCGAATCCGGGTTCCACATCGGCTTCCCGCAGGGACGGTCGGGCGAGGCGGCTTCCGTCCTCGAATCCCGCTCCAACCTTGTGACGCGCGGCCGCTATGCGATGGAGGAGCCGGTGCTGGCCTGGTCCGAAAAGGAAAGATCCGACGGGATCGAAGGTACGCTCTCCGGCATGAGCGGCGGGCCGGTGTTCGACAAGGACGGCGCCGTCATCGGCGTCACGGTCGCTGAAAGCCCGCGCCGCAACCGCATCTATACCGCCGCGCCTGACTCGATCCGGCGTTTCCTGGAAGAGCAGGGTCTGCTCGCCCCTGGCATCGAGGCGCACGCCCTGAGCACGGCCTCCTATGCCGCCGAGGCCGACCGTCTCCGTGACGAGCGCGCCGTTGTGAAGGTCCTCTGTCGCGTGGGCGAAGACCAGTGAAGACCATGTTCGCCGACCGGCTGATCGCAAGCATCCGCGACAAGGGCCCCCTGTGCGTCGGCATCGACCCGCACGCGACCATGATCCCTGCGCTGTTCGGCAAGCCCGGACCTGAGGCTGCCGCAAAATGGGGCGTGGCGATGGTCGAGCGCTGCATCGGTCGCGCCTCCGTCGTGAAGCCGCAGGCCGGCCTGTTCGAACGCTGGGGCGCCAGCGGCCTGCGCGCGCTGGAAGAAGTCTGCCGCGCCGCGACGCGCGCCGGCCTCATCGTCATCCTCGACGCCAAGCGCGGCGACATCGGCTCGACTGCGGAAGGCTATGCCGAAGGCTATCTCGGCGCCGACTCCTCCTGCCCGTGCGATGCGATCACCGTGAACCCCTATATGGGCGTTGATACGATCGAGCCGTTCGTCTCGGTGGCCGAGCGGGAAGGAAAGGGCGTCGTCGTTCTCGCCCGCACCTCCAATCCGGGCTCGAAGGATTTCCAGCAGAAGCTGATAGACGGCGAGCCGCTCTATCTCCACGTCGCCCGTGCCCTGGCCCCGATGATCACCCGCCTGCGCAGCCGCGAGACGGGCTGGTCCGGCCTGATGATGGTCGCCGGCGCCACCGGCCCGCAGGAAGCCGCGCGCCTGCGTGCAACGTCTGGCGACGCCCTGTTCCTGGTGCCCGGCTATGGCGCTCAGGGCGCCGGCGCGCGCGATGCGATGGCGGGCTTCGTCCAGGGCCCCAATGGTCTCGAAGGCGGCGTCGTCAACGCCTCCAGGTCCATCGCCATGCCCGACAGCGCGAAGGGCGTGACCGCCGCGAAGGACTGGGAACGGGCCATCGAAGCGGCCATCCTGGCGGCCCAGGCCGACCTGGTCGAAGCCTCAAAGGCCTGAAATCACTTCGATTCCGCTAGGTAGGCCGGTAAACCTCCGTCCGTGAAAACTTTACCTATTTCTGCGACGAATCGTCTTGCAGGAGGACGGGTTGGCGGCGGCGATGCTTCGAAAGCAGATCTGGCATTCAGCGCTTTTTTCGCTGCTGATCCTCGCGGCCGTTCTGGTTGTCGACTTCATATTCAATGGCTGGTTGATGGCCGAGGAAGGCGGATGGGATCCGCTCACCACGATCATCATCACGATGACGGTCGCGCCCGGCTTCTCCTTCTTCCTGATCCACCAGCATGCCCGCATCCAGACGACGCAGGCCGAACTCGTGGCCGAGCGCGCCGAACGCCTCGCCGAGGTTGAGGCTGCCCGTGATCTCGCCGAGGCGGCGACGCGCGCGAAGAGCGAATTCCTCGCCAACATGAGCCACGAGATCCGCACGCCCCTCAACGGCATCCTCGGCATGACGCAGGGCCTCGCCGCGCGCGATCTTGATCCGGTGACGCGCGACATGGTCGGCACGATCCGCGAGTCCGGCGCGACGCTGATGGCCATCCTCAATGACGTGCTCGACCTTTCGAAGATCGAGGCGGGCAAGCTGGACATCTCTCCGACGGATGTCGGCCTGCGCCAGACATTGCAGCAGGTGATCAAGCTCTTCGCGTCCGTCGCGCAGGAGAAGGGCGTCGTCCTTGCCCTGTCGGATGACGTGCCGCCCTCGCTCCGCCTGAGCTATGATCCGGTGCGCGTGCGCCAGTGCGTCTCCAACCTCGTCTCCAACGCTGTGAAGTTCACGCGCGAGGGCGGGGTGGACATCAACGCTTCCGTCGAGCCCCGCAGCGATGGTCGTTTCCTCGTCACCATCACCGTCACCGACACCGGCATCGGCATGGACCAGCGGGCGCTGGCCCGCCTGTTCGAGGCGTTTACGCAGGCCGATAATTCGACGACGCGCAAGTTTGGCGGCACCGGTCTCGGCCTCGCAATCTCCCGCCGCCTCGCCCGCCTGATGGGCGGCGATATCGTCGCGCGCTCGACGCCCGGCCGCGGCTCGGTCTTCACTTTCACCTTCCTCGCCGACCAGGCTTCAACGATAGCGGCCGAGCCGGAGCCCAAGCAGTTCACCGCCAAGGGTGTCGTCCAGCTGCGCGGCGCCCGCGTGCTGCTCACCGACGACAACGCCATCAACCGGCAGGTCGTACGCCTCTTCCTGCAGCCGCAGGGCGCGATCATCACCGAGGCCACCAACGGCCAGGAAGCGCTCGACGCAATCGCCAGCCAGCCCTTCGACCTCGTCCTGCTCGACGTCCACATGCCGGTGATGGACGGTACGGAAGCGATCAACCGCATCCGCACCTCGCCCGAACCCTGGTGGGAAATCCCTGTCATCGCCCTCACGGCCGACGCCATGAGTGGCGACCGCGAACGCCTGATCGCTCTCGGCATGTCGGACTATGTCTCCAAGCCGATCGACCAGAGCGAGCTGCTGTCCGCCATCGGCCGCGTTCTCGGCGGCGACACCGCGACGCCGGCATCGGCTGCGCCTGAAGCCTCCGGCGATACCGGTGCGTTCGACGACGTCCTTGCCGATCTCGACCGGATCG
Source organism: Hyphomonadaceae bacterium (assembly GCA_047601145.1). Classification (GTDB taxonomy): domain Bacteria; phylum Pseudomonadota; class Alphaproteobacteria; order Caulobacterales; family Hyphomonadaceae; genus UBA7672. Next base: position 1,060,345 of record JASGJW010000001.1, read on the forward strand.
CGGGCTAGCCGAAACGCTCCCACGCCGCCTGCCGCGAAACGCCCAGGGCTTCGCCGATCTTTTGCCAGCTGACGTCGCGTTTCCGCAGTACATCGATCTGTTGCTGTAGCACCGCCCGCGACGCCTCGAACGCAGCCTGCGAGCGATCGAGGTTCGACAGCAGCGCGTCATCCGCGAGCTGCTCCCATCCCGCAAAGCCATCCGCGGGTACTCCGGCGAGGATCTTGTTGCACACGCCGACGCAGTCTCCGCAGATATGCACGCCGGGTCCGCCGATCAGCGACGGGACCTCCTTTGCCGACTTGCGGCAAAAGCTGCAGAACAGCTTCGACTTGTCCTTCGCCTTCTCTCGCGGCATCGCATCCTCGGTGTGTCAGGGATATCCTGACAAGCTTCGGACGTCAAGATATCCCTGACATCCACCGCAATCCCTTTGCCAAATCCTCCCAAGAGTGCTGAAAATCCGGTATGTCCGGTGACAGGACATCAGGGAGGGTTGCATGAAATTCGGATTGGCCATGATGGCCGGCGCTGCGCTGCTGGCACTGGCAGCATGCGGCGAGGCGAAGCTCGCGGCGATCACGGCCGCCGACGTGAACGGCGATGCGATCATCGCCGCCGACAAGCGTCCGGAAATCTGGATCAGCCACGGCCGCACCTATTCCGAACAGCGCTACTCGCCGCTGAAGCAGGTGACCGGGGCGAACGTCACCAGTCTCGGCGCTGCCTGGGTTGCCGACCTCGACGCCAACCGCGGCATGGAATCGACGCCGATCGTCGTCGACGGCGTGATGTACGTCACCTCCGCCTGGTCGATCGTCTACGCCTACGACGCCAAGAGCGGCGAGCGTCTCTGGAAATACGATCCCAACGTCGACAAGGCGCGCGGCCAGAAGGCCTGCTGCGATGTCGTCAACCGCGGCGTCGCGATCTGGGAAGGCATGGTCTATGTCGGCACGATCGACGGCCGCCTCGTCGCCCTCGACGCCACCCGCAAGGGTGATGTGGACGCCACCGGCAACAAGAAAGCCAAGTGGGAGGTCGTCACCGTCGACCAGTCGCGCCCCTACACGATCACGGGCGCGCCGCGCGTCATCAAGGGCAAGGTCATCATCGGAAATGGCGGCGCCGAACTCGGCGTGCGCGGCTATATCACCGCTTACGACGCCAAGACCGGCCAGAAGGCCTGGCGCTTCTACACGACGCCGAACCCCAACAAGCAGCCCGACAACGAAGCCTCCGACAAGTTCTTCACCGAGAAGGGCAACGTCACCTGGGGCGACAATGGCGAGTGGACCGAAACCGGCGGCGGCGGCACGGCCTGGGACGGGATGGCCTACGATCCTGAACTCGACATCATGTATATCGGCATCGGCAACGGCTCGCCGTGGAACCAGCGCCTGCGCGATCCCTCAGGCGGCGACAACCTGCTGCTCTCGTCCATCCTCGCGGTGAAGCCCGAGACCGGCGAATATGTCTGGCACTATCAGACGACGCCCGGCGAGACCTGGGACTACACCGCCACCCAGCCGATCATGCTGGCCGATCTCAAGATCGGCGACACGACGCGCAAGGTGCTGATGCAGGCGCCGAAGAACGGCTTCTTCTACGTCATCGACCGCAAGACGGGCGAGCTCATTTCGGCCGACAAGTACCAGGACAACGTCAACTGGGCGACCGGCGTCGACATGAAGACGGGCCGTCCGGTCGAGGCGAAGAACGCCCGCTATGAAGAGGCGCAGACGCAGCTCCAGATCCCGGGCCCGCTTGGCTCACACAACTGGCATCCGATGGCGTTCAGCCCGGACACGGGCCTCGTCTATATCCCGGCCCACACGCTGCCGACCGTCTATGCGGACATGCAGAACTTCCGCTATCGCCCGGGCTTCTGGAACACGGGCACCGACTTTGCCGCCGCGGCGCTCCCGACCGAGATGGCCGCGCGCATCGCCGCCGGCGCTGCTTCGAAAGGCCAGCTCGTCGCGTGGGATCCGGTCGCGAAGAAACCGAAATGGGTCCACGATTATCCCAACGCCTGGAACGGCGGCATCCTCGCCACCGCGGGAGGCCTCGTCTTCCAGGGCTCGCTCGATGGCAAGTTCCGCGCCTTCGACGCCGCCACGGGCGACCAGAAGTGGGAAGTCGACACGGGCTATCCCGCGCTCTCCGGTCCGATCAGCTATGAGATCGATGGCGAGCAGTATATCGCCGTCACGGCAGGGTGGGGCACGGCCCTTCCGCTCGCCGGCGGCACCGGGTCTCGTGACGGTGCGCCGCGCCTCGCTTCTCCAGCCATGGGCAAGGTCATTGTCTTCAAGGTCGGCGGCAAGGCAGACATCGCGCCGGATGAATCCTTCGCGCCCGATCCGGTCCCGATGGCGCAGGACTTCGGCTCCGTCGCGATGATCGAGCACGGCAAGGAGCTGTACTTCAACAATTGCATGGTCTGCCATGGCGACAGCGTGCAGTCCGGCGGCATCGTCACCGACCTCCGCTGGTCGCAATACCCGGCGACGAAAGCCTCGTTCGAGGAAGTCGTGCTCGGCGGCAAGTTCGCCTCCGGCGGAATGGCGCCGTTCCCCGACATGTCGAAGGACGACGTTGAATCGATCCGCGCCTACATCATCAACCGCGCGAACGAAGACGCAAAAGCCCTCGCCGCGGCGCCTGCGCCGAAATAGGATTTGCGACAAACACTGAAAGATTGAGGGCGGTCGCAGCGATGCGGCCGCCCTTCTTCTTTGTTGCCGCGTCAGCCACGCGCCGCTAGCGTCCGGTGCATGGGTGGGCGGGAACTTTCCTCGTTTGGTGGAGCCTGATGCGCGCGGCTGGGGCATTCGTCGCGGCGATCATCGCGACCGTGCCGGCTCTGGCGCAACCAGCCGACAAATCTGCGCCAAAGTCCGGCGAGCCCGAATATGTCATCGTCGCCGTCGAAACGCCCGAACAGAAAGCGCGGCGCGAGCTTGCCGTCGTGTTCGGCGACCATGCGCGCCAAAGCCCGCGAGAGATCACGCTGAGCAACGGCGTCGGCGTCGTCACGCTTGCTGAAGGCGAGGGCTTTCTTTCCGGGCCGGAGGCTGACCAGGTTCGTCGCGACATCTGGAAGGCGCCAATAACCGGGAAGATCGAAGGCATCCTGACGCCCGCGGGCGGGTCATTCGACAATCTGGCGGCGGGCCATTTCACGATCACCTATGTCGACAGCAGGATGCGAACGCCATTCACGAAGGTCGATAGCGATCTGATGCTGTTTGGCCTGCAGTCCCGCGCCGAGGCGCTCATCGAAGAGTTACCCGCCGACCGGCGCTACAAGGCCAACTACACTTGGGCCGTGTCGCCGGTCATCGCCGAAGCGGGGCAGACCATTTATTTCGTTGTGAGGCAGGAAGTCGAAGGCGGCGGCGTTCGCCTTTTCGCGACGGTGGCGCGTGCGGGCCGATATGGCGTCATCACGGCTGCGGGCCGGATCAGCGAAACCGGCCTCGCGACATTCGCGCAGACTGCGGAAAGCCTTCTCAAGCGAATAGCGTTCAATCCCGGTCAGCGTTTCAAGGACTTCAATGGCGCTCTCGATCGGGACGCGACCCGCAAGAAGGTGGACATAAACCGGATCTGGGATCTGGTTTTCAGTCCGCTGGGCTGGGTTTTCATAGCGCCGTTCGCTCTTGTCATCGTTGGCGTAGCGAGCATGGTGCGCGGAAAGAAGGGCAAGACCTGACGGAGCCGTCCCATGCGCCTAGCCACCTTGATCGCGGCCATCGCCGCCGTTGCATTCGCCCCGTTTGCTCACGCCCAGTCTGTGAAGCTTACGCCGGCCGAAGGCGACTACATCGCGAAAGACTTCACGTTCAGCAGCGGCGAGAAGCTTGCTGAGCTTCGCCTCCACTATACCACGCTGGGAACGCCACATCGCAATGCAAAAGGCGAGATCGACAACGCCGTTCTCGTCATGCACGGCACGGGCGGTGACGGGAAACAGTTCTTCCGTGCACAGTTCACGGACGTGCTGTTCGCGCCTGGCGGTCTGCTTGATCCGGCAAAATACTTCATCGTCCTGCGCGATGGCATCGGCCACGGCAAATCATCGAAGCCGTCGGACGGCCTGCGCGCGAAATTCCCGCACTATGACTATGCCGACATGGTCCGTGCCGACCACGAGCTCATGACCAAGGGTCTCGGCGTTTCCCGCCTGCGCCTCGTCATGGGCACGTCGATGGGCTGCATGCACTCGTTCGTCTGGGGCGAGATGTATCCCGACGCGATGGATGCGCTCATGCCGCTCGCCTGCCTGCCGACGCAGATCGCCGGCCGCAACCGCATCTGGCGCAAGCTCCTGATCGACGCGATTACTACCGACCCGGAATGGAAGGACGGCAACTATACGTCCCAGCCGCTCGAAGCCCTGCGTACCGCAGCGGGCCTTCAACTCATCGCCGGCGGCGCGCCCATCGTGATGCAGACCGACTACCCGACCAACGACAAGGCCGACGCCTACGCGAAGAGCTATGTCGACAATTATCTGAAGACAGTCGACGCCAACGACCTGTTGTACCAGGTCTCATCCTCGCGCACCTACGACCCGTCGAAGGACCTCGAAAAGATCAAGGTGCCGCTAGTGTGGATCAACTCCGCCGACGACTTCATCAATCCGCCTGAGCTCGGCCTCGCTGAACAGTTTGCCAAGCGTCTCAAGACCGGTCGCTTCGTCCTGATCCCCGCCAGCGCCGACACGCACGGCCACGGCACGCACACCTGGGCCGCGCTCTGGAAGAACGAACTGGCCGCGCTGCTGAAGGCAAGCGAGCCCAAATAGCACAAGGCCCGGACCATCGGTCCGGGGATATAGTAATCTCCGAAAAGTATTCGCCGAGTCTGACCTGACTTCCACGCACTAGTGAGAGCGGCAGGAAAGCGATGGCTTCCTGCCGATTTCTGTTGCGCCCAGCTCAGACTGCATTTCGCCGATAGCGGTCATTCCGCATCGAATAGAGAGATCCACTCTGCACGCGATTTCACGGCGGATATGGCCTTCTCAGCATCTTCCAGCACCCAAGTACGATACTCCCGCTTGATTGCCCCGTAGTTGATGTTCTTCAGTAGCGTCAACAGTGGCGTCGGAAGCGCAAAGTCTGCCGGAAACTGCTCGATCTTGGTCCTTATTCTGATCGCTATGTCGTACAATTCTTCCAACTCGGACTCTGAATAGTTGGACGCACGCTCGGATGAAACGAGCGCTTCAAAATCATCAAGCAATGTTAGCACTAGGTCAGGCATGGCGATGGTGGCTTTCCCCATTCGACCGGACTTGAGTGTGCGGGAAAGCAGCAGCTGCGGCAACTGTTCGCCGATACCGGACGCTAGAGTTTCAAAGCATAGGTGGCGGGACCCGCTGCCCACTGTTGAGCGCATCCCAACAATTCTTCCGCCAATCGAGAAACTTGAGACTTCCCGGATCGCCACCTGCAAGCCGGTAACCGACAAGCAGAACGATGGCGCTGCCCTCATGCCAAAAGTGAAGTTCCGCAGACCATTCGGTCGGTTCGATCCCGTGGACTTCTTTTAGGCGGCGGTTCATTTCCGGGATTGAGGCCTCATACTCGAAATAGTAGTTGCGAATGTGCTCCTCTGCTTCCGACAGCGAATAGCCAAACGAAGTCGAGAGTTCGCGAGCGAACCGATTTGCCAACGCGTTGAAGGGCTCGTGATCGGCTATGAGCGGCGGCGAGATGGTCATTCAGAGATGATAGCTCCGCTGGCGAACGTCGCAAACGGACCAATCTCGGCCCCATGGACACAAGATTACGAGCGGCGCGAATGAGGGTCCATTCCGGTCGTTCGGCGCCAACCTTACCAACTCCCGAGATTGGCCCTTCTCTGCCGCTCCGACCTTCGCTCGCGAATGTCGGGTCTGGGCCGGAGAACTGACGCATCGATCTGCTTCGTTGTTTTCGTACTTGGGACAGGAGTCACGGTTTACACGTCACCAAATGACCCCGACTTCCAGCTTCTCGTTTTGGCGCCGCACCTGGCCCCAACCATGCGCTGGAACCCGGACGATGTGATCGCCGTCCTTAAGACGTCGGCGGCGCGCTACTCCATCGATCGCAACCGCGTTTTTCTGACTGGTTTGAGCCTCGGCGGGCATGGGACGTGGGCTACGGCCGCCGCCTATCCCGATGTCTTCGCCGCCATCGTTCCCATCGCTGGCCGCGGCGACGTCACGCAGGCGTGCGCGCTGCAATCCATGCCGATCTGGGCGTTTCATGGCGTCGCCGACAGCGTCGTGCCGGTCACGGGATCAAGCACCGTGACCGCGGCGGTGGCCGCCTGCGGGGGCAGCCCGCGCCTCACGCTTTACGATGGGGTCGACCATGATTCCTGGACGCAGACTTACGTCGACCCTTCGCTGTATGTCTGCCTCTTGACCCAGCGTCGACGATAGACATCCTGCGGAAAGCCCAACGCAGCTGGGAAGGCCCAAAGCCATGACGAACGCCGCCTCAAATGACTCGCCGGACGCGAAGAAGGCAGTATTTCGTCACCTTGTGGCGCTCTACGCCACCGGCGACGTGGATGCACTGGAGGCGTATTGCGCACCCGATTATGTCGGCCACACTGCTGCGGGCACACGCGATCTGGCCGAGTTCCGAAAGAGCATCATTAATTTCCACGCAATCTTCGATTACGGCCAGGACGCCTTCGTCATCGAAGATCAGTTCGTCGATGGCGATAAAGTGGCGACCCGGATGACCGCGCATGTCCGCATGCGCGAGACGAGCGAAGCTGTAACGATGCTCGGCATCAACCTTGCCATCATCCGCGGCGGAAAAATCCATGAGGAGTGGAACACCTGGGAGATTCTCAAGTCACCAGAGGAGGATGCGGGTGCGGGCGGCGCGGCCGCGCGCGGATCTCTGTCGACGTGGGGCTGACTGTGCTTGAGGGCAGACAACCAAGGGTACCCACAGCGGGGAACAAACCGCGATGACGGCAACGACTTCGGGCATGACCGAGCATCGCTTCTGGCTGACCATGGTTGGCGCCATGATCGTGCTGGTCGTCTGGGGGTTCGGCGGCAGCTTTTTCCTGCGCGGCATCCTCCCCGCCCAGCCAAGTTATATCGACGATCTTGCGATGCGGCCGGTCTACATCGTGCATGGCCTCGCTTTTTCGGCCTGGATGGCGCTTTTGGCGATGCAGGTCGGCTTGGCGTCAAGTGGGCGCGTGGCGCTGCATCGGCGGCTTGGTTGGGCGAGCATCATTGTCCTGCCGGTGCTTGTAGTGACCGGGCATCTGGTGGCTGTTCACGCCCTGCAATCCGGTTTCCACGCCCTTCCGCCAGGGGCCCCGACAACGGCGTTTTTCGCGGTTCCCGCCCTCAGTCTCGTTTACTTCGTCATCGTCGCCAGCTTGGCCCTGTTCTGGCGGCGCGACCCCGTTACCCACAAACGGCTGATAGTCATCGCAACAATGATGGTCGTCGGCGCCGGCACGACGCGGATTCCCTTTGTCGTGGCGCTGAACATCCCGTCCTTCGACCCGACCCAGTTGCTGTTGCTGCCGATGCTCTGGTGGGACTGGCGCAGCTTAGGCCGGATTCATCCAGCAACACTTTGGGGCGGCCTAACCCTCTTGGCGACAAACACCCTCATGGGACCGATCGGCGAGACGGCGGCTTGGCAAGGGCTTGTCAAAGCCTTGTTTCCGCATTGACGAATGTGCAGATGACGACGCTTTAACGGGGTGCCCCGCTATGACATCGGACGCGATACCGAAAACTGAACATTTTCGCCGCGATCCGGCTGGCGATGAGCGCTTCTTTCTGATCGCCTCCGCGGTGATGGTAGCGCTGATCGTCGCAGGCTTCTTGACGCTCTCCCTGCGCGGCATTTCCACCTTCGCGGCGCCGTGGCCGGTGCATGTGCATGCGGTGGCGTTCATGGCGTGGGTCGGGTTTTTCATGCTGCAAGTGACATTGGCGACGACCGGGCGCATCGACCTGCACAAGCGGCTTGGCTGGATCGGCGCAGGTTTGATGCCGCTTCTGCTCATCCTCGGCGCGCTGATCCTGTTCCGGATGATGCGCAACGCGGCGGTCCCGCCGTTCTGGACCTACGCGTACTTCATGGTGATGAATTTGACGGCGCTTGTGGCCTTCGCTGCATTGACCATCGCCGCGATCGCTCTGCGCAAGAATACGCAATGGCATCGGCGCCTGATGTTCTGCGGCATGGCGGCGCTTGTCATCACGCCGTTCAACCGGCTGACGCCGGATGCAGTGCTCGCCGAATCGATGAGCCTGATCCCAGCGATCGCGCTTCTTGGCTTTCCCCTCGCCGGCATGGCGGCCGACCGGCTGCGCGACCGGCGGATTCACCCGGCCTGGTGGTGGGGGCTTTGCGCGCTTATCCTGTCCGGCGTGACGACCGAAACGCTGGGGCGTGCCCCGACTGCCGGAGAGATGGCCGCACTCATCACCGCCGGCACGCCGGGCGCAAAGATCGATCCTTTTGTTCAGCACCTGCCACCGCGGTGACGTCGTTTCCTTCGGCGCCGAGCCGCAGCAATGGCGATTTCGTGTGCGTCAGCCCCTGAAGCGCCATGTGTCGGGAATACCCCGCAAAGCCGCCATCGGCGCGCCCGGGCGCTACGACCGCCATCGGCGAAATACGGTCCGAACAAGTCGCAACAGAAATCGGCAGGAAGCCATCGCTTTCCTGCCGTTCCCATTTCGTGGTCCTGGATCAATCCGAAGTCTGCGAGTTATTTCCGGAGATCACTATGCCTGCGGACCATCGGTCCGGGCCTTCATGATCTTCAACTGCAGTGATCGTTACTTCGGGTTGCAGAAGGTGAGGAAGTCGCGTGCGGCGGTTCCGAGATCCTTCAGCGAGCCGATGTATTTCGCCTGCACCTTGGCAGCCGGGTCCTTGACGAAGGCCCACTGGGCTTCGCCCTGGTCGCCGAGGATCGACACCATGTCGAGCTGCGACATCGCCATCAGGTCGGACGAGGCGACGGGGAAGACGAATTCCGTGTCGCCGGTCTTCTTGTTGGCCTGGAACGTCCCGTCGAGATCGCGTGCGCTTGCGCCCGTGCGCAGCTTGTAGGTCGCTGTCTGTCCAACGCGCGTCGCGGCCTGCTTGCCAAGATGGAAGCTGACCTTGCCGTTGGCGGCGTTGCACTTGATCACCACGCCCTGCGAGGCGTCGGCGTCCATGCTGCCCGAATTGACCAGCGCCAGCACCGGGTCTTCCGGCATCAGCTTCTCTTCGGCGACCCAATGCGTCGTCGCGGCCATGTTGGCGACCGTGACGGTTCCGGCAGAGGCGCCGGGCGTCGGCGTCGCCGCGCCGGTGCTGCTTCCTGCCGCCGGCGCCGGGTTCGACGCGCACGCGGCGGCCATCAGGCCGGTCGCTGCGAGCAGGGCGATACGTTTGATCATCTGGAATCCCCTATGAATGTTGAGGCGCAACGGAATCAGATCGTGATGACAACCTTGCCCTTTGCGCGGCGCTCCGAAAGCTCCTTGATGGCGTCAGCAGCGCGTGCCAGCGGATACCTGTTCGAGACATGTGGCCGAATTTTGCCGTCCTTGTAGAGCCGGAACAGGTCGGCAAGGTTTTCCGCATGTCCCTTGGGGTCACGCGCCACGAAAGCCCCCCAGAACACGCCCACGATCTGGCATGATTTCAGAAGCGTAAGGTTGAGCGGCAGCTTGGGAATGCCGGCAGGGAAACCGATCACCAGGAACCGGCCCTCCCAGTTTAGCGCCCGCACGGCCGGCTCGGCATAGTCGCCGCCGACGCCGTCATAGATCACGTCGACCCCGCCGCCGCCGAGTTCCTTGATCTTGTCGGAGAACTCTTTCTGCTGCTCACGGCTCAGCGGGTTCTCGGGATAAACGAGCCCTTTGTGCGCGCCCTTGGAGATGCAGAAGTCGACCTTCTCCTGGCTCGAGGCCGCCGCGATCACCGTCGCGCCCATCGCGACGCCCAGCTCCACCGCCGCGAGGCCCACGCCGCCCGCCGCGCCAAGCACCAGCAGTGTCTCGCCCGGCTTGATGTGGGCGCGATCCTTCAGTGCGTAGTGCGAGGTGCCATAGGTCATCAGGAAAGCCGCCGCTTCATCGAACGGCATGTAGTCCGGCAGCGGGTTCATCCGGTTCGCGCCGACAAGTATCTCTTCCGCCATGCCGCCCGCGCCGGTCGAGCCGAACACCTTGTCGCCGACCTTGAACTGCGTGACGCCGTCGCCCACCGCCTTCACGACGCCCGAGATCTCGCCGCCCGGCGAGAACGGACGCGCTGGCTTGAACTGGTACATGTCCTGGATGATCAGGAAGTCGGGAAAGTTCACTCCGACCGCCTTCACCGACACGACCATTTCGCCCTTGCCCGGCGTCGGCGAGGGCACATCCTCCAGCACCAGTGTATCGGGCAGGCCCGGGGCCTTGGAGAGGACGGCTTTCATAAGGGTCTCCGCTGTCTTTACCATGACCGGATTAGCGAACCTCCCGGCGACTGTCATCCTTTCTTCAAAATACCCGATACAACGCTGGCGCGAGCGCGCTTGAACGCCCTGCGCGACCCCATCTATGCATGCGATAGGCTTCGGTCCGCGTCGGTGCGGCCGTGTTTCGTGTTGGGGGTTCCAGAATGAATCGTTTTGCTGCCGCGCTTTGCGCGCTGGCGTCCGTTGTGTCGCTCGCAGCCTGCGCCTCGCAGGCGCCCATGAACCGCATGGTTCCGCTCGCTGCGCGCGACAAGATCGCTGCGACAGATGTGGTGACGCCAATCACGCAGAATGAAATCACGATCGCGATCCCGGTCGCTCAAGGCGTGAGCAGCCAGACAGGCGCGCAGTTCGGTCTCGTCGGCGCCCTCGTTGGGTCGCTGATTGAAACGGGCATTGACGCCGCCAACGCCGCCGCCGCCGAAACCTCGGTCAAGCCGCTGCGCGATGCGCTGGTCGACTACAACTTTGATGAGACTCTCCAGGCCAATCTGAAAACGGGCCTTGCGCAAGCCAGCTGGCTCAACTCGGGCGGCTATCGCGTCGTCCGTGAGACGACGACGGCCAATCTCGAGCAGACCCTCAAGAACTCGCAGGCCAACAGCGTGCTCATGGTTTCGGCCAGCTATCAGCTGAACTTCAACGCCGATGAGCTGACGATCGCGATCACGCCCCGTCTTCTTCCGAAAACGGCCGACCTGCAGGCGATGCTGCCGGAGAAATTCGATCCGAAGGCGTCGCAGATCACGACGGCCAACGAACTCTACCGGAACACGTTCACCTACAAGACGGCAATTGTCGACGCGACGAACGACCGTGACGACAACATCAAGCTATGGTCGGCCAGCAATGGCGCGCCGATGCGTGCAGCCCTGGCGGATGGCGTCGCCAAGCTCACCCAGATGTTTGTGGCTGACCTCGCCATGGATCCGGCGAACGCGTTCGATGCGCGGACGACCAAGCTTGAAAAATTCAACGCAGAGCTCGTCGCCGGCCACGTCCTGGTCAGGGACGACCTCGGCACGCAGGTTGCGCTCACGAGCGGCGCACAAGTCTATGTCACTAATGTTTCGCTCGCCCCGCTCAAGATCGCAGGCCCAAAGAGCAAGCTTGCCTCGCCCGAGAAGCGCAAGCCCAAGACCTTCTACTAGGCAGATGGCGGCGCCCTTGAAAATCATCGCGTGCGCCGCCGCGCTCCTGTTCGCGGCGGCCTGTGAATATACACAACCTCCGGCGCAGAAGGTCACGCTGACCTTCTATGCGCCGGAGGGCTATCCCTGGGCCTACGCCCCCAGGAACGCCTCGACGCCTCCCGTCTGCAGCGTCAGGATAGGCGAGGTCGCCGATGTGAGCGCCGACATGAGCATGGGGCATCTTGGCGACATCCCTCTGAGGGGCGATGACAAGATCGGGTGGTTGCGCTCGGGCTTCGAGATGCTGGCGCTCGACAAGCGGTTCGCGATGACGGACACGGCCGACACCGGCGACGGCTTCGTGCTGAACGTCACCCTGCTGAAGTCTTACCTCGAATCCCACACCACGTCGAAATCCTCGACCGTGGTCGTGCGCGTGGGTTATGTGCGGGCGGGCGAGCCCGCTGGCGAGAAGACGTTCCGAGGCGATCAGACCGACATCAACTGGACTGGCGGGATGAACGAGGCGAGCGACAGTCTCAACAGAGCGCTGCGCGAGGTGATTGCCCAGGCGCATGATGATCTCCTGGCCCGCTGCCTTAAACCGGCGGCGCCCAGACAGGCTGCGGCGGCGGTCGGATCGCGTTAGTCCCTGAGGCGTTGACTTCGCGCCTGCTGCGACCCCATTGATCCGACATGAAAACCCCTCGCGGCTATTTCGGCGTCGGCGTGGAATCGCTCAGCAAGCCGATGAACCTCGGCGCGCTGCAGCGGACGGCCCATGCCTTTGGCGCAAGCTTTACCTTCACTGTGTCGGCGGCTCCGAAGATCCGCGTCATGCATCACGCCGACACCTCGAAGTCCGACCTGCACGTCCCCTGGTATCTCTGGGATACGATCGATGCCATGCAACTGCCGAAGGGTTGCCAGCTTGTCGGCATCGAGCTCACCGATGATGCGGTGGAGCTTCCCACCTTCCGCCATCCCCTTCGCGCAGCCTACGTCATGGGCGGGGAGGCAAGGGACCTCTCGCCGGAAATGCAGGCGCGCTGCACCCACATCGTGAAGATACCGACGAAGTTCTGCATCAACGTCGCGCTCGCCGGCGCGCTCGTGATGTATGACCGCACCTTGTCGATGGGCAGCTGGCCTGCACGGCCGGTCGCCGCCGGTGGGCCACCGAAAGACTGATCAGAGGCGATTAGTCGAGATAGCTGCGTCCCGAGCCGCGCTTGATGCGCATGCCGAGCACGATGAGGCCCAGCCCCGCCGCCGCGCCTGCGCCAAGCACCATCGCGATGGTTGCGTCTTCCGGCTCGATGCCGGTCGCAAGCATGATGATGAGGATGCCGCCCAGCGCCATAGCGACGAACGTCCCCGCCGTGCGGATGCCGAACGCCACTGCATTGAGGATCGGCGCGCGCTCGCTCCAGTCGCCATAGAGCCAGCGGCCAACCAGCAGCACGGCGCCGCTCGCCAGCATCACCGGCATCGCCAGGGATGAGGCGCCGCCGAGCGTGTCGGCCGCGTCAGGCAGTTTGAGGTAACGCGCAAGAATGGCGAATGCGACGATGATCATGCCGGCGGCCGCAGCAGCCCCGGTGACCATCAGGCACGCGCCGGAAAGACGACGCCACGACACGCTGGAAGCTCCCGTTCCTTCGCGCGGCGTCTGTCGGACCAGGCGCCGCCTGTCTCACAGGCAAGCAGGGGCGGCGCCGGAGGCGTGTTTACTTAACGTGGGCGATCAGACCTCTCAGATGGGCGTTTTTTCGCGCCAGTTTGACCCAAAAGGCCTGCAAAACAGCCTGATGCGGGAAATTCGCGGGACCCGGTTAAACTCACTTTCAACCCTTCGTGCCAGTTTGAGCCGCAACAGGAAGGCCGTCTCAGAGCCTTCCGTCGGATGATGGTGTGGACATGGCAAAGACCGTTCTGGTCGTCGATGACGATCCTACCCAGCGTCGCTTGATGCAGGCTGCGGCCGAGAAGCAGGGCTTCCGCGCGCGCGTCGTCGAGAATGGCGAAAAGGCCCTCGAAGAAGCCTCCGACGCCAAGAACGGCGTCGATGTCGTGCTGCTCGACCTCGTGATGCCGGGCCTTTCGGGCATGGACACGCTCGAGCGCCTGATGGAGCGCCGCCCGGACCTCCCCGTGATCGTGCTCACCGCCACCGGCGGCATCGACACTGTTGTTCAAGCCATGCGCGCCGGCGCCGTCGACTTCTTCGTGAAGCCGGCCTCGCCCGAACGTATCGCCATCTCGATCCGCAACGCGCTCAAGCTGTCGGACCTGCGCGGCGAGGTAAAACGCCTCTCCAAGAAGACCGAAGGCAAGATGGGCTTCGAGGACATGATCGCCGGTGCGCCGTCCATGCGCGGCGTCGTCCGCCTCGGCCAGCGCGCGGCTGCCTCCTCGATCCCGATCCTCATCCTCGGTGAGTCGGGCGTCGGCAAGGAAGTCATCGCCCGCTGCATCCAGGGCGCGTCCGATCGTGCTGGCAAGCCGTTCATCTCGGTCAACTGCGGCGCCATTCCGGAAAACCTTGTCGAGTCGATCCTGTTCGGCCACGAGAAGGGCTCGTTCACGGGCGCCCACGAGAAAAAGCTCGGCAAGTTCGTCGAAGCTGACGGCGGCACGCTTTTCCTCGACGAAGTCGGCGAACTTCCCCTCGACATGCAGGTCAAGCTCCTGCGCGTTCTGCAGGAAGGCGAAGTCGACGCGGTCGGCTCGCGCCGTCCCACCAAGATCGACGTGCGCATCATTTCGGCGACGAACCGCGATCTCGCGCAGCAGGTCAAGGAAGGCCGCTTCCGCGAAGACCTCTATTACCGCCTCAACGTGTTCCCCATCGAGATCCCCTCGTTGAAGGAGCGCCGCGAAGACCTCCCGGCCCTGGTCGAGCACTTCATCAACCGCTTCAACGCGGAAGAGGGCAAGGCCGTCCCGGGCGTCTCGCCGGAAACGCTGTCGATGCTCACGGCCTATGACTGGCCGGGCAACGTCCGCCAGCTCGAAAACGCGGTGTTCCGCGCGATCGTCCTTTCGGACGGCGGCGCGCTGAAGCCTGACGACTTCCCGCAGATCTCGGGCCTCGTCCCGCACGCGCCGGCTGTTTCGGTTGCCGGCTCGGTCGCCAAACCTGCCAACGACGTCGCCGACCAGCCCGTGCTGATCACCGACACGACCGGCGAGCTGCGCACGCTGGAAGCCATTGAGCGCGACCTGATCCAGTTCGCCATCGACCACTATTCCGGCCACATGTCGGAAGTCGCCCGCCGTCTCGGCATCGGCCGCTCGACGCTTTATCGGAAAGTGCGCGAGTACGACCTCAAGGTCCGCGAAGGCGACGAACTCGACGAAGTCGGCTGATCTCCGGCCCGAAACCGCAAACAATGAACGGCGAGCGGGAGACCGTTCGCCGTTTTGTCATGCCGTCCAGCGGCTGATGTCCGTCTCGCGTCCGATCAGAGACAGGCCGTAGGCGATCGAGACGAGCTGGTCGCCGGTCTCGATCTTCTCTGCGCCGAAGCGCGCCTCGAACTGTGCCCGCACCGCCGGCACGAAGGACGAACCGCCGGTCAGGAAGACGCGATCGATCTGGGTTTCAGCAAGGTTCGCCTCGCGTAGCGCACGATCGACGCAGGCGCCGATCTCTTCAAGCTCGGGCGCGATCCACTTCTCGAAGTCCGCGCGCTTGATCGTTCGCTCGATGTCGACGCCGGCAACGTGAAGCGACAGCGTGCCTTCCTCTGCATGGGACAGCTGCATCTTCGCGGCCGACACGGCGCGATACATCGCATAGCCGGCGTCCGCATCGAGGAAGGCCAGGAACGCCTTGATGCGGTCCGGGTCGAGGCTCGAGCGCACGAGATCCTGCAGCTCGCGATAATCGCGCGACTGACGCATCATCGAGAGCTCGTTCCAGCGGCTGAATTTCTGGAAGTAGGAATTCGGCACGGGAAGGATCTTGTCCCAGCTCTTGTATTCCGAGCCCTTGCCGAACGCCCGCGCCACGACCCGGTCGATGATGCGGTAGTCGAACGCATCGCCAGCAACGCCAACGCCGGTGTGTGCGAGCGGTGCATAGTCGAGCCCGCCCCGGCCGACGGAAAACTTCACGATGGAAAAATCGCTCGTGCCGCCGCCGAAATCGGCGACAAGGATAGTCGCGTCAGCCTTCAGGCGCTGGGCGAAGAAGTAGGCGGCGGCGACCGGTTCATAGACGTGGTGGATTTCCTCGAACCCGACATTGCGCAGCGCCGCCTCATAGCGCGTGCGGGCCAGCGCCTCGTTGGGATCTGCGCCGGCAAAGGTCACGGGCCGGCCGATCACCACGCGCTTGGGAAACTCCGTCCCGGCATGGCTGCGCACCTGCCGCAGGAAACTCGCCAGCAGGTCCTCGAATTTGAGGCGGCGATTGTAGATCAGCGTGTCGGTGAAAAGCGCGCTGGCCGCGAATGTCTTGAACGACTGGATGAAGCGGCAATCCCCGCCCAGCTCCACGAACTTGTCGATCGCCCACGGGCCGGCATCCACATGCGTCCGCCGCCCGGCCGTGTCGTCTTCCGAGAAGCACAGCACCGAGCGGAAGGCGTCGAACGCCTCGCCTTCGTGGTCGAAATGCACCGCCTCGACCTGGCCGCTGGCGTTGACCATCGTCGCGACAGTGTTCGTCGTGCCGAAATCGAGACCGATCGACAGGGTCATGGCGCCATTCCAAGCGAACCGGATAGGCTCCAAGGCGGAGCCGTATCGCGGGGCGCGCTTGGTGAGGCAGGGAGTCCGTCAAGTCAAGGTTTGTGTTTGGGCAGGATGGAGTAAAGCGTCAGGCCCGATCAACCCGCGCCGCATAGCAGCCGTACTTTGCAAAATGCACGTGCAGGTAGGCCGTTTCCGGATTGCCCAGCAGCCGCGTGAAGGTCTCTGCCGCCCCCACGCCTTCGACGACATCCGCCTCCACCATCATCCCGTCCTCCGAGAAGGCGCGCACCGATAGCAGGCGCGAGCGCAGCTGCTCAGGCACTTCGCCCGGCGCCGGCGCCACATCCTGCGCCCGGTCGCAGACAAAGATCGCATGGCGCGAGCGGTAGGGCGTGGCCGCATCCTGATGCTCGTAATTGAGCAGCAGCATCCGCGTGCCGGGCTCGGCATCGCGAAGCGTCACACGGCAGGGATAGCCCGGCTTGGCATCCGCCGTGCGCACGACCACTCCCGCCGCATCCAGTTCCTCGTCGCTCAGGCCAAACAGATGCCGGAACCGCTCGGAGGGAAGGGCGCTGATCTTGAAAGCGTGTCGGAACATCGGATGTCTCCTGTTCCGTTCAACATGGATCTGCGGATCATCTGCCGCCGACGCATTTCCGACAGCGCATTTAGTGGAATAACCAGACCAGCCCCGCACCGATCAGCGCCAGTACGAAGCCCGCCACCCGCAGGTTCGCCGCGTATTTCCGGAAACCCTTCTCGCCACGCGTCACATGGCCGAACGTCACCGGGTGCGCTTCGAGCAATTCCTCGAGCACATGCCGCGCGCCAAACAGGAACAGCGCACCCTTGATGATGAGGATCCAGCCCACGACGCCCATGGGCGGCACGCTGCACCGACAGGCCGCCAGGTTCAACGCTGCTCAGCAGTTCACTGGTTCAGCGCCCAGAGCGCTGTCGCAAGGCGCCGGACATCGGCCGAGGCGCCATCGAGGCGGCGGGCCGCCCCCTGGATGCCGGCGGCGCGTTCGGCCTTGCGCGTGGAAACCAGCACGACGCCGGTTGGATTGGCCGAAAGTGCGTGCGCCATGAGCAAGGGCGCCAGAGCCTGCGCATCTGTGGGATCAACGCCGGCTTCCGCCTTGAAGCGCTGGGCGAAGCCCGGGTCCGCGGCCGAGCGCGTGCTCAGGGCGGCCAGCACGGGGCGGAGGAGCGAGTGCGTAATCACGACGCCCTTCGCACCCGCGTAGTCTGCGATCTGCCCGCCTATGGCGTCGGCCGGAGCCTGGACGATGGCGGGCGCAGCGCGGCCGTCCTGCAGGATGGCTCGCGTGTTGGCGTGAGTGGTCGCAATGCCATGGGCGCGGATCTTTCCGGCGCGCAGCAACTGCTCCAGCACGTTGCGGGTTTCATCGGCTGTGGCATCGGCCAGCGTGCATTCATGCAGCAGCAGGATGTCGACGTAATCGGTACGCAGCGCGCGCAGGCTGGTCTCGACGCTGCGCGTCATTTCAGCGGCGGTGAACGCGCCCATCTTCGCCGACGGCGTTTTTGCAAAGGGCTTGCCCAGCGGTCCCAGCAGGCGCGAGGCTTTGTGCGCCACGCGTGCCCCACCGCGCATGCTCCACGGAATGATGCCTGCCTTGCTGACAAGGATGATGTCGTTGCGTTTGCCTGCAAGCGCCTCGCCGACAGCGTATTCCGCCTGGCCATCGCCATAGAGCCGCGCCGTGTCGAAATAGCGGAAGCCCGCATCGAACGCCGCCGAAATCACGCGGGCAGAATCGCCGCTGCGGCCGTCGGTGAACAGGTCGCCCGTGCCGAAGCCGAGGCGAGGTTGCCCGTTCGCGAAGGCCTTGAGGATGATGGTGCGGGCGTCAGACATGGGTGGCGCGATCCACGGCCCGTGCTGTCAGGGCCATGAGTGTCAGTGTCGGGTTCTGGATCCCCTGCGAGGGGAAGGACGAGGCGTCGGTTACATAGAGCCCGCGTGCATCCCAGCATTCATTGTTCGGATCGAGCACGGAATTCTCCGGCGCCGTTCCCATGCGCGCGGTGCCGCATTCGTGCAGCGCCATTCCCGGCGGGGAGGGCCGCTTGTTGACGTCGGCGAGCTTCACCTTCGCGGCTTCGGCGATCTCGCGGATGGCGTCGGCCTGCCGGCCTGCGCGCGCGAGTTCTGTCGCGTCGGCCTCGCAGCGGATGCGCAGCGTGGGGATGCCCCAGCGGTCCAGCCGCTTCGGATCGAGCGTGACACGGTTCTCAGGCCGCGGCGTCATCTCGGAGAAGGTCACGGCCTGGAAGTAGGAGCCGCCGCCCTGCGAGGCGCGATAGAGCTGTACGCCATAGCCGCGTTCGCCCTCGACGCTGTCGCCATTGCGGAGGTCGAAGCGCGGCAGGAAGATGCTGCGGCCGCTTTCCAGCACGACACGTCCGCCGGGCAGCGGCGCGCCCTGTCCATGGCCGCTCATGACAATGTGGTCCATCAGGTTGCGGCCGAGCGCGCCCGAGGCCTCGCCGAGCTTCGACAGCATCAGGATGCGGGTTGATTCCAGCGCCGAGGCGCAGAGGAACACGCGCGGGGCAGACGCGGTCTGTGTTTTGCCGCTGGCGTCGTCGACGAACGTCACGCCGGTGACGCGGCCTTTGCCGTCGGTCTTGATCTCGCGAACGATCGCGCCCTGCCGCAGCAGCAGCTTGCCGGTCTGCGCCGCCTGCTCGAGCGATGGCAGCGGCTCAGCGAAACGTCCCAGCATCGGCTTGGCGTTCGGCCAGCGCGCCGAGACGATGTCCATCAGTTCCTGCTCGGCGGCGTTCGGCTTGAGCGGATTGGCGATCTCGCTGTCAGGCGCCCAGGCCAGCCCGTCGCGATTGCCGGAAAGCTTCAGGCGCTTTTCGACGGCGGCGTACCAGCGATCGAGTTCGCCATGGGCCAGCGGCCACACCGGGCTGAGGCCGTCATTGGTGTGGAAGTCCTGCGCCGACAGCCGGTAGTATTGCCGGCCATGGCCCGGCACGATCATGCGCCCGCCCGGCTGGCGTACGCGGAACCAGGTGAAGTCCTGCTCGCCCTCGGACGCATATGGATTGTCGCGATCGTCGACGAACTGCGAGGGATCCATCTGCCAGGCGAAGCAGCGGCTCTGTACGGGCTGGCGCAGCAGGCCGGCGGCGCGCAGGCCCTTGCGGCCGAGATTTGAAACGGCAGGCGGCAGCGCCGCGAACATCTGCGGCGTTGCGACGGTGCGCACCATGGCGCTGAAAGGCGAAGTGAAGGGACGTCGCATCCCGCGCGCAACGCCAGCGTCGAGCACCAGTGTGGTGAGCCCCGCTTCCGTCAGCAGCAGCGAGGCAAGCCCGCCCGATGCGCCTGCGCCAATCACGATGGCATCGATCTTCCCTGCTGCGATACGATCCAGCGTGGCGGCTTTGGCGCTGGCGGCGAGGGTCGGCGAGAATTTCAAGAGATGATCCCCGGGGGCTTTATGCGGTTAACGGCCCAGCGGGGAAAGGTGCAAGGGGCATACCCAAATACAGACGCCGGCGGAGCGCTTTGCGCCGCCGGCGTCATCAAACGGACAGCAGGGGTTCGGGCCGGAACCCGAGCATCCTAGGTTTTAGGCAGGAGGCCTTCACGCTGGGCGCGCTTGCGAGCCAGTTTCCGCGCCCGGCGGACGGCTTCAGCTTTCTCGCGCGCTTTCCGTTCGGAAGGCTTCTCGAAATGGTTACGGCGCTTCATCTCCCGGAAGAGACCTTCGCGTTGCATCTTCTTCTTGAGCGCTTTCAACGCCTGATCGACGTTGTTATCGCGGACCACGATCTGAACTATTTGAAACTCTCCATCGGTTTCCCGGCCGGCCCCGGGGATGTCTTTAGAACGTCAGAAACGCCGAAACGGCCGCAAACGCTCCCTTTGAGGATACGTGAGGCCCGTCCGACGGGTGATTGTCGCCGCCTTCCATGGCAAGGCCATGACGAGCAAGCGCGGGTCCGATATCATAGGAAAACGGCCCTGCCTACACCCCCTGACGGTTGTTTTGGGCCCGTTCTGGCGCAGGATTGATAGATGACCGAAGCCGCCCCCAGCGACCTTTTCCGCGAGAAACTGCTCGATTCCATGCTGGAGATCGCCCCCGAGGCCGGCTGGACCCATGCAGCCCTTGCCCTGGCCGGCGAAAAGGCTGGCCTAACCGAGGGCCAGGTCCACCTTGCCACCCCCCACGGTGTCACCGACCTCCTGGAGGCTTTCACCGCCCGGGCCGTCCGCGCGACCTCCGACCGGCTCAAGGACAGCGACATCGCCGCCCTCAAGGTCCGCGAAAAGGTAAGGGCGGGGGCCAAGGCCTGGCTGGCCTATCTCGCGCCCCACAAGGCGGCGGTGAAGCGCGCCGCCGCGACCCCCGCCAACCTGCTCACCGGCCCCAAAGGTCTCTGGTCAGCGGCCGACGCGATCTGGACGGCGCTGGGCGACAAGTCGACCGACTTCAACTGGTACACCAAGCGCACCATCCTCTCGGGCGTGCTCGGCACGACACTCGCCGCCTGGATGGGCACGGAGGACGAAGCCGCCGTCGACGACTTCCTCGATCGCCGCATCGAGAACGTGATGCAGTTCGAGAAGTTCAAGGCGCAGGCCAAGGACGCCTTCGCGAAGATGCCCGACCCGATGGATATCTTCGGTCATCGGAAATGAGCCGAGCACAGCTCCGGCTAATTCATCCCGTCCTTCGTTCCGCATCCCCCGCGAAGGCGGGGGCCCAGTGATCGCCCGGCGTGTTGCCCCAACTTGAAGTTCCCAGACCGTCGGGCCCCCGCCCGGCTGGGCGCTTACCTGCGGCGGGCCAGGTAAGCGCGCTGCTCTTGTTCCTGATCTTCCGAAAACGGTTGATCGGTGATGCCCGGCACACGCTTGTATTCACTCCAGCCTTCGGCGGCATAGTGCTTCAGCATCGCGTCCTCGTGGGACATGGCTAGAAAAGTCCGCACAAGCTCGGACCGAGGGGACACAGCACGGCGCACTCTGTCGGACTCTTCCCCAGCAATGGTACACTCAAGCGAGTTGCTCTCTGGATCGCGCCAGACTTCCCAAAGAAGATTAGCCATCACGCAAATTTCTAGCCTGTTGCATCGACCGATTGAGCCTTCCGGAGGACTGTCACAACGCGCTTGTCCGCCGTTACACCGATGACGATCCCTCTTCGCAATCCGTAGGAGCCGCCATCGGCGGGAATGTGAATGCGAGCCTGCGTCACGCCTTCGGCTTGAGCCGGTTCACATGGCCCATCTTGCGGCCGTCGGCGGCGCGGCGTTTGCCGTAAAGGTGGAGCTTTGCGCCTTCGGCCAGGTATTTTTCCCAGTCATTCGCGTCGGGCCCAAGGAGGTTGAGCATCTCGCCATCCGAATGGCGCGAGGGATCGCCCAGCGGCCAGCCGCAGACGGCGCGGATGTGCTGTTCGAACTGGCCGGTGAAGCAGGCATCCTGCGTCCAGTGACCGGAATTGTGGACGCGGGGCGCGAACTCGTTGGCGAGCAGCCTGCCGTCCTTCGTCACGAACAGCTCGAGCGCCAGCACGCCGACATAGTCGAGTTCATCGGCGAGTTTCTTGGCAAGGTCCATCGCGTTGTCGAGCACGTTCTCGGGCAGGGTGGATGGGAATTTCGAGCGGCGCAGGATGCCGCCGGAATGGTCGTTCTCGGGCGGATCGAACGGCACGAACTGGCCGTCCGCGCCGCGCGCGGCGATGACGGAGATCTCCCGGTCGTGTTCGATCCACGCTTCGAGGATCGCCTGCGTCGTGCCGATCTCGGCCCAGGCGGGATAAGGCTGGATCTTGCCCTTGAGGCGGAGCTGCCCCTTGCCGTCATAGCCGGAGAAGCGCGACTTCAGGACGCCGGAGCCGCCAAGCTTCGTGAGTTCGGGTTCGATCTGGTCGGGATGGTCGATGCGGGCGAAGGGCGCAGGCTCGATGCCGATCTCGCGGAAGAAGGTCTTCTCGGCGAGGCGATCCTGCGCGCGGGCCAGCGTCTCGCCATTGGGGCGCACGGGCACGCCCTCGTCTTCGATCAGGTCGACGGCGTCGACGGGCACATTCTCGAACTCGATGGTGGCGACCTGGATGCTCGCCGCGAACTCGCGCAGCGCATTGCGATCATCAAAGGGCGCCACCCACGTCTTCTGCGCAACGCGCGAGGCGGGGCTGTCTTCTTCAGGCGTGAAGATGTGGACGTCGAGGCCGAGGTCGGCTGCCGCGATTGCGAGCATCCGGCCAAGTTGGCCGCCGCCAAGAATGCCGATGGTATCGCCAGGCTTGGCGATGACGCCCGTGGCCGGCGACTTGCTCATTTCCCGTCTTCCACGCTCTCGGCGACCGCATCCGTCTGCGCCTTGCGGAATTGATCGAGCCGCTTCAGCAGCGCATCATCAATGTTGGCCAGCATCGAGGCTGCGAGAATGCCGGCATTGGCCGCGCCCGCCTCGCCGATCGCCAGCGTGCCGACCGGAATGCCCTTCGGCATCTGCACGATGGACAGGAGGCTATCGAGGCCTGACAGCGCGCTCGATTTCACCGGCACGCCGAGGACAGGCAGGGACGTCATCGAGGCGACCATGCCGGGCAGGTGGGCCGCCCCGCCGGCGCCGGCGATGATGACCTTGAGACCGCGCTCGCGGGCAGATTTGGAGTAGGAGACCAGCCGGTCGGGCGTCCGGTGAGCCGAAACCACTTTCGCTTCATACGGAACGCCGAGTTCTGTGAGTATCTCGGCCGCCTTCTGCAGGGTCGGCCAGTCGGACCGGCTGCCCATGATGATGCCCACGAGAGGCTTAGCAGAAGGGGACGTCATGAGGCTCTCCGGCCCGGAAAGCCGGGTTCTACAAGGTTCCGCCTCATTTCCGCAACGGCGCGCTAAGCCATGATTAATCAGCTGCTAACAGGGTTGCGGTGGAATGGGCCAAGGAGACCTGTCCGCCCCATGAAGCTGTTCTCGATCTTCGGCCACAAGAGCCGTCAGGGCGACGTCGCGCCGGTCGAGCGGCCGGTCGACCTGGCGAAGCGCGTGGCGGACATTTTCGGGGTTCCCGAACACCAGCTCTCGCCCCAGGTGCGCACGGCCTTCACCGTGCTGATCTCGGAAATCGATTCCCTGCGGCTTGATGTGGAGCAGCTGAAGCTGTCGCTCGCCGAGGCGGAGGCTTCCGCCGACCACGATACACTTGCCCCGGTCTACAACCGCCGCGCCTTCATCCGCGAGGCGCAGCGCGTGGTTGCGATGGTGAAGCGCCACGAGATCGAGGCGAGCGTCATCTATTTCGACCTCAACAACTTCAAGACGATCAACGACGCGCATGGCCATCCGGCCGGGGACGCCGTGATCCGGGCCATCGGCGAGCTCTTGATCCGGCAGACGCGCGAGACGGACATTGTCGGCCGCATCGGGGGCGATGAGTTCGCGGTGGTGCTGACGCACCTTGGGCCCGAGGCGGCGAGGCTGAAGGCGGAGACGCTGGCGGCTGCGCTGTGCACGGAGAAGGTGCTGCACGAGGGCATCCCGCTTTATGTCTCGGCGGCCTATGGCGTTGCACCGATGGCGGCGGGCGACACCGCCGAGAAGGCCCTCGCGAGAGCGGACGAGGCGATGTACGCCGACAAGGCGCTGCACCGCCGGGCGCAGGCGTAGGCGCTACTGCGGGAAGTTCCCGAAGCCGCCATAGCGACCGCCGCCCCATACCTTTTCACCGATGGTGCAGTCGGTCTTTTCCTGCGGCAGCTTCAGCTGCGCACGCACGATCCCGGGCGCCGTGGGGATTTCCTCGCGGGCGTCGGCATACTGGATCGGGGCCATGTCGGGTTCGACATCGAGACTCGCAATCTCGAGCACCAGCTTCTTGCGGATCGTGGCGGAGAGCTGCTTCAGGTCGAACACCGGTGCGATGAAGGCGCCGTTCCCGCCGATGACGCAGTGTTTGTAGTACCGGTCGAGGTGGGGGATGTCGTAGAATTCCATCGGCTTGCCGAGCATGATGGGCAGGCCATTGATCACGATGCCGCTCTTCACCACGGCGTCGCGCACCGGTTCGACCAGCCGGCCGGCATTGTTGGCGCCGTCGCCCGAAACGTCGATCACCTGCCGGGCCGACGATATGTTGTTACCCTGGATGTAATCGCGCGCGGCGAGGAGGGCGGTGGAAATGGAGGTGCGCTGCTCGCCGAACACCGGCTCGTTGGCGAGGCGGTCAGCGAAATCGTGCGCCGCTTTCTCGCTGTCGATGATGGTCCACGGGATGGTGGGGATCGGATCGAAATCGCCGGCCCATTCCATGTACATCACGGCGATCTTGCCGCGCGGGCCGGAGAGCATGGCGTTGATCACGTCGCGATGGCGGAACGCCTCGACATAGCCTTCGCGCTGGATGGTGTGCTCGTCGAAATCCATCGACTGGGAGATGTCCACGGCGAGGAG
The DNA here is from genome assembly GCA_047601145.1 of Hyphomonadaceae bacterium. Lineage (GTDB taxonomy): Bacteria > Pseudomonadota > Alphaproteobacteria > Caulobacterales > Hyphomonadaceae > UBA7672. The sequence goes on from JASGJW010000001.1 coordinate 1,085,163, forward strand.
GAGTTCGAGGTCGACGCTCACCTTGGCGCCCTGCTGGGCCGTGACGGGTGCGGCAAGCCCGGAGACAGCGGCAATGGCGAGCGCCGCAAGGCCTCTCAGGCTGGACTTGATGTTCATCACCCGCTCCGGTCAGGAGACCAGCTTGCAGGCCAAGCCAGCGGCAGGCAAGCTGATCCGCATCACGAACTCACGACCTTGCATAAGACAGGTCGGCGTCGGGATGGGGAGGACCACATGAACAAGCTACGCGCCGCGCTCGCCGCCGCCGTAATGTTCGCCGGCCTGCCGGCGCTGGCGCAGGAAGCCTGGAAGCCGCCGCTCGCCTCGGACGGGCATCCGGACCTGCAGGGCGTCTGGTCGACGGACTCGATCACCACGCTTGAACGCGCCGACCGCTACAAGACGCTGGTGATCCCGCCCGACCAGGTCGAGGCGCTGACTAAGGCGCACCCGCAGGTCGTGCGGCAGGCGACCGACGACAACCAGAAACTCGGCGACGGCCTGCTCAACGGCAAGGACCTCGCCCAGGGCCGCGGCTACAACGCCTTCTGGATCGATCCGGGCACGCGCTTCGGGATCGTGAAGGGCGAGACGCGGACATCTTGGATCGTCGATCCGCCAAATGGGAAAATCCCCTGGTCGGCGGACGGAAAGAAGCTCGCGGCGGCGGGGCGGGCCAAGCTCGGCTATTCCGATCCGGAGGCGCGACCGCTCGCAGATCGTTGCCTCGCGACGGGCGGGCGAACCGGGCCGCCAATGATCAACGGGCTCTACAATAACCACTATCAGATCGTGCAGACGAAAGACGCGGTGATGATCATGTCGGAGATGATCACCTGGGCGCGCGTCATCCGCATGGATGAGAAGCATAACCCCTCCGCGATCCATCCGCTGTTCGGCGATGCGGTCGGTCACTGGGAAGGAAACACGCTGGTGGTCGAGACGACAGGCTTCGATGCGATCCGGGCGGCGCAGGCTGTTCCGGCCAACCTGTCGGAGACCGCGAAAGTCACCGAGCGCTTCACGCGCGTCTCGCCGACGGACCTCTTCTACGAGTTCACGGTCGATGATCCGGTCTTCTACACCCAGCCCTGGAAGGGCGAGATCACCTGGCGCAGCGAAGGCGAGCGCGTCTACGAATACGCCTGCCACGAAGGCAACTACGCTATGGAGGGCATCCTCAAGGGCGCGCGGGTCCGGGAAGCCAGGGGTCTCCCGTTGGATCAGGCGAACGAGGAATGACACCTTAATTGCCGTCGCGCGCGGCTTCGTCTCGCGCATCCCGATTGGAGCGAGGGGACGCGGCCCGCATCTGCCGGGTGCTATTTCTTGGCCTGGTCCGCGCGTAGGCTGGCGCAGAGCTCGAAGCCTTTTTCCTCGGGCAGGTCGCAGATGTCGGGATGCGTCCCGGTGTCGAGCCAGTACTGGTAGTGGCCGCTCTTTTTCATCAACGGAAGAAACCGCGGATCGGCGCGCAAGGCCCGCTCATTCCTGTCCAGAAGCGAGCCGCCGGCGAACAGAAAACCGGTAGAAGGCCGGCCGCGGTCCAGCAGTGCGCCATACCAGGCAAGAGCCTCCCCGACATCGCCCACCAGCCGGAGCCGCATGTAGCCCGTGATGTCGGCGCTGATTCTTCCATCAGCGCCGCACTGCGCCATGATGTCGGCCCCGGTTCGCCGGACAGCCGGACTGCTTGATGCGAAGGCCTTTGCAAGCTGTCGCCAGCATGCCTTCGACTCTTCGGATACCCCTGACGGGGCCAGCGCCAGCACCTTGTCGATATCGCTTATCCTGTAGCGAGCGGCGTAGCTGGGCCACATCGTCCACCAGGCATCCGGCCAGCGGGCATTCAGCTGCTCGAATACACGCCCGGCCTCCGCTCCCCGCCCGACAAAAACCAGGCCTTCCGCCAGTTGCACGTAGGGCGTCGGGCTCAAGGGGTCCCTGTTCATCGCTGCCCGCGCGGCTGAAATGTTTTCGGTGTTCCTGCCCATGCCCTTCAGGAACTCTGTCCGGTTGGCGCCGATCTCGCCCCGGCGCCAGTCGTCGGGAGACTCCTTGATAGCCTCATCCATCAGCGCACCGGCTTCAGCAAGCGGCCGCCCCTCGAACATCGCGTTGTAGGCAAGAACGGTCTTCGCAATCCCGTTGTCGGGCTCGATCGCCAAAGCAGCTTTCGCTGCTTTCGTGGCTTCTTTCCAAACCTCGCCACGCTCAACTTCCGTAAGGGGCGAATGGTTCGCATGGTAGATAAGGCTGTTGGCGAGGTTGGCCTGGATGATCGCCGAGCCCGGGGCCTCGACTGCGAGCGCACGCCAGCGCGGGGGCGCATCGAGATAAGCTATGAACGGCGTGGCGCAGGCTGTGGCAAGCTGGGCCAGGAGCTCGCCATCCTGCTGGCGGGGAAGAGCCGGACGCGCGCCAGCCATGCACCGCGTCACTTCGGTCGCGGCCCCCGCCGCCAGAACCGACAGGGAAGCCTTTTCGGCCGCGTTGCCGTTCACCGTCCGCTCCCATAGCGTCGTGCGGGTTGCGACGTCTTCGAGATGCATGTGGATGCTGATCGCCTCGCCCGCCGAGCGCACCTCGCCGCCAAGGGCGTAGGCGGCGTCGAGATCGGCAGCTTTCGCGCGCTGCCGGGCCAGCTCCACGCCCTGCGTGTCTGTACGCGAGGCGGCTTCCAGCCGCAGCGCCAGCAGGGCCTGGAACGTCTCGTTGGTCGCCGCCGCCGCAATGTCCGCCACCAGCGGATCGGCATTGCCTGCCGTGAATCCGAAAAAGGCGATGCGCTGGGAGGCCGGCATCGTTGCTGTCCCGCCCGGCGGGCGCATCAGTGTAAAAGCGGCGATCACCAGAACGGCGACAGCCGCGAGCGCGATGCCGCCGAGAACCGCCGGTTTCGGAAGCCTGCTCGGGCTGGGAGATTGAGGGCGGGGCACGCTCTCGCCCGTCGGACGCGCCAGGCGTGACAGTCCGCCGATCAGGTTCTGGAATGGGGGTTCGTTCGCGCCGTTCTTCCAGTGCGAAAAGTCGGTCACCTGGAATTGCCGGAAACCGAGTGGGGGCATCGATCCATCGAACGTGAGGGCCAGCAGCCTGTTCTCGTCACGCCCCACAGCGGCTTCGTCCGCGACCCAGTGCGACTCCACCGAGGCCTTCGACCATATGACGAGCACGACCTTCGACGCCTTCAGCTCGGCTTCGGTCTCCTTGAGATAACGCGAACCCGAGGTGAGTTTTCTGTCCCACCAGCTGGAGTAGCCCGCCTCCTGCAACGCGGCGGCGAGACGCCCGGCGGCGTCGGCATCTTCGCGTGCGTAGGAGATGAAAATGTCCGCCATGGTCGCCCGCATCTGCCGAACCCCGATGACTACAGGAACCTCGGCGCGAGGTCGATGGCGGTACTGAGGCGTGGACGGATGACCCCGGATAGCGTTTGTGCTTCCGGGGTTGTCCGAGAGCAGTGGCTTTGGCTATGCCGGATACTCGTCGTGGAGTTTCACCCAGCTCATGGTGAAGGGCAGGTGGTCTTCGTCGCGGCCTTTGGCGGTGAAGTCGAGGAGGTTGTAGGCGGCGTTGGTGATGTCCTGGCCGCGGCCCTGCACGTTGTAGGTCTTGAAGATCTTGCCATCGGGCTCGCGGGTGAAGATCGAGAAGCCGGGAAGGTCGGTCGCGCCGGCCTTCGGCAGCTTGCCGAAATTGTAGATGGCGTCCTTCGCGTCGGGCTCGAAGGAGAAGCCCATGTCATAGGCGAAGCGGTTCTTGGCAGCCGAGAGCCAGGGGAATTCCCAGCCGAGGCGCTTGGCCTGACGCTGCAGCTTTTCCAGCGGGGCGCGCGAGATCGCCACGAAGGACGTGTCGCGGGCGCGCAGGTGCGGGATCGATCCATCGAACTGGTCGGCCCAGAATGAGCAGGACTTGCACGCCCATTCCCATTCCGGCGCGAACATCAGGTGATAGACGATCAGCTGGCTGCGGCCGTCGAACAGGTCGGCCAGGGATTTCTGGCCCTCCACGCCCTCGAAGACATAGTCCTGGTCGATCTTCAGCCACGGCATCTCGCGCCGGCGGGCGCTGAGCCTGTCGCGCTCGTGGGTGAACGCCTTCTCCGCGGCGAGCAGGGCTTCGCGCTGCTTCAGCCATTCGTCCTGTGTTGCAATCCGGCCGGTCATCATTCTCTCCTTGATAATCAACATAAGTGTTGATAGTCAATCGAAGTGTTGATAGTCAAGACGGCGATCAAGAGGCGCAGGAAGAAAGATCCGGACATGCTGTGCTGCCTCCTCAGTGCGCTGATGGCTGGAAACCTCGCTGCGGCGGGGCGGATGGGCTGGAGTTTCGTGCGGCGGCCAGGGCCGGTTGCGGCAATTGCGCTGCTTGGCGCGGTAGCTGTCAGTCTTGCGATCGCGCCTGCGGTGGCCGAGCATGGCGGCCACTATGCGGCGCGGGCGAAGGATCATCATCGCTCGGTGCTCGAGGAAATCCTCGCGCAGCCGCTCTGCTCGGGCGAGGCGAAGCGATGACGCTGGCGTTGGTCAAGGACAAGGCTTCGGCCGAGGCAGGGGAGGAAGCGTTGGATCGCGTGTTCTTCGCCCTGTCGGATCCCGTGCGGCGACAGATCCTGCGGCGGCTGGATGAAGGTCCGGCGCTGGTGTCCGAGCTTGCTGCGCCGTTCGATATGTCGCTGCAGGCGGTCTCGCGCCATATCCAGGTGCTGGTGCGATCCGGGCTGGTCGCGCAGGAGCGCACGGGGCGCATCGCGCGCTGCAATCTCGACGCCGCGCCGCTTCACGACGCCGCCGTCTGGATCAATCACTACACCAAGTATTGGCAGCAGTCTTTCGACGAGCTGGCGGCCTATGTGAAGGCGCTGCCGCCTGCCAAGGCAAAACGTCCTGCGAAGAAAGCGAAGAGGAAGGGCAAGTGATGCTCAGGGAAAATGCGCGGATCATTGCGCTGCAGACCAGGCTGTCGGCGGTGCGGGCCGAATTGCAGCAGGCGCTGGCCGAGGAATCGCAGGGCGAGGTCAAGGACTATGCCTTCGCGACGCCGAAAGGTCCGGTGAAGCTGTCGGCGCTGTTCGGGAAGAAGCGCGACCTGTTCATGATCCACAACATGGGCACGGGTTGCTCGAGCTGCACGATGTGGGCGGATGGGTTCAACGGGCTCTATCCGCATATCTCGGATCGCGCCTCGTTCGTGGTGTCGAGCCCGGATGCGCCGGATGTGCAGCAGGCGTTCGCGGCCTCGCGCGGTTGGGTGTTCCCCATGGTGTCGACGCAGGGGACGCGGTTTGCCTCCGACATGGGCTTCGAGAATGCGGCGGGGCGGGCGATGCCGGGCGTGTCGGCTTTCCAGAAGCACGAAGGAAAGATTGTTCGCGTCTCGGCGGCGAGCTTCAACGACGGCGACGACTACTGCACGGTCTGGCGCCTGTTCGACATGCTGCCCGAGGGCGTCGACAGCTGGCGGCCGAAGAAGAGCTATGGCTGATCGTCAACCTTGCTTCAGGCCCTGAGCGCGAACTCGACCAGGCCGCGGGCGTGGAGTTCCAGCGTGTCGTAGCCGGGGAGACCGGCATCGGTGGGCGGGAAGAGCATGCCGATCTCGGTGCAGCCGAAGATAACGCTGTCGGCTTCGCGGAGGCTGGCCTTGTCGATCATCGCCCGGACAGCGGTGCGCGAGGCGTCGGTGACAATACCCTTGATCAGCTCGTCATAGATGATGGCGTGCAGCGCGTCGCGGTCGGGTTTGTCTGGCGTGATCGCCTCGATCCCCTTGTTGGCGAGATGGTCGACCATGAACGGGTCTTCCATCGTGTAGCGGGTGCCGAGGAGGAGGGGGCGCGAGCGGGCGTCGGCCCGGAGGCCTGCGGCCAGCGTATCGCCGATATGGATCAGGGGCAGGCGGACGGAGGCGGTCACCTGGGCGGCGACCTTGTGCATGGTGTTGGCCCCGATGGCGATGACGTCGGCCCCGGCGCGCTCCAGCGCCTGGGCGGCGTTGGCGAGGACGGCCCCGGCTTCGCGCCATTTGCCTTCCGACTGCATCTGGGCGATCGGGCCGAAATCGAGGGAGTTCACGATCAGCTTGGCGGAGTGCGCGCCGCCCAGCCGGTCGGCCACCAGCTGGTTGATCTGCTCATAATAGAGCTTGGAGCTCTGCCAGCTCATGCCGCCGATGAGGCCGATGGTGCGCATTTGGGCCGAAAACCCCAATAAATCCGGTTGTCCTTGACGTTCTCCACACCGTCAGGGTAGGGAGACCGCCTTCCGCGCAGAACCCGTTTCTGTGCTTTGACCGGCACGACCCCGTTACTCCTCAAATATCTGGAGGAAAAGACGGACGAGGCTGGCGAGGTCCCCCGCCCGGCGCGTTGCGCTCAGCGGGGTCTTCGGCGTTTTCGGACGTTTACGTGCGGAAGGGGCGACCCCATGTCGGATGGTCCGGCATGAAGAGGAATGGCGATGTTCGACGCGCTGACAGACAAGCTTGGGAAGGTGTTCGACGGCCTCACCGGCCGCGGCGCGCTTTCCGAGAAGGACGTCAACGAGGCGCTGCGCGAGATCCGCGTGGCGCTGCTGGAAGCGGACGTTGCGCTGCCGGTGGTCAAGAAATTCATCGACGATGTGCGGCCCCACGCCGTGGGCGAAGCCGTCATCAAGTCGATCAAGCCGGGCCAGCTCGTTATCAAGATCGTGCACGATGCGCTGGTCTCGACGCTGGGTGGCGATGAAGAGCCGCCGCCGCTGAAGATCGACTCGCCGCCCGCCGTCATCATGATGGCCGGCCTGCAGGGCTCGGGGAAAACCACGACGACCGGCAAGGTCGCCAAGCGCCTCAAGGAACAAGAGCGCAAGAAGGTGCTCGTCGCCTCGCTCGACACGCGCCGCCCGGCGGCGATGGAGCAGCTCAAGGTTCTTGCTGATCAGGTCGGCGTCGATGCGCTGCCGATCGTGGCCGGACAGCTTCCGCCGGATATCGCGCGGCGCGCGCTGCAGGCGGCGAAGTTCGGCGGCTATGACGTGCTGATGCTGGATACGGCGGGCCGCACCACGCTTGACGACCAGATGATGAACGAGGCGGCGGAGATCGCCGCCATCGCAAAGCCGAACGAGACGCTGCTGGTTGCCGACGCCCTCACGGGCCAGGACGCGGTCGAGACGGCGAAACGCTTCCACGAACGGCTCCCGCTCACGGGCCTTGTGCTGACGCGGATGGATGGCGATGGCCGTGGCGGTGCTGCGCTGTCGATGCGCGCGGTGACGGGCCTGCCGATCCGTTTCATCGGCATGGGTGAGAAGGTCGACGGGCTCGATGTGTTCGACGCCCACCGCATCGCGGGCCGGATTCTCGGGCAGGGCGACATCGTCAGCCTCGTCGAGAAGGCCAAGGCCGAGATCGACCAGGTTGAGGCCGAGCGCGTCGCCAAGAAAATGGCGAAGGGCCAGTTCGACCTCGAGGACTATGCCGGCCAGCTGCGCCAGATGCAGCGCATGGGCGGCCTCGACGGGATGATGAGCCTCCTGCCGGGCGTCAAGAACGCCAAGGCGCAGATGGCTGCCGCCGGGATCGACGACAAGGTGATGAAACGCAAGGAAGCGATCATCATGTCGATGACGCCGCAGGAGCGGAAAAAGCCCGACATCCTCGCAGCTTCGCGCAAGCGCCGCATCGCGGCCGGCGCGGGCGTTGATGTTCAGGAGGTCAACAAGGTGCTCAAGGAGCACCGGAACATGGCCGACATGATGAAGAAGATCGGCAAGGGCGGCATGAAGGGCCTTGCCGGCATGCTGGGCGGCATGGGCGGCCCGCCGGGCCAGGGCCCGCAGATCAACCAGCAGCAGCTCAATGCGCTGAAGAATCTCGGCGGCGGCATGGGCGGTCCCGGCGCGCCGAAACTGCCGGGCCTCGGCGGCGGACTGCCGGGCGGTCTTCCGGGTCTGGGCGGGGACAAGAAGAAATGAGCAACGATCCCGCTGAAACGCTGAAACGCCTGCGCGCCTCGATCGACAACATCGATGCGGCGGTAGTGCACATGCTGGCCGAACGCTTCAAGGCGACGAAGGCCGTGGGCGAGCTCAAGGCCGAGCACAACATGCCTCCGGCCGACAAGGCGCGCGAGGCCGAGCAGATTGCCCGCCTGCGCAAGCTCGCCAAGGACGCCGACCTTGACCCGGACTTTGCTGAAAAATTCCTCGCCTTCATCGTGACGGAGGTCATCCGCCATCACGAGAAACTGCAGGGCAAGAACTGACGTCCTGCCCATCCCATCAACCAACCCGAACTGAAACTGGAAGAAGAAAGTAGACCAATGTCCCTGAAAATCCGTCTGGCCCGTGGCGGCTCCAAGCACCGTCCGTACTACAACGTCGTGATCGCCGACTCGCGCTTTGCGCGCGATGGCCGCTTCATCGAGAAGATCGGCGCCTACAACCCGCTGCTCGCCAAGACCGACGAGAAGCGCTGGACGATCGACCTCGAGAAAGCCAAGGAATGGCTCAAGAAGGGCGCGACGCCGACCGATCGCGTCGCCCGTCACCTCGCCTCCGCCGGCCTCGTGAAATGGGAACACGGCAACAACCCGCAGCGCGCCGAGCCGGGCGAGAAAGCCAAGGAACGCGCCAAGGAGCGCGCCGACCGCGAGGAAGCCCGCCGCGCGGCTGCTGAAGAAGCCAAGAACGCCCCGGCTGAAGAATCCGCCGCCGAGTAATCGGCGTGGCGGTGACGGTCCGCGACGCAGCGCCTGGGGACGAGGAGTTCATCCTCGCCCTCAACGCCGCTTCGACGCCGGCCGTTGGCGACATGTCCGCAGAGGACTATCGCGAGATCGCCGCGTGGGCGCACCGCATACTTGTTGCTGAAGCCGGCGGAGCTCCCGCCGGCTTCATCGTCTTGATCCGGCCCGGCTCGTCTTATCCGAGCGACAATTTCGGCTGGTTCGAAGAGCAGTTCGACAATCACCTCTATATCGACCGCGTCGCCGTCAGCCGTACAGCGTGGGGGCAGGGTGTCGGGCGCGCGCTTTACGAAGAGGCGCTCCTTATCGCCGCCGCGCTCGGTGAGAAGCGGCTTACGGCGGAGGTCAACGAAGACCCGCCCAATCCCGAAAGCATGGCGTTCCACGCAAGGCTTGGCTTCCGTCACCTGCTGTCGCGGACGTCGCCGCGGCTTGGCAAGGTCGTGGCCATGCTGGAGCGGCCGCTGTGAGCGGGAGGCTGATCGTTGTTGGAAAGATCGCCGGCGCCTTTGGCGTGAAGGGCGAAGTGCGGGTGCAGTCCTTCACGGATGACCCCGAAGCAGCGTTTGCCTACGGGCCGCTGGTGGACAAGGACGGGAAGGTGGTGCTGACGCCTGAGCGCGTGAGGCCGTTGAACGAGGGCTTCGGCGTCGTCGCGAGGGAGAAACGCCAGCGCGAGGAATGGGAAGCGATGCGCGGCACGCTGCTGCATGCCCCGCGCGAGGCGATGCCGGAAGCGGATGAAGGCGAGTTCTATGTCGCCGATCTCATCGGCATGGCGGTCGTGCATGTCGACGGGCGCGAGCTGGGCCAGGTTGCGGCTGTGCAGAATTTCGGGGCGGGCGAGTTGATCGAGGTGAAGCCTGCAAAGGGCGGGTCATTCCTGCTGCCGTTCACGCAGGATGTGTTTCCAGAGATCGACGGTGCGGCGCGCGTCCTGAAGACCGAACCTGACGAAGGCCTGCTGCCGGACGATCTTCAGCGGCAGAGCTCGGACGGCCTCAGGAACGAGTAGTAGAGCGTTGCGGCCTTGTCTTCCGAATGCAGGAGCGTGCGGCGGATGGCGCCTTCGGCGCCCTCATCGCGCAGGGGGGTGTCGAGCTTCTCGCGGATATAGGTCGACAGCGCTTCGGGCATGATGGCGACATTGCGCAGCTCGTTGAAGCGCGTGTCGCGCCAGACGATGAGGCAGGAACCATTGCCCTCGGCCGGCGGGAACGAAGCTGGGGCAACCGAGGCATCCAGCACGCGGGCATAGGGGAAAGCGCCGCGCAGGTTGCCGGTAAGATGCGGATCGGCGCCGACAATGGTGCCGGACTTGAAGCCTGCGGCTCTCAGCTCGTTGGCCCAGGACGCGACCGGCGTATAGGGGCGGCAGCCGCCTTCGCGGCAGGTCACGATCTCGTACTGCCACTCGATGAAGCGTCCGCCCATGACCAGCAGGGCGAAGGCGATCACCACTGCGCCGAAGGCGCGGATCGCAACGGGGAATTCGCCGCCACGCTTCACGTGCAGGAACAGCCAGACCGGCGCGGTGAACAGCACCGGCATCATCCAGTGAGCCTTGTAAGCCTGAACGCCGAGGACGACGCTGACGAGATAGGCCAGCGCGGCGAACAGCGTGGACTGCATGAACAGGCGGCGCCAGGCGAGTTCGTGGGGTTCCTCGTCGGTGTTGCGGCGGGCGAACATCGGGTAGATCACCGGCAGCCACAGCGTCCAGAACAGCATCATCCAGAACAACGACAATGGCAGGCTGAATTCGAGGAAGCTGCGCCCGAGCTGGGCGGCTGCGTTGCCGGCGCGCTCGAGATAGGCGTTGTCGATTTCCCACGAGCTGGCGTACTCGGCGGCGGCGTCGGCGATCGAGCCGGCATGGGTGACGACCCAGATGGCGTAGGGTGCGTAGATCAGCATCGCGACCAGCAGGGCGATGCCAAGACGGCCCGGCGACATCGCATCGCGGAAGAAGGGCGAGAGGGTGATCGCCAGCAGCATGGCCGCCGGGAAGGCGATGAACAGGTGGTGCGTCAGCATGCCGATGCCGATCGTCACGCCGAGGTAGACCCAGTCGCGATAGCGCCGCCAGGTGAGAATGCGCGTGAAGGCATGGAAGGTGAGGGCGAGGCAGGCCATGAGGCCGGCCGCGCCGAGCAGGTCCTCGTGGATCGACCAGCCGACGACGAAGGTGAGGGCCCAGGCGCCGACCGCGGCGGCCGACATGCTGGGCCGGATCAGGACGTTTCGGGCGCCGAGATAGTAGAAGGTGAGGGCGATGAAGATGAGGATGTACTTCATCGCGAAGATCACGGGCGGGTGGAGCCCGCCCGCCATCACCGCCAGCGCGTCGAGCCAGGCCAGCATGGGTGGCTGGCGCGCCTCGTAGCCGACCTGCAGCGATTGCGAGAGGAGGAGCTGTTCAGCCTCCTCGACCGTGTAGATCGGCGCGATGAAGACGCGGATCGACCAGTGGATCACGCAGAAGATCAGGATGGTGAGAATGATCGCCGACTTGTCGAGACGCAGGAAGGATTCAGCCAGCCGGCTCTGGTTCTGGTCGCGCTGCTGCTGCCTGCGGCGCGCCTGAGCCTGCCTGGCGGCCGCCTTGACCGCCTTCTTCGACTGCTTGGGCTGCCGGATCGGCTGCTTCACGCTTCTTCCACTCAACTATACGCCACACGCCGCCAGGCCGGTCAGCGCTGGGAGCGCGGATCGTTCCATTCGGCAGCGACGCCATAGCCCCCACGCCGCACAAGCCACATCATGCCGAAGAGGTCCACCAGTCCGGCGCCGAAACGTCCGAGAAATCCGTATTTCGAGACGCCGTGCTGGCGTTGCCGGTCGGCGACAGGTTCCTCGCGAACGTCCCAGCCCGCGCGCTTGATCAATGCAGGAAGGAAACGATGCATCGCCGCAAAATAGGGCAGGTCCTGGAACGCGCGGCGGCGGATCAGCTTGAAGCCGCAACCCGTGTCGGTGGCGTCATCGCGCAGGCAGAAGCGGCGGATGCCGTTGGCGACGCGGGACTGCACCCATTTGAAGCCCGAATCGTTCCGGCTTGTGCGCCGGCCGCACACAATGCCGAGGGCGGGGTTCTCGTCCTTCGCGGCCACGAGGTCCCAGATCCGGCGGGAGTCTGCCGGATCGTTCTGTCCGTCGCCGTCGAGCAGCTGCACCCAGTCCCCGACACAGGAGCGCAGGCCCGTGAAAAGGGCGGCGGATTTCCCCCGGCGTTTCACATGGGTGAGGATCTTGATCCGGTCGGGCTTCAACGCCTGGGCCGTGACCAGTTCCGTGCCGGTGGCGTCGTCCGAGCAGTCATTGACGCAGACAATCTCGTAATCGATCCCGTCCAGCGCCGTGTGAACCTCGTCCAGCAGGGGCTGGATATTGCCGGCCTCGTTGTAGAACGGGATCAGCACGGTCAGGGCGCGGCGCGGTGCGTCTGTGGCCAAGGCGGCGATCCCTAGAAGGGCTGGGCGGAGACGCCCGGCGGAAGGGTTGGACCTCTACCATATCCGCCGCCGCCCGGAAGGCGGGCGCCCGGTCGCCGCTGCCGCGGGCAAAAACCGGGGGATTGCCCGGATCGGGGCTGCGATGACTGCACTTACCGTTAGGACAGGACTGCCCCTTCCGCTCCCGTCTGCTAGACTGTGTCTAGGACCGGCGGAAACAAGCCGGCCCGAGGGTATGGAGAAGCACGATGGCGGATACGGTGACGACCGAAACCCCGATCGAAACACCTGTTGATCGGGGCCTTGAGGCTTTCCGCAAGAATGGCCTCGAGCGAGGCGCAACGCCGCCAAAAGCCAGCGAGATCGACCTCGCGACCTTCGACATCACCGATCCCGAGCTGTGGCGGCAGGAAGCCTACTGGGACTATTTCGCCCGCATGCGCAAAGAGGCGCCGGTGAGCTGGACGCCGGAGAGCCCGTTCGGCCCGTACTGGAACGTGTCCAACTACAAGGACATCATGACCGTGGACACGACCCACGGCGTGTTCTCGTCCGAGGGCGGCATTACCGTCGTCGACCAGGACGAGGACTTCCAGCTGCCGATGTTCATTGCGATGGACCCGCCCAAGCACGACCTGCAGCGCAAGACGGTGCAGTCGATCGTGGGGCCGGACAATCTTCGCACGTTCGAGAGCCTGATCCGTTCGCGCACGACCGAAATCTTCGACAAGCTCGACATCAGCCAGCCTTTCGACTGGGTGGATAAAGTGTCGATCGAGCTGACCACCATGATGCTCGCGACGCTGTTTGATTTCCCATTCGAGGATCGCCGCAAGCTGACGCGCTGGTCCGATGTCGCAACCGGCCGCTCGAACCCCGACATCGTCACCTCCGAGGAGCAGTGGCGCGGCGAGCTGATGGAATGCCTCGGCTATTTCACCGGGCTGTGGAACCAGCGGGTCAACGCTGAACCCAAGGGCGACCTCATCTCGATGCTTGCCCATGGCGAGCACACGCGGAACATGACGCCGCAGGAATATCTCGGAAACCTGATCCTGCTCATCGTCGGCGGCAACGACACGACCCGCAATTCGATGACCGGCGGCGTCTACGCCATGATGAAGAAATTCCCGGACCAGTGGGAGAAGCTGAAGGCCAACCCTCAGCTCGTGCCGTCAGCCGTGTCGGAGATCATCCGCTGGCAGACCCCGCTCGCCCACATGCGCCGCACGGCGCTGGAGGATTTCGAGCTGAACGGCCAGACAATCAAGAAGGGCGAGAAAGTGTTGATGTGGTACGTCTCGGGCAACCGGGACGAGACGCAGTACACCCGGCCGAACGACCTCTGGATCGAGCGTCCGATGGTGCGCCGCCACCTGTCGTTCGGCTTCGGGATCCACCGCTGCGTCGGCAACCGCCTCGCCGAGCTGCAGCTGCAGGTTCTCTGGGAAGAGATCCTGAAGCGCTTCGAGAAGATCGAGGTGCTCGCCGAGCCTGAGCGTATCCCCAGCGCCTTCGTGAAGGGCTATGCGAAGATGATGGTGAAGGTAACGCCGAAGGCTTAGCCGCCTTCAGCAGCCTTTCCGCCGGTTGGGCACGACGCTGACGGCGCCTGCAGGCGCGAATAGCTGCGGCCGATCCAGGCGTTGTGTTCGGGTTCCCACGTCGCCTTCGCATGGTTGTCGCTGAGACCGGAAGCGGTCGCAGCCCACGTGCCGACATCAATCACATAGTCTTCGCCCGAGACGTTCACCGGCTTGGTGCGTGTGAAGTATTCGAGATGGCGGTGCAGCGGCGCGCACGGGTGCAGCTTTGCAACCTCTTCCATCGCGAAGGCGACCGCCCGGTGATCGGGATGATCGCCCGGGTTCAGCTTGGCGTCGAGTTCAGCGATGTGCAGCGTGAGGCCTGAACCTGTGACGCGCTCGGCTTCGACGATGGCGCCGAGCGTGGCCAGCAGATCGTCCCAGCCCTCATAGCGGGCGCTCTGTTCCACGGTCCCAGAGGATGCCGCATCGCCCGACCGCAGGCGCGTCAGCGATTCCGGATGCGGCGTTGAGACTTTTCCATTCACGATGTTGCCGTCAGGCAGGCGCAGGAAATAGACCACGGCGTTGGCATAGGCGTAGCGCTGAACGCCGTGCCCTCCGCGATCCACCATTGCGCTGTCCATCTTGGCGCCCTGGCCAGCTGCAGGAGCGGCCGCATTCGCCATGAAGCGCACGGCCCGCAATGCGCCTTCCTCCCGCGCGAGATAATAGGGAACAGGCTCGCCGCCGGCGCCTGCGCCCGCGTCTCCTGCCGTCACGTGGATGAACACCGCCTTTTCCTGCGGCTCGTCCATCGCGCGATAGGCGGCGGGATTCATGAAGAGCTGCCAGTCGTCCTGGTGCGCCACCGTGAACACGCTCACCATTGGCGGGGAGGGGGGCGGAGGCAGAGCCGCGACCTGCGCTGCCGGCGTTGCAGCGCAGGCGGAGGCAAGACCTGAGAGGCAGGCGGCGAGGAGACGTTTCATGGCCGGTCCTCCGCCAGTCCTCAGCCGGCCCACACCTTGGGGCGCTTGCCGATCCACGGCTGGGCCGCTTCCAGCTCGAATGCGATCTCGAGCAGCGTTTTCTCGGCGCCGTTGGCGGCGCTGAACTGGATGCCGACCGGCAGGCCGCCCGTCGTCCAGCCCATCGGAAGGCTCATCGCAGGCGCGCCTGAGACGTTGTGGATCAGCGTATAGCCGACCTCGTGCAGCAACCGCTCGCGCAGCGTGTCGAACGGCACGTCGCCACGCAGATAACCAAGCGGGGAGGGGGGCGAGGTAAAGACCGGCGAGATCACGATGTCGAAGCCCTTGATCCACGCGTCATAGGCCGTTGCGGCGGCGAGCAGGCGCTGCTGGATCGCGCCGATGTCGGCTTCCTTCAGCTTGGTGGCGTTGGCCGCCATGGCGAGGGTGAAGGGCTCGACCATGGTGGTGTCGGCTTTCTTGCCGAGCAGCTTTTCCACGCCAGCCACGTCCTGCGCAGCGCCCAGCGACCAGAAGGCGAGGAAATCATCGCCGAATGTCGGGGCGGTCGGCCAGTTGGTCGGGCCGACAATGGTATGGCCCTGGGCTTCAAGGAGCTTGGCGGTGGCCTGGAGGATGCCGGCGACTTCGGCCTCGGGTTCGAAGCCAGCAAAACCCTTGGAGACGATGCCGACTTTGAGGCGCGTCTTGCTGGGGCCGGTGACCATCCCGACGGGCGGAAAGACGGCCGCCGCTCCACTGGCTTCACACGCAGCAAAGAAGCCAGCCGTGTCGCGAACGGTGCGTGAGACAACGCCTTGAACGGCGAGGTCGAGCGGGCGTGCGCCGGGCTGCTCGTCAATCATGCGGCCGCGCGAAGGCTTGAGGCCGACAAGGCCATTGTTCGCCGCAGGGAAGCGGATCGAGCCGCCGCCGTCATTGGCGTGCGCCATGGGCACGACGCCCGCAGCCGTCGCAGCGGCTGCCCCGCCTGACGAACCGGCTGTCGAGCGCGTCGTGTCCCACGGGTTCTTCGCGGGCGGGAAGGCGAGAGGTTCGGTGGTCGGCAGGTAGCCGTTCTCGGGTGCAGCCGACTTGCCGATGCAGACGAGACCCGCCGCGAACATCGCCGCGACGAACGTGTCGTCTTTCGCGGCGGGCGGCTGGCCGGCAGTCGAGGCCGAGCCAAAGCGCGTGACCACGCCCGCGACATTGTCGAGGTCCTTCACGAGGAAGGGTACGCCGGCGAACGGGCCGGTCAGCGCCGTCTTCGCTTTTTCGCGCGCCATCGCGAACGTGTCGGTGACCAGGAAGTTGATCTGCGGCTGCACGGCTTCGGCGCGCTTGATCGCCTCTTCGACCGCTTCGGCGGCGCTGATTTCCTTGTTGCGGATCATCGAGGCGAGCTGCGTTGCATCCGGCAGGTCGTGGCTCGCCTCGGGAACAGCCGCGGGAGCGACTGCCGCTGGAGCGCATGCCGCGAGGCCTGTTCCGTAGACCGTCGCAAGTAATGTGCGCCGTGTAAGTCTCATGTCCGTCTCCCTGCGTTTCTGTTTTGCGAAAGGCTCGCAATTGACAGCGTCAGGCGCAAGCGGCGCCGTTGAGGGAAGCAGCAGAAATTTTCGGTGCTTGCAGACGATTATCTGCTGGCTGTCACATGGGTTCGATCAGGTCCCAGAGATTGCCGGCCACATCCTCGAACACGACGACCTTGCCATAGGCCTCGGTGCGAGGCGCTTCGCGGAATTTCACGCCTTGATCGAGCATGTGCTGGTAGTCGCGATCGAAATTGCTCGTTTCGAGGAAGAGGAAGACGCGCCCGCCGGTCTGGTTGCCGATCGCGGCTTCCTGCTTCGGGCCGGACGCCTTCGCCAGTAGCAGCGCCGCGCCGCGCGTGCCTGGCGGCTCCATCACCACCCAGCGCTTGCCGCCGCCCATGTCGAGGTCTTCCGCCAGCTCGAAGCCGAGGCAGCGCGAGAACCAGTCGATCGCTTCGTCATAGTCGCGGACGACAAGGGAGAGTTTGGCGATCTGCATCAGGAGAGACCATGGATGTTTCCGTCGACATCGACCGACATGAGTTCTGCGGCAGGCTGGCGCGGCAGGCCGGGCATGGTCATGAGGTCGCCGCAGATCGCAACGACGAAACCGGCGCCGGCCGAGAGACGCACCTCGCGGATGTCGAGGATGTGGTCTACCGGCGCGCCAAGTTTCTCCGGATCGGTCGAGAAGGAATACTGCGTCTTGGCGATGCAGACAGGGAGGCGGCCAAAACCTGCTTCTTCCCAGCGTTTCAGTTGCGCGATCACTTTTGAAGGCGCGGAGACGCCGGCGGCGCGGTAGATTTTCTTCGCTGTTGTCTCGATCTTGGCGAGCAGGGGCAGCGCATCGTCATAAAGGACGTGGAACCTGTCCTCGCGCTTCGCAAGCTGGTCGATCACAGCCCTGGCGAGCTCTTCTGCGCCCTTGCCGCCCTCGGCCCAGTGGCGGCAGGTGAAGGCCTGTGCGCCCATGCTCTCGACGATGCGCTTTACCGTTTCAACTTCGGCGGCGGTATCAGTGGTGAAATGGTTCAGCGCGACGAGGACGGGCAGGCCGTAGCCACGCAGGTTCTCGATATGGCGCTGCACGTTCACCGCGCCCCGCGTCAGGGCCTCGATATTTTCCTTGCCGAGATCGCCCTTGGCGACCCCGCCATTCATCTTCATCGAGCGGATGGTCGCAACCAGCACAGCTGCTTTGGGCCTGAGACCGGAGAGGCGGCATTTGATGTCGAAGAATTTCTGCGCGCCCAAGTCTGCGCCGAAGCCTGCCTCAGTCACGACGATATCGCCCAGCTTCAGTGCGGCGCGCGTCGCCAGCACGGAATTGCAGCCATGCGCGATGTTGGCGAAGGGGCCGAGATGGAGGATTGCGGGCGTATTCTCCATCGTCTGGACGAGATTGGGTTGCAGCGCATCCTTCAAGAGGACGGCCATTGCACCGTCCGCCTTGATGTCGCCCGCCGTCACGGGCTTCCGGTCGCGCGTTTCGGCCACGATGATACGGGAGAGGCGCGCCTTGAGATCGGCGAGGTCCTCCGCGAGGCACATGATCGCCATGACTTCGGAGGCGACCGTGATGTCGAAGCCGCCTTCGATCGGCGTGCCGTTGGCCGGGCCGCCGAGGCCGGTCACGATATCACGCAGGTTGCGATCGTTGACGTCGAGGGCGCGCTTCCAGCGGATGCGGCGCGAGTCGATGCCGAGCGCATTGCCCCAGTGGATGTGGTTGTCGATCATCGCCGAGAGCAGATTGTGCGCCGCCGTGATGGCGTGGAAGTCGCCGGTGAAGTGCAGGTTGATCTCGTCCATCGGAACGACTTGGGCATAGCCGCCGCCTGTGGCGCCGCCCTTTTGTCCAAAGCATGGACCGAGCGAGGGTTCGCGCAGGGCAATCACCGTCTTCTTGCCGAGCCGGGTGAGCGCGTCGCCAAGTCCCACCGTTGTCGTGGTCTTGCCTTCGCCTGCGGGCGTCGGGTTCATCGCAGTTACAAGCACGAGATCGCCATCCGGCCGCGAGGCAAGCGACTTCAGGTATTGTGCGCCGATCTTCGCCTTGGTGTGGCCGTAGGGGACAAGTGCATCCGCCGGAATGCCCAGCTTCTCGCCCACCGCCACGATCGGCAGTAGCCGCGCCCGGCGCGCAATCTCACCATCACTGTCCATGAAGGCCCCGTCTTTGTGGTGGAACGATCTAAGCGGGCGCGTAGCGGTCTGTCATCCCGGGAAGGCTAGATCTCCCCGGCCTTCGCCATGCGCTGGAGTTCGCGGCCGATCACCATCTGCTGGATCTGCGTGGTGCCTTCATAGAGGCGCAGGATGCGGACGTCGCGGTAGAAGCGCTCGACGGCGTAGTCGGCGATATAGCCTGAGCCGCCGAATACCTGCACGGCGCGGTCCGCCACGCGGCCAACCATTTCGGTGCACCACATCTTGGTGGCGGCAGCGAGAAGGGTGACCTTTTCCTTCGCGTCGTATTTCTTGACCGCATCGAGAACCATCGCACGGCCTGCGGCGGCCTCGGCATAGCTGTCGGCGATCATGCCCATGACCAGCTGGTGTTCGATGATCGGCTTGCCGAACTGTTTCCGTTCGGAGGCGTATCGCGTCATTTCCTCGACCAGCCGTTCGGCGATGCCGACGGAGAGTGAGGAGATATGGAGGCGGCCGCGATCGAGCACCGACATCGCCACCTTCATGCCTTCGCCTTCCTCGCCAAGGCGGTTGGTGATCGGCACGCGGGCGTTGTCGAACGTCACGTCGCAGACATTGGCGCCCTGCTGGCCCATCTTCTTCTCGGGCTTGCCGATGGTGACGCCCGGCGTCGAGCGCTCGACGATGAAGGCGGAAAGGCCCTTGGGCCCTGGCGTGTTCGCGTCGGTGCGCGCCATCACGGTGAAGATGTGCGCCTTGTCGGCGTTGGTGATGAAACGCTTCGAACCGTTGAGGACGTAGTGGTTCCCGTCCTTCACTGCCTTCGTCTTGGCCGAGCCGGCGTCCGATCCGGAATCCGGTTCCGTAAGCGCGAAGGAGGCGATCACTTCGCCAGTCGCGAGCTTCGGTAGCCAGTCGCGCTTCTGGTCGTCGTTGCCGAACATGACGATGCCCTGGCTGCCGATGCCGACATTAGTGCCGAAGGTCGAGCGGAAGGCCGGCGACGTGTGCCCCATCTCGAGGATCACCAGCGCCTCTTCCTCCATGCTGAGGCCGAGGCCGCCATAGTCTTCCGAAATCGAGATGCCGAAGAGGCCGAGATCGCGCATCTCCTGCACGATCGGTTCGGGGATGGCGTTGGTCTCGGAGACAAGCTGCTCGTTGGGGCGGCAAACCTCGTTGACAAACCGCCGGACAGTCTCGATGAGCTGCTGCCGCGTTTCGAGATCGAGCGCCATTTCCGCCTCCAATAGAACAGCGTGTCGTTGCCCCACGCGTCACTGTTTATCAACAGGGCCGTCAACAGTTTCCACAGGCGGCGGCCATTTACGAGCGCCCGGTCCGGTGAGAGCCTGAATGCGTTCAGAGAGGAGACCGTCGCGGGTCGAGCAACTGAATGTCCCCACTGGTAAGCCCGATTGGACGGGCGCTGAACAAGGGGAGCAACGAGCACCGGAAGTGAGGCCGCGCCCCCGCAGGGCAGGCGTCACGCTCGGGCGGGATCCAAAACCGCCGGAGCCCCCGAGAGGGGATGGAAACGGACACGAGCGTGGTCTCAGCCGCGCGGACGCAGAAAAGTGGAGGCGAGAGTCTCCAGAGTTGTGCGGACGCCGAACCAAGACGCTCAAGGCTCAGCTTCGCCGGATGGCGTCGAACGGGCGCGCCCCTGATCAGGGCGAAAGGGTCGCGAGACCTGAAGCTCGAAGGACGAACTGGCGGACAACCATGGTGTCGCCCCGGCCCTGTGAAAGCAGAGGCCGGGGTCGCCGTTTCTGGGGCGCCTTTTTCCATTCCTGGCGCTGGAAACAAAAACACCCCGCACGTTGCCGTGCGGGGCGCTTCGCAGTCCTGTGCACCCGTTGCCGGGGCTATTTGATCTTGATCGTCGCGGTGCCCTGATCGCTCGTCAGGTCGAACGAGTCGCCGGACTTCTTGCCCGCCGGATAGACGGTGCATTCTTCATTCGGGCTCATGTTTGACGAGGTGCAGAGCTTTTCGCCGTCGATGCGCCACTTGCCCGTGACCTGTCCGTCCATCGCCGAGAACGTGCCGTCCGGCTTGTAGGCCACATCGATATCCATGCCCTGGACCTGGAGGATGATCCCCTTGGTCGTCACTTCCTGCAGTGTCGTTGGTTGCTGCGCGAAAGCGGGAGCGGCGATGGCCGTCAGCGCGGCACAGGCCGCAATGATCCTTTTCATGTGCGCGATCCTCACTTGTTGATGGTGACGGAGACTTCACCCAGCATCGGGTTGGTCACCTTGAATTCGTCGCCCGGCTTCTTGCCGGCGGGGTATTCGATGCAGGTCTCGGTCGGGTTCATCGAGTTGAGCGTGCACAGCTTCGTGCCGTCGATGCGCCACTTGCCGGTCATCGTCTGACCCATGGCTTCGGTCGAGTAGGTGCCGTCGGCCTTGTAGGTCATCGGCAGCTCGAGCGCCTGGCCCTGCATGTCGGCTCTGATCACGGTGCCCTTGGTCGTGACGTTCTGCAGCGTCGTCGCATCCTGCGCGAACGCCGGCGCGGCGCAGGCGATCACAGCCGCCGCAAGCATCAGCTTCTTCATGGGGAGGTCTCCGTCCTCTTGTTTTGACCGCTTCCCGGGTCAGCCCCGCGCGGCGCGCGAAACGTACCAGTTTCCTGATGTGCAGCAAGCAAGAGTCCGCAGCAGGACTGCCATTACGCTGCGGTCATCAAAGAGAATGCCTAGGCCGCTGAATCCGTGCGGGCGGGCTGGACGAGGCGGGAAGCAGGCCAGACCTCAGCGCCTGTCAGCGTCGTGCGCGTGGGCCAGATGCGCGGCGAGCAGATGTGATGCACGCCATCCTGCAGGAAGCGGACGGCGTGTTCGGGATGAATGTCGCCCTCGACGCCGATCATGACGTTGTGATGACGCGCGAGTTCGACGGCGGCGTGGATGCGGCCGAACACTTCCGTCTTCGGTCCATGCGGCCCCAGCACGCCCGGCGGCAGGGTGAAGCCGATGGCGGCCGGCTGCAGCTTCAGCACCGAGGCGACATCGGGCTCGGCCCAGTTGAGGCCGATGGCGATGTGCGGCACGCGCTGCTTCACATTGCGCATGATGTCCTCGAGATAGATGCGCGGATAGCCGGGCTCGACGCAGCTGACGCGGATCACGCGATAGCGCGACATCCTGCGATCGAACTTCGCCATCGCCTGGACGAGGCGCGAGAGGCTCGACTGGCTGTTGAGGCTGGAGACGTGCAGCGCCACGCCGACCAGCGCGGTTCCACCTGCCGCGAACAGCTTGCGCATCGGCTCTTCGGAGGCGTTGAGCTTCAGCTCGTCCATGTCGGTGTGGCGATGGCTGTGAAGATTCCAGTCCATCGGCAGGCCTGTCGCCGGGTCGATCGGCGAGATGAACCAGGTCGCAAGCGCCCCGCGACGCGCATCCCACACCGGCGTGAAGCCCATGGGGATTTCCGGAGGCGTGGGCTTCGCCTGGGGCGTCAGGTCCTTCGATGCGCTCACCAGTTCGCCGAAGGCCTTGGCGAATTCGTCGATGGTCATCAACTGGTGCTGCGTGCTGACCTTCATGTCATCGAGGTCGGGCGAGCCCAGGAAATAGGTGTTGAGTTCCTTGGAGATGCGGTTGGCGACCGCGTCGGCGAGGATGCCGGTGAACGTTCCGAAGACCAGAAGGAAGCCTTCGGCGGCCGGGATCAGCACGTCTTCCGGGGCGACGCGGCGCGAAATGAAATGGCGAGCGACCTGGAAGACGCGCTCGCGCCTGGCCGGCCATTGCGCGCCATAGCGTGTGCGGATCTCGTCGAGATTGATGAACTGGAATTGGGCGACGTCGATGGCGTTCCGGCCGTTGGCGAGACGGCGGATGCGGTCGGCGAGGTTCAGCCCGCCCTGCGTTTCGAGTTCAGCTTCCATGCACGACATGCGGCAGTTTCCTGCCGACCCCTCTCTTCGGAAAAGCTTCGCAAAAGGGGGTGGGAGAACGATTAAATCGTGCGTGGAAATTCAGGCGATAAACGCTTCGCTAACCGAGTAATCGCAGGCGCCGTGGCGTTGCCTACGCGCCCGCCATTACGCGCTTGTAGAAGGCAAGGCTGTCGCGCACGAAAGCCTTGCGCGTGAAGGCTGCTTCATAGCTGGCGCGGCCGCCTTCGACGAGCTTTGCTGCAAGCATCGGTTCGCTGATCACGCGGCGTATCGCGCTGGCCAGCGCCTCTGGATTGTCCTTCGGAACCAGCAATCCGTTGACGCCGTCGGCAACGTAGGCTGCCGGCCCGGCGGCATCGGCAGCCACCAGCGGGCGCGAGGCCGCCCAGGCATCGACCATCACCGTGCCGAAAGGCTCGTAGCGTGAAGGGAAGGCCACAAAGGTGGACGCCGCGAGCAGCGCGCCGCGGTCGTTGCGCCAGCCGAGGAAACGCACGCGATCGTCCAGCCCGAGCCGTGTGCTCTGCGCCTTCAGGTCCGCTTCCAGCGGGCCTTCGCCGGCGATCCAGACATAGAGCCCTGGCGTCTTCGCCGTTGCATCGAGCAGCGTGTCGAGCCCTTTTTCTCGTGCAGGCGCGCCAGCGCCAGCGCGACGGGCGCGTCCGTTGGCGTATCCAGGGTGGCGCGGTCGATCGGCGCTGCTCCCTCGAAGTCCGCATGGGTATGGATGATGGCAGACCGGTCTTCAGGCGCGCCCTGTTCGCGGATATGGCGCAAGAGGTCGTTGGTCAGGCCGACCTGCCAGGCGCAGTTCGCAAAGCGAGCCAGCTTGTAATAGCCGCCAAACCAGCCGATCGATCTTGCCCGGAACGAGGCCGGCGCAAACTCTCCCGCGCGGCCCATCCAGTATTCGGCCACGTCCGGCTTGAATTCGCGCATGACCCGCGCGATGGCGCCGCGAGTGGGGAAAGGCCACAGCTTGTTGAAGCCGGCCGTCTCGACCCAGATGCCTGCATCGCGCAGTTTCTGTACGCGAAAGGCGTTGTCTGGCCGCGTGACGACAGCCTGCGGCACGCCCGCTTCCGCGAGGGCGAGCACGCTTTCCAGCATGATGTTCTCGGCCCCGCCTTCCCTGGCGCCGGCCATGACATGAAGAACGCGCATCTCGAACGCCCGGCGGTTGTGGACCGGGTGGATAGCGGCTTCCGCCGGGCAGGGCAAACATCGCGCTGCCGATCGCGACTGCGGCGTCTCGCCCCGGTAAATGCCCGTTTATCAAGGGAATCCCTGAGGCTCAGCGCGCAAACAGCGGTTGTCGGGGCTGAGCTTCCCGCGTAGTTTCCGCCCGCTTTCCGGAGACTTTGATGTCCTATCGCCTGTTCGGCGCCGAAACGTCGGCCTATTCGACCAAGATGCGTTCCTACCTCGCCTACAAGGGCGTGCCATTCGACTGGACGCCGCGCACCCAGGAGACCGAGGAGGACCTGCGCCGCGTCTCGCGTTTCGCAACGCTGCCCGTGCTGGTAACGGCCTCCGGCTTTGCCGTTCACGACACGACGCCGCTGATCGAGGCGCTCGAGGCCGACAGCCCGGAGCCCTCCGCCACGCCGGCTGATCCCGCGACCGCCTTCCTTGCCTGCGTGCTGGAAGAATACGCCGACGGTTGGTTGGCCAAGGCGGCCTATCACTATCGCTGGACGCGCAAGAAGGACCAGCGCCTCGCCGCCCAGCGCACGATCGACGACTATTTCGTCACGACGCCGCCCGAAGACAAAAAGGCGGCCGAAGACCGCGCCATCGAGACGATGACGGCGCAGCTCAAGACCATGCAGCTCGAGGGCGAGCTCGGCGGGGCGGTCGAGAAGTCGTTCAAGAAGTTCGTGAAGCTGCTCGACGACCACCTGCGCAAGCACCTCTTCATCTTCGGCGAGCGCCCCTCGATCGCGGACTTCGCCATCGCCGGCCAGCTGATCCAGATGCTGAAGGATCCGACGCCCGCGAAGATCATCGAGAAGGACGGAGAGTTCGTCGCCAAATGGTGCGAGTTCATGGCCGCGCCGACCGCGTCTGGCCCGTTTTCCGCGCTCGACGATCTCAAGGAGACACTCGCCCCGCTGTTCGCGGAGGATCTCGCGCAATTCTTCCTGCCGTGGGCCGCCGAGAACCTCGAGAATTCGCTCTCCGGCAATGAGAGCTTCACCGTCACGCTCGGCAAGGATGCCGTCACGCTCGCTCCACTGCGCTCCGCGGCGCGGTCCTTCCGTGAGCTGCGCCGCAAGTTTGTCGCAGGTCAAACGATCGATACGCTGAAGGCCTTCACCGACGAAACCGGCTCGACAGCTTTCCTGCTGCGCCCGCCGCGCCAGGACCAGCGTCCCCCGCGCGTCGAAGAGCAGGCGCCCGAAGGCGAAACCGTTGAAGGCGAAACGGACGCTGAAGAAGCCGAGACCGCCGAGGCCGACACGACCCAACCGCGCGAAGGCGATGAGGGCGGCCGCAAACGCCGGCGTCGCCGCCGGCGTCGCGGCGGCCGTGGCCGCGGCGAGGGCGATGCTCCCTCCGAAGCGTCCGCTGAAGGAGGCGATGGCGATGGCGAGGCGGCCGACAGCGAGGCCGGCGAGCCTGGCGATGACGACGCGTCGGGCGATCGGGAAGACTGATCCCGCCCGGGGGAGCGCGCCATGAATGAGTTACAGATCCTGCTCAGTTCGCCGGCGACGCTCGCACTGCTTATCGCCAACGTTGCGATCTCGATCGCGGCCTTCGGCAATGCCCGGCTGATGGATCGCCTGCTGTTTGACATGAATCGCATCCGCCGATTCAACGAGTGGTACCGGATGGTCACGTCCGGCTTCATCCACGGCGATCCGTTCCATCTCTTCATGAACATGCTGGCCCTGTATTTCCTGGGCCCTTACCTCGAGCTAACGACCGGAACGGTCGGCTTCCTGATCATCTACTTCGCTTCGTTGGCCGCCGGCTCCGCCTGGTCCTTCATGGAGCACTATCGCGATCCGAATTATCGCGCGCTCGGCGCCTCGGGCGCAGTCTCCGGCATCACCACCGCAGCTGCTGTCTTCTATCCCTTCGCGCAGATCATGTTGTTCTTCGCACTGCCCATGCCGCTGGGCGTGTTCGCGATCTGCTACATCATCTTCTCGGCGTGGGCCTCTCGCTCGAACATCCGCGACGGCATCGGCCATTCCGCTCACCTTGGCGGCGCGCTCATGGGCATCGCTATTGTCTGCCTGTTCTGGCCCGAAGCGCCGCAGCGCGCGTGGGAACAGTTCGTCGCCACGCTGCCGACGCAGCTCTGACACCAGCGAAATCCGAAAAGAAAAAGCGGCGCATTCCGTGAGGAGTGCGCCGCTTCTCTTTGGCGGGATCCGAGGCTGGCCCATCCGGGGGGAGGGAGAGGGCCGGCCGGCTCACCGCCGGGTCTTGCAACCAGAACCTGAGATCGGAAGTCAGGCGCCGGATTTCAAGTGGCTGCCGTTATGCCGCAGACGCCGGGCGGATTTTCGTGGCGGCGCCTTCGATCACGTGCGGGGTTTCCGCAGCGCCGATGGAGATCTTCCGCGGCTTCATCGCTTCCGGCAGCTCACGCTTAAGCTCGATGCGCAGCAGGCCATTCTTGAGCGATGCGCCGGTCACCACGACGTGATCGGCAAGCTGGAAGCGGCGGATGAAGCCGCGCTCCGCAATGCCGCGGTGCAGGAACTTGCGGTTCTGGTCGCCGCCATCTTTCTTGCCGACGACGATCAGTTGGCCTTCCTTCACTTCGAGATCGAGGTCGCCTTCAGCGAAGCCCGCGACTGCGAGTTCGATGGAGTAGGCGTTCTCGTCCTCGATGGACTGTTCGATGTTGTACGGGGGATAGCCCTGAGCGCCATCAAGGCGCTGCGCGGTGTCGATCAGGCTTGCGAGCCGGTCGAAGCCGACGACAGTGCGATACAGGGGGGAAAAGTCGAACGTGCTCATGTCTGTCCTCAATCAAGCAACAGGGGCGGACCTGTTCAGGGTTCCACCAGGTTCATGTCCGAAACCGTTCTCGGCGCCGCCTCATGGCCAACGCCTCGGTCTCCAAGGCCCACATGTGCGGCGCCTCGCCAAACGAGTTGGGAATGCGCTCCCGGGTGGTCAAGTGATGCCGATTGGATAAAGTCAGGGTTGGGAACACCCTTCTGAATCAGGCCGCTAGCAACGGGATTTGCCTCATGAAAACCCGCAGTCTCCTGCTCTCCCTGTGCGCGCTCGCCCTCACGGCGAATTGCGGGGAGGGTGACAAGGGGGCTGCGCCCGCGGGAACCCCGGCTGCTGCGGCGCCGGCCGCGCACGGGCTCGACTGGGCCGTCGCAGGCGATTGGCGGCTCGACAGCGTGAAGGCGCGCGACAAGTGGCGCCACCCTGCCGAGACACTTGGCTTCTTCGGCGTGAAGGCGAGCGACACCGTGGTCGAGATCTGGCCGGGCGGCGGCTACTGGACGGCAATCCTCGGACCCTGGCTGAAGAATGGCGGCGGCAAGCTGATCGTCGCGCATCCGGAATCGCCTGAAGCGGTTGCAGCGTGGAAGGCTGCTTATGGTGATCATCCCGAAACCTATGGCGACATCACCATAACCACGGCGTCCAAGACCGCGACGGGCATCGCGCCCGACGGCTCGGCGGATGTCGTGCTCACCTTCCGCAACATCCACAACTGGATGTCTGGCGGCTTCGCCGACAAGATATTTGCTGACGCCTTCCGCGCGCTCAAGCCCGGCGGCGTCCTTGGCGTGGAGGAGCACCGGCTTCCCTCGGCGCGCGACCAGGATCTCAAGGCCTCGACCGGCTATGTGCAGGAAAACTTCGTGGTCCAGCTGGCGCAGAATGCGGGCTTCGTTCTCGAGCAGTCCTCCGAGATCAACGCCAACCCGAAGGACAATGCGGATCATCCGCTCGGCGTCTGGATGTTGCCGCCTAACTTGCGCGCACCGCAGCCCGGGTCGCCCGAAGCTGCGACCTATGACAAGGCGAAGTACGAGGCGATCGGTGAAAGCGACCGCATGACGCTCCGCTTCCGCAAGCCTGCGTCTCCGGCCGCGCCCGCTGCGGCGCCAGCCGGGGCGGCGGCGCCTGCAGCCCCGCCTGCGCAATGACCGCCAAGACCCGCACGATCAAGCTGCCGGACGGCTCGACTGTCTCGGCGCTATGGCAGAAGCCGAAGGACGCGAAGGCCGTCCTCGTGCTGGCGCACGGGGCGGGGGCCGGCATGACGCACAAGCACCTGGCCGCCACCGCCGACGGGCTTGAAGAGCGTGGCATTGCAACGCTGCGCTACAACTTCCCCTATATGGAAAAAGGCTCGAAGCGCCCCGACAACCCGCCCGTCGCCCACGCGGCCATCCGCGCCGCTGTCGCCGATGCGACGAAGCTCGCCGGCGATCTCCCGCTCTTTGCTGGCGGCCGTTCCTTCGGCGCGCGCATGACCTCGCAGGCCCAATCGCTTGAACCGCTGGCGAGGGTGAAAGGTCTCGTCTTCTTCGCCTTCCCGCTGCACGCGCCAGGCAAGCCGGGCGTCGAGCGCGCGGACCATCTCAGGCAGGTGAAAGTTCCGATGCTCTTCCTGCAGGGGACGAATGACGAGTTCGCGGATCTCGACTTGCTGAAGCCTGTGGTGAAGTCACTCGGCAAGCGCGCGAGGCTGCATCTTGCCCAGTTTGCCGACCACAGCTTCCACGCGCCTGCCAAGAGCGGCCGCAAGGATCCCGAAGTCCTCGCCGACATTCTTGATGCCGCCGAAGCGTGGATGCGTGAGCAGGCCTAGGGACGCATCCCGTAGCTGCGCGGTCCCGTCTTCAGCACGCGATAGGCGTGGTGGACAAAGTCCACCACCAGCGGTCGCGTGTCGCGCGGATCGATGATCTCCTCGGCGATGAAAGCCTCGGCCGTACGGAAGGGCGAACGCATCGCCTCGAACTTCCGGTAGAGTTCCTTCAGCTCGGCTTCCGGATCGGCAGACGCCTCGAGCTGGCGCTTGTAGGCCGCCTCGATCCCGCCAGCCATTGGCAATGAGCCCCAGTCGCCTGACGGCCAGCAATAGCGCCAGCGTGTCTTCGTCGGATTGAACATTGCGCTCCCGGCAAGCCCATAAGCCTTGCGGATCACCACGGGCAGGATCGGCGTCTGCGCCTGATAGACGGCCGCCATTGCGCGCACGCCCTTGCGCGTCACGCCCGCCCGCTCGTGCTTCGCGCCAACTGCAAAGCCGGGGCAGTCGACGAAGTGAACCACCGGCAGGTGGAACGTGTCCGCCAGGTCGACCATTCGCACGACCTTGTCGCACGCATCCGCTGTCCACGCGCCGTCGAGAAAGAACGGATCGCCCGCGAGTATTGCCACCGGATGCCCGTCGATCCGCGCCAGCCCTGTCACGACCTGGCGTCCCCACAGCGCGCCGATCTCGAAGAAGGAGCCCTTGTCGCACACCGCCTCGATGATCTTGCGCGGCATGTAGGGCGTCTTGCCGTCCTTGGGCACGATGTCGATGAGGAATTGCTCGCGCCGTTTCGGATCGTCATTCGAGGGTTGCACCGGCGGGAGTTCGTCGGAATTCGAGGGCAGGTAGGACAAGAAGCGCCGCGCATGTGCGAAGGCTTCGTGCTCGGAGTTCACGACGTTGTCGACAACGCCGTTCCGCCCGTTGATCTCCCAGCCGCCCAGGCCTTCCTTGTCAACGTCCTCGCCGATCGCCTTGGCTACGGGCGGTCCTGCGACGAACACCTGGGAGAGCCCCTTCACCATCACCGAGAAGTGGCTCGCCGCCACGCGCCCTGCGCCCAGCCCCGCGCATGGCCCCAGCGCCAGCGATACCACAGGCGCGCGCTGCATGTTGGCCACCAGCCATTCCCACGCCGGCGTCGTCGGGATGTAGGTGCGCGGGTTCTGCTCCAGCGATTTCACCGACCCGCCGCCGCCCGTGCCATCGACCATGCGCACGATCGGCATGCCGTACTCGTTGGCCATCTGCTCGGCCATCAGCATCTTGCCAGCGATCGATGCGTCCGATGCGCCGCCGCGCACCGTGAAGTCGTCGCCCAGGATGACAGCCGGCCGTCCCTCAAGGGTCGCGCGCCCGAACACCATCGTCGCCGGCAGGAATTCCGCGATCGCGTCATCCGGCCCGTAGCCGGCCTTGCCCGCGATCTTGCCGACCTCATGGAAGCTTCCCGGATCAGCCAGGAACGCCACCCGCTCGCGAACCGTCAACTTGCCCTGGCTCCGTTGTCGGGCAACGCGCTCGTCCCCGCCCATCTGCTCGGCGAGCCGCTCCCGCGCCCGCAGTTCCTCGATATGGCTTTTCCAGCTCATGTGGCCTCCCGTGAGCGGAACCCTAACGGCCTTGCGCGGGAAATCGAGGGCTTGCCCCCTGATTGGAGCGAAACCCTCGCCATGTTACTTTCGTGCCGTTCAGTTGGGAGGACGCCGATGCGGTTGGGCTTCGGGTTGCTCGTTCTGTCCGTTTGCACGACCGCCTGTTCGGACGACAGGGCCGCGCGCGTCGCCGCCGAATGGGGCTGCGGACCGGTCGAGGGGATAAAGGCGATCAGCGGCGAGAGAGCGCCAGCGTGGATCCTTGTCGGGGAAATGACCGAAACCGTCGAGGCGCCGGCCGCCATCACCGATATCGCCTGCAATCTTGCAGCAGGTGGTGAGAAACTCTTCGTCGGCGTGCAGGACTATTTCGGAGGCGCTACCGACGCCGAGACGAAGATGCTTGCGGACCTCGAGATGCTCGCAAGGAAAGGCGCGCCGATTGTCCTCGCCACGATCGGTGGCGAGGACCATCCGTATGCGGTGTACGAGAAGTCCAGGGCCGAAAAGGCGTGGGCAAAGGCGCTGACAGAGAAGGTCGTCGCCACAGGCGCCAGGCACGCGTTGCTTTTCGTCTCGCGCGCGGATGCGATCAGCGAACCGATCCCTCCCAGCGGCGAGCGTTTCGCGGGCTACAGCCCGATGCCCGTCTTCCTTGAAGGCAGCGTCATCAGTCTCGAAGTGGCGGGCAGTCCATTCCGGGGCGCGTCTGGGCCGGCGGTTCGCATTCATCCACGGGCGAAGGACGGCTTCAGCGGGGTACTTGCCCTTGCCAGCCTGACGCGGCCCGCAATCGCCACACCATCCGGACACGAGGCGGAGCCGGAAGGGATTGCCACTGCTGTGGCGCCGGAAGAGGCCACGGAAGCCACACGACAGGCAGAGATTGAAAGAATGGCGCAGGAAGCCGTAGGCCATCTCAACGGCGAATACGCCCCCTCGCCTCCGGTATCGGAGGAAGAGCGTGCAAAGCTCTTGCGGGACCTGTTCCACAGCTTGCCACAAGCGCCCGAATAATCGCCTTCCGTGAGGGCATTGTTTGGCAGGCGCTGGCGGTTGCGCAGCGCCTCACAAAGCGCGACAAGGGGCGCCAAGGACACAAGTCAGGAGCTCCCCATGGATCTTGCCGCTCTCACCGCCCGCGTTCAATCGGCCCTCGGGCCGGGCTCGGGTTTCGACAAGAAGGTCAAGTTCGACTTCGGTTCGGTCGGCAAGCTTTTCATCGATGGCGCGGCTGGCAAGGCCTCGAACGAGGATGGCGCTGCTGACGCGACCATCACCGTCGCCTTCGACGACTTCCTGAAGCTGGCCCAGGGCGCGCTCGACCCGACGATGGCCTTCATGCAGGGCAAGCTCAAAGTCGCCGGCGACATGGGCGTTGCGATGAAGCTCCAGTCGCTGTTCTCCAAGCTGAAGTAACGCGATGGCTGACGGCGCCTCGAAGCAGGAAGTCGGCCAGCACGATCTCGTCCTCGTGCCGGATAACCCGCCGCCGCAAGGCGCCGAGGTCATCTGGTACGAGGTGCGGGGCCTTCGCCTGCGCATGTTCTATGCGCCCGAGCCGAAGGACAATCACGTCAAGACCCGCGGCCTCGCCATCGTCTGCCCGGGCCGCACCGAATTCATCGAGAAGTATTTCGAGGTCGCGCGCGACCTGCAGGCGCGCGGTTTCGCCGTCGCCATCTTCGACTGGCCAGGGCAGGGACTTTCCGAGCGCCCGTTGAAGAACCCGCTTGCGGGGCACATCAAGGCTTACAGCTGGTATGTCGAGGCGCTGGTGAAGGGCCTCGACAAGATCGACCACCGCGCCCCGAAGACCTGGGTGCTGGTCGCTCATTCCATGGGCGGCGCGATCTCGCTCGAAGCGTTGCGTACGCGCGCGCTCACGGTGAAGGCGGCGGTGTTCTCGTCTCCGATGTGGGGCATACCGATCTGGTTTTTCCAGCGCTGGTACGGTTACACCATGCGTGCGCTTGGCTTCGGCGCGATGCAGGCGCGCCCGCCGCAGCCCGACGAGACATTCGAGAACAACCAGCTCACGCATGATGAGAAACGCTGGCGTCTTTATCGCCGACTGATCGAAGCCGAGCCGAAGCTGGCGCTTGGCGAGCCGACGATCGCTTGGGTGGTCGCTTCCCTCAATGTGTTCCGCGAGTTCTTCGCGCCGAATGCTCTCGACCACATCCGTGACCTGCCGACGCTGATTGCGATGGCTTCGGAAGAAACGATCGTGAAGAAGGCCGCACAGCGGAAACTCGCGCGCCGTTTCAAGAACGAGAAGCTGATCAATATCCAGGGCGCCGGCCACGAAATCCTGATGGAAACCGACGAACGCCGCGATCAGTTCTGGAAAGGTTTCGAGGACGTCTGCCGCAAGGCAGGCATCTGATCCCTCTCAGTGCAGCATGGGCGGATTATCGTCGCTGCTGTTGAGCAGGCTCTGCAGCGAGGATGACAGTGTGCGGTTCGACGCCGTGAGACGGCGCTGGCGGAAGCGCTTGTTCTTCTGGCTTGTCAGCGCATCGATCGAGGAAGCCTGGTCGTCGGCCGACTCCTCTCCGGCAAAGACATAGGACGCAACACCGTCACGCTGGGCAAACTGCTGCATCAGTTTCCGGGCCGTCTGCTCGGGCGAGGGACCACGCAGGATGCGGCGAAGCAGCCAGACCGCTCCATAAAGAGCGACGCCTGTGAGCACGAGGCCAATCAGGGCGGCGTTGCCGGCGCTGGCGATCCCATCGACAGCTGTCCGCGCAAAATCGGCGACGCTGGCGCGAATGGCGTCGTCCTGGATCGCGATCACGCTTGCTGCGCCCAGGGCAAGGCAGCCGATGCGGATGGGCCATTTCCAGCGGCGTTCAGCTTGCAGCTGGGTCTCGGCCCGCAACAGGTCCTGCCGCATCTCCTTGAGTATCTCGTCATGGCGGCGCGCGAGACTGAGCACTTCCACGACCATGGACGGCTCCAGCGTCACCGGCCTGGTTCCTGCGCGCGGTCTCATGCAATCCTCCCCGAACGTCCCGGGACAAGAGGAGCGCCTGCAGGCGCATGGTGCGCTGCCGGACATGGGACGCCGGAAACAGAACGCTCCAGGCTGAAGCGTGTTCCCTCGAGGCGCTAGTAGTTTTGCGGATCGAGGCCGAGGGCTTCTGCCAGCGAGGCGACGGCCTTGTTCTCCTGCGCTTCCAGCTTGCCGTCAGCGACCATCGCGGCCTGGGCAACGCGCATCATCAGCGCCCTGTCGGGCGCGGTGGTCACCTGCGTGCGGATGGCGAGCAGGGCGCTGCCGAAGCTCTGGGCGGCGTGCACCTCGCGCGAGGCCTGCTCCCAGGCTTCCTGGATCGCGGCGTGGCCCCCGACACTGAGCACCGGTTCGCGCGCCGCGAGCTTGGCAAAGCGCTGCGCTTCGGCCGGAGCAAGATTCCCGTCCGCGAACGACACCATTGCGAACGCGCGTGCAGCGTTGAGAAGAATGGCAGCCATGGAAAGTCCCCCTTGGTTATGAGGCGGAGCGCCGGAGCGAGATCAGGGCTTCGTCGAGAATCTTCCGGTTGGCGGCAGCGACGATCTGGCCGCCGAGTTGCGCCGGTCCGCCGCGCCAGTCGGTGACGATGCCGCCCGCGCCCTCGATCACCGGGAAGAGGGCGGCAACGTCATGCGCCTTGAGGCCGCTCTCCGTCACCATGTCGATCGTCCCTGCTGCGAGCCGCGCATAGGCGTACGCATCGAGGCCGTAGCGCGTGAGGCGCGCCGTCTGGCGGATGTGCTCGAACGCGCCTCGCTCAGGCGGGGTCAGGATGAAGGGGTCCGTGGTCGACAGCACGGCCTGGGTGAGCGCAGGGCAGTCGCGTGTCTTCAGCCGCGTGCGTGCGCCGCGGCAGTCGAGCCAGGCTTCATCGCCCACGCCCGTGTAGCGCTCGTCCAGCCAGGGCTGGTCGATGACGCCGAGGATCGGGCGGCCTTCCTTCACGAGGCCAATCAGCACACACCAGCTCGGCAGGCCGGCAACGAAAGCGCGCGTGCCGTCGATGGGATCGAGATACCAGGTGAGGCCGGAGGTTCCGGGCGTCGAGCCGTATTCCTCGCCCTCGATGGCGTCGTCCGGACGCTCGGCGGCGATCAGCTCGCGCATGACCCGTTCGGAGGCGCGGTCGGCCTCGGTCACCGGGTCGTAGCCCGTCTTGTCCTTGTTGTCGGGGTTGGACGCGGATGCCGACCGGAAGATTGGAAGGATTGCGGCTCGCGCGGCGTCGGAAAGACGGGCAGCCAGCGGCAGGAGCGAGCGGGCGAGAGAGGGGTCCGGCATGGTTCGGACCTTTGCCCCCCAGCCATCAATCCCGCAAGACGCAGGCGGCGCCCGGGCGGATTATCTCCGTCCCGGGCGCCTCAGCGTAGGGGCAATTCAGGCGTTAGGAGGCGACGGTGTCGTTGTTGTCGCCTTCGAGGGCTTTCGCCAGGTCGAGCAGGCGGCGGCGCGGACGTTCGCCCAGGCGGTAATACGCCCGCACGAGTTCCAGCGTCTCTTTCTGCGAAAGGATGTCGCCGGACAGGCGGTCCGTCTGGTCGTTGGCCGGAGCCTGTTTGCCGTCGGCCGCGAGGCCGTCGAAGAAGTAGTTGATGTTGACGTTCAGGGCGGTGGCCAGGCTGAACAGCCGGCTCGCCGTGATGCGGTTTGCGCCGCACTCGTATTTCTGGATCTGCTGGAAACGCACGCCGACCTGGCTGGCCAGATCCTGCTGCGTCAGACCGAGGAGCCGGCGACGGCGGCGAAGCCGCTTGCCGACATAAATATCCACATCCGTGGCCATGGTACTCATACTCCCGCTACGCCGGCCCGTAACATTCCGGGACCGTCAGGCGGTTGAGGAGCAAGGCGCTTGCCACACGCCCAGCGTGAACTTTGTGCAACGCAGCAGTAACCGGTGCACAATTAACGCGCAGGCCCGCCTTACAACGCATCAAAACTGTCACTTTACGGCCCAAACTGCGGAAATTCGCCGCACCTGCGAGATAATGGGTTGAGGTTTTTGCAGTGCAGCGTAAATACAACCCGTGGCTCTTCGGAGCCGCTGCCCTTATGGGCGTTTCCTCCCTAAACCTTTGGCCGCGTCGGTATCCGACGCGGCCTTCTTCTTTGTATTTCCAGCGGTTAGTCCGACTTCGGCACGGGCAAACGCGCAGATTTCCTGTGCTATCTCCCCCATGTGACGCCTCAACGTCAGGAAACCGTCGTGAGGTTCCACGTTCGCTTCGTCGAGGTAAAGCCGCCGGCGCACCTCTATCTGCAGAGCATGGCGGCCAAGGCCAGGTGTGCCATGAGCAAGCGTGGCGTAACCACCCGCGTAGGGGGTGTTTCTCGCCGTCGTATAGCCACGCGCCCTGAAGAGTGCCTCCACCACATCAGCCAGGCCATGGCTGCAGGACGCCCCGAAACGGTCGCCGATGACGATGTCTGGCGAGCGGGCTGACCCTTCCGTCTCGGCGGGCATGGAATGGCAGTCGATCAGCCAGGCCTGCCCGAACATGGCCTGCGCCCGCTTCAGGAGAGCCTCCAGCGCGCGGTGGTAGGGCCGATAGACCTGTTCGATACGCCGGTCGGCCTCCTCCCGTCGGAGCCTGGCGCGGTAGATGGGCGCGCCGTTGAAGGCGACCCGGGGGATGCAGCCCAGCCCGGCGTCCACGCGCGGCGAGCGCTGGGAAAACCAGGACGGAGAGGGATCCTCGAACATGTGCGGATCCATTTCGGACTCGGCACGGTTGAGGTCGATGAAGGCGCGCCCCACAAGGCCGCAGATCACCGGAGCGCCCGACTGGTGAACGTCCGCAAGCAGACGATCGACATAGGCATCCTCGATGCGCCTGAGATCGAGCGGGGAAGCCTGGGACGCCTCCAGAAACCCCTTTGGATAAAGGCGTCCCGAGTGGGGGGAGGCGAAAACAACCGGCGAAACGACCGCCACGGGTTCGTCGATCGAGAACGAAAATCCCGTCCGTTCCGCCGCCGGCGGCCGGAAATTGGGGTCGTGCGACCCCGGATCGGCGAAGATCATCAGTCCGGGAAACATCTGGCCCATATTTTCGGACGCGGCTTAACGGTCAAGCGCGTCTCTTCATCCCTGCTTTACCATGCCGCATCACAAATCGTAGCGTTTGCTTTGCCCGGTCGAAGGTCCAGGACGTCATGGCCAAGATTCTCCTCGCCGAGGACGACGACAGCCTCCGCGGCTTCCTCGTCAACGCGCTCAAGCGCGCGGGCCATGTCGTGAAGGATTTCGATGAGGGCCGGTCGGCCCTGAAGGCGCTCGAGCGGGAGGTTTTCGACCTGCTCCTGACCGACATCGTCATGCCAGGTCTCGACGGCATCGAACTCGCCCGCCGGGGCGCAGAACTCGACCCGGCCATGAAGATCGTCTTCATCACCGGCTTTGCCGGCGTCGCCCTGTCTGCCGGCGGCCCGACCCCGGCCGGGGCAAAAGTCCTGTCCAAGCCCTTCCACCTGCGCGAGCTGGTGGATGAGGTCGAACGGGTCATGGCGGCCTGAAACGCCGGTTGGGCGCGGCCTGTCGCCGCTCTCGAAGGCCGGCCCACAGCCAGCATTGACGGCAAACGCATGAGGGGGCATTAGACGCGCCTCGCCCGTCAGGGCGTGATCCAAGGCTGGCCTTCTTGTTCGAAGAAGGGGCGGTTAGCTCAGCGGTAGAGCACTACCTTGACATGGTAGGGGTCACAGGTTCGATCCCTGTACCGCCCACCAGCCTGGAATTCCATCATTCGATGTAGGCAAGGTCGGCATTGGCCGATCGCGTCCTCTTGGAACTGCCAAGGCGAGGGCCAGATCTTGCCGGGACGGGATTATTGTCTGCCGTCAAAACCTGTAACGCAGGCTTGCCCTGACTTGCCGGGGTTCGACCGGGTGGAAGTGGATGTCTTCCACGGGGCTGGCTTCACCGGGCAGTTGCGACTCGAAGAAGTAGGTGATGTCAGCGTCCTTGGCGTCGAACAGGTTCAGCACTTCCAGGCCCAGCGTCACTTGCCCGATGTCATAGCTCGCAGCGGCGTTGACGATGGTGGTGGGCTCGGATTTGACCGATCCATCCTCGATCAACGGCGCAGCGCCGAAATGGCGCGCGCGCAGCGACACGGTCAGCGGGTCGAAACGGAAGACGGCGCCGCCCGAGATCACGGTGTCGACCGCGTTGGGAATCTGGTTGTCCGGTCCGGAGATGTCGAACTTGGCGTCTGTCCATGCCGCGCTGGCGTCCAGAGCCAGCCAGTCAATCGGCCGCCAGAACAGCGTCGTCTCGATGCCCGTGCGTTCGGAGGCGTCGTTTGCTTCGGTCGTGCCGGCATCGCCCACGAAGACCAGCTCGGAATCGAGCGTCAGCCAGAATGCGGTGACCGACGCGTTCCATGTGTCGCGCTCGATGCGCGCACCGAGCTCGGCGCCTTCGGCGCGGACCAGGATCGGAACCTGATCGGCGGGGTCGCCGGTTGCGGGCTCGATGGTGATCGTTGCGCCGCGCACGTCGTTGGAGTGGAAGCCCTGTCCGTAGTTGGCATAGAACTCCAGCCCGTCACTGGCTTTCCAAGCCAGCGCGAGGCTGGGGGAGAGCATCGAATCATTGGCTGAGCCACCATTGGCCGGAAGGCTCAACGCATCGACGTCCGCGTCGTAATAATCGCCACGCAGGCCAACGATAGCGCGCAGGGCAGGTGACAGCTGAACCTGCGCTTCGCCCCATGCCGCCGCGCTGAGTTCGGTGACGGCATCTTCACGCACCGTTGAAAGGCGCTGACGCGCCGCCGTGCGGAAAAGGCCGATGTCGCCGATGTCGTCATAACGCACATCGCCGCCAAAACGCAGCTTGATCGTGTCGTTCAATGGACGGCTGTGTTCAACCGAAGCGCCATAGATTGTGCGTTTGTCGCGCTGTTCGAACTCGTCGCCGTTCACCGGATCGTCGAGCAAGTAGGTGAAGTCCGAGAACAGGCTGAGTTCGTAGCTGACGGCGAAGGCGTTGAGCTTCGTGCTGGCATTGCCGCCATGATCGAACTCGGCGCTGCCGGCGACGGCATAGCGTGACGTGTCGCCGCCAAGATCGGGATCGATGTATCCAAAGCGATCGATCAGGCCAGATTCGACAGCGCGGAGCGGAACCTGATCGGTCGAGTTCCACTGATTGTCATAGGCCCAGAGTTCGAGGCTGTAGCGCGCGTTGTCGGTCTGGTGTGTCAGCTTCGCCATGCCGCTGAACTTCCTGAGGTCCTGATCGAGAACCCACGGCCCCTCATAGGTCTCGCCTTCGCCGGCGATCAGGAGTGTCGTGTCCGGCGAGAGGTTGAAGGAAGCGCCAGCAACACCACGAAGGTAGCCGAACTCGCCGATACGGATCTCCGCGAAGTTCTCCGGCAATGAATCATATGTCCGGAATGCTGCCGAACCAGCAGCGGAGAAATCGCCCGTGTCGGCGTGATAGGGCCCCTTGCGATAACGGACTTGTTCGACGATCTCGGGGATCATGAAGTTGAGGTCGAGATAGCCCTGTCCGTGGCCGTGGGTGCGGTTGTTGATCGGCACGCCGTCGATGCTGGCCGAGAAATCCGTGCCGTGATCGAGGTTGAAGCCACGCAGGAAATACTGGTTGGCCTTGCCTTCGCCGGAGTGCTGGGTAGCGACGGCGCCGGGGATCACCTCGACGAGCTCGCCCGCGCGCGACAATGGGCGGTCCTGGAAGTCGGCATAGCCGACGATGCCTTCGGACGCGGAGCTTGCTTCACCGACGAGATCGAGGGCGCGGCCATAGATGACGACGGTATCGCGCTCTTCCGCTTCCTGCGCAAAGGCAGCTGGAATGGCCGCCAGCGACAGGCTCACAGCGACGAGCAGTTTCATTCGGGCGACTCCCACGTTCGGTCGCCTATAGCGTGCGGTACTGTTCAGTACGATGACATGCGCGTGAAGGGCGAGAGACGAGCCGAAGCCGGCGGCGTCAGGCGTTCGAGTGAACGCGAAATGAAAAAGGCCGGAGCATCGCTCCGGGGGTATAGTGAAGTCCGAAAAGAATTCGCAGATTTCGGACTGAACTTGGACCACCAAACAAGAACGGCAGGAAAGCGAGGGCTTCCTGCCGTTTTTCTTTGTGGCCGGATAAGACCGTGATTGGCCTATTTCTTCGCTCTCTCTTGTCGAGGTACGACCTTCCGTGAGTGGTAGGTCGATTGTTCGCTGACAAGACGCTACTCAGATAGCCGAGCGCATCGGAGTTGGGATGATCGACGGCGTAGACATGTCCAGATGGAATGGCATTCGAGCCATCAGAGA
The DNA here is from genome assembly GCA_047601145.1 of Hyphomonadaceae bacterium. Classification (GTDB taxonomy): domain Bacteria; phylum Pseudomonadota; class Alphaproteobacteria; order Caulobacterales; family Hyphomonadaceae; genus UBA7672. Next base: position 1,124,143 of record JASGJW010000001.1, read on the forward strand.
AAAATTTCGCGCCTGCGGGTTTGGCTTACCTGACAGGCTGGCGGAGCTTGCGAGTGCTGCGTGCAGCAGCGAATTTGCGGCAGAAGATTTCGTGAGCGAAGGCGACGAGCATGCCACCCGCTACATCAGACAGCAGTATCCAGAGACCGCTTCGCCGCGAAACGGGCCGAACTTCACGAAGTATGAAATCAGATGCCAGGTCGGGGGATCGACTTCATCCTCCGCGAAATTTCCACGCCCTTGATCGAGTACAAGTTCTCGGAAATGAACCCGGAAGCGCATTCGGGGCCGACGACAATTACAGCTTCTACAATTCGAGCCTACGCCGAACAATTCGGGGAACGACTTGGCTTTGTGCCGAACAAGCATCTGCCGAATTACTTCAGTCGGCCCATGTGTCGGCATTTGGAAAAATCAAACATTTCGGGATTTTTTCAAGTGAACCCGGACACACGTCGAGGTCCCCGCGCGACCGGCTTATCCTTCTTTGTCCACCGACCAGTTGACGGTTTAGACGTCGTTCCAATCTCGCTTGAAAGCCTACTGTGGGGCGCGAAGTACTATGACCAAATAAATGGGCAGCGACGCGCGGTCATCTTCGATGAGGAGCGCTCCGAAGCCCTGTTTTCTGCGTCGGCGAAATGGGGCGTTCAGGCGCAGTTGACGCTGTTCAACACATTTCTGGACACGCTCGATGAACCCACCTTTCTGGGACGCCCACTTAGAGCGCACTGATGGCTAGTCCTCATCGAAGCAGCGGAGACAGCTCGCATAGAAGAATTCGGCCCGCCTGTCGGATCTGCGTTGGGCCTCGAGCATTAAGGAGCGCAGCTGACTCTCCAACTCTGGCCATTTGAGCGCTCCCATACAGAACTCGAACAGATGTGCATCGCCATGGATTTCCAGGCGTGCAATCAACATTTGTCCAAAGGCAGGGCGGTGTTCCGGGTTCGCGCGCAGATGCGCGAGGACCGCCCCATAGGCGGGCATCTGATCCAGTTCGTAGTCTTCGTCGAACTTCTCGGCTTCGGAAATGAGCCGCTGAAGTTCTGCAATAGCGTTCATAAGTCACCAGACTTGTAGGTCCATAGGTATCAGCTCTTACGCTGGCTATCCAAGAATGCGGCTATCGCGGTCATCAACTCGTCGACAGTGCGACGCGCACTTTCGATGGTGAGCGTCTTGAGAGTTTCAGCGTTTGGGCCCTCTGCGGTGATGACCGTGTTCGACAACATCTTGTCGACCAATCCCGCGATCATCCGGAGTAGATTCTCCGAGTTTGGAGTTTGCACTACGACAACGGTCATCAGCTGAGTCAGCATGGCGCTGTTTGCAAGCTGCTCGCCCTGAAGGATAGCCCAGCGGCGATCCGAATTTTGACCTGACTGCACTTTAGCCTCCACTGCAAAACACCAACATTGACAAATGGAACATTTAGCGAACTCAATGGATAAGCATCGCCGGTTCGCATTCAGTGTCAGTTCAACCCATTCCCCGCAACGCGGCACCCGAAGCAAAGCGTCTATTTCACGCTCTGGCTCGGCGACTCGCGATCACTCGAAAACATCTTCGGACCGAATTGGGCCGTAGATCGTTGAGGGTGATCCCAGCTTACGTAGACTATCTGGCGACCGCACAGTCATACCGTTGGTTGGCAAGCTACTGGTGGGCCGTGCAGCGGTTTGTGGTGGCTCACGATCAATACCGGCAGCATCTTTTTCAAAAGCTGTACGACTTTCATCTGCGTCCACTTTTCAATGCGACGCCATCTGAACGTAGGGAGGCCTACAAAAAATTTGATTCTGCATTTCGTCGCGATCGTCGAATGCGGGAGTTGCGAATACAGCAGTGGGTTTTGGAAAGCCGCTACCGGTTTGGTGCAAAAGTTGAAGCCGCTTGGCGTTGGTTCCGAGATGGTCAAATCAAACTTTTTGATTTCACTATTTTCTGTCTGCTGGGTGTTACGCTGATTACCGTCGTTGGATGGTCCCTCCTGACGATCTTTGATTTTGCCGCGAATAGCCGAATGTCGGAGGCAGGCGAAGTTTCCGACTCCCGACCGAATGCACACGCCGACGCGCACGCGTTGCGGAGCGCTGCACCAGCCGCAGATGATTCCGTATTGATGTATCCGAACGATGGAAGGCCACACTATTGGGCCAAGGGTTCCGCGAAGGTGTTGCTGCAAGGCTTTGACGCCCGGCCAGCCTCTATTTCTAGTCTCCAACATGCGGCAGATTGGTGCTCGCCCAGTACCCTCGTCATATTCGGCACAGCTTCATTGGAAGGCACAGTTACACAAAATCGCTCGCTCGCTCGCCGCCGAGCTATAGCAATAATGAAGCAGATTGAGGATGCGCGATTGGGATGTGGCAGCCACACTGAGCCCCCCATGCTTGCCGTCGCGATGTACCTGCCGATTGCGTCGGACGGCGACGGTTCGCAACGAAAGGCATTTGTCGTTGCTTTGCCTGCGAAGTCGACGTTCGCCAAGCCCAGTGAGGCGCAGTCCCTTTTAGTACAGGCCGAGGCTGCGCTCGATGGAGGATCGACGGAGCTTCCGTCGCGCTACATCAGAACTGAGGTATGCGCTAGCGATTGTCAGGGTGAAAACTGGGTGCCGTTTTCCGCGTCGTCGCAGTGAGAATTGCTACTGCCTGTGTTACGTCGGGATCGCGCCTGCAAACGTCGTCAGGTTGCGATGGAATGCAATTCGCAAATTACCTATTTTGGCTCTTGGCCAATACGTCTTTCAGTCTTTGAACTTGTCTTCTGAGATCCTGCTTGTCGCTTTCGCTGAGCGACGTCACAAACTGATGCGCTGCTATGTCCAATTCGACTATGCGTGATTCAGCTAGCACCACAGAAAGCTCATCGAGATCCTTTGTCGCTTTGCGAAGTTCGATAGCAACCGGTCCAAGCCTGAGATTTCCGGCAAAGAAAGCCAGGACAGTGACGAACGGGATAGCAATGACGCCTACGATGAGCCCCACCGTTGGCCATGGACCCAACGTGTGGACGATTGGATCGAGAAATCTCGCTAGCTGCTCCACGTATTCCCCCTTCTACGCTGCTTAGATTAGGCTGGCTGCGCTCCTCGCCACAGTCCGAGCCAATTCCGGATTGAGCCTACAAACCCCGTCTGACTGCAATTGAAAATCCGCCCCCGAAAACGTTTCCTCCGCTACCAATTTCAAAACGGCCCGGTCCACGACCGGACGCAATGGCTCCATCAAATCGAGCGCGAACGCTGATGTCCGCAGTTCTCGCTTTACCCGTTTGTCGTGCAGAATTCCGATTGTCGGGTCGTAACCGTCGGTAATGGCCTTGATCCGCATTTCCGTAAGCAGGACCGCATAGGCGTAATTCAACATCGCATTTATCGGATTTGTCGCCCGCTTATTCGCACGGTCCTCTCCTGAGAGAAGGGAAGATCGCTCGTGGAAGGTTTTCCAAATTTCGGGAATAGGAAAACGCGATTGCGATTTCCAATTCAGCGTAATTCCCCGCCAAACCATCCAATAAGGATATGCAGCCGACCCTTCTAGTCCCAGCAATTCGGAATGCGATTTTGCAATGCGGATTTTCGCCAGTGTCTTTTTCGTCGTTTCGATTGCCGCGATTTGTTTTTCGGATTTGGGGAAAAGATTTTCGAGGTTATGAAGCGCGGCTTTGAGCTTCTTATCGGTAATTTCGCGCGCGAAAGCCAATTTCCGCTTTGGGTTATCCCGCGTTTCTAATTGCCAACTCACTTTTTCGAGGTTTGCCGAGTATCCCGAAGGACTCATGACCATCGAATGGGAGCCATCGAAATTTATCCGGACAAACGTCGTTCCCTGCTCGGCCATCCAGTCGAGGGCGTCGAGCGAGACTATGCCCGATCCGTCTAGGCTGATGATACGCGGCGGGATATCGAGCCCGCCCTTGAAGAAGCGCAGCTCCTTTAGCTCGGTGGGGTAGTGGGTCTTGCCGCCCCTAACGAACAAGCAGCCCCTGTCCACCCTCAAGGACAAACCGTGCCCGGTTAGGACTAACGGCTCGGTACGGCGCTCGCGCCTCTTCCGAGGCGGGGTACCGTCAGCCTTCTCGGCCCAGTAGCGGCAGCGGTCAGCCCATTGGTCGACATCGTCAGCCGATTCAGGTTCTAGTGTTGCGGCCGTCGGCATCAAAAAACTCCACCCTCGTGGCACAACAACGCTTAGCACATCTTCATGTCGAAAGCTTCGATTCCAAGGGAAGGTTTGGCACTAAAAGAAGCTTGGTACGCCCTGGCTTCACCGGCGCTTCAACAGCGAATTGTCGGCCGCGACCCCGTGTTTGCTCCACCGATCGATCGCGCCGCTAAGCTGATCGACCTGCTTCAGCCGCTCACCGAAATATCGCAAGCACAGACTGAAAAGAACGCCGCGCGGCAGCAGGCATTTGAAGTGCTTTGTAGGAGACTTGCTGACGGGAAGCTGACCTCAAGAGGAATCAGAATGCCTGTCGTCGGTGCGCCGACCGACGAACCCATTGCGCGACCGTTCTGGGACGATGCACGGATCGATCCCAAGGACTTCAGTGTGACGGCCGCTGGGGTCACTTACCGTTCCGTTCGGATCTTCCGTGCAGCACGGTCTCGGCAGTCGGTTGAACCTGTAGCCGCTAAGAAATCAAAGGGCGGCCCCATAGGCAGACCGACCACTACAGAGCCAATAAGACAGGCTATCGAAGCGCTGCTAAATTCCCGGCAGGACTTCGCTTCGAGTGGTCGGAAAGCTCAATGTGACGCCGTTCGGGTACATCGATTTGGCAGCGATGTAGACAACAGCGACCCGCCAAAGGGATGGTCGGACTCCGCAATCAAGCAGCACCTTTCTGAACTCTGTCCGACATAAAGTCAGAAAGTCGGCAGAAACTCCTATCTGCCTTTAGCGCCATAGAAATCAGTCGCTTAGCTCTCCAGCCTCCTCAAGCGCGCAGACAGCGCGCGCTTGTAGCGAGACTGAAAAATGGCCCGCAACCGAGACTACTCAGAGGAATATCGCCGCCGCATCGCGCGCGCCGAAGCCAAAGGCCTGTCCCGCTCACAAGCGCGCGGACATCCCAAGATCGACGAGCGCCCAGCGCGCTCAGTCCAATCCACCCCGGATAAAAAGATCGATCATGCAATCCGCGCGATGCATGAAGGTTCGTCTCTGACAGGTGCGGCCAAGGCGGCGCGTGTCTCGCCGGAGCGTCTACGCCGCTATCTCAAGACCTATGAAATCGCCAGCCGGGTCGGCCGCACCTGGGTCATGACAGACAACCGGCCCCGGCGCGTTCCGATCATCTTCGGTTCAAGCATCAAGGCGGTGGTCGTTCCCAACTTTGGGGAGGCGTCCAAGGTAGGCCGTTACAGCAACGCGGTGGGCAAGTTTGTCGAGACAGGCGAGCTGCATCACATTGAGCCGTTCGCGGGCGACGGCGTACGCGACCTGGACGGCGACTTCCACCCATTCGAGACCGATCCGAATGACCTGCTTCGCTACGCGATGAAGGACGAGCCGGAATTCCACGAGATCTATCAAATCGTCGCAACCTGAAAGGACCCACCAATGGAAGACATTGTGCCTAAAAACCAAATCCGCCACCAACGCGCAAAGCAGCGCGTCGGCTCAAACAGCAACTGCGTCATTTGCGGCGAGAGCGATCCCCGAGTGATTGAGCTGCATCACATCGCGGGTCAGCACTTCCACGGCGAGCTGACGCCCGTCTGCAGAAATTGCCATCGCAAGCTCTCCGACGGTCAGCGAGATCATCCGCCGCAAGTCGCAAATCCGCCGCTCTGGCTGGAAGTCGTCGGGCATTATCTCCTGGGGCTTGCAGACATGCTGCGCCTTGTCGCCAACACGCTTGTCGAATTCGCACGCCGCCTGATCGGAATGGCTGCTCCGGATGCGGAGAAAACCCAATGAGGTCCGAAACCACTGTTGACGCCTACATGCGGGCTTACACCGAGAGACCGAAGAAGAATCAGATTGCTTCCAAGCGTCGGGGCGCAGCCGTCGATGAACCTTCCGACTATTCCCTGATCTGGGATTGCGAGACGACGACGGACGCAGCGCAATCACTTCGGTTTGGGTTCTTCCAGGTCCGCAAAGCGGGTCAGCTAATCCGTGAGGGCATCTTCTACGAACCCGCTGCTCTGTCGGCGGAGGAGTTGAAGACCTTGCGTGCCTACGCCACCGCGCGGTTGCTAGATGTCTGCACCGCGCACGAGTTCCGATTCAAAGTGCTGCTCAATGTCGGGTATGAGGCGCGCGCCGAGATCATCGGCTTCAATCTGGGCTTCGACATTTCGCGAGTTGCGACGGCGGCTGGCGAAGCGCGGGGAAGCCTTCGCGGCGGCTTCTCATTTGAGATCAGCCGGAACTACAATGATCCCCACATTCGGGTGAAACACCTCAGTTCGACAACAGCTCTTATCGATTTTGCCATCCCGGCAGGGCAGGCCACGCCGCGCGGGATGCGTCGCAAGGGTCTCAAAGTCGAGCCACATCGCGGATACTTCTACGATCTGCGTACCTTAGGAGCCGCCTTCTATAGCCAGAAGTTCACCCTAGCGCGGCTTGCCAAGCTCCTCGGCACGAAGACGCAGAAGCATGAGGGCGTCGACTACGACGGCCTACTTACTGAGGTATTCCTGGACTACGCCCGGGCGGACGTTCAGGCGAGCTGGGAATGCTTCGAGCGGATCAGGGCGCTTTACCTAACTTATCGTCTGCCAACGCCGCTTCATCGCATTCAGAGCGAGGCGAGCATTGGCAAGGCCAGCTTCAAGGCGTTGGGAATCAGCCCGTTACTCGAATGCCAGCCGGATCTGCGACGCGAAAGTTTCGGCCCAATCATGGCGAGCTACTTTGGTGGACGCGCCGAGGTTCACGTTCGTCGGGAAATTCGTGAGATCTTACTCACCGACTTCAAGTCCATGTATCCGTCTGTGAACGTTCTGATGGGTTTGTGGTGGTTCGTCGTAGCCGACGGATACTCAACTTCCGAGACGACGGCGGCCACGCAGGACTTCATTAATCGCGTGACACTGGCGGACCTGCAGAATCCAGAAACGTGGCGAAAGCTCGCAACGCTGGTCGAGATTTGCCCTGACAGCGACATCCTCCCCTTGCGGACTCAGTACTCCGAGGATCGCGACGCCCTGACAATCGGCCTCAACTACGTCAGCAGCGATCAGCCTCTCTGGTATCCGCTGGCGGACATTGTCGCCTCAAAGTTGTTGAACGGGAAAGCGCCTCGCATCCAGCGGGCGATCACGTTTACGCCTGGACCGCTTCAAGAAGGCCTGCGAAGGTTGGAGTTGTTGGGCAACGCGGATTTCGCGGTCGACCCCGAAAATGAAGACGTGTTCAAACGTTTGATTGATCTTCGCGACACGATCCCGAAGAGCCATCCCGCCAACCAAGCGATCAAGATCACGGCCAACTCCGGATCGTACGGCGTCTTCATCGAGGTGAACCGCGACGATGCCCCCAAGCCAGAACCGCTCAGGCTGTTTGGTCCTGATGGCGAAGGGCACAACACGCAAACCAAGGCCATTGAACAGCCCGGGCGCTTTTTTCACCCGGTGCTGGGAACGCTAACGACTGGTGCTGCGCGCCTGATGCTGGGAATCGGGGAACGACTCGTAGTCGATAGCGGTCTCGATTGGGTTTTTTGCGATACGGACAGCCTGGCAATTGCAAGACCGGCGGCAATGAGCCGAGCGGAATTCCATGACCGGGTGAAAGCAATCGTCGACTGGTATGTACCGCTCAATCCTTACAACAAACCCGGCTCAATCCTCAAAATCGAGGACATCAATTACCGACTGAACTCGCAGGAATTGGAGCCGCTGTTTGCTTATGCGATTTCGTCAAAGCGATACTCCGCGTTCAATATCGGTGCGGATCGGCGACCGATAATTCGAAAGTTTTCGGGGCACGGTCTGGGTCATTTGATGGACCCATATCCGGAAAGCGACCCTGCCTCGGGCGTCCCAGCACCTGTGCAGGATGTCGCGAAGCTCGGTGGTCGACGCTGGCAGTATGATTTCTGGTTTCACATCCTGACGGCTGCTCTCGCAGGTAAGCCCAACCAGGTCCGACGCGACTACCATCCTGCCCTGCTGAAGCCCGCCATGTGTCGATACGGAGCGACGAGCCCCGCGCTGCTTCGTTGGATGAACCCGTTCAACGACGGCAAGGCGTATGCCGATCAGGTCAAGCCATTTGGGTTTCTCGTCGCGCTAATGGCGCGCGGCGACGAGCTCGAAGCGTTTGAGCAAATTTTGGATGAAGCGCCCAAGCGCGGACGACCGCCGAAGGCTCGCAAACTGAAGCCGATTGCCCCATTCGAGCGCGATCCAGCGCTAGCTGCTTCCAGGGCATTTGATCGGGAAACCGGCGAGCCAGTCCCCGCGTCGGCGTTCAAGTCATACGCTGCCGCGCTGCAGTTCTACCACCATAGCCCGGAGGACAAGTTTGCGAATGGCGGACCCTACGACGTCGGGAGGACCGAGCGCCGACATCTTCGAGTGGCAGGCATTCGACTGATCGGCAAAGAGGCAAACCGTGTCGACGACATCGGCGCGCCCGACGCGGTCATTCCGGCCTTCGCCGAGTTTTCAACGTAAGAATCAAAGAACCTAGAAGCATGAGCAATGCGTGGGCGCATCCACTTGCAACCGGCACCAAGTGGATGCACCCTCGCAGCCTGCGCTTTTAGGGGGGGCCTATGCGTGGTCAGGTTGTTTGCGTCCTGTTGACGCTGTGTATCGGAACGGCGTTCGGTGAGCCCTGCCGTAAGGCGATGGTCGCCAGTCCAACCCCGTTCCTCGCAGTCAACGACGAAGTCCTCAAATTGGACGACGGCACCTTCTGGCAGGTAAAGTACGCGTATGAGTATCTCTACGAGTACTATCCTGCGGTTACGATTTGCCCCGATCAAGGCATCCTGATCATCAAGGGCAAATCTATAAATGTTGCGCCATTGGGAAAGAGTTCGACACCGAGCAGCTCTGCCAAGAGCACGCAAGGAATCATTGAGAGCCGAATAGACGACGAGTTCGAAGGCTTCGAAGCCGATAAGGTTTTTGTCCTTCAGAACGGTCAAATTTGGCAGCAGACCAGCGCTCGCTACAAATACGTCTACAAGTACGCACCGAGGGTGCGAATCTTCCCAGTAGATGGCGGCTACGAAATGTCCGTTGACGGGGTGGAGGGCACTATCCGCGTGCAACAATTGACAAGGTAGCTTGAGCTGCCGCGACCGGTTCAACAGAGGGGGCTAGTGCAATGGCTTCGAGATTCGCAGTCTTACTTTTTGTGGTGCTGTCGGCCTGCGCAACACCTTACCAAGAAAACGGCTTTCAGGGAGGGGTGCGAGCAGCTCCGCTAGGCGGGGACAACTACCGCGTCGAAGCCAACTTGAATGGCTACTCGTCTGCAAGCATGGCTCAAGACTACTTGCTGCTAAAGGCTGCGGAGACGGCACTGCAGAATGGCGCGGTCGGCTTTGTCATTCAGGGCGCGCAAGACACCACAAAGTCGTCGACGTACGTGACGCCGGGTCAGTCCTATACTACTGCTTCGGCGTACGGCACAGGTAACTCAGTATACGGTCAATCCACGACGACCTACTCGGCGCCTCAGATTCAACATGTCGAGAAGCCGGGGGGAATGCTGCTCATTACTCTGGTCCGCGATCCTGTGCCGTCGGGGCTAAGCTTCTTCAATGCCTCCGAAATCGTTGCGGCGATTGGACCGAGGGTAAAGCGCGGCGGTTAGCTATCCGACCCCTTTGACAATTCGGTGAGGTAGAAGATGCGACGACCTACGCGCCTTACTGTTTCACTCTTCGCTACGTTGTTATGGCTGAGCGGCAGCTGCAGCACGGTGCAATCCAATAAATCTAACGAGCCTCCCGGTTATTGGCGCGGCATTGACAACATGCTGAGGCTGGATGTGGGCATCATACAGGCCTCCGAATTGAGCGCTGTTGAGCAAGCCGAGATAGCAGCCGCACGCGTCGACCTCGCCCGAAGAAATTGGGCCAACTTCGGCTTTACCGTCGAAGCGACTGAGGCTGGTTGTTCGAGCGTGATCTTGCGACAGAAGCAGAGTTTATACGTCGCCAAGGTCGACAGATGCCCGCGTCTAAGCGAAGGCGATCGAGGACAGGGAGATTTGGGCGGCTACGGAAGCAGACGTATCGAGGTTCGAGGCGTTTCGTGTGATATCGAAACTCGCAGCGTTCCTGAATCATCCTCAAAATCTGCGCTCGACAAAGTCTGCTAACGCCTGCGAGGAAATTGTTTCACGGAAATGATTTGTCGCGGTTATTTGGCGGACTGTCTGTTCGAAAGAACGAGACTAGAGGCCGATCAGCGGGATCTTCAGACTACTACTGGTCCGACAATCCTGGGGCCTAGACGGCCGACCTCACCGACTTAAGAGCGCCTACGCGGACTTCAGTTTGTAGCTGACATCGTAATCGGAGACGTATTTGGCGAACGCACCGGAAACGGCTTCCGAGGCGTTCGAGCCAAGTGAAGATTCCACAAGTTGGAGTGCCTCGGCAATTGTCGGGAGCTTCTTGCGGTTTGAGTTGTGTAGAGAGACTCCGCGCTCGATGAGGACGTTCATCAAGTAGGGCACAAAGTCTGCGCCTTTGCCCCCCACTTTTCGAAGACGGCTTTTCACTTCTCCTTCCAAAGAGGAGATGTCTTGGTTGGCCTTGCTCGCTTCACCCTGGCAAATGATCAGCAGTTCTTCCACTGGTGTGCGTCCGATGGTCATGAACAGCTCTCTAAGTGCCGCGCGCGAAGGCTTCGGTCGAGACCGGGCTAGCCTTTCCAGCAACGTCCTTGTCGTCGGCTTCACAGGTGCAACCCCACCCGTTCAGCGATTTCCGAGGCCACATTCTGCAGCGACAGACGTGCGGCGTTGGGATTCGCACTCCAAGTGCCATAAGCGGGCAAGAAGTTTAATGAGGCGTTAGCGTCTTCCTCCTTCGACCTGTTGAAGAAATGGTTGCTGGAGCAGAGCTCACTCGCGAGAACGTCGCTCGCGTACTTGCTCCGCATCAGGGAGGCGCGGATTTGTTCTTTTCCCTCAGTGCGAATGGCGTTGATCACAATTAGATGCTCGCGCCCGGCGCTGGCCGCGTCATCGCGCACAGTAATGTCGTCCAGGAGATTGAGGCCCTGCATAGCGAAGGCACTTGGCGTAACCGGCGAAAGGACGTGTGTTGCCGATGCCAGGGCGCACTTCGTCAAATGGTTCACCGAAGGCCCTAAGTCGATCATGATGACGTCGTATTCAGTCCGACACTGCTCGACGAACCGCATAAACCCCTTCTGAGCGACCAGCGTTTCCTTCGTATCCGCAGTCGCAAAAAGATGTAGCTCAGGATCGCCCGGCACGATGTCGAGGCGTGAGCCGCCGCCCGGCGAGCGCTCAATGGTATGTATGTAGCTGTTCAATTCGAAATCATTGGTTGGGTCGCTGGCGACCTTTCGTGCCTCAAGCAGCAGAAACCGAGCCGACTTTTTCGTGTCCAACAACCCCTTGAACACGTCTCTCCGCCGAACGGAGCTTCCGAATCCAAACGGGCCTCCACCGACCCTTTCCACGCTGGGCAGTATTAATGCAGTCGATAGGTTGGTCTGTGCGTCGAGATCAATTAGCAACACACGCTTCTTGCGCTGCTTATAAAAATACATCCCGACGTTCATTGTGAGCGTCGTTTTGCCGACGCCACCTTTCACATTGTAGATCGCGACAACGGGTGCCGTCTCACGTTTCGCGATCTCCTTGGGCAGAGCAGATGCGACGGTCGAAGAATCGCTCCGAGCGTCCAAGAAGTGGCTTTCCCGCAAGACAGAAAGACTCGGCTCATCCGTATAGATGGTGTCATCCAGAGCTACCGGAATGATGGGCTTCCGCATCTCCCGAGCGATTGCGATTTCTTTGGCAGCATACCCCCGCATGACGTTCTTTGTTACGAAGACGACCAAGCAGTTCGATTGGGTTAGCGCTCGACGTATCTGAAGCTCCCACAAGTCTCCGCCTGAGAGTTCAGACTTGTCGAACCAAACGCGGAGGCCGTGTAGCTCGCAGGCTTCACGAAAAGGTTCAACCAGGTCCAAGTCTTTACGGGAGTAGCTGAGGAAAGCAGAGTAGCGTGGCAAGGTCGTCCCCCTTGACCCCCCAACAGGGTCCAACCGCTAAATCTGACCACCGAAGGTCTGGGTTGTAAATCGGTACCGCCCTTTGGGCCCGCCAACCCCAAGTCTGAAAACCTGTTCTGTTCGTGAACCACTCATACGGAATGCGTGCCCGTCCAGCCCATGACGTAAGCGTTTGCAGTGACAGGAAAACCGGAAATTCCAGTCCAAGTCTGAAATAAGAAGCGGCAGGAAGCCGAAGCCTCCTGCCGCCAATTATTTCCGGACTTCACTATACCCCCGGAGCATCGCTCCGGCCTTTTCCGTTCTGTCGTGGTCCTGACCTTAGAGGTCCGGAGCTTCTTCCGAGGGGCGGAACATGCCGCCCATGCCGGAGGCCGCCAGTTCCTTCGGATCGAGAGCGCCGGAATGGTCCGTGTCGAGCTGCGCGAAGCGCGGCTTGAGCGAGGCCATCATGCCCTTGAGCTCGTCTTCCTGGATCAGGCCGTCATAGTTGTCGTCGATCATGCCGAACTGCATGGACGACATCAGCTGCCCCTGCAGGTCGTTGCGGATGTTGTCGACAGTCTCGTCGGCCCAGCGGTAGTTGATGCGGAAGTACATCATCTCCTGGTGCGACTGCTCGCCCGTGCGGACGACGTCGTTGTAGGAGGCGATCGGCGAGCCGTACTGGTCCTTGTTCGCGGCATTGAGCTTCTTGTTGTTCGTCGAGTTGTCGAACACCCAGGTCGCGATCAGCTTCGTGCCTTTCTTGACGACGATCGGCTCCACCGGATCATAATCGCGCTGCCAGTTGAAGTCGTACTTCGGCAGGCTGAGGAGCATCGTCTCCTTGCCGTCGGCGGCCTTCTCCATCAGCTCGACGTGGTAGCCGCGATAGTGCGAGTGCGGATACAGCGTGTAGATGATCATGTCGGCCGGAACCGTGAGGTAGGCGACTTCCTTGTGGCGCGCTTCCTTGGCCGGGATCGTGAGGCCGAAGTCGAAGATCACGGTCGAACGCTTGATGTATTTCGGCGGCGCTTTCAGCGTGTAGAAGCCGACCTGCGTGCGGTCCGTCGAGGCCTTGCCGGTGGTCGTGTAGTGCATCTGGAAGTTCAGCTTGCCGCCGGCCGGGATTGGCGCGCCTGCGTCCTTCGCGATCACCTGGGCTTCAGCGCCCGGCGTGTAGGAGCCGACCGAACCGCCGGGGATTTTCGCCTTCGGCAGTTTCGGATCCGGCACGTGGTTGGAGATCACGTGGTGGAGGACTGTGCGGTCGCCCGGCTTGATCGAGATGGCGCGCAGCCAGGTGTCTTCCTTGAAGGGGTTCTCGACGCGCTGGTTCTGGTACTCGACGATGCCGGTGGCCGGCACGTTGAACGCCGGGAGATCGACGATCACGTCGGGCTTGCCGAGGTAGGCGGGCCATTCGGGGGCTTCACCGGCCTGCGTCTTGAGGAAGTCTTCGCCAGAACCGCGCGGCGCGCCGGCCTCGATCCAGTGGATCAGGGTCTTGGTCTGGTCGGCAGTGAGGGCCTGGTCGTTCTGGAACTTGCCGATGTGCGGATCGGCGAAGTAGGGCGGCATCCGCTCGGAGCGGACCGACTCGCGGATCATCGGCGCCATCGTCTTGATGACGTCATAGCTGTCCATGGCGAAGGGGGCGATGCCGCCCTTCTGGTGGCAGGTCACGCACTTGTCCTGCAGGATCTTTGTGACCTGGCCGGAGTACTTGATGTTCTTGTATTCGGCGGCCTTGGCGCGGCCGGGGAAGGCGATGTCCGGACCGGCCTTGACGTCGACGCGGGCCTTGGCGGGCGCCGTGCCGGCGACGACGGCGTCGAGCGCCTGTTTCGTCTCGGCGAGCGGGCCGTGGTAGGAAATGCGGAAGCCGTTCTTCGGATCGACGACGAAGACCTCGCCTTCCTTCTGGACGCCGAGCGATTCACCGACGAGCTGGAGTTCATCGACCAGCACCGGGATGTCGTAGCCCTGCGATTTCACCTCGACGGCCGCAGCATCGCGCGTGTCCTTCGAGTTGATCATGTAGAAGAGCACGCCTTGGTCCTTGTAGGCGGCCTGCAGCTTCTCGAGGTCGCCGGCGGCGGCGCGCGAGAAGGACGAGCCGTTGACCTGGCTCATCAGCACGATGGCCTTGGCGTCCTTGAAGTAGTGGAGCTCGTGCGCCAGACGCGTCGTGTCGGTCAGCTGGAAGTTGTCGGCCCGGTCAGGCACTGACACTGTGGTGGTGGGGGCAGGGGCGGCGATAGCCGAGATGCCCGCGACGGTCGCGACACCGGCAATGGCGACAGCCATCGTCGAAGCCAGCAGGACACGTTTCATGTGTTGTCTCCCAGGGAGGCGCAGTTTGGCCTGTGTAATGATGGTTACGATTATCCCGGGGAATGCAAAAACCGTCAACGGCCCAACGGCTTTTGGCGTTCCCAATTCGCGTGCGGCGGGTCACGTTTGCGCTAGCGGGCCGGGGTTTACGCTGGGGGAAGGGTTGGCGTCATCTCGTAGAGACACTGAAAGCCGGAAGGCTGCATGAGCGCTCCGGCCGCCCGATCCGAGACGATCGCCTTTCCCCCGCAGCCGGAGAAGCGCTTTTTGCTGCTTGATGGACTGAGGGGCGTCGCGGCGTTCGCCGTGATCGTCGATCACGTTCCTTCCGGCCTGCTGGGCGATCTCATTCCCGGCCGGGCGCTTTCGGTCGACTTCTTCTTCGCGCTGAGCGGGTTCGTGCTGGCCCATGCCTATGGCGGCCAGCTCCAGGGCGGCTGGTCGCCGTGGGCCTTCATGCGGGCGCGGCTGATCCGGCTCTATCCCTTCTACCTCGTTGGAGCGCTGATCGGGATTCCGTACGCCGCCCTGCAGATGATCAAGGGCTGGACCGAGCCTGTGTCTCCCCCGGAGTTTGTTGGCCTTGCCGCGCTGGCCCTTGTCTTCCTGCCCCAGCCTCCGACCTCGCCTGGCAACATCTTTCCTTTCAACGGGCCTGCCTGGTCATTGTTCTTCGAACTGCTGGTCAATGCAGTCTATGCAATGACCGCGCGGTTTCTCACCCTGCGCATCCTCGCCTTTGTACTGCCCGTGGGCGCCGCGCTTCTTTGTTTCGGCATCTTCAACCACGCCGACGTACGGGGGCCGGGATGGCGATGGTCGCACTTCGACGCCGGCTTTGCCCGCGCGATGTACGGCTTCTTCGCTGGCGTCGGCATATACAAGCTTCGCGAACACATCCGCCTGCCTTCGCTGCCCTGGTGGGCGGCCGTGCTGGCGTTTGTCCTTATCATCAGTGCGCCTACCGCCCCGGCCTGGACGCCTGTCTATGATGCGATCGCAGGCATCGTGCTGATGCCTCTCCTGGTCGCGCTTGCATCGGGAGCGACCGTTTCCGGTGTTGTTGCAAAATGCTGCGGGATCTTCGGTCTTCTCTCCTACGGGGTCTATGTGCTGCATGTGCCGCTCTACGGGGTCCTGCAGGCGGCGCTGCTGGGGGTCCACGTCACGATCGAGCATTCCGCGTTTGCGCCTGTGATCGTGGCGGTCATGGCCGCCTCGGCCGCAGCGATCGGTAACCATTTCTACGATACGCCCTTCCGGCGATGGCTCTCGCGGGCGATTCCTGGCGCGTCGATGCGGGAAAAAAACCCTGCAATTAAGCGGAAACGTGGTTAAAACTGGAAGTCGGCGATGGCATGCGTCTTGCTCGCGCGAGAGGAGAAAGGTTCAGGCCCTCCGGCTGCATGCCGAACGGTCCGAAGCAGGCCATGGTGAAACAGGCGCTCAAGAAAATCGTCCGCGCGACGGGCATCGAACGCAAGCAGGTGGCTGCAGCGCGCATGTGCTGCGAGCGGCACCTGCTCGCTGCGGTCGGCCGCTCGCGCAAGCGCTGGATCGGCCGCATCCTCTGCTACCACTCCATCGGGCAGGAAGAGTGGGGCATTAACGATGTCACGGACAAACAGTTTCGCCGCCATATCGAACTGGCCCTGAAGGCGGGCTACCGTTTCGTTCCGGCTTCGGAAATCGCCCGCACCGGAGGCGGCCCCAAGGATCTCGCCATCACCTTCGACGACGGCATGAAGAGCGTCGCGACAGCGGCCGCGCCCATCCTCAAGGACTATGGCCTTCCATGGACGTTCTTCCCCGTGTCCGAATGGTCGGATGCGAAGGGGCCGTGGTCGAACGACATGGTCATGGACTGGCGCGACATCGAGAAACTGCTCGCCGACGGCGCCGAGATGGGCAGCCATTCGGCGACGCATCCTGACTTCGGCAAGATTGGTCTTGCGCAGATGACGGATGAGCTCGGCGGATCGCGCGACCTGTTCCACAAGCGCCTCGGCTTCGCGCCGGAGACCTTCGCCATCCCGCTTGGCCAGTCGATGAACTGGAAGAAGGAGTCGATGAAGGCCGCGAACGATGCGGGCTATTCGATCGTATACGCACAGGCGGAAGAGACACGCCCGAAGGACACAATCGCACGCACCTTCGTCACCAAGTTCGACGGCGACCGGATCTTCAAGGCCCTGCTGAAAGGCAAGTTCGATTACTGGGAGGAGTGGGTCTGATGGCCACCGCAGCTCCCCGCATCGTTTCCGTCGTCATCGGCACGCGCAACCGTCCCGACACGCTGCGGGCGGCGCTGGCCAGCATTCGCGCGCTTGAAGGCGCGGACCTCAAGTTCGAAATCCTCGTCGGCGACAACGGCACGACGCCGGAAACGCCGGGCGTGGTCGCAGAATTCGGCGGCGTCTACGACAAGACCGACGTCTATGGCTGTCCTGCCGCGCGCAACCTCGCCATGCGCCGGATCACGGGCGAGTTCGTCGCCTTCCTGGATGACGATGATCTCTGGTTGCCGGGGCACATCCGTCCGCACATCGCTTTCCTCGACGCTCATCCCGATCATGAAGCGGTTTTCGGTCAGGTGGTCAGCACGGACGAGAACCTCAACCCGACGGACCCGCCATGGCCATCCGACCTGCCGGCCGATGGCGATGTCTTCACGACCATGATGAGCGGCTATTTTCCCCAGGTCGGCGCAACGCTAGTTCGCGCCCGGGCCGTCGAAAAATACGGTCTCATGGACGACAGCCTCATTGGCGATTCCGACTGGGACTGGCAGCTGCGGATCGCGCGCGATCATCGCATCGGGTTCGTGAAGACGCCCTGCGTGCTTTTCCGTCAACGCGCCAAGGGCTCGTTCGACAAGCTGCAGATGACGCGGGTGATGTACACCCGCAAGATATTCCTGCGCCACGCCTGGCCCAACCGTCGCCGCTGGAAATCCTTGCGCGGTGTCGCACGCTCGTTCTTCTACAGCCGGCAATACTATTACCAGTATTTCGCCGAGGTCGCCGCTGATCGCGCCAAGGCCGGAAAACGCTTCAGCGCCATGGCTGCGATGTGGGATGCGTTCCGCGTGTTTCCGACCCGCGCCGTGCGCAGCCTGATGCGGCCCTCTGCGCTTCGGCAGGCGCTGGGCGGCGTTGTCTCGGGTAAGAAGATTTCAGGCTGATCGCCTCTGCGGCTGCTCGGCCTTCCGCCGAGCTCAGCTTTTCAGACGACGCCTGATCCATTCCGGCGTCAGCACGCGTACGTGGGCCGAGAGGCTGCGGATGCCGCCTGACTTGCGGAGTTCGTTCCAGGCCCTCAGGCGCGGCATCAGAGGCATGGCGCCCATGTAGCTGACGATGAAGTTCGCCAGGGGATAGGGGCTCCCGTAGATGGCTTCATGGCGCCAGTCCGGCTCGCCCGTGTTCGGCGTGTCGATATCGATGGCGGTTGGCGCTGGCGGTGTTGCGATGGGCGGGAGTTCGCAGGCGCGCTGGTAGGCAGCATCCAGCCATCCCAGCCATTCCGGCGGTTGTGCGCATTGCACGGCGATCATGGCGTTTTTCGCCGCGCCGCGCCGCCATTCCGTGTCGCGAATGAGACGGCCCAGAGCAGCCTCCCATTCCTCAGGCGAACGGCCGATGATGGTGCCGCCAATCAAGCCCAGGTGATTGATGCCGAACAGCCGCGCTTCGTGAGGCAGCGTGTAGAGCGTCAGGAGCGGCAGGCCATAGCCGGCAGCTTCCATCAGCGACGTCGAGGAGGAGAAAGGATAGCTGTCGACATAGATGTCGGCAGCTTCGAAATAGAGCGCGACATCCGGGATTTCCGGCACGCCGGAGATGCGTCCACCTGTTTCAGCCGCGGCTCTCGCCCAGTCCGCCGGCATGCCGGATCCGACGACGATCAGCCGCGCTTTCGGGTTCGCCTTCAGCACGTTGATGAAGCGATCGGCATAGGGAACGCCGTCGATGGTGCGGTATTTCGTTCCGCGTGCGACGGAGATGATGAGTTGTTCGTCGGGCTGGATATTGAGGCTTGCGCGCGCCTGTTCGCGCGACATCTTGCGCTTGGTCGGCTCCACCAGGGTCGGCAGGTAGAGCGAGCGCTCCGCCGGAACGCCACGCCGGTTGACCGTGATGTCGTATGCCGCTTCGCGCAGCGAAAGAACGGCATGGCTGACGCTGGGCCCAAGCCAGAACAGGTGGTCAGCGTGGTTCAGAAGCAGAACCGGGGGGAATTTTTTTCCGTCCGCGAAGGCGACCAGCGGGATCAGGTCTTCGCAATGGATATGCAGGATGATGGCGTCGTACTGACGACCGATCTTGCGCAGCTGTTTCACCCAGTCGAGCTGCGAGCCCATCTGCGTGTTGAGAACGTGGAGTTCGCCGCCCGAGCGTTTGACCGCTTCGACCAGGTGGTCGGGGATCGCCCCCTTCTGGCGGGTCACCGCAAAGGAGTTCACGCGCTTTGCATCCGCGTTCATCCAGCGGGAGATCATGCGTGTCAGGCCGCCGACAGGGATGACCTTCGAGCCGACATGCAGGACGCGCACGATGTCCTTCCCGCTTTTCCTGCGTGGGAAGACAATATCATCGTCGGGAATTTGCGCCGAGATTGCGTGGATCAGGCGCTCGATCCGGGTCGATGCGAAGACGCCGCAATGGGTGTGCGCTGCGATGGCCGCCGCGAGGTGCGCGTGCAGCATCGCTTCGTCCAAGCGGCCGGCGGCAAGGTCTGCCTCGGCGCGCTCTATCTCCGCGACGAATTGCGCGTGATTCTCGTGGATACGCCTTACGGCCGCCGGGTGGGGCGTTTCGGGCGCGGGCTGTTTCTGGGAAGGATCAAGCGATGTCACGTGCTACTTCACAACTAGCAAGGGGGAGCGAACTTCCTGAGAGCTCGCCTTGAGCCGCCACTCGGCGTTCTGGTGGAAAACCCCGAAGGCGTTCGAGGCATAGAGCGGATGGTTCATATGGAAGGCCGCGCCGATCTGCGAGGAGATCTGCGCGCCACGCTCACGTACGGCAATCGTCGTGAAGTACATGTCCGAAACGAGGCTGAGCGGCGGTGTTTCCATCTCGATCACGCCTTCGCCGGATATTTCCGGCAGGTCGACATTGTCCGCATGCGTATTGAACGTGCAGCAGTGGATCTCGTCCGACCGGTTGATGCCGATGCGGATATCGGGCTGCTTGATCGGGCGCGTCGTCTTGTAGTGGATGCGCACCTTCATGCGTTCGCCGAAGTTGAACACCGTCTTCTCGACGCCATCCTCGCCCATGAGCGAAATGTTGATCGCGTTGAAGGCCGGCTCGGTTCCTTCCTTGTCGAACCAATGGCTGATCGCGAGGCGGCTGTCGGCTTCGTAGAGCTTCAGGCCTTCGTCGGTCGGGCCGTCGAACACCACTTCGCCCTTGCGCAGGTAGATGACCCGCGGGCACATGGTCTTGATCGAGAACATGTTGTGCGAGACGAACAGGATCGTCGAACCCTTGCTCTCGAGAGACTTGGCGAAGTCGATGCACTTCTTCTGGAAGGCCAGGTCGCCGACTGCGAGCACTTCGTCGAGCAGCAGGATGTCGGGGTCGAGGTGCGCCGCAACCGCGAAGGCGAGGCGGACATACATGCCCGACGAATAGTGCTTCACCGGCGTGTCGATGAACTTGGCGATCTCGGAGAATTCGACGATGCGGTCGTACTTTGCTTCGACCTCGGCGTGGCTCATGCCGAGGATCGAGCCGTAAAGGAAGATGTTCTCCCGGCCGGTCAGCTCGCGGTGAAAGCCGGTGCCGACTTCCAGCAGCGCGCCGAGGCGGCCGGTGATCTGCGCCTTGCCCTCGGTCGGCGTGACGATTTGCGAGAGGATCTTGAGCAGCGTCGACTTGCCAGCGCCGTTGAGGCCGATGATGCCGACATTCTCGCCGCGCTTGATCTCGAAGCTGGCGTTGCGCAGCGCCCAGAATTCACCCTTCGGCTTCTTCTTGCGCAGCATGAGACTGCTGAACGCGGCCTCGAGCGAATCGCGCAGCGAGTTGTGCTGATAGCCCTTCAAGCCAAGCTTGTAGCACTTGCCGAGGCCTTCCGCCTTGATCGCGATTGCGTTGCTCATCAGATCAGGTCCGCGAAGTAGCGTTCGGATTTCTTGAAGAACACCAGTCCGCCGAACAGCAGGACCAGCATCAGCACGCCGCCCACGAGCATCGCGGTCGGATCGGGACTGCCCTGGCCGGTGACGGCCCAGCGGAAGCCCTCGATGACGCCGACCATCGGGTTCAGCGCATAAGCCCACTTCCATTCGTCCGGAACCATCTGGAACGAGTAGACGACTGGCGAGGCGTACATCCAGATCTGCAGCAGGAAGGGCAGGGTGTGCTTGATGTCGCGATACTTGACGTTGATCGGGCCGAGCCACATCGAAATCGACAGGGCGAGCAGGCCGGCGATCAGCGACAGCGGGATCACTGCGAAGATGTGCCAGGTCGGCGTGACGCCGTAGATGAACATCACGACCAGAAGCACGCCGAAGCCGATCAGCAGGTCGAGCAACGGCGCGATCACGCCGGAGAGCAGGATCAGCAATCGCGGGAAGAATACCTTGCGCACCAGTTCCGCTTCGGTCACGAGACCGGTGCCGCCGCGGCGGACGCCCTCGGCGAAATAGTTCCACGGCAGCACCGCCGCGAACGCGAAGACGGGATAGGGAATGTTGTTCGGCGTCGGCAGCTTGGCGAGCGTGCCGAACACAACCGTGAAGATGAACACCGCGAAGACAGGCTGAACGACCGCCCAGGCCGCGCCGAGGGCCGCCTGCTTGTAGAGGATCTGGATGTCGCGCTTCACCAGCGTCGCCAGAAGTCCGCGGAAGCGCCAGACCTGGTCCAGCTGCAGGTCGAAGAGACCGCGGCTCGGACGGATTTGCGTGACCTGCTCGCTCGTGCGGGCGCGCAGAGCGGCTTCGATATTGTCGTTGTTTCCAGCCAGCGCGGTCATTTCGGTTCCGTCGCTTTCCTGAGGGTCGAAACGACCAGCTCGATGTCCGCCATCGTCATCTGCGGATAGAGCGGCAGGACGATCGTGCGGTCCTGGCAGCTTTCCGAGTGCGGCAGCGGCGCGTGCTTGCTGTTCTTGTAGCCGTCCTCGCGATGCGAGCACATGATGCCCCGGCGCGTGGCGATCCCGGCGTCGAGCATCGCCTGCATGACGGCCTTCTGGTCGGCATGGTCGGGCAGGCGGACGGCGAAGGATTGCCAGTTCGAGCGGGCCCAGGCCGGCTCCTGGGGCAGGCCGATCCACTGAGCGGAGGCCAGAAGCTGCTTGTAGGTCTCACCGATTTCGCGGCGGCGCGCCACGATGCCTGGCAAGCGGCGCAGCTGTTCGCGGCCGACGGCGGCCTGGATGTCGGTCATGCGGTAGTTGTAGCCGAGCACCGGGTGCGTCTCGAAGATCACCTGGTTGGAGCCGTGGCGGACCGTGTCCGGCACCGACATGCCGTGCTGGCGCAGCAGCTTGAACTTGGCGTTCCAGTCGGCGTGAGGCGTTGTGAGCATGCCGCCATCGCCCGTCGACATGATCTTGCGCGGATGGAAGGAGAACACGGCGACATCGCCACGGACGCGGCCGATCTTCTCCCACTGGCCTTCCCAGAGGATTTCCGAGCCCGCAGCGCAAGCCGCGTCCTCGATGACCGGCAGATTGTGCTTCCTGGCCGTAGCGACGATCGCGGCGAGATCGGCCGGCATCCCCATCTGGTGGACAAGGAGGATCGCCCTGGTCTTTGGCGTGATCGCAGCTTCGATCAGCGCCGGATCCATGTTGTGGGTCGCAGGATCGACATCGACGAACACCGGCTCGGCGCCGCAATACCGCACCGAGTTGGCGGTCGCGATGTAGGAGTGCGAGACGGTGATGACCTCATCGCCCTGGCCGACGCCGGCGGCGAGAAGGGCGAGGTGAAGCCCGGTCGTGCAGTTGGAGACGGCGGTCGCGTGCTCGGCGCCGACGAACTCGGCGAACTCTTTTTCGAACGCGGCGACTTCCGGTCCCTGCGTGATCCAGCCGGACAGGATGACGCGCGAAGCGGCGTCCGCTTCGCGCTGGTCCATCACAGGTTTGATGATCGGGATCATTAGTTGAACCGGTCCTTGTTGGCTTCCCACCAGGTGACGAAGCGGCGGACGCCTTCCTCGAGGCTCACCTCGGCTTTGAAGCCGAGCAGGCGTTCGGCCTTCTCCGTAGACGACAGGCGGCGCGAGACGGCGTTCACTTTGCGCTCCGGGCCGTATTCCGGAACCATGTCCTTCGGCGCCCCCATGACTTTCATTGTCGTGGCGGCGAGTTCGTTGAGCGAGGTCTCGACGCCCGAGGCGATGTGGAAGACTTCGTCGGTCGCGTCGGATTTGAGGCCAAGCACGTTCGCGCGGGCGAGGTCCTCGATGTAGATGAAGTCCATCGACGTCTTGCCGTCGCCGAGGATCAGCGGGGGCGTGCCGGCGCTGATGCGCTGGACCCAGCGGACGAGCACTTCGGTGTACTTGCCTTCCACATCCATGCGCGGGCCGTAGACGTTGAAGTAGCGCATCGCGACATAGTTGAGGCCGTACATGTCGTTGTACGAGCGCAGCAGGCCTTCGAGCATGATCTTCGAAGCGCCGTACCAGGTGCGGTTGTTGTAGGGATGGTGGTCTTCCTTGGTCGGGAAGGTGTCGGCGAGGCCAAGGATCGAGGCGGAGGATGCCGCGAGCACCTTCTTCACGCCTGCCTTGTGGGCAGCGTCGATGACGTTGAACGTGCCGTCATTCATCACTTCCATCGCTTCGCGCGGATCAGCAGCGCAGGCGGTGATGCGGATGGCGGCCATGTGGATGACCGCGTCCATGCCTTCGGTGACCTTGTAGACGAGGTCCTTGTCGCGGATGTCGCCCTTGATGAGCTTGACCCGCTCATCCTTGAGCGCGTTCTCGAGGTTGCGGGTCGTGCCGCGGGACATGTTGTCGAGGATCACGATCTCGGCCGGCTTCTCGTTGGCGAGCAGCTGGTCGATCGTGGTGGAGCCGATGAGGCCAGCGCCTCCGGTCACCAGGATTTTCGAACCTTCGATCTTCATTGTCCCGTACCCATACTCTGGCGCCCAAACTCTGACGCCTAAACTCTGACGCGTAGTACCGTTGGGGCCCGCCGTTGCCGCGGCGGGCCTTGATCGTCTGGCTTACGCCGGCTGCAGCGCTTCCTTCTGGAGCGCGGCCACCGCGGCGACCACCTCTTCCTGCTGCACAGCCGTCAGTTCGGGGAACATCGGCAGCGACAGGACTTCGGCGGCGGCCTTCTCGGAGTGCGGGAACTGGCCCTGCTTGTAGCCGAGGAAGTCGAACGCCTTCAGGGTATGCAGCGGGAAGGGGTAGTGGATCCCCGTCTGGATGCCCTTCTTGTTCAGTTCCTCGATCCAGCGCTGACGGTCCGTCGTGCGGATCGCGTAGATGTGGTAGACGTGACGGCGGTTATCGAGCGCAACCGGCGTTGCGACGCCCGTGCCTTCGAACATCGACTTGTAGCGGGCGGCCGCTTCGCGGCGCATCTCGGTCCACTTCTCGATGTATTTCAGCTTCACGCGGAGCACCGCGCCCTGGATGCCTTCCAGGCGCATGTTGTAGCCGATGATCTCGTGATGATATTTCTTCTCTGCGCCCCAGTCGCGCAGCATGCGGAGCTTGCGGTTGATTTCCGCATGGCCCGTGACGGTCATGCCGCCTTCGCCAGCCGCGCCCATGTTCTTGCCAGGATAGAACGAGAAACCGGCGGCGTCGCCGATCGAGCCGGCGCGCTTGCCCTTGTACTCGGCGCCGTGAGCCTGGGCTGCGTCTTCAAGAACGAAGAGGCCGTGCTTCTTCGCGATCGCCATGATCGGGTCCATGTCGGCCATCTGGCCGTAGAGGTGGACCGGGACGATGGCTTTCGTGCGCGGCGTGATGGCGGCTTCGACGGCTGCCGGATCCATCGTGAAGGTGACAGGATCGATGTCCACGAACACCGGCTTGGCGCCCGTGTAGTGGATCGCCGAGGCCGAGGCGATGAAGGTGAAGGGGATCGTGATCACTTCATCGCCCGGGCCGATGCCGGCCGCGAGCAGGGCAAGGTGAAGGGCGGACGTGCCGTTGTTGACGCCCACAGCGTGCGTGTTGCCGGCATAGACGGCGAAGTCCTTCTCAAGCTGAGCCACTTCCGGCCCGAGCGTGAAGGCGCACGATTCCATCGTACCGATCAGCGCGGCGTCGATCTCCGCCTTGATCGAGTGGTACTGTGCTTTGAGGTCGACAAACGGGACGCCCATGGTGGCCTGGCTCACTTGCTCGTTTTGCGGGGGAGGTGGATGGTTTCGCCGCGGCCGCGCATCGACGCGGTGGCGGCTTCAATCAGCTCGACCATGCGGAAGCCGAACTCGCCGTCCGAGGTCGGCTTCTTGCCGGTGCGGATGCAGTCCACGAAGTGCTTGCCCTCGACGAGCAGCGCTTCGGAACCGTCGACTTTCGGCGCCCACATGTCGCCAGCGCGATAGCCGACGCGCATTTCATGAATCTTGGCCGGGTCATCCGTGAACGATACGCCCTTGTCGTAGATTTTCAGTTTCTCGGACGGTTGAAGTTCGTCGAAAGTGATCATCTTGTTGGTGCCGCCGATCAGGATCGTGCGCACTTTCACCGGCGCCAGCCACGAGACGTTAACGTGGGCAATGAAGCCGGTTTCATAGAACAGGGTGATGAAGGCCAGGTTTTCCGGCGTGCCGGGGTAGTGGTTGATGCCCGAGGCCGACACCGCGATCGGGTGCTGGTCGAACACGTAATCCAGGATCGAGAAATCGTGGACGGCGAGGTCGGCGATCACGTTCACGTCGCGCTGGAACAGGCCAAGGTTCACGCGGGTCGAAGTCGTAATAGAGCGTCTTGCCGAGTTCGCCCGACTGGACCAGGTCGCGCATCTTCTTGACCGGGCCGGTGTAGATAAAGGTGTGGTCGACGTGCAGCGTCAGGCCACGCTTGTTAGCTTCCTCGATCAGCGCGCGGGCCTGCATCGAGGTTTCCGTCATCGGCTTTTCCAGCCAGACATGCTTGCCAGCCTTGAGGGCGGCCATGGCGAGCGAGAAGTGCGTGGAGACCGGGGTCGCGATGGCGACGGCGTCGATGTCCGGGTTGCGGATCATCGCCTGGACGTCGGTCGTGACGTCGGTCGCCGGGTAGCGTTTCTTGACGACTTCAAGCGCTTTCGGGTTGAGGTCGGCGACCGTGTGGACGCGCGCGTCCGACAGTTCCGCGAAGTTGCGGACCAGGTTCGGGCCCCAATAGCCATAGCCGATGACGCCGATGTTCAGCACGTCACGCTTGGACGTGACGCGCGGTCCGGCGAGCACTTCGGCCGCCGGGCCGTTCTCGGCGATAACCTTCTTGCGGGATTTGGCCGCCTTTTTCTGCGTATTCGCGGTCATTGACCCACCACCTCTTCAACAACGCCATTCAAAGCTTGAGTTTTCTTCGTCGCCGCCATCGTGCGGACATCGCCCACCACCTTGGCCGGGCAACCCGCGACAACCGCGAAATCAGGGACGTCTTTTGTGACAACGGCGCCGGCGGCGATCAGCGCGCCTTCGCCGATCGTGAGGCCGCAGACGATTGTTGCATTCGAGCCGATCGAGGCCTGGCGCTTCACGCGGGTCAGTTCGAGCGACCAGTCCGCGTCGGTCTGGGGCGAGCCATCCGGGTTGGTGGCGCGCGGGAAGCGGTCATTGGTGAACATGACGCCATGGCCGATGAAGCACTCGTCCTCGATCGTCACGCCTTCGCAGACGAAGGTGTGCGAGGAAATCTTGCAGCGCTCGCCGATGAAGGCGCCCTTCTGGATCTCCACGAAGGCGCCAATGCGCGAGCCGTCGCCGACCTCGCACCCGTAAAGGTTCACGAGCGTCGGGTGGAAGATGGTTACCTTCCCGTGCAGCTTAACGCTGTCCGAAATTGGCATGTCGGTAGTCTCCAGGCGTCCGTTTGCCGTTACGGTGAGCAAGGAAGGGGCCGGGTTCTACCCGGTCAGCGTGCACTGCGGCGCCGCAAATCCCCCGCCACGCGATCCAAAGCATGGTTAACAGGCCTTAACCCTTGGGCAAGTTCTGGCACAGGGAATTCGCCTGCTGTGCGAATACGAAACGCAGTGCTCGTGCTGGCGCCCAATCCTCGAAAACGACCCAAGCTAGCCGATTCGCGGTTAATGAGTGCTACTGGATCCTTTCGGCGGTGTAGCCAAGCGGCTTGAGCATCTCGAGCACGCTGTCCTTGCCGATCAGGTGAGCAGTCCCGACAGCGATCAGGAATGTGCCGCTCTCTTCCTGCATCAGCGTATCCACCTCGGTGGTCCAGGCGGCGTTCCGATGCGTGAGGAGGGCGTCGTAGAGCGCCGGGATCCGGGCCATGTCATCATCGATGAGCACGCGCTTGAGGTCGTCGAGATTGCCGGTCTTCCAGGCGTTAACCAGCTCGCCCAGTCCCTTCTTCGCACTGTCGATGTCCTGCAGTCCCTCGACGAGGAACTTTACCTGGATGTCCTGCGGCAGGGTGGCGAAGGACGCCATCTGGTCCTCGACGCTTTCCAGGAAGCGGATTTCCTTCCCGTCGCGGCGCGCCTCGGGCCGCAGCACGTTCTCGACGCCTGACGATGCGTCGTAACCGGCATTGCGGACGACGGCTTCGGCGATGACGACGCCGGCATACCAGGGCCGCATGGTGTCGAGCACGACGAAGGGCATGTTGAGCTTGCCGGCGGCCGCTTCCAGCGAGGCGCGCTCCGATTTCGTCAGGTGGTTGGCCAGCCGGTCCGACGGCTCGAACTTGCCGAGCCGGTCGATCATCTCGCGGAAGGCGATCGGGTCGCCTTCGGTGTCGGTTTCGAAGTAGATCGCCTTGGCCATGTCGAGGGCCCTGGTGACCGGCGGGGAGTGCCAGTCGAGTTCCGGCGGCAGGACGTGGACCGTGCCGAAGAAGTAAACGGTGGTATCGGCGTCGGAAATCTTCCACAGCGCGGGCTGGGGCGGCGCCTCGACAACTGGCGCCGGGGCAGGCACGGGCGCCTCGGTACGGGCTTCGCCGCAGGCCGTCATGGCCAGCAGGCCAATCGCCGCCGATCTCCAGTGTTTCATGACAAGCACCCAGCAGTCCCGTCGACATTGGTCGCAGATCAGGGACGCGACGTCACCGGCACAAATCCGCGAGAAGTGTAAAGGAACTGGCGCACCCGACACGATTCGAACGTGTGACCTTTGCCTTCGGAGGGCAACACTCTATCCAGCTGAGCTACGGGTGCGTTGGCCCCCTCATGTATCAGAGGGGGCGAAAAGGCAAGGTTTGGCGGCTGTCAGCCCTCGATCCCCGTCCAGGCTTTCAGTTTGGCAATGTCATCCAGCCAGGGGGCGGGGCTGGAGTCGCTGGGCATCCGCCAGTCACCGCGCGGCGAGAGGGAGCCGCCGGAGGTGACTTTCGGGCCGTTGGGGGCGACCGACCGCTTGAACTGACTGGTCTGGAAGAAGCGCTTCGCGAAGACTTCGAGCCATTTGACGATAACGGGCAGGTCGTAGGCAACGCGATCCTTCTTCGCCGTGTGGGCGGGCCAATCGCCGGCCTTCTCATCACCCCAGGCAGCGTGGGCGAGGAAGGCGATGCGAGCAGGCGCCGAGCCCCAGCGGATCGTCTGGTTGAGGAAGAAATCGTGCAGGTTGTAGGGGCCGATCGTGTCCTCGGTGGACTGGATCTTCCCATCCGCGCCAGGCGGCACGAGTTCGGGCGAGATTTCCTGCTCGAGGATGGCGCGCATGACCTTTGCCGCGCCCGCTGAATAATGGTCGCTGGCGGCGCTCCAGCGGATGAGGTGCTGGATCAGCGTCTTCGCCACGGAGGCGTTGACGTTGTAGTGGCTCATATGGTCGCCGACGCCATAGGTAGACCAGCCGAGCGCAAGCTCCGACAGGTCGCCCGTGCCGACGACGAGGCCGCCTTCCTTGTTGGCGAGACGGAAGAGATAGTCAGTCCGCAGGCCCGCCTGCACGTTCTCGAACGTAATGTCGTAGACTTTCTTCCCCTTTGCGAAGGGGTGGTCGAGGTCGGCGAGCATCTGGTTCGCCAGCGGCTTGATGTCGACCTCGCGGGCGTCGATGCCCAACTCCTTCATCAGCGCGTGCGCGTTGGATTTCGTGCCCTCCGTCGTGGCGAAGCCCGGCAGAGTGACGCCGATGATGTCTGTGCGCTTGCGCCCCATGAGGTCGAAGGCGCGCACGGCCACCAGCAGCGCCTGCGTCGAATCGAGGCCGCCGGAAACGCCGATAACGGCCTTCTTCACGCCCGAGGACTCCAGGCGGCGGCGCAGGCCCTGGACCTGGATATTGTAGGCCTCGAAGCAGTCCTGATCGAGCAGGTCCTCATCGTCCGGCACGAAGGGGAAGCGATCGACATGGCGTTCGAGCGGGAGCTTCACGTCACGGTCGGGCGCGGCGGTGAAGCTTATCCGGCGGCGGCGCAGGTCGTGGACATGGTTGCGCGCGGCGTCTCGGAACGTACCGTTGCGGATGCGGTCCTGCACGATGCGCGCGACGTCGATGTCCGCGAACAGTAGCGCTGAATCATCAGGAAAACGCTCGGATTCGGCGATCTTCGAGCCGAGCTCATAGACGGCAAGCTGGCCATCCCAGGCGGTGTCCGTCGTGCTCTCGCCATAACCGGCGGCCGAATAGATGTAGCCGCACGAGGCGCGCGCCGATTGCGAGAGGCAGAGCATGTCGCGCTCGGCCGCCTTGCCGATGGTGATGTTCGAAGCGGAGAGGTTGGCGATGACGGTTGCGCCGGCGAGGGCGGCGTAGGTCGAGGGCGGGATCGCCGCCCACATGTCCTCGCAGATCTCGACGGCAAGGGAGAAACCCGGGACGTCGTCCGCTTCGAAGGAGAGGTCGATGCCGAATGGAACGCGCTGGCCAGCGAGAGCGATCTCATCGACGGTTGCATCCATCGACATGGCGAACTGACGCTTCTCGTAGAACTCACGATAATTCGGCAGGTAGGTCTTCGGCACGACGCCGAGGATGGCGCCGCGATGGATCACCACGGCGCAGCCATGCACGGCCGGCCCGACCACGATCGGCGCGCCCACCACGATGACGGGCGCAAGCGAACGGCTGGCGTCCTTCACCTTCGCGATGGCGTCGAGCACGGCCGACAGCAGCGTCGCCTGCATGTGCAGGTCGTCGATCGTGTAGCCAGCAAGGCCCAGCTCGGGAAAAACACAGACGGCGGCGCCGGCCTTGTCGGCCTTGCGCATCAGTTCGATCGTCTCACGGGCGTTGGCGGCCGGATCGGCAAGATGCACGCGCGGGCTCGCGGCTGCGACCCGCACGAACCCGTGGGCATAGAGGTTGTTGAACTCGGCCATCGCCCTTGCGCCCTACCATTGCCGCCACTGTCTCTCAATGGCGGCTCCCGTAGCAGGGCCTACACGAGCAAAGGTAATTATCCGAAAACCTGTATTCCAGACTTATAGGCGGGGCGCTGATCTTGCTTTAGGCGAGCGGCAGGGTCCCCATGCTGGAGCCAAAGGTTAATGGACGTTGACGTCGTCATCGTGGGCGCAGGCGCGGTCGGGCTGGCCGTCGCGGCGGAATTCGCCCGCGCCGGGCGCGACGTGCTCGTGCTTGAGGCGGCGGACGGGATCGGCACGGAAACGTCCTCGCGCAACTCCGAGGTGATCCATGCGGGCATGTACTATCCGACCGGCAGCCTGCGCCATCGCATGTGCGTCGAGGGCCGCCGGAAGCTCTATCGCTATCTCGGTCAACGTGGCGTGCCGCACCTGAAGCGCGGCAAGCTCATCGTCGCAACCAACGATGTCGAGACGAGGAAGATCGAGGGCATCCACGCGACGGGGCTCAGGAACGATGTCGAGAACCTGCAACTGATCTCGGGCGCCGAGGCGATGGCGTGGGAGCCGGCGCTGTCGTGCACGGCTGCGCTATGGTCGCCGGAAACGGGCATCGTCGACAGCCACGCCTACATGCTCGCCCTGCAGGGCGAGATCGAAGACCTCGGCGGCATGATCGCGTTCTCGACGCCGGTCACACACATCGAACCTCTCGCGAGCGGCGGCTTCCGCGTGACGACGGGCGGAACAGAGCCCTCGAGCATCGTTTGCCGTCGTCTCGTGAACAGCGCGGGTCTCTACGCCCAGCAGATTACAAGCAGTATCGAAGGCTATCGCGCCGATCTCATCCCAAAGCTCGTTCTGGCGAAGGGCAACTATTTCGGCTGCGCCGGAAAGCCCGCCTTCAGCCGTCTCATCTATCCCGCGCCGGTCGAGGGCGGGCTCGGCGTGCACGTGACGCTCGATCTCGCTGGGCGCATGCGCTTCGGGCCGGATGTCGAATGGCTCACGACGACAGACCCCAAGGCGGTCGATTATCGCGTCGATCCGAAGCGGTCTGAGTCCTTCTACGAGGCCGTGCGCCGCTACTGGCCTGGCCTGCCGGATGGTGCGATCACGCCGGATTATTCCGGCTGCCGTCCGAAGCTGTCGGGACCGGGCGAAGCGGCAGCCGACTTTCGTATCGACGGGCCGGAGCTGCATGGCATGGACGGGCTGGTGAACCTGTTCGGCATCGAATCGCCAGGCCTCACAAGCTCGCTCGCGATTGCAGAAGAAGTCAGGCGTCGTCTGGCAAATTGAGGCCGCGCGGCTGCAGCGCATCCTCCAGCACCACCATCGAGCGCGCGATGGAGACTGCCGCCTCGAAAGCCTGCGGCGAGCGGAACTGCGAGAAGATCTCGATGACGCGCGCGCATTCGGCGGGGCCGATCGTTCCGGGTCGCGAGCCGCCCAGTCCGGTGGCGTCGGCGATATCGATGGCGCTGAAGAAATAGCTTATCGGGGTATCAAGGACCTGCGCGATCTTCAGAAGCGCGCTTGCCGGAATGCGTTCCGTACCGGCCTCGTGAAGCCTGAGGTCTGCGAGCTTGATGCCCGTCCTGGCGGCCAATTGCTTCTGGCTAAGCCCGGCTTCCAGGCGGCAAGCCGCAACCATCGCCCCAATGAGATGGTCGACCACGCGCGTTGAATTGAACCTGGACAAATCAGCCGTCCCCAGAATCCCCGACGCAAGACTAGCGACCTGCCGGGCGAGGGCAACTGTGTCGTTACGTCCTCAGTTCGCCCTGCGGGCGGGGTTCGCTGGATCGGCGTGCTGGAGCTCGGATTGAAGTTCGGCCTCGAGCTGGTCGAGTTGCCGCTTGAGCCTGTCGGGATCGGCCACGAGTCGATCGACCGTATCAGACATGAAACGCGTCATGTTGATAAGTGCAGCGAGCTCCTCGGCAGCTTCGCGTTGTGCGAGAGGATCACGCTTGTCCATCGCTCCTAGCTCGCCCGGCTGATGTATTGATGCGCCTGCGGTTGCAGAGGCGTTGCGGCAAGCGTCATCAGTTCGCGGCTTGTCACGGCGCAGTCGCAGGCGCGCGCCAGGGTCTCGATGGCGGTCAGCCGGTCGCGCTCGCCGACATTGCATTTGCCGTTGTCCGCGACGGCGTCTGTCACCACCGACATCATGAGGCGCCGCTCGATCGCATCCAGCAGAGTTGCCGAAATCGGCCCGATGCCGGCGAGGCTGATCAGGAAAACCGGCGACATCTCCAGCTGGGACATCATCCGCTCGAGCGCGGGCGTGCCGAAGGCCGACAGGCTCTTCTGCCGGAAATAGGGCTCGGTTGGCAGCGGCGCGAAATTCTGGATCGACGACACGCCAGCGGCGCGCACGGATTCTGTGTCGAGGAAGGAGTGCACGACCGTCCAGCCCGCCGAGCGCGCATGCTTCACCAGTTCCTCGCAGATCGAGCGCCGCATCGAGGCGGATTCGGAGAACAGCGCGCTGGCCGGATCGATGAAGGCGCGGTGGAAGCCCTGGCAGAGCAGAACCGGTCTGATCATGAGACGGCTCCTTCTTCATGCGGATCGAGCACGCCTGGCGCATCCCAATCGCCTTCCGGCCGGATCAGCAGGAACGGGTCGGCGTCGGACTTGATCGCCTCGGGGTGCTCAGGCAGCGGGATTTCCAGCGTGAGGTAGTCGTAGCCGGAGACGCGGAAACCAGCCTCGCGATCGATCACGCGGCATTCCATCACGTGGCTCCACATCTGTTCGAGGCGGGCCTGCATGTGCGCGATCATGCGGCGGTAGCCCTTCCGTGAGGCGATCTCGAAAGCGTTCGCCATCAGGAAGGCGAGGATGGCGCCGCCGCGGCGGCGCGGGTCGATGCAGACGCGCTCGATCTTCACGAAGTCGGCGAAGAAGCGCAGGCGCAGCGAGCCGACCGGCTCGCGGCCCTCATAGGCGAGGAGGTGGAGCGCGCAGAGATCGTTGCCGTCGAATTCTTCTTCGTAAGGGCAGTCCTGTTCGGCCATGTAGGTGAGGGCGCGAAGGACACTGACCTTCTGGAGTTCGTCGAGCGTGCGTACCACCCGCACCGTGATGTCCGTCCGGTTGTGGTGCCGGTCGGGGTGGTGCAGCGGCTGCGAGCCTGTCCTGGGCAGTGGCATGAACCGTTCCCCTCAGCTTCGCTCGGCGATGAAGAACAGGTCAGAGAGAGTCGATTTCCGGGAGGTAAATCCGAGGCCCTCCAGGGCGGCCCGGCCGGCCGGGCTAGCCGCACGCGCATACCCCCGCACGGTTGCGTAAGCGCCATTGCGCCAGGCGAGACTCGTACGAAGGATGGCGCGGCGGCTACGCCCGTCACCCCCGGCAAACAACCAGAAATAGATGGCCGGGAACGGGTCTCCTGGCGCGCAGAGCTGATGAGGCTGGGGCGCGGCTGGCGTGAAGCTTCCATCCAGCAGGTCAGCTTCGCCTTCCGGTGTCAGAGGCAGGGTGAGTATGACGCCCGTGACATGACCGGCATCCTCGTGGACCCAGGCGGCCGCTGTCGTGTGTTCGTGGGCGGCCCAGAGCACGCTCAGCGGCGTCAGGCGCATGCCCATGATGGTTTCTGATAGTGCATGGACCGCAGGGAGATCCTCGTCGGCTGCAACGCGGAAACCATGGCGCAGGGCTTCGGCCTCGGCCGCTTCCGGGTTCCATACCAGTTGATCCGGCAGCGCCGGCGCCCGCTCATGGGCGAGCCTGGTTTGGCTAATGGCGGTCCGCGTACTCATGGGAGCCCCGACTCACGCCCGAAATCGTCGAACGTCCCTCCTTTCTGAACGGTTTCTGTTGATCTGTGCTTCAGACATTGTTTGATGAGGGGGATACGGGAATGGCGGTACCCCTCAAATGGACCTGCAATCGTTCGATTGGTCGCTTCTGAAAGTGTTCGTGGCGGTTGCCGACACGGGCAGCATCAACGCTGCGGCGCAGCAGCTTGGGCACAGCCAGGCCAAGATCTCGCGAGATATCGACCTTCTGGAGCGCCATATCGGGCAGGAACTGTTCGTCCGCTCGGCGCGTGGCATGGAACTCACCACGGCGGGGCAGGTCGTCCTGCCGAAAGCCCGGTCGATGGCTTACGCAGCCGATGCGCTCTCCACCGAAGTCAGCGAACTCCAGGGCGACGCTGGCGGCCAGGTGGTGATCGCCGCCCACGACGCCATGGCGACCTACTGGCTCGCCCCGCGACTGCCGGAATTCCATCAGTCGCATCCCGGCATTGAGATCATGCTCAAGGTGGTGACGGAGACGCCGAACCTGGCTGACGGCGAGGCGGATGTCTGCCTGCAGTACGAGCCGCCGAGCCTGCGTAATGTGATCTCGCGGCCGATCGGGCACCTGCACTACATTCCATTCGCCAGCAGCGACTATCTCGAGATCCACGGCGTGCCGGAGTCGATGTACGACGCAGGCAAGCACCGCGTGCTGATGCATTCGGGCTATAACAAGCAGGTCGATCTCTGGCCGGAGAAGATGCCTCACTGGAAGGCGATCAATCCGAACGTGCTGCAGTCGAACTCGTCGACGGTGATCCTCGAAACCTGTGCGCGCGGAGGCGGCATCGCCGTGATGCCCTCCTATGTGGCCGACAGCGACCGGCGCGTCCTGCCGCTCGACTTCAAGCCGCTGGCATCGATCCGCTTCTGGCTCGCCTATACCGAGCGGGCGAAGAACCTGCGCCGCTGCCAGCCCGTGCTCCAGTGGCTGCGCGACTGCTTCAACACGGATCGCCATCCGTGGTTCCGGGAGATGTTCGTCTCCCCGCCGTCGACAGTTCGCGCCGGCTAGTCTCCCGACACTCGCAGCACTTCGGCGAACGCCAGCAGGATGTGATAGAAGGTCGAGGCTGGCGCATTGCCTGCGACTGGCCTTCCGTTCGCATCGACCTGGTCGGTCCACAGGCCGCGTGATTGCGCCAGGTACCGCATGAAAAGCACGCGCCCCGATGAGGTAATGACCGGCGCGGGATCGACGCCATCGAGTTCAGAGAGTGCAATCGCCGCCTTGATCCGCTCGCAATTCGTCCACGTGCGCGAGCCGCGATCGATCGGCGTTCCATCGTCACGCAGGACGTTGAATGTCAGGCCTGTGCCGGGATCGACGCCGTTCTGTTCGGCAAATGCCGCCAGCGCGCGGATCTCGGGCGCGTGCTGCGTTCCAAGAAGCTTGCGGGCTGAATTGAGAATCCACGCCCACTCGAACTGATGGCCCGGCTCGGCGACACGCCCGTCCTCGCCCGGCGCGCGCGACAAATCCTCGGTGTAATATTCGGCCAGCGTGCGGGAGGCGGGATCGAAGAAGCGCGTCGAGAACAGCCCGACCAGTTCCTTGGCGAGGCTTGAGAAGCGCGCCTCGCCGGTCGCCTCGAACGCTGCAAGACAGGCCTCGGTCAGGTGCATATGCGGGTTCTGCTGGCGCCAGCCCTTGACCGGGAGTTCGTGCCAGAAGCCTTCGCCGCCGGCGACGCGCATGTGCGTCTCGATGTAATCGAGCGTCCGGTGCATCCAGTCCCGCGCGGTGACATCGCCGGTCGCCTTGTAGCGCCAGGCAAAGGCGAACAGCACGAAGGCGTGGTCATAGAGATCCGGAGTTGGATCCAGCGGGCCGCCTTCGCGCGTCAGCTTGCGGGCGAAGCCGCGATCCGGGCCATTCCACGTCTTCGACGTGAGAAAATCCACGCCGTGCGCGGCAAGTTCCTGTCCCGCCGCGAAGCCGAGCATATAGCCGTGCGAGAACGCGTAGATCTGGCGCGCCGTCACGCGCGTGCGCTTGAACGCGACGGCGGCGTCCTGGCCTTCGGGCGTCAACTGTTCGACATAACCGCCATGGGCCCTGTCGAGGCCTCGTTCCGCCCACAGCGGAAACGCTGCATTGAAGACCCAGTCTCTTATGGCGTCGCTGTAGGGAAGGGCCACGCTGGTTCCCGCTATTCGTTCAGCAGCTTCCGGAAATAGGCGATTGTTTCCTTCAATCCATCCTCGAGCTGGACTTTCGGCTCCCAGCCCAGCGTGTTGCGGGCGCGGGTGATGTCGGGTTGGCGCTGCTTGGGATCGTCGGCTGGCAGCGGCATGCGGATGAGCTTCGACTTCGAGCCCGTGAGCTTGAGCACCGCTTCCGCCAGTTCGATCATCGTGAACTCGCCGGGATTGCCGACATTGATCGGGCCGGTGACCTCGTCGGGCGAATCCATCAGGCGGATCATTCCCTCGATGAGGTCGTCGACATAGCAGAAGGAACGGGTCTGCTTGCCGTCGCCATAGATGGTGATGTTCTCGCCCTTCAGCGCCTGCACGATGAAGTTCGACACGACGCGCCCATCGGACGGGTGCATGCGCGGGCCATAGGTGTTGAAGATGCGCAGCACCTTGATGCGCAGCTTGTTCTGCCGGTGGTAATCGAAGAACAGCGTCTCGGCGCAGCGCTTGCCCTCGTCATAGCAGGAGCGCGGGCCGATCGGATTGACGTTGCCCCAGTATTCTTCCGTCTGCGGGTGAATGGTCGGATCGCCATAGACCTCGGAGGTGGACGCCTGGAGAATTTTCGCGCCGAGCCGCTTGGCGAGGCCGAGCATGTTGATTGCGCCGTGCACCGAGGTCTTGGTCGTCTGCACGGGGTCATGCTGGTAGTGGATCGGGCTGGCCGGGCAGGCGAGGTTCCAGATCTGGTCGACTTCCACGAACAGCGGGAAGGTCACGTCATGGCGCAGGAACTCGAATTTCGGATTGCCGTGCAGGTGAGCGATGTTGCGTTTCTGGCCTGTGAACAGGTTGTCGATGCACAGGACTTCCTGCCCGCGTCCGATCAGCCGGTCGCACAGGTGTGAGCCCAGAAAGCCCGAGCCGCCCGAAACGAGCGCCCGATTCTCCAGAAGTGAACTCGCCCTGGTCATTGCCCCTCGCGCGGTTGGTCAACCTGCGCGAGTGATGGGACCGGACGCCCTGCTTGTAAAGCTCACGCCTTCCAAAGCTCAGGGGCGGCCGATGCTGGCGTAGGTGAAGCCGCGGCGCTGCATGTCAGCCGGCTGGTAGACGTTGCGCAGGTCGACCACGACGGGCGATTTCAGCAGTTTCTTGACCCGGTCGAAATCGAGCGCGCGGAACTGGTCCCACTCCGTGATCAGCACCATGGCGTCGGCGCCATCGAGCGCGTGATAGGGGCCGTCACAGAAGTCGACCTCGCTCAGCATCTTGCCGGCCTCGTGCATGCTCTCGGGATCGTACGCCTTGATGCGCGCGCCTGCCGCCTGAAGCGCCGGGATGATGTCGAGGGAGGGCGCATCGCGCATGTCGTCCGTGTTGGGCTTGAAGGCGAGGCCAAGCACGCCGATCGTCTTGCCCTTCACGCTGCCGCCAAGCGCCTTGACGACCCGGTCCGCCATCGCCTTCTTGCGCGCGGCGTTCACTTCCACGACCGTGTCGACGATGCGAACCGGCGAGCCGGCGTCATTGGCCGTCTTGGTGAGGGCGAGCGTGTCCTTCGGGAAGCACGAGCCGCCATAGCCAGGGCCCGCATGCAGGAACTTCTTGCCGATACGGTTGTCGAGGCCGATGCCTTTGGAGACGTCCTGCACGTTCGCGCCGACTTTCTCGCAGAGGTCCGCCATCTCGTTGATGAAGGTGATCTTCACGGCGAGGAAGGCGTTGGCGGCGTACTTGATCAGTTCGGACGTCCGGCGCTCGGTGAAGAGCATCGGCGTCTCGTTGATGAAGAGCGGGCGATAGAGCTCGCGCATGCGCTCGCGGGCTTCTTCGTTGTCGGTGCCGACGACGACGCGGTCGGGCCGCTTGAAGTCCGAGATGGCCGCGCCTTCGCGCAGGAATTCCGGGTTGGAGACGACCGCGAACTTCGCGTTCGGGTTGGTTTTGCGGATGATCTCCTCGACCTCATCGCCCGTGCCGACCGGAACGGTCGACTTGGTGACGACGACGGTGAAGCCGTCCATGTGCTCGGCAATCTCTTTTGCGGCGGCATAGACGTAGGACAGGTCGGCATGACCATCGCCACGGCGCGAGGGCGTGCCGACGGCGATGAACACGGCGTCGGCGGACTTGATCGCCTCACGCGCATCCAGCGAGAAGAACAGGCGGCCTTCCTTGACGTTGGAGGCAACCAATTCGGCAAGGCCTGGCTCGAAGATCGGCATCACGCCCTTTTCCAGGCGCTCGATCTTGCCCGCGTCCTTGTCCACGCAGGTGACCGTATGGCCGAAATCCGCAAAGCAGGCTCCGGACACTAGGCCGACATAGCCAGCCCCGATCATCGTTACGCGCATGGACGCACTCCTTGGAGATTTGCGGCGCCAAATTCCGCAGGTTTGGTTAGCGGGATCAGGGGCGCCAAAGTCAAGTCGATTGCCGTGCGGGAATGCAGTCTTTGCGCCAGTCGTGTCGCAATGCAGCAGCCCCGCACGTTAACCCTTGGAAGGCTTTCGCGACTTCTCGATGACTTTGGTGGTGGACTGGCCATCTACCAGCGTTACCCGCACGATCCGGCCACCCCGGGCGCGGACGATGTCGGCGCCCACGATCTGGTCCTCGGCATAGTCGGCGCCCTTGATCAGGACATCCGGCTGCAGCTCCCGGATCACTTCGAGGGGGGTTGGTTCACCAAACAGGATCACGGCGTCGACGC
Source organism: Hyphomonadaceae bacterium (assembly GCA_047601145.1). Lineage (GTDB taxonomy): Bacteria > Pseudomonadota > Alphaproteobacteria > Caulobacterales > Hyphomonadaceae > UBA7672. The sequence goes on from JASGJW010000001.1 coordinate 1,162,784, forward strand.
CCTTCACGGCCGCCATGACGGCCGCCCGGACGTCTTCGGCCTGGACGGGACGGTCTGGCCCCTTGAGGCCGCTCACCGATGCGTCGGTGTTGAGGGCCACGATGAGCCGGTCGCACGCGCCCGCCGCCTGCCGCAGCAGGGCGACATGCCCCGCATGGAGAATGTCGAAACAGCCATTGGTGAAGCCGACGCTCAGCGCCTCCCGGCCCCAGGTCTCGCGCAGCTTTTTCGCGTCGGCGAGGGAGAGGGCGCCCGGTGCGCCGCCGAGCCCGCGATTGCCCGATCCGGTTTCGGCCAGCAGTTCCGCCGGGCTCGCTGTCGCAGTGCCACGCTTGGCCACGACAATGCCCGCCGCCACGTTGGCGATCTGCATGGCGGTCTCGGCGGCAAGCCCGCTCGCCAGCCCCAGCGCCACGGCCGCGGCAACCGTGTCGCCCGCGCCCGAGACGTCGAACACTTCGCGCGCCTTGGCCGGAAGATGCACCGGCTGCGCGTTGTCGCGGAACAGCGACATGCCGTGTTCGGAGCGCGTCAGGAGAATGCCTGCGCCGGTCGCCTTGATCGCGAGGCCTGCCGCCGCCTCGCATTCCGCATCGGTGGTGCAGGGCGCGCGGGTTGCGAGCTGCAGCTCCTTGCGATTGGGCGTGATGATCACCGCGCCCTTGTAGGCCGCCCAGTCGCCCCGCTTGGGATCGACGATGACGGCGACATTGCTCTTCTTGCCGGCCGCCATCACGGCAGCGAGCACGCGGTCGGTCAGCGCGCCCTTGGCGTAGTCGGAAATCATGATCGCATCGCAGTCATCCGCCAGCATCTCGACGGCTGCGATCAGCCGGTCTTCGGTCGGCTTGGTGATGGCGGAGGGCTGTTCGCGATCGACGCGAACGATCTGGTGCTGGCCGCCCATGTAGCGCGTCTTGATCGTTGTCGGCCGCCCTGCCTCGGTCACGAGATGCACTTCAACCGACGCTGACAGGGAGGCGAGGATGCCCGCCAGCGTCGAAGCCGCAGGGTCCGCGCCGGTCACGCCGATCAACGTCGCCTTGCCGCCCAGGGCTGCGATGTTGGCCGCCACGTTGGCCGCCCCGCCTGCCGTCCAGCGCTCCTCGCCGACATGGATGATCGGGACGGGCGCCTCGTCCGACACGCGCGAGACACGGCCGGAGACGTAATGGTCGATCATTACGTCGCCGATCACGAGCACGCGGCCGCGGGCAAGCTGGGCAATCTGGTCCTGGGTCGGGCTCACGCGGCGCCTTTGCGGGTCATGTCGAACCTGTCTCTAGCCAAAGCTTGGGTCCGCGTCAGGCCCTGTCTCTGCCAAAGCGAGGTGTTGAAAATCAGAGTTATTCCAAGACTAGAACCGGCGGCCTGCATTTCGGTGAGTACCCCGAAGACCTGTGAATCATTCCACACAATTGCGCTTGTCTTGCCTCGCGAACAGTCTAGAGGCACATCCACGAGGCGGGGCAACCGCCCGATCTAGGGGAGGCTGCTTCGGGGGGAGCAGGAAGGCCGTTTGCGGGCGGCGAGGGACACCGGCGTATGGCTCTGGAAAGCGTTTCTGCGCTGATCCTTGACGACAATGCCCACATGCGCGGACTTCTGCGCGTCATCCTGACCAGCTTTGGCGTGCGCCGGATCGAGGAAGCCGCCCACTGCAATGAGGCGCTCGCGCTCGTCACGGCAGGCGATCTCGATATCGCCTTTGTCGATTTCAAGCTCAGCGGGCTCGACGGCATCGACTTCTGCAAGCGCATCCGGAACGACCCGGACAGCCCCAACCGCTATCTCCCCCTCATCATGATCACCGCCTATTCCGAGCGCGGCCGCGTGCTTGAGGCGATCAATGCCGGGGTCGACGAGTTCCTGGTAAAGCCCGTCCGTGCCGTCGACGTCGCCAACCGGGTGAACGCCGTGGTCGAGCGGCGGCGTCCCTTCGTCAAGGCCGGCGGGTATTTCGGCCCCGATCGCCGCCGCCGCGACGATCCCCGTCACAAGGGGCCGTGGCGGCGCGCCAGTGATCCCGGAACGGTCGATATCTGAGCACGAACTGTCCAATCCGGCTCCTCGCAGGCGAGAAACCTTGCGTAACCGGCCCATAAACAGGAACGGTTGCGGCCTTGGGCGGGGGTGGCTAACGTCCGGCCATCAAGAGGGCGGGTCGAACGACACCGCGCGCGGAGGGATATTGTATGGCCAGTAGGGGCATCGGGCAGTTGTTCGCCCGCAAATCGGTCGAGCAGATGCACGCCGAGCATCAGGGCGGCGAGCTCAAGAAATCGCTCGGCGCGCTGAACCTCGTCCTGCTCGGCATCGGCTGCATCATCGGCACGGGCATCTTCGTGCTGACGGGCAGGGCCGCCGCCGAATTCGCCGGCCCCGGCATCATGATCTCCTTCGTGATCACGGGCGTGCTCTGCGCACTTGTGGCGCTCTGCTACTCCGAGCTTGCCGCCGCGATCCCCGTTTCGGGATCGGCCTACTCCTACAGCTACGCCTCGCTCGGCGAGTTCGTCGCCTGGATCATGGGTGTGCTGCTTCTGCTGGAATACGGCGTCGCTGCTTCGACGGTCGCGGTCGGCTGGTCGGGCTACACGGTCAGCCTGCTGCACGATCTTGGCATCAATCTACCAGCCGCGCTGACAGCCGCGCCCGGCGTCGAGGTAACCGATCCGGTGACCGGCGCTGTCGTGATGGGCGTCGTGAACCTGCCGGCCCTGTTGGGCATCGTCGCGGTGACGGCGCTCCTGACGGTGGGCGTGTCGGAATCCGCCACGGTCAACAATGTCGTCGTCGCCATCAAGGTAACGGTGGTCATCGCGTTCATTGTCATCGGCTTCTTCTATGTGAAGCCGGAGCTGTGGTCCCCGCTCATCCCCGAGCAGGTGCCGGCTCCGCCGCCGGGCACCGACATGTCCATGGGCAACCAGATCTGGACGGCGCTAGTCAACGTCGTCACCGGGCAGAGCCGCGAATCGGCCTATGGCATCGGCGGCCTCATCTCCGCAGCATCGGTGATCTTCTTTGCCTACATTGGCTTCGAAGCGGTCTCCACCGCCGGCGCCGAGGCCAAGAACCCGGCGCGCGACATGCCGATCGGCATTCTGGGCTCGCTGATCATCTGCACGATCCTCTACATCCTGACCTGCGCCGTGCTGGTCGGCATCGTGCCGTACACCGAGCTGAACGACCCGGCGCCGATCGCCAAGGCCGTGAACCAAATGGGCCTTCCATGGTTCGCGATCCTCGTGAAAGTCGGCGCCTTCGCCGGCCTGTCGTCGGTGATGCTGGTCCTGCTCTACGGCCAGACCCGCATCTTCTACACGATGGCGCGTGACGGCCTGCTGCCGCAGGTGTTCGCGAAGGTGAACCCGAAGACGCAGACCCCGGTGCTCAACACCGTTGTCGTCGGCATCATCGCCGCCGGCTTCGCAGGCTTCACCGGTCTCGACTTCCTCGGCGACACGACCAACGTCGGTACGCTGGTCGCGTTCATGTTCATCTGCATCACGGTGGTCTACCTGCGCTTCACGCGCCCGGACCTCACGCGTCCGTTCAAGATGCCGACCTGGCTGATCATCGCGATCGCCGTGCTCGGCGCTCTCATGTGCGCGATCCTGGTGATGTCGCTCATGTCGTCGGAACACACCCGTAACTTCTTCATCCCGTATCTCGGCGTCGGCGTACTGGTCTATTTCGTTTACGGCATGTGGAATTCGAAGCTGGCCAAGGGCGAGGTCGTCACCGGCCACGAGCCCCAGCCAGACCTCGGCGCCACGGGCGTCCAGTCCGACCGGGTCAAGGACTAAGGCGTACCGGATTTCCAAAGTTGCGGCGCCTCCCCATCGGGGAGGCGCCGTTGCTTTGGGGATCGCGCATGGCTATCCCCTCACGCTGTTGAGCCCGGAGAGTTGGATGACCGACGCCGTGATTGCGCCCCGCAATGACTGGACGCGCGAGGAGATCGCGGCGCTCTTCGAGCTTCCCCTTCCTGACCTGATGCTGCGCGCCCTCAGGGTGCGCGAGGCAAACTGGCCCGAGGGCCGTATCCAGAAATCCCAGCTTCTGTCGATCAAGACCGGCGGCTGTCCCGAGGATTGCGGCTATTGCAGCCAGTCTGCCCATTTCAAGACGGGGCTTGCCGCCTCCAAGCTCATGGAAGTCGAGGCTGTCCTTGCCGAAGCCCGCAGGGCCAAGGCGAACGGCGCAGATCGCTTCTGCATGGGCGCCGCCTGGCGCTCGCTGAAGGACCGTGATCTTCCCGCCGTCTGCGCGATGATCTCAGCCGTGAAGGCCGAAGGTCTCGAGACCTGCGTCACGCTCGGCATGCTCGAGGAAGGGCAGGCCGAGAAGCTTAAGGATGCCGGGCTGGACTACTACAATCACAATCTGGATTCCTCGCGCGAATACTATCCGAAGGTCACCAGCACGCGGACCTATGAGGACCGGCTCGAGACGCTGGACCGTTGCCGCAAGGCGGGTGTGTCGCTGTGCTGCGGCGGCATTCTCGGCATGGGCGAGAGCCGCGCCGATCGCGTGGGCCTCATCCATGAGCTGTCGCTGATCTCGCCGCATCCAGAGAGCGTGACCATCAACGCGCTGGTGCCGATCGCCGGCACGCCGCTGGGCAGGTCGGAGCCGATCACGGCGGTCGAACTCGCCCGCGCCATTGCTGTCGCGCGCATCGTCATGCCGGCGAGCTGGGTGCGTCTCTCGGCGGGACGCGAGAACATGAGTGAGGAGGGGCAGGCGCTCTGCCTCGCAGCCGGCGCTAATTCGATCTTTGTCGGCGCCCGCCTGCTCACGACCGCGAACCCCGAAGCGAGCGAGGACGAGAAACTGCTGGGCACGCTTGGCCTCGACTGGGGCCCACGCACCGACAAGCCGGAAGTTGTCGCCCAATGACCATCGAAGCTGTCCTGTGGGATTTCGGCGGCGTCTTCACCACCTCGCCCTTCGACGCCTTCAACCGCTATGAGCGGGAAAGGGGCCTGCCCAACGACATTATCCGGAAGATCAATTCCGTGAACCCGGACACCAATGCCTGGGCCCGCATCGAGCGGTCGGAGGTCGATGCCCCGACATTCGATCGGCTGTTTGCCGAAGAGGCGAAGGCGCTCGGGTACGATATTCCAGGCAAGGATGTGCTGGCGCTGCTCTCCGGCGACCTGCGGCCTCGCGTCGTTGCGGCGTTCCGGGCCTGCAAGGCGAAGTTCAAGGTCGGCTGCATCACCAACAATGCGCCCACGGGCAAGGGCGCGGGCATGTCGTCCTCATCCGAAAAGGCCAAGCAGATCGCTGAGGTGTTTGCCGCGTTCGACCATGTGATCGAAAGCTCGAAGGCAGGCGTGCGCAAGCCCGACCCGCGCATCTACCTGATGATGTGCGAGGCGCTCGGCGTGAAGCCGGAGGCCTGCGTCTATCTCGATGATCTCGGCATCAACCTGAAGCCGGCGCGCGAGATGGGCATGACCACGATCAAGGTTACCGGCGAGCAGCAGCTCCTGGACGATCTCTCGAAGGCTGTCGGCATCCTCTTCTAGGTTTGTTTTATCACTCCACCGTCATCAAAGAATCTTTGCGCGCCACTTGCGTTCGCCTGAGCGCGCGCGCGAGGTAGCAGTGGGTGAGATGGTCCAGGGATGAAGGCCCGATGCGCAGGCTGCGCGGGTCTCTTGTGTGCTTTTGCGTAGCGGTCATCGGGCTCGCGGCGTGCGATCCGCCGCCGGCGGCTGATCCTATCGGCGCCGCCGTGGTCGAGCCCGGTGCGCCGCGTGAACCCCTTCCGGAAGCTGTATCGGCGACCGTCCACAAGCTTAGAGAGATCGCCGCGACCGGCAGTTATCGCGACCTTGCGAAGTTCGCCAACGAGACGCCGGGCTTCCGCTCCAACAATGGCGGCATGACCCACCAGGAATACTGGTACCTGAAGCTGCGCACCGGCGACTGGCCGATGGCGCAGGTCGAGAAGCTCCTGAGCTATCACTACGCTGTCGCCGACAGCCCGATCGGCAAGGTTTATATCTGGCCGTGGATGGCGCGGCTCAAGCCCGATGAGATCACGCCGGCGGCGTCACGCGACATCAACCGGCTGCTGGGCGAGGGGCAGGCCGATCTGCTACGCGCAGGCAGGCCATGGCCCGGCTATGTCCTCGGCATCGCCGAGGACGGGACATGGCTCTATTTCGTGTCGGGGTCGGGTTAGGCCGCGTCGGCCTTGCCGATGCGCGGGGGACCGCCCTGCGCCGCCTGCGAGGGGCCGAAGGCCTTGTCGAGCATCCGGGTCGAATCCAGCGCCAGCGTGATCGCCTCACTGAGATGGCCGAGGATCTTCATGTTGTTGGCCATCACATGCAGGGCTTCCGGGCGCGTGTCCGAAGCGATGATTTCGCAGCGCTGGATGATGTCTGCCCGCAGCTGCATCAGCAGGTCTTCGAGCTTGTGGCCTTCCGGTTTTTTCTCGGAACGCAGGAAATGGGTCACGGTCTTCTCCGGCTATCTGGGCGACATTATCGCCCAAATTTGCTGACGGACCGTTGCGGGGCGGGAAGATGTTTCGCACTAAGTCCCGGGTTAACGAAGTGCGAAGGAGCCCGACCATGACCCAGCGCGTAGGCGCCGCCGCCGCCGTGAAGCAGCTGAAAGGCTGGGCGGAAACCCCCGGCCGGGATGCGATCTCGAAGATCTACAAGTTCACCGACTTCAACGACGCCTTCGGCTTCATGACCCGCGTCGCCCTCAAGGCCGACCAGATGGACCACCATCCCGAATGGTCGAATGTCTACAGCAAGGTCGAGGTCGTCCTCACCACCCACGACGCCGGCGGCGTCACGGACAAGGACGTGGCGCTCGCCCAGTTCATGGATGCGATAGCGGGTTAGGCCTATTTCTGGAACACGATGACAGAGGCCAGGGCGAGGCGGGCTTCGCCCTTGCCGAGGACCTGGTCGACGGCTTTCTGCATGCGGGCGCGGAGGATATCCGCATCGGGGCGCTCGCCGACGACATATGACAGTGATGCGTAATTCAGAACTGCATCGCGCAGGGCGCTGATCAGACGAGGGCGGATCGCCTCGCAGAGCTTGCGGGTCTCATCCTTCGGCACGTCCAGGCCGGCATCAACCGCCAGCACGCCGCTGATCTTGAAGCCGCGCGAGATCGAGGCACGCAGGCCGAAAGTCGGGACGTAATGTTCCGAGCCCGTGATCCGGTTGGTCTGCGGATCCGACTCCGGTTTGGCGGGAGGGGGCGGGGGCGAGGCCGCTGCACCGCCGGCAGCGGCGAGGGTCGAAGCCAAGGCCGCGAGAGCCAGGGTGGGGGCGAGGGCCTTTTGCATGTAAAAAGCCTAAGCCGGAGCCCTTAACACCTGCTTTAGCCGCACAACACCTGCGGCGCCGGGCGATCCTTGACGGGAAGGCCCCAAACGGACTACCACGCGCGCTCCCAAATACCCGGGATCCGGGGCCGTAGCTCAGTTGGGAGAGCGCGTCGTTCGCAATGACGAGGTCAGGGGTTCGATTCCCCTCGGCTCCACCATCCGCCTGAAATTTGAAGTCATTTCGGCCAGCGCCGCCGCGCCGGCATCCATGTCGCAGCCGCAGTGGCCGCCTCGATGATCGCGTCGCGGTCGAGGCGGTGCTTGGCGTAGAGATCCGGGATGTCGCCGGATTCGCCGAAACGGGTGACGCCGAGAGGGTGGACGGGATTGCGCTGGATCCCGCCGAGCCAGCTGAGCGTCAGGGGATGGCCGTCGACGATGGTGACGATGCCGGCGTCGGCCGAAAGGTCGCTCAGCAGGTTCTCGATGTGGGAGACGGCTGGCTCTCCCGAAGCGGACTTCTGCCGTGCGGCCTGCCAGTCGCTATAGAGGCGGTCGGGAGACGTGACCGCGAGCACGCCGAGGCCGCGATAGGTCTCGGCAAGATCGGCGACCGCAGCCATCGCGTCCGGCGCCACGGCGCCCGCATAGGCGATGGCGAGCGGCGTCGAGCCTTCGGGTTTGCGGAGCCAGTAGGCGCCGGAGACGATGCCGTCTTCCTGTTCGGGCGTCAGCGTTCGCGGCAGCTGTTCGATCGAGCGGGTCGAGAGGCGGAGATAGACCGAGCCGCCATCCTCCGCCTGCATGTGTTCGAAACTCCAGTGCATGATGGTCGAAAGCTCATCGACATAGGCAGGTTCGAAATAGGTGAGGCCAGGCTGGCCGATGCCGATCAGCGGGGACGAGATCGACTGGTGGGCGCCGCCTTCTGGCGCGAGCGTGATACCCGACGGCGTCGCCACCAGCATGAAGCGCGCGCCCTGATAGCAGGCATAGTTGAGGGCATCGAGGCCGCGGGCGATAAAAGGATCGTAGATCGTGCCGATGGGCAGGAGGCGTTCGCCCCAGAGGTCGGCCGAGAGGCCAAGCGCACCGAGCATCAGGAAGAGATTGTTCTCGGCAATGCCGAGCTCGATGTGCTGGCCGGCATTGTCGCCTGCCCATTTCTGCATCGAGGGAATCTTCGCTTGACGGAACACGTCGGGCATTTCGCGGCGGCGGAAGAGGCCGCGCAGGTTCACGAAGCCGCCGAGATTGGTGGAGACGGTTACGTCCGGCGAGGTCGTGACGATACGGCGGGCAAAGGTTTCCTGCGTTTTGGCAAGATCGACAAGGATACGGCCGAAGCCGGCCTGCGTGGACATTTCCTCCGAGCGTGGCCTTGGGAAGGCTTCTGCGTCCGGAACCGCAATCGTCTCGAGAGCGTCCTCCTCACGCTTGCGCGCATATTCTGATCCATCGATCAGCGCGCGCAGGCCCTGCTCGTCCTTCGAGGCAAGGCCGCCAAAGGGAAGCCATTCCTCGCCCTCGGTAATGCTCATGCTCTCGCGCAGCGCCTTGATCTGCGAGTCGGTCATCAAGCCGGAATGGTTGTCCTTGTGGCCCTGGAAGGGGAGGCCGTAGCCCTTGATCGTGTAGGCGGTGAACAGGGTGGGGCGATCATCGTCGGCTTCGGCGAAAGCCTCGAGCAGCGTTTCGACACAATGACCGCCGAGGCCGGTCATCAGGCTGTGCAGATCATCGTCGCTGTAGCTTGCGACCAGCGTCCTGCCGGCAGGGCCGAGATTCGCCTCGAGCCGCGCGCGCCAGGCTATGCCGCCCTGATAGGTGAGGGCCGCGTATTCCGCGTTCGAGCAGCTGTCGATCCACTGGCGAAGCTCCTCGCCGCCGGGTTGGGCGAAGGCCTGCTGTTGCTTCTTGCCGTACTTCAGCGTGAGGACGCGCCAGCCGGCCGTTTCGAAAATGTCCTCGAAGCGGTCGAACATGCGATCCGCCGTCGTCGCATCGAGGCTCTGGCGGTTGTAGTCGACGATCCACCAGGTGTTGCGGATGTCGTGCTTGTAGGCCTCGATCAGTGCTTCGTAGATGTTGCCTTCGTCGAGCTCGGCATCGCCCAGCAGCGAGATCATCCGGCCTTCGCGCTTCGGGTCGAGCCAGCCATGCGCCTTGAGATAGTCCTGCGTCAGGGATGCGAACGCCGTGATCGCGACGCCGAGGCCGACCGAGCCGGTCGAGAAGTCGACGTCGATCCTGTCCTTCGTGCGCGAGGGATAGGACTGAGCGCCGCCTAGCGCGCGGAAGCGTTCGAGCTGTTCCTGGGTCTGGCGGCCGCAGAGATATTCGATCGCGTGGAGCACGGGGCTCGCATGCGGCTTGACCGCGACGCGATCGTTCCGTCGCATGGCGCCGAAGAACAGCGCCGACATGATCGTCGTCATGGACGCGCAGGAGGCCTGGTGGCCGCCGACCTTCAGGCCGTCCCGGCTGGCGCGTATGTTGTTGGCGTGATGGATCGTCCAGCTCGAGAGCCAGCGCAGACGCGCATCCAGCGCTTCGAAGGCGGCGACGGGCCGGTTCGTGGGTGAGGGCTTTTCAAGGGAGGCGCCGGATTTTGCCTTGGTCATGATGAACTGGGGACCTCGTTCGAGCCGCTGTAATGCCCCAGCCCGCAGGGGCATGGAAGCTTCCGCAGGCGCCACCGGTGGGTGCGGCGCAACGAAAAAACGCCATTTCCCAATTCTAAACCCGAACGGTATGAGATCGGACGGGCGAACCCATATTTCCGGGTTCGACGGGCCTTCTCGAGCGGGCCCCCTGCGGAGAGACCATGAAGTCTGTAATCCTCGTTCTGGACATCATCCTGAACCTGCTGGTGTGGGTGCTGATCATCCAGGCGGTGATGTCGTGGCTGCTGGCCTTCAACGTCATCAACCGGCGCAACCAGTTCGTCTGGCAGGTCTGGAATTTCCTCAATGCAGTCACCGAGCCGCTGCTGAAGCCGATCCGCAGCATTGTGAGGCCCTTCAACGGCATCGACCTGTCGGGGCTGATCCTGATTCTCCTCATCTTCCTGCTGCGCGACGCGATGTGGCGGTACCTTTATCCCAACGTGATCTGAGGCCGTGTCGGGGCCCTGCTGGCGGCTGGTTCCGGGCGGGGCTGAACTGCGGGTGCGGGCGCAGCCCAATGCGTCGAAGGACCAGATCGAGGGGCCGGGTGAGGACGCTTCCGGGCAGGCCTTCCTCAAAATCCGCGTCCGGGCGGTTCCCGAGAAGGGGAAAGCCAACGCCGCGATCGAGCAGGTGATCGCCAAGGCGCTGGGCCTGCCGAAATCCGCCGTTTCGGTGGAGAAGGGCGAGACGCAGCGCATCAAGACCGTGCGAATCTCTTCTGACGGGTCTATAGGGGCGGCCATCGAAGCCCTGCTGGATACGCGCGATGACCGCTGAACTGATCGACGGGAAGATCGTTTCCGAGAAGGTGCGGGCCGCCGCCGCTGCAGCGGTCGCGAGGCTGCCGGGACAGCCCTGTCTTGCCGTCGTGCTCGTAGGCGATGATCCGGCGAGCCAGATATACGTGAAGTCGAAGGGCGAGAAGACCGAGGCCGCGGGTATGCGCTCGATCACGAAGCGGCTGCCCGAGAGCGCGACGCAGGACGAGGTGGAGGCGGTGCTGAAGGCGCTGGTTTCCGATCCCGAAGTCGACGGCATCCTGCTGCAGCTGCCTCTGCCGAAGCATCTCAACGAGGCGCAGGCGCTGGCGCTGATCGATCCGATGAAGGATGTCGACGGCCTGACCGAGCTTTCGGCGGGACGGCTGGTGCTGGGCAAGCCGGGGCTTCGGCCGTGCACGCCGGTTGGTTGCGTGATCATGGCGAAGCATGCGCTGGGGAATGATCTCTCCGGCAGGCATGTGGTCGTGATCGGAAGGTCGATCCTGGTGGGCAAGCCGGTGTCGCTGCTTTTCCTGGCCGAGAATTGCACGGTCACGATCGCGCACTCGAAAACGAAGAACCTGAAAGAGCTGTGCCGGACGGCCGACATTCTTGTGCCGGCGGTCGGTCGGCCGGAGATGGTTCGGGGCGACTGGGTGAAGCCGGGCGCCGTGGTGATCGACGTTGGCATCAACCGCATTCCCGCGCCGGAAAAAGGCGAAGGAAAAACCCGGGTCGTGGGCGATGCCCACTTCGCCGAGTGCAAGGAGACCGCAGGCTTCATTACGCCGGTGCCGGGCGGGGTCGGGCTGATGACAGTCGCGTGCCTGCTTCGGAACACGATTCTCGCGGCTTGCGCCCGCAGAGGCTGGGCCGTGCCCAAGGAGATCGACGGCTGAACCTGTTCGACGATCTCTGGTCGAAGCAGGAGGGGCGTTGCGCCATCTGCGGCGAGGCAATGCCGAAGGGGCGATTTGAAGTTCCGCACGCGACGGTGTGGAAAAAGAAACGTCCGACCTTCGATCACATCAGGCCGAGGGCGAAGGGCGGGGCGGATGATCCTGCGAACCTTCAACTTGCTCATGCCGACTGCAACTGGCGGAAAGGCGATCGCTGGAAGCCATAGGGGCGCGTTCCAGCTGGTAGGCGGGTCGGACGGATTGCGGTGAGCGCAAGTCAGCTCGTGTCGTAGCGCGCGAGCGGGTCGTGGCTGTTTTGAGATAGCGCTTTGAGCAGGCCGCCGCGGTAGGGGCGACACCTGGCTGTTTGCCCATAGATTGGTCGGGGGGATTCGCACGCTTTGAACAAGCCACTTGCAATGCGGTCTCCCGCCTGAAGTTCGCGCAAGTGAACTAATCATTGGACCTGAGAATGCGCAGAATGTCTCGGAACGACATCGCGGCTACGACCAAATAAACGATGACACCGCCCCACGCGATCCCAAACGCAGCAACTGGCCCACCCCGCTCGGTGATCCAGAAATAAATCATCGAGATCAGCCACAACGACCACCAACCCAGCAGTGGGATCAGTAACCCGAAGATCAAGACAAACCACGTCCGTCTCTTCACGAACCAGCCCCCCCTTCGCAGATTGATCAGGCTCAGCATCTGGAACTGCTGCCGTGGTATCACAAGCAACGCACCAGTGGCGGGTTTCCGGCGATCACTCGCCACTCATGTCATTTGCAGTAAGCGTAAGCTGCTCCCGCTCGAGTCCGGCCTGATCCGGACCGTCGTTCGGCCGGTGAAACGGGCTCGCCCTCTTCGTCTCGCGGCGTCGCGCCGACCCGCCTCCCCGCTGCGCGGGGCACGGTTGCGATCGGTTACGGCCAGGCCGGCGACAAAAATTTTTTGAGCAGGGTCTTGAACCGAAAAACTGCATTTTCTAGCTCGTTTTCCGCCGGGCGCAGTCACATGGCCCGGTGGTCTGGGGCGCCTGGCGCTTGCCGGCGCTGCTTGTACCCAAGTTGCTCAATGGAGGACCTGGATATGAGAAACATTCTCGATTTTTCGCCGTATCGCCGGTCGCTGATCGGCTTCGACCACCTCTTCAATCTCATGGAAAACGCGATCCAGCTCGACGGGGCCGGCGCCTATCCGCCCTACGACGTCGAACAACGCGATGAAGACGCCTATCGCATCCGTCTGGCAGTCGCTGGGTTCACGCCGGACCAGATCGATGTGACGACGCATGAAGGCGTACTCGTCGTCACCGGCCGCAAGGAAGAGAACACCGAAGAGGTCAAGTACCTCTATCGCGGCATCGGCGCCGACAATTTCGAGCGGCGCTTCCAGCTCGCCGACTATGTCGAGGTCACGGGCGCCAGCCTGACCGACGGCGTGCTCGAGATCGATCTGAAGCGGGACGTGCCCGAAGCCGCCAAGCCGAAGAAGATCAGCATCGCCAAGGCGTCCGAGCAGAAGCGCATTACCCGGCAGAAAACTCCGGAAGCTGCGTAAGCCGTTCCGCAGCCGAAGCAGGCCTGTATTTCAGGCCTGCTTCATCCGTCGCAGCTCCTGAAGAAGGGGCTGTGGCGGCGCATTGGAGGAAAAGGAGAGATAGAGGGTCCACCCCAGATGCACAAAGTCGATCCGATTTTTATCGCGCCCCGCCTTGTCGCGCGCGATTGGGGCCGGAGCGATTTGGGAGACTGGTTCAAGGCGAACACGTGCGCTCCCGCTCCGGTCGCAGAGGCATGGATCTGCGATCCATCGAACCCAACGGAAGCGGGCTCCCTTGGCGATCGCCTGGCGCGCCTGACTGCGCCCATGCTTGGCGATCTGGGTCGCGCTCCGCCCAGGCTCCGGCTGGTTTTTCCGGGCAACGACGCAATCCTGCCATCCACCTCGCCGGTCAGCTTCTGGACCATACTGGAGCCAGGTCATCGAACCGGACATGCGCCAGGCCACAAGCCGGGGGATCGCATTCGCGCTTACGAGGGCGCCGCTGTCGCGCTGGCCGGCGGCAGTGTGGCCCTGGAGGTGAGTTCGTCCTTCCAGCCAGCCAATCACCCGCAAGAAGGCCTCTCGCTGATCCGGCTTCCGCCGGTATCGGCGCGGACGCGCGCGACCCTTTTTCGCGAAGCGGCGCTCAGCGTCGAGCGTTGGCGCCTGCCAGCGTGGAGCAGGCTGGTTCCTGATGGAGAGACTTGCCACGTCCTGATGGCGTTGACGCGAGGCGTGCGCGTCGATGACCGCTTCCTGCAGCCGGGCGAGGCGGTGTTCGTGCCTGCGCTGGGCCGGGCCATCGATATCGCCGCGCAGGGGCAGGCCGCAGCGCTCGTCGCCTACCCCGATACACGTCCGACATCGATATGGCGCCATACGCCAGGCCCGGATCCCGAGCCCACAGTGCTCGCGGAGATACTGTCGGGACCATCTTCTCCGGATGCGGAGGGCCCGCGGCCTCGTCAGGACCACGCGGCATGATTGTCGCCGGTCCGATGCCGTTCACGCCGGAAAAGCCATGATGCGCCAACATGCCTGTCCCTTGCTCCGGCTCGGTGGAGCGAGGGGACCGGGCAACCCATTCGGGATCGCTCGAGGCGCACAAGGCGCTTGCTGACTGTCGTGTGGGGTTTATCTTCATGGCCGCCACAAGGATGGAAGCCATGAGCTATGATGTCGGACCCGGCGATCTGGTTCTGTGCGTCAACGCCGCGCCGAACCATGTGACGGGAGAGCCTGTCCCTCTTGTTGCCGGCGAGACCTATCGGGTGCTGGACGTGATGGAGTTTGCGTGCCCGTGCGGACGGTCCGATGCGCTGCTGGATGTCGGCATTGGCTGGGCCTGGTGCCAGACGCGGTTCCGTCTGATGCCCAAGCCGAAGTTCGAAGCCAAGACGCGCAGCGCGCCTGCTCCGAAGGAAAAGGTGAAGGCGCGATAGCAGTCGATGCGGATGCTCAGCTGGCTCGAACTTCGGCCAGCCGCCTTCTTGCGTACGCGCTGTCCCAGCAAATCGCAGCCTCCCATGCCGCAGAAGCTTGCGTGGCGATATCGAGCGCCTCGCTTGCTAGACCTGCCCCATTGCAAGGCAGCGCCAGGTCAAGATCGGGAACATCAACGCGCGCCTCGTCCCAGTCTATCAGCGCCACACGATCCGCATTCATGCGTATGTTGGACGCGTTGCCGGGATTGCCGTGAATGACTGTGCTCTGGCGTCCCGCAAGCTTCGCCCATGCCGCTCGGCAACGGACAACCGCCTCTGGCGGCATTTCGCGAAGATCCACTCGGGTCCCGGTGTCGGCATGCAGGAGGTCTGTCGATGATCTCCAGCCGGGCCTCTGTGGCCAGCCTTGCGTCAAGAGATGCAACTCGCGGAGCGTATCCGCCACGCGACGCCAGTCGGTCTCTGTTTCAGGCGGCCGCCCCTCGATGTACGTCATCACCACGAGACCGTTTGCGAAGAGCCGGCCATCCGTGGTCGGGATCGGCGCAGGGACCCCAAGACCTTCCCGGTCCAGGTGCTGGAGGAGAGCGGTTTCCCAAGCGAGATCGGGATCGCTCCTCGAACCGAGGCGGCCAACTGCGAGCTGATCCCGGATACGCACGCGCCACACGTCATTGGCGGCGCCGCCGGCCAGCGGCTCGATACGAACAGCGTCCTGACCCCATTGACTGAGCGCATCCCATCCCGCCGGGGACATCATGGACTCCCGTTTCGCGAGGCTGCGCCTCGTCTTGCTTCAGTCGTGCAGGAAGCATTTCGACGGCGGTGTGGTAGCATGATTTCGATGGCCGGCGCAGCGCAACGGGCTGCTGTCGGACCGGGACCGATCACGTCCGTAGAGATGCCGCCGCCGCTTATGCCGCGGCTTCGGCGGGCTTCAGGCGGTTGAGGCCGAAGCGGCCGACGCGCCAGAGCAGAAGCGCTGCGAGGATCACGGCGTGGGTCGTGGGGTCGCCGTCGATGACTTTCACCATCAGGAGGTTGTGGGCGACGGCGAGGATAGCGAGCGGGTAGATCAGCCAGTGCAGGCGATCCCACGTCTTGCGGCCGAGGCGGCGGATCATGCCGTTGGTCGAGGTGATGGCGAGCGGGATCATGAGCGTGAGCGCGGCCATCCCAAGCATGATGTAGGTGCGGATCGAGATGTCCTCCCACAGCTTGGCGAGCGACCATTCGCGGTCGAGGCCGAGGTAGGCGAGCATGTGGAGAGCAGCGTAAAAGAAGGCCGCAAGGCCAATGCGGCGGCGGATCAGCGTGATGGGCGCCCAGCCTGTGATGTCGCGGAGGGGTGAGATGGCGAGCGTCACCAGCAGGATGCGGATCGCGGTGTCGCCGAGATAGCGGTGCGTCCACTGAACCGGGTTGAACCCCATGATGTAGGGGTCCGTGTTGGTCAGCATCATCGTCCAGAGGAAGGCGAGGTAGGCGAACGGCGCAATGAGCGCGACCAGCGTTAGCGGCTTCATCCAGTGCTTGCCGAAGGCGCGGAGATAGGGATTGGCGGCCACTAGTAGTTCGCCTTGAGGTCCATGTCCTTGTAGAGCGCGCCGACCTGCTTTTCGTAGCCGTTGAACATCTCGGTGGCGCGCTTCTCGTTGAAGCCGCCCTTGCCGCCGATGACGCGCTCGGAATCCTGCGGCCAGCGCGGGTGGCGGACGTTCGGGTTCACGTTGGAATAGAAGCCGTACTCGTTGGCGTTGGCCTTGTTCCAGGCGGTGGCCGGCTGGGTCGCGAGGAAGCGGATCTTCACGATGGATTTTGTGGCCTTGAAGCCGTACTTCCACGGGATGACGGTGCGGATGGGCGCCCCGTTCTGCTTCTGCAGCGCCTTGCCATAGGCCCCGACCGCGAAGAGCGGCAGCTCGTTCATCGCTTCATCGAGCCGCAGGCCTTCGGTGTAGGGCCATTGCAGGACCGGGCGGCTGGCGCCGATCATCTCTTTCTTGTTGAGGTAGGTTTCGAACTGCACGAATTTCGCGGTGGACTTCGGCTTGAGCTTCGCGATCACGCTCGCCATCGGCACGCCGATCCATGGGATCACCATCGACCATGCCTCGACGCAGCGGTGGCGATAAACGCGCTCTTCGAGCTTTGAATAGTCGATGAGGCTCTGGAGGTCGTAGGCGCCGGGGGCGTCGGTCTCGCCTTCGACGGTGACTTTCCAGGGCGAGACGGTCATCAGGCTGGCATAGCGCGGCGGATCGTTCTTCGACGTGCCGAACTCGTAGAAGTTGCAGTACTGCTCGAAGCCTTCCTGGATCGTGGCCTGGTCGGCGACAGCATAGCTGGTCTTCGCGGCCTTGAGCGTGGCGCCGGGAGCGGGCTGGGCCGCGCCGGGTTTGGCGGTTGCCTGCGGCGTCTGAGGTTCGGAGCAGGCCGGGAGCGCGCCGAGGATCGAGCCCGCGCCGATGAGACCGCCGGCGGCGATCACGTGGCGGCGGTCGATGAACATCTTCTCCGGCGTCACCTCGTCCTGCAGGGACTGGTAGTCCGGGTTGCGGCGGAACTTCAGCTCCATCTCGCGCTCCTCACTCAATTCGCTCTTCCTCTACGCATGACTTAGCGCGGCCGATCAACGGACCGAAGCGGTCTCACGCTATTGCGACATCGTGGAGGCAGTTCGCGCGGGCAGGTGCGAACAGGGCGTTGACATGGATACTGTGCGAAGCTATGTATCGTGTCATACAAGGTGCATAGACACCAATATCAACGCCAGACCCCTGTTAAAAGGAGCTTTTCTGATGCGAGCCCTCCCCATGCTGCTTCTCTCGACCCTTGTGCTGATGACGCCGTCGGCCTTTGGGCAGGCGGCGGCCAATGCGGACACCTATCGCGAGATCCTCGCGCATGGCGTCGTCATCGTGCTGCCGGAGATGGAGATCGACGTGAAGTTCACGCCCGACGGCAAGTTCACCGCGCTGGGCGGGCAGTCGACGGGCGTGTGGAAGATCGACGGCGACAAGCTGTGCTCGACGCCGAACGAGACGCTGATGGAGACGTGCGGCGTCTATCCGGCGGGCAAGAAATCCGGCGACACGTTCGAGCTCGTCGCGCCGAGTGGGCGCGTGACGGTGAGGATCCCGTAAGCATGGCGGAGAAGCCTGAACGCCCCGAAGACGTCAGTACAAAGGTGGAGCAGGAGCTTCGCCGCGGGGTGATCGTGCTGGCGACACTCTCGCAGCTGCGCGAACCTCAGTACGGATATTCTCTCCGCCAGGCGCTCGCAGAGCGCGGCATGACGATCGAGGAAGGCACGCTCTATCCGCTGCTGCGTCGGATGGAAGGGCAGGGCCTGCTCGCGAGCGAATGGCGGATCGAGGATGGTCCGCCGCGCCGCTACTATACGCTGAGCCCGCAGGGCGAAGCGCTGTTCGCCAGCCTCACGCAGAGCTGGCGCAATCTTGTCGGCGTTGTCGACGGACTGATCGGCGAGGACAAGTCAACCAAGAGAAAGGCTGCGCCATGAGCGCTGCGAAGCCGGACGACCTGATCGAGGCGTATGTCGACGATGTCGTGAAGCGGCTTCCGGGCAGGCAGAGACGCGATGTCGGCTTCGAGCTGCGCGCGCTGCTGGGCGAGGAGTTGCGTGGGCGCGCGGGCGATGCGGGGCGCGCGCCCGACGAGGCGATGGCGCTGGAGTTGCTGCGGGGCTTCGGGCATCCCGAGGAGGTGGCGCTGCGCTATCATCCGCCGGGGCCGCCGATCATTCCGCCGCAGCACAGCCAGGCCTTCATGTGGGCGACCGTCATCGGCGTTGTGCTGCAATGGTCTGCGAGCCTTCCCCAGTTCGCACAGTCGGGCGTCTATAACTGGGTCGGCGCCTGGTGGACATCCTACGGGTTGGGCGCGTTCTGGTGGCCGGGCTTCCTCGTCAGCGTGATGATGGTGGCGGCTTTCGTGCGGCGGCGCTGGCCGGCGGGGCTGGATGTGTGGACGCCGCGCTCGGTCGACCGCGATCATGTAAACCGGCCGCTGTTCATGGCGGGGCTGGGGCTGGCGCTGATGGGCGTGGGGCTGTGGGTGCTGCTGGCGTGGTGGTCGATCACCAACCAGGGGGCGAGCCAAATCGCGAAGATCTTCGAGTTCGATGCGGACTTCATCGCGACGCGCGCGCCTGTGGTGCTGCTCTACTGGGCGGCGGCGATCTCGCT
Source organism: Hyphomonadaceae bacterium (assembly GCA_047601145.1). Lineage (GTDB taxonomy): Bacteria > Pseudomonadota > Alphaproteobacteria > Caulobacterales > Hyphomonadaceae > UBA7672. Next base: position 1,181,641 of record JASGJW010000001.1, read on the forward strand.
CATGGTGCTGGTGATCGTCGAGGGGCGCTGGCGGCCGCTGACGCGGAAGCTCGATGCCGGGCTGAAGCTGGTGTGCGTCGCAATGCTGGCGTGGATCGTTCTTGCCGGGCGCGTCTTCGTGCAGGAGCCCGCGAATGAAACAACCGAGGGCGTGATGGCGCTGCTGGCGATCGTGTTGCTGGCGCAGGCCGGGTGGACGATGTGGCGCGGGCGCGCGATGCGGGCGCCGGCGCTTCCGGTCTAGCGGATACGGCCCTAGCCTTTCCACCAGCTGATTCGGAGAGGCGCATGCGCATCCTGCTGGGGTCGATCGTGTTGCTGGCGGCGGCGTGCGCGACGCCGGTCGAGCAGAACCCGGCCAATCCGACCACCGCGGGGCAGGCGCTGGCGCAGCTGGCGTGCCCGCACCGGATCGCGGAGGCGAGCGCCTGGGTGAACTACATGCCCGGGCCGGGACGGGGCAAGCGCGACCTCAATGTCGACGTGCGGCTGGTCGAGGCAACGGACACGGCGGTGATGTTGAAGTCGAGCGCATCGACGGGCGACACGCTGGTGCTGGAGATCCGCACGGCGCCGACGGCGCCGCTGGCTGGCCATGTCGCCTATCGCGAGCCAGCGCCAGAACAGCTCTACAAGAAGGTGAGCTTCTTCTGCCGGGGCGGGGAGATCTACTCGCTCAATGGGATTGGCAGGGTGTTCTGACCCTCCGCGCCCGTCCGCCGCATTTGCTGTAAAGCCGTGTCTCCTGTAGATGCCCCCTGTCGGGCCGGGTGGCCGTTGCAGGGAGTGTGCATGCGTCTGGGTTTCTTTGGCGATGTCGTCGGCCGGGCCGGCCGTGCAGCTGTCGCCGAGCATCTGCCCCGCGTGCGCCGGCAACTGGGTCTCGATTTCGTCGTGGTGAATGGCGAGAACGCAGCGGGCGGCTTCGGCATCACGTCCTCGACCGCAGCTGAACTGTTCGATGCGGGCGCCGACTGCATCACGCTGGGCAACCATTCCTGGGACCAGGCCGAGGCGCTGACCTTCATCGATCGCGAAACGCGGCTGCTGCGGCCGTTCAACTATCCGCAGACGCTCAACATTCCCGGACGCGGCGCGCAGCTGTTCACGACGGCGAAGGGCCAGCGCGTGTTCGTGATCCAGATCCACGGCTCGGCCTTCATGGAGTCGCTGGACGATCCAATTCAAGGCGTGCAGCGGGCGCTGGATGAAGCGCCGCTGGGGCAGGTGGCTGACGCAGTGATCGTCGAGATCCATGCTGAAGCGACGGCCGAGAAATACATCATGGGCCATTTCTGCGATGGGCGCGCGACGATGGTGGTCGGCGCGCACACGCACGTGCCGACAGGTGATGCGCAGATCCTCGTCGGAGGTACGGCCTACCAGACTGACGCTGGCATGTGCGGGGACTATGACAGCGTGATCGGCATGAAGAAGGGTCCGCTCGTCCAGAGAGCATCAACCCGTCTGCCAACCGAGCGGAAATCGCCGGCGGAAGGCCCGGCGACGATGTGCGGCGTGTTCGTGGAATCCGATGACAGGACCGGGCTTGCCGTGCGCGTCGAGCCGATCCGCGTCGGCGGCCGCCTGCACGAGGCGATGCCGCGGATCGACTGATCTCGCGTCCGTCAATTGTCGGTATCGCAGCGATCCGCTACGACTTCTCAGGCACCGGCCCGGACGGGGACGGGGATAAAGTCTGGGAGGACGTTCATGCGCATGAAACTGATGGGGACGATGGCGGTTGCGGCGGTGATCGCTGCGGCTTGCCAGACGATGGGGGCGCCCCGGTGACGGCGTCATCACCCAACATCGTCGCGGCGATCGGCGACAAGGCGCGGCCGCAGGATACGGCGTTCGACGCCTCCTGCATCGGCCAGGCCAATCCGTGCGCGGGGGTGAAGCTCGATCCGCTGCGCAAGCCGGGCGAGATGATGGCGTTTGGCGAAGTGCGCCCCGGCATGAAGATCGGTGAGCTGATCCCGGGCGGGGGCTACATGACCAGGCTTTTCTCGAAGGCCGTGGGCAAGGAAGGGAAGGTCTATCTCTTCAACGGACCGGCGGCGAACGGACGTGCGCTCGGCTTCCAGCCGATCCTCGATGACAAGGCCAACTATGCCAACGTCTCCTTCGTGCAGACGGATTTCGCGACGCTGGCCTCCCCCGAGCCGCTCGATCTCATCTGGACCTCGCAGAACTATCACGACATGCACAACCCCGGCCGCAACCTCGACATCGGCGCGGCCAACAAGGCGATCTTCAACGCGCTGAAGCCGGGCGGCATCTATGTGGTGCTCGATCACGTCGCGGCGGCGGACACGCCTGGAGGCGTCAATGCGCAATTCCACCGCATCGTGCCGGACCTGGTGAAGAAGGAAGTGCTGGCGGCGGGCTTCGAATTCGTGGGCGAGTCGACGGTGCTGCGCAATCCGAATGATCCACACGACAAGACGGTGTTCGACGATTCGATCCGTCACAAGACGGATCAGTTCATGATGAAATTCAAGCGGCCGGGCTGAGGCTCAGCGGCGTGATTTCGGAGAGGGCGGCTTTGCGGCCGCCCTTTTTCTTTTGGGTAAGAGCTCGCCGGGTGTGAAGGCGATCTCCTTCCACTTCAGTCCCTTCTTCTCGAGCGCCTGCGCGATGATGTGGCGGTGGCATTTGAAGCCGTCGCCGCAGAAGCAGAGGAGCGCGGTGGGCTGGTCGCGGATGAGTTCCTCGGCTTCGAGGAGCGCGAGCTGGGCTTCTGGGCGCTGGAACGAGGCGTCGTAGATGCGGCGGAATTCGTCCATGTGGCCCGCGCGGTTGGCGATGCGTCCGGCCTTGGGCGTGCCAAGCGGGCGGAGATGGATGTAGCTGATGCCTTCTTCGTCCAGCGAGGCGGCGAGGAGTTTCTTCGAGAAGCCGGCGCGGCGAGAATTGGCGACATCGCGCGTGTCGATTACGCGGGTGACGCCTGCATTCTGGAGCCCCGTGATGAGACCGGCGAGCGTGGTGCGCTCGTAGCCGACGGTGAAGAATGTGCGCTGTTTCGCCATGAGGCGAAGATAGGGACGCAGAGCACACCCGCAACTACTGCGCGGTTGCGGCCTGCTTTGGATCGTCTTTCGGTTTGTCGTCCTTCTTGTCGTCCTTCTTGGGCGGCTTCTGCTTGCCAAGGCGGGCGGCCTGGAGGATGTGGACGATCGAGTCGTTGCCTTCATGGCAGGCGTAGTCGAGGAACGGGCCGGTCGTGCGCGTGAGCGTGAGTTCGGCAAGCCACGGCGCGGTGTAGAGCGCTGGGTCCTCGATCGTGAACTGGTAGGAGATCGTGTCAGGCGAGATCAGGCGCAGGCGTTCGATGACGCGGCTGCCCTGGCTGACCAGAGCGGCGTTGCGGAAGAGGAGGCCGCCGGGCTCGACGGCGGCAAAGTGGTCCGTCTCGATGACAAGCGTGTCGCCGTCCCAGTGGCCGTTGGAATCGCCGGTGCGGGTGCGGATGACGGAAGGATGCGGCCGGCCGGAGAGATCGACGATGCGGGTCGGGTCCATATCCTCTGCCGTGATGACAAACGCATCCGGCGTCTGGACGAACAGATAGGGGATCACGACATTGACGGCGCGGATCGGCGCGTGCGCAAGACTGTCGATGCAGCGCTCGGCGGGATCGCGCTCCTCGGGGTTGTCGTATTCGGGGCGTTCCTGGTTGCGCGCGGCGCGGGCGAGCGTCGTGAGCGGCAGGCGACCGTCGGCGGGCATGACGATCCACGAGCTGCGCAATTCTCCGTTCACCGAGAGGAGGGCGGTGCTGTGGTAGGAGTCGAACTCCGGATCGTAGACCTCGCCCGGATCCTCCAGCATTTTCTTGGAGGCTGCGGCGGCGTCTTCGGGCGCGATGACCAGAGACTTGAAGTCCTTCGGGCGCTGCATCGGCGTAACGGTTTCAGCGACCCACAGGCCCTGCAGATCGGGCTTGCCGTCGGGCGTGCGGGGAAGTTGCGCGAGCGCTGCGGGCGCGAGCGCGCAAGCTGCGAGCGCGGCGGTGAAGACCCTGCGCATGGGAGACGTCCCTCCTGACCCGGAGGGAGAATACCTCGATCAGGACGCTTTGCGCAGGTGTTTCTTGCGGTGGGACATTGCCCTCGCGGACAAGGCGAACCCTACGGCCCGGTCTTGCACTCGGGGTTGATCGACTGGACGTAGGTCTTGATGACGTCGATGTCCTTGGCGGCGGTGGACCCGTCGAAGCCGGCGATGTGATCGTAGCCGACGTCGATCGGGTACTGCTTCAGGTACCAGGAGGCGACCGGCATGTAGGACCAGTGCCACTTCTCTTCCTCATAGCCGGTGGCGCGGCCATCGGGGCCCTTGGCCGAATAGACCTGGCAGAAGCCGTACTGCGGCGCGTGCTGGGTGAGCCAGTCGTAGATGCGCTTGCCGTCCTTGGTGTTGAAGTATTTCGGCTCGAGGCTGTTGATGTCGAAGTCGGTGCCCCAGTGGTGGCGCGAGGTGGCGGGCATCGAGGAGAATTCGAGGATCTTGAGGGCGCGGGCTTTGGGGTCCGGCGTCGAGACGTTGAGTTTCTTGCCGCCGACGATCGTCTTGCCGTTCCACTTGTCCTCCCAGATCTTCTTCTGGTCGGAGAAGGAGCGGAAGGCGGAGACGGCCTTCAGCTTGTAGCCATTGGCCTCGGCGTCCTCGGCCATGCGGACGAAAGCGGCGACGGCATCCTTGTGACCCCAGACGCGCGAACCGCCGAGATACTTCTCGGGGATTTTCGCGAACATCGGATCCCTGGCAGGATCGATGTCGCCGATCAGGTATTTGAGCGCGACGTGCGCCCCGGAAGGTTTGGGCGCTTCGGCGGGTTTCGCCGGAGCGGGAGGAGTGGGAGTGAGCGCCGGCGTTGGCGCAGGCGGCGTGACGGGTGTGCCGAGCGTCGTCGCGGTTCCCGGCGTGTTGTCGGCAGTGGCCTGAACGCCGCCGCGGGTTTCCGGTGTCGGCGTAACCGGGCCAGGCTCCGCGCCCGGCGGGGCGGAGGCGAGATGTGCATCGGTGACAGGCGCAGGAACGGTCGATGGCGTCACGAAGGCGGAGGCATCCGAACCGGTCGGCGCAGGACCGCTGCAGGCGGCAAGGGCGCTGAACAGGGCAACGGGCCCAATCGTGGCGAGAAGTCTCATGCCAGTCTCCGAAGGCCCCGGGGAAATGAACCATGTTCGCGCGCTGCGATCCATGGGCCAAGGCGCCACATTCATGCGGACAGGCAGCAGTGAGTCAGAAGTCGCCACGTTACGGCAACCGCCTGAAAGGACTCAGTTCTTGAACTTGGGTTCCCTCGGTCGCATCAAACCCTCCTGCGTCACCGAGGCGACGAGCTTGCCGGCTTCGGTGAAGACTTCGCCGCGGTTGAAGCCGCGCGCGCCGGAGGCCGAAGGGCTGTCCATCGTGTAGAGCAGCCAGTCAGAGATATCGAAGGGCTCGTGGAACCACATCGAGTGGTCGAGGGACGCCATCTGCACGCCGCCAGTGAACCAGTTGACGCCGTGCGGTTTCGTTGCGGTGTCGAGAATACCCATATCGGAAGCGTAGGCGAGCAGGCATTGCTGAAGGGCGATGTTGTTTGCATCGACCTTGCCGCGCACACGCATCCACATCTGCTTCTTTGCCTCGGTCTTGGCCGGCGAGATCATCTGGCGCGGGTCGACGGGCTTCAGTTCGATCGGGCGGGGCCGCGCGAACTGCTTCTGGAATTCCTTCGGCACATGATCCTTCGCCATGGCGCGAAGTTCGTCCTCGCTCATGAGCTCGCCAGGCTTCTTTGTGACGGGCATGGGTGACTGGTGAACGAAGCCAGTCTCGGCGACCTGGAAGGAACAGGAGAGGTTGAGGATCTGTTCGCCATGCTGGATGGCGACGACGCGGCGGGTGGCGAAGCTCTTGCCGTCACGTGCGCGATCGACCTCATAAAGGATCGGCACGGTAGGATCGCCCGGGCGGATAAAATAGGCGTGCAGCGAATGGCAGACGCGGTTTTCAACCGTGCGGTATGCGGCGACGAGCGCCTGCGCGATGACCTGGCCGCCGAAGACCCGCTTCACGCCATCGTCCGGCGACTGGCCGCGGAAGAGGTTGACCTCGATACGTTCGAGGTCGAGCAGCGCGATCAGCTCGGCGACGGGATCGGTGGCGAAGGGCGCGGCGGCGTCGGTCATGGTCGGTCTATCCCAAGGGAGGAGGAGCGGCCGGTCTTGGCGCCAGCCCGATTCCCCGAAACATCAGAGGCGGCAGGTATAGCCCCGCCGCCGTCGTTTTGCGAACTCCCCGGAATGCTGCGATTTACGACGACTTGTTACGGCGTCTTGGGATCGCAGTCGCCGAGGCGTTCCATCTTGATGGTGGTGATCGACGGGGCAGGCGCGCCGGCGACTGTGACGGATGATTCAAGCGTGTAGGCCGAGTTGAAGTCGCCGGTCATCTTGGTGTCGGTCGTGTAGGTGACGCCGTCCTTCGTGCAGATGCTGTGGTCCAGGAGGCCGCCGGCGGTGGGCGTGACCGTGTGTTCGCTGCAGGTCATGCCGGCGGCCTGCTGGTCGCCCTGGGCTTCGGCGAAGCTGATCTGGTGGTCGAAGCATTTTTCCTGCGGCGGCAGGCTCATGCCGGCAGCGATAATGGTGGTCCGCCACTTGCCGGCGATCGGGCCGGCCATGGCATCGGCGCTCATCGCAGGCGCGGCCGGCGCTTCGGGCGCGGCCGGGGCGGCGGCGGTTTCCGGAGAGGCGGCGGGATCGACGGCGGGAGCCTTTGTCTCGCCGCTGCAGGCGGCAAGCATCAGAGCGGCCAGGGCCGCAGTCACCAGAAGTCTCACGCACGCCTCCCTCAATTGTCTCGCTGCAGGCTAGCGCGAGCCGTGCCGGACGCCACTCAATATGACCGCTAGCGGAAGAAGAAATACCACACGGCCCCTGCGATGGCGGCGATGACGACAAGCAGAAGCAGGATGATCAGGCCGCCGCCGCGCTTCCGCATCGGGGCCGGTGCGCGGGCGGCAGACGGCGCCGGGAAGGCAGGTTGGGGGCCGTCCGCAGCGGCGGCGTAGCTCCTGGGCCGAAGGGCGCTGGGTTCGGCGTCTTCCGTGCGCATCTTGGTTTCGTCGTCGGGCCCTTTTGGCATCGCGTATCCCTCGCTACGATCGGCCCGCGCAGGAGGCGGGCGGATGGACTACGAAAAGGCGTCGGAAGACCTGCTATCAGAAATCGTGCGGCAAGCCGAGGCCAGGCTGGCCGTTCAGGCGCAGTTCGCGCTGGCGGCGGACCAGCGCGCCCTGTCGCTGACCAACCTCTATGGCTCGATGACCGCGGGCCTGTTGACCGTCGCCATCGGGGCGCTGTCGGGGGGCTACCGGCCTATTGCCTTCGCGGCCGCGGGCGCAGGGCTCTTTGTCTTCATAGCGACCTTGCTGGTCGTGGCGGCAGCGAAGCCGTCTCCTTTCGCGACCGTGGGCAATGACCCGGAGAACTGGAAGGAGGATATCGAGGCAGGACGGTCCCTCCATCAGGCGAGGGCTGACACCGCGGGGATCTACAACGCCGCGCTGAAGAAGAACCGCGGCCGGATGAAGACACAGACGCGTTTGATCAACTCGGCCCTGATGATGATGCTGCTGGCCGGGCCGGCGGCGGCAGGAGCTGGTCTTGCCGGATGGCTGGCTTTTCCCTGAGCATTTCGCCCGTGGCGGGACGAACCGTCCCGTTCGCTTGCATCAACAGGGCGCTGTGGGTTATCCGGGCGCCAACCATCCGATACTGATCGAGAAGAGAGGCCCCACATGGCCGGCCACAGCAAATGGGCCAACATCCAGCACCGCAAGGGCAAGGCCGACAAGGCCAAGGCCAAGCTGTTCTCAAAGCTGGCGAAAGAGATCACGGTCGCCGCCAAGACCGGCATGGCGGATGTGAACTTCAACCCGCGCCTGCGCCTGGCGGTCAACAACGCCAAGGCGGCGTCGATGCCGAAGGACAATATCCAGCGCGCGATCGACAAGGGCCAGGGCGGCGACGGCGCCAACTACGAAGCGATCCGCTATGAGGGCTTTGCGCCGGGCGGCGTTGGCCTGATCGTCGAGTGCTCGACCGACAACAAGAACCGCGCAGCGACGGACGTGCGCACGGCCTTCACGCACCATGGCGGCAACCTTGGCCAGACCGGTGCGGTGTCGTCGGGCTTCGAGCACGTCGGCGAGATCGTCTATCCGCCGGAAGCGGGCACAGAGGACGCGATGATGGAAGCGGCGCTCGATGCAGGCGCGAGCGATGTCTCAAGCGACGCGGACGGACACTATATCTACACGGCGCGCGCCGACCTCGCCGAAGTGGCGGCGGCGCTCGAGGGCAAGGTAAAGGTGGCGGCGACGTCGACCGCGCTGATCTGGAAGCCGCTCAACACTGTCAGTATCGAAGGCGAGAACGCCGAGAAGCTGATGAAGATGCTCGAGGAGCTCGAGGACTGCGACGACGTGCAGAACGTCTACGGCAATTACGAGATCAGCGACGCGGAGATGGCGCGTCTGGCGGGGTAGGATGACTTCGGACAATCGCCCCGTCATCCGCGAGATCGCGCCGGGCGATGCCGAAGCTCTGGTCGCTCACGTCGAGGCCGTGGTTGCCGAAAACACCGGCACGATCACGCTGCGCAAGGCGCCGACGCTGGAGCAGGAGCGCGAGTTCATCGCAAAGAATATCGCAGCCGAGCGGGCGATCGTGCTTGTCGCAATGGACGGCGACCGGGTCGTCGGCATGCTCGATCTGCAGGCGGGCGAGCGCGATGTGAACCGGCATGCCGGCCGGTTCGGCATGTCAGTCGCGAAAGAGTGGCGCGGCAAGGGCGTGGGGCGCGCGCTGCTGGAAGCGGCGATTGCGAAGACGCGCGAATGGCCGGGCTTCTGCCGCATCGAGCTGGAAGTGTTTCCGCATAACAAGGCGGCGATCGCGCTCTACGAGTCGCTGGGCTTCGAACTCGAAGCGCGCAAGGTGAAAGCCGTAAAGATGGGCGCGCAGCCGGAAGACCTGCTGCTGATGGCGCTTGTGTGGTGAAGCGGATTTTCTGCTTCATTTGAATGGTCCTTGAAAGTGTCGCCTTAACCGCTTTGGGCGACGTTTGGGCCATGCGGAACGCTCACATCAGCGATGACGGCCCGGACTGGGTCATGGTCCACCGGGCTTCGGGGCGGACGGATTTCCGTTTCTACCTGTTGCTCGCCTTCGGGCTTGTGTTCGTATTTGCCGGAAGCGTGGTCGATCCGGCGACGAACTGCAGCCAGGATGGCGAGTGCGCGCCGTGGCTTGTGCCGGTGGCGTTCTGGATGGGTGTTGTGGCGAGCCTTGCGGGAATCGCCGGCCTCATTCGCAATCCGCGGCGGGGCAGCCGTATCAATGCGCGCACCGGCGAGTTGCAATGGTGGAACGAGGCCCATTCGGGCGACGTGCGCAGCCTGAGGCTGGCGGACGTGGCGATGATCCGGGTCGATACGATCTCCGACACGTCGACGCTGCGGCTGTTCGACAGGCAAGGCGAGCTGATGCCGTTCGCTGGCGCGGAGGTCGTGCCGTGGCGGCTTGAGGCGTGGGCGCGCGAGATTGGGAAGCTGCAGCCACATATCCGCATCGAGATGGCGGAGTGATGTGTCTTGCCGGTCATGAGAGCTGACGCTGATTGCGCGCGTGCGAACGACTGATAACGTCAGGTGGTCCTTTGGGGGGAACGATGAAAATCCATTTTGTGATTCTGGCTGCCGGCATTCTTGCGGCAGTGATGCCTGCTTCGGGCCAGCAGGGCGCACAAATGCCGGCGGCGTGCCGGCCTGACAAGACGGGCCAGGTCAATCAGCGGGCGTGCGCCGATGCGCTGCCAGTGGGGTCGCCCGAGCGCGCGCTACCGCTGATCAATCTCGGCACCGAGGCGTTCCTGAACCGGAATTTCGGAGAGGCCGTGCGCCTCTACGACGAGGCCATCCCGCCGGGCAAGTCCATCGTGTCCGACGTGCGCTTCCACGCATTCCGTGCAGGCGCCTATTCCCACGTTGGACGTGACGCGGAGGCGTACAGGGACGCCAGGCTGGCGCTCGACATGCTCAATGGGAAGTCAGTCGAGCCGGGCGTCGTTCCGGCGACGCGGTCAGTCAATGCGGGGGAAATCTACGCCACGATCCTGCCGATCCTGAAGAAGAACAGTGATCCTGGTTTTCCGGCGGCGCTTGCCGCCTACACCGCCATGCCGTCGAACAGCTGGATCGACTGGGCCAACCGGGCGGGCGTTCTGGACGAACTGGGCGAAGGCGCCGCGGCGGCCGATGCAAGCGCGCACGCGCTGGCGCTCAATCCGACACACCCGGCCGTGCTGAACAACCACTGCTATATTCTCGCGAACGGCGGCAAGGCGATGCAGGCGCTGCCATACTGCCAGAAGGCGATTGCAGCGGCGCCGAACGAGCCGTCGATCCATCACTCGTATGCGACGGCGCTCGCGCTAGCCGGGAAGTGCAAGCACGCGGACGGGGAACTTGCCATCGCCCGGCGTCTCGATCCGAGTTCGGCAACCTACAAGAAGCCGATTGCCTGCAAGGCGTCGTGACGTCCGCCGGCGGCCGCGTCAGTTCTTCGGCGGGTAGTTCGGCGACTTGTAGATGCCCATGCTGGTGAGGCCCGGCTTGAACTTCTTGTGGCAGTCCTCGCAGGCAGCCACGAGGCGGTCACCGGCAGCGTTGAGCTGGTCGACCTTGCGCAGCTGGGCTGCGTTGACCGCGTCCATGCCGGCAGAGCTGAGTTCGTCGGCCATCCTGATCCAGTCTGGGTCCTGCACCCAGTCATGATCGTTGGGGCCGGCCCCGGCGATCTGGATCAGCTTGCCGCTGATGGCCATCTGGTAGGCTTCGTATTCGGCTTCGCGCCAGCCATCATCGGTCTTCGGCGGCGTGTAGGCGTCGAGCCACAGGGGCTCGGAGGCGTGGTCGACCAGGGCCACCATGACGGCGTTGATGCTTACGGGCAGGGTGATCGTTCGCGTTGGCGCGGCGACTTCGGCCGCCGGCGCTGCGGCCTGCTGCGGCGTGGTGGTCGCCTCAGGCGCGCAGGCCGCAAGCGAGACGGCGGCGAGGGCAAAGGCGGCGGACGAGAGAACGCGCATGACAGACAGCCTCCCTGATCGGTTTGATCAGAGGCTAGGCGCCGGTTCCGCAGCCGGTTTGATCCGCATCAAGTCGAGAGGAAAAGCGCGAGCCGTTCCGGTCTACATCCGCTGGATGACGTCGCGCTGTTTCACGTGGAGGCGGCGGCCGAGCCTTGTCTGGCTGAGCATGTTGCTGAACTGGGTGTCGTAGAGGCTGGCGTTGGCGAGGAAGCGGATCGCTTTCGCTTCAAGGTCCTTCGCGCGTTCGCGTTCGGCGTCGTCTCTGATCCGAATGTCGCGGATGGCGGCTAGCAGCTGGGCGATGGCGCCGGCGGCGGAGACGGCTTCGACTTTCGCGAGGCGGTCGCGGGCTTCGTCAGCCGCAAGCATGAGTTCGTCCTGGATCGCCTCGAGCTGGGTCATCAGGTCGGGCGAGCGGGCAAGTTGGGCTTCCTCATGGAGGCGCGCGACGTGGGCGAGGAAGCCTTCGAGCCGGACGATGGCGGCGGCGCAGGCGGCGGCCGGGCAGAATTCGATCGGGTCTTTCGGCGGCGCGAGGGCCAGCGGCTCGACCTGTGACGACGTAGCGGTGATCTCGGTCTGCATGGTTTGCCCTCCTTCGCCGGAGCCGCTGCGTTGAGCAGCTTTTGGCAGCTACCGGCGGCCATCAGCACGTTTGAGCGCAATTCGTTAACGAGGTGTTAACCGTGGCCTGCGAGGCCCGGTTTCAAAGGGATTTGCTGTGGATGGACGGCCCGTTCCGGGACCTGGCCAGGATCAGCCCGGAAGCTTGCCCGACTTCCAGAGATCCTGGAGATGCTGAAGGATGATGTTCTTGGCAACCTCAGCGCGCGTCGAGCCATAGAGGCCAGTTTCGACAAGTATTTCAAGGCGTTCGGCGGCCTTGGATGGCAACACGACCGTGAACGGCTTGGTGTCTGAGCTGGTGGGCGGCTTGGCCATGCATTGTTGTTGCAATGTCCTGGCAATGCTTGCAAGGTGATTCTCGCTACAGGCGTCGGGGGGCTCCCGATAGCTGCTGAGAGAATCACGATGTCGAAGACAGCAAATCGCCAGCCCCTGACCGTCCGGCTCGATCCGGACTCGAAGAAGCTGTTTGCCGAAGAGGCGGAGAAGTGCGGGCTCGAGGCCGGCGTCGCCGCGCGGCAGATCCTTGAGCTTTACGTGCAGCGTCTGCGCGAGAGCGGCGACTACATCCAGACGCTGGCGGATTTCTCCGCCGCGCTGAAGACGAAGGCGGCCTGAGGCTCTAGGAAGCGCGTTCGCGCTCCGGAGCCTCGTCCATGAAACTCATCGACTCGATCTCTTTTCCCGGCTCGAAGTTCGGCGGGGGCATGAACACCGGCACGGGCGATGATCGCTATGCATTCGACGAGGCGGGCGGCTGGGCCTGCGTGATCGATGGCGCAACCGATGTGGGGCCGGTGCGGATCTTCTCGGCGGCCGAGAGCGATGCGGCGCGTTATGCGGAGATCTTCGCGGCGGAGATCACGGCAAACCCGGCGGACCCGCGCGAGATTCCGCAAGCCTGGTTTGCGCGGCTGCTGCCGAAGCTGCGCAAGGCGGTCGAGCGCGAGGCGAAAATCCCGCTGAAGAATGTCCCCTTGGCGAGCTATCCGACGGCGGCGGCGACCTGGGTGCGCTCACGCAAGGGCATGATCGAGGGCGCGACGCTGGGCGACTCGATCGCGATCGTGCGGACGCCTGAGGGCCAGCTCTCTGTCTTCGGCGAGACGAGCAAGCCGGCCGACGAACAGAAGCGCGCGCAGACCGTTATGACGATGACGCCAGAGGCGCGGCTGAAATGGCTGCAGGACGTGCGCGCCATCCACAATACGCCCAAGGGTTACTGGGTGTTCGGCGTGCAGCCGGAGGCCGGCGCGCATATCGTCTATCACAGCGCCGCGGCGCCGGCGGGCACGCGCGTGCTGGTGATGACAGATGGGTTCTATCGCCTCGTGACGCCCTACCAGCGTTATACCCATGCGGAACTGATCGCGGCGGTGAACGAGCGCGGGCTCGGCGCGCTGATGAACGAGCTGCGCGGGATGGAAGCCTCGCCCGAAGACGACGCGAAGATCGGGCGGATCAAGACCAGCGATGATGCGACAGCCTTGCTGTTCGAGGTCTAACGGCTACTCGCCGCCCTTGAAGGCGACACCGCCCTTCATCACGAATGCTGGGTGTTCGAGAAGCGTGACGTCCTTCGTGGGGTCGCCCTTGACGCCGACGAGATCGCCGAAGGCGCCGGGCTTGATGGCGCCGACCTGGTCCTTCCTGCCGAGCGCATCGGCGGCGTTGACCGTGGCGGCCTGGATCGCCTGCAGGGGCGTTGCGCCATAGCGGACCATCACGGCGAACTGCTTGGCGTTCTGCCCATGCGGATAGACGCCCGCGTCGGTGCCGTAGATCATCTTGACGCCGGCCTTGAGGGCCTTGCTGAAATTCTGGCGCTGGGCTTCCGCGATGTCGCGGTCCTTCTTCAGCTGTTCTTCGAGAACGCCGTTCTTCGCGCCCTCAGCCTGGGTGTAGTCGGTGTTGTAGATGTCCATCGAGAACCAGGCGCCCATCTTCTTCGCGAGGGCGATACCTTCGTCGTCGACGAGGCTGGCGTGCTCGATCGTGTCGATGCCAGCGAGGATGGCGTCGCGGATGCCGGAGGCGCCGTGCGCATGGGCGGCAACCTTTAGGCCCTGCATGTGAGCTTCCTCGGCGATCGCTTTCATCTCGGCCAGGGAAAGCTGCTGCTGGCCGGGCGTGTCGCCGAAGGAGAAGACGCCGCCGGTCGCACAGATCTTGATGACTTCGGCGCCATACTTGCGGAGCTGGCGAACGCGCTTGCGTCCTTCATCGGGGCTGTCGGCGTTGTAGGGGCTGTCGAGGTTGAAGGATGCTGAAAAGCCGGTGATGTCGCAATGGCCTCCCGTGGCGCCGAAGGCGTAACCGGCGGGCACGATGCGCGGGCCTTCGATCCTGCCGGCTTCGATCGCCGCCTTGAGGGCGATGTCGTCCCAGTTGGACGAGCCGACATTGCGGACGGTGGTGAAGCCCGCTTCCAGCGTCGCTTTCGCGAAAGGCACTGCCACGATGGAGGAATAGGAATCCGGCAGGCTGATGCCGGTGTACCCGCCCAGCGTCGGGTCGGCATCAAGGTGGACGTGCATGTCGATGAGGCCTGGGAGGAGGGTGACGCCGGGCAGCTCGACGACCTGCGCGGCGGAGGGGACTTGCAGCTTGTCGCGCGCGCCGACGTCGGTGATGACGCCGTCCTTGATGATGATGGCGGGGTTCTGGATCATGCGGCCGGTGGCGACGTCGAGCATCCGGTCGGCGGTGACATAGACGTTCTGCGCGAACGCAGCCGGAGCGGCGGCGGCCATCAGGCCGGCCAGGATCAAGGCACGCATGAATTCCTCCCACGTATCGCTGCTTGATGCGCCCGCTTGGCGGCGGGGTAAAGCCAGCCTCGGCAGGTATGATGCGGCCTTCGACGAAAATTCGCCGTGCGAAGGAGCAAGGCGTCGCTAGAGTGGCGCAACGACAAGAAACGGAGGACCTCCCCATGCCCAAGACACAAGCGCAAAAGGCCGCCGACTTTGAAGCCCTGCACAAGGCGCCGGGCGTATTCGTGATCCCGAACCCGTGGGACCCAGGTTCGGCGCGATTGCTGGCGGGGCTCGGCTTCAGGGCGCTGACGACGACAAGCGCGGGCTATGCGCGGTCGATCGGCTTTCCCGACTACAATGCGGGGCGTGAGAATGTGATGGCGCACATTCGCGCCATGGCGCCGATGATCGACATCCCCCTGGCGGCGGACCTCGAGGATGGCTTCGGGACGGAACCGGAGGATTGCGCCGAGACGATCCGGCAGGGCGCAGCGGCGGGGCTGGTCGGCGGGTCGATCGAAGATTTCACAGGTGATCGCAGCAATCCGATCCATTCGATCGAGAAGGCGGCGGACCGCATCCGCGCGGCGGCGGAGGCAGCGAAGAAGCTGCCATTCAAGTTCATGCTGTGCGCGCGGGCGGAGAACTACCTGCACGGAAAGCAGGATCTTGGCGATACGATTCTGCGCATGCAGGCCTATCAGGAAGCGGGCGCGGACGTGCTGTTCGCGCCGGGGCTCAATACATCCGAAGAAGTGCGCGAGATGTGCCGGTCGATCGACCGGCCGTTCAACATCGTGAAGGGGCCGCGCAAGGAGACGCTGACGGTCGAACAGGTCGGCGCGCTGGGCGTCAAGCGCATCTCGACAGGCGGAATGATGCATGCGGTGGCGATGAACGCGATGATCGCGGCGGCGAAGGAAATGTCGGGCGCCGGCACATGGGAGTTCACCAAGGCCATGACCCACGCGCCTGAGATCGACGCACTGCTGAACAAGGGCGCGGGCAAGTGATTGTACGCATCCTGGCTGTCGCCATCGCGCTGTTGTCCGGTTGCGTGGCGGTGGGCGGCGGACAAGCGCAGAAGCCTGGCACCGTCGCGACGCAGGGCGGACTGGTTGAAGGCGTCACGGCGAATGGCGTCACAGCATGGCTGGGCCTGCCCTATGCGGCGCCGCCGCTTGGCGACAAGCGCTGGCGTCCGCCGCAACCTGCGGTGGCGTGGCATGGCGTGCGGCAGGCCTCGGTGTTTGCGCCTGCCTGCCTGCAGAACGGCGTTTCGATGCCGGGCGAGACACCGCCAGCAACGCACGAGGACTGCCTCTATCTCAACGTCTGGTCGCCGGTGGATCGCCATGAGCGGCTGCCGGTGATCGTTTGGATCCATGGCGGGGGCTGGACGAATGGGGCAACGGCGATGCCGCTCTATTCGGGCGCCAGCCTGGCGCGACGTGGCGTGGTGTTCGTGAGCATTGCCTATCGATTGGGTCCGCTGGGCTTCCTGGCGCATCCCGAACTCAGCGCGGAAGGCGGCGGGACGTCCGGCAATTACGGGCTGATGGATCAGGTCGCAGCGCTGAAGTGGGTCCAGGCGAACATCGCTGCGTTCGGCGGCGATCCGGCGCGCGTGACGATCGCGGGACAATCGGCGGGCGGGATGTCGGTGAGCCTTCTGCTCGCTTCGCCGCAGACGGAAGGGTTGTTTAGCCGCGCCATCGGGCAGAGCGGAGGCGTGTTCGAGCCGCTACAGCTGGCGCCGAGCTACCAGCTGGCGCAGGCGGAGAAGGATGGCGTGGCGTATGCGGCGTCAGTGGGCGCGAAGTCGCTGGCCGAGCTGCGTGCATTGCCTGGGGAGAAGCTGCTGGGCGGCAAGGCCGGGAGCATCAGCCATCCGGTGATCGAGCCACGCGTGCTGCCGCTGTCGCCCTACGAAGCGTATGTCGCAAAGCGGTCGCGCGATGTGGCGCTGCTGGTGGGTGCGAATTCAGAGGAAGGCAATTCCCTCGCGAACCTTGGTCCGGTGACGGCGGCGAATTTCGACGCAGAACTGAAGAAGGCCTGGGGCGGACTGCCGCCGCAGCTCTCGCAGGCCTATTCGTACAAGACGGACGCCGAAGCGAAGGCGGCGCGGTCGGCATTCGAGCGCGACCTGCGGTTCGGCTGGGACATGTGGGCTTGGGCGCGGCTTCAGGCGAAGTTCGGCGGGAAGCCTGCATATTACTATCGCTTCGAGCAGTCGCCGCCTTTTCGGGCGGACTCGGTTCGGCATGCCTGGGGACCGGCTCACTTCGCCGAGCTCTGGTACATGTTCGACAACCTGCTGCCGGAGGATGGAGCATGGACGGCTGGCGATCGCAGGCTTGCGGACACGATGGCGGGATACTGGGTGAACTTCGCGCGCAAGGGCGACCCCAACGGGCCGGGCCTGCCGACCTGGCCTGTGTTCGGCGCCGGGAGCGGGAAGGCGCTGCTGCTCGGGCCGCACATCGCGGCGGTGGATACGCCGGTGGATACGCAGCTGCGGGTGTTTGATGGTGTCTATGACGCTGTGCGTGGAACGGCGTTCGGGGCGAGGAAGCCGTAGGCGTGACGCCAGCGGCCCATTTCCAATTACCTCCGAGGTAGTTGGCCGCTGGTCCGCGGAGCGTAGGGTGCCGGCAACGGATAACGCCGGGGAGAAAGCGCGATGTCGGGATTTTGGCGGAACTGGCTGAATGTCTGGTGCGTCCTGGTGATCGTCTTCGGACTGGTCCTCGCAGGCGGCGGTCTTGAGGTGACGTCTGGTGGTGCTGACATGCTGTTCGGCATGCTTGGCGGTCCGGGCGATATCATGTGGACGCCACATCTTCGGTTCAGTGTTGCGCTGATGGGCGCCGTTACAATGGGCTGGGGCCTTACATTTGTTGCCGTGTTTGCGGCGGCGCACCGGCTCGGCAATCAGGCGGCAATGGTGTGGCGGCTGGTGAGCGCCAGCGTGCTGGCGTGGTTCGTGATCGACAGCGCATTGTCAGTCGCGACAGGATTTGCGCTCAACGCAGTACCGAACGCAGCACTGCTCGTTGGTTATCTCGTTCCCGTAATTGCAAATGGCGTGTTGAAGCCAGCGCGATAGGCCCTACTCCTCCCCGTCCCAGTAGGCCTTCTGCGCGGCGCGGTCGTAGCGTTCGCCGAGCCAGCGGTTGGAGACCTTGTTCGAAGTCTGGGTAGACGCAGCTTTCGTTCGGGTTGTTCTCGCCGATGACGATGTAGCGGCAGGTCTTGTCCGTATCGTTGATGAGGCAGTGGCCGGTCTTCTGGCCCGCGGGAAAGACGGCGTAATCACCGGCCTTGAAGGCCAGGCGTTCATCGCCGAGGCGGAGCGTGCATTCGCCTTCGAGCACGTAGAGGTGCTCTTCCTCCAGCATGTGGAAGTGGAAGGGGCATGACTGCTTGCCGGGCGGCAGTTCCTCGATGGCGACGCCGACATGATAGGGGCGATCGCCCATCGCGGCGCGGGTGAGGTGCCTGAAACGGCTGCCGAAGCGGCCGCGATCGAAGGGCTCCCAGGCAACATTTTCCGAAGCGATCGGGGGAAAGGCTGGTTTGTCTGTCATGCCGGGGAAGCTATCGGGCCTGTGACGGCATGTCATGCCTCGGGGAGCCAAAGGGGGTTTTCTTCCTTGCCCGGAACGGCTTGAACTACGCGCCTTGTAATCCGGAGTTCGCCTGTTGCCCGCACAACCCATTCTCGACGTCCGCGACCTTTCGGTGTCGTTCGAAACGCCCGATGGCCGTGTGGAGGCGGTGAAGAGGCTGTCGTTCGACGTGGCGCGCGGCGAATGCCTGGGCCTGGTCGGCGAGAGCGGGTCCGGCAAGAGCCAGACCGTGCTGGCTGCAATGGGGCTGACGGCGGCCAATGGAATCGTCGAAGGCTCGATCAGGTTCGACGGCGTCGAGATGACCGGGCTGGGCCGCAAGCAGCTCAACGAGATCCGGGGCGCGAAGATGGCGATGATCTTCCAGGACCCGCTGACGTCGCTGACGCCGCACATGACTGTAGGCGCGCAGATGGCCGAGGTGCTGGCGCGGCACAAGAACCTCAAGGGCGAAGCCGCCGAGCAGCGCATCGTCGAATGGCTGGAGCGGGTGCGCATTCCGGAAGCGCGGCGGCGGCTGCATCAGTTCCCGCACGAGCTGTCGGGGGGCATGCGCCAGCGAGTGATGATTGCGTCGGCCATGCTGTGCGAACCACAGGTTCTGCTTGCCGATGAGCCCACAACCGCGCTGGACGTGACGGTGCAGGCGCAGGTGCTGGACCTGATGGACGAGTTGAAGCGCGAGACGGGCGCGGGGCTGGTGCTCATCACGCACGACATGGGCGTTATCGCGCGCATGGCGGACCGCGTGGTGGTGATGCGCCATGGCGAAGCGGTCGAGCGCGGCAATGTCGATGACGTGTTCTCGGCGCCCAAGCACGAATACACGCGCATGCTGCTGGAAGCGATGCCGCGCATGGACCGCGTCGATCGCGGCTCGCGTCCGTCGATCGGGGCTGCGCCGGCGAAAGAGGTGAAGCCGCTGCTGCAGGTTGACGACCTCCACGTGACCTTCCCGGTCAGCGTTCCGGGAGGTTTCTTCGGCAAGCGTGTGCCGCTTCGCGCCGTGGACGGCGTGAGTTTCGCGCTGCGGCCGGGCGAGACCATGGGCGTGGTGGGCGAGAGCGGATGCGGGAAGTCGACGCTGGCGCGCGGCGTGCTGCGGCTGCTGGACCCGTCGGCGGGGTCGGTAGCGTGGCTGGGGCGGAACATCGCGAAGGTATCGCGCAAGGAGATGCAGCCGCTCCGGCAGGAGCTGCAGATCGTGTTCCAGGATCCGCTGGCGAGCCTCGATCCGCGCATGACGGTCGGCCAGTCGATCGCCGAGCCGCTGACCGTGTTCCGGCCGGACATGAATGCGAAGGCGAAGGAAGATACGGCGCGCGAAATGATGGCGCGCATGGGTCTCGATCCGGCGATGGTCAACCGCTATCCGCACGAGCTGTCGGGCGGGCAGAACCAGCGTGTCGGCATTGCGCGGGCGATGATCCTCAAACCCAAATTGGTCGTTTGCGATGAGGCGGTGTCGGCGCTGGACGTGTCGGTGCAGGCGCAGATCCTCGATCTGCTGATCGACCTGCAGAAGGAATTCGGCCTGGCGATGATGTTCATCAGCCACGACCTCTCGGTGATCCGGGAGGTCTGCCATCGGGTGATGGTGCTCTATCTCGGTCGGGTAGTGGAGACAGCTTCGCGCGAGGAGCTGTTCTCGAACCCGCAGCATCCCTACACGCGGGCATTGCTCTCGGCCGTGCCTTCGCCGGACCCGGCAAGGGAGCGCAGCCGGGTGAAGGTGAAACTGCATGGCGACCTGCCATCGCCCCTCGATCCCAAGGCAAGCCTTCGCTTCATGAAGTCAAAGCTGACCGACAAGGCGCCGTTCTACCGGCCGGCCCTAATCGAGGTGTCCCCCGGCCACTGGGTGGCGGAACATGACCCAGCCGAGGGCCTGCCGGGGCTGACGGCGGCCTGAAACCGCCTATCGGCGCCCGGTTTCCGCGCCGGTGAATGGTTTCGCGGACACAGTGAAACTGCTGGGTAACAAATTACGGTGAGAACGAGCCCCGGATACTTGACGCTGTCAGGCCTTCGCGAGAAAGCTGATAGAAAGCCCATATAACAAGCCGGAGGACCTCCCCGAATGTCTCGCCCGATTACCCTCACTGCCCTGGGGCTGGTGCTTGCCCTGGCGGCTGCCAGCTGCGCCCAGCAGGGCCCGTCCGGAACCGAAGCTTCGGTCGCCGCCCCGATGGCGACGGTTGCCGACCGCGCCGACAACTTCCGCCTCGTGACGGCGGACGGCTTCGCGAAGGAGCTCTATCGCTACAAGGACGCCCCGGCCGTCGTGCTCGTGATGCACGGGGCGGGCAGCGCCGAGATCGCCAAGACGGCGCCGGAACTCGCCAAGCTCCAGGCGACCTACAAGGCCAAGGGCGTCGAGTTCTTCATGATCAACTCGAACCCGGAAGACACGCGCGAAGCCATGCTGGCTGACGCGGCGAAGAACGGCATCACGATGCCGATCCTCCAGGACGACAACCAGCTGGTTGGCGAACAGCTCGGCGCGACGCGCGTCGGCGAGACCTTCGTGCTCGATCCGAAATCTTGGAAGATCGCCTATCATGGCCCGGCTTCAGCCGACGCCATCGACGCCGTCATCTCGGGCAAGGCACCGGCTGTACAGTCGGTCGCCTCGAAAGGCGAAGTGATCGCATTCCCGGGCCGCTCGGCCTCTGCGAAAGCCGGTTACGCCAAGATCTCGTACTCGCAGACGATCGCGCCGATGATCGAAGAGAAGTGCATTGCCTGCCACGAGCAGGGCGGCATCGCGCCGTTCGCCTTCGACGGCTATGAGAAGGTGAAGACCTTCGCGCCGATGATGCGCGAAGCGATCCGCACCGACCGCATGCCGCCGTGGGACGTCGATCCGCACGTGGGCAAGTTCAAGGACGACAAGTCGCTGTCGGCTGACCAGATCAAGACGCTGGTTCACTGGATCGAAGCCGGCGCTCCGCGCGGCGATGGGCCGGACCGCCTCGCCGACGTGAAGCACGTCGCGCAGGAGTGGCCGCTCGGCAAGCCGGACCTGATCGTCGACATTCCGAAATACACGATCCCGGCGACGGGCTATGTCGACTATCAGTATCCGACGATCCCGAACCCGCTGAAAGAAGGCCAGTGGCTGAAAGCGGCGACGGCGAAAGTCTCGCAGCGCCAGGCCGTGCACCACATCCTCGGCGGCGTTATCCCGGAAGGCCAGACCACCAAGGGCATGCAGGGCTGGGGCGGCTCCATCGGCGGCTACACCGTCGGCATGGAATCGACCGTTGCCCCCAAGGGCATCGGCTCGTGGATCGCTCCGGGCGGCCAGTTCGCCTACCAGATGCACTACACGCCGTTCGGCAAGGAAGTGGTCTCGGCCGAGCAGATCGGTCTCTACTTCTACAAGAACGGCGAGAAGCCTGAGCTGATCATGCGCGAGACGCCGCTGGTCAACCAGTTCATCACGATCCCGGCCAACGATCCGGCGCACAAGGAAACCGCGTACTTCAACTTCCCGAAGGATGCGATCCTGCACACCGCCGTCGTGCACGCTCACTATCGCGGCACGTACTCGAAGCTGGAAATCCTCTATCCGACCGGCAAGCGTGAGACGATCCTCAACGTGCCGTTCTACGACTTCAACTGGCAGCGCATGTACGAGTTCGAAAAGCCGATCAACATTCCGGCCGGCTCGAAAGTGATCGCGACCTACATCTACGACAACTCGAAGCGGAACCCGGCCAACCCGGACCCGAACAAGGAAATCGTGTGGGGCGACCAGTCGTTCGAGGAAATGTTCTACACCTCGCTGCGCTACCGCTGGGCCGACGAGACCGTCGAGAAGCAGACGAACTACGACCAGCTGCTCAACAAGACGCGCCTCATGGGCATGATGGACACGAACCTGGACGACAAGCTGCAGAAGAACGAACTGCGCGGCCAGTTCGCCCAGCTCGCCGCCGGCCCCGGCCGGTTCGAGATGGCCGACGCCAACCATGACGGCGGTATCGACCAGGGCGAACTCGATAACGTCCTCAAGATGATGCAGCAGATGCGCAAACCGGCGGCGCCGGCTGCGGATGCTGCTCCGGCGGCGGCTCCGAAGAGCGGCGGCGGTCAGTAATCCACGCGTGGAGTGATCTCTCCGAAGTAACTGAAGCGCCCCGGCCAAAAGCCGGGGCGTTTTGCATTTGTGGCCTGACGTCGCGTTGTGGCGCATCCGGCGCTCTGGCGGGATCGCTGTGTCTCGCTATCCTCGATCCAAACAGATTGGGGAGACATCGCATGGTCCGGATTATTGGCCTGGTTTCGCTCGTGGCGCTGCTGGGCGCGTGCGAGGCGGAGAAGAAGCCGGTGACGTACGAGGTCACCGAGTTCATCAAGCCCTCGCCCTTCCATGGACTGCACGGGCTCGCCATCGAGGCGGACGGGACGGTGCTGGCGGGCAGCGTGGTCGGGCAGGCGATCTATGCTGTCGATCCGAAAACGGGGACGGTAACCGAACGCATCGGACCGCCTGACGGCATGGCGGACGACATCGCCTTCGGACCCGACGGCGTGATGGCGTGGACGGGATACCTGACCGGAAAAGTGTTCGTGCAGGAGAAGGGCGGGACGCCTCGCATGGTGTCGTCAGGCCTGCCTGGCTCGAACTCGCTGGCCTTCACGAAGGACGGCAAGCTTTACATGACGCAGGTCTTCCTCGGCGATGCGCTGTATGAAGTCGACTGGAGGGGCACGGGCGGGGCGCGCCTTATCCGGAAGGATCTCGGCGGGCTCAACGGATTCGAGATCGGGCCGGACGGCATGATCTACGGGCCGCTCTGGTTCAAGCACGCGATCGTCAAGGTCGATCCGAAGGACGGCAAGGACACGGTCGTCGCCGATGGCTTCCAGATTCCGGCGGCGGCGAACTTCGGTCCGGACGGCAATCTCTACGCGATCGACACCAAGACCGGAGAAGTGAAGCGCATCGACATGAAGACCAAAGCTGTATCGGTGATCGCGACACTGCCGCCGGCGCTGGACAATCTCGCGATCGCGCCTGACGGGACGATCTATGTCTCCAACATGGCGGAAGCGTCGATCTTCGAGGTGAAGCCGGACACGGGCGCAGTGCGTACGGTGGTGAGCGGGCCGCTGGCGACGCCGACGGATCTGGCGATTACCGAAGACGCCGATGGCGAGAAGCTGCACGTGGCGGACGTGTTCGCCTATCGCGTCATAAACACGGCCGACGGGAAGATCACCGATCCGCTGCGCATGTACCGCGACGAGACCGACAACCAGCTCGGCGTTGGCGCCGGCAAGTCGAAAGTGCTGATCACCAGCTGGGCGGCGGGCATGGTGCAGGTCATCGACCGCGCGACGGGCAAGGCCGTGATGCACCATGGCTACACGGCGCCGAGCGATGCGCTGGAGCTGGCGGACGGGCGGCTGATCGTGCTGGAGGCGGCGACGGGCAACATCCGGCTGCTCGGCGAGGGCGACACGCCGGGCGAGGTGCTGGTTGGCGGCCTGAAATTCCCCGTGGCGATGGTCGAGGCGGCGGACGGCAAGCTCTATGTGACGGAGACGGGCGGTACGCTTCAGCTGGTCGACCTGGCGGCGAAGACGCTGAAGCCGGCGCTGGAGGGGCTCGCGGGGCCGGAAGGCGTTGATGTCGGAACAGATGGTCGCGTCTATGTCGCCGAAGCCGGAGCAGGGCGGTTGATAGCGTTCGATCCCAAGGACGGTTCGAAAGCCGTGCTGGCCGAGGGTCTCAAGACGGGCTTCCCGGCGGCCGAGGGCACATTGCCGGCCTATCTGACCACAGGCGTTGCCGTCTCGAAGAAGGACGGGGCGGTCTATGTTTCCTCAGACATCACCAACGCGATCTACAAGGTCGCGCCATCGCAAAAATAGTGGCGCGCAAGAATGTCGGGTCGGATGGGGGATGTGCGTCCTAGGGGCGTAAAAGGAGGAAATCCATGCGCTTCATGATGCTGATGTATCCCGGCCCACAGGCCGAAACCGAGACGAACCCGGTGCCGCCGGGGCCGGAGGGCCAGAAGCTCCTGCACGACATGATGGCGTTCAACCAGCGCATGGTGGATGCGGGCATCATGCTGGGCGGAGAAGGCCTGCAGCCCACGCGCAAGGGCGCGCGGGTGAAGTATCAGGGCGGCGGCAAGACGATCGTGGTCGACGGGCCGTTCACGGAGACCAAGGAAGTCCTCGGCGGCTACTGGATCATCGAGGTCCCCAGCCTCGCCGAGGCTGTCGCCTGGGCGCGACAGGCGCCTTGCCCGGCCGGCGAGTTCGTCGAGATCCGCCCCGTCTATGGCCCGGAAGATTTCGGCGAGGAAGCCGCGAAGATCGAGCGCGCGCAGATGGCCCAGATGGAAGCGCAGGCGAAGACGCGCGGCTAGATCAGGTCGCGCGGGATGTCCGTCGTGTGGGTGCGGGTGAAGATTTCTTGCCCGCCCGACATGGCGCGCAATGTCTCGATGAGATGGAAGGATGTGGCGCTGGACGTGAGGTCGTAGGAAGCCTCGATCGCGCAATCCCAGTCGCCGCGCTTCCAGGTCGAGCGGGTCTTCTGGCTCCAGCGGGCGGAGAGTGGCCTGCCGGGGCTTATACTGCAGGATTCATCGCCACCGGAGGAGAGTTCGGTTCCTGCGCCTGCAACGGGATAGGGCGTGGGTTCCGTTGTGCTGCTGAGGATGACACGACCGTCGATCTGGATCGCCCTCAGCCCCTTGCTTTCTGGCGGACTGGCGTCGTTGCCCTGCTGGATAGGAAAGGGAGCGGGCGTTGCTTCCGGCGTGCGGACGGGGAGCGTGAGCGTCGAGACACCCGTGGGCAGGGTAAGCGTAGGCGTCACAGGTGAGGGCCAGAGCATCGGCCAGAAGCTCTCCGAGATGGCAAGGCGGATGCGCGAGCCCGCGTTGAAGCGATGGGCGATAGCGCGTAAGTCGAGCGGGACCGTATAGGTGTGGCCGGGTTCGAGCGGCCTGGGGTCGCTCATGGAGTCGCGTCGTGTGAGGTTGAGCGCGGCCCAGGTGACGAGCCAGCTCTTGCCGTCGGGGCGAACTTCGCTGAGGCGGACGAAGACATTCGCGATGGGCTGGTCGGAGGCGAGGTGCAAGGTGAGGCGCGGTGCGCCTGCAATCTCGACGGGCTCGCTGAGCGGCGGGGTATCAAAGACTGTCGACAGCTTGTCATCGGCCGATTGCTCGGCGGGCAGGCGATCGAGCCATTCGGGCTTGGTCATGCCGATGAGGTCACTGTCGCGATGAACGATGTCGGCGCTTCTTGCCGGCTGGAGCGCGAGGGCCGAGCTGTTGAGATACCAGCGTTGCGGGTTGGTGCGCACGGGCCAGTGATCCTCGGCGATCCAGCGGCCGGGTATGGGGCCGCCCTGCGAGGCGGTGGCGTCGGGCATGAAGAGGCGGACGCGTGGCTCGTCCATGATGCCGGTCGCTTCGCCCATCAGCCAGTGGCGCCACCAGCGGACTTCCTCGTGCGCCCAGTCGAGGCCCTGTGGTGCGGTGTAGGGATAAGTGTGGCCCCAGGGGCCGATCAGCGCCTTGGTCGGCGTGCGAAGCTTCTCTGCCAGTCGCAGGATGGAAACGGCGTAGGTGTCGCTCCAGCCGCTGACGAGATAGGCAGGAATGTTGATGTCCGACGGCTTCTCGAAAACGGAGCCGCGTTTCCAGTAGGCGTCCTCGCGCTGATGCTGCAGCCATGTGGCGAGGATGGGCGGCGCCGCCTCGAGGCGCTGGCGCCAGAGATCGCGCCAGTTGTCGCCGGCGAGGGAAGGATCGGGCGGGCCGGCCATCACCTTCTTGAACAGCACGCCCCACTGGAAATTGGTGCGGCCGAGGCCGCCGCCGACATAGTGGGCGTCGTCGGTGTAACGGCGGTCGCAGGCGCACATCGGCATGATGGCCTTGAGCGCGGGCGGGCGGCGGGCTGCGACCTGCAGCGTATTTATGCCGCCCCACGAGATGCCGCGCATGCCGACGGAACGGTTGCACCAGTCCTGCTTTGCGATCCAGGCGATGGCTTCGACGCAGTCGGCGAGTTCGGCTTCGGAGTATTCGTCTGTGATGACGCCTTCGGAATCGCCCGAACCACGCACGTCGAGACGGACGAAGGCGATGCCGGCCTTCGCGAGCGTCTCTCCCCACATGTCGTCATAGGGGCGGTAGAGGTCGTGCTTGCGATAGGGGATGCACTCGAGGACGGCGGGCGCGGCTACGCCATCCGGCAGCCACAGGCGGGCGGAGAGTTTGACGCCATCGCGCATGGGGATCGGTGTGTGCTCGATGACGCGGAAGGTGTGGGCGGGCGGCGGCGTCCAGGGCGTGGAGGCGCATCCGGCAGCCAAACCGGCGCCAGCGAGGATCAGCGTGCGGCGGTCAATGCTTGCGGAAATGGCGGCCTCCCCGGCGGACAACGCAAACAGTTTCCGCGATCCGTGTGCGAAATCCATGGGAATTGCTTGCCCCATTCCGGGCCGTGAAGGGCGGGAACCCCGTTGGGGCGCCTTAGCCTTTCCCATGGGCCAAAAACGTCTATACGTGCCCGCCTCAGCGTAAAGGACACTGTCCCGTGACCGCAAAGCCAGCCTCTGCCGCCCAGACCGACACCGCCCTGCCGGTGACGATGGCCGACATCGAAGCGGCTGCAAAAGCGATTGAAGGGCAGATCGAGCACACCCCGCTGCGCTATTCCCGCACGCTGTCGGAAATCACCGGCGCGCAGGTCTGGATCAAGTTCGAGAATTTGCAGTTCACCGCCTCGTTCAAGGAGCGCGGGGCGCTGAACAAGCTGCTGTCGCTGTCGAATTCGGAGAAGGCGGCGGGCGTCGTCGCCATGTCGGCCGGAAACCATGCGCAGGGCGTCGCTTTTCACGCCAGCCGGCTGGGCATTCCCTCGACCATCGTGATGCCCAAGGGCACGCCGTTCGTGAAGATCGAGCACACGCGTAATTTTGGCGCGAAGGTGATCATCCACGGCGAGACGCTGGCGGACGCCGACGCGCATGCGCGCATGCTGGAGAAGGAGCAGAATCTCACCTTCGTTCACCCGTTCGACGACAGGCACGTCATTGCGGGGCAGGGAACGATCGGCCTCGAGATCATGGACGAACTCGCCGATTTCGACGCGATGATCATTTCGGTCGGCGGCGGGGGGCTTTCGGCGGGGGTTGCGACGGCCGTGAAGGCGCGCCGGCCTGCGGTTGCGATCTATGGCGTCGAGCCGGCGATGTATCCCTCGCTGTCGGCAGAATTGAAGGGCGAGGAGCCCCAAGTCGGCGGCGCCACCATCGCCGAAGGCATCGCGGTCAAGAAGGTCGGGCGGCTGACCGCCCAGATCCTCCGCGCTCTGATGGAGAAGGTTATCGTCGTTGGTGAGGATACGCTCGAGCGCGCGGTCACACTCTATGCAACCGTCGAGAAGTCGGTGGCGGAGGGCGCCGGCGCCGCCGGACTCGCGGCCCTGCTGGCCGAGCCGGAGCTGTTCAGAAACCGCAAGGTCGTCCTGATCCTGTCCGGCGGCAACATTGACACTCGCCTTCTGGCCTCCGTGCTGACGCGGTCTCTGGTGCGCGAGAAACGGATCACGTCGGTGCGCATCATCGGCAACGACCAGCCGGGCCTGCTGGCCAAGGTGTCGACGGTGATCGGCGACAATGGCGGCAACATCATCGAGGTGTTCCACAACCGCCTGGCGCTCGACGTGCCGGCCAAGGGCGCGGAATTCGACATCACCATCGAGACCCGCGATGCCCTGCATACGCAGGAAATCATCGACGCCCTTACAAAAGCTGGGTTCCCGCCGCGCTAGATACGGGTTTTCCGCCGGTTTGGGCCCTCTCAGGATGGTGAGGGATGGCCCCTCGCCCCGGGCAAAAAGCGGTGCTAACAGGCTCCCTCGAATAGGGAGTTCCCGTATGATCCGTATCGTGCTCGCCGCGATGGCCGCACTGGCCCTCAGCGCCTGCAATCCTTCGGTCAAGGCTGATCCGGCGGATCCGTGGAAGACCCTGCTGCCTTGGAATCACAGCTGGGCCGAAGTCCAGAAACTGCCGAACGGCGTCGAATACATCGTGCTCAAGAAGGGCGACGGCAAAGGTGACACGCCCAAGGCCATCGACCAGGTCGAGGTCAACTATGACGGCCGCCTCGCTGAGAACGGCCTCAAGTTCGACAGCTCCTATGACCGCAACGAGCCGGCCACTTTCCAGCTCAATGGCGTGATCCCCGGCTGGACCGAAGGCCTGCAGAAGATGCACGTCGGCGACGTGTTCATGTTCTGGATCCCGTGGAAGGAAGCCTATGGCGCGGACGGCCGTGGCGCCGAGATCCCGCCGAAAGCCGACCTGATGTTCAAGGTCGAGCTGCTGAAGATCATGCCGGCGATTACGTCGGACGACAAAGCCTGGGCGAAGGTGACGCCGTGGCCGACCGGATCGGCCGACGTGGTGCGCCGCCCCTCGGGCCTCGAATACCTCCCGGTGCGCAATGGCGACAGCAACACCGCGACGCCGGGCGACAAGGATGAAGTGATCGTGCACCTCCAGGGCCGCCTCGAGACGGTCGACAAGGAAGAGGGTGACACGCCGGAAGACATCCGCCATCGCTCGATCGTAGTCGACACGTTCGAGATGCAGGAGCCGGCTTCCTTCCCGGTCGACGGTCTCACGCCGGGCTGGAGCGAGCTTGTGAAGCTGATGCACAAGGGCGATCGCTGGATGGTGCGCATGCCGCCGGGCCTGATGTACGGCCATGAAGGCGACGGTCGCGTTCCGGCCGATGCGACTGTTATCTACGAGGTCCAGCTCGAGGACTTCGCCCCGCAGACCCAGCCGGGCGCTGCGCCTCCGACGCCGACCGGAACCGGCCAGGCGCCGCACTAAGAGGACCTAGCGCGAGACTGCGCCCATGCCGCGGCCAACCGCGGGGCGCAGGCTCATGCGCGCTGTCCAACGCGCCACGTTGGGGTGGGCGCCAAGCGCATCGGCCTGCAGGACAATGAGCGGATACATCATCATGTCCGCGACGGTGTAAGCGCCGAGGATGAACTCCCTGTCCGCGAGCTGCGCCTCGAGCGCATCGAGGCCGGGCGGGGTCTTCGACAGCCAGGGAGCCGCTTCCTCGGCATGGGGCAGGAAGCGATTGGTCTTGCGGGCCAGCGCCATCAGCACGTTGTTCGCGCCGGGCAGGCGGGCATTGCCGACGACCGTCAGCGGGAGAGGCGCGCGCGCGGGCGCGATCGCATAGTCGAGGAACATCTCCTCGAGCGCGATGCCGATGGCCTGCGTGTCGGGGCCCGTGCCTGCGTGGAACTCGATCATGTATCTGCCCGAAGTTCTGGTGAGGCCTATCTAGGCTGCGGCGAGGGGGATGGGCTAGCCTTCGGGCATGACATCGCTTGCCGCCGTCCGCGACATCCTCGCAAAACTCGTCTCGTTCGACACGACCTCGCGCGACACCAACCTGCCGCTGATTGCATGGGTCGAGGATTTCCTGCGGCCGCTGGGCGCAGAACTCGTGCGCGCGCCGAGCGAGGATGGGCGCAAGTCGAACCTGTGGGCGCGTTTCGGGCCGGATGCGCCGGGCGGGATCGTGCTGTCGGGACATACCGATGTAGTGCCGGTCGATGGACAGCCCTGGGCGACGAACCCATGGGATATGACCGAGAGCGGCGGGAAGTGGTTTGGCCGCGGCACGTGCGACATGAAGGGATTTCTTGCGCTGGCGATGGCGCACGCCGAGACGATCTCGAAACTGCCGCTGAAGACGCCGGTTCATTTTGCATTCTCGTATGACGAGGAGGTGGGCTGCGCAGGCGTCGAGCCGATGATCGCGGAGATCGTGCGGCGTGGAGCTGCGCCATCCGTCGTGTGGGTTGGCGAGCCGACGCTGTGGGGCGTGCTGTCAGCTCATAAGGGCATCCGCGACTATGAGGTCCGGATCACGGGCAAGGCGGCGCATTCGTCGGATCCGCGGCTGGGCGCTTCGGCGATCCATGAGGCGATCGACCTTTTGGGCGTGTTGCGGAAGATCGCGCGCGAGCAGGAGGCGAATGCCCCGAAGACGTCGGACTTCGATCCATCGTGGACGACGATCACGGTGGGCGAGATCGGCGGCGGCACGGCGCCGAACATTCTCGCGCGTGAATGCCGCTTCGTGTTCGACGTGCGCAGCGTGCCGGGCGGTGATCCCGATGCGATGCTTGCGCCGTTCTTCGCGGAGGTGGAGCGGGTCAACGCCAAGCTTGCTGCGCTGGGGCCGGAGTGCGGCGTCGTCGTTGACCTGCGGGCGAACGCCCCGCCCCTGCGTGTTGATCGCGAGAGTGCGGCGGAGCGGTTCATCCGCGCGCTGACAGGCGACAACCAGCTGCGCGTGGCTGCGTTCGCGACGGAAGCAGGACAGTTCCAGCGCGCGGGTTTCCCAGCCGTGATCTGTGGGCCCGGCTCGATCGAACAGGCGCACCAGCCCAACGAATTCGTCGCCGTGTCGGAGATGGAAAAGGGACTCGCCGTGTTCCGGCGCTTCCTCGATATGCTGCGCCAGGCCAGTTCCAGCTAGGCTTGCGGGGCGTCGAAATATGGTTCGACCGTGCCCTTGAGGAGCATGGTCATGGGATTGCCCTTGCGGTCCATGGCGACGCCGGCGACCACGCGCACCCAGCCCTCGCTGACACAGTATTCCCAGACATTCGTCTTTTCCTGTCCGTTGAAGCGGATGCCGATGCCGCGCTCAAGCAGCTCCTTGTTGTAGAAGGGGCTCTTGGGGTTCTGGCTGAGGCGGTCGGGCAGGGTGTCGGTCATGGCAGGCTCGTGGCTTGTGGAGGCGCACTCCTGCACCAGCCCGCGGCGAAAGGCTAGAGCGCCGCCCCGCCCCACGCGACGAACGGGCCGTTCCTGAAGCCGTCCGCGCCCTTGCCATAGGCGAACGGGGTTCCGTCCGGCTTGATGACCTGGCCGCCGGCGGCGGTGAGCACGACGTGGCCGGCGGCGGTGTCCCACTCCATGGTCGGGCCCCAGCGCGGATAGACGTCGGCCTTCGCGCCGGCGAGCAGGCAGAATTTCAGCGACGAACCGATGCCTGTCTGCGAGACGATGGTGTGCTTCGCCAGGAAGGCCTTGGTGCGCTCGTCGAGATGCGAGGACGAGGTGACGGCGGTTAGGCCTTCAGCGGGATAGGCGCGGGTCTTGAGGAGGCGGCCTTCGCCGACGGTAGCGCCAGGCGAAAAGTCCTCGATCGCGCGCGCCTCGGCGCCCCCGAAATACATCTCGCGTCGCGCGGGCGCGAACACGGTTCCCGCCACGGGATGACCGCCGCAGATGAGGGCGATGTTGACCGTGAAATCACCCCGGCGCTGGACGAATTCCTTGGTGCCGTCGACGGGGTCGACCAGCAGGAATGCGTCCGCGACCCTCGCGCCGAGGCCCTCGCGGGCCGCGCGTTCCTCGGCCAGCACAGGCACGCCTGGCAGGGCCTGTTCGAGGCGGGTCAGGATTATTTCCTCGGCGCGCTCGTCCGCGTCCGAGACCGGGCTATAGTCGGCTTTCTGGCGCGTCTCGAAATCGCTGGTGTAGACCTCCATCACGGCGACGCCCGCATCTGACGCGATGCTGGCGAACAGGCGGGCGAGCTGGTCCCGCTCGTCGCGCGTGGGGGTGGGGAGGGTGAAGGCCATGCTTGCGTACCAATCTGCTGCGCCACGCTTCGCGGGCCATCAATCCCGTGTCAATGTCGGCGGGTTAACGAAAGCCCGGAACGCGCACGGCGCTTGCATCAACAGGGTCAACAAGAGGCCTTCATGACCCCTCGTCGCATCCTGATTGCCGGCGGCGCCGGCTATATCGGCTCACACGCCGCCAAGGCCCTGCGCCTGGCCGGACGCGAGCCGGTGGTGTTTGATGATCTCACCTCGGGACACGCCCACGCCGTCAAATGGGGACCGTTGGTTAAGGGTGATGTGCGGGATGCGGACGCCCTGCGCGCCGCGATCCGCGAGCACAAGCCAGACGCCGTCATGCATTTCGCCGCCCGAATCGAGGTGGGCGAGGGCGAGAAGCACCCCGCGCACTTCTACGACAACAACGTCGCCGGCACGCTGAACCTCGTGCGCGTCATGCAGGAGGAGGGGGTCAACAACCTCGTCTTCTCCTCGACCTGCGCGATCTATGGCGACCCTGAGAAACTGCCGCTCACCGAAGACCTGCCGATGCGGCCGGTGAGCGTCTATGGGCGCACCAAGGCGATGACCGAGCAGATGCTCGCCGACATGGCCAAGGCGCACGGGCTGAAGTTCGCAGCGCTCCGCTATTTCAACGCCGCTGGCGCCGATCCCGATGGCGAGATCGGCGAGGAACACGATCCGGAATCACATCTCATCCCGAACGCCATCAAGGCGGCCGTCGGGCGAGGCGGACCGATGAAGCTGTTCGGCAACGATTATCCGACGCCGGATGGCACCTGCATCCGAGACTTTGTGCACGTGACGGATCTTGCGGAAGCTCACATCCTTGCGGCGGATTGCATCGCGGCCGGAGGCGAAAGCCTGCAGCTCAATCTCGGCTCGGGCGAACGCTGCACGGTGCTTGAGGTGCTGCAGGCGGTCGAGCGCGCGACGGGGCGGCCCGTGCCGCATGTCATCGCGCCGCGCAGGCCGGGCGACGCCGTGGCGCTTTACGCGGACACGACGAAGGTGCGCGCCGCGATCGGGTGGATTCCGAGAATGTCGGATGTGGATTCGGTTGTCTCAACGGCGTGGAACTTCCATCGCCGCGTCTGGGGTATCGAACCGAAAGCGGCCGAGTAGAGCCTAGAGGCCGGCGTCGTAGAGCGTGGGCAGCAGGTGCACGATCTTGTCGGCCAAGTGATGCCGGCTTAGCGGCTTGGCCGTCCAGTCCGTCATGCCCATCGACATCAGGCGTCCGACTTCCGGCTGGTGCTTCTCGTTGACAAGGCCGAGGATCGGAATGTCCGACCACGGCGTCATGCTCCGGCGCACCCAGCGGATGACATCCGCGCCGGTCATGTTCGGCAGGTCCATGTCGAGCAGGACGAGATCGAACGAGCGCAGGGCGAGGATGTCGATGGCCGACTGGCCGTCTTCCACCTCGATCGCGGAAATGCGCGAGGAGGACAGCAGGACGCGCAGCACACGGCGGTGATAGGCGTCGGCCTCCGCCACGAGGATGCGCGTGCATTCATCGTGCGGGCCTTGCGTCACGGGTTGCTTCACCGGCTGCTGCAGCGCGCGGCGGATATCGCTGATCGGACCGAACGAATCGAACGGTTCCGCGGCAGCTTCCACGGAGTGCTCGCTGTCGTCGCCGAACAGCCATTCCTCGAATTTCTTCTGCGTACGCATGGTCAGCCCTGGCGTCGTGCAAGACGCTCCTTTTCTGACTGCAGTATCGCGCAGCAGCGCTAAGGGCGGATAACAGGATAGGGGGCAATTGATGGGCCGCCGCTAACCTTGTGCGGCCCGGAATCATTGCGGCCCGGACATAATTGGCCCGGGCCGCTTCATTCCATTCAGCTTTTCCTAGGGGTGGGCCTTTGTCCAGGCCGCCGCCTGTTTACCGACAACGTCGACGAGGTCGCCCATGCCGATATTGGCGTCGTTGAGGTGCAGGCCCCAGCTCGGGTCCGGCTTGCCCTGCGCCATGACGTCGGAGCCCGGATCGTCGATGCGGGCATCGGCCGGATCAGCGTTGAAATGGACCTGCAGGTAGTTGTGATTGTTGTTCTTCACGCACTCGGTGGTGGTGAGGCCCGGCGTCATGACGAAGGGCGTGGCGATCTTCTTGTCCTTCGCCCAGGCCTTGTCGGCCGTCGACCAGTAGATCTTGGGATTCGACGCCTTGCCGCCGCCCAGCGCCGCCGGGTTGGTGCATAGCGCTTCGGTCTCGCCGCGGTTGATGCCGAAGCCGGCATTGTCGGAGGGCGGAACGGTGTCGCGGAAGGACGAGAAGGTGATGACGCAGCCGGTCTGGCCGGCGGTGCGGCAGGCGGGGATGTTCTTGAACGTGCCGCCCACGTCGGCGCCTTTGGGAACCTGCACCGTGCCGCCCATGATGATGGCGGAGACGATCTTGGCCTGGTCGGCCTTGCCGTCGATCTTCGCGCTGATCAGGCGGATCAGCTGGCCCGAGCCCTGGCTGTGGCCGATGAGAACGACGCCGCGGCCCTTGTTCTCGTTCTTCAGGTAGTAGGCCCAGGCGTCATCGACGTCCGCGGCTGCGTCAGCGGGCGTGCCACGCGTCGGCACGGCTGCGCCACCGGACATCCTGGCGCGCAGGGCGCCGAGCGAGAACTGGCGGTACATCGGCGCGTAGATCTTGCACTGTGAGCCGAAGCGCGCGAGCTGCGCCTTCACGACGTTGAACTCCTCCGGTCCCGGGATCAGGTCGGACTGCGTGAAGGGATCAAGCGAGACGGTCGGGTAGACGTAGAAGCAGTCGATCGGCGCGTTCGGATTGCCAGTGTATTTCTGAAGCGTCATCGAGCCGTCAGCCTTCACGATGGTCGCATCGATGTTCACCTCGCACGGATTGTTCGCCATGCCGGGCTTGCACAGCCAGTTGGCGGGGATGCCATAGTCGGTGTGCGAGGAGGGGCCGGCCGCTGCAGCGGTCGGTTGCGGCGCGGGCGCGGGAGCAGGCGCAGCGACGGGAGCCGGCGCCGGAGCAGGCGCGTTGGCGACCTGTGCGGCCGGTTGTGCCGACAGTGTCGGCGCGACAGGGATTTGTGGCGACGCTTTTGAATAGTCCCACGCGCATCCAGTCAGCGCGAGCGCGGCGCTGGCGATCAGCAGGCGTTTCATGAAATCCCTCCCGGTCAGGTCTGCAGGTTTTTGTTGGCGCTATCTGCCGCCGCCGGGGAGACGGTGTCCATACTGCGCTGCGTCAAGCCGCCGTGAGCGAGGCCTACTCGTTCACAGGACCGCAACTGTCGGACTGGCTGGCCTTCACCGCGACGGCGGCGGGATGATCGGCTGCAACGATGTGCGCCGCGAAAGTTCGCCTGTCGGTGGAAGCGAACAGGTCTTCCAGCGGCTCATAGGCTGCATCGACCAGGAAGACGTCGATGTGCTTGCCGCGGATCGCGCCGCCACGATCGCCTGCGAACAGGTAGCCGTCATGGATGTAGTCGTGGTCGTTGTACCGGAAGGCGCGGCCGCGAAGTTCGGGAACGTAGATCACGCTCTCAAGCGGGATCACGTCCGGGTCGACCGCGATGGTGCGGAATGGCATCAGCGGCAGGTTACGGATGCCGCAGCCGAGCGGGTGGTTCACTTTCATGAAGCGCGCCCGGCGCGTCGCGTTCTTTACCCCGTCGGACAGGTTGCCGAGAAACTCGTCGCAGTTCGCCTGTTCAGGCCCGTTGTCGTCGACATAGGCATAGGCAATCGACTTGCCGTTTTGTGTCAACGAAACCGACCCCTGCAAAGCGGCCGAGCACCAGTCGCGAGGCAGGAGCGGCGGCGAGATCGCGGAGCCTTTGCGGCCGATGAGGGGGAAGGCGGCGGAGATCGTCGCCGGCGCGGGCTTGATGACCGGCGTATGATAGTGCGTCGCCCACAGCTTGAGGTCGGGGCCCATCGCCTGCGGCTTGGGGGCTTCCAGCGAGAAGGTGAGGGCGCGCTGGTAGGGCGTGAGGTCGATGCCAGGCGTGGGAGCTGGAGCGCCTGCTAGACCCGGCACAGCGGCCGTTGCGCACGCCGCGAGGACGAAGAGGATTGTGAAGGCCAGCGGTTTCATCGGCGCATCATCGGTTGTGGTCGCCACGAGCTTCTTGCGCTCGGGGCCCCCTCTCCCGGTGGAGATAGGCTCCGACTTCAGTCCGAGTATGTCTCTCAGATCTTTCACGACACCAGCGAAGGCGCTCAACGCGTTACTGAAGTGTTACCGGCAAGGTTACGCGCAGGTCAGATGCTCGAGGCGGCCTTCTTGCGTGGGCGGCCCGGGCGGTCCGAATCCTTGCAGACGAACTCGCTGGCGTCATTCAAGGCGATCGAGGCCGGATCGTCCTTGGCGACGGTATAGGCTTCGAACGTGTAGTGCGGGTTCGAGCGGACGAGGTCCGGGAACGGCTTCACATTGGCGTCTGCGACGAACATGTCGATGTGATTGCCCTCGATGGCGCCGCCCGTGTCGCTGGCGATCACATAGCCGTCGTGCGTGAAGATCTCGCCATTGTTCCAGAACGTCCTGCCACGCAGCGAGGGGATATAGATCACAGTGCCCATCTTGATGCGGTCGCGATCGACCGCGATCGTGCGGAAGGCCATCAGCGGAATCGTCCGAACATCGCACGCCTGGGGATGATGGAAGGGCTGGAAGCGGGCGCGGCGCGTGGCCGACTTGATGCCGCCGGACAGGTCGCCGAAATACTTGTCGCACACGACCTGCTCAGGGCCGCGGCTGTCGACGTACATGAAAGCTTGCGGTTCATCCTTGCCGTTGTCGACCCAGATCGAGCCCTGCATCGCAGCGTCGCACCAGTCCTGTGTGGAGAGCGGCGGGGAGACGGCCTTGCCGTTCTTGCCGATCAGCGGCTTGGCGGCGACGCTGGTCCACGAAGGACGCACGGTGGGCATGTGATAGTAGGTCGCCCACAGCTTCATCTTGCGATTGGCGGTGAGCGCCTCGTCGGCCGGTTCCTTCAGCATGAAGCTGAGCGCCTGCATCGTCGGATGCATTTCACTGCGGCCGATAACAATATCGACGTTGGTTGAGGCGAATGCAGCTCTGAGTGGAGGTCCCAGGAAGATCGCAGCAGCGGCGACCATCAGGACGAGGGCAAGAAGCAGTCGTTTCATCAACAATCCCGGCTGCCGCCCCGTGCCCTGCAGAAGCCTTCGAACTTAGGCAAGATCATGGCAGGTTCAACCGCGGAGTGCAATCGCCGCAGTTGCATTGTGCGAAGTGTTAACGCGTGGGCGTTTGCGGTGCGGGTGGTTGGTGTGGAGTCGATGGAATCTCCGGATCGAGGTGCGCCCAGTGCGGCGCAGAGGACGTCCAGATATTCATCGCAGGCTTTGCAATTGCGGGATCATCGAACGTTCCGACACGCAGGATCACCAGATGCGGACGCGCATGCGATGCGCTCGTGACAGGCGTTCCGCATGTGGAACAGAATCCGCGCGTCATCGTGTTTCCCGAATCCGCCCGCGAAATGAAGGTCGACAGCTTGCCTTCGATTGTCACTGCGCTCGCATCGAACACCGCATTCACGGTGGCCGAACCGGACGCCCAGTACTGGCAATCGCGGCACCAGCATTGACGCACGGCAATCGGCGCTGCTGTCGCGGTGAAGCGCACGGTCTTGCACAGACATCCGCCGGTGATCGCGGTCATTGCGTAATGACGCCTGCGAGCGCGGCTTTCGCCGCGAGCACCGGGCTCATCAGGTGCGTGCGGCCGCCGCGGCCCTGGCGGCCTTCGAAATTGCGGTTCGAGGTGGAGGCGCAGCGCTCGCCGGGCTTGAGGATGTCCGGGTTCATGCCGAGACACATGGAGCAGCCGGGCTCGCGCCATTCGAAGCCGGCGTCGGTGAATACCTTGTCGAGGCCTTCCTCTTCGGCCTGCGCGCGGATGAGGCCGGAGCCGGGCACGACCATCGCGCGCACGCCGGCGGCGACATGGCGGCCCCTCGCGATCTCGGCTGCGGCGCGCAGATCCTCGATGCGGGAGTTGGTGCACGAGCCGATGAACACGCGATCGACCTTCAGGCCCTCGAGCTTCTGGCCCGGCTCAAGGCCCATATAGGCAAGGGCGCGTTCGGCGGCTTCGCGTTTCACCGGGTCGGAGATTTGGGACGGGACGGGCGCTGCCGCCGTGACCGGCGCGGCCTGTTCGGGGCTGGTGCCCCAGGTGATGGTCGGCGCGACGTCGGCGGCGGCGATGTCGATGACTTCGTCCCAGTGCGCGCCATCGTCCGAGGACAGCGTCTTCCAGGACTGGACAGCGGTTTCCCACTGCCCGCCCTTCGGCGTCGCGGGGCGGCCCTTCATGTAGGCGAGCGTCGTCTCATCCGGCGCGACCAGGCCCGCGCGCGCGCCACCCTCGATCGAGAGATTGCACAGTGTCATGCGGCCTTCCATCGACATGGAGCGGATGGCAGAGCCCATGTACTCGATGACGTGACCGGCGCCGCCGTTGGTGCCGATGATCGCGATCAGGTGCAGCGCGAGATCCTTGGCGCCGACCCCGGGGCGGAACTCGCCTTCGACCCGCACGGCCATGTTCTTCATCTTGCGCGCGCGCAGCGTCTGCGTCGCGAGCACGTGCTCGACTTCGGATGTGCCGATGCCGTGCGCCAGCGCGCCGAAGGCGCCGTGCGTCGATGTATGGCTGTCGCCGCAGACAATGGTGAGGCCCGGCTGTGTGCGGCCCTGTTCGGGGCCGACGACGTGGACGATGCCGTTCCGGATATCGCCCATCGGGAAGAACTGGATGCCGTATTCCTTCACATTGCGCGCCAGCGTCTCCAGCTGTTCGCGCGCTTCCGGATCCTTCACCCCGGCCATGCCGAGCGACTGGCCTTCGGTCGGCGTGTTGTGATCAGCGACGGCAAGCGTCAGGTCGGGCCGGCGCACCTTGCGGCCATTGGCTTTGAGGCCCGCGAAGGCCTGCGGGGTCGTGACCTCATGGATGAGGTGCAGGTCGATGTAGAGAAGGCTTTCGCCCGTCGCCTTGTCCGTGTGGACGACGTGGCTGTCCCAGATCTTGTCGTAGAGGGTGCGGGGCGACGGATTCATGCCCGGCTATATGCGCGGCGCGGGCCTTTGCTGCAAGCGTCAGCGCGTCACGGCCTGCATCCGGGCAAGAACCTGCTCGAACTCGGCCATTGTCTCCTCGAAGATCTGGCGGATGGGCTTCACCTCGGTGATCCGTCCCGCGACCTGGCCGGTCAGCGCAATGCCCGCCTCGAGGTCGCCGCCGAAATAGACCTGCTGCGTGCCGGCGAACTCGCCGAAGATGTTGGGCGAACCCTCCGCTTCGAGGCGGGTAGTGCGCTCGGTGCGTAGCGCGCGCAGGGCGGGACCTGGGCCCTTGCGGTTGAGGAAGACGGTATCCGTCGCTTCTGCCTTGATGATGGCGTCCTTCCAGTTCGGATGGACCGGGCTCTCGGTGGAGGAGAGGATGCGCGTACCCATCAGAACGCCTTCCGCGCCAAGCGCGAAGGCCGCGGCCATGGTGCGGCCATCCATGATGCCGCCTGCCGCGACCACCGGAATTTTCACGCGCTCGCAAACGAGCGGGATCAACACCATCGAGGCGACGTCCTTCGGGTTCTTGAAGCCGCCGCCTTCACCGCCCTCGACGATGAGACCATCGACGCCCGCCTCGACCGCGCGCAGGGCGCCGGCGAGATTGGGCACGACGTGAAACACGGTGAGGCCTGCGCCCTTCAGGAGGGCGGTGTACTTCATCGGATCGCCAGCCGACGTCGTCACGAATTTCACGCCCTGGTCGATCACGAACTGCACGATGGCGGGATCACGCACGAAGGCCTGCGCGACGTTCACGCCGAACGGCTTGTCCGTCAGCGTCCGCATCTTGATGATTTCCTGCTTCACCGCATCGAGCTCGCCGGACGACGTCTCGATGATGCCCATCCCGCCCGCATTCGAGACGGCGGAGGAAAGCTGCGCCCGCGCGATCCATCCCATGGCCGCCTGGATGATCGGCTTCTCGATGCCGAGCATGTCGGTGATGCGTGTGCGGATCGTCATGGTCAGAACCTCAGATAGGGCCAGAACACCAGTACGCCGATGATAGCGGCCGCAATCGCGGCGACCAGCACTGCCCCGGCGGCAACATCCTTTGCCGTGCGCACGGAAACGTGGAATTCCGGTTGGACCACATCGCAGACGTGCTCGAAGGCGGTGTTGACGATCTCGGCCACCCAGACGAGCGCGATGGCGAGAATGATCCAGCGCCAGTCTTCCGGTGCGATCTGCAGCCAGAAGCCGGCCGCCACGACCACGGCCGTCGCCGCAAGATGGATCCAGGCATTGTGCTGGGTCTTCAGCATGAAGCCGAGACCGCGCAGGGCGTAGCCGAAACTCCTGACCCGGCTGCCGATGCTGAATGGCCCCTGTGGCTTCGCCATGCTCATGCCCCCATAAGCTTGATCGCCAAATTTGCGCGCTGCTGGAGCATGTCGCGCTTGGCGCCGGCGCGCGCCAGCATCGCCATCTCGTGCATGGTGGACGACATCAGCATCGCAATGGCGCGTGCGTCCGCCGTTTTCGGCAGGTCGCCATCCTTCTTTGCGCGCCTGAAGCGCTGCTCCAGCGCATCCTCGCAGCGGCCGAAGGCGCTGCGCACGACTTCGCCAACATCCTCGCGCATCAGGCTTTCCGTCAGCGCCGTGCCGACAAGGAAGCAGCCGCGCGCGCCTTGCGCGCCCGCCATGTAGCTTTCGATGCAGCGATCGAAGAACAGGTCGAGGAAAGGCATCAGCTTCATCTCGAGCTGGCAGGCGCCGGCGACTGCCGTCACCAGCAGCTCGCCCTGCATCGTGAGGGCGGCAAGATAGATCGCTTCCTTGTCGCCAAACGCGGCATAGAGGGAAGGACGGTTCATGCCGGTCGCCCCGACGATGTCGTCGAGCGAGGTTGCGGCGTAGCCTTTCAGCCAGAAGACGTCGCGCGCAGCCTTCAGCGCCTCGGTCGGATCATAGCCGCGAGGCCGGCCGCGTTTCGGGGCTGAAGATTCTTTTTGTACCACTTCGAATAAAATCCTTGACCGGCGCGTCCGGCGGTTATTGTATGCGGGTCAGTACAAAAAGACGAGTCTGACCTGAAACGCCAAAACTGACCTCAAAAGACTGCATAACAAAAGGAGCCTCCTCATGGATCTCTATTTCTCCCCGCTTGCCTGCTCGCTCGCCTCGCGCATTGCGCTCTACGAGGCCGGACTGCCCGCCAACTATGTGCGCGTGAAGGACAAGAAGACGCCGGAAGGTCGCGATTTCTTC
Organism: Hyphomonadaceae bacterium; assembly: GCA_047601145.1. Taxonomy (GTDB): domain Bacteria; phylum Pseudomonadota; class Alphaproteobacteria; order Caulobacterales; family Hyphomonadaceae; genus UBA7672. The sequence goes on from JASGJW010000001.1 coordinate 1,222,813, forward strand.
GAGATCAACGCGCGCGGGCAGGTGCCCGTGCTGAAGCTCGATGACGGCGAAATCCTCACCGAGAATGTCGCCGTTCTCGAATACATTGCCGACCTCAAGCCTGAGGCCAAGCTCGCCCCGGCTGGCCGCGAGCGCGTGCGGATGCGCAAATGGCTGGGCCTGATCAATTCGGAAGTCCATGTCGGTGCGCTCGGTCCGGTCCTGTCGTCGATTGCTCCGGCCGAGGCCAAGGCCTACGCCATCGAACGCGCAACCAAGGCGCTGTCGCATATCGATGCGCACCTTGGCGGGCGTGAGTGGCTGACGGATTCGTTCACAGTCGCCGACGCTTATCTTGCCACCGTGGCCAACTGGCTGCAGGCGACGCCGATCAAGCTGTCGGATTTCCCGAATATCTCGGCGCACCAGAAGCGCGTCTTCTCCCGTCCGGCGGCGGGCAAGGCGGTTGCCGAGGAAGTCGCGCTCTATCGCGCGACAGCGTAGTTCGTACGAATCCAGCAGCGCCCGCAGGACCTTGTCTTCCATAGTCAGATCGCAAACAGCAGCGAAACGGTCACGCTGGATTGCCGGCTATTGGAGCTCTGTTCGTACGCCTGAGCGATACAACGCGCGGCGCCGTACAGGCGCCGCGCGTCAATCGCAGCCGTCGCGCTCGCCGTCGAATAATTTGAAGATCAGCGTGGAGTCCGCCGCAGCGTCGACCGACCAGATGGCAAGCCTTTCGGCGCTCGCTTCAGCAAAGAGAAACTTGCGGGAGGGCGTCGCCTCGGCATAGGCCGCGAGTTCGCCGCCGAATTGCGGGCGCGCCCATTCGAAACTGGCGCCGAGCCTGGCGGGATTTATCCGGCTGAAATCCGTCTGCAGGGGCGCATCGGCCGTGAGGCTGAAGTCGGCGCTGTCGCCCGCCTGGGTGAACGATATCCCCGCATCCGGTTTCCAGCTGTCTGCTCTCACATGAGCGATCTGGCCTGCAAGCCGGCCTTCGCGCGGCAAAAGGCGAAGGAAGGCCTGAGCCTCACCACCCGGCGTCGGCTTCTGCACCCAGCAGCCCCGCACGAAGTCGATGCGCGTGTCCACCGGCGCGGTCGCTGTCGTACAGCCAGCCGCCAGCAGGACCGCAGCGGCAAGCATTCCGCGTGCGCGTATCATGACTTTTCCCTTCCTTGCGGCCCGCAGCTTTACAGATCGTGCGCCGGACCTGTTAGTCTCATCGCCCCAGCGGGAGCTTCCCATGACCGTATCCGAAGCCTTCATTCGCGGCATTCCCAAGGCGGAGCTGCATCTGCACATCGAAGGCTCGCTCGAGCCGGAATTGATGTTCGAGCTGGGGAAGCGCAACAAGGTCGCCATCCCATTCACGTCTGTTGAAGAGGTGAGAGCCGCCTACGCCTTCTCCAACCTGCAGGACTTTCTCGACATCTACTATCAGGGCGCGAACGTGTTACAGACGGAAGATGACTTCCGTGATCTCGCGCTGGCCTACTTCGCGCGCCTTCACGCAGACGGCGGCCGCCACGCCGAAATCTTCTTCGATCCGGAAACCCACACCGATCGCGGCCTGCCGTTTTCGGTCGCCATCGACGGCCTGCTGGCGGGCATGAAGGAAGCTGAGGCGAAGTTCGGCATTACCTCGAAACTCATCATGTGCTTTCTCCGCCATCTCGATGAAACTTCGTCGTTGAGGACGCTGAAGGCGGCCGAGCCTTACCTCGATCGCATCACAGGCGTCGGCCTCGACAGTTCGGAGAAGGGCCACCCGCCTTCCAAATTCGCCCGCGTGTTCGAGGCGGCGCGCGAGCGCGGTCTCAAGATCTGCGCCCATGCGGGTGAGGAGGGGCCGCCGGCGTATGTGCGTGAGGCGCTCGACATTCTCCACGTCGACCGCATCGACCATGGCAATCGCGCCCTGGAAGACGCAGCCCTCACCAGCCGCCTCGTGCGCGAGGGCATGACGCTCACCGTCTGCCCGCTCTCCAACCTGAAACTCTGCGTCGTGATGGACCTCAAGGATCATCCGATGAAGCGCATGCTCGATCTCGGCCTGAAGGCCACCTGCAATTCAGACGATCCTGCCTATTTCGGCGGCTACATCGCCGAGAACTACATCCGCACGGCGCAAGCCGTCGGCCTCACGCGCGCGGACATCATCACGCTGGCGAAGAACAGCTTCACCGGCTCCTTCCTCGACCGGGCCTCCATTCAACAACACCTGACCAGCATTGAAGCCTTCGCAGCCGCCAACTGAATCTGTCGGCGCAATTACCTGACGGGTATTTGCGTGTCCTTTCCGCCTGACGCAGAGCCAACCTCATGAGCAGTCACGCCATCGCCTCCCGCATTCCGTTCGCCGGGGTTCTGGGTCTCGAAATCGTCTCCGCGACGAAGGAACGCATCGAGGCGCGCATGCAGGTGCGTCCCGATCTCTGCAATCCGGTGGGCACCCTCCATGGCGGAGCGGCCATGTCTCTGGCCGATACGCTGGGCGCCATGGGCGCCTCGATGAACCTGCCGGAAGGTGCATTCGGCACGACAACCCTTGAAAGCAAGACCAATTTCATCGGTCCCGCAAAGACGGGCGAGGCGGTCATTGCTGTCTGTACGCCCGTCCATGTCGGCCGGCGCACCTCGATCTGGCAGACGAAAATCACCACCGAGGCCGGGAAAGCCGTCGCTCTGGTGACGCAGACCCAGATGGTGCTCTAAACTCCAGCCCGAGTCGCAGTCTTGCGAAGGCGGAGCCATGTCGCTGGAAAGGAAAGTCCGGGCCTATATCGCCGCCGTCGAGGGCGGGGCGACCGGCGAAGACCTTGCTGCCTTCTACCATCCGGATGTCATCCAGCACGAATTCCCGAACCGCCTTGTCCCGACAGGCGCGCAACGTGAGCTGGAAGACATCCTGCGTGGCGCGGAATCGGGCGCCCGGCTGATGGAACGCCAGATTTACGACATCCACACCGTCACTGAACTCGGCGACCGCGTGATCCTCGAATACACTTGGACCGGCTATCCGAGCGAGCCCGTCGGCTCGATCCGTCCGGGCGAGGCGATGCGTGCGCGGATCTGCCAGGTGATCGAGTACGAGGATGGCCTTATCATTCGCCAGCGCAATTACGACTGCTTCGAGCCTTTCTGAGGACCCGCATGCGTCTTTGCTTCGCACTGTCGCTCATTGTGCTCGCCGCGACCGCTGCGTGCAGCGGTCCAGCCGCAACTCCGGACGGCGCTCACGAGAACATGGTCTCGGCCGAGCCGGCTCCGCTCGATCCCGCCGCGCCCGAGGAGGAGAAGGCGGCGCTGGCCTCCTGCAGCCCGGTCACGGTCGAGGGCTATTGCGGCGTGTCGTTCGGCATGACGCCGGCCGAGGCGACCCGGAAATTCCCGGTGAAGCTTGAACGGTATGACGGATCGGATGGCGACACGCAGGCCGATGCGAACCATTGCTTCGAGATGTTCGCCGCCGAGCCCGTGCAGGGCGTGACGTTCATGGTCGAGAACCAGAAGGTCGGTCGCGTCGACTTCCTGACAGAGGCTGCGAAAACGGCTGAGGGCTTCGGCATCGGTTCAGCCGCCGCTGACATCAAGACAAAGTTCGCCGCGGCAGCCGCCGAAACGCCGAACAAGTACGAGCCCGAGGTTTTAGACCTCACGGTCACGCGCGGTCTCACCAAATTCGTCTTCGAGATCCAGGATGGCAAGGTGCGTGGCTGGCGCGCGGGCATCGCGCCGACCATCGACTATACCGAGCATTGCGGCTGATCAGAGTTTCTTGAGCGTCGCTTCGAGAACGGCGCGCGCTTTCGCGCCGAGTTCGGGATGCGCCAGCGCCATGGCCGCGAAGGCTTCGAGATAGAGAAGCTTGTCGCCGCAGTCATAGTCCTGTCCGGCGTATTTGAAGGCGTGGAAATCCTGCTTGCCCATCAGGCGCTGCATCGCGTCGGTAAGCTGGATCTCACCGCCCGCGCCCGGCGTCTGCGTCGCCAGCAGGTCGAACACTTCCGGCTGGAGGATGTAGCGGCCGGTGATCTTGAGGCGCGACGGCGCTGTCTCGACCGGCGGCTTTTCGACCATGCCTTTCATCTTGACCAGCGGGCCCTTGTCGCCCGCGGTGACCGGATCGATCACGCCATACTGGTTCACGCGCTCCTGTGGGACTTCGTCCACGGCGATGATGTTGCCGCCGACTTCGTTGTAGGCGTCGATCATCTGCTTGAGACACGAGCCGCCCTGGCCCTTCACGATCACGTCGGGAAGCAGCACGGCGAATGGTTCATCGCCCACGATGTCGCGCGCGCACAGAACGGCATGGCCAAGGCCAAGCGCCGCCTGCTGGCGCGTGAAGCTCGACGCTCCCGGCGGAAGCGAAGCAGCCCGCACCTCGGCAAGGATGGCGTCCTTCTTCTTGGCTTCGAGCGTGGCCTCGAGCTCGTAGGCCTTGTCGAAATAGTCCTCGATCGCCTGCTTGCCGCGGCCAGTCACGAACACGAAGTGCTCGATCCCTGCTTCTCGGGCCTCGTCGACCACGTATTGCAGCGCCGGACGGTCGAACACCGTCAACATTTCCTTCGGCACCGCTTTCGTGGCTGGCAGCACGCGTGTGCCAAAGCCGGCAACGGGCAGGACGGCCTTACGGACACGCTTCATGGTAAATTCCCGGGTTCAGTCTCAGGTTATGGTTCAGGACGCGACGCGCAGACTAAACCACGCATCCTTTACGCGCGAATTGCAATCGGTCTGCCAGTTTGTCGCTATTCGACCGTAACCGACTTCGCCAGGTTGCGCGGCTGGTCGACATCCGTGCCTTTTTCGACGGCGACGTGATAGGCCAGCAGCTGCAGCGGAATGGTCGTGACGATCGGTTGGATTGCCCGCAGGCAGTCCGGAATCTGCAGCACGCCGAAGGGCGCCGAGCCGGCCTGCTTGATGCCGGCGGCATCTGACACCAGGAAAACCTTGCCGCGGCGGGCGGCGACTTCCTGCAAGTTGGACAGCGATTTTTCCAGCAGGTGATCGTGCGGCGCCGCCATGATCACCGGCGTGTGCTCGTCGATCAGTGCGATGGGGCCGTGCTTCAGCTCGCCTGCGGCATAGCCCTCGGCATGGATATAGGAGATTTCCTTGAGCTTAAGCGCGCCCTCGAGCGCGATCGGATAGTGCGCGCCACGGCCGAGATAGAGCACGTCACGCGCCTTCGCGATTTCAACGGCGAGCTTCTGGACCTGCGTCTCGATCTTCAGCGCCTCGGAAATCAGGCGCGGCAGTTCGAGCATCGCGGCGACATGCTCCTTCTCTGCGTCGCGCGAGAGGAAGTTGCGGGCGCGGCCGGCCGCGATGGCGGTGGCGAGCAGGGCGCAGAGCTGGGCCGTGAAAGCCTTGGTAGAAGCCACGCCGATCTCGACGCCGGCAAGCGTTGGCAGGATGGCGTCGCACTCGCGCGCGATGGAAGACGTCGGCACGTTGACGACAGCCGCCGTCATCACGCCTTTCGACTTGCAGTATTCCATCGCGGCCTTGGTGTCGGCGGTCTCGCCGGACTGTGTGACGACGATGGCGAGCGTCTTCGGGCCCAGCACCGGCTCGCGATAGCGGAACTCGGACGCCACATCGACATCGGTGACGATGCCGGCCAGTTGCTCGAACCAGTACTTGGCGACGAAGCCTGCATAGTACGCCGTGCCGCACGCCACGATCTGGATGCGCTCGAACTGCGCGAAGTCGAGCGCTTTCTTGCCCGGCCGTGTGGGCAGCACAGCCTTGAGGTCGAAAGCCTCGACATAGGCGGAGATCGTGCGGCCAGTGAAGTCGGGCTGCTCGTAGATCTCTTTCTGCATGAAGTGGCGATAGTTGCCCTTCTCGGCGGCGGCGCCTGCGGCCGGCACGTGCGTCTCGGCGCGCTCTGTCTTCTTGCCCGATGCATCGAAGATTTCGAACGAGGTGCGGGTGAGGGCGCACCAGTCGCCTTCCTCAAGATAGATGACGCGCTGCGTGAATGGCCCGACGGCCAGCGCGTCCGAGCCGAGGAACATCTCCTTCTCGCCCACCCCGATCACGAGCGGGGAACCGCGCCGCCCGCCGAGGATCAGGTTCTCCTCGCCCTCGATGATCGCAGCGATGGCGAAGGCGCCGCGCAGCTGGTCGAGCGTCGCCTTGAACGCGTCTTTCGGCTTGAGACCCTTGCCCAGGCCTTCGTCGATCAGGTGGGCGATCGTTTCGGAATCCGTCTCGGTCTCGAACTTGCGCCCGCGCTTTTCCATCGCCTCGCGCAGCTCGCGGAAGTTCTCGATGATGCCGTTGTGCACGATGGCGACCCGGCCGGAAGCGTGGGGATGGGCGTTGGTCTCGTTCGGCTGGCCGTGCGTTGCCCAGCGCGTGTGCCCGATGCCGACGCCGGCCTTGATTGGCAGCTCGCGCACCTTGGCGTCGAGATTGCTCAACTTGCCCGGCGCCCGCAGGCGTTTCAGCTTGCCGCCCTCCAGCAGGGCGACACCCGCCGAATCATAACCTCGGTATTCCAGCCGCTTCAGCGCCTCCACCAGGCGGGGAGCCGCCGGCTGGTCGCTGAGGATTCCGATGATACCGCACATAGGCTTACGCTCCGGACGCCCCGAATTGGCGTGATCTAGAAGATTGCGCGGCTTAAAGTATTGCAAATCCTGGCCAACCTCCGTCATGAAAATCACGACTTCATGGCTGGTTATGGAGTTTGGCCTAGCGACATGGCCCATATCCGCCGCCCGGACGTACTGGCCCGGGCGTGTGTTTGAGTGAGAGACGATGAGCTCCCGGAAGATTTTCGGCACTGACGGCATCCGCGGCACGGCCAACGCCTGGCCGGTCACCCCCGAAATGGCGATGCGCCTGGGCATGGCGGCCGCCACCTATTTCCGCAAGTCAGACCCGCGCCGCCACCTTGTCGTCATTGGCAAGGACACCCGCCTGTCCGGATACATGCTTGAGCCCGCGCTGACGGCCGGCTTCACAGCCAAGGGCATGGACGTGGTCCTGTTCGGCCCGCTGCCCACCCCCGGCGTCGCCATGCTGACCCGGTCTCTGCGCGCCGACCTCGGCGTCATGATCTCCGCCTCGCACAACTCCTACCAGGACAACGGCATCAAGCTGTTCGGGCCGGACGGCTACAAGCTATCCGACGAGGCCGAACTCGCCATCGAAGGCCTGATGGCCCGGCCGCTGGACGAAGACCTCGCCGCCTCTCCGGATCTCGGCCGCGCTCAGCGTGTGGATGACGCCCAGTCGCGCTATGTCGAAATCGTCAAGTCGACCTTCCCGCGCAAGCTGCGCCTCTCGGGTCTTCGCATCGTTATCGATTGCGCCAACGGCGCCGCCTACAAGGTCGCCCCCAAGGCGCTTTACGAGCTCGGCGCCGAAATCTTCCCGATCGGCGACGAGCCCAACGGCTTCAACATCAACCGCGAGATCGGCTCCACCGACACCCGCGCCATGGTCGAGGCAGTGCACCGCTACCGCGCCGACATCGGCATCGCGCTCGATGGCGATGCCGACCGCGTCGTGATGTGCGACGAGCATGGCCGCATCATCGATGGCGACCAGCTGCTCGGTCTCATTGCGCAGAGTTGGAAGTCGCAGGGCAGATTGGCCAAGAACACCGTCGTCGCCACCGTCATGTCGAACCTCGGCCTTGAGAACCATCTCAAGAGCATCGGCGTGAAGATGGAACGCACGCAGGTCGGCGACCGCTATGTCGTCTCCCGCATGCTGGAGAAGGGCTTCAACGTCGGCGGCGAACAGTCCGGCCACGTCGTGCTCTCCGACTTCTCGACCACGGGCGATGGCCTTCTTGCCGCCCTGCAGGTCCTCGCCGTGATGGTCGAGACTGGCAAGAAGCTCTCCGAAGTCGCGCACGTCTTCGACCCCGCGCCGCAGAAGCTGGTCAACCGCAAGTTCACCGGCGCTGATCCGCTCAGCCGCAAGCATGTGCAGGACGCTATCGCCGCCGCCGAAAAGGCGCTGGGTTCGCGCGGCCGCCTGCTCGTCCGCAAGTCGGGCACCGAGCCCCTGATCCGCGTCATGGCGCAGGCCGAGACCGACGACCTCGTCCGCGAAGCGGTCGACGGCGTGCTCCACGCACTCGACAAGGACTGATCCAAAACTGGCCCGCCGCTTGCGACGCCTTCCGCAGAATTGCGGGAGTGCGTGGTCATGCAGGTTGGCGGCTTAGGCGGCGCAGCGGCGAGCTGGCTCAATTCATTGGGCAAAATCGGCGGCGAGGCTCCGGCGGACCCGTTCGCGCCGGCGCGGGCCGGCCAGAACGATCAGGCAAAACCTGCCGCCTCGAACACAAGTTTTCCTACTTCCTCGCCCGTTGCGCTGAGCGCAGACGGCCTCCTCGCCCTGCAGCAGGCCGATGACGCCGAGCCGCTCGAACCTTCCGCCGCCGACCAGTTCCTCGAGCTGATGAAGAAGTCGCCCGAGGAACGCCTGCGCGACAGCATCCTCAAATCGCTGGGCATCACGGAGGAAGACCTCCAATCCATGCCCCCGGAACAGCGCAAGACCATGGAAGACATGATCGCCAAGATGATCAAGGAGCGGATCACCCCGGTCGAGGGCGAGACGAATCTCAACTCCCTGTCACCTGATCAGGTTGTTAGGCAGCTCAAGGCGTCAAACCAGTACCTGGCGACGGATCTGATGGCCTGAATCCGGGCAATGCCCTAGCGGCGGCTGCGACCTCACAACCTGTTTCAGGCTGCCCGCGCCACTGGCGCTTGAGGGCCAATGGCGCCATATGGCTCCCACGCACAGGAGAGCGACATGGCTGACGGCCAGACCCTCACTCCCAACAGCATCGTGGAAATCCCGGCCCCGCGCGGAACCGTCCGCATAGGCCAGGAGCTTCCGGTGGCTTTCATCGCTGGCCCCTGCCAGCTCGAAAGCCGCGCCCACGCAATGGATATGTCCGCCGCCCTCCGCGAGATCGCAGACAAGCTCGGTGCGCAGGTCATCTACAAGACCTCGTTCGACAAGGCGAACCGCTCCTCGATCTCGACGGCGCGCGGTCTTGGCCTTGCCGCCTCGTTCGACATCTTCAACGAGATCCGCGAGACGTCAGGCCTGCCGGTTCTGACTGACGTCCACCTGCCGGACCAGTGCGCAGAAGTCGCCAAAGCCGTCGACGTCCTCCAGATCCCCGCCTTCCTCTCGCGCCAGACAGATCTTCTTGTCGCGGCGGCTCAAACCGGCAAGCCGATCAACGTCAAGAAGGGCCAGTTCCTCGCTCCGTGGGACATGAAGAACGTGGTGCAGAAGCTGGTGCAGTCCGGTTGCCGTGACGTGCTCGTCTGCGAGCGCGGCGTCTCCTTCGGCTACAATACGCTCGTCTCCGACATGCGCGCCCTGCCGGAGCTCGCCGCCACCGGCGCCCCGGTTGTGTTCGACGCCACCCACTCGGTCCAGCAGCCGGGCGGGCAGGGCTCGACATCGGGCGGCCAGCGCCAGTACGTCCCCATCCTCGCCCGCGCCGCAGCTGCCGTCGGCATCGCCGCCGTCTTCATCGAGACGCACGAGAACCCGGACAAGGCGCCGTCCGACGGGCCCAACATGGTCCCGCTTAACCAGCTCGAAGAGCTGATGCGCCAGATCATGGCGGTCGACAAACTCGCCAAGAGCTTCAACGCCTAAGCGACTTCCTGGCCCGACCGGACTTGCCAGTATCGTTCCGCGCGTGATTGTCTCGGTGCAAAGGGACACCGGCCCTGCAGCCGGTCCAATTGCCGGGAGGACTACCATGCTTCGCCGTTCTGTTTCCGCCGCCGCGCTCGCGGTCGCGTTCCTGTCGGGTTGCGTCTACGCGCCCGAGGCTGCCCAGCCGCCGGCCGCCGCTCCGATGCGCATGTCGGACGCGGAGATGAAGGCCCACGTCGCCTCGATGATGGCGGCGCAGGAAGCCGCCAAGCCCGCGCCGGCGCCACGCAATCTCTCGGCCAACGTCTCGCCTGAATCTGTCGGTTTCGACAGCGCTCGCCTCAAGAAGTTTGATGACTACATGGCCGGCGTCGTCTCCTCCGGCCGCGTCGCTGGCATGACCACGCTGCTCGCCCGCCATGGCCAGATCGTCTCGTTCAAGACCTACGGCAAGGCCAGCATCGACGCCAACACGCCGATGACGGCGGACACCATCTTCCGCATCTACTCGATGACCAAGCCGATCACTGGCACGGCCATGATGATCCTGTTCGAACAGGGCAAGTGGCGTCTCGATGATCCGGTCACGCGCTACGTGCCGGAGTTCAAGAACCTCCGCGTCGTGAAGTCCATCAAGAAGGACGGCACGATGGAGCTCGAGGACATGAAACGCCCGCCGACGATGCGCGAGATCATGAGCCACACGGCTGGCTTCGGCTACGGCCTCGCCCAGGATCACCCGGTCGACAAGATGTATCGCCAGAAGGCTGTGCTCGGCGCCTCCAGCTTGAAGGAAATGATCGACCGTACGGCGACTGTCCCGCTGATGTTCCAGCCGGGCACGGACTGGTCCTATTCCTCCGCGGTCGACATCCAGGGCTACATCGTCGAGAAGCTCTCCGGCATGAAGTTCTCCGACTTCATGGCGGCAAACATCTTCAAGCCGCTGAAGATGAACGACACTGCCTTCTCCACCGGCGCCGACAAGGCCAGCCGCCTCGCCGCCGTTTATGTGTGGGACAAGGACCAGAACAAGATCATCGAGGCGAAAGAGCTCTTCGGCTCGCCGATGCCCGACTACACCAAGCCCCCGGCTATGGAATCCGGCGGCGGCGGCCTCGTCTCGACGACAATGGATTATGCCCGCTTCAGCCAGATGATCCTCAACAAGGGCGAGCTTGACGGCGTCCGCATCCTTTCGCCGGCCTCGGTCGAGCTGATGGGCACGAACGTCATTCCGAAATCGGTTCTGGTGAACTCCAACGGCACCAGCGTCGCGCGCTTCAACGAGGCGGTGGGCTTCGGTCTCGACTTCCAGGTCGTCAACGACGCCCGCGCGTCGGGCTCGCTGCAGGGCGATGGCTCGCTCAGCTGGGGCGGCGCCGCCGGCACCTGGTTCTGGGTCGATCCGACCAACGATGTCATCGCCGTCGGCATGATCCAGCGCATGGGCGGCACGGGCGGCGATGATCTCGGCACCATGGCCCGCACACTCACCTACCAGGCGCTGATCCACCCGGAGAAATAGGCGTCCGCCCTGGCGCTGTAATGGACGGCCGGAGTTCACCGAACTCCGGCCGTTTTCTTTGCAGCCTTTACACCCACCCCAACCAGAGCGATTGTGCTTCGGGGTCTGATGCTTCGGCGCGGGAGACGCGAATGAAGGCGTGGGGCCTGATCCTATCAATTGTGATGCTATGCGGGGCGTGTTCGACGCCCGGCGCGAGCCCGTGGATGACGCCCGCGGGCGGCAACTCCGCCGCGCCCATGCGCGATCTAGATGACGCCTTCCGCGCGGATGCGGGCGTCAATGTCATCCGCGGAACATTTACGCCCGGCCGCCAGCCAGATGGCAACACGGTCGTTCTCGCCGCCAGCGATGGCCTCATCGTCTTCGACACCGGCCGGCATCCGGCGCACACGCAGAAGATCATCGACTATGCGGAAGCGCAGGGCAGGGCTGTCGCCGCCATCTTCAACTCGCACTGGCATCTCGACCACAACAGCGGGAACATCCCGCTCCGAAAGCGCTGGCCCAGCGCCGCTGTCTATTCCAATGACGCTGCTCTGACAGAGGCGCTGGGCGGATTCCTCGCACGCGGACTTGAAGCCAACCGCAAGATGCTCGCCGACCCGAAAACGTCCGACGGTCTCGCCGAAGACCTGCGTGGCGATATCGCCACCGTGGAGCAGGGCCCGCTTCTCCATCCAACCGTTTCCATCGAAACGCCGCGCATGCTCACGATCGGCGGCCGTAAGCTCGACATCCATGTCGCGAAAGCTGCGAGCGCCGGCGATATCTGGATCTACGATTCCGCAGCCAAGCTGGTGATGACCGGCGACCTCGTCACGCTGCCCGCGCCCTTCCTCGACACGGCCTGCCCGAAAGCCTGGCGCGCCGAGTTCGACGCCATCCTCGCCACCCCCTTCGTGCGTGCGATCCCCGGCCACGGCCGCGAGATGACCCGCACCGATATCATCGCTTACCGCGATGCCTTCAACGCCCTGATCGATTGCGCCGCCACGGATGTCCCTGCCACAGCCTGCGCCGACGCCTGGTCGCGCGCCGCTACGCCTCTTCTCGACAGCCAGTCAGGCGACGCCGGCCAGGCCAGCGCCTATGCCCGCTACTATGTCGAGAGCGTCCTCCGCAAACCCGGCCTGCCGGCCCGTTGTATGTAACAATAATCAAAACCCCGTAGCAGAAAGCGCCGCCGGAGCGAGGCTCCGGCGGCGCAGGCTGGCCACAAGTCTATTCGGGGCGTCGCTAGAAGGACTTGCGGATCGTCGCGAACACCTGGCGGGGCGAACCCACCATCAGCGTCTGGTTGTCGGCATTGGCGTTGAAGCCGTTGGTGCCAATTGTTGAAACATACTCTTCATCAAGCAGGTTGGTGACGTTGAGCTGCAGGTCGAGGCCGTCCAGCATCTCATTGCCAGAGAAACGGTAGCCCGCCGTGAAGTCCGCCAGCGTATATCCGTCCACTTCTGCATTGTTGACGTACGAGAAGTACCGCGAGCCTGTGTAGGCGAGCGACAGCTTCCCATAGAGCGCGCCGTTGTCGTAGCCGAGGTCGGCCTTGAACAGGTGCTTGGGTGCATTCACCACCGACTTGCCGCCCGTCAGGATCGGCGCCGGGAGCGTCGCATCGACGACGTTGTCGTCGTATTTCGAGTCGTTGTACGCGTACGTGGCGAACAGCGTCCATTCGTCGGTTAAGTCATACGAGCCGGCGAGTTCGAGGCCCTTGGTCATCACACTGCCGACGTTCTTGATCACGGACGGGTTGCCTATGATGCCGGCGCCCGAGGAGAGGCCGAGCAGGCGATCCTCGAACTTGACGTAGTAGGCCGCCGCTACGCCCTGGAACGGGCCGTTGCGGTAACGCCAACCGAGTTCGGTCGTCTTCGAGCTTTCCGGATCGGTGTTCGCCTTGATGAAGTCGAAGCCCGACTGCGTCTGGCTCGCCGCTGGCGCCAGCGTGTGGGCGCGCATGTTCTCAGTGTAACCGCCGAAGATCTCGCTGTTCTGGGCCAGCTCGTAGGTGAAGCCGACCTGCGGCAGGAAGTTGTCTTCCGATGTGATCGTGCCGTGAAGGTCAGCGTTCGAGCCCGGCGTCGGAACCGTGAAGCCGGCCACATTGGTGCCGACCGTCATGTCGACCGACACGGACTTGAAACCGCCAGACACGGTCAACGCGTCTGAGACGTCCCAGGTGTCCTGCAGGTAGAACATCGTGGTCTCGAAGTCGTAGGCGTACGACCACTGCGTCGCGAATGCATTGCGCATGAACTCCAGCGTCGGGCGCGGGGCCGAACGGGTGTTGGCGTAGAAGCGGCGATCCTGGTTGAAGTCGTTGTATTCGTACCAGAAGCCGCCTTCGACCGTGTGATCGCCCAGCGTCCAGGTCGCATGACCCAGGGCGCCGGAGCGGTTCATGTCGTATTCCGTCGTGCGCACCGAGATCGGCGAAACGTTCGGGCCGCCCTGGCCGAACGAGAACGGGCTGACATAGGGCGTGAACCAGATGCCCTGGCCTTCGTCCTCATGCATGTAGCCGGTGAGCGACACTGCGAAATCGCTGGTGATGTCCCAGTCATAGGTCAGGCGCGCCAGCTTGTCGTCGCGCAGACCCGAGGCGTCGTAGTAGGCGTCGTCCACAGAGGTGATCGGCGAGGGATAAACAGTGCCAGCGCCGGCGTTCGTGACAGGCGCGCCCGTGTCGCCGCGGTTGTTGGCGATGTCGGCGACCCGCTGGGCGAGCGTCCAGTCGGTGGCGAAGTTGTCCCAGTCATAGCCGAGGCGATTGATCATCTCGAGCGAGAGATCCTGATAGTCGGTCTCGCGTCGCTTCGACCAATCGTAGTAGCCCGACAGCACGCCTGGCCCGAGCGGCTGCTCGAAGCTGACATTGATCTGCTCCAGCTTCTGCGGGCCATCGCCCTTCCACTTGTCCATTTCCTGCTTGGCGTAGGAGATCGAGGCCTTGCCGCCGCCGATCTGGTCGATTGCGCCGGTCTCGAGACGGGCATAGCCGCGATACATGTTCTCGGTGCCGCCCGTGAACGCGACCTGGCCGCCGAAATTGTTGGACGGCTTGCGGCTGTAGAAGGTCAGCGCGCCGCCGAGGTTGGAGGTCGAAGCCGTCGACAGCGAGGCCGCGCCCTGCGCGAGCTCGACCCGGTCGAGGTTCTCGGAGATGATCGCGCGGCTGATGTGCAGGCCGTTATAGTTGCCGTAGCTCATGTCGCCGAGCGGAACGCCATCGAGCGTGTAGCCCAGCTGGTCCTTCTGGAAGCCGCGGATGTTGATGTTGACGGCCCACTCATAGGCGCCGAACGGATCGGCGGCGGTGTAGTTCACGCCCGGCAGGCTCTCGATCAGCTTGATCGGGCTGGAGCCCGCGGCCTCGAGCGCGAGGTCGGCGTCAGTCAGCGTCTGGACCTGGCGGGTTTCGCCTTGGCCGATGATGACCACGACGTCGCGGTTGGGATCGTCCTTGTCATCGGCCATGTCCGCCTGCGCCCAGGCGTTTCCGGCGCAGAGCGATGCGATCGCAGCGCCCATCAGCAGCTTGAATTTCACGAGACACCCCTTCTTATCCGCGCCGTCCCTTTGAGGCGCGGGGCGGGGGTAGGCGTGGTATGTGACCGCCTGTTCTCAGTCGCGTGAAGGCTGGAACTCAGTTGCGCAAAACTTCCGTGACGTGCGGCGCGCGCAACGGTTTGCTGGATGAAGATGATGTGTCAGCGCTGCGCGAGGCGTCCCGCTGGGACGCCTCGCGCCACCGAATTGATCAGTGCACGATGTTGCTGGCCGCTTTCTGGACAGCATCAGCGCCTCGCTCGGCGAGGTCGGCAGCTGTGCGCGCCGCCTTGTCTGCGACGCCCTGCAGGCCACCGCGTTCGACATCGCTGAGCGGCGTCAGCGAGCCGATCAGTGCGCCAACGGCAAGACCGATGGCTCCGGCCGCCAGCGGATTGTCGTCATAGAAGGCGCCAGCCTGATCCTTGGCGTTCGCAGCCATTGCACCGACATTGCGCGCTTGTTCACCTGCGTAGGTTCCCGCTTTCGATATACCCGACTGGACACTGTCGCGTACGGTCATCGCGCGCCGCTCGATGCCTTCAATAGTCCGCGTCACCCGCGCTTTGAAGGCGTCGAGCGCCTCGCCGGCATGCTGCTTGAGGTCGAGCGCCGAGGCGTGAGCCTCGTGGAGGCGATGGCCGTATGCCTCGTCCGTTTCGTCGTCGATGCGCGGTGAATTCGCGCGCGCATGCTCGACCTTCCGGAAATGATGCTCCGCCCGCCAGTCATCTTCCGAGATTGATGGCTGGTGATCCTTGCGGGCATTCATCACCAGCATGCCGATACCGGCCCCGATCAGCAGCAGCGGAACGGGATTGTCGCGCACCTGCCGGCCCAGATTGGTGGTGAAATGGCCTAGCTGACCCTGCGCCAGTCCCAGCGCCTCGTCCACGATCTGCCCCGGCGAGAGCTTGCCGCCCAGCTGTTCGATCGTGTCGTTGAGGGCGTGGCGGGAACGATTGATGTCGGCCTCGATCTTGTCGGTCTCGGTCATGACGGAAGGTGCTCCTTGATGTTCTGGATGTCGCGCCCGATCTGTTCGCGCGTTTTGGGCAGGCTGAACTTCTCGGGCGAGATCGCCTTACGGGCGGCGTGGACATAGGTGAAAGCGGGAAGGGCGGCTGCGATCGCCACAATCGCGAAGCTCGCCCATATCGGGACATAAATCGCGAACGCGTGCGCGATCGCCATCAGGCCAAGAATGATGGCAGCGGTGGCGAACGCCATGCCGAGCGCCAACTGGATGGCAGCTCCGGAAAGCTGTTTCGTGCTTTCGACTGTCTCGGCGCGTGCAAGTTTTAGCTCGTTACGAAACATGTCGCCGAGATGCCCTGCAATATCCCGCGTAAGCTCGGGAATGGATCTGTCAGCGGCCATGGGCCTAGACCTCCGATCCTACGGTGTAGGCGCCTGAAGCCTCGCCATAGGGAACCTTGTCCGCCGGTGGCGAAGTTTCAGCCGGTTTCGATGATTCAAGCGCCGTCTTTCCTACTCGGGCGAGCGCGAAACCCAGCGCGACGCTGGCACCGAGGAAAATCGCAGGTTGGCGGCGCGCAAAGTCGGAAACGCCGGACATGCATTGATTGAGGTCGCCGTGCGTCAGCGAATTGGTGACACTGTCGAGCCCATCCGCCGACTTGTTGAAGGCCGTCGCCATCCACGGAAGGTCCTCGACCTGGCCGGCGAAGCCGCGCAGGCGCGAGGCGGTGCTGTGGCCTGCATCGCCGGCCTTGGCGCGGGCGTTTTCCACGCTCTGCTTCGCTGCATGTTTTGCATCGTTCACTGCGCTTCCGGCAGCATCCCGTACGCGCCGGGCTGTATCTTCGACAGACGCAGCCGGGTCGTCGTTTCGTTCGTCCATGATTTCCTCCGGGGATGGGTGATGGCCAAACGCACGCCTTTCACCCCCGTTCCGGGAACCGAATCCAGGTTAATGGGAATCCTGCCGCATACGGCCCGCGGCGAAATTCACTTGTTGGAAAGGGGCTGGCCCCCTACTTTGGTTCCCGGCGGTGAACTGCTGCGTTCGAACGGCATCACATTCCGTCGACCGTACATTTCTGTTCGGGAGCTGGCTCTGGCGGGGACCGTGGTCCCCATCATCTGGCGCCCACCTGGCTTGCTGGGTCGAACGGGAATGAAAACGCTCGTACGGCGCAAGTGGTCCCGCCACCCTTTCCTCTTCAGCTGCGCTCCGTGGAGCGAGACCCGGAGCGCGCGTGACTAAATCGGCCGAGATCCTCGAACAGAAGGCCATCCTGCGCGGCCACATGATGGAGATCCGCGCCGAGTCGGCCGCTCGCGATCCTGACGCCGCCGAAAAGCTGGCGGCGCGGTTCCCGATCAAGCTGTTCGAACGCTACGGCCCCGTCGTGGCCGGCACGCTGGCGATCCGCGATGAGCTGGACGCCGGGCCGCTGCTGGAGCGGCTCAAGGCGAATGGCGCCCGCATTGTCCTGCCGCGTGTCGAGGGCGGGGGCATGATGACGTTCCGCGACGCCTCGCCCGCGACGCTTGAGGCCGGGCCGTTCGGCCTCACCCAGCCTTCCGAGAAAGCCGAGATCGTGCGCCCGAACCTCGTGCTCACGCCGCTGCTGGCGTTCGACGCTCGCGGGCGCCGCCTCGGCTATGGCAAGGGCCATTATGATCGCGCCGTGACACAGCTGCGCGCGACCGGCCGCGTCTTCTATCTCGGCCTCGCCTACGCCCAGCAGCAGGTCGACGCCGTGCCGGTCGAAAAGCACGACGTGCTCCTCGACTGGGTTGAAACGCCGCTCAACTCCGTGCCGCTATTCCTCGGCCGGGCGATCGCGCGCTGATTACTTCCGGATTCTAGAGATCGCCGCTGCGACGGACCGCGTTCGGCTGCTGCAGGCGGCGGACGCGGCGCATGGCGCGGCGAACGACGACGCCAACCCGCTGCATGGACCGTCCACGCGTTTGCGGCGCCAGACGGCGAACTTCGGTCGTCCCGCGCGCCGCAAGCCGTTCCGCGCTGCGGACGATATCGGGCTGGTTGAGATCTTCCGGCGTCGCATAGAGCCGCCAGGACATCGATCCCTTGCGCGCCACGCCAGAGACCTGCCGCGCGATCAGCGGCGCGAACAGCATCACCATGGCCATCGGCAGGTTCTGCAACATAAAGCTCGGCGAGATCGCGAACGATGCCAGCAGCAGGCACATGCCGAAGATCATGTGCTGCAAGTAGTGCCGCATCAGGTCGCTCCACGAGAAGCCGTTGCGGTCACGCACCTGCGGACGCCAGCCGCCATCGACGCCCATCAGGGTCGAAAGGATCGAACCGGCATGGTTCATCATGATGATCGGGGCCAGCAGCGTGGTCATCGCCAGGTCGCAGACGACGGCGACGAGGAAGCGTGGCGACCGGTTCCAGCCTGGCAGCTTGTTGACGGACCAGAGGACGATCGCCAGCCATTTTGGCGATGTCAGCACGACGGCCGAAATCAGCAGTAACCGAAGACTTGCAGTAGGATCGGCGTTCGCGGCGGCAATGGTCTCGGTATCGAAGAACTTGGCGTTGGCGGCGATCAGCACGCCCACCACGACGAGGCTCAGCCAGAGCAGGCCGGAGACATAGCCCATCAGGCCGGCGCCGATATGGACCTTGTTGAGCCAGTCGAAGCCCTTGGCGAAGAGAATCTGGATCTGCTGGATGTTGCCCTGCGCCCAGCGGCGATCGCGTGCGGCGAGATCGACCACGGTCGGCGGAGCTTCCTCGTAGCTGCCGATGATGTCACCCGCAATTTCGACGCGCCATCCCGCGCGGCGGAGCAGGGCGGCTTCCACGAAGTCATGGCTCAGGATCTTGCCGCCGAGCGGCTCCTTGCCCGGCAGGTCCGGCAGGGAGGCATGCGCTGCAAACGGGGCAAGGCGGATGATGGCGTTGTGGCCCCAGAAATTGCCTGCGCCGCCCGACCACCAGGTGAGGCCGGCGCCGAACAGGCCGCCATGCACACGCAGCGCAAGCTGCTGGCAGCGCGCCGAATAGGTGCGTGCGCCGACGATGATCGGCAGCGACTGGATCAGGGCCGTGCGCGGCCGTGCGTCCATGCGGCGCACCAGCTCCAGCATTGCCTCCGGCGACACGAACGAGTCGGCGTCGAGCTCGAGCATGTACTCGTAGCGGCCGCCCCAGCGCTGGACGAAATCGTTGATGTTGCCCTGCTTCTTCTGGGTGTTCTCGCGGCGGCGGCGATACCAGAACGGCTCGTCAGGCCGGCGGCGCATCAGGTCCTGGATTGCCTGTTCCTCGATCTCGGCGAGGGCGGGGTCCATCGTATCGCTAATGAAAAAGACCTCGAAGCCCTTCTCGGCGCCGAGGTCTTTCAACGAGTCCCACATCGCCTCTGCGGCGGCGATCACCTTCGACGGCTTCTCCTGGTAGAGCGCGATGATGATGGCGGTGAGGTTGCCCTTGGTCGGAAGTTCCTTCGACGGGGCGGGCGCCTTGGGCGAAGCGAGCAGAACGATCGTGCCGGCGACACCCGTGAAAGCTGCGATCGAGAGATAGCAGAAGTTGGCGGCGAAAAGGATGACGGCCGTCCACTCAAGCGGGTTCACTCCGCCGGCGGAGAAAGTCGAGAGCATTGCCTGGGCCGCGAGGGTCGTGACCGTTAGCGAGCAGGCGAAAATGACGAGGAAGCGCCAGCGGCCGTCCGACTCGCGCTCCGGCTTCGAGCGGCGCGTGGAAAGGGGCTGAGCAGGCATATCGAGCCGTTGCTCGGGCGGACGGCGGGCAAATCCGGTATCACAGCCATAGGCAAAGGAGTGGCGTGAAGTGGTTGTGGGAATACCGGTGACACTCTGTTGGGCGACGCCTTCCGGCCCCGCTCCATCGATCTTCAATGACTGCACGCGCGAGCACCCCTTGAGACAAGTGCGCGAAAGGCCGGAGTGCCGTACCGGACCTCTAGCTCCCCTGCGGGACGAAGGCCGTTCCACTTAGGGATATCGACCATACCCGGCGGCGCTATAGCACGGGTTGGGGGGAATTGGGCCATACCCCGAGGTGCAAAAGGGGAAAACGCCGAAGAATTAATCACTTGACTCCTCCCGCACTGTCGATCCCCCTCCCGGCGTCCGGTCTTGCCCTGATTTTCAGGGAAAAAACAGGCTGTTTCCGAAATCCGGTCTGGTCATCCCGGACCCGGATTGGGCCCCGTGATCTGCCCCGGAGAGGGTGGGGCCTGCGCCGGCGCATCGATCACCAGGTGCTGGATGAAGAACTCCATCATCCGCGTCTGCTCGACGCCGGTATGACCCTTGTCAGGTCCCACCTGCACCTCGAAGCTTTTCCCTGCGGCCTGCAGGGCCTTGATCAGCTGCAGCGTGTTCTTCGGATGAACGTTATCGTCCGAGGTGCCGTAGTAGAGCAGGAGGTCGCCCGTCAGCTGGTTGGCGTAGGTCAGGACGGCCGCACGGTCATAGGCGTCAGTGTCCGTCTGCGGCAGGCCAAGATGGCGTTCCGAATAGGCGGTGTCGTAAAGCCGGTAGTCGGTCACCGGCGAGCTGGCCGAGGCCGCCTGCACGACATCCGGAAAGCGCAGCACCATCGTCGCCGCGACCGTGCCGCCATACGACGTGCCATAGACGCCGACCCGGTGGCGATCGACATAGGGCCGCGTCCACAGCGAGCGGATGCCCGCCGCGAAGTCGTCCATCTCGACGATGCCCAGCTGCTTGTAGGCGGCATCCGTCGTCTTGCGCCCCATGCCGGCGTTGGTGCGGGCGTCCAGCTTCAGCAGCAGGAAGCCGTACTCGGCCAGCGCGCTGGGTGTAGCAAAGTTTTCGTTGAGACCACTGGACGATGGGCCGCCATAGACGCTCAGCAGCACGGGATAGCTTTTCGCCGGATCGAAGTTTGACGGGAATTGCAGCAGGCCATGCAGCCGCGTCTTGCCGTCGGCCGCCGTGAACGTGAAGAGCTCCGCAGGCTTGAGCTTGAGAGCCTCGAACCTTGAGACATCGCTGGTTGCGATCCCGGCGACCTGCCTGCCCTCGAAGTCGCGAAGGACGGAAACCGGCGCCCTGTCATGCGTCTGCGCGACATCGACGAAATATGCCCCGTCCGGAGAAACGTCGACGCGATGCGTAAGAGCCGGATCGGTCAACCGCTTGTCGCCGGAACCGTCGAGGCGCACCCGATGGAGCTGCACCAGCATGTGGTTCGCGCCCGATCGCGCCGTGTACCACAGCCATCCGGCCTTCTCGTCCACCTTCGCGATGTCGACCACATCGAACCCACCGCGCGTGATCCGCGCCAGCTGCTTTCCCGACAGGTCGTAGAGATAGAGGTTGCGGAAATCCGTCCGCTCCGACGTCCAGATGAAGCGTTTGCCGTCTTCGAGGAAACGCGGCGCTGCCGCCTGCGCCCAGGATTGCGGGCGGCTTTCCTTCACAATGGAGCGGCACTTGCCGGTGAAGGGCGAGCAGGCTGCAAGGTCCTGTGTCTTCTGCAGCCGGTCGGCCCGCCGCACGAGGATTTCCGACCCGTCCTTGAGCCATTGCGCGGCCCAGATGTAATGGCCGATCACATCGTCGCCGAACGGCGCGCCGCCACGGACGTCCATCGTCGTGGTCACGCCAGTGACGATGTCATAGACTAGGAGGTCCGCGACAGGATTGGGTCGGCCTGGATGCGGGTAAGCCTCGGTCAGCACGGTCGAGAACATCTGCGTCTGGTCGAGCGTGACGAAATAGTCCTCTACCTTCGTCTCGTCATAGCGCATCCACGCCAGCTTCTTGCCGTCCGGGGACCACCACACGGGCTGCGCGACGCTGAACTCCTCGAGATAGACATAGCTGCCGACGCCATGGCGGATCCGCGCGGTCTCGCCGCCGTCCGTGGTGATCTGCTTCTCAGCGCCCGTGTCGATGGAAGCCAGCCAGATATTCTGACCGCGCGAAATCGCGCGCATCTTGCCATCGGGCGAGATGACGTCTGCATCCTTGCCGCGCCCGCGCGCCAGCAGAAGCCCGCCGGAAGCAACGGGCGCTGGTGAAAGCGATGCGTCCTTGCGTTCGGGGGTATGGATCGACGTCACGTTTGGAGCGATCGCCACCGGCGACAGTGTCGCGACATCGAACCGCCAGCGCTGGGGGCCGATCGAGTACTCGAACGACTTCGAATCCGCCGACCACAGCGCCGTTATCGCGCCAGACTTCACCGCGGAGGAGATCTGCGGTGTCATCTCCGCCCACTGCTCATAGCCTGGCATCGTGCGGATGCGTGACTGGGCGGTCGCCTGCGGCGCCAGCACCGCGAGCGCTGCGGCAAGCGAGGCCAGACACCGGATCATCCCCACGCGTATCGAGCCAATATGCATCATCCCTCGTTTCCTGCGGCCGTCGTCCGATGACCCCGCCGCCAGTCTAGGTTTCAGCCGCAGCCAAGGCGAGCCCCCGGACATCGGAACACGCCATCCGCGGCCAACACGTCAGCTTGAGCAGAATCGCAGTCGGCCCTATTCCCAAATCAATGGACCCGACGCCCGGACCCGACATTTCGCGCCCTGATCGGCGCGGCGCCTTCCTGCTGCTGTTCTTCTGCCTTTTGGCGGTGGGGGCAGGGAACACGATGCTCACCTCCGCCGTGCTGCCGCCGCTCACGCGCGAACTCAAACTGCCTGACTGGACGGCCGGCGCGATCTTCTCGCTCTCGGCCGCCATCTGGGTGGTTACCGCCCCTTACTGGGGTGGCAAGTCCAACGCCTGGGGCAGGCGCAGGGTCGCCGCCATTGGCATGTTCGGTTTTGCGGCGTCCATGTTCTTCTTCGCGCTCTCGGCGATGGCCGCGCTGCTCGGCTGGATCACCGGCTGGGTCTTGGTCTTCATCCTGCTGCTCACCGCCCGCACGCTGTTCGGCGTCTTCGGCTCGGCCACTAACCCGGCCGCGCAGGCTTACGTCGCCGACCGCACCACGCGTGAAGAGCGGATGGACGAGATAGCGACGCTTACCTCCGGCTTCACCCTTGGCCAGATGGCCGGCCCCGCCGCCGCCGCCGCGCTCATCTCCGCTGGCGCACTGCTGTCGCCCACCATCGGCCTCCTGGCGCCGGTGGTGATAATCACCGTGATCGCCTCCGCCATCGGCCTGCTCATCCTGCTGAAACTGCCGGAGCACCGCACGCCGCGCGCCGATGCCGGCATCACGCGCTCAGGCACGAAGGGCCTGTGGCGTCAGCCAAACATCTTCCCCTACCTGCTTTACGCCGTCGGCCTGTCGCTCGCGATCGGCGTGCTCAGCCAGACATTCCCCTATGCGATCATGGACCGGATGCACGTAGAGGGCGCAGCCTCCGCGCAATACACCGGCCCCGCCATGACCATGGGCGCCATGGCGACGCTGATTTCGCAGCTTGTCCTGATCCCGCGCATGAAACTGCCGATCCGGTCGCTGATGGTCTATGGCGCGATAATGATGGCGATGTCCTCGCTGTTCATGGTGTGGGCGCAAGACTTTGCACTGTTCGCATTCGCCCAGATCATGTTCGGCTTCGGCCAGGGCTTCGGACGTCCCGGCTTCTCCGCCGGCGCCTCGCTTGCCGCCACGCATGACCAGCAGGGCGACGTTGCCGGTCTCATCACCGCCGCCAACGGCATGGGCTTTGTCGTCTCGCCCTTCTTCGGCCTCTGGATGTACGAGAACGTCTCGAGCGAGGCGCCCTTCATCTTCTGCGCCGTCCTCGTCGTTGCGATCGCGATCTACGCCTTCTTCACGGCCAGGGGCGGCGAGACCGGCAAGACCAAGGCGGTTGCTGACGCCGTCGCGAAAGACAGTACGCCGGAATAGACAATGAAAACCGCACCGGATCGCTCCGGCGCGGCTTCCCTCTCAGACCTGTCGCGGAAGGTTCAGCCCGGAGGCGGCGCAGCCGGGGCCGGTTGCGGCGCAGGCGCGGGTTGCGGGATGTTGCGGGCGGCGTCCTTGGCGCTGTCGCCGATCTTGTCGGCTGCATCGCCAATGCTGTCAGCCGCTCGCTCGATGGCGGTGTCGCTGGAGGTGCGGTGCGTCTGTCCATTGTAGAACATCCACCCCAGCACCCCGACGGCCACGATCAATGCGCCGATCGCGAAATAGAGGAAGCCATTGCCGCTTCCACTGCTGCTGCCTTGCTCAGTAGCCATCACTCACTCCCATGAATTTGCGGGAGTCGAACGTGCCTATCCTGTGCTTGTTCCGATGGATCTTCAGCCGCCGTTCGCGTCAGCTTTCGTTCGCGGCGGTCGTGACGGCAGTCAGCATCTCCATCGTCGGGAAGCCGTCGGCCACGAGCGCCTTTGCCTTCTGGAACTTCTGCAGCGCCCCGCGCGTGCCGCGTCCGATGATCCCGTCGACCGCTCCGGCGCTGTAGCCCAGCTTGTTGAGCCCGGTTTGCAGGTCCTTCGCCTGTTGTTGCGTCAGCATCACCATGCCCATCGGCCATGGCCGCGAAAGATCAGGCCGCCCCGCCAGGCGATCCGCAAGCAGGCCGATCGCCAGCGCATAGCTGTCGGCGTTGTTGTACTTCTTGATGACGTAGAAATTGTCGAACAACAGGAAGGCTGGGCCGTACGAGCCTGCCGGCAGGAACAGTTCCGCGTTCAGCACGTCCGTATCCGCGAACGCCGGCGCCATCAGCGGCGTGAGCCCTGCTGCCTTCCAGGCGCCAACCGTCAGCTTGCGCCCGTCGCCCATCGAATAGTCGAAGCCATCCGGGAGCTTTGTCTCGACAGCCCAGGGCTGTCCCTTCTTCCATCCCATCCTGGTGAGATAGTTGGCGGCGGAGGCGAGCGCATCGCCCGCGTTGGTCCAGAGATCTTCCTTGCCGTCGCCGTCATAGTCCTGCCCGTGCGCCAGCATGGTCGAAGGCATGAATTGCGTCTGGCCAAGCGCGCCGGCGTAGGACGCCTTGCGGAACTGGTCGCGGGTCGCTGCGCCATTGTCGATCAGCTTCATGATGGCGAGGAGTTCGCCTTCGTTGAAATCCTTGCGCCGGCCCGTCGCCGCCTGGCTCGCCAGGACGCGCGGGGCGTCATCCTTGCCGATATTGGCGCCATAGGCCGACTCCATCCCCCAGATCGCCGCCACGATTTCGCGCGGCGTTGCGTAGTTGGCCTCGACCGCATCGAAGATCGTCTGGTTTGCAGAGAGCTTGGCCTGGCCATTTGCGATCCGCGTCGCGTTCACGGCAGTGGTCGCATAATCCCAGATCGGTTTCACGAACTCGGCCTGGTTGTCGAACGACTGAACCTGCGCGGTCTCCTCGACCGGCACGAGCCCTTCGAGCACCGACCTCACGATCGTGTCTTTCTGTCCGATCGTTTCCGCCTTGGCTGCGAACTGGTCGCGCCAGGCGTCGAATGAAGTGCTGCCCGATGAGGCGAACCCGAAGGCGGTGGTGGCCGGCGGCGTCGCACCGGTTCCGGTAGATCCAGGCGAGGACGGCGTTCCCGGCGCCGGGGCGGGAGTGTGGCCTGCCGTTTTCGTGCTTTCACACGCGGCGAGCGAGAGGCCCATGACCACGCCTGCGATAGCCCAGCGGAAGGAGCGGACCGGCATCGTTTTCAGCCTCCAGCGACCCATCGCCACTTTACCACGGCTAACCGCGACAAACTGGCTGGATTTTCATGAATGGCGCCCGAACGTTAAGGCCAATTTACGTCTGTCCCCGGGCATCATGCGGGCTTGCCGGGGTTCCGGTTGACAGCCGGACCCCGCTCCGTTAAGTGCCCCGCTCCCGCAATTACCAGACAGCCGTTGGCCCCATGAAAGTCCGTTCCTCGCTGAAATCGCTGAAGGGCCGCCACCGCGACTGCAAGGTCGTTCGCCGCAAGGGCCGGGTGTACGTCATCAACAAGACGGACCCGCGCTTCAAGGCGAAGCAGGGCTAACCAGCTCAAGTTCAATTGAAGCCGCGCGCCGCTGTTCCAGCGGTAGCGAACGCTTGCCCGCCTGTTCCGGCCCTTCCATAGTGGGCCGATGTTCCGCCTGTCCCTCGCCCTTGCCGCCGTCCTCGCGCTCAGCGCCTGCGACAAGTCCTTTTCGCCGGGCAAGGCGGAAGGCGACGCCGCCGCCAAGCCGAAGGAACTCGCCCAGTCTGAAAAGCCGGTCGATGACCCGCGCAAGGCGCTGGAAAACCTGAGCCAGGACCTGCTCGACAAGCTCAAGACCACCGAAACCGACGAGGAAGCCGCCTCGATCGAGGAAGAGGTCTGGGACGCCTGGCTTGTTTCCGGCAGCCCGACGGTCGACGTGCTGATGAAGCGCGGCCTCGAATACCAGCAGGAACAGGATCTCGAAGGCGCCCGCGATGCCTTCGACCGCGTGATCGCCCTCAAGCCCGACTACGCGGAAGGGTGGAACCGTCGCGCCGTGCTGTTCTTCAACGACGGCAAGTATGACGAAGCGATTGCCGATCTCGAATCCGCGCTCACTTACGAGCCCCGCCATTTCGGTGCGTGGATCGGTCTCGCAATGATCTTCGAATCCATCGACCGGCCCGACGCCGCTCTCCGTGCGTATGAAAAGGCGCTGGCGATCCATCCGCATGCCCAAGCCGCGGTGCAGGGCAAGAAGCGCCTCGACAAGGTCGTCAACGGTAGCGCTCTCTGATCTTGTAACTCACAGGCTGATGCACAGGGAATCCCGCCCTGCGACGCCCGTGTCATTGGATGCTTCCCTTCGCCCGGCTAGTGTGATCGCGAAACGCTTACGGGAGCTCTCACATGGACGACGGCGCAGCAGCAGCCGCCCTCACGCAGGCGGCGAAGGACAAGCTCAAGCAGACGGTCGCCAAGATCGAGAAGCTTGAGGAAGAGAAGAAAGAGGTCGGCGGCCAGATCAAGGACGTCTACCAGGAAGCCAAGTCGATGGGCTATGACACCAAGGCCCTGCGCACGGTGATCCGCCTCCGCAAGCTCGACCGCCAGGAGCGCGAAGAGCAGGAAGCCATTCTCGACACCTACCTGCTGGCGCTCGGCGAAATCTGATCTGCCTTGAAAATTCGGCCTGAATCGCCGCCGGGCTCTGCCTGTCGCGGTATTCTGGAAAACGTGCGCCCGTTGCGCTAGCATGCATTTCGCGGGGTGGTTGGTCCCGCGTGCTGCAGCAGGAGCAAGCCTCCGTGTCAAAAGCCAAAGGTCTCCATCTCTACGCGTTTTGCGCCGCCACCTTGGCGCTCACGACGGCATGTGCGGGCGCGCCTGCGCCAGATCCGATTGCGCTGGCGGCGGCCCAGTCACAATGCGAAACGCTCGCCGAGAAGTATGCGCAGGTCGTGCGGGATGCAGGTGAAGCGACGGCCCGCTATGGGTCGTCCCATCCAGGCCGCCGCGAACTCGACCGTCTCCAGTTCAGCCTGCGAAGCGAGTTGACGGTTTCGGGAGCGGTTGATGTAGAGCGAACTATTGCTCGCGCTCTGGGTGCTGAACTTGCCGAAGCAAAAGCCGAGCGCGCGTTGCTCGAAGCCCGGTATGGCAAGCAGCATATGCAAATACAGGCGACCAATGCCGGCATGCAGGCGCTCGAAGCAGCGCTCGAGGCCGAACGCTCTGGCCGCAGCTGATCTTGCCCAAACGCGAGGTCGACAAGCGCAAGACGAACAAGGCCCTGCGCAAGCTGCGCCGCGCAGCGGAGCGCGCCACGGAAGAGGGCGGCCCCGGTCTCACAACCTGGGAGAAGGACTTCGTCGAGGGCGTCACAGGGCGGCTGGAAAAATACGGCTCCGCCTTCCGTGATCCGGGCAAGGGCCGGCTGGAAGACGCGCTGTCCCAGCGCCAGGCCCAGATAACCCGCGTGATCGACAAGAAGTCGCGCAAGGCCAAAGCCGAAGCCGGCTCTGGTTCCGAAGGCGAGCGCAAGCCCGATCCTCCGCGGCCTACCTTCAAGCGCAAAAGCCCCATGCGATCCAAGGCCAAACCGGGCTGGACGCCCCGTGTTCGCGACATCAACGACGACGTTACGCCTGCTGAGCCGTCCGCGCCTGCGAAGAAGGCGCTCTCGCTGAAAGTCATCCGCGGCGGCAAGCCGGACTGACACGCCTGCCTTTGCATTTCTGTTCCGCGTCCGGCAAATGCAGAAAGAGCCGATCAGGTCAGCCGGGACGCTTCATGACTCACTTCCTGCCCCTCGAACGTACAGCCGAGCACGCCTACGCGCTTCGCGTGACCGAGGCGCTATGCGTTGGTCCCGCAGGACATGTGTTCCTTTTTGGCGGGGCAGGGCTTGGCGCCGCCGTGCTCGCCCTTGAGCAGTCGTTCGGGCGTGGCCTGGTCTGGGCGACTGCGCAGTATGTCTCGTTCGCCCGGCTCGGCAGCACCGTTCAGCTCGACGTCGCCGTCGCGCAGGCTGGCCGCTCTGTCACGCAGGCCACCGTCACCGGTCGTGTCGATGGCGCCACGATCTTCAACGTCCTGGCATCGCTCGGCGAGCGCGACGGCTATCCCGACCAGCATTGGCGCGACATGCCGGACATGCCCGCGCCAGCCGATTGTAGGGAAGAACCGCAACGCCCGACGCAGGATCCCAATGCGCGCCTCCGTCAGGGGCTCGACGTGCGTTCACGGCCAGACGCCTCGCGCGAGGAAGCGATGGCGACCGGCCGCTCCCAGCTCTGGATCCGCCAGAAGCGTCCCGGCCCGGTCGATAGCGCCACGCTGGCGATCTTCGCGGACTTCGTTCCCGGCGCGATCGGCGGCGCGCTCGGCCGGGGAGGCGGCGGCAACAGTCTCGACAACAACCTGCGTGTCCGGAAGATCGTTCCGACGGAATGGGTGCTGTGCGATGTGCAGGCCCAGGCGGCGGCGCGCGGCTTCGGACATGGCCACATGCGCCTCTACGCGGAGGACGGAACCCTGATGGCCACGGCCAGCCAGTCGATCGTGCTGCGCAGCTACCATGAATCAGGCGCGAAAACGGAATAACGGGTCGCAGTAACACCTGAAACAGCCTGCTTGCGCGTTGCGTCCGGGCGCGAGAACATAGCGCGCGAGGGCAGTTTTTGCGGGGCCTGATGGTCATGTTGAAGGGGCTGGCGCTGGGATCGGCGCTTCTGGGAATGCTTGCGGCGACGGATACGGCGCTTGCGCAGCAGCAACAGCGCGATCCGCTGGGCGGGCAGTTCGGCGTCATCGAGGTCGCGATGTCCCCGGCCGATGCCGCAAAGGACGTCTCGCTGATGTCCTCCGCGCTCAACAGCCTGCCGCCTCAACGCCCAGGCGTCGTCGACACCTATGTCCTCGTCGCTTCCTTCTGGAACGATCCCGTCTTCGAGAGCGAAGCCAAGGAAGCCGCCGCCATCATCGGCCGCCGCTATGACGCAACAGACCGCACGATCGTCCTCTCCGCCGGCCGCGGACCTGGCGCACCGCGTACCTTCCCGTCCTCGACACCCAACAATTTCAACGCCGCGCTCGGCCGCATCAGCCAGATCGCCGATCCCAAGGAAGACCTCGTTCTCGTCTTCTTCACCTCGCATGGCGGGCCCGACGGCGCCGTGGCGATCCAGGAAAAGGGCCGAATGGGCGGCGCCATTCGCGCGATCAACCTGCGTGACGCGCTCAACCAGGCTGGCGTCAACAACAAGTTGGTGATCGTCTCGGCCTGCTTCTCGGGCCACTTCATCCTGCCGTTCTCGAACGACAACACGGTCGTGCTCACCGCCGCTGCCGCCGACAAGACATCCTTCGGCTGCGAGCCTAGCCGCGACTGGACCTTCTTCGGCGACGCCCTGTTCAATCATGCGATGCGCGGCGGGGAGGCCCTGATGCCGGCGTTCGATGAAGCCAAGACACTGATCACCAAGTGGGAGAACGACGTCCACGCCAACTGGGAAGCGCTGCCCGCCTCGCAACGCGCGCGCCAGCAGGAACCGCAGCCATCCAACCCGCAGAGCAATGCCGGCGATACGGCGCTCGCTGTGATCACGAAGGCCGAAGCCTATGGCCGCGCCGTCGCGTGTGCAGGCCATCTCTCTTTCGCCCTCGATCGCGCCAAGACCGGCCGCGCCCTCAAGGGCGTCAGCGATATCAACGCCATCACCTCGGCGCTTACCGCGGCACAGGGCAGGGCTAGCGCCGAAGGCGCCACGCGCGGCCGCTCGCAGCAGGACACGGCCAAGCTGATCGCCAACGTTTCCGCAACGGTGCTGCAGGCCTACAACGCGCAGCAGGTCACGGACGTCACGTCCCATGCCGCCGCCTGCATGGCAGCGCCGTGAGCCAGCCCTAGCGCCCCAGTTCCTTGGTCGCTTCCTCCACGCCCTTCACGGTGAGCGGGAACATGCGATGCGGGCCAATGATCTGGCGGATCAGGTCCGTCGATCCTGAATACTCCCAGCCCGACGGATGCGTCGGGTTAAGCCAGGCGATGTGCGGATAGATTTCCACGATCCGCTGCAGCCAGATCGCACCCGGCTCCTCGTTCCAGTGCTCCACTGACCCGCCCGGATAGGTGATCTCGTACGGGCTCATCGCCGCATCGCCCACGATGATGACCTTGTAATCCGCCGGGAAGCGATGGAGCACGTCCCAGGTCTGCATCTTGTTGACGTTGCGGCGGCGGTTGTCCTTCCAAACGCCCTCATAGATGCAGTTGTGGAAGTAGAAGAACTCCAGGTTCTTGAACTCCGTCCGCGCCGCTGAGAACAGCTCTTCGCAGGCCTTCACGTGCGGGTCCATCGAGCCGCCGATGTCGAGGAACATCAACAGCTTCACCGCATTGCGCCGCTCCGGCCGCATGACGATGTCGATATAGCCCTCGCGCGCCGACTTCTTCACCGTGCCATCGAGGTCGAGCTCTTCCTCGGCGCCGTCACGCGCCCACTTGCGCAGCCGCCGCAGCGCGACTTTCAGATTGCGCGTCCCGATCTCCACCGAGTCGTCGAGGTTCTTGAACTCGCGCTTGTCCCACACCTTCACGGCGCGCTGGTGGCGAGATTCCTTCTGCCCGATCCGCACGCCCTCGGGATTGTAGCCATAGGCGCCATAGGGCGAGGTACCGGCCGTGCCGATCATCTTGTTGCCGCCCTCGTGACGCTTCTTCTGTTCTTCCATGCGCTGCTTGAGCGTTTCCATGAGCTTGTCCCAGCCGCCCATGGCCTCGATCTGCTTCTTCTCTTCTTCGGAAAGGTATTTCTCGGAGAGTTTCTTCAGCCACTCCTCCGGGAACTGGTGCACGTCGACGCCGTCCGAGAACGTGTCGAGCCCCTTGAAGACATGTCCGAACACCTTGTCGAAGCGATCGAGATGCTTTTCGTCCTTCACCAGCGCCGCGCGCGAGAGGAAGTAGAAGTCCTGCACCTCATTTCCGCCCGCGCCGCTGACGACGCCCTTGTCCATCGCTTCCAGCAGCGTGAGGTATTCCTTGAGCGTGACCGGCACCTTCGCGGCGCGCAGCTCATGGAAGAAGTGCTGGAACATGGGCGATCTCCGGCAAGGCCCGCAGCGTAGCGCGCCTTGCCGTCAACTGCAAAACCCTTGATTTGAAGGCGTTAAGCCCCTCAGCCCGCGTCCGCCGGCCGGTCCTGGGGAGGCGTCTGGCCGTCATCCAGCGTATGCGGCAGCGGGCGCGGCTTGAGGTCCGGCGTCGCCTCGAACGTCGCAAGCTCGAGATCGAAATAGGGGTGGCCGTTCTGCGAGATCGAGATCTGCTTTGGCCATTTCACGCCATTGCTGACCAGTTCGCCGGAGAGCTTCACGGTCTCCTTGATGTCCGGGCCGCCCTTGGCGTCACGCACGCTCAGCTCCACGCCGGCCAGCTTGCCCGTTGCATCGAACGTAAGCCGGGCAGGGACGCCGCCCGCGAGCTGCGCATTGATCGACCGAGCGCCTTCGGCTCCCGGGGGATTCTCGCTCACCGTCACGCCGGTTTCCTTCAGCGGCGTCAGCAGCATCATCTTGTAGAGGCTGAACTGCTGGTTCTCGTGCGCCGCCTGCGCTTCCTGCATCGGTGTCCACGTCACGCCGTTCACCGTCCAGCCCTTGCCTTGCTCGGTCTGGATGGTGCGGGCCTTTTTCGGACCGTCGGCATCCGTCCAGCTCGTCGTACGTGACCAGTTGGTCGCCGGGCGTAGCACGGTCATCACGTTGATCTTCGTGGTCTTGCCTTCGGCGGTTACGGTCGCCGTGCCCGTCCACTCCAGCTCCTTCGCCTTCGACAGCGCCGCCTGGCCGCCGGCGACCTCGATCGCGGCGTCCAGCACGCTTCTGCCGGCATAAACGCCCGGAGCAGCTATCGCCTGCGGGGCCGCCTGTTCGGGCGCCGAGGCGCACGCCGCCGCCAGCGCGCCAAGCGCCACAGCCATGAGACCGCGTTTGAAGGCCATGAAGTTCACTCCCCGGAACGTTCGCCAGCGTGAATCGCCGATCAGTGGACCGCTCTTAGCCCATCCCGCGGTCACATGCGAAGCCCGGAACCCTTCACACCACCTTGAGCTGGATCAAGGACTCCGCCGAAGCCACCAGGGCCTCTTCCGCCGTGCGGAATTTGACGCCCAGCACCTGCGACGCCTTGGCATTGCTGGCCTTACGCGTCCGCCCCAGCTCGGTGACGGTCTGCCGGTAGATCGGCTGGAAAACGGCCATCAGCTTGAGCGCGAAGTCCGGCACTTTCCGCTTCGGGATCTTGCTGTCGTAGGACGGAATGGCCTTGCGCAGGATATCGGCCGCCTCTGTGAACCACAGGAAGCCCTCGGTCGCGAGGAAGCGCTGGCCAGCTGCCTGCGGCAGTTCCATCGCCTTCACATGGCACTCGGCCACGTCGCGCACGTCCACGAACGAGAAGCCGATGCGCGGCAGGCCCGGCGTTTTGCCGTTGAGCAGGCGGATCGGAATCTCCAGCGACGTCGACACGTCCTTGGATAGCGCCGGCCCGAGAATGCCGGTCGGGTTGATCGCGACGAGCTCCAGTCCCTTGCCTTCGCCATTCACATAGTCCCAGGCCGCACGCTCTGCGATCGTCTTGGACTTGGTGTAGGGCGTGTTATCCGGTCCTTCCGGATTCGACCACATCGTCTCATCGGAAACCTCGGCGCGCTTGTCGCCATGGCCATAGGCGATCGCCGCCATCGACGACGTCATCACGACGCGCTTCACGCCAGCAGCCTTTGCAGCTTTCAGCACGCGCAGCGCGCCATCGCGCGCCGGCCGGATCAGCTCCATCTCGTCTTTCGGATGTACGGCGGGGAAGGGCGAGGCAATGTGCTGCACGAACTCGCAGCCTTTGGCAGCCTCGGCCCAGCCTGCATCGGAGGACAGGTCCGCCTCGACGAACTCGATGTCCTTCGCGCGCGGATCATGCGCCGCGAGCACGCCGCGCACTGCCTCCGCGCGCTTCAGCGAGCGTAGCGTGCCGCGCACGCTGTGCCCCTTCGCCAGCAATTGCAGAATGATGTGCTGCGCCAGGAAGCCCGACGCACCCGTCACCAGAACTCGCGCCATGTGTCTCTCCCCAACATGCGTTGGGGCTATGTCCGCCCGTTCCTTGACAGTGTCAAGTCGGGTCGATGGGATCAGGCCAGCCGGGCTTTCAGGGTCGCGAACGTGTCCTGCGCATCATAGGCGCGCGTGGGCTTCTGTTTGTCGGCCGCACCAAAGCGGATTTCCAGCATCTGGTTGTGTATCGCGCGCGTCTCGATGCGCTCGCTCTCCGTCCGCATCATCACGGGCGATACCTGATCGGTGCATGTCAGAAGGCCGCACGAACGCTGCACAGCGTAGTTCGGCGTGAAATCCACCTGCCGGGTATAGTCGTTCTTCAGCTGTGTGTCGGCATCGCTCGACACCACTTCGAACCATGATGCGCCGTGCTCGAGCGCGAGCTGCGCCGCGCGCATCAGTGCATAGTCATGCACGTCTTCGGGGGACATCTTGTTCGTGCCCGTATAACTGACGCGCCAATGGTCGCGCTCGATCTGCTGCTCGCGATAGCCGGCCGCGTGGGCGGAGTGGGCAGGCGCAGGCGCATAAGCGGGATAGGTGGATGCGCACGCGCCCAAGGCCAGCGGTGCGTACAGGATCGCGACGAACAGCACTTGGTTCATGAAGTGGCTCCGGCATCGCCGGCGCACCGGCATTCAGGCCACCGTCCTATAAATATGCTAATAGCAAACTAAATCAGATCGCAAATTGAACCGGAATGGAGACAGCTCAGCCGATCTTCCCCTTGAGCGAGGTCAGCGTCTCTTTCGCATTGTACTGCTTGGGCCCGCCCGCAAGCGTTTCGCCCTTGCCCATCTGGATCACCAGCGTCTGCATGTTCTTGGCGTTGATTTTCCCCGTGATCTCGAACCACTCATTGCCCTTGTCGAGCGTGATCTGCGCCGCGCGCGCGAGCGTTCGATCGGAGATCACTTTCGTGGTTGCATCCGAAGGCGACGTATAGACGATGCGATAGCGGTCGCCCGACATCGCTTCTTCCGTGAAGCCCGAAGGCGGGCCCGACGGCCCTCCAGATCCGCCCATCGAAGAACAGGCCGAGGCAAGCAGCAGCGCCGAGGCGAGGATGATCCGCTTCATCTTTGGCTCCAGGAATCTGGTGTGCAATCGGGCTTGCAGAAAAATGTCTGCACCTGAATCTACGCCGACACCGGCCGAAAGCAAAAGGCGCCGGAGCAGATGCCCCGGCGCCTCCCGCTTTACGCTTCCCTGGATCAGGCCTGCTGGGGATCAGACCTACAGGGGATCAGGCCTGCTGGGCCGCCTGCTCGGCATAGGCGCGATAGCCCGCGTCCATGTCCTGCTGGATGCCAGCCGTCAGTTCGGCCAGGCTGAGCTGACCATCGCCATCGCTGTCGAGTGAGCCGAGGGCTGAGGCAACACCGCCGCTCTCATCGTCCGTCTGCCCAAGGGCAGAGAGGATCTCATCAAGGCTGAGGTTCGAATCCTCATCCTTGTCGAACGCCGACATGATGCTGAAGGTGGCGTCACCCGCGCCCGGCGGACCGCCCGGAGGCGAGCCACCTCGCGGCGGGCCTTTCGGACCATGCCCCTGCATGTCGGACGAGATCGCCGTCGTCAGCTCGTCGACGCTGAGCGCGCCGTTGGCGTCCGTGTCGATCTCGCCGATGGCGTCAGAGATGCCGCTCGTGTCGCGTCCGGCGCTCGAGAAGGCAGCGGTGATTTCTTCCGCGCTCACCTCCCCGTCGCCATCCTTGTCGAGGCTGTCGATCATGTTCGATGCGATGTCGGACGCGCTGGGCGCCTCCATCTGCATCGACACCATGGCCGACATGGTTCCGCTCGACATGGCGGGCGCTGACGCGCCGCCGCTGTTACACTTGTGGCCTTCAGCGCCCGGCATCTTCTGCCGCCCGGCGCTTTGTGCCGTCGTCGTGGTCGATGTTTCATCCGGACTCTGGAAGAGCCGCTGAAGCATCCAGGCTGCTGATGAGCCTGAAGTCTGCGAGACATTCATGCACGTCACTCCGGAAGGGACGACGGTTGTAATCCCGCCGTGGACACTTCCCCCGCACATGACAGTGCAAGACGCGCGGCCGTCTTTGTCTCAGGCCTGTATCAAAGTGTATCCGCTATTGGGGTGAGTGCGCGAAGAATTGCGGCGCTGTGCGCGCCTTCGTCCGCTGCTCGTATGCATAAGCCAGTCCGATCAGCGTCGGCTCCGACCACGCCGTTCCGAAGAACGACAGTCCCACGGGGAGATCGCGCACCTCGCCCATCGGCACAGTGATGTTGGGATAGCCTGCCACCGCCGCATAGCCCGACGACGCACCGAGGAAATGATCGCCCGTGACGAGGTCCGTCATCCACGCCGGCCCGCCTGTCGGAGCGACGATGGCGACAACATTGTTGTCGGCCAGCATCTTGTCGATGCCTTCCTTGCCCGCGAGCCGCGCCGCTGTCGCCTTCGCATCGAGATATTTCTTGTCGGTCAGGGCAGGGGCCTTCGCAGCTTCCTCGAAGACGTCCTGGTTGAAGAACTCCAGCTCCGCCGGCGTCTCCTTGTTGAAGGTGATGAGATCATCCAGCGAGCGCGGCTTCACTGCCGCCGTCGCCGAGGCGAGGTAGTGGTTCACGCCTGCCTTGAACTCCGCCAGCAGCACGGCGAACTCCGCCGCGCCCATCTCGCTGCGCCCTTTGGGCGCCTCCTTGATCTCCACCAGCTCCGCGCCCGCGGCCTTCAGTTCCTCCAGCGCATGATCGAACGCTGCATCGGTCGGCCCGTGATAGCCTGCAAGGAACCGCGCCACCCCGATCCGCTTGCCTTTCAGTGCATTGGGATCGAGAGCCTTGGTGTAATCTTGCTTGTGCGTGTCTGCATCCTTTGTCGATGGATCGCTTGGGTCGGAGCCTGCGATCACGCTCAGCACCAGCGCAGCATCCGCCACCGTCAGCGCCATCGGCCCCGCCGTGTCCTGCGTCGCACTGATCGGCACGATATAGGTGCGCGGCACCAGCCCCACGGTCGGCTTGATCCCGACAATGCCGTTCGCGCCCGACGGGCACACGATCGACCCGTCCGTCTCGGTCCCGATCGCGAACGCCGCCAGCCCCGCCGCTACCGCAGACCCCGACCCGGACGACGATCCGCACGGATTGCGGTCCAGCACGTGTGGGTTCTTCGTCTGCCCGCCCACGCCGCTCCAGCCTGACGTCGACGAGTTGGACCGGAAGTTCGCCCACTCGCTCAGGTTCGTTTTGCCCAGGATTACCGCGCCGGCTTGCCGCAGCCGCGCTACCAGCGGCGAATCACGCCCTGTCATGTTCTGCGCCAGCGCAAGCGATCCTGCTGTCGTCGGCATCCCGATAGTGTCGATATTGTCCTTTAGCAGCACCGGCACGCCATGGAGCGGCCCGCGGCTCGTTCCCTTGGCCGTCTCGGCGTCGAGCTCCCGCGCATCCTCCAGCGCGCCCGGATTGAGCGCCAGCACCGCATTCAGCATCGGCCCTGCATCGTCCACCGCCGCGATCCGGTCGAGATAGCTGCGCGTCGTCGCCTCGGCCGTCACCGTCTTCGACTTTATATCTGCGGCCAGCTGCTCGGCCGTCCTCGGCTCCTGCACGAGCGCGGAGAAGTCATCCGGCTTCACGGCCAGCTTCGGCTCTTCGGCCGGCTGGCATCCCGCCAGCGCCAGAATCGCCACAGTCACAAAAAGTTTTTGCATCGACCCCTCCGCCGCCATGCGCGCACATCAGCATTGCGCTTCGCTCAAGTCCATCAGCCTCGCTCGCGCCGCTAACCCAAGGCCCGGGCGGGTAATCTGTGTTGCCGCTTTCCTAACGCGCCGCCTGCTCATCGCGCGGACGAGTCCGCAGTCGAGGAAACCTGTGTGGCGCAGCGCGAAAACGCCTCTGCTGTCTCCTGGATTCGCCGTGTGCATGCTTGCGAGAACTGGCGAAAACGCGCGTGCCGTTAACGCGTGCAACCCGTTGGGACTCCACATGAATCGGCAAAATTTGCCGGAAACCGAATGGAAAGGATTCAGTGTGAAAAGTGCCAGCGTGGAGGTCGGCCTAGCTGTCCTCTGCGTCTGCGCGCGTCGACCGAATGTCGACTGAACTACCCGACCAGGATGGTCCGCCATGTCGATTTCAGCCCTTTCAGTCGCGCAGATTCGCGCACTGTCCACAGCGGCCATCCAGAGCCTCTCCGCAACGTCGATCCAGTCGCTGACGGCCACGCAGGTCGCGGCCTTCACGACAACTGGCATCGGGGCCATGTCCTCGACGCAGTTTGGTCAGTTCTCGACCACGCAGGTGAGGGCGCTGGCCACCACCCAGATCCCCTCGATCAACTCGAGCGTCTCCTTCACCTCCGGCCAGCTCCTGGTGCTCTCGGCCCAGCAACTCGGTGTTCTCGCGACGGCGCAGGTCGCGACCATGGACACCACGGCCATCGGCTCCTTCACGATCACGCAGATCGGCGGCTTCTCGTCGACCAACCTTTCGAGCCTCGATTCCACCCAGGCCGCCGCGCTGAAAACCACGCAGATCGCGGCTTTCTCGCTGACACAGGTCGGCGGCCTCACGGCGACGGACATAGGCGAACTTTCCTCGACGCAGGTCGGCGCCTTCAACCGCACGCAGATCGTCCGCCTCGGCACTGACGCGATCGCCGCGTTCGACACGACCCAGATGGGCTCGATCTCGACAACCGTCCTGCAGGCTCTCACCACCTCGCAGATGAACGCCCTTGAAGCGG
Source organism: Hyphomonadaceae bacterium (assembly GCA_047601145.1). Lineage (GTDB taxonomy): Bacteria > Pseudomonadota > Alphaproteobacteria > Caulobacterales > Hyphomonadaceae > UBA7672. The sequence continues at coordinate 1,260,720 of JASGJW010000001.1, forward strand.
CCGACGTCGCCGAGTGGACGACCACGCAGATCGCGAACCTCACGACCACGCAGGTCAAGGCTCTCAGCGCGACCTTCCTTGGCGGTATCGCCGACACGCAGCTCGCGGCCATGACGACCGCGCAGATCGGCTCGCTCACCACCACCGGCCTCTCGAGCCTCGACGCGACGCAAGCGGGGGCCCTTACCACCACGCAGGTCAAGTCGCTCTCCACCACCCAGCTCGCCGGCCTCAACGCCACCGACATGGGCGAGCTCACGACGACCCAGGTCGCCGCCTTCACCAACACGCAGGCCCAGGCGCTTTCCTCGACGCAACTCGGCGGCTTCGCCGACACGCAGATCCAGGCGTTGACGACGACGCAGGTCGCCAACCTGACGACGACGCAGGTTCGCAACCTCACGACCGACATCCTGGCCGCGCTCACGACGACGCAGGTCACATCGCTCACCTCGACGCAGATCTCGAGCCTGACGACGACGAACCTCAACACGATCGACGCAACAACGCTCAACGCCTTCAGCACGACGCAGATCCGCGGCCTCACCAACACGCAGGTCGCCGCCCTCGACGTCGCCACGCTGTCGGCTCTCGATTCGACGCGCTTCGGCGCGCTGACCACGACGCAGGTCAAAGGCTTCACGACGACGCAGATCGCTGCCATGGACGCATCCGACGTCGCCAAGCTCGGCACGACGCAGATCGGCGCCCTGACCACGACGCAAGTCGGCGCCCTGACGTCCGCCGGCATCGCCGATCTCGCCGCCACACAGATGCAGGCGCTGTCGACCACGCAGCTCAACGTCCTCAGCACGACGAACCTCAACGCGCTGACCGATACGCAGCTCGGCGCCCTCACGACCGCGCAGGTTTCCGGTCTCTCGACCACGCAGGCCGCAGCGCTCACGGCCACCAATATCGGCTCGCTGACGACCACGCAGGTCGGCGTCCTCACCGCCACCCAGCTCGGCAAGCTGACCAGCACCGCCCTGATCGCGTTCGACGCCACGCAGTTCGGCGCCCTCTCGGCGACACAGGTCCGCTCGCTGTCGACCACGCAGCTCGGCAACCTCGACGCTGCCGATATCGCGGAATTCACGACCACGCAGATCGCCGGCCTCGCCACCACGCAGGTGAAGGGCCTCACGGATACAGCCATTGGCGCTCTCGCCGCCACGCAGGTCGCGGCGCTGACGACCGCCCAGGTCCAGTCGCTCAACACCACCAGCCTGGTTGCCTTCCTCGACACGCAGATCGGCGCCCTGACCACGACCCAGGTCGCCGCCCTGACGACGACGCAGGTTGCGGCCCTCGACGCCACGAACGTCGCCGCCCTCGCCACCACGCAGGTTTCCTCGCTCACGGCCACCCAGATCGCTTCGATCGGTACGGCCAATTTCGCCCTGCTTGACGGAACGCAGGTCGGCGCTCTGACCACGACGCAGATGCGCGCGCTTACCACTGCGCAGATCGCCAATATCGACGCCGCGCAGGTAGCTTCGTTCACCACGACCCAGCTGACCCAGCTCAGCGGCACGCAGCTCAAGTCGCTGACGACCTCGAACCTGTCCGCGCTCGACACGACGCAGACCGCTTCGCTGACCGTCACGCAGGTCGCCTCGCTCTCGACCACGCAGATCGCAGGTCTCGCTGCCGGCGACATCGGTGAAATGACGACCACGCAGGTCCGCGCGATGGCCACGACGCAGGTCGCAGCCCTCACGACCGAGGCCGTCTCGGCGCTCGCCGCCACGCAGGTCGGCGCGATGACGACAACACAGGTCCAGGGCCTCACCACGACCCAGCTCCGCGCGCTCGACGCGTCCGACATGGGCGAGTTCTCGACGACGCAACTCGTCGCCCTGTCGACCGCTCAGGTCTCCGGCCTGAATGCGACCAACATGCAGTCGATGTCCACGACGCAACTCGCGGCGCTCACGACCACGCAGGTCGCGGTTCTCTCGACCACGAACATCTCGGCCCTCGACGCGACGCAGATGGGCGCCCTTACGACCACGCAGGTCAAGGCGTTCACCGCGACGCAGCTCACTGGCCTCGACGTCGCTGACGTCGCCGAGCTCACCACGGCCCAGATCGGCGTTCTGGCCAACACCCAGCTGCAGGCCCTGACATCAACCAACATGGCCGGCTTCACCGAGACCCAGATGGCCGCCATCAGCTCGAACGGCGTGAAGGTCTTCACGACGACGACCTTCGCTGCCTTCGCCGACACGCAGCTCGCTGCGCTGACGACCACCCAGGTTTCCTCGCTGACCACGCAGCAGCTTTCCTCGCTCACGGCGACCAAGTTCGCGGCCCTGACCGAAACACAGATCGGCTCGATGACGACCACGCAGGTCGCCGCCCTGTCGACCACGAACCTCTCGGCGCTTGAAGCCACGCAGGTCAACGCGCTCAAGGCCACGCAGCTCGCCACGTTGAGCACCACCCAGCTGAACGGTCTTTCTTCGGCCGACATCGCCGAATTCACCACCACCCAGGTCGGCCAGCTGACGACGACCCAGATGCGCGGCATCTCGACCACCAATATCGGCGCCCTTGTCGATACACAGGTTGCGGCCCTGACGACGACCCAACTCGGCTCGTTCTCGACCACGAACCTCAACGCGCTCGACGCCTCGCAGGTTGCCCAGCTCTCGACCACGCAGATCCGCGCGCTGACCGGCACGCACATCGCTGGCCTCACGGCCTCCGACGTCGCCGAGCTGACGACGGATCACCTCGGCGCCCTGACGACGACGCAGGCCCAGTTCCTGACGTCGACGAACATGGCCAGCCTCGCGGACACGCAGATCCAGGCGTTCTCCACCACGTCGCTGCGCACGCTGTCGGCCACGACCTTCGGCGCCATGTCGACGGTTCAGCTCCAGTCGCTCACCACGACGCAGGTCTCGTCGCTGACGACCACGCAGGTGAACGGCCTCACCTCGACCAAGTTCAGCGCGCTGCTCGACACCCAGATCGGCGCGATGACCACGACCCAGCTGTCGGGCATCACGACCACCAGCCTGAACGCGCTCGATGCGACCCAGCTCGGCGTTCTCACGACGACCACGGTTGCGGCGCTCACCGCGACGCAGATCGGCGCCCTGACGACCACGACCCTTGGTTCGCTGGCTGACACGCAGATCGGTGCGCTCACCACGACGCAGATCAAGTCGCTCTCGGCGGCCAACCTGTCGGCCCTCGACGAGACGCAGGCCGCTGCGCTCACCACGACCCAGATCGCGAACCTCACGGTCACGCAGGTCGGCTCGCTCAACGCGACCGACATCGGCGAGCTCGACGCCTCGCAGATCGGCGCGATGAACGCCACGCTGCTCGCCCGCCTCACCACAGGCGCAGTGGCGGCTCTCGAGACCACGCAGCTCGCCGGCCTCAATTCGACGCAGCTGCAGGCCTTCACGACGACCCAGCTGGCCGCGCTCGGCGCCTCCGACATGGCCGAGTTCACGGAGACCCAGCTTGCGGCCCTCACGGCCACGCAGGTCCGCGGCCTGACCACCACCGCTGTCGCGGCGCTGGTCGACACGCAGGTCGCCGCCCTGACGACCTCCCAGCTACAGTCGCTCTCGACTGTCTCGATCTCCGGCTTTGATGCGACCCAGGTCGGCGCGCTGACGACGACCCAGATCAAGTCGATCACGACGGTGCAGCTCGCGGCGCTCAGCACGACCGACATCCAGGAGTTCGCCGACACGCAAATCGCGGCCCTGACGGTCACCCAGCTTGGCGCCTTCAACGCGACCAAGTTCGGTGCGCTGACCGACGCCCAGATCGCAGCGATGACGTTGACGCAGGTGCAGTCGGTCTCGGCCACGAACCTCTCGGCCCTGAACCTGACGCAGATCGCGGCGATGACGACGACCAATATCGGCGGTCTCTCGACCACGCAGCTCTCTGGCCTGTCGACGACCAACCTCTCGGCCCTCGACCAGACCCAGTTCAACCAGCTCTCGACGACGCAGGTGAAGGCGCTGACGACCACGCAGGTCGCCGGCCTCAACGCGGTCGACGTCTCGGAGATGTCGAACGCCCAGCTGCAGGCCCTCACGACGGCCCAGGTCGCCGCGCTGACCTCGACCAACACCGCAGCCCTTGCCGACACGCAGGTTGCCGCCCTGAGCACGACCCAGCTCGGCCGCCTGACGAACACTGTCCTGCACGCCCTCAGCGCCAGCCAGCTGGCGTCCCTGGATGCGACGCAGGTCCAGTCGTTCTCGGCCAGCCAGGTCGCGGCCCTCGACGCCACCGACCTCGACGAGCTGACGACCACGCAGGTCGCCGCGCTCTCGACCGCCCAGGTCCGGGCCATCACCACCACGGTGATCGGCGCCATCTCGGCAGCGGCAATCGGCGCCTTCGACACAACGCAGCTGGCGCAGCTGATGACCACCCAGCTCGACCAGCTCTCGACGACCAACCTGTCGGCGCTGACGTCGACGCAGCTCAGCGCCTTCACATCCACGCAGGTCGCCAGCTTCGACGACGCCCAGCTGGAAGCCTACCTCCTCGCCATCGCCTAAGGGCGGCCTGAGGGCAGGGAAGGCAGCAAAATCAGGGGCCGCGGGGGAGGCGTAAACGCGCCGCCCTCGCGGGTTTACCTTTCGTTTAGCAACGAACTCCAATCCTGCCCGCTACTGGCGCATCCTTGCGCCTTGCGGGCAGAGCCATGTCGAACACAGCCTTCGTCGAGACGATCCAGAAGATCACCACCGGTGGCCTGCCGCTCGACCAGCTTCTCGTCGCCACCCAGACCGTCCCGCCCGATGAAGCGCGTCAGCTCTACCAGGTCTGGCTGTCGATGAACAAGGGCCACCCGCTGGCCTTCATCGCGCACTTCAATCTCTCCACTGTTCTCCAGGCCATGGGGGACGAAGCCGGCGGCGAAGCTGAACTGAAAGCCGCCCTCGCACAGAAGGCCGACTTTTCGCCTGCGCGCATCAATCTCGGCTCCGCCTATGAGCGCCGGGGCGCCCAGAAGGAAGCCGTCGACGAATGGCGCGCAGGCCTCGACCAGATGCCCGCCGTCACGCCGGACGGCATCAATTACAAGGTCACGCTCCTGAAGCAGATCGCCCGCGTACTCTCGGACAACCAGGCGCTCTCTGCCGCCGAGGTCGCGCTCACGCAATGCCTCGAACTCGTCCCCGAAGCCCGCGACGTTGCTGAGCAGTTCGTCGCCGCGCGCCTTGCCCAGTGCAAATGGCCGATGACGCCAGGCGATGGCAAGTTCTCGCGCCGCAACCTGGTCTCGCGCCTCCACCCGCTCTCCGTCTGCGCCTATACCGACGATCCGCTGTTCCAGCTTGCGGCATCCGACAAGTATGTCCGCGCCATGGCCCCGATCGAGGATCGCACCACGCGTTATGACCGCCGCTCAGCGCCGATCGAAACCAATCGCCGCCTGCGCATCGGCTATGTCTCCTCCGACCTGCGCCACCACGCGGTCGGCTACCTGATGGTCAACTTCTTTGAGGAGCACGACCGCAAGGACTTCGAGGTTTTCGCCTACTACACTGGCATCAAGGCCGACGACCCGATCCAGGCCCGCATCAAGGCCAATTGCGATCACTGGCGCGACATCCGCGGCATCTCGGATGACGACGCCGCTGCGAAGATCGCGGAAGACGGCATCGACATCCTGATCGATGTGAACGGCCACACGCGCGATGCGCGCCTTGGCGTCTTTGCGCGCCGCCCCGCACCCATTCAGGTCAACTGGCTCGGCTATCCCGGCACGATGGGCTCGTCTTTCCACCACTACATCGTCGGCGACGACTGGACGATCCCGTCCTACGCCGAAGACTGGTACTCCGAAAAAGTCCTGCGCCTGCCATGCTACCAGCCGAACGATCGCAAGCGTCTCGTTGACCCGACGCCCGTCAAGCGCGCCGACTTCGGCCTGCCGGACAACGCCTTCGTCTTCTGCTGCTTCAACGCCAGCCACAAGTTCACGCGTTTCACCTTCGAGCGCTGGATGGAAATCCTGCGCGCCACCGAGAACAGCGTCCTCTGGCTGCTCGACTACGCGCCCGAAACCAACCAGCGCCTGCGCGAAATGGCCGAGACCAGCGGCGTCGCCGGCACGCGCCTCGTCTTCGCGCCGAAACTCGCCAACCCACGGCATCTTGCGCGCTACCCGCTCGCCGATCTCTTCCTCGACTCGGTCCCCTATGGCGCCCACACCACCGCGTCAGACGCGCTCTGGATGGGCGTGCCGGTTCTCACCTGGTCCGGCCGCTGCTTCGCCAGCCGCGTCTGCGGCAGCCTCCTGCGCTCGCATGGCCTTGCCGATCTCGTCACCGAAACGCCGGAACAGTTCGTCGCCCGCGCCATCCATCTCGCCGGAGCGGGGAAGGGCGAGCTCGAAATCATCAAGGCCCGTGTCACGGCCAACCGCGACACGTCCACGCTCTTCGATGTCGCAAAGCTGTCTCGCGCGCTGGAGGATCTCTACCGCCAGATGCGCGACGACTATATCTCCGGCGCATTGCCTCAGCCGCGTCTCGCCAACCTCGACGCCTATTTCGAGATCGGCGTCACACAGGACCATGAAGCCCGCGAGATGGGCGCCGTCACGGATTACGAGGGCTTCTACAAGGCTCAGCTCGCCCGCCGCCACTACCACCACCCGATGGACCCCGACGGCCGCCTCTGGACCGGCGCGGAAGAGAGCGAAAAGAAACCCCCGCGCTCCCGCCCGAAGGCCGTCGCGTAGGCTGGGTCAGGCTTTGCGTCTGAGGGCGCGCTCACCGCTCCATCAGTATGGGCGGAAGGCTACCTTGCCGCCTTCACCCGCGGCACGGGCCGGGATTTCAGTTTCGAGGCTTCATCCGCCAGCATCCGCGCGGCCAGCTCTTCATACGTCTTCGCGTCCTGCTCGCGGCAGGTCAGGCGGATCTTCAGGATCCACCCGCCATTCACCTGCGTCATCAGCAGGCTGTTGCGCGTCATCGTTCCGCCCGCGTCCGCCTCGACCAGTCCGTAGTTGCGGAAGGCCTGCGAGGCTGCGATCACGGGCGCACGCTTCGCGATCGGCTGCTGCGCGCGCATCGAATCCGTCGCCGTGCGCACCTCCGCATCCAGCCCGCCAATGTCGCTCGTGAAAACATAGAAGCGCAGCAGGGCAGGCCCTTCGCCGCCGATATAGTTGCAGCCCACATCCATGCCGTTGGGTTTGTAGACTGTCTGCTTGTCGCGCCTCAGCCCGCCCAGCATGCCGGGGCATGTGGCGCCCGACTGGATATGCGCGACGGTGTCCTGCGGCTCGATCTTCCAGATTTCTTCCGGGCTAAGCGGCCCTACCGGCGGATCGAACATCGCAAGCCCGTCCGGCGTCGTCTCGCCGCCGGCCACGGGCGTCACGCGCGGCGCGCCATCCACCGGCGTCTCGCCGGCCGGCGCCGTGCTCTGACATCCCGCCAGCAACATCGCCGCAGCAATCGCCGTCCGGATCCGCATCGAAATCCCCGCCACTGAATCGCTTGTCACTACACACACGCCTCACGGCCAAAGCAAGGCGCACCGCATGACACGTGTGCAACGACCAGCCTATACCGCGCGCAACATTCCGAAATCTCCGTCACATTCCCTGCGCGCCGTTGCGCGCCCCAAAAAACAGGCGTACGAGCCCAGCCCATGACAACCCGCGCCAACCTCCTTCGACTTAAGCGAGCCATGATCTGGCTTGCGCCGGCGCGTCGCGACTAGAGCGACAGGGCCGGCGGCGGAAGCGCCGGCGACCCTCGTCCCGACCGACACGCTCCGCAGGCAGACGAAGGGACGAGCGGAGCGAAACAGATGACCGCCGAAGTCCTCCCAGCCCAGCACGAGACCCGCAACCGCACGATCGGCGTCGCGCTCGCCGCCGGAGGCGCCGCGCTCTTCTCGCTCAAGGGCGTTGTCATCAAACTCGCCTACGCCGAAGGCCTCGGCGTCTCGCAGCTCCTGACTTTGCGGATGGCCTTTTCGCTGCCGGTCTATCTCGCGATCGGCGTCTACGCCTTCCTGCGCCTGAAACAGCAGCCCAGCGTGAAGACCTACGCACTCGCCGCCGGCCTCGGCATCATGAGCTACTACATTTCCTCCTGGCTCAATTTCGAGGGCCTGAAATACACCTCCGCCCAGCTCGAGCGGCTGATCCTCTACATCTATCCCACCATGGTCGCGGCCATGTCGTTCTTCTTCTTCAAGGACAAGATCACCAGCCGCCACATCGCCGCCCTTGTCCTCGCCTATGCCGGCGTCGCCATCCTCTTCGGTGCAGAGATCGGCCATCAGGGCGCCAACGCCTGGCTCGGCGGCGGCCTCATCTTCGCGGGCGCCTTCATCTATGCGGTCTATGTCACCTTCTCGAAGCCCGTGATCGCGCGCATGGGGTCGACGCTCTTTACTGCGTTTGCGATGTCCGCCGCCTCGATCGCATTCCTCACTCAAAGCGGTATCGAGATGCTCATCCAGCCCCCGCCGCCCGTTACCGCCAACGGCTACTGGCTGGCCCTGACGCTCGCCATCGTCTGCACGGTCATTCCGAGCTTCATGATCGCCGAAGCGATCAGCCGCATCGGTCCGGGCCCGATGAGCGCTGTCGGCGGTGTCGGTCCAATCGTCGCCGCGTGGGCCGCCGTGATGATCCTCCACGAACCTTTCGGCTGGGCGCATATCGCGTCGATGCTGCTGACGATCATCGGCGTCTGGCTGCTCGCCAAGCCGAGGATTACCCGAACGGCCGGCGCCCGGACCTGGTGATCAGCCTGCGAGCTTCGGCGGCTCGATCTGGTGGCCAACCATGCCGGCGAAGGCGATCGTGGTCTTGTCCTCCAGGAACGGCCCGATCGCCTGCACGCCAATCGGCAGGCCCTGCCGGTTGAGCCCGAGCGGGATCGCCGTTGATGGCAGGTTGGCAACGGTCGCGATGCCGGCCCAGCCGAGTTGCGATCCGAAATTCCCTTGCTCGCCATCCATGTCGAGCGACCGCTTGCGCCAGTCGGGCTCAGGGGCATGCGGGAAGGCGGGCGTGCCGAAGGCGGGGCAGAGCACGATATCGAAATGCCGGAAGAACTCCGCCCATTGCCTGCGGATGCGCAGCTGGTTGTCGAGGTGCTCGAACCAGTCATGCGCCGAGATCGGCGGCCGTGTCTGGGTCGCATCGCGCCGCGTGATGATGGTGTGCAACATGGCCTGGTAGGTCTTCCACTGCTGGTTCAGGTCCGGCAGCAGGCTTGATTGCCGCGCGACCGTCGCCCCGGCCTTGGTCAGGGCGTCAGCCAGGTGCTCCAGCGCGCCAAGCATGTCGCTGTTCGCCCGCGCCGCCGGATGATGGTCTAGCACGAACACCCGGAAGCTCGCGAGCGATCCATGCCGGGGCAAGGGCAGGATCACCTTGTTGGCGGGCAATTCGGCATCAGGCCCCGCGATCACGTCGAGCGCCGTCGCCAGATCCTCGGCCGACCGCGCGATCGGGCCGATCACGCCGAGCAGGGGCGGGGCCCCGATCATGCCGCCTGGCGAATGCCCGCCCTGCGGGGCGAGGTTGTAGCTCGTCTTGTGCCCATAGACCCCGCAGAACATCGCAGGCACCCGGATCGACCCGCCGATATCCGAGCCGACCTCGAGGGCCGAATATCCCATCGCGATGGCCGTCGCCGATCCGCCGGACGATCCTCCCGGAGAGCGCGTGAGGTCGTAGGGGTTGTTCGTCCGCCCATAGATCGGATTGGCCGACTGCCAGTCGCCCAACGCCGGGGGCACATTTGTCTTGCCGAGCACCATCGCGCCTGCCGCCTTCAGCCGCTGTACGGCCAGAGCATCCTCGCGGGCGCGATGATCGCGGAACGCCTCAAAGCCCCACGTCGTCGGATGCCCGCGCAGGTCGAAGCTCTCCTTGACCGTCATCGGGATGCCGGTCAGCGGTTTCATCTGCCCGCGTGCAATCGCCTCGTCGGCCATGCGCGCCTCGGCGCGGGCGCGCTCATAGTCCTTCACGATGACGGCGTTGGTCTGGGAATCGAGTCGTTCGATCCGATCTATCGAGGCCTCGCAGAGTTCAGCGGCGCTGAAGGCCTTCTTCTTGAGCCCCGCGGAGAGCTGGGCGGCGGACATCCGGTGGAGGCTGTCGGTGATGCTCATGGCGGCACTCTAGCGCCGATGATCGTCCGCGCCAGACGCTCTGCGAAGGCGGACGTGAACGTCACCCTGCTTGCGCGTTTGTGAAGCGCGCCGGGCATTGACGCAAAGGCCTGCCATGTGGACTGTCTATCGCCGATAGGCGACGCAGTCCGTTTGGGGAGCCGGACTGAAAAGAGCGCCTGGAACAGGGGATTGAAGGGAGAAACGCATGAAATCCAGAAAATTGTTCGCGCGCCTCGCGGCCGCGAGCGCGCTCGCAGCCTGCGCCGGGTCGGCCTTTGCGCAGCCGGCAGCGCCTGCAGCAGGCACGCTGCTCGGCACGAACTGCAATGCGCCGCCGGTCTACCATTGCCCCGACGCGTCCTGTGAAAGCCCGGTTGTCACCCAGCCCGGCAACACGGTCGAGATGAAGTCGCGCCGCACCTACTTCCTCGACTGTCCGGCGGGCTACAAGCCGGGCGACAAGGTTACGCTGGTGCTTTCGCTTCACGGCGCCGGCTCCTACGCCAACTGGCAGCGCAACTACGCGCCCTTCATGGACGTGAAGGACAAGTACAAGCTCGTCATCATGACGCCCGGTTCGCCCACGCGCACCTGGAGCGATGCGGATGACGAATACCTCCACAACATCGTCGACTCGGTGGTCGCCGCAGTTGGCAAGCAGAATGTCGAGCGCTTCGTCCTGGCTGGCCACAGCCAGGGCGGCATGACGTCGAACCGCATCATCTGCACCGACTATTTCAAGGACAAGGTCGACGTGCGTATCTCGCTATCGGGTGGCCGCGTTGGGCCATCGACATCGGCTGGCCGCGGTTTTGGCAATGGCGGCCTGCCGGTCTACCAGCAGGTGCCGGGACAGGCGCAGCCTGCCCCGCCGCCGCGCCCGACGCCCGCAGCCGCTTCCGGTCCGCCAGGCGGCGCGTGCGACTACTCCTTCATCTTCACCAACGGCGAGTACGAAACCGTTCCGGGCGACACGTCTCCGCTGGCAACGAAGTTCGGTTGCGGCCCGCGCGTGAAGGAAGAAGACGTCGTCGATCCCAAGGCCGGCTATGTGTGGGACGCCACGCGCCAGGATCCGGGCACGGATGGCTGGGGCCACTACCCGCGCTCTGGCCGTGCGCAGGTCTACACCTTCCCGAACTGCAAGGATGGCCGCGTCGTCGCTGACGTGATCCGCCTGCAGAAGGGACATACCGAAGGTCTCGAACCGAATGTCACCGACAAGCTGATCCAGCTCGCGACTTCCGCGAAGGGCGGCAAGATCAGGAACGGTGCGTGGACCCCGCCGCCGCAACCGCCGGCCCCGGCGCCCTTTGGCGCGCCGCCGGCTGCAACGCCCGCGACGACGCCACGCAACTGAACGTTTCCGACCTGGAGGACGCCGGCGGCAGGTCATCCCTGCCGCCGGCTTCTTTTCTGCGGCCGGACTTTGGAATTGCCGCCGTCTCGGGCTAATCAGGCGTCAGAGGAGACAGTTCCATGCTGAAGTTTGCCTGCGGGTTCGCAGCCCTCGCCCTGACGCTCGCCGCCTGCGGGCCCGGCACGTCTGAGCTCGACGGCAATCTTGAAATCCAGGGCATGGATCCCGTCTTCTGGGGCGTCAAGGTCGATCACGCTGCCAAGACCACCACGATCGCGGTGACGGGCTCACGCGATCTCAAGGGCGACCTTCCGGTCAAGGCTGCGGGCGAGAAGGATGCCACCACACTGACCACGAAGACGCCCGACGGCGATTTCGTGATGACGCTCCGTTCCGGCAAATGCCAGGACGGGCTAGGCGAGCGGGAGTATCACTGGTCTGTCACGGTGACCTGGCAGGGTGAGACCCTCAAGGGCTGCGCCGCGCCGGCCTAGCCTGGCGCCTATCAGGTTGACTTGTGCGCTCCCATGCGAGCACGTTGCCGCATCGGACGTATCCGTTTCACCGGGGACACATCATGCGCCTTACGCTCATCGGAATGCTCGCGGCCACGGCCGCCCTCTGCGCCGCCTGCTCGCCGGCTGTTGGTTCGCCGGAATGGTGCAAGGACTTCCAGGCCAAGCATGCGAATTCGAATCCGATGGAAGTGCTGTCGAAGCTGACGCCCGAAGAGCAGAAGGGCATCGAGCAGTGCATGATGAACGCCTTCAAGGCGGCAGGCGCCGGCCAGTAGGCTCCGAGGTCTGAAGCATCACGCCCGCGGGTGCGCTTCGGCGTGCACCTTCATGAGCCGCGCTGCATCAACACCGGTATAGATCTGGGTCGTCGAGAGGCTGGCATGGCCCAGTAGCGCCTGGATCGAACGCAGGTCGCCGCCGTTTGCGAGCAGGTGCGTCGCGAATGAGTGGCGCATGGCGTGCGGCGTCGCTGTTTCCGGCAGTCCGAGGCGGGCGCGCAGCTTCTCCATCAGGCGCTGCACCATGCGTGGGTTGAGCGGCCCGCCTTTCTCGCCGCGGAACAGCGGCTCGTCCGGTGCGGCAGGGTAAGGGCAGATCTTCCGGTATTCATTGATCGCCTCACGCACGGCGCGGATCAGCGGCACGATGCGGACCTTGCGACCCTTGCCGTAGACACGCAGGGCTTCAGGCGCTGGCACGTCCTTGCCGGTCAGCGACAAAGCCTCGGAGAGACGAAGCCCAGCGCCATAGAGCAGTGAGAGGATCGCTGCGTCGCGCGCGAGCACCCATTCGGGCATATCCTCGCCATCGCCTTCACCGGCGATGTCGATGGCTTCCGAAGCAAGCTTCTCCGGCAGGGGCCGAGGCAGGCGATGCGGACGGCGGGGACTCTCGAACATCATTGCCTTGGCGTTGGCGGCGTCGAGGCGGCGGTCGAGGAAGCGGAAGAAGGCGCGCAGGCTGGAGGCCGCGCGAGCGCGCGAGGATGCTGCCAGATTGTCCTGCGTCCGCCGCCGCGCCAGCCAGGCGACGACGTCATGGCGGGAGAGGCGTTTGAGGTCCGAAACATGCGGCTCGCCGCCGAGATGCTCGACCAGGAAGCCGATGAAGTTGCCGATGTCGCGCTGATAGGCCTCGATCGTCTTTTCTGACGCGCGGCGCTCTGTCTCCAGCCAGACCGTGAACTCCTGCAGGGCTTCGCGTGCGGTGTGGGCGCTCATGGACGGGACGATGCGCCGGGGTCGTTAAGGCCGTCTTTCCGGGCGCTGATATGCCCAGATTTGGCCGGAACGCTTCGACCGAGAGGCCGTTCATCCCGGCGGGAGCAGGTCCATGCAACTGAATTCCAGCCAGCGATGGGCCAGCGGCGCGATTGCGCTGACAGTGCTGCTCGCCTGCAGCCCGCAAGCAGAGCCCCCTCCCGCCCAAACCGCGCTTGAAACGCCAGCCGCCGTCGAACCGCCCCCGGTCCCTGCCGCCATTGAGACGCCTCCGCAGGAACCCGGTTACGCCGGCGTTTGGGCGCTCGCCGACGCCGATTGCGGAAATGCGGCCAGGACGTTCGACCTTTCGAGCCAGTCGATGAGCATGGCGCCGGGCGGGAAGGCCTGCGTCGTGAAATCGCGCGAGGAAGAACACCCGACCGGCCGTTCGATGATCTATCACATCATGGCTGACTGCGGCGGTGGGTCTGGGGGTGCGTTCACGCTCAATTTCGGCGCGTCCGACACCGTCATGCAGATGAAGGTCAATGATCGCGAGCCGGTCCGGCTCGTGCGCTGCCCGAACCCGCAAACGCCCTGATTTTCTTGCCCGACGAACGCCTCGTGCGTCCGCGTGGTTGACACCCGGGGGGCGGGCCTGACCATGAGGCCATGCTGTTTCCACCCCGAATCGTCTCGGTGCTGCTGCCGCAGCCCCTGCCGGAGCCGTTCGATTACGAACTGCCCGAAGGCGTCGATGCGCCCTTGGGCAGCTTTGTCGTCGTGCCGCTGGGCCCGCGCGAGGTTATCGGCGTCGTCTGGGGCGTGCGCAGCGTACCGAGCAATCGCAAGCTGAAGCCGGTTCTGGAAGTCATCAGCGCCGCGCCGCCGCTCCCTGAAACGATGCGCGCCTTCATCGAGCGTGCGGCGAAATACATCTGCGCGCCCGTCGGCAACGTCCTTGCCATGGCGATGCGCTCGCGTGAGGCGCTCGACGAGCCGCCGGTCGAGACGCTGGTCGTCGCCTCCGGCGAAACGCCTGACCGCATGACGCCTGCGCGCGAGAAGGTGCTGGCCGAAGCCGGTGCGCCGCTTTCGGGCGCAGACCTTGCACGCGCCGCCGGCGTCTCTTCAGGCGTGGTGAAGGGCCTGCTCGATGCCGGTGCGCTGATGCACGTCGAACGCTCGCTCGATCCGCCTTTCCCGTTGCCCGATCCGGACCTGCCATCGCGCAATCTCACCGGCGAACAGAGTGATGCGGCCAACTATCTCCGCAACCGTGTGCGTGAGCACCAGTTCCGGGTTGCGCTGCTTGATGGCGTCACGGGCTCGGGCAAGACGGAGGTTTACTTCGAGGCTATCGCAGAGGCGCTCCGCCAGGACCCTGATGCGCAGGTGCTGGTGCTGCTGCCCGAAATCGCGCTGACGCAGGCGGTCACTTCCCGTTTCGAGGAACGCTTCGGCGTCGTCCCGGCCGAGTGGCATTCGGCGGCGGGCTCCTCTGCGCGCCGCCGCGTCTGGCGCGAGGTTGCGGCGGGCAGGGCGCGTATCGTTGTCGGCGCACGCTCGGCGCTGTTCCTTCCTTACAGGAAGTTGCGCCTGATCGTGGTCGATGAGGAGCACGACCAGTCCTACAAGCAGGAAGAAGGCGTCATCTATCATGCGCGCGATCTTGCGGTGCTGCGCGCTTCGATCGAGCAGTTCACGGTCGTGCTGGCCTCGGCGACGCCATCGCTCGAAACGCTCGCCAACGCCCAGCAGGGCAGGTATTCGCACCTGAAGCTCAGCGCCCGCCCGGGCGTATCGCAGCTTCCCTCGATTGCGCTCGCCGACATGCGTACCTCGCCGCCCGAAACGGGGCGCTGGATCGGGCCGGACCTCGCCGCCGCGATCGAGAGCACGCTGGCGGCGAAGGAGCAGGCGCTGCTCTTCCTCAACCGGCGTGGCTATGCCCCGCTTGTCCTCTGCCGCGCCTGTGGCGAGCGGCTGAAGGCGCCGGACACGGATTCATGGCTGGTCGAGCATCGCTACAGCGGCAAGCTCGTCTGCCATCTCACCGGCTACACGATGGACAAGCCCCTGATGTGCCCGAACTGCGGCGCCAAGGGCTCACTTACCGGTGTTGGTCCTGGCGTGGAACGGCTCGCCGAGGAAGTCCACACGCGCTTTCGTGGCTCGCGCGTCGAAGTGCTGTCGTCCGACACGGTCGCATCGCCCGATGCCTTGCGCCAACTGATCGGGCGCATGGAGGCGGGAGCGATCGACATCCTCATCGGCACGCAGATTGTCGCCAAGGGTCACAACTTCCCGAGCCTCACGCTGGTCGGCGTTGTCGACGCCGACGCCGGCCTGCGCGGCGGCGACCTGCGCGCGGGGGAGCGAACTTTCCAGCTGCTTCTCCAGGTGGCGGGCCGCGCCGGCCGCGCCGACAAGCCCGGCCGCGCCATCATCCAGACCTATGCAACCGAGAGCCCTGCCATTGCCCTGCTCGCCGCGGGCGATCGCGATGCCTTTATCGCCCACGAGATGGACCAGCGCCGCCTTGTCGGCTTTCCGCCGTTCGGGCGGCTGGGCGCCGTCATCATCTCGGCGGGCAGCGCGGAGCAGGCGAATGAAGCTGCAGCTGCTTTCGCCGCCGAGCAGCCCAACGCCTCCGGCGTCGAGGTCTGGGGGCCTGCGCCTGCGCCGATCACCATCCTGCGGGGCCGCCATCGCCGCCGCTTCCTCATCCGCTCGGATCGCAATGTCGATCTTTCCGCCTTCCTTGCGACCTGGAAGGAACGCGTGAAACTGCCCTCGGCGGTGCGTGTCGCGCTCGACGTCGAGCCCTACAGCTTCATGTGAAAACAAAAGGCGCAGGCCGCTGGGGATCGCGGGCCTGCGCCATGGAGGTTAGTGGACAGTCTGCCGCCTTCTTTGGTGCGGCTTTGAGCTCCGGGGGGATTGAGCGACCGTCCTATTCCGTCACTTCGTTGAAGACTTGATCTTGGTTCCGTTCATCATCGCCAACTGGATCTGGGTGAAGTCACCCGGCGAAAGCTTGTCGAAGTTTGCCTGCAGTTCCTTGCGGATCGGCTCGAGCCTGGCTTGCCCGGACTGTTCGGCCTTGAATGCGCCGTCCCAGTCCTTCCTTGCGATCAGCGGGTCGACCTTGGCGAGGAATTCCCTGCCGGCCGCGTGGACCTTGTCGCATGCCGTCTTGATCGCGGCCTCGACCGCCTTCTCGTCATACGTCATGCGCACTTTCGAGAAGTCGAAGGTGTAGCGGCCATCCTTCGGCGCATAGGCCTCGGCGGCGACCGTCACGTTGGTCTCGACATTCCAGGTGGCGAGCGCGCTATCCATCATGAACTGGCCCTGTTCGTAGCGCCAGGCCGAGCCGAAGCGGGCGTACTGGTCGCGGCCGGGGCAGTAGGCCGGGAACTTCGCATTCACGAACGCATCGAACTTCTTCTGCACCGCGTGGTGCTTGCGGATCACCGGTTCGAACTGCGCCTGATTGTAGGCGAGGTCCGCCGGCGTCGCGACGGTTTCGACCTCGACGACAGGCTTCGGCGCCTTGGCTTCCGCGGCCTTGTTCTCATTCATCTTGGCGACCATCATCGCGATCTGCGCTTCGCTGAAATTGCCGAACGTCGTTGCAAGTTGCGCACGCGCCGCCGGGCGCATCGCCGGTTCGACATCCTTCAGCATCATTTCGATCGCGCGTTCCTGGTCGGGGCGCAGCTTCGAGCCCGTCTGCGCCTGGCCCGGGGAGGGCGCGAGGAAGACGGCGGCAAGGCAGGCAGCCGCGAGCGGGTAGAGGAAACGCATCGTCGGCCGCGACGATTTGTTTGCAGCCTGGGTGGAGGGCATGGGGAGGTGGGCAGTCATCGGAAGGTTCTTTCTTCTCTCTTTTGTTTTTTGCCGGCGCCGGATTTTCCGTGTCGCCGGATGGTCAGCTGGTTAGCTCTTGCTCGCCGGCATCTGCGGCGCGAACGAGACATAGGGGCGGTCCGGTGCAACGCCCGGGGAGAGCGCGGCAGGCGTGGTTACACCCTTGGCGCCGAGCGACTTGATGTAGGCGTAGATCGCCTTCAGATCCTTGTCGCTCATCGCCTGGAGGCTCGGCCACGGCATCGGCGGACGGCCCTGGCCGGCGCGCGACAGGTCGACGAACTGCTCTTCCGTCATGTTCTGGATCGAGAGGCGAAGGTTGGCCGGATAGCTTACGCCCCACGGGCCGGCGAAGCCGACATCGCTGCCTTGCAGCCAGTCCGATTCCGGCATGGCCTTGCCGGTCATCGCCAGCTGCTCGACATAGCCCGGGGTGTGGCAGTCATTGCAACCGCCGATCTTGATCAGGTAGCGGCCGGCATCGACTTCCGACAGTGCGGAGACGTGTACGAACGGAGCTTTCTCCGCCGCTGCCGCCTTCGGATCCGCGGCGGCGGGTCCGCTGCAGCCGGCCTGCATGAAGGCAAGAGCGCCGGCAAGCGCCATGAAGGCGGCATGGGCGCGGATATTGTGCTTGTGGGTAGACATAGGTGCTTCCTTTCGCCGGCGTGGTTCGCCGGTCGCTGCTTGTTTGGCTTTTGCTCGTTTCAGTCTTTGCCGGCCGATTTTTATGGGAGAGCCGGTCAGGGTGGTTCAGTTCGTCTGAACTCGTGTCTTCATTCTCGTTTCCTCGGTCTTCTTCTTATTTCAGGCGTGCGCCTTGTTCTGGGCTTCGACCGCGCTGCACCAGCCATAGAAGCCGGCATGCACCTCGTCCCATGTACGCAGGGACTTCATGGTGTTCATCCATCGCGTGACGTTGGCCCAGGGCCGCAGGTCATAGTTGATCAGCTCGCCGGCCGAGACGATGCCCGAGCCGAAATAGTCGGCGATCGAAATCTCGTTGCCGCAGATGAAGCTCTTCGCGCCGATCCACGCATCCAGCGCCTTCAGCCTGCGCTGCGCGCGCGGCTCATGCAGGGCGATGAACTGCTTCTGGCCCGGGCCGGGCAGGCGGTAGTGGCTCAGCACGCGCGAATAGATGAGACCGTAGACGTAGTCTCGCATCATGTAGGTGTTGAAGAAGTCCATCACCTCGTTGACGCGCGCCCGGGCCTTCAGGTCCTTCGGGTAGGCGCGCGAGTCGGTGAGGTCAGCGAGATATTTCAGGATGGCCGAGCTCTCGGTGAGCACGAAGCCGTCGTGCTCGAGCACGGGCACGGCCTGGTTCGGATTGAGCCGCGTGTACCAGTCGCTGCGGTTCTCGTCGGAGAACAGGTCGACCAGCTGGTAGTCGACGGGGATCTGGTTTTCGGAAGCGAAAAGGATGATCGGCCGGCACGTGGTCGACGCGGGGTCGTAGTGCAGGCGAAGGACACCCGGCGCCTTCCGAGGAGGAGGGGGGGAGATGATCCTGGAAGGGGCCGGGGGAGTCATAAGGAGGGGCGCTCGTACGATTTGGCTTCGTCTTCTTGAATAGTCTTCTGCTTAGGCGGTGTCTTTGACATCTCGTCCGTGAGCATTCGTGTATGGGTTGTCGCACACTCTCTCAATCCGAAGTATTGCAGAGCGTTCTGCAAATATGCATAATGCAGAATGTTCGATTGGGGTGATCTCAGGCACTTTCTGGCGGTGGCGAGGGGCGGTAGCACCTTGTCTGCAGCCAAGATTTTGGGCGTGAACCAGACCACGGTCGCCCGCAGGGTTGCAGCCCTGGAGGAGGCGCTCGGCGAAAAACTGTTCGACAAAACTGCGGGCGGCTACCGGATGACTGAGGTCGGGGCTGCAATGGTGCAGAACGCCGAACGGGTGGAATCGGAAGTCGAGGCCTTCAGCCGGATGGTCGCGCAGCGCAGCCGCAAGCTGCTCGGCATGATCCGCGTGACGACCAATGACGTGCTGGCGGATTGCCTGCTGACCCCTTGGCTGCGCGAGTTCACGCAGCGCTTTCCCGTCGTGCAGGTCGAAACCATCATCACCGACCGGCGTCTCGATGTTTCGCGCGGCGAGGCGGACATCGCGCTGCGTGCGAACACGACGAAATCCGATGCGCTAGGCGATGGCGTTACCGTGCGACGCCTCGCGACCGGCAAGTGGGGCGTCTACACCTCGAAAGCCTACGGCGCCGAGAACGGCATTCCCCGCACAGCAGACGAACTGGTCAAGCATCCGATCATTGCGGGCGCAGGCGAGATGGCGCGGTTCGATCCGGCCTTTCTCAAGGAGGCCAAGGCGAAAGGCGCGGTGGTGCGGCAGGCCTCTTCGTCCATCCTCAATATTGCAGGGGCGATCCGCTCTGGCCTCGGCGTCGGCGGCCTTCCCTGCGTCCTGGGCGAGCTCGATCCCGAGCTGGAACTCTGCTTCCTGTTCAACGAGGCGGACTATGATCTCCTGCTGATCACGCGGGAGGAAATGCGGAATCTGCCCCATGTCCGCGCCTTCAACGATTTCATCGCTTCGCGCACAGCCGCTCTCCGGCATATGATCGAGGGAAGAGGACAGACCAGATAGGGAGAGGCGCGATGGGTTATCTTCGGCTGAGGCAGATCTGCCTGGTGGCGAGCGACCTCGCCACGGTCGAAAAGCAGATCGCAGACGTTCTCGGCCTGGAAATCTGTTTCCGCGATCCAGGCGTTGGCAAGTACGGCTTGCACAACGCACTCTTCGCGATGGGCGGGACCTTCCTCGAAGTGGTTTCTCCCACGCAGCCGAACACGGCCGCCGGGCGCTATATCGAGCGCCGCAAAGGCGATGGCGGCTACATGTACATTGTCGACTGCGACAACCTCGAACC
The DNA here is from genome assembly GCA_047601145.1 of Hyphomonadaceae bacterium. Taxonomy (GTDB): domain Bacteria; phylum Pseudomonadota; class Alphaproteobacteria; order Caulobacterales; family Hyphomonadaceae; genus UBA7672. Next base: position 1,280,724 of record JASGJW010000001.1, read on the forward strand.
GCGCCGCGAGCATTTCAAGGCGGAAGGCGTGCGGCTGGTCGAGGATCTGAAGTCGACCGAATGGGGCCTGACGGGCGAGGCGCTGCACCTGCATCCGCGCGACACGGGCGGCTGCCTGCTTTCGGTCGATCGCCACTCGCCGGACGATGCGATGGGCGGATCCTACAAATGGGCGGGCCCGAACTGGCGCGAGCATGACCGCTCGACCACGGTTGCGCAGATCGCTGGCGCGGCGATCCAGTCGGCTGATCCTGCAGATCTCGCCGCGCGCTGGAGCCATCTTCTGCAGCGGCCGCTGAGGAAGAACGACAGTGGCGGCCTCGATATCCGCCTCGATCAGGGCTTCGTGCATTTCGGCCCGCTGCGCGATGAGCGTGGAGAAGGCCTGCGCGCGGTTCATCTCAAGGTGAAGGACAAGGCCGCGATCCTCGCCAACGCAGACAAGGCGGGCGTCCCCCATGGCGAGGACTATGTCGATCTCGTCGGCGTGCGTTTCCTGCTGGTGTAGTTAAAGCGTCCAGACGCGCGCGGCCTGGATCGGGTGGTTCTCGATCTCGGTTGTCGTCTCGACTGCGTATTCGGCAACCTGCCGGAAGGCGTCGCGGGGAAAGTAGGTGCGGCCGGGGTCGCCTGCGAAGATCGTTGCGCCGGCGCCATGGCAGCGTTCGAGGAAGGCGCGGAACATCTGCGCGGGACGCTGCTCGTAGAAGACATCAGCCGCGAGCACGACATCGAACGGCGGCGGGTCGCCATCCAGCAGGCTGCCAGCGATGTAACGGATCGCAACGCCGTTGAGTTCGGCATTGATCGCAACAGCGGCTTCGCAAATCGGATCAATGTCGTTGGCGGCGACATCCGCCGCGCCCGCAAGCGCCGCTGCGACGGCGACGAGGCCCGAGCCGGAGGCGATATCCAGCACGCGCTTGCCGCGCACCGCTTCAGGATGCTCGGTCACATAGCGCGACAGCGCCTGGCCGCCCGCCCAGGGAAAGGCCCAGAAGGGCGGGGCGACATTGGCGGCGGCAAGGTCCTTCTCGGTCGCCTCCCAGAGCGGGGTCAACTCGTCGGCCTGATGCAGCCTCAAAGGCAGGCCCGGCACCCGCGCCACGCGCGTGTTGGCGCGGATGAACGCAATGGCGTCCTCAAGTGTCGCGATTGCGCGCTTGCCTTGCACCCGATCCCTCTCCAGATTGCCCGGCCCCGAAGGGTCCGTTGCGATGCCAGACAGCACAGCCATCCGCAATCTCGCTGACGCCGCACGCGATGCGCGGAACCTTGCCTACGCTCCCTACTCGAAATTCCACGTGGGGGCAGCCGTCCTGATGGACAATGGCGCCAGCGTGACTGGCGCGAACATAGAGAACGCCAGCTTCGGGCTCACCTGTTGCGCCGAGCGCGTGGCCATCTTCGCCGCGATCACCCGGTATCCTCGTGCAAAGATCGCAGCGCTTGCTGTCAGCGCCGGGGCCGATGACCACCCGCACGAGGGCGAGCGCACGCGCATGCCCTGCGGCGCATGCCGGCAGGTGATGGTGGAATTCATGACGCCCGAAACGCCTGTCTGGATCGACGGCGTTGGCGTGAAGCCTCTCGCTGATCTTCTTCCTTCTCCCTTCAAGCTCTGACGGACGGTTCCCATGCCTGATTTCACAATGTTCGACTTCAAGGTCACCGACGGTGTCGCCGTCGCGACGTTCAATCGTCCCGACAAGATGAACACGTTCACGCCTGTCGTGATGCGCGAGATGATCGAACTGTTCGATGTCACTGATGCGGACGATGCGATCCGTGCGGTGGTGGTGACCGGCTCGGGCCGCGCCTTCTGCGCCGGGGCCGAGCTTGGCATCGCAGGGGCCGACACGTTCAACTACAACAAGCGTGCAGCGGGCGACGAGATCATTGCGAACGGCGTGCGGCGCGATGGCGGCGGCCGCGTGACGCTGCGCATCTTCCGTAGTCTGAAGCCGGTGATCGCAGCCGTGAACGGCGCGGCGGTCGGCGTCGGCGTGACGATGCAGCTGCCAATGGATTTCAGGCTGGCGTCGACAAACGCGAAGTTCGGTTTCGTGTTCGCGCGTCGTGGCATCACGCCTGAGGCTTGTTCGAGCTGGTTCCTGCCGCGCCTGGTCGGCATGCCGACGGCGCTGGACTGGGTTTACTCGGGCCGCGTGTTCGATGCGAACGAAGCGAAGGAAAAGGGCCTTGTCCAGTCGCTGCACGAACCCGACGCCCTGCTGCCCGCCGCGATGGAACTGGCCCATCGCGTGACCGAGAAATCAGCGCCGGTGTCGATCGCATGGTCGCGCCAGCTGATGTGGCGGATGATGGGCGCGGAACATCCGATGGACGCGCACAAGCTCGACAGCCGCGGTATCCAGACGCGTGGCCAGTCAACTGACGTCAAGGAAGGCATCGAAAGCTTCATGCAGAAGCGTGATCCGCATTTCCCGAACACCGTGTCGGCGGATTTCCCGGCGGAGCTCTTCGCGGCCGAGCCCGACTTCGAATAGGCAGTGCTGACCAGCCATGAGGCGGCCAGGCAAATCCCCGTGACGTCGTGTGGATTCGCCTAGCGCCTAATTTATGATGTGCTACCAACCCGGCCACACGGGGGTGGCAGGCGTGGCGGACATTTTCCTTTCCTACAATCGCGAGGATCAGGCGAAGGCCAAGATCATCGCGAAGGCGCTGGCGGATCAGGGCTTCGATGTCTGGTGGGACACGGTGCTGCGCGCTGGGCAGACCTATGACGAGGTGACGGAGAGGCAGCTGCACGAGGCGAAGGCCGTCGTGGTGCTGTGGTCGTCGCGGTCGGTGAAATCGAAATGGGTGCGGGCCGAAGCGACGCTGGGCGATCGCAAGTCGGCGCTGATCCCGGTGATGATCGAGCCGTGCGACCGGCCGATCATGTTCGAGCTGATCCAGACGGCGGACCTGACCGCTTGGTCGGGCGATACGTCCGATCCGCAATGGCAGGCTTTCGTTGCTGATGTACGCGACCATGTCGATCGCAAGCGGTCAGCCGCTTCCCCGCAACCGGCGCCAGTTCCTGCGGCGAAAGTCGATGCAGCGGCCGCGGCGGCGACCGATACGATCGAGGCGGCCTTCTGGATGTCGATCCAGGACGGCGAGGATCCGGCCGAACTCGAGGCTTATCTCGAGCGCTATCCCCAGGGCCATTTCGCCATGCTGGCAAAAAAGCGACTGGCGGCGCTCACGGCTGTAAAAGCCTCGGCGCCGGTTGCTCCGCCGCCGGAGCCGGCGCCGAAAGTTGAGCCCGCCAAGGTTGAACCGCCACGCGCGCCCGTTCAGCCGGTACAAGCTTCGCCGCGCATTGATCCTTTCCAGCAGAAACAGGCTGCCGCTCCTGCCGCTGTCCGCATGAAGGGCAAGGGCGGCAGCCCGATGCCGATGATCATTGGCGGCGTAGTTGCGGTCGCCATTGCGATTGCTGCTTTCGTTTTCTGGCCAAAGGGGGGAGACGCCGGCACGCAGGCCGCCAGCGCGGAGACGCCGGCAGTGGCGCCGGAGCCTGTGGCGCCTGCACTGGAAGCGAAGGTCGATGCCGCGCCGGTTGAATCAGCCGCAGAACCGCCGCCGGCGCCCAAGGTCGAGAAGGTGTTCCGTGATTGCGACGCGTGCCCGCAGATGATGCGGCTCGATGGCGGAGCCTTCATGATGGGCTCGCCCGCGACCGAGGCGAACCATCGCGCGTGGGAAGGGCCGCAGCGTGAGGTGAAAGTTCCCCCGATTGCTGTCGGTATCAAGGAAGTGACGTTCGCCGAGTGGGACGCCTGCGTGGCCGACGGCGGCTGCAACCGGTATTCGCCGTCCGACAAGACGTGGGGTCGTGGTGCGCGCCCGGTGATCATGGTGTCGTGGAGCGATGCTCAGGCTTACCTGAAGTGGCTGAGCGGCAAGACCGGCAAGGCCTATCGGCTGTCCACTGAAGCCGAGTGGGAGTTCTCCGCGCGGGGCGGGACGACGACGGCGTACTGGTGGGGCGAGAACTATGTCTCGGGTCACGTGCCACACGGCAAGACAGACGAGACCGGCGTCAATGATCCCAACGGGTTCGGGCTTTACGACGTGACCGGCAACGTCGCCGAGTGGGTTCAGGATTGCTACGTCAACACGTTCGCCGAAGCGCCCACTGACGGATCGGCGGTCGACAAGCGGGGCTGCTCGCAGCGGGTGATCCGCGGGGGCGGATGGCGAGCCGACGCAGATGGATTCCGTATCGCCAATCGCAGCCGTCTTGCGCCATCGACGCGTGACACGGCTATCGGCTTCCGCGTCGTGCTCAGCGAATAATCACTTACGTTCGACGACCTTGATCGTGTCGGTCGAGTTGTCGCTGGCATAGGGATAGCCGGCGGTGATCACGAAGCGCTTGATGCCGCTGGCGGCTTCGTGGCGATCGACGGCATCGAGAATGTCGTCGAAACTCTTGGGTTCTTCTGGCTCGAGATCGGCGCTGACGCCCCAGACGAGTGCAAGCTTGCGCGCGGTGGGGAGGCTTGGGGTAAGGGCGTGGATCGGCTGTTTCGGGCGTGTCGCGGAGACGCGCTGGGCCGAAGAGCCCGAACGCGTGAAGACGACCAGCGGGCAATCGAGGTCATCGGCGAGCTTTGCGGCCGCCCTTGCGCAGGCGTCGGCCGTTGTGGGCGCCGACGTCCAGGGAGCGGCCTGCGCGGAGGGGTTGGCGTCGCGGTCGGTTTCGATGGCGCGGATGATCCGGTCCATGATGGCGACGGCGGCGGTGGGGTGACGGCCGACAGCTGATTCCGCCGAGAGCATCACGGCGTCTGCGCCCTGATAGACGGCGGTCGCGACATCGTTGGCTTCCGCGCGGGTGGGGACAAGGGCTTCGACCATCGACTCAAGCATGTGGGTTGCAACGATGACCGGTTTGCCGTGGGCGCGCGACACGCGGACGATGCGGCGCTGGGCGATCGGGACCTGTTCAGGCGAGAGTTCGACGCCGAGGTCGCCGCGGGCGACCATGACCGCATCGGAAAGAGCGATGATGGCATCGAGTTCGTCGAGGGCGGTGGGCTTCTCGATCTTGGAGACGATCGGGACGTGTTCGCCGAAGATCTTCTTCGCGAGCGTCACGTCGGCGGCGCGCTGGACGAAGGAGAGGGCGATGTAGTCGACGCCCTGGGCAAGAGCGAACTTTCCATCGGCGATGTCTTTCTCGGTGAGCGCCGGGATCGGGATCGAGCGGTTGGGAACCGCGATGCCTTTACGGCTCATGATGCGGCCGGGAGCAACAGGGCGCGCGATGCGGGCATCGCCATCGGCCTTGGCGACGATCAGCATCATCTTGCCATCGTCGATGAGCAGGCGATCGCCCAGCTGAAGCGAGGCGACGAGTTCGGGATGCGGGATCGGGATCACGTCCGGCTCGTTGGTCGTCGCAGCGACGATGAGGCGGAGTTCCGAGGACATGCGGACGTCGCACTGGCCGTTCGGCAGGTCGCCGACGCGGAGCTTCGGACCCTGAAGGTCGGCGAGAAGGGCGACGGGACGGCCGGTGGCCTTTTCGGCGTCGCGCGCGGCGGCGATGCGCGCGGCGTGCTGGGCGTGATCGCCATGGGAGAAGTTGACACGGAACAGATCGACGCCGGCGCGGAGGAGTTCCTCCATCTTGAGCGCGCCGTCGCTGGCGGGGCCGAGCGTGGCGAGGATTTTGGTTCGGCGGCGGATCGTGGTCATGGGAAGCCCCTGCGATTCGGCCGGACCCTAGCAGGAGTTCGGTGACAGGCGCGAGTTTGCGATCTCGCAAGAGAGCGGGTTTTTGGGTTGGATTGTCGTGCGCATGGGTGAGGCGCGCCGGGAGTTTGTCGCGCGATCTTGCGTGCTGTTCTTCGCTCGCGGCAAAGGCGCGTTGCGAGCGTGAGCATGCCTCACGCAACGTGCGGCTGCGCTACATCGTGAAGGTCGAGACGTGGTGAAGGTCGAGACGTGGCCTTGCGCGAATGTGCAATCCCGCCTGGACGAAGTTGATCCGGCGAAGGGATCTCTGGTCCTTTTGCCTGCGTGCGTGCTGTTGGACCTCGGCGCGGATCTCTGTTCACCCGAAACGTCTCGTCTGCCTCACGTCAACTGATGCATGGCGCTTCAGCGCGAACCCGTCGCGCGACATGAGGGGGCACGATTTTTCGACGCCTCCCGAAGTTTCCTGTTGCGTGGGATCAGCCTGTGCGCTACATACTGTGTGCCATACACTGTATGAGACACGGGAATGCCGCTTGCGTCTGATATTATTGAAGTTCTGCGGCTGGAGCTGCGGCGGGGTACGTTGATCCTGGCCGTCCTGGGGTGCCTGCGCAGCGAGAAGTACGGGTACACGCTCAAGACCGAACTGGGAGAAAAGGGCGTCGATATCGATGAGGGCGCTCTTTATCCCATGCTCCGCCGGCTCGAGGCGCAGGGTCTCCTGACCTCGGAGTGGCGCGAGGACGCCAAGCGGCAGAAGCGCTTCTACCGGCTCTCGGATGACGGCGCGACGGCGCTCGATCAACTCACCACCGAATGGCGCGCCATGAACGGCGCGATCGAAACAATTCTCGGCGCGCCGCCTCCGGCGGCGGCTGGTCCTGGAACATCGCCTCAATTGGCGACTGGCCTGAAGGAGCGGGGACAATGACGGACCTGTTGCAACGCTATCTCTCGTCGGTCGAACGACGACTGCCAAAGGAGCAGGCGAAGGACATCGTCGCGGAACTGCGCGAGGTGATCTCGGCAAAGATCGAGGCGGAGGAGGTGAAGCTTGGCCGCGCCGCGACAGCGGACGAGGTCGCGGCGATCCTCAAGGCGTATGGCCATCCGGTGGTGGTGGCGTCGCGCTATGCCGGTTTCGATTACCTGATCGGACCTAACTACTATCCATGGTTCTGGTATGTGCAGCGGATCGCGGTTGGGCTGACGGTTGCGATCACATTCGCGATCGTGGCGGTGCGGTCGCTGGGCGCCGACGAGCCGTTTCGGGCTGCATTCCGGGGTTTCGGAGGGGCGGTCGAGGCGGCGCTGATCTGCTTTGGCGTTGTCAGCATCATCTTCATCGTGGCTGAGCGGACCAAGCTCGACATGAAATGGGCCCAGAAATGGGACCCCAAGACGCTGCCGCGCGATCACGTGCGCGAACCGAAGCCGCTGTTCGAGACCTTCATTGCGCTGGTGTTCGACGTGATCATCATCCTGTGGTGGGTGAAGGTTGTGAGCTTCCCGAACCAGGTCCCGCTGCGCGACGACGCGTCTGTCGGGATTGCGTTCTCACCGGCCTGGGCGGCGGTCTACTGGCCGATCCTCGCGCTTATGGTGGGCGCAGCCATTGTTCACCTGTCGGACCTCTTGCATCCGGCGTGGTCGCGCCTCCGCTCGATTGTTTCCATTGTGGGTCACGTCGCCGGGCTGGCCATCCTTTGGGTGCTTTTCCGCTCGCAGCCGCTGATCGACGTGACGCCGGCCAACGGCGCCAACGCCGAGCAGACAGAAAAGGTGTTCCGCACGATCGAGGGCATCATCAACCTCTCGATGGGCGTGGCGGGCCTGTTCTGGGCCATCACGATCGGCGTCGAGATCTGGCGGCTGTGGCAGGCGGCGCGGCCGCGGGCGATCCCGCCCATGCCAAGCAGATTGTCGATCTGAGTTCGAGCGGCGGTTCTCCAACACAGAACCGCACCTCCCCAGGGCGCCATCAGAGCGCCGGCGCTTCCTCCGCCTCACAAGCGGGGGAGGCTCCTTGTTTGCGGGCAGGGATTGGCTATCGCGCACGTCAGGCCGTGCGTGACGCGCAATTTATATTCGGGCGCCCTAGGGGGAACCCGTTGTTGACAGTGTCAATAACGGGTAGTTTCCGCCCCGGAATCGGGACCAAAAACACCAAGGAGTTTCCTCCCATGAGAAGGAACGCGGCGGCTCTGCTGCTGGCGGGCGCATCAGCGCTTGGCCTCGCGGCTTGCTCGGGCAGCGAACCGGCTGCGAAGCTGGTCGGCGCTCAAGTCGATAACTACATGCTGGTCGACCAGACCGGCATGGGCAACATCCTGCGCTACGACACGCACACGCCGGCCGTTGTGCTCGCCTCGTACGTCAATGGCGACAAGACCTCGCAAGAGGCGGCCAAGGCGCTGCAGGCGCTGAAGGAGAAAAACCCGGCGCTCGTCATCCAGCTTATCAACTCGAGCAATGACGACACGCGCGAGACCATCGCAGCCGAAGCCAAGGCGCAGAACATCTCGCTGCCGATCCTCGACGACGAGTTCCAGCTCATCGGCTCTTCGCTGGCGAAGGATGAGAAGGCCAACCCGGTCGGTTTCTCGGTCACGGGCGAGGCGGTGATCGTCTCTCCGAAGGACTGGAAGGTCGTCTATCACGGCCCGGTCAGCGGCGTTGAAGCGGCGCTCGCCGAGTTCACCGCCGGCAAGCCGGTGACGAACGCCGAAGCGGCCGTCTCGGGCACGAAGCTCGTCTACGCCGACGCGGGCAAGTCCGCCGAGTGGGCGAAGATCTCTTACGTCAAAGACGTCGCGCCGATCATGAAGGACAAGTGCGTCGACTGCCACCAGCCCAACGGCATTGCGCCCGAGATGCTGTACTGGACCAGCTACAACCAGGTGAAGACCTTCGCGCCGATGATCCGTGAGGCCATCCGCACGGACCGCATGCCGCCGTTCGACGCCGACACGCACTATCGCGCGTTCGAGAACAACGAGAACCTGACGCCTGCCGAAATCCGCACGCTGGTCCGTTGGATCGATGCGGGCGCCCCGAGCGACCTCGCTGCGGGCGCAGCCGATCCGCTGACCGTCGCGGCCGCCGGTCGTGAAGACTGGCCGCTCGGCAAGCCGGACCTCGTCGTCGACATCCCTTCGTATGACGTTCCGGCCGCCGGCGTCGTCGACTACCAGCTTCCGGTCGTGAAGAACCCGCTGACCGAAGGCCGCTGGCTGAAAGCCACGACCTTCAAGGCCGGCAACCGCCAGGGCGTGCACCACATCCTGGCCGGCTGGATGAAGGAAATGCCGAAGTCCGGCCGCGGCTTCGACTGGAACGTGTCGATGGGCGGATACGCTGTTGGCGCGGAATCGCAGATGGCTCCCGACAAGTGGGCGACCTGGATCCCGGCTGGCGGCGCCATCTCGTTCCAGATGCACTACACGCCGATCGGCAAGGCCTTCACGGACCATTCGAAGATCGCGTTCTACTGGTCGAAGGAAGATCCGGAGCTGATGAAGCGCCAAATCATCATCGCTGACCCCTCGATCGAGATCGGGCCGAACGAGCCGCGTCACCACGAGACTGCCTATGTGCAGTTCCCGGCCGACGTGCAGATCTACGCAGCTCAGGTGCACGCGCATTATCGCGGCTATGCCTCGAAGCTCACGGCGATCTATCCGGACGGCAAGGAGGAAATCCTTCTCAACATGCCGCACTACGACTTCAACTGGCAGCGTGAGTACATCTTCAAGGACCTCATCGACCTGCCGGCCGGAACGAAGCTTGTCGCCGACTACTGGTACGACAACTCGGTGAACAACAAGGCGCTCGGCCTGCCGAACGCCAAGGACCTCACCAATGCCGGATCGGAAGTCGTCTGGGGCGACCAGTCGTTCGAGGAAATGCTGTTCACGGGCATCCAGTTCCGCTGGAAGGACGAGACAGCCAAGAACCGCCGCGACGACCTGCAGGCTGCCCTTGAGCAGACGCAGATCCTGACGATGGCCGACGACAACCGCGACGGCAAACTTCAGGAATCCGAGCTGCGCGTCAAAGGCTCGGAAGAGGAAGGCATTGCTGGCATGCACAAGGCGTTCAAGGCCAACTTCGCGGCCATCGACGCCGACCATGACGGCGGCCTCTCGATGCAGGAACTCGGCGCAGCCCTGAAACAGATGGGCCAGTCGGGCGCTCTCAAGGACCGCCGCGATCGTACCTGATCGCAAGCCACGACAAGACTGAAACGCCGGCCGGATCCCCCAAGGGTCCGGCCGGTTGCTTTGGGGGATCAGGCCGCGGGTTTTTCTTCTTCGACGAAGCCGGGCCACTGGCGCATGTATTTGATGAAGGGCGGGGAGAGGCCTTCGTTGGCGAGGTGCTCGATCGTCACCGGCGTGGCGGGGGATCTGTAGGCGGCGTCGCGGCGAACGCGTTCGGGGAAGTCGTGGCGCAGGATGGCGGCGCGGCCGATCACGACGAAGTCGCAGCCGGCCTTTAGGACGCCAGCAGCCTCTTCGGCGGTCATCACCTTGCCGGCGGCGCCGAGGCGGACCTGGCCGCGGGGAAGGTCCGTGAAGTAGCTCATGAGGGAGCGGCCCTTGTGCTCGTCCTCGTTGGGCTCCTTGGCGACATCCCAGAGCGACATGTCGAGGTAATCGATCTTGCCCTGGCGCAGGACCTCGGCGGCGACGTCACGGATCTCGGCGAGCTTCAGGCCGAAGCGTTCGGGCGACAGGCGCAGGCCGAGCTGGAAGTCGGGGCGGGTGACGGCGCGGACGCCGTCGATGATCTCGAAGATGATGCGGGCGCGGTTTTCGATGCTGCCGCCGTAATTGTCTGTGCGGTGGTTGATCTCGGCAGAGAGGAATTCGGCGAGGATGTAGCCATGGGCGCCGTGGAGCTCGACGCCGTCGAAGCCGGCCTGTTCGGCGCGCTTCGCGGCCGCAATGAAGCTGTCGCGCACGCCTTCAACTTCGGCGGCGGTAAGTGCGCGGGCGCCGGACTTGGGATCATCCGACGGACAGACGGCCTGGCCGACGAGTTCCTTGGGCGAGCGATTGCCGGCGTGATGGAGCTGGACCGAGGCGAGGGAGCCCTTGGCGCGGATGGCGCTGGCGAGGCGGGTAAGGCCTTCGAGATGCTGATCGCCGAAGACGCCGAGCTGGCCGGGGAAGCCCTGGCCGACGGCCTGGACGTGGGCGGCGCAGGTCATGGTGAGGCCAAAGCCGCCTTCGGCGCGAAGGGTTAGCCAGTGGAACTCCTCGTCCGACAGGCGGCCGTCAGGATGGCTCTGTGTGTTGGTGAGCGGGGCCAGCATGAAGCGGTTCTTCATGACGGGGCCGTGGGCCAGCGTGAGCGGTTCGAACAGGCGGGAGATCGTCATGAGGGTCCTCGGCTATGCGTCCCTGCGAGTAAGGGAGGGGAGGCTGCCCGGACAAGTGAGCGGACCTCAAGGGTCTGTCGGCGACCGCTGCCTTAAAAAGTTTGGGGCGGCCTCCCCGGCATGGGAGGCCGCCCCGGTATGCAACTCGGCCAGAGGGGTCTGGGCGGGTCGCACGGCTGGCCTCTGGGGTTGGATCGCAGGTGGCCCCGGAATGTCCGGGTCAGGGAGGAAGCCACCCGCGCCGTCAGTGACGCAGCGTCTGAGGCGGGCAATAGCCTTCCGATAGCGTCAGCCGTGTGACGATGATGGGGAGGAGGTGTGGGTAGTTTCATTGCACCCGTAAGACTTTGTGTCGGGGCGCCGGATAGGGCCCAAACAGCGCCGTTTCAGATGCGCCCAGCGCCGCGACGAAACGCCCGTGATTGCTGGTGAAAAAGCCAATTTCCTTGAGTTGTCACACGCCTCTCCCGCGTGCTAGTCACCCCGCGCGACGGACGACCCGGAAGCCACCCGTATCTACGTGGCTGATTTCAAATAATTTTTGTCTCGGTCCGGATGCGGGGATTCGAGGCCCACGACTTGTCTTCTGGGGCTAGCAATTTGGCCGGTTCATCGACCAGTTCTGTAAGCGAAGCCGCCCAGCGCTATGCCGCTGCGGTTTTCGATCTCGCGATCACCTCGGGCGAGGTGGATGCAGTCGATAGCGGCCTGACAGCGCTGGCGAAAACGATCGAGGGCGACAAGGCTCTCTCGCGCGCGCTGAAGTCGCCGCTGCACAAGTCCGAAGAGAAAGCCGCTGTGCTCGCCGCCATCGGCGACAAGCTCGGCCTTTCTGATCTGGCGAAGCGCTTTGTCGGTGTCGTGGCGCTGAACCGCCGCGCGGGCGACATCCCCGGCATGGCGAAGGCTTTCGCCGAGAAGGCCGCCAAGCATCGCGGTTCGAGCCGCGTGACGGCGCGCGTCGCCAAACCGATTTCCAAGGACCAGACGCTCGAACTCGAGAGCGCCATTTCCAAATCCCTCGGCCGCACCGTCACGGTGGATGTCGAGGTCGATCCCGCACTTATCGGCGGACTGCAGCTGAAGATCGGCTCCAAGCTGGTCGACAGTTCGATCCGCACGAAACTGAACAACCTGACGAATCTGATGAAGGGGGCCTGAGCCCATGGACATCCGCGCCGCAGAGATCTCCGAGATCCTCAAGTCGCAAATCAAGAACTTCGGCGCTGAGGCCGAAGTCTCCGACGTCGGCCAGGTGCTGTCGGTCGGCGACGGCATCGCCCGCGTTCACGGCCTCGACAGTGTTCAGGCCGGCGAGATGGTGCAGTTCGAGAACGGCATGAAGGGCATGGCCCTCAACCTCGAGCGCGACAATGTCGGCGTCGTCATCTTCGGCGACGACCGCGGCATCAAGGAAGGCGACAACGTCAAGCGTACGCAGGAGATCGTGGCCGCCCCGGTGGGCAAGGGCCTGCTCGGCCGCGTGGTTGACGCTCTCGGCGAGCCGATCGACGGCAAGGGCCCGCTGACCAACGTGGCGGAGCGCCGCCGCGTCGACGTGAAAGCCCCGGGCATCCTGCCGCGCAAATCGGTGCACGAGCCGATGGCCACGGGCCTCAAGGCCGTCGAACTCGCTGGTTCCGATCGGCCGTGGCCAGCGCGAACTCGTCATCGGCGACCGCCAGACGGGCAAGACCGCGCTCGCGATCGACACGATCCTGAACCAGAAGGCGATCAATGCCCGCGGCAACGAGAGCGAGAAGCTCTACTGCATTTACGTCTGCATCGGCCAAAAGCGTTCGACGGTTGCCCAGGTCGTGAAGTCGCTCGAAGAGCGTGGGGCTCTTGAATACACGATCGTCGTCGCCGCGACGGCGTCCGAGCCGGCGCCGCTTCAATACCTCGCGCCGTTCACCGGCTGCGTGATGGGCGAATGGTTCCGCGACAACGGCATGCACGCCCTCATCGTGTACGATGACCTGTCGAAACAGGCCGTCGCCTACCGCCAGATGTCGCTGCTGCTGCGCCGCCCGCCGGGCCGCGAAGCCTACCCGGGCGACGTGTTCTATCTCCACTCCCGTCTGCTCGAGCGCGCGGCCAAGCTGAACAAGGACCATGGTTCGGGTTCGCTGACGGCGCTGCCGGTCATCGAAACGCAGGCCAACGACATCTCGGCCTACATCCCGACCAACGTGATCTCGATCACGGACGGCCAGATCTTCTTCGAGTCCGACCTGTTCTACCAGGGCATCCGCCCGGCAGTGAACGTCGGCCTCTCCGTGTCGCGCGTCGGCGGTTCGGCCCAGGTGAAGGCGACCAAGCAGGTGGCCGGCACGCTGAAGTCGGATCTCTCGCAGTACCGCGAAGTCGCAGCGTTCGCGAAGTTCGGTTCCGATCTCGACGCGGCCACCCGCCGCCAGCTCGATCGCGGCGCGCGCATGACGCAGCTCCTCAAGCAGCCGCAATACTCGCCGCTGCAGATGGAAGAGCAGGTCGTGGTGATCTACGCCGGCACGCGCGGCTATCTCGACAAGGTCGCCGTCAACGACGTCGTCCGCTACGAGGCCGAGCTGCTCCGCTTCGTCCGCGGCGAGCACAAGCAACTGCTGGAAGACATCCGCAAGGAGAAGGACATCTCCAAGAATGGTGCTTCGGGCGGCAAGATCGAGGACGGCATCAAGTCGGTTCTCGAAACCTTCGGGAAGACGTTCGCCTGATGCGGCTCGCTGTTCTCTCTCTCGCGGCTCTCGGTCTTGCTGCGTGCGTCGGCACGCCGCCGGTCGAGCGCGTTGCGGCTGAAGTCGAAGCCTCCGGCGCGTGCAAGAACCTGCCGGAAGGCGTCTCGTGCGAGTGCGTCACCACGACGGCGCACACGCTGATACCGACCATGAAGTACGAACGCAGCAAGGATGACACCGGCTCGCGTCTCGGACGCGGATCGATCGGCGGGGCGGACCCGCGCGTTGCTCCCGCGATCGAGGCGGCCAAGGCGTCCTGCGCTGCCGGAAAGGCGGTTGGCTGATGCCTTCTTTGAAGGAGTTCCGTCTTCGCATCGCGTCGGTGAAATCGACGCAGAAGATCACGCGGGCCCTGCAGCTGGTGGCGACCGCCAAGCTGAAGCGGGCGCAGGAAGCGGCGGAAGCGGCGCGTCCCTACGCCACGCGCATGGCTTCGGTGATTGCGAACCTCGCTTCGGGTGCGGCCGCCGGAGGCGGTCCGAAACTGATCGCGGGAACGGGTTCCGACGAAGTGCATCTGCTGGTCGTGCTGACCGCCGAGCGCGGCCTGTGTGGCGGCTTCAACACCAACATCGCCAAGATGGCGCGCGCCGAGATCAAGCGCCTGCGCGACGCCGGCAAGACCGTGAAGATCCTGACCATCGGCAAGAAGGGCAATGACGCCCTGAAGCGCCAGTTTGGCCAGCTGATCATCGGTCACATCGATCGCCGCGGCGAGCGCAGCGTGACGGCGGCGGGAGCCGCCCGCATCGCACGCGAGCTCACCGACCGGTTCGACCGGGCCGAGTTCGACGTGGCGACGCTGGTGTTCGCACGCTTCAAGAACCTCCTGACCCAGATCCCGACTGCGTTGCAGCTGATCCCGGCCAAGGCGCCGGCGGATGCGCCGGTCATCGACCTGCAGGGCGCCCGCTACATCTATGAGCCGGACGAGGAAGCAATCCTCGAGGCGCTGCTGCCGCGCTATCTCGGCACGCAGGTCCTGTCGGCGCTGCTGGAAACCGAAGCCGGCTTCCAGGGCGCGCAGATGACGGCGATGGATAACGCCACGCGTAACGCCGGGGACATGATCAAGTCGCTGCAGCTTCGCTACAACCGGGCTCGCCAGGCGCAGATCACCAAGGAACTCATCGAAATCATCTCGGGCGCCGAAGCGCTCTAGGACGATTTCGGGCGTTCGGTCCGTCCTTCCAGAAAGTCGCCGTGTCGGCTGTGCTTCAGGACATTAACCCTGTCGCGGCAAGCTTTGTGATGTCGTAGCGTCCGTTGGCGCGGCGCTTGCTTCGCCGCCTCGACTTCACCATTGCACGGCATCGAACGCCGCCCAGGGGGACACCTTGAGCATCGCATACCAGATCGGCCAGCTCCGGAACCGCGGCGAGGTCGTGCGCCATCTCCCGGTCTATCTGGTCCGGGGACTGCAATATGTCTGGATCGCGACTGTGCCGAAAAAGTCGGTGTTGCCGCTGAAATTCGGCCCGGCGCGCTTCCGCGTGAACATACGCCCCGCCGGACAGGGCGCCGGCACGCGCGCGATGTTCCTGTTCCGTGAACGCTACGAACCCTTGCTGACCCATGGCCACCGGCTGATGCGCGCCGGGGACGTCGCCATGGATGTCGGCGCCAACCAGGGACTGTTTACCGCGGCTTTCGGGTCGATCGCTTCGAAGGTTGTCGCCGTGGAGCCGATCCCGTGGCAGGCCGACCGCGTCCGCGCCAACATCGCCCTTAACCAGTACAAGGACGCTCATGTCTTCGAGGGCGCCGTTTCCAACAAGGAAGGCGAAACCACGCTGCGTTTCGGCAGCCAGGAATCGACGTCGTCCATCGTCTGGCAGCACAAGCATGGCCGCGAGATCCAGGTGAAGACGACCACACTGGACAAGCTGATCGACATTTTCGCCCTCAACCGCGTCGACTTCATCAAGCTCGACATTGAAGGGGCCGAAGAGATCGCGCTGGAAGGCGGCAAGCGGATGCTAAGTGAAATGAAGCCGGTGCTGTGCCTTGAGGCTTCCGACATGCCGGTGTTCGAGCGGATTTCGAAGTATCTGGCCGGGTTCGGCTATGCCCGCTTCAAGTTCGATCGCCACGGCATGCTGCACAAGGTCGGCGAACTCACCGAGTCGGTGGACAACATCTTCTTCCTGACCGACGCCCACCAGAAGCGCTTCGCCGAGACGATCGCGCGCTGACGGGTTGACGGAGCGGTCAAGAACCTCTCCCGGCAGGTCTTCGACGCCGTTGCGGAAAGCAGCCATTCCAGCGGCAAATTGGCGCGATTCCCGTCCCTTTGGCCCGAAGCGTGCGGCCACGGTCAAAAACGCCTGAAAACGAGTTGGAATTGGCGTTCTGGCGCTTTGCTCCGGACCCCAATTTGTGTATGTGCCGCGGGAGATTTTCAGGCAGGCCGCCCTGCTTTGCGACCGAGGGATTACCGTAGATGAGCACCAAGACCGCAACCAACGTCAAAGGCCGCGTCAGCCAGGTCATCGGCGCCGTCGTCGACGTCGAGTTCGACGGCCACCTGCCGGCCATCCTCAACGCGCTCGAGACCACGAACAACGGCACGCGCCTTGTCCTGGAAGTCGCGCAGCACCTTGGCGAGAATGCGGTCCGCACGATCGCGATGGACTCGACCGAAGGTCTGACGCGCGGTCACGAAGTGAAAGACACGGGCCAGGCGATCTCGGTGCCGGTCGGCGAAGCCACGCTCGGCCGCATCATGAACGTGATCGGCGAGCCGATCGATGAAGCCGGTCCGGTCGACAAGACCTACACGCGCGGCATCCACCAGGCGGCCCCCGCCTTCGTCGACCAGAAGCCGGTTCCGGAAATCCTGCCGACGGGCATCAAGGTCGTCGACCTGCTGTGCCCGTACGCCAAGGGCGGCAAGATCGGCCTATTCGGCGGCGCTGGCGTCGGCAAGACCGTTCTCATCCAGGAACTGATCAACAACATCGCGAAGGCGTACGGCGGCTACTCCGTGTTCGCCGGCGTGGGTGAGCGTACGCGCGAAGGCAACGACCTCTATCACGAGATGGTGGAGTCGGGCGTGAACGAAGCTGGCGGTGGCGGCAAGTCGCGCTGCTCGCTGGTGTTCGGCCAGATGAACGAACCGCCGGGCGCCCGCGCCCGCGTCGCGCTCTCGGGCCTCACCATCGCGGAACACTTCCGCGACCAGGGCAAGGACATCCTCTTCTTCGTCGACAACATCTTCCGCTTCACGCAGGCGGGTTCGGAAATGTCGGCGCTGCTCGGCCGCATCCCTTCGGCGGTGGGTTACCAGCCGACGCTCGCGACCGACATGGGCGCGCTGCAGGAACGCATCACGTCGACCACCAAGGGTTCGATCACCTCGGTGCAGGCCATCTACGTGCCCGCCGACGACCTGACCGACCCGGCCCCGGCCGCCTCGTTCGCTCACCTTGACGCGCAGACCGTTCTCAACCGCGCCATCTCGGAAAAAGGCATCTACCCAGCCGTTGACCCGCTCGAACTCGTCCTCGCGCATCCTCGACGCCAACATCGTCGGCCAGGAGCACTACAACGTCGCGCGCGGCGTGCAGGAGATCCTGCAGAAGTACAAGTCGCTGCAGGACATCATCGCCATTCTCGGCATGGACGAACTGTCGGAAGAAGACAAACTGGTCGTGGCGCGCGCCCGCAAGATCGAGCGCTTCCTGAGCCAGCCGTTCTTCGTGGCCGCCCAGTTCACCAACCTCGAAGGCCAGTTCGTGGACGTGAAGGACACGGTGCAGGGCTTCAAGGAAATCCTCGAAGGCAAGCACGACGACATCCCGGAACAGGCCTTCCTGATGTGCGGCAAGATCGATGACGTGATCGCCAAGGCGCAGAAGATGGCTGCCGAAGCGGCTTGATCTAGGCGGCTTCCACGGAACGTGCATTATCGAAGGCGGCTGCAGCGATGCAGCCGCCTTTTTGATCTTGGGGGGGGTGATGCTGCGTGGGCTGGTCACGGCGATCGCTGTGACGCTTGCCGCCGTGGGGACGGCGGAAGCGCAGCAGATGACAAAGGGCGTCAAGGCGATCCTCCAGACCGCCGCAACCGTCTGCGTCGAATGGGCCAGCGGACGGGCAAGCTTCAGCGAAACGCCGCCGCCGGGGTTCCGCGCGGCGACGGTGTTCGAGCGCATCGGCTTCAATATCGGCGCGGGTGAGTTTGGCGGCCTGGTGACGGCCGTGTGGATCAGCAAGCCGGGCGGGGCGGTCGAGCGCGCCGTGATCGAGATCGACGGCGGGTGCATGGTCTATTCGGCCATGGAGCTGAACCCGGTCGATATCGACACAATGAAGACCTCGTTCGAGACCCTGATGCGCCGGCTGGATCCGGATGCGCCGGACCTGGAATACGAATGGGCTGACGAGGAAGACGGTATGCGGAGCGTCTTCTACACGCTCGACGAGAACCCCGACCTGATGGTGGGCATGGGGCAGGGCTGGCGGGACGGCAAGGCGGCGCGCGGCTACGTCTATGTCATGGTCAGGCAATGGTGAGCGTCTCTCTGGAGGGCAGGCGTGCGCTGGGCTAGGCTCGGCCATCCACGGGAGGGACCGATGAAAGCGATGGCCGTGCTTCTTGCAGGCGTGCTGGCGGCCTCTGCGGCGTTCGCACAGCCTCCAGCCGTTTCACCCGACCTGTCGCCCGAGGTGGCGGCGGAGATTTTCAGGAACGCGGTGACGGAGACGTGCGTGCCGGCTGTGAGGGGCGGCGGCGTCAGTGCGCTGCCGGAAGCCCAGCGCGGCAGGCTGCAACCGACCAACAATCCAGAGACGCGCCAGCAGGCCGGCGCGGGTCCCGATGAGACGGTGTGGGACGTTATGGATGGGAAGGGCGTCGTCACCTTGCGCGAGAAGGCGGGGCGGTGCGTTGTCTCGGTCTATGGGCCGGCGGCGTCCAAGACGATCGCCAGCGTGGCGCAGGCGCTGACAGGGCCGGCGGGGTTCGAGCGATTGACGGCAACACAATCGCCGGGCGCGCTCGGACAGACGCTGTCTGCATCGGCGGGCGGGAAGTCCGTGATGGTGAGACTCACCGGATCCGAGCCTGGCACGCCGGGTCATCAGTCGCGCTTCAGCGTCGTCACAGCGACTGTGTTCCTGGCGCAGTAGCAGGCCTCAACAACAGGCAGTCCGTGTACCGCGCATGAGTGGAGCCATCCTCCTGATCCTTGCCTGGATTGGCGCTGTGCTGTGGCCAGTGGCGTTGGTGTTTGTGCTTGGGCGCGGGCTCGTGAAGGGGCGCGGGCCTGGCTGGTTCGGATGGACGACGATCATCATCGTGACGGCGGCGTGGGGGCTCGGCATCCGCGCCTTCCTTTGGGAGCCGGAGACGCTTGTGGTGCGCCGTGTCGAGGTGGTGAGCGCGGGGTGGAAAGGTGAACCGCTGCGCGTCGGGGTGATCTCCGACATTCACGCAGCCGGGCCGCACATGACGCCCGAGCGGCTGGACGGCATTGTCGCGCAGATGAATTCGGAGCAGCCGGACATCGTGCTGCTGCTGGGCGATTATGTGAGCGGTAGTGCTCCTGCGGTGCAACGGAGCGACACTGAACGTGCAGGGGTTATCGCGGGGATCCAGCCGCTGAAGGGACTGCGGGCGCCGCTGGGCGTGTGGTCGGTCCTGGGCAACCATGACTGGTGGTATGACGGCGATGCGATCCGGAAAGGGATCGAGGCGCTGGGCATCCACGTGCTCGAGAATGAGCGAGCGCAGATCGCGCGGCCGGGCGGGGCGTTCTGGCTGGGTGGGCTGGCGGACTATGACTCGAAGCGGGCGCAGCCTTCCTATGGCGAGACGCTGAAGGACCTGCCGGAGGGTGATGATCCGGTGATCGTCATGTCCCACTGGCCTGATGCGTTCGCGCTCGCGCCGGACCGGGTGTTCATCACCTTCGCCGGACATACGCATTGCGGGCAGGTGAACCTGCCGGTCTTCGGGCGGCTGGTTCTGCCATCGCCGGGGGCCGAGAAATGGCCGTGCGGGCTCTATGACCAGTGGGGGAGGAAACTCTACGTGTCGGGCGGGGTGGGGGTGTCGATGGTCCCGGTCCGGTTCAACCAACCCCCTGAAATCGCTGTAGTAACGCTCCGCCGCGATTGAATGATCCTAGCCGCCTCGTCTGGCAAATCGCCGCCTTTACAAGGGGTTCAGGCCTGATAGACCCCTGCCCGACAGATGGAGTCCGCCGTGGCCGACACGCTCAATTTCTCGCTGGTTTCGCCTGAGCGCGAGCTGTTCTCCGGCGAAGTGAACCAGGTCGATGCTCCAGGCGTCGAGGGCGAGTTCGGCGTGCTGCCGAAGCACTCGCCATTCATGACCGTGCTGAAGCCGGGCGTCGTGCGCATCCATGAAGCTTCGGGCGTGACGCCTGTATTCGTGCGAGGTGGTTTCGCGGACGTGACGCCGGCCGGCCTCACCATCCTCGCGGAAGAAGCCGTTCGCCTCGCGGATGTCGACGTCGCCGCGCTCGATGCGGACATCGCGAAGACGAAGTCGGATGCGAGCGATCCGGGCGATGAGGCCCGCCGCACCCGCGCCGCCGAACGCCTGGTCTATCTCGAAGCGCTCCGCGCGGCTGTCGGCCAGACGGCTCACTAATCCAGCGCAGACCTGACGTAAGCTTGACACCAGGCTGAGCGGTCCGGACAAATCCGGAAAACGCGCACGCGCGTGCGCGAGGCCGGGGATCATCATGAAAAGACATCTGTTGTGCGCTTCGCTGGCCATCGCGCTGATGGCTGCGTGCGGACAGGCGAAGCCTGCGGAAACGGCAGCTGCACCCGAAGCGCCTGCGCCTGCGCCGACGGCTCCGGCGGTGAAGTACGGCGACAACGCTGCGGCCGGGACGACCTTCGTCCATGACGGCGTGACGCTTTACTACGAGACCTACGGTGAAGGCGAGCCGCTGTTGCTGGTGCACGGCAATGGCGCGAGCATCAGCAGTTTCAAGGCGCAGATCGAATTCTTCAAGCCGAAGTATCGCGTCATCGCGATGGACAGCCGCGACCAGGGCAAGTCGAGCGACAGCGCGGGGCCGATCACCTACGAGAAAATGACAGACGATCTTGCTGCGCTCCTTGATCATCTCAAGTCCGGGCCGGTGAACGTGCTTGGCTGGAGCGATGGCGGCATCGAGGCGCTGCTGCTGGGAGTTCGCCATCCTGACAAGGTCAAGAAGCTCGCGGTGATGGCGGCCAATCTCAATCCGAGCCTCAAGGCGATCTATCCGGAAACCGAGGCTTGGGCGAAAGAGATGAGCGCGTCCATTCCGCCGGAAGCGCGGGCGACGCCGGAGGGCAAGCGTACGCTCAAGGTTCTCGCCACGCTTCTGGCCGAGCCGCATATCGATCCGAAAACGCTGGGCAGGATTGCCGCGCCAACGTTGATCATGGCGAGCGACCATGACCTGATCCGCACAGAGCATACGGTCGAGATCTACAACGCCATTCCCAACGCCAACCTGGCGATCTTCCCGAACGCGACGCACTTCGTGCCGTACGACGATCCCGAGCTGTTCAATACGACGGTCGAGCGTTTCTTCACGACGCCGTTCAAGCAGCGGGATCGCATTGCGGATGTGATGGCGTCGCTGGAGAAATTCATGGCTGAAGCTGCAAAGTGAGCCTGTGGGCCGTCAGACCGGTGCAGCCCATTTCGCGAAGCGTCTTGCGACCTCGGTATAGACGGCGGCCTTGAACGGGATCACCAGGCCGGGCGCGTCTTCCAGCGCGGCCCATTTCCATGCTTCGAATTCGGGCGAGTGGTCGTCGAGGCGGACGTCGGTATCGGAGCCGATGAAGCGGTAGGCGAACCATTTCTGGCGCTGGCCGAAATAGGGGCCGGCGAGCTTGGCCTTCAGCGCGGGCGGGAAGTCGTAGAACAGCCAGGGTTCGAGTTCTTCCAGCAGTTCGACGTGAGTGGCCTTGAGGCCGGTTTCCTCACCGAGTTCGCGGATGGCGGCCTGGACGGGCGTCTCGCCGCGATCGATCCCGCCCTGTGGCATCTGCCAGGCATAGCGCCCTTCGTCCTTGCGGACGCCAGCGCGGCGGCCGACCCAGACATGGCCCTTCTTCGAGAAGATCGCGAGGCCGACATTGGGCCGATAGA
Organism: Hyphomonadaceae bacterium; assembly: GCA_047601145.1. Lineage (GTDB taxonomy): Bacteria > Pseudomonadota > Alphaproteobacteria > Caulobacterales > Hyphomonadaceae > UBA7672. The sequence goes on from JASGJW010000001.1 coordinate 1,302,703, forward strand.
GCGATGGGTCACGCCCGCCCTGTTCGGGGAGGGCCTTGTCGATCACGGCTTGCCGCCGCGCGCCGCAACACCGGCAGAAGCCGACGCCGGAGCCAGCTGGTAGCCTTTGGCCTTGAGGCCTTCGGCCCACACGCGAAACTGCTCGATCGTAACCGGGTAGGCGAAGCCGACGCCGATCGCCTTGCCGTTCTGGATGGCGAGGGCTTCAAGGGCGAGGAGTTCGCGATCGATCGCGTCGGCCGAGAGTTCGGCGTCGACGATCCGGTCGGCGATCGTGAAGTCGAGGCCGGTCTGGTCGGCGACCTGCGGCAGGACCGAGCGGGCTGCGGCGCCATCGTGCAGGAAGACGAGGCCGCGATCCTTGAGGGCTTTCATCACCGGCGTGGCGGCTGTCGAGTCGGTCGCGAACTTCGCGCCCTGATAGTTGGTGACGCCGAAATAGCCGGTCGCCTTGCCGAGCAGGATGCTGAGACGGCGGACGTTCTCTTCCGCCTTGGCGGAGGTGACGAGCGTCTGCGGGCCGGTATCGACGTTCGGATAGTCGTAGGCTTCCATCGGAAGCTCGAGCAGGACTTCGTGGCCGGCTGCGCGGGCCTTGTTGATCCAGCCCTGAAGGTCGTTGGCGTAGGGCACGAAGGACAGCGTCACTTCCGGCGGCAGTTCGTTGATCGCGGCCAGCGTGTGCTTCTGCGTCATGCCGAGGCCGCCCACGATGAGCGAGATCTTCGGCGTACCGGCGGGGCCAGCGAACGGACGGGCATAGGCTTCGGCAGGCGTGCGGCCATCGGGGCCGATCTTCGGCAGGTCGCCCGCGGCGGTGCGCTCGAAGAAGCCGGCGAGCGGCGCGCGCGGCAGGGCGGCGGCTGTCGTCGTGGAATTGGTGGAGATCTCGGTAACGGTCATGTTGGCTTCGCCGCCATCGCCGCCGCCTTCAGAGATCGAGTCGTCATACTCGACGCCAAGGCTGGGCTTGGCGGCGGCGTCATTCAGCGCTTCAGGCGAAAGTCGGTTCTTGAGGAGCGGCGGCGGGCCGTTCTGGTCGGGCAGGAGGACGAGGTCGATGCGCGGGCTGCCGGCGTCGGCATCGCCGAACAGGAAGGCCGTGCCGATGGCGCCGGTTGCAAGCGTTCCGAAGGCAGCCAGGCTGAGCGCGACATGGCTCAGGCCAGTGCGAAGCGCGGAGCCGTCAGCCGTTTTTGACGCAGACATGCAGGTCCTCTCATACACCCCCAGCCCAAGAGACGAACCTTCGCCACATAGCGTTAAGAACGCGGTAACGCGGCTGCGGCGGTTTGGCCGGCGAGATGTCTGGAATCGTTGGGGAATTTGCCGGACAGGGCAAGAGTCACGCGGCCGCAGGCTTTACCGCAGACGAAATGAAAAGGCCCGGCGCTTGGCCGGGCCTTTCCGTCCTGGTTGCCGAAAGCCTTACGGCGTCGCCGGAGCGATGGCCGGAGCCGTCGCCGCGGTGGTCGTGCGCGGCTTGGGAATGGCCTTGCCGGCGTGGATCAGCGCGACCGCCTGGTCGAGCTGGTAGTCCTCGCCCTTGTAGTCGGCCGGCGGCATGTCGGCCGGAACGTGCGGGGGCTTGCGCTCGGCGCCTTGCTCGTTCTCCAGCGCGTGCGGCAGGGCCGCTTCGCTGTAGCGCGCGGCGCGCGTCTTGAGCTCGGTGATATCCTTGTCGGACAGGCGGACGGCAGCGACCTCGAAGTCGGGGTCGATCCCGGCGCCCTGGATCGAGCGGCCAGACGGCGTGTAGTAGCGCGATGTGGTGAGACGCATCGCGCCCTTGTTGGGGCCGAGAGGCAGGACGGTCTGCACCGAACCCTTGCCGAACGAGGTCACGCCCATGACGACCGCACGCTGGCGGTCCTGCAGGGCGCCTGCGACGATTTCCGCCGCCGAAGCCGAGCCGTTGTTCACGAGCACGACGACGGGCAGCTGGTCCGGGAAACGCGAAGCGCGGACGGCGTTGTAGCGCTTGGAGTCGACGTCGTGACGGCCGCGTGTGGAGACGACTTCACCGCCATTGACGAAGCGCGATGTCACTTCGATCGAGGCTTCGAGCAGGCCGCCCGGGTTGTCGCGCAGGTCGAGCACGAGGCCTTTCAGCGGACCCTTGCGGACGTTCTCGATAGCCTTGTCGAGCGCCTTCACGGTCTGCTCGTTGAAGGTGGTGACGCGGATGTAGCCGATGTCATTGCCGACGGTCTTCGATTTCACGACCTCGGGGCGAATGACTTCGCGGGTGAGGCTGACGTCGAACGGCTCGACATTCTCCCGCACGACTGTGACCGAGAGATTGGAACCAACAGCCCCGCGCATCTGTTTCACGGCGTCGTTCAGCGGCAGGCCGACGATGGACTTGCCGTCGATGGCGGTGAGGTAGTCGCCGGACTTGATGCCGGCGCGCGATGCGGGCGTGCCGTCCATCGGGGAGACGACCTTCACGAAGCCATCCTGCGCCGTGACCTCGATGCCGAGACCGCCGTATTCGCCGGAGGTCTGCGCCTGCATGTCCTTGAAGTCGTCCGGATCCAGATAGCTGGAGTGCGGATCGAGCGAGGCGAGCATGCCGTTGATCGCAGCCTCGATCGCTTCGCCTTCATCGAATTCGGTGACGTAGTTGGCCTGGGCCTTGGCGACGATCTCGGCGAACAGCTCGAGATGCTTGAAGGTCTGAGCGCGTTTCTCGGACGCGGTCGAGTTCGTCGTGACCGCGAAAGCGGAGACGCCAAGCGTGGCTCCCAACAGGCCCGCGCCGATGATCGGGCCCAACAACCACTTGCGCATGTCGCGCTGCTCCTCTGACAAGAGTCCCGCCGACCGTTACTTTGCCTTCATCTGCGCGGAACTCAACAACATTGAGACTTATCCGGGCGACTTTAGGCACTACAGTTCGCCGCAGGGCTGAAGGTGTCGGACAACCTTCAACCGCGCTGACCAAGCCATTTCTCAGGGTCCACAGGCTGACCCTTCCGCCTTACTTCCAGATAAAGTTCTGGAGATGGCGACTTCCGGTCGGCCATGCGGCCTATGGGCTCGCCGGCCAGGACCCACTGTCCTGCTTCGGGATAAAGGGCGTCAAGGCCGGCCACGACCACAAGCACGTCATTGCCGACATCGAGAATGACCATCTGGCCGTATGAGCGGAAGACCCCGGAGTATTGCACCCGGGCATCCAGCGGGGCGACCACCTGGGCGGCGGCGCGGGTGGCAAGCGTGAGGCCTTCCTGCTTCGCGCCATCGATGGTCTGGCCGAAGCGGTGGAGGCGGGTTCCGACGGCGGGTTGGACGGGGGGGCCTGCGGCGGCGGGCGGCTTGGCGGCGACTGCGGCAGGCGGTTTCCCTAGCGTGGTCGAAGGCTTGGTCGTTGATGGTTTCGCAGCCGGCTTGCCGGCGGGCGGCTTCACCGACGGCTTTGCGGGAGCAGCCTTCGCGAGCTTGTCGAGCAGGTCGCGCAGGGTCTGGGCTTCATCAGCAAGCCGTTTGGATTCGGCGCGGGCGGCGTCGGTCTCCGCGGCAAGGGCGGCGAGGGCGCGGCGTTTCTCGGCGGCGAGCGCGTTGATCTCCTCGCGCCGCGCAGAAAGCGCGCCGGTGGCGGAGGCAAGGTTGGTCTGCTGCATGCGCGTTTCGGCGGCGAGACGATTGAGCGTGTCGATCTGCTGCTTCAGTTCGGCGGCGCGCTGCGACAGGGCCGGAGCTGCGTCCGACATGAGGATTGCAGCGCGAACGGCGGCGGCGGAGTCTTCCGGGCTGGTGGCAAGTGCAGGCGGCTTGCGCGAGCCGAACGTCATCAGGGCGGCGAGCAGATCGTCGAGCGCGGCCTGGTCGGCGGAGAGGGCGGTGGAGGCGGTTTCGGTTTCATCGGCCAGGATCATCAGCTGTTCCTCGGCGGCGTAGGCCGCTTCCTCGCGGGCGGTCGAGTCGGAGGCCGCGGCGATGAGGTCAGTGTCGATCTCGGAGAGGTCGCGGGCGGCAGCGCTGGACTTGGCTTCAAGCTGCTTCAGGCGTGCGACTGCGGCGTCCCGGGCGGCTTCGGCCTTCTTGAGATCATCCTGGGTAAAGCTCTTCGGAGCCGCACGGGACTGGGCCAGGGCGGGCATCGCAAGCAGCAACAGGGCGAGGGCGAGCCTACGCATCACTCACGGTGGTAGGGTGATCCGGCCTCGATCGAAAGGGCGCGGTAGACCTGTTCGGCGATCAGCACGCGGACAAGGCGGTGGGGCCAGGTCTGGACGCCGAAACTGATTGTGTGGCGGGCGGCGGCTGCCACGGCGGGCGAGGTTCCGTCGGCGCCGCCGATGACGAAGCTGACCGCGTCCTCGCCGGCGTCGCGCCAGCGGGCGAGACGTTTCGACAGGTCCTGCGAAGTCCACGCTTCGCCGCGCTCATCGAGGCGGATCAGGATGCCGGAATGCTTCGCCAGCAGGCGTGTGCCTTCGTCTTCCTTCGAAGAGGACGTGATCTCGACTTCCTCGACAGCGCGATAGCCGAGCTGTTTCCCACTTTTCTGCGCGCGCGCGAGATAATCGTCGACGAGCTCACGCTCCGGCCCGTCTTTCATGCGGCCGACGCAGAGGATGCGAATGCGCAAGGCGTGGTCGCGCTAGTTGGCGGCGGCGGCGCGTGCGGTCGGCGGGGCGTCGGACGCCCAGATACGCTCGAGATTGTAGAACTCGCGCACCTCCGGCCGGAAGATGTGGACGATGATGTCGCCGCCATCGATCAGCACCCAGTCGGCATTGGGCAGGCCTTCGACGCGCACCTTCGGAGCGCCGACTTCCTTAAGTTTGCGGGACACCTTGTCGGCAAGCGCTGCGACGTGGCGGGCCGAACGGCCGGAGGCGACCACCATGGCGTCAGCCATCGGCGATTTTCCGGCGAGCGGGATGTTGAGAATGTTCTCGGCCTTGTCGTCTTCGAGCTGCTGGGCAACCAGGGCGGCCAGTTCGAGCGGATCAGGTGTGGCCGGCGCGGGCGGTGTGGAGACCGGCTTGGAGTCAGAACTCTTGCCGGACTTGGAGCTGCGAACTGCGGACAGGGCGGGTTCCTCTGGGCTGTTGAACGTGGCGGAAGGCTAGCACGTGGGGGCTTTGGGAACGAGGGGAAAGGGGCAGTCGACGTCTCATTTGCAAAGCTATCCAATCACCGCCCTGAACGTGTCGCTGGATCGAGCCCGAGCATGGGCAAGCAGAAATTCTAAAGCCTAATAATACTACCGAGTTGGTCGTGTTTAGGTTTGTCATGTCCTTCGTGAACGCAGGGATGCCTGCGCTGAAAGGAGGACGGGCCATGGCGCGTGACATTGAAACTACACGGTATCAGTCGAGTAACCGTATCCGTTACGGCATTTCCTTTGCTGCGCTTGCGTTCTTCCTCTCCGCTCCCGCCCTGGCGCAGAGCGGGCCGGGGCAGCCGCCCGCCCCGGAAACTGTCGCGGCTGAAGCCGGCCCGAGCGCCGATGACCAGCAGCCTCCCGCCATTCCGCCCGCCCTGCAGCCGGGCGATCGCGTCACCGTAACCGCCCGCCGGATCGAGGAAGACGTCCAGGACGTGCCGATCCCGGTCGCCGTGCTGACCGAGGAGTTCCTCGCAGATTCGGGCTCCTACAATGCCGGCAAGCTGGCGCAGACGGTGCCGTCAGTTCAGTTCTATTCAACGAACCCGCGCAACTCGGCGATCAACATCCGCGGTCTTGGCGCGCCGTTTGGCTTGACCAATGACGGTATCGAGCAGGGCGTCGGCCTCTATGTCGACGGCGTCTATTTCGCGCGGCCGGCGTCAGCGACGCTGGACTTCCTCGATGTGCAGCAGATCGAAGTGCTGCGCGGACCGCAGGGCACGCTCTATGGCAAGAACACCACGGCGGGCGCCGTCAACGTCACGACCAAGTCGCCCGAGTTCGAGCCGTCGACCGATGTCGAGCTGAGCTTCGGCAATTACGGCTTCCTCCAGGCCAAGGCGACGGCCACCGGTCCGATAACGGACACGCTCGCCTACCGGCTTTCGTTCTCCGGAACGCAGCGCGACGGCGTGCTCACGGATGTCAAAACCGGCGGGGATCTCAACGACCAGAACAATACCGGCGCGCGGCTCCAGTTGCTCTGGAACGCCAGCGACACGCTGCGTGTGAAACTCTCGGCCGACAACACGGTGCAGCGGCCAAACGGGTATGCCTCGATCTTCGCAGGCGTTGCACCCACGCAGCGGCCGTTGAATCGGCAATACGCTGCCCAGGCGGCCTTCTTCAATTACGCCCCGCCCAGCACCAACCCGTTCGATCGGCTTTCCGATCTGGACACGCCGCACCGCTCCTACCAGGACCTTGGGGGTATTGCGCTCAACGCCGACTGGGACATCGGTCCCGGCACGCTCACCTCGATTACGGCGTGGCGCTACTGGCTGTGGGACCCTTCGAACGATCGCGACTTCCTCGGTCTGCCGATCACAACGCTGTCGCAGAACCCCTCGAAGCAATTCCAGTGGTCGCAGGAGCTGCGTTTCGCTGCTTCGATCAACGATGACATCAAGTTCGTCGCTGGAGCTTTCTGGTTCAGGCAGGTGACCAAGACGCTGGGCCGGCAACAGCAGGGATCGGCGGCGTGGCGCTTCCTCCTCAACCCGAACGCCGCCGCGCAGACACCGGGGCTACTGGATGGTTATGGCCAGAAGACCGACATTCTTTCCGATCACACCAGCGCAGCCCTGTTCGGACAGCTCGAGTGGAACCTCACCGACAAGCTGCGGATCATTCCGGGCCTGCGTCTGAACTACGACGAGAAAAAGGGACACTATATCGCCACCACCTATGGCGGTCTGCAAACTACCAACACGGCCCTGATCGCGCTCCAGCAGAGCGTTCTGGCGCCGCAGAACTATGCGACGTCAGGCGACGACACCAACGTATCGGGCAACCTCACCATCGCCTACGAGGTGACGCCCGAGATCAACGCCTATGCGACCTACGCGACCGCGTTCAAGACGTTCGGCCTCAACAACAACGGCCTGCCGCTTGACGCCAACAACCAGCCCGCGCTTTCGGCGGCGACCGTGAAGCCAGAGGACGAGAAGCACATCGAGATCGGCCTCAAGACGCGGCCTCTGCCGGGCCTGACGGCCAACTTCACGCTCTATCGGACAGAGATCGACGACTTCCAGGCCAACGTCGTCAACGGGCAGGTTGGCGTGCTCCGCGGCTATCTCGCCAATGCAGAGAAAGTCCGCGTACAGGGCGCCGAATTCGACGCCAACTGGCGTGTGAACGACAACCTGACGCTCTATGGCAACGCGGCGTGGACGGATGGCGAATATGTGTCCTTCCCGGATGCGCCACCGCCGCTGGAGCTGTCGGGTGGGTCTGTTCCGCTGGCGCCCGGCCTTGGTATCGGCGTGTTCGACGCCTCGCATACCCGCCTGCCTGGTCTTTCCAAATGGGCAGGCTCGTTCGGAGGCGAGTGGACGCAACCGGCCTCGTTCGGCAAGCGCGACGGCGAGCTCTTCATCGCCGCCGATGCGAGCTATCGCTCGGACTTCTCCTCCAGCCCGACTGCATCCTCCTACCTCAACATCGACGCCTATACGCTGATCAATGCGCGCGCCGGCTTCCGGGGGGATGATGGCTGGGATGTCTTTGTCTGGGGCCGCAACCTGGCGGACGAGGAGTATTTCGAGATCCTGTCAGCGGGCGGATCCAGCTCGGGCTACTATGCGGGTCTGCCCGGCGATCCGCGCACCTATGGCGTCACGCTGAGAGGGAGTTTCTAGAACGGAATTCCGCCACGCGCCTCCCCGGTGCGCGCGCGGATAGAGGGGCGGGTCGCACCTGACTGCGGCCTGCCGGTCCCGGCCCCCGTCCGGAATGGGATCAAGTCAGCGGCCGCGTCGACGTCCTCCCGCGGCCCGCCCCTCGACCAGCTACGCGCGCTCATGCTTCATCGGCGGGGCGCGATCGTATGAGACGGAGCCGGGTTTGACCGCCTCGCCGCATTCCGAGCAGGAGACGATGGGGCGGAAGCGGTGGCCGCATTCGGTGTGGCGGCGGCCCCAGCGATAGACCTTCGTGGGCAGGTGCGTCTCCGCCCAGTCCGCCATAACCATCAGGACCGGACGCAGCGCTTCGCCGCGTTTCGTCAGCCGGTATTCATAGCGGGGCGGGTGGACCTCGTATTGCACCTTCTCGAACACCTCATGTTCGACCAGATGCGCCAGCCGGTCCGACAGGATGGCGCGGGACGCACGCGTCGATTGCAGGAATTCATCGAACTTTGCCGCACCGCGGATCGCATCCCGCAGGATCAGGATCGTCCAGGCATCGCCGATCACCGACATGGCCTGCGCCACGGGGCAGGGAATGGCGTCGATCTCGCTCCAGCGCATGAAGCGCTCCCATCTTCGTGTGCGGGGTGTGACTTCCCCGCAATTGACCCCGCCGTGCGGCGCAGGCAAGGGTGAGTTCAGAATCTGAACTTACACAGGTCGGGGAGGACCTCAATGGACAGCGTCAAGCGGACGCGCCCGCTGAAACGGGCCGTGGGATTTGCTGCGCTTGCCGCGAGCCTTGCTCCCGCAGCTCTCGCCCAGCAAGCGCCGCCCGCACCAGAACAGGCCAAGCCTGCGGCTGAAGGCGTCCAGACGTTCGAGGCCGCATTCTTCACGCAGTACAATCCGGTGACGGCGGCCGACATCGTGAACCGCGTGCCGGGCTTCGACATCGACGATGGCGAAGTGCTGCGCGGTTTCGGCGCGACGGCCGGGAACGTGCTGGTCAATGGCGAGCGGCCATCCTCGAAAGTGCTGATCTCCGAGCAGTTGAAACGCATCCCGGCGGATTCGGTCATCAGGGTCGAGCTGATCTCGGGATCGTCCTCGAGTTCCGATGTGCGCGGCCAGACGCAGCTCGTGAACGTGGTGATCAAGCAGGCAAAGCAGGGTGGATCGCCGACGACCTGGGTGCTGGATGTTCGTGACATCCAGTATTCCGAGCGTGTCGGCTGGGGCGTGCAGCTCACCAAGACGTTTGCCCTGGGCGAGGATGCCGAGCTGACGCTCGACCTCCAGGCGCCGAACCTGCGCGGGCGGACGGAAAGTTTCGAGGCGGTGCGCAATTCGTCCGGAGCCCTGACGCTCTATCGCGAACAATTGGGCCAGCCGAACAACATCGGCGCGCAGGTCGCAGGCGCGCTCAAATGGCGTCCGACAGCGCGGGACACGGTCGGTTTCAACGCCCAGATCGCGCCGACCTGGAACACCACCAATATCGGCTCGATCAATTACACGCCCGCCGGTAATTTCGCGCAGGGCACGTTCGGGGTCAGCGACTACAGCAACAACTACACAGCCGAGGTTGGCGGCGACTGGGAGCATCGTTTCACGCCGGAATTCTCGACCAAGCTGATCGGCCTCGCGACTTTTTCGGGCGTGGATCAGGATGACGTATTCCGGATCTTCACGCCCGCAGGTCTCATCAACACGCAGACGATCGGCCGCACGACGGAGGCCGGAGAGCGCGTCGCGCGCGGTTTCCTGACATGGCGTCCGAATGCGGCGCACACGATCGACTTCGGCACGGAAGCTGCGTTCAACTTCCGCGACACGACGCTCGACATCTTCAACAATAATGGGTCGGGACCGGTGGCTCAGCCGCTGCCTGTGTCTGATACGCGGGTCGAGGAGACGCGGGTCGAGCCCTTCATCACCGATGTCTGGAAAATCTCGCCGCAGCTGACGCTGGAATCGGGCTTCATCTACGAGGCTTCGACCATCAAGCAGTCGGGCGACGAGGTGAAGGAGCGGGAGTTCTCCTACCCAAAGCCACGCGCCATCCTCACATGGCAGGCTGGCGAGACAGACCAGTTGCGCGGCAGTATCACACGCGACGTGGCCCAGCTCGATTTCGCGGAATTCGCATCCTCCATCAACGTGGTCGACGCTTCGAGCCTGATCGGCAACCCCAATCTCGAGCCCGAAAAGACGTGGAAGGCGCGTGTCGAGTGGGAGCATCGCTTCGGCAAGCGCGGAGCTTTGACACTGGCTCTATTCCGCGACGAGGTCGAGGATGTGCAGGACTTCGTCCCGCGCACTGTGTGTTCCACGGCGGGGGTGGATGTAATCCTGTGCGCGCCGGCGAACCTGCGGACATATGATGCGCCTGGGAATATCGGCGATGGCCAGCGCACGGGGCTCGAGGTGCGGGGCACGATACCGCTGGCGCCGTTCATTCCGAACGCCGAGATGCGCTTCTCCGGCATGTGGCAGGAGACCGACGTCACCGATCCGCAGACCGGCGATCAGCGGCGTTTCTCCAACGAGCGCGACTGGACCTACAATGTCTCCTACCGTCAGGAACTGCCTGAGCTGAAGGCGGCGTGGGGCATGAGTGCGCTCGGCCTTTCGGATCGCCTGGAGTTCAAGCTGCTGGAAGACATTTCCTACGACCGGCCCGGCAGCCGCCTCGACATCTATGCGGAGACCACGCAGATCGCCGGGGTCACCATCCGCGTGTCTGCCGCGAACATCTTCCATCCGGAGGAAACACGCGTTCGCACCTTCTACGCGGGCACGCGCGCGTCCGACGTTCTCCTGCGAACCGAAGAGCGCAAGCAGAAGGGCGGGCCGGACGGCACGCAGGTCTTCTCCATACGCTTCTCAGGGACGTTCTAGGCGCCGCGAGCGACAAGGCGCGAATCCGACGTGACTGCGGGGAACCCCCGGCTCTATCGCATCTGCGATAGAATTAGCGTCGCCCTGATTCGACTGGGAGGCCATCACGTGCCGCATATCAGAACCACAGACAGATCCGGCGCCAGCGGCGATGATCCGCGAAGACCGGTTTCCGCTCTTGAGCTTGTGCGTATCGATCCGGATGGGCGGAACGCGTTGAATTTCACGTTCAGGAGCGAGGCAGGCGAGCGGAGCTGGCGGCTGGACCAGACATCGCTGGTCGAACTGCTGGCCCTCACGCTGGGCGGCCAGATACGGCGAAGACGGCAGGTTGTTCTGCCTGAGGCGGAGATCACGCTGGAGCCGCCGGGAGAGGGCGAAAACGGCCCGTCGGTGTGCATGGCCACAGGGCTCATCGAGGTCCGCACGCCACTGGATCGGGGGCGGCTCAAGGCGCTGAAGGCCGATATCGAGCGGTCGCTGAAGGGCTGAGCGAGTTTTTTGCAGACCGGTGTCGGGCCGGGCTATCGTGGGCCGTCCTTTGGCCGACGAGGTGCGCCCCATGATGTATGCCGTGCTCTGCTACAACAACGAGGAAATGATCTGTGGCTGGTCCAAGGAGCAGGACGACGCCGTGATGGCCGCCCTGACCAAGGCCCACGACAAGTGGGAAAAAGCCGGCAAGCTCAAGCCTGCGATCCGCCTCCTGCCGACCTCGGCGGCCACCACCCTGCACAAGCAGAAGGACATGGTGATCGACGGTCCCTATGCCGAAACCAAGGAAGCCTTGCTGGGGCTCTACATCATCGATGTCGAGAACCTGGAGGAGGGGCTCGCTTTCGCGCGTGACTTGGCCCAGGCCAATCCGGGTGGCGCCTACGAGCTGCGGCCGATCCAGCTCTACATCCCCGGCGCGCCGATCGACGGCGTCTATGCGACCGAGCGGACTTACGCACAGTGACAGACCAGGCCTGGATCGAGACTGCGCTGACGACCTCACGGCCGCAGGCCGTAGCGGCGTTGCTGCGCTATTTCCGCGACCTCGACCAGGCCGAGGAAGCCTATCAGGAGGCGTGCCTGCGGGCGCTGCGCAACTGGACAGTGAACGGGCCGCCGCGTGATCCGACGGCGTGGCTGATCATGGTGGGGCGAAATGCGGCGCTCGATCAGGTGCGCAAGCGATCCAAGCAGGCGCCGATGCCGGATGAGGCGCAGGTCTCCGATCTCGAAGACGTCGAGACGCCGATGGCGGAGAGGCTGGATGACAGCCAGTATCGCGACGACGTGCTGCGCCTGATGTTCATCTGCTGTCATCCGGACCTGCCGGCGACGCAGCAGATACCGCTGGCGCTGCGCATCGTGTCGGGGCTGGGCGTGAAGCAGATCGCGCGCGCCTTCCTCGTCGGCGAGGCGGCAATGGAGCAGCGCATCACGCGGGCGAAGGCGAAGGTCGCGGAGGCCGGCGTGCCGTTCGAGACGCCGGGGCCGGTCGAGCGCGCCGAGCGGCTCGCGGCGGTGATGCAGATGATCTACCTCGTTTTCAACGAGGGATATTCGGCGGGACCAAGGGATGAGGCGCGCGCCGATCTGGCCGATGAAGCGATCCGGCTGGGGCGGCTGCTGCTGCGCATGTTCCAGGCGGAGCCTGAGGTGATGGGGTTGCTGGCGCTGATGCTCCTGCAGCATTCACGGGAGCCGGCGCGGTTCGACGCCAATGGTGAAGCGGTGCTGATGGAGGATCAGGACCGGTCGCTGTGGCGGGGGAAGCTGATCCAGGAAGGCCTCGCGCTGATCGACAAGGCGATGCGGCACCGGAAGACAGGCATCTATCTGGTGCAGGCGGCGATCGCGGCGTTGCATGCGCGGGCGCTGAAGTTCGGCGACACGGACTGGGCCGGGATCGATGCGCTGTATGCGACGCTCGAGAGATTGCAGCCGTCGCCGGTGGTGACGCTGAACCGGGCGGTGGCGGTCTCCAAGACGCAGGGCCCGCAGGCCGCGCTCGACATGATCGAGCCGCTGGGTGAACGGTTGTCGGGGTATTTCCATTTTCATGGGGCGAAGGGCGGGTTGCTGCTGATGCTCGGGCGGCGGAAGGAAGCGCGGGAATGTTTCGACCGCGCGATTTCGCTCGCCAATACGGCTGCCGAAGCGGCCCATATCCGCATGCATATCGACCGTCTCATCGCGGAAAGCGAGAAGCGGGCCTAGTTCTGCTCGCAGGCGCAACAAGGCCGCATCGCAAATCTTTTCCAGCTTTGTCGGAACGTCGTCGCTTCGTGCGTCCTGGGGACGTAACAAGGGCGGGACGCCCGCAAGGACAAGGGAAACACCATGGCGACGAGCATCTTTATCAACCTGCCTGTGAAAGACCTCGGCAAGTCCAAGGCCTTCTTCGAGGCGCTGGGCTGGACGATCAACAAGCAGTTCACGGACGAGACGGCGGCGAGCGTCGTCATCTCGGACACGATCTACGCGATGTTGCTGACGCACGAGAAATACCGTCAGTTCACGGACAAGCAGATCATCGATGCGACAAGGACGTCCGAAGTGCTGATCTGCCTGTCGCAGGATTCCAAGGACGCGGTGCACAAGCTGGTCGATGCTGCTGTGAAGGCTGGCGGAAAGGAGTCGCGGCCGATGCAGGATTACGGCTTCATGATCAGCCGCTCGTTCGACGATCTCGATGGCCACACCTGGGAAGTCGTCTTCATGGATCCCGCCCACGTCCAGCCGCAGTAAGTTCATCCCCGAAACGCCAACACAAAAAGAGAAATGCCATGGCAAGCCATGATCTCAAGATCGAACTCATTCTCGATGCGCCCAGGGAGAAGCTGTATCGCGGCTGGACCGAGCCGGAGCTGATGAAGCAGTGGTTCGCACCGAAGCCGTGGACGACGCCGAAGGTCGTGACCGATGTGCGCCCGGGCGGCGCTTCGACGATCACGATGGCCTCGCCTGAGGGACAGGAGATGCCGAACCCCGGCCAGTGGCTGGAGGTGATTCCGAACAGGAAGCTGGTGTTCACCGATGCCTTCACCGGCAACTGGGTTCCCAAGGACGGCGTGCCGTTCTTCGTGGCCGAAATCAATTTCGAGGACGCGGGTCCGGGCAAGACAAAATACACGGCGATCGCGCGCCACTGGACCGCCGAGACCAAGGCGCAGCACGAACAGATGGGTTTCGTGCCCGGCTGGACGCAATGCGCCCGGCAACTCGAGGAACTGGCGAAGACGCTCTAGGCGCCAGGTCTCACACAGGCGGCAGCGCGTTGACCATCATCTGTGCGCGCAGCTCGGTGGACGAGGTCGGGTCGAGCGGCGCGGCGATATAGACCCAGACCGGCGGCTTGTGGCGCGCGAGCGTGCGGGCCGCCGACTGGGGCAGGCGGCGCCCCCGGAACTGGCTGGCGAAGCGGGAGAGGCCGGCCTTCGGGTTTGCGCCCGGGCGGGCGATCACGAGGATCGGCACGAGTTTCGCGATCGCCCGCCATTGGCGCCAGCGGTGGAAGTCGCGGAGGTTGTCGCCGCCCATGATCCAGACGAAACGGGCGTGAGGCGCGAGACGCTTCAGGCGGCGCAAGACGTCGACCGTGTAGCGCAGGCCGATGCGGGTCTCGATGTCGGTCACGAAGGTGGTGCGATCGCTAAGGCGGCGTTGGGCGGCGGCGAGGCGGTCGATGAGAGCGGTCTGTGTCTTCTTGAGCGGGTTGCCCGGCGAGACGAGAACCCAGATGCGGTCGAGACCGGCAGCGCGGCGCGCGACATTGATCACATGGACATGGCCTGCGTGCGGCGGATCGAACGAGCCGCCCATGATGCCGATGGCAAGGTCGCCGGGAGACGAAGGCAGGCGCGGGCGTGCGGGCAGGCGATGACGCATGCGCGGCACACTAGGGGCGCGGCCCGTGATCCGCTAGCTCGGGAGGGCCGCTTCCTTGGGCTTAGAGGCGTAGAAGTAGCGGCCCGAGCCCATGACATCGGAATGGCGATAGTCGAAACGGCGGTAGACGCGCGATTCAGGCTTGTCGCCGAGAACGGCGGCGATGCCGGCGCGCGCGGCCTCGTCCGCGCCCGAGAGGGCGGCAGCAAGGCGGTCTCCTGCTTCGGCCGCGACGAGTTCGGCGTCTGACGGGCGGTATTCCTGCGGGTCGGCGCCGAGCTGGACGGCGCCCTGCTCATAGGCTCCGGGCAGTGCAGCGGCCTTGGCCTTCCACTCGATGAAGGCGCGGGCAAGGGCCGCGCCATCGCTGACTGGGGGGAGCGCGTTGATGTCGCCGGAGACGGTGGCGCGATAGTCGAGAACGGTGTCCGCTGTGTCCTTCGGCGTGTAGCCGGGGAAGGTCGCGGCTGCGTCCGGCGGCGCGCCGTTCTGCTCGGCCGAGATGGCGGCGAGCTCGTCAGCGGGAATGGCGGGCGGCGGCGTTTGCGGCGGTGCGGCGGGAACGGTTTCCTTGCCGACGCCGGCGGCGTTGGAGGCGAGCGCGGTTGGGCGCTCGCAGGCTGCGGCGAGGGCGGCGATGGCGGCGATGGCGAGCAGGCGCTTCAAGTCGTTCCCTCCGTGACCAGCCTGGGCAGCTGGTCAGGCGATGACACAAGCGACCAGGTTCCGCCAGCGGCGACGACGGTCGCCTCCCACTTTTTCAGCGTGTCGAAATATTTGTCCGGGTTGGCGGGATCCGACTTGATGACGTTGGCCGCGATGACATGGATGCCGGTGAGATCGAGCTTGGTCTTCGACGTGTCGCACGTCTTGCCGTAGTCCTCGAGCATGTCAGAGAACACGATGATGTAGCGTGCGTTCTCGCTGCGCTGCCTGAGTTCGAAGGCTGCCTGCACGAGTGCGCCGCGTATGTCGGTGTATTTCGCAGACTTCACCTGGCCGGCATAGTTCTGCAGCTGGGTGAACAGCTCGCGCTTGGCCGTGGTGGCGAGGCTGGGCGTCTGGGGAAGCTGGCGCTGCATGAAGATCTCCTTCTCGGAGAAGGAGCAGGCGCTGATCTGGCTGGCGCCGACCCAGTCGCCGGGCTGAAGCTCGGCGATGGTGAGGTTGGCGTATTTCGTGGCGTCCGGGACGGCCTTCACATAGGTGCCTGAGACGTCGAACACCATGAAGACGGAACGGCTGGTCGATGTGACAAGCCCGCAGGCGCCGAGGGTCGCGATCGCGACCGCACACGCCGCCCCCAACAGTGACCTGGCGATCATGCCTGCTGCAGCTCCCGTTCCTTGTTCTTGTCCCGCTCGCGCTTGGGCGGTTGTTCCGGCTTCTGTGTCGACTTCTTGTCGAGGACGAAGAGGTCGTCGTCATCATCGTCATTCTTGTTGCGCGATCCGCCGCCGCCTCGGTTCCTCGCTGTTCCCTTGACGCGGCGCTCGATCCAGAGCGGAGCGAAGATGATGAGGTCGTAGACCGACAGCACGAAGAGTCCGAGATTCTTGAGCGCCACGCCGATCGTCTTGAAGATGAAGGCGACCAGAAGCATCGCGTAGCTGGTGGCGATCGAGACGATGAACACCGAATTGCGCACGATGCTTTCGAGCGGCAGTGCGGCGGCGGCGAGGAGCCAGGGGATCAACACGGCGAGGATGATCTGGGCGACAACCGCGAGTTGCATGCCCTGCTGGCGCGGGTTGGACTGCTCGGTCGGCGCGGCTGGAGCTGCGGCTTCCGGAGATGCGGCCGGCGCCGGGGCGGCGAGCGGTGAGGAGAACAGGGCGCGGTTGGCGAGGTCCTGCGTTTCCTGCTGCTGCTCGATGATCTGCTCGCGCACGATCGCCAGCGTGGCTTCCAGCACCGAGAAGGCGGCAAGGAAGCTCAGCGCCACGATGAACATCACGCGGCGCGCGCCGAGCGACATGGAGTGGAAGGCCGGGATCAGCTTGGTGAAGCCGGCCGAGTCCATCAGGATCACGCCGGTCACGAACTCCAGGAAGATCACGATGATCGCCGCGAAGGCAGGCAAGCCGACGCCTGCAATGCGCGCGCCCTCGCCGACGATCTCTGACATCGGGCGTTCGATGAGGAAGAAGTTGAGGAAGACGCCGGCCAGCGCGATGCCGGTGATCAGCACGGCGATGAGCCACGGGATGAGGATCGACGCCTTGGCGGCGACCTTCGTGCGGTCTTCCGATTTCACGATCTCTTCGAACTCGGTGAAAGCCCTGTTCACCTTGTCAGCGTTCTGGTCGAATTCCTGGTTCACCTTGGTGAGTTGTTCGGCGACCGTGCGGAGGCGAGGGGCTTCCGTCTTGAGCATGGTGAGGGCCGGGCGCACGGGCGTGAGGCGCTCGCCCATGGCCTTGGCCGTGTTCTGCGCGATGTTGCGCTCGAGCTTCGACAGGTTGCGGCCGCCTTCGATCGAGGGCATTGCGGCGCGGAAGGCGCGCTCGGCGGCGTCCTCGACGTTGATGTCGGCGAGGTCGTTGGCGGTGGTGGCGAGGGCATGCGTGCTCTTGTCGAGGCGCGCGATGATCGGGCCGGTTTCCTTCGGGAGCTTCTCGGCGCGGCTGCCGATGCGGTCCTCCAGCATCAGCATCTGGTCCTGAAGTTCATCGGCGCGGTGCGAGGCGATCTTTTCGTTGCAGGTTGCGCGCGCATTGCGCCCATGCTCGCCGAGCCAGAGGCCCCAGCGCGCGAACATCCGCCCGGTGATGAAGAAGATCTGCCAGAGCACGCGACGCAACGGTTCGCGCGCCATCCACATCAGGAGGATGAGGCCGATCGCAGCCGCAACGAGCGGCCAGCCATACGGAATTCCAAAAAAAGAGCCGCCATCCACAGCGGCGCCTGACGACGGGAGCCCCGTCGCGGGATCTACTGGTTGTTCCACAGCAAGCCCTTCAGCTGCGTATGCCCGACCCCACGACGTCACCCTGCTCTTATTCGGGGAGTCTAACGGGGCGGTTCTGTGGCGGGAAAATTACCATTCCGACAGAACTGCAGAGACCTTCTGCGAAAGAGGCGCAACTGGGCAGATTCTGCCCCGCGCGACATGCGCAGGTTAGGGGCGGATCTGGCCTTCGCCGCGCACCACATACTTGAAAATCGTAAGCTGTTCTGCGCCGACAGGGCCGCGCGCGTGCAGTCTTCCTGTCGCAATGCCGATCTCAGCGCCCATGCCGAACTCGGCGCCGTCGGCAAATTGCGTCGAGGCATTGTGCATGACAATGGCGCTGTCGACTTCGCGCAGGAATCGTTCCGCTGCCGAATTGTCTTCCGTGATGATGCTTTCGGTGTGCTGCGAACCATAGCGCGCGATGTGGGCCATGGCGCCGTCAATGTCGTCGACCACGGCGACGGACAGGATCGGTGCGAGGTATTCGGTCGTCCAGTCTTCGACCGTTGCCGCCTTCATCGGATGGAGAGCCCGGGCGCGTTCGTCGCCGCGCAGTTCGCAGCCGGCCGCTTCGAGGGCCTTCGCCAGGCGGGGAAGGAGCGTCGGCGCGATCGCGGCGTCGATCAGCATCGTTTCGGTCGAGCCGCAGACACCGACGCGGCGCATCTTGGCGTTGACGATGATGGCTTCGGCCTTCGCAGGGTCAGCCTTCGCGTGGATGTAGGTGTGACAGAGGCCTTCGAGGTGGCCGATCACAGGCACGCGCGCTTCATCCTGCACGCGTGCGACCAGCGATTTGCCGCCACGCGGGACGACGACGTCGAGCCTGCCGTTGAGGCCGGAGAGGATGTGGCCGACGGCGCTGCGGTCCGGCGTCTGGACGAGCTGGATGGCGTTGGCGGGCAGCCCGGCGTCGGCGAGGCCGGCGCGCAGGGCGTCGGCGATGACACGCGAGGACTTCAGGCTTTCCGAGCCGCCGCGCAGGATGACGGCATTGGCGGCGCGCAGGCAGAGCGCGCCGGCATCGGCCGTCACGTTCGGGCGGCTTTCGTAGATGATGCCGATGACGCCGATGGGGCCGCGCACGCGGCTGATCTCGAGGCCGTTGGGGCGGGTCCATGTCGCCAGCACCGTGCCGACGGGATCAGGCAGGGCGGCGACGTCCTCGACGCCTTTCGCCATCGCTTCGATGCGGGCAGGCGTCAATTCGAGGCGGTCGAGCATCGCGCCGCTGATGCCCTTGGCGTTGGCGGCGGCCATGTCCTCGGCGTTGGCGGCGAGGATCTGTGGCGAAGTCGAACGGATACGCGCGGCCATCGCCTTCAGCGCGGCGGTGCGTTTTTCGGGGCCGGCTTTTGCGACTTCGGCGGAGGCGGCGCGCGCGGCTTCGCCCATGGCCAGCATGATGCCGGCGAGGCCCGCGTCGTGGGCGGCGAGGGGAAGCTGGATCGTCATGGGCGGGTTGGTATCAGCGCTTCGGCGCGCGGGAAAGCTTCTTCGCTTTGGTTGGGCCTTTCGGGTAGTGACGTTCGCCGAACGCCTTGAACGCGTCGAGCACGGGACGGAAATCCCGTCCGCGATCGGTGAGGAGGTATTCATACCTCAGGGGCCTTTCGGAATAGGCGCGGCGTTCCAGCATTCCGGCTTCGACCAGCGATTCCAGCCTACGGGAGAGCATGTTGGGGGCGATGCCGAGGCTGGCTTCGAACTGGTCGAAGCGGGTGGAGCCGAAGCCCGCGTCGCGCAGGATCAGCATGCTCCAGGGATCGCCGACGCGGTCCAGCGTGCGGGCGAGGGGGCAGACGTCTTCAGCAAAACTCTTCCTTCGCATGAGGAAGCATATGGCGATCTAGCTTGCATCATGCAAGTCTCATCCCGACCTCTCCTGCAACGGCGGTTCAGCCGAAGAGGGATTTCAGCCATGAGCACCAAAGCCACTGTCCTGATTACAGGCGCTTCCACGGGGATCGGCGCGGTCTATGCCGACCGGTTTGCCAAACGGGGGCACAACCTCATCCTCGTTGCGCGGGATTTCCAGCGGCTGGAAAACCTGGCGAACCGGCTGTGGGAACTCTACGGGGTCAATGTCGCCATCGAGGCGGCGGACCTGACGCACCAGAGCGATCTCGACCGCATCGAGCAGCTTATCCCCAATGATCCGCATATCGGCGTGCTGGTGAACAATGCGGGCATGGCGGTGTCGAAGCCGATCATCGGGTCGACGCCGGATGACTTCCAGAAGGTCATTGATCTCAACGTGACCGCGGCGACGCGGCTCGGGATCGTGGCGGCCAATGCCTTCGTGAAACGCGGCGGTGGGTCGATTATCAATATCGCATCGGTGCTGGGCATCGCGCACGAAATCGGCGGTGGGGTCTATGGCGGCTCCAAGGCGTTTGTCCTGAACTTCAGCCGTGCGCTGCATGGCGAAGGCGCCGCTCATGGCCTGCGCGTCCAGGCCGTGCTGCCGGGCGCCACGCGGACAGAAATCTGGGATCGGTCGGGCCGCAGCATCGAGACGCTCGATCCGGCGATCCTGATGGACGCGCATGACATGGTCGATGCCGCAATGGCCGGGTACGACGAAGGCGAGGTGGTGACCATTCCGGCGCTGCCGGATGTCGCCGACTGGCAGGCTTATGAAGCGGCGCGGCTGAGACTGTTGCCCAACCTGTCGCGCAATGTGCCGGCCTCGCGTTATCGGCTGAAGTTCGATCACGCGGCGTAGGCGGAACCACTCGATCTTGGCCCCGTTCCGCTTTACGTGGGACGGGGCAGGAGTTTCTGATGAACGACCTTCGCGACAATACCGCCGCCGGCCAGTACGAGATGGATGAGAACGGCCACACATCCTTTGCGCGTTATCGCAGGGAAGGCGGCGTGTTGACGATCCTGTGGGTCGAGGCGCCGCCTGAGCTTCGCGGCACGGGCGCGGCCGGTCGGCTGATGACAAAGGTGGCGGAAGAGGCGCGGCGCAATAACTGGAGCGTCGTTCCGGTGTGCGGCTATGCGGCGGGCTGGCTGCGCGGTTCTAAGCAGTATCGCGACCTGGTCGCCTAGATCAGCACCATGTCGTCGACATGGATGAGCGCCGGGCGGCCGCGATAGCCGAGGATGGTTTCGAACTCGTCCGACTTGCGGCCGATCAGCTTGGCGGCGTCTTCCGAGGAGTAGGCCGAGACGCCGCGTGCGATGGTGGCGCCGTCGAGATCGATGACGTCGACCGCATCGCCGCGTTCGAAGCGGCCGGTGACGGCGGTTACGCCTGCAGCGAGGAGTGATTTTCCGGTCTTGAGGGCTTTCGCCGCGCCGGCGTCGACGCGGACAGAGCCGGTGGGGCGGAGCGCGCCCGCGAGCCATTGCTTGCGCGCAGTTTCGGGCGAGACGTCAGTCAGGAACCAGGTGCCGCGCGTACCGCCTGCGTGAGCGGTGATCGGGCCGGCGTCTGCGGTCGTGTTCGTGCCGAGCGTGATGAGGGTGGAGCAGCCTGCGGTAAGCGCGATGCGGGCGGCGTCGAGTTTTGTCGCCATGCCGCCGGAGCCGACGCCCGCGGATGCGTTGGCCCCGCCAGCCATGGCGACGATCTCCGGCGTCAGCTTGCGGACTTCGGGGATGTGCCTGGCGGCGGGATTGGAGCGCGGATCGGCGTCGTAGAGGCCGTCAATGTCGGAAAGCAGGACGAGCACGTCGGCGCCAAGCATCTGGGCGACGCGGGCGGCGAGACGATCGTTGTCGCCATAGCGGATCTCTTCGGTGGCGACGGTGTCGTTCTCGTTGACGACCGGAATGGCGCCACGCTCGAGCAGTGTCTCCATCGTGGCGCGTGCGTTTAGCCAGCGGCGGCGGCGTTCGGTGTCGTCGAAGGTGAGCAGGGCCTGGGCGACCGGTGCGCCGTGCTTCGCAAGGGCGTCATCCCAGGCGCGCATCAGGCGGGGCTGGCCGGCAGCCGCGGCGGCCTGCTTCTCCTCAAGGCGGAGCTTGCCGGGCTTGAGGGCGAGCGCGCGCCGGCCGAGGGCGACGGCGCCGGATGAGACGATGACGATCGACTTGCCCTCGGCGCGCAGCTTCGCAGCGTCGGCGGCCAGCGCTGCGAAACGGGCGGCATGCGGCTGGCCGGTCTCCTGGTCGATCAGGAGCGATGAGCCGACCTTGATGACGATCCGGCGGGCGGAGGCGAGGGGCGAGGTCACGGCCGCCAGCCTTCTTCTTTCTCCTCGGGCGTCATCTCGGCTTCGATCTGCGCTTCGCGGCGTGCACGGCGGTCTTCGGAAATGATTTCGTAGAGTTTCTGGATCGTCTCGGGGACGCCCTTCTGCGTAGCGCCGGAGATGCGCAACGGCGTGGCCTTGCAGGCCTTCTTGAGCTGCTTGGCCTTCTCGCTGATCTCTTCCTTGGTCAGGGCGTCGATCTTGTTGAGGGCGACAATCTCGGGCTTGTCGGCGAGGCCGCCGCCGTATTTTTCGAGCTCGCCGCGCACGACGCGATAGGCTTCGGCGACGTCTTCCTGCGTCCCGTCGACGAGGTGAAGCAGCACTGCGCAGCGTTCGACGTGGCCGAGGAAGCGCGTGCCGACGCCTGCACCTTCAGCGGCGCCTTCGATCAGGCCGGGGATGTCCGCCAGCACGAAGGAGGCGCCGACGCCGAGCGAGACGACGCCGAGGTTCGGGACGAGCGTGGTGAAGGGGTAGTCGGCGACTTTCGGCTTCGCAGCGCTGACGGCGCCGAGGAAGGTCGACTTGCCGGCGTTCGGCATACCGAGCAGGCCGGCGTCGGCGATCAGCTTGAGGCGCAGCCAGATCCAGCGTTCCTCGCCCTCATGGCCTGGGTTGAAGCGGCGCGGCGCCTGGTTGGTCGAGGATTTGAACTTGGTGTTGCCCCAGCCGCCCGATCCGCCCTTCGCGAGCAGGACCTGGTCGCCGAGTTTGTCGAGGTCGGCGATGAGCGTTTCCTGGTCTTCCTCGAACACCTGCGTGCCGACAGGCACTTTCAGCACCATGGTCGGCGCATCCGGACCTGTGCGGTTGGCGCCCATGCCATGCGTGCCGCGCTGGGCCTTGTAGTGCTGCAGGTAGCGGTAATCGATCAGCGTGTTGAGGCCGTCGACCGCCTCGACGATCACGTCGCCGCCACGGCCGCCATCGCCGCCATCGGGGCCGCCGAAGGGGATGAACTTCTCGCGCCGGAACGAGACGCAACCGTCGCCGCCGGCGCCGGATTGCACATAGACCTTGCACTGGTCGAGGAACTTCATCGCGCGCGCGCTTTCGATTTAGGCGCAGGCTTCTTGGCAGGCGCTGGTTTCTTTTTCGTGGCTTTTGTCTTGAGGGTCAGCCGCATCAGGGGCCGGCCGGGCTTGCGTTCGATCACGGTGTCGAAGCCGGCGCGGTCGAACACGCGTTTGGGTCCAACGAACATGCCGGTCGCCGAGCGTTTCTCCTCGTGCGCCATCGGGCAGGCTTCGACGGTCCTGGCGCCGCGTGTTTTCGCGTAGGCGGTTCCTGCTTCGAGCAGGGCAGTTGTCACGCCTTCGCCGCGTGCGTCCTTGCGCACGAAGAAGCAGGTCGCGGCCCATATGCTCGCGTCATCGGCATGCTCGGGGAATTCTGCTGCGGAGGCCTTGCGGCCGACATTCCAGTCCGGCGTCGCCGGGCGGGGCGCGATTGCGAGCCAGCCAACAGCCTCCTTGCCGCGATAGGCCAGGAGGCCGGGCGCAGGGCCCTTCTTCACGATCCTGCCCATCGCCGTCTTGCGCGATTTCGAATCCGTCTCGCGACGCACTTCGGCGGGCAGGCGATGGTGAACGCACCAGCACATCCTGCAGATCGAATCCGTCTCGAAGAGAGCGACGAGGTCGTCCCAGCGGTCAGGCGTCAGCGGATGGATGGCGAGGGCGGTCATGGTCAGTGCGGAACGTGTGCGCCGTGGTGGTCAGCCAAACTAACCGGCGTTGCGCCTTCCGGCCACACATAACGCTCAGCTGGAGAGGTCTGCTGACGGGCCAGTCCGAACAGGTCCTGCGACCCGGTGCGGACAAAACCCAGCTTGCGCAACACGTTGCCGGAGGCCGGGTTGTCCGCGAAATGGCCGGCGGCGAAGACTTTCGCGCCCAGCACTTCCCGCGCCCATTCCATCACGCCCCTGGCGGCTTCCGAGGCATACCCCAATCCCCAGTACGGCATGCCGAACCAGTAGCCGAGCTCCCATGTCGCATCCTCAGGCTTGCCTGCGCGGCTAACGCCGCAAGCGCCGATCACACCGTCGATCGGCACTGTCACGGCGAAGGCATACTCGTCGCCGCTCTCGCGACCCTTCTTGAGAATGTCGAAGAAGCTGTAGGCGGCAGCGATCGGATAGGGGTGCGGAACGCGGCCGCACATCTTCGCCACGGCATAGTCGCCGGCGAGGTAAGCGACGCGCGCAGCGTCCGTATGCTCGTAGGTGCGCAACGTCAGTCTTCGTGTGGTTATCGTCTGCATCCTCGTCCCCATGACCCGTCCTTCGCGGGCTGTGGTCAGGGGAGGGCAAAAAGAAAGGGGAGGCGGTCCGCCTCCCCTGATCTCTTATCAGGTTCGGACCGCTGCCCTCGTCGAGGGGCGGCCCGGGTTCACCTGGACCGCCTACTCGGCTGCAACTTTCGGCGACGGGATGATCGAGATGAGCATCTTGCCTTTGGCTTCGCGGAATTCGACGCGGCCCGTCTCGGTGGCGAAGATCGTGTGATCGCGGCCGATGCCGACGTTCTTGCCCGGGTGGTACTGCGTGCCGCGCTGGCGCACGATGATGTTGCCAGCAAGGACTTCCTCGCCGCCGAAGCGTTTCACGCCGAGGCGCTTGGAGTTCGAGTCGCGGCCGTTACGGGTAGAGCCGCCTGCTTTTTTGTGGGCCAAGGTGGCCTCCTTCGATCAGCGGCCGGAGCCGCACGTTCAATCCTGAATTACTTGGCCTTCTTGGCCGGGGCCTTTTTCGCGGCGGCCTTGGCTGGAGCAGCATCGGCTTTCGCCTTGGCTTTCTTGGCGGGAGCCGCGGCATCAGCCTTCGGCTCGGGCTTGCGCTCGGCTTTCTTCTCGGTGGCGCCGCCCTTGGCGAGGATCTCGGTGATCTTGATCACTGTCTGGTGCTGGCGGTGGCCAAGCTTGCGGCGATACGTGTTGCGCGGCTTCTTCTTGAAGGCCACGACCTTCGCGCCGCGAGTCTGGTCGACCACTTCGCCGACAACCTGCGCGCCCTTGAGGAGCGGAACGCCAACGTCGACCTTGTCGCCATCGCCGATCATCAGCACTTCGCCGAACACCAGCGTGTCGCCGGCCTGGCCGTCGAGCTTCTCAATGACGATTTCCTGGCCACCTGCGACCCGGTATTGCTTTCCGCCCGTCTTGATGACCGCGAACATCAGAATTCTCGTTTGTTTTCAGGGGGTCTTGCGACCAAATAGCTGTCCACCCACAAGCAAGCCTGCGGGCGGGGAGCGGGCATATAGACGTTAGCGGCCCCCCCTGTCAAACGCCTCGCGCGGGATTCTCGCGGGAATCTGACAGCGGGCGAAAACGAGCTTAATGGCCCCGGCTTTTGCGGGTCGCTGCGGCCTTTTTCGCTGACCGGGATTTGGCCGCCGCCGGGCGCGCCGCGGCGGCCCTGCCGCCAAGTCTTCCGCCCTTTTTTGCCGCTGGATGCCCTGTCGCCTTGCCCCGGCCGGAGCCGCCCGGCTTCTTTCCACCACCATCGTCCTTGTTCACCGTGGCCCAGGCCCGCCTCTCGGCCTCCTCTTTTCCCATGCCGCGCTTCTCATAGCCCTCCTCGATATGCTCGGCTTTCCGCTGCTGCTTGTCCGTGTATTTCGACTTATCGCCGCGAGGCATGAGGGTCTCCTGACTGGCGTCCCCGATTGGCGTCCTGATCACCGAACGGACGCCGAGGGTTGCCGTTCCGTCAGGCGCCGCTTGCCGACCCGGTAAATTCTGCCTGTCGAATGATCCTCCGCGCCGCTGCAAGCAATTGATTTTACAGGATTCGCCACGGTTAACAGCTGGCCCCGATCTTGCTCCGTGTGCGTGAGCGCGTTCGCGCGCGATGGGACGGTGTGACGGTAGTCCGCCAAAAAGAGAGAAGGCAGGCGGGCCGCAATGGTCTCCTTTATCGCTTCCTATAGCGCTGCGCAGATCGCAGCCATGTCGCGAGAGGCGATCCAGTCCCTGACGCGGACGGACCTGTCCGCGCTGTCCTCCGCCCAGATGGGCGCGTTCACGACAACGGGCATTTCCGATTTCACCTCGACGCAGCTGACTCAGCTTTCGACCAAGCAGGTCGCCGCGCTCAACCGGGCGCAGATCACGGCGCTGTCGCCGAGCCAGATGGTGCTCAACTCGGCGCAGTTGCTTGCGCTGAGCGCAGCGCAGTTCTCTGCGCTCGACCCGGAAGACATCGCCGTCCTGACGACAGGCCAGTTGCGCGGCGTGACGGCGGCCGACCTGACGGCGTTGTCGCAGGATCAGCTGGCCGTGCTGTCGGCAACGCAGATGGCCGCGCTCAGCATCACGCAGCTTCGCGGCCTTACCGCATCCGACATCGGCGCGCTGTCGTCGACGCAGCTTGGCGCGCTGTCGGGCGCGCAGCTAGCCGGGTTGCTCCCGGCGCAGGTTCGCGGGCTGGATGCGACGCAGGTTGCCGCCCTGACGGTGACGCAGCTTGCCGGGCTTAGCCCGCTGCAGCTTGGATCGCTGGCGACGACGCAGGTTCGCGCGCTGACGGAGACGCAGATTGGCGCGCTGAGCGTGGCGCAGCTCCGCGGGTTTACCGGAACCTCGATCAGCGCCCTGAGCACGACGCAGTGGGACGCGCTGTCGGCGCAGAAGATCGCCGGCCTGCAGGCGACGCAGATCCGTGGCCTGACAACGACACAGGTCTCATCGCTCAATGCCACCGAGTTCGGCGCGCTCGGCGCAACGCAGATCGGCGCGCTCGCGGCAACGCAGATAGCGGCGCTGGGCGCAGACCAGCTTTCCGGCCTCACGCTCACGCAGGTCAAGGGCCTGACATCGGCGCAGATCGCAGCGCTGACGACGACGCAGGCGGCCGCACTGACGGCAACGCAGGTAAAGTCGTTCTCGAACGCCCAGCTCCTCGGCATCACGCCGGTGCAACTGGCTGCGTTCAGCGGCGACCAGCTCGGCGCGCTGTCGCCGGCGCAGATAGCCACGCTCAACGCCACACAGTTCCGGCTCGTCTCGCAGGACCAGATCGCGTCGCTCGCGACAGGGCAGGTTGCCGGCCTGACGCTTACGCAGATCCGGGCGTTGACGCCCACGCAGGTCGCCGCGTTCACCACGACCCAGCTCGGCGCGCTGTCGACCAATGCGATCGCGGCCCTGTCGGCCAAGCAGATCGCGGGCATGTCAGCCACGCAGGTCGCGGGCCTCGCGCCTGAGCAGGTGTCCAGCATTGCGACGGCATCTGTCGGTGCGCTGACGTCCGACCACCTCAACGCACTCTCGCAAAGTCAGATCGCGGCGCTGAGTGCGGCGCAGGTGAAGAGCCTGTCGAAGAGCCAGATCGGCGGGCTCGTGTCCGCGCAGGTGGCGCAATTCTCGGCGGCGCAGGTGGCGGCGATGACGGCCGCTCAGACCGCTGCGCTGACAGCTGACCAGCTCGGCGCGATGTCGGTTACGCAATTCCAGTCGCTCACATCAACCGGTATCGCCGGCTTCAGCCTGGCGCAGATCGCCGGCCTCTCGACCGGCCAGGTCTCCGGCCTGGCGCTGACGCAGATTGCGGGGCTGACGGCGGTCGCCGTGGGGGCGCTGTCGGCCGAGCAGCTGGGCGCGCTGTCGACGACCCAGGTCGCCGCCATGACCGCGGCGCAGGTCAAGGGACTGACCGCTACGCAGATCGGCAGCCTTGCGGCGACGCAGGCGGCGACGTTTTCCGCGACCGCCATCGGCGCATTCACATCGACGCAGATCGCCAGCCTGACGTCCGAACAGCTGGCAGGGCTCTCGACGACGCAAATCCGCGCCTTCTCGCTCGCCAGCTTGTCTGGCCTGACGGCGGATCAGCTTGGCGCCATCACCGAGACGCAGATCTCGGCGATGACGTCGACGCAGGTGCGCGGCCTTACCGCGACCCAGATCACGGCGATGACGGACGCGCAGATCGCCAGTCTCTCGGCGACGCAGATTGCGCGGTTGTCAGTCGCCGCCATCACGGGTTTCGAAGAACATGACATCGCAAGCTTCAACGCCTCCCAGCTGGGCGGCTTCAGCGGCCTGCAGCTGGATGCCCTGACGCAGACACAGCTGGCCGCCCTGACGAGTGCGCAGCTCGCTGGTCTTGCAACGACGCAGGTGCAGGGCTTCTCGGCGACTGACATCAGCCAGCTTTCGGCCGATCAGATGGGAGGCCTTACCTCTTCGCAGGTCGCCGCGCTCACCACGACGCAGGTGACGGGCCTCACCACGACGCAGGTGAGCGGCCTCAACGCCACGCAGCTTGCGGGGCTCACGGTCACCGAGATCGGCGCGCTGTCGTCGACGCAAGTTGGCGCCCTGACGGCTGACCAGATTCCAGTCCTGTCGACGACGCAGATCAAGGGGTTCAATGCGTCGGGCATTGCCGCCCTCACCGTTGACCAGCTCGGCGCGCTGGCCCTGACGCAGATTGGCGCGCTGTCGGCTGTGCAGCTGAAGGGCTTCGGCTCGGAAGCGATCAATGCGCTGTCGGCGGAACAGCTGGCAGCGCTTACCTCAACGCAGGTCGGTTCGCTGAACCTCACCGCGATCGGCGCATTCGATCCGGTGGACATTGGCGCCCTGTCGAACGCGCAGCTTGCCGGCCTGACAGCGACGCAACTCCGCGCCTTCACCGAGTCTCAGCTTGGCGCTGTTTCGACGACACAGATCGCAGCGCTCAGCGTAACGCAACTGCGAGGCCTCAGCACGACTGGTATCGGTCTGCTCAGCCTCGACCAGGTGGCGGTGCTCTCGACGACGCAGGTGAACGGGCTCCTGTCGACGCAGGCGGCCGGCATGACGGCGACCCAGATTTCGGCGCTGAGCCTAGAGCAGTTCGCAGCGCTGAGCTCGACGGCCATTGGCGGCCTCTCGACGACGCAGGTCAGCGGCCTCAGCATCTTCCAGGTCGCCGACCTGACGGCGACGCAGGTCAAGGGTTTCGGCACGACCGCAATCGGCGCGTTGTCGGCCGAGCAGATCGGGGTGCTCTCGGTCCTGCAGTTGGGGGCGCTGTCTGCCACGCAGCTGGCCGGACTGTCGGCGACGCAGGCCGGGCTCCTGTCGCCCGAACAGCTTGGCGTGCTGTCATCGACACAGATCGCGGGCTTCACGCCGGCCGCCATCGCCGGTCTTGAGCTGGAAGACATCGCCAATCTGACGACGACGCAAATGGCTGGCTTGACCGCCACCCAGATCGGCGGCTTTGCGACGACGCAGATCCCGTCTTTCAGCACGACCCAGATCGCTGCACTCTCCACGACGCAGACACCGGGTCTCACGGCTACAGAGATCGCCACCTTCTCCACGGAGCAACTCGCCGCGCTGCAAGCCTCGCAGATGGCGGCGCTCGGTACGTCCGCGATCGGCGGGCTGACGACGACCCAGATCGGCCTGCTGGCCACGACCCAGATCGCCGCGTTGACGGCGACGCAATTTTCTGCCTTTTCGGCGACGCAGACGAGCGCGTTCACAGCGACGCAGGCGCTTGGCCTCAGCTCGACGCAGTTGTCACGCCTCAGCCCAACGGCGATCGCAGCGCTCGGCCCGACGGCAATCGGCGCCCTGACCACGACGCAGATGAAGGGCCTGACCGCGGCGCAGATCGGCGGCATGACCGTCAGTGAAGTGCAGGCGCTATCCGTGACGCAGGTGGGCGCGCTGACGGCTGGCGCGCTCGCGGGTCTGACGTCGACGCAGATCGGGTCGCTGAGCGTCGGGCAGGTGGCGGTCCTGTCCACGACCGGGCTCGCCGCACTGTCGCCGACCGCCATTTCAGGCCTCACCTATGACCAGATCGGCGGCCTCGAGACAACGCAGCTTGCGGCCTTCACCGCGACGCAGGTCGCCGCGATCTCCGCGACAGGCGTCAGCGCACTCTCAGGCACGCGGCTCACCGCATTCTCGACCACGCAGATGGCGGCGTTCACGGCCACGCAGGTCGGCGCACTCTCGGCCACAGACATTTCCGGCCTTACCTCCACCCAGCTGCGCAGCCTGACATCGACAGCAGCCAGCGGGCTGGAAGCGGCAGACATCGCGGCGCTGTCCACGACCCAACTCCAGTCGATGACCAACGCGCAGGTCGCCGCCCTGTCGACGACGGCCGTGCGTGGGCTCACCTCGGCCGAAGTCGGCGCGTTGACCGCAACACAGTTCAACAATCTGACAGCGACGCAGATCGGTGCGTTGAGCACTACACAGATGGCCGCCTTCTCGGCGACGCAGCTGAACGGCTTCTCCACCACGCAGATTTCCGGCTTGTCGTCGACGCAAGTGGAAAGCCTGACGACAACGACGGTTGCGGCGCTCACATCGACGCAGGTGTCTTCGCTGTCGGAAACCGCCGTGCGCGCGTTGACGGGGGACCAGGCCAGCGCGCTGACGACGACGCAGTTCACGGCGCTGGGCGCAACGAAGATCGCGGCGCTGTCGTCAACGGCGATCGGCGCACTGACGACTGCGGACCTTGCCCAGCTGACGACCGACCAGCTCGGCAGCGCCGCGTTCGGATCGACCTGGCTGTCGGCGTTGACCGCAGATCAGGTCGCCGGCTTCACGACGACGCAGATCGCGGCCTTGTCCTCGACGTTGGTCAGTGGCCTGACGGCGCAGCAAGCCAGCGCGCTGGCGCCGTCCCAGTTTGCGGTCCTCTCCTCGACGCAGATGGGCGCGCTGATTTCTACCGCTATCGCGGGGATGAGCACGACCGTGATCGAGCAGCTCACCGTCACGCAGATCGCCGGACTGAAGGCCAGCCAGATCAGCGCCATCAGCGCCACCGGCATCGGCTATTTCTCGACCACCGAGATTGCGTCGATGACGTCGACCCAGCTTGCCGGCCTCGTGCGCGTGCAGCTGCGCGCGCTGAGCCTTGCGCAGGTCGCGGCGCTGACATCCACACAGATCGGCGCACTGAGCGCGGAGCAGGTCGCGAATTTCACGTCGACCGAACTGAACGCGCTCGACGCGACCCAGTTCGGCGCCATTTCGGGATCGCAGTTCGGCGCGCTCACCGCGTCGCAGATCAACAATTTCACGGAAACCCGGATCGCCGCGCTGACGCCGTCCCAACTGAGCGGCCTGACATCGACGCAGATCAGTGGTTTCACGGCGACAACCATCGCGCCGCTGACGGTCGATCAGATCGATGCGCTAGCGCCGACACAGATCGCCGGCTTCACGGCCACCCAGATAGCGGGGATGACCGCCGAACAGCAGGAAGCCATCATCCGCGCGGTGAGCTAGCGCTTATTGCGCCTTGGGCGCGGGTCGCTGGTACAGCTCGATCGTGTAGCCGTCCGGGTCCTTGATGAAGTTCGTGCCGTCGACGATCGGCCGCGCGGTCTTGTAGCCGGCGGCGACGGCGCGTTCGGCCATGGCGCGTCCATTGGGCACGACGATGCTGATTGAGCCGAACTCGGTCGCGCCCGGCCTCACTTCGCCCTTGCGGATCACGATCAGGTTGTCGGCGCGGATATCGCCGGTCATGCCGAGCAGGTATTCGACGGCTTCGCCCTGCGCCGGGACGCGCGCGCCGACCTTCAGGCCGAGCACTTCGGTGTAGAATTTCTTCGAGCGCTCGAGATCACTGACCTTGATGCCGAGGCCAGAGATGCGAATGGGCTTCACCGCATCCTCAAGCGGCGGCGCGGCCGTCTGGCCGAGAGCGAAGGGTGCGGCGGCAAGGCTCACGAGAGCCGCAGCAGCGAGCAGGGGGCGAAGCATGTTGCGATCTTCCTCTTTCTGGCTCTTTCTGGCTCTTACTGGCCGCCGGCGCTGCCGTATCCGGCGGGGACATTGAGCGGCGTTGTCGGACCAGCTTGGATCTTGGCAGCCTTGTCGGGGATGACGCCGCCATCATTCCAGACCGTCATCGGCGGCTGGCGGTTCGTCGAAGGCGAGGCCTGAGCCTTGTAGGAGACAACGTCCGTCACTTCCCTTGAAGCGTCGGGCGTCATGACGAAGGCGGGGACCGCATCAACGCGAAGGGCGTAGGAGATGTGTGTCTTCTCGCCAGCGGGCCCCGCCGGGCTGAAATCGGCGGTGCGCTTCAGGGCGTACCACACGCCGGGCAGCTGCACCCAGGTCAGCGACTCGATCACCGGGCCGCGTGCATTGATCCAGCCGCGATAGATGGCCTCCCACGGCCGATAGCCGCCGACATAGCCTTTCAGCGATCCGTCGGGCTGCATCGTCAGCTTCACCTGTGCATGCAGAAGCTCGAGGTCCTGCGTGTAGCCCGGATCGCGCATCATCATGTCGGACGGGGCAGTTGACGTGATCACGCCGTTCTTCGTTTTCGCGCTGAACACGCCCTCGTATTTGGCGTGCGGCAGGATACGGAACGTGTAGTCGTGCGCGATCTCGCCATTACCGTCCTTCACCATCTTGTCGGCGGAGGCGTAGATGCCGACCTTGACGTTGGCGTCGTTCATCGGGTCAGCGCCTTTGCCGGTGACGACAATCAGCGTCGTCCAGCCGCCGTTGCGCATCGCATCGTTGAACTGAAGCGCGCCGCTCGAGAGGCGGGGTGGGGCGCGATAGGTCTTCCAGCAGCCCAGTGTCTTGTAGAAAGTGTTGTCGATGCCCCTTTCGCCAGTAGGGCTGGTGAGGCCGGTCTTGTCATCGCCGTCGAGATTGATGCCTTCGGCGACGGTACCGGTAACGCCGACAAGGCCCGGGTCTGCCACAGACTCCGGATGGATATAGACGTTCTCGCGATCCTTGCCGCGGAAGGCCATCTGGTTCTGGCCATGCACGGGGCTGCGCGTCGGGTTCGCCGGGTCGCGCAGCCACTTCGCCTCGGTCGGCGTGTAGCCGGCGGCAACCAGCACGTTCACCCAGTTGATCTCCGGGTTCGTGCCTTTCGGGCAATCCGTGCCCGGCTCCGTGACGCCAGACTTGGCGCCGTAATACATCGCCGGCTCGTTCCATTCGACGACGTAGGTCCTGGTCCAGTCCGCCCAAGCGGCGGCAGGGAAGGCGGCAGCTGCCACAACAAGTCCGCCGATCAAGCGACGTTTCACGCGCGCCTCCTCAAGCCATGACTTCGGAGATGGGACGGGACGTCTTCATCGTTCCGGCGCCGAACTCGCCCACGGGCGCGCCCGCGATCTGCATCGCTGTCAGCGAGACTCGCGTCACCGACTCGCCTTTGACCGCGACATGCTGGCCGGCCTTGTGCCTGCCGCCAGCGCCGCCCGCGAGGAACATCGGGATGTTCTCGATCGAGTGGATCTTGGCGTAGCCGGTATCGCTGAAGGCCATGACCAGGCTGTTGTCGAGCAGCGTGCCATTGCCTTCCTTGATGGCATCCAGCTCGTTGAGGAAGTCGCCGAGGCCCTGCATCACGACGCCTGCGATCTTGCTGGTGACCGGCTGGTAGCCGAGACCCGTGTCCGTTGGTTCGTCGTGCGTGATCTGGTGATAGATCTTGCTGTCGCCTGGCAGGTAGGTCTCGGACGCGCCCTGCGTGTGCACGAAGTTGAACACGCGCGTCTGGTTGCAGGCCATCGCCATGGCGAGCAGACGGGCCATCTGCTTCGTGTTGCTGTTGACGATGTCGATCGAGGCGCCGCGTTTGCCTTCCTTGGGCGGCGCCGGGATCACGC
The DNA here is from genome assembly GCA_047601145.1 of Hyphomonadaceae bacterium. Classification (GTDB taxonomy): domain Bacteria; phylum Pseudomonadota; class Alphaproteobacteria; order Caulobacterales; family Hyphomonadaceae; genus UBA7672. Next base: position 1,336,038 of record JASGJW010000001.1, read on the forward strand.
AGGCTTCGCACTTTTCCGGCTTCTGCAGCTGGACCGCGAGCTGGTTCTCCATGTCGCGCAGCGAGGTGAAATACTGGTCGAGCTTGACCTGGTCTGCCTTTCCGACATTGGCCATGAGCGACTGGCGCTGTTCCGCAATCGCGGACAGGACGCTCTGCTTCAGCATGATATTGGGGTCCGGCTTCCAGTTGTCGCTGTTCGGGTCTTGGAAGCCCTCGCCGAAGATGCGCTCGTAAAGCGCCAGCGGCGTCGTCTCCGGCGTGGCAAAGCCCGTGCCGGTGCGCGTCGAATAGCTCACGCCCTTGCGCGACATGGACGCGTCGACGTCCAGCACCTTGAAGCGCGTGCCAGTACCGATCGCGTCGGCGATCTTTGTGTCGAAGGTCGGCCCGTCGAAGCGCGTCGACATGGCGGGCGCGACGCCCGAGAGGATCGAGGCGTGGCCGCTCCAGTGGACGAGGTTCGCGCGCCCGTCGCCGATGGCGCGGAAGCCGGAGAAGACCGAGACCTTGTCCTTCACCTTCGCCAGCGATTCGAGCTCCGGGGTCATCTCGTAGCCGCCGCCGATCTTCTTCGGCACCCAGCGGGTGCCGCCGGTCGGCGTGTCGGTGAGGCCGAGGCCCCAGAAATAAGTGCCGAAGCGCACCGGCAGCTTCGCGCCCTGCGCGTAGGCCGTGCCATTGCCATTGAGGAACTGGTCGAGTGTCGGAATGCCGACGCATATGGCTGACCCGCCGAGCAGGCCGCGCATCACGGACCGGCGGTTGAAACGAAGGCTCATGGGAGCAACTCCTGCGTTACAGCGGCTTGGCTGCGGAGGGTGGAGCTTGCCGTGCCCCCGAGGGGATCACGGCTGTCAGGAACTCGGGGCTGGAGGCGATCTGGATCATGAGGTCGGGCAGGCGATAGCCCGCCGCAGCGAAGGCGGACGTCTCGTCGGCGAGGTAATCCTCATCACGATCGTCGGTCCTGTGGCCCGTACCGTAGGAATAGACATTGCGGACGAGGCAGGCCGGGATCTTCGGATCATTGCGCAGGTATTGCGCGAGGCCTGCGGCGCCATTGATCTTCTTGCCGTCGAGATCGGCGCTGACATCGATCGGCGCGCCGTTCTCGATCAAGCGAAGCTGGCCAAGCCCGTCGAAATGCTCGAGCGCAAGGCCTGGCGGATCGCTGCGGCGATGGCAGGCTGTGCAGCCCGTATTGTCCATGTGGTCGAGCAGGCGTCCGCGCACGGTTCCGCTCTTGCTGTCGCGCACCTTGGAAAAGTCGACGTCGGCCGGCGGATCCGGCGTCGGCTCGCACATGAAGATCTCATGCACCTTGACGCCGCGCCGCGTCGGCGAGGAGCCAGCGGGATGGGCGAAGAGGGAGAGGAAGCTCACCTGCGTGAGGATGCCCGCGCGCTCGGAGGAAGCCGGGAAAGTGTAGGGCGCCCATTCATCCGACGAGGCGAACGGCACTTTATATACAGAGGCGAGGTAGCGGTTGATGAAGGTCTCGTTGGACGAGAAGATGTCGCGATAGTCGCGCTTCTTGTCGACCAGCAGGTCGACCATTGTGCGCAGCGTCTGTTCCTTCGCGCTGTCGGCGACCGACTGGTTGAACTTCGGATAGGCGCCCGGGTCCTTGATCAGGTTATCGAAACCGTCGAGCTGCAGCATGTCGGCGAAGAAGGCGCGTGCGCCATCGCGGAAGCGCGGTGAGGCGGCCATGCGGGCGAGCTGCTTCTTCAGCCCTGCATCCGTGTGGAGAGCGCCGGATTTCGCCGCCTCCAGCAGTTCTGGATCCGGCCCGGCGTCCCACAGGAGGAAAGAGAGTCGCGAGGCCTTGCTGTAGCCGTCGAGCCGGAAACCGCCGGGCTTGGCCGGATCGGGCTCGGCCAGCTCGATCCGGAACAGGTATTCCGGCGCCATGAGCATGCTCACGAGCGCCAGCCTGATTCCCGAATTGAAGCTGCCAGCGCGCGCTGCGCCATCGGCGGCTGTCTTCAGACGAGCGTCGATCTCTGTCTTGTCGAGCGGGCGGCGGAACAGACGTTCGCCAACGGTGGTGATGAACTTGCGCGCGCAGGTTGCGTCAGCCTTCTTCGGATCGACAGGCTGGCATCCGACGGTCGCTTCACGATGCTTGTCGTCGAGCGCCTGATCCGCGATTGAGCCGGCAAGCGAAAAATACTGTTCGAAGCCGGATGAGGTCAGAGACAGTTGCGCGCTGCCGACGGCGAGCAGGCCATCCTCGCGCTTTTCGGGCTCGAAGCGGGCGTTCAGCTGGATGTCTGCGCCGAAGATATCGGCGACCGCATGACGGTACTGGCTTTCCGTGATGCGGCGGACGCTGACCTTCGATGGCTGCGGTGCGGAGGCTGCCTGTCCCCAGGCGGGCGCTTGCTGCGAGGGAATTAGTCCCGTCACACCGACAAGCGCCAGCCCGAGAACGCCTGCACAAAGTGTTGCAGTCGCTGACTTCACGATTTCCTCCGCGCTGCGCCGGGCTTGCGCCTCTTTTGCGGTCCAACTAGACCGTAAGTGGGTCGCGACGTCAACTTGCCCTGCGCGGCGGGAATGCGACGCTACGGTAGCGAGGTTTGTCATGGATGTCCGGCATCTGGCGGCGATCATTGCTGGTGCAGCGCTCAATGCGGCGCCTGCACTGGCCCAGACATCGCTTGTCGGTAATCCCGAGGCGGGTGCTGACCTCTATTTCTCCGAATGCCGCGGGTGCCATTCGGTGTCGATCGGACCGACCTTGCGCGGCCTGATCGGCCGGCCTGCAGCGAGCGTCGCCGGATTCGGTGGTTACAGCGATGCCCTCAAGTCGAAGGCGGGGTTGGTGTGGACCGAAGCCAATATCGACGCCTTCCTCACGGGTCCGCAGGCGTTTGCGCCCGGCACACTGATGACCAAGGCGATCCCTGACGCGCAGCATAGGGCGGATATCATTGCCTACATTGCCACCTTGCCACCGCCGCGACAGTAGGCGGCGTGTCCGGTACTCCGTCGGTTAACGATGCGATTCTGGACAACATCGCTGCCATGACGGATCGTCACGTCTGATCGACAGGAAGTGAACATGGCCGGCAAGCGCAGCACAAAGACAAAGGCGGGCGACAACGTCGTCGCAATCCGCGGCCCCCATGCCGAGCGCACGGCAGCGATGCGCAAGCGCCTGATCGACGCAGCGATCGGCTGCCTGACCAAGCTCGGCTATGGCGCCACCACGCTGCAGGTGGTGACGGATGCCGCCGGCGCCAGCCGCGGCGCGATCCTTCATCACTTCCCCAACAAGGTCGACCTGATGATCGCGGTGGCCGAATACGCGGCCGAGAAGCAGAACCGCCATGTCGCACGCCTCCTGGCGAACACGCAGCCCGGCATGGACCGTTTCCTCGGCATCACGATGGCGACCTGGGATGCGATGCAGCAGCCGCCAGCCATCGCACTGCTCGAGATCATGATGGGATCACGCAGCGATGCGGATCTGGGCGCGCGCTTTCCGGCGGTCATCGAGGCGCTGGAAAAATCGCAGCGCGAAGGCGTGTGGGAGCAGGCCCAGAGCGTCGGCATCACGGACAAGACGCAGATCGAGGCGATGACCTGGCTACACAATGCGGCCATGCGTGGGCTCGCGATGGAGTTGATGTTCTCGAAGAACATCCGCAAGGCCAACATGGCGATGAAGCTGCTGCGGCGCTACAAGACGCAGCTGACCGGCGATCTCGTCACCAAGCCCTTCGACTGAACCGCGCACAAAGTTGCGGCGGCGCCGAGGGGCGCCGCCGCAGTTGCTTGCCAGAAGCTATTGCCCGGCCGGCGGGCCGTTGGGCACGGACTTGGATTTCACGAGCCTGGGCGTTTCGGCGAATTGCGCCGCATCATCGCCCGCGTCGGTATAGGCCGGCCAGGTGAATCCGCCTGCGCAGGTGAGGGACTTGGCCTTCGGGTCCATCTTGTAGAAAGCGACCCAGCAGGAATTGACCTTCTTGGCCATCGCGCGGTCGGCGTCATCCGACTTGCCCGACGCACTCGCACCCCAGCTCGATGTGTCGATGGAGTCGAACGAGAACATCAGTTCGGCAGAGTGGATCGCGCCTTTCTTCCATTCAGTCTTCCGGAAGGCCGGCACGTAGGCGAAGTTGTAGAGCCAGGCGCCTGCGCCCGCATCGCCTGCGAGCTTCGCGATCGTGCGAGCGCCGTCGAAACCGCCTTCGCCGCTGTTCGAGCCGATCATGACCGGAACGTCGATTTCCGAGCCGGCGTTGAGCGCATCAACCGTCGCCACGGTGCGGAAGCGGCCGTCGATCGATGGGCTGAGGCCTGAGCGGGTTTTTTCGTTGGCGGCGAATGTCTGCGCCGAAACTGCGCGCAGCTGCGCCGCCGTGACGTTCTCGGGAAGCCCGAGCGCCATCGCAGCTTCGACGCCGCGCTTTTCGTTTTCGGCCAGTGGGCGTCCCGGCGAGAGCAGTGCGCCAGACTGGACGATGGCCTTCTGGTAGAGGCCCTTGGCCGACGGGATCGAAAGCAGGTTCACCACCATGGCCGCGCCCGCCGACTGGCCAGCCACCGTGACATTGTTGGGATCGCCGCCGAACGCCGCGGCGTTGCGCTTGACCCATTCGAGCGCTGCGACCGCATCCATCAGGGCGAAGCTGCCCAACGGATCCTTCGCGCCGGCTTCCTTCGTCAGCGCCGGGTGAGCGAAATTGCCGAGCGCGCCGAGACGGTAGTTGATTGGGATGGTGATCACGCCCTGCTTGGCGTTCGCCGTTCCGTTGTAGGAGCCGAGATGCCCCGCGCCGAGATAGGACGCGCCGCCATAGAGCCACACGACGACCGGCGCCTTGGTCGCATTCGCGGGCGCATAGACGGTAAGGTAGAGGCAGTCTTCCGATTGCACGCCCGAGACGCCGCCGCCGTTCGAGGTCTTGCCGTCCGGGTTCACAGGTTGCGGGCAGGGCGCCTCGTTGGCGACGGCTGCGCGTTCACCCGGCCAGGCGTCGGCCTTTTGCGGCGCTTTCCAGCGCAGCGCGCCGACCGGCGGTTTAGCGAACGGAACGCCGCGGAATATGTTCACGCCATCGCCCGTCTCGCCGACCAGCACGCCCGTGTCGATCGTCGCCTTCGCCTGCGCCGGTTTGGGCGCGGTTGTCTGCGAGATGGCCGGGGCCGCAAGCAGAAGGGTTGCGATGGCAATGCCGCCAAGAAGCCGCTTCATGTTTCTCTCCCAATGTGTTGGCGTCTGTGCGCCATTTACCGTCTGTCTAGACTGCCGCCGTCGCACGCGCAACGTCGCGCCTGCGGAACCCTTACTGCGCCGCGCCGGCAGGCGGCCGGCCATAGGCCTCCTGCTGCGATCCGAACGCCAGCATCGTCTTCCGCTGTTCGGCGCGTGGATCGTTCTCCATCTTGCTGGTCGTATTGATGATCAGCGTAGGCCGATCTTTCGAATTATAGGGTGTCCATTCCGGGATGCCCGGCGCCCTGGGAACGCCATCGCGGGCAAAACTCGCCCACAGTGCTGACACCTGATCAGCCAGATGCTGCGCTTCCGGCGTCGCTGGTCCGGCGATTGTTGCGCCGTTCACGAGGCTGTCGAAGACGAAGGGGATCTCTTCGGCGTGCGGCGCGAAATAGCGCCCGCTATCGACCGGCGTCTCGCGGTAGAAATTGTACATCCAGGTCTTGCCGCCGCCCGCGTCGGCTCGCAGCCCGGCCTGGATGGTCGAGTCGAGGAAATAGCCGCGGTCGGTTGCCGCCATGTAGAGGATTTCGGGGTTCGAGCTCTTCGGGTAGAGCCGCCTGTACATCGCGAACAGAGCATCTCCCTGACCACGCTGGACGCCGTTCAGCCGTTGCTTCAGCTGGTCTTCCGTTAGCGTGTCCATCGCCTCGTCGACGCCCATGAAGCCCGACTGTTCCGTACGGCACGTGCCGATCATGACGGGAATATCACGCGACATTGTCGATGCCTTGCCGTCGAACGGATGCTCGGGAAGGCTGGGCGTGCCGACAACCGGCATCCATTGCGCGCCTGCGCCGGCCGCCTTGCCCTGCGCCTTCTGGATGTCGATCAGTGGAACCTGCTGGATCCTGTCCACGTCGGCCGGCGCAATGTTCAGCGCGTCAAGCAGTCGTTTTGCCTTGGCTTCGCCGGTCTCATGCGTGTCGACACGCAGTTGCGATCCGCTCTGCACGACGGCGCGCTGGTAAAGCCCCTGCGCAGGCGTCGTGGTCAGCACCATCGTCGTCTTGCGTCCACCGCCGGACTGGCCATGTACCATCACGCGGTTCGGATCGCCGCCGAAGCGCGAGATGTTCTCCTTCACCCATTTCAGCGCCGCGATGCAGTCCAGCGTGCCGATATTGGCGCTGTCGGCGTATTTCGCGCTGAACGCGCCGAGATGGCAGTAGCCGAACACGTTGAGTCGATGGTTGATCGTCACCACGACCACATCCTGCTTCTTCGCGACGTTCGTGCCGTCATACCAGGGCGAAGAGCCGGAGCCGGTCGAGAAGCCGCCGCCATGAATCCAGAAGAAGACCGGCCGCTTGGCGTTGTCGAGCGCCGGCGTCCATACGTTGAGGATCAGACAGTCTTCGCTCTGCTGCTCGGGCCGCCCGGCATAGAGGCGCGTGTACTTGCTGGGCGCGGGCGTTTCGGGTGTTCCATTGCCCTGTGGCGTCTGCGGGCCATAGGCGAAGCAGTCCTTCACGCCGGTCCAGGGCTTCGGTGGCTTCGGCGGCATGAAGCGGTTCGCGCCCGTGGTCGTGTCGCCATAGGGGATCGCCTTGAAGACATGGACGCCATTTTTCTGGCTCATCCCGCGCACACGCCCGTGGGCCGTCTCGACCGTTGGTCCTGTCTGCGCGAAGGCCGGAAGCGGAAGCAGCAGTACGCCGCCTGACGCCAGCAGAAGCCTGCGAGATACCTGCATCGCCTCAATCCTCCCGGTCGTATTCTTTGCGCGAACAGAACCAGTCAGCTCATCCTGCGTCAATCGACGGTCCCATCGAACTCCTGACTGGTCGTCCTGTGTTTCGCGTCGCCACGTTCCATACCGGAACACACTTTCGCGAGAAGGTAGCGCGTCGATTGCCTTACGTGTGCGGAGGCGCCGTCCGAAAACCGGTATGCATCACTGGCCACTCGCCCTGTAAAGCCATAGCTTTGCCAGTGAGCGGGGAGTCCGGAATGCGGAACATCAGGATATTCACATTCGGCATCGCGGCGATTGCTGCGACCCTGACCCTGTCAGCCTCGGCTTTGCCGCAACCTGTGCAGGCGGCGGCGGCGCCGCCGCGCAATGTGATCTTCATCCTGCTCGATGATCTGCGCTTCGACGGGCTGGGTTTTTTGCAGCCTGACGTGAAGACGCCCAACATCGACAAGCTGGCGAAGGGCGGCTCCTATTTTCCCAACACTGTCGTCACATCCTCGCTGTGCTCGCCCTCGCGCGCGACGATTCTCACCGGCCAGACTGCCCGCAATCATGGTGTGGTCGACAACAACAACTCGTCCGAAGCCGGCCTCGTCTACTTCCCGACCTATCTGCAGGAAGCCGGCTACCAGACTGCCTTCATCGGCAAATGGCACATGGGCAGCGACAGCGATGCACCCCGGCCCGGCTTCAACAAGTGGGTGAGCTTCAAGGGGCAGGGCGTCTATTTTCCCGCACCCAGCCAGACGACCTTGCTCAATGTCGATGGCCGCGCAACGCCGCAGAAGGGCTACATCACCGACGAGCTGACCGACTATGCGATGACCTGGCTGACGAAGGAGCGCGATCCAAGGAAGCCCTTCTTCCTCTATCTCAGCCACAAGGCAGTCCATTCCGACCCGTTGCCCGCGCCGCGCTACGCGCACCAGTATGACAAGACCAGTTTCAGGCTTCCGGAAAGCGCCGCCAACACGCCGCAGAACTACGCCGGCAAGCCGATGTGGGTCTACAACCAGCGCAACACCTGGCACGGCATCGATTTCTTCTACAATTCGGACCTGACGATGACGGAGTATCTCCGCTCCTATTACGCGACACTTTCCGCAGTGGACGACAGCGTCGGCCGCGTGCTCGACTATCTGAGGAAGAACAATCTCGAGAAGAACACGCTTGTGATCTTCACATCCGACAACGGTTTCCAGATCGGCGACCACGGCCTGATCGACAAGCGCACCGCCTATGATCCATCCGTCCGCGTGCCGATGGTGATGTACGAGCCGGGTGTCGTGCCCGCCGGCGTGACAAACCCCGGCCGGATCCGCAATCTCGATCTTGCGCCCACCATGCTCGATGTCGCGGGCGTCCAGCGCCCGCCACAGTTCGAAGGCCAGAGCGCCTGGCCGCTGATCAACGGACAGGTCAAACCCGCGGACTGGAAGCCGCAGGACTTCATCTACGAGTACTATTGGGAATGGTCGTTCCCGATGACGCCGGGCACGTTCGCGATCCAGCGCGGCGATCTGAAGTACATTCAGTACTATGGAATTTACGACACCGACGAGCTCTACGATCTCGCGAAGGATCCGAACGAGATGCGCAATCTCGTCAACGATCCGGCTTATCTCGATGCCAAGATCGAACTGCGGAAGGCGTTGTTCGATCAGCTGGCGGATCGCAATGGGCGGCATGTGATCCCGTACACGCAGCGCCTGGCGCTCGGCAGCGTGCGGCGGGGTGAGGGCGGGACGGGCGCGGCGCCCTATCCGAAAGACTGGGAAGTCGGGCCGAACCGGCCGGACCGGCTTGATGATGTGCTGCCCGATAGCAAGGCCAAGCAGGCTGCGCATGAACGCGGGGAGCCGTATATGCGATATCCCGTACCGGGGCGGGAGCCAGGCGCCGACAAGAAGAACTGAGGTGTTACTCCTTGTGGAAGGCCTTGTGGCAGGTGTCGCAGGCGTCATCGAGATCGGCGCCTTAGCGGCCGAGCGTGGCGAGATCGGACATCGACTTCGCGTATTTCGGCCATTCGGCTTCCGGCTTGCGCCGGTGAGCAAGAACGTCCCTTACGCACTAGCCGGGACCAGCCGATAGCCAACTCCGGGCTCAGTGAGCAGGCGTTCCGGCTGGTCAGGGTCAATCTCGATCTTCTGGCGCAAGTGACGGATATGGACGCGCAGCGACTGGACGTCGGCTTCGCCGCTGTCCCACGCCTTGGCGAGCAGGTGGCGGTGGGTGAGGACCTTGCCCGCATGCAGCGCGAGTTCGTGGAGCAGGGCGTATTCGCGCGGGGTCAGTTTCGGGTCGACGCCGGCGACACGGACGATGCGGCGCGCGAGGTCGACGGACAGGCGGCCATCGTCGTACATGGGCGGCGCGCCCTGCATCTGCACGCGATGGCGAAGTGCTGCACGGACGCGGGCCATGAATTCGGCGACGCCAAATGGCTTGGAGACGAAATCGTCTGCCCCGCCATCGAGCGCGGCGACCTTGCGTGGTTCATCATCGAGCGCGGAAAGGACGATGACAGCTGGAGCTCCGGCTTCGCGCAGCGGCGCGATCAGATCGGAGCCATTGCCGTCAGGCAGGCCAAGATCGAGCACGGCAAGATCAAACTTCCGCGCCGCCATCAGACGGCGCGCCGAGGACATATCCTCGGCTTCCTCGATGTCGAAGTCCTCGGCGACAAGCGTGGAGCGAAGAAAGCGCCGGATCGCCGCTTCATCATCCACGACGAGCGCGACAAGACGACGGGAGGCCGGCATCGTGTTCAAACCGCGTCTCCGTCAAACACAATGCTGAAGACGGCGCCCGAACGATCGGGCCGGTTTCGTGCATAGACACGCGCGTTCATGAGCCCCGCAAAACCCTTCACGATGGCAAGACCAAGTCCGACGCCCGCCACGGATGTTGATCCACCACGTGCGAACCTGTCGAATATGCGCGCTTCCTCGCCTGGCGCTATCCCCGATCCTTCGTCCTGCACTTCGAGGGCGACGCCCTTGCTGACCCGCCTGGCAATCAGTGTGATATCGCCCTTTCTTGCGTGAGTGATTGCGTTTTCGATCAGATTGAAGAGGGCTTGATCGGCCAGCACGGCGTCTGCCTCGATCATGGGCAAGCGAGGTTCGATGTCCAGCTTCAGCGTGCGCCCATCGCCCAACCCCTCGGCGCGTTTTGCCGCTGCAGAGAGAATATCGGCAGGATCGAGCATTTCCAGCTTCGCCTCAATGCTGCCAGCGTCGAGCCGCGTCATGTCGAGAAGCTTCTCGATGTAGCGCTGCATGCGGGCGGACTCGGTCTCGATGGACTCGAGAAGTTCGTCGCGCGTGCCCGCGTCATGGCGATCGCCATAGGCGCGCAGGCTCGAGGCGGCGCCGAGAATGCCGGCGATAGGCGTGCGAAGGTCGTGGCTGAGTGAGGCCAGCATGGTGCCGCGCAAGCGCTCGGCTTCCGTTTCGACGCGGCTCTGTTCCAGAGCGATGGCTACGTGCGCCCGCTCCATGGCGGTGGCTGCCTGATCGCCCATGGCGGCGAGGCGGCGGCGTTCTGCAGGCGTCAACGTGCCGGTGCGGGCTATACCAACCACGCCAGCGATCAGGCGCGATGTTCGAAGCGGCAGGAATAGCCATCGCGCGCCGGGCAGGGTGTCGGCCCCGCGGCCCGTGGCTTCGCCTTTCTCGGCGGTCCAGCGCGCCGCAGCAAGGTCTGCGTCGCTCAGATCGTAGACGTCCTGCGAAGCCCCCGCGACACGAAGATCGTTCTGGCCGACGCGGGCCAGCACCACGCAGTCGGCGTCGAAGGCGCGCGCGGCGTAGCGCGCAATGGCGTCCGCGGCTTCATCCTCCGTCGTTGCGGACGTCAGTTGACGGGACAGGCCGAACAGTTCGCGCGAGGTTCGGGCTTCGTTGCGCGCAGCCAGCGTCTGCTGGCGCGCCCGCGCAGCGAGCAGGGACACGATAAGCGCGGCGCCCGAGAAGGCCAGGATTGCCAGCACATTGTCGGGATCGGCAACCGTAAGTGTGTAGCGTGGCAGGGTGTAGAACCAGTTGAAGGCGATAGCGGAAGCTAGGCCCGTTATCAGGCCCGCCCACAGACCTCGCGTCAGAGCGCTTACCAGAACGACGGCGAGATAGACGAGCGTCAGGTTCGAGACCTGCAGCCAGACGTCGAGTGGCCAGCAGACCAGTGTCGCAACAGCTGTCATCGCCAACGCCTCGGCGACCGCGCGATAGGTCAGGGCAGGCCAGATGCGGGAGATCGGGAAGAATGCCTTCTGCGAGCCGTTCACGGGTTCGGGCACGACCTCGATGGGGATGCTTCCGGAGCTATCGATGAGGCGCCGGACGACGGACCCGAAGACGGCCTCGAACACAGGCGACCGCCGCGCCTTGCCGAGAATGATTTGCGTGACGTTCTGGTCGCGCGCGTAGGCGAGCAGCGTTTCGGCGACATTGTCGCCCGGCAGTGTTGCTGTCTCGGCTCCAAGACGCTCCGCCAGTCGCAACGTCTCCGCCAGTCGCGTGCGTTCAGTCTCGCTGAGCCGCGCGCTGCGGGCTGTCTCTACATGCACTGCCAGCCAGGGCGCCTTGCTGCGATCGGCCAGCCGCTTGGCGTGCCGGACGATCTCGGCGGATGCTTCGCGTTCGTCGACACAGACGAGAATACGCTCGCCGGCGGCCCATGGCGCCTGTTCGCCCTGGGCCCTGCGATGGCCGCGCACCTGCTCGTCAATCGTGTCGGCAGCCCGCCGCATGGCCAGCTCGCGAAGTGCGGAAAGATTGCCCGGTACGAAATAGTTGCTTAGGGCGCGTTGCGCCTGTTCGGGTGCGTAGACCTTGCCTTGCTGTAGCCGCTCGATCAGCTCATCCGGGGTCAGGTCGATCAGCTGGATTTCGTCGGCGCGCTCGACAACGGCATCAGGCACCGTCTCGCGTACACGCACACGCGTGATGCGGGCGACGACATCGTTGAGGCTTTCGATATGCTGGACGTTGAGCGTCGACCACACGTCGATCCCGGCTGCCAGGATTTCCTCGACATCATTCCACCGCTTGGGGTGTCGCGCGCCGTTCGCATTCGTGTGCGCCAGCTCGTCCACCAGAACGATGGCCGGGCGGCGCGTCAGGATCGCATCGAGATCCATCTCGCCACTTTTGCGCGGAAGAATTTCGAGACCGTCGAGCAGGGCTGCGGTTTCCGTCCGCCCGTGCGTCTCGACCACGCCGACGATAACGTCGCTATTCTCCACACGTTTCTTCCGCGCATCGGAGAGCATTTCGTATGTCTTGCCCACGCCGGGCGCGGCGCCGAGATAGATTTTCAGCTTGCCGCGCGACGCCGCCTTCGCCTGTTCGAGCAGCGCGTCGGGCGATGGCCGGCGCTGCTCGTCATCGATCATTGTGGCGAAACCTTCGCGAGGTCGTCGAGCGCGAGATTGAGGTCCAGCACATTGACGCGCGGCTCTCCAATGAAGCCAAGGGACGGCGCCTGTACATGATCGTCAACCAGCTTTGCAACCGTCGCTTCAGGAAGCCTGCGCGCCTGGGCGATGCGTGCGACCTGGAAGCGTGCGGCCGCCGGTGAAATATGGGGATCAAGGCCTGATCCGGAAGCGGTCAGAAGATCCGTCGGAATCTCGCTCGGCGGGCGACCAAACCGCGCAGCATCCCCCTTGACGCGGTCGACAAGCGCCTGCGAGGACGGCCCAAGGTTCGAGCCGGAAGACGTTCGTCCGTCATAGCCTTTTCCGGCAGCCGACGGCCGGCCCCAGAAATAGTCCGGGCGTGTGAATTGCTGTCCTATCAGGCTGGAGCCGACAACCGCGCCGTTCCGGACGATGGGCGATCCTTCAGCCTGGTTGGGGAACAGGGCCTGACCAGCGCCGATCATGGCGAGGGGATAGGCAAAGCCCGTCAGCAAGGTGAAGAGCGCAAGAAGTACGAGAGCAGGACGAAGATGCTTGAGCATGGGATTTTCCTCAGGCGAGGCCGACGCTGGAAACGACCAGATCGATAAGCTTGATGCCGATGAACGGCGCGATCAGACCTCCAATGCCGTAGATGGCGAGGTTGCGGGCGAGCAGTTTTCCGGCGGGAGCTGCGCGCCATTTCACGCCCTTGAGGGCCAGCGGGATGAGCGCCGGGATCACGAGCGCGTTGAAGATGATCGCGGACAGGATCGCGCTGTTGGGCGAGGCAAGCTGCATCACGTTGAGCGTCTGCAGGCTCGGATAGAGCGCGAGGAACATCGCGGGGATGATTGCGAAGTATTTCGCAACGTCGTTCGCAACCGAGAATGTCGTCAGCGATCCGCGCGTCATCAGCAGCTGCTTGCCGATGGAGACCACTTCGATGAGTTTGGTTGGATCGCTGTCGAGATCCACCATGTTCCCGGCCTCGCGCGCCGCCGGCGTGCCGGTTTGCATCGCAACGCCGACATCGGCCTGGGCGAGGGCAGGCGCATCGTTGGTGCCATCGCCACACATCGCGACCATGCGGCCGGCAGCCTGTTCCTTGCGGATGAGGGCCAGCTTGTCTTCGGGTTTGGCCTCGGCGAGGAAGTCATCGACCCCGGCCTCGGCCGCGATGGCTGCGGCTGTGAGCGGGTTGTCGCCGGTGATCATGACGGTGCGGATGCCCATCCTGCGCAGCTCGGCGAAGCGCTCCTTCACGCCGCCTTTGACGACATCCTTGAGATGCACGATGCCGAGCACCTGGCCGTTGCGGGCGACCGCGAGTGGTGTTCCGCCTTCGCGCGCGACCATATCTGCGGCCTTGCGGACATCAGGTGACACATTGGAAGCGTCGGCGCGTGAGCGAACATGCGCGATGACGGCATCTACGGCGCCCTTGCGGATGACAGCCCCGTCCACATCAACGCCGCTCATGCGCGTCTGGGCGGAGAATGGCAGGAAACGAGCATTGGCCATGTCCCGCCCACGCATGCCGAAACGATCCTTGGCGAGCACGACGATCGAGCGACCCTCGGGCGTCTCGTCTGACAGCGAGGCCAGTTGTGCCGCATCGGCAAGATCGCGCTCGTCAATGCCGGGGGCCGGCATGAAGGCCACCGCCTGCCTGTCGCCCAGGGTGATCGTGCCGGTCTTGTCGAGCAGCAGGACGTCAACATCGCCCGCCGCCTCGACTGCACGGCCCGATGTCGCCAGCACGTTGAAACGCACGAGCCGGTCCATTCCAGCAATGCCGATTGCCGAGAGAAGGCCGCCGATCGTCGTGGGGATCAGCGCGATAAACAGCGACGCCAGGGCAACCGTGCTGACAATGCCACCCGAATAGGCGGCGAACGCCGGGATCGTGGCGACTGCCAGGACGAAGATCAGCGATAGACCCGCGAGCAGAACGCTAAGCGCGATCTCGTTCGGCGTCTTGCGGCGTGAGGCCCCTTCCACCAGTGCAATCATGCGGTCGAGGAAGGTGTCGCCCTGTGTTGCCGTGATCCTGACAAGGATGCGGTCGGAGAGAACGCGAGTGCCCGCGGTCACGGCGGAACGGTCGCCGCCGGCCTCGCGAATGACGGGTGCGCTTTCGCCGGTGATCGCACTTTCATCCACCGTGGCGACGCCCTCGATCACCTCGCCATCGCCCGGAATGAACTCGCCAGCGGCGACTTCGACCAGGTCGTTGAGCTTGAGATCGCTCGCCGCTACCGGCGTCTGTGCCTTGCCCTCGACAATTCGCCGTGCGGTCAGCTCGGACCGGGCGCGGCGAAGGCTGGCGGCCTGCGCCTTGCCACGCCCTTCAGCAACGCCCTCGGCGAAAGTGGCGAACCACACCGTCAGCGCCAGCCAGAACGCGATCTGCCCTGCGAAGGTAGCGCCCGGAGCACCGGCTGCAACATCCCGGACGAACAGGATCAGCACGTAGATCGCAGCCAGTTCGGTCGCGAACATCACCGGATTTCGCCACAGCTTCAGCGGGCTCATCTTGGCGAACGCTGCCAGCGCCGCCTGGCGGAGAATGGCGTTGTCGAAAAGCGAGATAGGCTTGTTGCTCATGATGCGGCCTCAGTTGAGCGCATTGGCCGTCGCTTCGGCGACCGGGCCGACAGCGAGGGCGGGGAGGAAGGTCAACGCGCCGACCACGACGATGACGAAGGCAAGCAGCGCGATGAACAGCGGGCCATGCGTCGGGAACGTACCCGCTGAAGCCGGCGTTGTTGGCTTCGCAGCAAGGCTTCCCGCAATAGCCAGTGCCGGGATGATGACGAGGAAGCGGCCGGCCAGCATCGCGATGGCGTGGGCGTAGGTGTAGAAGTCGGTGTTGGCCGTCAGGCCGCCAAAGGCCGAGCCGTTATTCCCGGCAGTCGAGGCGAAGGAATAGAAGATCTCCGAAAATCCATGCGGTCCCGGGTTGAGTACGCCGGCTCGGCCCGCCTCGGTCGCAGCAGCGATAGCCGTGCCGAGAAGGATCGCCAGCGGGGAGGCGAGGATCGCCAGCACCGCAAGCTTCACCTCGCGCGCCTCGATTTTCTTGCCGAGATAGGCGGGCGTACGCCCAACCATCAGGCCGGCGATGAAGATCGTCAGGATCGCGAACAGCATGATGCCGTAGAAACCCGCGCCAACACCGCCAACGACCACTTCACCAGCAAGAATGTTGATCAGCGGGACCATCCCGCCGAGCGCCGTGAAGCTGTCGTGCATCGCATTGACTGCCCCGCACGAAGCCGACGTGGTCACCGCAGCAAAGAGTGCAGAGGCTGGAACGCCGAAGCGGATTTCCTTGCCCTCCATGTTGCCCATTGACGGATCGAGACCAGTCGCCGCCAGCGCCGGGCTCATCTGCGTCTCGGACCAGTAGGCGACGGTCGTTCCGATCAGGAACAGCGCGCCCATGGCGGCGAGGATCGCCCAGCCCTGGCGTTCATCGCGAACCATGCGTCCGAACATGATCACCAGGCCTGCGCCAATCGCGAAGATCGAAAGCATCTCGACCAGGTTCGTGAACGCGTCCGGGTTCTCGAACGGATGGGCCGAGTTGGCGTTGAATGGCCCGCCGCCATTTGTGCCCAGCATCTTGATCGCCTCCTGCGAGGCGAAGGGACCGACGGCGATATCCTGATGCGCGCCTTCGAGCGTGGTTGCGGGCAGTGATCCCGCCAGCGTTTGCGGCACGCCCGCCGCAAGAAGATAGAGCGCAAACAGAATGGAGATCGGCAGAAGCACGTAGAGCGTCGCCCGGGTCATATCGACCCAGAAATTTCCGATCTGGCTTGTCCCCTTGCGGGCGAACCCGCGCGCAAAAGCAACCGCGATGGCGATCCCCGCCGCGGCCGACAGGAAGTTCTGCACGGTGAGACCGGCCATCTGCGTGAAATGGCTCATGGTCGTCTCGCCGCCATAGGCCTGCCAGTTTGTGTTGGTGACGAAACTCACGGCCGTGTTCATGGCGACGTTCGCTGGCACGGGCCCGAAGCCCTGTGGATTCAACGGCAGAAGATGCTGCACCAGCATCAGCCCATACAGGACGAGCGCCGAAACCAGGCTGAACATCAGCAGCGCAGCGGCATAGCCGCGCCAGTCCTGCTCGCCATCCATCTTCACGCCGGCGATGCGGTAGAAGCCACGCTCAACGGGCGTCAGCGCCGGCGACAGCCAGGTACTGCGTCCTTCGAACACGGCAGTGAGGTAGAGGCCCATCGGCCGCGCAATCAGCGCGACCAGGGCGATGAAGGCGACAATCAGCGCCCATCCTTCGAAGGTCATGGCGAGGTTCTCAGAATTTTTCAGGGCGCATGAGCGCGATCAGGAAGAAGACGAACAGCGCCACGGCAAGCGCGCCGCCCAGCGAAAGGTCGAAAGACATCGCGTGGCTCCTAATGGCTTGAGAGAGCTTTGATCACGCAGCCAAGGGCCGCGAAGGCCAAGAGTAGAAATGCTGCCGCCGTGAACTCAGCCATGCGCGCCTCCATTGCGTGGAGGTAGATGTGCCGAAACCGGCATTAAGGAGCGAGCAGGCAGCCCGCCCAGCTACATTAAGGCGCCATGAAGATCGTTCATTTTCCGAGCCAAACGGCCCACAGAAGGTGGCTGCGCTCCGCGCCAGCCTGCAAAACATCGAGTTCCGCGCGGGAAAGGGCGGCGGATCACTTCGGAAGTTTCAGCGCCCATGGTTTCAGGACGCCGACGAATCGGTCGGGATCGGCCTGGTGCAAGGCGTGGGCGGCGCCGGGCAGAGAGACGTAGTCGAATGTCTGTCCTGCGCCTTCGATCAGCGTCTTGACCATCTGGGCCTGCAGGTCGGACAGGGCGCCGATCAGCATGCCCGTGCCCGGAGCGATGATGCGCGTGTGGTGGGTGAAGAGCACCGGCGCTTTCACCTTCTTGAGCATCCGCTCGTGATCGCAGCTCTGTGCGACGGTTCCTTCATAGAAGGCGCGGCCCCATTCCGGGTCGTACTCCTTGAGATTCTGGGGCGGCTCTCCGCCGGCCGCGTTGGCGACGGAGGGCGAGGGACCGCCAAGCGCCGCCGACGCATCCCGGAAGCCTTTCCAGTCGCCCACGCTCCACTGGTCGCCGAGATACTTCGCCATGAGAGCAAAGCGTGGGCCGACGATCGTTTGACGGACGCTGTGACCATAGGCTGGGGTGAGCTCCGAGGCGAAAAGTGGCGGGTCCTCGTAATGCGCACCGCGGATCATGCCGGGCGGAGCATAAGCGGAAAGCCACGCAGACAGCACGCCGCCGGAGGAGCAGCCGCTGGTGATGACGGGCCTTTTGATAACCAGGTTGATGAAGCGGACGAGATCGTTGCCCAGGTTGTCGAGCGTGTAGCGGCCGGGCGTGCGGGTGGTTCGTCCCTGCCCACGCAGGTCAACTGCAAAGATCTGGAAGTCGTCTGCAAGCAGTTTCATTGCGGCTTCGAAACCCCACCAGGATTCGGTCTGCCCTGGGATGAGCAGCAGGGCGGGTTTGCTCGGCGATCCGGCGGTTGCGTAGTTCATAACGACTTCGCCGAGATCGACCTGATGCTCGTCGAAGCTTCGTTTTGCGAAAGTCAGTTCCGGCGGTGGAGCGGGTTCATCGGCGATGGCGGTCTCGGCCATCGCGGCAAGTAGCGGCGTTGCGGTAATCGCCTTCAGCACAGACCTGCGTCGGGGAAGGCTGGCGTCGTTCGTGGCCTTGAACATGGCGTCCTCCAGGGCTTGTCGTTGTCTCGTGCCGCCCGCTGAAGCCCGTCAGCGTTGAAGGCTTGAACAGGGGCGGATCAGTTCCGTCTGAATTTCGGGAACAGGCGTTCGGCATTGCCGCGTGTGAGCGTCTGGATGTCGGCTTCCGAGAGGCCGTTCTGCGTTGTCAGCTGCTTGAGGTTCCGTGCGACGCTCGGCTCGGGCGTGAACGGCCAGTCGCTGCCGAACAGGATCTGCGTCATCGGGGCGAGGTTGCGGAGCGCGGCAAGGGCCGTCGGGTGCGTTGAGAGTGCAAGATCGTAGTGAAGGCGCGCGAGGGTCTCGAACACTTCCTGTTCGGATGCCGGCCGGTTCTGGATGAAGGGCAGGGCCGCGAACGCCGCGATGCGCGAGACAAGCACTGGCAACGCCGCGCCGCCATGCGGGATGATGAAGTCGATATCCGGATTGGACTGGATGGTGCGATTGTAGAGCATGTCCACAATCGTGCGGGTCGTATCGAGCGGAAATTCGAGCAGCGGCGCGGGGCGCTGCGGCGACAGGACATCGAGGCAGGCTGGGCTGGTCGGGTGCAGAAACACGACGGCCTTGCGGCGGTTGAGCTCGCTGAAGATGGGCGCGAACCGGGGCGAGCCGAGATATTCGCCGTTGATGTTGGTTTCGAGGATCACGCCGTCGACCTCGAGCGCGTCGAACGCATGCGCGATTTCCCGCAGTGCTGCGTCCACGTCAGGCAGGGGAAGGCTGGCGAAGAAACCGAAGCGATCGGGATGGGCAGTCGTCAGCGCGCGGCCGGCAAGGTTTATCTGACGGCACAAATCCGGCTTTTCCTGCACAGGCAGGAAGTGGGTGGAGGGAGACGACACCGAGACGATCGCCGTTTCGATTTCCATCTTGTCCATGGTGGTGAGCGCGAGCGCCGTGTTCCATGTGGGTATCGGCATGCCGCCGTCGAGACGCGTGAGGCCATGCCTTGCCAATGCGTCCGTGTAGACTTCCGGCAGGAAGTGCGCGTGGACATCGATGCGCCCGCATGCGCAGACGGGTGAGTCCTGCACGGTCTCGTCCTTGCTCTCGTCGGCTACGCCGCCGGGCAGTTGCGGAATGGCGCCAGTGGCGACGCAGGGGGCGAGGGATGCGCCGAGGGGCGCGCCCATCATGGCCTTCAGGACGGCGCGGCGGCGGATATTGCCTTCAGGTTCGACAAGCACGGCCTTCCTCCCTCGGTGCGCACCCGGACAGCTCTTGCGGCTATCCTGCGGCGCGGGTGTTCGTCTCTTTCGTCACGACAACGGCCGATTGCAGCTGACCGCCGGTCGAATGACATCTGGACCAGGCGGACAACAGCTCGTCCGGATCGCCTGCACCGAACACATATCTGTCCGGTCTGACGAGTACGGCGTCGACGCCGTTCCGTGCGAACCAGCCTTCGAGCTGTTCGCGGAAGGGAGCGAGCCGCGAATCACTCAGCGCTATCGTCGTGACGCGGGCATCAATCGTTGACGCGCCGCGGCCGATGAGCCAGGCGCCTGGCCCGAGCGTTTCGTCCAGACGCTGGGTCGGCGAGGTCCTCGTAACGGATTGCGGGAAGTAATATCCGGCCGGCGCGCTGCCATGAATGCACCCTGCCATGATCGGCGGATAGTTGGGCGCAGGAGGCGGGCCTCCACCGGCGGCGCGAGCCGCCAGCATCTGCTGGTCGCGCGCTTGCGCTGCCGCGGTGTCCGTGATGCAGACCGTCCGGCCCATCATGATCGCCATGCCGATGATCGCGCGTACATTAGGCTCACGCTCGGGCTGGTACGTATCGAGCAGGCTGTCGTTGGCGCCGCGCAGGATGGCTGCGAGCTTCCATGCGAGATTGGCTGCATCTCGCAGGCCCGAGCACAGGCCCTGTCCCGCGAAGGGTGGCATCAGGTGAGCGGCGTCGCCAGCGAGCAGCGTGCGTCCCTTCCGCCATTGCCGCGCGATGCGCGCATTGAAGCGATAGACGACTTTGCGCTCAAGGCTTATCGCGCCATCGACCTTCCATGGCTCAAGCAGGCTGGCGATCATGGCGTCGTCGAGCATGGCCTCCGGCGTTTCGCCGGGCTTCAGCATGAACTCCCAGCGATGCCGGCCTGATCCCATCAGCACGCAAGTGGTCGGCCGGGCCGGGTCGCAGATCTGCAGGTTGATCTTCGGCAGACGCTCCGCGTCGTGAACCAGCGTGTCGATCACCAGCCATTGCTCGTCGAACAGCAGATCATCAACATCAATGCCTGCCGCCGCCCGGACCGGGCTGCGGGCGCCATCGCATCCGACGATGAAGCGGGAGTGAACCTGCCGGTCGCCATCAGGCGTCCGGATTGTGCTGACAACGCCATCGCCATCCTCCTGCGAGGCGAGCCAAGCCGTCGAAGCCTTGAGCGTGAACCTGGGCAGGGCAAGCGCGGCGCCGCGCAGCGAGGCCTCGATCGACGGCTGGTGGATCATGTTGCCGCCGGGCCAGCCGCCCGCTGCAATCCTGTCCGCCCCTTCGAACCGCAGCAACACTTCGCCGCCTGCCGTCAGGAAATCATAGCGGCTTGTTGCGCGCGTGGCCGCCATGACGTCTTCGGCAATGCCGAGCTGCTGGAAAATCCGGATGACTTCGTGGTCGACATGGGCCGCCCGCGGCAGCGGATAGATATCCGCCTCCTTGTCGACCGCCAGAACGCGCACGCCCGATTGCGCCAGAAGCGCGCCCAGCGTCACGCCGACCGGGCCGGCGCCCACGATCAGAACATCGGCATCTTCGACCGGCGCCATGGATCAGACCTCGGCCGCGAGCTTTGCCTCGATAGCGCCAAGGCCATCCACCTCACAGCGCACCACATCGCCGGCGGTGAGGAACTGGCGCGGGTCCATCGCTGCACCGACGCCGCCGGGCGTCCCCGTGAAGATCAGGTCGCCGGGTTCCAGCGTCATTGCCTGCGACAGATGTTCGATCTGCTCCCAGATATTGAAGACGAGATGCCGTGTGTTCGAATTCTGGCGCGTTTCGCCATTCACGATGCATCGCAGGCCGAGCGCGTGTGGATCTCCTGCTTCGTCAGACGTCGTTATCCACGGGCCGATGGGGCCGTGCGTGTCGAAGGACTTGCCGAGACTCCATTGTGGCGTGCGGTGCTGCCAGAAGCGCTCAGTGACGTCATTGCCGACGCAGTAACCGAAGACATGCTTTGGCGCGTCCGCCTTCGATATATGGCGGCCGCCCTTGCCGATCACGGCGACAAGCTCGACTTCGTAGTCGACGAACTGGCCGGTCTTGCCGATCAGGATCGCATCGAAGGGACCGTTGATGGAGGTGACGGCCTTGGTGAACCACACCTGGTTCTTCGGCGTCTCCATTTTGCTCTCGGCGATATGGTCGGCGTAGTTGAGGCCGATCGCGAAGATCTTGCCAGGACGTTGCACGGGCGCGAGCAGGCGCACCGACGACAGCGGCAGGCGCTTCGCCGACAGGGTTTCAGCATCGATTGTCGAACGCAACGCGCCCCAATTCGCGATCAGGTCGATCATCGTTCCGGCAAAAGTCACTGGCGCGATCTCCTTGCCCATGACGATGCCGATGCGATCGTCCGCGCCATCGTTGAAACGCGCGATCTTCATGACTGTCGCGCCCGCGCCATCGGATGGAGCGGTCCCCACTGCACGTTCAACAGGTCATGTAGCGTGGCCTTGCGCGAACCGTCGGCAACGGCAAACCGGTCGCCATCAGTCCAATGCTCGAGCTCATGACCCCACGGATCTTTCCAGTAGTCGAAGATCTGGCTGCCCAGCACATGGCGGCCGACGCCCCAGGCAGCCTTGCGGCCAGCCTTCTCGAGATGATCATGGCCGCACATCAGGTCGTCGAAGCTGGCGACTTCGAAGGCCGCGTGATTGAACCGCGGAGCCGTCGGCGCCTGAAGCAGGAACAATGTGTGGTGATCGGTCGGGCTGTCGCCCCGGTCGCAACGCATGAAGGCGCCGATGGCGAAGCCCGGCTCGGCCTCGATCTCGTCCGACGTGATGAAACCGAAGCGTGACTTGTACCAGGCTTCGGATGCGCGGAAGTCCCGCACTTCAAGCACTGCATGACCGAGGCGCACGACGGTCGAGGCGCCAGTGGCAAGGCGCAGCGGCTCGCGAATGCGCGATTGTGCGTAGATATCGTTGTGCGGAGGGTTCGCCGGCAGGCCAAGCGGCATGGCCGCTGCTTGTCCGGCGACGACTTCAACGCGGAAGCCGTCAGGATCGTGCAGGGCGACCACATATCCGCCGCCCGGCGCATCGGACGCCCGGACCTCCGCGCCTTCGCTCGCCGCCAACTTCTCGAGATCCGCGAGGCTGCTGGCGCGCAGGCCCAGCGCGCGAAACCCTGGCTCGCCCGTGGAGGTTGCATGAAGGAAGGGCGATTGGCCTGCGCCTCTTGCATAGAGTGTTTCGCCGGCGCCCTCGATCGGCGACAGGCCGAAATCCAGCAGGAAGGCCTTCATCGCGTCGATGTCCGGCGCTCCGAAACGAACGTGTGCGATGTCCTCGACCTTAATGACGCTCACGGCTGGGCCTCCCTGCGGTCGATCGTGTCGGTTTCTTCTGCGGCGCTTCCGGAAGCGTGGGGAGTTCGGACCTCGACAGCGATCTAGCCTCGCGGCGGGCCATGCCGCCGGCGCAGAGAAACAGCTCTGCTGTAACGCTACCGGCTTCGCGCCAGGTCTGCTCGCCTTCGATCACGGCATGCATCGACGCCATCGTCGCGCCGTTCAGCAACGTCACCATGGCCGGAACACTTGCGGCGTCCGCTTTGAAACGACTCAGCTTGATGGCGTTGGCGATGTCGCGCGCGGGAGGGCCCGCCATCAGGTTCTGCAAGGCCGAATGCGCCAATCCGAAACGCACAAGAAAGCGCCCCCAGTCCATCTCTTCATGCGCGCGGCGCACGAACAGGCGGAGGCCCGTCGCGATCCGCGCGGCGGGATCCTGCAGGTCTTCCATCGCCGCTTCCGTGCGCTGGATCATTTCTGACGCCAGCGCGTTGGCCACTTCGCCGAACAGGTTCTCTGGCTTGCGGATGTTGTTGTAGATCGTGCCGCGCGCGATGCCGGCTGCTTCCGCCAGCTCGCTGACCGTTAGCGCATCCCCACCGCGCTCGGCGAAGAGGCGCATCGCTGCGCCAAATATGCGCCCGCGAGCACTCGTTGTCGTTGAACCGGGAGTTGAGGTATTGCTCATAGACGTCCAATATTGAACACATGTGTTCAATCGTCAATCCTGACGCGCACGTCGGTCTGTGGCGTCTGATCAGCCCCAGACCTGCGGGCGCCGCCCGCTCCAGGGCGCTTCCTTTTCCAGCTGGCCGGCAAGGCGGAAGAGGGTTGCTTCATCGGCGTACTTTGCCGTGAACATCATGCCGATCGGCAGCCCGCGCGAATCCACTGCCAGCGGAAGGCTCATCGAGGGCTGGCCGGAGAAGTTGAAGGGCGGGGTGAAGGGATAGAGACGGCCCTGCCGCTTGTTGAGTTCGCGCGGCTCGACCCTTACCGGGTCGATGAAGCCGATCTCCGGCACGGGCATGCCCATGACGGGGCAAAGGAAGACGTCGATGTCAGCGAAGGCGGCGAGCGTCTTGTAGTTGAGCATGCGCGTCTCCTGCAGGGACCGCAGGGCGTCGAACCCGGTTTCGCGTTTGCCGGCCTTGAGGATGGCCCATGTCAGCGGCTCCAGCTCATCCTGTTCGGGTTCGCGCCCGAGTTCGTCGGCGAGGCGGGCCATGCCGGCGGCGAAATTGGCGGCGGAGGCGGAGCGCCTGGATGCGTAGAGGGCGCGATAGTCGATGCCCAGCCCGCGCTCGATCACCTCGTGGCCAAGACCCTTCAGCAGCGCAGCCGTTCGCTCGAGCGCCGACTGGATCTCGGGATCGATCGGCCGGCCATTCGGCGTTTCCGATGAGACGGCAATCCTGAGCTTGCCCGGACTGCGCTGGATTTCCTCGACGTAGGGCCGATCCTTCGGCGGCGCAGGATAGGGCGCGTTGGGCTCCGCATATCCTGTTGCGTCCAGCATGGCGGCGCTGTCACGAACCGTGCGGCTGACCACATGATCGACGACGTTGCCGAAGGCATAGTCATAGCCGTCCGGCAGGTTGGGATTGCGGTCGCGCGTAACTTTGAGACCGACAAGCCCACAGCACGCCGCCGGAATGCGGATCGAGCCCAACCCATCCGAAGCATGGGCCAGCGGCACGATGCCCGCCGCCACCGCGGAAGCAGCGCCTCCTGATGAACCGCCGGAGATGTGGTTCGGGTTCCATGGATTGCGGCAAGGGCCCAGCGCTGCGCTCTCGGTCGTGCCGGTGATGCCGTATTCAGGCGTGTTCGTCTTGCCGAGGAGCACGACTCCAGATGCACGATAGCGTGCAGTCAGGCCGCCATCCCGTGTATCGGTGAAGTCGCGCGTGTACTTGCTGCCGGAGGTCCGCGGCCAGCCCGCGACCGGCATGGCGAGATCCTTGATCAGGAACGGCACGCCCTTGAACGGGCCATCGGGAAGTTTGCCTGCCGCTTGTTCTCGGGCATCGTCGTAAGCCCGGTAGACAACAGCGTTGAGCTTTGGATTGTGCCGCTCGATCCGTGTGATTGCGGCTTCCGTCAACTCGGCGGGAGTGACTTCGCCCTTCCGGACAAGCTGGGCCAGGCTCACGCCATCATGGCTCGCGTATTCGTCCATTTGGTCTTGTTCCCTGTCGTGCGTTCATCCCCGCATCGGCGTTGATGTTCCTCCAATGCATGGAGTTTGTGAAGCGCCGGGCCGGGCCTCATTCTCCAGCTGCATATCGACTTGCGATTGCATGATCTGCTATCCAAGAGATGCAGGGGATTTGGATGGCGCCGGCAGGCATTGCTTTCATTGTGGACGACGACGAGAGTCTGCGGGCGGCCCTCGATAGCCTTTTCAGGTCGGTGGGTATCGAGACGCGGCAGTTCTCGTCGGCGGCCGAGTTTCTTGGCGAGCCGCATCCTCAAGGTCCCGCCTGTCTGGTGCTCGATGTGAGGCTGCCGGGCGCCAATGGCCTCGATTTCCAGGACCAGCTGATTGAGATGGGAGTGCCCATCCCTATTGTCTTCATGACGGGTCATGCGGATGTGCCCATGTCAGTCAGGGCGATGAAGGCTGGAGCGGTCGACTTTCTTGCCAAGCCGTTCCGGGATCAGGATATGCTCGATGCCGTGACAAGTGCGCTGGAGCGGGATCGCAAGAGACAGGCGGATCTTTCGAAATCCGACGATATCCGCACGCGCTTTGCGACGCTGTCCCCGCGTGAGCAGCAGGTCATGACGCTTGTAGCTGCGGGCAAGCTCAACAAGCAGGTCGCGGGGGATCTCGAACTCAGCGAGATCACGGTCAAGATCCATCGGGGCGCAGCGATGCGGAAGATGGGGGCCAAATCGCTGGCAGACCTGGTGCGGATGGCGGAAGTACTTGGCCTTCGCGCAGAATGACGCGGGCTTCTAACACCATCGGTATGATTCCGCTCGAACCAGTGCTCGTGGCATTGACCGGTCTGTGAACGTGGCGCCGAAGGGCGTAGACGACCCTCAAGGCGGCAGGTGCAGTGTCCGAACCCTCGATAACCATCATCGATGACGATGACTCGCTTCGCGCAGCGCTCGTCGGGCTGGTGCGTTCGCTCGGATACAATGCCAGCGGGTTTGCATCGGCGGAAGAGTTCCTCGCCGCTTTGCCGGTGAGCGACTGTATCGTCACGGACATACAGATGCCGGGGCTCAGCGGCATCGACCTGAAGAACGAGCTGGTCCGTAAGGGTCATGCGACGCCTGTGATCATGATCACGGCGCGGGGAGATGCCGGCCTGGAACAGCGCGCCCGCGCTAGCGGCGCCTCGTGCTTCCTGAAGAAGCCTTTCGAGACATCCGAACTCGTGATGTGCATCGAGGCCGCGCTCGGCAGAACGCCGTGAACCGGCTTCTTGCCTTGGCGCGCCGCCTGATGGTCATATCGGCGGCAGTTCAGGGCGGGTGAGCTTCATGACCGGACGCAACAACGCCGACGACATTCTCGAGCGTTCCAAGGCCGCCTATCTCGCCGAGGCCCAGCGCCTCAGCCAGACCGGCAGCTTCGGCTGGAACATCGTGACCGGCGCGCTGCAATGGTCCGACGAGACCTATCGAATCTGTGGTATCGCGCCGGAAACGCCTCTCTCGATCGATCTCATCAACCAGCGCGTCCATGCAGATGATGCAACGACCTTTCGCGAAGCGGTGCAGGCGGCCATCAAGACGCGTGGCAGGTTCGATCACGAGTTGCGCTTCACGCGCGACGGGGGTGAGACACGCACCTTGCATATGGTCGGGCATTTCCTGCCGGAGCAGCCCGAACAATTCGTCGGCGCGCTGATCGACATCACCGATCGCCGGGCCAATGAAGAGGCTCTGCGAGCCAGCGAGTTCCGGTATCGCAACATCTTCCGCGCGATGGCGGTCTCGTTCTGGGAGCTGGATTTCAGCGGCGTCGGGGCAATGCTGCGCCAGCTGCGCAAGTCCGGTGTCCAGGACTTTTCGGGTTATTTCTCCGAACATCCGGAATATGTCCGCGAGATGATGCGCGCAACGCGCGTGGTGGACGTGAACGATTATGCCGTGATGCTTCAGGGCCGCGGCGACAAAAGGGAAATGCTCGGAAGCGTCGAGCCGTTCTGGCCGGAGGGGTCGACGCCGGTCTATGCGGCCAGCGTGATCGCGGCGATCGCGGGCAAGCCCGGTTTCTCCGCCGAAACGCGCATGTGCAAGATCGACGGAACGGAGTTTCCGGCTCATTTCACCGCGAGCTTCCCCACCGAGGGCGTTGCGAACGCCAAACTGCTCATCGGCGTCATCGATATTTCGGAACGCGTCGCGGCTCAGGAGAAGCTGCGTGCCGTGCAAGCCGAGTTCGCCCATGCGGCAAGGCTTTCCACGCTAGGAGAGTTGGCCGCGTCCATCGCGCACGAAGTCAACCAGCCGCTGGCCGCCATCGCCACCAATGCCTCGGCAGGGCTGCGCTGGCTCGATCGGCCCGACCCCAATGTCGCGGAAGTGCGGGCGCTCGCGACGCGGATCGTCAGCGATGCGAAACGGGCAGGCGACATCATCACCCGCATTCGCGGCATGGCCACGCGGAGGGCGGCAGAAAGC
This sequence comes from Hyphomonadaceae bacterium, assembly GCA_047601145.1. Taxonomy (GTDB): domain Bacteria; phylum Pseudomonadota; class Alphaproteobacteria; order Caulobacterales; family Hyphomonadaceae; genus UBA7672. The sequence goes on from JASGJW010000001.1 coordinate 1,363,323, forward strand.
GCTCCCTTGTCGGTGCGCACGGTGATCGAAGAGGCCGCCTCGTTCCTGCGCCACGATCTGCAGGCTCAGCAGATTGCACTACAGCTTTCGCTTGCTTCTGATTTGCCGATGCTTCTGGGCGATCGTACGCAGCTCCAGCAGGTTATCGTGAACCTCGCGATGAACGCGGCGCAGGCGATGTCGCAGAGCCCGGCCGACAAGCGGCGGATAACGATCGGGGCCGCGCGGCAAGGCAACGAAGTCGTGGTTACGGTCGATGACACCGGGCCCGGCATCTCCACTGAGCATCTCGACCGGCTGTTCGAGAGCTTCTTCACGACGAAGGAAGCGGGGATGGGGATCGGCCTTCCGATCTGCAAGTCCATCGCCGAGGCCCATGGCGGGCGCATCGGCGCCGAAAACCGCGCCGGCGGCGCCCGTTTCAGCTTCACGCTGCCTGTTCAGCAGGCGCGCTGACCTTTCCGCTCATACGAGAGTATGAGGCGCCCAACCTTCTGTAGAATTGGCCTGCGCCACGCAGTCGCGCATCGTCCTGTCGCACTCTGGAGGCAAGGACCTTCGGAGGCGACGGAGAGGGCCATGAACGCGAAAGTCGCATCCACATTCGACTACGATGCGAGCGAGACCGCGCTTCTCTTCGTCGATCCGTACAACGATTTCCTCTCCGAAGGCGGCAAGCTCTGGCCGCTCGTGTCAGACGTCGCCGCCAGCGTCCGGCTCCACGACAACCTGCGGGCTGTCGTGGTTGCCGCCCGCAGCGCCGGTGTCGCGATCTTCATCGTGCCGCATCATCGCGCCGAGCCCGGCGACCTCGACGGCTGGTCTCACGCGACGCCCTACCAGCAGCAGACCTCGAAGGCGCAGGCCTTCGCTAAAGGCGGCTGGGGCGGCGCGTGGCATCCGGATTTCGCCCCACAGCCCGGCGATACGGTGGTCAAGGAACATTGGGCCGCCAGCGGTTTCGCCAACACCGATCTTGATATGCTTCTGAAGCAGAAGGGGATCAGGAACGTCATTCTAGTTGGCCTGATCGCCAATACCTGCGTCGAGGGCACGGCGCGCTTCGCCGTCGAGCTTGGCTATCACGTCACGCTGGTGCGCGACTCCACGGCCGCATTCAACATGGACGCGATGCATGCCGCTCACGATGTGAACGGGCCCGCATTCGCGCACGTCATCACCACGACCGTCAACCTGATCTCGGCGCTTACCAAGCGCTGAACGCCAAACAAGGAGATCCCCAATGACCAAGACGATCATGCTTATCCACGGCGCCTGGCTGAATTCGAAGAGCTGGGAGAACTGGAAGGTGCGTTTCGAAGCGAAGGGCTTCACCGTTGTGACGCCGGACTGGCCGTTCGACGACGCCGATCCGGCTGAGCTTCGCGCCCACCCGCGTAAGGAACTGACGAAGATCGGGCCGAAGGAAATCGTTGCGCACTACGAACGCGAGATCCGCAAGCTACCGGAAATGCCGATCCTCATGGGCCACTCCGCCGGCGCTGTGTGGGTGCAGCACCTGCTCGATCGCGGTCTCGGTGTTGCTGGCGTCTCGATTGATCCGGCGCCGACGCCGGGCGTTGGCCTCGGCCTCGACACGGCGATCTCGGCCTTGCCGGTTCTCGGCGACCCCTTCAGCGGCGGCAAGGTCAAGCAGATGTCGAAGAAATTCTTCGCCAATCGTTTCGCCAACGGCCTGCCGCGCAACATGGTGGACGATCACTACAACCGCTACATCGTCCCCACAGCGGGCAAGGTCTACTGGGATGGCGTGCTGTCAGGCGGCGCCGGTGCGATCACCTGGAACAGCAAGATCCGCGCGCCGCTTTTGCTTGTCGCGGGCGGTATCGACAAGATCGCCGAAGCCGGAATGACGAGGGCGATCTTCAACAGTCAGAAGCGCGCAAAATCGGTGACCGAGTTCAAGCTCTATCCGGCGCGGTCGCATTGGACCTGTGTCGAGCCGGGCTGGGAGGAGGTGGCGGATTTCGCGCTCGACTGGGCCGTGAAAAACGCGCGCCCGAACGGCTCGAATGTTCAACCGCTCAAAGCGGCTGCGGCCTGATCATACATACGCAACCCCCACAGACAGGAAACTCGCCATGCCGTTCATCACGACAAAAGACGGAACGCAGATCTTCTACAACGATCTCGGCAAGGGTCAGCCGGTGCTTTTTCATCACGGCTGGCCGCTGACCGGCGACGATTGGGAGCGGCAGATGCTGTTCCTCGCTGAGCGCGGCTATCGCGTGATCGCGCATGATCGGCGCAGCCATGGCCGCTCGACCCAGACCTGGGAGGGCAACCACATGGACCAGTACGCCGATGACGTCGCCGAACTGATCGAAAAGCTCGATCTCAAAGGCCTCACCATGATCGGCCACTCCACGGGTGGCGGAGAGGTTGCCCACTATCTTGGTCGGCATGGCACGGGGCGCGTGGCGAAGGCTGTGCTGCTCGGCGCGGTTCCCCCACTGATGCTGAAAACGCCGGCCAATCCAGGCGGGCTTCCGATCGAGGTGTTCGACGGCATCCGCAAGGGGACGCGCGAGGATCGCTCGCAATTCTACTTCGACCTCACCATTCCGTTCTACGGCTACAACCGCCCAGGCGCGAAGATTTCCGAAGGCGTGCGCCGGTCGTTCTGGTTGCAGGGCATGCTGGGCGGCCTCAAGGGTCAGCTTGATTGCATCAAGGAATTCTCGGAGGTCGACTACACCAACGACCTCAGGAAGATCGACGTCCCGGTTCTCGTCGCCCACGGCGATGACGACCAGATCGTACCTATCGGAGCTTCGGCGCTGATGACCGCGAAGATCGTCGAGAAGTCGACGCTCAAGGTCTACAAGGGCGGCTGCCACGGCTTCGCCGCGACCAACGCCGACGAGCTGAACGCCGACCTCTACAATTTCGTTCAGGGCAAGCCTGTCGCGGGCGCGACCTGATCGCGCCAGGCGGGGCGGGCGATGCGTGTGCATCATCTCAATTGCGGCACGCACTGTCCGCTCGGCGGCGCGCTCTTCGACGGCGCAAGCCGTGGCCTTCTCGCGGACATTCCCACGCATTGCCTGCTGATCGAAACGGACGTCGGCCTCGTGCTCGTCGATACCGGCTATGGGCTTCAGGATGTCCGTCGGCCACACGCGCGCCTGCCGTGGCTATGGCCGGCCATTCTGAACGTCCGGCTCAGGGAATCCCGGACGGCGCTCCGCCAGATCGAGGCGCTGGGCTACCGGGCAAATGACGTCCGACATATCGTTCTGACGCATCTCGATTTCGATCATGCCGGCGGCGTCGAAGATTTTCCCGAGGCGCGTGTGCATCTGCTCGCTGGGGAGCGCCGGGTGGCCGAAAGGCACGAGGGGTTTGTCTCGGGTCAGCGCTATCGTCCGGCAATGTGGGACGGGGTCAAAGACTGGCGCGTCTATGCCGCCCAGGGCGAGCCATGGTTCGGGTTCGACGCCGTTCGCCAACTGGACGGACTTCCTCCAGAGATTTTGCTTGTTCCCTTGCGAGGTCACACCGAAGGGCATGCGGGCGTCGCGATAAGGACAGGGGCGGGATGGCTGTTGCACGCGGGCGACGCCTACCTGCATCACGCCCAGATGGATGCCGACCCGCGCATTCCGCCCGGTCTTGGCATCTACCAGCACATCATGGACGCCGATCGGCCGGCGCGACGCCTGAACCAGCAGCGTCTGCGCCAGCTGCGGGGCAGTAATCGGCACAACGTTCGCATCTTCTGTTCGCACGACCGAACAGAACTCGCATTGCTCCAGGGATAGGAAGCATCTGACCTGTACGGTGTGGTATTGTAGGGCTACCGCCAACGCGTCTGTCGGAACGTGGCGCTTATCAGACTTCGAAAGACCCTGAGGACCTGAAGCGCGCGGACGCCGGTCTCCCGGCGTCTTCGGGTCAACCGTCCCGAAACCCATGTGCTGCGAGGCGGGTGGCCTGGCCCAGGCGGATTTTCTGTGACGGGTTCGGAACCGGTTCGGCGACCTTCGACAGCCGGTTTCGATCAGTGTGGCGGAAGGGGTCGCTCTGGCCGCGAACCTGCAGGAGGGTGTCGGAGACATAGCTCCAGCTTCCATCAGGATTGAAGGCGACCTCGAGGGTGTAGGAGTCGGTCCGGAAGGCCCATTCCAGAAAGTCGGTCGAGCAGATGCCGTATCCTGGGCTGCCGCGCTCCGCGCGCACGACCAGGCGATCATCGCCGGGAGCGGCGCGGCCGCTTGCGAGCGCGACCTGGGCGCGGGGTATGGCGAGTGTCTGCATCACCAGGCCCGTCGCCGGCTCCCACAGCCAGTATCCGGTCTGGTCGTGGAACGTCACCTCCTCGTCGCTGGCGATGATGTGCACATGATAGCGCAGGCCATAGAGGAGCTGCGGCCCGTTAGCCTGCGGGTCGATCGGTTGCATCTCGATGCGCTCGAGATAGTCGCGGCGCTGGGGCCCGTCGGCCTTGGGATTGAGGTCGACGCCCTTGCGTCCTTCCCATACGCCGGCCAACCGGCGAAGCGGCCCGAGATTGGAAAGCGTGTCGGGATCGACCTCTGCTGGCTCGGTAAAAATGTCAGCAGGAAAGTCAGGCATGTTCGGCTTCCGTCGCTCCACCCGGAACATTGGTCGCAGAGCCCGGCTGGTCGTGCAAGTCGTCGCTCAGCACTCGACGACATTCACCGCGAGGCCGCCCTGGCTCGTCTCCTTGTACTTGGAAGACATGTCGAGGCCGGTCTGCCTCATCGTCTCGATGACGGTGTCGAGGCTGACCTTTCCCGGACCCGTTGCGTGTAGCGCGAGGCGCGCGGCATTGACGGCCTTCACGGCGCCGACTGCGTTTCGCTCGATGCAAGGTATCTGGACGAGGCCGCCGACAGGATCGCACGTCAGCCCCAGATTATGCTCCATCCCGATCTCGGCGGCGATCGTGCACTGAAGCGGTGAAGCGCCCCAGACAGCGGCGAGACCGGCCGCCGCCATCGAGCAGGCGACGCCGACTTCGCCTTGGCAACCCATCTCCGCGCCCGAGATCGATGCGCGCTGCTTGTAGAGCAGCCCAACGCCGCCAGCCGTGAGCAGGAAGATGCGAGCCTTGGACGGATCATCGGTGCAGTAATGCCGCAACACGGCGGGGATGATGCCGGCTGCGCCGTTCGTCGGCGCCGTCACGACCTGGCTTCCCGCGGCGTTCTCCTCATTGACCGCCATGGCGTAGACGTTGAGCCAGTCGAACAGCTGCTCGGCCTCATTCGATCGCGGCGAGGAGGACAGCTTGCGCCAGATGGCCGGTGCGCGCCGATCGACCTTGAGACCTCCCGGCAGGATGCCCCCTTGCACGAGGCCACGGTCAATGCACGCCATCATGACCTGCATGATCCGGTCGAGCTTGAGGTCGGTGTCCGTCCGCGGACGACGTGAGTCTTCGTTGGCGTAGATGATGTCGTGAATGGTGGCTCCGTGCGCCTCGCAATGCGCAAGCAGTTCGGCAGCCGACCCGAACGGGAAGGCCGGCTTCACTGGGCTAGGCACGATATCATCCCGCGCGGGCGTCTCCAGCTGGCGGCGCGATGCGATGAAGCCGCCGCCTGTCGAATAGAACGTGTCCCGATGGAGCAGGGCGCCTTCGCCATCGAACGCCACCAGCTCCATTGCATTGGGATGCAGCAGAGGGCCAGCCGCATAGTCGAAAACGATGTCGCGCTCGGGGTCGAATGCGATCTCGCGCCTGCCGAGAAGCTTGGCCCGCTTCGTCGCGCGGATCGCGGCGACAACCCTGACGGCCTCAGCAGGATCGAGCGTCTCGGGTTCAAAGCCCGCCGCGCCGAGCAGCACGGCCTTGGGCGTGTCATGCCCGGCGCCAGTGAGCGCGAGCGACCCCTGCAGGTTGACCTGTAGCCGCTCGATGCGCCGGAAATGTCCCCGCGCGTCGGCCTCGGCGAGAAAGCGCCGCGTGATCCGCATCGGTCCGACGGTATGCGAACTCGATGGACCAATTCCGATACGAAAGATGTCGAGAACCGAGAGCATGCGTCGCACACAAGCTCAGACGGATTTCGGAACGTCAAGCTGGGGCGGAGCCGGCGCCGGACGCTTGTAGCGGGCATTACACGATTGCGGCTTTCCCCTTTTTACCACGTGCATCTTGAGTATAGTCTGCGCCTGGCGGGAGGGATGCGATGGGCGAGGATCAGAACGCCTCCGGCAAAGCTGACGCTGACCGATCGGACGCCGCCGCGCCGCACGCCACAATTCTGGGCCCTGTTGGAGCGCGAGGGCCTGGTGAAATATTGGCGCGAAAGCGGCCAACGGCCTGATTTCTGCTCCCGCGAAAACGTCTGCAAGTCACACAACGGCAGCTGAGCCGGTCAACCCTCGAACGGGCGCGCGTGGCTATCGGACGTATCGTTGGGTCGCCGGCGAGAGCGGCACGGCCAGAGGATTTCTGTCCTGAGGTCGTCGCTGGCCGTGACATCGACGCCGTTCAGGTAGATTTCCCAGACGGACCCGCAGATATCGAGCCCTTCGGAGGCCAGGCGTATCTCCATCTGGGCGTAGGCATCGCCAAGCCCTGCGTGGGGCCCGGCATGGGTCGTGCGTAGCGCGGGGCCCGAGTAAGTGAAGCCTGTTCGCATGCCGATCGCCTGCGCGGCGAGCGCTTCACCCGGTGCGATGGGTATGCCGATATCGAAGCCGACTTCTTCTCCCTTGAGATAGAGGAAGCGGGCGCGTGCTGGTCCGCGGGCGAGAAGGGACGCCTTGCGAACCCGGGCGAGAACTGCGTCATGCATGGTCTCGAGCATTGCCGAGACTTGGCCTGCGCCCGTCCCGGCGCGACATCCAAGATAGGCCCAGGGCTGTGCGCTGATTTCAACGAGCTGGACGCGAGCGGCCTCACCGCTGCGGCTTATCGGCGGTTTCGAAATAGAAAACAGGAACATGCGATCAACCTTCCATGTCGCGGTTTGAGTGAGCTGGAGGAGCTTCTAAGGACGCCGCAGGGGTGACAGCGCACGCCTCACCTTGTTGAGCCTCTCCGTACAGGGCTGCGTTGATGCAGAAGGATGCCTCATCGAGCGCGTCGCGCTGCACGCTGGCGTCATTCGTATCGGTTATGGGCCCCTGGATGGGCGAAGTAGCGGATGGCGAGGCCTTCACGGAAGCGCTCGCGAGCGCCAGAGGGACGATCAGGGCCGTCCACGAGATCACCAGTATCGCCCACCCGGTAATGGCGAGAAGCGTCGATCGTCGCATGGCGGCATCTCTCGATCTGGTGATGGAGGAACCACAAGTGGGGCAAGACTAGGAGCGACGCTGAGGGAGGAACTTTCCCGAGTTCATACATCAGTGAAAGCCGCGGGTTCAGCGCTCGACAGGCCAGGCCTGAAGTATCGCGTTTGCAACCGCCTGATGATCGTCGGCCAACCCGTGCCCGCCGCGCATCTCCACCTTCTTCATCGAAGCAAGCGTGAGGCTGGGGCAGACCGCGTCATGGTCCCGTTCGCCATAGAGACATGCGATGCGCGCGCCGGCGTCGTTCAGTGTCTTCAGTTCGGGAATGACGGGGCGAGCGCCCGGCGCATCGAGGCCGACGCGTTCGGTGAGGGTCACCTGGAAGGGCGCCTCCGCGCTCGGCGACATCAACGCTACGCGGTCGATTGATGACTTAAGGTCCGGTGGCAGGCGATTGACCAGGAAAGGCGCTACGTCCGCTCCGAACGAGTAACCGACAATGATGACATGGTCCGCGCTCCAACGGTCCTTCACGGTCTCGATGGCGCCGGCGAGAGCCTGGGACGCGATGGTGGGATCCCGCATCTCCGAGAAATACGCGCCTGTGTCGAAGCCGGTCGCCGGCACGCCGGCGCTCGTCAGGGCTGCACAGACTTTCTGGTCGAAGGAGGCCCATCCACCATCGCCGGTCAGGAAGATCGCCACCGTTTTTGCGCGATCCGGCCCGTGTTCAGGAGGGTGAAGCGGGAGCATCTTGAACGCGACTTCTGGTCCGGCAGTTTTGCTCGAATTGGTCGGCGCTGCCGAAACCGCCGGCGTTTGCGGCAGGGGCGGGTGTGTGGCGCCCACGAGAGGCGTAAGCGCTGTGGCGCCCAACAGGATAAACGCCATCGAGGTCTTGGCGAGGCTCATCTCGTGCTTCCCGGCTAGCGGATTGCAAGCTTGCCCAACGTGTCGAGCGCGGACTTGAATTGCGGCATCCAGTTCCGTTCCACCGAAAACCCATGTCCGACCTTGGGCAGCATGACGATTGTGGCGTTGCCGACGCGTTCGACAAACGCGCGCGTTGCTGGCGGTGAGACATCAAGGTCGATCTCGCCCTGCAGGGCGACCCATGGCGAGACCAGTCTGGCGGCAGAGGGATAGACGAAGCCGAGTTTGGCGTCGGGGCGTGGGGGCAGGTTGGCCGCCGTGCAGATCGGATGCGTGGTATCGAGATCAGGCGCGAAGCCAAGGCTGAGGCCTCCTTGGAACGTTCCGGGCGCCGCATCCAGCAAAGTTGCGTAGACGCCGGTGGCTCCGGACGAATAGCCGATCAGCAGGGGCGGTTGCGAGGTTGAAAGGCCGTGCTGCTTCTCGATCGCCGCAGCGGTGGCGAGAAGATCCGCGCCCAGCGGGATGCAGGCGCCGGCGGTGGATTGGCGCTCGTGGAGGTATTTTGGAAAGTCGATGCCGGCGACGAGATAGCCCTTGCCGGCGGCCGTCTGGGCCATCGAAACCACGCCCTGGTTCCAGCCGCCGTCTCCGGACAGGAAGAGCGCGACGCGGGGGTGTGATGCGCCGTATGTCGCAGCGATGGGGATAGCGTGCGCTGCTCCCGTATCGGCCATCGCAGGCGCAGCCGTTCCGGTAGTCGCAAGCAACATAAGAGCCGTCAGGAATGCCTTGTGCATTGTCCGTCCTCCAGCGTGTGAGACTAATCTGGAGTGGCCGCCTGCTGTGCAGCTTTCTGCGGTCTTACATGTGTGTCAGGCGCGGCTTGTCCGAATGTCCGGGATGGGCGAGCTCCCAGCTGCACGCAGAGCTCGCGCATCCCTGCATTGCCGGAGGGAGGTTGCAAACTCGAGCATCGCCCGATGGGTAGAAGCGCGCGGCGGGCCGGGACACCCGAACCTTCCAGGCGTGTGTCGGGGGGAGGGCGACTGCGACTGGACGGGTGCGGGTGGGGTGTCGGGCTTCGGCGGCCGCTGCGCGCTTCCTTCCTCCGTGGCCAATCCGGGGACGATCAGCCATGACGAACAGTCTCACCGGCCCCTCAACCCCGGCTGACCGCAACCCTTCATCCATGTAAGGCGCAGCGAATCCCGATCCTGACGTTCTGATCAGCGCCGCGACAGCACCAGCCGCGCCCGCAATCCGGGTGAATTGTCTTCGAGGACGAGGCGTCCGCCGTGGAGTCTGGCGCAGGCATCGACGATTGCGAGGCCTAGTCCCACGCCCTCAGGCGCATTCTCGCCGACGACGCGCCGGAAGCGCCTGACCGCCTCGGCGCGCTTGGCGGCTGGAATGCCGGGGCCGCTATCGGTGACGATGATCTCAACCGTGTCGTCAGAGGTCTCCACCGAAACGACCACGCGTCCACCCGGAGGCGTGTACTTGATCCCGTTCTGCACGAGATTGGCGACGGCCTGCATGAGAAGCGGCTTGTGAGCGGGGATGGTGACGGCGGCCGGATTGACCGTGAGCGTGACGCCATTTTCCTCCGCGAGCGGTTCGAACAGGTCGCGCATGTCGACGACAATCTGGCCCGCCTCCACCTCGGTCATCGACTCCCGCGACATGCCGGCGTCCGCACGGGATATGTCGATCAGCGCGGTGAAAGTCGCGATCGTCGTGTCGGTCTCCGACAGCGCGCCCTCGAGCGCGGTTCTCATCGCCGCCGGATCGTCAGCCAGCAGGCCCTGTTCGATATGGCGGCGCGTGCGGGAGAGCGGCGTGCGAAGATCATGCGCCAGGCTGTCTGTGATGGTGCGCAGGCCTGTGACCAGAGCTTCGATCCTGTCCAGCATCGCGTTCTGCGCACGCGCAATCTCACCAAATGGCCCACCGGCCGCTTCGGGATTGGCTCGTGCGGAATAGTCCCCCGCCGATACGCGCGCGGCGACTTCCGACAGCTGTCGCACACGTATGAGAATCAGGGCTGTCACCAGGATCCCGATGCCGAGGCAGGTGGTGGCGACGATCGCTATCGCAATCCACACCGTATCTATGATGTCGGACTGGAAGGCTTCCCGCGTTGCATTGTCATTGCCGACAAGCAGCGCGATTCTGCTGTCGAGCGGTTTCGTCGCTGCATGATAGTCGGGGCGGCCATTCCCCGGGACATTGGTCCAGGGCTGACGGTCCGGAACTCCGGCCGGCCACGTCCTGATATTTCCCGCGAGTATTTCCCCGCCCGGCCCCCGCAAAGCATAGACGCCGTCCCTGTCGACGTGAGATCGCCGCTTGACCGCCTGGATGGCGCCATCCAGTCCCTCTTCCTGATAGACCCGGGCAAGAAAATCGATCTGGGTCGACACGTCGTCGCGCTCCTGCGCGTCGATCAGCTCCTGGCCCTGCGTATCAACAAACCACAACGCCCCGATACAGGCCGCAGCGATCAGCATCGCCATACCGACAGAGAGCGCGACACTCCATCGGGTGACCCATGAAGACGGGCGCCTGGCTGGCTGCGAGGTCATTCCCTTTCAGAGAGCCGGTAACCGACGCCGCGAACGGTGTGCAGGAGAGGGGTGTCGAACCCTTCTTCCAGCTTCTTCCGAAGGCGGCTGATGTGCGTATCAATGAGGCTGGTATGCGGGTCGAAGCGGTAGTCCCAGACCTGTTCCAGCAGCAGCGTGCGCGTCACGACTCGGTCCTTGTGGCGCGCCAGGTGTTCGAGAATCTGGAACTCGCGCTGGAGAAGGTCGATCGTCCGGCCGGCCCGCGTTACACGACGCGAGAGCAGGTCGATTTCGAGATCGCCGCACCGAAGCACCGTCTCGACAGGCGTTCCCGATTTCCGGCGCATCAGGTTTTCGAGGCGTAGATGAAGCTCCGAGAAGGTGAAGGGCTTGCCAAGATAGTCGTCGGCGCCGGCCTTCAATCCATTCACACGCTCGTCGGCATGCCCGAGCGCCGACAGGATGAGGATAGGCGTTTCGTTGCGCGCTGCGCGAAGCGCCTTGAGGACGGACAGGCCATCGATGCCAGGAAGATTCCGATCGAGCACGATCGCATCGAAATGCTCACTGGTCGCCATGTGCAGGGCGTCCGGCCCGGTGGCAACATGCTCGACCGTGTACCCCTCCTGGCGCAGGCCGTTTGCAACGTATTCAGCAGCGCTCCTGTCATCCTCAACGACGAGTACGCGATAAGGCATGGCACGATCCCGGCTTACACGGATGTAAGGCTGAACTTAGTCGCCTGCGGCAGCGGTTGACTAGCATCAATGCTGTGCGGAGGCGGATTTCCGTTGAAATACTGGCTTTCTACTCTGGTCGTTCTGCTCGTTGGTTGCCTCGTTGTTGCACTCGACGTGGCGGCAGGACCACGGCCAGCTGTGACGTTGCTGGTCGGCGCCGTCGCCATGGCGTTCGCCGGAATGGTCTGGCGCGCATTCCGCTGACGGCCGTTCGATCTCATCTTGAAATCAGACCCCGCCATCCGCCGCTCGTGAGAAGCGCGACATCCAGCATCGCTGCCGCCGTGGACAAGCCGGGCGCGGCGGCAAGATAGAGCGGCCGCCAGTCGGGATCGAACTTGTCCTTGTAGGAACGCAGGCCACGAAAGCCGTAGAGCGCCTCACCCTCTTCAAAAACAACCGCGCCGATGCGCGAGAAAGCCGGAGCCAGGCGATGCGTGTCGAGACCCGACAGCGGGGCCATGCCGAGATCGAATTCACGATACCCCTCGCCTTTGCCCCACATGATCAGTTCGAGAAACAGGAAGTCCATGACAGCCCGCGGTGCAGCGGGGCCGTACCGCATGAGATCGATGGACAATTCCCGCCGGTCCGCGGTGGTCCAGACATTCGCGAATGCGAGGATTTCGGATCCTTGCCTGACCACGGCCAGCGGTGTCCGGTTGAGATAGGCAAGATCGAAGCGGCCCAGGGAGAACTGCTTCTCGGCGCCTGCGTGCTCCGCCAGCCAGGCATCGGAAATCGCCTTCAGTTCATTCTCGAACTGCGAAGCTGAACCAGGTGGCAGCAGCTCGAACGATATGCCATCGCGTTCGACGCGATTTCGTCCCTGCCGGAGGCTCGCGCGTTTCTTGCCTTCAAGCGAGAATGACGGGATAGGCACGATAGCGGTCTCGCCGATCTTCCGCACGACGAGGCCGAGTTCCGCCATCTCTGGCAGCATCGCTTCAGAGACAGAATAGAATGCCGGTTTCGCGCCAGCTTCGTCGGCAAGTTCGACAAAGCGCCATAGCAGGGCGCGGCGTTCCGATGCGAGTCCGCATGGATCACCCATGGCGATCCAGTGCCCGCCGCGCCGGCGAAACATCAGGAAGGTGCGCCCTGACGGAGAGAAGATCAGATCCTTGTCGCCGAGCAGGGCGAGATGCGCATCGCTGTGTCCGGTCTCAGCCTGCGCAATGACTGTGGCGGCCCGATCGATGTCGTCCGGAGTGGGCCGCCCCCGCCACCTCGAGCGAGGAGATCCCAGCAGCGACCATGCCGAAGCCACCACAACGACGATCGCAACGCCGGCGGCGGCGCGCAGGAAACGCGGCGCCTGTGCATCGTCGAGAAATGTCCACCACAGATCGTTCGAGTATTCGACGTTCCGGAAGGCGAGAAAACCAAGCCAGCCCGTCGCGACGACCGTTCCGACGATGGCTGCGAGCCAGCTCAGTGCGAGCGGTTGCGATAACAGCCGTGACTTGCGCGCGAATGCTCGCCGGCAGGGCAATAGGGCAAGAGCCACGCCGCCAAGGATCGTGGCTTCCTCGAAATCGAGTCCTTTCAGAAGCGCGAACACGGCGCCGGCCGACAGTAACGCCAGCGCAGCGAAGTAGGCGCCCTCAAGCTTGCGCCACAGCGCAGCCGCTATGATCAGGAGGAACACCCCGGTGACGCTCGCCAGGAAGTGCGACGCCTCGACAATGGCGAGCGAGGCGAAGTCGGACAGAATTTCGAGCCGGTGAGGAATGGCGGGCGTGGCGCTCGACAGCAGCAGAAGAATTCCGCTGGCAAAGGCGAGCAGTGAGAAGACCTGCGGCGCCAGTTCGACGGCAGCGGCGCCCAGGCGTCCGGCGGTGCGGCTGGCTGGCGAGCCGCGCGGGGCCACAATGTCCTGACCGAGCAGCAGCGCCGCCACGCCGAGGGGCCCCAGCGTATAGATGAGGCGATAGGCCAGAAGTGCGGCGGCGGCTGCAGGCGCATGTTGCGGTACGGGCGATAGCGCCAGAATAGAAGCCTCAAAAACGCCGAGCCCGCCTGGCGATCCCGAAACAGCGCCGAGCATGCCGGACGCAATGAACACGGCGACAAAGGCTGGATAGGACCAGCCGCCATGATCAGGGAGAAGGATGAAGAGAACGCCGGCCGCCGACGCCCAATCGCCGGCGACAAAGAGCACCTGCAGAAGCGTGCGGCCTGGAACCTGTGTTTGAAGCGGCGCACCGAGGATGACGATCCGCCTTGAGGGGCCGAACGACGCCGTCAGGTAGGCCAGCGCCGGCGTCACAAGAACAAGGCCGCCGAGCTGCCACAGCCACGCGAAGCCGAAACCACGTGCCGCAAGATCGCTGGCGCCGAACAGCGCGCCGGCGCCGGCGGCGGTCATCGCGCCGAGCGCGACCCCCAACCCCGTCAGAGCTGAGAGGCCGGCGATTTCCGCTGGCGCCACGACGCCGCGATAGAGACGCGCACGCGCAGCGGGCCCGGTCGCGAACGAGAATCCCAGCGCATTGCCCAGCGCATAAGCGGTGAAGGCGGGACGCCAGACACTGCCGAGCGGAGTTTTCTTGCCAAGAATGCGATGCGCGATCTGCTCGCCGCCCACCAGGCACGCGAAGGAACAGAGTGTGAGAAAAATGCCGGCCAAGATTTCGCCGGGGCTCAGCTGCGCAAGGCTGTGGGCGATGGACCTGTAGCCATGAACCCCCAGCTCCTGCTGGATGATGAAAATGGCGCCGCCAAAGAGAGCGAGGGCGAGGAGCGTTGTCAGCCATGGCGGCAAGGATCCGGCGGCGGACCAGACCTTCCGCCTCGGCCTTTCCGGACTGGCTTGATCGCTATTCACGTCATCCGTCCCCCTGACGGATACCCGGCGCATCACGCCGACAAGACCTCCCATCAATGTGCGGGTCCAGCCCGGGCCGTCAATCCCGGACCGGGCGGAGCCTGATTGCATCTTCGGCAGGTCGCCATCGTGCGCCCGCTCGATCAACTCGCCGTCCCCAACCACGATCATTTTGTTCAGAACCTCACTTGTTCAAATCGGTCCTCGTCCGGCTTCTAGGTCCGGGGGAAGGACGCATCGATTGTTCCACCGGCGGGAAGCTGGCACCTGCCCAGGCCGCCGTCGGACATGCCCAGCGAGGGGTCCCTCAGTGTGAACTTGCAGCGCATATGCTGCCCTTTGGCGTCGGTAAGATTTGCGAGAATCTTGCCCGTGTAAGCCGTCACGAACTCGGTGTGCGGCCCCCAATAGCTCCACTCGCGGTCGAAGCCCCGCCGGCGCATTCCGCCCCATCCTGCCCAAAGGGGGGCATAGCGTTCGACGGTCGAGTCGTGGGTCACCTGGAAGTAGTCCCCGGAGAATGTGTCGCCGCTGCTGAGCGAAGCAGTCATCGTGCCGCCGTTGGGAGATCCTTCCTTCCAGGCGAAGCTTGCGGTCGTCGAGCCGTTGCGCTCGATGCCGGTTCCAACACCGGTCGAGGTGCAGGCGGCGAGCCCGGCGGCAGCGAGGGTTGCGAGAAGGATGCGTTTCATGACTGGCCTCTTTCATCTTGTGGCCTCGCGCCTCCAGCCGGCAGAGCGGCTGGAGGCGAGGCCGGGCTTAAAACTTGCGCGTGTAGGAAATGGAGAACGCGTTGGCGCGGTCTCCGTCATACCGGGTAAAATCGCCGCGGATGCCGTCCTTGGGCGTCAGGAAATATTCGGCGCCGATGCCGTATGCCGCGCCGTTGCTGTCGGGTGAATCCGGCGAGGTCTTGATACGCGCCATGCCGACACGCGCGAACACGTCGAAGCTTTCCGAGACGGGCAGCTTGGCGACGCCGAAAATGCCCAGCTCATTCTTCAGCTTGACGCCGTGGTCATCGTGAGCCCCGGCGGACCCTTCGCCCTCGATCCCCCAATTGGGCCCGAAGTCAGCGCCGATACGAGCCGTGAAACCGCCGAGGTCTGGGCTGTCGCTGTTGTGGGTGTCGAACTGGGTGTAACCGCCGTTCACATAGGCCGTCGTCTGTGCCTGCGCGGCCATGAGACATGGAGCTGTCAGAAGGCCGGCGGCCGCAGCGATGGCAAGTTTGATTTTCACGAGTCTCTCCATGTTCCTGGCGCGGCGTCGGATGACGATCCGCTGGCTTGAGACTTGCGGCGCCGGCTTGGCTGCGCCTCGCGGATTTCTTACATGTGTGACAGCGAGAGCGCCGTCCGCAGGCGTGCTGACAAAATGCGAAACGGCAGCCCCGCGACGCGGAGCTGCCGCAATGCAAGGCGAACTTGCTTCAAGCGTGATGGGTGGGGTGGGTTTCCTGCGTGTAAACCATGGACAGTTCGACGTTCCCGATCGCATGAACGGCTTGGTTCACCGCCTCGTTCCGGCATTGATCGAAGCGCTCGAAATTGTCGACGAACGGGTCGATCGGAGCGCCACCGCAGTCCCGCACCGCCGCATGGTTCAGGCGCGCCAGAAGCGCGAGGTCGCCCGCGCGCGTGTTGAGGTTGAGGTCGTCATAGGTGACGACGCTTGAGATCCTTGAACGCGGCGTCGCCACTGCGGAGGGCGCGAAAGCGAGGGCGCCCAGGATGGCGGCGCCGGCAATTCTGAACGAGCGGGACATGACAGTCTCCTTTCCTTGAAGCAGGACAAGCCCTGCGTGCGTAGCTGCGTCGAGGGCGCATGCTGACCGACCATGGAAATGTGCGAAGTCAAAATGGGTCCCGCCTGCCATGGATCTTACATCGGTGAAAATCAGAAGGGGCAACCAGTGATGGCCAGCACCCAATCGTGAATCCGGCGCCGCTGAATTCCCAGCGGAGTACCTGCTGCGGTTGCGGGGTTCAGAGCTGGACCGTGATCTACCTCATCTGGGCAGGCGTGATGCTGGATCGCTTCGCCACGCGGTCGTCAGTTTCGATGCATGAACCTCCCGGACAGCTTCGCTGATCGCAGCGGTGCGGCAATCAGTGAAGGCCTGACCATGAAGGCGCGGGTTCGTCTGATTGCAGACATCGCTGGCCGCGAGGGACAGCCGCTTGAGAAGCGCCTGGCCGGCAGCGGGGGAGGTCAGGTCGAGGTCACGATACATGATCGGCTCGGATGCCGTGCTGGCGGGAAGGGCGTTGGCAGGTTCAAGCATCAGCATCGGGAGAAGCAGGGCGGCGGATGCTGCCGTCACGGCGGCGATAGTTTTGAGAAGAATTGTCATGTTCGTCTCCTGTGTCAGCTCGATATCGGTTCAGCGCGGCGGCGGTGGCGCGGGAGCGGCCGCATAGCCGGGAACCTGGTCGCCCCTTGCGTACATGCATTGCGAGTATGCGACGTCGTACTGCTGCTGCAGCCCGTACTGCGCCTCACGGGACGATTGCGCCCCGCTTGATGCGCCGATCGCAGCTCCGGTCGCTGCGCCGATTCCTGTCGAATGCCGTCCGCCGAAGGCGCCGCCAACAAGTGCGCCAAGTGCTGCACCCAGGACGCCGGACGACACAGCCTGATTGTTGGCGCGCTGCGCGCCGCCCGCGGTTTGCATCGAGGCGTAGTTCAGGCAGGCGGCCTGATCCTGCTCGAACACAGAGAAGGGCTTGTAGGCGGCCGGCATCACGGCGACGCGTGGGGCATAGGGCTCAGTGGCGCAGGATGCCACTGACAACGCGGCCATGGCTGCAAGCATGGTGGTTCGAAGAACGCCCATGACGAAGCTCCTTCAATGGGGCGGTTGCGTGGATGCGGGCGGCGCTGCGGGGACGGATCGCCAGCCGCTGTCGCAGAAAGCAACGTAGGGATAATAGCCGCGCGGACTGTCACAGAAGTACCAGGACTGCGTTGGCGGTGCGCCGTATGCGGGCGGCGGGGCAAACTGCTGAACGACGATCGGCGGAGCGTATGCGGGGTAGGAGTAGAAGGGGTCAGGGTAGGGATACCAGCCGTCGCCGAGGACCCACCACCATGCAAACCGGCCGTCGTGGAAACCGTTCACCCAGCGCCCGCCATAGCCAGGGTATGGCCATCGAGGGCCGAAATCATGCATGTGCGGAGCCGGCCCAATCCGGGCCGCCGGGGCGTTGAACCGCCCGCTATGATGCGGGGATTCGGCATTGGCGATGGGGGCAAACGCAAGCGTGGCGGTGAGCAAAGCGGTGATTGTTTTCATGACACGGTGTCCTTCTTTATGGACCCGCTAGATCTGGAGATGCGCGCGAGCATTCTCCATCGCTGCCCCGCAGAATTCGACGCGAGGACGGCATAACAATTTGTATGGCGGACGTGGCGACAGCGTAAGGATTTGGACGGCCGATAAAATCTCGCGCGCTCGAGCAACGCAGCTGTAGTCCCGTCGTTCTTGAGCTTGGTTGTGGTTCGCTAGAAAGTCAGCTTGAGCGACAGCAGATGCGTGCTTGTGCCATCGTCAAGCGGCAGGATGGAGTCGCTGTCGCCGGAGCCGGACGTAAGCGGACCGCTGCGCCACAACTGCTGATCCGATGTGACGCCGTCGGAATGTGGTGGCGCCGAAGAGAAGCTCCAATGCGGTCTCACCGGCTGGGGCTGTCGATCATGGCGAGGAGCGTCAGGCAGCGTGTTGCTCGCGGTCACCTGAGCGGCCGCGGGTCCACAGCACGCCGCGCCAACTGCAAGTGCAGTCAGCACGCAAAACCAGATTCTGGTCATGATGTCCTCCTTTTGCGGTTCAGCAGGGTTCAGATTGAATCCGGACAATCGCACCTGTGCTGGTGTCCGCGCCGCGGAGCTGCAAATTGTGCAGGAGAACCTCTTCTCAGTGTCGCAATCACCATACGAAAATGTGGGACACGATACATGAGCGATCGGAAGCAGATGCAAACGCGCGATCG
The DNA here is from genome assembly GCA_047601145.1 of Hyphomonadaceae bacterium. Classification (GTDB taxonomy): domain Bacteria; phylum Pseudomonadota; class Alphaproteobacteria; order Caulobacterales; family Hyphomonadaceae; genus UBA7672. Next base: position 1,381,567 of record JASGJW010000001.1, read on the forward strand.
ACGAGGCGCCAGCTTACAGAAATGTAGGGTCCGCACGAGCCATCCGATAGGACGCATGCCCGACTATCGTCCTTGCGATGTTCACGCGTCATGTCGGGGAAGACTCAGGGGTACGCTTCCGCCTTCACCAGACGGGTAACGAAGCCATGGCTGCGAAAAGGAACCGTCATTCGTGAGCGTTCACATCTCAACGATCCTTGAATCGTTCCGGAGCTCGACCCGGTTGCTGCGCGTCGGCGAGACCATCTTTGTCCAGGGCGATCCGGCGACCTGCATCTATCGGCTGGAATGCGGTCACGTGAAGCTCTCCGTCGAGCCACGCGGGGGCCGCATCGTGTGCGCCTTCCTGTTTCCCGGCGATCTATTCGGTCAGTTTCCCGGACCACGCGGGGCCACGGCCGTGGCGGTGTCCGACGTCGTTCTGAAGACATGGCCGGCAGAGCCAGTGTTCGGCATTTGCGGTAGGTCGCCGGAGATCCTCATGGCGCTGGCGTCGACGACAGACTTGAACCTGCAGGGTCTCCGCCGGGCCGCGCACGACATTTCCGGCCTTCCGCCGACGGATCGTGTCATCTGGCTTCTCAACTGGCTTGTGCGTCGCGAAAGAAGCGGTGCGACCACGGCAGGATTGCCGCTGAGCCGGCGCGAGATGGGGGAGCTTCTGGAACTCGACCCCCGGGCCTTGGGCAAGGCAATGTCGGATCTCGAAGCGCTGGGCTATCTCCATGCGAACAGCGCAGGTCACGTCGCTCTGCGTCCGGCGGTCTTCAACGGCGGTCAGATGGCCGATATTGGCTGATCCCCGGAGAACGGGATTGCTTCTGGATTTGACGCGCAGCGGGTCACGGTTCGCCCGCAGGATGCTTCGGACCGATCCGCGCGCCGACAACGTGAAGGATCGCATTTGCCGCAACGACGACGACAGCGAACGCAAAGGCAGTTCCCAGCTGCCCGAGCCCGGCGGTCAGTCCGATCGCCGCCGAACACCAGACGGTCGCCGCCGTGTTGAGGCCCCGCGCCACGCCGGAATCCCGCCAGATGAGGCCCGCGCAGAGGAAACCGACTGCCGTTGCGACCTGGGCCGCCATGCGCGCTGCGCTGTCGGCGCCCATGCCATCCCGGCTCATGGCCACGAATATCGCGGCGCCCAGCGCCACGAGCGCATTGGTATGAAGACCAGCCTCATGTCCGCGCAACTGGCGTTCAAGCCCGATCAGTCCGCCGCAGAACAGTCCGGCAAGACCGCATGCGATTGGAGAGAGCAGAGGAGACAGGACAAATTCGGTACTCATGACGTGTGTCCCTCTCGTGCGGCCGCGTCTGCAATCTTGCAGGGGATGTCGAGATCCTCGTCGATCCACCAGCTCGCGCAGACGCGATGATAGCCATCGGCGACGACAAGCGGAATTCCCTGCGCCCCATCTCCGCGAACAAGAAGCACGGGCGAGAGTTTCCTTCCCTTGCGGGCTTTCTCGATGTCCTTCTGAACATGCGCATTGCTCTCGTCGAGAAGTGCAAGGCGGCTAGCACGCAGAATGTCCTTCGCCTTGTATTGCACGAGGGGTTGCTTCCTGAGGGCGGCCACGATCGCATCGGCAACCGCCGGAGGAAAAAGCAGGCTCAGATAGGACGCGGCCGCCGGGTAATCGTGCGCTTCGGGTTCGGACTGCCAGAGCGTCTGGTCCTTCATGTCAAAGCTCCCGCATAGGTCATCGCCCCTCGACGGTTCATTGCGAGCCGCTGATTTCCATCGTGCGCCGTGACGTGAACACGAGAACCGCCGAGTCGAGCAGGAAGTCGAGGAGCATCATCACGCAGACCAGGAAGAACTCGTTGGTGGCGAAGCCGGGGACCAGGATGAACAGCGCAACGCACGGCACGAAGGCGCATGCGAGGATGAGATTGGTTCCGATAGCAAAGCGCGACGGGCTGGCCGTGCGCAACATCTCGACGAAGAAACACGCCAGTGCCCCTGTCAGGAACAGTGCGCCAGCAGTGACATGCCACACCTGGCCGCTCGCCATAGGGATCGCGAAGACTTCCCCCGACCACACGGATACGCTCTGCGCGCCGCCGATCAGTGCAACAGCGGCGTAAACCAGCGCGGGCAGCACCATTGCCGGGAAAATCTTGAACAGAACCTGCATGCCTGATCCCTCCAGCCAGAACGCGCGTGGCCACGCCTCGGCATGATCATACTGCAAGCCGCCAGCCGCCGCGATCTCGATCCAGGCTCACAAGCGTGAAAGATTGCAGGCTAGCTTTCGCTCGGGCTCACCACTGCGTTTGGACCAAGGGGAGGGAGGCCCATGGCGGCGCCACTCAAGCCGCAATCCGGCGATTGAAAGCAGGGGGCAGAAATAGGTGACCGGCTGGCGCGCGCTCAAAGCAGGCTATTCGTGCCGACGATGGTCAGTCGGAGCATAGGGCGGCGCTAAGCCGCCTTTCCCTTGAGACGCCATGCGGTTAGAAGTTCGCGTTTATCAACGTGCTTTTCCGCACGCACATAGGTTGGACACGTGTCTGAGCCGGGACGAGCAAGTCAGGAAAAACTACTGGTCGTGGACGATGACGCGGGTTTGCGCGAAACGCTACGCGACTTTTTCGAGCTCGAAGGTTACGAAGTGGCGGAGGCGGAGAACGTCGCCGCAGCGCGCGTAGCGCTTGCTTCCTTTGCTCCGGACCTACTGCTGCTGGACATCAATATGCCAGGCGGCGACGGGCTTACCTTCGCGGTCGAGGTAAGGTCTCGCCTGGTTACGCCCATCATCATCCTGTCGGGCAAGGGTGCGATGGTAGATCGCGTGGTTGGACTTGAGGTCGGCGCGGACGATTATCTGGCCAAGCCTTTTGAATTGCGGGAGTTGCTGGCGCGCGTGCGTGCAGTTCTCCGGCGCGCCCGGCCAGCGCCGGCCGCTGGCGCTGTCGAGGAAGAACGAACCGCGCGCTTCGCCGGGCTTGTTCTTGTTCCGGGGCGCAGGTCGCTGGCGGCTGCAGATGGCAAGGCGGTCGATCTTACCGGGGCGGAATTCAACCTGATCTCGGCATTCGTCGAACGCGCCAACCGCGTGCTCTCGCGAGATGCGATCGCGGATCTGACGCGCAAGGAAGACTGGGACGCTTTCGACAGAAGCACGGACACGCTCGTGAGCCGGCTGAGGCGCAAGCTGTCGGCGCATGTCGACGCGGCGCAGTTGATCCAAACGGTGCGAGGCGAGGGTTATGTTCTCGCTGCCGATGTGAAATGGTCCGGCGGGAAAGGCTAGTTTTGTCTCTCGGACAGGACGCGATGCAATAGCTGCGCGAGCTGCGTTCGCGTCGAGGGCTTCTGCAGGAACGGCCTGTCTGTCTTTCCGCCGCTCGCCGCCATGCGCGGGGAATAGCCCGATGTGAGAATGAGCCGGATCGACGGCGCGATCGTCTCGATCTCGTCGGCGACGGCATGGCCGTCCATGCCGCCGGGCATGACAACGTCGATGAGGGCCAGGTCGATGCCGGGCTGGGACCGGACAGTCTGGAGAGCACCTGGACCATCCACAGCGACCTTGACCCTGTAGCCGAGACTTTCTAGCCGCGAGACCGTGACGAGGCGGACATCGGGATCGTCCTCGACGACAAGCACGAGCTCGCCATTCCCGTTCGGCGTCTGATCGTCGGTCGTGCTTTTTGCGGACTGGCGTGCAGGCGGCTTGTCAGGGAAGAAGAGACTGACGCGCGTGCCCCGGCCAACTTCGCTGTAGAGGCGCGCGTGGCCGCCAATCTGCTTCATGAAGCCGTAGACCATGCTGAGGCCGAGGCCGGTGCCGGATCCGACATCCTTCGTCGTGAAGAACGGCTCGATTGCGCGCGCGCAGACTTCCGGCGTCATCCCAACGCCTGTGTCGGAGACCGAGACGCGGACATAGTCGCCGCGTGGCGCATCCTGGGCGAGGCGCGGTTCTTCATCGAACGACACGGCTTCTGTCTCGATCGTGAGGACGCCTCCGGATGGCATGGCATCGCGCGCATTGAGAGCGAGGTTTAGAATTGCCGTTTCGAACTGGTCGATATCCGTCTCGACGCTGCTGGTAATGCTACCAAGATGCATGCGGACGTCGATGTTCGGTCCGATAGCGCGCTGGAGCATCTCGGACATGTCTTCGAGGGCGCGATTGATGTCGACAGGTTGCCGGTTCAGCGGCTGCTTGCGAGCGAAGGCCAGAAGGCGCTGGGTGATGCGGGCTGCGCGCGTCGCTGCATCCTGCGCCCGGGCGACCGCGCGACGCGCGGCCGGCGGCAAGTCGACGCCGGCGATCATCTCGAGGTTCCCGCCGATCACGGCGAGAATATTGTTGAAGTCGTGCGCCACCCCGCCGGAGAGCTGACCGATGGCGTCCAGCTTCTGGTGGTGAAGAATAGTTTCTTCCGCGCGCTTCTTGTCGGTGAGGTCGTAGATGATCCCGACGAAGATCTCGTCATCGCCTGTGCGCGCCTGGCCGACCGACAGGTACATCGGGAAGATTGTGCCGTCGGCCTTGGCCCCCTGGAGCTCTCGGCCGATGCCGATGATCCGCTTGACGCCGGTTTCGCGGTGCCGTGCGAGATAGCCGTCATGCGCCTCGCGGAATGGCGAGGGCATCAGCATCTTCACATTCCGGCCGATGAGTTGATCCTTGCCATATCCGAAAAGCGTCTGGCAGGCCGGGTTGACGTAGTGGATCGTGCCGGCGGTGTCGATGACGATTAGGCCATCGACCATCGTTTCCGGAACGACCAGAAAGCGCGTGTCGGAAATCAGTTCTCTCAAGGTCGATCCTGGCAGCGAGAAGGTATTCTCGAAAACTACCGGAATGACGCGGGGCCCGCCAGATGGAAGACCAGACAACAGGGGCTCAAGGGTAGGCTGACCGTCCACGTCGAGATCCTGGCTGCCGGCGACGTGCGACTATCCCGGAAATAGCTGCGCCTGCGTTTGATGTGCGTCAGACGCGCGTCCGGCCCGCGCTGCTAGTGCTGCCTCTGCCAAGGAGGCATCCATGTCCATGTTCCAGGTTGTCTTGCGTCTCGCCCGCAATCCGGGGTTTCCGGAAGGCGATGATGAGCAAGGCTATGTCATCATCGCACCGCTGGACGTGTCGGACCGCCTGGACGTCGCCGGGTGGCGGGAGAACCGCGAGGCGTGCACCGTGGTGCGCTTCAAGCCGGGCACGGATCGCGACGCCGATGGATGGCTGACGCACAACGGCACGCACTGGTTCTTCCATTACGACGAAGCTGGAGAAGGCGATGACGAGCCTGTCTATCGTCTTGGCGATCATCGTCTCGGCATCGGCGATTATGTCACCATCCACGAAAATGACGGCGAGACGCTGACTTACCGCGTCACGCAACGGACGCCGGTGCGTCCGGGAAGCCAGCATACCGAAGCCAGAGCAGGAAAGGCGGCCGCACGATGAAAATGTCGAAGTTATTACTGTGCGCAGCGGTGGCTGGATTGAGCCTGGCGGCTTGCAGCAGCGCGACGCCGCAGAACGTCGATGACTCGCTGAAATTGGCAACTGCCGCGGCCATTCCTGGCGCCGAAGCGGCCGGAATTACGATTTCGGCGGCCGAACGCCACACGGCGAAATGGACCTGGACGGCGACGTTCGGGGGCACGGCCTACAGCTGCGATGCGGACGAACACATGCGGTTGCCGTCGTGCTCAGTGCAGACCCAGGCAGGAGACGCGTGATGACAATGGAGCAGATTATCCCGCTGGCTGTCGCCGGCGTCATGGCTCTCTTCGCCGTCGTTCTCGGCCTTGCCGCGCTGTATTCGCGGGGATCTTGATAGCGCGCGAAACGGCAACCCGGATTCTGCCATTCGCTCAGGTTCGAGCGAGGGCAGGATTTTGGGTTGCCAGTCAGCGCCAAGAATGCCGCACGTCAGTAAGTCTTCCGACGCGGGGACTAACGAGCCATGTCCGAAGGCGCAGGCGGATTCAGCGGCGGCATCTTCATGAAGCGGGCATGACAGGTCTGGCAGGTATTCCCCAGTAGACCGAGCGCCCCCTTGAATTCATCGCGATCTTTCTTCAGCACAGCGGAGGCGACCAGCACGCTGGCGTTCTGCATGTCGGCGGCCATGCCCTTCCATTCAGGATCGTCATGCCGGCGCTTGTCATTCTTGCCGCTGCCTTCGAGCGACAGGAGGGTAGCAATGGCCGTCAGGTTCACGGCCGCCATGCCGGCATCAGACCAGTCCTTGTCCGAGAGAGGTTCCTCGTTGGAATTCATCTTGAAGAGCCCGTATGCGGCCCATCCCGTCAGCCCGGTCATCAGGGCCCGATAAGGCGCCAGCAGCGGCAGGGGACCATCTTCCGATTTGGTCGAGGCCGGAATGGCTTGCTGTACAAGAGCGATATCGGAAGGCTCGGTCTGCGGCGTCGCCCGCGAACAGATGAGGCCAGCTGCCAGAAGGACGCCGGCGCTTGCGATGACGCGCATCATGACGGGACTCCCTTGCCATCTCGCGACTGAGGATGACAGCACATTCCAGGGCGTGCCTGATCTGCATCAAACCCCAACTTACCCGCCTGCCCGATGGTCAAAGCGTGAGAGGAGGCAGGACCCATGCCCGCAACACCCATGCTCATCGTGGCGGCAAACCAGCACGCGACGCGGTTCTTTCTGCGCCGGCGAAAGGCTGGAGGACTTGAAGAGCTTGTGGAGGAGGCCGACTGCGCGGACTTTCGCGAAATGCACGGCAAGCGCCTCGACACGCTCCATACGCGCAAGGGCCGCACAATGGTGAAATCGCACGCCCTGTGTGCGGATGAGGAGATGGAGATGTTCCTGCGCCGGGTTGCTCCGCAGGTGGATGCGGTCCTCGCGGAATACGGATCGGCGGACCTGGCGCTTATTGCTCCACCCCACGTGCTCGGCATGCTGCGCGACTTCATTTTGCCTACCTCAAGATCGAGACTCGTGCTCGAAGTGTGCAAGGACGTTGTCCACTTCAGCCTCAAGGAGATCGAGGCTGTCGCTGCCTAGAACGTTCACGCGGCGACGGCGGCTGGTTGACGCACACGGCGGATCGGCTCGATGTCGTCGGTTTCCCCGCCCAGCGCGAGCTCCTGCAGAACGTCGCGGCGAATGATCCGGCAATGATAGAGGGAGGCCATGCTGATCCAGCCGCGGCGCTGGAATTCGGTCATCTTGCGCGAAACCGTCTCGAGTCGCAGTCCGAGAAACTCGGCCATGTCGCCGCGGCGCATCGGCAGGTCGAACTCACCGTCACGGGCTGCACCGCACAGGCCGGCGATCGTGAGAAGGAAGTTGGCCAGCTTCTGTTCCGCCGACTGGGTCCCGACTGCAGCCAGCTGCGCCTGCGCGGCGCCGAGCTGTCGGCCAACCTGACGCAGGAGTTGATCCGCCAGACCTGCGTCCTGCAGGCAGATCTCCGTGACGCGCGCCAGAGGGATTGACCGCACCACAACATCGGTGATCGCCTCGCAGCCATTCGAATGTTCTCCGTCGGATTCAAGCCCCAGGACCGAACCGGCATTGGCGAAGCCGACGATTTGGCGCTGTCCATCGACGAGCGTCCGGTAGAGTTTCACCCAACCTGTGTCGACGACATAGAGGCAGTCACGCGGATCACCTTCGAAGAACAGGTGTTCATGTGCGTCCACATGGCGGGTTATCGTCCGGCGCGGCGTGCGGTCAGATGAAGCGCCTAGGTTGATCGTGAGGCCGTTGATCGCGCCGCCAGCAATGCACATGAGTGTCTCCTCTGATGGCTAGAGGATTTGCCCCGGACCTTGCCGGGGTTTGTCGAAGTGTGACGGGCTTTGTGACGAAGTGTGTCTCAAGCCCCGAAAACAGGACTTTTTGTGTGTGAGCAGTGCGGTGCGGCGGCAGGTCGCACGGAGTGGAGCGGGTCAGATCGCGAGGCTGTGCTGGCTGGGTTGCGGAGCAAACTGCGGATCAAAACAAGCGGCGACGTTCCGTACATACGGCATGCCGCGCGCTGTTACAGTGATCCTCCACTCGCGTAGCTCCGCTAGACCTGCATCGAGAACTGGCCCCAACCTCTCCGTGGCGCTGGCCAGGATTTCCGAAGGCACGACAGCTTCGAAGTCACATAGCAGGCGCTCGATAACGTTGGCGACTTTGGCGTCTTGCTCGACGATTGGAACGCCGCGCACGACGGGCAGCTGATCCCGCCCGAGCAGGTCGCGATAGGCGGTAGTGTCCGGGGCATTCTGGCAGATCAGGTTCGGCAGCGATGAGATCGCAGATGCGCCAAGGCCAATGAGAGCCGTGGCGTCGTCGTCCGTATAACCCTGGAAGTTTCGGTGCAGGCGGCCCTGCATGCTGGCGGCGGCAAGTGAGTCGCCCGGGGCTGCAAAATGATCGAAGCCGATGGGAAGATAGCCGGCCTGTTCCAGTGTCAGTGATGCAGCTTCGGCTTGGCGGAACCTCTGTTCGGCAGAGGGCAGGTCGGCTGTTCGAATGGAACCCTGATGCTTCTTCATCCACGGCACGTGCGCGTAGCCGAACACTGCAATTCGGTCGATGTCGTGAGTCGCTGTGAATGTGGCGGCATCGATGACATGCTCCACCGTCTGACCGGGCAGGCCGTACATGAGATCGGTGTTGATACTGTTGACGCCGGCTTCGCGGAGCCAGCGGATTGCCCGGGAAATGTCGGCAGCAGGCTGGATGCGATTGATGCGCTGCTGCACGCCGGCATCCAGCACCTGGACGCCGAGGCTGGCGCGGCTGAGGCCTTGTTCCGCGAGGCTATCGACGAGGGCCGGCGTTATGCCTCGTGGGTCAAGTTCCGTGTCGATCTCCGTGAAGCCGGAGAAATTGAAATGTGACCGGAGGTGGACGAACAGCGTCTTCATCTGATCCGGGGTCAGGATATCGGGCGATCCTCCGCCAAGGTGGACGCGCACAACACGCGCCAGCGGCGCGATCCGGGCGGCAACGAGCTCAATTTCACGCTTCAGGGCGTCGAGATAGGGCTCCAGCGGATCGGCGCGGGTGGGCACGCTCGTGTGGCAGCCGCAATACCAGCAGAGCTTCTGGCAGAACGGAATGTGGATATAGAGCGAGAGCCTTGCGGTGTTCGGCAGCACGGCGAGCGCGGCGGCCGAGGCGCGCTCGCCGACTGCATCGGTGAAGCGCGTCGCCGGAGGATAGCTCGTGTATCTCGGCAGCTGCGCCGTGGCGAATTCGGGAAGGAACTCCCAGCGCCGGCGGTCCTTGAGGGCTGCACATGCCTTGCTGTTCATCGCGTCACCCGTTTCGGCGCGCGTTGCCTGACATTGATCGCCAACACCGCGGCAATGACAGCCAGTCCAATGCCCATCGCGATCAGCGCGCATCCGGCGCAATGGGCGTGAGCGGCGCTGACGAGCGATGATGGCGGCTTTCCGCCGCACCACGATCCCAGAAATGCATCCGGAATGTGCGGAGTGCAGGACCGGACGAAGACGCCGGCTGCTGCTGCAATCAGGCCAGACGTGAAAATGATCGCAGGTTTCACGGGGCGTCTTCCTCCGGATGACCGCGGAGGGGGGAAGATTGCGGCCACGTCGCTTTCTAAGGGTGCGTCGCAAAAGCCTGTTTGAGCTGGATCAAGGGTTCGCGTGCGCGGGGCTGGCAAATCGCCGGCGTCATGACCTCGCGACTTGCAGAACAGGATTGAATGATGGCGTCCCAGGCAGCTCAAGGCTCCCGGATAGATCCGAGCACGTTCGCCGTCGGCCTCGTGCTTCTGTCCGTCCTGCTGTTCGCGCTCAATGGCGCCGCAAATGCGACTGACGCATCGTTCGGCGTACACAGCTGGATGTTCGTGATCGCGGGCGTCACCGGTCTGGCAGCGCTTCTTGGCTGGCACGAGGCAGGCGAGGCGCCGCGGACGTTCGACCCGGCCCGCTACGAGGAAGGCGTGGTGAAGGCCGGCGTCATCGCAACCATGTTCTGGGGCATCGCCGGGTTCGCGGCGGGTCTCCTGATCGCCCTGCAGCTCACCTGGCCAAACCTGTTCTACTTCCCGGATCTCGGCTGGACCAACTTCGGCCGCCTGCGCCCGCTTCACACATCGGCGGTGATCTTTGCGTTCGGCGGCAACGCACTGATCGCGACGTCCTTCTATGTTGTCCAGCGCACCTGCCGCACACGTCTTGCCGGCGGCATGTGGCCCTGGTTCGTCTTCTGGGGCTATCAGCTCTTCATCGTCGTCGCCGCCACCGGCTACCTGATGGGCGTCACGCAGAGCAAGGAATACGCTGAGCCGGAATGGTATGCTGACGTGTGGCTGACCATCGTGTGGGTCGCCTATCTGGGCGTCTTCGTTGCGACGCTCCTTCGCCGGAAGGAGCCGCACATCTACGTCGCCAACTGGTTCTACCTGGCCTTCATCGTCACGATCGCGATGCTGCACATCGTCAACAACCTGTCGCTGCCGGCCAGCCTCGCGGGATCAAAGTCCTACTCGGTTTTCAGCGGCGTCCAGAGTGCGCTGATCCAGTGGTGGTACGGCCACAATGCCGTCGGCTTTTTCCTCACCGCCGGCTTCCTTGCGATCATGTACTACTTCATTCCGAAGCGGATCGAGCGGCCCGTGTGGTCCTACAGGTTGTCGATCGTCCACTTCTGGTCGCTGATCTTCATCTATATCTGGGCTGGCCCGCACCATCTTCATTACACAGCCCTGCCGCAATGGGCGCAGACGCTGGGCATGACGTTTTCGATCATGCTGTGGATGCCGAGCTGGGGCGGCATGATCAACGGGCTGATGACGCTATCGGGCGCCTGGGACAAGCTCCGCACGGACCCCGTCGTGCGCATGCTTGTCGTATCCGTCGCTTTCTACGGTATGGCGACGTTCGAAGGGCCGGTGATGTCGGTGCGCGAGGTCAATGCGCTCTCGCACTATACCGACTGGGGCATCGGCCATGTCCATTCAGGCGCGCTGGGCTGGGTCGGCTTTGTAACGTTCGGTGCGATGTACTGCCTCACGCAGTGGATCTGGAAGCGGCCAAAGCTCTACTCCAACACGCTCGTCGAATGGCATTTCTGGATCGCGACCCTGGGCATCGTGCTCTACATCACGTCGATGTGGGTGTCGGGCATCATGGAAGGCCTGATGTGGCGCGCTCACAACTCGTTCGGCTTCCTTGAATACTCGTTCATCGAAACCGTCAGCGCGAAACACATCTCCTACATCATTCGCGCGCTCGGCGGCGGTCTCTACCTCACCGGCGCCGTGATCATGGTCTACAATCTCGTGCGCACCGCGCGCGGCGATGTCCCTGCGGACGAACGTCGCCGCAGCGGCTCTGCACAGCTTCAACCAGCAGAATAAGGGAAACACGGCATGGCCGCGCGTCAGGGCTGGTTGCTACGCAATCACAAGGTCTTCGAGAAACACAGCTACATCCTCCTCATCGGCATCCTGATCGTCGTGGCGATCGGCGGCCTGATCGAGATCGCTCCGCTGTTCTATCTCAAGAGCACGATCGAGAAGGTGGAGGGAATGCGCCCCTACACGCCGCTCGAACTTGCCGGACAGAACATCTACATCCGGGAAGGTTGCGGCGTTTGCCATTCGCAGATGATCCGCCCCCTGCGCGATGAGGTCGAACGCTACGGCCATTATTCGCTCGCCGCGGAAAGCATGTACGACCATCCCTTCCAGTGGGGCTCCAAGCGCACCGGCCCCGATCTCGCACGTGTTGGCGGCAAGTATTCCGACGAATGGCAGAAGCAGCATCTCATCGACCCGCGCTCGCTCGTGCCGGAATCGATCATGCCGCCCTATGCGTTTCTGGAAGGGCGCTCGCTCGACCTGTCCACCATCAGTGAAGGCATGAAGGCGCTGAAGCTGGAAGGTGTTCCCTACACTGACGCGATGATCACGCGCGCCAAGGATGACGCCTTCGCGCAGGCTGGCGAGGACTACGACGTCGAGGCGATGAAGAAGGACTACACAGCGATAGCAGGCCGCGCGAACTCTGTCGCCGTGCGGGATTTCGATGGCGAGCGAGGCGACCCATCCGAACTCGACGCCCTCATCGCCTACCTGCAGGTGCTCGGCACGATGGTCGATTTCTCGACCTATCAGGCCGAAGACCTCTCGAACCGGAGGTAGCGCCATGACCTATGAAGGCTGGTCATCCTTCGCCCAGACATGGGGCACGCTCTACTTCGTGGCGATTTTCGCCGCCGGCACGCTCTACGCCCTCTGGCCGCGCAAGGCCGCCGAATTTCGCAAGGCCGCGCGCCTTCCCCTCGATGAAAAGGATGCCGGCGATGACCGACCGCTCGCCTGAGATCGACGAACACAGCGGGGTCGAGACGACCGGCCACGAATGGGACGGCATCAAGGAGCTGAACAATCCGCTGCCGCGCTGGTGGAGGTTCGTGTTCTGGGGGACGGTTGCGTTCTCGGTCGTCTACTGGGTGCTGATGCCAGCCTGGCCAGCCTTGCCGGGCATGCAGGGCTATACACCTGGCATCTGGCATCAGTCCGATCGCGCAAACGTGCAGGGTGATGTTGCTGCGGCGAATGCCGAACGTGCAGCGCTCGGCCGCCAGCTGATGTCACTTAGCGCGGCCGATGTTCTCAAGGATCACAGGCTCAGCCAGCTTGCACTCTCGCTTGGCGAAAGCGCATTCGGCGACAACTGCGCCACTTGCCACGGCACCGGCGGTAAGGGCGCCAAGGGCTTTCCGCGTCTTGCAGACGATGTGTGGCTGTGGGGCGGATCACTGGCGGACATCGAGCGCACGATCCGCCACGGTATCCGCTCTGATGATCCCGCTACCCGCACGACCGACATGCCAGCATTCGGGCGCGATGAATTCCTGACGGCGGCTCAGATCAATGATCTGGTTGAATACGTGACCAGCGTCTCTGGCCAGAAGGCCGACATGGCGGCCGTGGAGCGGGCGCGCCCTGTCTTCGCCGAGAACTGCGCCAGCTGTCATGGCGTCGATGCGCACGGCAATCGCGAGAAGGGCGCGCCCAACCTCACAGACCATGACTGGCTCTATGGCGGCGATCGCGCGACGCTGCACCGCACGATCTTCGGGCCGCGTAACGGCGTAATGCCGGCCTGGGGCCAGAGGTTCGATGAGGCGACCGTGCGAGCGCTCGCGATCTACGTCCATTCGCTCGGGGGCGGCGAATAGGCGATGGGATCGGCAACGCTCATCAATCTTCGAGAGGGACGCGGCGGCTCGCCGCCGGGCGGGCCCCCCGGTGATGAGCCTCCTGTCGTGCTCTACACGCGCCGCCGTCAGATCTATCCCAAGCTCGTCTCTGGCCAATTCAGGTCGCTGAAGTGGTTGCTGATGGCGATCACGCTTGGCGTCTATTACGTCCTGCCGTGGCTACGCTGGGACAGGGGAGCCGGTGCGCCGGATCAGGCTGTGCTGGCCGATTTTGCTGGCGGAAAGTTCTATTTCTTCGGCCTCGAAATCTGGCCGCAGGAAGTCTACTACATCACCGGACTCCTGATCCTCGCTGCCGTCGGCCTCTTCCTCGTCACGGCAGTTCTTGGCCGCGTGTGGTGCGGCTATTTCTGTCCGCAGACAGTCTGGACAGACCTCTTCATCGTCGTGGAGCGTTTCTTCGAGGGCGACCGCAATGCGCGGATGAAGTTGGACAAGGCGCCCTGGTCCATCAACAAGGCCGCCCGGAAGACCGCCAAGCATGCTGTCTGGCTGGTCGTCTCCTTCGCGACGGGCGGCGTTTTTATCCTCTACTGGCACGATGCGCCGACTATCGCCGAGACGTTCTTTGCCGGCCAGGCGCCTGCAACTGCCTATGTGTTCGCCGCACTCCTCACAGCTACGACTTACGCCCTCGCCGGGACGATGCGCGAACAGGTGTGTACCTACATGTGTCCGTGGCCGCGCATTCAGGGTGCGCTCGTGGACCGGGACACGCTCGGGGTCATCTATCGGCACGAACGCGGCGAGCCGCGCGCGCCTCACAAGAAGGGCGATGCCTGGGAAGGGCGGGGCGATTGCGTCGACTGCACGCAGTGCGTCGTCGTGTGCCCGATGGGCATCGATATCCGCAACGGTCCACAACTCGAATGCATCCAGTGCGGCCTCTGCATCGATGCCTGCAACGGCGTGATGAAGAAGGTCGGCCGGCCCACGGGCCTGATTGCCTACGACACGGATGAAAACGTCGCATTGAGAAAGCTCGGCAAGAAGGCGCGCCCGTTCCGGCCCCTGCGCGCCCGCACGGTGCTCTATGCGGCCGTCTTCGTCGTCACCTCGGCGCTGATGGCTTTCGGCCTCGCCACGCGCACCAGCCTCGAATTCTCCGCACTCAAGGATCGCGCGCTACCCTATGTGCAGCTCAGCAATGGCGATATTCGCAACGCCTACACCCTGAAACTTGTCAACAAGCGTCGCGATATGCGCGACCTGATACTTTCGGTCGAAGGCCTTCCGAGCGCCCGCCTCGAGATCATCGGCGAAAGCCAGGCACAGGGCGCACCGAGCCTCTCGCTCGCGCCGGACGCCGTTGAAAGCTATCGCGTCTTTGTCACCGCCAGTGCAGCCGCCTTGCCTGCCAGCGCCGCAGACATCCGCTTCGTACTCTCACAGAACAGCGAACCAGCCGCCATAGCGGCCACGCGCTTCCTCGGGCCGGAGAACTGACATGGCTGCCAAGGCCCTTCGCGGCATACACGTCTTCTGGTGGGTCGTCGGCTTCTTCGCCGTCACCATCGCACTCGACTCGCTCTTCGTCGTCTGGGCGATCCAGACCTTCCCGGGCGAGCAGGTGAAGAACTCCTACGTGCTCGGCCTGGACTTCAATCACGAAGTTGCCCGCCGCAAGGCGCAGGAACAACTGGGCTGGGTGGCCGAGATCGGCGTTCGCGACGAGCCGGCCCGCATGCTCGTCGTCCGCGTGAAAGAAGCAGGCGCGGCCGCCGTGACTGGTCTCAAAATTATGGCCAGCACTCACGTTGCGGGCCAGGCCAGCGCCCAGGCGCTCGCGCTTGCCGAACAACTCCCCGGCGAATACGTCGCGCCGCTTGATCTCCCATCCGGCGCCCGCCTTGAAGTCGTCGCTTCGGCTTCGAGGCCAGCATCAGATGCGATCGTTTTTGAAGCCGCCAAGACGCTGGAGCTGCCATGAGCACCGCGGCTGTCGGCTGCCCCAACAGCCTGGCGGCGCCTCAAGCCGCGGGGGGCGCCGCCTACGATCCATCGCCGTTTGTTACCGAAAGCCGGGGGCGCCGCGCACTCGATATTCAGGTACAAGGCGCTTCGTGTGGCGCTTGTCTTGCCAAGATCGAGAAGGCGGTCGGAGGCCTTGATGGCGTGCGGATGGCGCGGCTCAATCTCTCGAACGGTCGTCTCCACGTCGAATGGGCGGGAAAGCTCGATCCACGCCGAATTACCCAGGTGCTCACCGGACTCGGCTACGGCGCCGCAGCTGTCGACCCCGGAGTGCCCGATCAGGCCTACGCGCAGACCGAGAAGCGGCTTCTGATCGCGCTCGTCGTCGCCGGTCTTGCGACGGTCAACGTGATGGTTGTCGCCGAGCCGCTCTGGTACAGTCCTGACGTCGATACTGCAACGCGCGCGCTGTTCCACTGGTTCTCGGCGCTGATCGCCATCCCTGCGTCGGCGTTCTGCGGTCTCCCTTTCTTCGAGTCTGCCATCGCTTCGCTGCGGCGTGGCCGCCTCAACATGGATGTGCCGATCTCGCTGGCCGTCATCCTGGCGATTGGTCTCAGCATCTATGAGACCGCACACGGCGGCGAACACGCTTATTTCGACGCCTCGGTGATGCTGCTTTTCTTCCTGCTGATCGGCCGCTTCCTTGATGCGCGCCTGCGGCGTCGGGCATACGCAGCAGCGAACGCGCTGGCTGCGCTCCAGACGTCCAGCGTCACGCGCGTCGATGCCGCCGGTCTCTCCCAGGCCGTGCGCGCAGGCGAAGTCAAGCCCGGCGACATCCTGTTGCTGGCTGCTGGCGAGCGGGTCGCTGTCGACGCCGAAGTGATCGCGGGCGAGAGCGAAATTGACCAGCGCCTGGTGACGGGGGAGGTGGAGCCGGTTCCCAGTTTTTTGGGCCAGACGCTGTATGCCGGCGCGATCAATCTGTCCGGTGGCCTGCGCGTTCGCGCGGTCGCGCCGGCGAGCCGTTCGCTGATGGCCGATGTTTCGCGTCTTCTCGAAGCTGGCGAACAGAAGAAATCCGCTTATCGCCGTATAGCCGACAAGGCGGCAGAAGCCTATGTCCCGCAGGTCCACGCCGCGGCGCTGCTTGCCTTCACCGGATGGCTCGTGGCTGGCGCGACAATCGAGCACGCCCTCTTCGTCGCCATTACTGTGCTGATCATCACCTGTCCGTGCGCCATCGGTCTTGCTGCGCCACTCGTCCAGGTCGTCGCCGCCGGCCGCCTGTTCAAGCGCGGCATGTATCTCTCTTCGGGAGACGCGCTTGAGCGCATCGCGACCGTCGATCACGTGATCTTCGACAAGACTGGTACACTGACGCTCGGCGATCCTGCGCTCGCTCCGGGATATGCGTCCGCGGATCTTGAGCTTGCCGCCAATCTGGCGCGCGCCAGCCGCCATCCTTTCTCGCGCGCCATCGTTGCAGCCGCCGGTTCCGGTCCTGTTGCCAGCGATATCAAGGAACATCCCGGCCGCGGCGTTTCTGGCGAGATCAACGGCAGGCTCGCCCGCCTCGGTTCTGCCGACTTCGTCGGCGCCCCGGCCGGACGCAGCTCCGAACTGTGGTTTGCCATCGAGGGTTCGGCTCCTGCGGTCTTTCATTTTGAAGATCGCCTTCGTCCTGACGCCGCAGCGACCATCAGGCGGCTTCGCGCGATGGGCCTGACCATCGAACTCCTGTCAGGTGACAGCCGCGAGCGCGTCGCGACCGCCGCTGTTGAAGCCGGCATCGCTGACTGGACCGCGGCGGCAACGCCTCTGTCGAAGGCTGGCCGCCTGCGGGAACTCCAGGCCGGCGGTCGCCGTGTGCTCATGGTCGGCGACGGCCTCAACGACGCAGCCGCGCTCGCCGGCGCCCATGCCTCGCTCGCGCCCGGCGGCGCCGTGGATGTTTCGCGCCTCGCCAGCGATTGCGTCCTTTCCGGAGAAACCCTCGCCGGCGTTGCCGACGTGATTGTCATCGCGCGGCAGGCTCGCAACCGCATGCGCGAGAATTTCGCCTTCGCCGCGCTCTACAACCTTGTCGCGATCCCTATCGCGCTCGCAGGTTGGGCCACCCCGCTCGTCGCCGCCGTTGCCATGTCAAGCTCGTCCGCCATTGTCACCTTGAATGCGCTCCGCCTTTCCGGAGCAAAGCCCGTCCCGGTGCGGGAAGCCCAATCATGAGCGTCCTTCTCTACATGATCGCGGCAGCTCTTGGCTTGGCCATCCTGGCCCTGGCTGGCTTCCTCTGGGCTCTTCACTCCGGGCAATTCGAGGATCCTGCGGGCGCCTCCTGGCGCGCGCTCAACGATGAGCAGGATCCATCTCCAGATTGACAGTTATCGGAGTGGCGTCAGCACAGCTCCTTGCTGCTTTAGGGGCCGATCGGTTCCGCGACCGGGACCTGCCTGAACGCGAGGGCGATTCCGATCGCAGCGCCAGGGAAGGTCACGGCCCAAAAGGCGCCGACATAGATAAGCGCCGGGAAAAACATCTGCAGGGCGAGGAATGCGGCCAAAAGGCCAGGAGTGGCGGGGAAGATGCGCTTCAACCTCAGCCTCTCCGCAGTAACCCAATAGGCCCGAAATCGCGCAGGCGCCCCAAGGTCAGCGTGGACACTTGCATTACAAGACTTATAATGCGCGGCATTTCCAGACTGATCGCTGCGCGCGGAAGGTTCGAATGGTCTACGTTCTTGGCGGCTGGCAGAGTGATTTCTCGCAGAACTGGTCGCGTGAGGGTCTGGAGATCGCGGATGCTTTCTCCGACTGTGTGCTGCGTGGGCTGGAGGCGACCGGGCTGGAGCCAAAGGATGTCGAGTGCGGCCATGTCGGCAATTTTGTAGCGGAGCTCTTTGCTGCGCAGGGCATACTTGGCGGCTTCTTTGGGCTGGTGCATCCCGATTTCGACGGCATGCCGACCGCGCGCCACGAAGGGGCCTGCGCGTCTGGCAGTCTTGCCATTCTTGCGGCGGCGGCAGAGATCGAGGCGGGTCGCTATGATCTCGCCTGCGTGCTCGGGATCGAGCAGATGCGGAACGTAGCCGGCGGCGTTGCGGCCCAGCATCTGGGAACGGCTGCATGGACAGGGCATGAGTTTCAGGACGCAACCTATCTGTGGCCGCGCGCCTTTTCCGACCTTGGCGAGGAGTACCAGAAGCGCTGGGGTTTGAAGTACGAACACCTCATGCGGATCGCCGAGGTGAACATGAGCAATGCCAAGCGCAATCCGAACGCCCAGACACGCGGGTGGAAGTTCGGACCGGACAGCTTCACGGCCAACAATTCCGTCAATCCGGTCGTGGAAGGCATGATCCGCAAGCAGGACTGCGGGCAGGTGACTGATGGCGCCGCCGTGATCTTCCTTGCCTCGCCCGTGCGTGCGGCTGCTTACGCGAAGACACACGGCATACCGCTTGAGAACATTCCACGCATCAAGGGATGGGGGCATCGCTCGGCGGGCATCTCCTACGCCGGAAAAGTCCAGCGCAGCGAAGGCCAGCCTTATGTATTCCCGCAGGTCCGTCGCGCCATCATGGACGCGCGCGAACGGGCCGGTGTGCGAGATCTGACAGAAATCCACGCGGTGGAAACGCATGACTGCTTCACCACCACCGAATACATGGCGATCGAGCATCTGGGTCTCACCGAGCCAGGCGCTGCCTGGCAGGCGATCGAGGACGGCTCCATCGAAATTGGTGGCCGGTTGCCGGTAAACCCCTCCGGCGGCCTGATCGGATGCGGCCACCCCGTCGGCGCAACGGGTGTGCGCATGGCTCTGGATGCCTGGCGCCAGACGACAGGCCGCGCCGGCAATTATCAGGTGGACGGCGCGCGAACCGTTCAGACGCTGAACATCGGCGGGTCCACCACAACGACCGTCAGCCTGGTCGTCGGCGTTTAGATCTCATAGCTGGGAACGCTCATGGAAATCTTCACGGTCCTGGCGATAAACTTCGCGGTCTGCGTCGCGGGCATGTTGCTGCTGTGGCTGGCATGCGTGGCGATGAAGGACGTGACCGTCATCGATGCGTGGTGGGCGCTGGGCATGGTGGTGCTGGCGGTGTCGACCTGGCTGCAGACGGGCGGTGCGCCGGAACGAAAGCTTCTTCTGCTGGGACTTTGCGCGGCGTGGGGTCTCAGGCTCGGGGGTTACCTGGTATGGCGCTGGCGCAGCCATGGCGTCGACAAGCGCTACAAGGCAATCCTCGGTCATGCGCAGAAACATCGCGGCTGGGGCTTCGCGAAGGCATCGCTCCTTCTTGTATTCGCAACACAGGCGCCGTTGCAGTTTATCGTCGCGCTTCCCGTGCAGCTTGGCCAGATCGATGCGCAACCCCTGGCGCTCGGGCCAGTGGCGTGGATCGGCGCGGGCATGGCGATTATCGGCATCTTGTTCGAGACTATCGGCGACTGGCAGCTCGTGCGTTTTCGCGGCAAGCCCGAGAACAGCGGCAAGGTGCTCGACAAAGGCCTGTGGCGCTATACCCGCCACCCCAACTATTTCGGCGACGCGTTGACGTGGTGGGGCATCTATGTGGTGGCTGCCGAAACGAGCACGGGAGTGTGGGCGTTCATCGGTCCTATCTTCCTCACATGGACGTTGATGAAATGGAGCGGCGCGCCGATGTTGGAGTCGCGTCTCCGCAAGACGCGGCCTGAGTATGTCGCCTATATCGAGCAAACCTCAGGTTTCATCCCGTGGCCGCCGCGCAAGCCGAAGGCCTGAGCCTGCGCGGCTAGCGCGTCACGAATCCATCACGGATGAAGTCGCGATCTGCCCAGCACGCGTGCGTGCCGCTTGAGATCTTGTGCGGCAGGGCAATACGCACAACCGGGCCCTCGCCGAAGCGCTTGCAATCGATGAGCACGCATTCTGACGTGCCCGCATTCTCATCGATGATGAAGCTGACGAGGTAGCCATCGTCTTCATCCTTCGCGCCGATGCGCGGCGCGAACGGCGCCTCGCTGGCATAGCGCCCCTCGGGAAGCTGCAGGCTCCACGACTCGCCGGTTTCCAGATCGTGCTTCACGAAGCCATTGAACAGGAACCAGCCCGGCTTGGCCGTCGTGGAATAGGCGTAGCGGTTCTTCCGCCCCGCCGCCCGCGGATTGATCATGCCAAACTCCAGCACGCGATCGTCGAGGCGCTGTTCGGTGGTCTTTCCTGTCTTCAGGTTGAAGCGCCAGCGATGCAGTTTCGACTTGAAGCTGTGCTCATCGAGATAGGCCATCATGTGCGAGAAGCCTTCCGGCGCGCCGGCCATGGGGCGTGGCGTCGGCTCTTCCTGGAAATAGCCGTCCATCACGATCTCGTCGCCATCTTCGTAGGCGTTGAGGAAGTGCAGAACGTAGCAGGGCGCAGCCTCAAACCAGCGAATATCCTCCGTCCGGCCATGGCGCGGCACGATCGCGAAGCGTGACGGCTCCTTGTGAAGGCGCGCAGCATGGATGCCCTGCTTCAGCAGGTTCGCGTCCCAGAACACGGGCAGGTCATTGAGGATCGAATAGTTCTCCGAGAACGCCATGTCGTGCGGCAGGCGCGGGCCGGGCAGGGGGACCGGAATATAGGTGACCAGCTTCCCGGCGCGATCCACCACGCCATAATGCATGTAGGGCGCGTGCTTCGAGTAGTTGAAGAACATCAACTCGCCGGTGCGCTCGTCGACCTTCGTGTGAGCCGACACGCCATCCAGCGGCGCCCAGGGCGCAACGCCAAGCTGGTCAAGTGTTTCCGGATCGAGCGCGTAGGCTTCCCCGCACTGGTAGAAAGTCGACAGCACCTGCCCGCGATGCACGACGACATCAGTGCTGGCATTGTCCTTCAGGCTGCCATGCGCGCCGAACCCCGGACGTAGCGACGTGCCCGGCGCATCGGCCAGCCCGCCCCACAGCGATTGGCCAGCCTCCTGCTCCATCTCGAAGCAGCGCGTGCGCACGAAGCGATTGCGATAGGTCGCCTTACCGCCACGAAAATCGATCTGGTGCAGCATGGCGTCAGCATCGAACGGGTGATGCCGGCCCAGCGGCTGATGCACCTGGTTCTCTGTGTTGCGGATATAGACCCCGTCAATGTCATGAGGGATCGCGCCCTCGATCACCCCAAGGTCGCTCGCATTGACCTCCTCATGCAGTGGCGTCCACGGCCCGTTGAGATAGGGGTGGTTGCTAGGCCGCAGTGAAGTCTTCAAAGGCGGAAGGCGCTCGACAATCATGGGCGCTGGCTCCTGATCGAAGGGTTTCATCCCCTCTACGCATCAAGGTCGTCTTATGCAAGCGACAGCTAACTTGCCGCTGCGTTTGTCGAATCCGGAGTGACGGGCTTGTGGCACTGGTCGCAGGTGATCCGCGTCTTCAGCGCCTTGCCGCAGGAATGATGCAGGATCATCGGCGCGCCCTTGCTGCCCGCCAGCCACTGATCGCCCCATCGCACCAGTTCGACGATCAGTGGAAAAAGATCGCGCCCGCGCGTCGTGAGCCGGTATTCCCATCGCTCGGGGTTTTGCTGGTAAAGCCGCTGTTCGAGCACGCCGAGCTCCACAAGCCGCCCGAGCCGGTCAGCCAGGATATTGGTCGCGACACCAAGCGCGCGCTGGAACTCGACAAAGCGCTTCCGCCCCATGAAGGCCGCTGCAATCGTGTGCGCTGTCCACCGGTCGCCCAGCACGTCGATCGAACGCTCGATCATCGCTTGCTCGGGCGAAGGGTTTTCCACGATGGAACGCCGCTGCGTACGAGGCTTCTGCGGCGGGTCAATGCCGGCCCCGGGACCGGGAGAAGCACGCACGTCGCGCCATTCCACCAGCGCATTACACGCCTTGCAGCGGCACTCCGGCGTGAAGGTCTTCCCGCACGAATGACTGACACGATGGGCCGCGATGCGCTTGTCGTAGAACCAGCGCTTCTCCCACCGGATGATCATCATTGATGGGCTGAACAGGTCGCGGCCCATATCCGTCAGGCGATACTCATGCCGCGTGGGATGGTCCGAATAGAGCTGCCTGCGGAGCACGCCGGCATCCTCAAGCCGGCGCAGGCGGTCTGTCAGCAGGCTGCGCGCTATGCCGATACGCTCGTGGAAGTCCTCAAAGCGCCGCACGCGCGCGAAGGCGTAGCCGAGGATCATCAACGCCCACCTATCGCCCACAATATTGAGCGCCCGCGCCGCCGAGTTCGCCTCCATCAGTTGCGACGCAGTGTTGGACATGCTCGGCGCCGCAGCTGCAACGCGCGGCGCCGCTTTCCGGATACGTGTTGGCACGGGGCGAGTGCGTTTGGTCGCTGGCATGATCACATGGAGGTTATCGAAGCGCCGGACCGTCATTGTGTCGTGGCGGGAAGTCAAGCGCCGCCAAGGCTTTGGCGTCGTCTGCCGTGCGCGCGATCTTTACCGCGTCCGCTTTCTTGACAGCGAAAGCGGTGTGCGTATCGTAATGCAAGCGACTACCGTCGGCGATCACACGTCAGAGCGGTAGTGACGGTGGGCGGAGAAACGCGATGCAGGAAGATCAGGCGATGCGGCCCTGCCGGGTTCGGCACTACGTGCTGGCGACGCCCGACAAGGACTTCGTCTGCAACCAGCTCTACGATTTTCTGGGGCTCAAGCCGACGCCAAAGCGTGATGGCCCCGGCCCGACGGAAGCATTCGGCTTCACAACATCGATGATGCGCGTCGGAACGACGCTGATCGAAGTCGTCCAGCCGACCCGCAAGCCGCATCAGTTGCACACATTTTTCGAGGAGCGCGGCGGCAAGGATGGAGGCTTCATGGCGGTCATGCAGACCTACGATGCTGAAGCGCTGCGCAACCGGGCCACGGCCGAGGGCCTCAAATTCGCGATGGACATGGATTTCGCCGGTCAACGTCTCATGCAGTTCAACTACAAGGACTTCGGCACGCGTTTCGAGTTCTACAAATACACGCCCGAGGAAAACTGGTGGGGCAATCCGCTGACCGGGCCCTACAGCGACTCGCTCCTGGCTGAAGAGATCGTCGGCGCCGAGGTCGCGGTGGAGAGGCCCGCCGAAAAGGCGGCGCTCGCCGCGCGTGTCTTCCTGGCGAAGCAGCAAGGCAGTTCGATCGTTTGCGTCGATGATCGGAAGATCGACTTCATCGAGCCCAGCGAAACAAAGCTTCGAGGGCTGACCTCGGTCTATCTGAAAGCGCGGCAGCGCGACCGGGTCGGCGACATGGCCCGCATCGCCAACGTCGATTTCAAGCTGGTTTAGGGAGACGCAGATGACGTTCATCAGACGCGATGCGTCGCGCCGAGAAGCGATCGCCGGAGTTGGCGCCGTCGCGCTTGCTGCAGGGTTGTCGTCCTTTCAGACGGCCGAAGCTGCGCCCGGCGCCCGCAGTTCCGGATCGTGGGTGTCGCGGATTGGCGTCGCCGCCGTGTCGCTGGAACAGGCCACCAAGGTGGGGCGATCGTTGCTGGGAACGTCACGCGCTCCTGCGCGAACGACAAGCATGTCACCCAGCGTCCACATTGCATCGTTCGGATTGCCGCAGATCGATGTCGAAATTCATGCGCCTGCGTTCGATGACCATACCTCAAGGGAAGCATTCTTCGCCTCAAGCATGTCCGGGCACATGGTCGAGCTGGAATCTCATGACCCTGATTTGATCGCCGCGAGATCACGAGCGGCTGGCGTCAGACTATTCCGCGACCAGACGATTCGTAGTCGGCGCCTGATCCAGCTCGATCCGGAGCTGCTTGGCATTCGCTTTCAGGTCATCGGTCGCGCGCGGGCAGGAAGGCCCCTCTCAGGTTCCGATGGCGGGCAGATCGGCGGCCTCGTCGTGGCATGCGATGACCCTAAGCTGGCTGCAGTGCTGGCTGGCGCCATTTTTGACGCTCCTGTCGAGCACGATGTGGTTCAGCTGCGTGGTTGTCCCGTGAGGTTTGTGAGCGTGCGAGCGGCAGGCGGCGTGCGCGGCCTCGCCCAGATCCATCTCGCAACTTTGTAAGTCAAATTTGACTACTGCGGCGCCAGATTTAACGGTGATGGTCCCCAAAGATCGCTTGTGATCCAGAGCAGCCATCCTCAAACCCGGTCCAAGCCGCCAACCAAGACGACCGATGACAGCAGCCGGCAATTGCCCCATATTCCCGGCGCTCTAGTGCGACGACGAGATCGCACGGAGGTGGGGCGGAGGTGAAAACTCCGCACTCGGAAAGTGAAGCGTAGGCTCGCTGTACGGGTAGGAAAAGATGAGCACGAAATCGCGTCACGGCCGGAGAATCGCGGCCGCAGCAAGTGGCCTTGCGGCCGTCGGGCTCCTGATGGGAATTGCGATCGCGCAAACGCCTATCAAGGCTGGAGGCGCTGAAGCGTTGTTCCAGAGCCGATGCGCGTCATGCCATGAGCCGAATATCGAACGGGCGCCGTCTCGCGCCACGATCGGCCAGCTGTCGAAAGCGCAGATCATCGGCGTGCTTGAGAGCGGCGTCATGGCGCCAATGGCCTCAGGACTCTCGAAAACAGACCTCCAGTCGCTGGCGGACCTTCTGGGGGGATCTGCAACTACTGTTCCCGGCTCCGCCGCGCTCTCCTCGACGCTATCGATCCCGTCACTTGTGGTTCCGCCGGCCAAATCTGCCGAATGGCGTGCCTATAATGGCGCCTACTCAAGCCAACGCTATTCGCCGCTCGATCAGATCAACAAGGACACTGTCTCCAACCTTCACATTGCCTGGCGTCAGTCGCTGACGCCCAACGCGCCGCGGACAATTCCTGCGCCGCCGCCCTCCAGCAACAATGAGACGACCCCGCTGATGGTGGGTGGGAAGGTCTTTTACTCGACAGGAATAGGCGGCGTAGCGGCTCTTGATGCAATAACGGGCGAGCTTGTGTGGAACGTAGATCCCCAGGCAGCGACCGAGGGCCCCTCTGCGGACGACGCCACGCGGCGGACGGGCGGGGCTACGCGCGCCGTGTCATATTACGCCGACGGTGGCGACGGACGCATTCTCGCCCTGATCGGCGGCGTCTACCTCACCGCGATCAATGCAAAGACCGGGAAGCTCATCGATAGCTTTGGCGATCATGGGCGGGTCGATCTGCGCAAAGGGCAGGAAAGGGGCGCTACCGGTTTCATCTGGCGCACGGGGCCCACGGTGATCGTGCGCGGTGTCATTGTCATCGGCTCAGTCGTGAACGACATCAATGCAGCGCGCGGACCGCAGAAGAAAACCGCGCCGCCGGGTGATGTTCGCGGCATTGACGTGAAGACCGGCAAGCAACTCTGGGTCTGGCATTCAATCCCGCGCGCTGGCGAGCCAGGCAACGAGACCTGGCTGGACAAGTCATGGGAATACACCGGACACGCCAATGTCTGGGGTGCGATGAGCGCCGATGAAGAGCTGGGCTATGTCTTCATGCCCGAAACGACGCCGACCAATGACTGGTATGGCGGCAAGCGACCGGGCGACAATCTCTTCGCTGAGAGTATCGTCGCGCTCGATGCGCGCACCGGAAAGCCGGTGTGGCATTTTCAGGGCGTGCACCACGGGTTGTGGGACTACGATTTTCCCTGCGCTCCGGTGCTCATCGATATCAAGGTCGGGGGCAAGACGGTCAAAGCGCTCGCCCAGCCCTCGAAGCAGGCCTACCTCTATGTGCTCGACCGCAAGACCGGAAAGCCGGTGTGGGGCGCTAAGGAACGGCCCGTGCCCAAGGGTGATGCACCCGGCGAATGGTATTCGCCGACCCAGCCTGTCCCGCTCAACGGACAAGGCAAGCCCTTTGCCTACGATCAGCAGGGCGTCACTATCGATGATCTCATCGACTTCACGCCGGAATTGCGCGCCGAAGCGATCAAGCAGCTGGAGCAGTACGCCTACGGGCCGATCTTTTTTCCCATCGTGATGAAGGATCTGGGTTTTGGGGCGGGCAAGAAGGGTTCGATCCACATGCCTGGGTCGTATGGCGGAACCAACTGGCCAGGCGCCGCCTTCGATCCTGAAACGAACACGCTCTACGTTCCCTCATCTCACACACCCGTTGTCGCCTCGCTGGTGCCATCTCCCGATGGCTCCGACACCGGCTATACCCGCGAGCGCTACGAGCCGCTGCGCGGACCACAGGGACTGCCGATGTTCAAGCCGCCCTATGGGCGCCTTGTCGCCATCGACATGAACAAGGGTGAGATCAAGTGGACGGTCGCCAACGGCGATGGCCCGCGCGACCATCCCGCGCTCAAGGGCCTCAACCTGCCGCCGCTTGGCGTTCCCGGGCGCGTTGGGCCCCTGGTGACCAAGAGCCTCGTTTTCATGGGCGAAGGCGCCGTCCAGGATCCGCCTGGCTCAGGCGGGAAGAAGTTTCGCGCGTACGACAAGGCGACGGGCGCGGTGGTTTGGGAAGGGACGCTTGATGGTTCGGTCACCGGCGTTCCGATGACCTACGCCTGGCAAGGCAAGCAGTACATCATCGTTCCAATCGGCTTTGCGGGTCATCCAGGGGAGTTCGTTGCCCTTACGGTCAACTAAGGGTCAAGGCGGGAGCGCCAAGCCGGAGCTGCAGGCGCAAATGCCAGCTTTGCAGCCTGTCGGCGCATGACCCCAAGATATGGGTTGTATGTCTGGGCCCTCATGGGGTCAGCTGGCGAATAGATCTTGAGGAGGTAGTCGCATGAGGAAACACCTTGCTCTGCTCGTCGTTGCTTCTCTCGGTGTGCTGACTTGTGTGGCAGCCGGATCAGCTCTCGCTCAATCGCCGACGAACACGGCCAAACCAATCGTGCGAGCAGGCTATCAGCCGGTGCGCGCTCCAGATGGCCATCCTGATCTTTCAGGTGTGTGGACGAACGCGACCACGACGCCGCTCACGCGCCCGGCTTCCTATGGCGACAGGCTTCTCTTGTCCGACGATGAGGTGGCGAAGCTTGAGGGTGACACCTTCAAACGCAATGCACGCCAGAACGCCCCGACTTCGGCTGAGCTCCAGAAGAACTGGAGCAAGATCGGTCTGAAACCCGACACGCTCGACGAGTGCCGCAGCGGGTCGACAGGGGCAGCCTGCGGCTACAACGCGTTCTGGACCGATCCCGGCGATCTGGTGATGCGTGTCAACGGCCAGGGCCGGACATCACTCATCACATATCCAGCCAACGGGCGCATGCCCGCACGCGTGACGAATCCCGGAGGCGCCCGCGCGGCCGTTGTTCAAACGAGTGAGGAGGCAGGCGGGGCGGGCAGAAACGACAATCCGGAAGAGCGTGGCCTTGGCGAGCGCTGCATCTACATGTCCGGGCCTTCCGGGCCCGTGATGACCAAAACGCTCTACAACAACAACTATCAGTTCGTGCAGACGAAGGATTATGTCGCGATCTGGGTCGAGATGATTCACGAACTGCGAATCGTCCACCTCAATGCAAAACACCGCACCGACGGCGTGCGCCCTTGGGGCGGCGATTCGATTGGTTGGTGGGACGGTGACACGCTGGTTGTTGAAACCGTCGGTTATCACCCTGGACAAGACGTGCGCGGCGGCGGGTCGGGCATCAAGACCACGGAGAGGTTCACACGCGTTGCGCCCGACCGGCTTCACTACGCCTTCAACGTCGAGGATCCGGGCACCTGGGTTGAACCTTGGGGCGGCGAGTACGAGTTCGCGGCCGTGAAAGGCCGCGTCTACGAATACGCCTGCCACGAGGGCAATTACGGGCTTGCCGGCATTCTTGCTGGAGGCCGATCAGCCGATCGGGCGAAAGCCGCGGGCAAATAGTTTAGAGCCCTGGTTTTATCCCGGACGGCAAGAAACTCTGCGCAAATGACAACTGCTGGCGGCGCGAAGCGCACAAGCCAATCGAGCAAAGCCAGAGATGGTCAAGCGGGCGAATTGTCGAGCGTTGAGAGGGACAGGGCGACGAGACGATCCGCGCGAGGACGGTGAAGTCCGAAGTAACGAATGATCGCGTCTTCAATCAGATCGGACGAGCTGCGATCCTGCACTGCGGCAAGCTTCTTCAGCGGTTCCGAGAAATCGGGAGTGATGTAGGCCGCGATTTTGTGGCGTGACAATTTGCTCTAGCTCCTTCGCAAGCCGATCGGGATCGACCCCAGGTGCGGCTGCGAAGACGATCTTGAGAGCGCTTCTTGCCTTGAGCGCGTTCCGCAATCTGTTCGGTCGCCATGGCGTCTTTCCAGTATGCTGGGCTTAGCAAGGAAGCTGCCGGGAACGCGTCGCATTGGGTTCGGTGGAAGTCGCCCCGGGCCGCACCAAATGTTTCGGGCGCCGCACAATGAACATCAGGCGAGCGTGCGTGTTTCAAAGCAGGAGAGGGTCGTCCTGTTGTAGTCCGCTCCTGCGGGGCTGCCCCTTGTTTTCTCTCTCGCCTCGACATCGCATGGTAGCAAAATGCGATCGGTGTTGAGCGCTCACGCCGGGGGCAGATCGGTACAGACGCCTTGTCCAACCTCCGCGGCAAGCCCAATGGTCTCGCCGAAGGTCGGGTGAGGATGGATTGTCTTGCTGATATCAACAGCGTCGGCGCCCATCTCGATTGCGAGAACGACTTCTCCGATCATGTCGCCCGCGCGCGGTCCGACCAGTGCGCCGCCCAGAATTCGACCGCCGCCCTCGGGGAAAATGAGTTTGGTAAGCCCGTACTCCGCGCCCGACGCCAGCGCCCGGCCAGACGCCGCCCAGGGAAACTTCGCGACCTTGATGTCAATCCCGCGCCGGGCCGCTTCTGACTCTGTCAGTCCCGCCCAGGCGATTTCCGGATGGGTATAGGCAACGCTCGGAATTGCATGCGCATCGAAGGCGGCCTTGTGGCCGGCGACAACCTCTGCAGCAACATGGCCCTCGTGAACGGCCTTGTGGGCCAGCATCGGACTACCGACGATATCGCCGATCGCGAAGATGTGCGGCGCTGACGTACGCATCTGCGCATCGACGGTGATGAAGCCATTCCGGTGCGACAGGCCCGCTGCTTCGAGGTTCAGCTCTGCGCCATTGGGCCTGCGGCCAGCCGCCTGGAGGATGAGGTTATAGGTTCGTGAGGCGACGTCCTTGCTGAACCGCGCCTCGATCCCGTTCCTGGTGACCTTAACCCCGGTTACTTGAACGCCCAGCAGGATGCGGTCGAAATGCTTAGCGTTCCGCTTGCGCCAGACGTCGACGAGATCTGAATCGACCCCCTGCAGCAGAGTGTCAGCCATTTCCACAACGTCGACGCGGGCGCCAAGCGCGCTATAGACGGTTGCCATCTCGAGCCCGATGATGCCGCCGCCGATGATCAGCATGGATTTCGGGATGAACGGAAGTTCCAGTGCGCCGGTGGAATCCACGATACGCGGATCATCCGGCAGGCAGGGGAGAGCAACAGGCGAGGAACCCGCGGCAATGATGCAGCGCTTGAAGCCCAACTCGCTGACGCTGCCGCTCAGGTCGGCGATTTCGAGTGAATGCGCGGACCTGAAGCGGGCTTCGCCGCGTACGACAGACACCTTGCGCTTGCGGGCCATTCCCGCGAGCCCGCCCGTGAGCTTTCGAACGACGCCAGACTTGTAGGCCCGCATCGCATCAAGATCGATTACGGGCGCGGCGAACGAAAACCCGTTCGCGCTGGCCGCCCTGGCCTCAAGAGCAACATCTGTAAGGTGGAGCAGCGCCTTCGAAGGTATGCAGCCGACATTGAGGCAAACGCCGCCAAGCACGGGCTCACGCTCGACGAGCGTCACGCTGAGGCCAAGATCAGCGGCACGAAAGGCTGCTGAGTATCCGCCCGGTCCGCCGCCGATCACGACCAGGTCCGCCGCGCCTTCGCCGGAAGCCGGCACGGGGATTGGCGCAGGCTTTGGCGGCGCTACAGGTTCGGCTGTCTCGGCTAGGGTCTCCAGCCGGGCGATTAACACCCCCGCCGAAACGCGCTCGCCAACGCTGACGCAGATTTCGACGACCTTTCCGGCAAGCGGAGAGGGCACCTCCATGGTCGCCTTCTCCGACTCGAGCGAGATCAGACCCTGCTCGGGCAGGATCTGGTCGCCAACGCGCGCGTGGATTTCGACGACGGGAACGCTCTCGAAATCTCCGAGATCTGGAATGCGAATGTCGATGGTCGCCATGCAAGGCCCCTAGAACAATGCGTTGGCGTCGCCCAGCAGGGCCACAATGCGGCCAAGAAAACGCGCGGCCGCAACGCCATCAATCACGCGGTGATCCCATGACAGGCTGATCGGCAGGATCTGGCCCGGCTTGAATGTATCGCCATCCCAGACGGCTTCGACATGCGAGCGCCCCGCACCGAGGATGGCGACCTCCGGAGCGTTGATGATCGGCGCGAACCCGTCACCGCCTACGCTGCCGAGCGAGGAGACCGTGAAGCATCCGCCTTGCATCGACGCAGCAGCGAGCTTTCCCTCGCGCGCCTTCGTGGCGAGTTCGCCCAGTTCGCGCGCAATGGTCGCCGTTGGCTTGAGGTCGCAATCGCGGATCACAGGCACGACGAGGCCGACAGGCGTGTCGGTGGCAAAGCCGATATGGACGTAGTCCTTCTGGATCAGCTCATCGCCCGCGAGCGAGGTGTTGAATCTTGGGAACTCGCGCAATGCAATTGCGGAGGCCTTGATCAGAAACGCCACCATGGTCAGCTTTGTCAGATCGGCTGCCAGGCCCTTGTTGGAAGCGACCCGGGCGTTCTCAAGTCCGGTCACGTTGGCCCGGTCAAAGTTCGTGACATGAGGAATGGCAAGCCAGTTGCGCGCGAGATTGGCGCCAGCGAGCTTCTGAATGCGCGACAGCGGCACGCGTGAGATGGGACCGAACTTCGCGAAGTCGACCTCCGGCCAGGGAGGCAGGCCGGCCCCGACGCCACTTGACGGCGCAGCCCCGCCGCCTGCGATAAGCCGCTTTGTAAGGGCGGCAACATCTTCGCGCAGGATGCGTCCCTTGGGGCCGGTCGCCTGGACGAGCCTCAGATCAATTCCGAGTTCGCGCGCGAACGCGCGCACGGAGGGCGTTGCATACGAACTGCTGGACGCCGCCATCGGCGCTTCCCTGCGCTGCGAAGCCGCCGCCTCAACGGAAGCCACAGTAGGCCGACTTGCAGGCGGGCGTGAAGGCGGGGGCTTGCGCGGCGCCTCCAACGAAGGGGGCTGATCGAGCGGTTCCATGACGACGATCGGCGATCCTTGCGAAACCTTGGCGCCGAGATCGACAAGCAGCTTCACGATCCTGCCGGGAAATGGCGCCGGCACCTCCATCGCGGCCTTGTCCGACTCCAGCGTGAGCAGTGGCGTGTCAGCGCTGACGATGTCGCCTGGCTTCACCAGCACCTCGATGACCGGCACATCGTGATAGTCGCCAATGTCCGGGACGATGACTTCCTTTGCCGCGCTCATGCCCATCTCCGGTCTAGCGGCGCCAAGGCGCTTCTGCGGCGGGCGTGACGTTCAGCTGCGTCGTAGCCCGCGCGAAGGTCGCAAGGGTCATCTCGCCACGCTGCAGAAGAGTGGAGAGGCATGCGAACACGACATGCGCGCGATCGACCTCAAAGAAGCTTCTGAGCGCCGCACGCGTGTCACTCCGTCCAAAGCCGTCTGTGCCGAGCGCGACGAATGGCGCGTTCAGGTAGGGTGCAATTAATTGCGGGTATGCACGGACGTAGTCGGTTGCCGCGATGATTGGCCTGTCGCCCGGGAGCATCCTTGCCAGATGGCTTTGCGGTAACGGCTGTCCAGGTCGCAGGAGGGACTGGCGCTGCAGCTCCCGTGCTTCCCTCGCAAGTTCGCCAAAGCTCGTCACGCTGTAAACGTCGACCGGAATGGCATGGCTTCGCAGGGTCTCTGCAGCCGCGGCGATCTCCGGCAAAATGGCGCCGGATCCCAAGAGTCGAAGGACTCCATGGCCATCGCCGCTGAAACGATACATGCCGCGTGCAATGTCATCTTCAACGCCTTCTGGCATGGACGGCTGGGCATAGTTCTCGTTCATCGCGGTGATGTAGAAGAATTCGTCGGTCTGCTGTTCGAGCATTCGCCGCGCGCCATAGTCCAGGATAACCGCCATCTCGTAGGCGTAGGCAGGATCGAAGGAACGGCAGTTCGGAATGGTCGAAGCGATCAGGTGGCTCGAGCCATCCTGGTGCTGGAGCCCTTCGCCGCCGAGTGTCGTACGCCCCGCAGTCGCGCCGATGAGGAATCCGCGCGCCCGCTGGTCCGCGGCCGCCCAGATGAGATCGCCCACGCGCTGGAAGCCGAACATCGAGTAGTAGATGTAGAAGGGCAGCATGGGTTCGCCGCTGACGCTGTAGGAGGTCGCAGCTGCGGTCCATGATGAAATCGCGCCAGCCTCATTGATGCCTTCTTCCAGCAGCTGGCCTGTCTTCGATTCCTTGTAGAAGAGCATCGAGCCTGCATCCTCCGGCTCGTAGAGTTGGCCAACCGGCGAATAGATGCCGATCTGGCGGAAGAGGTTCGCCATCCCGAATGTACGTGCTTCATCGGCGACGATCGGGACGACGCGCGGTCCGACAAGTTTGTCTTTCAGGAGATTGCTGAGGACGCGCACGGCCGCGACTGTCGTGGAGCTCTCCTTGCCGGAAGCGTCCAGCGCAAAGGCCGCGTAGTCTCGCAAGGGGGGAATGGCCAGCGTTGGCGCTTCGCGCCGGCGCGCGGGGAGCATGCCGCCAAGTGCGGTGCGGCGCGACTTGATGTAGTCGATCTCGCGCGAGTCCTCGGCCGGACGATAGAAGTCGAGATCCTCAACCTGCTTGTCGGTGAGGGGCAGGGAAAAGCGGTCCCTGAATGCCAGCAAGGCCTCGAGGTCCAGTTTCTTGGCCTGGTGTGACGTCATGCGAGACTCGCCAGCCCCGCCCATCCCATAGCCCTTCTTGGTCTTGGCTAGGATCACGGTTGGACGACCCTTGTGGTCGGTCGCTGCCTTGAACGCCGCATAGAGCTTGCGGAAGTCGTGACCGCCACGTTTCAAACCGTCGACGTCCTGTTCGGACATGTGTGCGACCAGAGCACGTGTATCGGGATCTTCGCTGAAGAAGTTCGCAAGGTTGTAGGCGCCGCCCTTGGCCCCAAGCGTCTGGTATTTTCCATCGACGGTCTCGGCGAAGCGCCTCAACAGCGCGTTCGTCTTGTCCCGCGCAAAGAGCGGGTCCCATTCCGAGCCCCAGAGCACCTTGATCACGTTCCAGCCAAAGCCGCGGAACATCGACTCCAGTTCTGGAATAATCTGACCGTTGCCGCGGACGGGACCATCAAGGCGCTGCAGGTTGCAGTTGACGATGAACGTCAGGTTGTCGAGCCCCTCGCGCGCAGCAAGCGCAAGGCCGCCAAGCGATTCTGGCTCATCCATCTCGCCATCGCCAAAGACACCCCATACACGGCGGTCGTCGCCATTCGAGAGGCCTCTGTCGCGAAGATAGCGCAGGAACCTGGCCTGATAGACCGAGTTGATGACGCCAATCCCCATGGAGCCGGTCGGAAACTGCCAGAAATCCGGCATGAGCCAGGGATGCGGATAGGAGCACAGCCCCGGTCCTGTAATCTCCTGCCGGTAGTGGGCGAGATGCCGCTCATCGAGCCGGCCCTCAAGAAAGGAGCGTGCGTAAACGCCGGGAGATGAATGAGGCTGGAAGTAGATCAGGTCGCCGCGCCCGCCTCCGGACCCTGCGCTGAAGAAGTGGTTGAACCCCATCTCGAAAATCTCGGCGGCCGACGCATAGCTCGCAATGTGGCCGCCAAGCTCCCCGTGGGCTCGGTTGGCGCGGACGACCATCGCCAGGGCGTTCCAGCGAATGATGGATGTGATGCGCTCCTCGAGCTCGACATCGCCTGGATGAGGAGGCTGCTGATCGAGAGCAATCGTGTTCCGGTAGGGCAAATAAGTCGGAAGCTCATCGAGAAGGCCGCTCTCCTTTGCGTGACGCTCCAGGGCGCCTAGGAGTCTTCGTGCGCGGTCGGCGCCGGCGTGCCGCGCTGTCGCCTCGAGTGCGGAGATCCAGTCGTCAGTTTCGAAGCGCTCGGCGTCGTTTTCTTCGTGAGGAGTGCGCATGATGTTTGCTTCGAGCTATCGGGCGATGCGGGGCTTATACGGCCCCGCTCGCGGAATAATTTGCCGAACATTGTGTCGCCGCGGCCTTCAACGCATCAATCGTGCGGCGAAGGCGCGCGGCCGCGCGTGTTACTGGCCCAACCGGGTCGGGTAGGGCGGCGGCGCCGGCGTGCTTGTTCTGGCCGGGGGATTTGTGCTGAGCAGGCGCCTGATTTCGCCGATCGCCGCCTCGAGCTGCGTGTCGCGGCCGGCGTTCGTCGCACCAGGGTCGAGTTCGACCTGAATATCCGGCGCAACGCCCTGGCCTTCGACAGACCAGTTTCCACTCGCGTCGAAAAAGCGGAGGTACGGTACCGTTGACATGCCGCCGTCGATAAGCGTCGGGTTGATGGACACCGCGATCAGTCCGCCCCAGGTGCGTGTGCCGATCAGCGGACCGACGGCCCTCTGCTTGAACGCGTAAGCCAGAAAGTCGCCTCCGGACTGGGCGTCCTGGTCGATCAACATCACTTTCGGCCCAAACAAGGCGCCGCCCGGCGTATTGAATGTGTTGCCGGTGAAGCTCTTCCATCCCGACAGGTAGGACTGGCTCAGAACATCCGTGATGTAGTTCGCGGCGCTGCCACCATCATTCGAGCGATCGTCGATGATGATCGCGTCCTTGTCGACCTGCGCATAGAACATGCGATTGAACGAGGCAAAGCCGCTTTGTTGTGTGTTCGGCACGTAGACGTAGCCAACACGGCCGTTTGTCGCTTCAGCGACCTTGCGGCGATTGTCCTCCGCCCACGCAGCAAGCCGCAGATCCGCTTCGGAAGCAGCAGGCGTCACCGTGACCGTCCGGGCGTCACGCCCATCCGGCGTTGAAGCAACCCGGAGCACAGTCTCCTTGGATGCAGTTCCTTGCAGACGCTCCCAGATATTATCGCCGGCGCCCACATCGCGCCCGTTGACCGACAGGATGTAGTCGCCCTCGCGGATGTTGAGCCCAGGCGCCGCAAGCGGCCCCCGTATGAAGGGGTTCCAGGTTTCACCGGTGTATATCCGCTTTATCCGGGTGCGGCCGTTTTCCAGAGCGAGATCAGCGCCCAGAAGCCCGATATTGGCTCCTGTAGCCTTATATGCGTCGCCGCCATAGACGAACTGATGGCCGACATGCATCTCGCCCAGCATTTCGCGCAGAAGCGTGTTCAGATCTTCGCGGCGGCCAACATAGGCGACAAAGGGACTGTAGCGATCATAAATCGCCTGCCAGTCTATGCCGTGCATCTTCGGATCGTAGAAGTAGGCCTTCTCCATCAGCCAGGCTTCATCAAAGATCTGACGCCATTCCCGGCGCGGATCGATCATCACCTTCATGTCGGAGACATTCACCGGCTTCGCGGCTGCGGAACTTTTCGCATCCATCCAGACCAGCCCGACCGGCGTTTGAGCAACCACGCGTTTCCCGTCGGCGCTCAGTCTCGCCGCCATGACGGCTTGCGCGACCTGTTCTTCCTTCTTCGTGGTGAAGTTGAAGCGCATCAACTCGGCTTCTGCAGCCTCAGCGCCGGGTAGCGGGCCGTTCGATGCGCCGGCCTGCGGCCTGCGGATGAAGAGGAGGTCGCCCGCCTGCGTCGCAAGGAGGTTGCTGTAATTGCGTTCGGCAATCGGCAACGCCTCGATACGCCTGTTCAGGCCATCAATATCAATGCGACTGGGCGCAGGTTTGGCTGGTTGCGCCCCTGCCAAGGGTTCATCGCCCGATTTTGCCTTGAGTGGCGACTCGCCGTCGGCCGAAAGGACGGCGACGTACAGCCCGGCGCGATAAGGTCTCTCCATCGCCGACATGTCGAGCCCGGCCTGTGTTGGGCCCGAGTTGGTCGAGGCGGCGAAGAAGAGATACTTGCCATCCTTGCTGAAGGAGGGGGAGGTGACATCCGCCAGGTCGTCGAGCACCGGATAGGAGCGCTTGGTGGTGAAGTCGTAGAGGCGCAAGGCATTGTAGAAGTTTGGCCTGCCTTCGGTGTATGCCAGCCAGCGCCCGTCGGGAGACATGTCGACATCGAAACGCGCAAGGCTTGAGTTGGTCGCAATCAATGTGCGTTCACCGCTGGCTGGATCGATCGCGCGAAGCTCGAGGCGCTGATTGGTGTAGATTATCCGCGCGCCGTCGCCGCCCCAGTCGAGCAACTGATTGAAAGCGTCGCCTAGGGCAAAACGTTTCTCTGTCCCAAGGCCCGTCTGATCCCTGATCACAAGTTCCTGGGCGGCTTTCGAGGCGTCAACGTAGGCGATCCGCGAACCGTCCGGCGACCACAGCGCCGTATACTCGCGGGCGCCGTCCGTCATGGTGATGTTGCGTGTCGAGCCTTCTTCGGTCGGTACGGAGAACACCTCGCCGCGCGCAGTGATCGCGATACGCTTGCCGGTCGGAGACGGATCAAAGCTCTGTATGCCCGTCGAGGCGTCCTTCATTTGCGGTCGCGTCTGCGGCAGATCGGGATGTATCGAAATCGGAAGGTCGGATACGGCGTTGTTCGTCGTGTCGACTTTCTTCAGCCGGCCGCCGGTCTCAAAGATGATCTCACGGCCGAAAGCATAGGCCGCGCGAACGTCCCATACAGGCTCATCGGTGACTTTTGTCACCGCCGCGGTCGACGGGTTGTAGTGAAAGAGATTGAGGACGCCGTTCTCGCGGTCGGACAGGAAATAGATCTGGTCGCCCACCCACATGGGCTCCAGGTCGTTGACGCCGGCGCCGGGAACCTTGCTGACCGCCTGCGTCTTCATGTCCATGATCGCGATCGAGGGCGTGCGTCCGCCCCGATATCCACGCCAGCCAAAGAAGCCGCTGTAGAGACCATCATAGGCGGGGGAAATCTGATTGTAGGCGAAGACGCTCCCTGTCGCGTTAAACCGACCGCGATAGACCCGCGTTTCCATTTGCTTGACGGGAAGGCCGCCCTTGACCGAGACGCGGTAGAGCTGGCCTGAGCGTCCGCGATTCAGTTCGGCGGCCGAAGAGAAATAAACTGCCGAGCCATCCGGAGACCAGTCGAGCACATTATCGTCGCCCGGATGCCAGGTCAGCCGCTTCGGCGGTCCGCCGGTAACCGGCACGACGTAGACGTCCTTGTTGTCATTATAGCTCGCAGAGAAGGCGATCATTGCGCCGTCCGGCGAAAACACCGGATTGCTCTCCTCGGCCGGATCGGATGTCAGCTGGCGCGGGTTTGCGCCATTGCGGTCCGCAACCCAGATGTCCCCTGCATAGACGAACGCGATCTGCGAGGCCGACAGGGCAGGGTCGCGCAGGAGCAGGGTTTGGCCCTCTGCGTTTCCGGAACAGATGAGGGCTGCTGCCAGGCCAGCGGCTGTCAAGATTGATTGCTTCACGTGTTTTCCCGCTTCCCGCTCGACCCCGACTGCACTTTCCTACTTCTCTGGCAGATATGTCGAGAAGAACCGGATGGCGTTTTCGCCCATCACGAGACGTACAGTCTTCTCATCGAGGCCTGCGTCGAGGAGTGAGCTGGTCAGCGCCGCCATCTCGGACGCGTCGAACGGCGCCATGATGCCCCCATCAAAATCCGACCCCAGCGCCACATGCTCGGCGCCGAGCAGCTTCACGGCATAAACCAGTGCAGCCGTCACGTTCGGCAGCGTCGGCGCGCAAACGGCAGCATCCCAGTATCCGACGCCGACAAGGCCGCCATGATCCGCGACGGCCTTGAGCGTAGCGTCAGAGACGTTGCGGGGTGTGTTGCAGTATCCCTTGACCCCGGTGTGCGAAACGATGACTGGGTGCTTCGCGATTTTCAGCGTATCGCGAACGCTCGCCTCGGAGGAATGCGCCACATCGATGATCAGGCCGCGCGCCTCTGCAGCGGGAATGACGGAACGGCCAAACTCGGTAAGGCCGGCCTGAGACTCGCCGTGGAGCGAGCCGCCAAGGTCATTGTCGAAGAAGTGCTGCAGAGCCAGAACGCGGAAACCAGCGTCGTACATGACGTCAATGTTTGAGAGCTTGCCTTCGAGCGGGTGGGCGCCCTCAGACAGCAGGATGCCGGCAATGGCCTTGTCCTGAAGAGCGCGGCGAAGATCATCCTTGGTGCGCACAATGCGCATCGCGCCATTGGACCGCTTCTCAACGTCCCTCAGCTTTTCTGCGCCATAGAGAGCCCGCTCCAGAATACTGTCCCAGGTCTTGCGAGGCCATCCATCGCGACGCGCCCGATCCGCCATGGAATCGCCGCTGGCCATCGAGCTCTTGACGTAGTTGGCGTCCCTTGGTGAGGCCGACACCACCGAAAAATCCTGCAACGCGAAGCCGCCTTCCTTGAGGCGCGGAAGATCCACGTGCCCGATCTTGTTACGCATGACGATATCGCGGTTCCAGAGCAGCGGGTCCGCATGAAGATCGGCGACTGGGATGGTTGCGTGGAGCGCCTTTGCCCTCTCGCTGACCGGATAGGGCATGTGCTGAATGACGGTGTTCACGGTGTCTGTGTCTGGCTGGGTCGCAGCCGTGGAGGTCACTGTTGCCGGCCCGGCCATGCAGCCGATCAATCCTGCCGCTGCTCCAACCATGGCAACGCGTACAGCCAAACGAACAAAGTTCATGATCCCCACCAATTCCCAAATAGTGGACTAGAGGTCCACATGGTGTATAGTGCGCAGGGTCGTGTCAAGGAGCGCCAGGCCCCGATCTTGGTCGTCAGGACCGTTCTGCGAAGGCATACGCCGCCGGGATCGCTGCGCCCTGGGGCGCGGCGTTGCCGGTTCTCAAATCGGGAATGGCTGGCGCTAGCGCGCTTTTGCTTTCTTGCCCGCCGCCGGGCCGCGGTTTGTTTGCTCGACGGGCCTGTCAGCGAAGCCAAGTGCGTGGCTGATATCTCCGGCTGTCTCCTGAACGTCGGGGATCAACCCACGCATCCGCGAGTCGCTCATATACTGCTCCGCACTCGACACGCTGATGGCAGCGACGATGCGTCCCGTGGCGTCGCGGATAGGGGCGGCGACGCAGCGAATCCGATCCTCATTTTCTTCAAGGTCGAATGCATATCCGTTCTTGGCATAGTCGCGCATGCGCTCGAGCCACGTTGAAATACGCACATCGTAGCGATTGCCCAGCTTCGTCTCGGAATCGTAGTACTCGCGCCACTGGGCTTCATCTTCGTCGAGGATCAACGCCTTGCCGAGGCCAGTCGAGCGCAAAGGCTGGAGTTCGCCAATTCGTGAGATGATCTCCACACGGCGACGCCCTGGAATCTTGTCGACATAGAGACAACGGGATCCATCGAGCACGCCAAGGTGAACCGTGTCGCCCGTCGTGTCCGCCAGAGCTTCGAGGTATTCACGGGCGACGCGCTGAAGGCTGGTCTGACGGCTCGCAACATGACCCAGCTCAAGAAGGCGCGGGCCCAGCGAGTAGCCTCCGCCACGGGTAAATTTGAGATAGCTGCGGTCGACCAGGGCTGCCGCTAGCCGATGCACCGTGCTGCGGGGGAGCCCCATTTCACTCGCAAGCTCCTGAAGCGTCGTGCTTCCCTGAGAGACGACTTCGATAACGTCGAGCCCTCGCGTGAGTGTTTGCGCGCCAGAGGGCGACGCTCCTTCAGAACCAGAAGACGGCCGCTTCCTGGGGGCATCGCCTGGTTTGACGACTCGGCGTTTCGTCGGTGCTGATTTGCTCGCCACTCTTCTATCCTGCCAGATGAGATCGATGACCGATTCCGGTGTATCCCACTTAGTGGGATACCTTCAGTCATCCTCCCGGGCAACAGGACAATGAAAGAGGCTGGCTGGCTGAGTTGCCGCGGTCAGTCAGATGCGCACGTCGCCAGGGCATGCGCGAGAAGATCGAGTCACTGCGGCGTGCAAGCGAGAGCAGGGGAGTTCTGACGCCACGCTCAGCGCAATCTCTTAGGAAAACGCTTCATCAAGGATGAAACTCGCGCCCATCGCGCAGTGAAGGTCGGTTGTGTCGAGCAGGGGCACGACTTTGGAATTTTCATCCGTCAGCAGGGAGAGTTCCGTACATGCCAGTACAACGCCATCGGCTCCTTTCCCGCGAAAATCACTAATGATGGCGTTCAGAAGGTCCCTTGATTCCTCCTTTACGATACCGAACGTGAGCTCCTCCTTGATGACCTGTTCGATGCGGTCGTTGTCCTGCGCGTCCGCAACGATCGTCTCCAGTCCGCATCCGTCGCGAAGCCGCTTGCCATAGAGATCATGCCTGATCGTGTAGATCGTCCCGAGGATCCCGAGCTTTCGGAGGCCCAGCTGTTTGGCTCTTTGCCCAGCCGCATCGGCGATATGGAGGATTTTGGCGGGGCTCGCTTTTGATACTTCATCGAAGATGATGTGCGGCGTGTTTGCGCAGAGCAGGATGCCTTCGCACCCGATCGAACTCAGGTCTCTGGCCGCTGAACAATAGATTTGGCTGATTGTTGACCAGTCGCCACGGGACTGCAGGGCATGGAGTTCGTGCTGGTTCAGATTCACAATGCGGAGCGGCGGGTTCGTGTTGTTCCCGAAGTGCTCGTTGATGATCGAGTTCAGCGTCCTGTAGTAGATCTCCGTGCTATGCCAGGATGTTCCGCCGATTAGGCCGAGAGTCCGCATTTTGGTGGGTGTCCCTGTTCCATGTGCTCGTGCGAGAGCGTCTCAGGTCATCGATGACCCTTGATCGACATCTGTAGCTGCGCTGTGGCGGTCGCGTCCGCTCAGGTCTTTTTGCGGGCGGCGAGAAGGATTTCGCGCGCACGATTGGCGACGATCATATCCTCGCCGTCATTGAGGTAGCCTGCGTACAGCACAGGTCCTTCGTGATTATTCACGAAATAGGGTGTCGGCCCCTTGTAGACGAACAGGGTGATTGGCGTCTCGCTCGCCTGCATCTGACCTGAGAACTCGGCGTAGGTCAGCGGGATTTCGGTATGATCCCACATCAGGATAATCCCCGGCCCGAAATAGGCGTCGTCGAATTCGAGCCGGAGCCCCGGAACCTCGGTCAGAACCTTTTTCATCCTGCCGACGCGCTCGATGTCACGACGGTAAAGTGCTGTGGCGTCGCGCTGGAGAAACTGCTCCACAGCGACCAGGAGCCCGATCACTTCCTCCTTATCGACCTTCATCCCGCGGCCCAGGGCGGACGGGGTCGGAGACGCCTGTTTGCGGGCCGACGCAATGAGGTCGGCGCGGCCTGCCAGGATGCCGGTCGATTGCGGTCCATGTAACCCCTTGCCGCCGCTGATGCCGACGAGGTCGACGCCCATCTGTGTGTAGCGCCAAATATTCGAGGGTGGGGAATTGTGCGTTACGCAAAAGGAGGCGTCGAAATAGACCGGGACGCCGGCGCGCTTGCCGATGGAGACAAGCCGTTCCAGGGG
Organism: Hyphomonadaceae bacterium; assembly: GCA_047601145.1. Lineage (GTDB taxonomy): Bacteria > Pseudomonadota > Alphaproteobacteria > Caulobacterales > Hyphomonadaceae > UBA7672. Next base: position 1,423,135 of record JASGJW010000001.1, read on the forward strand.
AATGATCCCGGGCAAGGACATCTTTTCTGTATTGATAAGCCCCGCGATCATTGCGGTACGCGGACCGATGGCAGCCAGCATTTCCGCTTCCGTGTCGACATAGACAAGCGTCATGCCAGCGTTGCGGTACGCTTGCTCATAGGCGGTCGAGTGCGCTCGCTGGACGATCACCTCCCGGCGTTCCCAGTCCGGGTGCGGCAGTGCGGCTATCCTGGCGGCGTCGTTGCCAGCCAAACAGGCAGCTGCAGCCAAGGTCATCGCGGCAAAGGCGCCGGAGGTGACCATGGCGGCCTCGGTCCGGGTTATTTCCGCCAGCCTTGCTCCTGCTGTATCGTACAGCGCATTCAGATCGACGAAGTGTTGTGCAGCGTTCGCCATGGCATCGGTCACTTCCTTCGACAGGAGGGTGCCGCCAAGCGTGGTGGCCGGCCCCATGGCGTTGATCACGCGTCGAAGGCCAAGCATTTGCTCGTAGACATTCTTCCGGGACGCTGAACCCGGACCAGGAGACGGTCCAAGCATATGGTCGACGGATCGATCTGCGGGCGGCAGGGCGGAATTCTCATGCGTGCAGGCGAGCAGGGGAGTCGCGCTTCCAACGCATGCAATCTTCAGGAATGTGCGCCGGCCAAATTTGCTGCTGTCGCTCGTCGCCGAACGCGTTCTGGAATGCGGCATGCGTCGTTCGCCTTTCCGCGATGAAGTTATTCGTCACAAATGAGGCTGTCCCTTGATTTGGGACGCCGTCCCAATAATAAGGACAAGTCTGAATCGATGGAAGAGCGGAATTCGCATGGCTTCCGACGCTGCCGACGCTCGTCTCGTTGGCCGGCGGCCATGCGGGTCCGGAGCAACGCACAGTCGGATTTTCCCGAACGCAGCAGCCAACGCAGGAAGCGCTAGATGAAGCAGGCCACGCATACCTCGTGGAAAAGGAAGCCCCCGAGGATACTGAAATGGGGGCTTGTTGGCGTCCTCCTGTCGTCCCTGATGCTCTTGGGCGCCAGCTTCGCTCAGCCGTCACCTAAGAAGGACGGCCTCAGGATTTTCCTGTCAGTCGACATGGAGGGCGTTACAGGCGTTGTGACGCCCAATCAGCTGACGCCCGATGGAAACGACTACCAGCAGGCCAGGCTTGTGATGACCAATGAGGTCAACGCAGCAATCGCAGGCGCTCGCAAGGCAGGCGCAACCGAATTCGTCATCGCGGACAGCCATGGAAACTTTCAGAACCTTCTGATCGACAAGCTTCCGAAGGACGTGAAGCTGGTAAGAGGCACAACCCGGCCGTTGATCATGATGGACGGTATCGATGACGGAAAATTCGATGGCGTGATGTTCATCGGATATCATGCGGGCGCCGAGAGCCTTGCAGGCGTCAGGGCGCATTCGTTTTCAAGCGCTGCGGTCTCAGACCTGAAGATAAACGGGGTTGCAGCGTCCGAGGGATACCTCAACGCCGCGATCGCCGGCGCCTTCAACGCGCCGGTAATCCTGGCCACCGGGGATAATGTTGCGGTCGCGGAGCTTAGACCGGTCGCCAAGACCGCTGAACTTGTCGCGGTCAAACGGGCGCTCAGCTTTCACGCGGCCGAGACGCTGATGCCGGAGGCGGCCTACGAACTGATCGAGAAGGCCTCGGAAAGGGCCGTAAAAGGGTTGGGCAAGGCTACTCCCTTCCGGATCGACGGCCCCATCACGGTCGACCTGACGACGCACTTTTATCAGCCGGTTGAGCTGCTCTCCTGGCTGCCAAATATCCAACGGACCGGTGCGCGGTCGGTCCGGTATACATCCAAGGACGTCGTGGAGGCGACTAAGTTTCTCGCATTCATCTTCGCCTATAATTTCAACCTGCAGCCGTGACGCCAACGTCGCGGTGCATCTGCAATCAGGGTCCTCTCGGCGAGCGCGGTGCTCCCCCACCGCCCCCGCCCAAGCGGGCTGCGCGGCCTCCTTCCTGCCGCCGCCCTGCTTCCGCCGGCGCGCGCTCTTTCTCCCCGAGCGCCGCCGGCGGTTGAGCGGCGCACGAAAGCTGGCCTTTAGGCGGTCCGGCGCCGTGCCGAGGAATAGAAGCAGATCCGAGTGCGAAGGAGGGCGCGGGATCAAACGCTAAATCGCCCCACTGCGCAGGGGGCCCGGTCCGCTAGAGGCCGCAATCATTCAAGCCGCGTGACCCTAATGGCGGGGCGTTTGAGCGTCTTGAAGTGCATGAACCAGCTACCGACCGCTCCAGGCTGCAACTCCACCTTTTCGCCTTCCTTGACGGGCCGCGGGCTGTCTCTCGCCTGGCTCTTCCAGATTTCGCCGTTGGCCAGCGCAATATGATATTCGCCGTTCCCGTACTGCCAGGCCCGCAGGACGGTCGCTTCGTATGTTGTGCGTGGTTTGTCGGCAGGCCGATCGTTCCTGCTCTTTTCCTTTTCGAATTCGTCAGCGCGCATGACGACGAAACGGGACTTGCTCTCTTTGTCCGGCGCAAGGGTTTCCGCCTTGCCCGTTGGCGTGTCGGCGGATGCCCGGCTTGATGCAGAAGGCTCGATCGCGGGTTTCGGCGCAACGTTCCGCGCAAGCTCTTCGAAGCACGAAAGACGCGCCGTTGCGTCGCTTACGCGTGCACAGACCTGCAGCGCTTCCTCCAGCGCGTACGTTTTGGTCTCGTTCTGTGCATAGGCGGAAGGAGCGCCTGCCGCAAACCATGTAGCGCCAGCCACAAGCAAAATTCGAAGCGAGTTCACTGTGTGCCCCTCCGCTTGGGCGCCGGTCACCGCAATGGTGCTGGCCCGGCGCGAACGTATTCGATCAGTGGTCCGTCTCGCATTTATGGCCCGCGCAGGTGGCTGTGCAACGTCAAATTGAAGCCGCGTGATGCGCGCAAGCGGATGGCGCTCCAGGCCAGTCCCGATCGGGATGGCTCGCGCCGGAGATGAAACGCGACGCGCCGCGGGTGCGAACGAACACCGCTACAGGTCGTCAGGATCTCTTCGCGGTCGCCCTTTTTGAACAGCTGCGTTGTGCGTCCTGCCGCCGAAATTCCGTATGCCGATTGACTTACGCAAAATTGTCTCATTAAATGAGCAGCAATATCACTATGTGGAATTTGCTGACGGCATGATTTGTCGGTTGTCCGGATAGGCAAGGGCAGGACGACGTCAGCGTTTCATATGGACCCGGCCGCTAGGCCCTTCATTCCGACCGGAATGCGCGGGGTCTTGCAGGGTCAGATGAACGGTCGCGGTGCGATCGCCTGAACGGCGATCACGGCTGGTTGCATTTGTTGGGGGACAGACATGGAAACGACAGAGGGGAAAGTGGTGAAAAATTTCGGTTGGCCCAAAGTTTTGGCTGTTGGCGCGTCAGCGATCGCAATCTCGGCGTCCGCGCCGGCGCTCGCTCAGACCAAGGTCGTTGCGACGGACGGAGCAGAGCTCGGTCTGGACGAAAAGAGGGACGTCGTGGTCATCACAGGTTCGCGTCTCTCGCGCGAAGATGTGGACACGGTGCGGCCAGGCGTGTCGGTTGACCCCGAGGAGCTTGACAAGCGCGCGTTCACGAACCTCTCGGACGCGCTGAAAGAACTTCCTGCCGTCGGTCAGGGGATCGGTCCAACGGGCGACCAGAACGCTTTCACGGTTGGCCAGAGCTATGTCGATCTCTTCAATCTCGGCACCCAGCGCACGCTGACGCTTGTCAACGGACGCCGCTTTGTCTCCTCCAACGTACCAAGCAACTTCTCGACGGCAGGCGGCCTGCAGGTCGACTACAACTCGCTGCCGGTTGCGCTTCTGGAGCGCATCGAGGTAGTTCCGCTCGCAGGCGCCGCGGTTTACGGCTCAGACGCCATTGCCGGGACGATCAACGTCATTCTCAAGGACGACTTTGAAGGGGCTGATTTCTCGGCCCAGTACGGCGAAGCGGAAGCCGGCGATCTTGCCCAGTGGCAGGTTCAGGGCGTTATCGGCGCCAACTTCGCAGACGGCCGCGGCAACGTCGCAGCCTCGGTGGAATACAACAAGCAGGACGGCGCGCTGGTGAACGCTCGCCCGAGGTGGACGCAGGACGACCCGCTTGTGATCCCGTTCGGCGCGCGCCTTGACGCTGATGGCGACGGCGACGCCGATCAGGAGTATCGGATCTATGTCAACCAGAACCTCGTAATCGCCGGTCCCTATGGAACGGTGTCACCAGCAGCGTTGAACCTGCCAAGCCTTGGCGTCGGCAGGATTGGAGCCAACTTCTACCAGTTCACGCAAACGGGCGATCTTGCCACCTGCACGCCAGGCGCAACCCCCGGTGCATCCTCCCCGCTGTTTGCGATGGGCGGGACATGCGGGTTCGACCTGGTTGATGACACAACGCAGATCCGCTCGCCGGTGGAGCGGATCAACTTCTCGTCCATGGCCCACTACGACATCACCGACCACATCCGCCTGTTCGCTGAGTCGACAGTTTCGAGTTCAAATGCGACCGAATTGGTGAACCAGGGCGGTTTCAACCTATGGGCATTCGGCGGCACGTCTGGCGCCCTGCGAATGAACACGAGCAACCCCTTCCTCTCGACTCAGGCCCGCGGGGTCCTTGAGGGCGCGCTTGGCCCGAACTCGAACTTCTTCGTCAACCGTCTGGACAACGACCTCGTGTCCGGAGGCGCCAACAAGACCCAGAACTTTACCTGGCGTGTGGCCTCCGGCCTTGAAGGCGACTTCGAACTCGCCGGCCGGAAATTCAACTGGGAGGTCTCCAGCGTATTCGGCCGGGCAAACATCCAGGCGCAGACCTTCGGGATCGTCGATGGCCGGTTGTTCAACGCCCTAGACGCCGTAACTGTCGACACAGCCTATCTGAACAGCCTCGTCTCCGCGCCGGGCAGCACAATCACCGACCGCAACGGAGACATGGTTGTCAACGCAGCAGACGCCCTGATCGCTCTTCAGCGCAGCGGGCAGAGCGGTGTTCCGAACATCGCGATGGGATCGATCATCTGCAACATCAACGGTCGGGTCGCGAACGGCACGGTGACGGGCTACAATTCGCCGGTCTCTGGCAGCGGCGCTGTGGGCACTGCCTTGCCCTTCGCGACAGGCTGCCGGCCGCTCAACATCTTTGGCGATGCCAGCGTGGTCAACACGCCGGAGGCGCTCGAGTTCATCACCGGCGGGCCGCGCGTCGTGACCGCCAACAACGAGCAGCGTGTCTTCACGGGCAACCTCGGCGGCGAAGTGTTCCAACTTCCCGCCGGCTGGGTGACCATGAACGTAGGTTATGAAACCCGTCGGGAGCGTGCACGCTTTACTCCGGACCTCGGATCGGGGCTGACGATTACCCGCGGCGGTTTCGCGACCTACACCGAAACGGGCGGTCAGACCGAAACGGAGGAACTCTTTGGCGAGATCCTGGTGCCCGTCTTCAACCAGGACATGAACGTGCCGTTCCTCAACCGGCTCGAGTTCAACGGCTCCGTGCGGAGCGTCGAAGAGAAAAACAAGGACATCAACGCCCTTGGCGACAGCTCCAACGATTCGACGGCGTGGGAGATCGGCGGACGCTGGTCGCCAATCAGCGATCTAACCTTCCGCGCTTCGAACACACGCGCGATTCGTTCGCCTTCGCTGGTCGAGTTGTACACCCCGGAAGTGGGGTCGTTCTCGATGGCGCAGGATCCGTGCGATCAGCGCTATTCCAGCGCCGGCGCCGATCCGACGACCCGACGCGCAAACTGCATCGCCGCCGGGATCAACCCTTCCACGTTCGTCTCGAATGCGGTGTCGGCGACGATTCCGATCGTCACGTCAGGCAACGCTAGCCTCACCCCGGAAGAGTCGAAGGCTTACACGGTTGGCGTGATCTATCAGCCAAACTGGGTCGATCGTCTCGCCCTGACCCTCGACTACTTCCACATCGAGATCGAAAACCGCATCTCCCCGCTGTCGCTGACACAGGTGCTGAACGCCTGCTATGACAGCCCCAGCTATCCCAACACGCCTGCGTGCAGCGACAACCTGTTTACGCGCGACGGCACCGGTCAAATCACCTTCGGCCGGACCACCAGCCTCAACGCTTCGGACTCCCTCTACGAAGCCGTGCAGGGGCGCGTGAACTGGGGCTTCGACGTTGCCGAGCTGTTTAACCTTGGCAATTCGGACTTCGGCGACGTGACGATGGACCTGACCGTTCTCAACACGCTCGAAAACCGGGTTCAGGTTCTTAACGAACTGCCCAGCGATCCGGTCGGCACCTTCACTGTGCCGGACTGGAAGTCCACTTTCGATCTCACATACAATGTGGGCGACTGGCGCTTCTTCTGGCGCACGCTCTGGCAGTCGAAGCCGGTCTTCCTATCGACCGACGGCGCGTCCTACCTGGTCAACCTTGGGCAGGGAGATGAGGCTAGGGCGGCGACTTCAGCCAACATCATCAGCGGAGATCTGAGCGATTACTGGATGCACAACGCGTCGCTCCAGTACACGATCTCCGATCGCACGTCGGTGATGTTCTCGGTCAACAACGTTTTCGACAGCATCCCGAAATTCCTCAATCGCGCAAACGCCTCCTACTATCCTGCCGATATGATCGGGCGTTACTTCACGGTTCGCGTGCGTCATCAGTTCTAGAGCTGCAGGTGCAAGCAAACTCAAGAAAGAAAGGGGCGCTCCGGCGCCCCAATTTTCTGGCGTCGGCTGAGTCGCGCCGCCAGGCGCGCCTCAGCGCTCCCCGCCGGCTACTGTCCCGCGCGGGTGATCTGCGACTTCACCAGAACCAGCGGCGCTTCCGTGGTGCGCTTGGCGACGTTGACCACAATCCAGCTCTGAATGTCGGCGACCAGGTCGAGGGGCAGGACCTTGTCACGCAGGAAGTTATCGTAGGCGCGCATGTCCGTCGTGATGACGCGCAAGACGTAGTCGCCAGCGCCGCTGATCCTCACGCACTCCGTCACTTCGGTCCATTGCCTGGCGGCGCCTTCGAACCTGGCGATGTTTTCGCTGTTGAGCAGGTTCAATCTCACATTGGCCTCGACTTCAAACTTGAGGCCCAGCTTGCTGTAATTGATCAGCGTCACGCGCCGGGAAATGACCCCGATATCTTCCAGCCGCTTGATCCTGCGCCAGCAGGGGCTGGAGGAAACGCCAACCTGGTCGGCGATTTCGACGACCGACAAACCGGCGTCGCGTTGAATCACGTCAAGGATCCGTGCGTCGATGGCGTCCAGGTTCGAGAGCATCTTTCCGGTTCCGATCTCAGTATTGTCGCAAAGCGAGGCTCGGTTGGTTCGCCGCCGACGTTGACGTCCGATATCCCACAATATAGATCACAGTCTCACAAAATAGGATTTGTCGCCAGTACCTCGAAAGTACTTATCGGGGCTGCGCAAGGGTCTTCCTGCCCATTGTCCACGCGCTTCGGAGCCAGACCGTCGTGATTCAGTCCCTGGTCCAGTTCAGGAAGAACGGCGCCCGCGGCGTGCTTGCCCTGGATGCGAGCGGAGCCGCCCGTCTGGTTCGCGCAGCCGAGTCCACACGGGCTCTTGCGCAACTCGCTCTCAAGAAGCGCTCGACGCTGGCGGCGCTAGCAGCCGATTCGAGCGCGGAGGCCGTTGATCTCGTGGACGTTGAACTGCTGTCCCCGATTGATCACCCGGACCCGGCACATCTCATGGTCAGCGGAACGGGGCTCACTCATCTCGGGTCGGCCGAAGGCCGCGACGCCATGCACGCCGCGGCGGGGGCGGGCAGGGCGACCGACACGATGCGCATGTTCCTGATGGGGCTGGAGGGCGGCAAGCCTCCGGCCGGTACCATCGGGGTGCAGCCGGAATGGTTCTACAAGGGCGATGGAAGCATCCTCGTCAAACCCGGCGATCCCTTGCAGGCGCCAGCTTTCGCCGGTGACGGCGGTGAAGAACCCGAGATCGTGGGCGTCTATCTGATCGACGACAACGGCGCTCCGGTGCGGCTTGGCTACGCGCTTGGCAACGAGTTTTCCGATCACATCACTGAAAGCGAAAACTATCTCTGGCTTGCCCACTCGAAACTGCGCCAGGCAGCGATTGGCCCCGAGCTGCGGCTGGGCGAGTTGCCCGCCGATATAAGAGGCGTGAGCCGCATCAAACGCGCAGGATCAACAATCTGGGAAAAGGAGTTCCGGTCGGGCGAGGGGAACATGTCGCACTCGCTCAGCAATCTGGAGCACCATCACTTCAAGTACGCGCAGTTCAGGCACCCTGGAGATGTGCACGTCCACTTCTTTGGGACCGCGACAATCTCATACGCCGATGCATTTCAGGTCCTGCCCGGCGATGAGTTCGAGATCGCGTCGGACGCCTTTCGTTTGCCGCTCCGCAACAAGATGGTGCGGGGAAGCGACGACAAGCTGGTTTCGATCCGTGCGTCATGACCGGCGGCGGCCTACGGGCCAACGCCATCGCTACCGCCAGATTTTCCCCGCAACTGGATTTGTTCTTGGCATCGCCGCCCGTTCTGCCGATAGTGGAAACGTTTCCGACAGGCGGGGTCCGCCATGACGAGCAACGCGGGTGAGTAATCTCCGGGGAAGCCTGGAGCAGGGAGTCCCATTGGTATTGGGGCGCTTAGAGTGCTGACATTCGTCTCAGTCAGAGTTCTCCAGATGATCCCCGTCCTGATCGGGATCAGCCTCACCATATTCATTCTGGTACGCGCTGTGCCCGGCGATCCGGCCGCCATGTCGCTCGGTGTCTATGCATCGCCCGAACGGGTCGCGGAGCTCCGGGCGCACTGGGGGCTCGATCAGTCCATGCTCGACCAGTACGGAATATTCCTGAAACAGCTCGTGCAAGGCGATTTCGGCTACTCCTATTTTTACGGCCGGCCAGCGATCGAGCTTGTCTTCGAACGGCTCGGCCCAGAGCTGTTCCTGGTCGCCTACGCCATCCTGATCACAATCCTGCTCAGCGTTCCTCTCGCCGTCTGGGGAGCGCTCAAACGCACGGGAGTCGCTGATGCGGCAATCCGCGGAGTGATCGTCGTCGGTCTGGGGCTGCCGCCCTACTGGATCGGTCTCCTGCTGCTTCTTCTCTTCGGCGTATGGTGGCCAATCCTCCCCGTGGGCGGCCTCGGCGAGACTTTTGGCGAGCAGCTCCGGGCGTTGCTGCTGCCTTCGCTGACGCTCGCTCTTGGGCTTTGCCCGCTGGTCATCCGTGCGCTCCGTGCAAGCCTCACCGAGACTCTGAAGGCGGATCACGTCGATATGGCGCGTTCCAAAGGTCTCTCCGGGCGGGATGTCTTCCTACGGCACGTCTTTCGGCTGGCTCTGATCCCAACGGTGACAATCGTCGGGCTTCACATCGGCATGCTCATCGGCGCCACGTTGATCGTTGAATCAGTATTCTCAGTGCCGGGCCTGGGCCAGCTCATGCTGACGGCGATCACTACACGCGACTACCCAACGGTGGTCGCAGTGACGCTGGTCTTTGCGATCTTCGTCATGGTGGTCAATCTGCTGACCGATTTGCTCGTAGCCTTTCTCGATCCGCGCGCCCGCGACGCTATGGTGGGCTCAAGATGACAGCCGCATCGAGCGCGAAGCCCCTGCTGCGACCCCGGTGGATCTCCGGTCTGCCGCTATCGCTCCTTGCCGGAATGCTGATGATGGCGCTCGCGATCATCGTTGCGTTGCTGGGGCCGCTTGCGACTGCCGATCCCCTTGAGCTGAATCTCGATGCAACGCTTCAACCACCCAGCGCCTTGCACTGGTTCGGCACGGACAATTTCGGACGGGATGTCTTCGCCCGCGTTATTTCCGCGACATCGGTCGATCTTCGGTTCGGGTTCTTTTCGACGCTCCCGACACTGGTGATGGGGACGATGCTTGGAATTCTTGCCGGAACGAACCGCTGGTTCGACGCTGCGCTGATGCGCGTGCTCGATCTCGTCGTAGCCTTCCCATTCTACGTCCTGATCATCGCCATCGTGGCCACACTGGGCCCTGGCATCTTCAATATGTACATCGCCGTCTTTCTTGTTGGGTGGGCCAGCTATGCGCGGCTGACCCGAGCCGAGGTCCTCGTGGTTGCAAAGCACCAGTATGTGGAGGCGGCGAGAGCGCTGGGGTTCTCGCCTCTGCGCGTGCTTGCCCGCCACGTATTGCCCAATGTCATCGTGCAACCGGTGCTGCTCGCGACGACCAACTTCATCGCCTGGATTCTAGTCGGCAGTGCGCTGGGTTTTCTGGGACTGGGCGTCCAGCCGCCTACGCCCGAATGGGGCGTCATGATCGGGGAGGGGCGCGTTTATCTCTATCAGGCGCCGTGGATGGCGATATTCCCGGGCTTTGCGATCTTCTATGTGAGCCTCGCCGCCATCCTGGTCGGGGATGGCTTGTCGGAAGTTCTGCGTCCGGATGTTTCACGATGAGCGCCGCCGTGAAAAGCGAAGCGCAGGCGCCCACACTGCGCCTGGAAGGCCTCGACATCGAGTATCGGGCAAAGCGCGAGGCAGCGCTTGCAGTCCGCGATGTCTCCTTCAGCATCGGCCGTGGCGAGATTTTTGGTCTTGTGGGAGAATCGGGCAGCGGCAAGAGCACGGTTCTTCGCTCCATCATAGGACTGTTGCCTGACAATGCGAAACGGATCCGGGGATCTCTCGACGTCGCCGGCCAAGACGTCGGGGGCATGGATCAGGCCGCGCTTTCGATCCTGCGGCGAAAGCATGTTGCAATGATCTTTCAGGATCCGTTGCGCGCCCTCAATCCCGTCATGACGATCGGGGCCCAGCTCCTGGAAGTCCTCTCGACCGCGGGCATGCGGGATCGCGCCGAGATGAGGCAGCTCATCCTGCGCACGCTGGGCCGCGTCGGTCTTGCGGACGCGGAAATGCGCATGCGCGCCTTTCCCCACGAGCTGTCGGGAGGTCAGCGCCAGAGGGTGGCGATTGCGGCCGCGATGATCCGTTCGCCGGACCTGCTTCTCGCCGATGAGCCAACGACCGCGCTCGACGTGACGATCCAGGACCAGATCCTGACGCTCTTGCGTGATCTTTGCCGTGACACAGGTATGAGCATGCTTCTCGTGACCCATGACCTCGGGGTTGTTGCTGAGACCTGCGATCGAGTCGGCGTTCTTTATGCCGGTCGGCTGGTCGAGACAGGCGATGTCCAAAGCGTGCTGACCAACCCCTCGCACCCCTACACGGCGGCGCTGCTTGCCTCCATGCCGCGTGCCGGCGAGCATCGAGCGAGGCTGCGGGCCATTCCCGGGCGACCGCCTGCGGCGTCGATTGCAGGTTGTCCGTTCGCGCCGCGGTGCGAGTATGCGCAAGAGGCATGCGCGATCGTCGAACCGATACTTGAACGGCATGGAGCGAACCAGGCATCCGCATGCTGGCGCCATGAGGAGTTGCGAGCCACCCTGGCGAAGGGGGTGCAGGTTGGTTAGCTGGCCGATCCTGAAATTGAAGGGCGTATCCAAGCGCTTCGGCGTCGGCCCGCGTACGATCGGAAAGCCCCGCGCTCAGCTCCAGGCCTTGCTTGACGTCGATCTTGCGGTCGAAGCCGGAACCACTTTGGGCGTTGTTGGCGAATCCGGTTGCGGCAAGTCCACGCTCGCACGGATAATCGTAGGTCTGACCCGGCCGGACTCGGGAAGCGTGACCTTTGATGGCGTTGAACTTGCGCAAGGCGGCCGACGCCCGTTGGCGATGGCGCTTGGATTGCAGATGGTGTTCCAGGATCCTTATTCGGCGCTGAACCCTCGCATGCGCATTGGCGATGCGATCCTTGAGCCTCTTCTCGTTCATGAGATCGTGCCGCGCGATGAGGCTTCGCATGAACGCGACCGCCTGCTCGATATCGTCGGATTGTCGTCGTCGATGGCGAACAGGTATCCACACGAACTGTCCGGAGGGCAGCGACAGCGGGTCAATATTGCGCGCGCGCTGTCGGTTCGCCCGAAGCTCATCCTGGCAGACGAGGCCGTTGCCAGCCTCGACGTATCTGTGCAGGGCCAGATCCTGAACCTGCTCTCGGATCTTCGCGAACAGATGGGCCTGACCGTCATCTTCATCAGCCACGACCTCAATGTCGTTGCTCACCTCTGTGATCGTGTAGCCGTCATGTATCTCGGCCGCGTCGTGGAGGAGGGCGACCCCTCGATCCTGCGCCATCGCGCAAAGCATCCCTACACGCACGGTCTGGCCGCCGCGATTCCTCAACCCGTTCCGGGAAGGCGCCGGTCGCAGCCCGCCATCAGCGGGGAATTGCCGAGTCCGACAAATCCTCCGAGCGGCTGCCATTTTCGCACACGCTGTCCTCGCCGGCAGGCACTGTGCGCCGAGGTGGCGCCGCCGCTCGTGTCCGTCGAGGCGGGCCATCGGGTGGCCTGCCATTTCCCCATCTCACAAACGAAATCGATGAGTGAGCTGCCGCCATGACCATGAAGTCGAACGCTGGAGACGAATTCTTTGCAACGATGGGTCTGCGGCCCATCATCAACGCGGCGTCCCATGCAAGCAGGCTCGGCGGCACGCGCCTTGCGCAACCGGTCGTCGATGCGATGGTTGCCGCCTCGCAAACCTTCGTGCCAATCGCCGAGATGCAGGCACGCGCTTCGGAGCTGATTGCGGAGTTCACGGGGGCCGAAGCAGGATGTGTCGCGTCGGGCGCCGATGCCTGCCTGACGCTTGCCGCGGCCGCCTGCATGACGGGCGACAGCCGCGCGGCCATGGACCAGCTCCCGGATACAACTGGTCTGCCCAACGAGATCGTCGTTCACAGGGCGCACCGCATGGCGTTCGACCACGCCCTTCGCCTGGCAGGCGCGCGGTTGGTCGAGTTTGGCTATCTGACAACGTCGAGCGGTGTCGGCGCCTACCGGTGGCAGATGGAGGCGGCGTTCTCGGAGAAGACTGCCGCAAGCTTCTACGTCGGCTTGAAGTCGGACTCGGCGCTCGACTTCAAGACTTTTGCGGAAATCTCGCACAGTCGCGGCATCCCCGTCATCGTCGATGCCGCACCCACCCAGGTCCCACCCGAGAACTTCCGTCGCTGGATCGAGCTTGGAGCCGATCTCGTCGCGTGCGCCGGAGGGAAATTCATTGGGGGTCCGGCCGCGACGGGCTTCCTTGCGGGGCGGCGCGATCTTGTGCGCGCCGCAGCGCTGCAGCAACAAGACGCCTTCATCCACCCCGCCGTCTACACAGAGCCTTTCGGCGGAGACGAAGGCGCGAGCGAGCCCCCCCATCAGGGGATCGGCCGTGTCCTGAAGGTCGGACGGGAGGAGCTCGCCGGATTGATGGCCGCGCTGCGGCTCTGCGCCTCCCGCGACTATGCGGAAGAGAGACGGCAAAGAATCGCGATTTCCGAGCGGCTGTCCCAGGCCATCAATGCTCGGAGGTTTCCGGGCGTCACTGTGCAATCGGATGACCTCGCAAATTCGATCACGATCGTCTTCGAAGACGCCCGCCATGCGGCCCAGACAGTACGTGAGCTGCAGGAGGGCGCCCCCCGTGTGTTCGTCCTCAACGCCAGGATCGGCCTGGGCGAGATCCTCGTGTTGCCGCACTGCGTGTCCGCGGCCGAGATCGCCGCTCTCGAGGCGCGTTTGCTGGCGTCGATCGAAGTGGCGACGGCCGCACGCTGAACCTGAAAGACATGCATGCGTCGAGAGATGAGGATATTGAGCGGGAGACGTGAATGCTTGATGCACATCAGCATTTCTGGGAAGTGGCTCGCCGTGACCATGTGTGGGTATCGCCAGACTATCCCGCTCTGTATGGCGATTTTGGACCCGCCGAACTGGCTCCCCTCATGAAGGCAGCCGGGGTCACGCACACGGTGCTGGTTCAGGCCGCAGAGACCGAGAACGAGACCGACTATCTGCTCGATATCGCAAACCGGACGGATTTCATCCTCGGCGTTGTCGGGTGGCTCGACATGCTTGCCGACGATTTCAGCGTTCGGCTTGATCACTATCGCGGCAAGCCAAAATGGGTCGGGCTGCGGCCAATGCTGCAGTCCCACGAGCCGTCGCTGATTGACGACCCTCGCTTCCGCAAAGCTCTGCAGATTGTCGCGCACCGCAACGTGCCGTTCGACATTCTGACCTTCCCGCGTCACCTGCCGGCAATCATAGACGCTCTCCAGAAGACGTCGGGCGTCCATGGCATCATCGATCACATTTCCAAGCCGGACATGACCCGACCGCTCGATGGGGAGTGGGGTTCGGCCATGCGTACGCTCGCCGCTATGCCAAATATCCATTGCAAGATCTCGGGACTGGTCACTGAAGCCGGCGCGGACTGGACTGCGGATCGCATCCGGCCTTTCGTTGAGTTCGTCGCCAACGCGTTTGGACCAAAGCGGTTGGTTTTCGGCTCTGACTGGCCGGTCTGCCGGCTCGCCGCATCCTATGCCAACGTTGTCGACCTCACGCGTGATGTTCTCGGGGCCATGTACGGTCCGGATGACATGCGCGCGATCATGGAAACGAACGGCAAGGCATTCTACCGGCTCTCGGCCGACGGCGCGTGACGCGCTGGATCAACGCCTCTTTTTGCGAAGAACGGCGCCACGATCTTTGAGGAGACGACTGCCAGTCCAGAAGAAAATGGAGATGGCAGACAACACGCCATTGAAGGGATTATGCGAGGAGGTTGGCATGCAAAGAATGGGAATGGTGCTTGGCATCAGGCCGGAGCGGATTCCGGAGTACAAGCGTCTGCATGCGGAGGTCTGGCCCGACTTTCTCGCGCTGCTTTCGAACCACGGCATCACCAACTACACCATCTATCTCAGAGAGCCCGAAAACCTGCTGTTCGGGTCCTGGGAATATGTGGGAAGCGATTTTGCGGCTGACATGAAGATCATGGCCGAGAGCCCGCTGACCGTGAAGTGGAACGAGCTCTGCATGCCCTGCCAGCAGCCCCTGAGCACCATCAAGCAAGGCGAATGGTGGGCCCCGATGGAAGAAGTCTTCCATCTGGACTGAACCTCAGGGACCAGGCAGTTACTCGCCGCGCCAGCACTATGGCTTCCCAACCTCCTCGGGCGTCCCGGCCCCGCCCGGCGCTTCATGGACCGGCAGCTTCAGCTCGAGGTTGGAAACGGCAATCGAGAAGGTTCCGTTGGAAGGGCGCAGGAATGGCGCGTCCTGACCGAGCAATTCAAGCTGCGGGAAATGGCCGGGCGCGAAGCGCCACCCGTTGGCGGAAAGCTGAAACGTCGGACGGCTCGCAGGCGCCTTTGGGTCAATCCGGTAGACGCCGCGTGAGACGAGCGTTTTGGTGTTCGTGGCGGGGTCCACATCGACGAGACGCGCTGCGATGTAAGCGTATTCACCGGTCACCTTGAGATCGACGGTGACGGTCGGCGACCCCAGCAGCGTGTAGCCTGAACCCGTCGGCGTCGGCAGGCGGTAGGTTGCAACGCCGGGCTCAGGGGATGCCGCGGGAGCCTGCGTGCACGACAGGCCGCCATAGACCGTGTCGAATGCCAGCGAGGCCTTCTTGTCGCCGCCGGTGGACAGAATTGTCTGGCTGGGTTTGGACGTGAACCTGACAACGCCCGGATGGAGCGCGGCCCAGCTTGCCGCGGTGTATGGGCCGCCTGACGGCGCATCCTTAGGGCAGGTCTGGGTGAGGGCGGTGACGCCCAGCCCGGGTTTGGGTCCCGTTCCTTTGACGTAGTGGTCGAAGAACGTCTTGATGCGCGTCGCCATCATCACGAGATCGGCTTGCTTGTTCTGCGCGCGCTGGTGGCCAATATCGCCAAAGAAAAGCTCGGCGGCTGCATTGGGATAACGCGACTTCAGGACGTTGTA
This sequence comes from Hyphomonadaceae bacterium, assembly GCA_047601145.1. GTDB lineage: Bacteria > Pseudomonadota > Alphaproteobacteria > Caulobacterales > Hyphomonadaceae > UBA7672. The sequence goes on from JASGJW010000001.1 coordinate 1,438,922, forward strand.
GTACTGCGTGACCTGGTCAGCCCAGAAGATGTCGTCGGTGAAGCCGTGACCGAAGAACAGCGGCGCCGGCTCCCGGCTCGGCATGCCGTATGCGCCCGCCAGAAGGTAGAGAGGAGAATTGTACCGCGCCTGCGCCTCAAGCATCGGCTGCACCATCGGCTGGGTGTACGGTTCACCCGCGGTTGCGATCGCAAACCCCATGACGAAGTCGTATTCGGCGCCAATCGGCGGCAGGTAGGCCCCACTCGAGCCCACGGAAAACAAACCTCGGCTGATCGTGGCCTTCTGGACGCCTACGGGCCACTTGGCGGGGTCGGGCACGACTGCCTGCGTGTCGAGGACCCAGCCATTGGGCGATGTGGAGTAGATGGAGTCGCTCCACCCCGCGAAAGGCGCGGCCGCAGCAATATGAAGCGGCGTCCCTTTGGGGCTTGTCCAGGGAACGATTTTTCCGTCCGTATTCATCACACGGTCGTTCAGGGTCGCGAGTGCGAGGGACGTGCCCCCGCCATAGGACTCGCCCTGCGCCCCAATCCGGTTGCGGTCCGCAATTCCCGCATCGACCAGCAGCCCGACGACATGCTGCGCGTCGCGGACTTCATAGCGATAGTCGACACGGTGGATGTAGGCCGACAGGCATTCCGCAGGGCTCACAAAACGCGACTCAAGCAGCCCACAGGAATTGCCCCACCCACGCGCATGCAGCTGAACCGTGGCGTACCCGTCCAGCGCCCACATGCGCGCCGTGGGGCCGCCAAACTGGGTATCGTCAAGACCGGTCGTGGGAGCGCCCCAACCGTGACTCAGCACCACGACGGGATAGTTGCCATCGGGTCCGGAGGAGGGGACAGGAGGAAGAGTGATGTAGACCGACAACGGCGTCCCATCAAAACTTTTCAGGCGGAAGTCGGCGTCCTTGACGCCATTGCCGTGGCAAAGGCGAACGCCATCGGGTTGAGCCACGCATGCGATGGGCTGACCATTCATCGTCAGTCCGCCGAGTACCGATGCGCGCGGTTGGCTGGTGACCGTTTGCGCCGAACTTGCGCATGCAGCGGTGAGAGCGGCCGCGATAGCGAATAGAAACCGCGCGGATCTTTCCATCGGCATTTTAGATTTCATCCCGTTCAGCAACGCTGGTGAAGCGGCCAAATCGCTCGCCATCACATGTTGGAAACGTTTCCATCGCGCGTGGACGGTGTCAAGGCGCGGTCCTTCGCGCGAGCAATGGGTCGCCAGATGTTGATCGTCGCCAATTATCCGACGCCCGCAACCCCGACACCTTTGATGGACGTGGTGACTTCGTTTGTGACTGGCAGGTGTGACATTGAAGATCAGTAAGTCGTGCGTCCGCCAGACGTGTCGAAGGTTGCGCCAGTGGTGAAGCTGCAGTCCTCACTGGCCATGAAACAGATCATCGCCGCACTCTCCTGCACGTCGCCGAGACGGCCCATAGGGATGCGCGAGCGCATATACTCGATCTGACTCGCTGGCAGTTGGCCCAGGATAGGGCTTTCAAAAGTTCCGGGAGTTATGGCGTTGGCAAGCACGCCTGTACCGGCAAGCTCCTTGGCGAGCGATTTTGTGAAACCCAGAACCGCGGCTTTCGATGCGGAGTAGGCCGAGGCATTCGGATTGCCTTCCTTCCCGGCAACGGAGGAGACGTTCACGATCCTGCCGTATCGGTTCGCCAGCATATACGGCGTGATCTCCCGGCAGCAGTAGAAGAGGCCGTTGAGGTTGACGTCGATCGTCCGATGCCAGCTTTCGATGGGGAAGTCCTTCACCGGGCTGGTGGCGCCGGTGACGCCGGCGGACGTTACGAGAATGTCGATGGCGCCGAGAGCTTTGTGGGTTTCGGCAGCAGCCTTTCTAACCGCGTCATGATTTACGACATCGACCGCAATGGCGTGAGCGACCTCGAACTCTTGCGCGACGGACTTCGAGCGCCTGCTTGTCTATGTCCCACAGGCAAACACGACCGCCCTCCCGAACGATCCGGCGCGCGGTTTCACGGGCGAGGCCGGATGCGCCGCCCGTCAGCACCGCGCACCGCTTCGAAAATCTGCCCTTAAATGGACCCATATCCATTCCTTCGATCAAACGCGCCGCCACGCGACGACTTTCTGGTTCTGCTCGCCCAGCTGCGCGATGCCGAGCCGGATCGTGTCGCCCGCTTTCAGATAGACCGCGTTGGGGCGAACACCTTCCCCGACGCCGGGCGGGGTGCCGGTTGTGATGAGATCGCCAGGATTGAGGGTTACGAAGCGGCTCACATACGCGATGATCTCAGGCACGTTGAAAATCATCGTGCGCGTATTGCCTGACTGCATCCGGACGCCATTGACGTCGAGATACATCGCCAGATCATTGGGGTTTGAGACTTCGTCCGCAGTCACAAGCCACGGTCCAACAGGGCAAAAGGTGTCCGCACCTTTCCCTTTGGACCACTGGCTGCCGCGCTGCTTCTGGTTGAAACGCTCGGAAACATCGTTGACCACGCAATAGCCCGCGACATGGTCAAGGGCGTCAGCCTCCGACACATAGCTCGCGCGCTGTCCGATGAAGACGCCAAGCTCGACTTCCCAATCCGTGTGTTCCGAGCCCTGCGGCAGCATGACTTCGTCATCGGGCCCGTTGAGGCTCGAGATCGATTTCATGAACATGATGGGCTCGGTCGGCACCGGCAGGTTTGCTTCGTGCGCATGGTCCTCATAGTTGAGCCCGATCGCAACGATCTGTGGAATGCGGGACACGGGAATGCCGAGCCGGGATCCGGCAGGCGCCTCGGGAAGTGATGCGGGATTAACGCCGCGGAGCATCTCCAAGACGTGGTGTGACAACTCCGCCGGCCCGACATCGGAAATGACGCGGGACAAATCTCGGATGCGTCCCATCTCGTCTATCAGGCCAGGCTTTTCGGCATTGCGAGGGCCGAAGCGACACAGCTTCATGGAAACGCTCGTTCTCTAATGTTCATAGGGCCGGGAGAGGGGAATGCTGGCGTTGAGCTCGACGCCAAAGCCCGGCTTGTCGAGAGCCGAGACGCGCATTTTTCCGTTCATCGGGACAGGTTCGCCAAGGAGTTGCGGCGCAAACATGGGCTGCACGTGGTCAGCCCCGGGCGCCATCATGAGGAATTCAGCGAACGGGCTGTTATGGCGTGTTGCAACGAAATGATAGCTGTAGACCGACGATCCATGAGGGATGACGAGCACCGAGCGCGCATCCGCCAACGCCGATATCTTGGCCAGTTCCGTAAGCCCGCCGCACCAGCCAACGTCGGGCTGGATGATGTCGCAGCACTCCATCTCGAGCAGCAGCCGGAACCCCCAGCGCGTGGCCTCGTGCTCACCGGTCGTTACCAGCATGCCTGGCGGTACCTGGGTGCGGAGATCGCGATAGCTCCAGTAATCGTCCGGGGGGAACGCCTCCTCGATCCACTTGAGGCCCAGTTCGCCTGCTTTCAACGAGAGACGTCGTGCATAGTCCAGGTCGAGGCTCATCCAGCAGTCCAGCATCAGCCAGAAGTCCTCGCCAACACGCGTGCGCATATCGGCTAACATCTCGATGTTCCTGGCCAGCCCGGCATCTCCCTCAGCCGGCCCATGCTTCAGGGGGACCTTGCCGCCGATGAACCCTAGTTCCTTGGCGATGTCCGGACGCGCTCCGGTTGCGTAGAACTGAATCTCATCTCGAACGGCGCCGCCAAGCAGTTCATGCACCGGCTCCTGGCGCAGCTTGCCGATCAGGTCCCAGAGCGCGAGGTCGACCCCGCTGATCGTGTTCACGACCAGTCCCTTGCGGCCATAGTACAGAGTGGAGAGATACATCTGGTCCCAGATCTTCTCGACATGGCCGGGATCGGCCCCCTCGAGAAATCGGCTCAGGTGTTTTTCGACGATCCAGGCGGCCGGTTCTCCTCCGGTCGTGACCGCAAAACCGGTTACGCCGTTCTCGGCTTCGATCTCGACCACGAGCGTTCCCAGAACGCCGAGGCCGAACTTCTTTCGGCTTTCGCGATAACCGTCGTATTTCGCCATGGGACTGGCGATGTGATCATCGATCCAGTGCGGTCCTGACTGATCAGCATAGTCAGCGCCACCGCCCCCGCGCACGGTGTAGGCCCGGACATGCTTGATCTTGCTGAGGCCCATGGCCGCCCGCGTTCCTCCGTGTCCTGCCTACGCGCCGCGCCGGGTGGGCTCGCCGCCGGAAATGTAATCCTATATATTGAGATGTGGTGTTACAACGTGGGAAATGCGACGTCAATGTCGCGTGGGGTCTTGGCGGCGAATGTCGCACTTGCGCGTGCTAGAGAATAGCCGCGCAAAGCGCGGTGGGCTCGATGGTGAGCCCATCTCCTTTTCAGGCCTGGAGCTCCTCTTGCCGACCACGCGATGGACTTGCCAGGAGCGGAGTTGGCCTCCCGCTCCTTGACACATCGCCGAGTCCTGCCCCACGTTGGAAACGTTTCCAAATTCGCGGCAGTGCATATCGTCTTGCGCTACCCGTCATTCCAGAGGGCCATCGACAAGATGTTCGGTCACGGCACGCGCAAAACCGTGGAGTTCCCATGAGCGCGAAGGCGATCGAGGGGGTCGTGCCGATATTGCTCTGTCCATTCCGCGACGACGGACGCTTCGACGCTGAAAGCATGGAGCGTCAGGTCGAGTACAACATCGCAGCAGGCGTGCACGGGCTGGGTCTCGCGATCGCGTCAGAGATGTTCAAGTTCAACGAAGCCGAGCGGGCTGAACTGATCGCGTTCACGGCCTCTACGATCAAAAAGCGCACGCCGTTGATCGTCAATGCGAGCGCTCCTGGCTCCGATCTTGCCGTTCATTACGCGAAACTCGCAGCAAAGCAGGGCGCTGACGTCCTGATGATTTATCCGCCCACCTTTTTGCCGGCCGGTGTTGAGGAGATCGTCGACTACTACAGACGCATTGCGTCCGCAGTCGACATCCCGATCGTTCTTCAGGACGTCGTTCAGGCTCCGATCTCGGCGGCGGTCGCCCTCCGCATCGCGGATACCTGCGACAATGTGAAATACATCAAGGTAGAGTCCGTGCCGGTTACCGCAAAGGTTGCCGCAATGACTGCGGCGGCAGGAGACCGGCTGACGGTCTTCGGCGGCGCGGGTGGAGGCTTCTTCATCGAGGAGATGCGGCGCGGGGCGAGGGGCACAATGCCATTCTCAACGCAGCCCTCCGAATTTCTGGAGGTGTGGAATCTCTTCCGGCGCGGCGATCGCGTGGGCGCGCGAGCGTTTTTTGACGCCAACATCATGGCGGTCAATCGCCTCGCTCTTCAGGAGGCCGACGTCTTCTATCACCTGCATAAGCGGCTCTTCGTGCGCATGGGCATTTTCAAGTCTGCCCAAGTGCGCAGCCCGACAATGGTTCTCGATTCCGTGACGCTCCGCGAGATCGAAGAACTGATCGATGCGGTGATGGCAAAGAGGGGATAGCCGATGGACCCGTTCAAGAAACGCCAGCTTGGCAAGACTTCCGTCTGGTTACCGCAATTTGGATTCGGCGGAGCGGGTCTTGGCAACCTGTTCGACGACATCGAAGACACGACCGCGGATGAAACCCTGGCCGCCGCGTGGGAAGCGGGGGTCAGCTTCTATGACACATCGCCCTGGTATGGCCGCGGGCTCAGCGAGCACCGGTTCGGGCGCGCACTCTATCGTAAGCCGCGAAACGAATTCATCCTCTCCACCAAGGTCGGACGTCTGTTCAGTGCTCCGCGGGATATCGATGCGTTCGCCGCGAGCGAGCGCGCCTGGCAACACGGCCTGGAATTCGCGCACCGCCATGACTACACCTACGAGGGCGTAATGCGTTCGTTCGAGGACAGCCTGCAGCGGCTTCGCCTCAACCGCATTGATCTGCTCATCATCCACGATCTCGACTCGCTCGTGCTCGGTTCAGAACGGCTGGTCGATGCGCACCTCACTCAACTGGCGACCGGCGGAATGTTGGCGCTTCAGGACCTGAAGGCAGCGGGCAAGATCAAGGCCATCGGCGCGGGGGTCAACCAGACCGGCACGATCCCGAAGTTTCTCGACATGCTCGATCTCGACTTCTTCCTCGTTGCACTGCCTTACACGCTGGCCGAGCAGCCTGTGCTGGATGTGGAATTTCCGCTTTGTGAGAAGCGTGGTGTCGGCGTGATCATCGGTGCGGTGTTCGCCTCAGGAATACTTGCAACCGGGCCAGCGCCCGGCGCCAAGTACAATTATCGAGACCCGACCAGCGAAGAGGCCGACCGGATCAGGCGGATCGAGGCGATCTGCAAGAAGTTTGATACCCCGCTCGCTGCAGCCGCTTTGCAGTTTACGCTGCATCATCCCGCGGTTGCTTCGATCATCCCGGGCGCCATTCACCCCTCGCAGGTGAAGCGGAACATCGAACTCTTCCGTCACGAAACACCGCGTGAATTGTGGTCGGAACTCAAGAGCCAGAGGTTGCTTCGCAGTGACGCTCCCACACCCTGACGGGCGCTGGTGATCGTAAAGCAGACAGTGGAGGACACTTATGTCGCCGCCAAGAATCATCGACCCGCACATCCACCTGTGGGATCTCGCGACCGGGCTGTATCCGCACTTTGAAAAGCCCTCGGTCTCGTTCATCGGCGACAATACCGCGATCGCTAGGAGCTATTTGCTCCCCGAATTCCTGGCGGAAGGCGAGGGCAGCGTCGTCATCGAGGGCGCCGTTCACGTCGAGGCATTGCCCACCGATCCGCTTGGCGAACTCAGAGCTCTTCAAATGGTCGCATCAACGGCGTCAATACCCATTGGCGTCATTGCAGGCGGGGATCTCACCAGTCCCGATTTCGAAAGGTTCCTGGACACGTGCGAGGAGTTCTCGAGCTTCCGTGGCGTGCGGCAGGTACTCAACCGCCACCCGGTTGGAGAGTTCAACTACGTCAACACCGATTTCATGGCGCGTCCCGAATTCTCGAAGGGTTTGAACGCGCTGGGCAGGCGAGGCGCTGTTTTCGATCTGCAGATCTACCCACATCAGATGGAACAGGCCGCGCAGCGCGCCGCGGACGCGGCCGGGACGGCGATCGTCCTCAATCACGCCGGGATGTGGGTCGATCGCAACGGGGCAGGCTGGCGTGAATTCAAGAAGGGTCTGAGGACGCTGGCGGCGAGACCCAATATCACGGTCAAGATCAGCGGGCTCGGCATGTTCGACAGGCAGTGGACGACGGAAAGCATCGGGCCACTCATCCTCGAAACCATCGAAGCCTTCGGACCCGATCGGTCAATGTTCGCCTCGAACTTCCCGGTCGACAAACTGTTCTCGACCTATTCGGCTCTCTGGAAAGCCTTCAGCGACGTGACAGCGGATTTTCCCGAGCGCGATCGGGCGAAGTTGTTCCACTCCACGGCAAAGCGCATTTATCGCCTGTAGCCACTAGCTGGGGATGCGGAGGCCGCGCCGCAGGGCGTCGAGAAGCGCTGCATCGAACTGCTTTGAGACTGCTGCATTGGGCAGCAAGAGGTTGAAGGCGTGATACCCGCCTCGAAAGACGTGGAGTTCAACCGGGACGCCGGCCTCGATGAGACGATGCGCATAGCTCACGTCTTCCTCCACAAAGAGATCGATATCTCCGACCGCGATATAGGCGGGCGGCAGGGCTGAGACGTTTCCAAGTCGGGCAGGCACTGCCTCAGCGGGCACCTGATCTGTGCCCGGCTCTACCCCCAGGAAGGACCTCCAGCCCAGGCGGTTGTTCGCCGCGGTCCAGATGAACCGGCCTGCATGCGGAGCTGGTTGCCGGCTGGAACCGGTACGGTCATCCAGCATGGGATAGAGCAGTACCTGGTAGGAAAGCGGAACCTCGCCGCGGTTGCGAGCCTCAATCGCGAGCAGTGCAGCGTGTCCGCCCCCCGCACTTTCTCCCATCACCGCGAGCCGGCCAATATCAACACCCAGCTCGGATGCGTGGTCATGCATCCATTTTAGCGCGGCATAGTTGTCCTGAACGGATCCCTTGTAGGTTGTCTCGGGCGCAAGTCTGTACTCGACCGTCACGACCGTTACATCGAGGGCCTTCGCGATCTTCTGGACCAGGGGCAGATACTGCCGCGCCGAGCCCAGCACATAGCCGCCGCCATGTGTGTGAAGGATGCCAGGCCGCGCTTCACCGGGCCTGGCGTTGACGACGATGATCGAGACGTCGGGCTGACCCTCCAATCCCCTGATCGTTTTCTCCACATAGGGCGGATCCTGTGGAGGGGCTGCCGGAGGCGGCAGTGCACGCGCCTTCTGCACTTGTTCATCGGTTAGGACCGTGTTGCGGACGGCCATCGAACGAAGCTCCGGATCGACATGGAGAAGCGCCTCGGCGGACGAAACCTCCTCTGTTCGAACGCTCGCTGCGGGCGCCGTGCAACCCGTCAGTGCGAAGAGCAGGCCTGCGATGCCGGCCGCGACGCGGGGGAACGCGGTTCGTATAATCATGATCCGCTCCTTGCGGCCTTGTTCGGACGAAACGTGTAACGCGCGACTGAGTCAGGCTTCATTTCCGCGCTGAAGCCGGGCGCAAGTGGCGCCCGGTAACGACCACGGTCCATCGTGATGGGGTCGACAAAATGCTCGTGCAGATGCCCTGCGTGCTCGGTCATCGCTTCCGTCCAATCGCCGCTGACCGCGACGAAGTCGATCATCGAGACGTGCTGGACCAGTTCGCAAAGCCCAACGCCACCGGCGTGGGGGCAAACCGTCTTTCCATACTTGGCTGCAAGGAGCAGGACGGCGAGGGCTTCGTTGAGACCGCCCAAGCGGCAGACATCAAGCTGCACCACATCGATGCCGTCAGCCTGCATGAACTGCTTGAACATTACCCGGTTGTGCGCGTGCTCGCCGGTCGCGACACGGATGGGGCGCACGCCCCTGGCGATTCTCGCATGGCCCAGGATGTCGTCGGGGCTAATTGGCTCCTCGATCCACCAAGGTTCGAACCTGGACAGCGCCTTCGTCCATTGGATTGCCTCGTCAACCTCCCAGACCTGATTGGCGTCGATCATGAAACGCCGCGAAGGTCCGATTTCCTCGCGGATGATCGCACTCCGTCGGATGTCCTCATCGAGGTTACGGCCAACCTTGATCTTGAAGTTCTCCCAGCCGTCCGCAAGATATTGACGGCAAAGTCGCCGAAGCTTGTCGTCGTCATATCCCAGCCATCCAACCGACGTCGTATAGGCTGGATAACCTTCAGTGCGCAGGCGGGCTTCGCGAGCCTGCTTCCCGTCCACTTTTTTCTGCAAGATCTCAAGCGCTTCGGCGGACGTCAGGGCGTCCCGTATGTGACGGAAGTCGATAAGGGATACAAACGTCTCCGGGGAGAGATCTGCGACCAGCTTCCACACCGGCTTCCCGGCCGCCTTGGCCCAGAGGTCCCAGACCGCGTTGATGACGGCTGCCAATGCGAGGTGGATGACGCCCTTTTCCGGACCGACCCAACGTAATTGGCTGTCGCCCGCAAGCTCGCGCCAGAATGCGCCCATGTTGGAAACGATGTCATCGAGATGCTTACCGACGACGAAGGGTTTCAACGCCTCGACGGCCGCAACGCAGAGTTCGTTCCCGCGGCCAATCGTGAAGGTCAGGCCATGTCCGGTCGCGCCGTCCTGCGTTTCGAGAACCACATAGGCTGCCGAATAGTCCGGGTCCGGGTTCATGGCGTCTGAGCCGTCCAGAAAGTCGGACGTCGGGAAACGCACATCATGGACGCGCAGATCGACAATCATTGCTGGCCCTTCCGATAAATTACCATTATGTGGAGTAACAATCCACGATATGGGATAACGATAGATTCCACGCTCCGGGCAATATTTCAATGCCCTTCACGCGATGCTCGGGGGAGAGGCCTAATGCGACTTCAGAATAAGCGAGCGCTCGTCACCGCGGCAGGGGCTGGGATTGGTCGCGCCGTTGCGATCGCCTTCGCACGCGAAGGCGCTTCCGTTCTCGCTGTCGATATCGATGAGAAGGCGCTGCTTCACCTGGTCGAGGGACAGCCATCCATACGTGCAGAGGTTCTGGACATCAGAAATCAGGATGCGATCGAGACTGTTCGCCAGACGAATCCTGGGTTCGATGTAATTGTAAACGCAGTTGGCTACGTCCACAGCGGAACGATCCTCGAATGCGATGAGCAAAGCTGGACGCGTTCGTTGGATCTGAATCTTACATCCATGTACCGCGTGCTTCGTGCCTGGCTGCCCGGCATGATCGCGAGCGGCGACGGTTCGATCGTCAACATCGCATCGGTCGCTTCAAGCATAAGGGGCGTGCCGTCGCGCTTTGCCTACGGCGCAACGAAGGCGGGCGTTATCGGACTCACGAAAGCAATTGCCGCTGATTTCGTCTCGAAAGGCATTCGGTGCAACGCAATCTGCCCGGGAACAGTCGATTCGCCGTCCCTCGCACAAAGGATGCGCGACACCGGAGACGAGCGCGCAGCACGCGCGGCATTCATCGCTCGGCAGCCCATGGGTCGGATTGGCAGACCGGAAGAAATCGCAGCGCTCGCGGTCTATCTCGGAAGCGACGAGTCGGCATTCACGACCGGTTCGATAAACGTCATTGACGGTGGATGGACGATGTGACGGGCCCAACAGTCTTGCCGGTGAGGTCCCTCACATGAAAGCGGTGTCGGTCTCAGACCATCGGGAACTTGCGCGGAGGCGACTGCCCCGCTTTTTGTTCGAGTACATTGATGGCGGGTCGTACGATGAAACGACGCTGCGAGCTAACCGACGCGATCTAGCAGAACTCGCTTTGCGCCAGCGCGTGTTGCAGAACGTATCTGATGTCAGCCTCGAGACGGAATTTTTCGGCCGCAAGGCTGCGATGCCGATAGCGCTCGCGCCGATCGGGCTTGCGGGAATGAATGCAAGGCGCGGCGAGGTGCAGGCAGCGCGGGCGGCGGAAAAGGCGGGCGTGCCGTTTACACTCTCCACTGTCTCAGCATGCGATCTGAACGAGGTCGCGCGCAGCGTTACCCAGCCTCTGTGGTTCCAACTCTACATGATCCGCGACCGCGGCTTCATGAAAGACCTGCTCTCTCGTGCGCGCGACACCGGATGTGCGGCGCTTGTCTTCACGGTCGACATGCCCGTCCCTGGCTCGCGTTATCGCGACTACCGCTCGGGTCTTGCTGGTGCGTCAGGCGTGTCCGGAGCTGCGCGCCGCATCCTTCAGGCAATGCAGCGTCCATCCTGGGCATGGGATGTCGGAATCATGGGCCGGCCTCATCACCTGGGAAACGTTGCGCCTGTCCTGAAGGGCCGCACTGGCCTCGAGGACTTCTTCCGGTGGATGCGCGAGAACTTCGATCCGGCGATTTCGTGGGTGGACCTTGAGTTCATTCGGAAGGAATGGAGCGGTCCGCTTGTGATCAAGGGCATTCTCGACCCCGAGGACGCAAAGGACGCCGTGCGCATGGGCGCTGACGCCATCGTTGTCTCTAACCATGGTGGGCGCCAGCTGGATGGCGCGCCCTCGACCGTCCGCGCGCTTCCTCCGATTGCGAATGCCGTCGGCGACGATCTCATTGTCTTCGCAGACGGCGGCATCCGATCCGGCCTTGATGTTGTTCGCATGCTGGCGCTTGGAGCGAAGGGTGTTCTGCTTGGACGCGCCTGGGCTTACGCGCTCGCCGGGCGAGGCGAGCGCGGCGTGTCGCATTTGCTCCAGCTGATCGAAGCTGAAATGCGGGTTGCAATGGCCCTGACGGGAGTGACCCGCATCAGCCAGATCAACTCGCAAACACTCGCTTCGAACGCTCCACTCTAGAATGCAAAACGCAGCGAGATGAGTCCTGAAAGCAGGCGGGCGCGTCTTGGGTCAGTCCCGCCCGACCCATTGAACGTGCGATCGGAAGATGGTCTGCTGAGCAATTGCGGGCTCAATCCTGGTGCCACTGCAGCGGCAACAGGAACGGAAAGCCTCTGAGCGTGTCGACCTCGACTTTCATGATCGGCGCCATCCATTCCTGCCAGCGACGGTTGGCGTCGCTCTTGCCGAGATAGGCGATGGCGTAGTCCAGATCCTTGCACTCGAAGTAGCCGAACAGTGTCAGCCCATAGCGAAAGATCGAGTAGTTGAGCATGCCAGAAGCGCGAATATCCGCCGAAAGGTCCGGCCAGATTTCATCGTGCCGCTTCTTGTATTCCTCTTCGTATCCCGGACGGACCTCGAGAATCCAAGCATAATGCGCCATCGTCTTTCCTCACCTAGAGAAATGCCACGCGCCATGAAGGCGCGCCGTTGGAGAGCATTCGTTGGGGGCGGCCCGCGAAAATCCCGTCGAAGCGTACGCGTTCCGGTGACCATTCAGGGTCGGGACGGTAGTCGCCATTCGGGAGCGGAATGAGCTTCTCTCTGTTGTTGCGCCAAAGCGCGCCATCACGCGCGTAGATCCGCGTGCCGTCGTATCTGCCAGCCAGGGCAGCAAGTTCGGGCGAGGCAGGCGGCTTGAAGCCCGCGGCAGGATTGGCGGCGTACTCGACATCGCCCGACCAGGCGCGCACCGCCTTTTCGCCTTCCATATCAAACATGAGGCCAGTCACTTCAAACTCAGGCGCCTCGCACGCGAACATCCCCCCGCCCGAGTCCTGCATCCGGGTCTTGGCGCCGCGGTGACTCAAGGTGAGCGTGTCCTTGCCCGCTTTGACCTCGATCCGGTCGCCGGCAGCGTTGGTATAGACGCCAGCGTAACGCGCAGGATTTTCCACGATCGGGCGAGACGGTTTCGGGGCAGGGGGATCTACGCCGGCATTCAGGCTGCGCAGGAGATTGCAGGCGTAAAGGGATATGTCCCTCGGGCGGTAGTTCGAGGCCGCATATCCGATGTTGGTCGAGACGAAGGCTGCGACGCCAGCTTCTGGATCGACATGGAGCGATGAAACGACAGAGACCATGCCGCCCGTGTGATGGAAGTAGTTGCGTCCATCAATCGGGTAGTGGCCGACACCGTTGCCGTAGGTAACGCCCTTGCCGTAGGCGGGGGCATCGGCAGGGTTTGCAAGGAATTTTACCGCGGTGGCGTCACTGAAAACGCCCGATCCCTTTCCTTCGGCGAGCGACAGCAGGAAGCGCATGAACTTTGCCATGTCAGCGCCGGTCGCAGCAATCGAACCGGCGGCATTGTCGACATCCGCCCAGGCGGCTGGTGCCAGCTTGGACGGCCTCAGCGTCATATGGTCGGTGATATAGGGGATATATCCGATCGGATAACGGTCACGATCACTGGAGCGGATCGCGCCGACGGAATCATTCATGCCAAGCGGCTTGAACACGCGCGCTGTGACGGCTTCCTCGAACGATCTGCCGTCCGCCCGGCCGATGATGAGGCCGAGCAATGCATATCCAATATTGCAGTAGTTCCAGTGCGTGCCGGGTGTGTAACTCGACCACAGCCCGCCCAGCTCGGAAAAGTACGGCGCTACGTTGGGCATGCCGGATGTGTGATTGAGAAGGTGCTGCAACGTAATGGCTTCGCCGTCTTTCACCTTGATGCCAGGCAGGGCCTCGAAAAAAGGCGTGTCGGGGGAGAGCTTCCCTTCCTCGACCATCGACCAAAAGGTGAGCGCGACCATCATCTTCGTGATGGAGCCGACCTGGCAGAGATGATCCGGGCCGATCGGGATTTTGCGATCGATATCCGCCCAGCCCGTTCTGACGAAACCGGAGAAGCCTTGGCGATCGACCACACTGATGGTCAGTCCCGGAAGACCCCAATTGGCGCGATGCTCTTCCCCATAAGCCTCGAGCTTCTTGAGCATCTTGTCGTGAGCAGCGCTCCCGCCGGTCCGGTTTCGTGCGGCGTAAGCCGGGCTCGCAACGGCGGCCAAGGCGGCAATGGTGGCTGCGGCGCCGATCATGTCCCTGCGATTGATGGTCAACTTTCCAGCCCCTCCGCAATGTTTCCGAAAAACCGCAACGCCAGACGTGCGAGCCATCAGCCAGACAGCTCAGAGTAGAAGCAATCGCCTTTTGGAAACGTTTCCACTACAGGTCGGCAGTGTCAAGGGCGGCTGCGTGCAAGCTGGCGCGCGTTGCCAACTGCTGATGACGACGATCCGCATCGCACCTTTGACGACAAAGGCGTTGGATCACGACATCCTGCGAACCGGCGCCTAGCCCGGGATACCGGCCATCTCCGCCTGTGCAACATACTGTTGAACGCGATAGGGCAGGATCACGCCGGCCTTCAGTGCGCGTTCCGCGGCAGCCTTCACCTTGGCGACATAGTCTTGTCGTGTCGGGTAAAGACGCTTCAGCTGCTCAGGCGTGAATGGAAATGTCTGCCCTGAGTAGGCGGAATCTGCCGTGCTTCCGACGTACTTCGCGATCGGTACATCCAGCTCTGGCAGCCGCACACCGCCTCGTGCGTTACCGAACTCATCGCGCCTGATTGCCGGTTGTACGCCCGTTGTGTCGAATTCAATGACGGGCTGGGTCGGGGGTGCGCCGCCGCCGTTTATCCATCTATGCACCTGCCGGATAACGGCATCGCACGTTGGCATCCATAAAACGTCGCTCAGATGAAGAGATGGGCCTTGTTCCGAACCATTGAGGCCGTCACGCTCCGCGATAAGCTTGAGCCGCGCCTCCTGCTCAGTTCCTCCGTGCGAAGCGCCGGCGATTTCCCAGTATCGGAACTTGTCGCTGTCGGGCTGGCGCATCGCCAGGTAGGGCGACGCTTCGGTTTCCGAATTCAGTCCGAAGACTTTTGCCGATACGTCGTCACGGATTCTTGCTTGCGGCCCGGAGAAGGCCATCGGGTTGTCGCGGGGCGCGTCAACCCAGGGGGCGGACCTGCCGAAGAAAACCACCGGGATCAGTGCGTCGAACACGTTTTCTATCGGTTGCACGCCATTTATGTAGCTGACGAGGCGAATGCCGGATTGCGAGGCGCCGATGGCAACCAGCTTGCGGACGTTTAGCCCGCCCATCGGATCGACAGCGCCAGTTCTGTGAGGGCCGATCGCTCGAGCAGCTTGAGTGAAGATGTCGTACGACAGGGAATCGCCGGGAATGGAGAGGTCTCCATATCGACCGGGATCCCACTGTCGCAGACCCTTGCCCGTCGGCAGGGAAGGCGGGACTCCCGCCTCATATCCGTGCACGCCAACGCGTTGCGCAGAAACGGACACCCACGCGAAGCCGTCATAGAGGCCGACCGGGTCTGCACAGGCAATCTCGTAGCCGGCGCTGACATTTATCCATTCAACAACAACTGTGCCGTTGAATTTCGCGGGGTCGACGGGACGTCGAACAAGAATGCGCGTGCGGTATGGCTTTGTCTCCGCAGCGGAGACTTCGAAGCGGCCATCCTGCGGCGCGTTGTGGAGCGTGAATGCCCGCGCCTCTCCCTCAAGGAAATACTCAGTCTCGACATAGCCGACCGAGGCAATGTTGCCGAAGTAAGCAGCGAAGGGTCGGTTGTGGGCGCCGCCGACAATGGGACCAGTCACTTTGGCGATTGCACCTGCCGGTGGGTGCGATGCGGACGCTTTCACAGTGCCGCACCCCCCTAGTTGTGCGGTTAGTGCAAGGGTGGCCGCGCCTTTCAACGTCTCGCGTCGCGAATGCACTGGTCATCCTCCCGCATTGGGGTTTGGAGCTTCGCGCAGGAGTTTTGCCTGGCGGGAGAACGGCGAGAGCCCGGTCGCAGGCAAGCAGGCATCTGATTTATGCTCGCTTCTTGACATGCGCCGCCATGCCGCCAATTCTGGAAACGTTTCCAATTTAGCGTGTGGCGGAGGAAGTCGCAACGTGAAACTGTCCGCTACCGCACGGCAATCGCTCGCTCGATGACCAAATTCGCCGTCGAGCGAAACGGTCAGACCTCGAACCCTCCGTTCGTGCGCGATCGCGTTGCGCCTACGAGCCTTGCCTGAGAGTAGCCATGTCGTTCGATCCTTTTGAAAAGCGCGGGGTCGGCAACACTACCGTTGAGATCTCACGTCTGGGGCTCGGCACGGCGCCGTTAGGGGGCTGGCCAGAGCCCATCAGCTCTAAGGATGGAATTGCAACCATCCGTCACGCTTGGGATCGCGGCGTCCGCTTCTTTGACACGGCTCCGTTCTATGGCGCAGGGCAGGCTGAACTGTTCCTCGGAGAAGCTCTCGCTGGCCGGCCACGGGGCGATTTCCGTTTCTCCACGAAAACGGGACGCCGATTGCTGGCAGGTTCTGACCCCGTTGAATTCTTCAAGGGCGCAAGGCCCTTTCACGCAGTGTTCGATTTCTCGGCGGAGGGTGTCGAAGAGTCACTCAGAGAGAGCGGGGAACGTCTGCGCTTGGGCGCGCCGGACATCGTTCACATCCACGATCCCGATTTGCACCATCAGGACGTGCTGCAGATGGCATATCCAAAGCTTCGAAGCATGCGTGATGCAGGGAAGTTCAGAGCGCTTGGCGTAGGCATGAATTCGGTCGAGCCATTGACGCGTTTCGCTCACGAGGCGGACTTCGATGTTTTCCTGCTCGCCGGCCGCTACACGCTGCTTGACCAGACCGCGCTCGATACGCTGCTTCCAATTGCTGAGGAACGCGGCATCTCGATCGTCGCTGGAGGCGTCTTTAACTCTGGGCTCCTGATCGCGCCAAAGCCAGGAGCGATGTATGATTACGCCCCCGCCAGTGAAGAGATTGTTGGAAAGGCGAGGGCTCTGGAAGCTGTCTGCCTCAAATTCGGCGTGTCGCTGCGCGCTGCGGCTTTACAATTCGCGGCCGCTCATCCGGCGGTGACGTCTGTTGTGGTCGGCGCACGGACGCCCGCTGAGGTCGACGACGCAATCGCCAACGCCAGCACCAGCATTCCCTCTGAGCTTTGGCTTGAACTCAAACATTGCGGACTGGTGCACGAGGCTGCGCCTGTTCCGCTTAGCTCACGTTAGGTCATGATCAAACGCGGCATCCAGCTTGTGGCAGCGGCGACGGCAATCGTCGCTCTCGCTTGGTTCGCGACGACCGTCGTGCGGCAGAAACCTGACGCGGGTGCGATCGCTGACGCGGCGGCCGGCGATGCTGCATCGCGCCGGGCGGTCTCTACCGAATGCCCAAAGGTTGGCGGCGTTCTTGCGCTGGCGCGCAGCGCCGACGTCACGGACTGGTACTATAATCTGGACAATCCGAGCATCTGGGCCTGGCCGCTCGTCAATTTCCCTCTCGTGCGGAACAACATCGATGCGACTGCGGTTGAGGGAATGGCGGCCAGCGCATGGGAAGCCAACGCCAACTCCACACGATTTGCCTTCACACTTCGGGACGGTCTCAAGTTTTCCGACGGATCTCCGCTCACGTCGGCCGACGTGCTCGACAGTTTCAATCGGAACTATCTGGATCCCAGAAGCACGCTCAAGAGCCGCATCCCACAGGCGACATTCTCAGCCCCGACCGAAAGGACGTTTGTCGTCGAACTGGCAAAGTCCTATCCCGCCTTTGTCGAGCAGCAACTACCAGGCATCGGCATTTATCCAAAAGGAAGCGACCCGAGGGCCATGATGGAAGCGCCGGTGTCGGCGGGACCCTTTGTCCTGGCCGAGTGGCGCAAAGGTCAGTTGGCCAAACTTGTCCGCAATCCCCACTACTGGAACCAGCCTTATCCATGCATCGATGAGGTAAGGCTCGCGGTCGTGGGTGATTCAGCCACACAGGCGATTCAGTTGCGGGCAGGGCAGGTGGATATTGTCCAGGATCCCTTGCCATCGCAGCTCGTGGAGCTGGAGCGCGCGCCGCACATCAAGATCGACGTGTCGCCAACGCTTGCCGGTCAGCTGATCCGCCTTCAGCGTGTAACTCAGCCCGCTTTCGCGGACATCAATGTCCGCAAGGCGATGAACTATGCGATCGACAAGGCGGCCATCGCGCGCGTGGTGTTTTTCGGAACTGCGAGCGTCATGGATTCGGAATTGCCGCGCACGAAATTCTACGTGCCGCAGACGCCCTATACCTATGATTTGCAAAAAGCGCAGCAATTGATGGCGCAGAGCGGATATCGAAACGGGTTCAGGACGGAGCTGTTGATCGCTTCGGGGGATCCGGTGGAGTCCGGCATTGCGACTATCGTGAAGTATCAGCTCGCCAAGATCGGCATCACCGTCGACATTCAGCAGGTGGAGGCGGGAACCAAGTTTCAACTCCGAGGCAAAAAGCAGTTCGAGATGTTTCTCGCTTCGACAAGCGCGGATCAGATCGATCCCGAAGGCTATTGGGAGTTCTGCTGCGCATCTGGCTTTGGTTTCGATTCGGCCTGGACCGACTATCGAAGGACCCAGATGCTGGATCTGTTCGCGGAAGTGAAGCACGTCGCAGGCTCGCGGCGAGAGGAAATCTTCGCAAGCATGCAGAAAATTGGCTGGGACGACGCAGCCCAGCTCTATTTGGTATTCATGGACGCTCCGATCGCCATGCGAGATCGCGTCCATGGCTTCAAGTCGGCGCCTACCCGGCACTTGTACCTGGAGACTGTCTATCTGGACGACTAGGCTCCAGCCGCCGATGAGGCCTCAGGCGAGGGGGCGGCTCGCCAGCGAGCGGGCCTAGGGATGCTTTGCGAGAAAAGTCTTCAAACGGTCATTGAACGCCTGGGCATGATCATAAAACATTGCATGTCCTCCCAGAGCCATCAGCTCGGCTTGTGGACAATGCTTGGCGATATAGCTCTTGGCGGCGCCTGAGTTCGCCTCGTTCACGTAGTAGAGTTGTGGAATCTTCAGCTGGCTCACGAGCTTCGTGCTGTCGAACATCCAACCATCATAGTAGAGAAGACCCGCCACGATGTCCGGTGTCATCATGGTTTCCGCCGTCAGCGAGCGTAGCTCTTCGCGAGAGACCGGCTTCGTAAAGAACGTGGGCATGAAGGCCTCGGTCGTTCCAACGCGGTCCCGCGAGAACGCATCGAAGAACGTCTTGACGCCAGTGATGTCGCCGTCTGTCCAGGCGCCTTCGCCGGAGGCTAGCGGATTGGGTGTCTGGTCGATGTTGACGACGGCGCGGATGTTGTCCGAGCCGTAGATCGACAGATAGGCGTAGACGGTGTCCATGCCCCAGGACCAGCCGCCTAGCACCACGTGCTTCAGTCCCAGCTGATCGATGAATTTCTTGAGATCGTGGGCGTGCTGAACATAGTTGGCGCCATCCAACGTCTTGCTGGAACGACCTTGAGCTCTCGGGTCGAAGACGATGAAACGCGTGGATTTTGACCCGCTGAAGTATTTGAGCTGACGGTCGAAGTAGCGCGACGTCATGATCCATCCCGGCACGAACACGACCGGATCGCCGGAGCCCGCTTCCTCAAAATATAGCTGTACGCCGGCCGTGCTGTCGACGGTGACGAACTTGCCGGACTGCGCAACTGCGTCGGGCGAGGCCAGGGACAACAGCAGTAGGGAAAATGCAGTGAAGGCTGCTGCGAATATCTGCCGCTTCTTGCGCATCGAAAATACTCCTCAAGCGGGGCGATTGATCATCGCATGCTTAGCGGGACGACCGTCGCACGCGCCGCGCGCGCTGGAGTTGGTCCGTGGGCGGGGCGCAACTCGATTTTGGATCGAACTTGATCGGCAGAAGCTGTTTATTCGCCGCCTTGCCTGCAAGCTGGTCAAGAAGGAGCTGCGCCGCTGCGCGACCAAATTCGCTGCAATCCCGATCAATCGTTGCGATGGGTGGGTTGATGAATTCAAGCATCGGCGCGTGATCGACCGTGATCAGCGAAATGTCGTCCGGCACCCGCAGGTTATGGCGGCGCAGGGAACGCAGAATGCCGATCAGGATCTGGTTCGAGCCGGCGATAATCGCGGTGGGACGATCCTCGCGGTCAAGGAGCAAGTTCATCGTATCTTCGCCATGCTCCGGGCTGAACGCCAAACTATAGTTCGCCACGTGCATCCCGGACCGATCACCAAATGTGGAGAGCAGGCTTTTTGATCGTGCCCGCGTCGGATAGATGCGCGGATTGCCGTCGATCAACGCGACGCGCTTATGGCCCAGGCTGGCCAGATAAGTGGCGGCAGTGCGGACGCCGGCGCCGTGGTCCCAAAGCACGGAGAAGCTACCGAGTTTGGCGATGTCTCGGTCGAGGAGGACGAACGGCTTGTCCAGCTCTTTCAACATCGAGATTGTCCCTTTGTCGGTCTCGTCCGACAGGGACAGGAGAAATCCATCGACGCGGGGGCGCAGCAGCTTCAGGTGTGATCGGTCGCTCTCCGTAAGCCCCTGCGAGTTCGCAATGAGAAGCGCATAGCCGGCCTCGTTCAAGGTCTCGGCAGCATACAGAGCAAATTCGGAAAAGAGCGGGTTCGAGATGTCCGGGACAAGCAGTCCGATTGTCTGTGTTGCGCCGCTGCGCAGATTGCGCGCCGAGATGTTGGGTTCATAGCCCAGCGCTCTGGTGGCGGCGAGAACGCGCTCCTTCAAATCCGGACTTACATTCGGGTGGCCCGAAAGGACTCTCGAAACGGACGACACCGCTACCGCAGCCTTGTTCGCTACATCGCGGATTCCAACGTCGCGGGCCAAATGCTCACCTCTTGCCGTGGCGCCGTCTTCGCAACAATGACGTAGCAGAGCTGACGAATGCCGAGGATATGCGATGCCTCCCTTGGCGGGTCAATTGGCATCAGCGGCGTCGGCTATGCTCTCTGCGCGGCCTCTCGCTTGCCGCCTCATCCCATGATCTGCCGGTCCGGCGTGTTGTTTGCGCGCCGCCATTCACGGTTGACGTTCACCTCAGGGCCGGGCGCCCGGCGTCATGAACCCGACGTGCGTGGTTGCCTTCCAATCGCGAAGGCGAGCGAACGATCCGCTTGACATCCCCGCGCTATATGAAGAAATTGGAAACGTTTCCAAAACTGTCGGGCTGGTCCTAGTTTGTCGAGGGCGAACCCGGTGAGGGCTCGATGAAAGACCTTCGCATCCGTCGGCTAACCGTACGCCAGTACAAGTGGCCATTCCGCGAAATGGGGCTGGACTACAACGGCTTCAACCAAATCTACCAGAAGGGGGCGATAGCCAATGAGACCGGCTATGCGTTCACGATGGAGACCGATGCCGGCATCACCGGCGAATATATCGGCAATCTTGGCGGCGTCACTTATGCGCAGGTTGGCATGGTGGCGCACTACCTCATCGGCAAGAGCGCGCACCAACGCGAGCTGATTTGGAACGATATCAAGCGCGCCCTGCGCCAGGTCGACGGTTATGGCTTGGCCCCAATCGACTGCGCGCTCTGGGATATTGCGGGCAAGGCCCATGGCGTGCCTGTTCACCAGCTGCTGGGTGGTTGGCGAAAGTCGTTGCCGGCCTACGCCTCCACATTCCACGGCGACGAGAACGGCGGCCTTTGTTCGCCGGAAGCGTTCGCCGATTTTGCCATCCAGTGCCAGGAGATGGGCTACCCGGCATTCAAGATCCACGGTTGGGGGAATGGATCGATCGAGCGTGAGGTCGCAACGGTGCTCGCAACGCGCAAGGCCGTGGGCGATCGGATGAACCTCATGATCGATCCGGCATGCGAGTACAACACGTGGGCTGACGCGCTGCGGGTTGGCCGCGCGTGCGACGAAGCCAACTATTTCTGGTATGAGGACCCCTACAAGGACGGGGGACACTCGGCGTTCGCGGCCAAGAAGTTGCGGCAGCTGATCAAGACGCCAATACTGCTTGGCGAGCACATCCGCGGCATCGAGGTCAAGGTTGACGGCATCATCGCGGGTGGCGCCGATTTTGTCCGCGCCGGGATTCACTCCGAGGGTGGCATCACCGGGGTAATGAAGCTCGCGCATGTTGCAGAAGGGTTCGGGCTCGATGTCGAACTGCATGGCCCTGGCGCGGCGACGCGCCAGTGCATGGCCTCTATCCGCAACACGAATTACTACGAGCTCGGACTCGTTCATCCCAAGGTGCCGGGCCGCCATGCTCAAGCGCCGATCTATGGCGAGACGTATTCCGATGACCTCAATTCAGTCGACAGCAATGGCTGCGTGCCGGTCCCGACGGGGCCCGGCCTCGGGGTGACCATCAACTGGGATTGGCTCGCCAAGCACGAGACAGGCAAGGTCGTCTATGACTAGACTCGCCGGAAACAGGTTGACGCTACTGGTCGCCTTGCTTGCTAGTGCCGTTGCGTTCGGCGGGTGTAGCGCTCCTGCCATTGCAAATCGCGGAACCGCCGCAGACGCCCAAGCAGCGGGCGAAACGGCGCGTCTGAATGTGTGGTTCGATGCCCGCAACGAAGAGGCGCTCGACTTCAGCCCGATGGCGCGAACCGGCCTCGGCGACAAGAAGGACTACGACAAAATCGACGACATGTCCGAGGCGGCGCAGGACAAGGGTCTGGAATGGCGGCGCCGGACTGTCGACGAACTCAAGCATAGGTTTGACCGCGCCCGTCTGACGCCAGACGGCAAGCTCTCCTACGACCTTTGGATCGACCAATTTACCCGAGCAGAGGATGCCTCGAGGTTTCGTCGAAACGAGTACATCTTCACTCAGCAACTCGGGCCTCAGGCGTCTCTCGCGCAATTCCTGATCTCCTCCCATCGCGTCGACGACCGATCGGATATGGAGGCTTATGTTGCGCGCATTGGCGGAGTATCGCGCGCGATCGGTCAGTTGCTGGAGCGGGCCAAGCTGAACGCAGCAGCTGGAACCCGTCCTCCGGCCTTTGCCTACGAGGGCGTAATTCAGCAGGCTCGCGCGCAGATCACAGGGGCGCCCTTCGCCGGGACAGGCGAGAGTCCCGTATGGGCTGATGCGAACGCGAAGATCGAGAAGCTCACAAAGGATGGCAAGATAGATGCGGTGACGGCAGGGGCGCTGAAGAACAACGCCAGAACTGCGCTTCTCCAACAGTGGGGGCCTGCATATCAGCAGCTCATCGGCTGGCTTGAGACTGACATGGCCAAGGCCGACAAGATTGCGACAGGCGTCGGCAAACAACGCAATGGCGAAGCCTTCTTCGCTATGCGGCTACGGAACATGACGACGACAGATCTCACTGCGGAGCAGATCCACGCCTTCGGCTTGGCAGAAGTCGCACGTCTGCACGCCGAGATGGAGCTCATCAAAGCAAAAGTCGGGTTCAAGGGAACCCTCCAAGAGTTTTTCACCTTCGTACGCGAAGACCCGCAGTTCCATTTTCCGGACACCGAAGAAGGCCGGCAAACCTACATTCAAACCGCAACCGCAAAAATCGACTTCATTAGGAAGAAGCTGCCCGAGTACTTCGGGATCATGCCGAAGACGGAGCTGGTCCTGAAGCGAGTCGAGGCGTATCGCGAACAAGCGGGCGCCGTCCCGTTCTACGCAGCCGGCGCGGCCGACGGTTCACGTCCCGGCACGTTCTACATGCATCTCAGCGACATGAAGGCAATGCCGATTCCCCAGCTCGAGGTGGCCGCCTACCACGAGGGAATACCTGGACATCACATGCAAATTTCGATCGCCCAGGAACTCGCCGGCCTGCCGAAGTTTCGCACGCGCTTGTTCTTTGCGGCCTACTCGGAAGGTTGGGCGCTCTATTGCGAACTGCTAGCGAAAGAGATGGGCGCGTATCGGGATCCCTATGCGGATTTTGGACGACTTACGCTCGAAACCTGGAGAGCAATCCGCCTCGTCGTCGACACTGGTCTTCATGCAAAGGGTTGGACTGAAGAGCAGGCGGTCCAATACATGCACGACAACGCGCCGCTTCCCGACTCCCAGATACGGTCCGAAGTCAAACGCTACATCATCCAGCCTGGCGTGCCGTCGTCCTACAAGATCGGCATGCAAAAGATACTGGACCTGCGCGCCAAGGCGAGGACCGCGCTTGGCCAGAGGTTCGATTTGCGCGCCTTTCACGACACGGTGCTTGGAGGTGGCGCACTGCCGCTCGACCTCCTTGAGAGGCGCGTGGACGAGTGGATCGCCAACCAGAAGATAGCTGGGTAGGTTAGAGGAAGTCGAATGCGCATGCTGCGAAATGGCCTGGTTCCATTGACCGCGCTGGCTCTCGCCGCCTGCGCCCACGCGCCGCTGCGACAAACCGATGAGGCCCGCCTTCAGCCTGCTTGGCAGGCGCTGGACGCCGACAAGGATGGCGTGGTCAAACTGACCGAACTTCAGCCGCTTATGATGTTCTCGCTTAGGCCTCATGACGCAAACGGCGACGGGGCCATCAGCCTAGCTGAGTATGTCAGCTTCGATCTCGATCCCAATCGCGAAGGTCAGATACCCCTTGGCGAGAATGTGAGGCTTATCGCAAATCTCGACTACGCGGGCACGGGCGATCCACGCCAGACGCTTGATATCTATCTTCCGAAATCTCCCAACGTCTCCGGGCCGCTTCCGGTTCTCGCTTATATCCACGGCGGGGGATGGACGATCGGCAGCAAGATCATGGGTCGCGACCAGACCATGGGCATTGCGAACAGCGGGCGTTATGCGGTCATCTCGATCGGCTACCGGCTTTCCTGGCAGGATGCCTGGCCCGCCCAGATCGACGATGCAAAGGCTGCGATTCGATGGATCCGCGCACATGCAAAAGAATACAATCTTGATCCTGGCCGCATCTGCGCGATGGGCGTCTCCGCTGGCGGACACATCGCCGCCAAGCTCGGCCTTACCAATGGCGTCGCCGCCGACGAAGGCAAGGTGGGCCACTATCTCGACCAGTCGAGCGCGGTAAAATGCGTGGTCAGCGAGTCAAGCCCTACGGATCTGCGTCTTGCCCCCGTTGGAACGCCGAACATCGATCCCCTGCTCGGCAGTGAAGGTGACCGGGCAGAGCTGGCGCGGCGCGCGTCTCCGGTGCTCGATGTCAGCGCCGGCGACCCGCCCTTTCTGATTATCCACGGCAACAAGGATCCTTTCGTACCCTTTCAGCAGGCCGTTGAATTCGAGGCTGCGCTGCGCGCGGCTGGCGTACCAGTACTCTTCCAGACCATCGATGGCGGTGGTCACGGCGGCTTCACCGGTCTTTGGCCGAAAATCAACGAGCGGATCCGGCTTTTCCTGGACCGCAATCTCTACGACCCCGCCACCCAGGTGCCGACCGACACGCTGAAAATGTAGCGGAATGAAGTGGCGACAGTTGCAGATGGAGGGCGCCCAATTGGATGCCGCAATCGACCCGATGTCGGTGGTCGCGCCCGAATTCCGGGAAGCAGCTGCGAAAATCGCGTTGCAGGAAGCCGATAGCCCGCCTGCGGTCAGAGAGAGTATTGCCCAGATACGCAACTCCCCATTCTTCAGCGATGTTGAACCTCTACCTGATGTGGAGTTCTTCGAGCGACTTGCGCCGGTCGATATTGGGCATCCCGACGTTGTGCTCTACGTCATCAACGCACGGTCCGGCGGCAACCGGCCTGCGATACTGCACACACATGGCGGCGGCCAGATTGCGGGAACGGCGCAAAGCCAGGTTCGCCGGTTGCAGTTGCTCGCGCGCGAGCTCGATTGCGTCATCGTCACCGTTGAATACCGGTTGGCGCCCGAGTCGACCTTCGAAGCGTCGATCGAGGACAACTATGCGGGTTTGCGCTGGCTCCATCAGCACGCCAGCGAGCTTGGCGTCGATCCATCGCGAGTAGCGCTGCTTGGCGAAAGCGCCGGCGGCGGCCACGCTGCCATGCTCGCCAATTTGGCGACCGATCGCGGTGAGTTTCCTGTCGCGTTTCAGTGCCTCATCTATCCCATGCTGGATGATCGCACAGGAGCGACACGGCGCGTTCCTGACCATATCGGACGGTTCGCCTGGACGGCAGACTGGAATGCGCTTGGCTGGGAATGCTTTCTTGGAATGAAGCCAGGCGGAGAAGGGTCGCCTGCAGTGGCAGTTCCAAGCCGCAGGCGAGATTTTCGAGATCTTCCCGCCACATTCATCGGCGTCGGCGCAATCGATCTTTTCGTCGAAGAAAACATTGAATACGCATCCCGCCTGATCAAGGCCGGCGTGGCGACGGAACTGGTTGTCGTTCCCGGTGGGTTCCACGGTTTCGACATCTTTGCTCCGGAAAGCGCGACGGCGCAGGGCTTTGAGAGATCCAAGCTCAATGCGCTGAAGCGCGGTCTTGGAATTCGCTAGACAGCGCCGGGGAACGGAATGACGCAAATTCTCGGCACGATGCTGATTGGTGGTCAATCCATTCGCGGTATGGGTGGTGAAATCCGGGCCGTCGAGGCTCGAACAGGCAACAAGCTTGAGCCATCCTTTGGCGGGGCGTGCTCGGACGATTTGGAAAGAGCATGCCGGTTAGCCGAAGATGCGTTCGACGCCTTTCGTGAGACCGAACTCGAGACACGTGCGCGTTTCTTGGAAGAGATCGCTCTCAACCTCGAGGGGTCAGTCGTCCAAATCGTTGAACGCGGCATCCTCGAGACTGGGTTGCCGCGCGCCAGGCTTGAGGGAGAACTCGCGCGCACGGCAAACCAACTACGGCTATTTGCCACCGTTGTCCGTGAGCGAGAGTTTCTCGACGTTCGGGTCAATGCTTCGATTGCAGACCGGAAACCTTCTCCACGCCCTGACCTTCGCTTGCGCAACATTCCGCTAGGGCCCGTGGCAGTCTTCGGAGCCAGCAACTTTCCGCTCGCTTTTTCGGTCGCGGGTGGAGACACAGCATCGGCATTGGCCGCGGGCTGTCCGGTAGTTGTCAAGGCGCACAATGCACACCCTGGTCTGTCCGAACTTGCCGGACGAGCAATTCAGCAGGCGGTCGCCAACTTGAGGCTTCCGCCGGGCGTGTTCTCGCTTCTCTTTGACGCGGACGTTGCCATTGGTCAGGCGCTTGTTGCTCATCCCGTCATTAAAGCCGTGGGCTTCACCGGGTCACGCCGTGGCGGGATCGCGCTTGCGGCGATTGCTCAGGCGAGGCCCGAACCCATCCCCTTTCACGCCGAAATGAGTTCAATAAACCCGGTCATTCTTCTCCCTGGCGCACTTCGCGAGCGCGGTCACGAGATCGCTCTGGCCTTCGTTTCCGCAATGACGTTGGGCGCCGGCCAGTTCTGCACAAATCCCGGGCTTGTCTTTGCCGTGGACGACGAAAACCTCGGCACTTTTGTGCAGGCTGCCGGCCTGGCGGTTGAGGCCGTGCTCCCGGCGACGATGTTGACCCGACGCATCCTGCGAAATTTTCGCGCGGGAGTTGATGAGCTCGCGCGGCGTCCAGGAGTCGAGGCGATTGCGCAGGGCCTGACGGGTGGAGACGACCAGGGCAGAGCGGCTCTCTTCGAGACTTCGTCAGCCACATTCAAAGCGGATCAGTCGCTGCAGGCGGAAGTGTTCGGAGCAGCTACTTTGATAGTGCGCTGTCCAGACATTGCCACCATACGCGACTTGCTTATGAGCATGGAAGGACAGCTGACGATCTCTTTGCACGCAGATCAGCATGACTTCTCGGACGTGCGCGCCCTCTTGCCAGTTCTGGAGGCCAAGGCAGGACGGATCATCTTCAATGGTTTCGGCACAGGCGTTGAAGTTGCGCATGCCATGGTTCACGGCGGACCTTTTCCGGCCACATCAGACAGTCGGTTCACTGCAGTGGGAAGCCTGTCAGTTCGACGCTTCCTGCGACCGATCTGTTACCAAGATTTCCCCCCCATCCTTCAACCTGCAACCTTCAACGACGGGCGCTCCGTCACCTAGCGGTTGCCGGAGGGAATGCGCGCTTTGTATTGGAAGCGGAAATAGCGCGTCACAATTCCGAGACAGCGCTCGATCTATAGAGTGCTTCCGGCATCGCTGCGATAGCTTGAATTTCAACTGGCTCGGTCAACATCGAGGCGTGATCTACGATTGTTCTTCCCGGCTGCAGTGGCGCGATCAAGCAGGCGGCCAAAGCTCGGCAAACTGAGCCGCGAGCCATCTGGTAAGCCTGGCATTTACCTGAACGGGTTTCTCCTGTGCCATCCAGTGGCCGGACTCGATGACGGCTTCGCTGAGGTTGTCGCAGTTGGCGCGCATGGGCTCGGCAAGCCGGGAGTCGATCGTCTCGCAAACATAGTCGTACGCGGCATGCAGGAAGAGCACGGGCATGGCGAGGCGCCAGTTGGCCTTTGCTCGCTTGGCGTACGCGGTATTGGCTGCGCCGTTCATGTACCAGCTGTCAGCTCCGAAGAAGCCGGTAGCCTCCAGAGCTGCAGTGTAGCTGTTCTCGTCTGCTTCGGTGAGTACGCGTTCATCGCGCGGCAGTTGGGGAGCCGGTTGACCGGGACCAAACCAGCCACCCGCCGCGCGTATGCGTGAGGTGATAGCTGGCTGACGCTTGCCGGCCGGGTTGCCCGACCGGAAAAGAGCCTTCACCGTCCCACGCGTGTTGGCCTCGAAGGCCGCGGACGCCGCCGCAAAGTTCTCCCGGTAGAACATCTGGTAGTCCCATTGAGCCACCGGAAATTCAGTCTCCGGATAGACCGACCGATCGGCTAGCGGGACGAGAGTTTCGACTGAAAAACCTTCCGGGATATAAGGCACGCAGAGATTGGCGACGCCGTGACAGCGATCAGGGTGTTGTTGCGCAATCGACCAGACGACAGGCGCTCCCCAATCGTGTCCGACCCAGATGGCCTTCTCAATGCCAAGTGCATCGGCGAGTTCCATCATGTCGGCGACGATTTCCTCCTGGCAATAGTCTTCATGTCGGGAGTAGAGGCTGGACCGGCCGTAGCCTCGCATGTCAGGCGCGATCGCCCGGAAGCCCAACCCAGCGAACACCGGCAGTTGATGCCGCCAGGAAATCGATAGCTCGGGCCATCCATGAATGAAGATGATCGGCGTTGCTGTTGCCGATCCACAGGAGAGATAGAAGCTCGTGTGGCGATCGCTCTCGGCAACACATTCCAGAATGGGAAAAGTCACGCGCCTACTCCGCAGCTGCCTTCATTTCCGCCGGCATGCGCGACCGGTTGTAAGGCCTGTCGCCAAGGATGGTCGCACGGTTCATGATGCGGCGATGGGGCAGGTAGTCATTCACCGCATAATGTTGCGTGATGCGGTTGTCCCAGAAGGCGATGGAATTCGGCTTCCAGCTCCAGCGCACCTGATACTCCGGCTTCTGGACGTGCACGAACAGCAGATCGAGTAGCGCTTTCGAACTCGGCGCCACGCAAGCTCTTGATCCGATCCGTGAAGCTGTAGTTCACGAACAGCGCATCCGCCCCTGTCTCCGGATGAGTCCGCACCACGGGATGGAAAACCGGCGGATGATCAGCGACAGCCTTGGCATGCTTGTCGGCGCCAGCGCCCTTCGCCACCACCCCGCGCGCCGGAAAGCCGCGAGCGAAATCGTGCACCGCGTCCAGCTCGGAGAGCAAACGCTGCAGCGGCTTTGACAAGCCTTCATAGGCCGCCTGCATGTCCGCCCAGATCGTGTCGCCGCCGGCAGGTGGCAGGAGCCTGGCATAAAGCATGGCCCCGAGCGGCGGCGTCTCGATAAAGGTGACGTCGGTGTGCCACGCGTCATTGTCGGTCGGGTTATTGGCGTGGTTGTCGAGGATGAACATCTCCGGTGCTTCGGGCACGCCGGGATAGAGCGGATGGGTATGGAGATCGCCGAAGCGCGCCGCGAAGTCACGATGCTGCACCGGCGTGATATGCTGATCTTCGAAGAAAATCACCTTGTGTTTGAGCAGCGCGCTGCGGATCGCTGCGATCTCTTCATCGCCCAGCTGCTTCGAAAGATCGACGCCGTCCACGACAGCGCCGATGGTTGGCGTAAGGATACGTGTAGTTATCCTGGTCATCGCAGCGGCCTCTCCGGAGATCCTGATAGCGGAAATCCCATGCAATTTCGAGCTGGCGCGCCCGGCTCACGGCTGAAAAGTCACATAACTTGCCAGCATCGTGCGATGATGCGTGACTTGCCGCGTATGCCAGTGTGGGGGCGCAGCGGGAGAGGGGCCGATGAAACTGCTCGGAAAATTGGCGGCAGGCTTTGCAGTGCTCCTGCTCCTGGTTGCCGGTGTCGGATATCTGGTCCTGCAGCGCCCCGATATCCCTTATGAAGAACTCGAGGCGCGCTACGCTGTGCCGACGTCGCATTTCCTCGACTTGCCCGACGGTGTCCGCGCCCACTATCGCGACGATGGCGATCCCGCCGCGCCGACAGTCGTGCTCGTGCATGGCTTTGGAGATTCATTCCTCTCCTGGGCGCCATGGATCAACATCCTCTCCAGGAATTTCCGTGTCATCACTGTTGATGTTCCAGGCCACGGGCTGACGCGGGCGCCGGAAAGTTGGGCCCCGACCCCGGCAGCGCAGGTTGAGTTCATCGACGCGTTTGCGACGGCGGCGAAGCTGCCTGCCTTCGCTATCGCCGGCAACTCGATGGGCGGCGCGATCGCCTGGCGAACCACACTGATGCACCCTGAGCGCATTCGGGCGCTCGTTCTGGTCGACGCTGGCGGCTTCCCGAACGAAAAGCAGGCGGAGCAACCATGGGTGTTCCAGCTGCTGGCCACACCCGTCGGCAGATGGGCGCTGGAGCATCTTGAGACGCGGCCTCTTACGAAAGCATCGCTGCAGAATACGCTGCTCAACAATCCGCTTGTCACCGACGCGTTTGTGACACGATGGGTCGACGTGCAACTTGCGCCAGGGCATCGCCGCATCTTGATGTGGACGCCGGGCGGGGAAAGCGCGGGTGCAGCGTTCAAGTTCACGAAGGCCGACCCGGCGCAGCTCGCCACTATCAGCGTGCCAACCCTGGTCCTGTGGGGTGAAAAGGATCCCCTGATTGAGGTCGCCGCGGCGCGCAAGTTCGGAGCGGCAATTCCAGGCGCCGCCGTCATCACCTATCCCAATGTCGGGCACATGCCGCAGCTGGAGAATCCCGATCAATCCGCCGCAGACGTAGATGCCTTCCTGAAGCGCGCTATGGTTGAAAGATAAGGCGGCTCCGAAATCGGGCGATATGCGAAAGTTTCGGCGGGTTCTGTGAGACCAATGCTAAACAGTCTCTGGTGAGGGCCGTGGTTATTGGCCTTTCGGGGGCTTCAATGACGCGAATTTCTTACAAACGACATCCCATCCCGGCGACGGTGATAGGCGGCGAATTCCGGCGGACAGGCCCAGCGAGACGTTGCCAGCAAGCGTCCCTTCTGCCTTATAAAGGCTCTTTCAGGGCGCGGAGTTCGTCGTCCGAGCACCAGCCTCAAAAGACCATCAAATGATAAGCAGCCGACTAGCACTGGGTGTCGCCGGAGGCCTCGTCGTCGGCTTTCTCGCACTCTTCGCGATTGTGGGCATGACGGTGTGGCTTGGCGAAAGATCCAATACCCTCTTCCAGCAAACGGCGTTGCAGCGCGACACCCGCATCGCAGCGGTTGAACTGCGCGATGCGTTGAGAACGGCGGAGTCAAGCCAGCGCGGTTTTCTTTTGACGGGCAACGAAATTTACCTGGCTCCCTATGACACGGCCAAGGTGCGCACGCGCGAGCAAATATCCGATCTCGCGCGCTTGATTGTCATTGGATCGCAACCACCGCCCTTCCTGTCGAGGCTGCAGGAGGCAGTGGATGAAAAGCTCGGGGAAATGGACCAAAGCATCAACTTGAAGCGCGCCGGCTCCGATATGGACGCCCTGTCGATTGTCAGCAGCAATCGGGGCAAGGCGCTGATGGATGAAATCAACGTCTTCCTGTATGGCGCGATGCTTGATACCGACGAAAAATCCACTCTGTCCGCGATCGAGCAGCAGAACAACGCCGCCATGCTGCGATGGGTGTCCTTCATCGCTGCCTTCGTCATTGTTCTCATCGTGGCTGCGGTTGCCTTCATGGTCTATCGAAACAGGCAAGAGATCGCACAGGCGCGTGACGAAGTACGCGCAATCAACCTCACGCTCGAGGATCGCGTTGAAACAAGAACGCATGAGCTGGCGCTCGCTCGGAAGCGGGCAGAAGCGCTACTCTCCGAAGTCAATCATCGCGTGGCCAACAGTCTCCAGCTCGTGGCGGCCCTGGTTAACATGCAATCCAAAACGGTCATGGATGACGCAGCCAGGGGCGCGCTGAAGGAAACACAGACCCGCATCCAGGCGATTTCGCAGATTCACAAGAGTCTCTATACTTCGGGCGATGTAACGTCGGTGGCGCTGAACGACTATCTGGGCGTGATGCTGGACAATCTTGGTCTCGCCATGCGCAACGACGGCCATACGGCCCGGCTCACGAGCATGCTCGATCCGGTGGTCCTGCCCACAGACGAGAGCATCAGTCTCGCAGTTGTCGCCACGGAACTGGTAACCAACGCCTTCAAATACGCTTATCCGGATGGGCGATCGGGCGATATCCGGGTGATGTTGCGAAAGCTGCCGGAAGGACGGGCCGAGCTTGTCGTGCAGGACGACGGCGTCGGACTGAGCGCTGCCGCGCGCCCGGGCGGCACGGGGCTGGGCTCAAAGATCATTGCTGCGATGGCTGCGGCGCTGAAGACGAAGGTCGAGTATGTGAACCGGACACCGGGGACTGCGGCCCGGATGGTGTTTTCAACGGTAGAGACGCTATGAAATCTTCCGTGACATCAGTTCCGAAGCAGTCCGCTAGGGTCGGCCGCGTCAGGCATCTGGCGTGCGTGGCGCTGGCGGCGCTTGTCGCCGCTGCGCTGCCTTTGGCCGCGAACGCGCAGGGCAATGGACTGACCAAGCCAGTCGTTCTTCCGAACTTTGATGCCGCCAGGCAAGGTTGCAGCAAGCCCACCAGCTTGCGAAGGGAACTGGTATTCGTTCAGGACAATGAACGCGAATTCGTTCAGGGCGTTGGGCGGGGGCTGGCGATAGCTGCTGCAGAGCGCGGGTTAGTCTATCGCGTCTTGCATGCCGACAATGATGCGGCCTTGATGGTAAAACAGGTCAATGGCCTGCATGCCAGCAAGACCGGCGCTATCGTTGTCGCTCCCATAGATCCGCCATCGCTGAGCGCGAGCCTCAAGAAGGTGATTGGTAGCGGAGCGTATGTTGGTGCGATCGTGCCGCCGCCAGCCACAACGATCTTGAATGCGCCTCAGTACCAGACGGGCAAGGTGCTGGCGGAAGCTGCAGCAGCCTATATCCGCACGCGTCTGGGCGGAAAGGCCAAGGTGGTGTTGCTGACCCACGACAATCTGCAGTTCCTCGCGCCTCGCTTTACCGCGATGCGCGATACATTACGACAGCTGCCGGGCGTGACGATCGTCGCCGATATTTCGCCGGCCACCATCGACAAGGCCGGCGGATATCGCACCATGAAGACGATCCTGCTTGCGCAGCCGAAGATCGACGTGGTCCTGGGCGCCGATACCGTGGTGCTTGGCGCCCTTGAGGCGTTGCGCGAAGCGGGTAAGGCGCGGGCCACCCAGTTTCTCGGTGGCATAGACGGAGAGCGCGAGGCCGTTGCTGAACTCAAAAAGGAAGAAAGTCCCTACAAGGCCAGCATCAGCCTGGCTTCACCTGTTTTCGGCTATGCGATGGGACGCTTTGCGTCCGATTGGCTCGATGGGAAGAGCGTGCCTCAGGCTATGGATATCCTCCCCAAAACTCTGACGATTGCCAACATCGCACAGTATGAGCGCGATCTCGCTAACCCCGCGGCGGTTTATGCCGACCCAACGCGCCGCAATTCCTATTTGAGGATGTACGGGAATATTTGCTTCGACAGCCGTGACCAGTACATCAATTTTCCCTGGTCGTCGGAACGGTGATGGCGCGGACCACCAGTGGGAAGGACAAGCGTGAAGCGCGGAGCTAGGTTTCCCAATCGATGATCCATTGAGGGTGCTCCCATGGCGCAAGTCAAACTCGCAACGGCTTGGTCCTTCCTCGCAGCGATCCTCTCTGCAATCGCATGCGCGTTGCCCGCCCTTGCTCAGACAGCACTTCCACGCACGCGCGATGGACATCCCGACTTCCAGGGCGTCTGGTCCGCCAAGGGGCTCACGCCCCTTGAGCGCATTCCGGGCGCAAGCGGGCTTGTTGTCGGTGATGAGGAGCAGGCGAAGTTGGTCGGCCTCATTCGGGATCGCGCTCGCTCGCCTGCCATGGGTGCGGTCATTGATCCGAACTTGCTGGCCGCAGATGTGAAGACGCTGACCCGGGTTGGCGGGGAGTGGCGTTCCTCCTGGATAACTGATCCGGCGGACGGGAAGTTACCTCTGAGTGCAGAAGGGAAACGGCTGAGGGATTTGGCATACGCTCTCACTGATCCTGAGGCGCGCAATCCATGGGAGCGTTGTCTTGTAGGAACAGGCCTTGCTCCGCTGTGGTCAGTGCCCGTGGAGAACATACGCCAGATCGTGCAAACCGCCGACCATGTCGTGATCTATACCGAGGAGGGCGCCGACACACGCATCATCGGCGTCAATGCAATGCACCGGCCTGCAGCGATCAAGTCGCGCCTTGGAGACTCAGTTGCGCGCTGGGAGGGCGATGTCCTCGTCGTCGAAACGCTGAACGAGATCGACAATTACGCTCCGTTCGCGACCATGACCCAGTCCGTTCGCGAGCAATCCAGAATCATCGAACGCTTCAGCCTGCTGTCGCCGGACGAGATCCTTTATCGGTTCACGATCGAGGATGACGTTCTCTATACAGCTCCATGGAGCGCCGAATACAGCCTCCACCGGGAACACACGGCTGCCTATGAAAACGGATGTCACGAAGGAAATTACAGCCTGCCGAACATCTTGCGCACCGAACGTCTCAAGGAAGCGCGGATCGAAGCCCAGCATTGAAGGTCTTGCGGGGGTGATGGCAGACCTACGCTACGCCGTCTCCGGTAAGGTTGTGATTATCGGCCTTTTGAGAGACCTCAACGACGCGATGCGAGTGTTGCGTTGCGATTGCTCCGGCAGCTGTTGAAGAATCAGAACGTCGAGCCGCAGCGATCGTCACCGATGGTCTTCGTTCCTACGACGCGGCGCTTGAGCGACTTGGTCTCGGTGAGCGTCGTGATCTCGGTCGCCCCGCGACAATAACGGATCCAAGAATTCGCATTTTCTGATTCGACGGCGAGAGCGAAGATGCAGAATTTCAAGGGTCGGAAGTCAGCGCAGCGTTTCCTGGAGACGCATGCTGCTTTCTACAACGTGTTCAACATACAGCGGCATCTGCTGAGGCGTCGCGCCATGCGCATCCTGCGCGCGCTCGGAATCTGTCTGGAGCAGGGCGGTGGCGTGATGGCCGGAGGCGCGTCGAAAGCACAGAAAAACATCGCCAAACTACCCTGACAGTCCCTATCCGGCGCATGCTGGCGCCAAGGCGATTTCAATCGCGCCGAGTGCATTGATCGTCAATGATTCGAGCCACTGCGGCGCGCGCCAATTCGAGCGGTCCGTTTCAATTGCAACGCTCACGCTTAGAGCGCGACGTAAGCTTACGGGTCGCAACCAGAAACGTGTGATGCGTCTTGAAAGTCGGAAGCTCGTGAACTGGCAATCGACTACGTCGACAAGTGCGACTTCGGTTTACGAGGCCGCATTAACAACTCGGCTGGTTCGACGTTGAGCGCAACCGCAAGCCGATCAATCACGTCGATGCTGACCGCGTACTGCGCTCGTTCCAAGGAACTAATGTAGGTGCGGTCAATACCAGCCTGATGTGCCAAATCTTCCTGCGACATCCCCGCTGCACGGCGTGCTCGTCTCAGATTTGCTGCGAAAACCTCACGAATATGCATTCGCCCATGCAGGCGGAATGTCGAT
Organism: Hyphomonadaceae bacterium; assembly: GCA_047601145.1. GTDB lineage: Bacteria > Pseudomonadota > Alphaproteobacteria > Caulobacterales > Hyphomonadaceae > UBA7672. Next base: position 1,474,618 of record JASGJW010000001.1, read on the forward strand.
TATACAACCACGGAGTATACTCTACAAAGCAATGAGCGGTGCTCGGTGCCGTACATCTCGTCTCCTTGTCCGATCTCTTTCGGCGTCAGGTTGCGAGAACAACAATTGTAGAGTATACTCGACATATCCAAATTGGGTCCGCGTGAAATTCATTTCGACGGGTAGGCGGGCGAGCGGATCGGAAGGTTATGAGGACAAGAGCTTGCGTGGAGCATTCGTAGAAAAGCGAAATATGCTTCACGCGATTGCGCGTCGCGCTGGTGCACAGGAAGCCGAAGACGTTGTCCAGGAGGCCTTCCTAAAGGTGGTTGAGACCGCGCAGACGCAGGAGATACGCAAGCCAGAACACCTCTTGGCTCGTGTCGTGCGGTGTGTTGCGATCGACCGCGTCAGGCGCAGGCGCACGCGTCCAACCGCGGAGTCGGCCGAGGCAGGGGAGCAGGTTGCTGACCTGACGGCCGATCCGGAACGCGCAATCATGGGGTCGCAGAGGCTGAAACGGGTGATGGCGATCATAGATCAGATGCCGCCGAAGAGGCGAGAAGTGTTCCTACTTCATCGGATCGACGAACTGACCTACCCGCAGATCGCGCGGAAGCTGGGTGTGACCATCAAGGCGGTGGAGAAACACATCCGCCTGGCCCTGAAGCAAATCACCGAGAACGACGATTAGCGTCATCGGCTGCTGCTGGCGGAGAACTCATATCTGCGGGCGACCATCACGGCAATGCGCTTGCCGGCGTCGATCCTGATGGTGCGCGGGATGGCAAGGCTGCGGTCTACCGCCCGTTTGGTGACTGAGCTTTCCGCGCGCTAGCCGCCTTCGCTGACCGCCCCGGTCGACAGTGTCGCGGGTGACGGATCCGATGCCGTTGTGGGTGAGTTGCGGATCCTCTGTGGTGGCGGCGTCGATGTTGATCTCTCTGCCGAGCGCGGCAGCGCCGAAGACATCGAACGGGGCTGTCAAATTGTACGCGAACACTGGTCATGTGCATTTTTTTGTTAGTCTGCGGAGATTGATTTCGCACGGAATTGTCAGTTTCAAATTTCGTCGCGCGTTCGCGAAAATGGCCTCTCCTTGCCTAACTTGGCAGCACACCGCAGGTGGATCGCCCTGGTGCGAGACATCCGACGACAGGCATTCCAGGCACGGCGAGCCTCATGTCGGCGCGCAAATGGCCAGCGCATTCGAGTGGTTGTCGTGGATTGTGCCGGAGGGCTGGCGTTCACTGCAGTCTCTACGCCAAGCCTCACATGTTCGGCGCGCGTCCGGGGCGCCATTTCTTTCGTAAGTGGCAGCTCTCTGACGGCTCGCGCCTACATGAAAATGCCGTCTTCGAACGCCCCGCCAACCAGCACCTTCGCTTCAAGATATTCCGAAAGACCGTGGGCGCCCCATTCGCGGCCATTACCGGACTGACGATAGCCTCCAAATGGCGCGCCCAGATCCGCTGGGCTGTCAGTCAGAAAGACCATTCCTGTTCGCAGGCGTCGGCCGATCATCTGTGCGCGCCGCGGATCGGCGGAGCGAACAGCGCCAGAGAGGCCATAGACTGTGCCGTTGGCGATGCGCACGGCGTCATCTTCGTCGCGATAGGGCATGATTGAGAGCACGGGTCCGAAGATCTCTTCCTGCGCAATGACCATGTCCGGCGTTACGTCTGCGAACACCGTCGGCCTGACGAAGTGACCGGACGTGAGGCCCGCCGGCTTTCCCAAGCCTCCCGCCACGAGCCGCGCGCCTTGCGCGAGCCCCGTCTCGATATAGCGCTGGATCCGGGCAAACTGCGCCGCGTTGACGACCGGACCCATTGTCGTCGACTGAGCCTGCGGATCGCCGATCACGATCTCCGATGCGGCCCGGGCAGCGCCTCTTGCTGCCTCCTCCTGAAAGCGCGCTGGCACGAGGAGGCGCGTGAGGGCGGCGCAGGACTGGCCGCTATTGCGACAAAGGCGAGCCATTGAGGCGTACGCCGTCGCCTCGATGTCATCGTCGTCAAGCGAGATGCAGGCGGACTTCCCGCCAAGCTCCTGCGTGACGCGCTTCACAGTCGGTGCTGCGGCTTTTGCGACGGCGACGCCGGCGGCGTTTGAGGCTGTGATCGAGACCATGTCGACATCGGGATGTCGCACGAGCGCATCGCCCGCTTCTGCTCCCTCGCCATCGATCAGGTTAAAGACGCCCGGCGGAACGCCGGCTTCGTCAAGTATTTCCGCAAACAGATGGGCGCACAGCGGCGCTACTTCGCTTGGCTTGAGGACGAGCGTGCATCCAGCTGCAAGAGCCGGCCCCACCTTGCACGCGATCAACGTCATCGGCCAGTTCCAAGCCGTAATCAGTCCACAAACGCCGATCGGCTCATAGACGATCCGCGAGGTAGGACGCTGGATCTCAAAGGCAAACGTCTTCAACGCCGCGAGCGTTTCACGCAGATGAGCGATTCCTTGTGGCGCGTGCGATCCTCGCGCGATGAAGACGGGCGCGCCCATCTCGCGCGATACGATGTCGGCAATTTCATCCTGCCGTCTAGCATAGACATCAAGGATCCGCTCAAGAAGCGCCATGCGCTCAATAATGGACGTGGCGCCATAAGTTTCGAACGCCGCCTTCGCCGCAGCGACCGCGCGATCGACGTCGGTTCGGCTGGCGAGCGTCACGTGTGCGATGGTTTGTTCGTTGGCGGGGTTGGAAACAGGGACTGTTCGCGTCGCATTCGGAGCAACCCACTTGCCATCGATATAAAACTGGCCTGCGTGATACATGCGTCAGCCCCGATTGAGAGGAAGCACGAGATGCGAGGGATATCGCGCGCTGCAATGAACGGTGTTGTTGGCGATCACGCCGCCCCGCACGCCATCTTCGGCGCGGCCGGTATTTGCGTTGACGTCGAAGCGTGGAAAGTTCGAGCTTGAGATATCCAGGCGGATGCGATGCCCGGCGGCGAACACGTTGCCGACCGGATAAAGCGTGATCGTGATCGGCACGATGTCGCCTGGCCTCACGAATTGCGGCTTGCCATCGCCATGGCGGTAACGCAGCCGAATGATACTGTCGCTCAGATTGAGCGCGTAGCCATCGGCCAGCTCGGCGCTCGGCGGATAGACGTCAATCAGCTTGGCCGTGAAGTCCGTGTCGATGGCGTCCGTGCTGACCCAGAGATGGACCTCGATCGGGCCCAGAACTTCCGTGTCACCGACGAGCGGCGACGTCTCAAAGACCAGAATGTCGCGCCGTTCCGATAGTGGACCCTTGCCATCGATACGCTGATCATAACCGCCGGGGGCAGTGATGGGTGTTGTCCGTTGCAGGTGAGGAAGGCGGTGGAGTTCGGCGGGCGAGGGCGGATCGGGGATGATATCCAGCATCGAGGACAGGCTGCCGCCGATGCTGGGGACGGGGTTTGACGGATCGAATCTGAACGTGCGCTCACCGCTATCCTTTTGCGGCGCCGTCGTGCAAAGGCGCGCGTCATCGTGCAGGTAGTAGGCGCGGTTTTCAACCCCTTCGACCGGCCAGGTCTGCGCATCACGCCAGCGTCCGCCATGAGCGAGGCGCCCGTTGGGATCGCGCGAGCCTTGACCGCCCCCTATGACATAGAGGCGTATTGAAGCATCGAACGCTCCATTGTCTGGCTTGCCTTTGAGTTCAAGGTCGAACCAGCGCAGCAGGAGGTCCTTGTAGGTGTTAAGCGCAGCGTCGTCTGGAAACGAGATGTCTCCGGCGTGGCTCTGCTCGACCGTGGCGGTGCCGTGCAGCCATGGCCCGACAATCAGGCGCGCGCGCCCTTTCGTGCTGTGGCTGAGATAATTCTCGAAGGTCGCGCGGGTATATGAATCATACCATGAACCGATGTAGAGCGCTGAGGTGCGGCTGATCGCGTCTGTGTAGGCGCCGGGATGGAGCGAGGGATGATCCCAGTAGGTTGAGCGGTCGGCCTCGTTGATCAGGTCGAACGCCCAGCTCTCGTAGGCGGGCGTCAGCGCGAGTTGTGTCTCGCCCTTGCGGATGGGCCAGGTCTTGAGCCAGTCGGAGAAGCGCTTTTCTGGGCGGATCAGCGCTGCCTCGATCTCCGGCGTCTTGCCGAGCCGGGCCTGCGTGTTCTCGACCGAATGCCAGAACGCCCATGCGATCCACCGCAGTTCCAGCGCGCCGCCATGCCGGACAGAACTGGCATAGCCATCAAAGCCGCTCATCATGGGTACGACGGTCTTGAGCCGTCGCGGTTGAAGCGCCGCCATGGCCGTCTGCGACCATGCCGACCAGGATGTGCCGAAGCTGCCGACATCGGCATCGCCCCAGGTCTGTTGCTCGATCCAGGCCAGGGTGTCGAAGCCGTCTTCCGCCTCGGACAGAAGAAAATCGAGATCGCCTTCGGACTTGAAGCATCCGCGGCAATCCTGCTGGACGACCACATAGCCGCGTTGGGCAAACCAGGATGCGAACCCGAAATTCGCAGCCATCAGGTCCTTGGAATAGGGGGTGCGGTAGAGAAGGACGGGCAGGACGCCCCCGGCCTCCGTCGGGATGGGATGGAAGACGTCGGTGGCGAGACGCACACCATCGCGCATCTCGACCATGAGATCGTGCTCAACGCGGATGGGAAGCAGCGTGGCTTGGGTCATAGCCTCACGAGCAGCATTGCGTCCTTCTGGCAGTCTTGGGTCTTCCTCCGTGCCGCGAGCGGATGGCCCCTTCGCCTGCCACAGGGCCGGGGGGCTGGCGCTAGACAATTTCGAACAGGGCGGCTGCGCCCTGGCCTCCCCCGACGCACATCGTGATGACCACGAAACGCACGCCGCGACGGCGCGCCTCGATCAGGGCGTGACCCACAAGCCGGGCGCCGCTCATGCCATAGGGATGGCCAAGCGCGATCGCCCCGCCATTGACGTTGAGCCTGTCATCGGGAATGCCGAGCCGATCGCGGCAATAGACAACCTGGACCGCAAACGCTTCATTCAGTTCCCAAAGACCGATGTCGTCAACCGATAGGCCATGGCGTTCAAGCAGTCTTGGAACGGCGAACACCGGACCAATCCCCATTTCATCCGGTTCACAGCCGGCGACGGCAAGACCGCGATAGAGGCCGAGGATGGGGAGATTTCTCCGGGCGGCCATGTTCGCTTCCATCATGACGCAGGCCGAAGATCCGTCCGACAGCTGACTGGCATTGCCCGCCGTGATCGTGCCGCCCTCGCGAACGGGCTTCAGGCCGGAAAGAGCCTCGAGCGTCGTTCCAGGCCTTGGACCTTCATCCTTGCTGACCGTCACGGTCTTGCGGTGGGTCGCGCCGGTCTCCTTGTCGCTGAGGACCATGTCACATGTGACCGGGATCAGTTCCTGGTCAAACCTGCCGGCAGCCACAGCGGCCGCCGTTCGGGTCTGGCTCGACAATGCGTAGAGGTCCTGCGCCTCCCGGCTGACGCCATAGCGCCTGGCCACGTTTTCGGCCGTGTCGATCATCGGCATGTGGATTGTTGGATGCAGGGCGATGAGCCGCGGATCCGGGATGCGTGTCCGGTTCGCGAACTGGTTCTGCACGAGGCTGATTGTTTCGACCCCGCCGGCGATCGCGACGTTCATCCCATCGCCCATGATCTGCTTGGCGGCGGTCGCGATCGCAAGCGTTCCGGACGAGCACTGCCTGTCCACGGTCATGCCTGCAACCGATGCGGGCAGGCCCGCGGCCAGAGCAGACAGGCGCGCAATGTTGAAGAACTGGGTGCCCTGCTGGTTGGCGCAGCCAAAGACGCAGTCCTCGATCTCGGCAGGATCGATCGAGGCGCGTTCGACCGCTGCGCGGATCGAGGCCCCGCCCAGCGTTGGCGCTTCAAGGTCGTTGAAGCCTCCGCGATAGGCCTTGGTGATCGGGGTGCGAGCAGTTGCAACGATGGCGGCGTCTCTCACGAAGTGTCCTTTCCGGAAAAATGGGAATGGTGCGAAGGCACTCAGGCGGCCAAGTCCATACCAGGCGGCTCATACCGGCGCCGGCTTCAGCCTGATCTCGACCGGGTCGCTGTCGGCCAGACGTGAGCGCAGGCTGGCGCGCAGCGTCTTCTTGTCGATCTTGCCAAGGGTCACGCGCGGGAAGTCTTCGACGACATGGATTTCGGCAGGAACCTTGAAGGCGGCAAGCTTTTCCCTGCAAACCTGAAGGAGCGCTTCGCTTGGATCATTCTGCGTTCTTGAGATTGTTACGAACGCGACGGGCACTTCGTCGAGCATGGGGTGGGGTTTGCCGACCACGGCTGCTTCGGTCACAAGTCCGCTCGCCAGAAGGACGCGCTCGATTTCCGATTCGGCCACGTTTTCCGCCCCGACCCTCAGCATGTCGCGATCGCGCCCGTCGAAGACGATGTAGCCATCGGCGTGCGGGGTGACCCTGTCGCCTGTCCGAAACCATCCCTCAGGATCGTAGGCCTCTTCGGTGGCCTCGGGATTGTTGAGGTATCCCTCGAACATCGAAACGCCTGCAACGCCGCGGATCCACAGCATGCCGCTTTCACCAAAGTCCACGTGAGATCCGTCCTCGCGGCGCACTGCGATGTCATAGCCAGGCGTCAGAACGCCCATCGAGCCCACCCGTCCAGGCAGGCCCAGCGTTGAGAGGATCGGAAGGCTCACAGTCTCCGTCATGCCGAACCACCCCAGGATCGGCACGCCAAAGGCCTTGATGTGAGCGGGCGGATTGATGCTGCCAAGGCCCCACCTTTTTAACGCGTGCGCAGGCATGGGCTGGTCCCGAAGCGCCTTGAGCATGAAGGGGATCTGTACGCCCCATGTGCACCCATGGCGCGTGACGCAGGGCCAGTAGCGTGAGGCTGAGAACTTCTGCTGGAACACCAGCGTCGAGCCCCGCCAGAGCGTTGCGAGATGGGAATAGGATAGGGCGTTGGTGTGATAGAGCGGCAGGCAGGTGTGACCCACATCGGTCTCGCTGAGCTGAAGCCCTTCGGCGCTCACCTTGGCGCCCCAGAGTGCGTTTGCGTGCGTCCAGATCACGCCTTTGGGTCGTGATGTCGTGCCGGAGGTGTACTGGACGCTGTTGAAGGCCAGGGGATCGGCGGGCCGCAAGGGCGCCAGGGCAGGATCTCCTGCAAGGACTGCTTCAAAGGAAATTGCCTCCGCCTCGCGGGGCGTCTCGGGATGATCGCCTGCGTCCCGCAACGTCACCACCAGATGTTCCACCTTCTCGCCGGCGCGTCGCAGCAGCGATTGAAACTTTGGCTGTGTTATCGCGCAGGCCGCCCCGCAATGATCGAGAAAATACCTCAGCTCGTCTTCGCTCGAGCGCGTATTCGTGGTGACGGCGACCGCGCCGATCCGCGACAATGCATGCCAGGCAATCAGGAACTCGATGCAGTTCTCCATGTGGATCACGACAAAGTCGTGCTGGCGAACGCCCCTGGAAACGAGGCCGCCGGCAAAGCGAACAACGGCGTCGCGGAAAGCGCGATAGCTCCATGTCTCGGGGTCTGCCGCGTGCGGGGCAAAGATCAAGAAGGGATGATCTGCCCGGCTGTCAGCTCTGGCGTCCAGCAGCCAGGGTAGGTCGCGGCCGGTGAAAGGGTGGATCTTGCTGGGGCGAATGGCCGGCATGGTTGTGGCGTCCGTGCATGACTGCAGCAATCTCACGACGCGGCACCGAATATGATCAGTGATCATATGTCAAGCCGATGCTTGATCGCCTTGCGGCGGCCCTGAGGGACCTGTCAATGGCGGGTCTGTCGATGGCTTGGGCGAACGGCCAGGTAGCGCGCCCCAAATGCCCGCCTGGCGGATGCAATTTGAGCGGCTCGACCAGAATCATGAAACTGGACTGCGCCTCGCCGCGTCTTTCGAGCCGCCCCTCTGGATGTTGCGCCCTTAGAGTTCGAAAATGTGGTTTCGCCACCTGCGGATGATTGGTTGCCAGAGCTCATTGCCGCCATCGCTGTTGATCAGCATGCAGAACCCGGCGCCGAGATCCGGAAAGATCGAATAGATACTTCGCCAGCCGATCGAGCCGCCTGAGTGGTGTACGTTAAATGCGCCATTGCGCGAGAGGAGCAGATGGCCAAGTCCTGTCTCGAACTGGACCTCAGGCGTGCGATCCGCGAGGCCATGCGGGGTGAACATCATGGAGAGGGAACGTTCTGAAACGACGCTTCGGCCCGGCGCGCCGCCGATGCGCATCTCCGACAGGGCGAAAGCAGCAAGATCGCCGATCGTGGCATAGAGGCCGGCTGCAGCATGCGACAGATATCTCAGCCGTGTCCGCGTACTGCCATCCTCGCCATAGGGGGTTGCAACATCAACATCATCGCCTGGCAGATAGCAGCTCTGAGTGAGGCCGAGCGGGCGAAGGATGCGGTCCTCCATGAATTGCGCAAAGTTTGCGCCGGTTATGTCCTCGACCATCAACTCGAGAATGCCAAATCCTGCATTCGAATAATGCCAGCCTTCGCCGGGCGGGTAGGCAAGTCGCGCGGGCCAGTCGGTGTCGAGTTCCCATCTTTTCCAGTAGGCCGCCTGCTCATCGATGAGCGGCGGCAGATTGCCAATGAGACCGTCGATGAGGGTGATGTCCGGAAATGCTGCGGTGATTCCGGGAAAGCCCGATGTTGAAATCCCGGCATGGTGAGAGAGGAGGCGCCGGGCCGTTACGAGACGCCGGTCAAGACTGCTCTCCGGCAGGCGCCAGCGCACAAGGTAATCATCGACCGGACGATCAAGATCGAGGCGTTGATCCTCGACCAGCGCCATCACACCCCAGGCCGCGAGCGCCTTCGAGATCGACTGGAGGCTGAAGCGGGTGTCTTGCTTCATGGCGCGACCGATCTGCCGGTCGGCCAGTCCATACGTCCTGATTGCGCTAATCTCGCCGCGCTCGATGAGCGCGAGCGCAGCGCCTGGAATCTTCAGCCGTTCCATCTCGTCGGGGATTTCACGGTCGAATCCGAAGAAAGCCTTCATTGCGCCAAACGCCCCCGAACCGTCCCGAACCCGCCCCAGATCCGGAAGAGGCCAGACTTGGAGTGTATCCATAATATTATCAGTGTTTACATAAAGCGAAGCCGCCAGTAAACCGCTTGGGGCTGCGATGCGCCGTTTTCTCAAGGGCGTGACGCGGGCTGGTCGTGAAGAGGAGCTCGAAAACGTGTCGTTCCTGCCGACGGATGCAGCGCACGCCGTGTTGCTGGGTCGCCTTGATCTTGGCGAGGGGCCAACGCCTGTCCTTGTACGCGACGGACGCGTGATCGATGTTTCGGGCAAGGCGCCCACCGTGTCGCAACTGCTCAATTCAGGTGAGGATATTGCCGCTGTTGCGGGCAGGGATTGCGGGGAGCTTTCGGATTTTGATCTTAGGTTCGCCTGGGAGGGCGGGGATGGGCGGTTGTTGGCGCCGATCGATCTCCAATGCATCAAGGCGGCGGGCGTCACCTTCTCCAACTCAGCACTTGAGCGCGTGATTGAAGAGGCAGCGCGCGGGGCGAAGGATAGCGCCGCCGCGATACGCTCGCGCCTGTCTCAGCGCATCGGCGGGGAAATCTCGCAGGTTCGTCCCGGCAGCGAGGCGGCCCAGCGTTTGAAGAATGAACTCATCAAGGAAGGCTTGTGGTCGCAATACCTCGAGGTTGCAATCGGTCCGGATGCGGAAGTCTTCACCAAGGCCCCTGTCCTCAGCGCGATCGGGTGGGGCGGGGATGTCGGCGTGCGCGCCGACAGCAACTGGAACAACCCCGAGCCGGAGGTCGTGCTTGTGTGCGATCGCACGGGCCGCGCGCGCGGCGCGATGCTCGGCAATGACGTCAACCTCAGGGACATTGAAGGGCGAAGCGCGCTCCTTCTTGGCAAGGCGAAGGACAACAACGCCTCATGCGCGCTGGGGCCGTTCATCCGCCTGTTTGACGCCCATTTCACCATCGATGATGTGAGGCGCGCAAAGATCTCCCTCGAAATCCGCGGCAAGGACGGATTTGTGCTCTCCGAGCAGAGCGACATGTCGCGCATTAGCCGCGATCCCCTCGAGCTTGCAGGCCAGGTTCTGAGCCCTGATCACCACTATCCCGATGGCTTTGCGCTCTTCATGGGGACAATGTTTGCGCCCGTGCAGGATCGCGGCGAGGCGGGCGCGGGTTTCACCCATCATCAAGGCGATATCGTCACGATCTCAACGCCCACGCTGGGCGCCCTTGTCAACCGCGTGGTTCATTGTCATGAGGCCCCGCCATGGCGCTCGGGCATCGCCGATCTGATGATGAACCTTTCCGCGCGCGGCCTCCTGTCTTCGCAAGAACCGATCGCATCAGCCAGCCAATGAGGGTCGTGTGATGGCGCCTTCCTTCGAGCCTTTTGCAAGATCCCAGGTGCGCGACCTTTCCCTGTCCAAGATCCGCGAAGTGGCGAATGCAGGTTTTGGCCGGCAGGATATCCTGCGCTTCTGGTTCGGCGAGAGTGATCAGGCGACGCCTGATTACATTCGTCGCGCGGCGATCGAGGCGATCGAAGCGGGACGGACATTCTATACGCACAATAACGGCTCGCAGGCCTTGCGCGAGGGCCTTGGCGCTTATCTTGGGCGCCTCCACGGCCGCAGTTTCGGGCCAGAGCGCATATCCGTGACGAGTTCGGGCGTCTCAGCCCTGATGCTGGCGATGCAGGCCGTGCTTGATCCAGGTGATCGCGTCGTTGCGGTAACGCCGGTCTGGCCAAATCTGACCGAGATCCCCCGCATTCTCGGCGCCAGCGTGACGCGCTCGCCCGTCTTTGCAACCAGGGACGGCTGGCGCTGGGACCTGCAGCGCTTTCTTGAAACCGTCACGCCCGACACGCGCCTTGTTCTTCTCAACTCACCCGCCAACCCGACCGGGTGGACGATCCCGGCCGAGGACCGGAGAATTGTTCTCGATCACTGCCGGAAGCTCGGCGTCTGGCTCCTGTGCGATGACGTCTATGAGCGTCTCTCCTTTGATGCAGGCCTTGCCAGCGCCCCCTCCTTCCTTGCCATCGCCGATCCGGACGACAGGATCATCGGCGTCAATTCCTTCTCCAAGGCCTGGCTGATGACCGGCTGGCGCCTTGGCTGGATGGTTGCGCCCAAGGCGCTCGAGACCGATCTTGGCAAGCTCATCGAATACAACACCTCGTGCGCGCCGGACTTTGTCCAGGCCGGAGGTCTCGCTGCAATCGAAGGGGGAGAGCCTCACATTGCGAACTTGCGCGCCCAGCTTCTGGCGCGCCGCAACCGTCTTCTTGACGCGCTTGGCGCGCTTGCCCGGGTTGAGGCGGCCCCGCCCGAAGGGGGAATGTATGTCTTCTTCCGCATCAAGGGGCAGGGCGCATCGGTCGATCTCTGCAAGCAGCTGATCGCCGAGGCCGGCCTCGGGCTCGCGCCCGGGGCTGCCTTCGGGCCTGAAGGCGAGGGCTGGATCCGCTGGTGCTTTGCTGTGAAGCCCGAGCTGCTCGATGCCGGCATCGAGCGACTGGCGGGCTGGCTGGCGCGCCGCTAGGCCGAGGCCGCAAGGTCGCGGGCATTGCGCGCCGCGCGCTGTTCCAGCCGCTTTTGAATGATCGCATGCCGTGCGCGCGTGATCGGGAACCGCCAGCACAGGACCGCCATCGCCGCATGCAGGGTGAGGGGCAGGAACAAATAGCAGGTGAGGATCCCAAGATCGCTCGAGGGCGTAGCGGGCTGGCCGATCCTGAAGCCTGAGATGTCGAGGATGAAGAAGGCGAGCGCTCCGCCCAGAGCCATTGTGATCTTGATGAGGAGCATCTGCACGGCAAAGAGGTTACCCGCCTTGCTCGAACCGGTCTTGAGCGTGTCGTAGTCGATAACGTCACTCAGGACCGCGCCGGGGAGGAAATTCTGGGGCGTTCCGAAAAATCCGCGCACGACGGTCAGCATGAGGAGCGGGATCAGCGCTTCAGGTCCGCGCGGGAGAAGGATGGTGATAAGGCCGCCGGCGGTTGAGAGGGCGACGAACGTTCCCCACACCTTGTGGCGATCGGTCTTGGTGAGGATCTTTGACCAGACCGGTACGAAGATGAGACCGGAGGCAAAGAAGGTGATCATGATGTAGGGCACTTGCTGGGACATGTGCATGTATTCGGTCTGGAACAGGAAGGAGGCGCCGATGAAGCTTCCCTGTCCAAGGCCCCAGAGCATCGTGATCAGATAGAAGTATTGCAGGGGGCGGTTGGTGCGCAGCGTTTTCAGGGTTGAACGGATGTCGACGCGCTTGCGAGCGACCTCGATGCCCTTGGGGACAAACATGACCGTCAGGATCATCGCAACCGGCATGATCACGAGATAGAGGATGCTGATCCCCTTCATGGTGTCCTCACCGATCGCGCTCGAGCCGGTGAAGAGCGACATCACGATGGGCAGGAGATAGACAACAAGGCTGCCGGCGATGTTGAAACCGCCAATCGAGGCGGAAAGACGGGAGCGCTCCTGATAATCGCGCGTCACTTCCGTGCTCCAGGCGCTGCGCGGCACCTCGAACATCGTGAAACCCGTGTAGAGAACTGTCGACCAGATCGCGAAGTAGACGATGGTGGCGTCCTTGGGCGGGCTGAAGAGCGGGATCGTGCCGGCGACCAGGAAAATGATGGCGGCGACGAACCAGGGCTTGCGGCTGCCGAACCGGGTGCGGGTGCGATCGGATAGGTATCCGATGATCGGATCGTTGACGGCATCGAAGATGCGGCTCGCCGCAGCGATCGCTCCGATCTCGGCCAGCGTGACCTTGGTGTGCGCAGCATAATAGGCTGGCAGGAGAGAATAGACCGGGTAGGCGACAAGGGCGTGGGGAAGGCTCGGAAAACCAAACAGCAGGCGCTGATAAGCGCTCAGCTTCGGCTCTGCAGCAGTGTCCTCACCCTTCGACATGCGCCCTCCCGCCCGGCGAGCCCCCTGCGGACGCAACAAAAAGCGGGTCCACTTGCCACCGAGGTTATCATTGATCACATTGAACCGCGGTGAGCGCAATCGGGCAAACGTGGACAATCGTCACGATGCCGCGTTTTCGGGCAGATGGTCTCCGCCGGATCCTTACATCTGGCGGCGCGATCTCTTGCATCCTGCGTCAGGCGGTTTATGCGACTGTAAGGTTGGGTCGATCGCCACCCGCTTTTGGCTGCGGGGTGCTGGCGATCTGCTCTCATACATTCTGGCGCGTTGATCCGGCGAGCGCCGGGCGGCGTCCGGGACGGACAGGAGCCCGACAGGTCCGGTTGGAAGAGGAGGAAAGCCATTGGCAGGTGAAGCTGGAAAATCGGGAACCGCTACCGCCGAGCGCGTGCGCAAGACGAGCGCCGAGCGCGCACCCTACCATCGTGGCAACGTCAGGCGCGACCTCATTGATGCTGCGCGCCGGCTGGTTGAGACCGAGACGCTTGAGGCCGTGACTGCTCGTCGCCTGTGCCGGGAAGTCAACGTGTCCTCAGCCAACTTCTATAACCATTTCGCGAGCCTCGATGACCTCTTCCTTGAAGTCGCTGCTGACGGTTTTGCCCAGCGCGCCGCCGAGAACCAGCGCCTCCTGAAGCGCGGCGGTTCACGCGATGACATTCTGGTGCAGATCGCCCAGAACCTTGTTGAGTTCAGCCTCAACAACAGTCAGCTCTTCCGCCTGATGTTCGGCCAGATCGGAGATGTTGGCGCAAATCAGCGCTATACGGCGGCAGCAGATGAATCCTTCCGCGTCATCGCCGAGATCGTCATGGGCGAGGATCTTTATGTTGCCGAGGACCTGCCGCATTCCCACGAGGTCTGTCAGCCTGCCTACGCCTATTTTGCCTTCATCTACGGCCTTGCGCGCTGCATGTCCCAGGGACTGATCTCCAACCCGTCCGGCACGCGCGCCGAACGGCGGAGGTTTGTGGAGACCCTGACACGGCAGATGATCCGCGGACTTGGCGTCAGCTAGTTTCGCACGTTTCGTTCAAGCTCGCGCGAAGCGCAAGGGTGCGCGCCCATCCGGCGCGCAACGCGGGCCTGCGTCTCCAAAACCTGCAGCGACGTGCGTCTGTGGGCTTGAATATAAGCGCTGATCATATAAGAGGGGTTCGTTCCGCCAGCGAGGCGCTGCCATGACTAATGTTCCAAACCTTCTTGCCAAGGCCGTGGCGGAGGTCCTGCCGGTCAATCTGGTCGCCGGGGACACGACGACCTGGCCGATCGCCGATCGCATGGCGAAATACCATGTTCCTGGCGTTTCGGTTTGCGTCATCGACAAGGGCGAGGTCGCCGAGGCTGGCGGATATGGCCTGACCGAGGCGGGCGGCCGCCCCGTTGGCACCGACACAGTCTTTGCCGGCGCCTCCATCAGCAAGCCCCTGACCGCAGTGCTTGCCCTGCAGCTGGTGGATGAGGGCCGCATCGACCTCGACGGCCCGGTCAATCGCCATCTTACCCAGTGGCGGATCCCGGAGAATGATTTCACGCGTCAGAAGCCAGTCACGCTTCGGCATCTCCTGAGCCATCGCGCAGGCACGACCGTCCACGGGTTCGGCAATTTTCCAATGGATCGGCCTGCGCCGACCCTGCTCGAGATTCTCAACGGCCAGCCGCCCGCAAGCCAGCCGGCCGTCGTCGTCGACAAATTGCCCGGCGGCAGCGTCCGCTACTCCGGAGGCGGCACGCAGGTCGTCCAGCTTCTTCTTGAAGAAACAACGGGGCTCGACTTTGCAACACTCGCCGAGGAACGCCTCTTCAAGCCGCTCGGCATGTCGCGGACAACCTTCCGTCATCCTCTGCCGCCCGCCATCCGGGCGGCAAGCGCAATCGGCCACGACAAGACAGGCGCACCGATTGCAAGCCGCCTCACTTTCACGCCCGAGCTTGCGGCCGGCGGCGTCTACACAACCGCGCCTGACTATGCCCGCTTCATGGTCGCATGCCGCAATGCCTGGCTCGGGAAGAAGAACGCACTCCTGAGCCCGGGCCTCGCAAAGCAGATGATGCAGCGCCAGGAAAACGGACAGTTCGGGCTTGGCTGGGAAATCTTCGGAGAGGGCGCCAAAACCCGGTTTGCACATGGCGGGTCCAATGAGGGCTATCAGTGCAACACGCTCTGCATGCTCGAACAGGGCTCAGGCGCCGTCGTTCTCACCAACGCGCTCCTGGGGATCCTCCTTTATACCGAAGTGATCAACGGCGTTGCGCGTGCCTATGGCTGGCAGAACTATTTCAAGCCGCCCAAGACCATCATCCCTGTGTCCCCCGAAAGGCAGGCCGCCCTTGTCGGTCGCTATGACATTGTCTCGGGCATCAGCGCGCCTCATCTCGACATGTGGGTTGAGAACGGCCAGCTGCATAGTTTCATCGAGGGTCTCATCCTTCCCCCGCGCCCCATCTACTTGGCTGACAACGGGCGCTTCTTTACCCAGCAGACCGCCAGCGAAACCGAAATCGAATGGGACAGGGAGGGGCGGCCTGTTGGCCTGACCGTCTATGCCGAAGGCGACACGCCGCTTCTCCAGGCCGTCAGGCGCGCCTGATTACACGCGCCCCTGACCAACAAGCCTTCCCGAATACAGGCACACCTGATCACAAGGACCCATGGGCCGCCTTTCCGGAAAATCCATCCTTCTCACTGCCGCCGCGGCGGGCATCGGTCGGGCCTGCGCGCTCGCTTTTGCGCGCGAAGGCGCTCGGGTTGTGGCAACCGATGTCGATGAAGTCGCGCTCCTCAAGCTTCGCGCAGACCTCGACAGTATCGCGCCCGGATCTTCGAGCGAGCGGCTCGATGTGACCGCTCCGGCCGACATCGCCGCCCTTGGCGTGCGCCACCGCGAGATCGACGTCCTCGTCAATGCCGCCGGCTGGGTCGCCAACGGATCGATCCTCGATTGCAAGCGGGAAGACTGGCATCGTTCCCTTGCCCTCAACCTGACTTCGATGTTCGAGACATGCCGCGCCATGTTGCCGGGGATGCTGGCCAGGCGATCGGGCAACATCATCAACATCGCCTCGGTTGCCTCCAGCGTCATCGGCGCGCCGAACCGTTTTGCCTATGGCGCGACGAAGGCAGGCGTTATCGGTCTCACACGGTCCATCGCCGCCGACTTTGTGGCGCAGGGCATCAGGTGCAATGCAATCTGTCCGGGCACGATCGATACGCCCTCCCTGCAGGGGCGGATGCGAGAACAGGGCGATTACGATGCGGCCCGGGCGGCGTTCGTCAGCCGCCAGCCCATGGGTCGCCTGGGGCAGGCCGAAGAGGTTGCGGCGCTTGCGGTCTACCTTGCTTCGGAGGAGTCCTCCTTCACAACCGGCGCCATCCACGTGATCGACGGCGGCTGGACCAACCAATAGGGCCTGAGCCATGAAGCTGATGCGCGTTGGCGAGCCGGGTGAGGAACGTCCTGCCATTCTCGCGCCCGATGGGACCCTGCGCGATGCCTCCTCGCTTGTCGCCGATTGGGCCGGGGCGGGTCTCCTGTCGGCTAATCTGGCGCGGCTTGGCGCATTTGATGTGGCAAGCCTGCCGGTGATCGGGACCGGGCAGAGAAAAGGCCCCTGTGTTGCGCGTGTCGGCAAGTTCATCTGCATCGGGCTCAACTATTCCGATCACGCCGCCGAGACGGGCGCCAGCGTGCCCGCCGAGCCGGTGATCTTCATGAAGGCGACAAGTGCGATCTGCGGGCCGGATGATCCCCTGGAGATACCCCAAGGCTCTCAGAAGACCGACTGGGAAGTCGAGCTTGGCGTCGTGATCGGTCAGGCTGGTCGCTATATCGGTGAAGCCGAGGCCATGAGCCATGTCGCGGGCTATTGTCTTATCAACGACGTTTCCGAACGCGCATTCCAGATGGAAGGCACAGGTCAGTGGGTCAAAGGCAAGAGTGCGGACACCTTTGGATCGATCGGTCCGTTGCT
This sequence comes from Hyphomonadaceae bacterium, assembly GCA_047601145.1. Classification (GTDB taxonomy): domain Bacteria; phylum Pseudomonadota; class Alphaproteobacteria; order Caulobacterales; family Hyphomonadaceae; genus UBA7672. The sequence continues at coordinate 1,491,486 of JASGJW010000001.1, forward strand.
CTTGACCGCCGATGAAGTGGCTGACCCGCAGGCGATCGATCTCTGGACGGAGGTCAATGGCGAGCGGGTTCAGGCCGGCAGCACGCGGACGATGGTCTTTGGCGTTGCATTCCTCGTCTCCTATGTGTCGCGCTTCATGAGCCTCCAGCCGGGCGACATCATCTCGACGGGGACGCCCCCGGGTGTTGGCATGGGCATGAAACCGCCGCGCTATCTACGCGGGGGCGACAGGGTTGTGGTCGGCGGGGCGGGCCTTGGCCGGCAGGAACGCGTCTGCATCAACGCGTGATCGAAGCTTCAAGAAAGCTCCCGTATCGATACGCAGCGCCAAACGACGCCACAGCCGCCGAGCGGCCTTGCCCGCACGAAGATCGCATGTTGTCGCGACGTCTGCGGGCGATTGCAATTAGGCGTGTCTCTGGGACCCGCCCTTCAGATTGACCACTAGCGATTTAGATCGGGCCAGTAGGGCCAGGGCATCATCTGTTCGGCGATGCGCGCAAGGCGCAACAGGACATCGTCGCGATGGCGCCTTGCAGTGATCTGAAGTCCCACGGGCAGTCCATCCGACGTCATGCCGGCAGGGATCGAGATCGAGGGGTTCCAGCAGGCGTTCGCCAGCATGCCGAAGGGTTCAGCGCCGCCCTGGCTTGCATCCTTGCCCTCGATCACCTTGGGCGGGGCGTCTTCTGCGCCATAGGGCCGGCAGGATGTGGCGGGCGAGAAGAGAAGGTCATGGTCCTTGAAGAAGCCGGCAACCTGCTGTTCGAGGAGGTGGACCTGTTCCCAGGATTTCTTGACGTCGATCGTTCCCAGGCGCTTGCGTTCGCGCACCCGCCCGATCACCCGCTGGACGCAGTTCGAAAGCCGGTCGAAACCGTCCGGCAGGTAGCCTGAGGCGATGAAATCCTCTTCCAGCGTCGATCCGAAGATCGCGCCCCAGTGCGGGTAGATGTTCACGGGGGCGAAGTCTGCTGTCACATGCACAAGCCCTGCGGCGGCCATCAGCTTGCGCGCAGCGGCTTCGGTGATGGCGACAACCTCTGATTCAACCGCTGCATAGCCAAAATCAGGCGAGAACACGGCGCGCATGCCACGCACGTCCAGCGTCTCGATGATGCGCTCATAGCTGTAGCCGGGCGCAGGCAGAGACTGGCGGTCGCCATCATCGGGCCCGCCGGTCACGTCAAGATGGCGGGCGGCGTCGGCAACGTTGGCGGCGAGGGCGCCATGAACGCCCCAGTTGGAAAATCCGTTGGCCTTGGGAATGCGTCCATGGCTTGGCTTCAGCCCGATGATGCCGGTGAAGGCAGCCGGCTCGCGGATCGACCCGCCTGCATCCGTGCCCGTTGCAAGCGGAACAATGCCTGCAGCGACCGCAGCAGAGGAGCCGCCGCTGGAGCCTCCGGGCGTCGTGGCGGTGTTCCAGGGATTGCGGGTGGCGCCCCAGAGCTTCGTGAAGGTTGCCGAATCCATTCCGAACTCGGCGCTCGCAGTCATGCCGATCGGAATGGCGCCGGCGGCGCGCATCCTCGCGACGTGGCGAGAGTCCTTCTTCTCCGGCGGGCTGTCGCGCAGGAACCAGCTGCCCTGCGTCACCGGAAATCCCGCGCAGGCCTCCATGTCCTTGACGCCGAAGGGCACGCCTGCGAGCGGGCCCGGATCGATGCCGGCGCGGACCTTGGCGTCGATGGCGGCGGCTGCCTCCTCTGCGGCTGCACGATCGGTCCTGATGAAGGCGTTGAGGGCGGGGTTGCGGGCTTCGAGCCGGTCGAAGGTCTCGGCGATGGTTGTTGCGGCGCTTGCTTCGCCCCGCCGGATCCGATCGGCGATGTCGGTTGCGCGCAACATGATGAGGTCTCCTGAATCAATCGCAGGCAAGAATATAAGCACTGCTAATATTGGCGACAAGGTTGAGGATCAACACCTCATTCCCCGCTTCATCCTTTTCTGATCCTGTTCGAGGCGCTCCCCTGGGATCAACGGACAGCGATCAAAGAACAGAGATCAAAGAACAGGGATCAAAGGGGAAGGAGCAATTGCCAAACCTCTGGCGCCAGCCAACAGGCGCCAACCTGCAAGCGCCAGGCAACCTGCGCGAGGAAAAAAAGCGACAGGATCCGTTCCCGGTCCACGGCCAGACCATCGTTGCGGCGCACAAATTCCGTCCCGTCCCCATCCGGCGGCGCCCGCTTTGCGTGCACTGCAGCAAATATGAGCGTCGTTGACAATATAAGCAATGAACATATCGTCGATGTGAGCGATGGTCATATTGATATCGCAGCGGCGGGCGCATGCCCCGTTGCCGGGGATGCAAGGAGGGAAGACCAATGTCCAACGTGCGTATCGGTGTGAGGCTCTTGTCGGCGACCGCCTTCATCGCGCTAAGCGCAGGCAGCGCCGCTTTCGCCCAGACAGGCCCGGCGCCGTCAGGCGAGAAGGAAGACGACAAGGGCGACAGGGTCGTCGTGACGGCGACGCGCAAGGAGGAGACCCTGATCGACACGCCGGTCACGGTGACGGCGATCTCTGGCGATCAGCTCACCAATGATGGCGTTTCCGACCTCCAGGACATCATTGCCCTCGTGCCGAACGCCGTCATCCAGGACAACCCCGAAAGCTTCAACACCTTCGTCAACATCCGGGGCATGCGGATCGTCGATGTTCAGGCTGAGCCCAATGTGGGCCTCTACCGGAACGGCCTTTATATCGGCGGCCAGCGTTCCAACCTTGGCTCGCAGGTCGATGTGGCGCGTGTTGAAGTTCTGCGCGGTCCCCAGGGCGGCTTCTATGGCCGCAGCTCGGTCGGCGGCACGGTCGACATGATCTATGCAACGCCCTCCCGCGAATTTGGCGGCTACGCCAAGGCCTCCTATGGCTCTTACGACCGGACGGAAGTGCAGGGCGCCGTCAATCTTCCCGTGGGGGAAAACGCCGCCGCGCGCATCACGGCCTGGTCGTTCAACCAGTCCAAGAGCGAGCTCTTCAACGAAACGCTCAACGAGTATGTCGGCGCCTCCTCCGACCGCGGCTTCAGGCTCGGTTATACGGTCGACTTCTCCGACGAGCTCAACGTGCTCTGGACGATCGAGCATCGCGAGGGCGATGGGCCCTCGATGAAGACCTACGCTCCCTTCGGCATCTCGAACTTCGGCGCGGTCTCAACTCCTGAGACGGTCGACCGTATCCGGCGCGACACACGCTCGGAGGCCAAGGTCAACGAGACCTACCTGGCGCAGGCCCTCAACTACGACACCGGAATGGGCAAGCTCACCCTCAATGCGAGCTACAAATTCTATTCCTTCGGCTCGATTCAGGACTCGGATCAGACGGCAATCGGCCCTGAAATGTCCTCCGTCGCCCGCCAGACCGACATCATCCGGGATGAAGGCACGAAGGATTATTTCCTCGAGGCCCTGTGGTCCTCGCCGACCAGCGGACCGTTCAGCTGGATGGCCGGCGCGTCCTACTTCAAGGAAGACTTCGACTTTGCCCGCATGATCACCTCGCGGCGCAACACGCCGTCCTTTGGCATCCAGAAGGCGCTCATCGGCTTCCCGAAGGTCGGCACGTCAGTTGGCACAGAGGCGATGTCTGCCTTCGTAACGCTCAATTACGATGTCAGCGATGCGCTCTCCCTCAGCGGGAGCCTGCGCTATTCGGATGACAAGAAGACGCTCGACTACGCCCAGGGCGTCTTGCCGACGACCACCGGCAACGCTGCGCTCGACGCTTATTTTGCAACGCTCCTGGCCGGGCCTTATCCAACCTACGTCTTCAACTCGGAATCGAGCTTCAAGAACTGGTCGCCGAGCCTCACGGCGAGGCTCAAGCTCGGGCCCGATCTCAATGCCTATGCAAGCTATACGACAGGCTTCCGGCCAGGCGCCTTCAACCTGTCGCCGACCACCCCGCAGACCATCCCCTACGGCCAGGAGACCGCGAAGAACTACGAGGTCGGCCTCAAGGGCGAATGGTTCGACGGCATGCTGTCAGCCAACATCGCCGCCTTCCTGCTGCGCCAGGAAGACCTCCTCCTCGCGCAGACGACCTCGCTTGGCGGGGTTGATCGCACCTATCTTGCCAATGTGGGCACGGGCGACACCTACGGGGTCGAACTTGAAGCCTATTTCAAGCCGACTGACTGGCTCACTGGAGCCTTCAGCCTGGGCTGGCTCGATCCGAAATTCGACAACGCGGTTGCAAACCGGGGTCTGCCGACAGAGCAGGATCTCAGCGGCAAGCTCATTCCCTACACACGCAAATGGACCGCCAACCTGCATCTGTCCGTCGATCAGCCGATCAGCGACACGCTCGACTTCATCGCGACAGGCGCCGTTCGCTATGAACAGGGCGGCATCCTCGGCGATTATTATGTGGTCGATCCTTATGACACCATGACCAAAGTCGATCTCTCGGCCGGTGTTGCAGTCGACAAGGCAACGCGCATTACCGCCTATGTGCGCAACGCTCTCGATGAACACATCTCGCAGTTCTGGTTCTACAACCGCGGAACCAACACCTCCGAGGGCAAGACCTGGGGGATCGACGTCACGCACCGTTTCTAGCCGGGCCAACTGGGGCGCCGGCCGCAAGGCCGGCGACAACGGCCGAACCGGGGGTTCCCCTCTCGGTTCGGCTTTGTTGCTTTTGCGGGAAGCCAGAAGGTTCGAGCGTCATCAGCTTCAGGCGCCGGCAAGCTGAGATGCTTGAAAGCTCAGGCTGTTGCACGCAGGCCCTTACGCAGCGCATCGAAGATCGCATCGATGTCGCTCTTCGTGCTGGTGAGGATAGGGGCGATCGCGATCGTATCGCCATTGTTTCGGATCGAGACGCCTTCGGCGAAGGTTGCAAGGAAAACGTCATACCCGCGTGCGCCCGGCGCCTGCGGCCGCGGCTCCAGCGAGAGGCCGCCAGCGAGCCCGATATTGCGCACGTCCGTTACATGCGGCTCTCCCTTGAGGCTGTGCATCGCGTCCTCGAAATAGGAAGAGAGGCTTGCAGCGGCTTCATAGACGCCCTCGGACTTGAGGACGGCCTGGGTCGCCAGGCCGGCAGCGGTCGCCAGCGGGTGCGCCGAATAGGTATAGCCGTGGAAGAACTCGATGCCGGTTGCAACGCGCGACATGAACATGTCGTGGATGCGCGCTGAGACAACGGTTGCGCCCATCGGGACAGCGGCGTTGTTGAGGCCCTTGGCGATCGTGCACATGTCGGGGACAACGCCAAAGTACGTGGCGGCGTTGGCAGCTCCGAGGCGTCCGAAACCGGTAATTACCTCATCGAGGATGAGTAGAATGCCGTGCCGCGCCGTGATCTCGCGAAGGCGTTGAAGATAGCCCGCTGGCGGGATGAAGACCCCGGCCGATCCGCTGAACCCTTCGACGATGACCGCTGCAATCGTGCTCGGATCATGAAGCGTTATGATGGCTTCGAGCTCCTTGAGATAGCGGGCAGGATCGGAGGCGGGCTGTCCGCGCGAAAACCCGTCTGCCGCTGCATCGTAAGGAAAGGGGAGGTGGTCGACCCCGCCAAGCAGCTGGCCGAACATCTTGCGGTTGTTGGTCATGCCCCCAACCGAGATGCCGCCAAAGCCCACGCCATGATAGCCGCCCACGCGGCCAATGAGGCGTGTCCTTGCGCCGTCGCCATTGAGGCGGTGATAGGCGAGGGCGAGCTTGAGCGCTGTATCGACCGCTTCGGAACCCGAATTGGTGAAGAAGACATGGTTGAGATCGCCTGGAAACTGGGCGGCGACGGCATGGGCGAGCTCGAAGGCGCCTTCATGCCCGAAGTTGAAGGCGGGAGAATAATCGAGCTGGCCTGCCTGCGTGCGGATCGCTTCGGTGACGCGTGGATGATTGTGTCCGATGATCGAGCACCACATGCCCGAGAACCCGTCGCGGATGCGCCGGCCATCCGACATCAGGAAGAACTGGCCTTCTGCGCCCTTCACGAGGCGAGGCGCCGCCTTGAACGCCTTGTTTGGCGTGAACGGCATCCAGTAGGCCTCAAGATCGTTTCTCAACTCTGATCTCCGCATCGCCGCTTCAAGGCGGCTCAGTTGCAATCAATGTGACCGGTGATAACATTGGTGCGCCGCAACTCCAAGACCGCGCGGCTGATGCCCATTGGGCGCACGCAAGCGCTTGCAGGGAAATAAGGGACAGCATGGCGTTCAAGGCGATGATCCTGCTCAAGCGACGCGATGATCTCAGCCTCGAGGCGTTCGCAGCCTGGTGGCTCGAAACCCATCGTCCGTTGGCCCTGCGCCTGCCAGGCTTGCGTCGGATGGTGATCAATCTCGGATCTGACCAGGCAGCGCTTTACGATGGCTGCTCGGAGCTGTGGTTCGACACCGAAGCTGATTTCCACGCCGCCTATGCAACCGAACTGGGGCAGGCCGTGGCTCGCGACAGCCTCTCCATGGTGAGCCGTCGCGACCGGCTCTTCGTCCGGGAAATCGAAGCTATCCCCGAGCGCGGCTAGAGGCCCGGATCGGCCCATAGCGCATGACGCTTGAGGTGCTCTTGCACGAGGCCGATGGGAATGGCCTCGCGCACATTGCCGTCGCGCCCGACCATGGTCTCGTTGGCGAACATCGAGTTGAGAATGGCTTCATCGACCGCCTCGATCGTCGCCTCAAGCATCGGCGTTATCATGAACTCGCCGAAGCTCTCCATGGGGCCACAGTCGTGGATGCGTCGGTAGGCTTCAAGATTGGCTGTTGAAAAGGCGATGAAGATGTCGCCGCTTTCGTTCGAGGCAATACCGCCAGAGCGCGCCATCCCGATGCCGGCGCGGCGGGCGAGCCGCTTCAACTGGAGGGGCGAGAGCGGCGCATCTGTCGCCACCACGACGATGATCGAGCCCTGATCGGTCGGATGATTCTGCAGGTATCTGTGCGTCTGGGGGCCGGTATAGGGAATGTATTTCCCGATCGGCACGCCGCCAATGGTGCAGAGCCGCCGGATCCCGAAATTCGACTGGACGAACGCGCCGACCGTGAAGGCGCGATTGTTGAGACGGACAATGCGCGAGGATGTGCCCGATCCGCCCTTGAACTGATAGCACGACATGCCGGTCCCGCCCCCGACGCTGCCTTCCTCGAGCGGGCCGGACCGGGCGCCATCAAGGGCTGCAAACACATGCTCCTCACGCACGTGAAACCCGTTCATGTCGTTGAGCCAGTTGTCGCACGTCTCGGCCGCAACCGGCAGCCAGAAGGTGTTGCCGTCGAGCTTGCCGCTGTCCTTGCGCGCATTAAGCCATTTGATGATGCTATCGCGCGCAAGTCCGCACGAGTGCGTGTTGGTAAGGGCAATGGGACCATCGAGCCGGCCGGTCTCCTCGATCCAATAGAGACCGGAGGCCTCGCCATTCCCGTTGAGACAATAAGCGCCGGCATAGACCCCGTCGGTTGCCCCGGCCTGGCCCCGGGGTAGGATGCCCGTGACGCCGGTTCGCACCGGCCCCTTGCCCACGACAAGCGGTCCCTCGCCCTCGATCAGCGTGCAATAGCCGACCTCGACGCCAGCAACATCGGTGATGGCGTTGAAAGGGCCTGGCTCTCCGTTGAGCGGCACGCCGACGCCGCGCGCGCGCAGCCGGCCGGCCGGGGTCTTGTGATGCTCTGCTTTCATGGATCGACCCTTCGCTGATAGGCTGCCGAGGACACGCACGCCGCCCGCGTGCAAGCGCTCCAGCTGGAATATGAGCAGTAGTAACATACTGCAAGCGGGTTGCCGCCGGTTGCAAGAAAAGAAGGTTCCAAATCTGACAAGCAGGCTTCGAGACTTTTGCGCGCCGGAGACTTGACGCCGCGGCGCAATCGGCAGGATATGTACACTGCTCATATTGGTGCGGCGCGAGCTGCCGCGGCCAGGACCGAGTACCGGCGCCAGGTCAGGCGGACTTGAGGTCTTTGGGGAACCGACATGGCTGCGATGGCCCATCGGAGCGTCTTGCTGAAGGACTATACGCCGCCCGACTTCATCGTCGACGCTGTCGAGATGGACGTTGATCTCGACCCCCTGCGAACGGTCATCCGCTGCACGCAGACATTTCGCCGGCGCCCGGGAAGCAGGTCGCAACGGTTGAAGCTCAACGGACGCGGTTTTGAACTCCTCACCTGTTCGATCGATGGCCTCAGGCTGGCGCCAAGCGAGATGGAGCGCACATCCGACGCCCTCGTGCTCGATGCGCCGGGCGAAACCTTCACGCTGTTCGTCGAGACGGTTGTCAGTCCGCAGGCGAACCGGAGCGCTCTCGGCCTCTTTCTCGATGGGGAGGCGATCATCACCCATATGGAGCCTGACGGGATGAGCTTGCTCACCTATTGTCAGGACCGGCCCGACAGCCTCAGTCGCTACAAGGTGCGCCTGCGCGCCGACCCGGGGCGTTTTCCCGTGCTTCTCTCCAACGGGCGTCTTGTTGAAAAGGGAAGCCTTGTGGACGGTCGCCATTTTGCGACCTGGCAGGATGACACGCCCAAACCGGCCTACATCTTTGCAATCGCCGCCGGCCGCTATGTCCGCGTGGCTGACCAGTTCACGCGTCGCGATGGAAAGGTTGTCGATCTTGGCGCTTATGTCGCCGAGAATAACGCAGCACGCTGCGATTTCCTCCTGGGCGCGCTTCGACGTTCGATGGCGTGGGACGAGCAGGTCTATGGCAGGGTTTGCGACATCGAGACGTTCAACGTTGTTGTTCTCGATCGCCATGCGATCTCGCAGGAGAACAAGGGGCTGATGTTCCTCGAGGCCAGCTATGCCCTTGCTGACCCGGTTCGTTCGACGGATGAGGACTTCGATCTCGTCGAGCGGATCACCGCGCACGAGTATTTTCACAACTGGACCGGCAATCGCGTTACTTGCCGAGACTGGTTCCAGCTCAGCCTCAAGGAAGGCCTCACGCGCTTTCGCGATCAGGAGTTCTCTGCGTCGATGTCCGCCCCGGCGGTCAAGCGCATCTCGACTGTGCGAAGCCTCAGGACTAACCAGTTCCCCGAAGACATGGGCGGAGGCGCCCACCCGGTGCGGCCGCAATCCTATGTCGCCGTCTCCAACCTCTATACGCCGACTGTTTATGACAAGGGCGCGGAGATCATCCGGATGGCCCACCTCCTGCTCGGAGCCGACGCCTTCCGCGCCGGGCTTGATCTTTATTTTGTGCGTCATGACCTCAGTGCAGTGACCATCGAGGATCTGCTGGCCGCGCTCAGTGATGCCTCCGGCCGTGATCTTTCACAGTTCTCCAGATGGTATGATCAGCGCGGAACACCTGTGATCCACATTGATGAGACCTATGACGCGGCGAGCCGGTCGCTGAGCCTCCGCATTCGTCAGACCGACGCAAGGGGCGCACTCCTTGCTCCGCTGCTCCACATGCCGCTCCGGATTGGCCTTGTTGGCGCTGATGGTGTGGAGGTTGCGGTGAAGTCCGATCGCTTGCGCGCCGATGGCGTCCTCGAGCTCAAGGCAGGCGAGGAAACGATCGTCCTCCAAAACGTTCCAGCAGGCGCGGCCCTTTCCTGCAACAGGGGTTTTTCGGCCCCCGTCCGCATTCTCGCCCAGCGCTCGCCTGAAACGCTCTCGCGGCTTCTTGCTTCTGATCCTGACGGCTTTGCCCGCTGGGATGCCGGCCAAGAGCTGATGGTACGCGCAACCCTCGAGCGCGCCGGGCGAGCCGCCCCACAAGCAGGCGAGGGGAGCCTTGATGTCCTCGTATCTGCGATGGGCCGGGTGCTCCGCCAGAAGGACGAGGACCTTTCCCTTGTCGCCGAGCTCCTGACATTTCCGCAGATCGGCCTCGTCGCCAACGGGCTTTCGAACTGCAACATGGACACGCTCGCTACGGCCTGGACCGAGGTTCGCAAAGGGTTCGCTCGCACGCACGCGGATGACCTGCATCAGACGTTCAAGTCGCTTGAGCCGCACGGGGCTTTTTCTAACGATCCTGTCGCCAAGGGCCAGCGTCGCCTCCGCGCTGTCGCTCTCGAATACCTGCTTGAACTCGAGACCGCCGAGACCCGCAGGCTCGCTCTCGCTGAGGTTTCAAGCAGCGCCAACATGACCGCCTGCAGCGCTGCGCTCTATGCCCTGTGCAACTATGACTGTCCCGAGCGGATTGAGGCCCTTGATCAGTTCCGTCGCAGGTGGGCCGGCGAAGACGACATGATGAAGCTCTGGTTCCGGACACAGGCCCTTTCGCGCTATCCAGGCGCTGCGTCGCGCGTTCGTGAGCTCTCGCGTTTGGCGCCATTCGACATCAACAATGTTCCCTACGCCATGGCGCTGTTCGGCGGCTTCTTCCGCCAGAACCGCATCGCCTTCCACGCCGGGGATGGGTCCGGTTACAGGCTTTTGGGCGATACGCTGCTCGAGCTGGATCGCATCAGACCGGGTTCGACCAAGTGGATCATGCCTCAGTTCATGATCTGGCGGCAGCTTGATGCTCCGCGTCAGGCGCTGATCTGCGAACAGCTCGAACGGATCGCAGCGACGCCGAATATCTCCAGCGTCCTGTTCGAGAACGTCACACGGGCGTTGCAATCACCCGTCGAGCCGGCGGGTTAGTCATTTGGCATGCCGCCGGCGGCCCTGAGGCCGAACCGACGGATCTGAGGCAGGTGGAAGCATGTATCCGGACACGAACTCGAAGTCGGCGGTGCTCTATCAGCGAGCGCTTGCGAGCCTTCCGGGCGGAAACAGCCGCACCGCCGTCTTCCGCGAGCCCTATCCCGTCTATATCAAACGCGGCGAGGGGGCCTATGTGTGGGACGAGGATGATGTTCGCCGGCTCGACCTCATCAACAATCAGTCGGCGCTAGTGCACGGTCACTCCCATCCGAAGATTCTCACCGCCATCGAGGCGCAATTGCGCAACCTGACCTCGGTCTGCGCCCCTACGCGCAGCGAGATTGACCTGGCCGAGGAGCTCTGTGCGCGTGTGGCTAGTATCGAGCGTGTGAGCTTCTGCAACTCAGGCTCGGAGGCTGTCCTCTTTGCGGTGCGCGCCGCCCGCGCCTTCACCGGACGCGACGGCGTTGCAAAGGTTGAAGGCTCCTATCACGGCAACATAGATCCTGTCGAAATCAGCGTTTTCCCGAGCCCCGCGAAATGGGGGCCAAGCGAGGCGCCGGCTTCTGTGCCCGAGGGGCTCGGCATTCCGGCGGGCGCTGTGGCGGACACGTTGGTTCTGCCATTCAATGATGTCGATGGCGCGCGTCGCCTTATCGAGGAACACGCCGGTTCGCTCGCTTGTGTCCTTGTTGACCCTGCGCCCCCGCGCATGGGTTTCATTGAGGCCAGTGATGATTATCTTCAGATGCTCCGCGAGGTCACAGGGCGCCATGGGATCGCGCTGATCTTCGATGAAGTCTACGCCTTCCGCCAGAGCCGCGGCGGGGCGCAGGGACGGCGCGGTGTCAACGCCGATCTGACCGCGCTTGGAAAGCTCATCGGAGGCGGGCTGCCGATCGGCGCGACTGCCGGCCGGGCTGACATCTTGTCTGTCTTCGACCCGCGCAATGGCGGCGCTAAGGCAGGGCATGCGGGGACGTTCAACGCAAATCCCTTGTCAATGGCCGCAGGCAAGGCAGCGCTCGACCTCCTCACAGACGACAAGTTCCAACGGCTCGATGCGCTTGGGGCACGGGCGCGCGAGGGGCTTCGCACTGCCCTTTCGGATGCCGGCCTGCCCGGTCTCGTCAACGGCGTCGGCTCGCTGTTCAGCCTCATGATCGGGTTTGAGGGTCCCGTGCACAACATGCGCGAGATCAGCGCGGCCATGACGGGCAAGGTCAAGGGCGAGAAAACGCCTCGCATGCTCGGCGCTGATTATGCCCGCCATCTCCTCAACGCGGGAATGATCGGCGCGATGCCGCACACATTCGTGCTCTCGACCGCCATGACGGACCAGGACATCGAGGATCTTATCGCCGTCTCAGGCCAGGCCTTCCGCGACATCGCGCGCAGCTAGCGCCAATTAAGGGCGATGCAAGGTGCGCGGCGCCTGCCTGCGCGCTCGCCGGGACCTTCAGTGCCTCAGGAGTTGATCGTGATCGACCTTACCTACGCCTTTCAGCAATGGCCCTACAGGGAAGTCTTCCGCATTTCCCGCAGCGCCAAGTCCAACTCGGACCTCTTCATGGTCATGTTGCGTGCGGGCGATCATGTCGGTCGCGGCGAATGCGGCATTCTCGATCAGTATGGCCACACGGCAGGCGATGTCAGCGCCGAATTCGATGCTGCCGCCGACCGCCTTGCACAAGGGGCGTCGCGCGAGGAGGTTCTGGCGTCGGTCGGCAATTCATCGGCGCGCAACGCCCTCGACTGCGCCTTCTGGGACCTTGAATGCAAGACCAGCGGCCGCTCGATCTGGAGCCTTGTGGGCCTTGAAGAGACCGCCTCGATCGAATGCGATCTCACGATCGGGATCAATCCACCCGTTAAGATGCACAAGGATGCGCTGGCGGCGGCCGCTCAAGGCTATCGCATTCTCAAGGTCAAGGTCGGGCGCGAGGGCATTGAAGAGCGCGTTGCGGCTGTGCATCAGGCAGCGCCAGGCGCAAGGCTGGTTGTCGATGCAAACGAGGCCTGGGACCTTGAGACGCTGAAGCAAGTCGCCCCCAGGCTGGTTTCGCTCAATGTCGCTCTCATCGAACAGCCACTTCATCACGAGCGCGACGCAGGCCTTAACGGCTATCGCGGGCCCATCCCCGTCTGCGCGGACGAGAGCTGTCGATCGGTCGAGGATCTTGACGTGATCCGCAGCCGCTATCAGGCGATCAACATCAAGCTCGACAAGGTCGGCGGCCTCAGCGACGGCCTCGCGTTGGCGCGCGCCGCCAAGGCGGCCGGCATGGGCCTGATGCTTGGCTGCCACGGACCGACCTCGCTGGGCGCGGCGCCCGCCTACCTGATTGCCAGTCTCGCAGACTTCGTTGATCTTGATGGTCCGGCTCTCCTTCTGGAGGACCGGGCTGCCAGCATGACCTACGCGGATGGCCGCATCTTTAGCTTTACCTCCCAGCTGTGGGGCTGATGGCCAAGCGCATCCTCGTCATTGGAACAGGCGGCACGATCGCCATGAGCGCGGGGGAGGGAGGGCTGTTGCCGTCCCGCACGGCAGGGGATCTTCTCGGCGCGATCGCAGAGTTGATCCCCGGGGTTGAGGTGCGGGCCATCGACCCTTTCAACAAGCCGAGCGCCAATATCGGGTTTTCCGATGTCGCTGACATTGCTGGGCTCATTGGACGGGAAGCGGCGGCCGGCGCCGATGGCGTCGTCCTCGTGCAGGGCACGGACACGATCGAGGAGACCGCCTTCGCCCTTGAGCTCCTCACCGCAGAACGCCTGCCTCTCGTGGTGACCGGGGCCATGCGCGGGGCCTCAAGCCTTGGCGCAGATGGGCCGGCAAACCTTGCAGGCGCCATTATGGCTGCACGAGATTGTCCGCCGGGCATGGGCGTCATCGTCCTCCTCAATGACGAGGCTCACGCAGCACGATGGGTTCACAAGGCGCACACGACCGCGCTCAACGCCTTCAGTTCGGGCGAAGCAGGCCTTCTTGGTCGGATCCATGAAGGCGCGTTTTTGGTTGCCAACGCGTCCTTGTCTCCCCTTGATCTGCCGGTCACGGCTCTAGGCCAGCCATGGCCCAGGATTGCCCTTGTCCGAATTGCGATGGGCGATGATGGCGCCCTGTTGCTGGCGCTTCCCCAACTTGGATTTGAAGGCTGTGTGATCGAAGCCATGGGCGCAGGCCATGTTCCAGCGATCCTTGCGCCGATGATCGAAAAACTCGCAGCGCAAATGCCCGTCGTCCTGGCCTCGCGCGCCGGCGCAGGGCGCGTGTGCGCGCGGACATACGCCTATGCGGGATCTGAGACAGACCTTATCCGTCGCGGCGTCATTCCGGCGGCAGGAATTTCAGGTCTCAAGGCCCGCGTGCTGCTTGCAGTCTGCTTGCGCCAGCGCGGCAAGGATGGCCCTAATGCCTTCCTTCGCCTCGCCGCCCTGATTTAGACCTCGAGCGGGATCGCGGTTGAGCGACGGACGCGGCGAATGGCGAACCCTGAATTGATGCGCGTCACATTGGGCAGGCGCGAGAGCACGCTGCGATGAAGATGTTCGTACTCTTCGGCATCGCGGAAGAGGATGTGGAGGAGATAGTCGTATTCACCGGTCATGAGGTGGCATTCGATGATCTGTGGGCAGGCAAGGACGGCGCGCTCGAAAGCTTCGAAGCCGTCGCTGTTCTGGCGATCAAGGGCGATGTGCACGAACGCGGATTGAGACCGGCCGCCCACGTCCGGATCAATGAGCGCCGCGTACTGTCGTATGACGCCGCTTGTCTCAAGCCGCTTCAACCGCTTGTGGCAGGCCGCCGGCGAAAGACCGACGCGCGCTGCAAGGTCCGCATTGGTGATGCGCCCGTCGAGCTGGACGATCCCTAGAAGCACACGATCTTTTGCATCGATGGCGGCTGGCGAAAGCTTCTTCGTCAAGGTCGGCATTGTGGTGAAGCTTTGACGCATAATGTGATCAGTGTAAATATCCTTTGAGAGAACATTTCCAGCTTGTTGCCCGATACTAATCGCTTCGAACGGGAGAGAGCAGCATGCGTGTCGGTGTTCCAAGGGAGATCAAGTCGGGCGAGCACCGGGTCAGCATGACGCCAGCCGGCGTTCGCGAACTGACGGCCCGCGGCCACGATGTCACGGTTGAGGTGGGCGCAGGGGCGCGCATCGGATTTGCCGATGCGGACTATGAAGCCGCTGGCGCGTCCCTCGCGCAAGACGCCGCCGGTGTTTTTGCGGCGGCGGACATGATCGTGAAGGTCAAGGAGCCCCAGGCGGAGGAAATCGCGAGGCTGAAGCCAAACCAAATCCTTTTCACCTATCTTCATCTTGCGCCTGATCCACTCCAGACGCGCGGGCTGATGAAGTCGGGCGCAACCTGCATCGCTTATGAGACCGTCGCAGACGCGGGCGGGCGCTTGCCGCTCCTCACGCCTATGAGCGAAGTTGCCGGACGCCTCTCCGTCCAGGTTGCAGCTCACCTGCTGGAGGTTCATTCGGGCGGAAGGGGCCTGCTTCTTGGCGGTGTCACCGGCGTTTCCCCTGCGAACGTGATCATCATTGGCGGCGGTGTCGCCGGTTTCAACGCTGCGCAGATGGCGCTCGGCATGGGCGCGCAGGTTACCATCTTCGACCGTTCGCTCGACCGGTTGCGCCAGCTGGAAGGAATGCTGCAAGGCCGGCCGGTTCTGCTCTATCCGACGGCGGCCGCCCTCGATGTGGCTGTCGCCGGGGCCGACCTCGTGGTCGGCGCTGTGCTGATCCCCGGCGCCCAGGCGCCAAAGGTCCTGAGCCGCGGGGCCATTGCCCGCATGCGGCCAGGTTCGGTTCTTGTCGATATCTCGATCGATCAGGGTGGATGTTTTGAAACCAGTCGGCCCACAAGCCACGCTAACCCGACCTATATTGTTGATGACGTCACACATTATTGCGTCACCAATATGCCATCGATGGCGGCGCTGACGGCGACGCAGGCGCTTTCGACGGCAACGCTTCCCTTTGTCCTCGCACTCGCTGAAAAAGGCGCGACCCAGGCGATGAAGGACAATCCTCATCTTGCCGCAGGCTTGAACATCAAGGACGGGCGTATCATGCATCCGGAGGTTCGCGCGGCATTGCAGGAGGCGATCGGATGAGTGAGCTCGAAGGGCGAAAGGCGCTTGTTACAGGCGCCGGAACCGGGCTGGGCGCCGCAGTCGCACGGGCCCTGGCTGCCAGGGGCGCGAGCGTCTGCGTAAACTTTGCCTCAAGCGCCGATGCTGCGGCCAAAGTCGTCGAGGAATGCCGTGCGCTCGGCGTTCAGGCCCTTGCGGTCAAGGCCGATGTCAGTGAGGACAACGATTGCCGGAGGCTTGTGGAAGCGGCGGCCGGAGCGTTCGGCGGCCTCGATATTCTGATCAACAATGCCGGCACGACGCGCTTTGCGAGCCTCTCGGATCTCGAGGCGCTCACGGCCGATGATTTCATGCATCTCTACAAGGTAAATGTTGTCTCGATGTATCAGATGGCGCGGGCAGCCCAGCCCCATCTGCGGACGACAGGAAAGGGAGCGATCGTCAACGTCTCCTCGATTGCGGGCGTCACTGGCATCGGATCTTCAATCGCCTACGCTGCAACCAAGGGCGCCATCAACACCATGACCTTATCGCTTGCGCGCGCTCTTGCCCCGGCGATCCGCGTCAATGCGGTTTGCCCCGGCTATATCGCCTCAGGCTGGTTTACGAAGCACAAGTCGAGCGCCGCCGAGCAGGAGCGGGCGGAGAATGCGATCCGCAATACCCCGCTCAAGGCCGCCTCGACGCCTGAAGATATTGCAGACCCGATCGTCTTTCTGGCGGGACCGAACAGCCGTCACATCACCGGTGAAACGCTGCTCGTCGATGCTGGCGCACACCTTGGGTTTTCCCCGCTCGTGGCGCGATAGCTGTCAGGGCTGAGAGCTGAGGGCTCAGGGATCGATGCGGGCGGTTGCATAGCCGCTAAGGACCTGCTCGCCATCCTGATTGATCGTGGCGACGTCGAGTTCCACGATCGGTTCAAGGCCTGCATGTGTTACGGCCCTGACTGTTGCGACAGCTTCCAGCGTGTCGCCTGGCCAAACCTGCTTCACGAAACGGACGCCGAAGGACTTCAGCCGGCCATCGCCTACATAGTCGGTGAGCATCTTGCCGGTCATGCCCATGGTGAGCATGCCGTGGGCAAACACGGCGGGATAGCCTGCAACCTCGGTCGCATAGACCTCATCAGTGTGCAGCGGATTATAATCACCCGAGGCGCCGGCATACTGGACGATCTGCGTACGCTTGAGATCGTCCACCAGGCGTTGAGCGCAGGTGTCCCCGACCTTGAGTTTACTTGCGCTCAACGCCATGGCGTCTTCTTCCTCAGGTCTGATCGACAGGCCGCTCGGTTCGCACGCCAACCCCGCGCGCGGTGATCACGAGCGCCCCTGCTGCGTCACGATACTCGGTCACGGTCTCGGTGAAGATGAGCTTGCCGGACCGGCGTCCCTCCTTCTCCCAGGTCCTGCCGGGCCTGGTGGTCGCGGTTAAAACATCGCCCGCCACGGGATGACGATGGTATTCAAAATGCTGTTCGGCGTGCAGCGTCCCTGAACTTGCAGCCTTCTGCGTGGTCCCGGTCGGGTTCTTGCCAGACCCAAACCATGCCCCGCCGATCCTGGGGCGCAGATGGTAGTCCGGATCGAACTGCGCGCTCGCCTGCGCGAAGGTTGGCGGAGCGATCATCCCGGCGAGACCTGCGGCTCTGGCGGAAGCAGCGTCCGCATAAACCGGGTTTGGATCACCGATCGCGTGGGCGAACATCAGGATGTGGCCGGCCTCGACCGGGAAGACCTTGGCGGCCATGGGCGCGCTCCAAGTGCTGGCGCATTCATGATGCGCACAATGACATAGGCAGGCGAGGCATCGAAAGTCTACATGCAAAATATGAGCATTGTTTACATGGACGACGATGGCGGTAGGTTCGGCATTGCGGGCAGCCGATCTGTGGGCGCGTTGGACTTTCGAAAAGAACCTGATCCTCGATGCCAGTCTCTTCCCAGTCCGTCGGCCTCCAGCTTCCCGGGCGCACCCTGACCGTCACAACCCGCATGGCGCTTGCCTACGCTGCCGGCATTGGCGAGACGAGCCAGATCTGTTGCGATGACGCACGGTCGGATTTCCTTGCCCATCCTGCGATTTGCACGCGTCTAGAATGGCTTCTGGTCTCCCAAAGCCGGTCCAGGGTGCTGGGCCTTAGCACAACTGAAGCCCTTCGCGCCGTCCATGCCGGGCAGGCGACACGGTTCCTGCAGCCGATCCATGCTGATGCACAGGTCAGCATAGCAGGTCAGATCGTCGAGGTGCGCTCGACGCGGGCAGGCGCCTTGGTAGGAACACAGATCACGCTCGCTGACGCAGCAACCGGCGCGCTGCTGACGTCGACGCGGTCAAGGGCGGTTTACCGCGGCGTCCCGGTCCTGGGTGAAGATCGCGCGCTGACTGCGACCGAGACAGACGAGGCCGGGGCGGATCAGGGCTTGCCAGAGAGCATCCGTGTCGAGCTGCACCCGAACTTTCCGCACATCTATACCGAATGCGCCGATATCTGGAATCCGATCCACACGGAGCGTCGCGCTGCTGAGGCCGCGCAACTGCCCGGTATCATTGTGCATGGCACTGCGCTGTGGGCGCTTGCGGGTCGTGAGCTCACACGATGCTATGCGCCTGGCCGGCCTGATCGCTTGCGCTCGCTCGCTGGTCGGTTTTCGGCGATGGTGCTGGCGGGTGAACCCATCACGGTCAATCATGGCCTTGATAAACACGCTGGCCGCATCCGCTTTTCTGTTTTGAACGCTTCGGGTGCGGTCGCTGTCTCACACGGGGTGGCGGACTTCGACGGTTGACGGCGAGATGGCAGCGTCGGCAGTCATGTGCGAGCGCTCTTCAATTGTTGTTGGCGCGCGCCACGAGGGAAGATCGGTGCTGTCAGGTTAGCGCCGCAATTCAGAGTTCGCTAAAAAAGGTGCGACATGGGCGGGGCGGGGTGTTTTGAAATGGCGGCAGTTTCTCGCGTCGTCATCGCGCGATTTTCCTGCGCGGAGTCAATTATGGCCCTAACCTGAAAGAACCCCTGAGAGTCGCCAAAAGCAGGCGATCTACGCTGTTTCCGGAACTGGTCAGGAGAGACTGGTCGTCCTGGCGGAGAGGGTGAGATTCGAACTCACGGTACCCGTGAAGGTACAACGGTTTTCGAGACCGTCCCGATCGACCACTCCGGCACCTCTCCGCGGGACGCGGGGGTATAGCACCCGAAAAGTTAAACGCAAGCGACCGAACCGGAACTGAGTCACCCCCATAGCCAGCGCCCCCGATCCTGTGGTGACTTGCCGCGGTTTTCGCTGCTGGAGCGCACATGGGACGGACCTCGAAACGGGTGCGGATCGCCGCCGGAACCCTGCTTTTTGTGGGGTTCGCGGCTGCCCTGGCCGTGGCCCAGACGCTCCCCGCGAAGCCTGGCCTCCTGACCGCCGCGGTGACCCAGCCGGCCGGCCCAGCCGCGCCCGGCCTCCAGAATTTCCGCGCCGGCGCCCAGGCCGCGCTCTACGTCCCCGCCAGCGTGAAGCCGGGCGAGCCTGCGCCCTTCCTGCTCCTGCTACACGGCGCCGGCGGCAAGGGTGGCGACATGATCCGCTGGTTCCGCGCCGAGGCCGACAGGCGCGGCATCGTCCTCCTCGCGCCGGACTCCGCGCGCAAGACATGGGACGCCGTCGTCGAAGTCAGCCATGGTCGCCAGCCTGCCTTCGGCGAAGATGTCCCGCGCATCGATGCGGCGATGAAGGAAGCCTTCGCCCGCGTCGCGGTCGATCCGAAGCGGATGGCTGTCGCCGGCTTCTCGGATGGCGCGGGCTATGCGCTGTCGCTCGGCGTGCGCAACTCGGCGATGTTCCAGAACACGATGGCGTTCTCGGCCGGCCTCATGGTTGCGGGCGAGACGGGCCCGCCCTCGCACATCTTCATCTCGCACGGCGACAAGGATCGCGTTCTTCCGATCGCCATCTCGCGTGACACGCTCGCCCCCGCGCTCAGGCAGGCGGGTTTCAAGGTTACCTTCGTGCAGTTCCACGGCGATCACGAGTTGCCTGACAACATTCTCGATCACGCGCTCGATGACTGGCTGGGCCCCACCTGATCTCAGCTTGGCAGCGGCGTCACATCCACTGCCTGGCTACTCGATTGCCCGCCTGCTGTGCGGATCACGCCGCGCACCGGCGCAACGTCGCCATAATCGCGCCCATACGCCACGACGATGTGCTGGTCGCTTATGGCCATTCCGTTAGTCGGATCATACTCGATCCAGCCCGCCTTTGCTCCGCACCAGGCGCGCACCCAAGCGTGCATCGCATCCGCGCCTTCAAGTTTCGGTTGCCCGGGCGGGGGCAGGGTGCGCAGGAAGCCGCTCACATAGCCTGCAGGGATGCCGATGCTTCGGAGGCAGGCAATCATGATATGCGTGAAGTCCTGGCATACGCCATGGCGGCGGGCGAAGGCCTCTTCCGTCGGCGTGTCGACATTGGTCGAACCAGGATCAAACGTCATGTCGCGGTCCAGCGCCCGGCCGATGGCTTCGACAACCTGCCTGGTCGTCGAAATCTGCGGCTCGATCTGTTGGAGCGCGTAGGCCCGGAATTCGGGCTTCGCGCGCACGCGCGGGCTATTGGCCAGGAAGTGATGCGGAGAATCTGACGCCAGCGAGCGCAGCGCCGCGATCTCTGCCGGCAGACCATCGATCAGCGTCGAGTCGTCTTCACCGGCGATTGCCAGCGAGCGCTCCACGCGCGAACGGACCTTGAACTCGATGTCCGCATGTGGCGCCCGGAACGCCACTTCCACTAGCGTATTGCCAAAGAAGTCTGTGCGGGCGCTTCGCTCGTCGGGCGATGGTGTGATCTCCAGCAACGACGTGATCGCCCGCTGCCCCGGCAGGTCCGCGGGCGTCATGTAGAGGATGTGCCGCCCGCCCGCTGCCGGCGCCTGGTACTGGTAGCTGATGCGAAGGCCGATGTCGTACAGCATAATCTTACCGCAGATAGGCCGACGTGATCAGGTCAGACAGTGAGTTAAGTTCGCTGCGGATGGCGAGGAGCGCCGCCGCATCCAGCGCCTCCGGCGTCTTCACCGCCACATCGGCATGCAGTTTCAGGATGGCGCGAGACAGCGCTGACATCTGTCCCGCTTCCTTGGCCCCCGGGAGAAAGCCGATCTGATCCTTAAGGTCTGACAGCTGGTAATGGATCGAGCGCGGGTTGTTAGCGTCGCATCCAAGGAGGTCGATCACGGTCGATCGGCTCGTCGCCACCGCGTAAAGGCGCCGGTGCGAGAGCACGCTGTCGCCGAACTCCACCGCGAGGTCGAGCGCCCCTTCCGGCGCTGTTTCTTCTGCAAACCACGCGAGTGCCTGCGCCATTATCGCTGCGCGTTCCAGCGAGCGTCCGATCGAGAGGAAGCGCCAGCCAGCGAAACGATACATATTGTCATGCACGAGGCCCGAGAAGCCGGTGATCTGCCGTAGCAGCAGGCCAAGCGCCCGCGCCGTCGCATCGCCCGGCCCGATGTTCGACAGTTCGATCCGCGTGCTTGCCGCTAGCTCGTTGAGCGCCGTCCAGCCATCGATCGAGAATCTGTCACGCACCTGGCTGGCGCTTGCTGTCGCCGCACTGATCGCTTCATGGAGGTCTCGCGGCACGCCCTTGGCCGGATCGACACCGAAAAAGCCTGGATAGGCGCCTGCATAGGCAAGGAGCGGTGTGTCGTCGCGTCCACTTTCGGCCCGCCGCACATGCCAGGTGCGGAGCATCCGGATGAGCCCCTCGGCGCGCTCGACATACCGTCCCATCCAAAAGAGGTTGTCCGCTGCCCGGCTTGGCAATTCGCCCAGCCGTGCGCGTCGGTAGGGCGCGGTCGGCAAGGGTAGCAGCGTCTCGTTTCGTACGGGCTTGTCCGATACCACCCACACGTCAGCGACAGAGCCGCCGCGCTGCATGGCGATCGCGGTTGCATCCTGTGCGCGTCCAACACGCGCATAGCCGCCAGGCATCACGCGCCAGCCGCGCGGTGTCCTCGCCAGGAACACGCGTAGACTCATCGGTCGCGGCGCCAGCAGGCCATCTACCAGCACGGGCGCCGTCGATAGCGTCACCGCCTCCTGGCCCACCAGCATCGAGCCTTCAGCATCGAGCAGGTCGTCTACGACGCCGCCGGGCGCGCTCTGTAGGTTCGATCCGAGCATGGTCGCATCATCCGCATCGAACAGCAGGCGGGTCGAGAGCGCGGGGCCGATCATCATGCTGTGAGCGTTATGGCGCACATGCGCGCGCTCGGCCTCTTGTCCGCACCACCAGGTCGCGATGTTTGGCAGCTTGAGGGGTTCATCGAGCAGCGCCTGGGCAAGTCGCGGCATGAAGGCGAGCAGGGCCCGCGTCTCGAGAATGCCCGATCCCAGCGCATTGACCATTGCAAGCTGCCCGCGCCGGATCGCATCAACCATTCCCGGCGTGCCGAGACGGGAATTCTCGTTCAACTCCAGCGGATCGACGTAGCTTGCGTCCATCCTGCGCCACAGCACGCTCACGGGAACAAGTCCCCCGATCGTGCGCACCATCACCTGACCGTTCTCGACAGCAAGGTCCTCGCCCTCCAGCAGCATGAAGCCGAGATAGCGGGCTATGTAGGCGTGCTCGAAATAGGTGTCGTTGAGGCGGCCCGGCGTCAGGATGCCGACGCGGCTTTCCGTGTCGCCGCGCAGGTCATTCATCGTGTCGCGGAAAGCTCGGAAGAAACCAGCGAGGCGGTGCACGTTGGCTTGATCGTAGAAGTCTGCGAACGCGCGTGTGGTGGCGACGCGGTTTTCCAGCGCAAAACCTGCGCCTGAGGGCGCCTGCACGCGATCGCCCAGAACCCACCATTGTCCATCTGGCCCGCGCCCGATCTCGAAAGCGATGAAGTTCAGGAATTGTCCGGACCTAGGCCGCACGCCAACAAGCGGCCGCAGCCATTCCGGCGACATCGCGATCAGTGAGGCCGGCAGATGCCCCTCCTGCACCAGCCTTTGCTCGCCATAAAGATCAGCGACGATGCGCTCCAGTAGGTCGGCCCGCTGGATCAAGCCCTCGGAAATCGCATTCCACTCGCTCTCGTGGATCACCACGGGGATGTGGCTCAGCGGCCAGTCGCGCTCGGTCTGTTCCTCGCCATACTGGCGGAAGAACACACCCGCATCGCGCAGGTACTGGTCGCCCTGTTCGACGCGGCCCGCCAGCTCGTCGGGCTTCATGCGCGCTATGTAGTCGATCAGCGCACGCCACACCGGGCGCACCTTGCCCTGAGCATCGACAAGCTCATCCGAAACGCCGGGCAGGGGCCGGTATCCGGCCAGCAGCCGGGCGGCGATGTCCGCTTGAGGTTGGCTCTTGGCCGACACGATGGCGATCAGACTCCCGGCGGGCGCCTCAGGTCGAGCGTCAGAGGAAACTCAGGATGCGGCGACTCGGCCCCAAGTTCGTACATCCCCGGCGAATGTCCATGCCCTTCGAACCTGGCAAGGCGGCGCGCCTCCGCCTCGTTTCCATTGACCGGGAAGGTCTCGTAATTGCGCCCGCCCGGATGCGCCACATAATAAACGCAGCCGCCGATGGCGCGATCCGTCCATGTATCGAAAATATCGAAGATCAGGGGCGCATTCACCGGCAACACCGGATGGAGGGAGGATGGCGGCTTCCAGGCCTTGAACCGCACGCCTGCCACCGCTTCGCCATTGCCGACCTGCGCCAGGGGCACGGGTCGTTTGTTGCATGCCACACGATAGCGTTCCGGATCGCCCGCCGTCAGTTTCACCTGCATCCGTTCGGCGGATGAGTCAGCATAGCGCACCGTCCCGCCGATGGCGCCGGTCTCGCCAAGCACATGCCATGGCTCCAGGGCTTGCCGCACTTCCAGTTCGACGCCCTCGACCTCGATCTCGCCACAGAACGGGAAGCGGAACTCCAGCTGCGCCTCATACCATTCCGGTCGCAGGTCGAAGCCGTGGTCCTTCAAGTCGCGCAGCACGTCGAGGAAATCCTCCCACACGAAGTGCGGCAGCATGAACCGGTCGTGCAGCGTCGTTCCCCACCGCACCAGATGCCCATTGATCGGCGACTTCCACATTCGCGCGATGATCGCCCGCACCAGCACCTGTTGCGCGAGGCTCATCCGCGCATCCGGTGGCATCTCGAACCCGCGGAACTCAACAAGACCCAGACGTCCCGTCGGTCCATCCGGCGAGAACAGCTTGTCGATGCAGATCTCCGTGCGATGCGTGTTGCCGGAAACATCGATCAGCAGGTTACGCAGCAGCCTGTCCACCAGCCAGGGCGGCGTCTGCTGTCCCTGTCCCGGCGGTGTGATCTGCGACAGTGCGATCTCGAGCTCATACAACGAGT
The DNA here is from genome assembly GCA_047601145.1 of Hyphomonadaceae bacterium. Classification (GTDB taxonomy): domain Bacteria; phylum Pseudomonadota; class Alphaproteobacteria; order Caulobacterales; family Hyphomonadaceae; genus UBA7672. The sequence continues at coordinate 1,515,551 of JASGJW010000001.1, forward strand.
TCATGCCGCGCCTCGTCGATCCGAGGCGCCTGACTCGTCGGCCCGATGAACATACCGGAGAACAGGTAGGACAGGCTCGGCCGCTTCTGCCACAGCAACAGCAGGCTTTTCAGCACGTCGGGCCGCCGCAGGAACGGCGAATCCATCGGCGTCGCCCCACCGACCACGACGTGATTTCCGCCGCCCGTCCCCGTATGCCGCCCGTCGATCATGAACTTGTCGCAGCCCAGCCGGCACTGCCGCGCCTCATCATATAGCGTCTGCGTGATCTCCACGCACTCGCGCCAGCTCGTCGACGGATGCACGTTGACCTCGATCACTCCCGGGTCCGGCGTCACCCGCATCACATTCATCCGCGGATCATGCGGCGGCGCGTAGCCCTCGATGTGCACTGGAATATCCAACGCCTTCGCCGCAGCCTCGGCCGCCGCGACCAGTTCGAGATAATCCTCGATCCGCTCCACCGGCGGCATAAACACGCACAAACGCCCGTTGCGCACCTCTACTGACATCGCTGTGCGTACGAAGCCGTCGACCTCCAGGAAGGTCTGTGCGTTCTGTTGCTGCTGACCGCTCTCGGCCGCCGTGAAGCGCGCCCGCGCCTGCCCTGAAGAGCCAGGTACTGGCGGCGCAAAGTCCGGCAGCGGTCCACGCTCCTCGGCAGGATCAGCCGGGATTACATGCGGATAGAGCGAAGGCGCAATCCACGGCAGCGATTCCAGCGGCAGGCGATATCCGACCGGGCTGTCCCCAGGCGCAAGGAACATGTGCCCACGCCGCAGCTTCCATTTCTCCGACTTCCATCGCCCAGGCGTTGCGACACGTCCCGGCGTCGCCTCGGACACCTTCGGTGAACCCTTGCCGACCTTCTCCCTCGCCTGCGCCTTCGCCTGCCAGCGCTGGATCGGCAGCACGTATCCGGTCGGCTCGGTCAGCCCGTGCCCGAACACCCGCGCGATCCGCATGCGTTCCTCAGCATCCTTCAGCTTGGAGTTTTCCGGCGTTACATTCTCCGGAAGATTGCCTTCCTTCAGGATCCAGTTCGCCGGATCCTCGTAGGCGGGGATCACCATCTCGGCGCCGACGCCGAGCTCCTCGGCCATCGCCTGCAGCAATTGCTCGGCCTGAACTTTCGTTGCTTCGCCGGCGCCATTCTCGCCGGCGACCAGCGCCGGATCATGCCAGATCGGTTTCCCGTCGCGCCGCCAGTAGAGCGAGAATGTCCACCGCGGCAGCGTTTCTCCGGGATACCATTTCCCTTGGCCGTAATGCAGAAAGCCGCCCGGAGCGAAGCGGTCGCGCAGCCGCTGGATCAGTTTGTCCGCCAGCTTTCGCTTGGTCGGTCCGTCCGCGCCCGTGTTCCACTCGTCCGCCTCGAAATCGTCGATGGAAACAAACGTCGGCTCCCCGCCCATGGTCAGGTGCACATCGCCTTCCTTGAGCGCTTGATCCACCTTCTCGCCAAGCGCATCCAGCGCCGCCCAGCTCTCGTCGGAGAACGGCTTGGTGATGCGCGGATGCTCCGCCACGCGCGTCACCTTCATGTCGAACTTGAATTCGACCTGCGGATTGCCCGTCAGCCCGCCCGAGATCGGAGCGGCATTGGCATGGTGCGGCGTCGCCGAGAGTGGAATGTGGCTCTCGCCCGTCAGCAGTCCCGATGTCGGATCAAGCCCGATCCATCCTGCTCCTGGCAGATAGACCTCGCACCACGCATGCAGATCGGTGAAGTCGACGCTCGTCCCCACCGGCCCGTCGAGCGCGATCAGGTCCGGCTTCAGCTGGATCAGGTAGCCCGACACGAACCGCGCCGCGAGCCCGAGATGCCGCAACACATTGACCAGCAGCCAGCTCGAATCCCGGCACGAGCCGGATGCCTTGCCCAGCGTCTCCTCCGGCGTCTGCACGCCGGGCTCCATGCGGATCAGGTATTTCGTCTCGCGGCTCACCCGCGCATTGAGGTTCACGACGAAGTCCACCGTGCGGGTCTTCTCGCGCGACACGGTCGCCAGGAATGTCTTCAGCAGCGGTCCAAGCGGCTCCGGCTTCAGATAGATTTCGAGATCGTCCGCAATCTCCGGCGGATAATCGAACGGATAGTTCTCCGCGCTTTCCTCAACAAAGAAGTCGAACGGATTGTAGACCGTCATGTCCGCAACGAGATCGACCTCGATCTTCAGTTCGCGTACCGGCTCGGGAAACACATACCGCGCCAGCCAGTTACCATACAGGTCCTGCTGGTGGTTCACGAAATGCTTTTCGGGGCTAACCTTGAGAGAGTGAGAGATCACCCGCGTCCGCGAATGCGGGGCAGGCCGCAACCGTATGATCTGTGGCCCCAGCACCACCGGCCGGTCGTACTTGTAGTGCGTCAGGTGATAGATGCTGGCCTTGATCGACATGAGCCGGAGCGTTCCACAAACCGGTCCCCGCCGCCATAGCAACGCAAGGTCATGGCGCCGGCTGCCCAATCTCCGGGCGCCCGTCTAGGCCGCCCTGCGTTTCGCTGCTTCACCATCCAGCCGTGCAGGCTTCCTGGCCTCGTCTACCGGTCCGGTGATCAGCCGTGCGCCGCGCTGGAAGGTGAGATAGCTCCAAGTCCAGTCGAGCGCGACCGAGAAGCGGTTCCTGAAGCCGATCAGGAAGTAGATGTGCGCAAGACACCAGGTCAGCCAGCCGATGAAGCCGCGCAGCTTGATCGCTCCGAAATCCGCGATCGCCACTTTCCGGCCCACGGTCGCCAGCGCGCCATAGTCCTTGTAGGCGAAGGCGAACCGCTTCGATCCCGGCTTCCGGCGCAGCGTCTTCAGAAGCTTGCCGACATACTCGCCCTGCTGCTTCGCGACAGGCGCGAGGCCGGGCAAGGGCTTGCCCTTCGCATCCTTCGCCAGCGCGCAATCGCCCAGCACGAAAATCTCCGGATGTCCGGCGATCGTGAGATCGTCGCTCACGGCAACGCGTCCCGCGCGATCGCCCTCGACGCCCAGCCATTTTGCAACCGGCGAGGCCGCAACGCCCGCCGCCCAGATCACGCAGGCCGACGGCAACGCCTCTGCATCACCTGCCGCCCGCAGCATCACGCCCTGCTCATCGACGCCCACCACCTTGGTGTTCATCATCAGCTCGACGCCCAGCTTCTTCAGCTGCTTCGCCGTGTAGGCCGACAGGTCTTCAGGGAAGTTCGCCAGCACGCGCGGGCCCGCCTCGACCAGCAGGATGCGCGCAGAATGCGGATCGATCGCGCGGAAGTCGCTCGCCAGCGCGCGATGCGCCAGTTCCGCAATCGACCCCGCCATCTCGACGCCCGTAGGTCCAGCCCCGATCACCACGAAGGTCAGCAGCCGCTTGCGCGCCACCGCGTCCTCTTCCAGCTCCGCTCGCTCGAACGCCAGCAGGATGCGCTTGCGCAGCTCGGTCGCATCCTCGAGTGACTTCAGCCCTGGCGCAAACTGCTCCCACTCGTCGCGCCCGAAATAGGAATGCCGCGCGCCCGTCGCGATCACGAGATAGTCGAAATTGATCGCGTGTTCGCCCATCATCACGCAACGCTTCGCCTTGTCGACGCCGGTCACCGTGCCGAGCAGCACTTCTGCATTCTTCTGGTCGCGCAGCACGGTGCGGATCGGCGTCGCGATCTGCCCGGGCGAGAGGCCCGCCGTCGCCACCTGGTAGAGCAGGGGCTGGAAGAGGTGATGATTGCGCCGGTCCACCAGCGTCACACGCACATCGGCATGCTTCAGCGCTTTCGCGGCCGACAGCCCGCCAAATCCCGCGCCGACGATCACCACACGCGGCCGCGTGTCGGTTTCGCCAGTCGAACGCATCTCGGGGGAACAACCACACGTGACGCTGTGCACGTGGAAGGACGTCTGCATCTGGTTCTCCATGGCGAGGCCGGCTGGAACCGTCGAGCGATAGATAGGATGTCGCACACGAAAGCGCCAGATCACGCCAAGCACGGGCGACAACTTTCTGAGGCAAATCCGGGCATTGCCTATCAGACTAAGTGCGCTAACCAACGAATGCGCGGGAAAGCGTCGTTCAATTCCAGCCAGAAAATTGGCGGAAGCAGAGTGTCAGGTTCGACGCAGCGCCATTCAACGATCATTGGCGTCCCGGTTCATCCCTCGCGGGGGAGATCATGTTATCGCACGCTTGTGCGCGAACGTCCGTCACCCCAACATTCGGGACCTCGCGCGCCATCGATTTCATCAGAACAGCAGGCTGGCGAAGACCCCGCCGCATGTGCTGGCCTCATCGCGCCCGGATTGCTAGCTTCCGTTCCAGGGAGATAACAATGAGCCAGCCCAGCCTCGTTCGCGGCGCCACCGAGCCCGCCCTGCTCGAACACACGATCGGCGGAGCGCTGCTCCGCGCTGCGAGAAAATGGCCCAAGCAGGAGGCGCTTGTCTCCGTCCACCAGGACATCCGCTGGACCTGGGAACAGTTCGCCTTCCACGTCGACCGCATCGCCGCCGGCTTTCTTGCCCTCGGCCTGAAGCCTGGCGACCGCGTCGGCGTCTGGGCGCCCAACTGCGCGGAGTGGACGCTCGTCCAGTTCGCCACCGCCAGGGTCGGCATGATCCAGGTCAACATCAACCCGGCCTACCGTCTCTCCGAAGTTGAATACACGCTCAACAAGGTCGGCGTGAAAGCGCTGGTCTGCGCGGAAAAATTCAAGACCTCCGACTATGTCGGCATGATCAATGAACTCGCGCCCGAGATCGCGACCTCGAAACCCCGCGAGCTGAAATCGAAACGCCTGCCCGACCTCCGCATCGTCGCCCAGATCGGCGGCGCGCCCGGCCCCGGCTGGCTCGCCTTCACGGACATTGCCGAACAAGCCACCGGCAAGCAGGCGCTCGAGATCGAAGAGATCAACCAGACGCTCGATCGCAACCAGCCGATCAACATCCAGTTCACCTCGGGCACCACAGGCCTGCCCAAGGGCGCGACCCTCTCCCACCGCAACATTCTCAACAACGCCTACTTCGTCGGTCTCGGCATGGGCCTCAGCGAAGGCGATCGGCTGCTGATTCCGGTGCCGCTTTATCACTGCTTCGGCATGGTGATGGGCAATCTCGCCTGCACCGTTCATGGCGGCACGATGGTCTACGCCTCCGAGGGCTACGAACCGCTCGCCGTCCTGAAGACCGTGCAGACCGAGAAGTGCACGGCGCTTCACGGCGTCCCCACCATGTTCATCGCCGAACTCGAACATCCCGATTTTGACAAGTTCGATCTCCGCTCGCTCCGCACCGGCCTCATGGCAGGCTCGCCTTGCCCGATCGAGGTCATGCGCAAGGTCAATGACCGCATGCACATGCGCGAAGTCGGCATCGCCTATGGCATGACCGAAACCTCGCCCGTCTCCTTCCAGACGGCAAAGGACGATCCGCTCGACCGCCGCGTCTCCACGGTCGGGCGCATCCAGCCGCATCTCGAAGTGAAGGTCATCGGAGCCGACGGAAACGTCGTACCCCGTGGCGAACCCGGCGAGCTCTGCACGCGCGGCTATTCCGTGATGATCGGCTACTGGAACGATCCGGAAAAAACAGCCGAGGCCGTCGACGACGAAGGCTGGATGCACACGGGCGATCTCGCAACCATCGATGATGAGGGATATTGCAACATCGTCGGCCGCATCAAGGACATGATCATCCGCGGCGGCGAGAACGTCTATCCGCGCGAGATCGAGGAATATCTCTTTCGTCACCCCAAGATCGAGGATGTGCAGGTGATCGGCGTGCCTGATCAGAAATACGGCGAGGAGATCTGCGCGTGGGTTAAGCTGCGCGGCGGCGAGACATCATCGCTCGAAGAGATCGCCGGGTTCTGCAAGGGCCAGATCGCCCATTACAAGATCCCGCGCTACGTCAAGTTCGTCGACAGCTTCCCGATGACGGTGACGGGCAAGATCCAGAAATTCGAGATGCGGAAAGCCACGATCGCCGAACTCGGCCTTGCCGAACTGAAGACCGCCTAGGGTCCCGGCGGGCTGTTGTGCTGAAGCCGGTTGTTCTCTTCTTCGGCTGTCAATGCAGCATCCGCCGCCAGGGGACACCCCGGCTTCGGCAACGCAAACGCCGGGTTCTTCACGAAACTCTCGTCCGTCAGTGTGCCGAGGAAAGCGACAAGATCGGCAATCTCTGCGTCATTCAGCGCAATCTTCAGCCGTTCGTCCGTCTGGCCCGCAAAGCCGTAATGATGCCGGATCGCACCGGCCAGTGTGGCGATCTCGCCATCATGCATGTAGGGCGCGGACAGCACGACGTTCCGCAGTCCCGGCGTCCGGAATTTTCCGGCGTCCTCGCTCTTCTGCGTGATGCGCTGCAGCCCCATGTCTTTGCCCGCCGCCGGCATCGCCAGCATATGGAAGGACTCCGCTGGCTTACGATCCGGCAGCGCAGTATCAGTGAAGTGCACGCCCGCATGGCAGCTCGCACACTGCTTGTCGTGGAACAGGCCTTCGCCGCGCTTCGCCTGATCGGAAATGGCCGAGGCGTCGCCCCGGCGATACCGGTCGTAAGGCGCATCGAGCGACACCAGCGAGCGCTGGAACGCCGACAGCGCCATCACGATGGTGTCCATAGAGATCTCGCCCTTGCGCTCGGGAAACGCCGCCCGGAAGAGCTGCGGATAGCAGGCCTGGTCCTCCAGCCTCTGCGGCAGCGCGCCCTCGGGCCGTCCCGCAAATCCCATTTCGACGGGCACGAGCCCTTCGATCGGGATCAGCGCCTGGTGCTCCAGCGTGTCGACCTGCGGCCCGCCCCAGGTCAGCGATCCGAACCAGCCGACATTGGCCAGCGTCTGGATGTTCCGCTCGCCCGGTTGTCCATCGAAACCGGGTCGCGTCTTGTTGGGATCAGTGAAACCGCGCTTCTGCTCATGGCAGGTCGCGCAGCTCATCGTGCCGTCCCACGAAAGGTCCCCGTCATAGAACAGCCGCCGCCCCAACTCGACCTTGATCGGCGTCGGCGGATTGTTCGCGGGAAAAGGCGCCTGCAGGTTCGCCGCCGGCCATGCCTCAGGCGAATGCGCAGCCGAACTCGCGCAGGCAATGAGCCCCGCCAGCGCCGCTCCGCCAAGCACCGCCGCGATCAGTCCCCGATTGCGTGGAACAGGGCTCAGGGCTTTTTCGCCACCATGAGCTTCAGCTTCGCGTCCGCATTGGCCGAGACCTGCAGCGTGTGGATGCCGGCCTTCAGCGGGAAGACCACGATCTTGCGAATGGATGTACATTCCGGCCCATGACCAAAGCTTATCGGCGTCACCGCCTTGCCGTCCTCAAGCACATCGATCCACGCCGCCGTGCCCAAGGCAACAGAGTAATTGCCCGCTTCCGGAACTGTGAACGAGAAGAGGCCTGCAAACGCCACCGACCCGCCGGGCTTCTCGGGTTGCACCGGCATCGCGACCTTGGCCGTGTTCAGCAGGTTGGCTTCATAGCCTTTGCCGAGCGACAGCGGCACGTGCATCAGATGCTCGGCGCTAGGGGCGGTCGAGATCGCGGCCTTGCCATTCCAGTCGGCCAACGGCGCGGGCAGGCTGGCGTCCATCGCAGCGCACGATGCGGCCGGCTTCGCGGGCATCTCGCCCTGCTGTGCAAGGGCCGGCGCGGTGAGGGCCATGGCCAGTCCCAGAACGAATGCAGCGCGCACCAATGCCTCCCGTTATCGCCAGCCGTATATAACGGCCAAGGCGGTCGGGAAAGCGCCGGAGCTGCAATCCGGCGTGATCGCATGCTAGAGACTGCCCAGAGCCACGCAGGGATATGCCATGAAGGGCGTCACCGTCGTCGACCATCCGTTGATCCAGCACAAGCTGACATTGATGCGGGACAGGACGACCCCCACCAGCGCCTTCCGCACCCTGCTGCGCGAAATCTCGCATCTCCTCTGCTACGAGGTCACTCGCGACATCGAGCTGGAGACAACGGCCATCGAGACGCCGATGGGCCCGATGGATGCCCCGACCGTGAAAGGCAAGAAACTGGTCTTCGCGTCCATCCTGCGCGCCGGAAACGGCCTCCTGGATGGGATGCTCGACCTCGTTCCCGCCGCGCGTGTCGCCCATATCGGCATGTATCGCGATCATGACACGCTCGAGCCCATCGAATACTACTTCAAGGCCCCTGGCGAGCTGGAGAACCGGCTGATCATCGTGGTCGATCCGATGTTGGCGACCGGCAACTCCGCCATTGCGGCCATCGACCGGCTGAAGCGCCGTGGCGCGAACCGCTTGCGCTTCCTCTGCCTGCTCGCTGCGCCCGAAGGCATCGCCAAGTTCACCACGGCCCATCCCGACGTGCCCGTCTTCACCGCGGCGGTCGACAGCCATCTCAACGAGAAGGGCTATATCGTGCCGGGCCTCGGCGATGCCGGCGACCGGATGTACGGCACGAAATAATCAGCGTGCGATCAGCCAGACCGCGGCGACCGAGATTGCAACGCCCAGCACGAAACGCCAGAGCGGAACCGGCGCAATGCCGGATGCCGGGCCCTCGCCATCACCGCTCCTGCGGTTGCCCGTGATCATCGGTCCGATCAGGTTGGTGCGCTTCACGATCAGGTAGAACACAATGGCCGCGACGTGCAGCACGATCAGCCAGAGCAGGATGTCGAACGCATCCTCGTGGAGATCAGCCGCCGCCCGGGACAACTCGTAGCTGACATAGCGGGACAGCGGCCCTGACTCGAGCCCATCGGTATCTGTCGCGAACAGCCCGAGCGCCACCTGTGCAGCCAGCGCCAGCAGGATCGCGACCACGCTCAGCGCGCCGAGCGGGTTATGTCCGAAGCTCGCGCGATAATCCTTACGGAACAGCTTGCCGGCATAGCCGATGATATGGCCGGGCCCTTTGATGAAACGCGCAAAGCGCGCCGTCTCGGGCCCGGCGAAACCCCAGTAGATGCGGAACACCAGCAGCCCCACGATCGTGAGGCCAGACCAGAAGTGCCACTGCATCTCGCCTTCCTCGGCCGTCCACCACGAGAAGGCGACGAGAAAGACAAACAGCCAGTGGACGAGCCGCACCGGCGCATCCCACACCTTTTGCTTCGGTGTTGGCGCCGGCGAGGCGGCGGCTTCGTCCGTCACCTATTTGTGGTCCTTGTCTTCCTCGCGGAACAGCTCGTGGCAGCTCTTGCAAGTGCCGCCCGTCGCGCCGAACTGCGCCTTGAAGCCCGCAGCGTCCGTGACGGCGGCGAGCTTTGCCGCCTCGGTCTGCAGCGCGGTCAGCTTCGTGTCGAACGTCGCGCGGTCAGTCCACACGCCAGGCTTGGCGTGCGTGTGAACGCCGGTGACTTCCGGGCCGGTGCCGGGCGGGAACCAGGCGCCCATCTGGTCGGCGTATTCCTTCACCTTGGCGGCCGCCGCGGTCACCTTCGCCATGTCGGGCGCATCGACCTTGGTCGCATCCAGCAGCACCTTGAAGTTCTTGCCGAGGTCTTCGTACTTCTCGTGCCGCGCCTTCATGAAGGCGGCCGGGTCTGCCGGCGTCTCGCCGATAGACGGAGCGGGCGCAGGAGCCGGGGCTTCGGCGACTGGAGCAGGCGCCGGCGCTTCAGCGACAGGCGTCTCGGCCGGCTTGGACTCGCCGCAGGCGGCAAGGCCCATGGCCACGACGGCGGCAGTGGCAAACAACTGGATCTTCATGTGTCCGTCTCCCTCAAGACGCTGATGGTTCATTTGCTGCGACGCTAGGAACCTGTCCCGAACCCGTCAATTCACAGACAGGACAGTAACGCGCCTGTCGCATGACGCGTCGCCAGACTATCTAGGTTGGCGAATCAATCAGGACAGTCTCGTGCCACTCAGCAACGGGGAACCGCTCAGTATCCTGCGTGACGTCTTTGGCCATGCGGGCTTCCGCGGGCTGCAGGAAGACGTCGTCTGTCACGTAACGGCAGGCGGCGATGCCGTCGTACTATTTCCCACCGGCGCCGGAAAATCGATCTGCTACCAGGTCCCGGCGCTGTCCCGTCAAGGTGTCGCGATTGTCATCTCGCCCCTGATCGCCCTGATGCGCGACCAGGTGGAGGCACTGCGCCAGTTCGGCGTTGCGGCTGCGGCGCTCAACTCCTCGCTGACGCCGGAGGAGGCGCGCGAGGTTCGCCGCCAGCTTCTGTCCGGAGAGCTGAAACTGCTCTACGTGGCCCCCGAACGGCTCACCACGCCTGGTTTCCAGTCGCTGCTGCAGGACGTGACAATCTGCCTGTTCGCCATTGACGAGGCGCACTGCGTCAGCCAGTGGGGTCACGACTTCCGGCCGGAGTATCGTGAGCTCTCCGCTATCGCCGCCAACTTCGCCGGCGTGCCGCGCATCGCGCTCACCGCCACGGCTGACCCCACAACGCGCGCCGATATCATCGAACGCCTCGCTCTTCGCGAGGCGAAGGTCTTCGTCACCTCGTTCGACAGGCCCAACATCACCTATGCGATCGTCCAGCGCGACAAGCCGCGGGAACAGCTCCGCGACTTCCTAAAAAAGCACGAAGGTTCAAGCGGCATCGTCTACTGCCTCTCGCGCAAGAAGGTGGAGCAGACGGCCGAATGGTTGGTGGAGCAGGGCATTCCCGCGCTGCCCTATCATGCCGGCATGGAGGCGCGTGTCCGTTCGCGCAACCAGGACGCGTTCCTGAACGAAGAGAGCCTGTGCCTTGTCGCGACCGTCGCTTTCGGCATGGGCATCGACAAGCCGGATGTGCGATATGTCGCCCACCTCGACATGCCGTCGTCGGTTGAAGCCTATTATCAGGAAACCGGCCGCGCTGGCCGCGATGGTCAGCCATCCGACGCCTGGATGTGCTATGGCATGGCCGACGTCGCCATGCGCCGGAAAATGATCTCCGATGGCGGCGCTCCCGACGAGATCAAGCGCGTTGAACAGGCCAAGCTCAATTCGCTGCTCGGCATCTGCGAGACCACGGGCTGCCGCCGCAGGGCCATTCTTGCCCATTTCGGGGAGGCGCATCCCGGCAATTGCGGCAATTGCGATACCTGCCTCTCGCCGGTCGAGACATGGGATGGCTCCGCCGCCGCCATCAAGGCGATGTCCGCGATCTATCGCACAGGCCAGCGCTTCGGCGCCGGCCATGTCATCGATGTGCTGACCGGCAAGGGCAATGAACGCGCCGAACGCCTCGGCCACGACAATCTCGCGGTCTTTGGCGTCGGCAAGGAAATCGACGCAAAGACCTGGCAATCCGTCTTCCGCCAGCTCGCCGCCGCGGGCCTCATCTACGCCGACCAGGAGGCGCATGGAGCGCTGAAGCTTTCGGAAGAGGCGAGACCTGTCCTGCGCGGCGATCAAAAAGTCATGTTTCGCCGTGATCAGCCCAGACGCACCAAGAAGGATGCCCGCGGCGCGAAAGCTGCAGGCATGCAGGCCGAGGCGCATGATCTGTTCCAGCAGCTCCGGGTTGCGAGGGCGGCTATCGCGAAGGCGCAGGGCATCCCGCCCTACCTGGTCTTCCACGACACGACGTTGCGAGCGCTTGCGACCGAACGCCCTCAGACGCTTGAGGCGATGTCCGGTGTCACAGGCATCGGCAAGGCCAAGCTTGATCGCTACGGGGCCATGTTTCTTGAAGTAATCCGGGCCTCCAGCTGAATCTTTTCGACTCGCGATTGACTCTTTTTGCCTTCGAGGATGGTATAGAACAAAACAAGAACTAACGGAGCTGAAGACCGTGGCGACGACCGATCTTGAAGCGCTGAGACGGGAGGTCGCCCACATCGAGCGGGGCTCGTCTCCTGTTGCTTCGGAACGCTTCTCGACAGGGTCGCAAACGATCGATGAGGCCGTCGGCGGCGGTCTCGCGCGGGGCGCCCTGCACGAGATTTTCGGGGCCAGCGTGATGGATGGGGCTTCCGCCGCCGGTTTCGCCATTGCGCTCGCCGTGCGCGCCTCGGGAAACAAGCCCGTCGTCTGGGTGCGTCAGGACTTCGTCGGCGTGGAGCTGGGCGAGATCTACGCGCCCGGTATCGCCGAACTCGGTCTTTCCCCCGATCGCCTCATTCTCGTGAAGGCGCGCGACGGACCATCTGTGTTGCGGGCAGGCGAGGAGGCGGCGCGATGTCCGCCGCTGGGCGCGCTGATGATCGAACCATGGGGCAACCCGAAAATGCTCGATCTCACAGCTTCGCGGCGCCTTGCGCTCGCCGCCGCCCGCTCGAACGTGCCCGTCTTCATGGTGCGCGCAGGAGGAGCGCCGACGGCCAGCGCAGCTACGACCCGATGGAGCATTCGCGCCGCCCTCTCTGTAGTGCTCGATGCGGCAGCCCCCGGCCATCCTGCTTTCGAGATCGAACTCCTGCGCGACAGGGTAGGGGCCTCGCGCCGCAACTGGACTGTGGAATGGAACCGTGACCTTCGTCTCTTCAAGGACATCGAAACGATACCTCGCCGCGTGGTTTCCGTACCTGCCGGCCGATCGTCTCATGCGGGCGCGGGATCCCAGCGAGCCGTCTAAACTCCCGCTCGTCATCACCGAGAAGGTCAAGGGCGCCCAGCGTCTCGTGGCCATCAGTCCTGAAGCAAAACGTGCAGGGCTTGCCGCTGGCATGACGCTGGCGGATTCGATGGCGCGCATCCCCGATCTCTGGGTCGAGGAAATGGACCATCACGCCAACACCGCCTTGCTGGATCGCATCGCCGAGGATTGCGATCGTTTCACCCCCGTGGTCGCGATGGACGGAACGGACGGCCTCATCCTCGACATCACGGGCTGCGATCACATCTTCGGCGGGGAAGCAGAGCTGCGTCGCATCTTCTCCCAGCGCCTGAAGCGCGCCGGCTTTCATGTTCGCTCCGTGATCGCCTCCGCCCCACTCACTGCGCGGGTTCTCGCCCGGTTCGGTCGCATCGCTATCGTGCCGGCGGGCGAGGAAGCCGCCGCCGTTCGGCCGCTTCCCATCGCCGCGCTGGAGCTCGACGAAAAAGACCGGATCGCGATCTCCCGCGCTGGCCTCAAGACGATCGCTGCGCTCGCCGACCGTCCGAGCATGATTTTCGCCTCCCGCTTCGGAGAGGCGATGACGCTTCATCTTCGTCGTATCCAGGGTCTGGAAGAGGCTCCGCTGAAACCGCGCCGCGTCATTCCGATGCTCTGGGTCGAACGCCGCTTCCCCGAGCCCATCGGCCGCACCGAAGATGTCGAGGCAACGCTTCTGGAGCTGGGTCATGAAGCCAGCGCCCGTCTCGGCGAGCGCCGCGAGGGCGGGCGCATGTTCGAGGCCAGCTTTTTCCGCGCCGACGGCGCCGTACGCCGTGTCACGATCGAGACCGGCCGTCCCATGCGCGATGCAAGGGTTCTGCTCCGTCTCTTCCGTGAAAAGCTCGATGCGCTCGCTGATCCGATCGACCCGGGCTTCGGCTTCGACCTGATCCGGCTCTCCATTCCCCTCGCCGATGCGCTCGACGCCCTCCAGCCCGGACTCGACGGCCATGCTGTCGAAGCCGACGAAATCGCCAACCTCGCCGATCGTCTTTCAGCACGCTTCGGTGAAACCCGCGTGCTTCGTTTCCTTCCCGAAGACACACACAATCCCGATCGCGCCGCGCACGCCGTCCCCGCCATCTTCAATCCGCTCACCTCAACAGTCTGGCCCGCGCCAGAGATCGAAGAACCGCCCCTGCGTCCCCTGCAGATGTTCGATCCGCCCCAACCGATCGATATCGTGATGGCCGAAGTCCCCGACGGCCCACCCCTGCGCTTCAGTTGGCGCCGCCGCGAATACCACGTCGCCCGCGCCGAAGGCCCCGAACGCATCTCCCCCGAATGGTGGCGCGCAAAAGCGGACGAACCAACCCGCGACTACTACCGCATCGAAGACCCCGAAGGCCGCCGCTTCTGGCTCTTCCGCGCCGGCGGCTACGACCCGAATGCGACGCCGCCCGGCTGGTTCATGCACGGGGCGTATGCATGAGCGAGTCCGGCAACGTCATCCATTTTCCCGCACGCGAGAAAGTTTCTGCGGGTTCTCCGCCAGCGTATGCCGAACTCGTCGCCGCAACCAACTTCTCGTTCCTGCGTGGCGCTTCGACTGCTCAGGATATGGTGCTGTCTGCGCTGCTGCTCGGGCACAGGGGTCTTGGTATTGCTGATCGCAATACAGTGGCAGGTGTCGTACGGGCGTGGGCTGCCCTCAATCACATCCGTGAGGAGGGCTATCCTGCTCCGAAAAAAGTGAGGGAGGGAGGCTCGCCAGGAGAATACTCCTGGGAGGAACATCCCGACATCGGCAAGCTACCCGACGCTCAAACGTTAAAGGCGATGGCCAAGGATTTCCACCTTGCTGTGGGGGCTCGTCTCGTTTTCTCGGATGGCGCGCCCGACATCGTCGCCTATCCAGAAAACAAGAATGGCTGGGGCAATCTCTGTCGGCTGCTATCGACCGGGAATCTTAGGCCAGCGCCTGGCAAGAAGCGCGCGGAGAAGGGCGAGTGCCGTCTCACGCTAAATGACCTCATGCTCCATGCAGACGACCTCTTGTTGATCGTCATGCCTGATCAGAAGCTTGATCCATTGTCCGGCGTCCTCAAGAGTCTTGCGGATCAGCGGCCGGGAGCTGTCTGGCTCGCTGCAACAATGCATCGTGAAGGGCGTGATCTGCGGCGATTGAATGCACTGAGACGTGTCGCATCGAACGCGGGTATTCCTTTGCTAGGCGTCAATGACGCTTTCTATTATTCACCCGAACAGCGCGATCTGCAGGATGTCATGGTTTGCATCCGCGAAGGCGTGAAAATCACGGAAGCCGGTCGTCTTCTCGAAGCAAATGCTGAGCGCCATCTGAAGCCCGGGATGGAAATGGCGCGCCTTTTCCGCTGTGCGCCAGAGGCGGTCGCGGAAACACTCAACCTTCTGGGGCGCGTCGAATTCGATCTTGGACAGCTCCAATATCAATACCCTGACGAGCCCGTTCCTCCCGGTTGGAATGACCAGGATTATCTCGAGGACCGCACCTGGTTTCACGCGCGCATGAAGTATCCCGACGGGATACCCGAGAAGGTCGAGAAGCAGCTGCTCGAGGAACTCGCCTTCTATCGCAAGCATAGTTATGCGCGATATTTCCTCACGCTCTACGATGTTGTCCGTGTCGCGCGCGACAAGGGTATCCTGTGCCAGGGACGGGGATCCGCCGCCAATTCCGCCGTCTGCTATGTACTCGGCATCACATCGGTCGATCCTGCCAATTTCGACCTGCTCTTCGCGCGCTTCATGTCGGAGGAACGCAAGGAGCCCCCGGATGTGGATGTGGATTTCGAACACGAGCGGCGCGAAGAGATAATCCAGTACATCTACGATCGTTACGGACGGCATCGCGCCGGCATCGCCGCAACTGTCATCCACTACCGGCCGCGCAGCGCCATGCGAGAAGTCGGCAAGGTTTTCGGTTTGACCGATGACGTGATCGGGCGGCTGTCTGGCCTCGTCTGGGGCAGCTGGGGCGAGGCGCCAAGGAAGGCGCAGCTGAAACAAGCGGGGCTCGATCCGGAAAATCCGGTGCTCAATCGTGCGCTTGAATTCGCGCACAGGCTTCTCGGGTTTCCTCGTCATCTGTCCCAGCACGTCGGCGGCTTCGTTCTGGCGCGCGAGCGGCTCGACGAGCTCGTCCCGATCGGCAATGCGGCCATGGACGATCGCACTTTCATCGAATGGGATAAGGATGACATCGACGAACTGCGCTTGATGAAGGTCGATATCCTCGCCCTTGGCATGCTCACCTGCATCCGCAAGGCATTTGACCTGATCCATGGGGCGGGCGGGCAGAAATACGGCCTGCAGGACGTCCCGCTTGAAGACCCCGCCGTCTACGACCTTTTGTGCAGGGGAGACTCCCTCGGTGTCTTCCAGGTGGAGAGCCGCGCCCAGATCAGCATGCTGCCGCGCCTCAAGCCGAGAAAATTCTACGACCTCGTCATCGAAGTCGCGATCGTCCGGCCAGGGCCGATCCAGGGCAACATGGTTCATCCCTATCTCCGGCGCCGCGAAGGAACAGAGAAAGTCGACTACCCGCGCCCGCGCAGCGGAGAGAACGAACTCTACGGTATTCTGAAGGAGACCTACGGCGTTCCCCTCTTTCAGGAACAGGCGATGAAGCTCGCCATGGTTGCTGCGGAGTTCACTCCTGAAGAAGCAAACAAGTTACGCCGGGCGATGGCCACATTCCGCAATGTCGGCACGATCCATCTGTTCGAGGAACGGATGGTCAGCAAGATGGTCGAACGCGGCTACACGCAGGAGTTCGCCCAGCGTTGCTTCAATCAGATCAAAGGCTTCGGTTCCTACGGCTTTCCGGAAAGCCATGCGGCGGCTTTCGCACAGCTCGTCTACGTCTCTTCGTGGATCAAGAAATATCATCCTGCAGCGTTTGCAGCCGCTCTTCTCAATTCCCAACCCATGGGTTTCTATGCGCCTGCGCAGATCATTCGCGACGCGCAGGAGCACGGCGCCGAGATCAGGCCCGTCGATGTGAATTTCAGCCATTACGACAACGCGCTCGAAGTGGTCGAAGGCCAGGCGCCTGCAGTGCGTCTTGGCATGCGCCAGCTTGATGGCGTGAAGGAAGATGAAGCGAACGACCTCGTGAAGCGCAGGGATGGAGGATATGTCAGCATATCCGATATGCGGGAGCGTGGCGGGGTCTCTTCCCAGATGCTCCGCAAGCTCGCGGATGCCGATGCCTTCCGATCGTTGAAGCAAGATCGCCGTGAAGCGCTCTGGCAGGCGCGCCGGTTGCCGGACGATGATCTGCTCCCGCTATTCTCCTTTGCCGCGGCGAAAGAGCTTGGCGAGGAGCCCGAGCCCGAGCTTCCTGAAATGCCGCTCGGGGAGCATGTGGTGGCGGATTACCAGACGGCGCGGTTGTCGCTGAAGTCGCATCCAATGCAGATTTCTGCGGCCAGTGTTCCAGGCCGAAGGCGTTCTAAGCTGTGCGGAGACGACGGCCATGCGCGATGGCAGTCACGTGCGCACCGCCGGCATCGTGCTGGTCCGGCAGAGGCCGGGAACCGGCAACGCGATCTTTGTCACGCTCGAGGACGAGACGGGCATCACCAACGTGCTCATCTGGGCGCGGGATTTCGAGAAGCTCCGGGCGCAGACGATGGGCGCGCGACTGATGCTGGTCGAGGGCAGGGTGCAGCGGAGCAAGGAAGGCGTGACGCACCTGATGGGCGCGAGCGTGATCGACCGCACGGCAGAGCTCGACCGGCTATCGGAGGATTATGCACCGCTGGAGCCGGAGCTCACCCGGGCCGATGAGGTGAAGCATCCGCGGTATCGGCGCAGCATGGGAAATGAACCGGCCGCCAACCAGCCGGGGATGCATCGCCACCCGCGCAATGTCCGTGTGATGCCGAAGTCGCGCGACTTTCACTGAAAACTTCTGGCGCTGACGCTCTCCCGCAGGAGATACGTCAGATCGGCATACGCATTATGTCCTGGTAGGCCTTGATCACTTCGTCGCGCACGGAGATCACGGTTTCCATCGTCGCTTCAGCGGCGGCCACAGCCGTTACCACGTCGACGAGATCGCCCTTGCCCATGGCGGCGTTGGTCACGGCGGTCTCTGCCGCGTTGCCTGCCTTGCTCACGGATCCGATGGCCGTGTTGAGGATGTCGCCGAAGCCGGGACCTTGCGTCGCCCCAGCTTCCTTGCCACCGAGCGCGCCGCCAAGCGTCTGTGCGACGCCGCCATATGCCTTGACCGCTGAAAGACCCAAATCCGACATCTAGCTTCCCCTCAAGCCTTCAGCAGAGAGACGACGCCGAGCATCATCGCGCGGCT
Organism: Hyphomonadaceae bacterium; assembly: GCA_047601145.1. GTDB lineage: Bacteria > Pseudomonadota > Alphaproteobacteria > Caulobacterales > Hyphomonadaceae > UBA7672. Next base: position 1,533,350 of record JASGJW010000001.1, read on the forward strand.
TGCCTCGATCACGTTGAGGTTGGCTTCATAGGCGCGCTGCGCCTCGCGCAGGTCAGCCATCTCGATCAGCGCCGAGACGTTCGACATCTTCACATAGCCGCGCGCATCGGCGCCAGGATTGGAGGGGTCATACTTCTCCGTGAAGGGCGTCTTGTCTTCGCGTGCGCCCGTGACCTTCACCGTGTCGGCGCCGATCTCGCGATCGAAGAAGGTGCGGAACACCGGCGCCTTGCGGCGATACGGATCGCCGCCCGGCGTGACGGCCGTTGTATCGGCGTTTGCGAGGTTCTCGGCCGAGATACGGATCCGCACGGTCTGCGCGCGCAGGCCCGTCGCGGCCGCGCCCATGGCGGACATGAGATCGGATGACATGTGTGTCTCCTAGAAGCACCGTCTCACCGTCCCGGTGAGCGCGACGCCAGCCGCAGCAGGCCCAGACTTTTCTGGTACAGGCCAACCATGGTCTCGAAATCCATTCGGGTTTCGGCGATCTTCATCATCTGCTCCTCGACCACCACGGCGTTGCCGTCGAGCGTCGTTTCGGAGTCTAGGGGATTTCATTGTCGTAAGGCCCGGCGCACTGGGCGCATGCGGTGGCGCCATGTGGCCGGCCTGGGTTGCGGTCATCGCGGTGCGGGCAAGCCCGGTTCCCCCGCTGTGACCGGCCATGCGCTGCAAGGTCGCAGCGAAGCCGTCCTGGTTGATGTCGCTGGGCACGTAGCCAGGCGTCGAGACGTTGGCGACGTTCTGCGCGATCACTTTCTGACGCTCGCCCAGCATCTGCATGCGGGCTTTCATCAGCGAAAAGACCGACATCTGGTTCGTATCGGACATGATTTCTGCCTGGGGCAACCGGCCCATCGCTAGGCAGATTTGACCGGTTTGCTTAAGGCCGTCTTAAAAACGGCCTGGCCGCGTTAACCCTCCGTTTACCGGCATTTCCGATGGATTAACCAAGAAACCGGCCTGAATGGCCGCAACTGGCGCGTCCAAGATGGACTTCCTGTCGATTCTCAAGGCGGTTGCCGCCCTGGTCTTCGTGCTCGGCATCCTGCTGGGCGGCACGTGGCTGCTGCGCAAGTACGGCCAGCGTATCGGCATCAAGGCCGGTGTCGCCTCCAGCGATCTTCGCGTCGTCGAATGGCGCTCGCTCGATCTCCGTCGCAAGCTTGCCGTCGTGCGCTGGGGCGATCGTGAGCACCTCATCTGCCTCGCGCCCACGGGCGACACGCTGCTGGGCTCGCGCGACGCGCTCCCAGATTTCAGGCCTACGCCGCCCGATGCCAGCCCCGAGCCCAGCAAAGAGCCGGGAACATGATCCGGCGCATCCTTCGTCTTGCACCGCTTCTCGCCTTCGCTGCGTTTGTCACGCCGGAAGCGCTGCCGCAGACCATCTCCGTCGATCTCGGCACGGGACAGGGGCTGACATCCGGCATCGTCCAGATGATCGCGGCGATCACGGTTCTGTCGCTGGCGCCGTCCATTCTCGTCATGACGACTTCCTTCGTCCGCATTGTCGTCGTGCTGTCGCTCCTTCGCACGGCCATCGGCCTGCAGAACGCACCGCCCAACTCGGTGGTGATCTCGCTATCGCTGTTTCTCACGGCCTTCGTGATGGCGCCGACCTTCATGCGGTCCTACGAGCAGGGCATCCAGCCCTACATGGCCGAGGCCATCACGCTCGAAGAGGCGATCCCGCGCGCGCTTGGTCCCGTGCAGCAGTTCATGGGGCTTCACGCAAATCCGGAAGACGTCGCCCTCTTTGCCAACATGGCGAAGATCGAAAACTTGAAATCCCCAGCCGACGCGCCGTTCCAGGTGCTTGCCCCGGCTTTCATGATCTCGGAGCTGAAGCGTGCCTTTGAGATCGGCTTCATGGTCTTCCTGCCCTTCCTGGTGATCGACCTTGTCGTCTCATCCATCCTCATGGCCATGGGCATGATGATGCTGCCGCCGGTGACGATCTCGCTGCCATTCAAGCTGATCTTCTTCGTGCTCGTGGACGGCTGGCGCATGATCTGCGGATCATTGGTCGAAAGCTTCATGTCCGCGCCACCCAGCTGAGGCAGCCATCGGCGAGGCGACTTTGCGTCGCCTCGCCGAAGACGTTCAGGCCTATTCGAACTTGAGCCGCACGAACGCCATGCCGCCCATCGGGTTGCCGTCGTAGAGCGCAGACAGCGCGCCGTCAGTCCAGTTCTGCGTGAGCGAAGCGCCCAGCGCGAACGTCACATGATCGGCCACGCGGAAGTCACGCGACACGCCCAGTGATGCGCGCGCCACATTCTCGATCGGGCCGTGGTGGGAGAGACCAAGCTCGTCCGTTTCGATCGCCTCGACGCGCGAGAAGATCGTCCAGTCGGCGTTCGGCTTCCACGATGCCTCGCCCAGCCAGGCGTCTAGCGTCACGTCCTCGCTGTTGTCCTTGCGCGCGAACGCGCCAGTCAGGGCGAACATGCCGCCATTGTCGAGGGCGACGCTGTAGAGCGCGCTAGCCGAATACTTTGTCACGTCCACATCCGGCTCGAGCTGTTCCGGACTTGTCACGTCCGCCCAGCTGGCTTGAAGCGCCCAGTTCTCGTTGGGGTTCCACGAGAGGCGGACAGCCGTCGAATCGAGTTCGCCGGTTTCGATGTCATAGCGATCCTGGTCCGGTTCGCGGCCGCGGAAGCGCGATGCTTCGATCTTGAAGTTGTCGTGCACCCAGCCCGCAGTGACGACGCCAAACGTGATGTGCGTCGAGTCCAGCCAGTGGTGCGTGATCGGTGCTTCGGGGCTCACCATCGCTGCTGGGCGGTGCATGAAGGCAGGCGGTCCGAACGCAGGCTCGCCGGGCAGGCCGGCATAAATGAAGACGCTGTCCTTATCCGATAGCGGATGCGAGTAGCTCGCGGACAGCTCCATGAAGAGGTCGTGCGGGTGCTGCCGGTCGACGAGCGTGTGGACGCCGTCGGCTGTTTCGCCGGCCGCCAGCAGCAGCGGATAGCCGCGATCGCCCATCAGCGGGTCGGGGCTCACCATGCCGCGCAGCTGTAGCAGGCCGCCCGTCTCAAGACTGCGCTGCGCCGTTCCCATGACCATGCCGCCAAAGAAGCCAAGCTCATCGCCGCGTGGGCCGTCCTGCCAGGAATAGACGCCATCGATCGTGGCGTGACCCATCAGGGTCCAGTCGCCGGCCGTGGTCATCAGCATGGAATGCGGGGAGGCGTCCGGCTGCCAGCTCGTGCCCGAGGCGTCGCGTGTCATCGTATAGCCGCCGAAGGCGCTGCTCATCCTGTGGCCGCTATCCTCGCCGTGATCCATCTGACCGTGGTCCATCTTGGAATGGTCCATCGTCGAATGATCCATGGTCGAGTGGTCCATGGTGGAGTGGTCTTCCGGCTTCGGCGCGTCGGGTTGCTGGCCGTGGCTGGAATGATCCTCTGCGGGCGGCTGGGCCGGCGCCGGCATGTGCATCGTGTGGTCTGTCGCTTGCGCCATCGCGGATGGCGCGAGCAGGATCGCCGAAGCGATCAGGGAAGCATGTTTCATGGGGAATATTATCCTGACTTGAATCTCTGAAGGCGGCCGCAAGGCCGCGCGCTCGAAAGCTTCAGGTCAGGCTTGTGGCGGTCTCAGCGCCGGTGCGGGCTCGGTGGAGGCGAACGCTTCCGCTTCCGGCTTTGCCCAGGCGTAGGGCTCGATCAGCGCCGATCCTGCAGTGGTCATCACCGGCGCGCATTCCGTCAGCACGGCGATGCACTCACAACGGTCCTGCGCAGGCTGCTTGTGCGGCGCAGGGTGATGCGCTGCTTCTTTGGCGGCAGATCCCATCTCATGGCAGGAGGGCGTTTCCGCCTTTGCAGGCTGGGTGGAAGCTTCCGCCGCATGGGCCAGCCGTGCGCAATGCTGCGTCGCAGCTTCCACCTGTGCGGTGAACACGAACGCTGTGGCAATCGCCAGCATGATGCGGATGAACCGGCCGAGCATGCGGGAGACATCGTCTCCCGCACCCCTCCTGTCAACCGCACGAGACCGTTACGAGCCTTTCGCCGCGGTCCGGATGGCTTCGATCATGGCTTGCATCTTCTGGCTCTGGGCCTTGTCGGTCGCCTTCAGCATGGCCGAATTGTAAGCGATCACGAGCTTGTCTTCCGGGAAGACCACGATGCCCTGGCCGAAAATGCCTTGCGCGGCATAGCCCTCGCCATCGGCGCGCGGCCACCAGAAATAACCATAGCCCTGGCCCCTGTCCTGCGCGCTCTTGGGCACCTGGTTGGTCGTCGCATCATCGACCCAGCCATCCGGCAGGATGCTCCTGCCGTCGATCTCGCCGCCGCCCAGCATGAACAGGCCGATGCGGCCATAGTCGCGAAGCGTCATGCTCATGCAGCAGCCGCCGCGCTCATGCCCGGCCTTGTCGAGCATCCAGATCGCATCCTGCTCCATGCCGAACGGTTTCCAGAGTTTCTCGGATGCGTATTCGGACAGAGACTTGCCTGCGAGCGCACGCGAGAGCGCGATGCCGGCCAGATCCGTTTCGCCGGTCTTGTAGACCCATTTCGTCCCCGGCTCCGCCTCGCGCTTCAGCTTGGACATGTAGGCGACCAGCGGGTTCAGGCCACCGGTCCACGGCGCCAGGCCCGCCTGCGCGACGTCCGATTTCGGATCAGCATAGTTCTCGTTCCACTTGACGCCCGACGTCATGGTGATGACGCGGCGCAGGCTCACGCCGTCATAGGCAGTGCCTTCGAGCTCCGGGATGTATTTGGTGATCGGATCATAGATCGAGCCGATCCAGCCATCCTTCACCGCTGCACCGATCAGCGTTGACGTCACCGACTTCGCTACCGAGAACGATGTCCACCGGTCAGTCGGCTTCCGGCCGAGCGCATACTTCTCAAGGACGACCTGGCCATCCCTGATCGCGATCACGCCGGTGATCCGGTTGTCCTTCATGAAGGCGTCGATTGCCGAGCTCTTCGAGCCGACCTTGATCTTTGGGTTGATCTGCGCGGACGCAGCTGGCAGCTCGCGAACCTTGTCGCCCTTCTTGATGGTCCCGACCGCGTAGACTGTCTCGATTGCGGGATAGCGCTGTAACTGTTCCTTCGGCGTCCAGAACAGGATCGATGGCACAGGCGGCTTGGTGATCGGCTTCTGCGCCATCGCAGGCGCGGCGAGCGTGACAGCGAGCGCTGCGCTCATGATCGTGCGAAACATGGAATACTCCCTCGTGTCCCCAAGGCGAGACCGAGAAAACGCCCGCGTCCGGCACGCCGTCAAGCCGCCGGGTGTGACATCATGAAGAAACTGGGCGTTACCGCGCCGCGACCGCTTCCGGCGTCAGCTCGAGCTCGATGCGCTGGGCTTTGGGCGAGGCCGTCTCCGGCAGGTGGCAGATGACCGACGTGCCTGCGCCGGGCGAGGACTTCATCTTCACGTCGCCGCCATGCAGCTCGACGAACGAACGCACCAGCGCAAGGCCGAGGCCTGCGCCGCGCGTGTCGCCCGAGGTGAACGAGTCGAACACGCTCGACTGCCGCTCGGCTGCGATGCCCTTGCCATTGTCGGACACGGCGAGACGGATGATGTTCTCGCTTGGCACCGGCTTCGACGCCTCGATCTTGATGTGGCCGCCAGCGCCCGTGAAGCGCAGCGCGTTGGTGAGCAGGTTGAACAGCACCTGCTTGATGCGGCGCTCGTCGGCGTGGATGTTGCCGATCCGGTCGTCGCACAGGATTTCGACGCGCACCTTCGTGTTCGCCGCCGTCGTCACCACCAGGTCCACTGCATCTTCGATCGCCTGGCGCAGCGAGAATTCCGACAGTTCCAGTTCCATCTTTCCAGCTTCGATCATCGCAAGATCCAGGATGTTGGAAATGACCTTGGAGAGGTGGTCAGCCGCCGACAGGATGGAAACCACCTGTGTGCGCTGCTTGTCGGTGAGGGCGCCAGGCCGCTCACTCTCGAGCAGTTCGGCATAGCCCAGGATCGTCGTCAGCGGCGAGCGCAGCTGGTAGGAGACGTTCTGCACGAACTCGTTCTTCAGCTTGTCGGCCGCCTGCAGCGCCTCGTTCTTGTCCTTGAGCGCGGTTTCGACCTTGCGGGCCGCGGTCACATCCATGAACGCGATCAGCGTTGCGCCGTTCGGCAGCGGCTGGGTGATCCAGGTAATCGTCTTGTCGTTCGACGTGCGCATCACGCCCTGGTCCTGCTGCCGGTATTCGGGCGAGGGGTTGGTCACGCGGGCCTTGATCGTCGTCCACACATTGCGGTCGTGATAAAGGCGGGCGCACTGGCCGACCACGGCGTCGAAGTCCGGGCTGTCGGCGAGATTGTCCTTCTTCAGCTCCCACAGTTCCGCGAACGCGTCGTTGTGAAGGCGCAGGCGTCCATCGGCGCTGAACACGACGACCGCTTCGCGCAGGTTGTCGAGCGTCGCCTTCTGCACGTTGATCAGGCGGTTGAACTCGGCCTTGAGCGAGAGTTCGTCCGTGATGTCCTTGAACAGAAGCAGCACGCCTCCGAGCGGGTGGCGCTGGCGCGTGACGCGCAGGATGCGGCCGTCGGGCAGGTTCCAGAGATCCTCGACGATGTCGACTTTCTCGCCCTGGTAATAGGCCAGTTCACCCTGGCGCCATTTGCCGAAGTCTGGACGCGCCGGAAGCTTGCGACGCTCGCGCAGGCGGTCAAGCAGGGAGCCATGATCCGGCTTGTCCAGCAGGTAGGCGGGATCGATGTCCCACATCTCCTGGAAGGCGCGGTTGTTGAAGATCAGCTTGCGGTCCGGCCCGAAGATGGCGACTCCGTCGGCGACATGGTTCAGCGTGTCGTCGTGGGCCTTGGCATGCTTGTCGAGCGTCTCGCGCGTCGTCTCGAGATCAGTGATGTCGAACGCCATGCCGCCGAGGCCGCCGGACAGTGGGAACATCTTGACGCGCATGGCGCGGCGATCGCCCGACACCACGATGTGTCGCATGTCGTCGGTTTCGCCGTTGGTGTTGATTGTCTTCTGCGCCTGGCTGGTCACGTGCTGATCCAGCATGATCTGGCGGTCGAGCACATGATCCATGTTCGGGGCGCCAACGGCCTTGAGATAGGCGCGGTTGACCCATTGCAGCTTGCCGGCGCCGCTCATGCGCCAGGCCGGGAAGGGCGCCTTGCCCAGCATTTCGAGGAAGGCCATCGGATCGCGCGCGACAGCTGCGCGTGCTTCCTCGAAGCGCGCACGTGCACCGGATTCCTCGAGGCCCTTGATCGTCGTATCGGTGATCCAGAGAACGGCGCGAGCGCCGGCCGTGCGTCCGTCAGCTTCAAGGAAGCGGCCGCTCGGCCCGATAATGGTGAGGGAGAACGGCGCGCCGTCATTGCGAAGCTGCTTCAGGCGTTCGCGCAGGGTCGCGTCCTGGCCGTTTCCGTCACGCGCTTCAAGGTCGGCAAGGCCTTCCAGTATCCGCACGCCCGGGTCTTCCGACGTGCCGTCGTCCGCAAAGCGGAGGATGCCCATCAGTGCGACAGGTGAACCATAGAGGTTCGGCGCCCCCCATTCCGACTGCCGCTTGCCTTCGGCCGGAGCTTCGTCTTCCCAGACCATGATGACGCCCGGGTGCGCGTCAAACACGCTCTCCGCCCGCGCCAGGCGCTCGCGCGCCTTCTGTTCTTCCTCGCGATATTTCCGGGCTGCGCCGCGCGCTCCGTCCGAAATCCTGAGCGCCCATAGCAGGGCGGCGATACCGAACGCCGCAGCCCCTGCCACGAGCAGGACGAGCGGTTGGGTGAAGGTCATGTCCATGGTCGCCACGTCCCGGCAGGGGCCGAATCACTACGCGATGGCCACCTTCTAGGCGGAGGCCCTCAGTTAACCAACTGGAAGGGGTTTCAGTTAACGGGCGGTTAAACAGCTGCTTTGACTGGGCAATTTCTGCCTAGTCCGATCGCCGCAGCGATCAACTCGCCGCGGCGACAGTTCCGTTTTCCGAATGAAATCAGGAGGAAGGCGAGGCGCCTCAGATTTCCTGGTTGTAGTGGCCGACCTCGGGGAATTTGGCGAGGCGCGGCTTTACCTCGTTGCGGAAGAGGGCGCGCATGTCGTCCTCGCCCTGCATCGACTCCACCACGACAACCAGCTCCGGCTTGTTCGACGAGGCTCGCACAAGCACCCAGGAGCCATCCTCCAGCGTCACCCGGGCGCCGTTGACGGTGTTCACGTCGATCACCTTGCGCCCGAGGATTTCCCCGCCCGATTTGCCGAGCGCCTCGTAGTCCTTCACGACCTGTTCGACGATGCCGTACTTCTTCTCGTCGTCGCAGTGCGGGCTCATGGTCAGCGACGTCCAGGCATTGCCGAGCTCCGCCTTGAGGTCCGAAAGCGAGCGGCCCGGGTTGCGGTCGAGCATCTGCAACACGGCGGCGGCGGCAACGAGCGCGTCGTCATAGCCAAAGCCATAGGGCTTGCGGAAGAACATGTGGCCCGACTTCTCGAAGCCGGCGAGTGCATTCAGTTCCGTCGTACGGCGCTTGATGTAGGAATGGCCGGTCTTGAAATAGTCGACCTTGACGCCGTTCTCCTTGAGCACCGGGTCGGTCTTGTAGAGGCCGGTCGATTTCACATCGACCACGAAGGTCGCGCCCTTATGGAGCTTGGAGAGGTCGCGGGCGAGCAGCAGGCCAATCTTGTCGGCGAAGATCTCCTCGCCCTTGTCATCGACGACGCCGACGCGGTCGCCATCGCCGTCGAAGCCGAGGCAGAGATCAGCGCCGTGCTCTTTCACAGCCTGTCCCATCGAGACCAGCATTTCGTGGTCTTCCGGGTTCGGGTTGTATTTCGGGAAGGTGTAATCGAGATTGGCATCCATCTCGATCACGTCGGCGCCCATGGCGCGCAGCGCATCTGGTGCGAAAGCGCCGGCCGCGCCGTTGCCGCAGGCCGCGACCACTTTCAGCTTGCGGGTCAACTTGGTGTCTTTCGACACGCTCTCGATATAGCGCTCGCGCATGCCATCGACACGGACCAGCTTGCCGCCCGATTGCGGATTGAACTTGCCGCCGAGCACGGTGTCCCGGAGCTTGCCCATCTCTTCGGGGCCGAAGGTAAGCGGCTTGTTCGCCCCCATCTTCACCCCGGTCCAGCCATTCTCGTTGTGGCTGGCGGTGACCATGGCGACGCACGGAATGTCGAGCGCAAACTGTGCAAAATAGGCGACCGGCGAGAGCGCCAGTCCGATGTCATGCACCTCGAAGCCGGCTTCCAGCAGGCCCAGCGTCAGCGCCTGCTTGATCGAGAGCGAGTAGGAGCGGAAATCGTGACCCGTCACGATCCGCGGCGCGACACCCATTTCCCGGATCAGCGTGCCCAGACCGAGGCCGAGCGCCTGCACGCCTAGATAGTTAAGTTCGGGCGCCTTCGGATATTGCGGGCCGCCGAACCACCACCTGGCGTCGTACTCCCGGAACCCCGTCGCCTTGACCAGGGGCGTGGTCTCGAAGTCGTACGTGTTGGCCTGGAGGTCCGTGCGCGGCGTTTTCATGTGTCCCAAATCCAGCATTGGCGCGTTCGGGGAGGCCCGGCGCCGTGAGTTTCCTTAAGGGAGAGCAAGCCCAGCGCCAACCGCTTCATTCGCTTCTCGCGCGAAAAGCCAGAATCAAGACGCGCGCGGACAGGGAACAACGCACGGCCTCATGTCCGCGCAGCAACGTCTTAACATGGGCAATTCCGCGAGGGCCTAGATCGTCACCTGCGTCCCGAGTTCGACCACGCGCGAGGTTGGAATCCGGAAGAACTCGGTCGCGTTCGTCGCGTTACGGCTGAGGAAAATGTAGAGGTGGTCCTGCCAGAGCGGCATGCCCCGCTTTCCGTCCGCCAGCAGCGTCCGCCGGCTCAGGAAGAACGACGTCGACATGATGTCAAAGGTCAATCCGTCCTTCTTCGCCAGCGACAGCCCGCGTGAGACGTTGGGTGTTTCCATGTAGCCGAAGATCAACGCCACCTTCACCAGGTTGGGCAGGACTTCAGTGACTTCCACCTTGTCGTCGTCAGGAACGTAGGGCTCCTGCGCTGTGCGCACTGTCAACACCACGTTCCGCTCATGAAGCACCTTGTTGTGCTTCAGATTGTGAAGGAGCGCCGTCGGCGCCGTGTCTGTGTCGGCGGTAACGAAAACGGCCGTGCCCTTTACCACATGCGGCGGGTTCACCTTGAGGCCGTTGAACACATCCTCAACCGAAATGTCCTGCTGCGTGCGCGTCACGAGAATCCGCGAGCCGCGCACCCAGGTCCATATGACCAGCATCATCACGCTGGCGATGATCAGTGGCACGTAACCGCCCTGCGGCAGCTTCAACAGGTTTGACGCCAGGAACACCGCCTCCACGATCAGGAACGGCGCAACGATGACAGTGGCAAGCCAAAGGCTGCGCTTCCACACACGCCGCACAGCGATGAAGGCCAGCACGGACGACGTGATCATGGCGCCGATCACGGACACGCCATATGCGTTCGCCATTGCCGAGGATGACTTGAACAGCAGCACCAGGATGACGACGCCCGCCAGCAGCATCCAGTTGATCTGCGGCATGTAGATCTGGCCATGTTCCTTCGCTGACGTGTTGATGATCTGGAGACGCGGCAGGAGCCCGAGCTGCACGGCCTGCTGCGTCAGCGAGAATGCGCCCGTGATCACGGCCTGGCTTGCGATCACCGTCGCCATCATTGCCAGCACCACCAGCGGGGCCTGCATCACCTGCGGCGCCATCATGAAGAACGGGTTCTCCATCGTCTCCGGCTCGGCCAGCACCATCGCGCCCTGGCCGAGATAGTTGAGCGCGAGGGCAGGCAGCACCAGCCACGTCCACATCGCCGCGATCGGCTTGCGCCCGAAATGGCCCATGTCGGCGTAGAGCGCCTCGGCCCCTGTCACCGTCAGGAACACCGATCCGAGCACGACGAAGCCCAACACCGAATGCGTTGTCAGGAACATCACTGCGTAGTGCGGGCTCAAGGCCAGCGCGATCTGCGCGCCATCGAGCCAGATGTGATAGACGCCCAGCGCGCCCAACGTCAGAAACCAGACAAGGCAGACCGGTCCGAACAGCGCGCCCACCGCCGCCGTTCCCTTCTTCTGGAAGAGGAACAATCCGACCAGGATCACCAGCGCGATTGGCAGAATGAAAGGTTCGATGTGGCCCTCAAGGCCGGGGATGACTTTCAGGCCCTCGACCGCAGACAGCACCGACACAGCCGGCGTCAGCAGTGCGTCGCCGAAGAACATGCCCGCCGAACATACAGCCACGATGAACAGAAGCGCCGTGCGCTTGCCGATCGTCCGCTGCACAAGCGCCATCAGCGACAGCGTCCCGCCCTCGCCTCGGTTGTCCAGCCGGGTCAGCATCAGCACGTATTTCAGCGTAACGATAATGATCAGCGACCAGACCATCAGGGAAATGACGCCAAGCACATCGTCGCGCATCAGGTCGCCGCCGCGTGCGTCGTTGATATGGTGGATGGATTCCTTGAAGGCATAGAGCGGGCTCGTGCCGATATCGCCGAACACCACGCCGATGGAGCCGAGCGCCAGCGCCCAGAACCTCCCCCGCGTCGCTTTGCTATGCGCCACTCCGCCAGACGACGAAGGTTCGCTCATGCCTTTAAAGCCTTCTGCCTGGAGCTGCGCCGCAGCCCGGGACGGCGGCTCTCCTAGTGCAGCCCGTTATCCGGCGAAAGCCCATTATTTTCCGTGAAGCCTCTGGACGGCGCCATGCCGCATGTTCAGGCGGCCTGCAGCCTTGAACGCAAACGGGCCCGGCTTGCCGCCGGGCCCGCGCAGTTTTCCGTGTCCGATCAGGACCTAGTAGCGGTAATGCTCAGGCTTGTAAGGGCCTTCCGGCGCGACGCCGATATAGGCGGCCTGCTCGGTCGAGAGCTTGGTGAGGTTCGCGCCGAGCTTGTTGAGGTGAAGCATTGCGACTTTTTCGTCGAGCTTCTTCGGCAGCGTGTAGACTTTGTTCTCGTAGGCTTTGCCGTTGGTCCAGAGTTCGATCTGGGCCAGCGTCTGGTTGGTGAACGAGGCCGACATCACGAACGATGGATGGCCGGTCGCGTTGCCAAGGTTGAGCAGGCGGCCTTCGGAGAGAAGGATCATGCGCTTGCCATCCGGGAACTCGATCATGTCGACTTGCGGCTTGATGTTGTCCCACTTGAAGTTGCGCAGGGACGCAACCTGGATCTCATTGTCGAAGTGGCCGATGTTGCCGACGATGGCCATGTCCTTCATCTCGCGCATGTGCTCGAGGCGGATGATGTCCTTGTTGCCGGTCGTGGTGATGAAGATGTCGGCGGTCTTCACGACGTCTTCGAGCGTGACGACTTCAAAACCGTCCATGCAGGCCTGGAGCGCGCAGATCGGATCGACTTCCGTGACCTTGACGCGTGCGCCAGCGCCCTGCAGCGAAGCGGCCGAGCCCTTGCCGACGTCGCCATAGCCGCACACGAGCGCGACCTTGCCGGCCATCATCGTGTCGGTGGCGCGGCGGATGCCGTCGACCAGCGATTCCTTGCAGCCGTACTTGTTGTCGAACTTCGACTTGGTGACAGAGTCGTTCACGTTGATCGCGGGGAAGGGCAGCAGGCCTTTCTCGACGAGGCGATAGAGGCGGTTGACGCCCGTGGTGGTTTCTTCCGTCACGCCCTTGATGGCGGCGCGCTGTTTCGTGAACCAGCCCGGCGATTGGGCAAGGCGTTTCTTGATCTGCTTGAAGAAGTAGATTTCTTCTTCGGATTCTGGCTTCTCGATGATCGAGGTTTCACCCGCTTCGACGCGCGCGCCGATGAGGATGTACATGGTGGCGTCGCCGCCATCGTCGAGGATCATGTTGGTGAGACCGCCATCGGCCCACTGAAAGATCTTGTCCGTGTAGTCCCAGTATTCTTCGAGGCTCTCACCTTTCACGGCGAAGACAGGGATCCCGGCTTTCGCGATGGCGGCGGCGGCGTGGTCCTGCGTCGAGAAGATGTTGCACGAAGCCCAGCGCACTTCGGCGCCCAAGTGCTTCAGCGTTTCGATGAGGACGCCGGTCTGGATCGTCATGTGCAGCGAGCCGGTGATGCGCGCGCCTTTCAGCGGTTGCGATTTGCCGTATTCAGCGCGCGTAGCCATCAGCCCCGGCATTTCGGTTTCGGCAATGGTCAGCTCCTTGCGGCCCCAATCGGCCAGCGAAAGGTCTGCAACCTTGAAATCATCGAACGCCATTGCGGCACTCCTTCGGGGAAAACTGTCTTGTCCGGGGTCGGTCCCGGCTCGGGCACAGGGCCTATAGCAATCGGCGGACCATCCGGCAAATCATATAAAGATATCTTTATATGATTTTTCGAACCGCGTTTTTTGCTCCAGCCTCACTTTGTCCCGGTTTGGACCCCATGTGATGTCACTGCGGGTTGCGGCGGTTGTGGCTGTGGCGCAACATTCATCTCACAGGCGTCCGGAGAGGCGCTTTCTGAAGCAAAAACAAGGGTCATGGCATGAGGCTGTCTTTCGCGGGTCTGGTCGGATGCGGTTTCCTGGCGCTGGCGGCCATAGCATCCGCCTCGGCCCAGGACGTTGACCGGATCACGGGGACGACCAATCCGGGCGGCGGCTTCAAACCGCCCGAGGGCGTGAAGGTGGTCAGCCCCGGCGCGCTGGTCTTCGCCAGCTTCGATGCCAATCATGATGGCCGCATCACCGTTGAGGAGATCACCGCCGGTGCAGAGGCCGCCTTCGCCATCGCCGACAAGAACAAGGACGGGCTGATCACGGGCTTCGAGCAGAATGATTGGGCGGCGCTCATGGCCGGTGGCGCCGATGTGCTCGCAAACACCATGACGTTCGATATCGATCTGGACCGCTCCGTCACGAAGTCGGAATTCGTGACCGGCATGAAGCGTCTCGCCGGGCAGATCCAGCCCAATGGCGACCTGACATTCAACGACCTCGTCCAGCCGCTCAACCGTCTCAAGGAAGAGGCGAGCAATGAGGGCTTCGGGTGGGGAACGCTCAAGGCGCGCGGGACGCCGCCGCGTGGAACCACGCCGCAGGATCCGAACGCGCCGCGCCAGTAGCGGCTAATCCTTCTCGTCGAACTTGCGGCCGATCAGGTTGCACACGGCGTCGAGCGCCTCGTGCGCCTCGGGGCCTTCGGCATCGATCTCGATCGTCTGGCCGACGCGGGCGCCAAGCATCAGAAGGTCCATGATCGACGCAGCGCTGGCGCTCATGCCGTCATGATGCACGGTGATCTTGGCGTTGAACTTGGAGGCCTCGCGCGCGAAGGCGGCGGAGGCCCGCGCATGCAGCCCGCGCTGGTTCACAAGCTCAGCCCTGCGCGACCACTTGTCGTTCATCACGCCCGCTGCAGAAGTGCGGAGGCGACGGAGATGTATTTGCGGCCGGCTTCCTGTGCGGCGAGGGCGGCCTCAGCCAGCGGAAGCTTGGCGCGCACTTCGGCGAGCTTGATCAGCATCGGCAGGTTCACGCCCGCGATCACCTCGATCTTGGCGCAACCCATCACGGAAATCGCAAGGTTCGACGGCGTTCCGCCGAACATGTCGGTGAGGATGACGACGCCCGATCCGGTGTCGCACGCTTTCGCAGCCGCAATGATCTCCTTGCGGCGCATGTCCATGTCGTCGTCGGGGCCGATGGAAATCGCTTGAGCATTCTCGAGCCGTCCAACGACATGCTCGGCTGCGGCGATGAACTCCTCGGCCAACCGGCCGTGCGTAACCACGACCAAACCGATCATTGGAAGAACTCCCGCTTGTTCCAGCCCATGGTGATAGCTCGTTTGTTCCGGGGGCAATAGTGGTCAGATGTTCAGGGGCGCTGGGGGAAGGTCAACGACAAACCTCGCCCCGGCAATTTTCCCATCAGCCATGCGGTTTTCCGCCCATACCGCGCCGCGGTGCGTTTCAACGATCTGACGCACGATAGAAAGGCCCAAACCTGAATTATTTCCGAACTTCGCGCCTGCCGGCCGGTCCGTGTAGAACCGCTGAAAAATCTTCTCCAGCTTGTCCGGCGGAATACCCGGTCCCTCATCTTCCACCGTCAGGCGAACGGCAGGTCCTCGCGGCGATGTGAGCCGCGACAATGTGACAGTTACCTGTCCGCCGGCCGGCGAGAAAGATTTCGCGTTCTCGACAAGGTTCCGGATCACCTGCGCCAGCGGCCCATCGCGGCCCATCACGACATAGTCGCCGCCCTGCTGATAGGTGAGCGAGACCTTCGCATCCGTGTCCTTTGCCGTGTCGCGATAGATCGAGACGATGTCGTCGAGCAGCCTCGCCATGTCGATGCGCACCAGCTTCTCGCGCACGATCTCGCCTTCGAGCCGCGACAAGTTCGAGATATCGGAGATCAGCCTGTCGAGCCGCACCACGTCGCGCGCGATCACGTCGCGCAGTCGCTCCCGCACCGCCGGATCCTGCACCGCCTGCGATGTCTCCACGGCCGAGCGGATGGAGGTGAGGGGGTTTTTCAGCTCGTGCGCCACGTCCGCCGCGAACTGCTCGTTCTGCTGGATGCGGTCGTAGAGCGACACGGTCATCGCCTCCATCGCGCGCGCCAGATCGCCGATCTCGTCCTTGCGGTCGTGCAGCTTGCCGAGATCGAGCCGCTCTGTCGCGCCCGTACGCACGCGGTCGGAAGCGCGCGCCAGATTGCGCAGCGGCCGCGCGATCCCGACCGTCAACAGCATTGCCGTGATGATCGAGACCAGCACCGCCACGAGGATCAGCGGCAACAGCGCTGCGCGTTCGGCGGCAATGATCTGCGTCACGTCGCTGGTCTCGACCGTGATCGCCCCGACCACGCGCGCGACCTTGGTGATCGGCATGGTGACCGAGAGCAGTCGTTCAGCCTGATCACCAAAGCGCTCGGAGAAGCCCTGTTCTCCGCTAAGCGCCATAGCGACTTCTTCTTCCAGCGAACGCGCCTCGGCGATCGGCTGGCGTCCGGCCGTGCTCACCGTTTCGAACGTGCGGTTGGCGAACCGCACGAGATCCAGCCACGCGCGCTCGATCGAGCTCGGCTCGCGAATGGGCGGCAGGTCCTTGAGGTCGATCTCGTCCTTGAGGAGCATCGTGTCTGCGATGAGCTCGCCCTGCGGGTCGTGGATGCGGATGCGCGTCGCGCCCGTCAGCGGGATGGCCTTCAGCTGGTCGCTCAGCTTGGCGACGTCGAGGGCAGGCGGGTCGTCCGTCGTCGCATTGTCCGTGATGAAGGAGGAGATGAGTTGCGTCATCTCGGACAGGCTGTCCTTCCGCGCATTGACGAGGCTCGACCTGAACTCGTTCAGGATCAGTGCGCCCGCGATCAGGATCACCAGGCCGGCGAGGTTGGACGCGAAAATCAGCCGCGCGATCGGCGACCACAACAGCGAACGCGGCTTCGCAGGGGCGCCCGCGCGGCCGGTATTGCCTGTCGTGTCCTTGCCGCGCCTGCGCGCCGCCGGATCGGCCGGCGGCGACGTCATCGGTGTGTCAGGCTTCCTTATAGCGGTACCCCACGCCGTACAGCGTCTCGATCGAATCGAAGTTGTCGTCGAGATCGCGGAACTTCTTCCGCAGCCGCTTGATGTGACTGTCGATGGTGCGGTCGTCGACATAGACCTGATCGTCGTAAGCGGCGTCCATCAGCTGGTCGCGGCTCTTCACGTAACCGGGCCGCGTCGCCAGAGCCTGCAGGATCAGGAACTCGGTCACAGTGAGGCGCACGACCTGTCCGTCCCACTGGCAGGCATGCCGGTTCGGATCCAGCGTCAGGCGGCCGCGCACGATCGGCTTCTTGTCGCCATCCTCCGGCGTCGCCGAGGCGCCGCGCGAGCGGCGCAGGATCGCCTTCACGCGTTCACCCAGCAGGCGCATGGAGCAGGGCTTACGGATGAAGTCGTCGGCGCCGATGTTGAAGCCGACCACTTCGTCGATCTCGTCGTCCTTCGAAGTGAGGAAGATCGCCGGCAGGTTTGACGTCTGGCGCAGCTTCCGCAGCAACTCCATGCCGTCCATCTTCGGCATCTTCACGTCGAGGATAGCGATGTCCGGCGGCGTCTCCGATAGGCCCGCGAAAGCGGCCGCCCCGTCGTGATAGGCCCGGACCTGGTAGCCCTCCGCCTCGAAGAAGACCTTGAGGGACTCAACGATGTTCTCATCGTCGTCCACGAGGGCGATGGTAGCCATATTCATTAATCTCCTGGCGGGCGTCCCGCCGCGCTGCACCTTGCCATAATCGAGGGCTGCGGGCGCAAGGGCAAGTGTCAGTAACTCCCCGTCAGCGCGGGCCTTTTTGCATGAAAATCCTCGTCTGGCACGCGAATTGAACCCTCCTCGTCACGGGAGGCAGGCCGGAACCCGTAAAGGTTACCGGCAAACCGCCCCCCGCAACGTGATGGAGGGGTCCATGCAGGTTGTCACGATCAGCGGTTTCAAGGGCGGCACGGGTAAGACAACCGTGGCCTCTCTTCTCGGCGTCGCCGCCATCAAGGATGGCTTGCGGGTCGCCTGCCTCGACCTCGACCGCAACACGCGGAACCTGTCCAGTTTTCTGACGCTCCGGCGTGCTTCCCGCCTCCAGAGCCCTGATCACGTGATGCTCATGGATATGGACGAGGAAGTCCGCACCAACGCGAAACCCAAGCATTCCGGTCGTCTCGAGCCTCTCGTTCGCATGGCGAAGATGGATGGCTACGACCTCATGATCATCGACACCTCGTCGGGCAACCTTGCCGACGTCTACGAGGCCCATCTTCTTGCCGACGTCATCCTGACGCCGATGAACGAAAGCCCCGCCGACATGCACGGCCTGTTCGCTACGGTCGGTTCGGCTGCCGCCCCCAGGATCAATTATCGCGAAATGATCGAGACCGTCCGTTTTGATCGCAAGCGCTCTGGCCTGCCGATGCAGCGCTGGCATGTCGTCATGAATCGCGTGTCCTCGCTGCCCTCGAAAGTCGGCACGATCGTCAACGATCGCGTCGCTGCCCTCGCCAAGGAAGCCGGCTTTGAGGCCGTGTGGCGCCTGCGCGACCGCGTCGTTCACCGCGCTCTCGCGCTCGAAGGCCGCACCGTTTTCGACACGCCGGCCGATGGCAGGCTCACCATGAGCGAGCTTTCGGGCCGCTCGGAAGTCCGCGCTCTTCTGTCGCTCATCGAGATTGCCCCGTCGCACCAGATGGCGACGGCCGCCTGATCTCTTCGTCTCTGCATGGCCTCACACTCATCCCCGGGCGAAAGCCCGGGGTTTTTCTTTGTCCAGTCTTGCTACCGCGCGGCAACAAACGACTCGGAACTGTCGCACTGCTGGACTAGGGTCTCCCCGATTTAGACTCGCGTGGGAGATTCAAATGATCCGGACTGTGCTTGCGGTGTCTGTCGTTGCGCTGGGTGCTGCTGCTTGTGCCACGGCATTCCAGCCAACTCACATGGCCGTCGCGCCGGTGCAGGCGCAGGACAGTTACTATGTGAGGGGTCATGCAGCGGTCGACGCCCGCGCGACGGAGCGCGGCTTTAAGCGCGCCAAGAACGTCATCCTGTTCGTCGGCGACGGCATGGGCATATCAACAATTACAGCCGCGCGCATCTATGCCGGCCAGCGCAAAGGCCTCGACGGGGAAAGCTATCAGCTGGCGATGGAAAAGTTGCCGTACTCGGCTTTCTCCAAGACCTACACCCACGACAGCCAGGTCGCTGACTCCGCGCCCACCGCCGTCGCGATGACCACCGGGGTCAAGTCGTACAACGGCACGCTGGGCATAACGCAAGGCGCCAACATCAAGGATTGCGCGACGGCGAAATCCAACGGCACGACGTCCCTCTGGGAGATCGCCGAAGACGCCGGAATGGCCACGGGCGTGATCTCCACGGCGCGCCTCACGCATGCAACGCCTGCCGCCACCTATGCCGAAACCACGGAGCGCGACTGGGAAAGCGACAACAACGTCTCAGCGGAAGGCAAGGCCAAGGGCTGCACAGACATCGCGGCGCAGTTCGTCGCGTGGCAGTCCGCGCACGGCAACGGCTTCGACGTCGCGATGGGCGGCGGCCGCACGAACTTCCTGCCGAACACGGTGGCCGATCCGGAATACGCCAACCAGAAAGGCAACCGCACCGACGGGCGCAATCTCGTCGAGGAGTGGAAAGCCGGTGCGCCGAACCGCACTTTCGTCACTGACAAGGCCGGCTTCGACGCGTTCAACTGGAACAGCGATGGACAGATCCTCGGCCTCTTCGAGCCGTCGCACATGCAGTACGACCTCGATCGCGCCAAGGATGGGAAGGGCGAGCCGACGATCGCGGAGATGACGCGCAACGCCATCACGCGCCTGTCCCGCAATCCCAACGGCTACGTGATGATGATCGAAGGTGGTCGCGTCGATCACGGCCTGCACGCGGGCGATGCCCAGCGTGCGCTCGGAGATGCGGCGGCCCTCGATGAAGCGATCGCCACGGCCGTCGCGATGACCGATCCGAACGAGACGCTGATCATCGTCACAGCTGATCACAGCCACACGCTGATCATCCAGGGTTATCCGGATCGCGGAAATCCGATCCTTGGCCTCGTGAAGGAAGGCGGCAAGCTGACGATCGCGCGCGATGGCAAGCCTTATACGACGCTGTCCTTCGCCAATGGTCCGGGCTCGGTCTGCAAGGCGCAGCCGGACGGCAAATGGCTGTGCGACCGCTCCGATCTCACCAATGTCGACACGGGCGCGCTCGGCTTCCTGCAGCAGTCGCTTACGCCGCTCTCCTCCGAAACCCATGGCGGTGAAGACGTTGCCATCTTCGCGGGCGGCCCTGGCGCCAACCTGTTCTCCGGCACGGTGGAGGAAAACGAGATCTTCCACGTGATGGCGAAGTCGCTCGGGCTGGTGAAATAAGGCATTGCGCCCTCGTCCGGCGGGGCGAGGGCGAACCAGCCACCATCGTTCCGCCTTCCTGCCGCCCTGAAAAGCCTGCTAGCCTCCCTACGCTTGGAGGAAGCAATGCGTGTTCTGATTCTCGCCGCCATCGCCGCATTCGCGCCGGTTGCCGCGGCGCAGCCCGGTCCACGTGTCGTGATCGAGGATGACGTCAGCCACGACAACGCCATCAAGTGCAGCGCCCTTCGCGCCTCACAGGTTCAGGCGCTCGCGGACGCCCGCGCCACGCCTGACGCCTTGCTGAGGAACACACACGAGGCCTGGGGCGCCTATCTGAAAGCGCAGCCCGGCTACGACGCCGCGAAGGCGAAGGCCGAGACCGAGGCGCGGATGAACAGCTTCAAGTCTTCGCCGGGTTTCTACGCCAATCCTGCCGCCTTCCTCGAGAGTCTCGAGAAGGACTGCGCCACCTTCGAAATCCGTTCCGCCAACTGACCGCATCACGGGGAGCCATCATGCGCCTGGCCGTTTCCGCTCTGGCTTTGCTCGCGCTCGCCGCGTGCCAGCCTGATACCAAGCCGGCCTCCGAAAGCGCCGCTGCGCCCGATACGTTGGGTGCACCCACGCCTGAAGACCTCGGGCAGGACGATCCGAGCGTTCCGTTTGTTCCGGCCGCCGTCGATCCGCCGCGCACTTACGAGGCCACGTCCAAGACCGCGATGAGCTTCACGCCGGGCGTACTCACAGTCACGCCGACCCCTCAGACCGGACCCAACCACGCCGGCGGCGCAACCTTCGCGTTCGGAAATGGCTATACGCTCGAGACGACGTTCGAGCCCGGCGGCGCGCTGATGGGCGAAAAACCGTTCAACTTCACCAATTTCATCATCGACTCCTCGGGTGCGCCGATCGATCCATCGAAGATCATGATGTACGGTGTCGACAAGGAAACCGTTCCGGCAGGATCAGCCAATGGCGGCTTCTGCGAGAAGACGTCCTTCATTGCGACCTACCTCGCGAAAAGTCCCGGTGCGGAAGATCTCACCATCGTTGCCTTTTCCGGCGACCAGTGGCCGCCGAAGGATCAGACCACGCTCTGCGGCACGTTCATGTATTCGAACGTCCACTAGGGCGGGGCTATTCCACCGCTGAGTAGATCAGAGCGCGGATCTTGGCCTGGTCCTCCAGCCCGCCCGCGGGGATGAGCTGCGTCATGTAGACGACCGTGAGTCCCTGCGCGGGATCGACCCAGTAGGTCGAGTGGTAAGCGCCGCCCCAGCCAAAATCGCCGACCGAACCGAGATTGCCCATCAGGCTGGGATCCTTGGTGATGCGGAAGCCGAGGCCGAAGCCCTGACCAGGCTGGTAGACCGCCGTGACCAGCGTGTCGTGGCTCATGAGGTCAACCGACTTGCGCGAGAGATATCGTTTGCCCTCGAACACGCCGCCATCGAGCAGCATCTGCAGGAAGCGCGAATAATCGCGCGCCGTCGACAGGAGGCCAGCGCCGCCCGCGAACGCCTTGCACGGCCCGCCCAGATAGCTGCCCTGACCAACATGGCCCGTGCCCTGCCATCCGCCAGGCGAGGGCGCGCGTTCCGATTTCCCGTCCTTCGCCGAATAGACCACCGCCAGTCGGCTTGCCTTGTCCGCGGGCAGGCAGAATGTCGTGTCCGTCATGCCGATCGGATCGATGACCCGTTCCTTCAGGAACACATCCAGCGACTTGCCCGACAGCTTCTCGACCACGACGCCAAGAATATCGGTGTTGTAGCCATAGACCCATTGCTCGCCTGGCTGCGCCGCCATCGGCAGCTTGGCCATCTTCGTGACGACCTCGGAGACCGGCACGGTCTTGTTCGCGAAATACCAGCCATAGACGCCGGCATCCTTCCACGCTTTTTCGGCAGGCCCTGTCCCGTAGGAAATCCCTGCCGTATGCGAGAGCAGGTCGCGGATCGTGATCGGCCGCTTCGCCGGAACGACATCATAGCCACTCTTCGCCTTCGGGTTCGCGACCGCCACCGTCGTCTTCGACCATTCGGGCAGGAACTTGCCGAGCGGATCGTCGAGCACCAGCTTGCCCTCCTCCATCAGCATCATGATCGCGGTCGAGGTCAGCGCCTTGGTCTGCGAGGCAATGCGGAAGATCGTGTCTTCCTGCATGGGCGCGCCGGCTTCTCGGTCACGCCAGCCATAGACGCCGTTGAACACTTCGCGCCCGTCCTGATGGATCTTGAGGACTGCGCCTGCCAGCTTTCCGTCCGACACATACTGCTTCATCACTCTGTCGAGCACAGCGAGTCGCGCCTGCGAGATGCCGTGCGGCGCATCGTTGATGATGGAGCCGTGCTGCAGGGGAGGCTGCGCCAGCGGCGGCGCCATCGGCATCGCCGCCACGAGCGCAGGCCGTGCTGTTTCCGTCACCGCCACCACGCAGCCCGAAAGCGCCAGCGCGCCGATCCCGGCCAGCAACAGTTTCCGCATGAGGTCCTCCCCAATTGTCTGGCCAGGCATATGGCCAAGTCTTTGGACAGACGATGGAAACCGTTTGCAGGCCGGTCAAGCCGTTTCCCTTGGTCAACAGGCGGGAGAAGTGGGTTGATCCTTTACCATCCCGCGTGATTGTGCGGCTCAGAGAGAGGGCCATGGACGAGAGCTTCGATTACATCATCGTCGGCGCCGGCAGCGCGGGCTGCGTGCTGGCCAACCGTCTCTCGGCCGATCCGAAGAACCGCGTCCTGCTGCTGGAAGCCGGCGGCAGAGACAACTGGATCTGGTTTCACATCCCCGTCGGCTATCTCTTCGCCATCGGCAATCCGCGCGCCGACTGGATGTTCGAGACTGATCCGGTCCCCGGCCTCAATGGCCGCTCGCTGAAATACCCAAGAGGAAAAGTCATCGGTGGCTCGTCGGCGATCAACGCCATGATCTACATGCGCGGGCAAGCGAGCGACTACGACGCCTGGCGCCAGCAGGGTCTTGCCGGCTGGGGCTGGGACGATGTGAAGCCCTTCTTCATGAAGCAGCAGGATCACGTCACCGGCGGCGAGCATCACGGCACGGGCGGCGAATGGCGTGTCGAGCATCCGCGCATGCGCTGGCAAATCCTCGAAGCCTTTGCCGCGGCGGCCGACCAGGCCGGCATCCCGCATACCGCCGATTTCAACACGGGCGACAACACCGGCGTCGGCTATTTCCAGGTAAATCAGAAGCAAGGCGTACGCTGGTCATCCGCGCGCGGCTTCCTCAAGCCAGTCCTGAAATCACGCCCCAATCTCAAGCTCGTAACCGGTGCGTTCGTCGAGAACGTGGTGATGCACAACAACCGCGCCATCGGTGTCGCCTGGTTCCGCGAAACGCGCCACGATGTCGACCACCACGTCTCACGCGCTCCCAACATCATTCTGGCTGCTGGCGCCGTGCAGTCACCGAAGATCCTCGAGATGTCCGGCATCGGGCAGGGCGAGCGCTTGAAGGCGCTTGGCCTGCCGGTCGTCCACGAACTTCCCGGCGTCGGCGAAAACCTGCAGGACCATCTCCAGCTGCGCCCGATCTACGAAGTGCGCGGCGTGCAGACGATGAACGAACAGTACGCCAACTGGCTGCGTCGTCCGTTCATGGCCTTCGACTACGCCTTCCGCCGGCGCGGACCCATGACGATGGCGCCTTCGCAGATGGGCGCCTTCGCGAAGTCGAACGATCGCCACGCCACCTCCAACGTGCAGTTCCACGTCCAGCCGTTGTCACTCCCGAAATTCGGCGAGCCGATGCACGACTTCCCCGCCATCACGATCAGCGTGTGCAATCTTCGCCCCGACAGCCGCGGCTCGATCCACGCGAAATCGCCCGATCCCGAAACCGCCCCATCGATCCAGCCCAACTATCTCGCGACCGAGTCCGATCGCATCACCGCCATCGAATCCCTCCGCCTGGTCCGGAAGATCGTCAGCCAGCCTGCGCTCAAGCGCTACGATCCGGAAGAATTCCTCCCCGGCGCCAGCCTCCAGTCCGACGAAGACCTCACGAAAGCCGCTGGCGACATCGGCACCACGATCTTCCACCCCGTCGGCACCGCGAAGATGGGCCTCGCCTCCGATCCGATGTCGGTCGTCGATGACCGCCTCAGGGTTCGCGGCGTCGAAGGCCTGCGCGTCATCGACGCCTCCGTGATGCCCACCATCACCAGCGGCAACACCAACTCGCCCACGATGATGATCGCGGAAAAGGGCGCCGCGATGCTGCTCGAAGACGCGAAGCGCTAGGCGTTTGCGCCCAATACCCTGAAATCACGCGCTTTCTGTGGCGGAAGCTTGCTCCTTTGAACCCCCGGCGCTATCTCCCCGCATCGAATCCCGGAGCCTCTCCCCACATGGCCACCACCTACCTCGAATTCGAAAAGCCCTTCGCTGATCTCGAAAAGAAGATCGCGGAGCTCGAAGCCGCTGGCGGCGCCACTGTCGAGGACGAAGTCGGCAAGCTGCGCGAGAAGGCCGAGAAGCAGCTCGAGCACATCTACTCCCACCTAAACGCCTGGCAGAAGACGCAGGTCGCGCGCCATCCCGAGCGCCCGCACTTCCTCGACTATGTCGAGAACCTGTTCGAGGAATTCGTCGAGCTCGCCGGCGATCGCAAGTTCATGAACGACGACGCCATCCTCGGCGGCCTCGCGCGCTTCCGCGGCAAGCCGGTCGTCGTCATCGGTCATGAGAAGGGTCGCGACACGCAGACCCGCCTCAAGCACAATTTCGGCATGGGCAAGCCGGAAGGCTACCGCAAGGCGGTGCGCCTCATTGAGCTTGCCGGCCGTTTCAACCTGCCGGTCATAGCGCTGGTCGACACCTCCGGCGCCTTCCCGGGCAAGGGCGGCGAGGAACGCGGCCAGGCCGAAGCGTTGGCCCGCGCCATTGAAGCATGCCTCACGCTGGATACGCCGATGATCTCCGTGATCGTCGGCGAGGGCGGTTCGGGCGGCGCGGTTGCGCTCGCATCCGGCAACAGGGTGCTGATGATGGAGCACGCGGTCTATTCGGTGATCTCGCCGGAAGGCGCCGCCTCGATCCTCTTCCGCGATTCCAAGCGCGCCAAGGACACCGCCGAGGCGATGAAGATCACCGCGCAGGACCTCGAGAAATTCCGCATCGTCGACGCCATCGTGCCCGAGCCAATGGGCGGCGCCCATCGCGATCCCAAGGAGGCGATGGAAAAGGTCGGCGACGCGATCGAGGAAGCGCTGTCCACCCTGCAGGGCATGACGCCCGATGACCTGCGCGCCCAGCGCAAGGAACGCTTCTACGCCATCGGCCGGGAAGGGCTTGCGTGATGAAACGTCTGGATGTGGCGGAGGCGGAAGCCCGCAAAGCGGTCGACGAGTGGATCGCAGCGGGCAATGCCTGCGCCCCCTATCCCGGCGCTTCGGCCTTGCAGATGTTCGACGTCGACCAGCGCATGTTTGCGCGCATCGCCGAAGCCTATGAAGTCGATACGCCCAGCGTCGCTGCCTTCTGGTCGGCTTATGGCCTCGCCTGGGCCCGGGGTTCATGCGAGGCAACCTTCGGCTTCTCGTCGTGGATGATGCCGTGGGCCTCCGTCGATGTGCGCGCCATGATGCTCCAGCGGATGACCGAGCGTTTTGGCGAAGCCGCCATCACCGCGTTCCGCGCTCGGTCAAAGCTGAGCTAGTACCGCTTGCCGCTTTCCTCGCGGCCGGCTGATCCCGGCGTTTGCGTGAAATCGATATGCGCCCTCGCGCCGACATCAGGGTCCTTCTCCGAATTCTTCGCGGCCTGCATCTCCCAGGCAAACCGGATCGGGTTCTTCGTCGAGGCCCAGATCGCCGCATCGAGCAGGTCGAACTCGAGCAGGGCGATATCCGGATCGTCCTTGCCCTTGAACCACGCGGCCGCCATGTCGCTCCAGTATTCGTCGATCTTGCGTGGGTCGCGGTTCTCGTTGAGAGCGCCCATCAAGCAGGCGTGGTAATCCTGACCTTTCCCGATCAGGCAGAAATGCGCGTGTTGGCCCGAGCCCATCTCGCGGAACAGGTCGCCCGAGCGCGATGTGAAGAACCACAGGCGCGCCGCGCCGTCCTTGTCCGTCATGTGGGCCATGGGCTGCATGTGGCTGTGCGAGCCCTCGATGCCGAGCATGCCGGCGCGCACGTGCTGAAGCTGTTCGAACAGCTGTTTTTCCGGATGCTTCTCGGTCTTGTCCGTGTGGCCCATGGGGTCTCGCTCCTTGTTGCGGGGTGTCTTGGGAGCAACGGGTTGGGGGTGGCGTAGTTCCGACGGATTGACTTGTGTGAGGAACAGGATCAGAAGCTGGCCCGCTTCCTTTGGAGTTACGCCATGGGCGTTACCGTCATCTCCGCGCCGGGAACCTGCCCGGCTTACTGATCAGGCGACACGCGGTAGCGGTCGCCGGTCTTCGCGACACACCCAGCCTTTTCGGAAGCTCATTCCATGTTCGAATTTCTCAGGCGTTCCTCGCCCCTGTGGCGCCACGCCAATTTCAACCGGCTCTGGACCGCCCAGATCCTCTCCGCCTTCGGCAGCCGCATCACGCGGACAGCCATTCCCATCATTGCGGTGGGCGTGCTGGTCGTCTCGCCGTGGGAGGCTGCTGTCCTTTCTGCGCTGAGCTATGCGCCCTACGTCCTCGCCGGCCTGTTTGGCGGAGGCTTCGTCGAGCGCGCAAACAAGACGCGCCTGATGCTGTCGATGGACATCCTGCGTTTCATCATCGTCATCGCAACGCCGATCGCGTGGTATTTCAACGCGCTCAGCTTCCCTCTGCTGTGCCTGCTCGCCACGGCGGCAGGCGCCGCGAGCGCGCTGTTCCAGAATGCCGACACGGCGATCCTTCCCCGCCTCATTGGCAAGGACCATCTGGTCGAGGCCAACTCGCGCCTGCAGGCCACGGAATCCATCGCCGAGCTGACGGGGCCCGGCGCAGCAGGCATTCTCATCGATCTCCTCACTGCGCCCGTCGCGATGATCGTCGATGCATTCACCTTCCTCTGGTCGGCCTTCTGGCTCTGGCGGATTCCGAAGCAGGATGCTCAGGCTACGGAAGAGGCAAAAGCCGAGACTGTGATTCAGGCTTCAGTCTGGAGGGTGCTGCGCGACGACATCGTCGTGGGCTTCCGCGCCATCGCGAACTGCCCGCCCATGCGCGCCATCATCACCGCGACAGCCTTCTGGTACGTTGCGGCAGGCTTCTTCTTCGCCACGCTGATGGTGTTCTTGCTGCGCGTGCTGGAGCTCAATCCGGCCGTGATCGGCATCGTCATCTCGGTAGGCGGCGCCAGCGCGCTGATCGGCTCGCTATGCGCACGGCCGCTGGCCAGGTTGATTGGCTATGGTCCCGCGCTCGTGACGGGCTTCTGCATCAGCGTGCTCGGTCTCCTGATGCTGATCCCCGCCGCGGCGTTCAAGGCGTGGGCGATACCGTTCCTGGTGGCGCAGCAATTCCTCGGTGACTTCGGGATCATGATGTTCACGATCCTGGCCGTCAGCCTGCAGCAGAAACTGCTGCCCGAGGACGAGCTGGCCCGCGCCAACGGTTTCAACCAGGTGGTCAACGGGCTCGGCATGACGGTGTCGATTCTGATCGCCGGCGGTGTCGCCGAAACGATCGGTGTCGCCAACACGGTGATGCTGGGTGCAGGCATCGGCGTCATCGGCATCATTCCGCTGATGACGCGCCACCTGCTCGGCATCCGTGAGGAGCCGGCCGGGCGTGATGAACCGGTGGCGCAAGGGGCAGGCTGAAATGCAATCAGCCCGGACCGCGAGGTCCGGGCTGATCCATTCTTGTCCGACTTGCCGGCTTATGCGCTCGCGGCAGTCACATCGCCATGGCAGTTCTTGTAGCGCTTGCCCGAGCCGCAGGGGCAGGGCGCGTTGCGCGGCGTCGCAGCCCACGCCGCGGGCACGGAGCCTGACGGCGGCGTTTGCGCCTGCTGCTGCGGAGCGGCCTGGGCCGGGGCAGCTTGCGGACGCGAGGCGATCTGCTGCGGGGCAGGCTGGCGGGCATTCCCGGCATCAGCGCCCGGCGGCTGTTCCTGCACGAACTGGCCGCGCATCAGTACGCGGGTGACGCCCGCGCGCAGGTCGCTCAGCAGGCGTTCGAACAGGGTGAAGGCTTCGTTCTTGAACTCGTTCAGCGGATCGCGCTGGGCATAGCCACGCAGGTGGATGACGGAACGCAGCTGGTCGAGGTGCCAGAGGTGTTCGCGCCAGCGCGTGTCGACTTCCTGCAGCAGCACCTGCTTCTCGAGCCAGCGCATGCGCTCTTCGCCGACGGCGGCGGTTTTTTGCGTATAGAAATCATCCGCTGCGGCGACCAGCTTGGCGGCGACTTCCAGCGTTGCGGCGCCTTCCTCGTGCGCCCACTCGCGTACCGGAGCTGCGATGCCGAGCACGTCGGCGACCTCTTCCTCGAGGTCGCCGAGGTTCCACTGCTCGACATAGGCTTTCTCCGGCATGTGGCGCAGGCACATGTCGTTGATCAGCTGGTGGCGCATTTCCTTGACCACGTCGGTGACGCTGGAGGCGCGCATGAATTCGATGCGCTGCTCGAAGATCGCTTTCCGCTGGTCATTGGTGACATCGTCGAATTTCAGCAGGTTCTTGCGGATCTCGAAGTTGCGCTGTTCGACACGCTTCTGCGAGGTCTCGAGCGCCTTGTTCATCCACTTGTGGGTGATGGCCTCGTCTTCCTTGATGCCGAGGCCGCGCATGATCGCGTCGAGGCGTTCGGCGGCGAAGATGCGCAGCAGGTCGTCCTCGAGGCAGATGTAGAATTTCGAACGGCCCGGGTCGCCCTGGCGGCCGGTGCGGCCGCGCAGCTGGTTGTCGATGCGGCGGCTTTCGTGACGCTCGGTCGCGAGAACGTAGAGACCGCCAGCGGCCAGCGCCTCGGCCTTCTTGGCGGCGACATCGGCTTCGATCTTGGCGCGCAGCGACGCGGTTTCTTCTTCCGTCAGGTCGCGGCCGAGTTCCTTGGCCTTCTCGGCGCCTTCGTCTTCGACGCGCATCTCGATGTTGCCGCCGAGCTGGATGTCGGTGCCACGGCCGGCCATGTTGGTGGCGACCGTGACGGCGCCTGGCACGCCGGCCTGGGCGACGATGTGGGCTTCCTGTTCGTGGTGGCGGGCGTTCAGCACCTTGTGCGGAATGCGCTCGGCCGACAGGAGGTTGGAGACGACTTCCGATTTCTCGATCGACACTGTGCCGACCAGCACCGGCTGCTTGCGGCGCACACAGTCGCGGATGTCGGCGATCACCGCCTTGTATTTCTCTTTCGCGGTCCGGTAGACGACGTCGTCTTCGTCGATCCGTTTGATCGGCTTGTTGGTCGGGATCTCGGTGACTTCCAGCTTGTAGATGTCGGAGAATTCCTGCGCCTCGGTCGAGGCCGTGCCGGTCATGCCGGCCAGCTTGTCGTACAGGCGGAAATAGTTCTGGAAGGTGATCGAGGCCAGCGTCTGGTTCTCGGGCTGGATCTTCGTCTTCTCTTTCGCCTCGATTGCCTGGTGGAGGCCTTCGGATAGGCGGCGGCCCTGCATCATGCGGCCGGTGAATTCGTCGATCAGGACAACCTCGCCATTCTTGACGATGTAGTCCTTGTCTTTCTGGAACAGCTTGTGAGCGCGCAGCGCCTGGTTCGCATGGTGGACGAGCGTGATGTTCGCGGGCTCGTAGAGCGAGCCCTGCAGGATGCCGGCCTGCACCATCAGCTCTTCGATCTTCTCGTTGCCGCTCTCGGAATAGACGACCGAGCGTTGCTTCTCATCGAGCGTGTAGTCCTCGGTCTTGAGCAGCGGGATGATGGCGTCGATCGCCTGGTAGAGTTCCGAACGGTCATCCGTCGGACCGGAGATGATGAGCGGTGTGCGGCTCTCGTCCACGAGAATGGAGTCGACCTCGTCGACGATCGCATAGCGGTGGCCGCGCTGGACCATGTCGGCCAGCGAGTACTTCATGTTGTCGCGAAGATAGTCGAAGCCGAATTCGTTGTTGGTGCCGTAGGTGACATCGCAGGCGTAGGACGCGCGGCGCTGCGCGTCGTCAAGGCCGTGGATGATCTTGCCGACCGACAGGCCGAGGAAACGGTAGACCTGGCCCATCCAGTCTGCGTCGCGGCTGGCGAGGTAGTCGTTGACGGTGATGACGTGGACACCGCGGCCTTCGAGGGCGTTGAGGTAGACCGGCGCGGTCGCGACCAGGGTCTTGCCTTCGCCGGTGCGCATCTCGGAGATGCCGCCCTTGTGGAGAACCATCCCGCCGATCAGCTGGACGTCGAAATGACGCAGGCCGAGGGTGCGCTTGGCCGCCTCGCGGACGGTCGCGAAAGCTTCAGGAAGGATGTTGTCGAGCTTGGCGCCGTTGGCGACCTGCTGTCGGAAGTCGCGGGTGCGCTGTTTCAGCGCGTCATCCGACAGGGCTTCAGTCACCGGCTCGAGCGCGTTGATGCGCTGGACGATGGACCTGTAGGGCCTGACTTTTCGTTCGTTGACCGAACCGAAAAGTTTCGTGGCGATTCCGAGCATTGCGATATTCCGCTGCCAGCCTTCCGCGACGGTCGCGGGACCCCTCGATATATAGTGTATCCGGGGGAAATATCCGGCCGCGGCTACGACCGCGCAAAACCCCGGAACTCCCTTGCGGAACTCCCTCGACTTGCGCGTGGGCGAGACGTAAGGACCAGCTTTCCCAGTGTCAATCTTGGTGCTGGATGCCCTGACTGCCTGAAGACAGCTTTAACAGCTTGAGGAGCCCGGGGATGGCTTTTGGGACACGCTTCACGGGCCTTTCGGCCGCCATTCTGGCCGCAGGCCTCACCCTGTCAGGGTGCGGCGGAGACGCCCCGCCGCCGCCCGAGGAAGAGGCAGCCGCCCCCTCGGCCGAGGCGGCAACAGTTAACGGCCAGACCATCTATGTCTCGGATGTCGAGCTGGAGGCCCGCCTGAAGGGCGTCATCCGGCAGGGCGAGACGCTCGAAATCGACAGCGCCGAGTTCAACGAGATCCTCGATAAGCTGATCGACTGGAAGCTCCTGGCCATGGAAGCCATCGGCAAGGGCCTCGACGAGGAGCCGGAAGCGCGCCACCGCCTCGCGACCGCTCGCGACGACGTGCTCGGCAATATCCTGCTCGAGCACATTGCCGAGGAGAAAGTCGACGAGGCCGCCATCCTCAAGATGTACCAGACCCAGGTCGAGCTGATGAAGCCGCAGCTCGATGACGAGGCGCATGTGCGCCACATCCTGGCGCCGACAAAGGAGGCGATCGACAAGATCGCGGTCGAGCTGAAGGGCGGCGCCGAGTTCACCGTGCTGGCCGCACGCCGCTCGACCGACGAGGCCACCCGCATGGATGGCGGCGATCTCGGCTACATGACGGCCGGGGACGCGACGCCCGAATTCGCCAAGGTGATCCGCTCGACCCCGAATGGCGGCGTCTCGAAGCCGTTCGAGGACCAGATGGGCTGGCACATCGTGAAGATCGACGATGTGCGCAAGGAACAACCGCCGTCCATCGAGGACCTGCGCGAGCCGATCGTCCAGTTCCTCCGCCGCACGCAGCTGCAGGAAGTACTGAAGGACCTGCGCGCCAAGGCGGAGATCCTGAAGAAGACCTCGCCGCGCAACTCGCGCCTTGACGATCCGCAGGAGCCTGCGCGCGCAGCGCCTGCGCCCACGACGCCCGTCCTCACGCCTGAGCCCGCTCCTGCCCAGGCGCCTCCGGCTGAAACGCCGAAGCCTGCAGCGCCGGCCGCTACGCCCGCACCGCAACCGGTTGCGCCAGCGCCCGCCAAGCCGCCGGCGGCAACACCAGCCAAGCCACCAGCCACGACACCGGCGACCCCGGCCCCCACAACTCCCGCACCGGCCAAGCCGGCGCCCAATCCGTAGGAAATCGCCCGTCTTGGCCAGCAACATGGACCTGCCCGTCTCCCCGCTCGCCCCCGAACGGTTCCCGGTGCTGCCGAAAGTGGCCGGCATGGAAGTCACGACGCATTCGCTCGGCCTCTACAAGGGCAAGGTGCGCGATGATCTTCTCGTCGTTCACTTTCCGAACGGCGCCGCCGCAGGCGGCATCTTCACCAACTCCTCGACCCGGTCGGACGATGTCGACTGGTGCCGCGAGGCGCTGAAGTCGGGCGGGGGCAGGGCGCGGGTATTGGTGGTCAACACCGGTAATTCCAATGCGTTCACCGGCGCGGCCGGCATCGCCAAGAACCGGGCGACCATCGCGTCAGCAAGCAAGATGTCGGGCTGCAAGGACCACGAGGTCTTCGTGTCCGCCACCGGCGTGATCGGCGAACCGCTGCCGGCTCACATCGTCTCGGGAGGGGTCGAGCAGGTGTGGGGAAAGCTCGGTGCACCCGACTGGGAAAAGGTCGCCAACTGCATCCGGACGACGGACACGTTTGCCAAGGCCGCCGGCGAGGTCGTCGACCTCAACCGCCGCAATGTCTCGATCGTCGGCGTCGCCAAGGGTTCGGGCATGATCCAGCCCAACATGGCGACGACGCTCAACTACATGTTCACCGACGCCAATCTCGGCCCGAAGGTCTGCCAGGCGCTGATCTCGAAGCTGGGCGATCTCACCTACAATTGCATCACGGTCGATAGCGACACCTCGACCTCGGACACGTTGCTGTTCTTCGCGACGGGCGCGGCGGGCGGTGAGCCGATCGACAACCCGGACGACCCACGCCTTGCCGGTTTCATCGAGGCGATGCACCGCGTCTTGCTCGACCTCGCCAAGCAGATCGTGCGTGACGGCGAGGGCGCCACCAAGATCATCGAGATCACGGTGGAAGGCGCCGCCAGCGACGCCTCGGCCAAGACCATTGCCTGCTCGATCGCCAACTCGCCGCTGGTGAAGACGGCCATCGCCGCTGGCGACGCCAACTGGGGCCGGGTCGTCATGGCTGTCGGAAAGACATCGGAACCCGTTGAGCGCGACCGCATCTCGCTCTGGTTCGGCGACCACCAGGTTGCGAAGGACGGCGCCCGGTCCCCGGATTATTCGGAGGAAAAAGCCACCCGTACCGTTTCGGGACAGGAGGTCTTCATCCGCGTTGACGTGGGAGTTGGCCGCGGAAAGGCCCGTGTCTGGACCTGCGATCTCACCGATGGTTACGTGAAGATAAACGGCGCCTACAGAAGTTGAGCGCCCCCGCACACTCAAACCACACCTCGTTATGACACAAGAACTCTCGCGCAAGACCGTTGGTGATTGTCGCCGCGGCGGCGTTTGTGCGGAGCGATGGGCGTCTGCTTCTAGCGCAGAGGCCCGCAGGCAAGTCGATGGCAGGTCTCTGGGAATTCCCAGGCGGCAAGGTCGAAGCCGGCGAAACCCCTCAGGGCGCGCTTGCGCGCGAACTGAAGGAAGAGCTGGGCGTGACCGTTGCCGAGGCCGACATGGAAGCCTTCTCGTTCGCCTCGCACACCTACGAGAAGTTTCACCTGCTCATGCCGGTCTTCATGATCCGGCGCTGGGAAGGCGAGGTCAAAGCCCTGGAGGGGCAGCAGCTCGCATGGGTGTCGGCAAAGGAGATCAGGGACTATCCTGCCCCTGCAGCCGACGTGCCCCTGTTCGAGCAATTCATCGATTGGTCGAAGGCGGGACGCGCATGAAAGCCCTCAAGAACCTCCTGAAACTCGCTCGCGAGCGTTCCGGCGCCACGGCGATCGAATACGCCCTCATCGGCGGCATCATCTGCATCGCGATCGTTGCCGGCGCGACGACGCTTGGCCAGTCGGCGAACGACAGCTTCACTAACGTCCACGACAAGGTCTGGGGCCCGTAAGCGGCCTAGCCTTTCGGCCCGGTCTTTTCGCCAGCGCCCTGTTCCTTGACGCCGAGCGCATCGGCGAGACGCACCGTTGCGCTGCCCGGCCGTTTCGCCTTCGGTTGGTCAGGCCCGGGAGCCCAGCCTGACAGCGTGACAAGTTCGAACGTCGCCCGCACGCGCCCGTCCGGATCGCCGAAGCGCTGGGCGTAGATTTCCATCGCCCGCATCAGGATGCCGCGCGTCAGCGGTGGGGCGGTGCGGTTGGCGAAGGCGGCCGTCTCGCCCATCCCGCGCAGGTCGGCCAGCAGCTTCAGTGGATGGGCATAGCGCACCGTACGCGCATCATTGTCGGCGACGGGCATCGCGAACTGCGTCCGCTGGAGAAGGCCGGCGGCGTCGATCACGTCCATCATCGGCGACACGCGGTTCGCCGCCCCGCCCCGGATTTCTTCTTCCGCCGCCAGCAGGGACTGGCGCAGTTCCGTCAGCGTGCGTCCGCCCAGCACGGTGGCGATGAACAGCCCGTCGGGCTTAAGGATGCGCCGGATCTGGATCAGCGCGCCCGGCAGGTCGTTGACCCAGTGCAGCGATAGCGCCGAGACGACTAGATCGAAAGATTGTTCCTGGAAGGGCAGTGCTTCTTCATCCGCCTGCATGTGCCCGAACGCGAGCGACAGGTCTGCGGAGACGACCTCTCCGATCTTGCCCGCCACTAAAGGATCAGCATTCAGCGTATTTCCCAGCGTTCCGTCGTGCGCGCCGAGATCCAGCACGCGGTCGAACCGCCGGTTAATCGCCGACAGGCGCAACGCGATGTCTTCCGCTGCGATCCGCTTCAGGAAAGCATAGTCGCCATAACCGGCCGCTGCGCGCCCCCGCCTGCGGGCATGCAGCTCACGGTCGAAGATCCTGATCGGATCTGTAGGGGGAGCGGGGGTTGGGGCAGCCATCGGGGCACCATGTAGCGGCTCGCCACCGGAAAGATAAGGTGCGCCGGTCCTCTGGCGGCTTTGCCGGCCTGATCTGGCCGCAGCGCTCGCTGATCATCAACAGCAAGGTTCCAGGCCACGGCGCGTCCGAGCCCAACCTCCGGGCGATACTCCAGTGCCTGTCGGGCCCGGTCTGCGGCCGCTGCGGGAGACCCTTCGAGTTCGCCGTCGATCCCGGCCAGGTCTGCAGCGCCTGCCTTGCCCGTTCGCCGGCTTGTGACTGGGCGCGGCGGGTCAGGCGCGGCGGGTCAGGCGCGGCTTCGACCAGTCGGTCTGTCGGCGGAGGGCAGGCGAGAGAATGTGTTGGGCGCTTTCCGGGTCCGGAAGTGCCGGGCAGGCATGATCAAGGATCAGAAAATCTTGCTGTTCGATGATGTTTTGACCATGCAAGCCATAGTAGAGGCCTGTGCCCGCACGTTACGGCGTGCCGGAGCGGCATGCGTCGATGTGGTCGCACTTGCCCGAGTTGCGGGCCCAAGGTGGGTTCCCATATAGTTTTGGAACGATTCCAGAGTGCATGGCTTTCTTAAGTGACGCTCTGTTGTTTGGTAGTTGTTCAGCCTCTTCCAGCGAAGATTGCTGAACGGAAATTGGGTCAGGAGTTTGCCGGTGTCGGCGCGCGTAGAGATCTACACCACGGACTATTGCGGCTACTGCACGCGCGCGAAGGCGTTGCTTGCCTCCAAGGGCGTCGAGGTCATCGAGATCCGCGCCGGGTCCGATCCGGACAAGCGCCGGGAAATGATCCAGCGCAGCCAGGGCGGCATGACGTTCCCGCAGGTGTTCATCAACGGCCGTCCTGTCGGCGGGTCGGACGACATCCACGATCTCGATCGCATCGGGAAACTTGATCCGCTGCTGGCCGAGCCGGCCGCGGCCTAAGCGAAAGGAAGACGCTTCCCGTGATCCGCTATTCTCTCGCTTGTGTGGGGGAACATGAGTTCGAGGCCTGGTTCTCGAACTCGAAGGCGTATGACACGCAGCGCAAACGCAAACTCGTCGAATGCCCCGTGTGCGGCTCGACCGAGGTGCGCAAGCAGATCATGGCGCCAGCTGTCCGCTCGTCCGAGAAACAGGCCGAAGCCGCGATGGCGGCGAAGATGGCAGGCGAGATCCGCGAGCACATCGCCACCACGCACGATTATGTCGGCGACAGGTTCGCCGATGAAGCGCGCTCGATGTATTACGGCGAGGTCGAGAACCGGCCGGTCTGGGGCGAGGTGACGCCGGACGTCGCCAAGGAGCTGATCGAGGAGGGCGTGCCGGCCATGCCCATCCCGAAGGCGTTCGCGCCAGAGCCGCCGCGCCGCAAAGGGCGGATGAACTAGGCGTTTTCGCCGGATTCGCAACACTGCCCGGGCGTGCTAGAACAGGCGTCAGGAATTCAGGACTACGCACATGACAGATGCCGCCTTCATCGACGCCGCAGAAGTTCCGCCGCGCCATACCAACCAGATCAAGCTTTATGGTCCCGACGCGTTTGTAGGCATGCGCAAGGCCGGCCGTCTGGCGGCTGAATGCCTTGATATGCTGGCGCCGCATGTGAAGCCCGGCGTCACCACAGGTCATCTGGACGATCTTGCCCGCGAATTCGTGCTCGAGCGCGGCGGCCTGCCGGCCTGCCTGTTCTACAAGGGCTATCGCAACACGGTCTGCACCTCGATCAACCACGTGGTCTGCCACGGCATTCCGGGGCCCAAGCCGCTCAAGGAAGGCGACATCGTCAACATCGATGTGACGGTCATCGTCGACGGCTGGCATGGCGACACCTCGCGCATGTATTCGGTCGGCGAAGTGAAGCGGAAAGCCGCGCGCCTCATGGATGTGACCTACGAGTCCATGATGAAGGGCATCGAAGCGATCAAGCCGGGCTTGCGCCTTTCCGATCTCGGCGGCGCAATCCAGGACCATGCCGAACACAACCGCTACTCCGTCGTGGAAGCCTTCTGCGGCCATGGCCTCGGCCGCGTCTTCCACGACTCGCCGAATATCCTCCATTTCCGCGACCGCAAGCAGGAAGACATCCGCCTGATGCCTGGCATGATTTTCACCGTCGAGCCGATGATCAATCTCGGCCGCATGGACGTCGCCCTGCTGGCCGATGGGTGGACGGCGGTCACGCGCGATCGGTCGCTGTCGGCGCAGTACGAGCACTCGATCGGCGTCACCGAGACGGGGTATGAGATCTTCACCCTTTCACCCACCGGGCTGCACACGCCCCACACATCCGGCGCGCCAACCGGCTGACCCACAGATTGGGGCCTGAGGGATAGGGACGGGGGCCAGCGAACAACGGAACAGCCGAAGGGACGGTGAAGCATTTTCACGGCTATCGCGAACGGCTGCGCCAGCGGATGCTTAAGGTCGATGGCGCGCATTTCACGGGACACGAGCTTCTCGAACTTCGGCTCTGCGCTTTCGTTCCGGATGTCGATGTGAAGCCGATCGCAAACGGGCTGATCGCGAAGCTTGGTTCGGGCGGCGATCCGATACCATCGCGCGCCGGCATCGAACTGACCCGCGAGATCGATAAGGCGCTCACCAAGCTCGAGAGAAAAGTCCACGATCATGTCGTCGTCGGCGCGAAGAAATCCATCAGCATGAAGGCCAAGCGCTTCATCTGACGCGAGCGTTCACTCGCGTTGCAGCGCAGCATTCTCTTCTGAAGATTGCTCACGCTTGCGCCAGCGTGCGCGAAACGACTTGCCGGGGCAGGCAGCGCAGCTAGGCTGCTTTCGAAACGGCAGGCAGACCGTTCACGCCAACACTGGATGCCGGCGCCCTTCCCCGCGCGCGGCGTGAGGGGAGTTTCCATGGCTACGGCGCCTGCAGCGCCGGCGAGCGAGTCGCCGGCTGGTGGACAGAGCTACGGCTCGCCGGGTTACCGGCTCTATGTCCTGATCGTCCTGACGCTCGTCTACACGCTCAACTTCGTCGACCGGAACCTCCTCAACGTGATCGCCGGGCCGATCATCAAGGAGTTCCACCTCACCGACACCGAATACGGCTTCCTCAACGGACCGCCCTTCGCGATCTTCTACGCGCTCATGGGCATTCCGATCGCAATGCTGGCGGACCGGTTCAACCGCGTGGTCATCGTTGCAATCTGTATCGCCGTCTGGTCGCTGATGGCGGCGCTGTGCGGCTTTGCGGCGTCCTTCCTCTTCCTGCTGTTTGCGCGCATCGGCGTTGCGATCGGCGAGGCCGGCGGCACGCCGCCCTCCAACTCGATCATCGGGGATTATTTCAAGCCAAAGAGCCGCGCACATGCGCTGGGCATCTTCGCCATGGGCGTCACCATCGGCGGGGCGCTGTCGAACTTCTTCGGTGGACCGATCGCGGCGAGCCTCAACGGCCCAGCCGTCGAAGCGCTGTTCCGCAATCTTGGCTGGGAATGGGCCGTCAACGCCACTGACTGGAGCAAGGTCGAGGGCTGGCGCGTGGCTTTCGTGGTCATCGGCGCTCCGGGCCTGCTGATCGCGCTGCTCGTGCTGCTGACGGTGAAGGAGCCGCCGCGCGGCTATTCAGACCCGCCGGGTTCGCCCAAGATGGCGCGCGCCAGCATGATCGACACGCTGAAGGAGCTGGGCCCCAAGCCGACCTTCTGGACCATGGCGATGGGCGCGGCGCTTGTGGCGCTGGTCGGTTACGGCCTCACCGCCTTCCAGGCGCCGATGACCGGCCGCCTGCACGGCATCGACGCCGGCACGTTCGCGCTGCAGTTCGGCGGGCCGCTGGCGATCTTCTCCGCCATCGGGACTTTCCTCGGCGGCTTCATCATCGATCGCACGTCGCACAAGGTGAATTCGGCGGTGGCGCTGGTGCCGGTCGCGGGGATGCTGATCGCCACGCCGCTTTACATCTTCGCGTACTACCAGCCGACCGAAAACCTCTACACGGTCGCGCGCCCGATGTGGTGCATCGGCGCGATGTGCCATTACATGTATCTCGGCTCGCAATACACGATCGGCCAGGGCGTGGTGAGCCAGCGTTCGCGCGCTTCGGCCATCGCTATCCTGCTGCTGATCATCGCACTGATCGGCAACGGCATTGGGCCTCTGCTCACCGGCGCGCTGAGCGACATGTTCATGGGCATGGACCTGCGCAACAGCAACTTCTCGGGCGTCTTGTCGACCGAGCTGTGCCGCAATGCGGCTGAGGTGGCGAAACTGCCGGCCGACCAGCAGTCGGTGTGCGGTCTCGCCTATGGCAACGGGCTGCGCTCGGCGATGGTGGCGACTGCGCTCGTCTTCCTGCCGGCGGCGCTGTTCTTCTTCCTCTCATCGCTGACGCTCAAGAAGGACATGATCGCGAAGACGCACTAGGCGATCTGAAACCGTAGTGTCCGTTACACGGCCGGATGCGTTGACGCGTCCGGCCGTTTGCGTTCGCAGCATAACGCCGTTGTCAGCATGGCGGTGCAACCGGACGTTGATTAAGGGTGGACCCGTAGCGCCAAACCCGTCAGCATCTGCATCATGAGGACAGCGGTTGCGTCAGAAGCCGCTTACTTGGGGAGCTACAATTCATGGGTACCCAGACCGGCGCTATCGGCGCCGCCGCCGGATCGTCGCAGGATCATGCAGCCCAGGGCCATCTCACGGGTTATGGCACGAAGGCCTATCGCAGCTACGTGCTGAACGCGCTGCTGTTCGTCTACATCCTCAACTTCCTCGATCGCGGCCTGCTCGGCATCGTCTCCGAACCGGTGATGAATGAGCTGCAGATCACCGACAAGGATTTCGGCCTGCTGACGGGGATCGGTTTTGCGCTGTTCTATTCGGTCGTCGGCATTCCGCTGGCGCACTACTCAGAGACCGGCAATCGCACCTGGATCATGACGATCTGTATTGCGCTGTGGTCGGCGGCGACGGCGATGTCGGGCATGGTGGGGCCGGTGGAGATCGGCGGGGTCGTGGTTTCCGGCTTCGTGATGCTGCTGTTGTGCCGCGTGCTGGTCGGGGTCGGCGAGGCGGGGTGCACGCCGCCGGCCAACTCGATGATCGCGGATTATTACCCGCCGGCGCGGCGATCGACGGCGCTGGGCTATTACGCGATGGGCGTCACGGCTGGCACGCTGTCGGCCAACCTGATCGGCGGACCGGTGGCCGACATGTTCGGTTGGCGCACCGCCTTCATGGTGATCGGCATGGCCGGCGTCGTCGTTGCCGTGGTTTTCCGCCTGACGGTGAAGGAGCCGCCGCGCGGCTATTCGGATCCGCCGGGCACGGTTCGGCCGGTCAAGGCGAGCTTCCCGGCGGCGCTGAAGGAGCTGTCGTCCAAGCCGTCTTTCTGGCTGATGGCGTGCGGGGCGATGCTCGCCTCGTTCTGCGGCTATGGCATCGTGACGTTCCAGACCTCGTTCCTGATGCGCACGCATGGCGTGTCGCTGACCGAGGCGACGCTGATGTTCAACGTGCCGTCGGCCGCGGCCGCATCGGTCAGCGTGCTGATGACGGGCTGGCTCGCCGAGAAGCTGGTGAAGCGCCATCCCAACGCCATTGCGTGGCTGCCGGCGGCGGGCTTCATCCTGGCGGTGCCGTTTTACCTGGTCGCCTTCAGCTCGGACAACAAATGGGTCGCCCTTGTCGGCATCTGTCTCGGCGCGGGGATCAAGTACGGCTATCTCGCCGCGCAGTACACGATCGGGCAGGGCGTGGTCGGCGTGCGCACCCGGGCGACGGCGACGGCGATCCTGCTGTTCATCGTGAACCTGCTGGGCTATGGCGCTGGCCCGCCCTTCATCGGCTATGTCTCCGACATCCTGTTCCAGATGCAGGCAAGCGCCGACGGCTTTGCCGAACTGGCCCGCGCCTCGTGCAAGGGCGAAGCGCTGAAGGCGCTGCCGGAAGCAACGCAGGCCTTCTGCAAGCTGGCGGACGCAAAGGCGCTGCAGACCTCGCTGGTCATCACTTCGGCGCTCTATGTGACGCCGGCGATCTTCTTCCTGCTGTGCATGCGCACGCTGCAGAAGGATCTGGTGGCGAAGTAGGCAGCTTACGCATCGCTGACCGACGCGACCTGCCCGATTATCCGGCATGAGCCATCACGGCTGCGCGCGCCCACTGGTCCGCGTAGCGGCGCCGTCATAGCGTTGTGACGTGGGCGCCGAATGATCGGGCGCACCAACGTTCGAACACCTTCGCCTCAATTCATCCACCGGCCCCAGATGGCCGGGGTCACCTGTTTCAATCAGCGGAAGGAACACGCCATGGGTTTCGTCACGACCAAGGACGGCACGGAAATCTTCTACAAGGATTGGGGTACGGGCCAGCCCATCGTGTTCCACCACGGCTGGCCGCTGAGCGCCGACGACTGGGACAGCCAGATGCTGTTCTTCCTGCATCAGGGTTTCCGCGTCATCGCGCACGACCGCCGCGGCCATGGCCGTTCAACGCAGACGGCGACGGGCAACGAGATGGACACCTATGCCGATGACGTCGCTGCTGTGGTGAACAAGCTGGACCTCAGGAACGCGGTTCATATCGGCCACTCGACCGGCGGTGGCGAAGTCGCGCGTTATCTCGGCAAGCATGGAACGTCGCGCGCCGCGAAGGCGGTTCTCATCGGCGCGGTGCCGCCAGTGATGGTGAAGTCGGAGAAGAACCCCGGCGGCACGCCCATCGAGGCGTTCGATGGCCTTCGCGCGGCGCAGGCGGCGAACCGGGCGCAGTTCTTCATCGATCTGCCGGCGGGTCCTTTCTATGGCTTCAACCGGCCAGGCGCGAAAGTCAGCCAGGGGCTGATCGACAACTGGTGGAGGCAGGGAATGATGGGCGGCACGAAGGCCCATTACGATTGCATCAAGGCCTTCTCGGAAACCGACTTCACCGAAGACCTGAAGAAGATCGACATCCCCGTGCTGGTCATGCACGGCGATGACGACCAGATCGTGCCGATCGCGGATTCGGCGCTGCTGTCGGTGAAGCTGCTGAAGAAGGGAGAGCTCAAGGTCTACAAGGGCCTTCCGCACGGAATGTGCTCGACGCACCCGGAAGTGGTGAACCCTGACCTGCTGGCCTTCATCAGGAGCTAGGGCAGGGTCAGGCTGCGCTGATGGCTTTCATCAGCGTCTCGATGAACCTCTGTTCGAGATCGAGACAGCTACCCTCGGCGCAGCGGCCTGACCGGTCGATATGCTGCAGGAAGGCCATGGCGATGTTGCCGTTCGTGACCGTCGTCGCGGGCACGGATGTCACCTTGATCAGGTGTTCGCCCCCGTCGCGATAGCGTCCAAGCATGCCGGCGGTGTGGACCTCGCCGCGTAGGGCGCGTTCGCTTGGCCAGTTGGTCGGGGCGATGAGAGAGCCTTGTGCATCCTTGAATGTCCACCGGCTGGCCTGCGCGCGATCGCGCGAAGGCATGACGGGGCCGAGCAGCCCTGAAAGCTGTCCTGCTTTTCCGAGCGTGTCGCCGGACGCGTCGAACAACGCCACCGCGATCGGCAACTTTTCAAGCAGCTCGGCAATCTGGTGCGAGATGTCGATGGCCCAACCTCCAGCGGCAACATGCGTGCTACTGGATGATGGGGCTCGGTGCTTCTGGCAACAGAGGGCGGGCCCCGCAGAATGACGCGCGCGATTTTGTCCTGCGGCAGAATGGAAGCCGCCCCGGACTCCGCTCGAGGAGTCCGGGGCGGCGCCGTCGCGGGTAGAAGGCAGGAGAACCTGTTCAGGCCCGTGTCGGAATAATCCAGATTAGCCGGCGAGGCGCTGGATGTAGTCGAACTCACGGGCGCGGCGTTCGCGCTTCTTCGCGGGCTGGAAGGCGACGCGGGCGTGTTCAGCGCAGTAGGGCGAGCCCTCTACAGAACCGTGGCCGCAGAAGCCGAAATTGGCGTCAGCCGGATCGCCGATCGGCCATTTGCACATGGAGTCTTTCACGGTGAGGACCGTGACCATGTCGCCGTTCGGAAGGCGCTGCGGCTCGATGTTGGCTTCGGCCTCGGTGATGTGCGTGTGGACAGGCTCCGGGCGCACGGCGAGGGCGTTCGAGCCACGGGCGACGGGCGCGGAGGCCTGACGCGGAAGCTGCTGCGGCTTGGGCCGGGCGAGGCGGGGCGGACGTTTCACCGGGCGGGACGGAGTCGCGCGGCCGGAGAGTCCGAGACGGTGCACCTTGCCAATCACCGCATTACGGGTGACCGCGCCCAGGCGCTTGGCGA
Source organism: Hyphomonadaceae bacterium (assembly GCA_047601145.1). Taxonomy (GTDB): domain Bacteria; phylum Pseudomonadota; class Alphaproteobacteria; order Caulobacterales; family Hyphomonadaceae; genus UBA7672. The sequence goes on from JASGJW010000001.1 coordinate 1,576,183, forward strand.
TCTGGCTTGCACTGTGCCCTTCGGCCCAGAGTTTCTTCAGTTCCGCGACGCGTTCTTCGGTCCAGCCCATGAATCTCTCTCCACAGCCTCCGGAAATCGTGCAAGACACAACATATAGGTGCGCCCGCGCCGACCCCCTTCCCAATTGCCTAGGAATAGTAGCTGCAGGGCTTCTGCCCGCAATATGCTGGGGCGCTTCCTAACAGCTTAATCAATATATTGGGGTTGTACACAGGGCGAGTGAGTCACGGGGTCGCGGGATGGGTTTTCCGCAGCTGTGGCGGGGCGGACTCAACTTTCGGGGGAAGTTCTTGGGGCGTGCCGGGTTTGGACTCAACGGCTTTGTCTGTGGACGGATCGCTCCCCATACGATCGCGATGACGCGCCAACCTCCGGTTGGGCAGGGCGCGTTGCAGGGCGTCGTTCGGGGATCGTCATGCCTGGCGCATCATGCATGAGGCGGCGGCCTTCCGGCCTCATGAGCAGAAAGGAGGTGGCCTCGATCGTGACGAGGCGCTGCGTGATGTGTTCGAGCGGGACGAGCCGTCAGAGCAGGCAGGTGCACATGTCATGCTGGATCTTGCTCCACGTCGCGAGCGCCGCCGTGTTGCCGATGATGAAAAAGCTGCCCTGAACAGGGTGTGCACGCGATCCTACAATTGCGGGATCGCGAAATGGATAGGCCGGCCCTGAACGGCCGCGCGAAGACCGGTCATCGGTTTCATGCCCACCGTATCCGCCGGCGCGCGAAGGGGGCGGAGCGAGACCTCCGGGTCCAACGGCCTCGAAGGGCTCGCTGCCTGAATTTCCTTGGATTTTGCTGCAGCTGCTCGCGCGGATTTCGTATGGATTCCGGGGCCAGGGTTTAGGTTTTCGGCCTTGTGTCGCGGGCTTAACGACTACATTTCCATGGCGCAAACGTCTCAAGGGCATACAACGCAGCCATGGATCAGACGCTTACGAAGCCGCCGCTTGATGCCTCACCATCCGTGGCGGGGCCGCGACAATACGGGGCGGTGAACTGGCTGGGGCTGTGGACGCTCTGCCTGCGCGAGACGCGGCGGTTCTGGAAAGTCGGGATGCAGACGCTGTTTGCGCCTGTGGTGTCCTCGCTCCTGATGCTGTTCGTGTTCAAGCTGGCGTTCGGGCAGAACGGCCAGTCGAGCCCCGGCGGCGTGTCGTTCACGACCTTCCTCGCGCCGGGCGTCGTGATGATGGCCATCCTCAACAACGCTTTTGCAAATACATCATCGTCGCTCATCATCGCGAAGGTGCAGGGCAACTCGGTCGACTTCCTGATGCCGCCGCTGTCGCCGATCGAACTGACGATCGGCTTCCTCTCCGGCGCTGTGACGCGCGGCGTGCTGGTCGGGTTCGTGACCTATGCCGCCGTGTGGATCCTGCAGGTGACGCCGTTCCAGGTCGCGAACGTGTTCGCGATCTTCTACTTCTCGATCGTGGCGTCCCTGTTCATGGGCGCGGTGGGCCTGCTGGGCGGCATCTGGGCCGACAAGTTCGACCACATGGCCGCCGTGCAGAACTTCGTCATCATGCCGCTGACCATGCTGTCGGGCACCTTCTATCCGATCGGGCGCCTGCCTGAGCCCTTCGTATCGATCAGCCATTTCAACCCGTTCTTCCAGCTGATTGACGGCTTCCGCTATGGCTTCACCGGCCATGCCGAAAGCGACCTCCTGTTCGGCGGAGCGATGTCGCTGGCGGTCACGCTGGTGCTGTGCGTGGTGTGCTGGTCGTGGCTGAGCCGCGGCTACAAGCTTAAGGCTTAGTTCGCGCCGCCGGCGGGCGCCTGGTGTCTTGCAACTGTCATGCGGCAGGCGACGGCTGATCCAGCCTTCCGCGGCGTCGCGAATTACCCTCATTTTCATTGACATAAGGGGCGGCCGGCCTCATTCAGCGCGCTTTCTGAATTGGCCCTTGAACAAGGTCAGGAGTTCTTTCCCTACCGCCGGCGTCACTCAAGGAGATACGCCCATGTCGAACGCAGTGCTTCCCGTCTACGGCCCGAGCCCGGTCGTTTTCGAGCGAGGCGAAGGCGTGCGCATGTATGACGACAAGGGAAAGTCATATCTCGACTTCATCGCCGGCATCGCCGTCAACTCGCTCGGGCATTGCAACCCGGTTCTGGTCAAGGCGCTGACAGAGCAGGCCAACAAGCTGTGGCATACCTCGAACATGTTCCGCGTGCCGGGGCAGGAGCGGCTGGCGCAGCGTTACGTTGATCTCACCTTCGCGGACTTCGCGTTCTTCACCAACTCGGGCGCGGAATCGATCGAGGGCTGCATCAAGATCGCGCGGCGCTATCAGTGGTCGAAGGGCATGCCGGAGCGCATCGGCATTCTGTCGTTCGAGGGATCGTTCCACGGGCGGACGCTCGGCGGCATCAATGCCGGCGCGCAGGAGAAATATCGCGAGGGTTTCGGTCCGCGGCTGCCGGGCTTCCGGTCGATCCCGTGGGAAGACCTTGCGGCGCTGAAGGCCGAGATCGTGAAGCCGGATCTTGCAGCCGTGCTGATCGAGCCGGTGCAGGGCGAGGGCGGCGTGCGCGAAGCCAGCCATGACTTCCTGCTCACGCTGCGCAAGCTGTGCGACGAAAACGGCGTCATGCTGATCTATGACGAGATCCAGTGCGGCGCCGGGCGTACGGGCCAACTGTTCCATCACCAGTGGATCAAGGGCGCGGAGCCGGACCTGCTGGCGGCCGCGAAAGGCATCGGCGGCGGCTTCCCGATGGGCATGATCCTCGCGACCGAGAAGGCCGCGTCGGGCATGGCCAAGGGCGTGCACGGGACGACGTTCGGCGGCGGGCCGCTGGCGATGGCCGTGGGCAATGCGGTGCTTGATGTCGTGGCGGGCGAGGGCTTCCTCGAGAATGTGCGCCGCGTGGCGGGCACGATGCAGCAGGGTATGGAGAGCCTGAAGGGGCGCTATCCGGAACTGGTGCTGGAAGTGACCGGCGCGGGCCTCTTGCGCGGGCTGCGCATGAAGGACGATCCGATGCCGCTGCGGGGCAAGTTGTCCGAGCGCGGACTGCTCGTCGGCACGGCGGGCAACAACACGCTGCGCCTGGCGCCGCCGCTGATCGTGACAGAAGCCGATGTGCGTGAAGCCATCGACATCATCGACCAGCAGTTCGCCAGCATGATGACGGCCGCAGGGTCCTAGGGTCGAGCCATGAACCATTTTCTGGATCTGTGGCCGATCTCCTCCGGGGAGCTGAGGTCGATTCTCGACAACGCAAAGTCGCGCAAGGCGGCGCGAAGGGGCCTGCCGAAAGGCACGCCTGATCGCGATGCGCCGCTTAGCGGTCGGACGCTGGCGATGATCTTCGAGAAAAACTCGACGCGGACGCGCGTCAGCTTCGACATGGCGATACGCCAGCTCGGAGGATCTTCGCTGATCCTCACGGCGACGGATTCGCAGATCAGCCGTGGCGAAAGCATCGAGGATACGGCGCGCGTGATGTCGCGCTATGTCGATGCGGTGATGATGCGGGCGAACCGCCATGCCGATGTCGAGGCGTTCGCAAAGTTTGCATCGGTGCCGGTGATCAACGGGCTCACCGAGAAATCGCATCCCTGCCAGATCATGGCGGACCTGCAGACGCTCGAGGAAGCAGGGCTGACGCTGAAGGGTTCGCGCATTGCGTGGGTGGGCGATGGCAACAACATGGCCAACACCTTCATCCATGCGGCGCCGAAGTTCGGCTTCTCGCTCTCGGTGGCGACGCCGGCGGGCTATGATCCTGACATGAAGGATGTCGATCGTGCGCGGGCCGAGCAGGGGCGCATCGACCTGTTCCGCGATCCGAAACAGGCCGTGGCGGGGGCCGACGTGGTCGTGGCGGACACGTTCGTCTCGATGGGCGATCTCGACGCCGACAAGCGCCTCGCTGATCTCGCAGCCTACAAGGTGAGCGGCGAGCTGATGCGGTTGGCCAATGGCGGGGCGAAATTCCTGCACTGCCTTCCCGCGCACCGTGGCGAGGAAGTGGACGCTGAGGTTATCGACGGCCCGCAATCGCTGATCTTCGACGAGGCGGAAAACCGCCTGCACGCCCAGAAGGCAATCCTGGAGTGGTGCTTCAAGGGGTAAACGCCGTGAGCAGTTTTACGCCCGAAATGGTCGAGAACGTCCAGGACTACGTGACCGGCAACCGCAAACAGATCGCCGCGAGCACGTTCTGCGTGTGCATGGACTGCCGTGAACGCTTTCCTCCGGAGGGCGTAGAGCGATTTCTCAATGAAGGTCCGGGGACGGCTGTCTGCCCCGCTTGCGGAAACGATGCGGTTGTCGGCGATGCGTCCGGTTTGCCGATCGGTGATCCGGCGTTTCTCGATGCCGCGCAGGCGCGCTGGGTCGGGCCCACAGCGAAGGAGTAGCTGGCTACTCGCCTCGTCCCACGATCGAGGCGGAGGCGACCAGTTCGCCGAGCAGCGCGAGCGTTGCTGCGCCTGAAGCGTCGAAGGGGTCGAGTTCGGCGCGGCGGAAGTATTTCAGCAGGAGGGCGGGGTTCACCTTGGCGAGGTTCACCTGGCCCATTGTCCATGCTCCGAACCGGCGCTCGGTGATCTCGTCATAGGACAACAGGCGGACATTCTCGTGGCGCGGGTCGCGCACGATGGCGTTGTAGAGATCGCAGACCTCGTCGCGGCCGCCTTCGAGCACCTGGATGAAGACGTTGTTCGAGACGCAGAGCATGCCGGTAATGCCTCTGGCCGGGTTGTTGCGGCGGGACTGGGCGAGGATCTCGTCGAGGATGGCCGCGGTTGCCTCGGCGGCGGCGCGGCTGGCGTAGAGACAGCGGACAAGCATGGCGATCAGTCTTTCAGGTTCAGGAGCGAGAGGAATTCGCGGCGGAGCGCCGGGTCCTTGAGGAAGGAGCCGCGCATGACCGAGTTGATCATCTTGGTCTGGTTATCGCGCACGCCGCGCCAGTGCATGCAGAAGTGGTCGGCCTCCATCACGACGGCGAGGCCATCGGGGCGCACCTTGTCGATCAGGAGTTCTGCCATCTGCGTGATGGCTTCTTCCTGGATCTGTGGGCGCGACATGATCCATTCGGCGAGGCGGGAGTATTTCGACAGGCCGATGAGATTGGAGTGCTCGTTCGGCATCAGGCCGATCCAGAGCCGGCCCATGATCGGGCAGAGATGGTGACTGCACGCGCTGCGCACCGTGATCGGGCCGACGATCATCAGCTCGTTCAGCATCGATGCGTTGGGAAATTCCGTGACGGGCGGGGCGGGGATGTAGCGGCCGTGAAAGACCTCGGTGAGATACATCTTCGCGACGCGCTTGGCCGTTTCGTTGGTGTTGTGGTCGCTCTCCGTGTCGATGACCAGGCTTTCAAGTACGGACTTGAGCTTGGTCTCGACCTCGGCCTGCAGCTCCTCAAGCTCGCCGGGCTGAAGGAAGGCGGAAATATTGTCGTTGGCGTGGAAGCGCCGCTTCGCTTTGACGATACGCGCGCGGATCCGGGCCGAGGCCGGAATTGGCGGCGTGTCTGTCGGTGGGTTCTTCACGCGGTCGCTCATGTCTGCAGTCTTTCACAACTAGCGCTGCAAAGCTCCCTCGGAGCCCTGCGGCGCGGGGAGCATTCTAGGGGCTGATCTCTTCGCCGTCCCACCCGAACATTCGGCCTGACTGGCTCGGAGCGAGGCCGTCCAGCAGGGAGAGAAGCTGGCCAGCCGCAAAAGCGGGGCTGAACAATCGCTCGGGCGGGACGCCGGACTGGAATGGCTTCGACAGGGCGGTGTCGACGGTCCCCGGATGAAGCGCCACGCACAGGCCCAGGGAATGGGTGCGCGCCTGTTCGATCGCCAGCGTCCGGATCAGCATGTTGAGCGCGGCCTTGGAGGCTCGGTAGCTGTGCCATCCACCCAACCGGTTGTCGGAAATCGACCCCACCCGCGCGGACAAAACGGCAAACAGTGTCCGGCGGTCGCGCGGCAGGCGAGGCAATATCCGTTTTGCGATCATGGCCGGGCCGATCGTGTTGAGCATGAAGGCCTGCTTCAAGGCTTCCGTCTCGAGCGACCGCATCGTCTTTTCGGGCTCGAGGCCGGCGCCGTGCAGCCGCCCGGTTGCAACGATCACCAGGTCGAGGCCATCCTGGGAGGTGACCAGCGATGTGGCTCCGTCGACCGACCAGTCGTCTTCGAGGTCAAACGCGAAAGGCTGGACCTTCGAGGATTTCGCCGGAGACGGGTTTCGCGAACCGGCATGCACGAGAGCGCAGCGTTCATCCGCCTGCAACAGTTCGATGATGGCGCGGCCAATGCCGCCGGACGCGCCGAAAACGGCGGCGCGATACCCATCTGAAAGGGAGCCCAGCGTCATCGCCGTTGTACGCAGCTTGGCAGCGGCGGGTTTGGGGCTTGGCTCAATAATTTCCCAAGGGACCGGCCCGGGGGATGGGACAGCTGCAGTGGGTTGAAAAGCTGCGGCGCAGCGCCCATTTGGCGCCGATGCTCACACATGATAGCTCCCCCGGCATGGCCGATAAACCCATGCCCAATGACCCGCTTGGTGCTGGCGACGACTTTGTCGCGTCGTTCCAGATCCAGGACACGTCCGTCCGTGGCCGCATCGCGCGGCTGGGCGATGGCGTGCTCGATTCCATTCTGAAGCGCCATGATTACCCGCGCTGGGCCGCCCATATGCTGGGCGAGGCGGTGACGCTGGCCGTGCTCGTTTCGGCCTCGCTGAAGTTCGACGGGCGCGTGATGGTGCAGGCGCAGGGTGAAGGCCCCGTGCCGCTGATGGTGGCTGAAGCCCGCTCGGATGGCGGCGTGCGCGGCTATCTGCGTCTCAACAAGGAGAAGTGGGCGAACCTCGACCGCATCAACAAGGGTCAGCGTCCGCACATCCCGCAGGCGATCGGCAAGGGCGTGATGGCCCTTCTGCTGCAACCCAACGATCCCAGCCAGGCGCCATGGCAGTCCATGGTGCCGATCGAAGGCGCAACCATCGCGGATTGCGCCCAGACCTGGTTCTCGCAGTCGGAGCAGGTGCCCACGCGCGTGCGTATCGCGGTTGGAGAAATCTCCGAGCCGGGCGGCACGAAGCGCTGGCGCTCGGGCGGCGCGTTGATCCAGCAGGTTGCCGGCGACGCTGCGCGCGGCGCGACGGATGAGCCGTGGGACAATGCACGCCACCTGTTCGACACGATCGAGGACATCGAGCTGGTCGATCCGGATGTGCCGTCGGCCACGCTGCTGTTCCGTCTGTTCCATGAAAGCGGCGTGCGGCTGGAGCCGCCCAAACCGCTGACGGACAAGTGCACCTGTTCAGACGAGAAGCTGCTGACGACGCTGCGCCAGATGCCGAAAGATGAACTCAAGTCGCTGGCGGAAGAAGACGGCGTGATCGCTGCCGACTGCCAGTTCTGCGGCAGGCTCTACAGATTTCCGGTTGATCGCATCTAACCTGCAACCCTCGATCTGCGACATTGGAACGCGCGGCTGGTTAGGCAAAGCCGGCCTCGCCTTAACCTCACTCAAAGCCCCGTCAGCGATGCTGGCGGGGCTTTCTGTTGGGAGACGGGGCCTTGTCGCAAACACGCGCCACACTTGTCGGTGACCGCCTGCCAAGCGCCCTGCTGGCAGAACTCATCGATGGGCAGGTCGTCTCGGCCCGCGCCTATGACGTGCTCGGGCAGGGACGCACGCTCGCCATCGGCGTGCCGGGCGCGTTCACGCCGACATGTTCGGACCAGCACGTGCCGGGCCTTGTCAACAATGCGGATAGGCTGCGCCGGTCAGGCTTCGATCATCTCGTCTGCATCGTCGCGAGCGATCCGTTCGTAACGCATGCCTGGTCGAAGGTGGTGGATCGGGGCCGCAAGGTGCGTTTCGTGTCGGACGGCAACCTCTATTTCGCGCGGGCGCTTGGACTGACCAGCCACGAGCAGAAGCTGTTCCTCGGTGAAAGGTCGGAGCGCTATCTCATGGTGGCGCGCAGCGGCATCATCGAGACGGTGCGCGTCGAGGCGCACATCGCCAGCTATACCTGCACGCAGCCGGACGATCTGGTCTTGTAGTCTGGCTGGGGCAAAGTCCTCAGTCCCGTTTGATCTGGATCAAGTGCGCATCACGCTGTCCGCATTGTGCTTCCTCCAAAAGCCACATGGAGGAGCGGATGCCCAGACCAGCCATTTTCGCCGTCATTGCCGTTGCAGGGCTCGCGTCTCCCGCATGGGCGGGGGAGGGAAGCGCCGAACGCGGCGGCGCTTATTCAGCTGCGATGTGCGCTTCGTGCCATTCCGTGGCGGCCGACCAAGCGGCGTCACCCAATCCTGACGCGAAACCGTTCCGGACGATCACCGTGTCCGATCCTTCGGGAGCAGAGCTGGCGAAATGGTTCAACACGGCGCATCCGAGCACGGGCCGCAGCCTCAAGGATTCGCAGGCCGAGGACATCGCGCTTTACATACAGAGCCTGAAAGCGGGAAAGGCCGATTGAGCCAGGTTAGCTCGGGCGGCGCTCGTCATAGGGGCTGTCGAGCGCGAAGAGGGGGATCGTCGCTTCGAAGAAGCCGCCCTTTTCGTCCTCGAACTGGTAGGCGCCCTGCATCAGGCCGGACGGCGTGGTGAGCGGACAGCCTGAGGTGTATTCGAAGCTGGCGCCGGGGCGCAGCACGGGCTGCTGACCCACGACGCCATCCCCGCGCACTTCCTGCATACGGCCGTCGCCGTCGGTGATGCGCCAGTGGCGCTTCATCAGCTGCAGCGTGTGCTTGCCGCGGTTTTCGATCTCGATGTGGTAGGCCCAGAGGAAGCGGTCGTCTTCGGGGGAGCTTTCCTCCTCGACGAACATGGGACGGACGCGGACGATCACGCCCTCCGTCTCCGCCTCGTATGGATAGGCTTTCGGCACGCGCCCGCCTCTGCTTTCTGATCCCCACACCCGGCTTAAAGAGAAGGGGCGCGGACCACAAGTGTCCGCACCCCTTCCGTGTACGAAACGATCAGAGGGTTACGAAGGCTTCTTCTGGATGAAGTCGCCTTCGATCTGGACGCTGACCTCATCGCCCACCATGCCGGCGAGGTAGTCGATGCCGAAGTCGGTGCGCTTGAACGTGCCCGTAGCCGAGAAGCCGAGGGCAGGGACTTTCGAGAACGGGTGCGAGGCCATCTCGCCATCGAACGTCACGTCGAGGGTAATCGGCTTGGTGACGCCTTTCAGCGTGAGGTCGCCGGTCACCTTGGCGGAGCGCTCGCCGCTGGGCGCCACGGAGGTCGAGGTGAAGGTGATTGTGGGGAACTGCTTCGCATCGAGGAAGTTGGTGCTGTTCGCGAGGTCTTCCTCCCACGACTTGAACTTCGTGCCCGGATGGTTGGCAACATAATTGCTGGGATAGCCGGCGAGGATGTCGTCCGGCTTGATCGTCGCGGTTACTTTCGAGGCGGCGATGTTAGCCGGGTCGAACGAGACGATTGCGTCATAGGTACGGAACTTCAGCGTGTAGAAGGACAGGCCGAGGTGCTGCAGCTTGAACGTGACGCTGGAGTGGTTGGGATCGGAGGCGTAGTCGCCGGCGGGCGAGGCGATGGCGACTGGCGCGGGCGCGGCAATCTCGGCGGAGGCGATTGTGGCGGCAGGGGCTGCGGCGTCCGGCGCAGGGGCCGGGCTGCAGGCAACGAGGGCGAGAAGCGCAAGGCTTACGCCGGCAAAGAGCGGTTTCATGTGACGACATTCCTTCAAAGCGCGGGACGCCCCCGGGCGTCTGCATGGAAGGGATATGCGCCGAGTCGTTGCGATTGCAACAATTACTGTTGCAATCGCAACTAAACCGTGGGATGAGCTGGGCTAGCCCAGCGCCTGTTCCAGATCTTCGGCGATGTCCTCGGGGTCTTCGAGGCCGACCGAGAGGCGGAGCCATGTGTCGTCGAGGCCGATGGCGGCGCGCTCGTCGTCGGTGAGCGTGCGGTGCGTCGTTGTCGCCGGGTGGGTGATCAACGATTTTGAGTCTCCGAGATTGTTGGAGATGTCGATGAGGCTGAGCTTGTTGAGCGCGGCATAGGCCGCATCCTTCCCACCCTTGACCGAGATCGCCAGCATCGAGCCGCCGGTCTCCATCTGGCCGGCGTGGATGTTATGGTGCGGGTGGTCGGTGCGGCCGGGATAGCGGACGGCGGCGATCTTCCCGTTGGTCGCGAGGCGGTCGGCGAGCGTGCGGGCGTTGGCGCTCATGGCGCGGACGCGGAGGTCCATCGTCTCGAGGCCTTTCAGCACGACCCACGCATTGAATGGCGACATCGAGGGTCCGGTGTGGCGGTAGTATTGCTGGATCTGGTCCTCGATCGCTTTCGTCTTGCCGAGGATGGCGCCGCCGAGCGTGCGGCCCTGGCCGTCCATGTGCTTGGTCGTCGAGTAGACCACCCAGTCGGCGCCGAGTTCGAGCGGCTTCTGCAGGATGGGCGAGGCGAAGACGTTGTCGACGATCAGCTCCCCGCCGGCGGCGTGCGTGAGGTTGGCGACGGCGCGGATGTCGACGGCGTCGAGCAGCGGGTTGGACGGGGTCTCGATGATGGAGAAGCGGCACGGCTTCGCCATGGCCTTTTCCCACTGGGCAAGATCAGAGCCGTCGACCCAGCTCACCTCGACGCCCATCTTCGGCATGACGTTCTTGAGTATCCAGACGACGGAGGAGAAGAGCTGTCGCGGGGCGACGATGCGGTCGCCGGATTTCACGGGGGCGACCAGCATGGTGTGGATGGCGGCCATGCCGGAGGCGGTGGCGCGGCAGTCTTCTGCGCCTTCGAGCTGAGCGAGGCGTTCCTCGAACATGCGCACGGTCGGGTTCGCATAGCGCGAATAAATGTAGCCGGGCTCATCGCCCGCCATGCGGGCCGATTGCTGTTCCGGGCTGTCATAGACGAAGCCGGAATTGAGATAGAGCGCCTCGGACGTTTCGCCGTACTGCGAACGCGTGGTGCCGCCGCGGACCATCATGGTCTGCGGGCGCCACTGTTTCGGTTTTCCGGGTTTTACGTCCTTGGTCATGGCGGCTGCCTTTCGTTGATCCGACCGCCCTATAGGCCGTCATCCGCCGGGGCGCCAGTGAGGCCTGCTAAACCGTTCGCCCGAAGCGGCAGGACTGCTATCGTGGGGAGGGCAGACAAGGGATGGGCCGATGCGCTTTGCCAGATGGGTGTTCCTGATCGCGGGGATCTACGGGATCCTTGTTCTGGTCCCGGGACTGTCCATGGAGCAGGACATGGCCCCGCCGGCCGTGACGCATCCGGAGTTCTATTATGGCTTCTTCGGATCGGCGCTGGTTTGGCAGCTGATGTTCCTGCTGATCGGGAGCGATCCGCAGCGCTGGCGGTTGCTGATGCCGATCGCCGTGCTGGAGAAGGCGGCGTTCTTCATCCCGTGCCTGGCGCTCTACTCTGCCGGGCGGATGGAGGCAGGGCAGATGTTCCTGGGCGGCATGATCGACGGCTTCCTGATGGTCATGTTCTTGCTCGCGTGGTGGGTGAGCGGGCGGAAAAAGGCTGCTGAACCAGCTTCCTGATTACCCTTCCGCGGATCGCCTGCTATGCAGGTCGCCGGAGGCAATCCCCGTGATTCTGATTGGCCAGTTCGACAGTCCTTTCGTCCGCCGTGTCGCCATCGCAATGCGGCTCTACGGGCTGTCGTTCGAGCAAAAGCCGTGGTCGGTGTTCGGGGATGCCGAGAAGATTGCGCACTACAATCCGCTGATGCGCGTGCCGACGCTGGTGATGGGCAATGGCGAGGTGCTGATCGAGAGCCACGCCATCCTCGATGCGCTCGACCATCTCGCGCCGCCGGGCATGGCGATGATGCCAGAGGCGGGCGCTGAACGCCGCGAGGCGCAGCGCGTGTGCGCCCTGGCGACGGGGATGTCGGACAAGGCCGTGTCGCTGGTCTACGAAACCGTGATCCACAATCGCGCGACGCCCGCCTGGGTCGAGCGGTGTCTCAGCCAGATTGCCGGGTGCCTCAGCGAGCTGGAACGCAGCCGCGCGGGGCGCACGACGGAGTGGTGGTTCGGATCGAATATCGGGCATGCCGACGTGACGGTGGGATGCGCGCTGCGCTTCCTCGGCGATGCGCATGCGGGACTCTTCGACATTCCGGAGGGCTGGCCGCTGCTTGCCGCGCATGCCGCGCGCTGCGAGGCGCTGAAGCCGTTCCAGGATATCCAGCAATCGTTCAAAGTGACGCCGCCAGCAGCATGAGCCGACCCGCCGCAAAAGCCGCCGCCAAGGCGTCGATGAAGAAGCCCGCAGGCTCCGCGCTCGGCGTGCTGCCTGATCGCGAGCTGAAGGAGATCGTGAAGTCCGGCGCCATCTTTGCCGAGGGCGGGATCAAGCCGGACCAGCTGCAGCCCGCTTCGCTCGACCTTCGGCTGGGCAAGGTGGCGTATCGCCTGCGCGCGAGCTTCCTGCCGGGCAAGCAGGTGGTGGCGGATCGTCTCGACGACAGCCTTGTGATGCACACGCTTGACCTCACGCGTGGGGCGGTCCTGGAGACAGGGTGCGTTTATCTCGTGCCGCTGCTGGAGCGGCTGAAACTTCCGAAGGACCTGTCGGCGGCGGCGAACCCGAAGAGCTCGACCGGGCGGATCGATGTGTTTGTGCGCGCTGTATCGGATCGCGCGCGGGCGTTCGATGGCATTCCCGCCGGATACCAGGGCGAGCTCTATGCGGAGATCAGCCCACGGACGTTCTCCGTGCTGGCGCGGACGGGGGACAGGCTGCTGCAGCTTCGCATCCGCCGCGGCGTGCAGACGCCGGTGCGGGACATGACGTTCAGCCTCGACCTGCATCCCACCAACACGGACATTGTCGGCTATCGCGCCAAGCGGCATTCGCGCGTGATCGACCTCGCCGCGATCGGCGCGCATTCGGTCGACGACTTCTGGGAGCCGATCCGCGCGCGCGAAGGGCGCATCGTGCTGGACCCGGGCGAGTTCTACATTCTTGCCTCGAAAGAGAAGATCGTTATTCCGCTGGATGAAGCCGCCGAAATGGCGCCGATCGCGCCGGAGCTGGGCGAGTTCCGCGCGCACTATGCTGGCTTCTTCGATCCGGGCTTCGGCGTCACGCACTCGAAGGGCAAGGCTGTGCTGGAAGTGCGCTCGCGCGATGTGCCGTTCATTCTCGAGGATGGGCAGCCTGTCGGCCGGCTGGTGTTCGAGAAGCTGACGCAGAAGCCCGACGTGCCCTATGGCGCTGCGGGCTCCTATTCGACTTATGCGGGGCAGGGTCTCCGGCTGTCGAAGTATTTCGAAGCTGCTGAGGACTAGCCGAAATAACCCGGGCGGCTGATGTCGGCGATGAGGCCGATATTGGTTGGTCTCCAGCCGAGGCGCTCTTGCGTAAGGGCGCTGGAGGAGGGGACGTCGCCTGCGGCGAACATGGCGAGCCAGCCGAAATGTTCGGGCGCTTTTTCGGGCGGAATCGAGACGATAGGCAGTTTGAGCTGGCGGCCGATGATCTCGGCGATGTCGCGCAGGCGTACGCCTTGATCGCCGACGGCGTGATAGCTCGCGCCCGCGACGCCTTTTTCCAGCGCGAGGCGATAGACGGGAGCGACATCGGCGCGGTGGGCGGCGGCCCAGCGGTTCGAGCCATCGCCGACATAGGCGGAGACGCCTTTCTGCTGTGCGATCTGGACCAGGTAACCGACGAAGCCCGCCTTGCCGGCCTCGCCATGCACTTGCGGGAGACGCACGGCGGAGACGCGCACACCCTTGCCGGCGAAGGCGAAGGCAGTGCTTTCGGAGACGCGCGGGATGGCCTCGCCGACGCGGGCGACATCTTCCTCGGTCGAGAGACGCCCAGGCGCGAGGAGGCCGACGCCGGAGGTGACAACCATTGGCTTGTTCGTGCCGGCGAGCGTTTCGCCCATCGCCTCGATAGCGCGTTTGTCGATCTGGCCGTTCTCCGCGAACTTCGCGAAGTCGTGGACGAAGGCGAGGTGGATGACGCCGTCGGATTCCGTTGCTCCCTTGCGCAGGCTGTCGAGATCTTCGAGCGAGCCGCGCAGTACGCCGGCGCCCATCGCCTTCAGCGCTGCCTCGTTTGCATCCGAGCGCGCGAGGCCGGTGACGCGGTGCCCCGCCTTGATGAGATCCGGCACGACGCCCGATCCGATGAAACCAGCTGCACCTGTCACGAACACCCGCATGGGAGGTCTCCATATTCTGCTGGAGCTCAATCTGGCGTATGCTTCATCCCGGTAAAATGGATGACGTTATACGGGTATAGGAACTAACAGGATGGCCGATACCAGCGAAAGCATGGGCGAGAACCTGCTGGGGTCGTATCTGCGGGATCGCCGGGCCAAGCTTGATCCCGCGGCGTTCGGCCTGCCGCTCAAGCGGCGGCGCACGCCGGGGCTGCGGCGCGAGGAAGTGGCGCAGCGGGCGCATGTGAGCGCGACCTGGTACACCTGGCTGGAGCAGGGACGAGGCGGGTCGCCATCGGCCGATGTGCTTGAGCGCATTTGCGGCGCGCTGATGCTAACGGATGTGGAGCGCGAGCATCTGTTTCTTCTCGCGCTCGGACGGCCGCCGGAGGTGCGCTATCAGGCGGTCGAGGCCGTGACGCCGCGATTGCAGAAGGTGCTGGATGCGCTTGAGCTCAGCCCGGCCTTCATCAAGACGGCTACGTGGGACGTGATCGCCTGGAACCGCGCGGCGTCGGCCGTGCTGTGGGATTATGGTTCCGTTGCGCCGGGCGAGCGCAACATCCTGCGCAAGATGTTCTGCGATCCGACGGCGCGCGAACGTCAGCTCGACTGGAACAGCGTGGCGCGTTTTGTCGTGGCGGCGTTCCGCGCTGATGCGATCCGCGCGGGCGCCTCGGATGCGGTGAAGGATCTCGTCGACGAGCTCTGCCGCGAGAGCGCGGAGTTCGAGGCGATGTGGCGCGGCAATGATGTGCGCACGCACGGCGAAGGCACCAAGATGCTGCGCCATCCAGGCGGCCTGCTTGGGCTCGAATACTCCTCGTTTGCGGTGGACGGCCGGCCGGACCTTTCGATGGTGATCTACAACCCCGCGACGCCGAAGGATGCGGAGCTGGTAAGGCGGTTGATTGGGGCCGACAACAAGCCGTCCAAGAGGCGTGTAAAGCAGACTTGACACGCTGTCGGGTCGATCCTACTGTAAAGTAAGCTTTACAGGAGGCCATCATGCCTGACGTCACATATCGCGAGGCCAACCGGCGGTATCGGCGGGGGTTTATTCCGGCGATGGTGGTGTATGCGATCGTCGTGTTTGCCGGGGCGTTCGGGCTGAAGGCCATCGACAATCCGCCGGTGTGGCTGTCGGCGATCGTGGCGGTGGTGAGCGTTGCGCCGATGGGCGTGGTGTTCTGGCTGATGTGGCGGCTGATGCGCGAGACGGACGAGTTCGCGCGGCTGCAACAGGCACTCGCCATGGCGGCGGGCGGGATGATCACTGCCTTCACGTGCATGGCTTGGGGCTTCCTCGAACTCTATGACGTCGCGCCGCACATGTGGACGTTCCTCGCCGGGCCAATCTTCTTCCTGAGCTACGGGATCGTGCAGCGCTTCGTCATGAAGGGGCCGTGCGAGCCGGGCTTCGGCAATGGATAACAGGGTGCGCGACATGCGCACCGCGAAGGGCTGGAGCCAGGGCGACCTGGCCGACGCTCTCGGTGTGTCGCGCCAGTCGATCAATGCGATCGAGACAGGGCGGTTCGATCCATCGCTGCCGCTGGCGTTCAGGATCGCCCGCCTGTTCGGCAAGCGCATCGAGGATGTGTTCGATGACGGGGCAGGACGGTCGAGAAAAGCAGCCGAATGATCCGTTCAAGCAGCGTTCAGGGTTGATACTTGATAGTATCGAAACGGGACGCAGCTGGAGGCGTGGATGATTTCGACGAGACGGGCGGTGCTGGCGGGCGTGGGCGCCGCGGCCTTTGTCGGTTGCGCGAGCGCGCAGGGGTTCGGCAAGAACAAGAAGGACAAGACGCCGGTCAGCGGGCCCTATGCGCCTGCGGCGGAATACGCGGCGGCGCGGCGCGGCGTTTCCATGCTGGTGATGCAGGACGGGAAGATCATCTTCGAGACCTATCCGAACGCGGGCGGCGTCGCCAAGGGATGGGAGCTGGCGAGCGGCACCAAGAGTTTCACGGGCATAATGGCGGGGCTGGCGACAACGGATGGGCTGCTCGACATCGACGAGCCGGCGGCAAAGACGCTGGGCGAGTGGAAGAATGACGCGCGCGCCAAGATCACTATCCGCCACCTGCTGACGTTGACGGCCGGATTGAAAGGCGAGGGCGACATCGCGCGGCCGCCAGCCTATCTCGATGCGATCAAGGCGACGGTAAAGCTTCCGCCGGGAGCGAAGTTCGAATACGGGCCGACGAACTTCCAGTGCTTCGGCGAGATCATGAAGCGGAAGCTGAAAGCCGCGGGCAGGCCCGAGGATCCGGTGACATGGCTGCAGGGGCGGTTGTTCGACGGGCTTGGCGTAAAGCCGACCGACTGGAAGCGGGGCAAGGACGGCAATCCCTTCATGCCGCAGGGCGCGCATTTCACCGCGCGCGACTGGGCAAAGTTCGGCCAGTGGGTGATGGACGGCGCCAAGGGCGTTGATCCGAAGGTCCATACAGCGCTGTTCGAATCGACCAAAGCCAATCCGGGTTATGGCCTGTCATGGTGGCTGTTGCGGCCAGGGCTGATCGGACCATCGCCACGGTCTGGCATCGACGGCGATGCGATCGGCGAGGCGGCGCTGGGCGAAGACATCGTAATGGCCGCTGGGGCAGGCGACCAGCGACTCTATCTTCTTCGCAAGCGCCGCATCGTCATTGCGCGCCAGGCCAACGAGATCATCCGCGCAATGACGCCGGGCAGCCTCAAATGGCGGGATGATGAATTTTTGCGGCTCCTGCCAACATGACTCTTTCGTCATGCGCGAAGCAGGCGTAGAATCCCTGCACCTAGCGTGGTGTCGCGTGTGACTTCGGTTTTGCTGCTCCTCGTGTGTGTCGCCTCGCCGGTGGCCTTTGCCGCCGTCGCCTGGATCGCGCGCGCGGGCGGAAATCGCACGAAAGCGGCGCTGGTCGGCGGTCTTGTCGCTACGCTTTTCAGCCTCGGATGGGATGCGCTCGCCGCCCGCATGCAGTGGTGGACCTACGCCAATGACAATGTGCTCGCCGTGCTGGCAGTGGCGCTCTCGGTGGCGTTCGTGTTCGGCGCGGCGGCGGGGCTGGTCGGCTGGCGCCTGATGCGCGCGATCGGATGGACGGGCGTGGCGGCATTCTTCGCAGGCTTCGTCGGCTTCGGCATGCTGCGCGACAACCTCCTGGCGACCAACACGTCGGTGTTGTTCGGGTTCGGCGACGGGCCGATGCCGCAGGTGATGAGCGCAGTGGGTTATCTCTCGCTGGCGCTGGCCGTGCAGGTGACCATGCTGATCATGGCGGGCCCGCCGCGCGGCGATACGTTGCGGGCGAGTTAGCCGCGCTTGAGGGCGGCCGCTTCACGGGCGAGGGCGCCGATCTCATCCCACTTCTTCGCATCGACAAGCTTCGTGGGGCAGACCCAGCCGCCGCCGACGCAGGCGACATTCGGGCGCGCGAGATAGTCGCGCGCAAGATCGAGCGAGATGCCGCCGGTGGGGCAGAACTTCACCTGGCCGAAGGGGCCGCGGAAGGCGTCGATCATGGCGCGGCCGCCGGCCTGTTCGGCGGGGAAGAACTTGAAGCGGGTGAGGCCGAGGTCGAGGCCGGCCATCAGCTCGGTCGCGGTGGCGATGCCCGGAAGGATGGGGATGCCGGCGGCGGCGGAGGCGCGGACAGCGCCTTCGGAGAGGCCGGGCGTGACGATGAAGGTGGCGCCATGCTTCTTTGCGGCGTCGACGTCCGCGGCGTTGAGCACCGTGCCTGCCCCGACGATGGCGCCGCTGACCTTGCTCATCTCGCGGATGGCTTCGAAAGCGGCCTTGGTACGCAGCGTGACCTCGAGGACGCGCAGGCCATTGCCGGCCAGCGCTTGCGCCAAGGGGGCGGCGTCTTCCACGCGATCGATGGTGATCACGGGGATCACCGGCTGCACGGCCATCAGGTCATCGACTGTCATGCCGCTCATGTAACCGCTCCGGTGTAGGCGCTGAAGATGCCGCCGCCGATTTCTGCATCGCCCGCGACCGCCCGGAAGGGAGCAAACAGCTCGCGGCCCCAGCCATGGCTGGCTTTCGGCACATCGTCGCGCTTGCGCTGGGCCAGTTCGGAGGGGTCAACCATCAGGTCGAGCGTGCCGCTTTCGGCGTCGAGCACGATGCGGTCGCCGTCGCGGACGCGGGCGAGGGGGGAGTCCTGGTCGGCGCCGGGAGTGACATGGATCGCGGCGGGCACAGCGCCGGAGGCGCCGGACATGCGGCCGTCGGTGATCAGCGCGACGCGGAAGCCCTTGTTCTGGAGGCCGGTGAGCGAAGGGGTAAGCGAGTGCAGTTCCGGCATGCCGTTGGCGCGCGGACCCTGGAAGCGGACGACGACGCAGACATCGCGGTCGAGCTTGCCGGCCTTGAAGGCGGCGAGGAAGTCCTGCTGCGTCTCGAACACGGCGGCGGGGGCGTCGATGCGGCGGCGGTCAGGCGGGACGGACGAGATCTTGATGATGCCGCGACCGATCGAGCCTTTCAGCAGGCGGATGCCGCCTTCCATCTCGAAGGGCGAGCGTGCGGAGCGGAGAATGTCTTCGTCGTAGGATTTCTCCGGTCCCTTGCGCCAGCGCAGCATCTCGCCGTCCATCCAAGGTTCGCGCGTGTAGGCATCGAGGCCGCCGCCTGCGACGGTGACGGTGTCGCCGTGGAGGAGTCCGACGGAGAGGAGTTCGCGCGTAACGAAGGCCATGCCGCCGGCAGCGTGGAACTGGTTCACGTCGGCCGAACCGTTGGGATAGACGCGCGCGAGAAGCGGCGTGACGCCGGAGATGTCAGAGAAATCGTCCCAGTTGACGATGAGACCGGCTGCGTGGGCCATCGCAGGGATGTGGAGCGCGTGATTGGTCGAGCCGCCGGTCGCCATCAGGCCGACGATGGCGTTCACGATCGACTTGGCGCTGACGACATCGGCCATCGCAGCTTCGCCGGAGGCCGCGAGCTCAATGCAGCGCGTGGCGGCTGCTTTCAGAAGTGCGCTGCGCAGCGGCGTGCCGGGATTGACGAAGGCGGTGCCGGGCAGGTGGAGGCCCATCAGCTCCATCATCATCTGGTTGGAGTTGGCGGTGCCGTAGAAAGTGCACGTGCCGGCGGTGTGGTAGGAGGCGGCTTCCGCCTCCAGAAGCTGTTCGCGCGTGACCTGGCCAAGGGCGAAGAGTTCGCGGACCTTGGCCTTGTCCTTGTTGTTGATGCCCGAGGGCATCGGGCCTGCGGGCGAGAAGATCACCGGCAGGTGGCCGAAGCTGAGCGCGCCGATGACGAGGCCGGGCACGATCTTGTCGCACGTGCCTAGCATCAGGCCGGCGTCGAACGCATCGTGCGTCATCGCAACGGCGGTCGAGAGGGCAATCACTTCGCGGGAGAAGAGCGACAGCTCCATGCCGGGGCGGCCCTGCGTGACGCCATCGCACATGGCGGGGACGCCGCCGGCGACCTGCGCCGTTGCGCCGGCCTGGCGGGCAGCCTCCTTGATGATGTCGGGATAGTCCTTGAACGGCTGGTGGGCGCTCAGCATGTCGTTGTAGCTGGTGACGATGCCGATGTTGGGCGCCCTTCCTCTCATCGTGAGCTTGTCGCCAAGCGGCGAGGCGGCGAAGGCGTGCGCGAGGTTTCCGCAGGACAGGTGCGAGCGGCCGGGACCTGACTTGCGGGCTTCGGCCATGCGGGCGAGATAGTCGCCGCGCGTCTCGCGGCTGCGCTCCTCGATGCGGGCAGTGACTTCTGCGATCTTGGGATGAACCGCCATGGCGCGCCTCGTCTTCGACTCAGACTGAGATATCGGCTGGATTTGGCTTCAGGCCAACAGCCAGTCCATGATCATCGTGCTGAGATCGGGGCCGTAGGTGTGGCTGAGGTCGGCAATCTCGCAATAGGTGACGTTTGAACCGGCGGCGCGGAAATATTCATCCGCCTGGCGGGCCATGTCGACGTTGAACATCCAGTCGCGGACGCCGTGGGTGATGTGGATGGGCAGACCTTTCAGCCGGTTGGCGTCAGCCATCTGCACCAGCATCGGATGGAAGGCGGCGGCGACCGGGGCGAGGTGGGTGAAAGGCGATGAGGCTTCGAGGCCGGATGTCCAGGTGAAGGTGCCGCCATCGCTCATGCCGGTCATCAGGATGCGGGACGGATCGACCGCCCACGTTTCGCGCACGAAGGCGACGATTTCGGCCAGGCGGGGCGTATCACGGTCCTCGCCCTGGATGGCCCAGGTCTGGCCGACCGATGTCGGTGCGACGACGATGGCGCCGCGCGAGCGGGCGGCCCTGACCCAGCTCCAGAGAAAGGCGCGGCCGCGACCCGATCCGCCGTGCAGAGCGAAGACGAGGGGACAGGGCGTATCCGGCGAATAGGTTTCGGGCACGTACATCCAGACGGACTCGCGGGCGTCGGGATCATCGCCGAGGCAGATCGCGCCTGTGTTGGGCGGCGGCGGCAGCTTCATGAAACGCGCCTGCAGTTCCTTGTTGGGGCGCTGGTCAGGGTCGAGGAAGAAGCGGTTCACCGGCGGCAGGACGCCGGCCAGCGGATAGAGCGCTTCGAGCGCGCGAGGCAGGTGACGGAAGGCTTTGTAGGTCGCCATCATGTCCTCGGGTGGTTCGGCCGCGGCGCGCAGGCCCTCGAACGCGGCGAGGGCGGAGTCAGCTGCGGCGTCAAGCAGCGGACGCAGCGCGGAATAGGGATCGGACCAGGGCGGGCAATTGCGCGCGGCGCGCAGGTCCTCATCCGGCTTGCCCACGCGATCGAGCAGGAAGGAATATCCGATCGGGCTGACGTGACGCGCGACGAAGCTCAGCCCATCCAGCGTGCGCAGCAGCGACGCGACGAGGCGTTCGACCTGATCGACATCGGTTGCTGTCATTGGCGCGCGCTGTTCAGTTGCGATTCAGGATCGGTCTGCATCGCACAAGCCTATCACGCTGATCCGTGTGCAGAAGTATCTGCAGCTGGATGTGCACACTGAATTTCCCGTTCAACCACCGGTCATGCGGCGTGCCCGATGTTGGTCGTGTCGCGCCGCAGGAAATGCGCGAAGTGAAACGGAGTTCGACTCATGAAACGCATTCTTTCAGCCGCCCTCGCTCTTGCGGTCCTGGCGGGCGCCGGTATCGCGGAAGCCCAGACCGGCAACCGTGTGAAGGTTGACCAGCGCGGTTACGGCCATGGCGCCGCGGCTTCGCAGAAGGGCGAGCGCAACGGCGCGGTCGTGATGCAGTACGGCAAAGGCCACTACGCGCAGGGCATCCAGAACGGCTACAACAACTTCCTGCGCATGGACCAGTACGGCACGCGCAACCAGGTCACGACCCAGCAGAACGGCGCGAACAACCTCGCCGTTACCGGCCAGGAAGGCCTCAACCTGCGCGCGCAGACCAGCCAGTCCGGCTATGGCAACGTCGCAGGGACAGCGCAAATCGGCACGAACAACACCGCATCGACCGAGCAGGGCGGCCGGAACAACTCGTCCGCCATCATCCAGGTTGGCAACGGCCAGGACGTCGCCGTGCGCCAGGCCGGCGAAGGCAACATCTCCGTCGTCGTGCAAAGCGGCTACAACTAATCCATATCCGGCCCGGGATGGCGCACAATCGCCGTCCCGGGCTTCATTCTTCCCGGAGTGCTTGCCATGACCAGGCATCTGATAACGCTCGCAGCTATCGCCGCTGTTGCAGCTTGTTCCAGCGGCGTTGCGTCCGAAGCGCAGCTTGCGTCGCTACCCGCGCCGCCTGATGCGGAGCTCGATGGCGCGCCGCCGGTTCTCGCCGCGCCGCCAGTTCTCGCCGCGCCGCCTGTCATCGTTGCGCCGCAGACGGCCGTCGTGATCGCGCCACCGGCCCCGGTGGTCGTACGCAAGCAGGACGACAGCCTGTGGTGCGATATCTCCGTGAAGCGCACATCCACCGGCGTTCGCATCATTCCTGTTGTGAGATCGGACCGATCGGTCTCCGGCGAGTATTCGCTGGTCATCACCAAGTCCGGTCAGTCGGGCTCTTCCGACATCTCGCAGGGCGGACCGTTCGATGCGCCGCGCGATGTGAAGCAGGAGCTCGGTGCATCAGAGATATCTCTGGAACACGGCGCGAAATTCCGCGCTGTCCTCAAGGTTCGCAGCGGCGGACGTGAAGTCTGCCGCGACATCAGGTCGTAACACGCCATGAAAATCGCTCGTCTCGCTCTTGTGTCGCTTGCCCTGTCGGGTGCGGTGGGAACTGCGCATGCGCAGGGGCGCTTTGACCGCTACGGCTATCACCCGCCCAAGGAGGTGAAGGTGGATGTGCGCCAGAAGGGGCAGGGCAATGGCGCCGCTGTCTCGCAGAATGGCCCGGCCAATGCGGCTGGCGTCAGCCAGGATGGCGCGATTAATGCCGGGCGTATCACGCAGACAGGCGCCAGTAACGACGCCACGATCCGCCAGCTCGGCAAGGGCAATGACGCCTCGATCACGCAGACCGGGTTCAACAACGTCGCGTGCATCGTTCAGGTCGGCAAGAACCTCTCGACCGATATCACGCAGACTGGCGACGGCCAGAGCCGCGGCTTGGTGCAGACGAAGAAGGGCACGTTCGAGAT
This sequence comes from Hyphomonadaceae bacterium, assembly GCA_047601145.1. Lineage (GTDB taxonomy): Bacteria > Pseudomonadota > Alphaproteobacteria > Caulobacterales > Hyphomonadaceae > UBA7672. The sequence goes on from JASGJW010000001.1 coordinate 1,598,948, forward strand.
CCCGGCCCAGCTCTGCTCGATCGATCCGGGCGGCAAAGGCTACTGGCAGCGCGTCGGCTTCAAAGGGTATTGAACGGTCAGGGCGCCCAGAAGGCGTGGATCGGGACTTTCTTCTGCACGAGCAGGTCCTTGATGGGCGAGACGCCAGCGCCAGCCTTGGCTTCGTTGTAAACGTTGAGCTTGTCCTGGCCCATGAAGAGCAGGATGACGCGGCGCGAGGACAGGATGCCTGGCACGGTGAGCGTCATGCGCTCGGGCGAGCCGGCGGCGTTAGGCGCGTGGATGCCTGCGACTTTCTTGGTTCCGTCCGGATCAGCGGCGGCGGCATAGCCTTCGGCGCCGGGAATGAGCGAGGCGATGTGGCCGTCCGGGCCCATGCCGAGCAGCACGATGTCGAACGGCATGATCGGGGCGATACGCTTTTCGGTGATGGCGGCGCCGCCGGAGGCTTTGGCGTGATTGGTCTTGAACGGTACGAAAGTGGCGACGGCCGCGCGGCGGCGCAGCAGCATGTCGCGGATCAGGAATTCGTTGGAGGCAGGATCCTGCGGGTTGACCCAGCGCTCGTCCGTCAGGGTGACGGAGACCTTCTCCCAGTTGATCGGAATGTTGGACAGCGCATCGTAGAGCGGACCAGGGGTCGTGCCGCCGGCGAGGGCGAGCGAGGCCTTGCGGCGCTTCTTGATGATGTCGGCAAGCTTGTCCGCCATGTCCTGGCAGAGGCCCGAGAACAGGCGCTTGCGGTCCGGGAAGAAAGTCTCCTCGTGGTTCGTGACCGTGCTCATTCGTACCAGCTGTGTCCGTTGTGTTCAGGTATGTGCAGGGCGCTGGGCGGTCCCCAGGTTCCGGCCTGGTAGGGACGCGGCTCCATACCGGTGCGCTTCCAGCCCTCGATGATGCCGTCGATCCAGCGCCAGGCGGCTTCTGACTCTTCGCGGTGAACAAAGAGAGTGGAGTTGTTGTTGATCGCTTCGAGCAACAGGCGCTCGTAAGCGATGCGGCGGCGCTTCTCGCCTTTGAAGGCGTCGAGGAGCGAGAGATTGAGAGAGAGAGGCTGCAGCTCGTAGCCGCCCTGCGTGAGCGTGGGCGCCTTGTTCATGATGGTGAGTGAGATGTCCTCTTCCGGCTGCAGCGTGATCGTGAGCCGGTTGGCGGTAAGCTGGCTGCCATTGAAGATCGAGTGCGGGATCGGGCGGAACTGGATGACGATCTGCGAGTGGCGCGTCGGCAGGCGCTTGCCGGTGCGCAGGTAGAAGGGCACGCCTTCCCAGCGCCAGTTGTCGACATGGGCGCAGATGGCGACGAAGGTTTCGGTGGAGGAAGGCTTGCCGCCTTCTTCCTCGATGTAGCCAGGCACCAGCTTGCCGTCGATGACACCCTGCTTGTATTGGCCCCGCACCGTGCGATCGCGCAGGTCGTATTCGCTGATATGGCGCAGCGCGCGCAGCACTTTCACCTTCTCGCTGCGGACGGATTCAGGCCGCATGTTCGAGGGCGGCTCCATCGCGATGAAGCAGAGCAGCTGGAGCAGGTGGTTCTGCACCATGTCGCGCGTCGCGCCGTATTCGTCATAGTAGCCGAAGCGACCCTCGACCCCGAGCGTCTCGGCGACCGTGATCTGCACGTGCTCGATGGCGTGGCGGTTCCACAGGGGCTCGAAGAGGGCGTTGGCGAAGCGCAGGGCGATGAGGTTCTGGACCGTCTCCTTGCCGAGATAGTGGTCGATCCGGAAGGTGCGGTTCTCGCGGAAGTGCTCGGCGATGGCGGCGTTGATCTGCTCGCAGGTCTCGTAGCTCTTGCCGATCGGCTTCTCGACCATGACGCCGTTGGGCTCGGCCGTGAGCCCCTGGGCAGCGAGGCCCTGGACGATCGGGACGTAAAGGGCAGGCGAGGTCGACAGATAGAACAGCGCGCCGCCTGGGCAGCCGCTGAGCTTCGATTTCAGAGTGGCGTAGGTCTTGGGATCCGTCGCGTCGCCTGCGGCATAGACGAGCCGTTTGGCGAAGGCCTTCCATGCCTCCTGCGAGAAGAACGCTCCCGCGCGCTCCTTGACCCAGCCCTCAACGTCCTTGCGGAACTCGTCGTCGGTGTGGGCCGACCGGGCGGCGCCCACGATCCGGAGGCTCGGGGGCAAAAGCCCGTCTGCATCAAGGAAGTAGAGGGACGGGAACAGCATCCGGCGGGCAAGGTCGCCCGTCGCGCCAAATATTACGAAAGCCCCCGGAACAGACATGACAAGACCTCAGAGCCGCGCCCCCCGTGCGGTCAAGGAGAATTGCGCGACTGGGGTATCATTACACGCAACCCGCGAGGCGGAACGCAGAGTTTGCCATACCGCGCATCGGAATCACTTGCACCTTAGTTGCAATCGCGCCAATTTCGCGTGCGCGTAAGGGCAGACGGCTGGTAGAAACAATGCGGGTCGCGGGTGTAGCTCAATGGTAGAGCAGAAGCTTCCCAAGCTTACGACGAGGGTTCGATTCCCTTCACCCGCTCCAGGCCCTTTCCAGTCCAACCATCACAACACCGTCAGTAATTCACCCAAGACAGGTTCGAATACTGGGCCGTTTCCGGGTGGAACCGGCAACCTTAAGAATAAGCCGCTGCAACTTAACCAAAAAACGCGCGGAAATACCTTTCTTGACGTCTACGTAAGGTGCAATAAGGGCCTTACACTGTCTGGTCTTCTAGTATGGGCGAGCATTGACGATCGCTCAACCAATCTAGTTGCTAGTGGCTAGGACAGTGCGAATCGGAGGCCGGGGGTTTTCGATCTGACCGTGGAGGCGGGCAGGTCCGACGAGGGGATTTGAGGACTATGGACGCGAGTGCAGTTGCACGCATGCTCGAGCAGACCGCTCGAGCGGTTTATGAGGCCCGCGGGCCCAAGGCGATCCACGCCGGCCAATGGGCCGTGCTGAGGTATCTGGCGCGCGCCGGACGACAGGCGCGCACAGTGGGCGGAGTTGCGACGTATCTGGGGGTGACGCATGCGCCGGCTTCGCGGGCGGTGGCGTCTCTGGCCCGCAAGGACTTCGTGACGGTGAAGGCCGATCCCGAGGACCGCCGCATCCGACGCATCGATCTCACGGCAGCCGGCAAGGCCTTGCTGGACCAGGACCCCGTGCACCGGCTGACCGCCGCGATCGAGGCCCTGAGCTCCGACAAGCAGAAGGACTTCGCCGCGACGCTGGAAACGCTCTACGGGCGGCTCGCGAAGGCGTAGACTGCCATCATGGCAGAGCAGCAGATCGTCTATTCATCCGACAAGGCCACGGCCTATCGCGAAGTCACGGCCGAAATCGCGGCCGTGGTCGCCGGCGAAACATCGCGCACGGCGCGCTATGCAACGACCGTGTCGCTGCTGAAGGCGGCGTTCGGGGCGCGGTTCTTCTGGTGCGGCTTCTACGAGGTCGACCCGCGCAAGGAGCGTGAGCTGGTGGTGGGACCCTACCAGGGCACGCTGGGCTGCCTGCGCATTCCCTTCGCCATAGGCGTCTGCGGCGCCTGTGCCACGAAGCGCGAGACGATCATTGTGCCGGACGTGCATGCCTTCCCGGGGCATATCGCCTGCGACTCGGCCTCGAATTCGGAGATTGTCGTGCCGGTGTTCGACGGCGCCGGAGCGCTCGTCGCCGTGCTCGACATCGACTCGACATCGTTCTCGGCGTTCGACGAGATCGATGCGCGTGGCCTCGAAGCCGCGTGCCGCGCGATGATGGCAGGGCTAGGCGACCTTCTCGTACGACGTCACTGACATCGCGCCCAGCAGGTCGCGGAATACCACGACGCGATAGGTCGCGCCGCCGCTCATTGCGATGGTGAAGCGGTAGTTGAGGCCGGCCACGACCTGCGTTTCCGCCGTGACCTTCTCGACCAGCGCACGCGTGGGATTGCGTTTGTAGATCTCGTCGACCGCAAGTTTCTGAGCCGCCTTGACGCTTTCGTCCTCGGGGTTGGACACGCCGTAGCCGCCGACAATCGGGCCGGCCGGAGGCTCAGCCGGGGGCGGCGTCGCACACGCGGCGAGCGCGAAGGCGGTGAAGGAAACGAAAGCCGTTGTCGCGCGCATGATCCACTCCTGCGCGGAGAGCATGCCATTGACGCGGAAGGCTGGCGATAGGGCGTGACAGCGGAAGCGGACGCTCCCAGCAGAAACGTCCGCTTCCCCAGAGCAGCGAGGGTATGGGTCGCAGCTCCGGTCTCGGTCAGCGCGAGGCGAGCTGCATTCCGTGATCGCCCGACCAGGCGGCGGTCAGCGTCGAGATCGACAGCTCACGGACGACATGGCCGACGGTGTCCTTGCGGCAGAGCGTGAGCGCGCGCGGCGTGAGGGCGCTGCGGGGGACTGCCTGTTCGCACACAGTGTTGGCGGCGGACTTGATGCGCTTCAACAGGATGCCAGCGTCGGCGGGGGCCGACATGTCGAGATCGTCAAAGGCGATGTGCGTGGTGACATGGTCGGCGGAGGTTTGCGCGAGTGCAGCGGGGGGGAAGGCAAGGCCCAGGATCAGCGCGGCGAAGGCGGACTTCAGGGTGGGAGACATTGTTCGTCTTTCTCGTTAATTTGGCGGGTGGAGGTCGCCTGATGTCGCGACGGGTTGGAACTAGGCCGTTCACCGCCGCGGCGGCCCGTTGTGGACCGCCCGCGCACACGGCGCGATTTCCGGCCGGTCGGACAGGGGCCCGCCCCGATCTTTCGCCGATCAATCGTCGATGACTGACAAATTCAGCGCCACACAGATCGTTCTCGCGCAGGAAGGAGACTTCCGGCTCGGTGGGCTCATGATCAGGCCGTCGATGCGGCAGGTCGAGCGGGCGGGCGGAAGTGAGACGATACAGCCGCGCGTGATGCAGGTTCTGGTGATGCTTGCGCGGCGGCGGGGGCAGGTGGTTTCGCGCGATGAACTTATCGCGGCATGCTGGGAAGGCCGTGCTGTCGGCGAGGATGCCATCCAGCGCTGCATCCAGCGCATCAGGAAGCTGGACGAGACGCAGCAGGACTTCGAGCTCGAGACGATCCCGCGCGTTGGCTATCGGATCACCGCGTCGGCGGATGCTCCCGAGGTTGCAGGAGGGAGGCGTCGCGGCGTGCCGACTTTCGCCGTGCTGCCATTCTCCAGCCGGTCGGAGGCGCCGGAGGACCAAGTGTTCGCCAGCGGGATGGTGGAGGATGTAATCGCGGCCTTGTCACAATCGCCGCACCAGCGCGTGCTCGACAGCATGGTGACGGCGGGCCTGCGTCAGGCAGGCGGATTGGATCTCGCGGCTGCAGGAAAACAATTGGGTGCAGACTACCTGATGGACGGCAATGTGCGCCGCACGGGCGCCGATCTTCGCGTCAGCGCCAGGTTGCTCGAAGCAGCGACGGGCGCCCTGATCTGGTCCGGGAGGTTCGAGCGGCCGCTCAAGGAACTCGCCCGGCTCCAGGAAGAGCTGGTCATGGACATGGCCGGAGTTTTGAACATGCAGATCCACGCAGCTGAGCTCCAGCGCGCACTGGAGAAGCCGGCCGACATCACGGCGTGGGAGGCGGTCAACCGCGCCATGGCCGCGCTGCGGCAGATCGAGCCGATGAGCCTTGCGCGTGCGCTGGAGGAGGCCAAGCGCGCCGTGGCGATTGCGCCGGATTATCCGCTCGCTCAGGGCATGCTCGCAGTGACGTCCGGCTTCACTTACCTTTTTTCGACGCCGGATGATCCGGGCGAGGTCCAGCGCGTTCGCACGATCGCGTCACGTGCGGTGATGCTCGGTCAGGATATTCCGTTCGTGCTGGTCAACGCCGCAAGCGCACTGTCGTCGATCGGCTTGCTGAGAGAGGCGACACAACCGCTGCGCGTTGCACTGGCGAAAGCGCCTGAGTTGGGACCTGCGCATTTCGTGGCGGGAAGCGTCGCCTGCAGGCTCAACGACCCCGATACGGCGCTCACCCACCTCGAAGCGGCGGCGCGGCTGTTGCCGTCGCCCTACATGCTCACCTACATCGCGGAATGGCGCGCCAATGCGCTGATCCGGGCGGGCCGCCTGGCGGAGGCCGAAGCGGCGCTGGACGACTCGCTTGCACTGAGCCCGGACTATTTCGTGACGCTGATCGCCAAAGCTGTGCTCTGCCGGTTGAGCCAGCGGCATGAGGCGGCGCAGGGGCTTGTGTCACGCGCCAAGGGAATGTTGCCGCTCGACCTGGTCCTGATGATCTTCAGCCGTCTTTACGTAAACAGCGCAGCGTTGAATGAATTCCTCGACAGCATCCGCGCGCTATGGGCAGTCGCCGCACAAGGCCGCCGCGGCGCCTGAACGCCGCAGGTCCCTGCAGGCGATATCAGCTCCAGCCGATGGAGTCCGTGAAGTCGTCGAGGATGCCTTCCCACCAGGTGACTGTCTGGATCAGGTTGCTGCGGGTAAGGCCGCCGAGCGTGTGCACCTCGACGTTGATGTAAGGGTCGCCATTCTTGTCGAGGCCGGCCTTGCCGATGTTGTACTCGTTCCAGTCGTTTATCTCTTCCAGAGTCGGCCGGTCGTCTTTGTCGGTATAGGAGAAGCCGGCGTCGAACACGATTGTCGCGCAGTTCGTGCCGCCCTTGTTGCACTCGGTGAAGTGGATCCAGTACGAGATCTTGCCGTACTTCGTGGTGACGTAGTCGCCGTCATAGTCTTCGTCCGGCGGATCGACTTTCGAATCGAGGCCGATGCTCTTGAGGAGTTCGGTCACGTCCGATGTGTTGAGCTTGTCGTAAACCTGCTGCGCCGAAGCGGGCAGGGCGAAGAGACCTACGAAGGCCAGTGCCGCGGCGCCAGCGGCGCCCTTGATCAATGTCATGTGCGTCCCCTGTGTCTTGTTCCCCATAAGGGATTGTACGCCGTTCACAGGGACGCTCAAGCCGTGGCAGCTATCCGGCCTATTTGGGCTTGGTCGCTGCGTATTTCTTCGCTGCGTCCTCCCATTTGTAGGGCAGCGTGTCGGGCACGATCGAGACTTCGGTGGTGAAGCTGAACGGGGCGGTGGCGAGGCCGCTGTCCCAGGTCAGTTCGACGAAGAAGGCGGTGAAGCCTTCCTTCGGGTTGTCGACCTGCGCGAAATAGGTGCCGTCGGCCTGCGGTTGCAGGACGGTGGAGGTGTAGGCCTTGCCGAGGGATTCGACGCGGAAGTCGCGCGCCTTCGGATTGTGGGCCTGCCAGAGCTTCACCTCCTTCGGTGCGTCGATCGGCTTGATGGCGATGCCGGTGTCGCCAACCTTGTTCCACACGAAGTCCGGGCGTTTGCCGCCGGTTATGACGGAGTTGTACCAGGCGAGCATGGAATCGACGGCGTCGGAGCCGGCGAGGTTGTGAGCGGCGTTCTCGACATAGCGGATGCGTTTTTCCTCCGGCAGGCCGGCGTAATAGAAGCGCGAATTGTCCGGCAGGAAGAACTGGTCGCCCGAGGCGTTGACCAGGAATTTCGGGATCTTGAGGCGATTGCGTTCGCGATAGTTGTACGGGTCCTCGATCTTGAGGACGGCCTGGTATTCCGGCGTCCCGATCTTGTGCGGGAAGAGGCCGTGATTGACGTAGTCCTCCAGTGACGGCGCGAAGAAGCCGAGCACTTCGAAATGGTGCTTGGTGATCTCTTCGGAGTTCAGGGCGTCGATCACCATGGGCATGATGCCGATGACGCGTTCATCGACCGCGCCGACCAGCCAGGTGGTCCAGCCGCGCTTGGAGGCGCCGGCGACGACGAACTGGTTGATGGCGACACCGCCGCCGTCCGCTGATTTCATGAACTCCTGCGTGGCGTCCATCGCCTTGACGCCGGCCTTCACCATGGCGAGGCGGACAAGCCATTCATCGTCTTTGGTCGTGAAATGCTTCACGCGGGTGTAGGCGATGATGTCATCCTCTACACGCGCCTTGTCGGGAGAATCGGTGAAGTGGAGCGGCTGGTTCGGCACCATGCCGACCTCGGCGACGACCGAACCTGTTTCCTTCGCGATGCGGATGGAGCGGTCCTGCGCTTTTGTCGGGGCGGGATCGGTGTTGTCGCCCTGCCAGATGAAGAGGAGAGCCTTGTCGCTCCTTACCTCGGTAGGCTTCACGATCGTCATCCAGTGCGTCCAGACCGGACGGTCGACATCCTTGGCGGAGCGCCAGGTCTGTGAGGTCATCTCGAGGACGTAGGTGGTCTGGCCATCGCCCGGATAAGTCGCCTTGAGCTCCCATTTGTAGGACGGGTCGGGCTTTGCGACGTAGGCGTCGAGCGGCGTCTTCTCCTCGGGCTTGATCGAATAGTCCGGACCAGCTGGCGCAACGGGCGCTGCCGCAACCTCGGCGGGCTTATCCGGCTGGCATGCGGCGAGTGTGGCGGCGAAGGCGGCTACGCCGAGAAATTTCCTGAGCATCCTGATGTCCCTCCCAGGCGTGCGCGTCTGCGGCGCATCGCGATAGCGGAGGGGAGCCTAGATAAAGCAAAGGCCGCGCGCCAGTGTCTGGCGTGCGGCCTTCGTTTTCGTCAGGTCAGGCCTGTCAGGCCTCCTTTGTCCTGCGGCCGCCAGCAGTGACAAGCAGGAAGAGGCCAAGCACGGTCGCAACGACCAGCAGGACCATCTGCACCAGCGGGATGACGTCGGTGGACGTCATGCCAGCGACGCCGCCGAAGTAATAGCGGGCGCCAAGACCGGCCACGCCGACAAGGAACAAGAGGATGCCAGCCGCCAGGCCGCCATCCGACACCGCCTTGCCCGCTTTCACCTCGCGGCCGATCGCCATCGCCTGCAGGGCGATGAAGACAAGCGCGACAAGGAAGAACGGCGTCATCCACATCAGCGCCTCGCGCAGGCCTTCCTGCGCGGCCAGCGCCTTGTCGACGCCCGCCGCGATTTTCGTGGTCGCAAAGTTCGTCGAGAGGATGCCCACCAGCGTCGGGCCGGCGCCCAGGCCGATGAAATTTAGCACCATGAGAAGGATGGCGCTGGACATCGTGCGCTGGGAGGCCTTCACCGAGTTGTTCACCAGCGCGAGCGCCGGCGCCAGGTAGAAGATGTTCAGCAGCAGAGGCATGAACAGCAGGCCAAGGGCCATCGGCCAGTCCTGAGCCTGCGTGTAGAAGTACCAGAACGGCGTTGCGGCAGCCATCGCGATGAACGGCACGAGCGCGTACCAGACGCGCGAGCGTTTCGCCATGCGGTCCACGATTGCGCCAGAGGCGATCGTTCCGATGCCGATGCCGACGCCGACGACGAGGGCGTACCACAGCGAAAGCTCATCCGGCGTGATCTTGAGAACGCGGATAAGGAAGGGCGCGTTGAAGCCGAGTGCGGCATACCCGACGAGGGCGGAGAGGCCGCAACCGAGGGCAGCCCACAGGAGGGCCGGCCGGCTCATGAATTCCCAGAACGTCCGGCCGAAGCTGGAGCGCTCCTGCGCGGCTGCCGCGGCATAGCCCGGGTCCATTGCCCCGCGCTTGGGTTCGCGGACCACGAACAGCATGATCAGCGCGGCGATCACGCCAGCGACGCCGATGGCGATGAAGGCGGTGCGCCAGCCGTAGAGCTTGTCGATCTGTGCGCCGAAGGCGATGGCCGCAGCCTGGCCCAGCGGCACGCCCATCGAGAAGATCGCCAGCGCAAGACCGCGCTTCTCGGCCGGGAAGTAGTCGGAGATGATCGAGTAGGAGGGCGGGGCGCCTGCCGCCTCGCCGACGCCGACGCCCATGCGGGCGGCGAGCATGGTCGGATAGTTCTGCGCAAGGCCGCACAGCGCGGTGAAGGCTGACCAGAGTGTTGCGCCCACGAACAGGATGTTGCGGCGGCTGGTGCGGTCGGCAAGGAAGCCGACGACCACGCCGAGCACAGTGTAGACCAGCGCGAACCAGAAGCCGGTCATCCAGCCCATCTCGGCGTCGGACAGGCCGACGGTAGTTCCGTCGGGCAGTTGCTTGGCGAAGGCGGGGTCGTTCTTGATCGACTCGATCAGCACCGACATCAGCTGGCGGTCGAGGAAATTGAAGATGTAGATGAAGCCCAGTATGGCCAGCACGATCCAGGCATAAGCTGTCGTGCGTTGCGCGCCCGGGGGCGCAGCAGCGGATTCCGTCATTATTCCCTCCCGGCGGCCTTGAGGCCTCTCGATAATCTCAGGTTTCCATATCGCCAGCGGATTGGCGAGGGGATTGTCGCCGCAGGGGAAAGCAGATCATGCCGCGAGTGCGAAAAGGTCGGGCCGCCGACCTTGATCTAAGCCCCGCGCCAGAGCATCTAGGCCCCGCAACTCTCCCCACCCGCAGGATCCGCAATGGCCGCCACCCACTATGTTTACCACCTCGACGGCCTGACCAAGATCTACCCGGGCGGGAAAAAGGTGTTCGAGAACATCCGGCTGCACTTCCTGCCGGATGCGAAGATCGGCGTCGTCGGCGTCAACGGCTCGGGTAAATCGAGTCTGCTGCGCATCATGGCCGGCGAGGACCACGAGATTCTCGGCGAGGCCAAGGCGGCCGACGGCATCAAGATCGGTTACCTGCCGCAGGAACCGAAACTCGACCCGACCAAGAACGTGTTCGAGAACATTGCCGCCAAATGCCCCGAGAAGCAGATGGTCGACGAGTTCAACGCGATCTCGGCCAAGCTCGGCGAGGAATATACCGACGAGCTGATGGAGAAGATGACCAAGCTGCAGGAAGAGATCGATGCAGCCAACGCCTGGGACATCGACGCCAAGATCGAGATGGCGATGGAAGCGCTGCGCTGCCCGCCCAGCAATGCCGACGTCACCAAGCTGTCGGGCGGCGAGATCCGCCGGACCGCGATCTGTGCACTGTTGCTGTCGAAGCCCGACATGATCCTGATGGACGAACCGACCAACCACCTCGATGCGGAATCTGTCGCGTGGCTGCAGAACTATCTCGCCAACTTCCCGGGTTGCGTGATCCTCGTCACCCACGACCGCTACTTCCTCGACCAGATCACGACGTGGATCCTCGAGCTCGATCGTGGGCAAGGCATCCCCTACGAGGGCAACTATTCGGTCTGGCTGGAGAAGAAGGCCAAGCGGATCGCGCAGGAGCAGCGCGAGGAAGCCGGCCGCCAGAAATCGCTCAACCGCGAACTCGAATGGGTCAAGGCCAGCCCGAAAGCCCGTCAGGCCAAGTCGAAGGCGCGCGTCAACGCGTACGAAGAAATGGCGTCGCGCGCCGAGCGCGAGAAGATCACCACTGCGCAGATCCGCATTCCGCCGGGACCGCGCCTCGGCTCGAACGTCATCGACGTGGAGCATCTCAACAAGGCGTTCGGCGACAAGCTCTTGATCGAGGACCTGTCGTTCAAGCTGCCCCCGGGCGGTATTGTCGGCGTCATCGGCCCGAACGGCGCTGGCAAGACCACGCTGTTCAAGATGATCACCGGCCGTGAGCAGCCTGATGGCGGCACGTTCAAGGTCGGCGAGAGTGTGAAGCTCGGCTACATCGACCAGTCGCGAGATTCACTGAACGACAAGAACACGGTCTGGCAGGAAGTGTCCGGCGGGCTCGACATCATTGAGGTTGGCGGCATCGAGCAGCCAAGCCGCGCCTATCTGGGCGCGTTCAACTTCAAGGGCACGGACCAGCAGAAGAAAGTCGGCCAGCTCTCGGGCGGTGAGCGCAACCGCGTGCACCTCGCCAAGATGCTGAAAGAGGGCGCGAACCTCATCCTGCTCGACGAACCGACCAACGACCTCGACGTGGAAACGCTGCAGGCGCTCGAAGCGGCGCTGGAGGATTTCCCGGGCTGCGCCGTCATCATCAGCCACGACCGCTGGTTCCTCGACCGCGTGGCGACGCACATCCTCGCCTTCGAGGGCGACAGCCACGTCGAATGGTTTGAAGGCAACTTCCAGGACTATGAGGAAGACAAGAAGCGCCGCCTCGGCGCCGACGCCATCGAACCGAAACGCCCGACGTTCAAGAAGTTTGCGCGGTAGGCCGGCGCGCCTCGCTGTTGCTGAAGCTGCGCCACCGCGGTAGAATTACGAAGAACGCGCGAGTCCTATCCTGCGCGTTGTGGGTTGGGCCCTATGAGAATTCTGCTCTTTGCAGCAGTGTTTTTTTGCGTGGCTGCTGTGTTCGGCTTTTTCTCCGGACGAACGGTGGCGCACCTACCAGAATTTGTGCTCGATCGGGTGCTTGCCGAGTCGCGGATTGTCAAAAAACCAAACGGCTACGAGCTGGTCTTTAAAAATTCCAACGGAAATACTCATGTCTACTCCGTCGACCTGAAGCAGGTGCACATTGCGAACGCGGACGAGGCTAGGCAGATTCAGTCCGCGATCGATGCCACCAAAGAGCCACCCAAGACCATCAAAGACGACCCTCTAGGTGCCATTATCCTAGCCGGCACGGTTGGGCCGACTCTTGGCGTGACGCTCAAGGATGCCAAGAACGGAAAATGGCAGGATGCGCTTGTGTACGGAGTTGCATCGCTTTCCGGTTTCGGGCTTGGGGTTGGTTTGGGCTACACGAGCGAGCAGGCAACAGCAGCGGAGCAGCTGCTAAAAAAGCCAGAGGCATGGATACTTCTTAGAAATCGTCTGTTTCTCGACAAGGCCTTGCGAGGAATGAAACTCCAAAGCAGCTCAGTTGGATCTGCCAGCTCTATAGCAGCGGAACTTCAAGCCGACAGCGGCCTAACTCCCGTCCAGAGAGCAATTCAACGCACAAGAGCCAAAGGGGACGAGTTGCTGCTCGCTTATACTTCCGTGCTCGCAATTCTGAACCGGGAAAAGGTTTTTGGTGGATCGATCCAGCGTGACAAATTCTTAGCTGGGACCGCGGGGACTCTGACAAGTGCAGACTTTTCGGCGTTGGAAAGTTTCTATGCCAGCGCATATGCAGGCGCGCCTCTCACGGCTCGGGCCGCCGATTCGGTCGGGATCGCTTGGCTTTCATCTTGGCCGACCATATTAACCGTCGCTTCTCTTTGCGCCTTCTTGTGTGTAGTCGCCTTCTTAGCGGCAAAAGCATTTCCCAAAAAATCTCGTGTGGTCGAAAAGCGCGAGGTAACAGACGTCGATGAACAAGGCTGACGTGCTAGCCCGGCTTCCTGAACCGATAGATGATCTGGTCGGTCTGGCCACGGATGGCCGGGTTCATGACCATGAGCTTGTGGTCGTCAGCTGGCTTGCGGAGGCCTGAGTTATCGCCGTCGAATTTGAAGCCGGCCGCTTCGATTTCGCGGCGGAGGACGACCGGGTCGATGCGGTGGACGGTATTGGGCGCATCGACCGTGTCGGAGTTCGCGACATGGTCGACAACGAGATAGATGCCCCCCGGCTTCAGCGCATCAAAGACCTTCCGGTTCATGTGCGCGGCGAGATCTGCGGGGAACTTGTTCAGGTGCAGGTCGTGGTAGTTCTGCGACGTGAAGATGAGATCGAGTTTTTCGGGGAAGGCAAGATCCTCGAAAGCAGAACGCATCGTCACGATCTGAGCGGGATAGGCTTTCTGCAGGATGTCCAGCGAGTCGCCATAGAGCACGGGCTTGGCCTTCATGAACTCGTCTGGGCTCCACGCGTAGACTTTGCCGGTGTCGCCGACCTTCGCGATGAACAGGCGGGTGAAGTATCCGGCGCCCTGCATGATGTCCGCGACTTTCCAGCCGGGCTGGATCCCTGCGAAGTCGACGATGGCTGCACCCTGACGCTGGTCGTCAAGCGCCACATCCTCGGCGGGCCGCCGTGGATCTGTCATGACCTGCTGAGTGGGGATCGGCGCGGCTCCTGACGAAGCTGTCGTGCATGCGGCGAGGCAGAGCGCCGATGCGGCCAGCATGAGCTTCGTCAGATGCGTTCGCGTCATTTGCCCTGTCCCGGTGGTCGCTCGGAATTTCAGCGCAGCTTGCGGAAGCGGCCGCGAAGGTCAACGTCTGTGCGACGGTTCAGGCATTCAAAGGCTTGTGCGCTGCGGGCAGGGTGACAAGCCGGGACTTTCAGGCCGCCCTGTACTCGCCCGTGCCATCGAGGGGCACGCCCTTTGGCCAGCCTTTCTCGACGCGGATCTGCGAGACGCCGAGGATTTCGGCGACGCGGCGCATGGACGGCTTTTCGCCCCTGGCGATGAGTTCGTCGCAGGCGCGGGCGATCTGGAGCGGGGTCAGCGGATCGTCCCAGCGGGCGGGTTCGCCGATGTCGTGGACGCGGCCCATGTGCTGTTCGCGGAAGGAGGCAACGCGCTTGGCGGCGGCCTTCATGGCGGCGGCGCGCTGTTCTTCCACGGTCTTGGGCTTGCGTTTCCCCTTGGCGCGCAGCTTGGGCGCCTCCTCGACGGGGGCTGCGGCAGCCTGTTCCGCGACAGCCGGCGCGGCCGGTTCACTGGAGGCGGCAGGTGCGGGTTCGGGCGTTGCGGCCGGGGTTTCCGGCAGGAGCGACTGGAGCGGCGGGGCCGGCATCAGTACTTCGGCCTGCGCCAGTTCGGCGCGGGCAAATTCGGCGGCGGCAATCTCGGCCGCTTCCTGACGGCGGGCGGCGCGGTGGGCGGCGTAGTCTTCCGCGTCCATCGCCTTCCGGCCCTCGACGATCCAGGCCATGGCGGGTTTGGCGAAAGCGAAGATGTAGAAGACGGCGTCGACGGTGGCGGCGGGCGGCAGCGTTGCGCCGACCGGAGCCCTGGCCTTCACGATCTCCCACCCGAGGTGGACGCCAATATTGGTGGCGAAGACAAAGCCGAGGCAGGTCGCCAGCGCAGGCACGAACACAGCCCAATCGACAGTCCGTCCGTCAGGCTTGCGGTGCTTGATCGCCTGCAGGGCGCCGGCGGCCGAACAGTTAACGAGGCCAATGCCGAACGCCATCATGCCGGCGAAGGCGCCGACGCAAAGCCAGCTGATGTCGAGCTGCGGCCAGAACATGCCGATGACGCCGCCCGTGGCGAGCGTTGCGCCGGACAGGGTGAGCCCCCAGGCGAAGATAGACGACCATGTGTACGCGCGTTCCATCATGGTTATCAAAATGGCGCCGTCGAGTTCATGAGTCGTGAACACGGATTGCCTGCGAGTGAATCCCTGTGAAGGGCGCACGCGGAATCCACCTCGAATGAAATCAATGCTGTCGCGGATGCAGTGTTTTCCCATCGGCATTTTCTGCCCGCCGGATCAGACGCGCAGCGCAACGAAGTGGCGCAAACGTCAACGCAGCTGAGCGGTGGGCCGGGCTTGTTTACGGCCTAGCTTGAAAGACGTCGGGCACAGGGAGTTTCCCATGCGCCAGCTTCTGGCGGTTATCCTGCTCGCGGCTTGCAGCGCCCCAACCCCCATCGACAGCGCGCATTCCAGCGCGTCGCCGCAGCTGAAGCCCGAGACGATCGGCGGGTGCAATGCCGTGAACCTCAAGATCAACCTGGCAGCCGACGGGACGATCCGGGTTAACGGCGATCCCTCCAGCATGGAGGGGGTCAAGGTAGCGGCGCTGAAGAAGGATGCGGCCTGCCAGAATGCTGCAGCGATGGTGGTCTATTCCTATGACACGGAATCGCCGGCCGAGCCCCGCGACGCGATCAAGCTGCTGCTCGAGCAGACCATCGTGAATCTGAGCCTGATCGAGGCCGGCCAAGGCTGACCTGATGAGGGCTAGATTGCTGCTGCCTGCTGCGTAGGGTGTGCCCGGACAGAAGCGTGCGGGAGCAGTCATGAAAATCGCGGACAAGGTCGTCATCGTCACAGGTGGGGCGAGCGGCATCGGCAAGGCGCTGGCGGAGCGCTTCCACAAGGAGGGCGCGAAGGGCCTGATCGTGGCGGACATGAACGGCGCGGGGGCCGAGGCGGTCGCGAAATCCGTGGGCGGCATCGCGATCAAGGCTGATGTGACGAAAGAGGCCGACGTCCAGAATGTCGTGCGCACCGCGGAAGAGACGTTCGGCCGCATCGACCTGTTCTGCTCGAATGCCGGGATCTCGCGCGGCGATCCGGATATCGACAATCCCGGTTCGCCGCCGGATGCGCACTGGGAGCTGGCCTGGGGCGTCAATGTGATGGCGCATGTCTATGCGGCGCGGGCGGCGTTGCCGGGGATGATTGCGCGCAAGTCAGGCTACTTCCTCAATACGGTTTCGGCGGCGGGCCTGCTGTCGCAGATCGGGTCGGCGGTCTATTCGACGACGAAGCACGCAGCGATCGGGTTCGGTGAACACCTCGCGATTGCGGCGAAGGAGAATGGAATTGGCGTCTCGCTGCTGTGTCCGCAAGCGGTCGACACGCCGATGCTGGGCGGCGCTGCTGGATCGCAGAATGTGGATGGCGTGTTGTCGCCGGCGGACGTTGCCGACGCTGTGGTGAAGGGGCTCGACGCTGAAACTTTCCTGATCCTGCCGCATCCGCAGGTGGTCAC
Source organism: Hyphomonadaceae bacterium (assembly GCA_047601145.1). Lineage (GTDB taxonomy): Bacteria > Pseudomonadota > Alphaproteobacteria > Caulobacterales > Hyphomonadaceae > UBA7672. The sequence goes on from JASGJW010000001.1 coordinate 1,615,274, forward strand.
GTACATGCAGCGCAAGACGGGCGACTATGACCGATGGATCCGCGGCATGGTGCGGCTGCGGCGCGGCGTGATCGACGGCGCGAAGGGCGCGCGCTGAAAAGCAGAAGGGCCTCCGTCCCGGGGGAGCGGGAGAGAGGCCCTTCGAATGCCGGCCGGAACGTGGGGCGTCCTGGCGGTCCGGCACGCCCTGTCTTGCTGGGACAGGGCTTCAACCGATCGCGCTAGCGCGCATTTTCGAGTTTCCACTCGTAGAAGACGTCGTGATCGCAGATCGCCTGCGCGACGCCGTCCGATTTTGCGGGCGAGAAGCGGGCGTTGCGGACCCATTTGAGAGCTGCGTTATCGAGCGTTGTGTGGCCACTGCTGGAGCCGAGATTGGCGGAAGTTACGCGGCCTGAGGCGTCGAGGCAGACCTTGATGCCGGTGACGCCTTCATTCTGCCTGCGGATGTCGGCGGCGGGATAAGGCGGCGGCGTGCGGGTGATGAGGGCGGGACGGGTGCGGACTGGCGAGGCCGTCCGATCCATCCCGCCGCCCACCGTCCCCACCTCGACAAGTCCCCGTTTGTCGCCGGGAAGAGTCTTGATCCTATCGTCGCCGTCATCGGGAACGAAAATGTCCTTCGGGATATCCAGCGAAGGGATTGTTGGCCCGTCGACATCGATCGGGAGATCGCGCTTCGGCTGATCAACTGGCGCCAGGTCTTCGGCGATCGGCGTGAAGATCATCGGCGGCTCGATGAGCTTCGCGATGTGGCCGATGAAACCGTTGGCGAGGGCGTAGCCCACTGCGGCTGTCATCAGCAGGGCGGCGCCGAGCCCGGCCATGCGGGTGGAATTAGGCGCGTGTTCTCTCATGGCTCCGTACATGGAGACCTCCTTTTCAATCGCGTGCAGTCGATTGTCAGTTACGGCGTTCCGGCCGCTGCGGGGGGTGTTGGTCCGAGGCGCCAGCCCATGGTGAGGCTGTAGCCGCAGATGCTGACGGCCTGGCCGTTGCGGGTTGCGGGTTCAAGTCTTGATTGTTCGAGGCCGGTCACCGTCGCGTTGTCGAGGCTGGCGTAGCCGGAAGACCTGATGAGTTTCACGTCGGCGACCGCGCCAGAGGCTCCGACACAAAGTTCGACCACGACATCGCCTTCCTGCTTCGCGGCGGCGGCTTCGGCCGGATAGTCGGGCTGGTGGAAATCAGCGCCGGGGCGCGGATTGCTGGTGGGGGCAGATTGCTGGTCCTGCTTCAGCGGCTGGAACGGCACGAGGACGTCCGGCGCTTCGCGGAACACGGTGCGTTCGGGTTGCGCGGCCCAGGCGGCGATGCCGGCGCTCGCGGAAAGAACCAGCACGATGGCAGTGGCGGCGATGCGGCGGCGGCTGGAGACCGGCTGGCGGGCCAGCATGTCGATGCGCTCGGTGAGCGGGTGCTGCGATTCAGCGGGCCAGTAGCAGCCCACGGGAAGCGGACGCGAGGCGAGCTGGGTCTTGAGCAACGTCTCGGCATAGGCGCGGCGCACGCCACGCGGACGGCGGTCGATCACTTCGGCATCGCAGGAGAGTTCCTGGTCGACGCGCATCGTTTTCGCGCCGGCATGGATCATCGGGTTGAACCAGAAGACGCAGCGTGCGAGGGCGACGAGCGCGTTAACGCGGGCGTCGTTGCGGTCGAGATGGACCTGTTCATGCGTGAGGATCAGCTTGCGCTCGCTGTCGCTGTAGCGGCGGGAGAAATCATCCGGCGTGACGATGCGGGGGCGGGAGAAGCCGACGATGGCGGGGCCGGCGAGGCCGACGCTGGCGTCGCGCAGGAAGGCGGCCTGGCGGCGTGCGAGGGCTACGGCCGTGACGATCATGCCGGTGATCCAGGCCGCCATGAGGATCGGGGCGATTGTCTCTTCCCAGTTGATGCTCTCGGGCGAGGGCGTCGTCAGCGCGATGATCTCCTCCAGCGACAGGCCGAAAGTGAGCGTCGTGATGGTGCGTGAAGGGATGAAGGTCGCAAGGATAGCGACTGGCACAATCGACCAGAGCAGGTAGGCGGCGTGCGGGCCAAGCAGGCGTTGGGCGTGACGGCGGACGAGGAGAATGAAGCCCACTGCGACGGCGGCGGCGACATTCATCTCGAGGAGAGCGGCAAGGACGTCGTTCATTTCTTGTCCTCTTCGATCTTCGCGATCAGGGCCTTCAATTGCTTGAGGTCCTTGGACGAGAGCTGACGGTGCTCGGCAAAGTGGGCGACAAGTGGGGCGACTTCGCCCTTGAAGAGGCGGTCGAGCAGTCCCTGGCTTTCGGACTGGACGTATTGGGCGCGGGCGACGAGCGGGCGGTAGCAATAGCTATCGCCCTCCTTGGCGCCGGAGATTGCTTTCTTCTTCAGGAGGCGGGTGACCAGCGTCTTCACCGTGGCCGGCGCCCAGCCATTATCCGCGCCCACGGCAGCGTAGATCTGCTCGGCCGTGAGCGGCGTCTTGCGCCACAGCGCTTCCATGATGCGGCTTTCGGCGTCGGAGATCTGCTGCATGGTACACCTGTAATCTCGCTTCAAGTTACGCGCGTAATCCGATGTGTCAATCACGAGACTGCGAGGTTTCCAGCGAATTGGTGCGGTGCAGGATTGGCGTTTGCGGAAGGAGCAGCAGGCGGCCCGGCACGCTTGACCTTACCTTCCAAGATCGTCATATGCCCGCCTTCTCCGATTGCCGGGGAGTGATGGATGCCATTCGAGATTGCTTTCGCTTCGTGAGCCGTGGCTGAGCCCAGCTAAGATAGTTGGGCTGAGATTGCCGCCGCTCGCGCTGGACGACCCGCCGCCAACACGGCCGTGGGCCAGCATCCGTTCAGATCAGGCGACAATTCAAGTGAACATCTCGAAGTACGAGCAGCGAACGCTGCACGCGCTCGCGCAGGGCGGGCGTATCGATCACCACAAGGACGACCGTGGCGACATCTTCGCCGTGGACTGCATTACCCGTGATGGGTGGAAACTTGCCGACTGTACGCTCGCCGTGTTCCGCAAGCTGAAGAAGCGCGGCTTCATCCGCAGCCGGGAGGGCGGGCCTTATCGTGTGACACGTGAGGGCCTCTTCGCCGTGCGGGCGCAGCTGGACAACAGGTGAGCAGGCGATGAGCAGGCAGGGACGGGAGCGGCGCATTCGCATTCATGCGGGAACACGCTCCCGTCTTTTCCGTTCACAAGCGTGCAACACATCTTGCGTATCGCCGCGGGTGCTGTGAGACAGCGCGCTCGCAATTTTCAGGAATTCCCCATCATGGCGTCAGCCAAGACCACGCCCGGCAAGTTCGATCTCGTCGTCAAGAAGGCGGCAGCGGGACGCGGGCTGTTCTCGATGTCGAAAATCAGGAAGGGCGCGTGCGTCATCGAGTACACGGGCCGGCCGCTGGAAGAGCGCGAGAAATATACCAGCCGGTCGAAATACCTGTTCGACCTCGATAATGGCGTGACGATCGATGGTGCGGTGAAGACGAACCTTGCCCGCTACATAAATCATTCCTGCGACCCGAACTGCGAGATCGACATCATCAAGGGGCGGGTATTCGTCTACGCGCTCCGTCCGATCATTCCGGGCGAGGAACTGAACTACGACTACGGCGAAGATTATTTCAGCGCCTATATCGGCGCGAAATGCCGGTGCACGCAGTGCGTGGCGGAACGAGAAGCTGCGCTTGCCGAGGAAGAAGAGCTGGTATTGCAGGCCGCTGGCTAGATGCCGCCGCCGGATATCGAGAACTTGCGGCGCGTGCCCAGGAGTTTCTGAGCTTCGCCGATGGCCTGGGCGGCGCTTTCAGCGAGCTTGAGACGCGGTTCGGCGCGCAGGGCTTCGAGCGCTTCGGTGAGATGGGCGATGCCTTCGCGCAGCATGACCGGGTCGAAGCGCTTCTCGGCCTTGAGGCGGAGGGCGCGGCCCAGCGTGATGTTGGCGGCAATCCAGCGGTCCGGCGCTACCGAGCGGTTGATCTCGGAGAGCGTGGAGCGGGCGATATCGACCGAGCGGTCGATCCAGCTGTCGTCGCCCGCGAAGGCAAGCTGGAGGGCGCCGGCGGAAGCGTCGTCGACCATTTCGGCGAGCAGGGCCTGATCGGCTTTCGGCTTCTGGTCGAGGATCGAGATCAGGCTCTCGACGACGGGCTGCAGGCGTTCGGCGCGGAAATCCTGCGGGCGGCCAAGGGCGGGACGGAACTGTTTCGCGGCGGCGTAGGCCATGGCGCGGACGAGCCCCTGGGTCCAATCTGCCTTGTCTTTCGGCATGACGAAAGTGACGGGCTGGCGCGGCGGCTCGAACGTGTTGGACGGGCGGGCGAGAATGCGGGCGACGCCCTTCGAGCCGCGCGGGTCTTCGGCCCAGAGAATGAGGTCGGCGTCGGTGCGGTCCATCAACTGTTGGGCGCGGACATCGCCCTCGAGGCTGCCGGGATAGGCGATGACGCGGAACGGGCCGCCGAACATGTAGTCCTTGAGATGGCTGTCGACCGACTTGCGCAGGAAGGCGGCTATGGGCGCACGGCGTCCGCCGCCGCCACGCACGACGAGGATGCGCGCGCCGACCTCGTTGTCGCGTTTGACCGCGCTGGCAAGCGCGGTGCGGCGGATCGAGAGCGCGAGGCGCACGAGCATGGCGAGCAGGAACACGGCGACGCCGAGGGCTGCCCCGATCGCGAGCAGGAGGCCGATGCCGGCCAGCTGCGGCGAGCCGACGAGGGGCGATTCAATCGCAGCCCAGCCGTCCCGCAGCGCTTTGAGAATGCCTGAAAGGAAGTCCATCAAACGGTCCTGCCGCGTACGATTGTGCGGCTATGCAGCAATTCTTCTACGGGCGCTGCAATTCCTGCGCAACGGTTGCAGGCGCCGCGGGCTGAGGCGGTCTTGGTTAAACTGGCCGTCATGCAGGTTTAAGGGCGGGCCTGCCGGAAAATCCAAGCACGGCAGGGGTATGGCGATCCCGGCAGGATTCGAACCTGCGACCTCCGGTTTAGGAAACCGATGCTCTATCCAGCTGAGCTACGGGATCGGCGCGGGACTTATGCCCGCAAACCGGGCGGATCGCCAGCGTGGTTGGCGGGGGTGAGTCGCGGCCCTGAGGTCGGTTCCGGAGGGGTGTCGTCGGGGCGGTGGAATCCTGAAAAGACCCAGGCCAGATGGTCGGGGCGGGCGGTGCTGCCCGGCGAGCTGGCGGCGTGTTCGCCGGAAGGCGGCCTGTCCGAGGGCCAGCAGGGGCGTGTGGCGCGCGTGAGCGGACGGATCGATATGCGCGCTGTTGCATCGGCCGGGGCGAACCAAAGAACCGCGTGACGCACCGGGCGCAGGTCGAGGCGGCCCGAGGGCTGGCTGGCGCACCACGGTTCGAACGCGGAACCTTCGGGATCAAAACCCGATGCTCTACCGATTGAGCTATGCGCCAACGCAGGTGAAAATTGGTGCTCCGGGAAGGATTCGAACCTTCAGCCTCTGCAGTCTGAGTGCAGCGCCTCTACCGATTGGGCTACCGGAGCGATTGGTGTGGAGAGCGGGACTTGAACCCGCAGAAACCGCCATCTCGAGGCGGCATGTCTTCCAATTGCATCATCTCCACGCGTGATGGTGGGCGCTGGAGGTACTGCCCCTCTTGCCGCTTCTCCTCCGCTGTGTGGCAACGGTTTTACAAACCGCCGAGGAGGTCAGCGCCCGGATGTCAGGCGCGATGCGCAAGCGGCGTCGAACGAAACACCAGAGGTGTTCGCCGATCCGTCAGTCAGCAAAATGAAGGGAAGCTTTCGCTTCGTCCTGCGTCATCGCGTGGCCCTCCGCATGTGCGCGGAGAGCAGCCGCTCTCACACGCTCATTGGTATGAGCGGAGGGCGATTGTTAGTCGGCGATATCGCAAAAAGCGTTTCATGACCGCGCGTATCTCACAGTTCGATCGCCGTCGCAACGGAGATCGCGCGGTCATGAAGTGTGTGGATGCGATTTCACATCACCGCATCACCGCATCAACGCGACAGCGTCCGGGCCCGCGGGGTAGCGGAGCTGGGCGCTCGTGTCGTTGGCGGCGCGGAAGACGGTTTCGGCGACGTCGGCGGGGGTGGTGACGAGGCCGGGTTGGCCGAATGCGTCGAGGATGGGGCGGGCGAAGGCGCGGTAGGGTTCGGGCACGGCCTGATCCCAGTCGACGGGCGTATTGGCCGTGAACTGCGTTGAGGGGCCGTAGCCCGGCTCGACGAGTTTGGCGTGGACATTGACGGCCGAGAGTTCGAGCGCGAGCGAGCCGGTGAAGCCTTCGATGGCGGTCTTGCTGGCCGTGTAGACGGCGACCAGGGGGAAGGGCGCGAGCGTGGCGCTCGACGTCACGTTGATGATTGCTCCCGATTGGCGCGCGCGCATCTGAGGCACGACGGCCTGCGTCATTGCGATGACGCCGAACGTGTTTGTCTCGAAGACCTCGCGGGTGCGGGACATGGGCGTTGCCTCGAGCGCGCCCATGGCGCCGATGCCGGCATTGTTGACGAGGACGTCGATGGGGCCTGCGGCGGCGATGGCAGCGGCGATGCTGGCAGTATTGGTGACGTCGAGCGGCAGGACGCGGAGGCGGCCGGATTTCGGCAGGATGTCTTCGCGCGGCGTGCGCATGGTGGCGATGACATTCCAGCCTTGTGCGTGGAAGTGACGAGCGGTCTCGAGGCCGTAACCGCTGGAGGCGCCTGTGATCAGAACCGTTTTCATTGTGGTCTCCTGTGTTGGCAGGACACCCAGATAGCGGTAGGCTTCCGGACGATCTGCAATCAATAGTCCATAATTCATTTGAGATAGTCCGGCATGGCAGACCCGCTGTCAGAGATCATCGCACTGCTGCGGCCGCGCGCCGTTTTCGCGAAGGGCATCAGCGGCGCGGGGCGATGGGGCGTGCGCTATTCCGATTTCGGGCAGCCGAGTTTTTGCACGGTGCTGGAGGGGAGTTGCAGGCTCGCGGTGGACGGCGAGAAGCCGGTCCGGAGCGAGGCGGGGGATTTCATCCTGCTGCCGGCGACGCCTGGCTTCGAAATGTCGAGCTTCGAGCGCGTGACGCCGAAGCACATCAATCCGAAGTTGGCCCCGGCGCCGACTGGCGAGGTGCGCCATGGCAGGCGGACAGGGCCGGCCGATGTGCGGCTGCTAGGTGGGTATTTCGTATTCGACTCGCCAGATGCGGATCTGCTGGTCTCGCTGTTGCCGGCGCTGGTGCACGTGAAAGGCGCAGGACGGCTGGCATCGCTGGTGCAGATGGTGCGCGAGGAAGCGGGCGAGCAGCGGGCGGGGCGCGATCTCGTGCTGGGGCGGCTGGTGGAGGTGCTGCTGGTCGAGGCATTGCGGTCGATGCCGGGGGAGGATGCGCCACCGGGTCTGTTACGCGGCCTGGGGGACGCGCGGGTGGTGGCGGCGATGCGGGCGATGCATGGCGATCCGGCGCGCGCGTGGACAATGACGGAGCTGGCGGGCGAGGCGGCGATGTCGCGCTCGGCCTTCTTCGACAGGTTCGTTCGCGCGGTGGGGACGCCGCCGATGGAATACCTGCTGGCCTGGCGGATGGCGATGGCGAAGGACCTGCTGCGGCGGGAGCACCTGGCGCTGGATGAAGTGGCCGAGCGCGTGGGATATGGCTCGGCCAGCACGTTCTCGACGGCATTCAGCAGGCATGTGGGGCAACCACCGGGGCGATACGCGCGCGAACATGCAGCGGCGGCGTGAACGAAAATCCCCGGACGAGCGGGCGTCCGCGGGGGTCCAGTGGTCACGGACGGGGTTGCGTCAAGTCGACGGAATGAGACCGGCTTCTTCCGGGTCGCCGACGATGCGGGTGAGGGCGCTGCGGAGTTTGCGCATGGCCTGGTGTTCGATCTGTCTAACGCGTTCTTTCGAGACGCCGAGCTTGCGGCCAAGGGTTTCGAGGGTGACGCCCTCTTCGACGAGGCGGCGTTCACGGATGATGATCATCTCGCGCTCGGTGAGGTCACTCAGGGCTTCGGCGAGCCACATGTGACGCGTCTGACGGTCGCGCTCGAGCATGGTCTCGTCTTCGGGGAGCATCGAGTCATCGGGCAGGAGGTCCTGCCACTCCGAGTCGCCCGCTTCGCCGATAGGGGCATTCAGCGAGCGGTCGGCGGCGGAAAGGCGCGAGGCCATCTTGTCGACTTCCTCTTCATCGACGCGGAGGGTCGTGGCGACGTAGGCGCGGCTTTCGGGCGAGAGGCCGCCATCGCTCGGGTCGCGCAGCAGGGCGCGGAGGCGGCGAAGGTTGAAGAAGAGGGATTTCTGCGCGGCGGTCGTGCCGGTGCGGACGATCGACCAGTTGCGGAGGATGTAGTCCTGCACGCACGAGCGGATCCACCACGTGGCGTAAGTGGAGAAGCGGAGTTCTCTTTCCGGCTCGAAGCGCGCGGCGGCGAGCATCAGGCCGACATTGCCTTCCTGCACGAGGTCGGACATCGGCAGGCCGTAGGTGCGGAAGCGAGCCGCAATGGCCACGACAAGCCGCATGTAGGCCGTGCAGAGTTCGTGTAGCGCGTCTTCGTCCTGCTCTTCGCGCCACCGGCGGGCGAGATCGAGTTCGCGATCACGATCCAGGAGAGGCGCCGACATCGCACGCTTCACGAAACGGCGGTCTGCGCCTGTCGTGGTCGTTTCGGTGGCGGCCATTGCGGGCTCCGTGATTTTGATCGCCGGCGCAGAACATGTGCGCCTGACCGAAGGCAGAGCCCTCGCCCGACGAAACAAACACGCCTGGGCTGGGGCGGTTCCCACCCCATTTCAAAATTCACGGAACAGACCGGAAATATATTCCTTCGTTCCCAAGGGAAGGCCCCCGGTTCCAAACCTGTCAAAAAGCAGGCGGCGGGATTGTCCCCTGAAAAGACAGGGATGCAGAAGCGGGATGCGCGGTCGCCAGAATCAAACAGGGCGCCCCCGAAGGGACGCCCTGTCAGTTTCAGCTAGTCCTCTGCCTCTTCGGCGGCCTCTTCAGGCCCGGCCTTTCAGGCGGCGCGCTTGGCCAGCGACTTGGACAGTTTTTCCACGGCGTCGGCGTGCTTGATGTTCTCGACGGCCGCGAGTTCGCGGGCCATGCGGTCCAGCGCCGATTCATAGAGCTGACGCTCCGAATAGGACTGGTCCGGCTGGTCGCCAGCGCGGTGGAGGTCGCGAACGACTTCCGCGATCTGGATCAGGTTGCCGGAATTGATCTTGGCTTCGTATTCCTGGGCGCGGCGCGACCACATCGTGCGCTTGATGCGCGCGCGGCCGCCCAGTGTCTTGAGCGCGTCGCCGACGATACGGGTCGAGGCGAGGGCGCGCATGCCCGAGGAGGCGGCTTTCGCTACCGGCACGCGCAGGATCAGCTTGTCCTGTTCGAAGGCGACCACAAACACTTCCAGCTTCATGCCGGCGACTTGCTGCGTCTCAACGCCGGTCACGCGGCCTACGCCGTGAGCCGGGTAGACGACATGCTGACCAACATTGAAGAGACCTTCGATGAGTTTTGCCGGCTGCTTCTTCGTCATGCTTGGATCACCTCAATCACTCGCAACAAGTGTCATGATCTCTGGCGCGCCCATGGATGCATGTGCGGCAAGGGAATCTGACCTGATGCGTTCTTGTTTCGCCCGTCGGCGCAGCACCCTACTTAGCACAATTGTAAGGAATTTCAACTCGTTGCTGCAGCGGGCCGACGGATTATGACCCTGATTCTACAGGGGCTAGCGGCATTTCGCCTCAGCTTCCGGTACCCGGTTTTGTCGAGAAAAGCGTCGCCAGCTTGCCCTTAACCTTTGCGTAGTCGTCAGCGTCGGCCGGGGGCGTGCCCTTGGTTGTAATGTTGGGCCAGACTTTCGCGTAATCCGTGTTCAACTTCAGCCACTTGCCGTCGGCGTCGTCTTCCGTGTCCGGGACGATCGCCTCGACGGGGCATTCGGGCTGGCAGACGCCACAATCGATGCATTCTTCCGGGTGGATCACCAGGAAGTTTTCGCCTTCGTAGAAGCAGTCCACCGGACACACTTCCACGCAGTCCATGTATTTGCACCGGATGCAGGCGTCGGTGACGATGTAGGTCATGGGCCGGGGATACTCTTGCTAGCGCCGCGATGTGTGGCGGAAGATCGCTAAAGTCAATTGAATGCGTTCTTCAGGCAGGCTGAATCCGGGTCAGCCGCCGTAAAGGCTCTTCCAGATGACCACCACGCCCCAGTGAATGGCCACCGGCGGCCAGATCGAGCTCGAGCGGAGGCGGGCGAGGGTGCAGGCAAGGCCGAGCCAGGCGATCAGGCCAAGGAAGGCGGGGTCCAGGAATTCCGGACGGCCGTAGGGCAGGTTGAGGAGGGTCTGGAGGGGGTGCCAGGCGATGTAGGCCAGAAGCGATGCAACGGCGGCAATCGGGGCGCCCCGGCGGACCCAGCCCCGGAAGGCGATCTCCTCGGTCAGGGCGGGCAATATGAAGGCCGAGATCGAGATCGCGGCGACGTGGTCCCGCGGGACCGGGTTCAGGATGAGGATGCCCGAATTGGCCGCCCAGGCGCCGGCGATCAGGACCATAATGAAAAGGGCCAACCCCTCGAGGGCGCCGCGGAGGTCCGGCAGGCGCTTGAGCGATGCGATGGTTTCGCCGATAGGCCCCGGCGGCTGTCGGTCTGCGGTCACGTGGCTGGCCTCGGGTTAGCGTTCCCCGATGGCCTCATAACATAGCGCCGCCTCCGCGGGCGGCCCCCTTCGCACGGGAAGCGAAAGAATCCGCACAAGCTTCGACCCCGAGGGGGCGGCGAAGGAGAGGACGTCTCCAGCCTCCACGGGCGTGGCGGGCTTGTCGACGCGGCGGACCTGCCCGTCGCGCTCGATACGGGCGCCCTGAGCCTCGATGGCCTCGGTGGCGGAGGTGCGCGCCTTGAAGAAACGCGCGCGCCACAGGAAGACGTCGAGACGCATGCGGTCTTCAGTCATGAGGCGGCCTTGGGCGTGGGAGCAGGTGCAGCGGCGATGGGGCGGCGTGCGCGACGGCGGCGGCGCGGCTGGCGCGGGGGTGTCGCTGGCGCGACGAGTTCGGCGAGCACGGCGAAGGGACCCGAGGGTGGCGGCGCAGGCTTGGCCGGGTGACCGTTGGGGGCTCGCTTGTGGACTTGTTCGGACGCGCGCTGCGAAGGGAAGCGCCAGAGCTTCACGGCGCCTGTCGCCTTGTCCTTCTCGGCGGGCTTGAGGCCGAGGGCGCGCAGGATGTTCGGGAAGTCGGCGGCGGGGCAGCCGACCTGGGCGGCAAGTTCGGGCGGAACGGCGAAGGCGGACGTCTCCGAGCCACGCCGGATCTGGGAGAGCGACGTCATCAGCCGTTCGGCGATGTCGGCGCGGATGGCGCGTGGGCCGACGCGGAGATAGCCGGCGGTCCACAGCTGGGCGTCACGCCAGTGTGTGTCCTTGAGGGCGAACGAGCTTTGCGTGGGGGGCGCGTGCGGGCGCTGGTTGGCGTGCACGGCGCGCAGGGCGAGGGCGAGGCGGGCGGCGGCGGGTTTCAGCAGGCCGGGGAGCCAAGTTGCGACGCGGCCGGTCTTAACGCCGGCGGCGTTGAGGGTGTTGCGGTCGTCGGCGGTGAGATTGAAGGCGGCGCTGGCTGTGCGGCGGTCGAAGGCGGCGCCGGTTTCGAGGAGCTGGAAGGCTGCGCCGCGCGCCGCGCCACGGAGCGTCGTTCCCTCAAGCACGTCGCGCAGGGCGTGCAGGGCGCCGAGCGTTGCCTTCGAATGGTCGGCGAACCAGCGGGCGAGGCGTTCCTGTGCGGCTTCGCGGCTGGAAGCGGCAGCGTCGCGTGCGCCCAGGAGTTCGACGGTGGGCGAATGCCAGTCGGAAGCAGCGACCAGTTTCGCGACCGGCGCGCCCTCATGGACGATAACGGCCTTGTCGGCATCGAAGGATATATCCGTGTCAGGCGCCTGCGAGATGATGGCGAGGCGTTGTTCGATGACGGGGCGCAGCGATTTGAGCGCGGCGCCGCGAAGGGCGCGGCCGGCGAGGGTTTCGCCTGTCGCCTCGGCGTGGAAGACGAGGCCCTCGAGACGGCCGACATTATGGCCGCCGATGATGACTTCGCCCGCGGGGCCGATTTCGGCGGGAGCGTCTTCCTCAGAGTTGAGCGCTTTCAGGAGTGCGGAGGTGCGGCGGTCGACGAAGCGTTGCATCAGCGCCTGGTGGAGGGCGTCGGAAAGCTTGTCTTCGATCTCGCGCGTGCGGCCGCGCCAGGTTTCGGCGTTCTCGAGCCAGTCGGCGCGGTTGGCGGCATAGGTCCAGGTGCGGATGGCGGCGAGGCGCTGCTGCAGGACGTCGATCTCGCCCTCGGTGCGGTCGAGCGGTTCGACATGCTCGTACATCCACTCGTCCTTGATGCGGGCAGCGGGGTCGATGAGCTTGTCGACGAATTGTTGGACAAGCTTGAGATGGGCGTCGGCGCCGTACTTGCGGAAATCCGGCAGGGTGCAGAGGTCCCACAGGCGGCGGACGTGCGCATGGGTACGCGCGGTTTTTACGACGTCCTCGTCCTGCGCCAACGTCGCGAGCGTCATCTCGTCGAGCGCTTCGGGCGCGCGGCGGAGGATCACATCGGGCGAGGGGCGGCGCAGCGAGGCAAGCAGGTTCCCGACGCTCGACCAGTCGAGATCGGAATTGCGCCAGTTGATGAAGTCGACGGGTTCGAAATGGTGGTTGACGATGCGTTCGACGGTTTCCTCCTCGAACGGCGTGCAGTCGGCAGTCTCGCCGAACGTGCCGTCGTCGCGGAAGCGGCCGGCGCGGCCGGCGATCTGTGCGAGTTCATCGGCGCGAAGATAGCGGCGCTGGCGGCCGTCGAACTTACGGCGGGAGGCAAAGGCGATGTGGCCGACGTCGAGGTTGAGGCCCATGCCGATCGCATCGGTGGCGACGATGTAGTCGACCTCTCCACTTTGATAGAGTTCGACCTGTGCGTTGCGGGTGCGTGGGCTAAGCGCGCCCATGATGACGGCGCAGCCGCCACGCTGGCGCTTCAGCAATTCGGCGATGGCGTAGACTTCTTCCGATGAGAACGCGACGATTGCCGAGCGCTTCGGCAGCTTCGTGATCTTCATCGGGCCGGCGTAGGAAAGCTGCGAGAAGCGCTCGCGGCGTTCGCCGTCGATATCGAGCTCGAGCCGTTCGAGCGCGGGACGCATGGTGTCGGCGCCGAGCAACATGGTCTCGTGACGGCCGCGGGCGTGGAGAATGCGGTCGGTGAAGACGTGGCCACGATCAGGATCCTGCGCCAGCTGGATCTCGTCGATGGCCATGAAGTCCGCGCCTTCCGACACAGGCATCGCTTCAACGGTGCAGGCATAATAGCGGGCGCCCGGCGGCTTGATGCGTTCCTCGCCGGTGATGAGGGCGCAGGCGCGCTCGCCCTTCTGGGCGACCATGCGATCATAGATCTCTCGCGCGAGCAGGCGCAGCGGCAGGCCGATCATCCCTGTGCCATGCGCCAGCATGCGTTCGACGGCGAGGTGCGTCTTGCCGGTGTTCGTTGGGCCGAGAACGGCCCGGATACGGGTGTTGTCGCGTGCGGCCAGAGGCTGCGCTCCCGGTTGTAAGGCGGATCAGGCGATCGCGATGCAGCGCACGTGAGCGCGCGGCATGGTCTCAGCGAGTGGGGTGTGCGGGCGCCAGCGCATGTCCGTCTTCCCAGGAGGACGCGGTTCGGTCCTGAAGTAGAGGGTGGTGTGCGCGGGGCGGTGCGTCAACCGGCGGGGCTGTGGATCAAATGATCACTGGCGCCGCACGATGAAGCCAGCGTTTTTCGTTTCGACCACAAGCGGGATGTTGTCCCGGTTGGTGAGGTTGAGGCGCTGGAGGGCGGCGTCGGTCGAGGGGAATGGCAGGGGGAACTGCACGATCTGTTCGCCCCAGGCGACGATGGAGCAGGGATAGTCGGCGACATCGCGGACAGGTCCGCTCGACAAGTCGAACAATACGTCGGGCAGCGGGACGGCGCTGCGATAGCTGTAGAGCAGGACATCCCGGCCGGAGAGATACTTCCGGCCGGGGATAATCGGAATGCCTTCCATGACACGCACACGACGGTCCTTGCAGGGCGCCAGCGCCGCGACAAGTTCATCGGAGGCATAAGCTGCACGCTCGGCGGCGAAGCGGTCCGTGACGGAGGGGGCAAGGCCAAGCGATATCGCGAAGAACAATCCGCCCGCACCGCACGCCGTCGCGCGCAGCCGCCGCGGTTCGCCTGCCTGCGCCGCCGCGACCACGGTTGTCGCCGCAATGACCAGCAGGCTGGGCACGGCGATCGTCAGGTAGCGGCCGTTCAGCATGGGCTTCACAAGCGACACCAGCGTTGGCAGGCCGAAGAAGATGGCGGCTGTTACCACAAACAGGATGGCGTAGGGCCGGGCTGGACGGATGAGCAGGCAAAGGGCGATCGCCCCCGCAAGCAGGAGGGCGTTCTGCGGCGCTCCGGCGAGCATCTTGCTGAGATACCAGAACTGGCCGAGCGTGTAGGTCAGGCTGCCCGATATCCAGCTCACGCCGGTGCTGAATAATGCCTCGGATGCAGCCAGCGCCCACGCGAAGGTCGCAAGGCATGCGCCCAGGCCGACGGCGAGACCGGCGGCAAGATCCCTGCGCCGCTTGTTGATCATTCCCAGCACCACAAGGGCAGCCCCGATGGCGCCCGCATAGATCGCCGCGAAGACGTGGAGGGCTGCGCACGCAGCGCCGAGAGCCGCAAAGACCTGCCAGGTTGCGGTGGGTCGCTGGGCGACCTGGCCGAGCGCGGCGGCGGTCAGCACGAGGCAGGTAAACTGCGCCATCGCATAGTCGCGGCCCTCGAGCAGATAGGTCAGCACTGCCGCGGAGCCCAGGGCAACGCCGATGCCGGCAAGGGCAACGTGCAGTCCGTGGCTGCGGTAGAGCAGCCAGAAAGCCGCCGCCGCCAGCATCGCCGTTGTCATGAGGTTGACGGTGATGAGCGCCGCGGCGCCGCCAAGTCCCAGCGTGAGGGCGAGCCGGACAAGCAGGCTGTAGACCGGACCATGGGCGTCGTAGAGAAGCGCTTCGGGCGAGATCTGCGGATCGGCGAGATAGAGCGTCCAGTATTCGTCGAACCAGAGGCCTCGCGTGGGCGCAGTCGTGAGGATGACGAAGAGGACGACGCCGACGCTGGCTGCGAACAGGGCCCAGGCTCCGAGCCTGGCCGGTCCGTTACGGCCCCCGACATTCGCAAGGACCCGCTTCAGCATGGCGCCACCCCTGTCCTGCGATGTCGCCGGAGGGCCGGGCGCCGACAAGACGATTCAACCTATACGGGCCCGCCGGCGTTGTCGCGCACCGCGGCCGGTCAGCGGACCGTCGTGTATTTCAGTTTTGTGGCCTGGAAGGTGTACTTGCCCGAGCGCTTGGAGCGGAGTTCGGCTTTCAGGACGGGCGTGAGTTCCCCGCCGTCGAGTTCGGCGAGGATGAAGTTGGACCATTCGATGTCGGCCTTGTCGTCGGCCTTCTGTTGCGCGGACTTCGGATCGTAGCCGGCGATCTCGACGTATTCGGCGTCGCACTTGAGGGCGGGGCCTTTATAGACGTCAGAATTCCAGTTGAGCCGCTGCACGTATTTCAGGCGGATGTCGTAGCGCTCCTTGCCGTCGAAGATGCGCATCGGGCCGCCGCACGGATTGGACGGCGTCGCGCCGACGCGGAGCGCGATGTTCATCAGGCCGGTCAACGGATCGACGGCTTCGAGCTTCTGCTGGTTGGTGGTCGCGGGGAAACCCCAGTCGCCGAATTTGGGCGATACGCTCGTGACGACTTCGTTGGATGTGTAGTCCATCAGGATGCGGCGGCTCCTCGAGCCGTTCTGCACCGAGCTGTCGAAGCGCTGGGTGCGCAGGCCATAGGGCGTGACCCAGCCGATCGCGACCATGGCTGTGGAACTGTCGACGAACCAGTCGAGCATGCCCTCGGCCCGGCTGTTCATGGCGATGCGATAGCGGGTGGCCGAGAGGTCGGCGGTGAAGGAAGCGGACGCGGTCTTCTGGCGCCCGATCCAGGGAACAGGGGTAATGGCTTCGTACTCGGCCTCGAAACGGGTCGGGCCGACGGCGGAGATGGTGGCGAGCGCGTTCTGGGCGGCCAGGGGGGCGAACAGAAGGCCCCCGGCCGCTGCAGCGACAGTCAGAAACAGCATTTACCAGCTCCGCGACGGACTTCCTGCCGGCCGCTTCCCAGGCCATAGACCCCGGGAATCGGGCGAATTCCCGGCAAGCTGGCGGTCTTGGCGCCGCACCCTGGGAGCAAGGTTCGGAACTTGACAGGCGGGGGCTGCCTGACTATCCACCCGCCTTCGCTTTCAGGGCATGTCCGGAAGTTCCCGTTTTTGTGGGTTTTCCAAGGGTATGCCGACGTCAGGAAAGGTGGGCCATGTCCCGCGTCTGTGAACTCACCGGCAAGAAGCCGATGGTCGGCCACACGGTCAGCCACTCCAACATCAAGACCAAGCGGCGCTACCTGCCGAACCTGGTGAACGTGACCGTTCACTCGGACGCGCTCGGCCAGTCGTACTCGGCCCGCGTGACGGCTGCGGCCCTGCGCTCTGTCGACAAGCGTGGCGGCCTCGACGCCTACCTCGCCAAGGCGAAGGACGAGCAGCTCTCGGCCAAGATGCTGAAGATCAAGAAAGAGATCGCGAAGAAGGCCAAGGCGGCCTAACGGTGCCATCCCCAAAACGCTTTTCATGGATCGCAAGGTCTGTAACCTCTCGTCCTAACGGACGAGGGGTTTTTCATGCGTGCTGTTCTGGCGGCTTTGGTCGCGATTGCTCTGGCGGGTTGCAACCAGCCGAAGGTGGATGCGCCTGACCTGATCATCCATCACGGGACAATCTACACGGGCCTGGCCGGGCTTGCGCCGGTCGAGGCCGTCAGTGTGAAGGATGGGCGGATCGTCGCGACGGGCAAGTCGGAGGACCTGCTCAAGACGGCAGGCGCGAAGACAGAGAAGGTCGATCTCGGCGGTACGTTCCTCTATCCCGGCTTCACCGATGCGCACGCGCACCTCTACGGCATCGGCGAGCGGGAGCTGACGCTCAATCTCGACAAGATCGCCTCGATTGCCGAGCTGGTGCAGGTTGTGGGCGAGGCGGCGAAGGCTGCGCCGGCCGGGCAGACGTTGATGGGCCGAGGCTGGATCGAGACGCACTGGCCTGAAGCGCGCTTCCCGACGCGGCAGGATATCGATGCCGTGACCGGTGACCGACCGACGATCCTGGTGCGGGCTGACGGCCACGCGCTGGTGGCGAACACGGCGGCGCTGAAGGCTGCGAAGATCGACGGCAAGCCGAAGTCGCAGCCGGACGGCGGGCGCATCGAGGTTGGCAAGGACGGCCTGCCGACCGGCATGCTGATCGACAATGCAATGGCGGCGCTCGCGGCGCTGGAGACCGCGCCGACGGACGCGCAGATCGATGCAACCTACGAGAAGGGCGCGGCGCGCGAGATCAGCCTTGGCTGGACGGGTGTGCATTACATGTCGGTGCCGGGCGCGCATGTGCCGCGCATCAATGCGCTGTCGGATGCGGGCAAACTGAAGTTGCGGATCTACAATGCCGTCGATGGCGCGGATTTCGACAAGACCGAGTTCGGCCAGACGAAGGACGGGCTGGTCACGACGAAAGCGATCAAGCTTTACATGGATGGCGCGTTGGGATCGCGCGGGGCCCTGCTGAACGAGCCCTATTCTGACCGGCCGGATACATCGGGCCTGCAACGGGCGCACGAGGACGAGACGCTGGCGCTGATGAAGAGGGCGTACGACGCCAACATCCAGGTCTGCTTCCACGCTATCGGCGACAAGGGTAACCAGTTGGCGCTGGACTGGATGCAGAAGACATTCGATGCGGCGCCGGACAAGGCCACGGCGGACAAGCGCTGGCGCATCGAGCACGCACAGGTGCTGCGGCTCGAAGACATCGTACGGTTCAAGCAGATCGGCGTGATCCCCTCGATGCAGCCAAGCCATGCGATCGGCGATCTCTATTTCGCGGAGTCGCGGATCGGGCCACGCAGGCTCCTGGGCGCTTATGCGTGGCGGGCGCTGATCGATGCGGGCTCGGTGATCGCGGGAGGATCGGATGCGCCGGTCGAGCAGGGCGATCCGCGCATCGAGTTCTATGCGGCGGTGGCGCGGAAGGATCTCAAAGGCAATTCGCAGCCGAACTGGCATCCCGAGCAAGCGGTCACGCGCGAAGAGGCGCTGAAGATGTTCACGCTCTGGCCGGCCTATGCGTCATTCCGGGAAAGCGAGCTGGGCACGATCGAGCCTGGCAAGATCGCAGACTTCACCGGTTTCTCCGGCGACATCATGCAGATCCCGGACGCGGAGATCCTGACGGTGAAGCCGACTGTGACGGTGGTGGGCGGCAAGGTTGTCTACCAGCGCGGCGGCGCGGCGAGCTGAAGTGACTGCGGGCTCCTCCGGTCCGAGGAGGAGCCCGCAGCGCCAGCGGCCGGATCGGGCGAGCAGCCGCCGGCTGACGAAGTCTTCCTCGAAACCGAGAGAGCCGGAGCTCGCGACCCTTAGAGGGGGATGTCAGTCGCGAGCGGGCCGGGCCGCGGTTGCAGGATCTCTCGCCGGAAAGAACGGGGGAGCCGGCGAAGGACTTCGTAATATGCTATTAGCAATTAACATGCCATATGGGCCGGGGAGATCGGCCTGACGTGTTAATGGACAAGCTTGCCCGGGACGACGTCGTGCGGGTCCTCGAAGCAACGGCCGCGCGAGAGGACGAAGTCGGACGGGAAGTCGGTGTCGATGAAGGCGATGCGCAGGCGGCCCCAGTTGCGCGTGGTGCGGCCGTGGCTGTCGATGATGGCGAACGGACAGATCAGCGTCGTGTCGTCCTCGTCGTCATGGCTGACATCAGGCTCTGACCAGTAGCCGTCGAGAGGACCGTTGCCGCCGAATTCGCCAGCGAGGCCGTCGATGTAGAGATGGCCGACATTGTCGCCGAAGTTCACCGGATAATCGAGAACGCCGAACGGCCCGTCCTCGAGCGTGTACTCGATGCGGCCGAGGGGCGTGTCCCACCTTACGTTGTCGGTTGCAGGCGGCTGTGCTTGCGCGCTGGCGCAGGCAGCAAGGGCGGCGAGAGCGATGAGCGTACGCATGCGCCCAGTAGGCGGCGTGGCGCGCTGCCGGACAAGAGCTGATCAGCAGAAGGACTGCGTGCGGTCAGTTCGGAACGATGCGGAGGATCGATCCGTTCGGAGCATCCGTGACCAGATAGAGCAGGCCGTCTGGGCCCTGGCGCACGTCGCGGATGCGTTCGCAGCGGTCGCGCAGGAGTTTCTCTTCGCCGATGACACGGCCCTGGGCATTGAGTTCGAGGCGCACAAGCTGCATGCCTGAAAGGCCGCCGGCGAAGACGCTTCCCTTCCACTTGGGAAGCTTGTTGCCCGTGTAGAAGGCAAGTCCGGAGAAGGCGACCGACGGCGTCCAGAAATAGACGGGCTGTTCGAGGCCGTCCTGCTTGGTGAGGCCGTTGTTGAGCATCTTGCCGTCATTGTCGCGGCCATAGCTGATCAGTGGGAAGCCGTAATTCTTGCCGCGCTGGATCCGGTTGAGCTCATCCCCGCCGCGCGGTTCGTTCTCGATGATCCAGAGATCCTGCGTCCCCGGCTTGAACGCCATGCCCTGCGGATCGCGCACGCCTACGGCGTAGACCGTGGGGTCGGCGGCGGGATCGGAGAGGAAGGGGTTTGTTTTCGGCGTCGTACCGTCGGTGTTGATGTGCAGCACCTTGCCATTCGGGCTCTTGGTCGACTGGGCGCTGTTATACGGCGTGATGATGTCAGCGGTGATGGCGAAGAGCGAGCCATCCTTCGCCTGCAGGAGACGGCGCGGGACCATCGCGGTCCCTTCCTTCAGCACGTGCAGGTCGCTGAGCGACTTTTCATCGTCGGAGAGTTTGGCGCGGGCGATGTAGCCGGTGTTGGCGCCGCCTGCGGGCGTCGAGACATAGGCGAGATAGATCGTGCGGTTCTTCGCGAAGTCCTTGTCGAGGATGACGTCGTGCATGCCGAACAAGGGGATCGACGACTTGATATAGGGCGAGCCAACGATCGTGTCGGAGACCTTCCCATCCGGCGTGACGATGCGAAGGCCACTGCCGCGGATGGTGACGAGCATGTGGCCGTTGGGCAGGAAGGCGAGGGCCCAGGCGTTGGGCAGGCCGGTCGCCACGGTCTCGACATGAAAGGGTTGCGAGCTCGTGACGCGGTGACCGCGCGTCTGGTCGGGATAGAGCGGCGCTGGTCGATAGTCATCGCCCGCATTGCGCGGCACGCCGCATTTCTCGAGGCTGAGCTGGTCCTCTTCGTAGGTCTTCGCGAGCTGTTCTGGCGTTGGCTTGGGCGGCGAGACCTGGGCGGCGGCTGGCAGCGTCGCAGCCGCAAACAATCCTACGGCGAGCAGGGACTTCAGCGATTTCATTGTGGCGTTTCCCGACGTGTTTGCGGGAGCATGCTCACCAGTTGCGCATGTAGGCAACGGGGGTGGTTGCGAGCGTTAGTGAGGGCGCCCCAGGAGAAATGCGACGAGCTTCCCCAGCGCTGAGCGCTTCGGTTCTGGCGCCGGGCGCGGAGAGCTGCCGGTGGCAAGCTTCCAGTAGTCGGCATTCGGCTGTTGCGGATTTGACGATGGCGTGATCGGCGGAGCGGAAGGCTGGCGCGCTGGGCGGCGCGGAGCGTTGCCGGAGACGGCGGCCTTGAGTCGCTTGGCGACCGCCATGGCGTCGCCATTCCACATCATGCTGTCCTTGCCGCTGATCAGCGGAAGGTGTGTGAGGTCCGGCCGCCCGACGATGAGCGGCACGACTTTCTTCTGTCCGCTGACTTCCAGCGAGAGCGCGGTGTTCACCTCGGTGACCGGCCAGTCCTTTGTAACGGATGTGGGGGAAACAATCGCAAGCACCGTGCGGGCCGAGCCGAGCGCGGTGTTGATCTTCTGCGTGAAGCTCTGTCCCCAGCCGATATGGGCCTCGTCGAGAAAGGCCTTGAGGCCGAGTTTCTGGCAGGCTTCGAAAATGGGCCGGGCGATGTCTTCCTTGTCCTCGCTGGCGTGGCTCAGGAAGACATCGAAGTCGTCGGCGCCGAAGACCATCTGGCGCAGGAAGCGGGACGGGTTCGGGTCCAGCTTCAGCACCTTGGCGGCGTGGTTGAGGAAGACAGGATCCTCCGCACCGCGCACCATCTTGAGGAAGGCGAGCTGGCCGTAGACGACATTGCGATAAGCGCGGGCAGGATAGTTGGGCAGGCGCTTGAGGCCGCGATGCTGCAGGAAGTGATGCACCGCTGCCTGCTCGATGCCGAACTTCTCCCACGCGTGCAGCATGGCGCGCAGCTGTCGCACGCGCAGGCGGGAGACGTTGGGCTTTTCGTTGACGTTGAGGCCGGTGACGGTCTGGCGTGTGTGGCGTGTCTGCAGGCGGACCTTGGTTGGGTTCACCGTGAAACCGCTGGAAGCGATCGCACGGGCCAGGGCTTCGCCGACTTCGACGCGGACGTCTTCGCCGTCTTGCGCGAAAGCGGCGAGAGCCGGCGGCATGGTCGCGTGGTTGCAGGAGAAGGTGATGTCATCCGCATAGCGTGAGTAACGCGCGCCGTTCTCGCGGGCGAGACGGCTGAGGCGGCGGTCGAGATCAGCGGCGATGAAGTTGGAGAGGGCGGGCGAGGTTGGTGCGCCTTGGGGCAGGCCGTTCTTCACGGTGCATAGCTGGGCGAAGACGGTGGCGGCTGCAGGCCCAAGCTGGAAAGGCGGGGCCATGAACAGGCCGCGCACACGGCCGAAGTTGATGGACGGGAAGAAGTCGGCGAGATCGACGTTGAAGACGTGGCGCTGGCCGGCGTGGATCCTCGCATTGGAAAGAATGCTGCGTTCCTTGATGAAGCCGTGCGCGTTGGGATGTGCGTTGTAGGCATCGAACAGGAAGGGCGCGAGTTTTGTCTGCGCTTCGCGGATCAGGCCGTTGGGTGAGTGGATGAGGCGCATGCCGCCCGAGCGTTTCGGGATCTCGAACGGCGTGTAGCGGTCCGTGTCGCTGGCGCGGTAAAGCATGAAGATCATGCGGCCGAGCGGCACGTCGAGGAAGGCGGCCGCCTGTTCCGATGTTTCGATGCGATGGCCTTCGTGCTGGAGCATGGTCGCCAGGAAGGCCTGCTTGCGCGGCTCGCTTCCTCGCTCCGTGCCCGGTGGTGTCTGGGAGGACATCCCGCCCCTCGTACCTTATGGCACCCCCTGCCGCAGGCAGGCGGGTGCAAAGACAGACATTGTTTGTTCCGCCGCAGGATCGACAGCAGACGTAGAAGGGCAGGATGCCTCGATGTCATCCTTCCGAGCGCTCCCAGGGACTGTCAATGCGAGCGTCTGTGAAATGTCCCTGCGACCCGGCACACACTTCAAAGCGACGCGATGCGGGACTAGAAGCGAAGGGAATCGCATCTCCCGATCTTCCGCGCGTGGAATAGGGGCGTGGACGTGCGGGAGAGGTCGGGCGTGGACGAGACCACCAGAAAACCTGTGCTGAGCGAAGCGGAGGCGGATGCGGCCTACGACAAGTTCGTCATGGACAATCTCAAGCGGAATTATGCCGGGCACTATGTCCACGGCATGCTGGGCATGACCGGGTTCAGGTTGGTCAACACCCCAACGTTCGTGCCGGCCTACCTGCATTCGATCTCAGGTTCGGATTTCTGGGTCGGCATCGGAACGAGCCTGCAGCAGCTGGGCGGGATCGTATCGCCGATCATCGGGGCGCAGCAGATCGAGCATCGCAAGAAGATCCTGCCGGTGTCGGTGACACTCGGGCTCCTGATGCGGGCGCAGATCCTGGGCCTCGCCATTTCGGGGTGGTTTCTGACGGGCTGGCCGGCGCTTGCGTTCGCTCTGGTGTTCCTTTTCCTGCTTGGCTTCTTCCAGGGGCCGCAGCGCGTCGCGTTCCAGCTCTTGCTGGCGAAGGTGATCCCGATCCGGCTGCGCGGGCGCCTGCAGGCATGGCGCAATCTCACGGGCGGGGGGATCGCGGCGCTTCTGTCCTACTTCGCAGGCTCATGGCTGGTTGCGAACCATGTGTGGGGCAATGGCTATGCGACGACGTTCTTCCTTGCCTTCGTGCTGACGAGCCTTGGGTTGTCCGCGCTGCAGATGCTGATGCGAGAGCCGGAGCCGGCGAGCGTGCGCGAACGGAAAAGCCTGCGCGAGCGGATGAAGGATTTCCCCGCTCTGATCCGGGACGACAAGGGTTTTGCCTGGTTCATGGTGGCGCGTTCGCTGGCGATGGGATCGCGCATCGGCCAGCCCTTTTTCTTTCTCTATGGGACCTACGTGCTTGGCATCTCGGCAGAGACACAGCCGGAGCTGTTCGGGACGACGCTGGCGATCCTGTCGCTCGCCTACATGGGCGCGGACACGGTGACGAACCTGATCTGGGGCTATCTCTCGGATCGACAGGGCTTCCGCTCGACCTTCGTGATCTCGCTGGGGATCAACATTGTGGGCGTCGCGGCGCTTTTGATGTCGCATTCGGTGGCGTCGTTCGCCTTTGCCTTCTTCCTGATCGGCGCGGCGCAGTCGGGCTATCTGATGTCGACCTCGAACATCGTGCTGGAATACGGGCACCGCCACGACATCCCGATGCGGATGGCGCTGTCGAACACGGCGGAGGGCGCGATGGGCGCACTCGCGCCGTTGCTGGGGGCGGGGCTGGTTCTGGTGTGGGGCTATGAGTCGTCGTTCTACGCGACGCTCGTGACCATGACGCTCGCACTTGGCGTACTGGTGTGGAAGGTCGATGAGCCGCGCAAGCGCAAGCAGCATCATCACGTCGAGCCGGACGGCAAGTAGGGCTCAGCCTTCGTGACGCGGATCGGTCGAGGCGCCCAGCCGCCTGTCAGCCTGTTCGAGCAGGTCCTGCAGGTCCTCCGGCATTCCCGATTCGTCGGATGCAAATTCCGTCTGGAGCGGACGCGCGAACGCGCGGGTCCACCAGATGGCGCGTCGTGTCGAATGGTCCTGCGAATGTGCAGACATGCCGGTTTCAGC
The DNA here is from genome assembly GCA_047601145.1 of Hyphomonadaceae bacterium. GTDB lineage: Bacteria > Pseudomonadota > Alphaproteobacteria > Caulobacterales > Hyphomonadaceae > UBA7672. The sequence goes on from JASGJW010000001.1 coordinate 1,639,367, forward strand.
CTCTTCACCGGCAAGACGCGCGAGGGGTTATCCGGGTTCCATGTTGCTGTTGTCGCAGTGCAGCAAACCTGAGCACAAACGAAAAGGGCAGGCCCGGCGGGCCTGCCCTCGTCGGTCAGCCTTCCTGTTCGGCTTACTTGATCTTGGCGAACTCTTCATCGAGTTCCTTGACCTTGTCGGCCGGGAAGTAGTCGGGCGCCATTTGCGAGACGGCGTCGATCGTCATCTCGCGGGCCTGCTCGAGCTGCGGAGCGGCGGCGACTTCCGGCAGCACTTTCGTGAAAGCGGCCTTGGCTTCGGCGTTGTCGAGGATCTGGCCGATCGTCGAGGTCTTCACCGAGAATTTCGGGGCGTCCTGCGCCAGGGCGACGGGGGACAGCGCGACGGCGAAGGCGGCCGCGGCCACAAGTTTGCGGATCATTGATAGTGCTCCCTATGGGCCGGAGAGGTTTCGCCCAGCCAGATACTTCGCACCTATACGACGGAAAGGAAACCGTCGAGTACCCGCCTGCAGTTGCTGCATTAGCGATGAGTCATTTTCCGGTGGAAAGACCAGGTATCAGCCTTGGCTGTAGGCCGAGCCGCGGCCGGTCTTCTTGCGATCTTCCATGTCCGCCAGCAGCACATTGATGCGGCCGATCAGCTTGTCGATGCTGCCATTGTTGCGGTTGAGGAAGCTTTCGAACTGGGCCTGCTGTTCCTGGGCGAGCCAGAGCGTCGAGCCACCGAGGTCGATGCCGACATCGCGCACGCGATAGGTCTGGCCGTCCTGGCTTTTCAGCACGTCCCAATAGACTTTCGTGTCCTTGCCGGTCTTCGAGCTCTTGATGAGCGTTGCGACCGTAGAGCGGCGATCGTCCTCGTCCTTCGAGCCGATGACGCGGAGTTTCTCACCGCGGAATTCGTCGAAGTGGACCTCGTAGACTTCCAGCGCGTAGTTCTGGAAGACCTTCAAGTATCTGTCGAAGTCGCTGTCGCTGACGGAGCGGCCGGCCACGCCGAGCACGCGGCGCGCGATCGTCGGCATGTGGGCGAACTTGTTCATGTACTCGCCGAACTTCGCTTCGCGTGCAGTATCGTTCAGCGTCTTGTCGTTCAGCACCTGCAAGACGATGTTGGCGTTCGCCTCCACGTAGGATTCGGATTTCTTGTCGGCGAACGCGGCTGGCGTTGCGACGGCGAGAAGGGCGGCGGCTGCGAGGGAGCGCATGCCGAGCTTGCTGAATTTTTTCATGTAAGCCTCCACGTTCGACCCGATCAGAAGTCTAGTTCGCTTTCGGGCACTTTTTCGTTTTCATTCGGTTTGACAGGCGCGTTTGCAATGTCCTGCGCCCGCGTACGGTCATATAAACGCCTGACTGTCGTATACGGGTCGATCTGGTTGCGCAGTTCATCGACGGATTCGATGGCGCCTTCGCGGGCGTTGATGCCGCCCAGCACGGCGACGCCGAGCCGGATCTCATCGTCACTCTCGAACTCGGGATAGTTGAGGGGATTGAGCGCCATGTCCGCGCCCATGCCGAAGGCGTCACGCGGGCTGGACGGCCCGATGAAGGGGAGGACGAGGTAGGGACCGGGCTCAACGCCCCAGGTTCCAAGCGTCTGGCCGAAATCTTCCTTCGTGCGCTGGATGCCCATGGCCGAAGCCGGATCAAAGATACCGGCGATGCCGATGGTCGAATTGATGACGAAACGACTGACCGTGGCGCCAGCATCCGGCAGCTTGCCTTGCAGGACGTGGTTCACGGCGGTCAGCGGCTCGTTGAGGTTGCCGGTGAAGTTGCCGACGCCTTCGCGGATCGGTTCGTTGGTCACGGCGCGATAGCCGTAGGCGACAGGTTCGAGGACGGCTTTGTCGACGCCTTCGTTGAAGGCGAACATCTGCCGGTTGAAATCCTCGTACGGATCACCCGGGTTCGGGCCGGTTGCGCAGGCCGAGATCGAAAGCGTCGCCAGCGCAGAGAGTGCGCCAGGCAGGGCGGCCATTCTGTTTGTCATTATAAGGCGCTCCCACATGGGTCGGGTCGATATGTGTGTACGGGTTACGTACCGGTCAACACCCGTTGACTTGTGATACGATGGTAAACGTTGAGGGAGCATTTCTCGGGCCAGACTGTGGCTGCAAGAGCACTTGCGGACAGGCGACGAGACTTGAAAATCGTATAAGGATATGCTTATACGTTTATATGGAGTCCGCAGCGCTGTCCGTTCTGGTCCAGCAGCTACGCGCCGCCGGTGAGGTGACGCGGGCCCGGATTCTTGCGCTTCTGGCTCATGGCGAGCTTTCCGTGGGCGAGCTTGCCCAGGTTCTGAACCAGAGCCAGCCCCGCTTGTCGAGACACCTGAAATTCCTGACAGGGGCGGGACTTGTCGAACGCCTGCCGGAAGGGGCGTGGGTTTTCTACCGTCTTCCCGCCGAAGGCCGCGCGCGGGCGTTGGTAGATACGCTGAACGCGGCGATCGATCCGGACGATCCGGATATCAGGCGTGATCGCGCGCGCGTAGCGGAAGTGAAGGCCGAGCGGGCCACCGCTGCCGAGGACTATTTTTCCCGCGTGGCGGATGACTGGGACCAGCTTCGCGCGCTGCACTATTCGGAAGTGGACATTGAGAAAGCCGTTCTGTCCGCCGCAGGCGCTGGACCGTTCGACATGGTGATCGATTTCGGGACGGGCACGGGGCGGATGCTCGCGCTATTCGCCGGCAAGGCGCGGCGGGTCGAAGGCATCGACCTGTCACACCAGATGCTGACGGTGGCGCGTTCGAAGTTGCAGGAAGCCGGGGCGGGGAATGCGTCGGTTCGGCATGGCGATGCAACTGCATCACCCTATCCGGATGCCTGTGCTAGTCTCGTCATCATCCATCAGGTCCTGCACTTCCTCGATGATCCGGCGCGGGCGCTGGTCGAGGCGGCGCGCGTGCTGAAGCCTGGTGGCAGGCTGGTGGTGGTCGAATTCGCGCCGCACACGCTGGAGCATCTCAGGACGGATCACGCCCATCGACATCTCGGTGTCAGCGAGGGCGATCTTGATCGCTGGGCGGAGAAGGCGGGACTTGCGGTGAAGTCGGCGCGGACCTTCCGGTCGCCCGGCGGCGACAAGGGTATCGCCGTGATGGTTTGGTCGGCCGACAATGTGAAATCGGCCAAGAGGTCGGCGGCATGAGCAAGGCTCCAAAGGTATCGTTCGAATTTTTCCCGCCGAAGACGGCGGAGATGGAAGAGAAGCTGTGGGACTCGGTCCGACGCCTTGAGCCTCTGCGGCCGGACTATGTCTCGGTGACCTACGGCGCAGGCGGCTCCACGCGAGAGCGCACGCATGGCATCGTGCGGAAGATGGCGGCCGAAACGTCGCTGAAACCGGCGGGCCACATCACCTGCGTGGCGGCGACCCAGGGCGAGATCGACCAGGTGCTGCGCGATTATTGGGACGCAGGCGTGAAGCGTATCGTGGCATTGCGTGGCGATCCGACTGCGGGCATCGGCACGAAATACGCGCCGCATCCTGCGGGTTATGCCTACGCAAGCGACCTGATTGCGGGTGCGCGGAAGATCGCGGATTTCGACATTTCGGTGGGCTGCTATCCGGAAGTGCACCCGGATGCCTCGACGCTGTCGGCGGAGATCGACAACCTCAAGCGCAAGTTCGACGCGGGAGCTACGCGGGCGATCACGCAGTTTTTCTTCTATCCGGACGTCTACTTCAAATTCCTCGACAAGGCCCGCGACGCCGGCATCACCCAGCCGATCGTGCCGGGCATCATGCTGCAGTCCAACTTCAAGGGGCTGAAACGTATGGCGGACCTGTGCGCGACCGCGATCCCCGCGCGCATCGCGGAACTCTATGACGGGCTCGACAATGATGCCGAGACGCGCGATCTCGTGACGGCGCATGTCGCGGCGGAGCTGTGCAATCGCCTCGCCGAGCAGGGCGTTGACCATTTCCACTTCTACACCATGAACCGGGCGGGCCTGTCGCTGTCGACGTGCCGCCTGCTCGGGATCAAGCCGGAGGCCCAGACGCAATGACACGGGCAGAACGTATCGCAAAGCTGAAGGCGACGGCGAAGGAGCGCATCCTGATCCTCGACGGGTCGTGGGGCGTGATGTTCCAGAAGATGGGCCTGCAGGAGCAGGACTATCGCGCCGAACGATTCAAGGACCATCCCGGTCAGCTGAAGGGCAACAACGACATCCTCTGCCTGACGCGGCCGGATCTCGTGGCCGAGTTGCACACGATGTATTTTAACGCCGGCGCCGACATCTCGGAGACGAACACCTTCTCAGCGACGGTGATCGCGCAGGACGATTACAAGCTCGACGCCAAGGCCGTGCGAGACATCAACTATGAAGGTGCGCGCATCGGGCGGAGGATCGCTGACGCGTTCACGGCGAAGGAGCCCAACAAGCCGCGCTTCCTCGCCGGCTCGATCGGGCCGCTCAACAAGATGCTGTCCATGTCATCGGACGTGAACGATCCGGGCGCGCGGCTGGTGGACTTCGACGAGGTCTATCACGCCTATCGCGACCAGATCCGCGCGCTCAATGAGGGCGGGGTGGACCTCTACCTGATCGAGACCATCACCGACACGCTCAATTGCAAGGCGGCGATCAAGGCAATCATGGATCTCGAAGCCGAAGGTCTCGAGAAACTGCCGATCTGGATTTCAGGCACGATCACCGACCGTTCGGGCCGGACGCTCTCGGGCCAGACGGCGGAAGCATTCTGGAATTCGGTGAAGCACGCCAAGCCATTCGCGGTCGGTTTCAACTGCGCGCTTGGCGCGGACCTCATGCGCCCCTTCGTGGCCGAGATGGCGCGCGTGGCGGACACGCTGGTCGCGGCTTATCCCAACGCCGGCCTGCCGAACGCATTCGGCCAGTATGACGAGCAGCCGCACCAGACGGCGCATGAGCTGGAAGACTGGGCCAAGGAAGGGCTTGTGAATATCCTTGGCGGCTGCTGCGGCACCACGCCGGATCACATCAGGCATGTCGCCGAATCGGTTACGGGCATCAAGCCGCGCCAGCCGCCTGACCGGCCAAAGGCGCTGCGGCTGGCTGGGCTTGAGCCCTTCGAGCTGGCATAAGCCAGCCAACACGAGGGCGCATGGCGAAGTTCTACGACCAGCTCGAAGACAAGCATGTCGCCTTCATCAGGGCGCAGAGGATGTTCTTTGTCGCCACAGCGCCGCTGTCAGACAGTGGGCGCGTCAACCTCAGTCCCAAGGGCTATGACAGCTTTCGCATCATCGGGCCGAGCCGGGTGGCGTATGCCGACCTAGGCGGCTCAGGCGCAGAAACGCTTGCGCATGTGCGCGAGAACGGGCGCATCACTTTCATGTTCTGCGCCTATGAGGGCGCGCCGAATATCATGCGGCTCTACGGCCGCGGCGAGGCGATGCAGTTCAACGATCCCGGCTTTGCCGAAGAGATCGCGAAATTCCCACCGGGCCACGAACGCGCCCGCGACATCATCTTCGCGGACATCACCGCCGTGCAGGACAGCTGCGGCTGGGCTGTGCCGTTCATGGAATACAAGGGCGAGCGCGACCAGCTGCGCCGCTATGTCGAGCACATGGAACTCGACCAGTGGTATGAGAGCCGCCTGACAAAGAACGCCAAGAGCATCGACGGCTTGCCCGGCCTCAGCCGGCCGAAGGCTGCGGAATGAAATACGCTGCTGCTTCCCTCTTGTTGTTTCCGCTGGCGGGTTGCGTCATCGCGGACGTCACCGATCTCTCGCCCCAGCCCCGTGCGATCGAGCGGCAGTATGCGTCGGCGACGGCTTTCTATGCGAAGAACATCATCATTCCACCAGGTTATGAGACGATCCGCCTGCCGGGGATCATCGCCGATCCGCTGACATCAGGCGGCAGCGATCTCGGAGACACCGAGCAACAGGCCGAAAGCGTCTTCAACAAGATCGCCGCGGCGCTGGCCGAAGTTGGCGTCAGCGAAGGCGAGGTGGTGGCAATGACGGTCTACCTGGCCGCACCGACGCCGGGCGGCGTCATGGATTTCGACGGCATGATGCGAGCCTATGGCCGCCACTATGGCAACGCTGCGCAACCCAACCGCCCCGTCCGGTCGACTGTGCAGGTGGCGGGGCTCGTGCGCCCCGGCATGCTGGTCGAAATCGAAGTCACTGCTGCGCGCAAACCGCGCTAGTCACGCCTGAAAGCATCCCATGTCCGAGACCGCTCCCCAGACCGCGAACTTCATCAACATCGGCGAGCGTACGAACGTGACCGGTTCGGCGGCGTTCAAGAAGCTGATTGTCGATGGCAAGTATGCCGAGGCGGTAAACGTCGCGCGCCAGCAGGTGGAGAACGGCGCACAGATCATCGACGTCAACATGGACGAGGGCTTGCTCGATTCCAAAGCCGCGATGCGCACCTTCCTGCGCCTGATCGCGGCGGAGCCGGATATCGCCAAGGTTCCGATCATGGTGGACAGCTCGAAGTGGGAAGTCATCGAGGAAGGCCTCAAGAACGTCCAGGGCAAGGCGATCGTCAACTCGATCTCGATGAAGGAGGGCGAGGCGAAATTCCTCGAGCAGGCGAGGATCGCGCGCTCCTACGGCGCTGCTGTCGTCGTCATGGCGTTCGACGAGGTCGGGCAGGCAGATACGGCCGCTCGCAAATACGAGATCAGCAAGCGCGCCTATGATCTTCTCGTGGCCGATGGCTTCCCGCCGGAAGACATCATCTTCGATCCGAACATCTTCGCGGTCGCGACTGGTATCGAAGAGCACAACAACTATGCCGTCGATTTCTTCGAAGGCGTGAAGCAGATCAAGAAGAACCTGCCCTACGCGCGCACCTCCGGCGGCCTTTCCAACGTGTCGTTCTCGTTCCGGGGCAACGAGCCGGTGCGGCGCGCGATGCACTCCGTGTTCCTCTATCATGCCATCAAGCTCGGCTTCGACATGGCGATCGTGAACGCTGGCCAGCTTGATATCTACGACAACATCGACCCGGAACTGCGCGAGCGGGTAGAGGATGTGATCCTCAATCGGCGTGCAGATGCGACTGAGCGATTGCTGGAGATCGCGGAGAAGTTCCGTGGCCAGAAGGGCGTCGAGCAGAAGAAGGACCTGAGCTGGCGCGAGAAGCCCGTGAAGGACAGGCTGGCCTATGCGCTGGTCAACGGTTCGACCGAGTTCATCGTCGAGGACACGGAAGAGGCGCGGCTGCAGTCCGAGCGCCCGCTGCATGTCATCGAAGGCCCGCTGATGGACGGCATGAACATCGTCGGCGACCTGTTCGGGTCGGGCAAGATGTTCCTGCCGCAGGTCGTGAAATCAGCGCGCGTGATGAAGGCGGCGGTTGCGCACCTGATGCCTTACATGGAGGAAGAAAAGCTCCGCACCGGCATGGCCGACAAGTCCAACGGCGTCGTCGTGATGGCGACGGTGAAAGGTGACGTGCACGATATCGGCAAAAACATTGTCGGCGTTGTCCTGCAGTGCAACGGCTACAAGGTCATCGACCTCGGCGTGATGGTGCCGGCCGAGAAGATCCTCGAGACGGCGGCGAACGAGAATGCGGACATGATCGGCCTGTCGGGCCTCATCACGCCGTCGCTCGACGAGATGGTGTATTTCGCCTCCGAGATGCAGCGTCGCGGGATGAAGATGCCGCTGCTGATCGGCGGGGCGACAACGAGCCCGGCGCACACGGCGATCAAGATCGAGCCGGAGTTCAGCCAGGGGCCGGTGGTGCACGTGCTCGACGCCAGTCGCGCGGTGGGCGTGGTGAGCCAGCTCATCGGCGTCGACACGCGCGACAGGTTCTGGGCCGAGATGAAGGACAAATACGCCAAGATTCGTTCCTCGCGGTCGGGCGGTTCGGCCAAGGCGCGCCTGACGCTGGCGGATGCCCGTACGCAGAAGCATGCGATCGACTGGTCGACCTACAAGCCGCCCAAGCCCAGCTTCACGGGAACGCGCGTGATCGACGACGTCGATCTGGCGACGCTGGCCCGTTACATCGACTGGACGCCTTATTTCTCGAGCTGGGATCTGGCAGGGCGCTATCCGCTGATCCTCGAGGACGATGTCGTCGGCGAGGCCGCGCGCAGCTTGTGGAAAGACACGCAGGCGATGCTGCAGCGGATGATCGGCGAGGCCTGGCTGAAGCCGAAGGGCGTCGTCGGCTTCTGGCCGGCGAATTCCGATGGCGACGACATCATCGTGTGGACCGACGAAAGCCGCACGACCGAGCTCAAACGCTTCTTCACGCTGCGCCAGCAGATGGAGAAGACCAACGAGAAGGGGCAGTTCGCGCTCGCCGATTTCATCGCTCCGAAGCGCGCAGACTATGTCGGCGGCTTCGCCGTGACTGCGGGCCATGGCGAGATGGAAAAGGCGGCCGAGTTCGTGGCCAAAGGCGACGATTACTCGTCCATCATGGTCAAGGCGCTGGCGGATCGTTTCGCTGAAGCGTTCGCGGAGTACATGCATGAGCGCGTACGGCGCGAGCTATGGGGCTATGCCAAGGACGAAGCGTTCTCGAATGACGAGCTGATTGCGGAAAGCTATCGCGGCATCCGTCCGGCCGCGGGCTATCCTTCCCAGCCTGATCACTCGGAGAAGGCGACGCTGTTCGACCTGCTCAAGGCTGAGTCGGGCGCCGGCATGGAGCTGACGTCGAGCTATGCAATGTTGCCGACGGCAAGCGTCTCCGGCCTCTACCTGTCCCATCCCGACGCGGTTTATTTCGCTGTGGGAAGAATCGAAAAAGATCAGGTCGAGGACTACGCGCGCCGGAAGGGCTGGGACCTGCAAACCGCCGAGCGCTGGCTGCGTCCGATCCTGAATTACTAGGGTTTCTACGGGCTATCCCTGAGGAAATCGTCTTTGCCGTCGACATCAACCCGGCGCTGCGCTTGTTTGCGCGCGGGGTCGATACTGTGAACGGAGCCTCATTCGTTCACGAACAGGAAACGTTGGGCAGGCCTATTGGCCTGACACCGGCAGCCGGTTGGTCACGGGAGGGACGGACGTGAAGAACTGGAAGCGGATGGCCGCGCTGGCCGTCAGTGCGCTGGCGTTCACAGACATCGCTCGCGCCCAGGAAGCGCCTCAGGCGCCGACACCGGCGAGCACGCCCGAGGGCGTGCAGGTGTTCGAGCCGGATTTCTTCGCACGTTTCAGCCCCGTGACGGCCGACGACATGGTGCGTCAGCTTCCGGGCTTCACGCTGGACGAGGGGCAGGAGCTGCGCGGGTTCGGCGCAACAGCCGGTAACCTGCTGATCAACGGACAGCGCCCGAGCTCGAAAACCAGTCTCAAGGACGAGCTCGGCCGCATCGCCGCGCGCGACGTGCAGCGCGTCGAGCTGATCCGCGCATCGGCTGCCGGCGACATCGACGTGCGCGGCTATACCGAGATCGCCAACGTCGTGCTGAAGCCGTCAGCGGACCTGAAGACCTCGACGACGATCGCGCTCACGACGCGCTGGTACGAGCAGGGGCGTGTCGGCGCCCAGATCGCGGGTTCGGGAACGTGGAAGACGGACAATTTCAGTTTCCGTCTCGCGGTGGCGGCGACCAGCATCGGCGAGCGCGAGGAAGTCGTGTCGACCTTCCGCAATGCGCTCGGCGTCGTGAACCGCACGCAGGAAGAATACTACCAGCAGCAGGCCGGCGAACTGTTGATCACCGGCAATACCACCTGGACGCCGACGGCGCGCGACACCTGGAACGCCAACTTCCGCATCCTGCCGCGCTGGTTCACCAACAACGCGCACGGCGACCTGCATATTGGCGCACTGACATTCCCGGCGGCGCTGGCGTCCGACTATACCGAGAAGGACATCTGGTATTTCGACCTTGGCGGCGACTACGAGCACCGCTTCGACAGCCAGAATGCAGTCAAGCTGATCACTATCAACCGCATGGTGAACTGGCGGCCCCAGCAATTGCTGACGCAGAACATTCCCCCGGTTGGCCAGCAGGTCGACAATTCGGACAACCGTGCGGGCGAGCACGTTGTCCGCGGCCTGTGGACGACCAAGCCGGACACGCAGCACACGATCGAATTCGGCATCGAGGGCGCCTACAACTTCCGGCACGTCGATCGCGAGAGCCTGATCGGGCTGATCGGTGGACCCTACGTGCCGTTGAGCATTCCCGTGGCGTCCACCAAGGTCGAAGAAGATCGCTGGGAAGCCTCGGTCAACGACGTCTGGCGCATGAACCCGCAATTCTCGCTGGAGGCCGGCTTCAATTACGAGGCTTCGACCATTAGCCAGGCGATCACGCAGCCGGCGCAACCCGACATCAAACGCGAGTTCACCTATTCCAAGCCGCGCCTCGTCGCGACCTGGACGCCCAACGCGGATGACCAGGTGCGCCTGTCTTTCGTGCGTGACGTCTCACAGCTCGACTTCGGCGACTTCGCGACGGGCCTGCCCAACATCAGCAGCGGCGGCGCCAATGTCGGCAACCCCAATCTCAAGCCCGAACAGACCTGGAAGGCCAACCTGCAGTGGAAGCGCCCGCTCGGCCCGCGCGGCTCGATCGCGCTGACGGGCTTTTATGACGACATCAGGGACACGCAGGACTTCGTGTCTGCGGCCGGCACATGCACGTTGCCGACGAACCTGCCCGGCCCGTGCACGGCCATCGGCAATATCGGCGATGGCAAACGCTGGGGCGGCCGAATCGAGGCGACTCTGCTGCTCGACAGCGTCGGAGTTGGCGGAGGCCTGCTGAAGCTCAATGTCGGCGCGCAGGATTCCGAAGTGGTCGATCCGGTGTCGTTCCAGAAGCGCCAGATCTCCAGCGAGCAGGAGTTCGACTGGCTGGTCGATTTCCGCCAGGACCTGCCGGCGATGAAGTTCGCCTGGGGAACCAAGGTCAGCAGCGTCGGCCCGCTTCCGAACTACCGCATGGATCGCCTCGAGACGATCGAGCCCAAGGATCCGAACGTGGACGTGTTCGTCGAGACGACGGCGTTCCTCGGCGGGATGCTGGTGCGCGTGACGGCGGCGAACGTTCTGGATGTCGAGAAGGAAACGGACCGGCGGTACTACACAACCGTTCCTTACGCGTCGGAATTCCGATCGTCCCAGATGGGGCGCACCGTCACGCTGACGGTCGCCGCCGCGTTCTAGAGGCGCGCGAGCACGCCATGCGCCGCCGCGCGGCCGGTGGCGAAGCAGGCCTGCAACAGGTAGCCGCCCGTCGGCGCTTCCCAGTCCAGCATTTCGCCGGCGGCGAATGTGCGCGCGTCTGACGTCAGCGAATAATCGGCGTTGAGGTTTTCCCAGCTGATCCCGCCGGCTGTCGAGATGGCGCGGTCAATCGGCGCCACGCCCGAAAGGCGGATGCGCGCGCCCTTGATGCGCCGTGCAATGTCGTAAGGCGCCGCTGGAAGCGTGGGGCCGGCTTCGTCCTCGCGCACCAGGCTGGCGCCCGCAGGCGAGAGGCCGGCCTTGCGCAGGCGGTTCGCCATCGAGTCCTTCGTGCCGATCGCCAGCCGTGCAGCAAGCGCATCGAGCGTCATGTCGGGCATGAGATCGATCTGCAGCGTGGCCGAACCGGAGCTTTCGATCACATCGCGCAGGACAGATGAAAGCGCATAGATGGCGCCGCCTTCAATGCCGTAACTTGTGATGATCGCTTCGCCGCGTACCTCGCGTCCGTCGAAACGAAAGACGGTGCGCTTGAGCGGTTCACCTGCAGATTTTTCGCGGAACAGGTCCGACCAGCTAACAAGGAAGCCGGAATTCGAGGGGCGCATCGGCGAGATCGTAGCCCCGCGCGCGGCGAACGCATCCTGCCAGCTCGCATCCGAGCCAAGGCGCGGCCAGCTCGCGCCACCGAGGGCGAAAATCGCAGCGTCAGCGTTTTCGAGACGAGAGTCGTCGGGCGTCTCGAAAACCAGCGCATCGCCATCCCATCCGGTCCAGCACGAGCGCGTGACGAGCTGCACGCCAAGTTCGCCGAGGCGCGCCAGCCAGGCGCGGAGCAGGGGCGAGGCCTTCATCTGCTTCGGGAAGACGCGTCCGCTCGAGCCGACGAATGTCTCGATGCCGAGGTCCTCGCACCAGGCGCGCAGGTCATCCGGCGTGAAGGCGCGGATCGCAGGCTCGAGGTGCGAACGCGCTTCGCCATAGCGCGTGAGGAAAACTTCGAGCGGCTCGGAGTGCGTGAGGTTCAGGCCGCCGCGGCCGGCAAGCAGGAATTTCCGCGCCGGGTTCGGCATGCGGTCGTGGATCTTCACGGCGCAGCCCGCCTGCGCCAGCACTTCGGCGGCGGCGAGCCCAGCGGGCCCGGCGCCGACAACGATCACGCGTTTTCCCGTGGGCGAAGACATCGTCGCCGCGTGTGGACCAGTCAGGCGATCAACACAACATCGCGCGCGATAGTTGTTGGTTTCTCCTCGCCCAGAGAGCGCGCGTCGTTGCGGGCGCATGGCCGCCGCCTAGGCTGAACCCGATGCCGCTTCCCGAGTCGCGGCAGGTGGAGTTCACATGGCAGAAGCCGTGGTTAATTCGCTCCGACGCATCAACTGGGTGCGCGTCGAGATTGCCCTGCTGGTCGGCGCGCTCATCATGGGTGGCTGACTGGGGCGGCCGATTCTGCGGCCAAAGCGCCGAGTTACAGCCCGTTAGCTTGACTTTAGGAGTTTTGGCCGCGATATGCCCCTCGCGTTCATGAGAGAACGCTATCGGCGCTCCGGCTGCGTGAGGGTCCTGAGAACAGGTCCCGGCCCGTTGAGCGCCCTGAAAAGATCGCATGATCGCCCGCGCACGCCGGGCTTTCCCATAAAGACAGCGCCTCCGGCGGACTCGTAGCGAACGAGCGTCCGCACGTTCGCGCACACGAAAGAACCTCCCACTTGACCCAGTTCAAAGACCTTGGCCTCAACGCCTCGATCCTCGAGGCGCTGACCCAGAAGGGCTATACCCAGCCGACGCCGATCCAGCTCGCTGCGATCCCCGGCGTGATGGAAGGCCGCGACCTCCTTGGCATCGCCCAGACCGGCACCGGCAAGACCGCCGCCTTCGCCCTCCCGATCCTCCACCGCCTCGTCTCCAATCGTAAGCCTGCCCCGCGCTATGGCTGCCGAGCTCTTGTGCTCTCGCCGACGCGTGAGCTGGCGACGCAGATCGCTGACCAGTTCAAGGCCTATGGCGCGAAGCTCGGCTTCAGCGTCGCCACCATTTTCGGCGGCGTAGGCCATGGCCCGCAGCGCCAGGCGCTGGCGCGTGGCGTCGACATCATCGTCGCCGCTCCCGGACGCCTGCTCGATCACCTTGGCGAGAACGACGCGGACCTTTCGGGCCTCGAGATCTTCGTGCTCGACGAAGCCGACCAGATGCTCGACATGGGCTTCATCGTGCCGATCCGGCAGATCGTGAAGCACCTGCCCAAGCAGCGCCAGAACCTGTTCTTCTCGGCCACCATGCCGGCGGACATCGAGAAACTTGCCGGCGAGCTGCTCAACAAGGACCCGTTGAAAGTCTCCGTTGCTCCGCCCTCGACCACGGTCGAGCGCGTCGACCAGAAGGTCGTGTTCGTCGAACCAGGCCGCAAGCGTGGCCTGCTCGCCGAGTTGTTCGCCCAGCCCGACTATACGCGCGTGCTGGTGTTCACCCGCACCAAGCGTGGCGCCGATAAAGTGGCCCGCATCCTCGAAGGCGGCGGCGTCGCCGCCTCCGCCATCCACGGCAACAAGAGCCAGGCCCAGCGCGAACGCGCTCTGGCCGAGTTCAAGGCCGGGAAGGTGAGGGCTCTGGTCGCCACTGACATTGCCGCGCGTGGCATCGACATCTCGTCCGTGTCTCACGTCGTCCAGTACGAACTGCCGGAAGTTCCCGAACAGTATGTCCATCGCATTGGCCGCACGGCCCGCGCGGGCAAGGACGGTTCAGCCGTGGCTTTCTGCGCCGAGGACGAACGTCCGCTGCTGCGCGACATTGAGCGCACGACGCGCCAGAAAATTCCCAGCGTTGATCGGCGCAACGACGCTGCTCTGGCGCAGCTTTCGGCCAACGCCAATGCCGACGAGAAGAACACCCGCGGCGGCGCTCGCGCCGAAGCGCGTGGCGCGCCGCAACCGCGCCGCCAACAGAATCAGAGGCCGCGCCGCGATGATCATCGCAACGACCGGCGTGGCGAGAACCGCGGCGAGCGCAACGAGCATCGCCAGCACGAACCGCGCGCCGAGGCCGCCAATGGCGAGGGCCGTTCCGGCCGCCGCCGTCGTGGCAAGGGCGGCTCCCAGGGCTGGGATGGCGTTCGCAACAATCAGCGCGATGGTCAGCAGCGCGACGGGCAGCGTGATGGCCAGCGCCGCGACGGCGAGGGTCGCAACGACCGGCAGCGCAATGGCGGAAACAATTCGCCGCGCAACGCAAACAGCCCGAAGCAGCGCGGCCAGAAATCCGCGAGCCACCGCAAGGGCCAGCAGGCTCCGGCGCGTGGCGACGTGATGAAGGTGAGTGCAGGCCACGTCACGGGTCCGGTCGTCGCCGCTGCCGACCTGATGAAGCACCTGTCGAAACAGCAGTAAGGCGCCGCCAGAAAAGCAACCGCCGCCAGCCCTCGCGGGCGGCGGCGGCGCTTCCTTTCCCGGCGGGGGGACGTGGGGGGACTAGATCGCCGGGTCGGAACTTGTTTTCCACGGCCGCCAATCAGCGGCTGCGTGGACAAATACTCTCCCGAACGCATTGGGTTCCGGGAACTCCGGTTATTTGGGGAGCATGCCGGGGATTCCAACCCCTGCAGGTGAGTCACGATTGCGCCGGGACGCCGCACCGGTGCATAGAGCGCTGAGATGAGCATCTGGTCACAATTGTCGTCGCTCACGCGGCGCGCCTTCGAGGAGGACGCGCCCGGCACGGACGTCGGCCCCGCCTCGTGCGGGCCGGATCCGAATGATCTTGAATTTACAGCAGCGATCGTGGGGCTGGGCGCGAAACTGGCCAAGGCCGACGGCATGGTGACCGTGGACGAGGTCGCGGCGTTCTCGCGCGTGTTCAAGTCTGCGCCCGGAGATGAGGCCGCAATAAGGCGCGTGTTCAACATCGCGCGACAGACCGTGATCGGTTACGAGGGCTACGCACGCAAGATCGCGAAGCGCTATCGCGACCGGCCGTGCCTGCTTGAAGGCGTGCTGGATGGTCTGTTCCAGATCGCTGCAGCCGATGGCGCGGTCACCGGAGACGAAGTGGAGTATCTTGCGAGTGTGGCGGATCTGTTCGGTTTCACGCCGGATCAGTTCCGCCGCATAAAGGCCAGCCATCTCGGGCCTGACGCGGACGACCCCTATCTCGTGCTCGGCGTGCCCCATAGCGCCTCGTTCGAGGACATTCGTGCAGCTTATCGCCGGCTCATGCTCGAGAATCACCCCGATACTGTCGCAGGCGCCAAATCCGCCCCACGCGAGTACGAACCTGTGGCGCACGAAAAGTCCGCCGCGATCACATCGGCGTATGCCCGTATCAGGGCCGAGCGCGGTTTTCTGACGCGCGCCGATTGACATTCGGGGACGGGGGCGCACCTTTTGTGGACGGGAGCCCGCCCATGACCGAAACCCTTGGCCATTCCGACATCGCAACGCGCGTTCATCTCGCGTTGAAGGCCTTCGGGTCTCTTCTCGCCAAGGCCGGGTTTGGACTGTTCCTGCTCGTGGCCGCCTTTGCCGCGCTCGTGGCGACGACCTTCATCGGCATCATGCTGGCGATCGCGGCGGTATTCCTGACCTTCGCGCATGGTTTCAACCGCTCGCGCCGCAAGCCGGAGCCGGGCCCCGACCAGACGCTTGAGGCCCGCCGCACGGCTGACGGCTGGGTCATCGAGATCTAGCTTTTCTTTCATGGTGACTTTCATCGTTCGGGGCTTGTCCGCGCCGTCGCGCAGAGCGATTGCTTTGGCCGGGGCGTTTCTCGCCAACCTCACCTGATCAGGACCCGTGGATGAAACCCGCGGACTTCGGCCTTCTGTTTGTCGTCTGCCTGGTCTGGGCGTTGAACCTGGTCGTCACGCGCTGGACGGTTTCGGCGGCCGATGTGCCGCCCGTGTTCTTTGCGGGCGTGAGACTGGGCTTGGTCGGGCTCTGCCTGTCGCCCTTCCTGTTTCCCGCGCCGCGGCAGATCGGGCTGATGTTCCTGATCGCGATGGGCATGGGCGCGGTGCAGTTCGGCCTCCTGTTTCTCGGGCTGGCGAATGCGTCGGCGAGTGCGGCGGCTGTCATCGGGCAGCTTGGGGTTCCGATCACGACGATCTTCTCGATCATGTTCCTCGGCGAGCAGATCGGCTGGCGGCGTGGGCTGGGGATCGTGATGAGCTTTGTCGGCGTGATGATCATCGCGATCGATCCGGAGAAGTTCTCGCTGACGCTGGGGATGATCTTCCTTGTGCTGGCGGCGGTCTCCTCCTCGGCGGCGAGCATTCTGATGAAGCGGATCGAGCCGATGCCGGCGATGAAGCTGCAGGCGTGGGTCGGCACGTTCTCGGTGATCCCGCTGATGGCCATGTCCTTCGCAACCGAGACGGGACAGGTGGATGCGGTGCTTTCCGGCGATCCTCTGATCTACCTGTCGACGGCGTTTGCCGTGTTGGCGGTCTCGATCTTCGGGCACGGGACATTCTACCGGATGATCAAGAAGTACGATGTGACGCTGATCTCGCCGCTCACCTTGATGACGCCGATCTGGGGCGTGGTGCTGGGGATCACGCTGCTGGGCGAGCCATTGACGCTGAAACTGATTATCGGGGCGGTTGTCGCGCTGGCGGGCGTAGGCGTTATCATGGTGCGGCCGAACCGGCGCTTCCCTGAGGCGCCGGTTGGAGACAAGATCGGACCATGACTCTCTCGATCATCCAGGCCCCGAGCCCCAACTTCAACGACCGCCTGCATCCGCTCGACATGCTGGTGCTGCACTATACCGGCATGAAGGACGGCCCCTCCGCGCTCGCCCGCATGCAGGAGGACAAGGAGCCGCGCGTTTCGGCCCACTACATGGTCGAGGAAGACGGCCGCGTCTTCGCGCTGGTGCCGGAAGCGAAGCGCGCCTGGCAGGCGGGACGGAGCTGGTGGCGGGGGGATGAGGATCTCAACTCGCGCTCGATCGGGATCGAGATCGTGAACCCCGGACACGAATGGGGGTACCGGCCTTTTCCCGAGGCGCAGATCGTCTCGGTGATCGAACTCTGCAAAGACATTCTGGGGCGATGGCCCATTCCGCAGAACCGGATCGTCGCGCATTCCGATATCGCGCCGGACCGCAAGGAAGATCCGGGCGAGCTCTTTCCGTGGAAGCGCCTTGCTGAAGCCGGGATCGGACTGTGGCCGCAACCGGTGCGGCCGGAGCCGTGGATGATGCACGGCGCTGCGATGGGCGACGCCGGAATGACGGTCGAGGAATTCCAGAAGGACTTGGCGGCGATCGGATATCGCATCGCGGTGACGGGCTCGTTCGACGAGGCGACGGCGGCGGTGGTGCGCGCGTTCCAGCGGCGCTGGCGGCCGGAGCGGGTGAATGGGGAGGGCGACACCGACACGATCACGCTCGCGCATGCCGTCGCAGAGCTCACGAAAACCGTGAGAAGCTGAGCGTTCATCCACGGTTGCTGAAGCGACACACACTGTCGCGGAACCGTAGTGTGACATAAACGCTAATTCCCTGTTCACCATTGAGGGCTCATGCTCGCAACAGGTTGAACGGAGTCGGCCATGCCTTCCGGAGCCTTGCATCGACTGGTCTACATGAGCACGGCTGTCGGCGTGCTCCGGGCGGATGAGCTCGACCGGATCTACCTCCGCGCAAAATCAGCGAACACAGGGGCCGGGATCACCGGCCTTTTGCTTTTCTACGAGGGCGCGTTCCTGCAGGCGCTCGAAGGACCAGCGGCCGGCGTGACGAGTCTCGCCGAGAAGATCCGCCGCGACCGGCGCCATTCGGGGATCATCACGCTCGAGAGCGGGCCGATTGAAGGGCGCGGCTTTCCGGATTCGCCGATGCGCTTCGTGGCGGCGCGTAATCTTACGGCTGGCGAGAAGCAGGCGTTCAGCGACCTGCGGATGGCCGTAAACGCGCGATCTCACATGATCGGCGCGCCGGCGCCCGGCGCCGACAACGGGCTATGGGCGTTCATCTCATCGTTCGGCCTGCGAACCGCCTAGGCGCACCCGCGCAAACAAAAAGCGCTCCCTCCGGCGGAGGAAGCGCTTTGATGTTCGAGATCGGAGAGAAGCCTACTCGGCTTTGACTTCCGGGAGGCTGCCGGAGGCCGGCAGGGGTTTTTTGGAGAGGAAGACGGCGACGTTGCGGCGGTCTTCGTCCGACAGGCCGCCGGTGATGGCCGCCATCATAGGGACGGGGCTCGGGGAGGCGAGGACGGCGAGGATGGTGTCGTTGTCCAAGGTGTTGAGTTTCTCGATCAGCGGAGCGTTGGCCATGCCGGAGCCGTGGCACATCACGCAGCGCTGCTCGTAGAGCGCCTTGCCTTCGGCGACGCCGGGGTCGGCGAACGCGACCGGGGCAGCCAGAACGGCGAGACCAAGCATGGCGACAGTCAGTTTCATACATTCCCTCCAGGTAACGCTGCGCCCGCTTCTAATGGGCCGTGCCTGAACAGGCCATAACCGAGCGCAGTTATTGCTGCACTGCGTGGTTATCGCCTCAGAAACGGATGGAATCGCCCTTTTCCCGGGCCTGTGCTAAGGCCCCGCCTTCGATCGGGCGGCCGGGCGACCGCTGGCAGGGCAACCTGCTGGAGGAAAGTCCGGGCTCCACGTAGGCAAGGCGGCGGATAACGTCCGCCCAGGAATGCGGGCAACCGGAAACCTGAGGGATAGCGCCACAGAAAGCAAACCGCCCGGGACTTGTCCTGGGTAAGGGTGAAAGGGTGGGGTAAGAGCCCACCGCGTGTCCGGTGACGGGCATGGCAAGGCAAGCCCCGCCTGGAGCAAGACCGAATAGGGATGGGCGTCCCGCAAGGGACAGGCGCGCCTAAGCGCTCCATCCGGGTTGGTCGCGCGAGGCGGTCCGCAAGGACCGTCCCAGAGGAATGGTCGCCCATGGGCCGCAAGGCCTTGGACAGAACCCGGCTTACAGGCCGCCTGATCGAAGTTTACCCATTTGCTGTGGACAGGTTGACGTGAAGTCGTCCACCGGGAAAACGCCAGTAATTGCTGCTTGAATCGGCGATGTGTTCACACCTCGTAAACCACTTATCCACAGACCCGGAGATATAGCTCACCGATCTACTTGGTTTGTTCCGCTGACAGGCGGTCCATTGGTTAACGAGGACCTAATGTCCCGTTGTTGCCCATATCCTCCCATGGTATCCCCTGAAACTCCACGGACGGGGCCTCTGTGGAGCGTATTTAAAGGGTGCGCCGCCCGTTCCGGGCAGGCGTCTAGCGGGCAGCAAGTGGGGTTATGTTTCTCTCCTCTTACGAGAGCAGCGTCGACGTTAAGAAGCGGGTCTCGATCCCGGCGCCTTTCCGCAAATCACTCGGCGGAGAGGACAGCGTCTACCTGTGGCCGTCGCTGGACAAGGCCTGCATCGAAGGCGCGGGGCAGCGCCTGATGGAGGGCTTTGAAGACTCCATGGCCGACCTCGACTTGATGGACCCCCGCCGCTACGCGCTGGCGAACTACATCATGGGGGAGGCGCGCCAGGCCAGGTTCGATGATGGCGGACGTATCGTGCTCGACGCTGAACTCCTCGCGAAGGCCGGCATCACGGACAAGGCAAAGTTCGTGGGCCTCGGCGACCGCTTCCAGATCTGGGAGCCGGCCGCCTACGAGGCGATGCGCGAAGAGATGCGCCAGCTCGCCAAGGACAGCCTTGGCCTCCTCAAGGCGAAACCGCGTCGCGCGGGCCAAAGCGGTCCAGATCGGACGGCGGGGGAATGAGCGAGCTTGAACTCAACGCACCGGCCCCTGCCGGCCATGTGCCCGTCCTTGTCGAGGAGGTGATCCACGCGCTCGCGCCGACCAATGGTGCGGTGATGGTGGACGGCACTTATGGCGGCGGCGGCTATGCGCGTGCGGCGCTTGCAGTTGCGAACATCACGCTGCTGGCGATCGATCGCGATCCGGAAGCGATGGAGCGCGCGTGGGCGCATGCCGGCAAAGATGCGCGGCTGGTGCCTGCGCCGGGACGGTTTGGCGAACTCGACATCATCGTTCACGCGGCAGGCCGGGGCGACAAGGTCGACGGCGTGATGCTGGACCTCGGGGTTTCTTCCTTCCAGCTCGACGAGGCCGAGCGTGGCTTCTCCTTCATGCGGGACGGTCCGCTCGACATGCGGATGGAGAAGAAGGGGCCGAGCGCGGCGGATGCAGTGAACCATCTCACCGAGGGCGAACTGGCGGACATCTTCCACATTCTCGGCGAGGAGCCGGCGGCGCGCCGGGTCGCGCGCGGGATCGTCTATCGCCGCAAGACGCAGAAATTCGAGACGACACTGGACCTCGCAGACTGCATCGAGCGGTCGCTGGGCGGGCGTCGCGGCAAGCCGACGCATCCGGCGACGCGCTCATTCCAGGCGCTGCGCATGTGGGTGAATGACGAGACCGGCGAACTGGTGCGCTCGCTGGCCGCAGCCGAACATGTGCTGAAACCTGGCGGGCGCCTGGTCGTCGTAACCTTCCATTCAATCGAGGACCGCATCGTGAAGCTGTTCCTCAGGGCGCGGTCCGGCAACGAGCCGGGCGCGTCGCGGCACCTGCCGGGAACGCCAAAGGGCAAGACGCCCACGTTCGAAGTGCTGCAACGCAAGGCGACCGAGCCGGGCGAGGCGGAACTGGCCGCCAATCCGCGTGCGCGGTCGGCGCGGTTGCGCTGGGCGCTGCGAACGGAAGCGGCTGCATGGGATGCGCCCCCGGATGAGGGGTTCAGACTGCCCGGGCTGAAACAGCTTGAAGGAGTCACGTGATGAACCGTCTGGTGATCATCGGCGGGCTGGTGGTGGCGGGTCTCGCCATCGCGGTCTATCGCGCCAAGCTCGGCGCGGAGGAGACGCAGGAGAAGATCGACGGGCTGAAGGCGGAAGCGACCGCCATCAACAAGGAGATCTCCGTCATGAAGGCCGAGGAGGCCTATCTGACGCGGCCGGAACGCATCGCGCCGATCGCGCGCGAGAAGCTGGGCCTCGAGCAGGCGCAGCCAGGCCAGTACACGGCGAGCGAGGCGCTGTCGGGACGGCTGGGCGAGGAGAAACTGACGCTGCCGAAGCCCGCGCCTGAGCAGCCGCTGTCGCAGACGGCGCCTGCTCCGGTGAAACCGAAGGAGGCCGCGCCGCCGCAATGATCGCGCTCGACCGCCAGGATGACGTCTGGGGACCGCGCCGCGCTCGCATCGTGGCGGGCGTGCTCGCCGTGGTCTTCACCGTGATCGTCGGACGGTCGGCCTTCGTCGCGGTGCACGGGCCGGAGAAGGGCGCAGCGCCTGTGGGCGGCGTGGTCGTGGAGAAAGTGCAGCGGGCCGATATCGTCGATGCGCGCGGGCAGCTGCTGGCGACGACGGTGCCCGGATGGTCGCTGGCGGCCGATCCGCGCGCGATCTGGGATGCGGGCGAGGTTGCGAGCGAGCTCAAGACCGTGCTGCCAAACATCGACGTGATCGGGCTGACGACGGCGCTGTCGGACAAGAAGCGGCAGTTCGTGTGGGTGCAGCGCGGGCTGTCGGCGAAGGACAAGCAGGCGGTGTTCGATCTCGGCGTGGAGGGCCTGCGCTTCGAGGAGGAGCCGCAGCGCGTCTATCCGCGTGGGCGCCTGGCGGGACATTTCCTGGGTTACACCAATATCGACGGCAAGGGTCTCGAGGGCGCGGAGCTGGCGTTCGACGAGCGGCTGAAGAAGGGCGGCGAGGCGCTGAAGCTGACGCTCGATGCGAGCGTGCAGTTCGTCGTGGAGGACGAGCTGGACAAGGCGTTCGCGGACTTTGACATGAAGGGCGCGGCGGGGATCATCATCGATGCGCGCACCGGCGCAGTGCGGGCGATGGCCTCCTGGCCGGCGATGGATCCCAACAAGCGTGGCGACCAGAGCAAGGACGTGCGTACCAACCGCGCGCTCAATTCGCGCTTCGAACTGGGCTCGATCTACAAACCGCTGACGGTCGCCGCCGCGATGGATGCAGGCGTGCTGAACGAGGCGGACCGGTTTGATGTGTCCGTTCCGGTGAAGATCGGCGCGGTGACGGTGAAGGACCCTCACGTGATGCCGGGCGCCAAGGCGATCAGCGTCGCGGACATTCTCGGCTTTTCATCCAACATCGGTGTGGCGCAGATCGCGCAGCGGATGGGACCGGCCAAGCAGAAGCTGTTCCTGACCAGCCTGCATCTCACCGGCGGGCAGTCTCATGACGGGCCGCAATTCGCATCCCCCCTGACGCCGGAGAACTGGGACCAGACGGCGATGGCGACGATCGCCTATGGTCACGGCATCTCGGTGAGCCCGCTGGCGTTTGCGATGACGTACACGGCGTTCGCCAGTCACGGCCAGTATGTGCCGCCGGTGTTTCTCGAGCCGATCGATCCGGCGGGCGTGAAGCGCGAGCAGGTGATGACGCCAGCGACGGCGGACGCCGTGCTGAAGATGCTGCGCCATGTCGTGACCAAGGGCACGGGCGCCAATGCCGACGCGCCGGGCTATGAAGTCGCCGGCAAGACCGGCACGGCGGAAAAACCAGGACCGGATGGGTACGATCCTGACAAGAATATCACCTCGTTCGCTGCCGTTTTCCCGGCCTCTCGCCCTGAATTTGTCGTGCTTATTGTACTCGATGAAGCACAGCCCAGAACGGGCGACCAACGCACCGCCGCCTATACCGCGGCAGCGATCACCGGACGGGTGATCAGGCGTGCGGCGCCGCTGCTGGACGTGCGGCCAGTGCTCGGAGCTTCCAAGGGGGAGGCCACGAGCCTGCGCGCTTCGGAGGCGACGGCGCAATGAAACTCGACAAGCTCATCCCGAGCGCTCCGGCGCTGGAGATCACAGGCATCACGGCGGACAGCCGCAAGGTGAAACCGGGCTTCCTGTTCGCGGCGCTGCAGGGCATAGCGAAGGACGGGCGAGACTATATCGACGGCGCAATCAAATCGGGCGCGGTTGCGATCCTGACGGATGAGCGGCCGGGCGAGTGGAGCGTGCCGGCGGTGAAATCGGCCGAGCCGCGTCTCACGCTGGCGACGGCGGCTGCTGCCTTCTATCCAATGCAGCCGGCTACGGTAGCGGCGGTGACGGGCACGAACGGCAAGAGTTCGACGGTCGACTTCCTGCGCCAGATCTGGGCGAGCATGGGCCGGCCCGCGGCGTCGATGGGAACGCTCGGCGCGATCGGACCATCAGGTGTTGTCGATCTCGGCCACACGACGCCGGATCCGGTGGCGATCCATGCGACGCTCGACAAGCTGGCGCGCGAGGGCGTTCAGCATGTGGCGATGGAAGCTTCGTCTCACGGCCTCTCGCAGTATCGCCTGCACGGCGTGAAACTGGCGGCGGGCGCTTTCACCAACCTCACGCAGGATCATCTCGACTACCACGCTGACTTCAACGACTACCGCCAGGCCAAGATGAAGCTGTTCTCCGAGCTGCTTCCCAAGGGCGCACCGGCTGTGATCAACGCCGACAGCCCTGAGCTTGATGCGTTCGAGGCGGCGGCGGTGAAGGCGGGGCTGAAGCCGTTCACGGTCGGCTGGCGCGGGCGCGACCTGCGTATCTCCGAAGCGCTGCCGCGCGGCACGGGGCAGGACCTCGTGATCCAGTGGGGCGAGGGCGCGAGGAACGAGCGGACTGTCCACCTGCCGCTGATCGGCGAATTCCAGGCGCTGAATGCGCTGTGCGCGGCGGGCATCGCTATGGCCCTGGGGGATGATGTCAACAAGGTGCTGGATGGGCTCGCCGTGCTGAAGGGCGTGCATGGGCGGCTGGAGCTGGTCGGGCAGACGGCTGCGAAGGCGCCGGTGTTCGTTGACTACGCGCATACGCCAGACGGTCTCAATGTCCTGCTGCGCGCGGCGCGTCCGCATGTGCGCGGCAAGCTGATTGTGGTGTTCGGTTGCGGCGGCGATCGCGATGCGACCAAGCGGCCGATCATGGGAGATGTGGCGCGGCGTCTGGCGGACGAGGTGATCGTCACGGATGACAATCCGCGCTCGGAAGACCCGGTGAAGATCCGCGCCGCGATCAAAATGGGCGCGCCGGACGCCAGCGAGATCGGCGATCGTGCATCGGCGATCATGGAAGGCGTGAAGCGGCTGAAGCCGGGCGATGCGCTGCTGATTGCCGGCAAGGGCCACGAGACCGGACAGATTGTGAAGGGCGTGACCATTCCCTTCTCGGACTTCGATGTGGCGCGCAAGGCGCTGGAGGAAGTGGGTGGCTCGCATGGCTGATCCGAACCTCTCCCCGCTGTGGACGTCGGAAGAGGCCGCCAGGGCGACCGAGGGCAAGGCGCTCGGGACCTGGGCGATCAATGGCGTATCGATAGATACGCGCTCGCTGAAGCCAGGCGACCTGTTCGTGGCCCTGAAGGACGTGCGCGACGGGCACGATTTTGTCGGCAATGCGTTCGCGGCGGGGGCCGAAGCGGCGCTGGTGTCGCGCGACGTGCTGGGCGGGCATCCGGGCCTGATGGTGCATGACGTGCTGCACGGGCTGGAGAAGATGGGTCTTGTGGCGCGCGCGCGGAATTCCGGCGTGATCTCGGCCATTACCGGTTCGGTCGGCAAGACGTCGGTGAAGGAGATGCTGGCGCGCATCTTCCGCGCGGCGGGCCGGGCGCACTGGTCGGACAAGTCCTTCAACAATCACTGGGGCGTGCCCCTGACGCTGGCGCGGATGCCGCGCGAGACCGAGCGGGCGATCTTCGAGATCGGCATGAACACGCCCGGCGAGATCGGGCCGCGCTCGCTGATGGTGCGTCCGCATATCTCGATGATCACGCGCATTGCGCCGGCGCACTTGCAGGGCATGGGCTCGGTCGACGCCGTGGCGGACGAGAAAGCCCAGATTTTCGCTGGGTTGGAGCCCGGCGGCACGGCCATCCTGCCGGAGAAGGACTATTTCTTCGCCAAGCTGAGGCGTCATGCCGAAACGCTGCAGCCGACGGCGGACATCCTCACCTATGGCGGGGCGCGCGGACCGGCGAGCGCAACGCCGGTGACCTACGAGACCGACGGCATGACATCGCGCATCGCCATCGACGTGATGGGTGACCTCGTCATCGTGAAGCTTGATGCGGTCGGCGAGCACTGGGCGGCGAACGCGGCGCTGGCGCTGCTTGCCGCCGTGGTCGCGGGCGTTCCGCCGCACAAGGCGGCTGAGGCGCTGTCCGGTTATGCGCCGCCCGCCGGACGCGGTGTCGCGGAGACGCTCAGATTGCCGCAGGGTGGCGAAGTGACGCTCGTCGATGACGCATACAACGCCAATCCGGAGTCGATGCGCGCAGCGATCGAAGGTTTCGCGAAACGCCCGGGCCGGAAGGTTATCGCGCTCGGCGAGATGCGTGAGCTCGGCGAAGGTTCCGCAGCGCTGCATGCAGGTTTGGCGGGCTCGATCGTATCAGCGAAGGTGTCGGCTGTGGTTCTGTCCGGCGGCGAAATGAAACATCTCACCGATGCGCTGAAGCAGCGCGATGCTTCGATCAGAGTCGAACATGTCACAGGTCCGGCAGAAGCGTCAGAGATCGTGAAAAGCTGGTTGCAACCCGGGGATGCGGTCTTGATCAAAGGCTCGAATGCGTCCGGCATGGCGAAGGTAGGAACGGCGCTCAGACAGATGAGCGAAAGCGCCGCCTCCTCGCAGAAAGCGTCAGGGGCGTAGCATGCTGTACGAACTCCTCTCGCCCTACACGGGCGCGATGAACCTGTTCAGTTTCATCACCTTCCGCGTCGCCCTCGCGCTCGCGACCGGGCTGATCCTCACACTGCTGTTCGGACATCCGATGATCCTCTGGCTGCGCAAGCGGCAGGGGAAGGGCCAGCCCATCCGCACCGACGGCCCCGAGAGCCACCTGAAGAAGAAGGGCACGCCGACGATGGGGGGCTTCCTCATCCTGTTCGGCATTCTCTCCGGCACGCTGCTGTGGGGCGACCTGCACAACCAGTACATCTGGATCGTTCTGTTCGTGACGGTGGGTTTCTGCGGGGTCGGCTTTATCGACGACTACCAGAAGGTGACAAAGACCGGCACCAAGGGCCTGTCGGGCAAGGTGCGCCTGCTGATGGAATTCGTGATCGCGGGCATCGCGGTCTACTGGGCCTCGACCTATGCGACCTCCGAGACAGCGGCGGCGCTGGCCAAGGGCGCGCTGGAGACGGCGCCGAAGGCAGGCTTCGCCACGGGCCTGACGTTGCCCTTCTTGAAAGACTTCATGTTGGACCTGACGATCTACGGCTTCATCGCCTTCGGCGCGTTCGTGATCGTGGGCGCGGGCAATGCGGTGAACTTCACCGACGGTCTCGACGGTCTCGCTATCGGACCGGTCATGATCGCGGGGGCGACGTTCGGTTTCATCGCCTATGCGACGGGTACGCCGCGCTTTGCCGACTACCTGTTGCTGTCGCCGACGCCGGGGACGGCGGAGTTGGCGGTCGTGATGGGCGCGCTGGTTGGCGGCGGTCTCGGCTTCCTCTGGTACAACACGCCGCCGGCGCATGTGTTCATGGGCGATACCGGATCGCTGGCGCTGGGCGGATGCCTCGGCGCGATGGCGGTGTGCGTGAAGCACGAGATCGTACTGGCGATCGTCGGCGGTCTCTTCCTGCTTGAGGCGCTGTCGGTGATCATCCAGGTAGCGAGCTTCAAGCTGACCAAGAAGCGCGTCTTCCTGATGGCGCCGATCCACCACCATTTCGAGAAGCTGGGTTGGTCGGAATCGACCGTCGTCATCCGCTTCTGGATCATCGCTTTCCTGCTGGCGCTCGCCGGCCTCGCCACGCTGCGTCTGAGGTGAGGAAAGCTTGATCCCCGTTCGCGCATTCGAGGGAAAGGACGTCGCGGTCTTCGGCCTGGGCCGGAGCGGCATCGCGACGTGCAAGGCCCTCATGGCCGGTGGGGCCCGCGTGTGCGCATGGGACGACAACGAGGCCGCGCGCAAGGCGGCGGAAGCGGCGGACGTGCCACTGGTCGATCTTAACCGGCGCGACTGGCAGACTTTCTCGGCGCTCGTCCTGTCGCCGGGCATTCCGTTCCGCTTCCCCGAGCCGCATCGCTTCGTGCGCATGGCGCAGATGGTGGGCGTGCCCGTCATCGGCGACATGGAGCTGTTCGCGCGGGCGGTGAACGACCTCAAGGATTTCGAGCGGCCGCGCATCGTGGGCGTCACCGGCACCAACGGCAAGTCGACCACGACGGCGCTGATCGGGCACATCCTCAAGGTCAACGGCAAGGATGTGCGCGTCGGCGGCAATATCGGCGTGGGCGTGCTCGACCTCGAGAAGCTGCACGGTGCGGCAATCTATGTGCTGGAGCTGTCGAGTTATCAGCTCGACCTGGCCGAGACGCTGAAGTGCGACGTGGCGGTGATGCTGAACATCTCGCCGGACCATCTCTCTCGCCATGGCGGCATGGACGGGTATGTCACGGCCAAGCGGCGCATCTTCCGTAACCAGGGGCCGGACGACTATGCGATCGTCGGCGTCGACGATGTGCGCTCGGGCGTGATGGCGACACAGCTGTCGTGCGAGGGCCTGCGTCGCGTGATCCCGATCTCGGCGGAGTACGGCCTCGGGCGCGGCGTGGCGGTGCTCGACGGCAAGGTGCAGGATTCGATATCGGGACGCGCGGAGCATCCGGTCGACATCACGGGCGCCAAGTCGCTGCCGGGCAAGCACAACCACCAGAACATCGCCGCGGCCTATGCGGCGTGCCGTGCGCTGGGCCTGGAGCCGAGCGACATCGTCTCCGCTATCGAGACCTTCCCGGGCCTGCCGCACCGGCTCGAGACCATCGGCACGATCGATGGCGTGCGCTTCGTCAACGACTCGAAGGCAACCAACGCGCAGGCGGCGGAGCAGGCGATCCGCGCCTTCCCGAATGCGTGGTGGATCGTCGGCGGACGGCCGAAGGAAGAGGGGATCGACGACCTGGTTCCACTCTTCGGGCAGATCAAGAAGGCGTACCTCATTGGCGAGTCCACCGAGGCGTTCGCGCGGGTGATGACGGGGCGTCTCGATCATGTGAAGTGCCGCACCCTCGATGTTGCCGTGCAGGCAGCGTTCGACGATGCGCGTGCGGCGGGCGTTGAGGGCGCCGTCGTGCTGTTCGCGCCGGCGTGCGCGAGCTTCGACCAGTTCCGTGATTTCGAGCAGCGCGGCGCGGCATTCCGGACGGAAGCCGCCAAGCTCGTGAAGCGCCGCACGCCGACCGAACCGGCGTGATGCGCGATGCAGGTCTTCTCGAGATCTGACCGCTCGCCCCTCGCCGAATGGTGGCGCACTGTCGACAAGGGACTGATCGCGGCGGCGCTGATCCTGCTCGGCGCGGGGATGGTGTTGTCGCTAGCGGCTGGACCGGCGGCGGCTGCCAAGATCGGCTATGACGACCCCTATCATTTCGTCTGGCGACAGACCGTGTTCGTGATCCTGTCGGCGGGGCTGCTGATCGGGTCGTCCGTGCTGAGCGCGGTGTGGGTGAGGCGCGTGTGCGCGCTCTTGTTCGTGATCTGCTTTTTCATGATGGCGGCGCTGCTGCTGTTCGGACACGAAGCGAAGGGCGCGACGCGCTGGCTGCGGTTCTGGGGCACGACGTTCCAGCCGTCCGAGATCATCAAGCCGGCGATTATCGTGTTGTCGGCGTGGCTTCTTGCCCAGAGGGAGAAGTTTCCCGACGGCCCGTGGGCGCCGATCGCGTTTGCGTTCTACGCAGTCACCGTTGGCCTGTTGTTGTTGCAGCCAGATGTGGGGCAGTCGGCGCTGCTGACGGCGGGGTTCGTCATCGTGTTCTTCATCTCCGGCCTGCCCTGGCTGTGGGCGATGGGGTTCGTCGTCGGCGGGGCGGGGTTGGGCTGGGGGCTCTACACGTTGCTGCCGCACGTTCGCCAGCGCGTGGATTCCTTCCTCTATCCGACGCAGAACGACACCTATCAGATAGACCGGGCGCGCGAGGCGATCGAGCGCGGCGGCTTCTTCGGCGTGGGGCCGGGCGAGGGCCTGGTGAAGCGTGTGCTGCCGGATGCGCACACGGACTTTGTCTATTCTGTCGCCGGCGAGGAGTTCGGTCTGATCCTGCTGGCGACGCTGACGCTGCTGTTCGCGGTGATCTCGATCAAGGGCGTGATGGATGCGTCCAGGCAGAAGGACGTCTACCAGCGCGCCGCAGGCGTCGGGCTTTATGCGATCTTCGGGCTGCAGGCGGCGGTGAACATGGCGGTGAACCTGTCGCTCATTCCGCCGAAAGGCATGACACTGCCACTGATTTCCTCGGGCGGCTCGTCGCTTCTGGGCAGCGCGCTTACGCTTGGCCTTGCTCTCGCCTTAACTCGCAAACAGCCTGAATCCTCTCTCGCACATCTGAGACACGCATGACGTCTACGAACAAACCCCTGGTTGTGATCGCGGCTGGCGGCACGGGCGGACACATGTTCCCTGCCCAGGCCTTCGCCGACGAGATGCGCGCGCGCGGCTGGATGATCGCGCTGGTGACGGATGAGCGCGGCAAGAAATACGCGACCAACTTCCCGGCCGACTGGCGGCTCGAGGTCGACGCAGCGACGTTCGGATCGAAGCTGCCGCACAAGCTGCTGGAGTCGGCCCTGAAGCTGCGCAAGGGCACGGCCGAGGCAAAGAAGAATTTCGAGAAGACCAAGCCGTCGCTGATCGCGGGCTTTGGCGGCTATCCGTCCTATCCGTCACTGTCGGCGGCGCGCTCGATGGGCCTGCCGATCATCATCCACGAACAGAACTCGGTACTTGGGCGCGTGAACCGGCTGTTCGCAAAGGCCGCCAAGTTCGTGGCGTGCGGCTTCGACCGGCTCGACCGCCTGCCGCTCGCGGCGGAGGACCGGAAGAAGGTCGTCGGAAACCCGGTGCGCAACCCGATCAAGGCCGTCCGCGACAGGCCGTATCCCGAACTTAGCGACACGAGCCCGCTCAACATCCTCGTCACCGGCGGCAGCCAGGGCGCGCGGCTGTTCGGCGAGGTGATCCCGAAGGCGATCGCGTCGCTCCCGGCAGAACAGAGGGCGCGTCTGGTCGTGGTGCAGCAGGCCCGCGAGGAACAGCTCGACGCCGTGCGCGCGGCCTATCGCGAGGCCGGCGTGAAGGCGACGGTGGAAGCGTTCTTCTCCGACATGCAGGATCGTCTTGCCGCGGCGCACCTGGTGATCGCGCGCGCAGGCGCCTCGACGGTGACGGAACTGGCGGTGGCCGGACGCCCTGCGATCCTGATCCCGCTCGGCATCGCGATGGATGATCACCAGACCGCCAACGCCGAAGGCATGGTGACGGGCGCGGCGGCCGACGTGGTGCCAGAACCGAAATTCACCGCCGAGATGCTGGCCCCGCTCCTCCTCGAGCGCATTTCCAACGCCGGCGTGCTGCGCGCCCGGGCCAAGGCGGCCTGGCAGCTCGGCAAGCCGAACGCTGCGCGCGAACTCGCCGATCTGGCGGAGCAGGCGGCCGGGGTGAAGGCGAGTTAGGCGGCCCGCCAAGTTGCACGGCGAACAATAAGCAGGCAGAGTTTCCGAAGGTGCAGGAGCGTCCTCGCGGGACAGGGACACAGCCGCCATGCCGGGCGAGATCTTCATCAGCTACCGGCGTTCTGACCAGGCCAAGGCGCGGCTGCTGCACGCCCTGCTGAAGCAGCGCGGCGTGGATGCGTGGTATGATGCGCTGGTCGGCGCGGGCGAGGACTGGCGGAGGGCGACGGCGAAGGCGCTGAATGACGCGCCGATCTTCGTCCTGCTGTTCTCCAAGAATGCTTCGGAGTCCGACGACATCGGCAAGGAATTGGCTGCCGCGACGTTCTCGAAGAAGCTGGTGATCCCGGTGCGGATCGAAGACATCAAGCCGACGGGCGAGTTCCTCTACGAGCTTGCCTCGCGCAACTGGTTCGACGCTTTCGAGAACACCGAGGCTCGGTTCGAAATGCTCGCCGACATGCTGGTCGCATTGGTGAAGGGCGGACCGGATGCGGACGTCGCCGCCTTCAACCTTGGCGCGACGCAGCCTCCGCCGGAGATCAAGGCTGCACCCCGGCCGCTGTTACGGCGGCGGGAAGTGCTCGCCGGGTTCGCCGTGGCTGCGCTCGCTCTGGCGGTGCTCGTTGTCGGGATGATTTCGCGTTGGGGCGCGCCAGAGCAGGGGCGCTCGATCGCGGTGCTGCCTTTCGCCATCGAGAGCGCTGACGGCGAACGCGCTTATCTTGGCCGCGTGCTCCCGGGCGAGATCATCGACATCCTGTCCCAGCTAAAGGGGATGGCGGTCATCGCGAGGAATTCGTCCTTCACCTTCGAACCTGACGCTGACGCAAGGGAGGTGGGACGAAAGCTGGACGTCACGCACGTGCTCAGCGGCGCGGTGCGCGAAGAAGGGCAAAGCATCCACGTGTCAGCCAGCCTGACCGACGCAAGCACCGGGCGTGCGGTATGGACTCACGGCGATACGACCCAATTCACTCCGGATGGCGTTCCGGTCCTGCAGAAAAAGATCGCCGAACAGGTCGCCGGCGCAATGAGCGTCGCTTTCAAGATTCCCGCGTCGCCCCGCCTGACCGGCGGCAGCACGAAAAGCCTTGAAGCCTATGATAGCTATCTGCGCGCGCTCGATTACTGGTGGAATGGCGGCCCCGCGGTGGACACGTTTGCCCGTGCAACCCGGATCGATCCCGACTACGCCGAAGCATGGGCCGGTCTGGCGTTTACAACTGCCCGTGACTCGTTGTCGGTATCTTCGCCGGCGAAGGCGCGCGATCAACAGGCCGCCGCCTACGGCATGGCTGAGCGCGCGGTGAGGCTGGCGCCTGACCTGAGCGTGACGCAGGCTTCCTACGGAGCGCTGTCGACGACCCAGAAAAAATGGCGGCAGGCGGAAATCGCGACGCGTGAAGCACTGACGATTTCGCGTGGCGAGCTGCCCCTGATGCATCGGCAAATGATGCTGTCGCGCGTGGGGCGCGCTATGGAAGCCTATGAAACTTTGCAGGAGCAGCAAGCGTCGGACCCATTGTGGGATCCCGGGCCGTTTCGCCGGATGAGCGTCTTTCCTGCAATTGGCCGGCAGGACGAACTCCTCAAGCTCGCGACGAGCCAGGAATGGTTCAAGTCGGACCGGGCCTCAACTCAGATGTATGGGCTGATGGCGCGGATCAATGCGCGCCAGCCGGCCGCCGCCATTCGTGACAGCCTGCAGGCGCTGGCGCAGCAGCCGGATCGTGCTCTCTCCGAGTTCGCGAGCGGGCTCTCGGCGGTGATCGACGACCGCGACAGGGCGCGCGCTTTCCTGCGCGCCGCCTATGATGACCCTGCCTTCCAGCACGTTGCGAAATGGGAGATCATCCCGTTTCTCGCAGCCTGGCTTGGCGATGATGACCTGGTTCTGCGCATCTGGCGGGACGAGCTGCCGGTCAACAACATGCGCACGATCTACATGTGGGGCGAGGCCTTCGCCAAGGCGCGGGCACGGCCCGAATTCAAGCAGCTGGCGCGCGATCTCGGCCTCGTGGACTACTGGCGGGCGCACCGCTGGGCTGACAAATGCAGATCATTGGCGGGCGACGATTTCGAGTGCGGCTGACGCCTCCGTGACGGCGGCCTCCCGGCAAGCTCACTCAGCGTGTGCGCAAGTCACTTCTGTTCGATGTCGGCCCCGTTCATTTCCCCGGCATTGGCAGCGCGAGGACCGGCGGATGCGCTGGAAGGCCGCGGTCAGGTGAGGCCGAACATCACCTTGAACATCGTGACGGGATAGAGAAGCGCTTCGGCGTAGGGAATGTTCTTTCCGCCTATTCCTCCTCCGGCATCGCCCCAGCGTGGCATACCGGCGGCGTAGCCAAGATGCAGCACCAGCCCACACAGAGCCGAACGCGTCAGCCCGACAATTGGCCAGTGTTCCGTGACGCCGAAGCGACAGAGCAGCCATGATGCCCCAATGACAATCGGCGCCGCGGCCGCCCAGACCGCCATGCCAGCGAGCGGTAATGTCAGCATTCCCAGCGATGCGTAGGTGAGGCCGAGGTTCGTCTCGGGGTTTGTCAGGATCAACGCGAAGATTGCACAGAACAGAAGGCGCAAGCTCAGGACGGCATTGATCGCAAACA
The DNA here is from genome assembly GCA_047601145.1 of Hyphomonadaceae bacterium. GTDB lineage: Bacteria > Pseudomonadota > Alphaproteobacteria > Caulobacterales > Hyphomonadaceae > UBA7672. The sequence goes on from JASGJW010000001.1 coordinate 1,672,601, forward strand.
TTCGTCCCCCCGGCGCAGAGCGTATTCCTCACGCTGGCAAGGCGAGACTAGCCTCCGCAAAGCTAATGGCCGGTTTCTCGATCCCGTCCATTTGCGCGGCTGACGGCGAGGCGGCGGATAGAAGCCGTTGGAACTGCAAGCAGGTGCAAGCCTCCGGACGGAATGGGGAGCGGAGGGCTTGACCCGGGCCCGGCGGCAGGCTCACTCAGCTTATGCGCAAGTCACTTCCTTTCGACGTCGGACCGGTTCATTTCGTAGGCATTGGCGGTATCGGCATGTCGGGTATCGCCGAAGTGATGCTCAATCTCGGCTATCAGGTGTCTGGATCGGACATGAAGGCGAGCGCCAACACCGAGCGCCTGGCCAAGCGCGGCGCGAAGATCATGATCGGCCACAAGGCCGAGAACATCGAGGGCGTTGGCGCGCTGGTGATCTCGACGGCCATCAAGGGCGGGAACCCGGAAGTGGATGCGGCGCGGGCGCGGGCCATTCCGGTAGTGCGCCGCGCGGACATGCTGGCCGAGCTGATCCGCCTCAAATGGACGGTCGCAATTGCGGGCACGCATGGAAAGACGACGACGACATCGATGGTGGCGGCACTGCTTGATGGGGTCGGCATGGACCCGACCGTCATCAATGGCGGCGTCATCAATGCCTATGGCTCGAACGCCAAGCTTGGCGCAGGCGAGTGGATGGTGGTGGAAGCCGACGAGAGCGACGGCACGTTCACCAAGCTGCGTCCGACGGTGAGTATCGTCACCAACATCGATCCCGAGCACATGGATCACTACGGCTCGATGGAAGCGCTGCGGAAGGGTTTCGACACGTTCGTCGAGAACCTGCCTTTCTATGGCTTCGCGGTGCTGTGTGCGGATCATCCGGAAGTCCAGGCGCTGGCCTCGCGCATCCCGGATCGGCGGCGCATCACCTATGGCTTCAACCCGCAGTCGGACCTGTGGGCTGTCAATGTGCGCTCCGAAGCGGGCGGCTCGACCTACGATCTCGTGCTGCGCTCGCGCGGCGAGACGGATCAGACGCGCTGGGTAGGCCTCAAGCTGCCGATGGCCGGACGGCACAATGTGCAGAACTCCCTGGCAGCAATCGCTGTCGCGCGCGAACTCGGCGGTACGGAAGAACAGATCCGTGCGGCTCTGTCGAAGTTCGGAGGCGTGAAGCGGCGCTTCACGTCGGTGGGCGAATGGAACGGCGTGCGCATCATCGACGATTATGGCCACCACCCGGTGGAGATCGCCGCCGTACTGAAGGCCGCGCGCGACGTGCAGGGGCGGGACAAGCGCGTGATCGCTGTCGTCCAGCCCCACCGTTACACGCGCCTGCGCGACTTGTTCGAGCAGTTTTCGACCTGCTTCAATGATGCGGACGAGGTGATTGTCGCGCCGGTCTATGCGGCGGGCGAGCAGCCAATAGACGGCGTCAACCACGAGACGCTGGTGAAGGGCCTCATCAATCACGGACACCGTTCGGCGCGGACGATCGACGGGCTGGGCAAGCTGGCTTCAGAAATCCGGAATGCTGTTAAGACCGGCGATGAGATGGTGGTGTGCCTCGGCGCAGGCGACATCACAACCTATGCGAACTCGCTCGCAGAAGACCTCAAGGCCCTGAAAGCCTAGCGACGGAACGCCGGCTCTCCCGCGTTCTCCGCTAGTTGAACGGATCGGGCCTTGCGCCGCGATTTCCGTAACGGCAAAGATCGATGAAAGCGTCAAAAGGCGCAGGCCCGCAGGCCAAGGGGAGAGAGAAATGCGCAAGTCCATCCTGATCGGAGTGGGTCTCGTGTCGCTTGCACTGGCGCTTGCGCCGGCCGCGCTGGCGCAGGCTGCGAGCTTCTCGCCGCCGAAGACCAGCTGGGGCGCGCCCGACCTGCAGGGCTACTGGACCAACTCCTCCATCACCAAGATGACGCGTCCCGGTGGGATCAGCTCGCTGGTGATCACGCCCGAGCAGGCGAAGAAGTTGGAGGATGGCGACTACAACAACATCCGCACCAAGGAAGAGAAGAAGCCGACCGACCAGAAGGAGGGAGCGCCGGAGAAGGGCAAGCCGCTGCCGCCGGTCGGCAACTACAATGCGGTGTGGGTCGATCCGGGTTCGCACGTCGCGGTGATCAATGGCGAGCTGCGCTCGTCCTGGATCACGGAACCGGCGACAGGACGCATTCCATACAAGCCGGGACGCGGCGCCGGTCGATATGAGGAGGCGCCGCCCCCGGCTGCGGCTGCAAAGCCTGCTGATCCGAAAACCGCCGCAGCGAGCGCGGCGTCGCGTTCTTACGAGGGTCCGGAATCGCGCAGCGTAGGCGAGCGTTGCCTTGTCGGCTTCGGCAACACGGGCGGGCCCGTGATGAACAACGTGCTCTACAACAACACGTACCAGATCGTGCAATCGCCGGGCTATGCGCTGATCCTCGTCGAGATGGTGCACGATGCGCGCATCATTCCGATCGTCGCGAACAAGGCGGCTGCGAAGCACGATCCGGCCAACATCAAGAAATGGCTGGGCGACAGTGTCGGCTGGTATGAAGGGAATACGCTCGTCGTCGAAACGATGAACGTGCATCCCCAGCAGCGCGGCTATGTTTCGGACAAGGGCAAGATGACCGAGCGCTTCACGCGCACGGCCCAAGGCGTGATTCTCTATCAGTTCGAGATCGACGATCCGGACCAGTACACGCAGGTCTGGAAGGGAGAGATGCCCCTGCGGACCGCCTCGGGCGCCGTTTACGAATATGCCTGCCATGAGGGGAATTACGGCCTGCTCGGCATCCTCGAAGGCGCGCGGCAGCAGGAAAAACGGGGTCAGGACCTGAAGCTGACCGCCGACGACGAGGGTTAACACAAGCACTGCAAAAAGCCTTACAAGCCAGCAAGGACGGGCCGAATTAGGGTTTCGGCAACCTTGCGGGGGCTTCTGCTTGTCGCGTAGAAGGGCGCGCGGGGCGCCTCGTTTGCAGACTACGGACGAATGAAGAAGTCCCATTCCCTTATCGCTCTGGGCGCAGGCCTGATGATCGCTCTCTCGGGCGGGGTCATGCTGGCGCAATGGCGCGCGGCGGAAGCGGCCAACGGGACCACGCATTTCGCGCGGCCGGACTATGGCGCGGCGCGGGCCGGGGCGGTGATCGATCTTTCGCGTTACGGCTCGCTGGCGGATGCGCAGAAGCTCGCGGCGATGTCGAATGACGTCCAATTCTGCCATGATGCGCTGGCGGCGGCGGGCGTGAAGTTCACGCAGGTCGCGGCCGAGCATGATGGCGCGTGCGGTTATGACGAGGCGGTGGTCGTGCAGGCCTCGCTCTCGCAATGGGAAGCGCCCGAGCAGATGCCGATGACGTGCGATCTCGCGGCGAAGATGCACATGTGGGAGCGCCACATCGTGATCCCGGCAGCGGAGAAATTCCTGGGTTCTCCGGTCAAGGAGATCAAGGCGTTCGGCTCGTTCCAGTGCCGGCGCGTGGCGGGATACGATCGCCTGTCCGAACACGCCTTCGCCAAGGCGGCGGACATTTCGGGCTTCGTGCTGGAAGACGGTCGCGAGATCACCGTGCTTAAGGACTTCCGAGACAAGGGCGCCAAGGGCGAGTTCCTGCGCGAGATCCACGATCGCGCCTGCGGTCTGTTCGATGTGACGCTGGGGCCGGACTACAACGCCGACCACGCCAACCACTTCCACCTGGACGTCGGCGGCCAGCACGCCTGCCGCTAGCCTAGACCGTTAGCCCGCGCTAAGTCGCAGGCATGACAGGTTTTCTCGACAGGCTTCCACCCGTCCGCGGCAAGATCCTTCCGAACGAAGTGCTTGCACCCTTCACCTGGTTCCGCGTGGGCGGACCTGCAGATGCGCTGTTCCTGCCCAAGGACGAGGCGGACCTTGCGGAGTTTCTCTCCAAGCTCGATCCGATCATTCCGGTGACCGTGCTGGGCGCGGCCTCGAACGTGATCGTGCGTGACGGCGGGATCGCCGGCGTGGTCGTACGGCTGGGACCCGCCTTCGGAAAGGTGACGACGAGCGGGCTACGTGTGACGGCAGGATCGGCGGCGCTCGATGGGCGCGTCTCGGTGGCGGCAGCGAATGCGGGGATTGCGGGGCTGGAATTCTTCTCAGGCGTTCCCGGCACGATCGGCGGGGCGATGCGGATGAACGCAGGCTGCTATGGCCGCGAGACGAAGGACGTGCTGGTCGAGGCGCATGCGCTCGACCGCTCGGGCAAGCGCGTCCAGCTTGCGAACGCCGACTTCCATTTCAGCTATCGCCACACCGAGGCGAGCGAGGATCTGATCTTCCTCGAGGCCGTGTTCGAAGGAACGCAGGACGAGCCTGCCGCGATCACCGAGCGCATCGAAGCGCTGAAGGCGCGGCGCGAGACGACGCAGCCCATCCGCGAGAAGACGGGCGGGTCGACGTTTGCCAACCCCGATCCGCCCGGAACGCCGAACCAGCGCTCGTCCTGGAAGCTGATCGACGAGGCCGGGATGCGTGGGCATCGCCGGGGCGGGGCGCAGGTCAGCGAGCTGCATTGCAACTTCCTGCTCAATGTCGGCGAGGCGACGGCGGCCGACATCGAGGGGCTGGGCGAGGATGTACGCGCGGCAGTGAAAGCAAAGTCCGGCGTCGAATTGCGCTGGGAGATCAAGCGCATCGGCCGTCCGGCGGTTGACGCCACGACGGAAGGCTTTCTGGCCAAGGACGCCTGAGGCGCTTCCTGCGCTATGACATCGACTTGTCGCCATCCGGCGCCTAGTCTCCCGGCCATGCATTCAGGGAGGATCTGATGCGCAAGTTGTTCGCAGCGTCTGCTGTTCTGGCGTTCGTTTTCACCGCAACACCCATTGCCATGGCGCAACAGACCGGCGCTCCACCGCCGGATGCGCTGTCCGATCCGTCGATGAAGGGATCGGAAGTCATCGCCTTCATCGGCGTGAAGCCGGGCGACAAGGTCGCCGACATCGTCGCCGGCCGTTTCGTGCGGGCGCTCTCGCAGGCCGTCGGGCCGACGGGCAAGCTCTACGCGATCGAGCCGTCCGAGGTCACGAAAGTGCACCCGGAAATTCTGACCATGATGAAAGGCGCGACATCGGCGCCGAACTCGAACGTCGTGCTGATGAATGACCCGGTCAACGCGACGGCGTTCCCGTCGGGCCTCGACGCCGTGTTCATCCGCCAGAATTATCACGACCTCTACGACAAGTTCATGGGCCCGGCTGACGTTGCCAAGTTCAACAAGGCGGTGTTCGCGGCGCTGAAGCCCGGCGGCGTCTATGTCGTGCTCGATCATGCGGACGTGCCGGGTTCGGGCCTAACGGGGACGGAGACGCGGCATCGCATCGATCCGGCGAAGGCGCGGGCCGATATCGAGGCGGCGGGCTTCAAGTTCGACAACGAGAGCAAGATCCTGGCGAACCCGGCGGACGATCACACGAAGGGCGTCTTCGATCCCTCGATCCGCGGCAAGACCGACCAGTTCCTCTACAAGTTCGTGAAGCCGAAATAACCGTTGGCCGGCGCTAAAAAAGCAACGCGCAAAAGACAGGGCCCGCGGATCGCTCCGCGGGCCTTTCATTTTGCTTGGCTGCGAACGCATTCTGACGAGGGACGCCTGCAGCGGCTGCCGGGACTACAGGCCAAGCCCCCTGTCCCAGGCCGGTGGATCGCCGAAGGCCCGTTTCACATGATCGAGCAGTTCGCGAAGCTTCGCCTGCGGGCGGCGGCCATTGTGATAGACGGCAAAGATGTGGTTCACGTCGGGACGAACGCCGATGTGGATGATCTTCAGGGCGCCTGATCTCACCGCGTCGCCGCACACGAAAGTCGGCAGGTAGGCCAGCCCAAGGCCGCCGATCGCAGCATCCCTTACCGCCTCGCATCCGTTTATGCGGATATTGGGGGCCATGCGAACAACGACGGGGCCGTCGTCTGTCACGAATGTCCAGTCATCGGGGCTCCGGTCGGTGAAATGGACGGCACGATGCCGCTCAAGGTCGGCCAGTGATGCAGGCGCGCCGTTCCGCGCGATGTAGTCGGGTGAAGCAACGAGAACGCGCTGGCTGCTGCCCAGGAGTTGCGTTTCAAGCTGCGTATCCATTGCTGGCGCGACACGAATTACGGCGTCGAAGCCTTCGGACGAAGGATCCACGAAGCGGTCGTCAAGCTCGAGGGTAAGGCTGATCTCGGGATGCTTCAGGAGGAAGGCGTGCAGCGCCCGTCCAAGATACGTACCGGTGAGCGAATAGGGTGCGTTGATCCGGAGCGGGCCGCTCATCTCGTTGCGGCGCTCCGCCAGCTCGTTCTCGGCGTCGGCGGCTTCGCCAGCAATGCGCCGGGCTCTGTCAAGGAAGGTCAATCCGTCTTCGGTCAGCGAGAGCTTCCGTGTCGTGCGGTGAATCAGGTTGGCGCCTAGGCTGTGCTCGAGATCCGACAGCCGTTCGCTGATGACCGATTTGGAGAGCCGCAGGCGTCGCGCGGCCTCGCTGATCGAGCCGGTTTCGGCGACGGCCACGAACGTGACGACTCCCTCCATCTTCATTGTTCGGTTCTTCCGAAAAGCTGATTTGCCGATGCGTGTCTCGTCCCCAACCACGGGCAATCGTATGCGATCGCTTCGCGTTTCGCACGGAGATCATGATGCCTCGCGTTATTATCTGGCTTTTGGCCGGTTTGCTGAGCATTTCACCAGCCTTCGCGCAGGTCGCACCGTTTCCGAAGTCGTTCAAGGTGCAGGAAATCCCCACCAATGGCGTGACCCTGCACGTGCGTGTTGGCGGCACGGGTCCGGCGGTTCTTCTGCTGCACGGCTATGGCGAAACGGGCGACATGTGGGGGGATCTTGCAACCGACCTCGCGCGCGACCACACCGTGATCGTCCCGGACCTGCGCGGGATGGGTCTCTCGTCGCAGCCGGCAACCGGCTACGACAAGAAAACCCAGGCGAAAGACATGTCCGGACTGCTCGATGTCCTGGGCGTGAAGCAGGCCGACCTCGTCACGCACGATATCGGCAACATGGTCGGATATGCGCTGGCGATGCAGAACCGCGATCGCATCACGCGCTTCGTCATCATGGATGCTCCGGTTCCCGGGATCGGTCCGTGGGAAGAGGTGCTGAAGAACCCGTTGCTCTGGCACTTCCGCTTCGGCGGGCCGGAGGCGGAAAAGATCGTGAAGGGCCGCGAGCGGACATATCTCGACCGGTTCTGGAACGAATTCTCGAAGGACCCGAAGAAGTTCGGCGAGAAATCGCGCGCGCACTATGCAGCGCTCTACGCCAGGCCGGGTGCGATGCGGGCAGGGTTCGCGCAGTTCGCTGCGTTCGACCAGGATGCGATCGACAACAAGGCTTTGCTGGCGTCGGGCGGCAAGCTGACCATGCCCGTGTTGGCTGTCGGCGGAGAGGCGTCGTTCGGGCCGACAATGGCCGCGGTCATGCGAGCGACCGCCGAGGATGTCCATGAGAAGGTGATCCCGGAGGCCGGACACTGGCTGATGGAAGAAAATCCCTCTGCAACGGTCGCGGCGATCCGCTCATTTCTGGACACATCGCGGCTGGAATCGAAGCCCGGGCCAAGGGGTGAGCTTCGTCTGACTGCTGTGGAGGTCGATGGCCTGGCCCGCGGCGGCGCTGGGGCGGGTACGTCCGGCGTCGCGGGTATTCAGACGACGATCCTGTCGGGCGACCCGGCCAAAGCAGGCGCATACGCGATCGAGATTCGTGTGCCGCCGAATACGTCGATCGCGCCTCACGACCATAAGGACTCGCGCACCGCCATGGTTGTCTCGGGCGAATGGTTCTTCGGTTACGGAGAACGGGTTGAGCTGGCCGAGACGAAGATGCTGACGCCCGGCGCGTTCTATACCGAACCGAAGGACGTGCCGCACTTTGCATTCACGCGGGATGCCGGCGCGACAGTGTTGATCACGGGCGTCGGACCGACGGACACGACTTACGTGGATGCGAACGCCGACCCGCGCTAGTCCTGCGCGAGTGTCTACATCGCTGATGCAGCGGTCCTTACCGGGATACGAACCTTCGCGCCCCTGAGGGGTTCGATCCCCAGAGGGGCGCGAGTTGAACGGGATCGGGCTACTTCGCCAGCGCCTTGTAGACAGCCTGGGCCGAGTCGACCTGGAAGTTGACGGCTCCGGGGCCGCCATTTCCGCGGCGCTGGATCATGCCGACGAAGCCGAGATTGTTCTTGCCGTCGGCCCAGAACCACGTGCCGTCGATGCCGAACCAGGAGAACGTGCCTTCCGCCTGCGGCGAGCGGTCGGACGTCGGGCCCGAGAGCGAGCCGCCGAAGCCCCAGAGGCGATTGACGCTTGCGGGAACCTGGTTGGTGAACATCATCGCGACCGTTTCCGGCTTGAGGATGCGCTGACCGTCGAGCTCGCCCTTGTTGAGCAGCATCTGGGTGAAGCGCGCATAATCGTGCAGCGTGGAGATGAGACCGCCGCCGCCGGACTCTTCATGATCCTGCGTGACGAAATCGCGGCCGACCGGGTCCGGGAAGACTTCGAGCGCGCCGGTCGTGGCGTTGCGCTGATAGACCGTGGCGAAGCGCGCCTTGTCGGCGTCGTTGGTGAGCCAGAAGCCGCTATCCTTCATCCCCAGCGGGGCGAAGATATTCTTCTCGAGATAATCGCCGAACTTCATGCCCGACATCTTCTCGACGAGCGCGCCCTGGATATCGATTGCGATCGAATAGCTCCATTTCGTGCCCGGCTGCGCAAGCAGCGGGATCTCGGACACGCGGCGGATCATGTTCGGCATGTCCTTCTCGAACATCGGCGAACGTTCGATGAATGCGCGGTCGACAGCGCTCGCATTGCTGAGGCCGTAGCCGAAGCCGGCCGTGTGCGTGAAGATCTCGCGCATGGTCGGCACGTGACTGGCGGGGACCAGATTGTCGAGATTGTCGGTCGAGGTTGCGACCTTGAGGTTGCCGAGTTCGGGGAACCATTTGGTCACCGGGTCTTCCGGCTTCCACAGGCCTTTCTCGTAGAGCTGCATCATGGCGACGCCGGTGATCGGCTTCGACATGGAGCGGATGCGGAAGAGGGTGTTCTCGGTGAGGGCGGGGCCGCCGAGCGACTGATTTCCAAAGACGTTGAGCGCGGCAAGCTTGCCGTCCTTGATGAGAGCGTAGGAGACGCCGGCCACCTGGCCCTTGTCGACCGCCTCTTTCATCTTGGCGTCGAGAGCGGCGAGACCTTCGACGGAGAAGGAAGAGGTTGCAGCAACGTCAGACTTGGTCGGCCATTGCGCCTTATCGGCTGGCGGCGCGCCGCCACCCATGCTGGAGCAGGCCACGAGAACGCTGGCGAGGCCCGCGGCCAGCCAGAGTTTGCCTCTGCTGATGAAGTGGTTCGGCATCGCCGTCGTCTCCCTCGATTGTTCTGCAGTCGTATGCGCCGGAAAGAAGAGGCGGCGCCGGGCCCATGATCCCAACGCCGCCCCAATGCTTTTCCGTCGCTAGTGCGCGGGCTCTTTCGCCGGTTCGGCCGGGGCTGCGGTTGCAGCGGCGGTCGCGGACTTCAGGGCCTCGTAGACAAGCTTCGCCGAGTCGGCGCGGAAGTTCATCGCATCCGGGCGGAAGCCGCCCATCTGCTGGATCATGCCGACGAAGAAGAGGTCGTTGGCCGGATCGATCCAGAACCATGTGCCGGCGGCGCCGCCCCAGTAGTGGGTGCCCTTGGCGTAGGGCTGACCGGTCTTCGACGGCTCGTCATAGATCGCGAAGTCGAGACCGAAGCTGACGCCGTCGAGGCCGTTCGGACGCGTACCATCCGTCGACACGCCGAGCGTGCCGATATGGTTGGTGCGCATCAGCTCAACCGTTTCAGGCTTGAGGACCTGGTTGCCGCCGAGCGTGCCCTTGTTGAGGAACATCTGCGCGAAGCGGGCGTAGTCGTGCGTGGTCGACACGAGGCCGCCGCCGCCCGACTCAAGACGGTTGGGATCGTCGAAGCCGGGGCGATCAGGCCGCACGGGGTTCGCGAGCAGGGCGTTCTTGTCCTTGTCCCAATGATAGACGTCGGTGAAGCGCGGCTTGCTGGCTTCGGTGACGAAGAAGGACGTGTCGTTCATGCCGAGCGGCGTGAAGACGTTGGCCTTCAGGTAGTCGCCGAACTTCTGGCCGGAGAGCTTCTGGACGATGTAGCCCTGGATATCGACGGCAGCGGAGTAGCTCCACTTCGTGCCGGGATCGTAAAGCAGCGGAATCGCCTCGATCTTCTTCATCATCTCGTCGAGGTTCGCCGAGGCGAGAACGCCGTCTTTCACGAAGGCGGCGTCAACCGGGTTCCAGTTCGGCGCCTTGGGGTCGACGCAGCAGAGGCCATAGCCGAAGCCGGCGGTGTGGCTCATCAACTGACGCATGGTCGGGGCAGACGCCGGATCGGCCAGAACGGGCTTGCCGCCCTTTATCACCGGCTTGCCATCCTTCCAGGTGATGACTTTGAGGTTGGCCAGTTCCGGCACGTACTTGCTCACTGGATCATCGAGCTGCCAGAGGCCTTTTTCGTAGAGCTGCATCATCGCCGTGCCGGTGATCGGCTTCGACATCGAGTAGATGCGGAACATCGAGTTGGTGGTCATCGGCGCGCCGGTGGCCGGATCGCCCGACTGGACGCCGTAGGCCTTGAACTGGGCGATGTCGCCGCCCTTGCCGAGGATCGTCACCATGCCGGCGACGTCGTGGTCGGCGACCGACTTGGCCATGCGCGCATCGAGCGCGGCGAGACCTTCGGCGGTGAAGCCGATCGTCGCCGGATCGGCGACGGCGGCGGCAGGCCAGGCCTGGTCGTCAGATGGCTTGGCGGCAACGGCTGCGGGCTCGGCCGGCTTGGCTGGCTCGGGGCTGCAGGCGCTGAGGATTGCGAGGGACGCGGCCGCCATGAGCAGGCGCGATCCCAGCTTTAGCTGAATCGTGGACATCTTCTCCCCTGTGCTGTCGGCAGCTCTCCGGCAGGCCGATCTGGCCGGACCATAGGCTGGAACCGCCAGTACAGCCAAGGACGCGGGGGCAAGGTTCCCGAAAGCGTGAAAAGCCGGTCTTTCTGGTCAGGATCGGGGTGCAGTAGAAAGGTTGTCGTGGGAGGTCCTGCGCGATGGACTGGCTCAGTTGGCTGTTCAGCGACCCGTTCGATCACGGGCATTCGATGCTGACCTACCTGCTGCTGGTGCTGGCGGCTTGCATTGTTGTCGCGTTTTGGCTGCGCCGGATGGAGTGGTCAGGCGCGGCCTGGCTAGCTGTGCTGGTGACCACGGCAATCTTCCTGCTGATCTATGGCGTGTTTCACGCAATTGGCCCGATGTTTCTCGTCGGGTTCGTCACGCTCGGGCTTTGTGGCGGCGTGGTGGCCGGTCCCATCGTAGGCCTGATCAGGCATTGGATGGCGCGGAAAACCTAGATCTACGCAGACACCTGGCCAGACGGCGGCAGGTTTTCGTACCAGGGGACGCTTGCTTCCTGCGAACAAATTGCAATCTGAGGGAGAGGACGGGTAGGGTCGCCCGCCTGCAGGAACCGGCAGACCGAATGACGCCTTCCCCGCCTCCTCCCAAGGCTCCGCCGAAGAGCCACGCGCTGACCCGCCCGCTGTTCTTTGTGGCCGGGCTGTTGCTCGTTGTGGTGGGGATCGTCGGCTATTTCACGCCCGGGATGCCTGGAACGATCTTCCTCATTCTGGCGGCGGGATGTTTCGCGCGCTCATCGCCCAAGCTCGAGGCGTGGTTGCTCAACCATCCGAAGCTTGGACCCAGCGTGGTGGCCTGGCGCAAGAACGGCGCGATACCCCGCAAGATCAAGTTCGTCGCCATCGGCTCGATGGCGATCTCTTTCGTGATCGTGCTTCTGGTTCATCTGCCCGCGGTCTGGACGGCGGTGGTCAGCGTCGTATTGCTCGCCAGTGCGCTGTTCGTCGCGACGCGGCCGGAAGGGCCGAAAACGACCGGCTAGGCCAGCCGCCCGATCAGCCGATCGGCTTCCAGACTTTCGAGAGGATGAAATCGCGCTGGCAGCCTTCGCGATAAGCCTCGTAGTCGGCCTTGTTGCGCTTGGCGTAGTCGCGGTGGAATTCCTCGGCCGGCCAGAACTCGCCGAGCGGCAGGACTGGCACGATGACCTTTCCGTTCACCCGGCCCGACGCGATGATCTTCTCTTTCGAAGCTTCAGCGGCGGCTTTCTGGTCGGGCGTCACGAAGATCGCGGGCATGTAATTGTGGCCGCGGTCGCAGAACTGGCCGTTCGCGTCTGTCGGGTCGACCAGCGGCCAGTAGCGCGAGAGCAGCTGTTCGTAGGTGAGCTTCTTCGGATCATAGGTGACGCGTACCGCCTCAAGATGTCCGGTCTGGTGCATCGCGACCTGCCGGTAGGTCGGGTTCTTCTCCTTGCCGCCGGTGTAGCCGGACTCAACCGAGATCACGCCCGGTATGTGGCCCATGTCGCTTTCCATGCACCAGAAGCATCCGCCGGCAAAGACGGCTTGCGCCTTCTCCTGCGCGAAGGCGGCGGGCGCTGCGGCGGTGAAGAGAAGGGCGAAGAGAGCAAGAAGGAAGCGCATCGTGCGAAGCTCCGAAACCATCAGTCGTTCCTGTCTTATACGTCGATCGGGCCCAGGCGTTACAGCCTCCGGTCGCAGCTTGTTGACTGGCGCGGGCCGTCATGAGCGTTATAGTTATAAGAATATAACGATTGCCGCCAGGGAATCTGAGGTTTTCGGGGAGTTTTGTTACTGCATGGCCATGGCGATAGCGGGAGCGTGATGCAGCTTGCGGCTGTCCGGAAGCCGGTTCACCACTACCTGTAGGACTGTATCCAGATGCACTTGGGGAGCTTTCGCCTATGCGTTTCCGTCTTGCCGCCCTTTCGACCGCCGCGCTTGCCGCCCTCGCGGGCCTTGTCGCGGTCGCCCAGCCGCCCGCCGAGACACGGGCTGGCAACAAGTCGGGATACCAGCCCGCTTTCGCCGGACAGACGCGTGCGCCGGCGCTGACCACGGACACCAAGTTCGACGTGAAGGAAGTCACCAAGCCCGGCGACTTCCAGACGCCCTGGGCGGTGGAGTTCCTGCCGGGCGGCAAGTTCATCGTGACCGAGCGCACTGCGGGCCAGTTCCGCATCATCGACAAGGACGGGAAAGTCTCGCCGCCGATCAAGGATGGCGTGCCGGCCGTGATGTCGCGCGGGCAGGGCGGTCTGCTGGATGTTGCGCTCGACCCGAACTTCGCGACCAACCAGACGATCTACTGGAGCTATCTCCGAACCGCAGGCTGACGGAACAAACAACACCGCCGTCGCGAAGGGCAAGCTGGTCGACGGCGCGCAGCCGAAGATCGAGAGCGTGAGGGTGATCTACCATCAGGTCCCCTCGCTCAACTCACCGCTGCACTTTGGCTCGCGGTTGGTGTTCGCCAAGGACGGCACGCTGTTCGTGACGCAGGGCGAGCGCTCGATCCTTCCCGGCCGCATGCAGGCGCAGGACCTCAAGAGCGGCCTCGGCAAGATCGTCCGCATCAATACCGACGGCTCGATCCCGAAGGACAATCCGTTCGTTGGCGGTAAAGACGGCGCGCGTGCCGGAAATCTGGTCCTACGGCCACCGCAACGTGCAGGGCGCCTTCCTGCATCCCACCACCGGCGAGCTCTGGGAGCTGGAACACGGGCCGCAGGGGGGCGATGAGATCAACATCGCGCGCAAGGGCAAGGATTATGGCTGGCCCACCATCACCTACGGCGTCGAATACGGCGCGGCCAACACCAAGATCGGCGAAGGTTCGCAGAAGGCCGGCATGGAACAGCCGATATACTATTGGGACCCGGTGATCGCGCCTGGCGCGTTGATGTACTACAACGCCAACCTGTTCCCGAAATGGAAGGGCAGCGTGTTCGCTGCGGGCCTCAACTCGCACTATGTCGCGCGCCTCACCGTGAGCGGTGAGAAGATCACGGGCGAAGAGCGCCTGACATTCTCCCAGGACGATCGCTATCGCGACATTGGCGTCGGCCCCGACGGGGCCATCTACGTACTCACGGACGGACCACAGGCGCGCCTTCTCAAGGTCACGCCGAAAGCCTGACGACAGGCATCACTGGAGGAAACACGATGAAACGACTTCTGACGGCCGCCGCGCTTGCCGCGGCGATGGGCGCAGCCTTTCCGGCGTTCGCGCAGGCGCCACCGCCTCCTGCTGACGAAGTGGGCAAGAGCCTGCTCGCAACGGTCACCCTTCCTGCGCCTGCCGCAGCGAAGCTGACGGTGACGACGCCGGGCTGGAAGGACGGCGCCGACATCGACTTCAAGTACACGCAATACCAGGGCAACAATTTCCCCGGCCTCGAATGGAGCAAGGGCCCGGCGACGACGAAATCCTACGCCATCATCATGCAGGACACGGACCTGGTGATGCGCGGCACGCCGATCCTGCACTGGTCGGTGGTGAACGTCCCCGCGACGGTGACGAAACTGCCTGCCGGCATGAAGCCCGAGGAAATCCCGAAAGGCTCGATCTACGGCCCGAACTATCAGGGTCCGGGCAAGCCCTATCTTGGACCGCGCACGCCCGCAGGACCAAAGCATCGTTATCATATCCAGGTTCTGGCGCTCGACACGATGCTGGCCGCCGACTTCGCGCCGAAGAACTATGGCGAGCTGATCGAGCCGCTGAAGGGCCATGTCGTGGCGTGGGGCGATGTCGTCGGCCTTGGCCAGGCTGACCCGAACGCGCCACCGCCGGCGCCCAAGCCGCCTGCAGCAACGCCTGCTCCTGCGCCTGCTACAACGGACCACACGCAGCATCAGTGACAACAGACGCATGATTGCAGCGCCGCGGCTTCTTGGCCGCGGCGTTTGCGTTCACCCGATCTCGTCGAGCCAGGCCGGCAGGCCGCCCAGCGTTTCGATCTCGCGATAGCGTGGATGGCCGACCGGCTTCTCCGCGCGTTCGTGTTCCCACACGAGAGGATAGGGCACGAGGGCGGCATAGCCCCCGGCCTGCAGCATCGGCAGGATGTCGGACTTCACCGAATTGCCGGTCATGAGCGAGGTCTCTGCCGATCCACCATGGCGCGCGAAGGCCCTTGTGTAGATGTCGGGCGTCTTCTCCGACACGATCTCGACGCCGGAGAAGTGCGAGCCGAGGCCGGAAGCCGCGAGCTTCGATTCCTGGTGGAAGAGATCGCCCTTGGTGATGAGAATCAGGCGGCCGCGCTCGGCCATCGCCTTGAGCGCGTCCTCGACACCCGGCAGCGGTTCGATCGGATGGGTCATCATCTCGCGGCCAGCATCCAGCAGTTCGCGGATCACTCTCGTTGAGACATTCCCGTCGCTTACCTCCAGCGCCGTCTGCAACATGGAAAGCGTGAAGCCCTTCGCACCATAGCCGTAGGCCTTCATGTTCTCGCGCTCGATGCTCGCAAGCCGCGCCTCCAGCGCGTCCTCGTCCGCAAAGTCAGAGAGAAGTTCGTTGAAACGCTTGTGAGTCAGGCGGAAGACCGTCTCCGTGTGCCAGAGCGTGTCGTCCGCATCGACGCCGATAATCGAGAGTGCCATGGGGCGCCTCTTAGGCGGACGGGGCTTCACGCGCAACAAACCCGCTCGCAAATACGTGAACGTTGCACAGATACACCCTTGTTAGCTGTCATCCAGCCGAAACAAAACGGTGTGCTGACTGTCATGCAGCCCCTCTAGAGCCGCGGCCTTGGGAACGGACGGCAACAGAGGATTATTGCTCACATGGCTCGGAAACTGAAAGCTGCGCATCTTGCGAGCGCAGCAGGCGCTGCGATTTCCCTGGCGGCTTTCCAGCCCGCCTTCGCCCAGACGGGGCCGGAACCCCAACCCCAGACCGTGAAGACGGAGCAGAGCGGCGAGGGCATCACGGTAGCGCGCGACGTCGTCGTCGTGAACGGCATCGCCTATCGCAACCGGACCGAGGATGTTGCCCCGGTCCTGGAATACGGCCTCGACTACTTCCAGCCGTTCGAGCCGCTGTCGGTTGGCGATGCGCTGAAGCGCGTGCCGTCGGTCACTTTCCTCTCGGACGTGCTTGAGTCGGACGGCGTGCGCCTGCGCGGCCTCGACCCGGCCTACACGCAGATCCTGATCAACGGCGAGAAAGTGCCGGGCTCGGGGTCGGACTCGGGCGCATTCGGCAACGGCGCCGATGGCTCCTTCTTCGTTGACCGTATTCCGGCCGAACTGATCGAGCGCATCGAAATCGTCCGCTCAGGCTCGGCCAACCGGTCGGGAGACGCGGTCGCGGGCGCGGTGAACATCGTGCTGCGCGACGCCTACAGCCTCGATGGCGGCTATGTCCGTCTCGGCGCGCTGGGCTTTGATGATGGCCGCGTTCGCGAGACCTATGGCGCAGTGTGGGGCGGCGCGGTGGGCGATGGTCGCATGCTGCTCGGCGCCAACGTGCAGGGCCGCCGCAATCCGAAGGAAAAACTGTCGCTGCGCTATGGCGATCCGACGGATGCCACGCTGGACAATTATGAACTCCAGACCGACACGCGCGACGGCACGGACTATTCGGCCAACGCGAGCTACCAGATCGATCTCGGCGCGAGCAAACTCGAACTGAACGCCTTTTACGTGCACACCGACCGCACGCAGGACGAGGACTCCCTCGAATACAACGGCCCGACGCAGAACCAGTCCAACAGCACGCTCAGCGTCTTCAACAACAACGACGTCGACATCACTCAGGACTCCTGGACGGTCGGCGGCAAGTACACGTTCGAGATGATGGGCGGTGAGACGGCGGTGAAGCTGGGCGTCGCCCGCTTCGAGAATGACGAGTTCGAGTTCGAGGACGAGGTCGAATACCTGCGCGACGTCAACCCGTTCCCGGACGGCGACCGCTTCACGGGCGATGCGACCCAGGCCAGTCTCGAGGACACGGAATACTCCGCCAAGCTCGAGCACAAGCGCGACCTCGGCGAGGATCTCAAGGTCGAGTTCGGCGTTC
Source organism: Hyphomonadaceae bacterium (assembly GCA_047601145.1). GTDB lineage: Bacteria > Pseudomonadota > Alphaproteobacteria > Caulobacterales > Hyphomonadaceae > UBA7672. The sequence goes on from JASGJW010000001.1 coordinate 1,689,588, forward strand.
AGTACGAGAAGAAGGAGCGCGACAACCTCATCGAGGAAGCTGCGCGCATCCGCTTCAACATGCCGGCCAACACCCCGTTCCCGACCTCGGGCACGCGTCCGTTCACCGGCTTTGCTCCGGCCGCCGGAGGCGACAACACGATCGAGCAGACCCGTATCGATCCGTTCGTCATGCTCAGCGGCGGGTTCGGCCAGTTCGAATGGGAAGCCGGCGTCCGCTACGAGACGACCGACATCTCGATCGACGATCGCACGGCCGGCACGAGGGAAGACACCGACTATGCGGAAGTCCTTCCATCCGTTCACCTGCGCTACAACCTGACCGAAGACGACCGCTTCAGCCTGTCGGTGGCGCGCACCATCCGCCGCGCCAGCTTCACCTTCCTCTCGCCGGCGACGCTGGAAGAGGAACTGGCTGACAACGACTTCGTCGGCAACCCGAACCTCGATCCGGAAACGGCCTGGGGTCTCGACGCCGGCTACGAGCGTCGTCTCGGTCGCACGGGCATTGCGGGCATCAACTTCTTCTACCGTGACGTGAAAGATCTGATCGAAGTCTTCAACACGACGGATGAAGGGTCGGCCGGTCCCGGCACGTTTATCTACTCCGCCCGCAACACGGGCGATGGCAAGGTCTGGGGCGTCGAGCTCGACTACTCGGCCTCGCTCGACTTCATCGGCATGGAGGACACGGGCGTGTTCTTCAACTACTCGTGGCTCGACAGCGATGTCGATGACGAGTTCGGCTCGCGCCGCTTCAACTCGCAATCGGACTACGTCTACAACATCGGCTTCATCCAGGACCTGCCGGCGATGGAAGCCTCGTTCGGCGTGACCTACCGCAAGCAGGGCGATGCCTACAGCCGTGTCGTCGGCGAGGAAGTGACAACCTCGTATGAAGGCGTGCTGGAAGTGTTCGTCGAAAAGAGCTTCGGCGACAACTTCACGGTCCGTCTCACCGGCGGCAACCTGACCGACGGCCACAAGGACGAGGTGTTCAACAAGTTCGGCTCGCTGGCCGACCAGGTCTCGCGCGACTTCGACGAGTACGAACTCGAAACCGAGAAGGCCGGCCCGACCTGGCAGATCATCGGCCGCTACTCGTTCTAGAACGATGCATGTGGATCGGCCCCGTTTCCTTCGCGGAGACGGGGCCGTTTCGCCTAGACTTCTTTCACAAAATGATTCGAGGAACTGACATGAAACGTGCGGCGCTTCTTGGCGTGACAATGTTGCTGGGCGCTTGTGCGAGCGACAATGTCGTCGCCACCGTTGTACCGGCCTTCCGCGAGACGGTCGGGATGGGCGCCAATGGCGATGCGGCGGATGATCCGGCGATCTGGGTGCATCCGACGGACGCGAGCAAGAGCCTGATCCTCGGCACCAACAAGGACGCCGGCGTCTATGTGTACGGGCTCGACGGATCTGAGAAGCAGAAGCTCCTGGTCGGACTGTCCAACAACATCGACCTGCGCGGCAATCTCGCCGTCGCCAGCAATGACGGCCTCAACGTTCTGTCCTGGATCCGCATTGATCCTGTCACCGCAGTGGTGAGCCATGCGGGCGATAGCAAGCTCGAAACGATCGAGCCCTATGGCGTCTGCATCGGCGTGCTGGACAACGCGCTGCACGCGGTCGTGACGTACAAGACTGGTCTCGTGGAAATCTGGCGCGTGGGTGATACCGGCTCGGGCCCTGTGCAGATCTCGCAGAAGCGCACGATCAAACTAAACTCCCAGATCGAAGGCTGCGTGATCGACGATGACACCGGCCTGATGTTTGTCGGCGAGGAGAATGTCGGCCTGTGGTCGGTGAACCTTCTCAGTGAGGACATGATCCCGAAGCAGATCGACAAGGTGAACAGCGGCACGGGCCTCGTTGCCGATGTCGAGGGCGTCACGCTTTATCGCGGCGCCAACGGCGAAGGCTATCTGGTCGTGTCAGCACAGGGCGCCGACCGCTACGTGATCTATGACCGCAAGCCGCCGCATGCGGCGCTTGGCGTCATCAAGATCGGCCCTAGCGCAGACGGCAGGGTTGACGGCACGAGCGTGACGGATGGGCTCGATGCCTCCTCGGCTGCCTTCCCGGAATTCCCGGCGGGCATCCTCGTCGTGCAGGACGACGCCAACCCGGTCGCCGAAGTCGACCAGAACTTCAAGATCGTCGACTGGCGCGAGATCGAGAAGGCGCTGGCGGCTGCGAAGACTGCACCGGCGAGTTAGCTTCTCTCACCGGAACAGCGTGACTGGCCCCAGCGCCGTCTTGATCGCCGCCTCGGTGATCGGGGCCATGGCGCGATAGCCGGCCTTGTTGGGATGCACGCCGTCGAGAGAGAATTCGGGCCGCATCGACCCATCGGGCAGGGCGAGGGCGGGATAGTAGTCCGCGACCACCAGGCGCTTCTCGGCAGCATAGGCCCGGATCCACGCATTCAGCCTGTCGATCTGGGGGGCGGGCCTGAGATCCGGCGCCCAGTTGAACTTCGAGGCCGGCAGCACGGTCGAAAGCACGACACGCACATTGTTCGCCTGCGCCAGCTCGACCATCGAGGCGAGATTGCCCTTGATGTCTTCCAGCGTGACAGGACCGGTGTTGCCCGCGATGTCGTTGACGCCCGCCATGATGTGCACGACGCGGGGCCTTAGCGCGATCACGTCCGAGCGGAAGCGCGCCAGCATCTGCGGCGTCGTCTGCCCGCTGATGCCGCGATTGACCGTGCCGCGTGTGAAATAGGCAGGTTCGGCAAAGCCCCAGTTCTGTGTGATCGAGTCGCCCATGAACACGACCTGCCGCTCGCTGTCCGGCTGCTTCATGAGGTCTGCGTTCGCTGCGCGATAGCGGCAGACATTCGGCCAGTCCTTCGTCTTCTGGTCGGCCTCCATTTTCCGGTAGGCGGCGACGTCTTCGGGCGACATGTCCGGTGGCGGCGCCGAACGGCCTTCCTCGAACTGCGCCGTCACCCGCGCAATGATCGAGGGTGGGATCGGCGTGGGCGGCCCGCAGGCGTCGAGCGAAGCGAGATTCAGGCCGGTTGAAACGGGCGGCGCATGCGGCAGGAGTGAGCAGCCGGGCAACATCAGTGCGATGATCAGGGCCAACCGCTTCATGGCGTTTTTCCTCAAACAAAGGCCCCGCGCCCGCAAATCTGCCAGCTTTGCAGCGAAAAACGAACCCCTCTAAGCCGGATTCCGGTAGCCTCGCAGTAACCGGTACGGCCCCATAGCGGGGATCAGCCAAGGAGCGTCAGCCATGACTCGCGTCGCCGTCATCATGGGGGGATGGTCGTCAGAGCGTCCCGTGTCCCTGTCTTCGGGCAAGGGCATGGCCGAGGCTGCGCGCAAGTCCGGCTTCGATGTGGTCGAGATCGACGCCACGCGGCAGCTGGCCCAGCAACTGGAACAGGTGAAGCCCGACGTCGCGCTCAATGCGCTGCACGGCCCTTGGGGCGAGGATGGCTGCGTGCAGGGCATCCTTGAGATCATGGGCATCCCCTACACGCACTCGGGCGTGCTTGCTTCCGCCCTCGCAATGAACAAGGACAAGTCACGCGCGGTCTATGCCCAGCACGGTCTCGACATCGCCGAAGGCGGGATGTTCGATGTCGAGCAGCTGGCCCGCGACCATGTGTACGAGCCGCCCTACGTCATCAAGCCGATCGCGGAAGGCTCGTCTTTCGGCGTGTTCATCGTGCGGGCAGGGGCCAACCGTCCGCCGAAAGAACTCACGGACGGGACGTGGAAATTCGGGCGCCAGGCGCTCGTGGAAAAATTCATTCCGGGACGGGAACTTACGGTCGGGGTCATGGGAGACAGGGCGATGGCTGTCACCGAGATCACGACTTTAAGGGAGTATTACGACTTTGACGCAAAATACCAGGCTGGAGGATCGCGCCACGTCCTTCCTGCAGACCTGCCGCATGCGGTCACCGAAGCTGCGCTTGATGCGTCGCTGAGGGCCCACAAGGCTCTTGGCTGCCGGGGCGTTACGCGGTCGGACTTTCGCTACGATGAAAAAGCGGGTCGACTGGTGATACTCGAGACCAACACGCAGCCGGGCATGACGCCCACCTCGCTCATCCCCGAGCAGGCCGCGCATATGGGCATCGACTATCCCTCGCTCGTCCGCTGGATGATCGAGGACGCCTCATGCCCAAGGTAAAACGTCCGCGCATCGCCGGACCGGCCTACGAGATGGAAGACCGCGACGAGCGCGAGCGTGAGCGTCCCGCTCCGCGCGCCGCCGTGCGCCCGCGCGACGTTCCCTATTCCGTGGCCTGGTTCCGCGACCGCATCGCGACCTATGCGCTGGGCACCATCATCTGCGGCGCCGCGATGCTGATGATCGCGGCCTGGATGGGCGGCACGCTCGGCGCATTCGGGCAGCGCTTCACGTCGGGGTTCAATGTCATTGCGGGCTGGGCGGGCCTCGCCGTGAAGGAAGTGAAGATCAACAAGGAAGTCGACGCCGTCCTGGCGGACCACATCCGCGAGAGCTCGCTAGTGCGCGTGGGCGACAACATGATCGGCGCCGACCCGTATTCGATCCGCGACCGGATCGAGAAGATGGATGTCGGCCCGGTGAGCGTGCAGCGCCTGTGGCCGGACAAGATCGACATCCACATCGACCAGCGCAAGGCGATCGCCCTGTGGCAGGACGAGGGCGGCGCGTGGCGCGTCGTCGACCAGAGCGGCCGCGCCTTCGCGCAGGCCGATCTGACCAAGTATTCCGGCCTTCTGCATGTCATCGGCCCTGACGCCGGTGAAGCCGCTTCCTCGCTCGTTGCAGCTGTTAGCCAGTTTCCGAACCTCGCCAACCGGCTCGACACGGCTTACCGCATCGGCGGCCGGCGCTGGGACATCAAGTTCAAGGGCCGCGCCGACGTCGTCGTCTTCCCGGCCGACGACCAGTTGATGAAGTCGCTCGATTGCCTCAACCTCGAGCACGCCAACACCGGCCTGCTCGACCTGCCGATCCTGAAGATCGATGCGCGCACCTGCCTGCTGGCGATCCAGCCGATGCCGGGCGGTCCTGAGACTCCCGACGGAGGCGCATAGTCTCCATGTCGTCGCTGGCCCAGCGTTCCAACGTTCGCGATCGCGCCTCCGGGCGTGGAGCGATCATGGCTGCGCTGGACATCGGCTCATCGAAAGTGACGTGCCTGATTTCCCGCCGCAGCGATGCGACGGATGGCGAACCGCGCGTCGCTGGCGCGGGCTCGCAGACGACCAAGGGCATCCGTGCGGGCGCAGTGGTCGATCTCGAAAACCTCGAGCGTTCGATCCGCCTTGCGGTCGAACAGGCCGAGCGTGCGGCGGACCTCAGGATCACCGATGTGGTGCTCGGTGTTTCTGGGCCTGACCTGCGCTCGGACGTGGTGCGGGCCAAGCTCCCCATGGGCGGCCGGGAGATCAACGCACAGCACATCCGCGACGTGCGGATTGCCGCGCTTGAGAGCTTCCAGGCCCAGGGGCGCGAAGTCCTGCATTCGGCCCCGCTTGGCTTCATGGTCGACACGACCGGCGGCATCCGCGATCCGCGTGGCATGTACGCCGACTCGCTCACCGCCAGCTTCCTGGTGGTGTCTGCGCCGACCGCCGGCCTGCGGAACATCGTCCAGTGCGTTTCCCGCGCCCATCTCAACCCGACCGCAATCCTAGCGGCCCCCTTCGCAGCCGGCCTTGCCTGCCTAGTGGAGGACGAGGCCGAGCAGGGGGCAATGGTCATCGATTTCGGCGCCGGGGTGACGTCAGCGGCAGCCTTCTGCGACGGCGGGCTGATCCACGTCGAGACCCTGCCGATGGGAGGTTCTCGCGCGTCCTCGGATCTGGCCCAGGGCCTGGGAACCACCTTCGCCGCTGCCGAGCGGATGAAGATCCAGCACGGCGCCGTAGGCCTGACCGATATCGGCGCCCTCGACATGGTCGAAGCCCCCAAGCTGGGACCGGACGGACGCCTTGAAGCCTACCAGTGTTCCCGGGCCGATATCGCCCAGGTCCTGCGTCCGCGCATCGAGGAGATCCTCGAACTCATGGACGGACGCCTTTCCAAGGCCTCTGCGGCTGGCCGGCCATTGCCGAGACGGATCGTTCTGACGGGTGGCTCCTCACAACTGCCGTGCCTCCAAGAGCTGGCAGAGGACGTTTTTCGTGCACCAGTGCGTCTCGCCATGCCTGCCAATGTGAAAGGTTTAGGCGAGACTTACAGTTCACCCGCTTTCGCCGCTGCGGCAGGGCTGTTACGGTGGGAGTTGATGGGTGGACCCGACCCGTCGCGTGGGGGCGGCGAGCGGGCCGCTATCGATCACGGCGGAAGCCTCGTGAAGCGGGTCTTTGGCTGGGTGCAGGAAAACTTCTGAGCGCCCGCAAAGCTTTAAGAAGCGCTTAGGCAAAACCGTCGATGGTTATCGAGTTCCATGGCCCGAATGGCTGTGGCGGACGCGTTTTGAGGGCGCCTATGGCGGTTGAATTGAGACCCCGGATAGTCGTGGTCGGCGTTGGCGGCGCCGGTGGAAACGCCGTCAACAACATGATCGAGGCCAATCTCCAGGGCGTCGAATTCGTGGTCGCCAACACGGACGCCCAGGCGCTGGTCCGTTCCAAGGCCCCCACCCAGATCCAGCTCGGCGTCGCCCGGACCTCGGGTCTGGGCGCAGGCGCGAACCCTGAAGTCGGCATGGAAGCCGCAAAGGAATCGTCCGACGAGATCAAGAAGCTGCTGCACGGCGCACACATGTGCTTCATCGCCGCCGGCATGGGCGGCGGCACCGGCACCGGCGCGGCCCCGATCATCGCGCGCATCGCGAAAGAACAGAAAGTCCTCACCGTCGGCGTCGTCACCAAGCCGTTCGACTTCGAGGGCAAGCGCCGCATGCAGGTGGCCGACAAGGGCATCGTCGAACTGCGCGCCGAAGTCGACACGCTGCTCGTCATCCCGAACCAGAATCTCTTCCGCATCGCCAACAAGGACACGACTTTCGCCGACGCGTTTGGCATGGCCGACAAGGTCCTCTATTCCGGCGTGCGCGGCATCACCGACCTGATGGTCATGCCCGGCCTCATCAACCTCGACTTCGCCGACGTGCGCACCGTCATGGCCGGCATGGGCACGGCGATGATGGGCGAGGGCGAAGGCGAGGGCGAGAACCGCGCGCTGAAAGCCGCGCAGGCCGCGATCGCCAACCCGCTGCTCGACGATGTCTCGATGAAGGGCGCCAAGGGCGTGCTCATCAACATCACTGGCGGCTACGACATGACGCTGTTCGAAGTCGACGAGGCCGCCAACGAAGTGCGACGCGAAGTTGATGTCGACGCGCACATCATCCTCGGCTCGACGTTCGACGAGAAGATGGTCGGCAAGATTCGCGTGTCGGTGGTCGCCGCCGGCCTGTCGCAGCAGGTCGTCTCGCGTCCCGCCCAGCCCGTGCGCGAACTCCAGGCCGGGCTCAACACCGCGATCATGAACGCGCCGTCGCCCGCGGCCGAACTCGGCTTGCCTCTGCACACCCAGCATCCCGCCTTCACCGCGCAGCAGAACGTGCCGCCGTCGGACCTGCGTCCGCCTGCGCCGATCATCCGTCCGCGCCCGATGCCGGTGGCCGAGCCCGAGCCTGTCGCGATAGCCGCGCCCGAGATCGCCCCGCCGCCCCAGCCCGCCCCGGCCGTCGCCGCCGAGCCGGCGAAGGACCGTTCGTTCGCCTCGCTGTTCGGCTGGAAGACCAAGCCCGCCGACGAGCCCGCCGCCGCTGCTCCGCCCTCCGCCAAGCCGGTGACAACGGACGATGGCGGTTTTGACGACGAGCTGGAAATCCCGGCCTTCCTGCGCCGCTCCGGCAACGCCTGATCAGCGCTTCTTGGCCGCCAGCAGGTCGCGCGTTTCCGCAATCGCGCGTTTCAGGATGAGCCTGCGCTGCGCCGGCGTCATCGAGGGCAGGCGCTCGAAGTCTCCGATGCCGATGTCCGCGTAAAGCTCATCCGCGCCATGCTCGTGGAAATGCAGGTAGCCCTTGCCGCCAAAGTAGAAGCAACCCCGCGACTTCTCCTTGAGGCCTTGAATTTGCCGCAGCTGCTCCAACAGCGGCTCGATCCCGTCCAGCGCATCTGACCCTGCGTGCTTCACGGCGCAGCCATCCTCATCCCTCGAACAGATCACCCCAGTCGCGCCTGCGCGCCTGCTTGAACACGTCGACCTCGCGCCGCGTCACGAGCCTGTTCGCCGCCTTCCCATCCGGCCGGCACAGCTTCAGCCGCACACGCCCGCTCCCACTCTCCGGCGGGGCCAGGACGCGGGCAGGCGAGATCGGCGCCCCCATGCGCGAAGCCGCAAGATAGATGAACTTCTCGTCCTCCCACGGCACATCCGCTTCCTTGGCCAGGCGATGCACGCGCGAGCGCGCCACACGCGCCGAGAAGTGACACCAGTCCGGCTGAACGATCGGACACGCCAGCGCATGCGCGCACGGCGCCAGCACATTAGCGCCGGCCGAGATGAGTTGTGTTCGCGCCGCAAGAATGCGTTGCCATCCCGCCGTCGTGCCGGGCTCCACGATTACCAGCGCGCCTGCCGTCAGCTTCCACAGGTGATCGACCAGTCTGGCGCGCTGTTCGGTCCCTAGCTCGTCGAGCACATAGGCGAGCGTCACCAGGTCGGCGCTTGCCGATGACGCCGTCTCGCGCGTCACATCGGCGGCGCGCCACGTGGCCGAAACAGGACACTCCGTTGCCAGCCCTTCTCCCACCGCCCGGATGGCTGGGCTAGCCTCAAGCAGTGTGGCGCTCGCCAGCGAAGGCCAGATTTCCGCCGCCGCCCACATCACAGTCCCGGGACCTGCGCCGACATCCAGCAGCGTCATTGGCGCAAACTCCGGCTTTCGCTCCCGCACCGCTGCAAGCCCGGCATGGATCGCCGCATAGGTCGCCGGCATCCGCGTCGCGATATAGCCGAGCGCAAGCCGTGCGTCCGAGATGTGCAGCCGTCCGTCCCGCACCTCGTTGCGATAGCGCTCGGATAACGCCTTCGCCGCGACTGAGAGGTCGGCGATGGTTGCGCCTTCTAGCGCAGCATCCACGGCATGCCGCAAGCGGGGAGGGAGTTCCATGCACCTGCCCTAGCAGGGCCCCGCAACAACGCGCAACGCACCTTGTCTTGCCTGTTCAAGCGACTGGCCCTAGCTCACGAGGCATGATCCGCCAGCACACCATCACGAACGTGGCCAGCCTCACCGGCGCCGGGGTTCATTCCGGCAAGCCTGCGACGCTGACCCTCCGTCCGGCGGACGAGGAAACGGGCGTTCGCTTCGTGCGGCTGGATGTCGGCGAGCGCGATCCGGTGATCCCGGCGCTCGCGACGAAAGTCACGACCACCGAACTCGGCACCAACATGAGCAATGACGATGGCGTCTCGGTGGCGACCGTCGAGCACTTCCTCGCCGCCTGCTCGGGCCTCGGCGTCGACAACGTCATCGCCGAACTGGACGGCCCTGAACTCCCGATCCTCGATGGCTCCTCGAAGCCGTTCGTGGAGCTGCTGATGAAGGCCGGCGTCAGGGAACAGAACGCGCCTCGCCGCGTGCTGAAAATCCTGAAGCCGGTCGAGGTTCGCCATGGCCAGAAGTTCGCGCGCCTCTCACCCGGCGAAGGCTTCGAGATGCGCGTCGCCATCGACTTCACGACCAAGGCCATCGGCCGCCAGGAAATCCGCTTCGCCATGCAGCCCGGCGCCTTCGCGCGCGACGTCGCGTGGGCCCGCACCTTTGGCTTCGCGCATCAGGCCGAGCAGCTTCACGCGATGGGCAAGGGCCTCGGCGCCTCGATGGACAACACGATCGTGGTCGAGGGCGACGCCATCCTGAACCCCGGCGGCCTGCAGGCGGACGATGAGTTCGTGCGTCACAAGCTCCTGGATGTGATCGGCGACCTTTTCCTGGCGGGAGGTCAGATCGAAGGCCTCTATGAAGGCGAACAGCCTGGCCACGCCCTCAACAACCAGCTGCTCCGCGCCCTCTTCGCGGATGCAGACGCCTTTGCGTGGAAGTAATGTCAGTCCACGGCTGATCCTGTACGACATGCCTTGATTTGGCCCGGATGCAGGGCGCAGACTACACCTGTAACCTGGACGGGTGGACGGATCATGGTTCGCACTTTGACGGCAATCGGACTTGTGCTCGCGCTCGGCGCCTGCGGGCAGGGCGGAGGCGGGGACGGTTACGCGCGCGATGAAGCGCAAGGCTCGGCGAACTACGCGATGGCGCCGCCAATGGCAGCCCCGGCGCCGCCGATGGAATCGGCGCGGATGAATACGTCCGGCGGCGTCATCGATCTCGACAAGACCATCGTCCAACCCGATCCCAACCAGGGCGGCGGCGCGCCTCCGGGCATGGCGCCGATGATGGCCTACACCTATGGTTGGAACTTCGCCGTGCCGACAGGCGAGATGTCGAACCTCCTCGCTGCGCACAAGAAGCTCTGCGAGGATGCCGGCCCGTCCAAATGCTATGTCACCGGCAGCAACCTCAACGCCATTGGCAAGGAGGGCGCGAGCGGCAATCTCTCGATGCGCGCCACCGAAGCCTGGGTGCGCGATTTCGAGAAGGGCGTCGGCGACGGCCTCAAACCCTTCGGCGGCTCGATCTATTCCAACAACCGCACGGCAGAAGAACTCACCGCCCAGATCGTCGACAACGAAGCGCGCCTCAAATCGATGGTCGCTTATCGCGACAGCCTGCAGACGATGCTGGCCTCCAAGCCCGGCAAGCTCAGCGATCTCCTCGAGATCCAGCAGACATTGGCGCAGGCGCAGGGCGACATCGACTCGCGCGAGTCGGTGCTCGCGGCGCTGAAACTGCGCGTCTCCATGTCGGTCCTCAATTTCAGCTACCAGCCCGAATACGCCGCCGCCTCGGAATCGATCTGGCGGCCGCTGGGCGACGCGTTCGGGGACTTTGTGCCGTCCTTCGCCCGCACACTGGCCGATATCGTCCGCTTCATTGCGGGCATCCTGCCGGTCCTGATCTTTGGCGGGTTGGCTGTTTTCGGCCTGCTGTCGATCTTCCGCTGGCGCGGCCGGCGGCCGAAAAAGCCGCTTCCAACGCCTCCCTCTACGGTTAAGGCCGGGGGCGGGGGCCCTTAGGCCGCAGCTATTCGCCTTGGACTGGCCACAAACCGTGGTCTAGAACGTCGCGGTCCTTCCGGGAGTGAGGCTGCCCCATGCGTTCCAAGGCTTTCAAGACGGCGCTTGTCGCCGGCGTCGCCCTGCTTGAGTTGACCGCCTGCGCCGGCAACACCCGCCAGCAGGACCTCGCCTATGTCGAGAAACCTGTCGAGACGATCTACAACGAAGCGACGCACAGCCTGGATCGTCGCAACTGGGACCTCGCCGCCGCGCAGTTCGACGAAGTTCAGCGCCAGCACCCGTATTCCCCGTGGGCGCAGCGCGCCATGCTGATGGCCGCCTACGCCCGCTACAAGTCGCGCGACTACGACAAGGCGGTGAAGAGCGCCCAGGATTACATCTCCCTTCACCCGGGCGGGGACGGCGCTCCTTACGCCTATTATCTCGTCGCCATCTGCCAGTTCGACCAGATCATCGACGTCGGCCGCGATCAGGCCCGCTCGGATCTCACGCTAGCCGCGCTCAAGGAAGTCACCTCACGCTTCCCCGATAGCGACTATGCGCGCGATGCCGAACTCAAGACCGACATGGTCCGCGACCAGCTCGCCGGCAAGGAAATGGAAATCGGTCGCTACTACCTGATGCGCGGCGAACACCTCGCGGCGATCAACCGTTTCAAGAAAGTGGTCACCGATTACCAGACCACGACGCACACGCCCGAAGCGCTTCACCGTCTCGTCGAGGCCTACATCTCGATCGGCCTCACCGGCCAGGCGCAGGAAGTCGCCGCCGTGCTCGGTGCGAACTATCCTGGCACCGAGTGGTACGCCGACACCTATGCCCTCATGCAGGGCCAGGGTGTCAAGCTGCCCGAGCCGCCCAACGCCAAGGCGGGCTTCAACCTGTTCGAGCGCATCGGCCAGATTTTCTAGACGCTGCGCCAGCGAACCAAAACAAAAAGCCCCGCGGTGAACCCGCGGGGCTTTCTCATTCTCGATGTCAGCGACGGTTAGTGGTGAGCCGCCTTATACGCCTTCACCGCTTCCAGCGTCTTGGTGATGTGCTCGTTCGGCATCTGCGTCGAGAACACCATGCTGATCTTGCCGTCCGGCGTCACGACGTAGGACGTGCGATCGCTCCAGTCGGTCTTCTGCGCCAGCACGACGTTGTAGGCCTTGATCGTGTCCGTGGTGACGGCGGCGATCGGGAACTTGTCGCGGCAATGCTCGGCCGAGAATTCGGCGAGGCGCGCGAGGTTGTCCTTCGCATTCGCCATCGTGCCGTCCGCCAGCTTGGCGCCGCCAGTGAGGCCGATCAGCGTCGCGCCCGCAGCCTTGAACTCGTCGGCCGCGTCAGCGAAAGCCTTGGTCTCGATCGTGCAGCCCTGCGTGTAGGCGGCCGGGAAGAAATACATCACCACCGGACCCTTCTTGAGGGCGTCCGACAGCTTGAAGGTGAACTCCTTGCCGCCGACCATGCCGGTCGCGGTGAAGTCCGGCGCCTTCGCGCCCTGTTCAAGGGCGGCAAAGGCCGGGGCGGCGATAGCTGCAGCGGCGGCGATTGCGGCCACGGCGAAAAACTTTCTCATGGTTCTCTCCCAACACCGGCCTCCGCCGGGGATCAGCGCTTATCGCCCCACTTGCCGCTTCCGTCACGCGCGCAAACCATCACGACTGCGTTCTCCCAAATCCCTTTTGTCATGAAGGTCATGAGCCCCCGAAGAAAGTATCCTGCACAAGGCATGTTCCCTTTTCGTTCTTTTTGTGCTAGAGGCCTCGGTCATGCTGACCGGGCTGTCCATTCGCGACTTCGTTCTGGTGCGCGCCCTCGATCTCGATCCGGGCGGCGGCTTCAGCGCGCTTACGGGCGAAACCGGGGCGGGTAAATCCATTCTCATGTCCGCGCTGGGTTTTGCGCTCGGCGCGCGTGGCGGGCAGGGCCTGATCCGCCCTGGCGCTGAAGCCGCCAGCGTCACCGCATCGTTCGACGCCTCGCCTGACCATCCCGTGCGCGCTTTTCTCTCCGCCCGCGGCGTCGAGAGTGATGCTGATGAACCGCTCGTGTTTCGCCGCGTGGTGCGCAAGGGCGGTCCCGCCCGCGCGTTCCTCAACGACCAGCCCGTCAGCGCCGGCCTGCTGGAAGAAGCCGGTTCGCTGCTTGCCGACATCCACGGCCAGCACGAAGGCCTCGGCTTGCTGAACCCGTCCCGCCATCGCGTCCTGCTCGATGCATGGGCGAAATCGGAACCGCTTCTCGCCGAAACCGGCCGTGCATGGGTTTCGCTCCGAGCCGCCGAAGATGCCCGCATTGCTCTCGAAGCCCGCATCGCCCGCGCCGCCTCCGAACGCACCTGGCTGGGCCACGCGCTCGGGGAACTCGACAGCCTCGATCCGCACGAGGGCGAAGCCCAGAAACTGGCCCTTGATCGCGCCACGATGCAGGCCGGCGAACGCGTCGCTGAAGCCATCGATGCCGCCGCGCACCAGCTTTCCAAGGCCAATATCGAGAACGCGCTCGCCAACGCCTCCCGCGCCGTCTCGCGCGCGCTTTCGGCGCCGGGACTGACAGGCGAGGGCGCGTCCAGCGAACTTGCCGTGCGCATGCGCGCCGCCTGCGAAAGCCTCGAGCGCGCAATGATCGAGGCGACTGAAGCCCGCGCCGCGCTCGATGCGGCCGCAAGCGCCTGCGAATTTTCTCCCGCCGCGCTCGAAGCCTCGGAAACCCGCCTGTTCGCCCTGCGCGCCGCCGCCCGCAAGCACGATATCGATCCCGACCAGCTCGCTGCACTGCGCAAACGCCTGCGTATGCAGCTCGACGAGATCGAGCATTCCGATGGCGCTCTTTCCGCCGCACAGGAAGCCGAGGCGAAAGCCGGCGCCGCTTACGATGCTGCAGCCAGCCAGCTGACTGCGAAGCGCGAAGCCGCCGCGAAGAAACTCGCGAAAGCCGTCGCCGCCGAACTCGGACCGCTAAAGCTCGAGAAGGCGAAGTTCCGCGTCGCCGTCACGCCGCGCGGTGAATCCGGTCCTACCGGCCGGGACGATGTCGCCTTCGAGGTCGAGACCAATGCCGGAGCCGGCTATGGTGCGCTCGACCGCATCGCCTCGGGCGGCGAGACCGCGCGCTTCGCGCTCGCCGTCAGCGTCTGCCTCGCGGATGCCTCGCCCGCCGGTACGCTCGTGTTCGACGAGGCCGACATGGGCGTCGGCGGGGCCGTCGCCGCCGCCATAGGCGAACGCCTCGCGCTTCTTGGCAAGTCCAGGCAGGTTCTCGCCATCACCCATTCTCCACAGGTCGCCGCCGCCGCCTCGCGCCAGCTCAAGGTCTCGAAGGCCGACGCGGGCGGGGAAACCGTCACCTCGGTCGACATGCTGGGGGCAAAAGCCCGCAAGGAAGAAATCGCCCGCATGCTCGCCGGCGCGAGCGTCACGAAAGAAGCTCGCGCGGCTGCCGGAAGATTGTTGGCGGGCGTCTGAGCCCCGGATAGAACCGGGCATGGCTGAAACACCGATCGCGAAGCTCACGAAATCCGCCGCGGAGGCCGAGCACAAGACGCTCGCCGAGCGGATCCGCCTTGCCGACGCCGCTTACTACCAGGAAGACGCGCCAGATCTTAGCGATGCGGCCTATGACGCGCTCCGCAACCGCCTCAACGCCATCGAAGCGAAATTCCCCGAACTCAAGGGCGAGGACAGCCCGAGCCAGAAAGTCGGCGCCGCGCCTACGGGCGGATTCGCCAAGGTCACTCACCTCAAGCCGATGCTGTCACTCGACAATATCTTCGAGGACATGGAGGTCGGCGACTTCCTCGCCCGCGTCCACCGCTTCCTCAACCTCAAGGACAGCGAGGAAGTCGCCGTCACGGCAGAGCCAAAGATCGACGGCCTCTCATGTTCGCTGCTCTATGAGGATGGCGTGCTGGTCCGCGCCGCCACGCGTGGCGACGGCGCCGAGGGCGAAGACGTCACCGCCAACATTCGTACGCTCAAGCAGATCCCGGAAAGACTTAAAGGCAAAAAGCATCCCGCCCGCATCGAGATCCGCGGCGAAGTCTACATGACCATGAAGGATTTCGAGGCCTTCCAGGAGGCCGAGGTTGCAGCCAACCGCAAGCGCCCCGCCAACCCACGCAACGCCGCCGCCGGCAGCCTGCGTCAGAAGGATCCCTCCATCACGGCCGGCCGCCCGCTGCGCTTCTTCGCTTACACCTGGGGCTTCGTCTCCGAACCCTTCGCGAAGACGCAGACCGAAGCCGTCGAACGCTTCGCGGAATGGGGCCTGCCCACAAATCCCGATATGAAACGCGCCACCTCGGCCGAAGCACTCCTCAAAGTCTATCACGGCATCGAGGCTCGCCGCGCCTCGCTCGGCTATGACATTGACGGCGTCGTCTACAAGATCGACCGTCTCGACTGGCAGGATCGCCTCGGCTTCGTCTCCCGCTCTCCGCGCTGGGCTGTCGCTCACAAATTCCCCGCCCAGCAGGCGATGACGCAACTCCTCGGCATCGACATCCAGGTCGGCCGCACGGGCAAGCTCGCGCCCGTCGCGCGCCTTGCGCCTGTCACGGTCGGCGGCGTCGTCGTCTCCAATGCCACGCTGCACAATGAAGACGAGATCGCGCGCCTCGGTGTCATGATCAATGACTGGGTCATCGTCCAGCGTGCCGGCGACGTGATCCCGCAGATCGTCCGCGTTGTCGAGGAGAAGCGCCCGAAGGATGCGAAGACGTATCACTTCCCCACGCACTGCCCGTTCTGCAACTCCGAAGCCGTGCGGGGCGGAGGCGATGGCGAGGACGAGGTTGATCGCCGCTGCACAGGCGGCCTCATCTGCCCCGCACAGGCAGTCGAGCGCCTTAAACACTTCGTTTCTCGCCGCTGCTTCGACATCGAAGGGCTCGGCCAGAAGCAGATCGAGGAATTCTTCGAGGCCGGCGTCATCACAGCCCCGCAACACATCTTCATGCTCGAGAAGCAGATCAGACAGGCCGAGAAGCCGCCGTTGCAGGAATGGGAGGGCTATGGCGAAACCTCCGCGAAGAAACTCTTCGACGCCATCGACAAAGCCCGCACCCAGCCGCTCGACCGCTTCATCAACGCACTCGGCATCCGTCACATCGGCGAGACGAACGCGCTGCTTCTGGCTCGCCACTTCCACACATTCGAAGCGCTGCAGGAGATGGCCGCCAACGCCGCCGCCCAGCGACCGAACGACGCCTACCGCCGTCTCGAAGGAGTCGAGGGCGTCGGCCCCGGCGCGCGCGACAAGCTGCTCGCCGCTGCATCCGAGCTTCCGCTGAAGGAGCCGGTGACCGCCGATAGCGAACTCGAAACCGCCCTCGGCAGCATCACCGGCCTCAACAAGACATCCCGCGCTGCGCTTGCAAG
The DNA here is from genome assembly GCA_047601145.1 of Hyphomonadaceae bacterium. Taxonomy (GTDB): domain Bacteria; phylum Pseudomonadota; class Alphaproteobacteria; order Caulobacterales; family Hyphomonadaceae; genus UBA7672. The sequence goes on from JASGJW010000001.1 coordinate 1,706,086, forward strand.
CGAGTACGCCGACTGGAAAACCTTCCGTTCCGAAATCCAGTCGGCCGCCAAGGGCCGCCCGGGCGAAGACCTGATCGCACTCGCCGCCATCAACGGTTTCGGCGAAGTCGCCGCCGAAGCCCTCGTCGATTTCTTTGCCGAGAAGCACAACCGCGACGTCGTGAAGGCGCTCGTGCAGAACGTCGCGATCGCGCCCTACAAGATCGCCGACACGTCGGGCTCAGCTGTCGCCGGCAAAACGGTCGTCTTCACCGGCGCGCTCGAGAAGATGACGCGCGATGAAGCGAAGGCGCAGGCGACCTCGCTTGGCGCAAAAGTCTCCGGCTCCGTCTCGAAGAAAACCGACCTCGTCATCGCCGGCCCCGGCGCCGGCTCGAAACTGGCCGACGCCGAGAAGAACGGTGTGAAAGTCCTCACCGAGGACGAATGGCTTAAGCTGATCGGAAAGGCGTAACAGCCTAAGGCGTCGTCATCGCCTGGTAGGCAATGTCCGGCCCGTGGGCGGCAATGCCGAGCCCCGCGAACACGGCAACGGCAAGCGCGATGCAAAGCGTCGCGAGAATGAACTGGCGCATGGGAGGAGGTCCTTGTCTCTGATGAGCCCGCACGTCACGGGCCCTTGGATGCCACAGAGAAAGGAGATCGTTTCTTTGTATTCAAGAGGCGGCGATCAGAAAATACCTGCCTTCCGCGCGCGTCAGAAGCCGCCCGGCGTCGCCTTCAGGAAGGCCTTCTCGGCGCTGCTCGACGTCCGGCCCAGCATCGCATTGCGATGCGGGAAGCGGCCGAACTTCTGGATCACCTTCGCGTGGCGCTTCGCGAAATCCAGCGCCGCCGCGAACTGTTCCTTGTGCTCCGGCTCGCACTGTTCCAGCAGCGCGGTGAAGCTCTCGACGCTTCGCCGCTGGTCCGTCGACGATTCCGAATGCTCGAACGGCATGTAGAGGAACCAACGCTCCACCGGCTTCAGTTTCAGGTCCCCGCCCGTCGCAATAGCATCGCGCGCAAGCTCGAGCGCGATCTCGTCGTTCTCGAACGCCGCCGCCGTGCCGCGAAAGATGTTGCGGCTGAACTGGTCGAGCGCGACCACCGCCGCAAGCCGCTCATGAATGCTGCTCTCGGCCCAGCGATAGGCTGCGCCCGACGCCAGCTTCGCGACGACATTGGAAAAGCGGTTGGCGATGATGCGGTCCAGCTCGAACCCGCCGCCGAACCACAAGGTCATGCGGTCCGCCATCGCGGCCGGCCGCTCGGCGGCATATCCGAACCAGTAATGCAGGATCGTCCCCGCCGTCTCCTCGACGTCGAAGCGCGTATAGGCAGTGCTGTAGGGATCTTCGTCGTCGAATTCGATCTGCGTGGGCGCGAGATTGCGACGCCTCAGCCAGTCTTCGCGCTGGCTGAATTCCGGCATGACGGGACCGGGCAGGGGCGCTTGCGGCGCGGCGGGCACACCCTCGAGGTCGTCGATGAAGATGCGGCCGTTCTCCGGCATCCGTCTCCCGTCAGTCCTTGGCCCATCACTCCTTGGAGCGTTCTCCGACAAGCATGTAGTTGACGGAGGCATCCTTGGTTAAACTCCAGCGGCCCGATAGCGGCGAGAATGAGACGCCGACAGCCTCCCGCACAGCAAGACCGGCGCCGGTCATCGCGGCGCGTCCTTCCTCCGGCGTAACGAACTTGCTCCACTCGTGCGTCCCCGGCGGCAGCCAGCGCAGCACGTGCTCGGCCCCCACCACCGCAAGCGCGAACGCCTTTGCAGTACGGTTAAGCGTCGCCATGATCATCAGGCCGCCCGGCGCGACGAGGCTCGCGCAATCGGCGAGGAACTGCGCCGGGTCCGCCACGTGCTCCACCACTTCCAGCGCCAGCACGATGTCGAACTTCGGCTCGCCGCCATGGATCAGCCCCTCGACCGTCCCCACCCGGTAGTCGACGTCCACATGCACCTGGTCGGCGTGAACCATCGCTGCCTTGATGTTCTTGTCGCCCGCGTCAACGCCGAGGGCATGCGCTCCCAGCCGGGCCATTGGCTCGGTCACCAGCCCGCCGCCGCAGCCCGCGTCGAGCAGTCGCAGCCCTTCCAGCGGCCTCCGGCTGTCCCCTTCCAGCCCGAAATGGGCCACCGCCGTATCGCGGATGAAGGTCAGCCTTACCGGGTTGAACTTGTGGAGAGGGGCGAACTTCCCCGTCGGCGACCACCAGTCCGCAGCCATTGCCCGGAACTTGTCGATTTCCGCCGGATCGACGCTCGGCGCCTCCGGTATGGTCTCGTCGCGAACAAGGGTCTTGCCCATTGGGTAACTTCGCTTATTGCGTCAGCCGACTGGTCCCGGCCTTCAGACAGATGTCGTTCGCCGGGGGTGGGAGGTCAATGCGGCTCCTCCGGAATGGCTCTGGAGAAGGTCCCTCGATCGCCTGCCAGTTGACGGAATTAGCAGGGCTGGAAGCCGCGTACATGAATCGCCTGGTGCTGAAATTCGGCGGGACTTCGGTTGCGAACCTCGAGCGCATCGCGCACGTGGCTGACATCGTCGCCGCGCGCCGCGCCGAGACCCGCGCCATCGCCGTCGTCGTCTCCGCCATGTCGGGCACGACCAACCAGCTCGTCGAATGGACGCGCGGCGCCGCAGGTCCCGATCTTCACGGCACGGACTATGACGACGAATACGACGTCGTGGTCGCCAGCGGCGAGCAAGTCACCTGCGGGCTTCTGGCGCTCGCGCTCCGCCGCAAGGGTCTCAAGGCGCGTTCCTGGCTCGGCTGGCAGCTGAAACTCAAGACCGACGAAGCGCATGGCAAGGCGCGCATCATGGGTTGCGACAACCCGGACTTCCTGCGTTCGGTCGATAGCGGCGAGATCGCCGTGGTCGCCGGCTTCCAGGGCGTCGATGAGAACGGCCGCGTCTCGACGCTCGGCCGTGGCGGCTCCGACACTTCGGCGGTCGCCGTCGCCGCTGCGCTGAAAGCTTCGCTGTGTGACATCTACACCGATGTCGACGGCGTCTACACGACGGACCCGCGCATCACGCCGAAGGCGCGCCGTCTTGAAAAGATTTCCTACGAGGAGATGCTGGAGCTCGCTTCCCTCGGAGCAAAAGTCCTCCAGACACGCTCGGTCGAGCTTGCGATGAACCATCGCGTGCCCGTGCGCGTGCTCTCTTCATTCGAAGGCCCCGTGCCTTCGCCCAATACCGGTACGCTCGTGTGCGATGAGGAACAGATCGTGGAAAAGCAGGTTGTCAGCGGCGTCGCTTATTCGCGGGACGAAGCCAAGTTCACCCTGATCGGCGTGGAAGACCATCCCGGCGTCGCCGCCACCATCTTCAGCGCGCTCGCCGACGCCGGCGTCAACGTCGACATGATCGTGCAGGCCTCCGCCAAGACGGAAGGCCGCCAGAACATGGTCTTCACCTGCCCGGATCGCGACGCCGCTCACGCCAAGGCAGTGCTCGAGAAGCTCAACGGCAGCGTCGGCTATGAGAGCCTCGGCATCGACCGCAACGTTGCGAAGGTTTCTGTCATCGGCGTCGGCATGCGCAGCCATGCAGGCGTCGCCAAGACGATGTTCCAGGCGCTCTCGTCCAAAGGCATCAACATCCAGGTCATCTCGACCTCCGAGATCAAGATCTCCGTCCTGATCGATGCGAGTTACACCGAACTCGCCGTCCGCGCCCTGCACACGGCGTATGGGCTGGACGCGGACTGAGGCTGTTAACACGCCCGTCGAACGATGCAGGGCGTACTCACCGGAATACTCAAATCACCCCTGCCTAAAGCGCTTCAGCAGAACTATTTTTCCGGTATTCCGCGCATGGAATGACGGACGCTGCGTTATCCGCTAAAGCGCTGGTCAGAAGCAGTTGGGAAGCTCGTGAGCGAACGCGGCAAACCAGGAGACAAAGGGCGGATCGCCGCCGCGCCCGCCGGGAGGCGGGGACGCGGGCGCAAAGCTTTTGCTCTCCCGCCTGCGCGCCCTCATGGCCAACCAGGCCCAGGACCCCAAGCGCCTCGACCGGGTCGTGGAACTCATCGCCAACACGATGGTGGCGGACGTCTGCTCGATCTATCTCAAGACCGAGGATGAAAGCCTTCTCCTGATGGCGACCCGCGGCCTCAGGCCCGAAGCCGTCGGCCGCACACGCATGAAGGAGAACGAAGGTCTCGTGGGCCTCGTCTCGGCGACGGCCCGGCCGCTGCGCCTGACGGACGCCTTCTCGCACCCGCGCTTCTCCTACCGGCCCGAAACCGGCGAAGACCCGTTCCATTCCTTCCTCGGCGTGCCGATCCTGCGTGGGGGCCGCGTCCTCGGCGTGCTCGTCGTCCAGAACCGCACAGAACGCGCGTATGACGATGAAGAAGCCGAAGCTCTCCAGACCGTCGCCATGGTGCTGGCCGAACTGGTCGCCGCCGCCGCCGACACGCTCAGCGCCGGCCTGCGCCAGGTCCGCCCGGTCGAGCTACACGGCCGCACGCTCAATGAAGGCCTCGCGACTGGGCGCGTCCATCTCTACGATCCCGTCGTTCCGCCCACCCAGCTGTTCGCCGCCGATCCGGAAGAGGAAGAGCGCCGTCTCAACGATGCGCTCGAAGCGCTGCGCGCCTCGATCGACGCCATGCTCACCCGCGCCGGCCCGGTCCTGTTCGGCGAAAGCCGCGACGTGCTCGAGACTTACCGCCTCTTCGCCCACGACCCGAGCTGGGAAGCGCGTCTGGTCGAGGCCGTCCGGCAGGGCCTTTCCGCCGCTGCCGCCGTCGACCGCGTCCGCCGCGAACACCGCGCCCGCATCGAAAGCGCCCGTGACAGCCTCGTCCGCGAACGCCTGCACGACCTCGAAGACCTCGAGAACCGCCTCCTGCGCACGCTTAATGGTGATGATGGCGGCCGCGAAGCGCCCGAAGGCGCCGTCCTTGTCGCCAGCCGCATCGGCCCGGCCGAACTGCTGGAATACCGCGATAGCGGCCTCGCCGCGATCGTGCTGGAGGAAGCCGGCGCCGGCTCCCACGCCGCCATCGTTGCCCGCGCCATCGGCGTTCCGGCCGTCGGCGGCCTCGCCGGCCTCGTTACACGCGGCGGAGCAGGGCGATCTGATGATCGTCGATGGCGAGAACGGGTCGATCCACATCCGCCCCGAAGCCGAGCTGGTCACCAACTTCCAGGCCCGCATGGCGCTGGCTGGCCAGAAACAGGCCGAGCTCTCCCTGCTGCGTGACAAGCCCGCCACCACCACGGATGGGACGGAAGTCGATCTCTACATCAATGCCGGTCTCTCCTTCGACCTCGACCATCTCGACGAGGTCGGCGCCAAGGGCGTCGGCCTGTTCCGCACCGAATTCCAGTTCATGGCGTCCGAAACGATGCCCGGCCTCGACGAGCAGGCGACCTTCTACAAGTCGGTCATCGAGCGGGCAGGCGACCGTCCCGTCACCTTCCGCACCATCGACCTTGGCGGCGACAAGATCGCCCCCTTCATGGGCAGGCGGGAGCGGGAGGAGAACCCGGCGCTGGGCTGGCGCGCCCTGCGCATGGCGCTCGACCACCCGTTCTTCTTCCGCCGCCAGCTCCGCGCCCTCATCCGCGCCTCCCGCGGCAGGACGCTCCGCCTGATGTTCCCCATGGTGACCACCGTGGAGGAGTTCGAGGCTGCCCGCCGTCTTCTCGACAGTGAAATGGAATGGGCCATCAAGTTCGGCCGCGACCTGCCCAACCGGCTGCAGGTTGGCGCCATGGTCGAGACCCCCTCGCTGGCCTTTTCGATCGACCAGCTCAAGGGCAAGGCCGACTTCCTGTCGGTCGGCACTAACGACCTGATGCAGTTCTTTTTCGCCTCGGACCGGGACAATGCCCGTCTTTCGGGCCGTTATGACATCCTGTCGCGCCCCGCCATGCGGCTCCTCCAGCGCATGCGCCAGCGGGCCGACGAGGCCAGCCTGCCGATAACCATCTGCGGCGAGGCGGCAGGCCGTCCCCTGGAGGCGCTGGCCCTGATTGCTCTGGGTTATCGCAAGCTCTCCATGCAGGCCTCCCGGATCGCCCCGGTGAAGCTGCTGGTTCGTTCCGTCGACGTCTCGAAGCTGGCGCCCCGCGTGCAAGCAGCCATGGACGCCGGGGAACAGTCCCTGCGCGCCACAATGATGGCCGCGGCAGCTGAGTTCGGCGTGAAGATTTAGGAAGATTAACGTTGTGGCCCCAGTGCCGCCACCTTAACTTCGTAATCACTTGTTAGGGCGGTGGGCGTAAGGCGGAACGGTAAGTCCACAGGGACTTTGCCCTTCCGTTTCGGACAGTAAAATGAGCGGCGTGGCCAAAGACGACACCAACCCCACCCAGCCTACCGATGAAACGGTTCCAGCCGCCGGCGCAGCCGAGGCCGGAAACTCTGAGAACCAGACATCCGAAGCTGATGCGCGCAACACGCGCCGCAACGCCCCGCACCTCCGCGTGGTGAGCGACAACGATTTCGAATTCGCCGCCGCCGCTCCGGTCGACGGTCCCCACCTCCGCATCGGCGCCGTGATGCGCGCCGCGCGCGAGAACGCCGGCTACTCGCTCGACCAGGTCTCGAAGGAGACCCGCGTCCACCTCTCGCATCTCCGCGCAATCGAAGACATGACGCCGAACCTTCTCGGCGCCCCCGTCTATGCGAAGGGCTACATCAAGAGCTACGCCCGCTTCCTCGGCATGGACGAGCAGACCACGCTCGACCGCTACCTGTCCGAGTGCGCGATCCTCAAGGATCCCGAGAAGCAGGAAATCGCTCCGCCTGCTTCATCCAAGGCCCGCAAGCTGCCGGTCGCGGTGCCCGTCCTCGGCATCCTGATCGTGGCGCTCGTCGCCGGCGGTGTGTTCGTGTTCCTGTCCAACGGCGACAAGCAGCCCCTGGTTGCCGGCGAGCCCGCCGCGACGGCCGGCGTTGCCGCCGCTGACGGCGCTGCTGATCCAACCGCTGCCATTGGCCAGCGCCTGCGCCTCGTCGCGCTGCGCTCCGGTTCGGTCGAAGTCCGTTCGGCCAAGGGCGACAAGTACGTCCATCGCGACTTCGTCGCTGGCGAGAGCTATCCGGTTCGTGTCGGCGCCCAGTGGACCGTTTCGGTCAGCGACGGTTCGGCCTTCGAATGGCGCCTCGGCGACCAGTCGCTCGGCCCTCTGTCAGAAGGCGGCCCGGTCTATTCGCAGAGCATCGACCTTGCCGCCCAACGCGCCCCGCTTGTCACCGAGCCGGTGATCGACCCGAACGCCGCCGTCGAAACGCCGGATCCGGCCGCCGCGGCCTATCCCTCGAACACGGCCGCGCCCTCCACGACAACAGCTCCCACGGCCCCGCGCGCCAACCCGGCGCCGGCCAAACCGAAGCCCAAGCCCCCGGTTGCAACGCCGCCGCCCGCCACGACGCAGGCCCCGGCCCAGCAACAGCAGGTCCAGACGCCGCCGCCTGCGCGCGATCCGGCCCTGGCTGCCTATCCCGACCAGTAAACACGGGTCTTTCGATGAACATTCAACGGCCGCGCGACCTTCCGTCGTGCGGCCGTTGCCTTTACGGCGCATCCCAAAAGCGCCAAATGCTGACTGACGGCTGACGAGCGGCGACACCATGAGCCACGACATCAATCATATCCGCCCCTGGCGAACGATCACGCGGCGGCACTCGCGCAAGATCCGCGTCGGCAATGTCGAGGTCGGCGGCGACGCCCCGATCACCGTCCAGTCGATGACCAATACGCCGACGTCTGACGCCAAAGCCACCATCGACCAGATCCGCGGCCTCGAAGAGGCGGGGGCAGACATCGTCCGCGTCTCATGCCCCGATGAAGACTCCACCGCCGCCATGCCCGAGATCTGCAAGGCTGCGAAAGTCCCGATCGTTGCCGACATCCACTTCCACTACAAACGCGGCATCGAGGCCGCCAAGGCCGGCGCCGCCTGCCTTCGCATCAATCCCGGCAACATCGGCTCGCCTGCGCGCGTCAAGGAAGTCATCCAGGCCGCAAAAGACTACGGCTGTTCGATGCGCATCGGCGTCAATGGCGGCTCGCTGGAGCGCCATCTTCTGGAAAAATATGGCGAGCCATGCCCCGAGGCGATGGTCGAGAGTGCGCTCGACCACGCGAAAATTCTCGATGACCACGACTTCCGCGAATACAAGATTTCGGTGAAGGCGTCCGATCCCTTTCTCACTGTCGCCGCCTACCACCAGCTCGCCGAAGCCACCGATGCGCCGCTGCATCTCGGCGTCACCGAGGCGGGCGGTCTTCGTACTGGAACCGTCAAATCCGCGATCGGCATCGGCTCGCTGCTCTGGGCCGGCATCGGCGACACCATCCGCGTCTCGCTCTCGGCCGAACCCGTCGAGGAGATCAAGGCCGGCTTCGAGATCCTGAAATCGCTCAACCTGCGCACACGCGGCGTCAACATCATCGCGTGCCCGAGTTGCGCCCGTCAGGGCTTTGACGTCATCCGCACCGTCGAGACGCTCGAACAGCGCCTCGCCCACATCTCCGAACCGATTTCGCTCTCGATCATCGGTTGCGTCGTCAACGGCCCGGGAGAAGCCGCCATGACCGACCTCGGTTTCACCGGCGGCGGCAAGGACGCCGGCATGATGTACGTCGCCGGCAAGCCCGACCACAAAGTCTCCAACGCCGACATGATCGACCGCATCGTCGCCCAGGTCGAAGCACGAGCAGCCGTGTTGAAGGCCGCCAAGAAAGCCGCCGCCCGCGCCGCGGAGTAGGCCAAGCCTCTCAGCGCTTAGATCTTCTCGCTGATCCGGATCGCGATGCGGCATCCGGTACGTATCAGCGCCGAAAGGATCGGATATGCCGGCGCCTGCGCTGCGCCTTCGGACGCGGCCAGTTCCTTGTGCGCCACTTCCTCGGCCTGGAATTTCGCCATCCTCGCCGCCAGTTCGTTCTCGCCGGCCGCTTCAAGCTCGGTGACCTGGTCGCCGTAATGCTCCTCGATCACGGTCTCGACCGCCTCGGTGCACGCATGCGCGGCTTTCTCGCCGAGCAGGGCGGTTGCAGCCCCCAGCGCAAAGCCCGCCGCATTCCACACGGGCGACAGCGCCGTCGGCCGCACATTGCCGGCGTTGAGAAGCTTGTCGAACGCGTCGAGGTGTTCCTCTTCCTGCGCCGCCATCTCCTTCAGCTGTTCGGTGATGCGCTCGCGCCCCTGCTGCCGCTCGAACACGGCGAGCTGTCCGCGATAGATCGCAACCGCGCCATACTCGCCCGCATGATCGACGCGCAGCATTTCCTGGCGGCGGTTCGAGGAGAGGCTCACGGCTGCACCGGCTCGTTGGCAGTGTCGGCGCGCACCGGCGGCTGTGTCGCGGCATAGAAGCTCAGCCCCGCCAGCACGATCGAGATCAGGAAATTCCAGCCCGCCATGGAGAGGCCCCATGGCGCGTTCGGCAGGCGCCACATCGCATCCTTGCACGAGACGATCGCTTGCGGCTTGGAAAGTAGATCGGAGAGCTTCGCGCCTTCGGGGATGCCCGTCGTGCCGACCGCCTCGCATCCCTGCGGTCCAGGCGCGAGGCCCCATTCGAATAGCGCGTGCCATCCGCCGAGGAACGTCCCCACGAGGAAGGTCAGGCCCAACAGGATCGAGAACGCGGTCATTGTCCGCGTGCCCGCGCCGCGCCAGTTGAACACGATGGCGACGAGGGCGATCCCGCCCGCGGCGAAGTAGACGTAACGCTGCCACCAGCACATCTGGCAGGGCGCGAGGTTCAGCAGGTATTCGAAGACGATAAAGGCCGCGCCCAGCACGGCTGCCGACGCAAGAAGCGCCGCCAGCGGCCATCTCACGCGATCGATCGGCAGCTTGCCCATAACTCGACGTTATCCGGGGGCAGGGGGGCGACAATGCGACCAAACGGCAGTGCCGTTGACGTAACGTTGAAACAACGGGTTGTATCGTGGCGTCTTGTTCAGGTTTCATCCGGCCCGCTGCGTGCTAAGCGCACAGCAGCAACCATTGTGCAGTGCGGGAACAGCCCTTCCATGACTGACGCATCCACGGCAGCCGAGGCCTCCGCCGCCGCCCCGCACACGCCCAAGGCGAAGGGCCCGCTCGGGGCGCTCTACAACTGGGTTATCAAGCTCGCTGGCGGCAAGCACGCCGAGCCCGCGCTTTGGGCCGTTTCGTTCGCCGAGAGCTCGTTCTTCCCCATCCCGCCAGACGTCATGCTGGCCCCGATGTGCTTCGCCCGGCCGGAGCGGTCATGGCGCTACGCCTTTGGCTGCACCATCGCCTCGGTGTTCGGCGCGCTGCTTGGGTATGCGATTGGTTACTATCTGTGGGAGGCGGTCGGCTCGCAGATCATCGGCTTCTTCGGTTATGGCGGGAAGGAAGAGGAGCTCCGCGCCTCCTACGCTGCCGCGGGCGTCTGGATCATCTTCCTCAAGGGCGTGACACCCATCCCTTTCAAGCTTGTCACCATCGTGTCAGGCGCGATGGCGTTCAACCTGCCGATCTTCATTGCAGCCTGCCTCGTCACCCGCGCCATCCGCTTCTTCCTGGTGGCCTGGCTGTTCAAGACCTTCGGGCCCACGCTGGCTCCGATCATCGAGAAGCGCATCGGCCTCTTCATGCTGCTTTTCGTGGTCATCCTGGTAGGCGGCTTTGTTGTCGCAGCGATGATTCACTAGGTATCGCGGCCGGATTCGGGGAAATTCGATCGAAATTTCTGCATTCCGTGAACCGGATGTTTGCGATCTTCGCCGAGGATCCTCATCACGCGCCGGATGGTCTGGCGCCTGTTCAGAGTTGTCGGGGTCGTCCCATGCGCACCCTCCGCCGCATTCACGCCGTGTCGCTGCGCGTCGCGCCGCACTGGTTCCTGTGCGTCTTCTTTGGCGCCTACGTCACCCTGCACGTCGCCGCCACCGGCCCGATCGCCCTCTAAGCCATCGGGCCTTCCTCTCGACAATTTGCTGCGCTAACACCGCTCCTTCGCGCTCGCGGGAGTGGCGGAATTGGCAGACGCAGTGGACTCAAAATCCACCGTCCTTACGGATTTGTGGGTTCGACCCCCACCTCCCGCACCAGCGCACAATCGCCGAACCTAGCCCTTGAATTAGCCCTTGAACGAGAGCGTCTGGACCGTCGTCGTCTCCCCCGTCTTCGGGTCGACGAGTGTGACATCTTCCATCGATCCTTCATCCGGCGTCGCTTCCATCAAGCGGGCCACTTCAGCGTCGTCGGCTGCAGCTTTCGCGGCGTCGATATTGGCGGGCTCGTGGGTAAAGAGGGTGATGAGCGCGCCAAGGCTGGCAGCGCCGAGAAGCATGGCGTTCATGGCTGGGTTCCTCGTGACGAGGACCTAACCCCCAGAACGCCAAGCTGTTCCCGTCAATTTCCTAACCTGCAGCAAGGATCTCTTTTGCCGCCCGTTCGCCGGCTTCCACCGCCCCATTCATGAAGCCCATGCTCTTCGAGCTGGTATGTTCGCCCGCGAAGAACAGGTTGTTGTTGAGCTCTGGCTTCGCGGCGGTCTCGAAATAGCTGGTGTACTGTCCGGCCAGCGCGCCCGAATAACTCGCCTTGGTGTGGGGATGCAGCGGCCAGAAGAAGCTCGCCCGCACTTTCGGCGTCAGCGCAGCTGACAGGTCAGGCGAGAATGATTTGATGCTGGCCTCCAGCGTCGTCAGCACCGACGTCTCGTCCGTTTTCGCCGGCGCGCCGGTGATGAAGTTGGTAATGACGCCGCCCGTGCCATCCTGTCCGGCGCTGGTGTCCCAGATGATCTGGAAGCCACGATCGGAATAGACTGTCCCTGTCAGCGGCGAGTTGATGCCCAGCAACTGCTGCGTCCAAGGCCGCGACGACGTGCCGACCATCAGCTTCGAGTTCACGCCATAGCCGAGCTCGTTGATGGCCTTCATTTTCTCGGCTGACAGGCCAAGACCGCCGACGCCTTTCACTTCCCGCAGCCGCGTGAACGGCAGGGCCAGCACGACGCGCGTGAAGGTCCGCTCGACGGGCGGTTTGTCCTCATTCTTGAACGTCAGCGTGAAGCCGTCCGCGCCATGCGCGATGCTCGTCATTTCGTGGCGCAGGTTGATGCGCACCCGCTCTGCAAGCGGTGCGACCGACAGGCGTTCTGTCAGTGTTTCCGGCAGTGTGCCCGAACCGCCCTGGATGCGGTGCGCTTCATCGCTGTCGCCGAACATCTGGTAGGTGGATTTTTCATCGGTTCCGATCAGGTCGACGAGATTGAGCGAAGATTGCTGGTCGACCGGAATGCCGTACTCGCCATGATAGGCCAACTTCAGGAGGTCGATCACCCAGCGGTTGGTCGAGCTGGCAAGGCTGTCGATGTATTTCGACAGGGGTAGACCATCCAGTTCGAGCGCGCGCGGCGTCCAATTGCCATCCGCATCCAGCAGTGCTGCTTGATCCGCCGCGATGCGCGCGGCGACCGGAATGAAGGGGCCGGTCGAACCTGCAGGATCGAGCAGGTCGCCGTCGAGATACTGCTTGCCGCCGACATCGTAGATGTCGCTCGCGCCGCTGTCCGCAGGGCGCAACCGCTGGATCGGTAGGCCCAGCTCGCCGCAGAGCTTGATCAGCTCCTCATGGTTGGAATCGACCAGTTCGCCGCCGAGTTCGCAGAAATGTCCCTCCGGCGTGAAGTTGCGCAGCGTGTACATCCGCCCGCCCGTGCGCCCGCTCGATTCGAAGATCTCGCAGGCGATCCCCGCATTGGCGAGCCGCCAGGCGATGACCAGGCCAGAAGTGCCGCCGCCGATGATAGCGACAGCGCCGGGCGTCCCCGGACCATTGGGATTGGCCTTCGGCGTGCAAGCCGCGGCGGCCGCCATCAGCATCAGGGCGGACCGTCGCGAAATCGCACGAGGCGCGGGCGGCGGCGCATCCGGCAGCTCGGCACGCGCCCTTGCGATTGCGCGCTGGATACGTCCGAACAATTGCGTTCGCGCCATGCTGTCCCTCCCGGTTGAAGGCGCAATACGTCACAACGCAACACCAGAAACAAGAAGGACCGCGCGGCTTTCACCGGCGGTCCTTCCCGTCATTTGAGCGGGGCAAGGCCCCTGGCTTCAAGGAACCACGCTGCGCTTCGCGCGGCGGTTCCGAGCCCGATCAGGCGATGCTGCGAACGAAGGCTGCTCCGAACGACAGATCGCTTGTCAGGGCGAAGCCCCGGCTCATAGTGACTGACATTGGATCACCTCCTTTCGCAAAGTTGACGATGGGGATGAGAGTGGGGGTGGAAGCGCCCCCTTGCAAGGGGTTTGCTGAAACCGCGTCAGCGCGGAACCAGTTTTACGGCCATTTCCGTATTGCGATCGACAAGCACCGTTACGCCATCGACGCCCGCATAATACTGGCCGCCGGGCGGCGCAGGCAGGCCGAGCGTGGCATAGTTCGTGATCACCAGCGAAGAGGTCGGCGCAATCCGGCGGAGCGGGAGACCCGGCGCCGGCATCGGACGTGGACCGGTCGGAACATCGGCCACAGGGTCAGTCGGTTGCACCGGCAGGACGCTGACCACGAGTTCGGATGTCCGGTCGACCAGAACGAAACGGCCATCGATGCGCGCGTAATACTGGTTCGGCGGGGCAGGCGGCAGGATATAACGCGCAGGATCGGTCACCACCGCACTGGAATAGGCCGGGACGTGCGTATTGGGCAGGGCGGCCGCGGCGATGTCCTGTTCGCGCTGCTTCAGAGCGCGTTCATTCTGCATCTGCAGCAACAGCTTTTGTCGCTGGTCCTCGTATTGCTGGTCAATCAGCGCACGCTGGGCCGCCGTCACGCCCGAATTCGGCAGTGCGGACTTGTTGAGATCGCGCTGGCGATCGGCTTCGAGCGTGTCGAGCTGCCGCTGGTCGTTCATCTGCTGCTGCATTTCCAGCGCCTCGAAGCGCGGAAGCGTGTCGCTTGCCTGCGCAAGGGCGGGGGCTGTGAAAAGACAGGCGCAAGCGACGAGGGCCATGCGGATCATGCCAGCAATATAGGACGGCCAGCCGCCCGGGTCATCAGCCCCGCTGCCGCTTCACGCTTTTGGCAACCTTGCCACGTTCGAAGACACGCTGTTTGAGCCCTTCGACAAAAGCCTGCAGGCCGAACTCGAAGCCTTCCTCGCCCGTACCGACAATCCCCACGGCCGCCGAAGCGCCCTTGTTCGACTGTTCCTGCAGGGCCGCCCCGATCGCATAGCGGCGGAGCGTCTGCATCGCGAGGCGCGATTCCATGTCGGCCAGGCCCGACCGCATCAGCGTCTTCACATTGTCCTCGAAGCGCGAGCGGCCAGTTGTCACCCTCGGCCGCGGCCGCGCCATCACCTGCGCGCCGTCGCGCCGCGACAGGGCCGTACGGCGGATCGCGCGCGCGCCTTCCGCCAGCCATTCCCACGCGTCGAAATCGGCGCCGTCGATGTTGGGGGCAGGCAGGCACTCAACGAACATCACGCCCGACATCTCGTTGAGCAGTTCGTCCTTGTCCTTGAAATGCCAGTAAAGCGATGCGCTCTTGATGCCGAGCTCAGCAGCGAGGCGTCGGGTCGAAAGACCCTCCACCCCAACCTCATCAAGCAGGCTCAGCGCCGTCGCCACGATCGTCGCGCGGTCGAGGCTGCCTCTTTCGCGCGTCTCGTCCCCGGCTGATGCGTCCAGACGCTTCATGCGCCCGCTCCCCTTTGGATATCGCCCGGCGATTGTATCGCGCAGCGTGTCTTTTTGAAGGTCAGGCGTTGCGAATGAACGCCGCGACCTCGCGCCAGGGGGCAATAGACCAGTATGACGTTGCGAGCCCCGACGGAGAGGGAAGCACGAAAACCGCCGGCTGGTCCGACGCAGCGTCATCCTGCCGCCCCGGCCTGATCCGCCCGGTCGGCTTGCCGAGCCACAGGCCGGCGGCTGTCTTGCTGGTGAAGGCGAGCGCTTTCGGGCGAAGCCGCTTCACCTTCCGGGTAAAGCTCGCGACATCGAAATGCGCGCGGTCGATCTGGCTGTCGACGCCCCAGCTCACCTTGCAGAAATCGGTGAGGCCGATGTCGAGATCGAGCATCAGCGGATACTCCTCCGGCGCGAACAGGCGTGGCGTGATCCGCGCCTCGTGAAGCGCGCGCCAGAACCGGTTGCCGGGATGCGCATAATAGGCGCCGACCGCAGCTGATCGCGGACCGGCGGCAGTGCCCACGAACCAGGCCTTGAGATCAGGCGCGAGACGATCGGGCAGGATGTGCCCCTTGCGCGCCATCAGTTGGTTTCGCCCATGCTGCCGCCATTGCGCACCACCTCTGGCAACGTCGCGGCCTGTTCGGGCGTCAGGCGATCCAGCGGCGTCAGCCAGGTGTGGATGGCAAACACGATCGCGCGCGTGTCGCCGAGGCGGCGCAGCGTCTGGCGCTCGACGCGCACCCAGGTCGGTTTCGACCGGTCGAAGGGCCGTCGCTCATGCTCGAGCCTCGGCTGGAAGAGATTGGGATCATTGTAGCAGAGCAGGTTGGCGCGCCAGACGGCCTGGTCCGGTTGCAGCATGGCGAACACGCGATCGACACGCCTGCCGATATTCGCGTCGTACCGATCGACCGGCTGGTGGATTCCCGTCATCCCGCGCCGGTGTTTCTGCGCCAGTGTCCAGCTCGCGGGGAAACACAGTACGCCTGATGTCAGGGTGTATTCCTCGTTGACCGGCTGCATCAGCAGGAAATCCTCCTGCACCAGCCGCGCGGCGGTCAACAGTGGCCGGTCGGCCGTCAGCGCGACGGACACGCCATCCGGCCGGATGACGACATCGTGCATGCGGAAATAGCCAGGATCGTGCGCGATCTCACTCAGCACCGCCGCCAGAAGGTCATGCTCCGCCTGATCCGGTCCCGGCTCAGCGGCCAGCACGTCGACCCGCCGCTCCTTTAGCAGGCGATCGCGATAGGCCATCTGCCCGTCGAAAGCGTCGTCCCGCTGCAACCATTCGCCTGGCGCGACGGGTTGCAGCCCTGGCAGGCGCGCGGCAAGCGGGTCCATCCATGGCGCGACGCCGAGGTACGACTGACAGATTTCCAATGCGTCGGTCACCCGGTCTCACTCCCGCTGCGGGAGGGACAAGTCAACGCTAGAAGCGCTTGAATGGCTTGGGAGCCTGCGTTGCACTGGCCTTTGCAACGAGTTCGCCGGCGGGGTTGAACAGGTCCGCCTCGATGAAGCAGGTCGACTTGCCCCATTTGAGAACGCGCGCCTCAGCCGTTGCCTTGCCGACGAACAGCGGGCGCAGGAAGGACACCTTCATCTCAAGCGTCGGCGCATTCATCGTCACGTTGGAGACGATGATGGCGGTGGCGCTCGTCGCCTCGTCCAGCATGGCGCAGATGAAGCCGCCCTGTATGGCGCCCGTCGGATTGGCGAATTCCGGCTTGGCCTCGAACTCGTAGCGCGCCTTCATTTTCGCCTGGTCGACATGCGTGAGCTTCATGCCGACAGTGTCCGAGCAGGGCGGACGTTTCTTGGAATTGTTGAACCGCGCCAGCATTTCCTCGTCGGAAAGGCGCGGCGGTTCGGCTGGCGTGTCGCCGGAACTCACTTGCGGCGGAATGCGTCGAGCTGGACGACCGTGCCCGGCGCCGCATCGCCTTCCTGCGGTTGTGCCTGGGGCGCAGTTGGCGCTGCGCCGGCGGCCGTCTCCGGCAGGGCGTTCATCTCGGCGAACTCACGCGCAGCTGCGTCGCTCGCGTCGAACTGGATGCCGAAATTCACCGACGGATCGAAGAAGCGGCTAACGGCGATGAACGGCACGCGGATGTGCTGCGGCACGCCGGCGAATTTGAGGATGATCTCGAAGCGATCCTCGTGCACCTCGAATTCCCAGTACTGGTGCTGGACGACGATCGTCATCTCTTCCGGGAAGCGGTCCTTGAGGTAGTCTGCCATCTGCACGCCCTGCGTGCGCGTACGGAAAGTAATATAGAAGTGATGATCCGCCGGCAGATGTCCGAGCTTGGAGACCTTCTGCAGCGCAGCGCGCACGACCGCGAGTCCCGCAGCCTGCGTGAGGGCGTGATAGCCGATATGGTCCTTCGCGGATCCCGGTGACCGGTCCAACATGCCCTCCCTCGCCTCGGCATGAGAGCTAAGGCCTCATCCGTGCTCGGTAAATTGGGTTCAAGCCCGAGGCGAACGATTTTTGTGCGCCTCGTTTCAGTGGGACGATAACGCGCAGACTGGCCGCGAGGGCAAGCCTTCAGCAGAACATTTGATTTATTGCGGGCGGAAAGCAGCCTATCTCTAGCAGCATGACACGTGCTCCGAAGTCCTACCGGTCGCGTAAACTCGGCGATCGCAGCCTGTCTCCTGAAACACTGATGATGGGGTATGGCTATTCGCCAGGCCTTTCAGAAGGCGCGTTGAAACCGCCCCTGTTCCAGACATCGACCTTTGTTTTCCGCAACGCGGAAGAGGGAAAGGCCTCATTCGAACTCGCCTATGGCCTGCGCGAAAAGCTGCGCGATGAGGAGATGCACCTCATCTATTCGCGCATCAACAACCCCAACCTCGAAGTGCTGGAAGACAGGCTCGCCGTGTGGGATGGCGCGGAGAAGGCGCTGGCCTTCGCCTCTGGCATGGCTGCGATATCCACAGCATTGATGACCTTCCTGCGCCCCGGGGACAGCTTCGTGTTCTCCGAGCCCGTCTATGGCGGCACGGAATTCCTCGTTCACAACATCCTCCCCCAGTTCGGGGTGAAGGGCGTCGGCTTCATGGCCGAGGCCGGGGAAACCGGCCTGCGGGAAGCCGCCCTGGCCGCAGCTGCCAAGGCGACGCGTTCTGGCGGCCGGGTTGGCGCGATCTATGTTGAAACACCGGCCAACCCGACCAACGGGCTGGTCGATATTGGCCTCGCCCGGTCGATCTCCGAGGACATGAAGACGGACAAGGGCCGTCCGCCCGTCATCGTCGACAACACCTTCCTCGGCCCGATCTGGCAGAAACCTCTGCAGCTCGGCGCCGACCTCAGCGTCACCTCGCTCACAAAATATGTCGGCGGCCATTCGGACCTGATCGCCGGCGCGGTCGCGGGGGATGCGAGCTGGGTCAGCCAGGTTGCGGTGTTCCGCACCATCCTTGGCACGATGACCGACCCGCACACGGCCTGGCTGCTGCTGCGTTCGCTCGAGACGCTCAAAGTGCGGATGGACGCCGCAGAACTCGGCGCACGGAAGGTCGCAGCCTATCTCCAGAAGCATCCGCGCGTGAAATCGGTCTGGTATCTCGACTTCCTGCCGAAGGATCACCCGGATCGCGCGCTCTACGAAAAGCAGTGCGTCACCGCCGGCTCGACCTTCTCGTTCGAGATCGATGGCGGCGAGAAGGAGGCCTTCGCTTTCCTCAACAGGCTGCAGGTGATCAAGCTGGCGGTGAGCCTTGGCGGCACCGAAACGCTCGCCTCGCATCCCGCCGCCATGACCCATTCCGACGTGCCGCCTCCGGAGCGCGAGCGTCTCGGCATCACCGAAAGCCTGATCCGGCTCTCCATCGGCATCGAGAACCCGGACGATCTGATTGCCGACATCGAACAGGCGCTGAAGGCGTAACACCGTGGCCGACACCCTTGCCGACAGCGCCGCCTTCATCCCGCAGACGGTGATCCCGCCCGAAAAGCCGCTGCCGCTCGTTCGCGGCCTGCTGCAGATGATCGACAACCCGCTCTATGTCTGGCCGCGGGCGATGTACGAGAACCCGTATCACGGGGTGAGGTGGCTGGGCCGCACCTTCCACTATTTCCGCAAGCCCGAGCACATGAAGGCGGTCTTCCTCGACCATACGGACGTGTTCCGGAAATCGCCCTTCCAGAAGAAGCTTGTGGGGCCCGCAGTCGGCGACGGCATGCTGACAGCGGAGGGCGAGCACTGGAAGTTCCAGCGTCGCGCAGCCTCGCCGGCGTTCCGGATCGATGCCCTGCGAGCGCTCGTGCCGGCCTTCGTCGAATCGGCGCAAACCACCGTGGAGCGCATCAAGGCGGTTCCGGCGGGACAGACGGTCGACGTCATGGGCGAGATGCAGCACGCTACGCTCGATGTTATCGTCGAGACGATCCTCGGCGGCGCAGATCCGAGCTTCGGCTATGACCGCATGGCGACAATCGTCAGTGACTACATCGAGACGATGGGCCATCCGGACATGCTCGACATGTTTGGCGCGCCGGGCTGGATCTGGCGGCCATGGGGCGCGAAGGGCAGGCGCGCGGCGGTCGATCTGAAGGCGTCGGCCGTCAGCGCCATCGAGCGCCGCCGCGCTTCTGGTGAAGAACGCAAGGATCTGCTTGGCCTGCTGCTCGCCGCGCGCGATCCGGAAACAGGCAGGGGGCTTTCCGACGTTGAACTGCGCGACAATGTCGTCACCTTCATCGGCGCGGGCCATGAGACGACCGCGCTGGCCTTGACCTACGCGCTCTATCTCATTGCCAACGCGCCTGACGTGCAGGACCGGCTGCTGCGCGAAGTGCAGGAGGTCTGCGGCGACAAGCCGATCGATGCGGCCATGCTCGACGATCTCGTTTTCCACGAGCAGGTGATCAAGGAAGCGATGAGGCTTTATCCGCCCGTGTCGATCATCGACCGTATCGCATCCTCCGACATCGACCTTGGCGATGCGAAAGTGAAGAAGGGCGATCTGGCCTTCGCGCTCGTCTACATCATGCATCGTCACAGGCTGCTCTGGGACAATCCCGAGCGCTTCGATCCTGACCGTTTTTCCGAGACGCGCTCCGAAGGCCGCCACCGGTTCGCCTACATGCCCTTCGGCGCGGGACCTCGTATCTGCATCGGAATGAAATTCGCCTACATGGAAGCAGTTGCGATACTTGCGACTTTGGTGCGCAGCTTGCGCTTCCACCCGAATGTTGCTCACAAGGTAGAACCGAATATCCGGATCACGCTTCGGCCCGAAGGAGGCATGCCGCTCTTCGTGGAGCGCCGGTAGGAGTGGTTCTTGAGTGCGCTTGCCCGAATTCCTGCCCCGGAGAATCTCATGGGGTACGTGCAGGACCTGCTCTGGTCTTCAGGAGAGCTCGGCCGTTGCATATGCCGGCGGGGCTGGGTGAAGCCGGAGGCCTGGGCGCTGGCGCCTGCCGACACGCCCGCTGCGCAGATCCTGTCAGACTCAGCGAACAAGGTCATGAAGACCGGCAACGCCAATGAATGGCTCGATGCGTGGATCATCGCGCAGGCCAGGGTTTCGCAGAACCTCTGCCTCGTTGCGCATGATCCGCTTGCCCCGCCGGTCGATACGGACGCCGACATCTTCGACGGCCCGGGCCGTTGGGACACGCGGGGCGGTGAAAGCTATCTCGTCGTGCAGAAGGACGCGCTCGCGCCGGGCGTCGTGCAGGCGGTGAACCGGCTGATGATGGGAGATCAGTACGTCCTCTTCGTTATCGAGGACAATTGGCCCTTCGGCGAAACGCGCACCCTGGACAGCCTTGCCTACGGCGTCCGGCACGTGATCGTGCCGATCGCCGAGGGCGAGAGCTATGGCGTAATCTCAGGCGATTAGGCCTCGAGCTTCGCATCCAGCGTGATCTCGATGGCGCCGAGCGCGCGCGAGACCGGGCAGCCCGCCTTGGCCTTGTTCGCGAGCTCGATGAACTGGGCGTCGGTTATGCCGGGCACTTTTCCGCGCAGTGTCAGCGCGCTCTTCGAGATCGTGTTGCCCTTGCCCTCGACCGGCCCGATCGTCACTTCAGCGTCCGTCGTCAGCTTCGCGGCAGGGTGGCCAGCCTCGGCGAGGAAGTGCGACAGCTGCATGGTGAAGCAGCTCGCATGCGCCGCCGCGATCAGTTCTTCGGGGTTGGTCGCCGACTTGCCGCTTTCGTCCTCGAAGCGCGCCTTGAACGTGTAGGGCGAGTCCTTCAGCACGCCGCTTTGCGTCGAGATCGACCCCTTGCCGTCGCGCAGCGCGCCGGACCATTGGGCTTGAGCTGTACGTTTCATGGAAATGCCTCCGGTGTTGCTGAACACAACATAGGACGGAGGGGCGCGTGTAGCGAATGGTGAAAGACGAATAGTGATCCCGGACAGCGCTAGGGGCCCGTTGCGAGCCCGGTGGCCGGGCCGATATCGAACGGATTGGTCGTCTGCTCCTGCCGCGTCGGGCCCTTGGTCACCTGGAATTCGTACTTCAGGGGGAAGTCGCAGACGGCGACCGGCGTCGCCCCCTTCATCGCGGCGTTGAACCTGACGCCCTGCACCCATTTCAGCACGGCGTTGTCGAGATTGGGAAAGCCGCTCGTCTGGGCGATATCCGCCTTGGTGACGCGGCCATCGGCTTCAACGCACAGCTTCACGCGCACGACGCCAGCTTCCTTTTTTGCGCGCGATTGCTTCGGATACGCAGGCATGGGCGTATCCGGACGCAGGCTCGGATCGGTTGTCGCTTCAGTTGCGACCGGCGTTTGTGGATCAGCATGGGCGAGTAAGGCTGGCGTCATGAACACGCCTGCAGCGAGCATGGCGATCGTCAGGCCGCGGACGGTCTTGAGGCCGGTCATCATTCCCTCGGGTATATTGGCTCCAGAAAATGAGTGGGGCGGCTTCTGTTGCCAGGCGCCGCCCCGTGCCCCGCCTTAGCTTGCTAGAGCTAAGGACTTAGGTTCGGATTAGATCCGCTGCTTACGCAGCAAGAGCTTGATCCTGAGCAAAGTTGTCGTTGGCAACTATTGCAATGGGCTTCTGTCGGGGCCCAGGCGGGCAAAGTCATCGCCTTTACACGTCCGTCGATCCTGTGTCGGCCCCAGACAGTCCGGGCAACGATCCCGGGGAGAAATCTGGTGGAGCCGCCGGGCACTGCCCCCGGGTCCGGTCCGCTTATTACGCGAGGGTTTATCGCCATAGTTCCTTGCGGAACGGGATGAATATAGGGGCGAAAAGGTTAAGCGCCAACCACACGTTCAGCGCCGAAAAAGCCCTGTATCCACGCCAAACAAAGTCAGGATCAGGAGGCCAGCGACGCCAAGCATCAGCAACGCGCCAAGAATGCGGATCGCATAGAGGACCTTGTACATCGTGTGGCTCCGCTGCTTCGCGCGGCCGAGCCTGCCACAAGTCCGCGTGTCAGTGCGCGGTGATGCAGAAAGCGTTGAGACGGTTGCCGTCCGGATCACGGAAATAGGCCGCATAGAGACCGCCACGCTCGCACGGTGCGCCTTCACCTGCACCGCCATGCTCCAGCGCGATTTCATAGAGCCGCTGCACCTGTTCGGGATCGTCGACCTGCAGGGGAACCATGCCACGCACAGGCGTCGGCACGGCGTCGGGCAGGGCGATCCCGAAACCTGCTGCAGCGCCCGGCAGGCCCCAGCCGACAAAGGCTTCCGACTCCACCGACCGGCCAACACCCATCTCGCGGGCGATAAGCTCATAGAACTGCGATGCGCGGGCCATGTTTCGCGTTTCCAGCGTTACATAACCCGTGGCGAGCGCCTTCGCCCGATACGCATGACCACTCGCAAACCCGGCGTCATATGCCATGATCTACTTCTCCAGAATCACCCGGAATCAGCCTCAGGAACAAAAGTAGAACATCAGGGTCCCTTCGGCAAGGGATATCTGCATGGGACCTGTTCATTGGATTCGGAGGCCTGCCGGGAGAATCCTGATGGCGCGACGGCCGGTTTTGCGTAGCATCGCTGCGTTGTTTTCCTTGTCGAACAATTCCCTGGGGAGGGACGGATGCTGAAGAAGCTGCTCGCTGAATTTCTCGGTACCGCCACGCTCGTGCTCCTGGGCTGCGGCGCTGCTGTTCTCGCCGGTCCGCAGGTCGGACAGCTCGGAATCGCTTTCGCCTTTGGTCTTGCGATCGTGGCGATGGCCTACGGCATAGGCCCGATCTCCGGCTGCCATGTGAACCCGGCTGTATCGTTCGGCGCCTATCTGGCTGGCCGCATGGGCATCAACGAGATGGTGCAGTACTGGCTGGCGCAATTCCTCGGCGCATTGCTCGGCGCTGCAGTCCTTCTCGTGATTGCATCCGGTCAGGCTGGTTTCCAGGTCGGCGCATTCGGTCTCGGGTCCAACGGCTGGGGCGACACCTATCCGCTCGGCAAGTATTCGATGACAGCGGCGCTCACCTTCGAGATCGTCGCCACCTTCCTGTTCGTGACCGTGATCCTCGGCTCGACGCAGACCAAGGCGCCGTCCGCCTTTGCCGGCCTTGCGATCGGTCTCACGCTGACGCTGATCCACATTGTTGGCATCCAGGTGACCGGTGTCTCGGTGAACCCGGCCCGTTCGTTCGGCCCGGCGGTGATCGCGCAGGGCGAGGCGCTGAGCCAGCTCTGGCTCTTCATCATCGCGCCGCTGGTTGGCGCGGCGATAGCAGGCCTGCTGTTCCGCACCAAGATTCTCGAGGCCGACGGCGAGGTTGCGGGGCCTGAAAAGGCGACCGAGATGACCGAGCAGGCTGCGAACCTGGCCAAGAAATAGGATCTCGCCTGTTTGGGCTTTCTGCAACACGCACGGCTGTGCCGCGTGGCGGCTCTGTCGCCATTCCCGAGCCGTACAATCGCAAGCCAAGCTATCCGACTTACGGCCAGCGGGCGGCCGATGAGGTGCTGTTTGCCTATCGCAACTGGCGTCCGACGATGTCGGGCCATCCCGAATGCGACGGCCTCGTGACCGTGGCGCGTGTCGCGACGTTCGGAGACCTTCGCGACTTCAGAGCTAGTTGCGGCGTCGGCCTTTCGATCCAGTGGGCCCACGCAGACACGATCCCAGGACAAGCTTGGACCGGCGATGAAAAGCGATATCCGGTCGAAGAGCGCGACGGTCCGCACGGGCCTGAGCTGGTGCAACTGCTCTCGGTGCATCGCGTCGGATTTTTCGGCGTCTATGACGATCCCGCTGTCATGTATGTCGCGGGATTTCGCAACGGCGTGCATGTCGGCGTCTGGATCACGAACCGCGATGGCGGCATTCGTCGCGCGGTGCGTCTCGTCGATCGCATCGCAGCATCGTTTGAGCCTTGAGATCATCTGCGAAACGATGTGAGCAGATTTAATCTGCACGTCATTCCATCGCCAAATCCTCGCCCCATATGAGCGGCATAGAAGATGTGGGGCGGTGCATCTGGAACCGGTGAAGTCGCGAAACGTTTCTCGCGGGTTCACCAGACAAAAATCGTCAGTGCAGGAGTTCGGCCATGGTCGAGACACGCAACCTCGAGGATTCTCGGCGCGATGAGCGCTTGCTCGTGGATCGCCTGATCAAGCGCCAGGGCCTTTCCCACGACGAAGCCTTGCGAACCGTGGACGAGTATCGCGAAGGTAAACGCGTCGAGATCGACCCGATCCTGATGGAAGGCCTGGATTCGCTCTAGCGCTTCGCGAACGATAGCTTCTTCGCCTTCATCGCAGTCTTGATCGAGGCCATGGCGTTCGGACCCATGCCGTGCAGCGCCATGACGTCAGTCTCCGTCATCCGCGTGAGATCCGACAGTTGCATGACGCGTGCGCCCGCAAGCGCGCGCTGCGCCGGAGCTGCCAGTTTCGGCAGGTCTGATGCAGGTGAGGGCGGCTTCGCCATCACGTCCTCGGCGTGGCGTCGTAAAGCGTGCGCTGTTCGCGCGGATAGTGGCCGCTGGCCTCGCGCCATTTGAGGAAGTGCGGGGACTCCGCATGCGCTTTCAGCGCAGCGTCATCCCGGTAGATCTCGAACACGCGGATGATGTCCGGCTCCAGCAGGTCGAAGCCGTAGGTGTAGGCAAGACATCCCGGTTCCTGGCGCGAGGCAGCGACAACTGCTTCCATCGCGGGACGTAACGCGGCCTGCTCGGTGCGCGGCACGCGCAGGTTCACGGAAAGAATGAGCATGCTGGTCCCCGGCTGAGGCGTCTTGGTGTTGTCTATTTCAGCCAGTCGTTGTCGTCGAGCATGTCCCAGATATTGTCCGTCAGGCGCGTAAACACATCGAGGTTGGCCTGCAGGTTGGCGTGGCTGATGCCACCGTCGAAGATAATGTAACGGCTGACCTTCAGGCGGCCGTCATCGCCGCGATAATCAGCCAGTGCGGCGTAATCGACCGCCGCAAGCGCATCGTCGATCAAATCTTCGTCCGCCAGCGTGAAAGAGGCGACGAACTCCGCACCGGTGCATCGCTGGCTGGCCTCAGTTGTGTCGCACTGGAATCCATAGACGCCATAGACGAGGCCGCTCTCCGCCTTCACGGCAACGTATCGCGAATCCCCCGAGACGCCGTCGCTGGTGATGGTGAGTCCTGCGGTCGTGAGTTCCGAGCGCATCTCGGTCCACGTGAAATCCTTCATCAGGCTTTGGCCAAAGGCCGGAGTGCCAACCGAACAAAGCGCCACGAGCGCCATCGTCGCCAGAATCCGCATTGAAAGGTCCCCTGTTTGTCCCAGCCGCCCCTCGGCTGAGCCTCACAGGAAGTTGCCATGTCGGCCGGACCCGCGCCATGCCGGTCTTGCACACCGGGCAGGGCGGCGTCATGTCTGCGGTCAGCCCTGTTCCGGGGCGATTCCGGAAGAATCCCGCATGCGCCAGTATCTCGATCTTCTTCGCGACATCATGGACAACGGCGTTGACCGCGGCGACCGCACGGGAACCGGCACGCGCGGCGTGTTCGGCCGCCAGATGCGCTTCGACCTGGCAGACGGCTTTCCGATGCTGACCACCAAGAAGCTTCACCTGAGATCGATCATCGTCGAGCTGCTATGGTTCCTGCGTGGCGAGACCAATGTGAAGTGGCTGCAGGAGCGTGGCGTCAGTATCTGGGACGAGTGGGCCGACGAGAACGGCGAACTTGGCCCGGTCTATGGCCGCCAGTGGCGTAGCTGGGCTGCTCCCGACGGCCGGACGATCGACCAGATCGAATGGGTGAAGAACGAGATCATCCAGAACCCCAATTCCCGCCGGCTTGTCGTGTCGGCCTGGAACCCGGCGGATGTTGACCAGATGGCGCTGCCGCCCTGCCACTGCCTGTTCCAGTTCTTCGTGGCGAATGGGAAGCTGTCCTGCCAGCTCTACCAGCGGTCGGCCGATGTCTTCCTGGGCGTGCCGTTCAACATCGCCTCCTACGCGCTGCTCACCATCCTGATGGCGAAGGCAACGAAGCTGGAGCCTGGCGAGTTCGTCCATTCGTTCGGCGACGTTCATCTGTACGCGAATTATTTCGACCAGGCGCGGCTCCAGATGCAGCGGACGCCCAAGCCGCTGCCCAAACTCCAGCTCAATCCTGCTAAAACCGACCTGTTCGGGTGGGATTACGAAGATTTCACATTGGTTGATTACGCAGCCGATGCGCACATCAAGGCGCCGGTCGCCGTCTGATCGCTCGCAGGCGTTTATCGGGGCTGCGGCAAGGTGTGTTCCCGACACACGAATGGATTCAAGGATATCGACGTCCACGCAACGATCAGCCGCAGCGAGAGGCCGCGCAGGGCGGGAAGCCGTGTCCCTTGCGGGCCCCCGCGCCGTTAAGCTTCACGCAAGGAAGCTGTAGAAATCGCAATCATTCAACATCTTGTGCTTTTTCGCGCGCCAGATGATGAACGTGCGCCGCCCGGACTTTAATCTCCCGAGGCGGGTGTGATCCGTCGGAGGGATCTGTCCTATGAAAATGACCATTGCCGCGCTCGTCGCGGTCGCCTCGCTGGGCTTCGCGGCCTGCTCGGAATCGAAACCTGCTGAACCCGCCGCTCCGGCTGCTGAAGCTGCCGCTCCGGCTGCTGAAGCTGCCCCGGCCGCCGCTCCGGCTGCTGACCCGGCCATGACGGCCCCGGCTGCCGATCCGGCTGCTGCCCCGGCTGCTCCGGCTGCCGACCCGGCTGCTGCTCCGGCTGCTCCGGCCGCTCCGCACTAATAAGCGCGAGCTGACGTTCTTAAAGCTCGCAAGAGCTGCGGAAGGGCGGTCCTGCAGGACCGCCCTTTCTGTTTGTGCGTTGAGCAGCTTCAGCTTGCGACTGATCAGGCTGCAGCCGGGTCGATTTCGCCGCGCTTCTCGCGGTAGCGGATCATCGCCGACACAGCGACGGCGCCGATCATCTTGCCGATGATGAAGAACACCCAGTTCGCCGGGTTGAACATCTCGCCCGGCGGATGGCCCTGCGCCTGTTGGGCCAGGTCCGCGCCGAACAGGAAAACCGTCGTATCAATCGGCGCAGCCATCGCACTCGACAGCAGGATGCGCGTCGACAGGCGGTATTTGGTGAAGGTGAAGATCAGCCAGTCCGATGTTTCCGAGATCGCGAAAGCGATGCCGGAAGCGAGCGCAATCGCCGGGAACGAATAGTAGAACGACCAGCCGATCGCGAGCGCCATCAGGATGAGCACCTTATGGCCCATCTCGCGCTGAACGAAGTCGCGCACCACGAACACCATGCCGGTCGCGATAGTCAGCGGATTGAAGATGATCGCGTGTTCCGCGCCGAAGACGCCGGCGAACATAGGCGTCAGGTCCACCTTTGGGATCTCCGGCCGGCCGAAGGTCCAGTTCAGGAAAGGGATCAGCGCCACATAGATATAGGCCCAGGTGCGGCCCTTAAGGAACCAGATCGCCACACCGGTGACGATCAGCGCGACCAGGATGATCGGGAAATGTGAGGGGTCGCGAGCGGCTATCGCCTTCACGAACTCGTCCCAGAAGGCTTCCATGCCCGACCCACTCTATCCACTTGCGCTAGCGGCC
This sequence comes from Hyphomonadaceae bacterium, assembly GCA_047601145.1. GTDB lineage: Bacteria > Pseudomonadota > Alphaproteobacteria > Caulobacterales > Hyphomonadaceae > UBA7672. The sequence continues at coordinate 1,733,751 of JASGJW010000001.1, forward strand.
GAACGAGGGTTCGACTGCGCCGTCCCGGCGCCCGCATACTGCATTTCGCCGTCATTACAGAGTCCCGCGTGTCATCGTCCACCTTTCCTGTCAGCAATGACCAGATCGGCGTCCGCATTGTCGCCGCGATAGGCAGGCGAGGGGAACTGGGCCACAACAACCGGCTCCTGTTCCGCCTCAAGGCCGACATGGCCAATTTCCGGAAGGTCACGGCCAGGACGCCGCTGGTTATGGGTCGCAAGACCTGGGAGAGCTTTCCCAAGCGCCCCCTGCCGAACCGCCCCAACATCATCGCTACCCGAAACCTCGCCTTCGAGGCGCCAGGGGCTCACGTCTTTTCCAGCCTGCCGCCGGCGCTGGCGGCGGCGCGCGCCATGGCGGCGCAGGCCGGCGTGCCGGAGGTCTCTATTCTCGGCGGAGCGGAAATCTATGCCGCCGCCTTCGGCGTCGCGACCCATATGAGCCTCACCGAGGTGGACGCCGAGCGCGAGGCTGATGTCTTCTTTCCAAAATTCGACCGCACGGAGTGGCGCGAGCTTTCGGCGATCCACGTGCCGGCGGATGAGAACAACGAAGTTGCGTCCGTGATCCGTGATCTTGAACGGATCCGTCCGACGCGCTGAATTATGTCGGCGCCAGCCCATCGGCTGGGTTCGCGCCGGAACAGGGAGAGCCCGATGCGGCGGTTAGCGCTGGTTGCACTGCTCATGACCACAGCCTGCGCCGCGGCAGGCTCCGCAGTCGTGACGCCGATCCCGCCGCTGATGGCGTCAGCAGGCATCACACGCGAGACGCTTCTGGCGATCACGTCGCTGTGCTCGGCGGAAGCGACGAACGGCGCGCGGCCGAACCCTGATCTCAAGCTCGCGGGTGGAATGGGAACGGGCGGCTTCAAGGTCGATAGCGATGTGAAGGAAGCACAGGACTGGTTCGACTACGGTCTCGCCCTGAGCCACGCCTTCTATCACGAGGACGCCAAGGCCGCGATGCAGCGCTCGGCCAAGGCCGATCCCACCTGCTCTTTATGCGCGTGGGGCGAAGCCTGGGCGCTCGGGCCGACGCTCAACTATGGCATCGACGAAGATGGCCGGAAGGCAGGGCTCGAAGCAGCCCTTCGTGCGCAGCGGCTCGCGCGATCCGGCGATTTAAGAGCGCAGCGCCTCGCTGATGCGATCGTCGCGCGCTACGCCGACAAGTCCGCGGCAGTCGATGGAAAGACGAACGCGCTTGGCGGGCCGAAGGCCGGGGAAGGCCAGACAGAACCGGCATTTGGTCAGGCGATGGCGAAGATCGCGGCCGACTATCCCAGTGAGCCGGAGCTTGCAGTGCTCGCGGCGCACAGCCTGCTCATTCCTGTGCGGGCCGACGACAAGCAGGGCCTCAAGCCGGCTCTCGCGCTTCTCGAACGCGTGCTCAAGGATCATCCCGATGACACTGGGGCGATCCACTACTTCATCCACGGCACGGAGTTCGATGGACGCGCAGAGGATGCGCTCGCCTACGCCGAGCGCCTCGGCCGTCTGGCCCCTGCTGCAAGCCATCTCGTGCACATGCCGGCGCACACGCTGTTCCACGCCGGTCGCTATGAAGAAGCAGCGGTCGTGAATGCGCAGGCGATCGAAGCAGACACCAGCTGGATCACGGCCGGGGGCAATCCCAATGCGCCAAAGGGGAAGCCGACCGATCTGCCAATGTATTACGCGCACAACCTCGCCTTTGGGTTGGCGGGCTCGCTGATGTCCGGCGATGGCGAACTTGCATTGCGCTATGCCGAGCACGCGACCAAGGCCTATCCGGATCAAGGTCCCGCATTGGGCCGCAATCCGACAGCTCGCACCTATGTCGCGCTCGCGCTCTACGCGCCCGACAGGATGCTTGCGCTGGCGGAAAGCGCCCAGACGGATCTGAAGTTCAAGCTCTATCGCGCCTACGGCCGCGGCGAAGCGTTGCTGCGCCGTGGCGATGCAGCCGGAGCGCGGCGGGAGCTCGATCTGCTGCGCGCGCTCAAGCTCGACAGTCCGGAAAAAACGATCGCAATAGATGTCCTCGAAGGCCGTCTCGCCATGGCGGAAGGCAATTATCCGAAAGCTGCGCGCGCATTCGAGGAGGCCGCAAAAACCCAGTCAGCACGTGAGCAGTTCATGGACCCGCCAGAGTGGTGGTATCCCGTCCGCCGCTCGGTTGCTGCTGCATGGCTGAAGGACAAGAAGTTCGCGAAAGCGGAGGCAGAGGCGATGACCTCGCTCAAGGTCTGGAAAAATGACCCGCTTGCGCTCTGGGTGCTGGGCAAGGCGCAGATCGGATCGGGTCGCGTGGGGGAAGGCGAGGCAACCCTCGCCAAAGCCAGGTCTTTATGGCTGGGCGATTTCGACAGCATCGCGCCTGAGGCGATCTGACGATTTTGCGTTCCAATTTTCGCGTAACGGAAGGTCAGGGCGCCGCTTTCGTGAGGGCGCCGTAGCGTGACTTGCAGCTTTCTGAAAAATTTTTTGACGGTGTCACTTTTTAACTCGTTTGCTGCGCCGCGCTAAAAACTCGCGAGTTCTGAATTGGCCCAAGCAGATTTCGAAGATGAGGTATCTCGAATTGCCGTTACGTCTTCCGTAGCGGCCACGAGAATCTTCTGACTTAATTTTCTGGGCGTTCGGAGATTGATCGAAGCGGACGGTATGTCTGCGGCGCTGCACCGTGACGTGCGCGGAAGGTACTTAAGCCTGAAAAGCGGGCGGGTTCCATAGCGTTGACGCTCACAAACACTATCAGCAGGCTCACTTTTGCGCGCGCTGGGGGAACAACATGCCAGCGCAGCGCCGGCGTCAGAAATACACAAAAGACGCTGCGGGAGGATCGCTGCCAGGGAGGACGCGTCGCATGGCGCAGCTCAATCGTATTTCACTCGTCAGTCTCATTGCGCTCGGCCTGGCCATGCCAGCCATGGCGCAGAACACTACGCCAGCTGGGCCACAGACAGCGCCACAAGCGCCGCCTGAAGACGAAAAAGACACTCGCGCCGGCCGGGACGTGGTCGTCGTGACCGCGCAGAAGCGCGAAGAAACCGTGCAGGACATCGCGGTGGCCGTGACCGCCATCACCGATGAGATGCGCGACCAGATCGGCCTCACCACGGTGCAGGACTACACCAACTTCGCACCGGGCCTCTCATACTCGACCGCCAACGACCGTCTCGGCATGCGCGGCGTGACGCGTACCTCCAACAACTTCGGCATCCGTTCGGGCATCTCGAACTATGTCGACGGCGTCTACTTCTCCTCCGCCATCCCGGCCAGCCGCGAACCGATCTTCGTCGAACGCGTCGAGGTCGTGCGTGGCCCGCAAGGCACCCTCTACGGCCGCGACTCGATCGGCGGCGCGCTCAACGTCATCACCAAGCGTCCGACGGAAGAGTTCGAAGGCCAGGTGAACATGCAGTACGGCAGCCTCGACACCATCGGCGTTGCAGGCACGTTCGCTGGACCGATCACCGACTGGATGCGCTATCGCGTCGGCTATTCGCGCCAGGCGCAGAACGAAGGCTACTTCACCAACTATTCGGGTGAAACCAGCGAAGGCGGCCGCAAGGACGACACCTACATCGAAGGCCAGCTGGAATTCGACATTGGCGACGATCTCGATCTGTGGGTTCGCGCTGGCAGCCTGAACTGGGATGTTCGTTACGGCGCTCCTGGCGCGCGTACGAGCGCAGACGACCCCTATCCGTACAATACGCGCTTCTTCAACTCGACCGCCGAACTCGGCCCCAACGGCTGGGCAGGCCTGATCGCGCCCTCGCGCACCCAGGTGGGTTCGCAGAGCACGAACCCGGCTCTGACGGATCCGAATGGCTTCAACACCAGCTTCAGCAACTACGCGAAACTCTCTCCGACGTCAGAGCTTGCGGTTGAGGCGGTCTGGCACGCGCCGGCCTTCGACATCAAATATCTGGGCGGTTACGTCTGGTACAACTACGATCTCGAGCAGGATCAGGACGGCACCGCCGTCAAATCGTTCACCTGCACCACGGCGCTCTGCGGATCACCGACCTTCAACAACCGGGTCGTCTCCAGTGATCGCGTCTCGACCTACGTCGAGAACCGCGGTTGGTACTCGAACGAACTGAACTTCCTGTCGACCTGGGATGGACCGCTGCAAGTCGTGGCCGGCCTCTACCAGTACCAGGAGAACTACAACCAGCTGGTCTACGTGACCCAGCTGGACAACCCCGGCGGTGCAATTCGCGACTTCGGCTCGACGCAAGCCTGGCTGACGGCGGGTGGTCCGCTCCTTGGCGCTCCGCCGCCGGCTGCCCTGCCTGAGCTTCCGGGCATGACTGGCCGCAACTCCTGGTCGGGCGCCCAGTATCCGGGCGGCTCGCTGATGTTCCACACGAACAACCAGGCCCTCAACAACGCTTACGGCGCGTTTGTGCAGACCGACTGGCAGCTGAACGACCAGTGGAAACTGACGGCTGGCCTTCGCTACTCCAAGGACGTCCAGAATGGCCGTGAGTACGCCCGCGTCATCAACCACTACAACCTCGAGAGCCTGCTAGAAGCTCCCTTCTCTGCGGCCTATACCCCGCTCGTCGGCGGCAACGCAGCGCTTGCGCAGTCGATCGTTGCTGCAGCCACGCCGACGCGACTGGACGTTACGCGTACACTGGGCGGACCCGATCCGTCGACGATTTCAACCGCGAATCCTTGTGGCTTTGCGGGTCAGGGCGTCGTCAACACCAACATCACGCCGGCGAACTCGCTTTCGGCGAACTGCCCGGCAGGCAACGCGAACGACAAGAGCCGCTACGGCATCTACTATGATCCAATCACCGGCAATGCGTACCGCGATCTGCACGCCGACTTCACTGAGGTCACGGGCGTTCTCGGCATCGACTGGACGCCGGATGACGACACGCTGATCTACGGCAAATACAACCGCGGCTACAAACCGGGCGGCCTCGGCTGCGCGGCCGTGTTCTGCACGATGGTTGCAACGCCCTTCACCGACAAGGAACTCGTCGACGCGTTCGAACTCGGCTTCAAGCGCGAGTGGGCAGACTGGAACCTCACCACCAACGCGGTGCTGTTCTATTACGACTACCAGGGCTATCAGGTCTCGAACACCATCGTGCCGGACGATCCGGGCAATGGTCAGCCGCGTCCGCCGGCCTACGCCGCCTACGTCAACCTGCCGGAAGTCCACACCACGGGCTTCGAGCTTGAGACGATGTGGTATCCGACGGACAATCTGCGGTTCATCCTGAACTACGGCTACACGAACCCGGAGATCGGTGCTTCCCCGTCGCTCGTCCACTCGCTTGACCCGTTCGCGCTCGATCCGGCGGCACAACCGCAAGGCGCTGCGGCCTCCTGCACGCCAGTCACCGCAAACCCGGCAACGACCTGCCATGGCGTCCAGGGCCAGTCGCTTGAAGGCAACATCCTGCCGTTCAGCCCCAAGAACAAGATTGCCCTCAACGGCGTCTATACCTGGGACTTCGAGGATGGCTCCAAGATCGATGCCTCGCTCAGCTACTTCTGGCAGGACATCTCGTTCAGCTCGATCTTCAACCGCAGCTACTCCAAGATCCCGTCCTGGGATCAGACGGATGGCCGCGTGAGCTGGACCAGCTCCGATGGCAACTTCACGCTGATCGGTTTCATTCGGAACATGTTCGACGAAACCCAGTACGACAGCCGCGGTTCGGGTCTTCGCGAGACGGCGTCCACATCGACTGCGATTCCTGCGACGGCGACGACGCCTTCGCGTTACATCGCGCCGACGGAGTGCTTCACGACAGCTGGAACGACGCCTGGAGCCGGCACGGCGCCTGCCCAGTCGTGCTACCAGACCGGCGAGACATATCGTCCGCCTCGGACATGGGGCGTCGAACTCCAGATCCGGTTCTGATCCACGTTTACCCCAATGGCGGTGCTCCCGCTCGTTGGACCCTGGCGCCGGCCCTCACAGGCCGGCGCTTTTCTTTTCGGGGCAGGGCGCGGCCGGAGCCGGCAACAGGGCTAGGACGACGCCTCGGCGGCGTTGCGCTTTTCCATCTCGGCGTGGCGGCGCTTCCAGTCAGCTTCCATCGCCTTGCGCCATCTAACGCGCATGACGGCCGGGCGCTCGGGATATCGCTCCTCCAGCACCACTGCATTGACGATGCGGTCCGAGCGGAATGAGCGGAAATCCTTCCGCGTCTCGCACCAGGCGCAGATGATGCGCGTGGTCTCGTAATAGCCGAGCAGGATCGGCCAGATCACACGCGCCGTCGCGCGGCCTTCAACGTCGCGATAGTCGAGCTTCATCTTGCGCGCGCCATTGATCGCGCCACGCACCAGGCCGAGGTCGATCGCATCCTTCGCACGGTCCCATGCCGGCACGACGCGATGAGCCGGGTCGTCGATGTAGGGGCGCAGGCGTTCGGGAATGCTGGCCTCGATCTTGGCGAGCAGGTCGCGCGCGGCTTTCGAGAGCTGCGGATCTCCGCGGTTGATCACCCATTGGGCGCCGAGCACGGCCGCCTCGATCTCGTCCGTCGTCAGCATCAGCGGCGGCATATCGAGGCCCTTGTCAAGGACATAGCCGATGCCGGCCTCGCCGCGGATGGGCACGCGCTGGGCCAGCAACGCCGCGATGTCGCGATAGACAGAGCGTTTCGACGTCTCGAGTTCCGCCGCCATCGCATCAGCCGTCACGGGCTTTTTCGAGCGCCGCAGGATCTGGATGATCTCGAACAGACGGTCCGCTTTCCGCATGTTTTCGCCTCCCCCGAACGCTCTCAAAACCCTGCTGACAGGATGCTGTCAGCAGGCGTCTGGCATCTATGTGTCATCAGGATGCGAGAGGCAAGAGAGCCTCTTGGACAAGGGAGATTGGGATGATCGTTCTTTCCGGCGGCGGCGCGAAATTCGGTCTTCCCGAACTCAGTCCCTATGTGACCAAGACGGAGGTTCATCTTCGCATGGCTGGCCTCTCCTACGAGAAGCGCCAGGCGAACCCCGCGCAGGGCCCGAAGGGCCAGATCCCGTTCATTGAGGATGACGGCAAGCTGATTGGCGACAGCGCTTTCATCCGCCTGCACATCGAGCGTGAATACGGCGTCGATCTCGATCACGGCCTCACCCCGCTTGAGCGCGCCACGGCCTTCGCCATCGAGCTTGCGATCGATCGCGAGCTGGCCCCGGCGGTCACGTATTTCCGCTGGATGGTCCCGGCGAATTTCGAGAAGGGCCCCGCGGTTTTCTTCAACCAGGTCCCGGCCGAACAGCGCGACGCTTTCAAGAAGGAGATGGTGGAGCGCGTGCGCGCCAACTTCATCGCGCGGGGGGTCGGGCGGCACACCGAAGAGGAGATCGCGATGCTGGCGCGGCGCTCGTTCGATGCGCTCGAACTCTTCATCGGCGACAAGCCCTATCTGATGGGTGATGAGCCGTGCGGCGCGGACGCCTTCATCTTCGCGACGCTGGCGGCGGCGATGACGCCCTTCTTCGACACGCCGGTGCGCGAGGACGTAACCAGCCGCCCGCGCCTCGTCGCCTATGTCTCGCGGATGATGGACCGCTTCTTCCCCGAATTCGAATGGGATGCCGGCATCGGCGCCCAGAAACAGGCGGCGTAAGACCGCTCCTCCCCGAAAGCCGGCGACAGAACCGGCAAGCCAGACCGGCAAAACGTGCGGCGGCCATTGCTCCGGAGAAGGGCAAGGCCGCCGGTTTGTTTTGGAGATTGCGAAACCGCCATTCTCGGCTTCGCGTCGCTCCACTATACTCCGATCGCTCAGGGGGAGGGGCGCATGCGCAAGATAGCTGTTGCATTCGTTGGTCTTTTTGGCGCCGCCTGCGGCGATGCCTCGCCTTCGAAACCGCCCACGATCGACCCGGCGCCAGTCGCGCGCTCTGCCGCCCCTGATGCGGCGCCTGATGTTCCTTCCCGTTATACCTGGATCGCGGCCATAAGGAGCGATGGGGCGAGCCTTTACTTTGGCCTTCCAAATTCCGGCGCGATTGCGTTCACGCTGCGATGTGCGCCAAAGTCCGGGCAGGGATCGATCATTATGCCGGTCGCGCCCGAACCCGTTATCGCCCTGAGGAGCGGGGCTCATGCGGAAACATTTCGGTCGAGGATGAGATCCGGCGGCGGTGAGTGGGACGATTCACTCGAGACGACAGGGTCGATCGATCTCTCACGCCCGCTCTGGCGTGATTTCCGTCACACCGGTGAACTGAAGGCGGCAAGCCCGGACCGTGATTTCACCGCTCCGACTGCGGAAGAGCGTGAAGAGATCGAGGCGTTCTTCGCGGCATGTGATCCGTAGTCCGTTCAGCCTGGGCGGGCGGAAGCGCGCTCGCCACAGGTTCGACCCATTTCCGCCGGGGTTCGCCGCCGATGGCGGATTCCTCCCCGCTCATTGGCGGAAGTTTCGCTTACGCGCGCCGCCGCGATGTGATGACTGGAGCCAACCCGCGCAGACGGAGGCTCCAATGACGACGAAACATCAGAATATCCTCTCTACCATCGGCCAGACACCCGTCGTTCGAACTCGCGAAGTTCGAGTCACGCAATGTCCGGCTCTACGCCAAGCTGGAATCCTTCAACCCGGGCGGGTCGGTAAAAGACCGCCTCGCGCTGGGCGTGATCGAGGACGCCGAGCGGCGCGGCGCACTCAGGCCGGGCATGACCGTGGTGGAGGCGACCAGCGGCAATACCGGCATCGGCCTCGCGCTGGTCTGCGCTGAAAAAGGCTACCCGCTGGTGATCGTGATGGCCGAGAGTTTTTCGGTCGAGCGTCGCAAGCTGATGCGCTTCCTTGGCGCGCGGGTGGTGCTGACGCCTGCCTCGCTGAAGGGCACAGGGATGGTGGCCAAGGCGCGCGAGCTGGCCGAGGCGCATGGCTGGTTCTTCGCTCGCCAGTTCGAGAACGAGGCCAACGCAGCGATCCATGCGGCAACGACAGCGCGTGAAATCCTTGAAGCGTTCAAGGGCGAACGGCTCGATTACTGGGTGACCGGCTATGGTACGGGCGGCACCCTCAACGGCGTGGGCCGCGTGTTGCGGGCCGAGAGCCCGGACACGAAGGTCATTGTGTGCGAGCCGGATAATTCGCCCCTGCTGGGCAGCGGCGCGCCACAGGCGCGCAACGCGGACGGGTCGGCTTCGGAAAGCCATGCCGCCTTCCGCCCGCACGTGATGCAAGGCTGGACGCCGGACTTCATCTCGAAGCTGACGGGCGATGCGGTGAGCCGTGGGCAGGTTGATCAGGTGATTGCCATCCATGGCGGCGATGCAATGCGGTGCTCACGCGACTTCGCGCGCAAGGCGGGCGTTTTTGTCGGCACGACGTCGGGTGCGACGCTGGCGGGCGCGATGAAGCTGATGGAGACCGCGCCGGAAGGTTCGACCATTCTGTGCATGCTGGCGGACACGGGCGAGCGATATCTCTCAACGCCGCTGTTCGAAGGCATCAGCGAAGGCATGAGCGAGGAGGAGATGGAGATCTCGCGCTCGACGCCGGCGGCGCGGTTCGACGTTTGCGCCGTGCCTGCGCCGGCCGCTGCAGCGCCTCTGGTTGCAGCCGATGCGGAGGCGGTCGGGTTCGTTGCGGAGGTTGTTGCCTCTCCCAGGGAGCCCGTGGTGCTGTTCGCGCTCGAGTGGTGCGAGTTCTGCTGGTCGGTGCGCAAGTTCTTCGGGCGGCTCGGCGTCCCCTATCACGCGGTCGATCTCGACTCGGTCGTCTACCAGAAGGACAACTTGGGCGGGCGGATCAGGGCGGCGCTGCGCGAACGGACGGGAAGCGTGACGATCCCGCAGATCTTTGTCGGCGGGAAGTTCGTCGGCGGCTGCAGCGATCTGTTCGATGCCTGGAAGTCAAGCCGGCTGCAGGAGCTGCTGCAGGCCAGCAACGTGAACTTCAAGGACGAGCCTGACTTCGACGCCTATACCCTGCTGCCGAAATGGCTTCAGCCGCGCGCTGCTTAGACGTCGATGATGTTTCAGTTCGGCGCGGGCGCGGCGACCTTCGGCTTCTGCGCTGCCGCGATCGCGCGGTCGAGCATGGCGAGGTTCTCGGTGATCGCCTTGGAGTCCTTGCAGCCATTGCAGCCGGCGGACAGGGCGGCGAGATCCGCGCGCTGCTTCGCGGCTGCGTCGGCATCGTTAAGTCTCAGATAGGCGACGCCCAGCCTCGATTTCGGGTCTGGCCATTTCGGATCCTGCTTTACTGCAAGCTCGAGGAACTGCCGGGCGTCGGCCCAGTTCTGGAGGCCGAGCTTGGCGAGGCCCATGAGGTAGTTGGCGTCGTTGGTGGTGGGGTTCTGCGCGACCAGCTTGCCGAAGGCTTTTTCTGCTGTCGCGAAGTCCTGTTTCTGCAGCGCCTCGACGCCTTCCTTGCGCATGCCATCGAGCTTCCGCTTGGCGTTTTCGGCGATGCGGTTGGCGTTGTCGGCGCCGTCGAGATTGGGCGCGGAACTTAGGCCAGGCTGGGCGTATGCGACCCCGGATGCGGCGCCTGCCGCGGCAAGGATCAGGACTGACAGGACCAGGCTACGCATCGATGCCCCCTCCGGTTGATGTGCCGGTAGTATAGGCCAGACGCTCAGGGCCGCGCACCCTGTTTTTGTAGTGGTCGCGGCCACGTGATGAAGCTTCGGGCCTAGCGGGTGACGATCGGGAAGGCGGGGTTTGGCGGATCCATCCACTGGGCGAGCTTGAGGAAGGCGGAGGCGTCGCCGTCGACTTTCGCCGCGCCGCTGGCAACTTTGGGGGGCAGGGGCTGGCCGCCGAAGATGGAGGCGAGGAAGTCGGCGCGGGTAAGGGTGAGCGTCGCATCCACGGGGCCGGGGGCTGCGATCTCCTCATGGATGAGGACACCGTTGGCGATGGTTACGTAGCTGCGCTCATTCGTATCGCTGAGGACGAAGGCGAGCTTGAGCTTCTGGCCTTCGGCCTTCTGGGCGTTGAGGCGGACGGCGAGGAGATCGAACAGCGAGCCCATCGGCAGGTTGGCGAGCGTCGCCATCTGCGAGGCGGCGTTGACGGGCGGTGCGCCGACGCCCTTACGCAGCTCCAGCGCGCCAGTGAGGTAGATGTTGCGCCAGAGCGAGTTCTCGCTTTGCCAGCCGAGCTGGTCATAGGCGCGGGCAAGCATGTCCTTTGCGGCGAGGTCTGCATTGTCGGACATGACGACGTGGTTGAGGAGTTCGGCCGCCCAGGCGTAGTCGCCCTTGTCGTACGCTGCCTTGGCCATCTGCTTCACGCGTTCGGCGCCGCCCATCGCTTCGACATAGCGCTTGCCGGTTTCGGTGGGCGGAGAGGGCGCGAGGTTGGAAGGGTTGGCGTCGTACCAGCCCATGTAGAACTGGTAGACGGCGCGCGAGTTGAAGCTGAGCGAGCCGTAATAGGGGCGATCGTACCATTCCTGGTCGAGTTCAGGCGGCAGTTTCAGCTGGGCCGCGATCTCATCGCCATTGAGGCCCTTGTTCATCAGGCGCACGGTCTGGTCGTGCAGGTAGGCGTACACGTCGCGATGCTTGGCCAGATAGTCGCGGATGTTGGCGTTGCCAAAACGCGGCCAGCCATGGCTGGTGATCAGGATCTCGCTGTCGCCGAAGAGGCGGAGCGCCTGAGTGAGGCCCTCGGCCCACACCTTCGCATCGCGCACGACAGCGCCGCGCGGGGTGAGGATGTTGTGCTGGGTAGCGTTGGCATTCTCGGCCATGTCGATGATCTTCCAGTCGGGAAAATCGATGTTCATCTCGGCCGGGGCTTCGGTGCCGGGTGTGAACTGGAAGACCATCTTCACGCCATCAATGGTGAGTGTTTCGCCTGTGGCTGCGATCTCTTTCGTGGGCGGGATCAGCGAGGTCGTGCCGCGCGAGAGGCCAGGACCGATGCCGGCGTTGACGAGGCCGCCCACATCCTTCGGAAGCGGGACGCCGAACTGGTACATGGCGCGGCGCTGCATGGCGGGACCGGCGATTACGTTCTCGCCCACGGCGGCTTCGAGGAAGCCTTCGGGCGCGATGACCGGGACCTTGCCGGCCTTGACGTCAGCGAGCTGCACGAGGGCGGCAGCGCCGGCGAAATGGTCGGTGTGGCTATGGGTGTAGATCAGCGCGGTCACGGCGCGGGGGCCGAGCTGTTCGGTGACGAGGTCGAGAGCGGCTTTCGCTGTTTCGTTCGAACCAAGCGTATCGATAATGATCCAACCCTTGTCGCCTTTGACGAAGGTGATGTTGGCGAGATCGAAGCCGCGCACCTGCCAGATGCGGTCGGAGACCTGGAAAAGGCCGTGCTTCGCCATCAGCTGGGCCTGGCGCCAGAGGCTGGGGTTCACGGTGGCGCTGTCTGCGGCCTTCAGGAAGTCGAAGGCGGCGAGGCTCCACACAGGTTGGCCGGCGGCGTTGGCAATCAGCGGGTCTTTGCGCGTCGCGATGAAGCCGCGCTGGGCGAAGTCGAAATCGCGCGTGTCGGAGAAGGGGCGCTCGCTGCGGACCTTGTCGTGTTCCGCACGCGTGAAGGTCGAGGGCGTTTCGGGGCCGGTGATGGCGATGGGAGGGGGTGGAGCGGGCTCTGCAACGGGCGGAGCGAGAGGCGCGGAGGTAGTGCAGGCAGCAAGCAGGATCGCCGGCAGCAGAATCGAAGCGGATTTCATGACGCCCTCCAATGAAAGACCACAAGGGTGATTTGCGCCGATTGTCTGGCAGATACCTTGGGTCTTTCGCTCCAGTGTCCGCATCGGCGCCGATGGGGACGAGTTGATTTGCAGGACCAGGCGTCTGGTCCCCGGCTCTTGAGCCATTCTCCAATCCGCGCCCGCCCGTCATGAGCGGCCCGCATAGTGGCGTTCGGCCCCGGCTTCCCATCCTCCCGAAGAGCGCAGTTCAGCGTTGCCGAACCCGCTAGGACATCATCAGGACAGCCGGGATAGTGTTACCGCGTTGTTGGCGCTGCGCTGCTCGTAGCAGCGGCCGTCACGCAACATTCGGAATGCAATGGTCAGGAGCCTGCGCGCCGTCGCCACCTTGGCGCGGTTGGCGCCCTTGGCGGCCTTGAGGCGCTCATAATAGGCCCTGAGCTCAACATCGTGGGTAATCGCAGGAATGACCGCTTCGACGAACGCCCAGCGCAGCCATTTATTGCCCTGCTTGATGATCCTGCCGTTGAACGTCTTGCCGCCCGAGGAATAGGTCGAGGGGACGATGCCGGCGTAGGCGGCCAGCTTCTCGGCAGAAGCGAAGCGATGAATGTCGTCGATCTCGGCATCGATAAGGCGCGCGAAGAACTCGCCAACGCCTGGCAGGGTCTTGAGGAGGCGGACGTTGGCATTGCCCTTGGAGAGCAGCTTGATCGTGCGCTCGCAGTCCTTGATCTGCTGATTGAGGGTATCGACGAAGGCGACGCCGCGATCGATCTGGATGCGGTCGAGCTCAGACACCTTGAGAGCGGCAAGATGCTTCCTGCCAGATACGCCGAAGAGGTCCGTGACTTTGCTGAGCTGGGCGGTCTCCTCCGGATAACGATCGAAGGTGGTGGTGATCCGGTTCTTCACCATGGTGCGCAGGCGGACAAAGAACATCCTCTCGCGCAGGGCTGATCGCAGATCCCGGGCCCGATGGCTGGGTGCATGCGCCCTCGGCACAAGATCGGCGCGCAACAGGTGAGACAGGATCGTTGCATCGATCTTGTCCGTCTTGATCTTGGCTTCCGCGATGGCCTTCACTTTAAGCGGATGCGCCAGGACGACCTCGTCGCAGATCTCATCCAGCCAGTCGTACATCACGCTCCAGTTGCGGGTTGCCTCCATGACCGCATGCGCGTTCTCGCGATAGGGGCCGAGGAAGGATGCGACCGACTCGCCGTCGTTCCTGACGCGACCTGAGCGGAGCATCTTGCCGCCGGCGTCCTGGACGACGATGTGGCTGTAGGATTTGTGGTAGTCAACTCCAATGTGGTAATCATAACCCATGGGTGCGTCTCCGGGTCTGTTGAGTGTAGGAACCCAACGGTAACCCGACAAAACGGGACGCACCCAGCCTTCTTCAAAAGCGATCAAGCAGCTCGCTCCGGCCTCTCATTGGAGTTGAGCGCTTTCATGCCACCTCCCGAACGTGTCTTCCGCACCTGATTAGGAGCGAAGACGCGCCGGGTCTACGGGCGGTTGGGTGACGCTACGGCTTAGGCTTTCAGGCGTTCGGCGCGCTGCGGGTTGTTGGCGTTGAGCCAGGCGTCGGTCAGCGGCGTCAGCCATTTGCAGGCAGCGTCGATGAAGACGAGGGCCTTCATTGCATCCGGCGAGGGGCGCGTGGCCATGGCATAGGCTTCGGCCATCTCGCGTTGGCGCGCAGGATAGTTCAGCACGAACAAGTCACGGCGGAGGTCGAGGTCTTCCGTGTAGATCTGCTCGCGCTCCATCACGAGGGCGAAGGCGGCGGCGAGAACGGCGTGCCCGGCATCCATCGCAGCGGCGCGGACACGGTCAGGCGAGCGAGCAGCGGCGAGACGGCCGGCAGCGTTCAGCATGCGCGAACGGAAACCGAGAATGTCGCCATTCATCGACGCGGTGTCGATGCGTTGCGGGGCAAGCATCCGTGTCATGTTGCGGCCAGCGACGCAGACCGAATTCACGGCGAGGCGGAAGCGGGCAGGCGAGAAGGCTCCGTCCGTCGTGAAGACGTCCTTCCAGCTGAACACCGCGACAGCGATGCGGCCGACGCGCGGATGTCGGCGACGCAGCTGGGCTGCAATTGCCGCTTCCCAGCTTTCATTGCTGTGCAGGTTGGATGCACCAAGGCGCAGCAGGATGAAGAAGGCTGCGCCGCCCGGGCGGCCACGCGCGGCGGGGCCGGAGAGATAAACGGAATGGAGATGATCGCCGAAGCGCTCCAGAGCGGCGTCCGCGGCTTCTTCGGCGGCTTCAAGGGCAGGCTGCACGATATGCTCGCGCGCGATGGCAGCGTTGGTGACGCGTCCCCAGTGATCCTGCGGCCAGAACTGGCCACGCAGCCGAACCGTGTTCGCCATACGCTACTCCCGTCCACGCCCGGCTGCCTTTCAGCGCGCCGGTCCAAGCCTCCCGTTACCTCTGCCTGGCGCCATTCGTTAACGCGGGCGCGACAGCAGCTGTTGCCGTAAACAAAACGTTAAGTGCGGCGCACGCCGTTGCAAGGAGATTCAGCCGCTGGGGCGCCAATAAAGCTGTGGTGCGCTGCGCTTTGGCGTTCACAATCGTTAACGGCGTGGACTTCTCAGAGCGCTTTTCGCGCCGGCGCGTAGATGGTCGCGATGCTCATACCGTTCGGCGCGGCATGAACATGTCCCGCGCGCTGTGCATGCGCCGGGCGCTGGCCCAACGACCGGGGGATTTCTACTCGAATGTTATGACGGGCGCGGGCTTGTTGGGGGAAGCTGCGATGGCCTCGCTGACGGCTTCCGCAAGCAGGCGGAAGGCTTCGGCTGCGTTGCCGGTTCCAGTTGCAGCGGGAATGCCGGTGTCCCCGCCTTCGCGCAGGGCGGGGAGGATCGGCAGGGCGCCGAGGAAGGGAACGCCGAGATCGGCGGCGGTGCGCTGGGCGCCTTCCTTCCCGAAGATGTAGGCGCGCGAGCCGTCTGCTTGTTCGAACCAGGCCATGTTCTCGATTACGCCGAGCACGGGGACGGCAGTCTTGCGGAACATGCCTACGCCACGGCGTACATCCGCGAGGGCGACTTCCTGCGGCGTCGAGACGATGACGGCGCCATCGAGCGGCAGTTTCTGCACAAGCGTGAGCTGCACCTCGCCGGTGCCGGGCGGCGTGTCGATGAAGAGGAGGTCGAGGTCACCCCAGTCGGTGTCGGTTATGAGTTGCGAGACGGCTGACATCACCATGGGCCCGCGCCAGACGACGGCTTGGTCCGGATCGACGAGATAGCCGATGGACGCGGTGGCGAGGCCGTGCGCCATCACCGGCTGCATGCGCTTGCCTTTCACCTCCGGCCGCTTGCCGACCGTGCCGAGCATGGTGGGGAGCGATGGACCGAAGACATCGGCATCGAGCAGGCCAACGCGCAGGCCGGATTTCGCGGCGGCGACGGCGAGATTCACGGCGACGGTCGACTTGCCGACGCCACCCTTGGCCGAGGCGACGGCGATGATGCCGCGTGCCGGGCGTGTCACGCCGGCTGCGGAAGGCGGCGCAGGAGCAGGGGCTGGTCTTGGCGGCGTGACGGTGCGGGCGCCGGTGGCGGCTTCCGCTGTGAGCACGGCCGTGACGGCGGTGACCCCCTTTACGCCCGCAACGGCGTCTTCAGCGGCCTTGCGCAGAGGTTCGTCGGCAGGACCGGCGGCGGTTTCAAGGACGAAGCCTACCTTGCCATCGGCGCGCGCCACGAGGCCTGTGACGCGCCCAGATGTGCTGAGGCCCTTGCCCGACACGGGGTCGGTCACGGCGTCGAGCGCTGCGCGTACGGCGGTTTCGAGGGCTGACGGCATCGGCTCTCCTGTGGCGGAGCGCGTGCTATTGCCGGCTGCGGAATCGTTTGGTGAGGGTGAACCAGATGTTTCGCAGCAGGTAGGGCGCTTGCCGAACGTCCTTTAGCATGACCCACGCGACGTGGAAGACAGCGCCTTTCTTGGCGTAGGCCATCAGATCGACCCACAGGAGGCGGACGTTGGACGTAGCGCGTACTCGCTTGAGCTGCTTTGCTTCGGCGCGCGACAGCTTGCCAGAGGCCAGGAGCCGGTCTTTCCCGGCCATCAGCGCGACGAGATCGGCCCGTGAATGGCTCAGAGACAGCGAGCCGCGGCGCATGACGCTGACATAGCCGGCCCAGGGAACCAGCCGCATCTTGGCGCCGGCCATCAGCGCCCAGGAATAGAGATCGAAATCCTCACCCAGCCGCATCGTCTCATCGTAGGAGAGGGCATGCTTCTCGAGGAAGGCGCGACGCATCAGCGGCTTGAGGAAGCCCATCTCGCGGCGTTTGCGCTTGCTGGAGGAGACGCCGGAGCGGAAGAAGAGTTCGAGGGAAACGTCGATGGGTGTGAGGTCGTCTTCGAACCACATCGGGCGCCCGTCGCTGATCGGTTGGCCTTCCGGGGCCTGCAGCAGGTCGTCGGCGATGAAGTCTAGATCGGTGTCGCGCAGGGCCGCGAGTTTGGCGAAGCGGCCAGGCTCCATGTAGTCGTCGCTGTCGAGCACAGCGATCCATGGCGCCTTGCTGGCCTTGATGGCGGCGTTGCGGGCGCGGGCGGGACCGGAATTCCTGTCCAGCGCAAAGACGGTGAGGCGGCCAGAGCCGTCGTCCGCCCCGCGGGCGGCGGCGAGTGTCGCGCCATCGTCGCCGGAACAATCGTCCACGACGACGACTTCAGCGGTTTCCGGTTGGGCAAGGGCGGAGGCGACGGCCTTGCCGATCGTTCCGGCGGCGCGCCAGGCGGCGATGATGACCGTGACGTCGCGACGCACCGTTTCGTTAACGCTGGCGGGCGCTTGCGTGTCGGGGCTGGTGCTGGGCATTGCGAGCATGGTGTCCCGAGTCTGCAAGATCGTCGCCATGGCTGCTGATTCGGCGGTTGCTGGGGTTTAGGCAAGTAATGACGGTTACCGAAGCATCCCATCCCAAGTCGTGTCGAGGCTGAATCACGCCTTCGTCAGCTGCATGTCCAGTCGCTTCGCAAGGGAAACTGGCTTATGCGCCCGTCTTGAAGGCGCTTTAATGCGCGCTCAACTACTGGAGGACACAAATCTCCAGAATACTGCGCAAGAGGAGGGCCGGATGCCCTGGAACGACAACAAGGGCGGCGGCGGGGGCGGCCCCTGGGGCGGCGGCGGTAGCGGCAACAACAATAACGGCAACGGTGAAAGCCCGTGGGGCAAACCATCGGGCGGCGCTAACAAGCCTTCCGGCGGCTCGGGAGGTGGCGGCGGCAAGGACCGTCCTGACCTCGAAGAGACGCTGCGCCGTATGCAGGAACGTTTCCGCCGCAAGGACGGCGGCGGGTCGGGCGGCACTGGCGGACGCGGCGGTGGCGGCAGCCGGGGCTTTGGCGCGGCCGGGCTCGCGATCCTGCTGGCGATCGGGTTCGTCGGTTGGCTGTTCACGGGCATCTATCAGGTCAACGAACAGGAGCGCGCGGTCGTGCTGCGGCTCGGCGTGTTCGAACGCTATGAAGGGCCGGGCTTCCATATCCGCCTGCCCAATCCGTTCGAACGTCACATCGTCGTGCCGGTCAACACCGAGATCCGCACCGAGGTCGGCGGCGCAACAACGCCCAACCTGATGCTGACGGGCGATGAGAACATCATCGACATCGACTTCGTCATCAACTGGCGCATCTACGAACCGCGCGACTACCTGTTCAACGTTGTCGACACGGAAGACGGCGACCAGGATCGCCACGTGCTGATCGAACAGATCGGCGAGAGCGCGATGCGCGAAGTTGTCGGCACGTCGGCGTTCGAGCCGATCACCACCAGCGGCCGCACCACGGTGCAGACGCAGGTGAAGTCGCTGATGCAGCAGACGCTGAATTCCTACAAGGCGGGCGTCGAGATCATCTCGATCTCGCTGCGCAAGGCCACGGCTCCGGAAGAAGTCGTCAGCGTGCAGCGCGAGGTCTCCAGCGCCGAACAGGACAAGGCGAAGCGTGAGGCCGAGGCGATTGCCTACCGCAACAAGGTGGTTCCGGAAGCGGAAGGTAACGCCAAGCGCATCATCCAGGAGGCGGAGGGCTACAAGGCTGCGTCTGTCGCCACGGCGCGCGGTGAGGCCGACCGCTTCAACCTGATCTACGAACAATACCGGACGGCTCCGCGCGTAACGCGCGAGCGCATGTTCCTCGAGACGATGGAGAAGGTGATCGGCCGCACCGACCAGATCATCCTCGACAACAAGGCGGGCTCTGTTCCGATCTTGCCGCTCGACCAGCTGCGCGGCCGCCAGCAGACGACGCAGGGACAATAAACATGCAACGCACCCTCATCATTGCGGGCATCGTCGCTGCCGCCGCCATCGTCATCCTGGCCAACGCGTTCTACATCGTGTCGCTGGACCAGCAGGCGATCGTGCTGCGCTTCGGGCAGTACCAGTACGCCGTCAACGCCGATGGCGCCGAGCGCAAGGCAGGCCTGCACTTCAAGGCGCCGTTCGTCGAGAACGTGATCTATTACGACAAACGGAACATGGGCTTCGATCTCGACACCGCCGAGATCCAGGCGGCCGACCAGCAACGCCTAAACGTCGACGCCATCGCGCGCTGGCGCATCAAGGATCCGACGCAGTTCTTCCGCGCCGCGACCAGCATGGAAAACGGCCTGGCGCAGTTGCGTCAGCGTTTCACGGCCGCGCTGCAAGGCGAACTCGGCAAAGTCAGCCAGCCGGACATCATCTCCGGCCAGCGCGCCAGCGTGATGCAGCGCATCCGCGCAGCCCTGCAGGCCAACATGACGACGCTGGGCATCGAGATCATCGATGTCCGCATCCGCCAGGCCGACCTGCCGGAAGCGAACTCGCAGCGCGTCTATGAGCGCATGAAGCAGCAGCTCCAGCAGAAGGTGAACCAGTACCGCGCCGAGGGCGAGGGCTTGTTCCAGTCCATCAAGGGCGAAGCCGACAAGCAGGTTGCGGTCATCACGGCCGAGGCCAACCAGAAGTCGCAAACCCTGCGCGGCGAAGGTGATGCTGAACGCAACAAGATCTACGCGTCCGCCTACAACAAGGACCCGGAGTTCTTCGCGTTCTACCGTTCGCTCGAAGCCTATGACCGCGCCATCAAGACGGGCACGCCGTTCGTGATGTCGCCCGACAGCGACTTCTTCAAATACTTCAAGAGCGTCGACGGACGCTGAAGCGACTGAAATTTGACCATCAGGGGCCGGCCGGCAGGAATGCCGCGCCGGCCTTTCTGTGTCCGTCAAGCCGTTGCCGGAGCGGTATCCCGTCATTAGCTTCCAAGGGCTAGCGCGAGGATACCGGCTATGCCTGCAGTGCCTCCCGTCTTCACGGAAGCCGAGCTCAATCAGGCGCGTCGGCTGAACCGGCAGCTGCGCTGGGCCCCGCGTTTCCGTGCGCCGACGCCGCTCGGGCGCTTCGTGATCCAGTCGATGCTGAGCGCGACGCAGAACCTGCCAACCCATGCCGTGCGTGGCGTGCGCACCAGCACGATGCGGATCGAGTGGAAGGGGCATTCCGTCCCGCTGCGAATCCTGCGGCCAGCTGGAGCCCCGAAGGGTGTCTACATCGACTATCACGGTGGCGGGTGGGCCATCGGCAATGCGGCGATGGATGACCGCGTAAATGTTCTCATCGCGCGCGATTGCGAACTCGTGGTGGTAAGCGTCGATTACACCACGCTGCCGGACATCACCCTGCCGGGCATGATCGAGCAATGCCATGCGGCCGCCGACTGGGTGTTCGAGCACAGCGAGGCGGTATTTGGCGCTCGCGAACTCTTCATCGGCGGCGAGTCCGCCGGCTCTCATCTCGCGGCCTGCGCACTCCAGCGGCTGCGGGATGATCGCTCGGATTTTGGCCGGATGCGCGGCGCTGTTCTGTTTTACGGACCTTACGACCTTTCCGCGACGCAGAGCGTGCGCAACGCTCCGCGTGATACGATCGTGCTTGATGGCCCGGCGATGACGCCAGGGATCGCCAGGCTGTTGCCCGGCAGGAGCGAGGAAGAGCGCCGCGCGCCTGACGTCTCGCCGCTCTATGCGAAGATGGATGGCCTGCCGCCGGCGCTGCTTCTTTGCGGCACGATCGATCCGCTGATCGATGACAGCCGGTTGATGGCCGAACGCTGGCGCAACGCGCAGCTCATTGTCGTTCCAGAAGCGCCGCACGCGTTCAACCGCTTCGCAACATCGATCGCGCGCAGGACGAACGCGTTCGTGCGCAGCTGGATCAATGATCGCCTCGCCGCAAGCGCAGGGTCTGCGCGGGCGGCGGCCGAATAACGCCTGTCCGAAAGGGGGACGTAGATGAAACTGCCCGGAACGAAACTGCCCAGAACAAAACTGCGTGTCAGCCCGCGTTGGCTCATTCTAGGAGCATTTACACTGGTACTGGTCGCGGCCTGCGCGACGCGGCCGATGGGGCCGCCAAGCTCGCCGGCCTTCTTCAACGGCATCATTGATGGCCTACTGGCGCCGATCTCGTTCGTGATCAGCCTCTTCTCTGACACGGTGCGGATGTATGCCTTCCCGAATATCGGGCGCTGGTATGATTTCGGCTTCCTGTTCGGCATCAGCGCGTGGGGCGGCGGTTCGGTCGTGGCGGTGAGGCGCTACTAGCGCTTCGGCTGCGTCTCGGGCAGGGCGAGATACTCCCGTTCGCTTAGCGTCGGGAACTCCGCGATCAGCCACTTGCCATCCTCGCTCTGGCTGAGCTTGACCGTGTAGACGTCGCCATTGACCGTGTCGCCGACCTTGAACATGGCGTCCCCGCCATCGAAGCGCGGGCCGTCGATCTTGCCACCGTCCCGCGCGAGCAGGTCCGTCATCTGGGGCTGGAAGATGCCGTTATAGGCTTCGCTGCCAGGGCCGCCTGTGAGCGCTTCCTTCACGGCGTCAAGATTCACCTGATCGACCAACGGCAGCATGTGCGACAGGTCGCGGGCGTTGTACGCGTTGACGAACCGCCGGGTGACGGCTGCGGGATCCTTCATATCCACCGGCGCCTCGCCGCAGGCGGCGAGCATCAGGACGGGGAACAGGAAGGCCCGCATCAGGCCTTGAGCCAGGCGGGCTTGGCGAAGGGCAGGTCGAGATCGTGCGCCACGGCTTCGTGCGTGATCTTGCCATCGGCCACGTTGAGGCCGTTGGCGAGATGCTTGTCGGCCTGCAGTGCCGCTTTCGCACCCTTGTTCGCGATGTCGAGCGCGAATGGCAGCGTCACGTTGTTGAGCGCGTAGGTGGAGGTGCGCGGCACCGCGCCGGGCATGTTGGCGACGCAATAGTGCAATATGCCGTCGACTTCGTAGATCGGGTCGTCGTGCGTCGTGGGGCGCGAGGTCTCGAAACAGCCGCCCTGGTCGATGGAAATGTCCACCAGCACGGCGCCCGGTTTCATCTTCTTGAGATGCTCGCGCGTCACCAGCTTCGGCGCAGCAGCGCCCGGGATCAGCACAGCGCCGATGACGAGATCGGCTTCGAGCACTGCGCGATCGATGGCGGCCTGCGTCGCATAGACCGTGTCCACCGCGCCGGCGAACTGGACGTCGAGTTCTTCAAGCCGCGGCATCGAGCGGTCGAATACCGTGACGTTGGCGCGCGCGCCGATCGCCATCTCGGCCGCGTGGACGCCAGAGACGCCGCCGCCGAGGATCACGACATTGGCCGGGGGCACGCCGGGCACGCCGCCGAGCAGCAGGCCGCGCCCACGCTTTGTCTTCATCAGCGCGTAGGCGCCGACATTGATCGACATGCGGCCGGCAACCTGGCTCATCGGCTGCAGCAGGGGCAGGCGGCCGGCGGCGTTGGTGACGGTCTCGTAGGCGATACAGATCGCGCCGGACTTCATCAGCGCTTCCGCTTGAGGCTTATCGGCGGCGAGGTGAAGGTAGGTGAACAGCGTGTGGTGCGGCTTCAGCATCGCGCATTCGACGGGCTGCGGCTCTTTCACCTTCACGATCATCTCGGCGGTCTCGAAGACCGAAGCGGCCGTCGGGAGGATCTTCGCACCGACCTTCTGGTAGTCAGCGTCGGAAGCGGCGAGGCCCATGCCGGCATTCGTCTCGACGACGACCTCGTGGCCTGCGCGGACAAGCTCGCCAACGCTCTCGGGCGTGAGACCTACGCGATATTCCTGCGTCTTGATCTCCTTGGGAACGCCGATCTTCATGCCTGTCTCCTGCCCATTTTGCAGAGGCTTATGCCAGAATTCAGCACTTTCACGCCAGAGCGTTGCGTGGAGAGTTGTGCCTATTTCGCAAAGACAGATAGGTCTTTGGAGGCAAAAAGCATCAACGGGCCTGCGGTAGCGAGCCGAGAAACACGCGCAGGTCGCGGACGGTTTCCTCCGGCAGCTGCTCCATCGGCAGGTGGCCGCCATCAGGATAGGTAACCAGCTTCGCGCCCGGGATTGCTGCGGCGATGGCGCGGGCGTCGTCCACCGGAATCAGCGCATCCTTCTCGCCGGCCATCACCAGTGTGGGTGTGGTGATGCGGTTGAAGTCCAACGGCGTCCACGGGCGTGAAGGTTGCGGCTGCTGCGTCAGCAGGATGTCGCGATGGCCGACGGCCATTGCGAAGTTGGCATAGCGGTCTTCCACGTCCTTCGTGACCAGCGTTTCGTCATGATAGGCGGATTTCAGTCCGCCCGTGATGACGAGGCGTGGATCGACCAGCTTCATGAACCAGTGGCCGACAGGATTGTCGAACAGGCCGACGAAGCCGGGAGGTCCGCCGCGCTTGCCGTCTGCGCCAGGCCAGCCTGCGGCATCGACGAGCACGAGACCATCGAGCCTTTCAGGATGCGCCATGGCGTAGGCGAGCGAGACCGCGCCGCCCATCGAGTTCCCGGTCAGCACGAAGCGCTTTGCGCCGATTTCGTCCGCGAGCGCTTCGACCAGCGCTGCATTGCGGTCGAGCGACGCGCGATAGCCGGGCGGGGCTTCCGTGAGGCCGTGACCGGGCAGGTCGATAGCGACGAGGCGAAAGTCGGTTGACAGGCGCTGTACCCACGGACGCCAGGCCTGCACGGAGGCGGCGAGGCCGTGCACAAGGATCAGGGTACGGCCGTTGACGTTGCCCTCGTCAGTGTAATGCACGCGCAGGCCGGGCTCCGGCTCGAAGGTGTGGGACGAGGGCAGGCCGTAACGCGCGCGGAGGTCTGAATACGGAATCTCGCGGGTCGCGCAGCCGGCCAGCGCGAGCAGCGTCACCACGATGATCCAGAATTTCGGCATGCTACCAACCGGTCCGTTTGCACACGCGTTTTTACGCGCCAATTCAGCGCACGGATCAGTGCATCCGGCGCGGACTGCGGCAACCCGGCGCAGAGCCGGCGCTGCGCCATGCGCTACGTTTCACATGGTTGGCTTGCCTTGGGGGACAGCCGGATGATGTCGAGCCACGTTGCGCCCTTGCGCGCTGTTCTTGCGGAACGGCCCGTCGTGCTGGGTCTTGCGGTCGTGCTGGCGGGCAGCTGGCTGATCGCGGCCTCATCCTGGATTTCTGCGCCGATGTATCCCGTGCCGATGACGATGCAGACCTTCGCGATCCTGATGATCGCCGGGTTGGCGGGCGCGCGGCTGTCGCTGGCGATCATCATCACCTGGCTGGCGCAAGCGGCGGTGGGTCTTCCCTTCCTTGCAGAGGGCGCGGGCGGGCTCGCGCCATTCGAGGGACCCACGGCAGGATATCTTGCTGGCTTCGTGATGGCAGCATTTGCATGCGGATGGTTGACGGAGCAGCCACGCCTTCGCGGCTGGCTCGCGATGACCGCTGTGTTCCTTGTCGGCCATGCATTGATCCTCAGCGCCGGATGGGCGCGCCTTGCTGGGATGATTGGACCAGCGGATGCGTGGGACAGCGGCGTTGCGCCCTTCCTGCCGGGCAGCGTGCTGAAGTCGGTGATGGCGGTCGTGGTGGTGAAGCTGGCGGAGCCGTGGGTGCGGCGCGCGGCGAAAGCTGTCTAGGCTGCTTCCGGTTCCGGCGCTTCTTCATCTTGCCGGCCGATCAGCCCGCGGCGTTCGATCTCGCCGGCGATCCAGGCAGCGATGGCCTTCTGCTCGAGGCCCAGTTCGGTCAGCAGGTCTGTGACCAGTTCGACGCCGCGTGGTTCTGCATGAGCAAGATGGGCGCGGAAACCCATGCCGGCCTGACGCACGCGCTCCGATCCGGTCGTCACGGCGACGAAGCGTGGCGGCGGCCTGGCACCGGGCGTCAGCGTCACCTGGGGGATGGCAAGACCTGAAGCGCCAAGCACGATGGCGCTCGCGCGGGCGGCGCCGACCGTCTCCATCAGGCGTGCGTCTTTCGCGTCGCCGAAGACGATGGTGTAGCCATCAGAAGCCGCCATCACGAAGCGCTCCGGATCTGATTCCACGGCGACATAGGGAATGTGGTTGTCGCGCAGGGCGTCCGCCACGAGGCGTGCTTCAGGCGTCATGCCGAAGACGAGAACGGGGTTTTCCTCCGCAGCATCCGCGGCGTTGGAGGCGACGGACTTCGAGCGTTCGGCGATCTGCTTGGCGATGTGAAGGCCGAGCGCCGTCCAGATCGGCGCGGCGATGAGCGTCAGGGAGACGGCGGCCGTGATCACGCTCGACCAGTTTCCCGGCATCGCAATCGAGATCGATGCGATGCCGACCACGACCAGCGTGAATTCCGATCCCTGGCTCAGGAGGAAGCCGAGCTGCGTCGCACCGGGGACGCCCCAGCCGTTCAGACGGGCCGCGGCGAACACCACGACGGTCTTGACGATCATGATCACGAGTGCCGTCGCCAGCACCGCCGGCCAGATATAGCCCATCGCTGGCACGTTCACGCCCATGCCGACGCTCATGAAGAACAGGCCGAGCAGCAGGCCGCCGAACGGCTTGATCTCGTTCTGCACCACATGGCGGTAGGGCGTGTCCGACACGGCCATGCCGGCGAGGAAGGCGCCCAGCGTCAGCGAGAGTTCGGCGCGGGCGGTGGCGGCGCTGGCGGCAAGGACAATGAACAGAGCAACGACAGTGAAGGTCTCGCGGTTGTCGGTGGCGGCGAGTGACTTGAACAGCGGGCGGACAACGAAGCGGCCGGCGATGATCGCGAGTGCAAGCGCGAGCACGGCCTTGCCGAGCACAATGAGCGCCTCCATGCCCAGCATGTTGGGGTCCCCGCCTAGCGATGCGGCGAAGGTGAGGATGAAAATGGCGACGATGTCCTGCGCGACCAGCACCGCGGTGGCCGAACGGCCCATCGGGCAACCGGGTTGGTTGCGGTCATCGAGAATGCGGGCGACGACGGCGGTGGATGATAGCGCGAGCGAGATGCCGACGAGCGCTGCGACCGGCCAGGCGAAGCCCAGCAGGTAGCCGATCCCCGCGAAGACGCCGCCGCACAGGATGATTTGTAGCGGCGCGAGTCCGATCATGTCGTCGCGCCTTGTACGGATCTCGCGCAACGAGAAGTGCAGCCCGATGTCGAACATCAGGAACACGACGCCGAGGTCGGCGAGGAAGTGGGACGTCTCGTTGTTCTGGACGAGGCCGAAGCCGGAAGGCCCGATCACCACGCCGGCCACGAGATAACCCACGATCGGGCTGAGACGCACGGCGCGCGAGGCGAGGGCGGCGGCAAGGCCTGCACCCAGATAGATGATGGCCGGCTGGAGGGTTTCGACTGCGGTCATGTCGGCCTCCCTTGCCTGAGCCATCTTCCGGTTCGCTGATCCTCCTTAACGGACGCCTTCGCAGACGCCTGAAAACGGAAAGAACCGCCGCGGAAGCCCGCGGCGGTTCACTGTTTCCGACGGCGTGGCCGTCAGGCAACCGTTATTTCAGCCCGTAAGGGCCGAAACGGCGCTGCCAACCTACATGGACTTCTTGATCGAGAAGATCACGCGGTCGTCGTAGATCGAGACGTTGTCCACGTCGGTGCCGACATAGCGCAGGTCAAAGCCGAGGCCGCCCGCGGTGTAGGTGCCGCCAATGTTGTAGGTGGTGTACTCGTCTTCGCCGGCGAAGAAGCCGTTGAGATCGACGCTCTGGCGGCCGACCGCGCCCGAGAACGAGAGTTCGGGGCTGACCGTGTAGGCGCCGTTCACTTCGTAGTAGAGGCCGTCGCCCGAGTCGCCGGTGAATTCCGGCGAGTAATAGACGGCTGCCCCGAGGGTGAACTCTTTCGAGAGGGCCACGGACGGCTTGATGTAGCCTTCCCAGTAATCGAGTTCGGCCGCGTCATCCGAAGCGCCCGGATAGAGATAGCCGATCACGCCGACATCGACGTTGACGCCGCCGACAGCGAATTTGTAGCCGCCGTAGACGTCGAGCTCCATGTTGGCGCCGCCGGTGCCGAAATTGATGTTGGAGGCCCAGGTGCCGGCGTAGAAGCCCGACGAACCGAAGGTAGCGTCGAAGCCGCCTTGGATGGCGGGGCTCTCATCCGTCTGCGACACGCCACGGAAGGCGTAGTCCGTGGCCAGAGCGACGTTGCCTGAGATGGTCACGTCCTGAGCGAAGGCGGGGGCGGCCGTCGCAGCGGCGATAGCACCAAAAATCAGAAGGTTGCGCATTCTAAGTCCCTTTCCCCGTTGTTGAACCGACCCGCTGGACGCGGCTTCAAGAACGGACACGCTGGGGCACGCGACCGTCTCCGGCACAAACCTTGGCGAGGGGATCCGCCACACATGAAGCGCTTCGGCGAAAGCCTGGCACACGTGTTCGCAACCGCACAAATTCATGACAGCGTGTAGGGGCTGCGCCTCATCTTTAGGCGCCGAGGGTGTGGCAACTCGCGCCAACAGGGAGCCACAAGGGCCGTCATTACAGGCATTTCAGGGAAGAATCCGTCGGCGGCAGGACGATTCGGAAATCGCTGTTGCGGAAAGCCCGGGCTGGCGCCATCTGGCGGCATGAATTCACCTTCAAATCCTTCAGGCCTGACACAGCTCGGCGGACAGGCGCCTCAGCCTGCATCACCTGACCAGGCTGTGCTCGAACGCGTGGTAAATCCTCACGCAGGCACGCTCTACCTGGCGCGCTTCACCGCGCCGGAATTCACCTCGCTCTGTCCGGTGACCGGCCAGCCCGACTTCGCGCATCTCGTCATCGACTATGCGCCCAAGGAGTGGATCGTGGAGAGCAAGAGCCTGAAGCTCTATCTCACTTCCTTCCGCAATCATGGCGCCTTCCACGAGGACTGCACGGTCTCGATCGGCAAGCGGCTGGTCGATACGCTGGCGCCCACCTGGCTGCGGATTGCGGGCTACTGGTATCCGCGCGGCGGCATGCCGATCGACGTCTTCTGGCAGACCGGCAAGGCGCCGGACGGGCTGTGGGTACCCGACACGGGCGTTGCGCCCTACCGGGGCAGGGGCTGATACTCTTCAAAAATGTGAGGGCCGACCATGATACGCGGGATCGTTCTTGCCGCGGTGCTGGCAATCACCGCCGGGCCCGCCTTCGCCCAGCAGCCTCCGGAGCCGGAAGACAGGGTCACGGTTGAGGGCCGCCGCGCCGAAGATGCCGTGCGCGCTTTCGTGAGCGAAGTCGCTGCCGCGCCAAAGGGCGCCAACCTCGCGCGCTGGGACCGCAAGGTCTGTGTCGGCGTGATGAATCTCAAGACGGAGTATGCCCAGAAGCTCGCCGACGAAGTTTCCCTCGCCGCCGTGAAGATAGGCCTCGAGCCCGGCGAGCCCGGCTGCAGGGCGAACGTCCTCATCCTCGCCGACAGCGAGGCCGACGCTCTGGCCTCACGACTGGTGAAGGACAGCCTCAAACAGCTGGAGCCGCCCGACAACAGGGATGGAAGCCTGGGCCGCAGCGCTCTTCGCAAGTTTGAGATCTCAGATGCGCCGGTGCGGTGGTG
Organism: Hyphomonadaceae bacterium; assembly: GCA_047601145.1. Taxonomy (GTDB): domain Bacteria; phylum Pseudomonadota; class Alphaproteobacteria; order Caulobacterales; family Hyphomonadaceae; genus UBA7672. The sequence continues at coordinate 1,762,238 of JASGJW010000001.1, forward strand.
GCACGTGTCGCAGACGGTGCTCACCGATACGGGCAAGGCCTTCAAGGACGGCAAGCAGGTTACGGTCCGCGGCATGGGCCGCCTCAAGAAGAACGTGCGCGAGAACATGGTCCATGTCCTGATCATTCTCGACACGAAGAAGATCGGGGTCGTTTCCTTCCCCTCGTTGGCCGACTATGTCTCCGTCGTCGCTCTCGCCCAGATCGGCGCTGAAGCCGACATGCATGAGTTTCCCAGCATCCTGAACCTGTTCTCCAGCAAGGCCGGCGATCGCGCCTCCCGCATGACGCAATGGGATCTCGACTATCTGAAATCGCTCTACGCAGTCGATGGTAACGCTGTATCCGCGACGCTCGAAGCCCGCCGCATCGAGCAGCAGATGCTGGACCTGCAGACCAAGCGCGAAGGCGAGCAGTAGCTTCGCCGGTAGTTGCACGCGCCGTGCGGCTGCTTCATACGACCGTTATGCGCGGAACCATCGCCTCCATCTATCGCCACCCCGTGAAAGGGCTCACGCCGGAGCAGCTCGCCTCCGTGCAGCTTGAGGCAGGCGCGTATTTCCCGCATGACCGCCACTATGCGATCGAGGTCGGGCCTTCAGGCTTCGATCCTGAAAACCCGAAGCACATCTCCAAGCAGAGATTCACCGTGCTGGCGCGCTTTCCGGCGCTGGCGCGGATCAAGACGCGGCTCGACGACGCGACTGGCATGTTCCATCTCGGCGATGCGCACGGCTTTGGCGTGGAGACGCGGCTCGACACGGAGGAGGGCCGCGCCACGGTCGAGCGCTTCCTGCAGGCCTTCCTCGGTGAGGATGCGCCCGGCAAGCTTCGAGTGCTCGAAAGCCCGCAGGGCTATCGCTTCATGGACCACCCACAGGGTTATATCTCGGTGATGAACCTTGCGAGTGTCCGCGCGGTCGAGAATGCGATCGGACAGGCGGTCGATCCGCTGCGCTTCCGCGCCAACGTCTATGTCGACGGGTTGAAGCCGTGGGCGGAGGATGAATGGGTCGTGGGGCAGGAGATGCAGCTGGGCGCTGCCGGCCTCAGCATGTTCAAGCCGATCGTTCGTTGTGTCGCGACGCATGTGAACCTCGACACGGGCGAGCGGGACATCGACATGGTCGGACAACTTCGCGAGCATTTCGGCCGCGACACGCTGGGCAACTATTTTTCAATCGCCAAGGGCGGCCCGGTGAAGGCCGGAGACGCATTCTCCGCCTGATCACCAATGGGGTGGCGGAGGCTCCTCGCCCGGATCGGATCCGATAGACAGTTCGGCATTGGCGAGCCGGTCCGTCAGCATGGTGATGTCGCGCTTGAGGCGGTCGATCTCCTTCCACTGCGCCGTGACGGTGGCGTTAAGCTCCTCGATCACGTGCTCCTGGTGCGCGATCCTGATTTCGAGGGCATCGAGGCGAGATGTATCGGTCATGTCTGTTCTTTGGCCCTCGCGATCTCCCATGCTACACCCCGCGCCATGACACTTCACTGCACCTGGCGGGACATGATGCGCGAGGCGGTCGAGCGGCTGGCCGCGGCGGGCGCCGAGCATCCGGCGCGTGATGCGCGCCTGCTTATGGCCCATGCCCTTGGTATCGAGCCGATCGACGTCATCGTGCGTGAGACGGACAATGTCGACCCCGTCGGGCTCGGGGCTTTCGAGGCGGTTGTGCAGCGGCGTCTGGCGGGTGAACCGGTCTCGCGCATCCGGGGGTGGCGGGAGTTTTACGGCCGGCGGTTCATCGTGACGCCTGATGTGCTGGATCCGCGGCCGGAGACCGAGTTGCTGGTGGAGCAGGGCATCAAACGCCTGCCGCAAAATGGCCGCTTGCTGGACCTCGGCACGGGGTCGGGCTGCATCCTCCTGTCCGTCCTTGCGGAGCGGAAGGATGCGGATGGCGTGGCGCTGGATATCTCGACCGCTGCTCTCGATGTCGCCCGGGCGAATGCCAGCGCACTTGGCCTAGCTGACAGCGTGACTTTCCTCGAAGGCAGCTGGGACAGGGAGTTGCCAGGGCCGTTCGACCTTGCACTCTCGAACCCGCCCTACATTCCAGCTGAAGACGTGGCGGGCCTTGCGCTTGATGTGCGGGGGCATGATCCCCACATCGCGTTAACGCCAGGCGGCGATGGCCTGGACGCATATCGCGCCATCCTCGCCGCCATGCCCCGCTGGCTTCGTCCCGGGGGCGCAATCGGTTTCGAGTTCGGTATGGGTCAGTCAGGAGCGGTCTTCGCCCTCATGTCCGATGCGGGTCTCGAAGCGGTCGAGGTCTTCGAAGATCTGGCCGGCATCGCGCGCGCTGCATTCGGTCGCAGGCCGGGCTAACCGGCGTAAACCATGAGCAATTCCGGTGGAATCTCCTCATGAAATCGCTTGGCGGCCCACGGCAAACAGGCTAGCGTCCTTAGGTACGGACTGCAGGCGAATCCCGGGATATGGCCCGGGGCTACTCAGCCAGCGTCCGGTTGGGTCTGCTGATGGCAGACCGAAATCCGTCCAATTGGGGCGAATGAACTCTGAAGATCAGGGAATGGTTTCATGAAGCGTCAGCGGGGGCGCGGGCGTAACAAGCCCGGCGGCGGCGGTGGTGGTGGTAACCACAATCACGGCAACCGATCGCTTGAGAGCAACGGGCCCGACGTGAAGATCCGCGGAACGGCCGCGCAGATCTACGAAAAGTATTCGCAGTACGCCCGGGACGCACAGTCCGGCGGCGACCGCGTCAAATACGAGAACTACCTCCAGCACGCCGAGCACTATTATCGCGTGATGGCGGCGACGATGCCGCGCGAGCGCCTGCTGGCGCAGCAGAACGGCGAAGGCGGCCTGATCCATCAGGGCCAGCAGCCGATGGGCGAGGGCGGCAATGTCCAGCCGGTCGAAGGCGGCATGCCCGGTGAGGCGCATGATGCGCTCAAGGTCATGGATGATGTCGGCGGCGATGCAGACGAGGGCGATGACGACATCGACGCCGAGGGCGAGGAAGCTGCTGGCGACGCCGTCGAGGCGCAGGGCCAGGACAACACGCAAGACAACGCCCAGGACAACCAGGGCAATGAAGGCGGCGGCCGCGGCCGTCGCCGGCGTGGACGCCGGCGTCACAATGACGGCGACCGTCCGGGTGGCGGTGGCGGCAATGGCGGCGGCGGTGGCGACAACGAAGCCCGCTCGGCGCTCGACAGCCTTGCCCGCAAGCAGGGCGCCCTGGCTGGCGGCTGATCGCCTCACATTGGGTTAAGGACGGCGGGCTGCGCGCAAGCATGGCCCGTTTCGCTTTGCGCGGCAGGTTTGACGGTGGCGGCCGGCGGGTGGACACTTCCCCCATGGCCAAGACATCTGCTGTCGTAGGCTCGATCCTGTTCTTCTTCCTCGCGCCGGGCGTGGTTGCATTCCTGCTGCCCTGGCTGCTGTCGCAATGGCCGATCGAGCCGATATGGCGGGATATTCCTGTGCTGGCGTGGACCGGCGTCGTCATCGGGACAATCGGTTTGCTGGCGCTGATCGAATGCTTCGCTCGGTTCGCGCTCAAGGGGCTGGGAACGCCTGCGCCAATCGCCCCTACGAAGCATCTGGTCGTAACCGGGCTTTACCGGTTCGTTCGCAATCCGATGTACCTCGCCGTGCTGGCGATCATTCTCGGGCAGGGGCTGTGGTTCGCGAGCTGGGCAATTCTGGCCTATGCGGCTGTCATCTGGCTGAGCTTCACGACCTTCGTCATGTCATATGAGGAGCCGACTCTGCGGGCGTCGTATGGCGAAGAATACGCCGTCTACTGCGCCAATGTCGGGCGCTGGTTGCCCCGCCTCGCGCCCTGGTCACCGCCAGTTTGACGGCGGAGGATGCATCGCCCCATAAAGGCCTTACGCAAGACGGGGGTTTGCGATGCCTATACTCGCGCTGATCGCGGCAGTTGTCGGCTTCATTGCCGTGTGGTGGTGGCGGGCGCAGGCAATGAAGGGCGCAGCCGACAGCATGCTCGACGCGGCCGGCAAGGCCCGCGGCATGATCAGCCGGGCAAGGTTCAAGCATCGCGCGGGAACATCGGTGCTGGCGGGCGTGGATACGCCGGGGATGGCCGCAGCTACGCTCCTCTACAGCCTGATGGCGCTTCGGCGCCCGGTCGTTCTGGCCGATGAAGACAAGATCGACCACATGCTCGAGACGACCTGCAGGATGAACAAGCAGGAGCGCGAGGATGCCATCGCATTCGCGGGCTGGGCGTCCGGCCAGGTCGCTGACACGAACGAGATCGTTCGCCGCTTCCTGCCGCTCTGGGCCAATTCGCTGGACCAGCCGCAGCGGCAGGAGCTCGTTGAGATGGCGCTGCAGGCCGCAGAACTCGGCGGTGCGCCGACCGATGCGCAGTCGGTGGCGATCCGCCGTCTCAGCGAAGGCTTGCTGGCGAAGTGATCGGTCTTAACCGCCCATCGTGAAGACGCAGAGCTTGTTGCCGTCGAGATCGCGGAAATAGGCGCCATAGAAGCCGCCGCCGCGATCGCCGGGCGCGCCCTCGTCCTTGCCGCCCAGCGAGAGCGCCTTGGCGTGCAGGAGATCGACTTTTTCCTTCGAAGGACAACGCAGTGCGATCATGTTGCCATTGCCGCAGTTCTGGTCCTGCCCGTCGAACGGCTTGGTGACCCCGAACAACGGCCCTTGCGCAAAGCCGTAGAGCTGGCCGTTCTTGGTTTCCATCACCCGCTTGCCGCCGAGCTCTGCGAGGAACGCATCGTAGAAGGCCAGCGCCTTGCCGATGTCTTTCGCTCCGATCGTGGTGTAGCCGATCATGAAAATTCCTTCCCTGCGTGTGCAGGGAAGGAATCATGTCAGCTCGATGTGAGCAAGGCTCACCTGGTCTCAGGCTTACATGCCCGGGGCGTAGAAGGCGCAGAGCTTGTTGCCGTCGAGATCGCGGAAATAGCCCGCGTAGAACGTGTCGCCGCGCGCGCCGGCCGGACCTTCATCCGTGCCGCCATTCTTGATCGCCGCGTCATAGACCTCGTGGACCTTTTCCTTCGAGGGCATCTGCAAGGCGACCATCGTGCCATTGCCGCACGTGGCGTTGTTCTTGTTGTAAGGCTGGGTCACGGCAAGCATTGGCCCCTGGCCGTTGGAGTAGGCGGTGCTGGTGCCGAAATCCATCGCGCGCTTTCCGCCGATGGGCGCCAGCACCTTGTCATAGAAGTCCAGGGCACGCGCGTAGTCATTCGTGCCGAGCATTACGTAGCCGATCATGGGAGGTCCTCCGTCCGTTCATGGACCCAAGATCGCTCTGCACGCGCGAGACGGCAAGCGGGGCAGGCGAGGATGCTGACAGGACGTGGGGCGCAGCGTGCAATGTCACGCAGCGGAATTCTCCGATGGGGTCAGAGCAAAAGTCGGAACGCAGGCCCTGAAAGACTGTGGGCCGGTTTGATCTCCAAACCGGCCCACCTGGTTGTCTATTCGAACAGCTTGGCCCAGCGCGGTTTCTTGCGGTTCTTCCAGGCGCCGCGGTGATAGGCGTCCGAGCCGATCAGAGGCACGACGGTGGTGGCTTCGGCGAAGACCATCTGTTCGTGCGTGGTCTGCACCTTGCCCCACGAGGCGGCCTCTTTCAGCGTCGAGGACGAGCAGGCGCCGTCGCGCACGTCGGCGACGGTGATCTGCACGGCGTATTTGTGCATGTCGGCTTCAACGCCGAGGATCTCGGCGCACACGACGGTGTCCTGCGCGAAGTTCTTCGGAACGCCGCCGCCGACCATGAAGAGGCCGGTGGTGCCAGCCGCGATCTTGATGTCGGTCAGTTCGCGGAAGTCTGCGACCGCGTCGATCATCATGTACGGCTTTTTCGCCTTGGCGCGGTCCTTCTGGTGTTTCACCAGACCGAAGCCGGCGGACGAGTCAACGAAGGCCGGGCAGAAGATCGGAACGCCTTCCTCGTAGCAGGTCTGGATCAGCGAGCCTTTCTTCTTGGCATTGCCGTCAGCCAGCCACTTGCCCATCTCGTGGATGAACTCGCGCGAGGAGTAGCCTCGCGGTTCGAGCGAGTCTGCGATCTCGTAGATCGTGTGGTCGCACGCCTGCAGTTCTTCCTCGTCGATATACGTGTCGTAGATCCGGTCGATGTAGTTGTCGCGCAGGACGTTGTCGTCGACCTGACCGGCGGCCTGATAGTGCTTGAAGCCGAGCGCTTCGAAGAAGTCCATGTCGACGATCGAGGCGCCGGTGGCGACGATCGCGTCGATCATACCGAACTTCACCATGTCGCGGTAGACGTGCATGCAGCCGCCCGCCGAGGTCGAGCCAGCGAGGATGAGCCACGTCGAGCAGCCCTTTTCCTTGAGCGCCATGTTGAAGATGTCGGCAGCGCGCGCGGTGTCGCGCGAGGAGAACGACATCTTGCGCATCGAGTCGATGATCGGGCGCGCGTCGTACGACGTGATGTCGACGTGCTCGACGGTCTTGCCGAGCAGTTCGGCCTTGGTGTTGTTGCGCTTCTTGGCGACCGGTTTCACGGGCGCGGCCTTGGCGGTGGACTTGGTGGCCATGGGAGATCGTCTCCAGGGATGAGGACGTCAGAAGGCGACGGCCAGCCTTGGTTTGCCGGGGATATAGCAGCGTACGGATGGATTTAAACAGAAAAGCGCGGGCCGGGGTTCATTCGGCCCGCGCTTCCAATTTTTAACAGTTTGACTACCGCACGACTTTCAGGCGACGGGGCGATTTGCGGCCAGCGCGGCGCGCCGGAGCGGCAACGCGCTTTTCCACAACGCCGTACATCGTGGTCCAGGCCTGGTCCTCGACGGCGATCGTTTCCGTCTCGCCGAAGCCGTTGAACCGGGTCTGCATGGCGACGCCATAGGCGCCGAGCATGCCGATCTCGATGTAGTCGCCTTCGCGGATGTCGGCCGGGAGGACGAAAGGTCCTTCCATCGCATCGAGCGAGTCGCAGGTCGGGCCGTAGAGCTTGAAGCCCTGGCTCTCGCCGGCTTCGAACTCGCCATCCGGACGGTGGGCCTTCACGGGGAAGGGCCATTTGCAGTGAGCGGCGTCGAACAGGTTACCGTAGCTGCCGTCGTTGATGTGCAGCGCGCCGTCCTTCACCAGCTCGACGCGGGCGAGGATGGAGGTCGATTCCGCAACCATCGCGCGGCCGGGTTCGCACCACAGCTTCGCGTTCATGGCGACCGGCATGCCCTCAAAGGCGGACTTGATGACCTGCACGTAGAGCTCGAGGTCGGGCGGCGTCATGCCCGGATAGGCCGACGGGAAGCCGCCGCCCACATCCACGATGTCCACGATGACGCCCGCCTTCACGATGATGCGGGACGCAAGGTCCATGGCATCGCGGAAGGCCGACGGGTTCATGCATTGCGAACCGACGTGGAAGGAGACGCCGAGATTGTCGGCATAACCGCGCGCCTTCTGGAGAAGGGAAGCAGCCGCTTCTTCCGAAGCGCCGAACTTGTTCGACAGCGCATAGACCGCGTCAGCGTTATTGACGGCGAGGCGCACCACGAGGGTGAGGTCGTCGGCGCGCTGCGTGGCGGCGACGATCTTTTCCAGCTCGGCTTCGCAGTCGAGCGAGAACGTGCGGACGCCATGCTCGAAGTAGGCGCGCTCGATAGCCTTGCGCGACTTCACCGGATGCATGAACGCCAGCTTCGCGTCAGGATAGCGCGACGTGACGAGCTTGATCTCTTCTTCCGAAGCGACATCGAACCCGCGCAGGCCGGACGCGTAGTATGCGTCGAGCGCCCACGGCGAAGGGTTCGCCTTTACTGCGTAAAGAACTTCGCCTGGAAAGTTATCCCTGAACCAATTGGCGGCTACCGAAACCCGTTCCGGACGCACAGCGGCGACCGGCTTTTCTGGGAGTCGTTCCCGGACCAGGTCCAGGGGCGTATGGAACGTGAGCAATTCACGTACACCCCTGCTAGATTGTTGAACCCAATCCGGCGTTAGTACGGGCCTTCAACTCGTTAAGTCTGCCTCTCAACCCGCACACGTCATCCGAACCACAAAGTCAGGTGTCAGACGCCACGTGGAATCAAGGCGCAGAGCCTCGAGCCGATGTCCGCCGGCGCGATGTATATAGGTCCATAGAGTCGGCATGTAAATAAAATCTTGCGGCCGGTCAGTGGGTTGCCAACAATCGTTCAGATTTCCAATCAATGGGTAGTCTCACGTGCGCGATAGCGGCAGCGCCGGAGTTTTGTGACAGCCGACTCGGCCGCCGCCAGCCGCGCATCGCGCGACTGATTCGGCGCCTTCGCTGCGCCAGGCGCATCGCCAAATGTCCTTCATGTTGTGCGAGTTTTGGCATCCGAGATGCGCGGGTAGAGATCAGGACACTTGCCGAGACCGCCGTGTTCCTGGCCGCGGCGAGCAGCCTGGCGGAAGCTCATCCGCCGGTGAGCGCGTCGCCGCCGAAGCCGGCCGCCGGACGCAGCCCACTCGATGCGACAGGGAATGTTGCGTTGATCCGTCGCACCGCTGAGCAGGTCAAGCGTCACTGCGCAGGGATCCGCGGCGGAGGCTCAAGCTTCTTCGGGAATTCCAGCTCCGCGTCGATCTCCTCGGGCGGAAAGAGGTCGGGCCGGTGCCTGATCTCGAACGTCCCGGTGACGTGCGCCTTGTAGAACACGCCACGCCCGCCTGGCAGGGATCGGGTCTGTTCGATCTTGCCGGTGAACAGGAGCGGGTATCCCTCGTGCGTCCACTCTTCGAGGGCTGGCGGGTCCTGCATGTTGGATCCGGTCGCATAGTAATAAATGTCGCTCGACGGCCCCTGGCGGGTAATGGGCCCGCTACCTGGCCGCATTTGCGCCATGGCGTGGAAATCGGGCGGCTCGAAATGGAAGGCGGCGAGGTTCTCGCCTTCCTTGCAGCCCTCTGCCGGCTGCGCTTCGCCGCCGGGGCACGGTTCCGGCTCCACAATGACGCGTCCACCCAGGGCCTTCTGGAGCTCAGTGGTCGCCACGATCCGGAACGTCTGGGGATGGGTAAACCGCTCCAGGGAGAGGCGCCCTCGCGCCATGCCGCCGATCGGAGAATCCTCGATCTCGCAGGAAACGGCGCCCGCACCGCAGTTGAGCGAACTCAACAGCACGTTGGGCGACATCATGTCCTGCGGCCGCGGGCCGAACCAGTACCCGGTCGCCAGGCGCGTCAGGGCGTCGGCCCCCTCGCTCTCGAATAGCAGCCGGTAGGATCCGTCGAGGACGACCGTTTCGTGAATCGGCCCAACCGTCCCGTCGAGTTCGAGGTGGTAGACGATGGAGTAGACCGTGCAGCGCCTGAAGAAATAAACGGCCTGCTGCGCCACTTTCGGGTCCAACTCGACCATGCGGAAGCCCGCGATGAAATCGATCAGGCTCTTGCCATTGCCGGTTTCCAGGCACTCATCATATGCCTCCGCAAGACAGCGATCCTGCAACAGCTGGAACGCACGCCCAAGAATGGAATCGCCGTCGCCAAAATCGCCGTACCGTTCATCGCCATCGAGGCCGATCACCTGCGCCTGGCGCTCGAGCACGAGGATGCGCTGCAGCATCTTCGAGGCGAGCGGGCACGAGGCCGCGGGGTTCGAGGCAATGTCGAGCGCGGGCTGGAGAACCCGCTCCACCCACCATTTGCGACGATCGGTGGCAAGATCACCCTGCGGACCCTTGTCGTAGACCCCGTCGCCGTCGGCATCCTCTTCATAGAGGAGCTGACGCTGTCGCTCCTCAGAAAGCACCTTTTGCTCGTTCTGCAGTATATCTTTTCCGACCGTTGCGCCCAACGCCTGTTCGGCGGACAGAACGCGGGCGATGTCACGCGCAAGTGCGGCGACATCCGCTGGGCTCGCCCGGCCGGAGCCGATCCCGTAGCCGCCAACCTGTCCGGCCGCCGTACCGGGCAACACTGCGAACGTCGCTAGAGTTAGGATAGCCGCAAGCGCCTTGCGCATCGCATCCCCCTGTCTCGTCCCCCGGATGGCTTACTGCACTCGCCTGGCGCGCCCATGTCAACTCACGGGCTGATCGCGTCGCCACGACCCCGGATCAGGTGTGGAGATCGTGCTCGCCGGACGAACTTGCCCCGCGGCGCCGCGCCATCTAACGCTGGCGGACGACAGGAGCCCTTCATGGCCGCAACGACGGCGCAAATCAGATTGCCGGACTGGCTCGCCGCCCTGCCGCTGCCGCCGGCGCCTGCCTCGGATGAAGCATGCATGCGTTTTGCGATCAGCGCCGCGGCGGAGAATGTCAGGCGCGGCACCGGCGGGCCGTTCGGAGCGGTGATCCGGAACGATGAGACGGGGGAGATCGTCGGCGTCGGCGTCAATGTCGTGCTGGCGAGCGGCAACGCCGTTTTGCATGCGGAGACGGTGGCGATCTCGCTGGCGGGGCCGCGCGTGTGGCATGGGGCGACGCTGTTCACCTCGTGCGAGCCCTGCATCATGTGTCTTGGCGCGTCGCACTGGGCGCGGTTGGGGCGGATCGTTTCAGCGGCGCTGAAGGAAGACGCGGAAGCTGCCGGATTTTCGGAAGGCGCGGGAACGGAGCAGCTGCGCGCAGAGATGGAAGCGCGTGGCGTTGCATTCCTGTCCGGTTTTCTGCGCGAGGAAGGGGCGAGCGTGCTCCGCGACTACAACATTCGCGGTCTGCCGATCTACGGACCGAAGAGCTGAGAGGCGGATGATGCCGGGCTGGGGAAAGTGGGCCTTCCTGGCGCTCTGGATCGCGGCGGCTCCGATACCGAGCGTGGCGCAGCAAGCCGAGCCGGTCATGAAGCTTGCCGATCTTCAGGCGTTCATGAAGGACGAGCGGATCATCACGATGCGTGCCATTCCCGCCGAGAACATGCTGCCAGCGCTTCTCGTTGGCGACAGGGTCGCGGTCGGAAAGCTGGATGCACCCGCGCGCGGCGACGTGATTGTGTTCAACCACCCGCGCAGCCCCCGCGTGATGGTCAGCCGCGTCATCGGTCTTGCGGGCGACACGATCGAAATGCGGGAGGGACTGCTCTACCTGAACGGGGTTGCCGTTCCCCGCGAGAAAATTCGAAAGGTGATCTACGTTCCTGATGGCGAGCGAGGAACGAGGACTGCGATCGAGTATCGTGAAACCCTGCCGGCCAGCGATGGCCGAGCTGCAAGGGTTCATCTCATCCATGAGTTTTCCGACACTGAGGCGCTCGATGAAACGCCGATATTCAAGGTGCCGCCGGGCCACATCTTCCTGATGGGCGATAGTCGCGACAATTCCGAGGACAGCCGCGCGCCTTCGGGACATCGTGCGATTGCGGCGCAACTTCCGGAAGCGTGGCCCAAATATGGGACGTCGCTTCATCTTGATCCCAGCTATGACGCGATCGGTTTCGTTCCGGTCGAGAACATCATCGGCCGCGTCGTCGCCGTAGCCTTCTCGCTGCATGGCTGCACGCTGACTAAAGAGGAGAAGGCGGCCGGCGCCGAGTGTCTGGTGTCGCAAATCGGTCAGCGGCCGTGATTTCGATTTTTATTGCTTCTCGATAAGCCCTGCCTACAGTGATTGCTGGTGACCGGGAGTCATTGGGGGCGGCTGGGTCGCGTCTCCTTTGATCGAACGGCAATACGCGCGGACTGTCCGGTCAGAGCGGACGCCGCCAGCAGAGAAGGGGTGCGAGATGTCCATCCGGGCAAACAGGAAAACCGTGTCGCTACGTATCGGCGTTTCGCTGGCGGCAATGCTGGCGGTGAGTTCGTGTGCGTCGGGCGGGCAAACGTCCACGACATATGCGGCGCCGATGGTGTCGGCCCAGCCACCGGCTGCTGCGCCGGCGACGCCCGCGCGTGATCCGATTGTCGCGAAGATCGCGGCGATGAACTATGACGTGCCCTTCACGAAATACGTTCTGAAGAACGGCCTGACGCTCATTGTGCACGAGGACACGAAGACGCCGACGGTGACGTTCCACATGATCTATCATGTCGGCTCGAAGAACGAGCCGAAGGGAAGGTCGGGCTTTGCGCACCTGTTCGAACACCTGATGTTCAACGGCTCGCAGCATTTCAATGACGACTTCTTCAAGGCGACGCAACAGATCGGAGCCACCAACCAGAACGGCTCCACCAACACCGACCGCACCAATTATTACCAGACCGTGCCGAAGGAAGCGCTCGACACCATTCTGTGGCTCGAGTCCGACCGCATGGGCTACCTGCTGGGCGCGGTGGACCAGAAGCGGCTCGATGAGCAACGAGGCGTGGTTCAAAACGAGAAGCGACAGGGCGAGAACCAGCCCTATGGCCAGGTGAACAACCACATCGTTGCAGCGACCTATCCGGACGACCACCCCTACGGCCACACCGTGATCGGTTCGATGGAGGACCTCAACGCCGCGAAGATGGGCGATGTGCAGGACTGGTTCAAAACCTGGTACGGGCCCTCGAACGCCATCCTCGTGATCGCAGGCGACATCAAGCCAGAAGAGGCCAAGGCGAAAGTCGAGAAGTTCTTCGGCGAGATCCCGCCGGGGCCGCCGCCGTCGCAGCCGAAATCGTGGGTGCCGCCGCTGGCCGAGAACCAGCGCGAGGTCATGTTTGACCGCGTGGCGCAGCCGCGCATCTACAAGACTTGGAATGTGCCGGAACTGGGCAATCCGGATGGCGAGCTGCTGGACCACGTCGCGGCGGCGCTGGGCGGGGACAAGAATGCGCGGCTGACCAAGCGGCTGGTGTTCGACGAGCAGGTCGCCACAAGCGTCAACGTCGGCAATCCGCAGAGCGAGATCTCTGGGCAGTTCCGCATCGTCGTAACCGCCAAGCCCGACGCTGACCTCAAGAAGATCGAGGCGGCGATCGATGAGGAGGTGAACCGTCTCATCGCGGGCGGGCCGACGCAGGCCGAGCTGGACAAGAATACAGTGCAGACGGTGTCGGGCGTGATCTCGGGCCTCGAGAGCACGTCGAGCAAGGCGGCGCAGCTGGCGCAGTGGGAGATGATCTCGGGCGATCCCAATGGCTGGAAGGCTTCCCTTGATCGCGTCGAAGCGGCGACGCCGGCGAGCGTGCAGGCGGCGGCGCGGAAATGGCTGACGCGTGGCTCGTACACGCTGACTGTGATGCCGTTTGGCGATCCGAAGGCTTCAGGGCAGAGCGTTGACCGCTCGAAGATGCCGCCGCCGGGCGCGATCGCGGATGCGGCCTTCCCGGCCTATCAGACCGCGACGCTGTCGAATGGCATGAAGGTCTATCTGGTCGAGCGGCATGACGTGCCGCAGGTCAATGTCTCGATGCTGCTCGACACCGGCTATCCGGGCGATGTGGCGACGATCAAGGACGGGTTGTCGGGCCTCACGGCGAACCTGCTGGACGAAGGCACGACGACGCGGTCTGCGCTGCAGATCGCTGACCAGCTCGACAAGCTGGGAGCGGCGCTCGGCGTGGCGGGCGGCGGGGAAAGCTCAGCCGTCGAGTTTACGGCGCTGACGCCGACGGTAGACCAGGTGATGGCGATCTGGGCGGACGTGATCCGCAATCCTGCCTTCACCGAGGGCGATTTCAAACGCATCCAGTCGCAGACGCTGCAGGGCCTTGCGCAGCAGCTGCGCGATCCCAACACCATCGCACAACGCGTTATGTCGAAAGTGCTGTGGGGCGGGGAGGCGCATCCCTACGGCCATCTCGTCACGCCGGATGAAATCTCGAAGCTGACCCCGGCGGATACGGCGGCCTTCCACAAGGCCTGGTACGGGCCGAACAACGCGACGCTTTACGTCGTTGGCGATACGACGCTGGCGGAGATCACGCCCAAACTGGAAGCGGCGCTGAAAGGCTGGACCAATGCGCCAAACAAGCGCGTGGCCGTCGCGGCGGTGGGGCGGCCGAACAAGCCGCAGGTCTATCTCGTCGACCGGCCGGATTCGGCACAGTCGATCATCCTGGTCGGCTCGACGCAGGCGCAGCGCAATCCAGCCGAAGATACCCGCGTGTCCGCGTTCAACGCGCTGTTCGGCGGCAACTTCACCAGCCGGGTCAACATGAACCTGCGCGAAGACAAGGGCTGGTCGTATGGCGCGCGCTCGAGCCTGTCAGGCGGGCGCGGGCCGAGGTCGTTCATCGTGCAGGCGCCGGTGCAGACCGACGCCACCAAGGGCGCGCTGATCGAACTTCGCAAGGAGCTGACGGGCGTGGTCGGGGCCAAACCGCCAACGTCGGCGGAACTCAACACAGTGCGCACCAACACACTGCTGGGCATGGCGAGCCGGTGGGAGACGTCCGGCGCCGTCATCAATTCGCTGGTGGATATCGACCAGTTCAACCTGCCGGCTGACTACTGGGCGAAGTACGCAGACACCTACCGGACCGTGACGCCGGGCGAGGTCGAGGCGATGGCGAAGAAGCTGATCCCCGACCAGAACCATGTCTGGGTGATTGTCGGCGACCGGGCGAAGATCGAGAAGGGCATCCGGGAAGTAAATCTTGGCGAGCTCCACATCGTCGACGCCAACGGGAACGCGGTCGACTAGACCGCACGGTTAATAGGGGCGGCCGGGTGCAATCCGGCCGCCTGTCGCCGTCCGGTCACCAGCGATGGTTACTGATATTGCCGCGTGGCGCCTGCCTTGAATGAAGGTTGGGCAGGACGCCTGTAATGCAGGTGAAACGGCCTATTCTGTCGACAGGCCGGCGTCCTCAGGTGTAGCAACGCGGAAACCTGTCTCATTCAGGCTATCGCGTCAGGCGATCCTGATTCACCGGTCAGGGGAATGTTGTGATGACCTCGGAAACCGCCACCAGCCCGGTCCTCGTGATGGAGCTTAACGAGCTCTGTCCGCCGATCATCGACAAGATGATGGCGCGGGGCGAACTGCCGAACTTCAAGCGGCTGCACGGCAAGTCCGATGTCCACGTCACCTGGACCAGCGATCCGGATCTTGAGCCGTGGGTGCAGTGGGTTACCGCCCACACCGGCAAGACGCAGGACATTCACGGCGCCAAGGAACTGGACGAAGGTTATCGCATCGACCTGCCGCGCGTGTGGGACATGCTGGGCGATGCCGGCTATTCCTCGCTCGTCTTTGGCTCCATGAACTCGCGCCGCTTCTCCGACAAGGCCTTCCTCGTGCCTGACCCGTGGTCGGTGCGCGTCGAGCCGTCCGATCCGGCCTACAAGGCCTTCCACGAATTCATCGCCTTCAATGTCACCGAGCACACCAATGCTCGGGCCAAGGCTTCGAAGAAGATGGTGCTCGACTTCGCGCGCTTCATGGTGAGCCGTGGCCTGTCGATCAACACGGTGATGAAGGCGATCCGCCAGCTTGCCTCCGAGAAGACCTCCGGCCGCGACCTCAAATGGGCGCGCTCGATGGTGCTCGACCTCTTGATGTGGGACGTGTTCGAGAATGAATACCGCCGCCGCAAGCCGGACTTCGCGACCTTCTTTGCCAACTCCACGGCCTTCCTGCAGCACCGCTACTGGCGCCACATGCAGCCCGAGGCCTACCAGGTGAAGCCGGGCGAGACCGACATGAAGGCCTATGGCGACGCCATCGAAAGCTCCTACCGCCACATGGACTGGTTGCTCGGCCGTGGCATGCGTCTCGTCGGCCCCAATGGCCGCATCGTGTTCGTCACGGCGCTGAGCCAGGAAGCCAACCTCCGCTATGAGCATATCGGCGGAAAATTCGTCTACCGCCCGCACGCGTTCGAGGAGCTCAACGCTTTCATGGGCGGCCCAAAGGACGTGACGTTCGAGCCGGTGATGACCCACCAGGCGTGGGCCAGCATGAAGTCCAAG
Source organism: Hyphomonadaceae bacterium (assembly GCA_047601145.1). GTDB lineage: Bacteria > Pseudomonadota > Alphaproteobacteria > Caulobacterales > Hyphomonadaceae > UBA7672. The sequence continues at coordinate 1,777,996 of JASGJW010000001.1, forward strand.
GAAGACGCCGACCAGTTCGAGGCTGCGCTCAACGGCTTGCAGTCGAACGGCCAGACCGTCATGGAGTGGCGGCGTAGCGACAACCGCATCTTCTTCTGGTGCCGTTTCATTTCCAAGGTCGATGACGACATGGTGGTGACCCGCGCGTCCAATGGCGAGCGCAAGGACTTCTCGGAACTGTTTGCTCTGATCGGGCAGGTCAACAATTCGCAGCACAACCGCAATGGCTGCTTCTGGGTTGAACGCGCCGACGGCAAGGGCCAGGTGCATGCCGACAAGCTGCCCCTCGAGCAGGTGACCGAGAAGATGCTCAACCTGTTCCCGGCCTCCAAGCCGGAAAGCTCCCGCCAGGCAGCTTAAGAACGGGCGGCGTAAGAAAAAGGCCGCCCGGGAGGGGGCGGCCTGATCAATCCGATTTTCTGGAAATCTACTCGACGCTGATCGTCAGCGCGTCCGCGGACGCGATGTTCGCGGGGAGTTCGGCGCTGGCCCAGGTCTGTCCGCGTTTCAGCGGGATCGCGAGCCTGTCGCCATCCTCGTCACGAATGACGACCTGCTTGCGGGCGTCGCGATCGGCTTCCGAGGCAGCCGGCTGAAGGCGGACCTGGATGCGGTTGGGGGATTGGGTGAAGCCGGTGACTGGCGTCGCGAGCTCGACGGAGCGGGCTTGGGCGATCTCGCCGGGACCGGGTACGAGCACGGTGACAGCGGCCGGAGTGACGGCCAGGACTGCGGCGGCGGCAATGGTGAGCTTGGTAATCATGCCGCTGACCCACGCAAAAATTGTGCCCGGGCCGGGCGGCATGTTGTGAGGTTCGGCGGTTAACCAGGGAGGCGGATCAGTCCGCCTTCGTCTGCACGGCTTCGGCGGCTGGGGTCTCTGGCGTGTCGCCGGGCTTGGGCTTGCGGCGCCGAATACGGCGCAGGGCATGGCGCAGGCGCGCCAGCTTCTTCCAGAACCGGCGCCGCTCAGGCACGGGCAGGGGTTCGAGATTGTCGATGAACTGCTCGGCGCAGGCGCGCCAGGAATAGCCCTCGGCGTACTTGCGCGTGTCCTCGCGTGTGCACTTCAGCGCTTCCATGCAGGCTACGGCCAGATCGTCATCCACCGCGCCGGCTTTCGAGCCGGGGATGATGTCGCGCGGGCCGGGCGCCTTATAGCCGGCGACGGGCGTGCCGGCCGCCATCGCTTCGAGGATGACAAGGCCGAACGTGTCGGTGAGGCTCGGGAAAACAAAGACGTCGGCGTTGGCGAAACAGGCGGCAAGTTCCTCGCCCTGCTTCACGCCAAGGAAGTGAACTTCCGGATGTTTCTGCTTCAGGGCTTCGAGCTGCGGACCGTCACCGACGACAACCTTCGTTCCCTTAAGGGGCGTCTCGACGAAGGCGGAGATGTTCTTTTCGACCGCGACGCGCCCGACATTGAGCCAGATCGGCTGCTCCATGCCCTTGAACGGGCCGCGATCGTCCCGGCGTTTCGCGGGGTGGAAGAGATCCGTGTCGACGCCGCGCGACCATGGCGCGAGGTTCTTGAAGCCGTGTGCGTCCAGCTCGTCGCGCATCGATGGCGTCGCCACCATTACGCGGCCCGAGTATTTGTGGAACTCGCGCACATACATGTAGCCCAGCCAGACGGGCAGGAAGAAGACGCGCGCCGCCGTGTATTCGGGGAAGCGCGTGTGATAGCTGGTGGTGTAGGGGAATTTGTGGCGCAGGCAGACGGCGCGCGCCGCCCAGCCGAGCGGGCCCTCGGTCGCGATGTGCACCGCGTCGGGCTCGAACTCCAGAAACCGTTCCTCGATCGTCTTCTTGGCGCCGAAGGCGAGGCGGATCTCGGAATAGGTCGGCAGCGGTATGGTCTTAAAGCCGTTGGGAGAGATGACCTCCCACGTGTGGCCCATCTCCTCGCATTCCGCGATCGTGCGTTTCATCGTGCGTACGACGCCATTGACCTGCGGGTCCCACGCGTCGGTTACAAGCATGATGCGCATTTGCGGGCGCGGGTCCTTCTAGGGTAGGCCGTGCTGAGATAAGCGGGCGTTTGATAGCGGGCCGGGACGGGTTACGTCCATGGTCAGGTGAGATTTAGGCGCAGCCGTGCGATTCGCAGGATTTTTCGCCTTTCAGGTCGTTGGGGTAGTTCAGTCATGACAAAGCAGATTTCCGTTGCGCTGCGCTCTCCGGATGCGCTGGACGCCGGCAAATTCGAGGATGAATCGCAGCGGATCGCCGAGATGCTGAGCCAGCCTGCGATGGATGCGGCGGAGCGTCGCGCGGCAGCCGCGGCGGCGCGGGACATCGTGCTGAAGGCCCGGGCGGAGACGCGCCAGTCGGGCCTCATGGAAAGCTTCCTCGAGGAGTTCGGGCTGTCGAACCCGGAAGGGCTGGCGCTGATGTGTCTCGCCGAGGCGCTGCTGCGCGTGCCCGACGCGGAGACGGCGGATGCCCTGATCGCGGAGAAGATCTCGACCGGCGACTGGGGCGATCACAACGGCAAATCGGACTCGCTGCTGGTCAACGCCTCGACCTGGGGGCTGATGCTGACGGGTCGCATCGTGCGGCCGCCGGAAGACGCATCCAGCGATCCGGCGGGCTTCATCGGTCGCATGGTGCGCCAAGCGGGCGAACCGGTGATCCGCGCGGCGATGATGCAGGCGATGCGCATCATGGGCGGGCAATTTGTTATGGGGCGCACGATCGAGGAGGCGATCAAGCGTGGCCAGCGGTCGGTAAAGAAGGGCGAGGCGGCTTCGCATTCGTTCGACATGCTGGGCGAGGGCGCGCGGACGATGGCCGACGCGCGGCGCTATTTCGACAGCTACGCCAACGCGATCGGCGAGGTCGGGAAAGCGAAGACGGGGCCGAACCCGGAAACTGCTGACGGGATTTCCGTGAAACTGTCGGCGCTGCATCCGGCCTATCGCGCCGTGCAGGGCGAGCGGGTGCATCGCGAACTCTATCCGATGGTCGCTGAGCTGGCGAAGCTGGCGGCGAAGCAGAACATAAATTTCACGCTCGATGCTGAAGAGGCGGATCGCCTCGCCTTGTCGCTGCAGCTTCTGGAAAAGCTGGCGCGGGAGAAAGACACGGCCGGGTGGACCGGCCTGGGGCTGGCCATCCAGGCCTATCAGAAGCGCGGCGAAGTGGTCGCCGGCTGGCTCGGCGACCTGGCGCGCGACACCAACCGCCGCCTGATGGTGCGGCTGGTGAAGGGCGCTTACTGGGACTCGGAAGTGAAGCGCGCGCAAGTCGATGGTCAGCCGGATTATCCGACATTCACGACCAAGCAGGCGACGGATGTCTCCTGGCTCACATGTGCGAAGGCGCTGATCGAGACGGGCCCGTCGATCTATCCGCAATTCGCGACCCATAATGCGCACTCGGTCGCCTCGATCGAGCTGATGGCGAGGCGGGTCGGGCGGACGGACTATGAATTCCAGCGCCTGCACGGAATGGGCGTGGCGCTTTACAAGGCAGCCGGCCGCGAGCGTTCGGTGCGTATCTATGCGCCGGTCGGCGCTCACCAGGATCTCTTGCCCTATCTCGTTCGCCGCCTCCTGGAGAACGGGGCTAATACCTCCTTCGTCCACTCCTTCCTCGATGAGGATGTTCCTGCGGATCGCATCGCAACGGATCCCTACGCGCTGCTGGCCGCCGCGCCGTCGCGCCATCCGCGCATTCCACCGCCGCCGGGCATCTATGGCCCCTTCCGCAAGAATTCGCGTGGGCTGGACTTCAGCCAGAAGGCGGTGCGCGAGCGCATCGTCGAGACGATCGCGAAGCTCGATGCGGCGGGGCCGCTAGCGGTCGGGCCGATCGTTGCGGGCAAGATGTCAGCCGCAAAGGGCGATGAGGCGAAGGCGCCGGCTGATGCGGGCCGCGTCGTTGCCCGCGTCGCCTCGGCGACCGATGCGGAGGTCGACGCCGCATACAGATCCGCGCTGGATTACCAACCGCATTGGAATGCGCTCGGCGGACCGAAACGCGCGGACATCCTCGAAGCCATGGCCAACGCCATGGAGCAGGACACGGATCGCCTGATCGCCATCCTGGCGCGCGAGGGCGGCAAGACGCTGGACGATTGCATCTCCGAAGTTCGCGAGGCGGTCGATTTCTGCCGCTACTACGCCGTCGAGGCCGAGACGAAGTTCAAGGGGCTTGAGACGCTGCCCGGCCCCGCCGGCGAAACCAACGGCATCGAGATGATGGGACGGGGCGTGTTCGTCTGCATCAGCCCGTGGAACTTCCCACTCGCCATCTTCACTGGTCAGATCGCCGGCGCGCTCGCGGCCGGTAACACCGTGCTGGCGAAGCCTGCCGAGCAGACGCCCGTTATCGCGCATGAAGCGGTCAAGCTGTTCCATGCGGCGGGCCTGCCGTCGGAAGCGCTGCATCTCCTTACCGGCGACGGAAGGGTCGGCGGCAAGCTGACGAGCGATCTGCGCTGTGGAGGCGTCGCGTTCACGGGCTCGACGGAAGTCGCGCGCATCATCAATCGCACGCTGGCGGGCAAGGACGGCCCGATCGCGCCCCTCATCGCGGAGACGGGTGGTCTCAACGCGATGTTCTGCGACACGACGGCCCTGCGCGAGCAGGTGGTGGATGACGTCATCATGTCTGCCTTCCGCTCGGCGGGTCAGCGCTGCTCGGCGCTGCGTGTCCTCTTGTTGCCGCATGAAACCGCCGACGCCACGATCGAGATGATCAAGGGCGCGATGGAAGTGCTGGTGCTCGGCGATCCGGCCGATCCGGCGACCGATGTCGGTCCGATCATTGATGCAGATGCGCGCAAGACTCTGGATGATCATTTCGCGAAGATGGCGTCAGCCGGCTTTGCGACCTGGCAACGCGACATCGGCGCACTGCGCGGAAGGGGAACCTTCTTCGGGCCCGCTATCGTTGAACTGCCAAGCCTCTCGCAGATCGACAAGGAAGTCTTCGGCCCAATCCTCCACGTCATCCGCTACGATCCGGACGATATCGAGAAGGTCGGCGCCGAACTCTCGGCCAAGGGCTACGGCCTAACGCTCGGCGTGCACTCGCGCCTCGAAGGCTTCGCAGAAAAGGTGAAAGCCTCGGTGCGTGCGGGCAATGTCTATGTGAACCGCTCGATCATCGGCGCCGTCGTCGGCGTACAGCCCTTCGGCGGCTCGGGACTCTCAGGCACGGGACCCAAGGCCGGCGGTCCGCACTATCTCGCGCGCTTCGCAACGGAGCGGACTGTCACGGTGAACATCGCCGCGCAGGGCGGTGATCCGACGCTGCTGAACCTTTAGGATCTACTTCGCCTTGTAGACGTTTCCGCGCGCCATCACGAAGTCGACGTCTTCGAGTTCGCGCACATTGCTGAGCGGATCGCCATCGACGGCGATGATGTCGGCGGACTTGCCCGTCGCGATCGTGCCGAATTCGGAAGACAGGCTGAAATGGTCAGCGGCGCCCGTGGTGGCGAGTTGGATCGCCTGTAGCGGCGTGAAGCCGGCTTTCACGAGCAGGGCGAATTCCTGCGCGTTGTCGCCATGAGCGGAGACGCCGGTGTCCGTGCCGAACGCGAACTTGACGCCTGCCTCGCGCATGCGGCGCGCCATGTCGAGCATCTTGGGTCCAGCCTCCAGAGCCTTCTGTGCCTGCACCGGCGAGAGGAAGCCGCCGGGCTTCTGCGCCTCGCGCGCGACGAAGTCGCCGGCGAGCAGGGTGGGGACGAGATAGGCGTTGTTGGCCTTGAATAGCTTGGCGGACTCGGCATCGGCATAGGTGCCGTGCTCGATCGAGTCACCGCCCGCCTTGAGGAAGGAGTTTATGCCGTCGACGCCATGCGCGTGCGCGGTCACTTTCCGGCCCATCGCGTGCGCGGCCTGCACGATGGCTTTCAGCTCCTCGTCGGTGAACTGCTGGGCGAGGCCAGCCGCCGTTTGCGAGAGCACGCCTCCGGTAGCGGTGATCTTGATGATGTCGGCGCCATCGCGCACCCGCTCACGCACGGCGCGTGCGCAGTCGTCAGCGCCTGAGCACACGCCCGGGCCGCGCAGCACTTCGGCGAGTTCGCGCGGCATGCCGTTCGCGTCGCCATGGCCGCCATGCACGCTGATCGCTCCGGCAGAGGCGATGATGCGCGGGCCGGGGATCACACCCTTGGCGATGCCGTTGCGCAGCGCGAGCACAGCCTGCGCGTCGCCGCCGAGATCTGCGACCGTGGTGAAACCGGCCTTCACCGTCTTCAACGCATACCCTGCGCCATCGATCGCGCGGTCGGCGCTGGTCTTGAGGAAGGTGTTGAGGCGCGCATCGGGCCCCTGCTCGTCGGTGAGGTGGACATGGCTGTCGACCAGGCCGGGTAGGACGAAGCTGTTCTTGAGATCGACGACCTTCGCGCCGTTGGCGGGCGCGGTGTAGCCGGGCGTTACCGAGACGATCCGACCGTTGCGCACCAGAATCGATTGCTGGGTCAGGACGCGGCCGCTCGCCGGATCAGCGAGCAGCTTGCCGGCATGGATCAAGGTATCGGGCTGCACGGCCGGGGCAGGGGGCTGGGCGACGGCCATGAGGGCGGGAACGCCGATGCAGGCGACAGCTGCGATGGCGCTGAAAAGAAGTGTCCGGCCTTTGAACTGAGCCATGCTGGTCCTCCCGATGTGATGGAGAACCCTATCCTGTCCCCGCGGGTGGGAGGCAATGCGCGGATCGACCGGGTGTCCGAAGGACCTGTGGAGGTTGGATTTCCAGGGGGTCCGGGACTGCCCGAGTCGACCGGCGAAGGGGCGTATGCGCCCCCAATAGTTAACGAGACTTAAATCCCCTAATTTCTCTTCCGTGGATAAGCGAAAAGATTCCCGCGCGGGGGGCGTTGACGGTCCATTAGGGTTGTGACGACACTATATGTAGCGTCGGGGCTGGCGCGGGACACCAATCAGTTGGGTTTCGCCGGTTCTGGCCGAAATTAACCATTTTTGGCCTCTAACGAGAGATTTCAATGTCCGCAGAAGCCGTCACTGTCGAGGAAAAGACCGCCGCCCGCCGTGGGAAACCCAAGGCGCAGTCGAACCTTCGCGTGGTCTCCGGGGTCCAGATCGACCCTTCGCGTGACGCCCTCCTGACCGATTTCGGCAAGAAGACGCTCGACGACCGCTATGTCCTGCCAGGCGAGAGCTATCAGCAAATGTTTGCCCGAGTCGCTCTGGCCTACGCTGATCCTGATGATGCCGGACATGCGCAACGGATTTACGACTACATCTCGAAACTCTGGTTCATGCCGGCGACCCCGGTCCTGTCGAATGGCGGGGCGGATCGCGGCCTTCCGATCTCCTGCTTCCTCAACGGCGTTTCCGACTCGCTCGACGGCATCGTCGAGACCTGGAACGAGAACGTCTGGCTCGCCTCAAACGGCGGCGGCATCGGCACGTACTGGGGCGAAGTCCGCTCGATCGGCGAGAAGGTCGGCCAGAACGGTCAGACCTCGGGCATCATCCCCTTCATCCGCGTGATGGATTCGCTCACCCTCGCGATCAGCCAGGGCTCGCTGCGCCGCGGTTCGGCCGCCTGTTATCTCGACATCTTCCACCCGGAGATCGAGGAGTTCCTCGAAATCCGCAAAGCCGCCGGCGACTTCAACCGCAAGTCGCTGAACCTGCACCACGGCATCAACATCACTGACGAGTTCATGGAAGCCGTCCGCCAGGACGCGCCGTTCCAGCTCAAGTCGCCCAAGACCAACGAAGTGATGAAGGAAGTCTCCGCCCGCAAGCTCTGGCAGAAGATCCTCGAGCTGCGCATGGCGACGGGCGAGCCGTACCTGCTGTTCACCGACACCGTGAACAATGCGATGCCGGCGCACCAGAAACAGCTGGGCTTCAAGGTCCGCCAGTCGAACCTGTGCTCGGAAATCATGCTCCACACGGGCCTCGATCACCTCAATCAGGATCGCACGGCCGTCTGCTGCCTCTCGTCGGTCAACGCCGAGAAGTTCCTCGAGTGGAAGGGCAATGAGCTGTTCCTCGAGGACGTGTTCCGCTTCCTCGACAACGTGCTCGAAGACTTCATCAAGCGTGCGCCGCCGGAAATGCACCGCGCCGTCTACTCGGCCAAGCGCGAGCGTTCGGTCGGTCTTGGCCTCATGGGCTTCCATTCCTTCCTGCAATCGCAGGGCGTGGCGATGGAATCGGCCACGGCGAAGGCCTGGAACAATGTGATGTTCAAGCACCTGCGCCGCGGCGCGGATGCGGCCTCCGTCAAACTCGCGAAAGAGCGGGGCGCCTGCCCGGATGCGGAAGATTGCGGCGTCATGGCCCGCTTCTCCCACAAGCTCGCGATCGCGCCGACGGCGTCGATCTCGATCATCTGTGGCGGCACGTCGGCCGGCATCGAGCCGATCCCGGCCAACATCTACACGCACAAGACCCTGTCGGGCTCGTTCTCGGTCAAGAACCCCTTCCTCGAAGAGGTTCTGGAAAAGACCGGCAACAACAAGCCGGGCGTCTGGGCCTCGATCCTCGAGCACGAGGGTTCGGTCCAGCATCTCGACTTCCTGACCGAGCAGGAGAAGCTGGTGTTCCGCACCGCCTTCGAGATCGACCAGCGCTGGGTGATCGAGCTCGCGGCGGACCGCACGCCCTACATCTGCCAGGGCCAGTCTCTTAACCTCTTCCTCGCGGCCGACATCGATAAGTGGGACCTTCACATGCTCCACTGGACGGCCTGGGAGAAGGGTCTGAAGTCCCTTTACTATTGCCGCTCCAAATCGATCCAGCGCGCGGGCTTCGCTGGCTCTGAAAAGGAAAAGTCGACCGGGTTCGCCATCAAGGACCGCACCGACTACGACGAGTGCCTGGCCTGCCAGTAGCCTGACACTGAACTGAAAACCGGGGATATGTTGCAGTGCACACGAAGAGGCGGCCTCACAAGGCCGCCTTTTTGCGTTGTCAGACAGGGAAGCCCCGAGGTTGTGACCAGACCTCTTCTGATTTAACCTTCGGGCAAGGTAGGCGAACGAAGTCTGACCAGGTGGGAACAGAATTTGACCAAACCCGTTATCGGTTTGGTAACGAGCTGAGACCACGCTCGACGACTTCAAAGTCTGGGACGAGCAGTTAAAATGATTGCCAGTCTTGCAGGTAGTTTCGTTGTGGCGTCGTGCCTCGGTTGCGCGACACCTCCCACTGATTCCGAAGCCATTGTGCTGGAGATCGGCCCCGTCGACGGCGGCCAGTCCTTCCAGTCCGGCCAGCCGCCGCGGGAAGTCATCTTCTCCGCGCCGACGCAGCCAGAAAGCGGCCTGCCTCTGCGGGTTGGCAATGACTTCAGCCCCTCGAACTTCGCCGGTCCGCTGACCGCCGCGCGGTTCGAAGCCCTTGATCTCGCAACCCCGATGCCGGTCCGTTCGATGGCGGGCGACTTTTCCTGGGGCGCCGAGCTATCGTTCTCTGCTTCGGGCGAAAGCACCGGCCTTGGCCTCGACCTGTCGTTCAACCCGCGCGCCCAGATCGAGCGTAACAGGGCTGGTAATGACGTGGCCCGCACCGGCGCCGAAGTCCGCCTCGGTACAAACCTCGTGGACCGCGACCTGCGCGGCAAGAAAGTCCAGGCTCCGTCCTGGTATTTCTTCGTCGGCGCCGACAACGAGGCGCTCGTGTGGAACGTGGCTGACCGCCGCGCGATGGATGGCGCCTCGCTGCGGGACCAGGCCACGGTTGGCGACCTGCAAGCAGGCATCGCCTGGACGACGGGGGAGGGCGAACAGATGTCCTTCGGTCTCGTCGAGCGCCAGCTTCGCTTCAACGACATTGCCGGCGATCGCGATATCGACCGGAAGGAACGTTTCGCGGCCTTCTCCTACACACTGCACAACTAGCCGCATCGTCTCAGACAAGTTCACGAAAGGCCGCCCGCAGAGGCGGCCTTTTCATTTGGCCGCCCGGGAACCGGACCCGGGCGCGACAACTTCGTTGTGGATCGCGGTGCATGCCGCACTGGCCAGGCGACCGGGTTGTGGGAGACTCGCCCGCTGGGTGGCGAAGTAAGGAAAAATCAACCGTACTTCGTCAATATATAGTTCTTGTGACAGGCACGAGCCCCTAGATATGGTGATCGGCCGTGTTGAGGGAATGGCTGGGAGAATATCGATGTCCGACTCAGGCAAAGCCGACGCTGCAAGAGCGGAAGCGACCGCCGCGCTCACGCGTGCAGGCCTGCTGACGCCGTCGCACTCCTACAAGCCGTTCCGCTATCCGTGGGCCTACGATTTCTGGAAGCGCCAGCAGCAGATCCACTGGATGCCGGAAGAGGTTCCACTGGGAGAAGACGTCAAGGACTGGGCCGCCAATCTCAACGACTCCGAACGCGCGCTGCTGACCCAGATCTTCCGCTTCTTCACGCAGTCGGACGTGGAAGTGAACGACAACTACATGGAGCGGTACGCCCGCGTTTTCCGCCCGACCGAGATCAAGATGATGCTGGCCTCGTTCTCCAACATGGAGACGATCCACATCGCTGCCTACGCGCTTCTCCTTGAAACCATCGGCATGCCCGATAGCGAATTCTCGGCCTTCACCCAGTACAAAGAGATGAAGGACAAGCACGACTACATGCAGAAGTTCGGCGTCGAGAGCGATGCGGATATCCTGCGCACGGTCGCAATGTTCGGCGCCTTCACCGAAGGCCTGCAGCTGTTCGCCTCGTTCGCGATGCTGATGAACTTCCCGCGCTTCAACAAGATGAAGGGCATGGGCCAGATCGTTTCATGGTCCGTGCGGGATGAGTCGCTGCACTGCGAGGGCATGATCCGCATCTTCCACACGCTGGCGGCCGAGACGGGCGCGCTGACGGACGAGGTGAAGAACGACATCATCGATTGCTGCCGCACGGTGGTGATGATGGAGGATGCCTTCATCGACCTGGCGTTCTCGATGGGCCCGGTGCAGGGCATGACGGCGGACGACATCAAGAAGTACATCCGCTACATCGCCGACTGGCGCCTGGGTCAGCTCAAGCTTCCCGCCATCTATGGCGTCAAGGATCACCCGATCCCGTGGCTGTCCGAGATCCTTAACGGGGTCGAGCACGCGAACTTCTTCGAACAGCGGGCCACGGAATACTCCAAAGGGGCGACTGGCGGGGACTGGCACGGCTCCGATGGCGTGTGGTCCAGCTTCGACAAGATGCAGAAGCGCGTCGCGGCAGAGTAAACAGGAGCCAATCCGGCCCCTTTCCTGCATGGTTTTCAGGGATTCAACGCGTCCGGCCATATTTCCGGGCGTTTGAAACGCTATATGAAGTGCAGGCGTTCTACGGGAGACGCCGCACCTTTCCCTGGAGTACCTCATGTCGTCCTCACCCAGCGCCTCCGGAAACGGAACACCCGCCGGCAAGACCGACCTCGAAACCCTGAAGAACGACGTCAAGGCGCTGCGCGCTGACCTCGCTGCGCTGCTCAAGGACACCGGCGCGATCGCCGCCGAGCAGGCCAAGGCTGCCGCCGCTCGTGGCCGCGCAATGGCGGAGGACGCCGGCGAGAAAGCTGTCGAGTACCGCGACGCGGTTGCCGACAAGGTTCGTGAACATCCTTTCGCCGCCGTGGGCATCGCGCTCGCAGCCGGCTTCGTCATCGCCTCGCTGTCGAACCGCAAGTAGGCGGCGCGTAGCGGGGCCTGGGGGCTATCGTGTTCGGACTCGAACGCTTCTTTGACCGCGCAAAAGGCGTCGCAGTCGCTGCAGGCGCGGCGACACTGCTCGCCATTGGCGGCGTGGTGACGCTGGCGATCAGCGCGGCGATGACGCTCGAGACGTGGATGCCGGGGCCAGCGGCCTATGCCGTGACAGCGGTCGGCTTCCTCGCCGTGGCGGCGATCGCAATGTGGGTCGGCGTCCAGCCGAAGAAGCCAGAGAAGCAGGAACCGCCCGAAGAGGTCGATCCGACCCAGGCCGTGCTGGCCATGCTCGACCTGCCGGTGGAAGTCGCCAAGCAAATCATCAAGGAACGCCCCGTGGCGGCGACCGTCGTCGTGGCGGGGCTGGGCCTCCTTATCGCGCGCAAGCCGCAGGTTGCGCTCAACATGGTCGACAAGCTGCTCCAACGGTTCGGCGGCATCGGCTGATGAAGTTCCAAATCGTCAAACTTGCCCGCCTCCGTGCGTTGACGGGGCGGCCGATCCTCTCCATTTTCCCGCAATGACGGGGAAGGGCCTTACGCCGAAACAGGCGATCGACAAAGCAACCGAGCTCTACGAGGCGGCGGTGGGGCGGTTGCGCGCCGCACTCGAAGCCTTCGTCACGAAGCAGCAGCCGCCCGATCCCAAGCAGCGCGAGCGCGGCGAGTTCTGCTATCCGCTGCTGCGGATGACCTACAAGCCGGACGGGCCGGTGCCGCCGCTGTCGCGCGCCTTCGCAAAGCTGTCAGAGCCCGGCGTCTACGAGATCACGCTGACGCAGCCGCGATTCTTCGCGCCGTATTTTCTCGAGCAGCTCGAGAAGATAACGGCGGATTTTGAAGTGAAGCTTGAAGTCGTGAATTCGACTTCGGAGATCCCGTACCCCTACGTGCTCGAGCATGCGGGCGCGATCGACGCGGAGGCGCTGCCGCCGGCTGAGTTCGCGCGCTGGTTCCCGACGCCCGACTTGAAGCAGATTGGCGATGAGGAAGTCGACGCCGAGGTTCTCGACGGCGGCATGTTCGACACGGACGGTGTTCGCTCGCTCGCCCTCTTCGATGCGCCGCGCGTGGATTTCTCGCTGCAGCGCCTGAAGCACTACACCGGCACGCCGTATGAGCACGTGCAGCGCTACATCCTGTTCACTAACTACCATCGCTATGTCGATCATTTCGTCGAATGGTCGATCGAGCGGATGAAGCAGCCAGGACCCTACAAGAAGCTTTCCGCGCCCGGCGGCGTCATAGTCGATTCGAAGACGAAGGATGCGGCCCAGAAGGTAAGCGAAGGCCCGTGGCGCAAGCTGCAGATGCCGGCCTACCACCTCATGGCAGACGACAGGGCAGGGATCACCCTGGTCAACATCGGCGTCGGCCCGTCGAACGCGAAGACGATCACCGATCACCTCGCCGTGCTGCGGCCTGAGTGCTGGATCATGGTGGGGCATTGCGGCGGCCTGCGCCACTCGCAGCGTATTGGCGATTATGTGCTCGCACACGCCTATCTGCGCGACGACCATGTGCTGGACGACGTGCTGCCGCCTGACATTCCGGTGCCGCCGATCGCCGAGGTCCAGGTTGCGCTGCAGGAAGCGGCGGAGACTGTCACGGGCGAAACAGGCGATGCGCTGAAGCAGCGCTTGCGCACGGGCACCGTGGTCACCACGGACGACCGCAACTGGGAGCTGCGCTTCACGGCGTCGGCCAAGCGTTTCAACAAGTCCCGCGCCATCGCCATCGATATGGAAAGCGCGACCATCGCGGCGAACGGATACCGGATGCGCGTGCCCTATGGCGTGCTGCTCTGTGTGTCGGACAAACCGCTGCACGGCGAGATCAAGCTCGCAGGCGCAGCAAACCGGTTCTACGAGCGTGCGATCGGCGAACATATCCGCATCGGGATCGAGACGCTTGAAAGCCTCGCGCGCGCCGGCGGCGATGCGCTGCACTCGCGCAAGCTGCGGTCCTTCTACGAACCGCCGTTCCGCTAGGGCGCCTCGGCGTTTTCCCAAAGCTCCCAGCTAATCGATACTCAGGGGTTTCCCGGGTAGACGAATCCCCGTCAGGTCTTCGGGGAATCGACAGGTAATTCCAAGTTTATCATGATGCCTGGGTACGTCCGGCCGCTTCAGGCTGTGGAGCCACAATGACGGACGCTGCATCGAACGCGCAAACTGCGAGGGAAACGCGCCAGCGTGTCGGCGACGCGAAAGCGCCGGCTGGTCTGTCGTGGGCGCTCTTCGAATTCGCCCGCAATCCGTACTTCATGCTGATCGTCACGTATGTGATCCCGCCCTATTTCGCGAACGCCATCGTCGGCGATCCGGTTTTGGGCCAGGCCGCGGTGGCAGACGCCACGACATGGGCCGGCATCATCGGGGCGATCACCGCGCCCGTGCTCGGCGCGATGATGGACAGGGGAGGGGCGCGCAAGCCCCTCATGGCCGTGTTCGTTGGCATGCTGATGGTGAGCGGCCTTGCCCTGTGGTGGTCGATCTCGAGCGCCGTGCCCAATCCAGCCGACCCGAACACCCCGATCTTTCATCCGCCAACCGTTGGCCTGGGCGTTACCTGGACCATGGTTTTCCTGGTGCTCGGCTTTGTCGGCTACACCTACTCGGAGATGATGCACAACGCGATGCTGCGTACGTCCGGCAGGCCGGAGTCACTCTCGCAGATTTCCGGCAACGGGATCGGACTGGGGCAGTTGTCGTCAGCGCTGTGTCTGATCGGGCTCGCCGTTGTCGCAATCTCGGCGCCTGTGCTGACGCAGGCGGAGTCGAACTTCTTTCTTCCGCGCGCTACGGGCCCGTTCGTCGCGATCTGGCTGCTGGTCTTCGTCATTCCCTTCTTCGTCTACGTGCCAGACGGCGCCCCGCCCGGAGGTACATGGGTCGGCGCTGCAAAGCAGGTGTTCTCGAAGAATGGCAAGGTCGATCCGCTTGGCGCGGTGCTCGGTTGCTATGGCTACATCCGTGGGTTGTTTCGTACCTTCCCCGAGACGATGAAATATCTCGCGGCGTGCTTGATCTACAAGGACGGCATCACGGCGCTTCTCGCGCTCGCGGGCGTCTATTCTGCCGGCGTGCTCGGCTGGGGCTTCACGGAGACAGTGCTCTACGGCATCTGGGCGTCGATCTTCGGTGTCATCGGCGGGCTGTGGCTCGCCGGTTTCCTTGATCGCAGGTTGGGGCCGCGTCAGGCGATCATGCTCCAGCTTGCGCTGCTCTTCGTCGCTGTCGTCATCGCGCTGGGCACAACGAAGGAGTCGCTGCTCTATGGATTGATCCCGTCAGGCTTCAAGGTTCACGGGCTCGGCTTGTTCGATACGTTGTCGGACATGTTCTATCTCGTCGTCGTCGCATGTGTTGCGGCGCTCGCCGCCGCCAATATCAGCACGAGCCGCTACATGATGGTGACGCTTGCGCCGAAGGATCGCGTGGCGGAATTCTACGGTTTGTTCGCGATGTCGAGCACGGCGACAGTATGGCTTGGTCCGCTTCTCACCGGCTGGGCGACGCGTACGTTCAACGACCAGCGCATTGGCCTGTCGCCGCTTCTCCTGTTGCTGGGCGTCGGCCTGGCGCTGATGTTCACACTGAAGCCGGAGACAGGCGCACGCGGCAAGCTCGAGGCTGACGCCCCGCCTGCGCACTGAGATCCTGGAAAAGCCGGGTAGGGGCTAGTTGCCGCGCGCCGTCTGCGCCTTGGTCGTGACGGTGTTCATCACGTCCGTGAAGTGTTGCGGAGCATCGCCGACCATCGGGGTCGAGCGGCATTTGTCCACGCACGAATAGGAGTAGGTGCCATCGCCGCGGACGATGGTGAGACCTGTGTCATCTTCGCCGCCGACGACAAGCGTGGTCGTGAAGATCGTGTTGCCTGAGCGGTCGAGCACGGTGAGGTTGGTCGAACCGAAGGCCTTGCCGGTCACGAGAAGCGTCTTGGCGTCGTGAACGGAGACATCCGCCACCGTCGCGTTGCCGACGACGACCGAGTTGGCAGGCGCGTTGAGCTTCAGCGGGACCGTCTGGTCGACTTTCACTGTCAGCGGATCGGCGGCCGCCATCGGCGCGAGCGCCAGGGCGAATGCGATGGCGGCGAAAAATTTCTTCGTCATGGCTGTCTCCCAGCGCGACCGTTGCGGCGACGATAGGGAGCAACACTGAATCAATGGCTAAGGATTGGCCCCGCAATCGGCGCGATGAGGGCGAGGCTCGCGCGCGCGAGTCTATATATACCGCACGCGCTGAGCCCGATCCGCGTTTACTGGCTGTTCGAAGTATTGAATGGGATCACAACGAACATAGTTAAGCGGGTATTACCTCGAATACCTGCAACTTTCTTGTTCGATTTACGTGATATCAAGAACACTCATGTAGAACTCATCATACCTACTAAGGGTGATGGTACTGCTTGGTGGGAATAAAGCCATGCATAAGCGGAGAAGCTACATGAAAAACGTCATGAAATTCCTGAAGAACAAATCCGGCGCGACCGCGATCGAATACGGCCTCATCGCCGCTCTGATCGCCGTCGCCGTCATCGGCGGCGTGACGTCGCTGGGCCAGTCGGCCAACACGACCTTCACGGCCGTGTCGAACGCGATGTAATCCGCGGCCGGCGAATTCGCTGGCCTAAGATTTGGAAGCCGCGGACCTCGGTCCGCGGCTTCTTTCTTTTTGCGAATACTTGACCTGGTCAATAATTCCTTCAGCGAATTCATGTAAGTTACTTCGATCAAGCGTGGGTTGAAGATGATTGTGTCGCTGCTCTGCCTGGCGTTTCCGCTTCTGTTGCTTTACGCGGCCTGGCACGACGTTTCGACGATGACGATTCCCAACTGGGTATCGATCTCGCTCGCCGTTCTCTTCGTTCCCGCTGCGATGTCAGCTGGTCTGACGATGGATCAGATCGGCATGCATCTCGTGTTCGGCGCGGCAGTTCTTCTTGGCTGCGCAGTCCTCTTCTACCTCAATGTTTTCGGCGGCGGCGACGCCAAGGTGATCGCTGCGGCTTCGCTGTGGACGGGCCTCGCGGCCAGCGCGCCGTTCGTGATGGGCATGGCAATCGCGGGCGGACTCCTCGCCGGCGTGCTGATCGTCCTTCGCCGGATGAAAGTTTCGAGCACCAAGCCCTGGGCGATGCGTCTGCTGTCGCCGGAAGAGGGCGCTCCCTATGCCGTCGCGATCGCTGCCGGCGCCCTGTTTGCCGCTCCAGCATCGCCTGTTCTGGCGGCTGGACTGGCCGGTTTCACCGCCTAGGCAAAAATTGCACGGTTAAGACTTGGCGCGAAACGTTAATGCCCTTGAGTCCCCCGTTTTAACTCTCCCTTAGAGCCCTTCTGAAAGTCTGCCGCGCAGGATAGGGCCCCTTTCAGGCCTGGGGACTGCTCGGAGGGCCTCCATGTCGCCCGTGCGACTCATCATTCTTCTGGTGGCGGCTGCAGCGGCGATCGGCGCCGTCTTCCTCGTCCGTTCAATGGCGGCGCCTGCCCCTGCGGTAGCGGCGGCAAAGATGACGCCGGTCGAGGCCGAGAAGCCCAAGGAAGTCCCGGCGAAGCTCGTGCTCGTCGCCAATCACCCGATCGGCGTCGGCAAGTTCGTTTCCGCCGACGACCTGCGCTGGCAGGAATGGCCTGCGGACGCGCCGGCTGCTTCCTTCATCGACAAGGAAAAGAATCCTGAAGCGCTTGAGAAGATGGTCGGCGCCGTTTCGCGCTATCCCTTCGTCGAAGGCGAACCCGTCACCAACGCCAAGCTGCAACACCCGGGCACGTCGGGCTTCATGGCCGTGATGCTCTCGCCGGGCATGCGCGCCGTGTCGATCCAGATCGACGCCGAGTTCGCAGCCGGCGGCTTCATCCAGCCGAATGACCGCGTCGACGTCATCGTGACCCGCGAAGTCGAGAACAAGACCGGTGGCGGCCAGACGGCCAACACGATCCAGGCGACGCGCGCTGATCAGATCCTCTCCAACATTCGCGTGCTGGCGATCGACGCCGAGTATGGCGCGCCGCCCGCCGAGAACAGCGAAGAGCCGAAGACGGGGCAGGGCATCGTCCTCATGGGTTCGCGCGCCACGCTCGAAATGAGCGATCGCGACGCGACGCTGCTCAACGCCGCCAGGAAAGCCGGCGAGATCTCGCTCACCCTGCGTTCCATCGCCGACATTCAGGGAGCGGAGGGCGCTACCGGCGTCGGCCGCGTCTATCGCGACGGCGTCACCCAGGATGCCGAAGGTGTTCGTGTCTATCGCTACGGGACCGAGAGCGTCAGCTCGGCGCCGGCAGGTTGAGGTCCATACATGTCAGCCAACCGTAATTTCGCTCTCGTCAGTCTCGCGGCCGCTCTCATGTGCGGAACGGCTGCCTTCGCGCAGCCGCCTGCAGCGGACCTCAGTGGCGCGCCATCGCAGAAGATGACGGTTCCTGAAGCCGTCACGGCGGCCTCCACCGAAGAGCTGACGCTGACCGTCAACAAGTCCTACATGATCGAGTTCGACGTCGACATCGACGACGTGATCATCGCCAACGACAAAATCGCCAACGTGGTTGCGCGTGATCGCCGCCGCGTCGCGGTGATGGGCGTCGCTCCGGGTCAGAGCAATGTCGTGTTCCTCGACAAGTCCGGCCGCAAGGTGAAGGTGCTCGAGATCTCCGTCACTGACGGCGTCGCCGGCATGGACCAGCTGCGCACGCTGATCAAACGCTACGTCCCCGGCGCCAAGGCGCAGGTGGAAGCCGTCAACGGCCGCATCATCCTCGCGGGCTCCGCGCCGAACCTCGCCGGCGCCGAACGCATCGTCCAGCTGGCCAAGACCTACGCCAAGGACGATGCTTCGGTCATCAACATGATGGCGATCGAAGGCAAGGACCAGGTCACGCTGAAGGTCCGCTTCGTCGAGATGCAGCGTTCGGTGATCAAGCAGCTCGGCATCAACCTGTCCGGCTCGATCGGCTTTGGCGAGCTGTCGGGCACGGCGTTCGACAACAACCTGACGGTGACGTCGGCCAACGGCTTCCCGCTCGCGGGCACGGCTCTCGGTGGTCTTGCCGCCAATCTCGGCTACAAGAACCTCGTCGGCGCCGCGACGCAAAGCACGGTGGGCGTGAAGCTCAACGCACTCGAGCGCATCGGCATCGTCCGCACGCTGGCTGAACCGAACCTCTCTGCGATCTCCGGTGAAGCCGGCAAGTTCCTCGTCGGCGGCGAATTCCCGGTCCCGGTTGCGCAGGACAACAACAAGATCTCTATCGAGTTCAAGCCCTACGGTGTGGGCCTTGGCTACACGCCGGTCGTGCTCTCCGAAGGCCGCATCTCACTGCAGCTGTCGGTCGAAGTCTCGGAACTCAGCCAACAGGGCGGCTTCCAGTCCAACTCGGTCGCCGGCATTGACCCGAATACGGGCCAGCCGATCACCGGCCAGACCATCACCATTCCGGCCCTCAAGGTCCGTCGCGCCGAGACCACCGTCGAGATCCCCTCGGGCGGCAGCCTCGTGATCGCCGGCTTGATCCAGGAAACGACGCGCCAGAGCCTCGACAGCGTTCCGGGCATCAAGGATGTGCCGGTCCTCGGCGCTCTATTCCGCAGCCGCGACTTCCAGAACGACGAGACCGAGCTGGTCGTGATCGTGACGCCCTACCTGGTCGATCCCACCGACCCGCAGGGCTTCCGCGATCCGGACCGTGGCTTCGTGATGGCGCAGGACGCCCGCACGATGCTGTTCGGCAAGATCAACGACGTCTACGCCACGCCGGGTTCCGGCGCGGGCAAGACGGCGGCGCCCAAGGGCGCCAGCGGCTTCATCATCGATTGAGGGAAGAGCACATGTCGCGTCACTTCAGCATCGTGCTCGCCGGTTGCTCGCTCGCCGTTCTCGGCGGCTGCATGCAGTCGGCCGAACAGATCGCCTGGTCCAATGGCATGCACACGCAGATCGTGGCCGAGGAGACCACGGCCGATCTCAAGATCGACACCATCGTCGCCGGCGAGAAGCTCGGCACGCTGGAACGCGAGGCGGTGAAATACTTCACCACCGCCTACCAGCAGGAAGGCCATGGCGCCGTGATCATCTCACGCCCCAGCAACGGTCCGGACGATGTCTCGGCCATGCGCGCCGCGGCTGATGCCCGCGCCGTGATGCTGGCTGAAGGCGTCGAGGCCACTCAGATCGCGGAAGGCACCTATGATGGCACCGGCGCACGCACCGCGCCGCTGATCCTCACCTATCGCACCTACAACGCTGTTGTGCCGAACTGCCCGGACATGTCCCACTGGGACTTCGCCTGGACCGGTTCGAACGAAGCCCTCCCGTCCTTCGGTTGCGCGGTCGCCTCGAACCTGGCGGCGCAGATCGCAGACGCTTCCGACCTCGTCGGTCACCAGAAGATGGACCCGTCGGACGCTGTCCGGCGCGGCATCGTGTTCTCGAAGTACCGCAACGGCGAGAAGACCGGGGCTGAGCGTAACGACGATGCTTCTGGCGCGATCAGCCAGGCCGTGAAGTAAGAGCTTAGGGACAGCACATGAGCGGATCACGGGACCGGTTTGATGACGATGGCGAGCTGGAACAGCTCGCGCAGGATCTCGACCTCGACATGGATGCGCCGATCGGCGCGACCTTCGCCGCAGCTCTGCGCGGCAAGGAAGCCGATCCGCACGCCTTCCAGGATGCCGACTTCGCACTCGACGACGACGGGTTCATGACCCCGCCGCCGCGCCAGGCCGCTCCCGCCCCGGCGCCGTCGGCCTTCGCTGACGATCCGCCGCCTGCAGGCGTCATCGAGGACGAGATGTCGTTCGACGATGAGTTCTCCGATGAAGGCGACAATTTCAGCGCGCCTCCGCCGCCGGTTGCCCGTATGTCCGACCTTCCGCCCGTGAGCGCCAACGAGCCGTGGCTCCAGCCCAAGCCTGCGGTCGCGCCGATCGAAGACCTGCCGCCGATGACCGTGGAAGACGCCGAAGATGGCGAGCCGGTCGCCGAGGACGACGCAGCCGGGCAAGGCCTTGGCTATGACTACGCGTTTGGCGGCGATCATTCAGGCGGCGATCGCGCGATTCCGCGCATTACCGTCCACGCCTTCTGCACGCGCACGCCCTCGATCTCGCTGATGCGCACGATCATGAACGATCGTCGCCTCAAGAACGTGTCGATGGACGTGTTCGAAAGCGGCGTCGCCGGCGCGATCCAGTATTACGTGAACGAGTCCACGCCGAACCTGCTCATCATCGAGGGGTCGGGTGATCCGCGTCAGCTGCTCGCCGAGCTCGATTCGCTCGCCGAATACTGCGACGAGAACATCAAGGTCGTGATCCTCGGCCACACCAACGACATCCGGCTCTATCGCGAACTGATGCGCCGCGGCGTCTCGGAATACCTCGTCGCCCCGGTCGACCCGGTGCAGATGATCCGCGCAATCAGCAACCTGTTCGCAGACCCGGAAGCCCCGTTCACCGGCAAGACGCTGGCCGTCACCGGCGTCAAGGGCGGCGTGGGCGCCTCCTCGGTTGCGCACAACCTCGCCTGGGCTCTCTCCGAGCGCTGCAAGGTCAATGCGACGCTGGTCGACCTCGACCTCAACTTCGGCACCACCGGCCTGGACTTCAACCAGGACACAGGCGCCACGATCGCCGACGCCCTGATGTCGCCGGACCGGTTCGACGACGCCGTCATGGGCCGCCTGATCACCAAGGCGACTGACCGTCTCTCGCTCTTCACGGCCCCGGCGACGCTGGATCGCACCTACAACCTCGACCCGGAGACCTATGTCCGCGTGCTCGAGCAGGTGCGTGGCTCGGTTCCGTTCGTTGTGCTCGACCTGCCGCACATCTGGAGCGACTGGTTCAAGTCGACCGTCATCTCGGCGGACGAACTCGTCGTCGTGGCCGCGCCGGACCTGGCCTCGCTGCGCAACGGCAAGAACCTGATCGACTTCCTCAAGGCCGCGCGGCCGAACGACAACCCGCCGAAGCTCGTGCTCAACATGGTCGGCCTGCCGAAGCGCCCGGAAATCCCGGCGAAGGACTTTGGCCAGGCGATCGGTGTCGAGCCGTCGATGGTCCTGCCGTTCGACGCCCAGCTGTTCGGCACGGCCGCCAACAACGGCCAGATGATTTTTGACGTGGCGCCTGAATCCAAAGTCGCTCAGGGGATCGACCAGCTCGCGGCCCAGATAACTGGGCGCGAGGTTCAGACGGCCAAGCCTAGCATGCTGAAGAAGCTGCTCGGCAAGTAGGAGTAGGGGATGTTCGGTAAGCGCACGACGACGGGCGGACCTGCTGCCCCGCCGGCTACGGCGGTTGAGGCTCCGCGTCCTGCGCCTGCTGCACCTTCTTCTTCGGGTTCTTCCTCGATGGGCGCGCCGCCGCCGCCGCGCCCTGCGGCCGCCAAGCCGTCGGCTGCTGCGGCGTCGGCCGGTCTGGGCGATGCGCCCCCGCCTCCGCCGCGAGCCGCTGCTCCCTCAAGCCGGCCTACGTCGAAATCTGCGCCGCCGCCTCCGCCGCCGAAGGAAAAGATCGCCACGATCGACAACCGGTCTGACGAATACTACCGGACGAAAACCGAGGTCTTCAACGCGCTGATCGACACGATCGACCTGTCGCAGCTGGCGCAGCTCGACCAGGAATCGGCGCGCGAAGAGATCCGCGACATCGTCATCGAGATCGTCTCGATCAAGAACGTCGTCATGTCGGTGGCCGAGCAGGAAACGCTGCTCGAGGACATTTGCAACGACGTTCTCGGCTATGGCCCGCTCGAGCCGCTGCTGGCGCGCGACGACATCGCCGACATCATGGTCAACGGCGCCGGCACGACCTACATCGAAGTCGCCGGCAAGATCCAACGCACCAACATCCGCTTCCGCGACAACGCGCAGCTGATGAACATCTGCCAACGCATCGTCAGCCAGGTTGGCCGCCGCGTCGATGAAAGCTCGCCGATCTGCGACGCGCGTCTCGCTGACGGCTCGCGCGTCAACGTCATCGCGCCGCCGCTGGCCATCGACGGCCCCGCGCTCACCATTCGTAAGTTCAAGAAGGACAAGCTGAAGATCACGGACCTCGTGGGCTTCGGTTCGATCTCCGAGCCTGGGGCCGAGATCCTGCGTATCATCGGCGCCTCGCGTTGCAACACGCTGATCTCCGGCGGTACCGGCTCGGGCAAGACCACCCTGCTCAACACGTTGACCGCGTTCATTGCGCCGGGCGAACGCGTCATCACCTGCGAAGACGCCGCCGAACTCCAGCTGCAGCAGCCGCACGTCGTGCGTCTCGAAACCCGCCCGCCGAACCTTGAAGGCCAGGGCCGCGTCTCGATGACTGACCTCGTCAAGAACTGCCTGCGTATGCGTCCTGACCGGATCATCGTGGGCGAGGTGCGCGGACCTGAAGCGTTCGACCTTCTGCAGGCGATGAACACGGGCCACGATGGCTCCATGGGCACACTGCACGCCAACACCCCGCGTGAAGCCCTTTCGCGTCTCGAATCCATGATCACCATGGGCGGCTTCACGCTGCCCCAGCGCACAATCCGCGAGATGATCGTGGGCTCGATCGACGTCGTCATCCAGGCTTCGCGCCTCCGCGACGGCACGCGGAAAATCGTCTCGATCACCGAGGTCATGGGCCTCGAGGGCGATGTGATCGTGACGCAGGACGTGATGCGCTACGAGATCACGGGTGAAGACAAGGACGGCAAGCTGAAGGGCTCCCACAGCGGCACCGGCATCGGCCGCCCGCGTTTCTGGGAACGTGCGAAGTACTTCAACATGGAAGGCGAACTGGGCCGCGCCCTGGACGCCCTTGAGGAGGGCAGTCGCCAATGAGCCCTGAGCTGATGACCTATGCGATCGCCGGTCTGGCGTTCGTCGCGATCGCGGGCCTCGGTCTTTCGTTCGCTGGAGCGGGGCGAGGCAAGCAGTCCAAGCGGATGAAGGCGATCAGCGATGGTTCGCGCGGCGGCCGCGCCGTGGACGCGAATGCCGCGCGCCGCAAGCAGATGGACGCTGCAACCAAGGCGCTGCGCGACCGCGAGGAAGCCAATCGCAAGAAGCGCTCGGTCGGCCACAAGCTCGAAGACAAGATCCGGCAGGCCGGTCTCAACATCACGATTCCGATGTTCTACATCGCCTCCCTCGTTGCCGGTGCGGGCACGTTCGCCGGATTGTTCCTCGGCGCCGGCCTCAACAAGGACGTGATGCTGCTGGCCGCCTGCGGGATTTCATTCGCCGCTGCCTTCGGCGTGCCGCGCTGGTTCCTCGGCATGAAGATCGCCGGCCGCCAGAAGAAGTTCGTCAACCAGTTCGCCGACGCCATCGACGTCATCGTTCGCGGCGTGAAGTCCGGCCTGCCGCTGCACGAGTGCCTCAAGATGATCGCCAAGGAGAGCCCGCAGCCGCTCGCCGCCGAATTCCAAGCCGTGTGCGACGCCATTGCGATGGGCGTGGACATGCCCCAGGCGCTCGACCGGATGTATCAGCGTACGCCGATCCAGGAAGTGAACTTCTTCAACATCGTGCTGAACATCCAGCAGAAGGCGGGCGGTAACCTCTCCGAAGCGCTGGGCAACCTGTCGAACGTGCTGCGTTCGCGGAAACTGCTGCGCGAGAAGATCAAGGCGCTGTCGTCGGAAGCCAAGGCGTCCGCGATGATCATCGGCTCGCTGCCGGTCATCGTGATGCTGCTCGTCTACATGACGACGCCGGCCTACATCATGTCGCTTTTCACCACCGATCTCGGCCACCTGATCCTCTTGATCGCGGCTGGCCTCATGGGCGCAGGCATCTACATCATGCGCTCAATGATCAACTTCAACTTCTAGAGCAGGGAGCCAGGAGATGGATATCGACTGGGTCCAGTTCCTCACCGATCCGGTGACGCTCGCTTCGGGCCTTGCCTGCGTCGCGACCTTCGCGACCGTGATGACGCTGGCTGCGCCGGCGATGAGCCAGGACAAGCTCGGAACACGTCTCAAGGCCGTCGCAAACCGCCGGGAAGAGCTGCGCAAGAAGAGCCGCGCCGCGCTCGAAGGCGACAGCGCGAAGAAGTCGATCCGTGTCCAGGACACGTCGATGATGAAGAAATTCGTCGACAAGCTGGACCTGCAGAAGATGCTGGAGGACCCCGGCGTCCTCAAGAAGCTGACCCAGGCCGGCCTGCGCGGTCCGCGTCCGATCTCGATCTTCTATTTCTGCCGTTTCGCGCTGCCGATCGTGTTCGGCATCGCGGCGTTCATCTACATCTGGTTCATCAACGACCACGGCCTGCAGATGCCGATGAAGATCGGCGCTGTGGTGTTTGGCTTCGCTGCCGGCTTCTATGGTCCGAACCTCTATCTCGAGAACATGATCACGAAGCGCCGCACGTCCATCATGCGCGCCTTCCCCGACTCGCTCGACATGATGCTGATCTGCGTCGAATCCGGCATGTCGATCGAGCAGGCTTTCGCCCGCGTGGGCGAGGAGATCGGCACGGCATCTGCCGAACTGGCCGAGGAACTCTCGCTGACCACCGCCGAACTGTCCTACCTGCAAGATCGCCGTCAGGCTTACTACAACCTCGCTGAGCGCACGAACCACCCGGGCGTCAAGGGCGTCGCAATGGCGCTCGTGCAGGCGGAGAAATACGGTACGCCCATGGGCGCCGCGCTCCGTACGATGGCCAAGGAAAACCGCGAGATGCGGATCACGGAAGCCGAGAAGAAGGCGGCCGCGCTGCCGGCCAAGCTCACGGTTCCGATGATCGTGTTCTTCCTGCCCGTGCTGTTCCTCGTCATTCTCGGACCGGCCTTCATCAAGATCGACGCGATGGGCCTTGGCAAGCCGGCCCAGGGCGTCGTCGAAACGCCGAAGAAGAAGTAGCGGTTCGGATATTCCGGAAACGACAAAGCCCGCGGCGCGAACCGCGGGCTTTGCATTTCCAGACTTAGCTTCGTGCCTACTTCTTCGGCTTGTAAGCGATCAGCACGTTGCCCGGCGTCTGGCTGAACGAGCCATAGCCGGAGTTGATGAAGATCATGCCGAGTCCGGCCGAGACGCCGTGGCTGTCGATCGAGCCGCCCTTGCCGGCAATCGCGCTGTTCAGCGTCTTCTGCGGGCCGATCGTGTCGAACTTGTTGATCACCGCGCCGGTCTTGCTGTCGAGGACATAGACCTGTCCGCCCAGCGTCGCGCCGACAACTGCGCCATCGATCACCAGCGGCGCAGCCGAGAAGCCGTAACGGGTCTCGCAATTGCTCACCAGCTTGCCACGATCGCCTGCGCAGTCGGGCTTGGCCGCAAACGACCAGGCCGGTTTCCCGGTCCCGATGTTGAATGCATAGAGGCCGGCTTTCGAGACAAACTTCGGATCGGTCGAGATCACCGGATCGTTGATCGGTACGATCATGTTCGTCCCGTCCGTCGTGATGCCCCAGTGCACGCCGCCCAGCGCCGTGCCTTCGCCCACGCGCTGGCTCCACAGCACCTTGCCAGTCTTGGCGTCGAGCGCCCAGGCATGGCCGGACTTCTGGCCTGCGAGCACGATGTCCTTGCCGCCCGCCGACGTCACGATCGCGCCCGCGCCGAAGTCATAGTCGCGCCCGTCGCCGCCGAAGAGGACAGGGCAGTTCGGGCCGTTCTTCCCGCTCTCCACGTCGCACGCCATGTTCCAGACGTCCGCGGCCATGGCCTGGAACTGCCAGGCCACCTTGCCGGTAGCGAGGTCGAGCGCGATCACCGCATCCGACGTATCCGTTCCCGGGTGCGAGGTGTTCTCGCCCGAGGTGACGATGACGTGGTTGTGCTTGGCGTCATAGACCGGCACGGACCAGATCGGTGCGCCAGACGGGCCCTTCTGCTTCACGCCGGCGGAGCTCACCTGGCCATTGTATTCCGGCTCCTTCATGGTGTGCCATTCCCAGGCGTGGCTGCCGTCCTTCGCGTTGAGTACGACGACCGAGCCGTGGCCCGAGCAGCATTCCGATTTCGCATTGGCGCCCGAGGCGACGCCTGACGCCGACAGCGGAACAACGATCTTGTCCTTGGCGAAGATCACGCCGCCGCGCACCGCACCGCCTGTACCGTTCACCGGCTGGCCGGACGCCTTCCACACCAGCGCGCCCGTCGCCGCATCCAGCACATGGATGTCCCGGCCGACCGATAGCGCGATCACCTTCTTGCCATTGATC
The DNA here is from genome assembly GCA_047601145.1 of Hyphomonadaceae bacterium. GTDB lineage: Bacteria > Pseudomonadota > Alphaproteobacteria > Caulobacterales > Hyphomonadaceae > UBA7672. Next base: position 1,804,805 of record JASGJW010000001.1, read on the forward strand.
TCGCCGATCGCCGGCGTGTTGCGGCTTGAGGCGGCGTAGGTCCATTTGGCGCAACCTGTCGCGGCATCAAGCGCCACGACTTTCTGACCGCCCGTCACGAACATCGTACCGTCGCTGAGGATGGATGCGCCCGTCCCCGATCCCTGTCCCGGGAAAGCAACCGCCCAGGCCACTTCGAGATTGCCGAGATCCGCTTTCTTCAGCCCCGCCTGCGCCGCCGTGTAGCTGCGCGTCTGATTGCCATCGACGCCGAAGCCGCCGGTCACCACCGTTGCGCTCGCGCTCACCGCGCGCTTGTCGGCGCTGCACATGATTGCATCGGTCCACGAGGCCGGCGCCGTCGCCTGTCCGGCCGTCAGCCAGGCGATGAGGTCCGTCTTTTCTTTCTCCGACAGGCCGCTCGCCATCGGCGCCATGATGCCGCCCTCGGAGATCACTTCGCGCAGCCGCTGCGGCGTCATCGCCTGAAGGCCGACCAGCGTGGGCGCACGGGCATTGACGGGCGTCGCGTGGCAGGTCGAGCAGGTCTTCTCATAGACGGCGCGGCCGGGATGATCAGGCGGCGTCTGTGCCAAGGCCGGCGCGGCCAGCACGCCCAGCGCAAGACCAGCAGCAGCGGCATGCAGCGAAAGACGCAAATTCATCGGTATTCCTCCCGTGCGGTCCGCCTTGGCGTCCGCCTTCCGTTGGCCGCAACCTCGCGCCAGTCGGCAGGGATTTCAACTGTCTTGGGCGGTCGATTCCGTCGCGGCTCGCCGCGAGCGCGATGACAGGAAGATGACTAGCTGCGCCAGCGCAGCGTTCGCGGCTCGATCGGGTTGACGAAGGGCCGGCCGTCGGCGCGGGCGGCGGCCCATTCCTTCTTCAGGGTGCGGTACCACTTCGCCTGCACATCGATGTCGTCGATCCACAGCATGTTCTGCTGATAGGCCATGCCCTTGTTCTGCAGGTTCACCATGTGGCCGTCCTGGCCGAGGAATTTCTGCGCAGCAGGGATCAGGATCGGCAGGGCCACGTCGAGGAAGGGTGCGTTCTTCCAGAACGTCACCTGCGTGATGCGCGTCTTCTTTGCCGAGATTGGTGTGAGGCAGGTGAGGGTGAAGATGCGAGACTTCTTCGCTTCGATGATCTCCCACCGGAAGCCGGGGATCTGGAACACGATCTCGGTCGTGACCTCCGATCCCATCAGCGCGCGATAGGCGAGTGAGTTGCCCGAAGGCTGGTGACGCGCCAGCGCCCAGCCGCGCTCGGCTGGAACGAACGGCTTCTCCTTCAGCCGAAGGCCCGTGCTGGGCGGACGCCACCACCACTGGTTATGCACGAACGGCACGTGTGCCGGATCCATCAGGCCAACGACGGCGTCGTCCATGTGCGCATTGAAAATCTGGTGAACGATGAATTTCGGCTTGAGGCCTTTGCCGATATCGAAGCTCGGCGGGGGCGCTGCGGGCGGCTCATCGGAGCGCGGATTGTCCGCGACATAGATGAAGATCATCCCGTTGACTTCATGCACCGGATAGCGGCGCACGCGCACCTTGTCGGTCGCGAAGTCGTCGGGCTTCACCAGCGACGGCATGTGCCTGCATCCGCCATCGGTCCCGAAGCGCCAGCCATGATAGGGGCACTGGATCGTCGGCTGTCCGTCCGTGTCGATCTGCTTGCCTGCCGACAGCGGCACCAGGCGGTGAGGGCAGATGTCCCGCAGCGCGAACGCCTCGCCTTTTGTGGTGCGCGCCAGCATCACGGGCTGGCCGAGGATGATCCGCCGGAACTGCTGGCCCGGCTCCAGCGTCCTCGACGCACAGGCGAAATACCAGCTGTCCGTCAGCCAGCCTTCCGCCGTAATCCCAGCCGATTTGGTGAGTGTTCCGTCTGCCATTCAGGTCCAGAGCCTTGATTGGCGAGCATTATCCGATGTTTGCTGGCCCCCGTCGAGAGAGTGGGACAACGCGTCATGGCCGGAAAGATCAAGCCGTCAGGGGTTTTGAAGCCCAAATCGCCAAAGATGCGCTCCGGGGCAACCATAACCGGCGCCTGCCTGTGTGGGGCGGTGGAGATCGAGACCGACCTTCCCGTGTTCTGGGCCTGGCATGATCACACGGCGCCGAGTCGCCGGGCGCATGGCGCGGCCTATGCCACCTATGTCGGCTGCTGGAAGAGCAAGGTGCGGGTGAGGAAAGGCGGGGCGAAGATCTCGACCTATGACGACACGGAGCGTCGGCAGGTGCGCAGCTTCTGTTCCGTTTGCGGGTCGCCCGTGATGTTCGCACGCGGCCGTACGCCGAAGATGATCGATATCCCGCGTGCGCTTTTCGCGGGGCGTACCGGGCGTGAAGCGAAGTACCATATCGGCATCGAGGACCTGCAGGACTGGGCCTATCTGGGCTCGCCAGTCGGTCCCCTCAAGGGCTATCCTGGCGTGACGGTCGAGAAGTCGCGGAAGAAGCCAAAGGCGAAGGACGATCTATTCGATCCTGAGATGGTCGGCGAGATGTGATGGCTCATCGCGCGTTGTTGCAAGCAGGGGACAGTCGCTTCGCCCCTCTGCGCTGACTGGAACCTGTCCCATGACATCCGTGTTGTGTGAAAGATTGGTCAGGCGTTTCGCGTGCGATGCGTCGCCAGAGTAACGAAACGCCTGAGAACTCAGGCCGAACCTTCACGCCCCAGAAAATGGCGTAGGGGTCATGACTCATTTGTCAGCGTGGAACCTGAAACCAACGCGTTGAAGCGCCGTTTGGTGCGCAAGGGGGCGAAAGCGGCCATAGCGCCGATGACATCGCCAGAACAGAAAAGTAGAGGAACCCACCAATGATGAAGACGCTTCTCGTCACCGCAACGCTCGCCGTTCTTGCAGCGCCCGCTCTCGCGCAACCGCCCGCCACGACGCAACCCGCCGCCAAGGACGATCATTTCGCGATGACTGATGCGAACAAGGACGGCGCACTGTCGCTGGCCGAAGTTCAGAAAGTCGAACCGAAAGTGACCCAGGCCGACTTCGACAAGTACGACGGCGACAAGAGCAAGTCGCTCTCGAAGGCAGAATTCCAGAAGTGGGCTGAAGCGAAAACAACCCCGCCGGCTTCGGCCCCGGGTCAATAACACACCAGGGTTTGGGCTGGACGCGCGCGTCGCGTGCGAGGCTGAGGGCGCGGGTATCCCCCGCGCCCTTTCCCTTTAGTGGACCATGAAGTTGATGTTCCGCGTCTCGACGACCGGCGTGGCTGCATCGCCCTGGTGCTTCTCGAACTTCACCACGGCGTTGCCGGAAGCCTTCGGCGTTACCTTCACTACGTGATGCATCGCACCATCGGGCATCGTCTCGTCCTTCGCTTCGCCGACTTCGACCAGTGTCGCGTCAGCCGTCGTGGCGACCCAGGTCACGCCCGCAGCGGTCGGCAGGTGAACACTTTCAACCTTGCCGGGGATGGTGTGGAAGGTGAAGTCGTTCGGCGTTTCGGCGGTGTTGGCATCATCCCCCGCATCGGCCGACTTCATCGTGTCGGTCATCGCCGCCATGTCGTGGCCAGCGGCCGGGGTTTCCGCAGTGGGCGCTGCAGCCGCCGGCTCGGCCGGTTTCGATTCGCTGCAAGCAGCGAAGGCAAGGGCGGAAGCCGCAAGCAGGATCAAGCGCATAGGATCGTCTCCTCGGGTGTCTGTTTGCGGCTTGTCATATAGCCTCCTCAGGCCGGGCGGTAGTGGTGCTCGGTAAAGCGGTTCCAGCCCTTCTTGTTGCGGGATTCAACCGCCCAGCGCATTCCGGCCTTGTCATCCGGCCAGAACACCTGCCGGGCCAGTCCTGCATCCATCTGCGCCTCGAAGCAGACCGCCTCTGGATGAACATCGTTCGCGTCGGAAAGCTTGCCTGAGCTCTTCTTGCCGTCGGTGGTATAGGACCAGTATGTCAGCACGCCGTCCTTGTCGGGCCCGAACAGGGCGATCTCGCGATAGCTCCTCGCCGCGCCTTTGGCCTTGAAAATCCACTCCGCCTCCAGCCGCACATAGCCATCGCCGAACTTCTGGTAATCGCGGATGCAGGCCACCGGCCCCATCGGCGTGTCGGTCTCCGCCTTCCAGCGGCCGAGCAGGGGCGCGATTGGCCCCATCTTCCCACGTCCCTTCTTCCAGGCCTGCACCATGGCTCCCTCCCGTAACTGTTCGCACAGAGAGAAAACCTGTGCCTCATGGCATGCAATCACCCGAACGGGTGATTTGCACGAAATCGCAGTGGCCTCGGACGTTACGCGGTCGTTACAACCGCTCGTACGCCGATCCCTCTGGAGCCAAACGCCAGATCAGGGCAGGCTCAGTGGATTGCCGGGGAGGGCACGGGCATGACGGACGGGCATCATCCGAAGTTCAAGAAGCTGGTCGATTTCCTCGCGCGCATTCCCGCGATCGAGAGCAATGACACGCCTTCGCGCGGCATCGGCTCTGGCCAGCAGGACGGCGACTGGTGGATCAAGTTCGGTATCGACATCGACCACGACCTCGCCTGGCACACAGTTCAGGAGCTCGGCGCCGTGCTGAACTTCCTCTCGCTCGAAGAACGGCTCGCCAGCGTGTTCAAGCCCGTCTCTCCGCCGCCCTATCTCAATGGCGGACCGGAGGAATTCCTCTCCTGGGTCATCGAAGCACCGGACGGTCTCAACCCCGGCGCCCTCGCCGACGTTCTGGAAGATCGCCTGCCCAAGCCGATCGAAGACGAAGCCGCGTGGCTCGGTGAAGCCGACGACGATGACGACGGCGACGATGAGGAAGATGGTCCCACCGGCTGGCTCGAAGACGAGGATGAGGACGACGAGGATTAGCCCTCAGGGCAGTTTCGTCGCCCGGTGATCCATGCCTGCCTGATGCAGCGTCAGAAAGGCTGGTTTTCCGTCGGCTGCGGGTGAGAAGGTGAGCTGCGCATCCACCACCTTGTGGAAGAACTTCGTCGGGCTTTCGGGAAAGGCTTCGATCTTTCCTTGTCCCGTCGGCTCAACAATCATCACGCCGTTCTCGACCGTGATGGTCAGCTTGAATGTCGGCGTCTCGTCGAGCGCATAGACGCCGGTGTATTTCAGCATCGTCTCAACCGGCAGCTTGATCTCGGTGTGCTGAACCGGCGGCGGCGCCTTCGGAACCAGCGGCATGGCCGGGTCCAGCAGGTGGATCGCGATGTCCTCGGGCGCGCCGGAGGTGTTGGCAAGCAGCACCACACCAACGCCGCGTTTCTGATCGAAACCGATATACGAGCCGTAACCGCCCGTGCCGCCATTGTGCCAGATGATCTCGTGGCCGCCCTTGGTCGTCTGTGTGATCCAGTTGAGGCCGATCTTCGGCCCCGCCGCTTTCGAACTGGGTTCCTGCGCAAGACGCATCGCACGCTCGAGATCGTTCTTCGGCGGGCCGACATTCGCATCCAGATATTTCAGCATGTCGATCATGCTCGACCGCAGCGCGCCAGCTCCGGCCAATGCATCGAGATCCCAGTTTGCGGCGAGCGCGCCCGTTGGATTGTGCCCCTTCGCCAGCGCCGCCTGCATCGCTGGCGTCAGCGTCACGCCCGTCATCGTCATGTCGAGCGGCTTGAGGATGCGCTGCGTGACGAGCTGCTCATAGCTCACGCCCGCCCTGTTCGAGAGCACATGGCCGAGCAGACCCAAGCCGAGATTGGAATACTCGAACGTCTCGCCCGGATCGCGCGTCAGGGAATAGTGCGAAACGAAGTCGTGCAGCCGCGTGGCGTCGTAGTCGGCATACGGGTTGGCCGGATTGGCCGGCGCGAAATTCCCCGGCATGCGTGGCAGCCCCGAATTCTGCTCGGCGAGATTGCGCAGCGTGATCTGCTTCCCGTTGCGCGTGGGCATTAGAAGTCCGGCAGGCGCATAGGTCTGCACGGGCTCGTCCAGCTTCACCTCGCCCTTCTGCGTCATGTCGGCGAGAATGGTCGAGGTGAATGTCTTGGTGATCGATCCGATCTCGAACACGGTGTTGGCGGAAAGCGGCTGTGCGTCGGGCCCCGGATCACCATAGGCGACGATGCGCGTCGTGCCGTCCGCATCCATCACGCCCAGAACGATCCCCGCCGCGCGGCCGTCATCCACGCGCGCCTTGATCATGGCGAGCATTTCCGCGTCGGACGGGAAGGCCGACTGCGCGAAAGCGGGCGCCGTCAGCAGGCAGACAGCAGAGATCAGCAGGGCGCGCATCAGGGTTTCTCCTTGTGGCGGTCCAAATCTTCAATCATGCGCTGCAGGCGCGCAGCGCCAAGCAGGTTGAGAAGGATAATGATCACGAACACGAGCACGACGGCAATCGACGTCCCCGAAAGCGCCATCACCGCGCGCTCGGGATGCCTCGCCGTCATGTCGATCCCGATCGCGATAAACCACAGGATGATCCCCGGCACGACGGGAAGTATGTACCACAGCCATACCGTCCGCAGCGCATCGCGCTGACGCGTCAGCTCGGCCCGTTGGAAATCGATCAGGCTCTGCGCCGAGGCTTCGACGGGAGGGATCGCTGCCCGTGCCCGCAAGTGCAGGTTCAGCGCGACAATCAGCATCCCTACGATGATGAGGCTGTTGGAGACCGGCCACAGGAGCCCCGCGCGCGACGGCCATGTGGCGTACCAGATGAGCACAGTCACGACAAAAACGGTCGCCGCATATTCGATGAAGTTGCGCCGGCGAATGCGCTTCTGGAACGCCTCGGCCTTGGCGCGCATCTCTTCCATCGAGACCGTCACGGTCTCGACCGGCATGGTCTGCCAGAGCGAACGAAGATCGCCGGGGGAAACGGACTTGTTGCTCATGTGGGTTCGCCCACGTTGAAGCGCCTGGCCAGCACGGCCTTGGCGCGGTGAATGCGGGTGGCGACGGCGCCGGCGGACAATCCTGTGATCTCGCCGATCTCCTTCGCATCGAGATCGTCGAGATAGAGCAGCATCACCTGCCTGTCGGGCGGCTTGAGCGTTTGGATGAACGCCATCAGCCGAGTGAGAAGATCCGTCTCGGCATGCGTATCGGCGCTGGCGGCCGCGGGATCGGGCGCCTCGACGGCGTGCTCGAGATCGACCCAGTGCGACACCCGCGCGCGCTTGTCTTTCTGGACATGGCTAGCCGCCGTGTTGTGCGCGACGCGATAGACCCACGTCCGCAGTGAGGCGAGCCCCTGATAGGTCTCAAAACTCCGCCACAACGCGAAGTGGATGTCCTGCAGCAGGTCCCGCTGCCGGTCCGGATCGCGCTCATAGGCGCGCGCAAGGCGCCCCAGCGCCGGGCCGAACTCGGCGGCCGCGCGGGCGTAATAGTCGTCCTGGCTGAGCCGGCGCGCGTCCATCATCGTCCCGGGCCCACGATGGGCTACGGTCAGATAGTCACCCGGCCGTCGGAAATCTTACAGTCGCATCAGGCCGACGCCAATTTCAGCGTCGCATAGAGCTTGTCGGCCTCCTGCTGCGCCTCGGAAAGGGCAGTCCCGGAAAGACCGAGCCGCGAGGCGAGCTGGGCCAGGCGCGCCTGTTCCACAGGACTGGGCTCGCCGTCAGCGCGGGCGACCAGCGTCGCGGCCTTGAAGGCCCAGCTGCGGGCTTCTGACGTCGCGATCGCTTCGGCGCCGCCGAAACCGAAATTGGCGAAGGGGCGGCTCATGCTGCGCGTATGATCACTTAGGATTTCTTCGCCGCTCATGGTGCGCTGGAAGAATTGCTGGCAGCAACGCTGGATCATCTGCAGTTCTTCGATGTTCAAAGTCTTATCGTCGGTATCGGCGCCGGCCAGCGACAGCATGGCTCCATAGATCAGCGCTGCATTGGCGCGAGCGACCTGCGTCGCCTTCGGCGGCGGTCCGAACTTTTGCCGGACACCCAGCGCGGCCAGCGCGAGGCCTGCTAGGCCGACGATGCCGAGGATGATACGGAAATCGACGAACGCCCAGGTAAAGGTCCCGGGCAGCTCGCTCATGATTGTGACAAGCGACGCGGCGACGGCGGCCAGGATCAGGCCCGCGGTGATTTTGGCGTAGCCGCTATGCATGCCGGTCCCCTGCTGAGGCCGGACCTCTAGCAGACAGGAGGGGACGGAGTCAGGCCCTCACGACAACGGAATGAAGTTGCCGTGGAATCCCGGCGGGATCTGCACGGGGATCGTGACCGTGGCTTGCGGGGCGCCTGCGAAGTTGCGCGCATTGAGAATGACGAGGTCGGTGGACTTTGCAACCGTGTCGACCACAAAACCGATCAGCCAACCCTCGTCTTCCGCGCTGGTCGCGCTCGCCGGGACGAAGACGAACTCGCCGGGCATCTTGCCTGTGCCGAAGTCGTGGACTTGGCGTTTGCCGGTTTCGAGATCGTGCTTGAAGAGCCGCGAGTCGCCCATGAAGGCGGGATCGCCGTCTTCCGGCAGGGCCATGGTGTAGGCGTAGCGATAGGGCTTGCCCATGCGGCGCTCGTCCGGACGCGGGAATTCCTGCGGGCTGGCGTCGATGACCTTGCGGGCGACCTTTTTCGCAACCGGATCGATCGTGAGCCGCTCGAACGGCGTCTTCTTCGAGTCCGGGCCCTGCGTGCTTTCCGAGAACATGTTCACGTGCACCGCCGCGTCCATGATGACCTTGCCGTCCGGCGTCTCGTAGGCGTTGGCGGGATGGAAGATGTAGCAGGGCTCGATATCGCACCAGATGATGTCTGCGGCCTTGCCTTCGCGCGGCAGCAGGCCAATGCGCGCGGCGTGTTTAGGGTTCCAGCGATAGGGGAAGCTGTCGCCGCCCATGAGCGCGTTCATCGAGAATGTGACCGGCAGGTCCATGATGATGACATAGGATTTCGTGATCATGCAGTCGTGGATCGACGGCCCGTCCTGCACCGGGATCGGTTCATTGCGGCGGATCTTGCCATCGACGCCGACAACCGTGTGCCAGATCGTGGTGGGCTCCTGGCCGGCATAGCAGATGGCGTGCATCTCGCCAGTGTCGGGATCGAGGTGCGGGTGGGCGGAGAAGGCCTTGCCGAACGTGCCTTCAAAGTCTGAGAATCTGTTGGTCTCGAGCGTCTCGCTCATCTCGGCAGGGAAGCCGCCAGCTTCGACGATGGCCAGGATTTTCCCGGCGTGGCCGACGACGTTGGTGTTGGGTGTGCCGCGGCCCTGCGGGCCAGGGGCAGCCTTCTCGTTCAGCGCTTCGGCGACTTCGTTCCCGCGGATCCAGCGGTTGCGGTACCAGAGCGCCTTGCCGTCCTTGAGGCGGAGGCCGTGCAACATGGCGTCGACGACGAACCAGTGGTGCGTCGCCGGGTTCGGCGCCTTCAGGGGGTTGGGACCGTTGCGGAGATAAAGACCGTCAAGAGCAGTGGGGATTTCGCCGGTGACTTTGAGGTCGGTGAACGTGTTCTCGGTCTTGAGCGGGGTGTGGATGCCCGTCAGGTACGGGTTCGGCCCCTTGGAACGGCGCAGCGTGCGGTTGATGCTTGCGACGCCCATGATGCCGGTGGTGACGATGCCGCGGATCGCGGTTTCGACGGGGCTGGTCATGGCGTTTTCCCTCTTTGTTTTTTTGACTGCTGGCGGTCTGGCGTTCGGGAAGGCTCGTATCGGGCGCGGCGTTTGGGCGTGTTGTGCCCGCTGCCGACTATGTTTACGCTGCTAACATGGCGAAGAATGGTAACAGTGTCAACATTGAATCTTCAGGCGAGCGCTATCACCATGGCGACCTGCGCGCGGCCTTGATCGAAGAGGGGCTGAAACGCCTGAAAGACGGGCCTGCAGATGAACTCAGCCTGCGGGAGATCGCCCGCAATGTCGGCGTGTCGGCGACAGCGGTTTACCGGCATTTCCCGGACAAGGCGGCGCTGCTCAGTGCGCTGGCCGAGGCCGGCGGCGAGCGGATGGCAAGCGCGTTCAGCAAGGCGATGGCGGCGGAGAAGTCGGGCAAGGACGCATTCGACGCGATGGGGCGCGCCTATGTGAAGTTCGCGCTGGCGAACCCGTCGTTATTCCGGCTGATGACCGCATCAAAGGCCTGGCGTGAGAAAGGCGGCGGTGCAGACGGATCGCGTGGCATGGGCATGCTGGTCGATGCGCTGCAGGGCCTTTCGGGCGGATCGCTGTCGCGGCAGAAGGCAAACATCCAGCGCCTGCAGGCCTGGTCGATCGTGCATGGGCTTGCGATGCTGATGCTCGACGGGCAGGTGCCGCCCGATGACAAGATCATCGAGCAGGTGCTGGCCTCAAAGATCGTCTAGCAGATCAGGCTTACTTCGTCGGCCCGGCTTCGAGAACGTCTTCCACCGTGCGCAGGCCCGGTTTGGGCGACGTCACCAGCACGGCCATGTTGCCGGGCAGGTGCTTGTTGTCGAGCATCTTCTCGTGCGCCATCGGGATGTCCGCCCACGGGAAGACTTCCGACATGCACGGGTCGAGGCGGCGTTCCAGCATCAGCTGGTTGGCCTGGCTCGCCTGCAGCAGGTTGGCGAAGTGCGAACCCTGCACGCGCTTTTGGCGCATCCACAGGAAGCGGGCGTCCATCGTCAGGTTGAAGCCGGTGGTGCCGGCGCAGATGACGACCATGCCGCCGCGCTTCACGACGAACACTGACGTCGGCATCGTCGCCTCGCCCGGGTGTTCGAACACGATGTCGACGTCCTTGCCGCCGGTGTGCTGCCAGATGGCTTTGCCGAACTTGCGGGCTTCCTTCATGTAGTCGTTGAACTCGGGCGAGTTCACTTTCGGAAGCTGGCCCCAGCACTTGAACTGGTTGCGGATGATGACACCCTTGGCGCCCATCGAGAGCACGAAGTCCGTCTTCGATTCGTCCGAGATGACGCCGATCGCATTGGCGCCCGCGATGGCGCATAGCTGCACGGCATAGGAGCCGAGACCGCCCGATGCGCCCCAGACCAGCACGTTCTGGCCAGGACGCAGCACGTGCGGACGGTGGCCGAACAGCATGCGGTAGGCGGTGGCGAGTGTCAGTGTGTAGCAGGCCGCTTCTTCCCAGGTGAGGTGCTTGGGGCGTTCCATGAGCTGGCGCGACTGCACGCGGCAGAATTGCGCGAAGGAACCGTCCGGCGTCTCATAGCCCCAGATACGCTGGGACGGGGAGAACATCGGATCGCCGCCGTTACATTCTTCATCGTCGCCGTCGTCCTGGTTGCAGTGGATGACGACTTCATCGCCCGGTTTCCAACGCTTCACGCGCGAACCGACGGCCCAGACGATGCCCGAGGCATCCGAACCGGCGACGTGGAAAGGCTGCTTGTGAACGTCGAACATCGACACGGGCTCGCCGAGGCCGGCCCAGATGCCGTTATAGTTGACGCCTGCCGCCATCACGAGGACGAGGACCTCGTCAGAGGCGATCTCGGGGGTGGGGACCACCTCGAGCTGCATGGCCTGTTTGGGACGGCCCTGCCGTTCCCGGCGGATCGCCCAGGCGTGCATGTTCTTCGGAACGTGGAAATCCGGGGGGATCTCACCCACGGCGTAGAGGTCTTTCACTTCGCGTGTCGTCGCGCCGTCAGCCACAGTTCACCTCTCCCCGCGCCTTGTTTCATTGGCCTTTTCCGGCTCCGGCGTTCCGCTCGCGAGAAGCCAGGGGCCTTCAAACGGGCGTCACATTGTCCAAGGACCGGACGGATTGCAAGCAATCTTGTTGCACTGCAATAGAAGGGCCACGCCTGTGGCCGCAAGGCTGCGTCGTCTGGGGCCGATTAGGCGGGACGATCTGCCTCCGAAGCGACTTCAGCGGGTTGCGCCGTCTTCGCCGCGTCAGGACAGGTGGCAGAGGCATGCAATGTGGTTTCCGCCCTCGGCGCGGTGAGCCCGGCAATGGTCACAAAGGCCACGGCCGCAAACGCAGCCCCGAACCCCGTCAGCAACCGAAGCGGCAGGCTCATGCGTGTCTCCCCAAATCCAGAACCGGATGTCCGGAGCCGGGTGTCCAAAACCGGCGCGTCCGGGCATAGACAAGGCGCAGATGGTGGCCAGATCGGGGCGGCGAGGACGCCTGTTTCGAAAAAACCGGAGACCAGCATGACACGGCAAGCCTGGGTGAACGGCGTCTATGTTGCGGCGGAGGAGGCGAAGATCTCGCCCTTCGATCGCGGCTTCCTGTTCGCCGACGGCGTCTATGAGGTCACCGCCATCTACAATGGCCGCACCGTCGACATGGAGCGCCATCTTGACCGGCTGGAAAGATCGCTGCGCGAACTCAAGTTCGGCACGATGCCCGACCGAAAGGAACTCGAGGAGGTTCACCGCCGTCTCATCGCCGACAACAACATCACCGAGGGCTACATCTACCTGCAGGTCACGCGTGGCGCGTACGGCCAGCGCGACTTCGTCGCCCCCGATAAGCCCAAGCTCACCTGCTTCGCCTACGCTGAATCCAAGCCGCTGATCGACACCGCCTCAGCCCGCAATGGCTCACGCATAATCGTGCTGCCCGACATCCGCTGGGCCCGCCGCGACATCAAGTCGGTCGGTCTCCTCGCGCAGGCTCTCGCCAAAACCGAAGCGAAAGCCCGCGGCGCAGACGACGCCTGGCTCGTCGCCCCCGACGGCTTCGTCACCGAAGGCGCCTCCTCAAACGCCTGGATCGTTACGAAGGACGGCGAGATCATCACGCGCGCCCTCTCCAACATGATCCTCGCCGGCATCACCCGCCACGCGCTCTTCGATGCGCTAGGCCAGCAGGGCCGCAAGATCACCGAACGCAGCTTCACGCTGGAAGAAGCCAGACAAGCCGCCGAAGCCTTCACCACCGCCGCGACTGGCCTCGTTACGCCTGTGGTCGAGATCGACGGTGTGAAGCTCGGCGCCGGCAAGCCCGGCCCCATTACCCGCGACGTGCAGAAACTCTACTACACCGCGATTGGCGCCGATGTGTCGAAGGCCGCGCCGTGGGTGGAGCAAGGCTGACGCATTCTGGCCCTTTTCGGTTGGCAGGAAGTCTTCCGTCGAGCGAGGGGTGATGCGATGAAAACTGCAATTGCAGCGCTGGTCTTCCTGGCGGCGGCATGTGCATCGGCTCCCGCGGTCGATCCGTCCCCGGTGACGCGCCACACGCTGCGCGCTGACGGCTCTCGGATCGAATGGACGATGACCGGACGCGATGCCTCCGCAAAACAGGGCGTGCTGATGCTGTCGCAAGGATCGGGCTGCGGCCCCGCGGCGACAAATCCAAATCTGTCGAGATGGCGTGCGCTCGCGCCGGGCTTCGTCTCGGTCACCGTCGAAAAGTACGGCGTGTTGGCGAGCGATCCCGCTCTCGCGACCGCCGGCGTCGGTCAGATGGACAATTGCCCCGCAGAGCATGTGAAGAATCACCGTCTCTACGCCCGAGCGCAGGACTTCGCCAATGTCGTGGCCGAGCTGCGCAAGGAGACATGGTGGTCCGGCGAGCTCGTGATCATGGGCGGTTCCGAAGGCGGCGCCGTGATGAGCGTGCTCGCGCCGATGTTGCCGGACGTGGACGCCGTGGTGATCATGTCGACCGGGCTAGGCCTTCCCTTGTCGCAAATGATTCTCGACGGCATGCCGCCGCCGGCCCGTGCGCAGGTGGAGCCGATGTTCGCTGCAATCCGCAGCAACCCTGATGCGGCGCCCATGTTCAGCGGCCTCAGCGCGCATTACTACGCTGAATTTTTCGACAAGGTGCTGGCGCAGGACATGCTGCAGGCCAGCGCGCCGATCCTTCTGATCCAGGGGGAGACGGATACGTCAGCGCCAGTCGCCGCGGGCAGGGCTACACGCGATATCTTCGCGGCGGCAGGTCACGGCAATCTCACTTACTGGGAAAAACCCGGCTGGGATCATATCATGACAGACCGCGCCGGTGTGAACCACGTCGAGGAAGTCATCACCGATGCAGCGGCGTGGGTGGCCGAAAAGCTGGCGCGCTAGCCACGCCTACTCATACCGCGCCGCGATCGCGTCCCATCGCGCCTTGTGCGGCGACACTTTTCCGACCGGTCCGGCGTTTGTGAACTCCAGCAGCTTGTCGCCAGTCGCATCATAGCGCGGCCATTCCGGTTCGCCCGCGCTATTGGGATTTCCTGCCTTCGCGAAATTCGTCCAGTACGTCACCGCGTGCAGCGCCTGCACCTGGTCGTTCGCGTCGGTCGGGAAGGGCGAGGTGTGCAGCGTGTCGAACACATACTGTCGCTCCTGCGCGTGCATCGTCCCTTTCCAGCGCCCCGCCACCGACGGCGAGATCACGTCGAAACGGTAGAGATACGTCGGCTGCCCGTGCGCTGCGTGCAACCCCGCCAGGTACCTCGCCGGTTCGCCGAAGATGATGTCGCCCATCACCCGAGCGGCCATGTCGTCCCGGTCCGGATAGGACGCGACCAGCGCCGGCATGTCAGCCAGCTTCGCCCCCGAAACACGTGTGACCGAGTTATCGACGTCCTCGGGCTTGGCTGGAAACTCCGCGCTATTGTAGCCGACCATGTACGGCACCTGCGCTTCCTTGCCCGCCTTGAACGTCTCCACCACGCTCAACGGAATGATCTTCCCGTCGATGATCGGCCCACCTCCCGAGAACGTGCTCGGATCGCCCGCCGCGATGATCGCATCCGCCGAAATCGATCGCAGGTCGCCAGCGCTAGCCGCCGTCACGCCCAGCGATTTCACGAACGCCTCGCCATCCGATTCCGCCGAAGGCACGCCGCGCGCATTGGACTTGTCCAGATACTGCACGTTCTCGCGCCCTGCGCCCGATTGCACGATCGCTTTGTGGAACAGCCCTCGCGCGCCTGGCATCGTCATCAGCTTCTGCACCGCCATGCCACCCGCGCTCTCGCCGAAGATGGTGACGTTGCCAACATCACCACCGAACGCCGCGATGTTCCGCTTCACCCATTCGAGCGAAGCCTGCATGTCGAGCATGCCGTAATTCGCCACCGGCCCGCCCGCCGCTTCCTTGGTAAGCAGCGGATGCGCAAATGATCCGAACCTTCCGAGCCGGTAATTGATCGTCACCACCACGACGCCGCGTTTGGCCAGCTGCGATCCGTCATAGAGCTCCGCACTGCCCGATCCGTTCACGAACCCGCCGCCATGGATCCACACCATCACCGGCCGCTTGCCGCCCAGCTGCTGCGTGAACACGTTCAGCGTCAGACAATCTTCGCTCGCCGGATACTGGCCGATGCCATTGTCGGGGTTCGGCATCTTCTGCATGCAGATCGGGCCATAAGCCGAAGCATCCCGGATGCCCTCCCACTTCGCAGCCCTCGCCGGCGCCTTCCACCTAAGCGCGCCGACAGGCGGGGCGGCGTAGGGAATGCCCTTGAACGCCAGAACGCCCTTCGCCTCCAGAGCCTTCAGTCTCCCCGTTTCAACCGCCACGACGCCAGGATCAGACGGCGCTGCACCGCCCACGCACCCGGAAGCCAGCAGCGCCAGCGCAATCAGCACGCGTTTCATGGACGTCTCCCACGACTTTGAATTCAGGGCGGCTCTGTGTCCGCTTACGTCAGCCTGCGCCTCCGTATCACGCCCCGCAAGCGGCGCCGCTAAGGCAGCCTCTGTTCAAGCTTTCCGGCGCTCGCCGCGCTATGACTGTATCCGATTGATTCGGGAGGGCAGGTGGGCCGGCAGGTCGAAATCCTCGGCGAGATGTTCGCGTTCGTCGATTTCGGCGAGACGCGCTTCTTCGACCTGCCGTGCGTCTACCTGATGGCTCACGAGGATGCTGAAGGCATCCACATCCACTATGCCGGCCAGACCCAGCGCCTCAATGCGCGTTACGCCGGCCACCACCAGCTCGCAGCCGCCAAGGCGCAAGGCGCCACGCACGCCCTCATCCTTGTCGTTCCCGAAACGCGCGATCGTCGCGAGTTCGAAACGCTCCTGCGCTGGCATTTCCGTCCGCCGCTCAATCAGGAAGATGTCCCCACCCATATGCAGGCCTGGCGCGCCGCCATGCACTGCGGAAAACCCGACGCCGCCGAACAGGCAAGAGCCGCTCACCTCGGCAAGTTGCAGCCCATGCTGACGCCGTTGTTCAACCAGCCGAAGATCGCAGGAGTTTAATCTCCGGCGGCGACGTTTTTTTGTCGGAAGGCTGGACGTCCGCCCCTTGTCGCCATCAACTAGGCAGGAACGGATGAACGGTTGGGGCCGTCATGGACCGGTTGCTCAAGGCTCTTGTGGGGAGAGTCGCCACGCCGCGCGCTGCGCGCGCGCTTGAGGCGTGGTGTTTCGTTTTTCTCGGACTGATCGTCGTCGGTGTTGTCGCCGGCGGGCTGCTGTTGTTCGGCCGCGTCAACAGCGCGGCTGTGCTGATCGGCATCGAGGCCGCTGCGATCATCCTCGGCGCTTCGCTCATGGCGCTGCTCTCCCGCCTCGCCGAACTCTTCGGCCAGCACGCGCGGGACATCGACGCACAGGCGCTGCTCGCCGCCCTCCGGCGCGGGGAGGGCAGGCCGCCGTTCACGCTCTACCTGCGGCCCTTCGCATCCACCGGTGAAATCGACGAAGAAGAACTCGCTCCGCTTCTGGTCGGGGGCCGCACGCCTGGCCTTGGCATGATCTCTGCGCGCTATGAACTCGAACACCAGATCGAGCGTGCAACACGCAAGGTCGGCCCGCTGGTCGCGCTCGGCCTGCCGCTGGAGCATATCGGCGCTGGCCGGATCGCCGTTGACGAAACGAACTGGAAGGAAGCCGTCGAGCTCCTGACGCGCGCAGCAGCGCTCATAATCATGCTGCCATCCTCGCGCGCCGGCACGCAGTGGGAGATTTCCCACATCCTCGATGGCGACATGATGCAGCGCACCGTGATCATCGACCCGCCCAACATGCCGCCTCGGCCCGGTCGCCGCTTCAACCAGGCCGCCGAATGGGGCCGGGTCCGCGAGGTGTTCGCCCAGCACGGCTATGACATGCCGGCGGATTCCAAGATCGGCCGCATGCTCTTCTTCGGCGCCGGCCGCGCGCCCGAGGCGACGACACGGCTCGACATCGAAGCCGAAGGCGGCATCGCCAGGTTCTTTCGCACAGTAATCCGGGCGCAAGGCGCAAAGACGCAACACAACATGGGGACGACGCCATGAACCGTTTCTTCCAGGCGATCATCGCGCTCAGCGGCCTCGCCATCACGATGCTTCTGGGCCTCCAGAGCATCGATGCGCAGAACCGCGCGACCGAGAACGAACGCCTCCAGGCGCGCTACGCCTTTATGGAGTTGTTCAGCGAACAGACGGCCCTCGCGCTGCAGGGCTGCAAGGCGGCGCCTCTGGTCTTCCTCCGCATCGCCCACAGCAACCTGCCGGGCAAGGTCGCCGAAGATCGCAACTTCAAGGACGAGATCGAAGCGCAGCTGAAGACGGTCGAGGATGAAGTCGACATCTGCAGCCAGAGCGAGGCCCTGCCACCGCCTGTCCAGCAGCCGGGGCCTCCGCCGCAACCCGGCCCCGGCGCGCCCACGCCGCCGCCTGTTCAGCAAGCTGCGCCTGAAGTCGCGACAACCAGCAACAACACCTACCTCCGCGCCAAGGAAACCATCACGAAGGGGCCTGCCTCCTCGGACGACAAGTCCGCTCCGGGGCCTGCGGTCGCCACGCGCTGGTACGCCGTGCTGGCGTCCTACCAGCCCGGCGCCGAGGACAAGTATGCGCTTCACGACTACGCCAATTTCGAGAAGGCGATCGCGGCCTATGGCGATGTCCCCGGGAAGCTCGAAGTCTATCGCACGTCCATCTCCAACCACTACGCAATCGTCCTCACCCCGACTGGCGGCGACAAGGGCGGGGCTCTCAAGCTCGCCGCGCTGGCCCGCAACCAGAAATGGGCGGCCGACGCCTTCGTGCAGGACGACCGCAACTGGACGAAATGCCCCAACCCGGGAACTCCCGACGGACTCGCCGCCTGCCAGAAGGCCCAGAGCTGATCGGGCAGGCCCGATCTGCCAAAGCGTATCGATCAGGGCTGATCAGGGGCAGGAGTTTGCGTATCCGGCTTGCCTCGGCCCGCGGTTTGCAGTTTTGTGCCTTCGCAATTGCAGCACGGGCGCAGAGAGCAATTAAGTATGGCGGACAACGGCTCCACCCCGTTCCAGCACGATCCGGACAAGCCGTGGATCTTCCGCACCTATGCGGGACATTCCACTGCCGAGGAGTCGAACAAGCTCTACCGGAAGAACCTGTCCAAGGGGCAAACCGGCCTTTCGATCGCGTTCGACCTGCCAACGCAGACAGCCTATGACTCTGACCACATTCTCGCGCGGGGCGAAGTCGGCAAGGTCGGCGTGCCGGTTGGCCATCTCGGCGACATGCGCGCCTTGTTCGACCAGATCCGCGTCGAGGAGATGAACACCTCGATGACGATCAACGCGCCGGCGGCGTATCTCCTTTCGCTCTATGTTGCGCTCGCCGACGAGCAGGGCTGCGACCGCAAGAAGCTTCAGGGCACGACGCAGAACGACATCATCAAGGAATACCTCTCGCGCGGCACTTACGTGTTCCCGCCCAAGCCCTCGATGCGTCTCATCGGCGACATGGTTGCATGGTGCTACACCGAAACGCCGAAGTGGAATCCGCTCAACGTCTGTTCCTACCATCTGCAGGAGGCCGGCGCGACGCCGGAGCAGGAGCTCGCCTTCGCGCTCGCCACCGCCTGCGCCGTGCTCGACACGGTGAAGGCGGGCGGGCAGGTGCCGGAAAAAGACTTCACTACCGTCTTTTCGCGTATCTCCTTCTTCGTGAATGCTGGCGTCCGTTTCGTCACCGAGATGTGCAAGATGCGCGCGTTCGTCGACCTCTGGGAAGAGATCGGCCGCGAGCGTTACGGCGTCACCGACGCGCGCGCCCTCATGTTCCGCTATGGCGTGCAGGTGAACTCGCTGGGCCTCACGGAGCCGCAGCCAGAGAACAACGTCTACCGCATCCTCATCGAAGCGCTCGCCGTCACGCTGTCCAAGCGCGCCCGCTGCCGCGCCCTGCAACTCCCCGCCTGGAACGAAGCCCTCGGCCTGCCGCGCCCATGGGACCAGCAATGGTCGCTGCGTCTGCAGCAGATCCTCGCCTACGAAACCGACCTGCTCGAATACGAAGACCTGTTCGACGGCTCCCACGTCGTCGGCGCCAAGACCGACGCCCTCAAAGCCGAAGCCCGCCACATGCTCGCGAAGCTCGATGCCACGGGCGGCACGATCGACAATATCGACTTCATGAAGACTGCTCTCGTCGAAAGCCAGCGCGCCCGCCTGAAGGAGATCGAGGCCGGCCGCCAGGTCGTCGTCGGGGTCAACCGCTACGAGACCACCGAGAATTCCCCGCTCTCCGGCGGCGACGGCGCCATCATGGCGACCGATCACGGCGCCGAAAGCCGCCAGATCGCCAAGCTCAAAGCCTGGCGCGCCCAACGCAGCGAAGGCGCCGTCGCCAACGCCCTCGGCGAACTCCGCGCTGCCGCCACCACCGGCGCCAACATCATGCCGCCCTCCATCGCCGCCGCCAAAGCCGGCGTCACAGTCGGTGAATGGGGCGCAGCGCTTCGCGAATCCTTCGGCGAATACCGCGGTCCCACCGGGGTCGCCGTCATCATCCAGACCGATGGCGAGGAAGACCTCGAGAAGGTCAAAGGCGAAGTCGAGCGCGTCTCGAAGAAGCTCGGTCGCACGCTCACCTATGTCGTCGGCAAGCCCGGCCTCGATGGTCACTCCAACGGCTCCGAACAGATCGCCGCCCGCGCCCGCGCCGCCGGCATGAACGTCGTCTACGAGGGCATCCGCTTCACGCCGGAAGAGATTGTCCAGCAGGCCATCGACTCGAAAGCCCACGTCGTCGGCCTCTCGATCCTCTCCGGCTCGCACCTCGATCTCGTGAAAGACACGCTCGGCATCCTGCGCGCCAAGGGCCTCAACATCCCCGTCGTCGTCGGCGGCATCATCCCCGAAGCCGACGCACTCGCGCTGAAGCAGATGGGCGTCCGCCGCGTCTATACGCCGAAGGACTACAAGATCACCCAGATCATGGGTGACGTGGTCAAGGTCGTGGAAGAAACCCTGACCACAGCGGCGGAGTAGGACCTAGCGTGCGTTCGCCGTGGCGCCGCCGTCGGCAGCGGTAAGCGCCGCGACATCGCGCTGCGCCGCAAAGCTCGGGAAAGCCTCACGCAACGTATCGATTTCCGGCAGCACGTAGAACAGGCCGCCCTTCTTGAACAACGGTACGATGGTCTTGCTGTAGAAGGTCGGCGAGACGTTGACGCAGCCATGCGTGATGTGGTTGTCGTCAGGATCGGTCGAGGCAAGACGCTGCGTGCGCTTCTCGACCTTGCTTGCCTTGGTCGGCGGGATGGCATGGATCGAGATCGAGGTGGCGTAGTCGATCCACAGCACGCGCTCGCCGCCGGCCGCCGGGCCGAAGCCCGCAAGGAAGCGCCCGGCCGGCGTCGTGCGGTCGCCCATCGGAATGTCCCTGAGCTCGCGGTCGCCCACGCCCTCGGCCGACGTGTCGCCCGCGGCGGACCCGATCAGCACCGGCGCCGCGCCGCGCAGCTTGCCGTCCTTGTCGAACACCAGGATCTGCGCCGCCTGCTTGTCGACGATCGCGAAGGGCAGGCCGCGATTGTCGTTGGAGGCAATCACCCATCCAGCGATGTCGACGACATCCTTGGAAATCTTCTGGTCGGCCGCGACCTCGCCGAGGCGATCGGCCGTGATGACCGGTTTGGCCTTCGGCGTCGCTTTTGTGCTCGCCGTCTTTGTTGCAGCAGATTTTGCAGCGGGAGCAGCCGCAGATTTCGCCGCCGGCGGCTTCGCGGGTTTGGCCACTGTCTTTTCTTGCGTTGCCGCTTTTTCGCCGACAACCGTCTGAGCAACTGCGCCGAGCATGGACGCGCCGCCATACAGCAGTCCCACCGAGACTACGGCCGCGCGAAACACAGGTTTGACCCCGGCAAGTATGACAGCTTCTCCATGATCTTGGGCCGGACCTCAGGCCCGGCCCCCGATCAACACTGAACCTTCGGCGAGCCTAGGGTCAACCCCGCGGCTTTTTGGTGACCTTAGCCGGCGGCTTCTCGAGCGCATCGACGCGGCCCGTGAGCTGGTCGAGACGCTGGTTGGCCGTGCGCGCGTCCGTCGCCGCGCTTTGGGCGGCGGCGTTGGCGGCCTGGGCCGACTGGTTGGCGGCGCTTGCGGAGGCAGCGGCGGAATCGGCGCGCTGGCCAACTTGCGTTACGCGGGCGTCGACCTGGTCGATACGGCTGTTCACCGCGGCGATTTTTTCATCAACATAGCCATTCGTGGCGCAGGCGGTCGTCGCCAGTCCACCCAATGCAACAACGGCGATCACGCGAGCAGTTGCGGCGTGCTTTTTCAGCCAAGACATTTTGTAATCCTCTTACATGCATGACGAAGGTTGCCGATCGGCAATCGTCGTGACCTGACAACGTCCACACTCCAGGCCTGCGCCTGCGCGCAAATAGGGTCTGGGCTCGAGCGGAACGCTGCTCATGCAGTGTTGTTCCGGACACGGACGATTTTTCGGAACCTTTCTTCCTGTTCACAAAGCGATTTCCCGCAATTCGTACGCATGTGCAGGCGCCGCTGCAGATTCTTCCGCCACAGATTCAAGGCTCAGGGAAAAAGTGGGACGGACACTCCTCGAATGACACCGCTCGCAAACCCGAGCGACGTTAGTTGCGTCCTGGCGTGAGCGAGGTCCGAAACCTTCCGATGCTTCCGGACGCCAGGACGTCGGCCGGCGTGGCCGCGGGGTGTGGGGAACAAATGGGAGACCCCTCGGCCAAGCCAGTCCTGTCCGGCCTTCGCTGGCAGCCGACGGCAACTCCTCGTCGCCACATCGCAAAAGAGCGGCCGGTTCGGGGCGCGTGAGGCAACGCGCGATCGCTGGTGGCGACACCAGCACCTGGCTCTACCCACGGCATTTCGTCGCGAGACCCGCTCCCTCGCCGAGAGGGACAGACGACAGCGAACCTCCAAGCAAACGCGCTTCGTGGAGCTTTTGGTATTTCTGCGTAGCCGAAGTTGAACACCCGTCCGGCTGGCGAACCAATTTCCCCGCCGATAAAGGAGCGGCATGAAACTCTCGCCTGTCACGCTTGAGAACGCCTTCGTTCGCCTCGACCCGCTGGAAGAGCGCCATCGCGAGCCGCTGCGCGAAGCCGGAAACGATCCCGACCTCTGGCGCTTCGCCAACGTCAATCTCGACAACGCCGATTTCGACTCGTGGATGGATCACCGTCTCATCGAAATAGGGAAGGGCGATCTCACCTGGGCCGTCTTCGACAAGGCGTCGAACAGCTATTGCGGCTCCACCAGCTATCTCGCCCACGTTCCCGCTCACAAGCGCGTCGAGATCGGCTGGACCTGGTACGCCAAACGCGTCTGGGCCGGCGCCACAAATCCCTCGTGCAAGCGCATGCTGCTCGCCTATGGATTCGAAACGCTCGGCCTCAACCGCGTCGAACTGAAAGCCGACGCCCGCAACCAGCGCTCGTGCAAGGCGATGGAGCGTTTCGGCGCCAAGTTCGAAGGCGTCCACCGCGCCCACATGGTCCGCCCCGACGGCCGCCTGCGAGACACCGCGTGGTTCAGCGTCATCCGCGAGGAATGGCCCGCCGTCCGCGACGGCCTTGATGCGCGCCTCGCGGGCCTTGCGGCATGACCGAGGAACAGGTCGCCATCTCCCGCGTGCTCGACGAGCACATGAGCTCGAAACGGCTCATGGATGTCGAAGCAAAGATCGTCGCGAAATACGGCCGCACCGTCTACGACACGGCGCGCCGGATCGTCGAGGAATCCATCAACCAACCGATGGACTGGTTGCACGACACGATGGAGAGCGGCCTCGCGAAAATGACCGCGATGCACAACGCGAAGTATCCGTGGCTTACGAAAGGCGCGCGCAGCGCACTCGCCTTCATCTTCACCTTCACGTGGAAATAGCCTCGCTCAACGCTCCACGCAGTTGAAGCGCAGCGCTTCGCCGCCTAGATGCAGCGCGTAGAACACGAGACCGACATGACCACAATCACCTTCGACGACTTCAGACGAGTCGACATCCGCGTCGGCGTCATCACCGCCGCCGAGCCCTTTCCGGAAGCGCGCAAGCCCGCGATCAAGCTGCGTATCGATTTCGGCGCCGAGATCGGGGAGAAGAAATCCTCAGCCCAGATCGTGAAGCACTACGCGCCGGAAAAACTCATCGGCAAGCGAGTCCTCGCTGTCGTGAACTTCCCGCCACGCCAGATCGGCCCGTTCATGTCGGAAGTGCTGACGCTCGGCGTGCCGGACGAGGAAGGCGCCGTCGTCCTTATCACGCCGGATCTTGCAACGCCGATCGGCGGCCGCCTGTTCTAGCCAGCCTTGGCAAGCGCCTGGCCCGGCGCATTCCGTAACCGCGCGATTTCGGAGAGAAGGTCGCGTTCCGCGAGCGGCTTGGAGAGATAGCCGTCCATTCCCATGGCCAGGTAGCGCTCGCGATCACCGCTCATCGCGTCTGCGGTCAGTGCAACCACTGTCGTCTTGGCCCACGGCTCACCCGACGCCCGGATCTTCGCGATCGTCGTCGGTCCGTCCATTACCGGCATATGCATGTCGAGCAGCACGACGTCGAACGCCTCTCGCTCCAGCGCAGCGAGAGCTTCGGCGCCGTTCACGGCCTCCACGATCCGCATGTTGAACGGCCGCAGGAAGAGGGAGGCGACCTGGCGGTTGATCGGATGGTCGTCCACCAGCAGCACACGCAGGTTGCTTGCCTTCAGGAAGTCCTTCACGTCGCCCGACTCAAGCGGCCGGTTGGCTGAGACTGATCCAGCCGTCGCTGCGCCGGCCTTGAACGAGAAGCGGAAGGTCGATCCACGTCCCACTTCGCTCGCCGCCGAAGCCGTGCCACCCATCAGTTCAGCGAGCCGCTTGGTGATCGACAGGCCAAGTCCGGTTCCGCCGTGGTTGCGCGATATCGTTTCATCCGCCTGCGCGAAGGGCTGGAAGAGACGGCCAAGCGTCTCCACATCCATCCCCGGTCCGGTGTCGCGCACGACGACCTCGATCAGGTGAGCCCCCTGAGGGAGGGCCTTGGCGTTGACGAACGCCTCGACCCGGCCCCGGTCGGTGAACTTGATGGCGTTCGACAGCAGGTTCGCCAGGCACTGCTGTACACGCACAGCGTCGATCGCACCCCAGGCCGGGAGGTCAGCGTCGAAGGCGAGGGACAGGTCGAGACCTTTCTCTTCGGCGCGCGGTTTCCACAGCGCCAGCTGGCGCCGCATCATGTGCATGATGTTGGTATCGGCAGGCACGATGTCGAACTTGCCGGCCTCGATTTTCGACAGGTCGAGCACGTCGTTGAGCAGCGCCATCAGCGTCTTGCCCGACTCGATGATCGTGGCGAGATGTTCGCGCTGCGTCTTGTCGAGGTTCGTCGTCGCCATCACCTGGGCCATGCCCAGCACGCCATTCAGCGGCGTGCGGATCTCATGGCTCATATTGGCGAGGAAGGATGATTTCGACTGACTGGCCGTCTCTGCAAGCTTCTTGGCTTTCTGTAGTTCCCGCTCCCGTTTGCGCAGGTCGGTGATGTCAACGGAGATCGCCGCCTTGAGCCCGCGCGACATCTTGCGGAACGTGATCTGAACGGTCCGCCCGTCGTCGGTTTCGACCGAATACGTCTTCCCGGTGTTGAAGCAGTCGACATAGAAATCCGTCGCGTGCCGGATCTGCTCTTCTGTTCCGTCCGGCATCCCGCGCCGCACCGCCCGCTCGGTGCTTTCGCGATAGCTGCAGCCGCGTTCCACATCGGCATAGATCGAGCCGAAACGGCGCCGCGTCACGCCGTTCGTGAAGATCGGTACATCGTTCTCGTCATAGATCGCGATGCCATCGCCGAGCGACTCGATCGCCTCGACGATGGTGTCCATGTCCAGATGCGAGTCTACGGCCAAGCAAAGCGTCTCCCAGCGTACGCTTCCCCCCGGCAGCGAAACTGGTGGGTTTATGCCACCCGAAGCTTAAGGTTTGATGTGTCAGCGATAGGGTGCCGGCTAACCAGCAGCAGCCAATTTCGCAGGCGCAGCAACGTCGAGCACGCTCGCAATTTCGGAGAGCAGGTCGCGCTCCGCCAGCGGCTTCGACAGATAGCCGTTCATGCCCATGGCCAGATAGCGCTCACGATCGCCGCTCATCGCATCCGCCGTCAGCGCAATGACGGGAACGGAAGTCCATGGCGCGCTGCTCGCGCGGATGTGACTGATCGCGGTTGGCCCATCCATGACCGGCATGTGCATGTCGAGCAGTACGACGTCGAACGTCTCGCGCTCCAGCGCAGCCAGCGCTTCGGCTCCGTTCACGGCCTCCACGATCCGCATGTTGAACGGACGCAGGAAGAGGGATGCGACCTGACGATTGATCGGATGATCGTCCACCAGCAGCACCCGAAGATTGCTGGCCTTCAGCATGTCGCGAAGGTCCCCGCCGCGCGATGGCCGCGCGTTAACGCCGGCTTCCGGCTGGCTCTTGGCCGACTCGCCGCGGAAGGTGAAACAGAAAGTTGATCCACGCCCCGGCTCGCTCGTCGCCGAAGCCGTGCCGCCCATCAACTCCGCCAGCCTGCGCGTGATGGAAAGGCCAAGGCCCGTTCCGCCATGGCTGCGCGAGATCGTCTCATCCGCCTGCGCGAAGGGCTGGAACAGCCGCCCGAGCGTTTCAGCATCCATCCCCGCGCCGGTGTCGCGGACGCGGATATCGACGAGGTGCGCTCCGTCGCCGCTGGGCTTCGATGCGACGAAGATCTCAACGCCACCGATCGCTGTAAACTTGATAGCGTTGGAAACGAGGTTGGACACGCACTGCTGCACGCGGACCGTGTCGAAGGCGAGATAGGCAGGCAGATCCGCATCAAAGGCGAGCGAGAGGTCGAGGCCCTTTTCCTCGGCTCGCGGCTTCCAGAGCTTGAGCTGTCGCCGCATCATGTGGTGCAGGCTCGCATCCGTCGGCGTGATGTCGAACTTGCCGGCCTCGATTTTCGACAGGTCGAGCACGTCGTTGAGCAGCGCCATCAGCGTCTTGCCCGACTCGATGATCGTGGTGATGAACTCGCGCTGCTGCTGGTCGAGATCGGTGTTCTCAAGGACCTGCGCCATGCCCATGATGCCGTTGAGCGGCGTACGGATCTCGTGGCTCATGTTGGCGAGGAAGGACGATTTCGACTGGCTTGCGGCTTCGGCGGCCTTGTGCGCCTTTTCGAGCTCCTTCTCCCGCTTGCGCAGGTCGGTGACGTCGACGGAGATGCCGGCTTTCCGGCCGCGCGACATCTGGCGGAAGGTCGCAAGAACGGTGCGCCCGTCCTCGGTGCGCGTCATGTAGGTCTCGCCGTTCTGGAAGTAGATGAAGTGATCCTGCGCCGCCGCATCGATCTCCGCATCATTGGCATCGGGCAGGGCCTTGCGGAATTGCGCGCGCAACGCCTCGGTGTGCGTCAGGCCGTCCGACATGCCCTGGTAGTAGGTGCTGAAACGTTTGTACGCGACGTCGTTGACGAATAGCTGGCGGTCGTCCGGTCCGTAGATGGCGATGCCGTCGTTGAGCGCCTGCAGCGCTTCAAGCACGGTCTCGACGTCGAGCTCCTTCGACGGTCTCATGCGCTGCGTTTCCCCTGGTCGCATCGCACGTGGACGTGCGTGTCGTTATTGGGGGAAAGTGTGCGGCATCAAGGTTAAGGCTTGCTTTGTATGAGCACGCTTGAGGCGCCCGCAGGCCTTAACGCAGGTTGCTATTCCGCGTCGGTGGAGCCCGGCTTGCGCGTCGAGCACGCAGTTGCAGCGCGGCGGACGGTGCGGAGTTCCGTCATCAGCGACATCCAGCGGTTGGCTCCGATGGCATCGATGAGTTCCGCCTGCACGCGGCTCCAGGCCGGTGTCGCACGCTCCAGCCGGGTGCGGCCGGCAGGGGTCAGGCTGAGCAGGCGCTGGCGTCGATCGGACCCGCGTTCGACGCCGATGAGACCTTCATCCGCAAGCGGACGAATGGCGCGCGGAACGCCCGAGGCATCCATGCCAAGCGTGTCGGCAAGCGCGCCGACCGTCATCGGTCCCATGTTCCCCAGCGTCATCATCAGATTGAACTGATGACCCGTGAGGCCGAAGGGAGCGAGCGCTGGATCGTAGGCCGCCACGACGGCGCGCGAGGCGCGGGCGACATGGCGGAGGATGCAAGCGTCCGGAGACATGGGCGAGCCGGGTGGAATCCCCGCGGTCGCAGTCTCGTGCACGGCCTCAACCGTGCCGCCTTTTCGCGGAGCGAACTGGTCCGGCATACCGACTTCCGACATTGCCTTGCGGCAATCCTGATCCCGATAAAATGGGTACCGGGGCAGGCCTTGCCCGTCAACGGCGGCCAGCGAGCCAGACGCCCAGCAACACCAGCCCACACCCGGCAAGCTGGACCGGGGTCAGGCTTTCACCGAACAGCGGCCAGGCCGCCAGACCGCCCGCAACCGGTTGTATCAGCAGCAGAAGCCCGGCTAACGCCGCAGGCGTCCGGCCGACACCCGCCACGATCAGTCCCTGGCCCAGCACATGCGCGATAACTGCCAGCGCGAACGGCCAGATGAACCAGGACGGGTCCGGCGGGATCAGCGTTTCGTGCTGCACGCCCGAGGAGATCGCCAGCACCACCAGCGTCGCCGCCGTGGACCAGAACAGCACCTGCATCGCCGTCTCTGTCCGCCGCGCCAGCTTGGCGAAGAAGAGATAGAGACCGACCATCACGGCTGCGAGCAGGGCGAGCGCATCGCCTTCGAGGGCGCCCGGTGTCTGGGCGTTTGCAGCGCCACGCGACAGGAAGAAGGCGCCAAGCAAGGCGACCGACAATGCGATCAGCCAGATCCTGGTCGGCCGCTCTTTGAGTACGACCCAGGCGACAAGGCCGACCGCAGCGTTGCCAAGATTGACCAGAAAGGTCGCGTTGGCGACCGACGTCATCACCAGCGAAGCGTGCCAGAAGGTGATGTCGAGCCCGAAGAAGGTTCCGGCAATCAGCGCCATCCGCGAGGGCCGGCCAAGCTTGCCGCCTGTCGCATAGATCACTGCAGCGATCATCGGCAGCGCAAACAGGAAACGCCAGAAGCCGGTGGCCTGTGGTTCGAACTCCGAGAGCCTGAGACCGATCGGCGCAAAGCCGATCGCGATCGCGCCGATGATCAGCATCAGCGGCCCTGTCCACGGACGGGCAGGGGCGGTCGTGGCGGCGGGCGCGGTCAAGCGGTCAATCCGATGCGGGAACGAATATCGGCGGGAGATACGCCCGCGGCGCGCAGGGCTGCAAGTGTCAGCGACCTGTCACGTTTGGCGTACCGCTTTCCGTCAGGTCCCCTCAGCAGGGGGTGATGATGATAAAACGGCGTCGGCAGGCCGAGCAGGCGCTGCAACAATACGTGGATATGAGTCGAAGCGCGAAGATCCTCGCCGCGGATGATATGCGTCACGCCCTGCAGCGCATCATCATGCACGACGGAGAGGTGATAGCTCGTCGGCGTATCCTTCCGTGCAAGGATCACGTCGCCGAGAGATTCTGGATGCGCCGCGACAGTCTGTTCCGCGTTCGATCTCGCATCGCGCTCGAGGAAAACCAGTCGCGCGAAATCTTCGCCTAGCAGGTCCTGTGAATACTTTATCGAGAGCCGCCACGCGAAAGATTCGCCGCGAGCGATGCGCGCGTCCTCCTCGTCGCGACTCATCGGATGCGCAGGCCCGCGATAGATGACGCCGTCAGGGCCTTCACCGGCGCCATGCGGAGCAGAGAGCGACTGCTCGGCGATTTCCTTGCGCGTCAGGAAGCAGCGATAGACGACACCGAGCGCGCATAGCCGTTCGAGCGCGGCTGCGAAGTCCAGCATATGTTGGGATTGCCTACGCACCGGCTCCGGCCAGCTCAGCCCTAGCCAGGCAAGATCTTCATACATCGCCGTCTCGAATTCCGGACGGCAACGCGTCTTATCGATGTCCTCGATGCGCAGGAGAAAGACGCCGCCGGCCGCGCGCGCGGCATCATGCGCCAGGATGGCGGAATAGGCGTGGCCCAGATGGAGGAGGCCTGTCGGGCTCGGCGCAAATCGCGTGATGAAGCTCATCGCGCCGGCCCGGACGTCCTACTTGCTGTGCTCGACCTTCAGGCCGAGGGCCTTCAGCATCTGGGCGGGCGACATCCCGGCGGCATCGATGCCAGCGAGTTGCGAGAAGGGCAGCGGCTTCGGCGGCTGCATCACGTAATGCAGCCGGCCGCCCTCGGCGATGAAGGACGCGAACGGATTGATGATCGCAGCCATCTCCGGCATTTGCGGCCCCGCCTGTTCGGCCATTGCACGCAGGAAGGTGGCGACGAGCGTCCGCATGGTCTCGGGCGTGACCTTGCCGCCCTGACCATCGGCGCCCATGCCGAGGCCGCCCATCATCTCAGGCGCGACTTCAGAAGCGATGCCGAAGATCGCCGTGAGGCCGCCCTTGTCGGTTACATTGACGTCGACCACTTTGAGCGTCGATTTCGCGTCGAACAGGTTCGACAGCGCCATACCGTTGGTTTCCTCGACATTGTCGGGAATGAGATCCGACACGGCCTGGAAGCTCGGGAAGCCGCCTTCATACTTGGCGTCGATCTGCATGAACTTTTCGGCGCCGAAGCCGAGATCGACACGTGTGTCGCCCGAGCTGGCGTTCCAGTTCCAGCCGAAGTTGAAGTTCATGACCGGCTTGGAGAGGCCATACTTCTCGAGCGCCGCCAGGACGGCGCGCATGTCCGGCGCTCCATCGACATAGTCGGAGCCCGGGCCAGTGATGCCGCCATAGGCGCCGGCAGCCTGTTCCATCAGGCTGACAAAGTTGCCGATGTCGACGGTGACGTTTTTGGCCGAGGCCTTGAGGTCGGTCGGGATGAACCAGTGGAATTTGCGCGCATCGAATGTGGATTCGCCGACCGAATAGACTTCCTTGCCGCCGATCTGGATCGTCTCGTTCTCCATGCGGAGAAGGCCTAGGCTCATCAGGTCGGTTTCCGTGCGGGCCGGCATCGCGCCCTTGGCAAGCGCGCCGTAGAGCTTGTCGAGACGCATGTCCTTCAGCGTGTAGACGCCGATGCCGCCCTGGAAGCTGTCGGTCGGGCTATCGCCGCTGTTGACGAGGAAGGAGGCGTCGCGGAGGTACGCCGCATCGATGTCGCCGCCGCGCCAGCCGCGCATACCCATCGACTTCACGCCAAGCGAGCCGGAGACCTTCCGGCCCATTTCGGTCATCGCGAACGAGCCCTTCATGTCGAGCATGGCGACGCTGTCGACGCCAAACGAGCGCGAGACGGCCGCGAGCGGCTGAAGAACGCCCATCATCTCGGAGAACGGATCACCTGCCGTCGCCTTCACCGGAACGAGCTCGAACGGCCGCAGCACGACGTCGTCGAGCACGATGCGGCCATAGCCAAAATCATACCGCTCGAAGGACGCACCGTAGCTGGCCTTGTCCCAGGTTGAATCATCGAAGAGCTGCGGTTCGGTTGTGGCCGGCCAGTTGTCCGCCGCGGGCGGCGCTGCAGGCGCCGCGCCATTGCCGGGCTGATCGGCAGGCGGGGTCTCGATGATGACGGTCTCCATCTCGGGCGACTTGCCGCCAACCATTCCGTTCAGCAGGTCGGCGAGGCCGAACAGCGAGACGCCCTTCGCGTCGATGCGGCGGGCGAGGGGAGCGGCTTCCGTGAGACGCTGGCCCTGGAGACGCGCCTTGGCGAAAGCAGCGTCGAAGTCGAAGAGGCGCAGCTCGTCGATATTGATGCCGACCGACGTCATGCCCGCAGGCGTCAGCTTGACGCCGGTCAGCACCGTGGCGCCGCTGGCCTGGTCGAAGGTAAGGTTGCCCCAGGTGAGCGAAACTTCCTTGGGCAGCGCATCGCGCACTGACGCAATGTCCGCAGCCGCCGTCGCCTTGCCCTTGAAGCTCTCGCTGGTCAGCTTCGCGACCATCGCTTCGACGGCCTTGGGATCCGTATCAACCGGCGCCAGCGCCGCTGATCCACCCTGGCTGCATCCCGCGGTGAACGCCGATGCGAATGCAAATGCGATGAAGCCCGCCCTGAAAGCGCGCATGAGTCCCTCCAGTCAGCCTGACGAGACGCATAGCCGGAACGGACATGTCTGGCGAGCCGTCCGATGCACCGGCGAGCGGGATTAAATTAGATTAGGACTGTGACCGAAGCTCAGTTCTGCGTGCCGCGCAGGGTTTCCCAGCTGCGCGACGGGTTGAGCATCGCGCGGAAGTATTCGCGGTTGGAGTCCATCAGCGCCTTGGGGATTTCCGTGCCGGCAATTTTCTCCGCCTCGTCGAATTTGCCCTGCACGCCGAGCACGACGACCAGGTTCTGCATCACCCGGCTGTCGGCGCCGGGCAGCGCGATGGCCTGGCGAAGGGTCTGTTCGGCGAGGCCGGGCTTGCCTTCCAGAGCGTACGACAGACCGAGATTGGCGAGGATTTTCGGATTGTCCGGCGAAAGCGCGAGCGCCCGGCGATAATAGTCCTGCGCGCCTGGGTGCTGGTCGAGCGAGTCCATCGTGACGCCGATGATCGATAACACGCGCCAGTCGCTTTGGCCCGCCGACTCTGCGCGGGCAAGCGCCATGGCGGCGTCCTGCGGCCGGCCCTGGTCGAGTGCGGACTGGGCATAGATCATGGTCAGTTCGACATCGCCCGGCTTGAACGTCAGCGCCTGCGACGTCACTTCGGTCGCGCGGGCAACCGAGCCGATCGCGCGAAGCACCCGCGCGTATTTCAGCGCCGACTCATAGTCGTTGGGGTTCTTGTCATACTCGGCGCCCCAGAACTTTGCCTGGGTGAGAAGGTCCTGCTGTTCCGCCTTCTGCCGCTCGGCGGGTGTGGCCGGCAGGATCGGGCTGGTGGCCGTGTTGATCATGGCCATCTCCTGCGACGTCGGCGCGGGGGCCGTGATGCAGGCAGACAGGGCCAGAAACGACGCAAACGCAACCGACGGGCGAAGGGCGGACATGGCGGCTCCCAGGGGAATGGGCCAGTGTGTTACCGGAATCTTGACGCGCGCCGTCTCAAGGATTCGTTAAAGCGGCTTTTGCCGTTCTGGCATCGAGGGAAACCATGCATTCCGCCGTCCTCTCCCGTTCCGCATCCGCCGTTCCCCTGCAGCTGGTGACGGCCAAGAGCCTGGGTCCCTGGACCAAGGGACAGGATGCGCGGGTGAAAGTCCTGGTCGATGCGGCAGGGTTCAAGGCGGATGCTGGCAAGGCGCTGCTCATTCCGAACAATGCAGGATCGATCGAGATGGTGCTCGTCGGTCTGGGCGAGGGGACGGACGGCTTCGTGCTGGCGAGCCTGCCCGGAGCGCTGCCGCCGGGCGATTATTCGCTGGCCGACATTCCCGACGGCATGAGCGGCGAGACGCTCGCGCTTGGCTGGGCCGACGGCGCCTATCGCTTCACGAAGTACAAGGCGGCCGACAAGCCGCGCCGCCTGCTGTTGCCGAAGTCCGTCGATGCGCAGGAGGTGAGCCGGCAAGCAGAGGCGATCGACTGGCTGCGCGATCTCGTCAACACGCCGCCATGTGATCTCGGCCCAGTTGAGATCGCGGCCGAGGCGACGGAGCTGGCGAAGGAATTCGGCGCGGAGATTTCTGTTACGACCGGCAAGGCGCTCGAGAGCGGCTATCCGATGGTGCACGCGGTGGGCAAGGGCGCACAGCAACCGCCGCGATACATAGAGATCAGCTGGGGCAATCCGAAGCATCCCGTGATCGCGCTGGTCGGGAAGGGAGTGGCGTTCGACACGGGCGGGCTCAACATCAAGACGTCCGGCATGGGCCTGATGAAGAAGGACATGGGCGGGGCGGCGCACGCGCTGGCGCTTTCGCGACTGGTGATGAGCGCCGAGTTGCCTGTGCGGCTCTATTGCTGCGTCCCAGCGGTCGAGAACGCGATCGGCCCGAACGCCTTCCGGCCCAGCGACATCCTGAAATCGCGCAAAGGTCTGACGGTTGAGGTCGAAGACACGGACGCCGAAGGCCGCCTGATCCTCGGCGATGCGCTGACCAGAGCAAGCGAACTCAAGCCCGAGCTGATCATCGACTTCGCGACACTGACGGGCGCGGCCCGTGTCGCGCTGGGGCCGGACCTTGCTCCTCTTTATACAGACGATGACAAGCTGGCCGCGGATATCATCTCGGCATCGAAAGAAACCGGCGATCCCGTGTGGCGCATGCCGCTATGGCCTGGATATGAGGGCGGGCTCAAATCGCCGATCGCAGACATGAAGAATTTGGGCGATGGGCCGATGGGCGGTTCCATCACGGCAGCCTTGTTCCTCAAGGCTTTCGTGAACGCGCCGAGCTGGGCGCACTTCGACATCTGGGCGTGGCGGCCAGGCCGCTACGGCAGGCCCGCGGGCGCTGCCGCATGCGGATTGCGCGCTGTGTGGACGATGCTGAAAGGGCGCTATGGCGGCTAGGCAAAAAGGCTCGAGAGACGCAACCCTTTTGTCGCCTTCATGTTCCGATTTTAATTCGTTCCGTTCCGGTTGCGCGCGATGCGAAATCGCGCGAGTCTCCCTGTGGGGCGCGGGCAAACGGAGTTGTCATGGACCGCTCGGCGGCGCTTGCCCTATTGAAAGACGTATTGGCGGAAACGGTGAGGGCGGACGGGCCTGACCTGAATGTTCGCCAAGCTGCAATCCTTCTTCGAGTTTCACTCGAGCCCGGACCTCACACGGTACGCGGCCTCGCTGAGGCGCTCAGCCTCGGCAAGCCGGCCGTGAGCCGGGCGCTCGATGCGCTGCAGGGCCTCGGCCTTGCCAATCGCATCCCGGATGAAACCGATCGGCGCAGCGTACTTGTTCAGACGACGGCGCGGGGCCTCGCGGTCCTGGCCGGACTCGGCGATCGTGTGATCGCCTGCGAAAAGGCCCAGTCGGCGAAGAAGTCTGCCGACATGAAGCCGACCGCTTCGAGCCAGCCGCCGGTTCACCGGCCGATGGCCCAACCTTCGGCGCCGCGCGACAGTGCGGGCCCAAGTTCTCATGCCGCCTGACCGCTGGTCGAGCGAGCCACGCCTCACACCAAAAGGGGGGCTTTCCGGGGGTGACGCCGTACGCGTCGCCGCCGGCTCCGCTTCCCTTCGTCGGGAACCCGATGGTTCGGCTGAACAGGTCAATCAGGCCCTGTTTGGCGAACCTGCTCGGGTGCTCGAACGAATGACAGACCGGGAGGGGAGCGAGTGGGCCTATGTCCAGCTCGGCCTCGACCGGTATGTCGGCTGGATGCGGGGCGCGAGCCTCGCTCCGGCGGGGCCTGAACCCACGCATCGCGTGCGGGTCCTGCGCACTTTCCTCTATGAACGCGCCGACATGAAATCACGGCCGACGCGGGCCGTGTCGATGAACGCACGCTTGGCCTTGGGCGAGACCGAGGGGAACTTTGTCAGGGTCATAGGCTCCGGCTGGGTTTTCGCCCGGCACGTCTCCCCGCTGACGGAACCCGAGACCGATTTCGTTGGGGTCGCTCAAAGATTTGTCGGGTCGCCTTACCTCTGGGGCGGCCGCGAGAGCGCCGGGATCGACTGCTCAGGCCTCGTCCAGATTTCGCTGCAGGCCACGGGCGTCTATCCGCTCCGCGATTCCGACATGCAGGAGCAGACGCTTGGCGTCGAGTTCAAGCCGGCGGCTGATTTCTCCGATATGGAACGTGGCGACCTCGTCTTCTGGCGCGGCCATGTCGGCATCATGTGCTCGCCCACCATGCTGCTGCACTCCAGCGCGCGCGACATGCACTGCGAGATAGAGCCACTCGGGCAGGCGGTCGACCGCATCCGCCCGATAGCCGGCGACGTGCGAAGCGTGCGCCGCTTCGGCTAGGCCATCGCGGGGCGCACGCCGAACCGGTTGGGCCCGTCATGGCCACGGAAGAAGAGCAGCACGATGGCCAGCCCCATATACAGGAGCGGGCCGACGAACATCGTCATGATCGCGCCCCAGCCGACGCCAGTCTGGTTGAAGCCGGTGAGGCCGCCCATCACGAGAGTAGGCAGGAAGACCGGCACAATCGCCCAAATCGCGGAACGGCCGATGTCATGAAGCCGGTTTGCGAAGAGGCAGAACATTGCCCAGGCGCTGAGAAGCAGCGAGGGCCAGATTATCAGGTGTATGTCGGTCATCCGCACATGCGGGCCAAGCATCAGGCGCGTTACCATCGAGATCAGCGGCGACAGGAGCACGAAAGCGCCAATGCCGCCCAGAAATGCGATCCTGCTGGCCCGCCCGAACGGCAGGAACATCAGCGATAACATCGCGCCCATCGAAAAATCCCCATCTACCCACCGCTGTTATGGTCACGGCGCAGTCAAACCCCGGTTAAGCGCGGGCCCCGAGTTTTCAGCAAAGAGGCGAGGGCTGCCCCTGAAAACAGGGGTTTAGCAGCGCCCAGCTTGATTTCGGGCGAATCAGCGCACAATTCCCTCTGGAATGGTCCACAGGATCGGCCTGCTGGGCGCTGGCGTGGTGATCGCGCGGGCGCTAGCGGCGGAAGCTGGGCCAAAGAGCCAGACAGAGCGGTAATGCGTTTCCCGGAGGAATTTCTCAACGAACTGAAGTCGCGCGTGCGGCTGTCGGACGTCGTTGGGAAAAAGGTCCAGCTCAAGAAGCGCGGCAAGGACTGGGTCGGCCTGTCGCCGTTCTCGAGCGAAAAGACACCGAGCTTCTACGTCCATGACGATCGCGGCTTCTACAAATGCTTCTCTACCCAGAAGGCTGGAGACGCCATCACCTTCCTGACCGAGACCGAACGGCTGACCTTCGCCGAGGCCGTCGAAAAGCTGGCGCGCGATTATGGCCTCGAATTGCCCAAGCAGTCGGCCGAGGAAGAGAAGCAGTATCGCCGCCGCACGACGCTGATCAAATGGGTCGAGAAGGCCTGCGCCTTCTTCGAGGACCAACTGCGCAAGCCCGCTGGCATGGAAGCGCGCGAATACCTGCAGAAGCGCGGCTTTGGGCCTGAAGCCTGGACGCGCCATCGGATGGGCTTCGCTCCCAATGGCTGGCGTTCGCTGGCGGATTTCCTGACGAAGCAGGGCGCGTCGGTCGAGGAACTGATCGAGGCCGGCCTGCTGGTTCAGCCCGAAGAGGCCGACAAGCAGCCGTGGGATCGCTTCCGCAATCGCGTGATCTTCCCGATCACGGACCACTCCAACCGCGTCATCGCCTTCGGCGCCCGCACGCTCGAGCCGGACGGCAAGCCGAAATACCTCAACTCTTCGGACTCGCCGCTCTTCCACAAGGGCCGCACGCTCTATCGTTACATGGACGCGCGTGAGGCGCTGGCGGCGATCAAGGAAGGTCCGCTGTCACGCGGCCTGCTGGTGACCGAAGGCTACGTCGATGCGATCTCGCTGGCCGAAGCCGGGATTGGCTCCGCCGTGGCGCCGCTGGGAACCGCGCTGACCGAAGAGCAGCTCGACCTGCTCTGGCGCGCCGGACCCGAACCGATCCTGTGTTTCGATGGCGACGCCGCCGGCATCCGGGCGGCCTGGCGCGCCTGCGACCGGGCGCTGCCGCTGATCGAACCGGGCAAGACGCTGTTCTTCGTGCTGCTGCCTGACGGCATGGATCCGGACGATGTCGTGAGGGTTCGTGGGCCCCAGGCGATGCGGGACATGCTGGCCGGGGC
Organism: Hyphomonadaceae bacterium; assembly: GCA_047601145.1. GTDB lineage: Bacteria > Pseudomonadota > Alphaproteobacteria > Caulobacterales > Hyphomonadaceae > UBA7672. The sequence continues at coordinate 1,841,471 of JASGJW010000001.1, forward strand.
AAGGCCCCTGGTCGACCTCTTGTGGAGCCGGGAACTCGAGGCGGAACCGCTCGATACGCCCGAGCGGAAGGCCGGATTCGAAGCGCGGCTTATGGCCGCTGTGGGACAGATCAGGCACGCCGTGGTCAAGAAAGCCTACGAGCGGGAGCTGCGCGATCGGCTTTACTGGCATTTCCGCCCGGGCAAGGGCGGTGGCAGCCAAGGCGGTAACCATGCCCAGAATCCCGCCCGGAAGGGGTTCTCACCCGGTCCAACCGGCCTTCCGGGCCTTATCCTGGTGGTCAGGGCGCTGGAGAGCCCCCAGATCATGGAACAGGGCCGGGAAGTCCTGGCCCGGGCCGCTTTCGAGGACCCCGACATCCAGGCCATCCGGGATGCCGCTTTCCACGTCTACGACAACACCGAAATGCTTGACCGGCCTGCGGTTGCAGCCCATTTACGTAGCCTTGGCCGCAAGCGGGCTGTCGAGCTATTGGAAACCTTCCCAGTCGGGCAACCGATGGACCCACGGTCAAACGAGGGCCGCGATTGGCTTGACGCCTTGGGTAGGTTCCCGGTCGCCAGAACGTTGGTAGCTGAAGTGCAGGCGACGAAGCGGGCTGAGGAAGAGGGCGTCGAGATCATGAGCGCCGCTCATCAGGCCAGGATCATGCAGAAGGTGATCGCGCGGCGTAGCGCCAGCAGGTCGGTGGTGGATGAAGCGGTGACCTCGCCCGCCAACGAAGGCGTCCAGAGCTTGCGGGACGCACTGGGTGGGATGGGCGCCGCAATGGAGTCAAAACGCTCTGAAGACTGATGTGAAGAACAAGGCGAAGACCGCGCCGGCCAAGGGCAAGACGCCCACGAAGGCCGAAGTGAGACGGGACAAGCCTGCTGCAAAGCCTCAACCCGCCAAGGCGGAGGCGAAGAAGGATTCGAAAAAGCCTGAGCCCGTTAAGGGCAAGGTGGCCGAGCCAGCCAAAGGCGCGGCCAAGACCCAGCCGGTGAAGGGGCCCCCTCCCAAGGTTCCGCCCAAGCCGGTTGCGAGCAAGGAGCCCCCGCCGAAAGGCGGGAGTGAAAAGACCGGCACGGCGAAAGCCCAGCCGGCGAAGGTCGAGCCGGTGAAGAACGCCAAGGCTGACAAACAGGGTCTGCGGAGAGACGGAATGGCGAAGGCTGAAGCGACGAAACGGAAGTCTGCCCCGGAGGCGACTGACGGGCCGTTGCTCGACATGAACGACGCCACGGTGAAGAAATTCATCAAGTCGGCGAAAGCGCGTGGATTCGTCACGTACGATGAGCTGAACAAGGTTCTCCCGTCGGACCAGAACTCGTCCGAGCAGATCGAAGACATCATGTCCCAGCTCTCGGAGATGGGCATCAATGTCGTCGAGTCCGAGGACGACGTCGAAGAGGGCGAGCGAGAAGCTGACGGCGGCGAAGACAGCGAAGACGGCGAGGAGGGCGGCAGCCCGGCCCGTTCGAAATCCACCGCTCTGACCACCACCACCAAGGATCGCTATGACCGCACGGACGATCCGGTGCGGATGTACCTGCGCGAGATGGGCTCGGTCGAGCTCCTGTCGCGTGAGGGCGAGATTGCGATCGCCAAGCGTATCGAGGCCGGTCGCGACGCGATGATCCGCGGCCTGTGCGAGAGCCCGCTGACGTTCGAAGCCATCATGGTGTGGCGCCAGGAACTGACCGAAGAGCGCGTGCTGCTGCGCGACATCATCGATCTTGAAGCTACTTATGCGGCCGCTCATGGCGGCATCGTCGACAACTCGCAGATCGTGCTGCAGGGCGGGGCCCCGCCGCCTTCCACCGCCCCGATCACGGCCAAGAAACTGGCCGAAGCCGAGAAGAAGGAAAAAGAGAAGGCCAAGCCCGCCCCGCGCCGCCAGCGCGACGAGGACGTGGATGAGGTCGAACTCGAGCGCCAGAAGCAGGCCGAAGCCGAAGCTGCCGAAGCCGAGGACGAATTCGATGATGGCGGCGCCATGTCGATGTCGGCCATGGAGGCCGAGCTGCGCGAAGGCGTCACCAAGACGCTCGACGCCGTCGCCGAGAACTTCCAGCGCTATCGCAAGCTGCAGGAACGGCTGGTCGCGCGGAAGCTCGAAGGCAAGGCGCTGACGCCGAAGGACTACAAGGAATACGACGAGCTCGTTTCGGCGATCACCGAGAACCTCAAGACGCTGCACCTCAACAATGCGCGTATCGAGACGCTGGTTGAACAGCTGTACGAGATCAACAAGCGGCTCATCCAGCTTGAAGGCAAGCTGATGCGCCTCGCTGACCTGCACGGCGTCGGCCGCCAGGACTTCCTCGACAACTACTTCGGCAACGAGCTGAAGCCGGACTGGCTGGATAAAGTCTCGTTGTTGTCCAAGCAGTGGAAGAAGTTCGTCACGGTCGAGACGCGCAAGATCGGCCAGCTGCGTGAAGACGTGTCGGGTCTCGCCCAGGAGATGGGCGTTCCGATCGATGACTTCCGCCGCATCGTCCAGACCGTGCAGAAGGGCGAGCGCGAAGCGCGTCAGGCGAAGAAGGAGATGGTGGAAGCCAACCTCCGTCTCGTGATCTCGATCGCCAAGAAATACACGAACCGCGGCCTGCAATTCCTGGATCTCATCCAGGAAGGAAACATCGGCCTGATGAAAGCGGTCGACAAATTCGAATACCGCCGCGGCTACAAGTTCTCGACCTATGCGACGTGGTGGATCCGTCAGGCCATAACGCGCTCGATCGCGGACCAGGCGCGCACGATCCGCATCCCGGTGCACATGATCGAGACGATCAACAAGATCGTCCGCACGCAGCGCCAGATGCTCCACGAGATCGGTCGCGAACCCACGCCGGAAGAGCTGGCTGAAAAGCTCGGCCTGCCGCTGGAGAAGATCCGCAAGGTCCTCAAGATCGCGAAAGAGCCGATCTCACTCGAGACCCCGATCGGCGACGACGAGGATTCGAACCTCGGCGATTTCATCGAGGACAAGTCAGCGCTTCTGCCGGTGGACGCCGCGATCCAGTCGAACCTGCGTGAGACGACCACCCGCGTTCTCGCCTCGCTCACGCCGCGTGAAGAGCGCGTGCTGCGCATGCGCTTCGGCATCGGCATGAACACCGACCACACGCTCGAGGAAGTCGGTCAGCAGTTCTCGGTCACGCGCGAACGCATCCGCCAGATCGAAGCAAAGGCGCTGCGCAAGCTGAAGCATCCTTCACGCTCGCGGAAACTCCGCTCGTTCCTCGATACCTGATCGGTCACTTGCCAGATCAACTGAACCAGAAGCCCGGCTCATCGCCGGGCTTCTTTTCATTTGCGCGCGCCTGATCCACTCTGAATGCGGCGTGGAGGTTGGCCATGCGCGCGCTGTTGATCGGTCTGGCTCTGGTGGTCGTTGCATGTTCGTCCGGGCAGGGCGTGGCGCCGGCAGTAGAGAACTATGGCGCTCTCAAGGATGCGCGAGCCAAGGCTTACGAAAGGCGCGATCGGGCATTCTTCGAGAAGCTGCTGGCGAACGACTTTCGCGGCATGAATCCCACAGGGACTGTGCTGGACAAGGCAGGTTATCTCGATCTTGAGTTCGGACCCGGCCGGGCGGGAAGCATCACGTCGAAGACGGAAGTTTCGGATTTCGAGGCGAGACGCACGGGCGACACGCTGGTGATGACCTACTCCGAGCGCGTCGTGAACCATGTCGGTGCACAGGTGCTCGCCGAGCGGTCGCGACGGCTGGATGTCTACGCGATGCGCAATGGTCAATGGCGTCTCGTGGCAATGACGGGTGCGCGGCTGCCTGAAGCGCCTACGGTGATCGCGATGGCGGCCGAACAGCTCGCGGCTTTCGCTGGAGAGTATGAGTTCGCTCCTGGCGTCGTCTCGCGCGTATGGGTCGATGGCAATCACCTGGCAGAGCAGAGCACGGGTCAGCCGCAGACGAAGATGATGCCAATGGGACCGGACCTGTTCTTCGATCCCGGCAACCTTGCGGCGCGCATATCTTTCTCCCGCGACGCCGCCGGCCGCGTCGATGTGCAGATCTACCAGTCGGATGGCCAATCCCTGCGCGGGAAGCGCGTCGGCGGTTAGGGCGCGGTTGGCTCCTCCCAGGCGACCGCATGAGCTTTTGGAATGAGGCTCGCGAATTCTGCTCCGGGACTTGGCGGGAAAGCCCCTCTAGATTGGCGTCGGGACCGCTCACCATCTCGTGTCGACGGTGGCCCTATGGCGACACCCGAGAAGGGAGAACGCAAAAGCGTTCGCAACAATAAAAAGAAGAAGCAGACAATGCTCAAACGTTACGTGATCGAGCGCGACATCCCGGCGGTGGGGTCCATGACCCCAAAAGAACTTTGTGGAGCCGCGCAGACCTCCAACGCCGCCCTGGCCAAACTTGCCCCCAAGGTCCAGTGGCAGCACTCCTACGTGGCCAAGGACAAAACCTTCTGCATCTATCTCGCTGAGAACGAAGACGCGGTGCGTGAACACGCCCGCCTTTCGGGCTTCCCGGCGAGCAAGATCACGGAGGCCGCCACGATCATCGACCCGACGACCGCTCGCGCGGCCGCCTGATCCCTGACCGAAAACTGGTGCTTTCGGCTGATGGACGCGGGAGACTGCTTCCATCAGCCGGTTGCGCATTCTAGGTTGTCATCAGGAGACGGTCATGACCGACCCGATACTGGAAGTTTGCGTCGTCCTTATGGAGGACGGCTACGCCTCAACGGCGCTGATGCCGATCGAGGTGTTTCACTCCGCCGGCGCGCTGTGGCGGCAACTCAAGGGCGAAACGCCCGAGCCGCGCTTCCGCGTTTCCACCGCTTCAATCGACGGCAAGCCCGTGCGTAGCCCCTACGCCGGGCTCACCATGGCCCCGCAGCATGCAATCGCCGATATCAAGAAGGCCGACATAATCATCGTGCCGACCTCCGGCCTGTCACTCGACGACAAGCTGATCGAGAACAACTCCATCCTCCCCTGGCTGCGCTGGCATCATGAGCGCGGCGCGTACATCGCAGGCGTCTGCATGGGCGCTGCGTACCTGGCCGAAGCGGGATTGCTCGATCACCGCCGCGCGACGACCCACTGGGCTGTCGCGGGCGATCTGCGCCGCCGCTGGCCGAAGGTGAACTGGCAGGAAGACAACATTCTCACGGAAGACCAGCGCCTCCTGTGCTCAGGGGGCGTCACCGCGGCGGCTGATGTGAGCCTCTACCTCGTCGAGAAGCTGTGTGGGCACGAAGTGGCCGTGCAGACGGCGAAGGCGCTACTACTCTCCATGCCCCGCACGCACCAGTCCGGCTATGCGGTCCTGCCCCTGTCGCCGGCGCATACGGACGAGCCGATCCGCCGCGTGCAGGAGCTGATCCAGGCCCGCTTCACGGATCCGCTTTCGAGCGAACAGATGGCGGAGCTTGCGGGCATGAGCGAGCGCACCTTCCTCCGGCGGTTCAAGGCGGCGACGGGCCAGGCCCCGGCAGCCTACCTTCAGGCCGTGCGTGTCGAAGCGGCCAAGTCGATGCTGGAGCTTGAAACCATCAGCGTGCAGAGCGTGTCGCTGAAGGTCGGCTATGAAGACGTCTCGTTCTTCCGGTCCATCTTCAAGCGCGCAACTGGCATGACGCCGGGCGAATACCGCGAACGTTTCGCCAAATATACGGTGAGACAACCCGAAAGTGTCGATCTCGACGCCACCTAGGCAGCGGCGCGGGCAAGCTCTTTTGCAAGACGGGTGCAATCGGCGCGCATTCGCTTGATCAGCGGCCGTTGCGGGTTGTCCCAGCCGGTGAGGTTGAGCGGCGGTTCAAGCTTGGCGATAACCTCGGCTTCAAGCGTCGGCAGGTCTGCGCCTGGCAAGGAAAGCGTGCTGACCAGCAGGTTCGCCCGCATCCAGCGCGAGAGGATGGCTTCGCCATCGACCGCGAAGGCGTAGTTGCGCGTATTGGTTTCGCTCGGTCCCGGCGCGCGCGGGCAGGGCTGTAGCCAGAGGTGCTTGCGCAGGATGGCGCCGAGGCTGCGGCGCAGCGTCGAGAAGCCGCTGTTCTCCGTAAAATGGTCACGTGCGCTCAGCCCGTCATGCGTCGCGCCGGCATAGAGCAGGCCATGCTCGGCGGGCGTGATGGGCAGCAATTGGCAACGCGGCCGCAGGAAGATGGCGTAAAGCCCCGGTGCATCCGGCTGCGGAGCGTCGTGCGGCTTGCGGGTGTCGATAAGCGTCTGGCAGATGTCGTCGATCGTCATGGCTGGCCTTTCCAGTCCCGCACAAGTGTGCAGGCAAAGCCGCCAAGGTCCGTTTAGACCGATCCATCAAATTGCACGCATCGCTGAAACGCATTGGGGCGCTTGCCCCAGCGCGTTTCGCGATCACGGTTTACGCCTGTGACGATCAGAGCCCGTTGAACGTACCGTTGCACGTCTGTGGGTCTCCGGACTTGTACCCGGCCTGCAGCCACTGCATCCGCTCGGCCGAGGTGCCGTGCGTGAAGTTTTCCGGCGTCACCTGACCGCCCGAGCGGCGCTGCAGCGTGTCGTCGCCGATCGCCTGCGCGGTCTTGAGGCCAGCCTCAATGTCGCCCGGCTCAAGGGCGACTTCGCCGTTCGAAGCAGCAGAAGCGTTCGCCGCCCAGACGCCGGCATAGCAATCGGCCTGAAGTTCAAGCGCAACGGAGTAGCGATTGCCCGCTTCCTGTCCCATCGACTGCTGTGCCTGCTGCACTTTCTGTGAGGCGCCGGTCAGCGTCTGGACGTGATGGCCGAATTCGTGGGCGATGACATAAGCGCGGGCGAACAGCCCGTCGGAACCGCCAAGCTCCTGCATCTGCTGCCAGAAGCTGAGGTCGAGATAGACGGTCTGATCGTTGGGACAGTAGAACGGGCCCATTGCCGCCTGGCCATAGCCGCAACCCGTGCTGGTGCCTTGATCGTACAGCACGGTTTTGGGTTTCGTATAATTGCCGATCTTGGCCGACCAGACGTCGTTGATGTTCGTGCCGATCACGTCGACGAATTGCCCGGCGTCATCACGCGGCGTGCCGACTTCCCCGTGTTGCTCGCCTCCGAGGCCTCCAAGCCCTCCCAGCACGGCCTGGGTCGTCGATGGGTTGATGCCGAGGAAATAATAGCCGAGGAGGCCGATGATCACCGCGCCGATCCCGCCGCCTGCGGCAAGGCCGCCGCCGCCGAGTCCCCGCCGGTCTTCGACGCCGCCTTCACGACGTCCGCCCATCCACCGCATGACATCCTCCATGGCTTGTCCACGCCAGTAGGCCAGAACGCGCGGCCAATGGGAAGGATGCGCCTGATAGGTTGTCAGCCGATCGTTTGTCCGCCGGAACCGCCCAGCCAGGCCTGCAACTGCTTCTGCATGAAGCTGTCATACCGCCGGGCGAGGTTGGTCCCCGTCTCGGAGGCGACGTGGACGCCGGCAAAAACGGTCGACTGGCTGTCCTTGTGATAGCGGAAGACCGGACCTCCGCTCTGGCCGGGCAGTGAGTCCATCGCATAGTTGAAGTTGGCGGGCCCCACCTTGTTGGGGTCAGGCTGGCCCGTGCAGAATTTCAGGACGAGCGGAAGCCCGTCTTCCTTCGGATAGCCCGCAACGGTGAGATTCGACGTCTTGAGGTCGGTGTCGTTCAGCGGCGCTTGCGTATGGACCTGAAAGTGCTTCTTCGACCAGTTGAAGAGCGCATTGTCCGCCAGTCGTGCGATCCCGTAGTCGAACAGGAATTGCATCGGATCGCTTTCGCTCTTGCCGATATAGCCGGGGCAGATTTCCACGCGCGACACGCGTGACTCCGCTGTTCCCACGCCCGCATTGACGCCCGAGTGGGCCGTGATCGCATCGGGATACCGGCCAGGACGCTGTCCGTTGCCGAGCAGGTAGAGATTGTGCGCAGCCGTCAGCACGACGTTCGGTGCGATCAGCACGCCGCTTCCGATGCCGACCTGGCCATCGACGTAGATCTGCAGGCAGACCAGAGGCCGCCACGGCGACAGCGTCACGTCTTTCACTGTCTTCCGGTCATCGTCGCCATTGATCGATTCAAGGCGGCGTCCACCCGACGGCCGCCCCTTCGTCTTGCGAACAGCTACCGACGGGTCGAGGTCGGCAGAGGCCTGCCGCCTTTCATACCAGGAGGAGACAAGCCCCTTCATTCGGGTTCATCGCCATTGGGCTTGGGTTGGCCGCCGCCCGTCTTCGGCGTCTCCGGCTTGGTCTGAATGGTGCTCGCCGCCTGACCGGTCCTGGCCTCCTCCGGCTGCTTCCACAGCGGAATTTCGAACAGGCGTGGCGTTGGGGTGTCGATTGTCGTCAACTCGGCGCTCTTCTGCGCTTCCGTCAGGTCGAGCTTTGCCGCATCGGTCAGCGGATCAGTCTGGCCGGAATTCTGGTTGAGGTTGTTCTCCTTCTTCGCGGCGCCTGCGCCGGTCGCTGCCTTCACATCCGCGGCCTCAGCGGATTGGTTGGCCTTGATCTGGGCTGCGGCGTAAGCCTCCTGATAGGCCATGGCGGTATTGGCGAGCTGATCTGCGTTGGTCGCATTGTTGCGCCGGGCGATATCAGCGGCGAGGGCGGCGTTCAGCGTTTCCTGCCGCAGCCGCCGGGCCTCGTCATAATCGTCCATCGCCTTCAGGCGCTTCATGTCGGATTCCATCAGGTCCGCATCCTGATTGTTGAAGTTGATGCGGAGCTGCACGACCTCGCTGACGGCTTCGAAAAAGCCGTTGATCACGGTCAGCGGGATCGCCGTGATGCCCACAAGTTCGTTGCCCTGGTCGATCACGACCGTCGCCGGCATGCCTTGCGCGAGTTCGACGCGTGACCGCGAGGTTGCGAACACGCCCGCCGGCAGGCTCAGCGACATCACCGGGGATTCGTTCGGCAGCATCACGACTTCGGACACGTCGCGAACGCCGGCGACGCGCACCCCCAGCCGATACGGGGCAGGGGCGCGATAGCAGATCGAACTCGTGCACGAGGACACGAGATTCGCGATGCGGCCGGTCGATGCGCCAGACTGCACAGAGAACATCGGATCGAGCGTGATCGTGAAATAGTTCTGATTGGCGCCGATGCGGGCGCATTGATCGCGGCTGCCCGCCGACAGCGATGCGGGCGATCCGCTGCAGCCCAGGAATTCCAGCGCGCGCTCGCGCAGCTCCACATTAAGCTTGGTCAGGCTGCACTGCTTGCCGAAATCGCATCCGTCATATTCGAACGGGTCAATGACTTTCGAAAAGACCTTCGTGACCGTCCCGGCAGTCTGGGTCAGCGTGTTCTCCCGTTTGGGCAGTGCCCCGATGCCGCCGACCGATTTCGCAAGGTTCTCGAGGATCGCGCTCGCCTGTCCCTCGGACACGGAATTGATGTAGCTGAGCAGCCGTGTCTGCGGGTGAACCATGAAGCGATATTTCTGGCTCGCGAACAGGCCTGAGGACGCCGTGAGCATGAACGTCGCTTCCGGATCGCCGACGAGGAAAGGCCGGCTGACGCCGAGATAGAGGACGCCCTTGTCCTCGAGCATCTCGACAGTCACGAGCGCCTTCGGCAGCGCGTACTGCAGGCCCTGGTAGAGGCGGCCTGACGAGAAATCGACGTGTTCCGATTGCACGGACTGGCAGCCCGTCAGGCCCAAAGCGGCAAGCGCCGCGATCTGCATTTTCATCCGGGTCCCCTCCCTGATGCGCCCAGCATATCCACAGAAGGAACCTCTGACCAAGCATTCCCAATGCGAATATCGGGTTTCCGCTGGGGATCAGGCCGCTCGGCTGCGTTCACGGCGAAGCTGCCTTGCAAAAGAGGCCGTGCTAGGTTCGCCCAATAACAAAGCAGAAAGTGTTGGAGGGCGTGGATGGCGCATCCTGTTCGCGTGGGCGTTGGCGGCTGGAGCTTCGAGCCGTGGGGCGAGACCTTCTATCCATCCGGCCTCTCCAAGGCGAAACAGCTCAGCTACATGAGCCGCAAGATGACGGCGGTTGAGGTCAACGCGACCTACTATTCGTCATTTAAACCGGACACCTTCGCGAAGTGGGCGGAAGCTGCGCCTGATGGCTTCGTGTTCAGCCTGAAGGCGCACCGCTTCTCCACTGTCCGCAAGACGAAGGACGACATGAAGAAATCGGTCGACCTGTTTCTCGGGCAGGGGATCGCGTCGCTGAAGCAGAAGCTCGGTCCGATCAACTGGCAGTTTCCAGGCACGCGGAAGTTTGACGCCGAGTATTTCAGGACCTTCCTGTCGGTACTGCCGAAGGAGATCGGCAGGCTGCCGCTCCGCCATGCGCTCGAGGTACGGGGCTCGGGGTTCGATGTGCCGGAATTCTACGATCTGCTGACGAAGCATGGCGCGACTGTGGTCTACGCCGAGGACGATGAGTTTCCGAAGCTGCGTCATGAAGGTTCGGACTTCGCTGTTGCGCGTCTAATGCAAACGAAGGCCGAGGAGGCCAACGGCTATTCTGCAGGTGAGATCGGCCGCTTCGCCAGGATGCTGAATGGCTGGGCGAAGAAGCAGGACGTGTTTGCCTTCATCATCTCCGGCGCAAAGGAACGCAATCCGGCGGCTGCGATGGCGCTTCAGGACAAGCTCGGCGCAACGCCGAAGACTGCAGCCGAAGCCGATGCGCTTGCCGGCGTTAAAGCCACGACGCAGAAAGCTGCGAAGAGGGCAACCGCGCCTGCCAAGGCAGCCGCGCCGAAAAAGAAGAAATAGCCATGCGGTTGAACCAGGTCACGGTTCCGCTCGTCGATTATGTGGCGAGCGTGAAATTCTACCAGACGCTCGGCCTCAAGCTGATCGTGGATGCGCCGCCGCGCTATGCGCGTTTCGAAATGCCAGAGGCCGATGGCGGCGAGCCCTCCACCTTCTCCATCGAGTATGTCGAAGGCTGGAAGGGAGGCGACTGGCCTGAGGTCTGGTTTGAGAGTGATCGGCTGGATGCGCTTGTCGCCGACCTGAAAACAAAAGGTGTGGCGTTCGAGAGCGAGCCGGAGACGATGAGCTATCTCTGGCGCGTGGCGCACCTGCGTGATCCGGCGGGTAACCGCATCACGCTCTACCATGCCGGCGAGAACCGGCGGAACCCGCCTTGGCGCGTGAAGTAGTCAGGCCAGCTTTTCTTCGAGCCATTGCGTTAACGCCGCGCGCCGCTGAGGCGTGAATTTCCGTGCGACTTCCTTCGCAATGTCGGCGAGCGTCACGGTCTTGAGTTCGGCGCGCCAGACAGCTTCGGCCTTGTTGAAAGCTGCGTGGATCTCGCACGGCTTGCGGAACTCCGCGCCGGGCTCAACACACGGGCCCTGCTGTCGGATTTCGGAACAGCGGAAAGCGTGATCCTCGCCTTCTATCGCTTCAACGATGTCCCACAGCGTGATTTCGCTGGGACGCCGCGCCAGCCTGTAGCCGCCACGCGGACCACGCACGGACTCGACAACGCCGGCGCGCGTCAGCGCCTGCATGTGCTTGGCCATATAGGCCGGCGCAAGCGTGTGGAATTCCGCCAGCGCATTGGCCGGCAGGCCAACGCCCGCGGGCAGGCCCGCGAGCAATGCGCACGCATGGGCCGTCCACTCGACGCCCTCGCTCATCTTCATCGGGCCGCTCCGGAACGATTCCCTATTGCGGATATATAGCATCCGATTTATATCGGACACAAGATATCCGATTAACAGCATTGAGGACCCTCCCAATGACCTCTGCAATCCCCGGAAATGTGAACATTGTTGGCGGCGGTATCGCCGGGCTTCTGGCCGCGACGGAACTTGCGCGGTCGGGCGTGAAGGTGCGCCTGTTCGAATCGGCAGCAGACCTTGGCGGCCGGGCGCGGACAAGAGACGTGGACGGCTTCCTGCTGAACCAGGGACCGCATGCGCTTTATCGACTGGGCGCCCTGAAGCGTGAGCTGGACCGGCTCGGCGTTTCCTATTCCGGCGGCCGGGCGCTGGGCGGCACGCGACAGGCGATCCGGGACGGCAAGTTGCATGACTTGCCGATGTCCGCAGCGTCGCTGGCGATGACGAGCCTGTTCCGCATACGCGACAAGCTGGCTTTCGGCGGCATCTTCAAGGCGATCACCGATGGCGCCACAGGCGAAGGCCCGTTCTCGCAATGGCTGGATGGCCAGAAGCTCTCGCCGGTGCTGCGCCAGTCGCTTGAGGCGCTTGGGCGTCTGACAAGCTACGCCAATGGTTCGGAGGTTGTCTCGGCGGCTGCGATGCTTGACCAGATCCGGCTGGGGCTGGGCGGCACGCTATATCTCGATGGCGGATGGTCGACGATCGTCGCGGGTCTGGCAAAAGCAGCGCGTGAAGACGGAGCCGAGTTGAATACCGGAACAAGCGTCGAGCGCGTGCTAATGGAAGGCGCGCGCTCGGTCGTGGTGCTTGCTGATGGAACGCGCGCGGAAGCTGACGCGACCATCCTTGCGCTTGGTCCGCATGAAGCGGCGAAGCTGGCTCCGACTGTGACGAGCCTCGCAGAAGAGGCGCGTGAGGCGATCCTGGTGCGGGCGAATACGCTGGATCTGGCGCTGAGACGGATGCCCGAGAAGGCACAAGACTTTGCGCTGGGGATCGACGGGCCGTTCTATTTGTCGCTGCATTCGAATTCGGCGAAGCTGGCGCCCGAACGCGGTGCCGTTGTTCATGTTGCGAAGTATCTGCCGGCGGGTGAGGGGCCTCAACGCAATGCGATCGAGGAGCTGGAAGGTGTCGCTGATCTGGTGATGCCGGGCTGGCGCGAGTTTGAGGTGCGGCGCCAGGAGCTGCGCGGGATGACGGTGTCGAACGCGTTCGTACGCTGGGATCGCAAGCGGCCTGCCGTGATGGTGGCCGATGCGCCGGGATTGTTCATCGCTGGGGACTGGGTGGGCGATGAGGGCATGATCGCGGATGCAGCCGCGGCCAGCGCAGCGACGGCGGCGCGGGCGGCGAAGGATTGGGTGTCGGGACAGACGCTGAAACGCACGGCCGCCTGAAGGCTTAGCCCGGCGGCGAAGCCACTGCCGACACGGCGATAGGCGCCGAGGAAAACGACTTGGGAAGAAGCGTCCACCAGCGCGCAGGCGCGTTCATTTTCTCGGCATAGACGCCTGCTTCCGGGCCCGTGCCGGCAAAGAGATCGCCACGATTGGGGCCGCGGCGGATCGCGCCGCCGGTATCCTGCGCCACGAGGAGGCGGTCGAACGCGCCGCCATCATAGGTCGCATCAACGAAGACGATAGCGCCGTAGGGGTGGAAGGCTGGGTCGACTGCTATCGACCCCATCGGCGTCAGCGGCACGTTCGCTGCGCCGCGCGGACCGGCGGTGTAGTCGGCGATCGTTTCTTCCTGGAAGAAGACGTACGACGGGTCGGCGTTGAGCGCCGACTTCTGCGAACCGGGATTATTATCGAGCCACGAGCGGAAGCTGTTCCACGTGGCGCTCGGGAGCTGACCCGAATTGCGAAGGGCGCCGAGGGCTGAATTCCACTTGTAGCCGTTCTGGGCCGAGAACTGTGCGCGGGCTTCCGTGCCGTCCTGGAAGTGCAGGCGGCCGGAGCCCTGGACCTGCAGGTTGTAGAGGTCGGCCGGGTGGGCGTAGCCGATGATCTGGCCGAGGAAAGGCGTGATCGACTCGCGCTTCGGGTATGGCACGATGCGGTCGCCATTCATCTTGCCGTTCAGCGTACGCGGAGCGCCACGCAGCGTGGCATTGTCATAGGCCTCGGCAAAGGCGCCGAGGTCGACGGTCACCATGTCGGGCGGGCGCCTGAGCAGCGGCTCGGTGAAGGGCGGGGCCCATTCGCGGCTCGCCTGGATGACGGGCTCGAAATAGGATGTCAGCTTCGCTTCGCCGGGGCCGGCGATGTATTGCGGGTCGAAATAGTTCTCGAAGAACCAGCGTTCCTGTCCAGGCTGGATCGTTGTTGCGGCGTCGCACGCGTTTAACCACTGGCCGATCGTTCCGCCATAGCGACCGCCGAGCGGTGTATCCGGCGTGCGGAGCTTCCATGAAGCACACTGGCGTTTGAAAGCAGTGAGAGCAGGGGCGACGTCGGCGGTGGCCCAGTTGGGCAGGTCGGCGAAGCGCGCGGCGGTGAGCGTGAAGTCCGTCGGGGGAATCGGGATCGATGGCGTCGAAGGGGTCGTGGGCGTGGTCACCGGCGGGCGCGGCTTGATGGGGGTGCGGCTGCCCGCAACGATGGGGGCAGGTCGCGTCGAGGCGCAGGCGGCGAGGACACTCGCGAGGCCGAGGGCGAGGATGGCGCGGTAGGTCATTCGCGTCTCCGAAACGAAAAATCCGGCAGTCAGGCCCCTCTTCCCGTGATGGAGAAAGGTTAGCGCGAAATTGTGGCTAGTCGAGAACGGGACTGTTCTCAGCCGTTCAGGGCTGATTTGGCTTGAAATCCGGCCGGGCCTGGGCGGCGGGAACATTGGCCACGATGCCGGCGAGATTACCTTCCTCGCCCGCGGGGACGAGGTCGTAGAAGCCTGACAGCTTCACGCGAACGACAACGGGCTTGTCGCTGGAGTTGGAGAACTGCCAGCCCTGGATGCCATCGAAGGGTGCGGTAAGGGCGCCCTGCGCCTTGAGGCCGTAGGCCTGCTTGTAGGTCACGACCTGCATGTCCTGGCCTGGGGCGGGGGTGGTGTGGCCGTGGAAGTCGAAGTGGAAATCGTCCTTCCGTTCGGCGCCGATCACTTCCCACTCATAGATCAGGGTCGCGTCCTTCTTCATGCGGACCTTGTATTCGAGCTCGGACCCCTTCGCGCCGCCGAGGAAGTCGGTGAGGGGGATCTCGATCGTGTCGGAGCGGAACGCGGTTTCGTATTCGCGAGCCAGAGGCGCGCCGGCGGAGGTGGCGTCGATCTCCTTCTGCTCCGGGGCCCAGAGGCGCGCGACGCCGGAGAGCTTGCCTAGCCCCAACGGGTCGACATTGAATTCGGCCGGCATGATCGCGCCCATGACGATGAGCGCGCCGGCGACGAGACCGCCGCCGCTGATCAGCGCAAGCGTCCTGCCCGAGACATTGAGCTGTACGGGAGTCGGAATTCTCGGGAGCGATGGGCTGCTGTTCGTCAGACATCATTTGGCTCCTGACAGAAAATAGCCCGCGAGCTGCTCACCGGCGAGGACGATGCCTGCAAGAAAGAGCAGCGCGTTGGCGGCGATGGCGAGGCGGCCGAAGGATTTGGTGGTGCGCCACAGGGTCATGGCGACGAGGATGACGGAGAGGGCCGTCACCTGGCCGATCTCGACGCCGATGTTGAAGGCGATGAGGTTGGGGACGAGGCCGTCGGCATTGAGGCCGAGTTCCTGCAGCTTGGTGGCGAGGCCGAGGCCGTGGACGAGGCCGAAGGCGCCGACGGCGATGCGGTTATCGGGCTCGTAGCCAAGTTTCCGGAAGCCCCCGAGATTCTCGAAAGCCTTGTAGGACACCGACAGGCCGATGACCATGTCGACAAGATGCGCCGAGACGCCGAAGTCGAACAGCACGCCGAGGATCAGCGTGGTCGAGTGGCCGAGGGAGAAGAGCGTCACATAGAGGAGGACGTCCTTCAGCCGGTAGAGGAAGAAGATCACGCCGGTGAGGAAGAGCAGGTGGTCGTATCCCGTCACCATGTGCTTGGCGCCGAGATAGAGGAAGGGGAACGGGTCGGCGCCGATGGTGTTGCGTACGAACTCCGCATCCTTGCCGCCGATGGCATGAGCGAAGACGGGCGGCGCGATGAGGGAGAACGCGAGGAGCGCGAGTAAGATGTGATGGTTGCGCATCGGGGCTCGCGGCAGTGTCGGGCGATTTGGGTAACGGCTCGGCGGAGTGTGCGCAACCTGCGTTGGGCTTGTTCTCGCGGGTGGCAGGCAGGCCTGAGTTGGATGCCGGATCAGCGCGGACGGGGCAAAGCGTATTGCATTCCAGGATCGCGGACGGGGGCGTTGCGCCTTGTTCAGCTGAGCGGTCGGTTGCCCCTATCAATTTTCAAGGATGATCGCTGTTACCGTCTGCTCAAAGAAGGCCTTGTCCGGAGCGCCGAGCCTGCATCGATGTGTGGGTTTGGGCGGACAGGCCGTCTCAGCCCAAGGCCGTTGCGTAAGCCACGCATTGGAACCCGCCTGAGCCGATCGAGCTTGGCAAACAACGGCGAGAAATCGCACTCAGCCCCGTGGCGGCTTCACAACGTCTGCAGATCGAATAGTATTTGCCGGTAGATCGAAACCGCGTGCGAAGCAGGGAAACCGCTTGCCCGAAATCATGTTCCAGGAGTTGGCGGACAACGCCCCTGTCATGATCTGGCGATCGGGATCGGACAAGTTGTGCAACTGGTTCAACCAGCTCTGGCTTCAGTTCGTCGGTCGGACGCTGGAGCAGGAAGTCGGATATGGCTGGGCTGAGGGCGTTCATCCCGATGACCTGCAACGCTGCGTCGAGACCTACGAAAAGGCCTTCGACGCGCGCCAACCCTTCAGCATGACATACCGACTTAGGCGCCATGACGGCGTCTACAGATGGCTGCTCGACAATGGCGCGCCCTATTATCGAGGCGGCCAGTTCGTGGGGTATTTCGGCAGTTGTATCGATGTTTCGGACGAACGGGCTGCACGCGAACAGGCCGAACAGGCCCTCGCTGAACGCGATGCCTTGCTTCGCGAGGTCTATCATCGGGTGAAGAACAATCTCCAGCAGATCGAAGGCCTCATTGCGATCGAAGCCGTAACCATCTCGGATGAAAAAGCGCTTTACGCGATGGAGGCGCTTAACGCCCGGGTTCGCGCCATGGCGGCGGTGCATCAGAAACTGATCGGATCGCGAAGTCTTACTTCCATTTCTGCGCGGGAGTTCATCAGTGGTCTTTGCGCCGACATTGCCAAAAGCCACGGCCTGGAGCGCCGGAAAATAAGAATGCAGGTCGAGGTGGATGAGATACAGATCCACATCGAACGGGCGGTCATTCTTGGTCTGCTGATCAACGAGCTTGCGACCAATGCCTGCAAGCATGCCTTTCCGGCGGCGCGGACGGGCATGGTGAGCGTCAGACTTGTGCAAGGCGAGGACGACGCGCTCCTTGAAGTGCACGATGATGGCATTGGCGTCGAACCCGGGAGCGCGTTCGCCGGTCGCTCCGTTCACTCGGGGACGCGATTGATCCGGGGGTTCATTGACCAGCTCGATGGCGTTCTGACGATCGATGGATCGGAGGGCACCCGCGTGCGGATTGTCTTTCCAAGAGCTGTTATGGGGGGAACACCGAATGGCTGAGACGGATACGAAGGGCAGCGTTCTCATTGTCGAGGACCAGTTCCTGGCCGCCGAATTCCTTCGCATCTGGGTCGAAGCTTATGGCTTCGAGGTCTGCGCGACGGCAAAAACCACAGCGCGTGCAATCGAACTCGCATCCCACCACAAGCCGGACATCGTCTTGATGGATGTGCGTCTGGAAGGGGAAGGGGACGGCGTTGAGGCCGCGCTCGGCATCTACGCAGAGCGGCCAACCCGCATCATCTACTGCACGGGTTCGAACGAACCCTCGACCCTGCAGCGCATTGCCGAGGACCATCCCTTCGCGGTTCTGATCAAGCCGATTGATCCGGCCGATCTGGGTGCGGCGCTGCTGGCGACCTGAGCGCATGCCGCCTCACGCTTTCCACGGCGGGGCATGAGCCTCAGATGATGTTCGATGCAAGCCGCAATCAATGCGGGCGAGCCGCCAGTCGCGCGGGATGAATTCGATCGGTCATCCGGCGGGCCGTTCCATGCGTATCGAAGGAATGGAGGCCAGCATGGATGTCGTGAAGGGCGCGGTGGCGGCGGGGATTATCCTTGCGGTTCTGGATGTAATCTGGCTCGGCGTGGTTGCGCGAGGGTGGATCGCGGGACAACTCGGGCCGTTGATGCGCGAGCAGATACAGTTTGTGCCGGCGGTGATGTTCTACCTGCTCTATGCGGCCGGGCTGGGGTTCTTTGCGGTGGCGCCGTCGCTGGAGACGGGCGACTGGTCGCGGGCCGCGATGGCGGGGGCGTTCCTGGGACTGGTCGCCTACGGGACCTATGACCTGACCAATCTGGCGACGCTGAAGAACTGGCCGTTGCCGATGGTGATCGTCGACATGGTGTGGGGCGCGGCGGTGTCGGCTGCGTCGGCGGCCGGCGGTGTTGTGATGCTCAAGCAGTTCGGCTGGGCGTAGTCATTCATCCCACTGGAAGACTTCGGTGATCTCGACGCCGAAGACGTGCGCGATACGGAAAGCGGCCTCGAGCGAGGGCGAGTACTTTCCGGCCTCGATGGCGGCGATGGTCTGACGCGTCATGCCGATCTTCTCGGCGAGATCGCTTTGCGTCATCTCGCCGTGTTCGAAGCGGAGGCGTCGGATCTGGTTGGCGATGGGGAGCTTCGCCATCTGCTAGTGGCCGCGCCGGTACATGATGATCTGCGAGATGGCGACGCTGAGTGCGGCGATGATCATCACGAAGGCGCCGAAGTTCACCGTGTTGATGATGACGTCCAGCATGCCGCCTCCATGCATGGGAATATGTGTGGCGATCAGAACGGCGGCCATGCCGACAAGGAGGACATGATAGCCGATGACGTGGGAGCGGGCGTGGATCAGGCGCTCACGTTCATCGCGCGGCGTGCGAGCATCCTTCGGATTGATGAGGGCGGCGGCGACATTAAGGCCGACCTGCAGCAGCACGAACGAGCCGAAGCAGAGCGCGCCGAGATGGAAGGACGCCCAGGTGCCGCCCGGCACGAGGCCGGTGAGGATCGCGCCGTAGTAGATGCCGAAGCACACCACGATGGTGAGCAGCGTGATCCACGCCGTGCGTTCGCGGAATGACATCCTAGACCCCTACAGATTCCGACTCGACATGATGTATAGAATCTTTTACATAATGTTTGCTTTTCTTGTCACGGCCTTTTGGCCTGTCCGGCGCGAAAAATCGCGTTTCCGGGGACGGGAAACGCATGTCCGAAGGAGGCATGACAATGATGTTGAAGATAGTGGGTGCGATTCTGGCGTTGTCGCTGGCGGGAGCACCGGCCTCGGCGCAGCACGGGGCGCCGCCCCAGCCGCAGCCCCAGCCGCAGGGCGAGGCACAGAGCCTTCAGGGCGATACGTCAGCCTGGGTGAACAACGCCTACATGCACCAGTTCTATGACCTGACGGTCGAGACGCTGGGCAAGGGCGCGAGCAATGTCGATTTCGATGCCTACCAGACCAAGTCCTACGCGATCTTCCGCGCGTTCGGCGTGTCGATGGGCGGTAATCCCGACATGATGGTTGATCACCTGAAGGATATCCCGCGCCAGCTGATGGGGATCGTGAAGGACGATCCGCACGTGCTGGACAGCTACAAGAACTTCACGCGGGCGCTGATGGGGCCGGAATAGGTCAGTTCGCGGCCGTGTATTCCTTGACCAGCTGGTAGAGGAACATGCGGCCTTCCATCAGCTGCTTCACGCCGACGCGCTCGTTAAGGCCGTGCGCGTTGGTGGTGTTGCTGTCCGCGAAGATGCCGGAAACGCCGTAGGTCGGGATGCCGGCGGGCGTGAGGAAGCGGCCGTCGGTGGCGCCGGTCGCCATGGCGGGAACGACAGGAACGCCGGGCCACATCTTCTCGGTGATCTTCTCGATGGGGCCAAGGATCTGCGGCGTCAGCTTCGGCGGGGCGCCGGGCTTTTCGGGCTCGGAGCGGAGCTTCACGGAGACCTGCGGGTCGTTGATCGCGCTCTCGATCTGCTTGCGGATCTCTTCCTGGGTGTGGCCGGGGAAGATGCGGCAGTTGACGTTGGCCGTGGCGCGCTGGGGCAACGCGTTGGGCGCGTGGCCGGCGGTGAGCTGGGTGGCGACGCAGGTGGTGTGGAAGAGCGCGTTGTAGCTCGGGTTCTGCATCAGGCGGCGGATCGCAGCGGCGTTTTCACCGCCCGCGGCGTCCTTCATGTCCTGGCCTTCCTGGCCGGGCGTGAGTTCGCCCATGCGCCTGAAGAAGCCGGTGGTGGCGTCGTTGAATTCGATCGGGAATTCGATGGTCGAAACTTTGGCGAGGGCGGCGCCAAGGCGGTAGATCGCGTTGTCGGGCACGGGGCGCGAGGAGTGGCCGCCGGGATTGGTGACCTCGATCGTGTAGTCCTCGTAGAGCTTCTCGCCGGCCTGCACGCCATTGAAGGTGTACTTGCCGGTGGCGGGATCGATGCGGCCGCCGGCGCCTTCGTTGAGCGCGAATTCGGCGTCGATCAGGTCGCGGTGTTCTTCCGTCAGCCATTTGGCGCCGACGACTTCATTGGCGCTTTCTTCCCCGCAGGTGAGCGCGAGCTTGACCCCGCGCGCGGGTTTGTAGCCTTCCTGCCTGTAGCGGATCATGATGTCCGTAAAGATCGCGGCCATGGCTTTGTCATCGCTTGCGCCGCGGGCGTAGAAATAGCCGCCTTCCTCGGTGAGCTTGAACGGATCGCGCACCCAGTCCTCGCGCTTGGCTTCGACAACGTCGATGTGGGCGAGGAGGAGGATGGGCTTGAGCGCCGGGTTCGTGCCCGGGAGATGCGCGATCAAGTTGCCGTCCTGCGGGCGTTTGGGGCCGGGGTTCGCGAGAATCTGCATGTCGGCGTCGGTGTAGCCGGCGGCGGCGAGGCGGGCCTTCATGCGCTCGGACGCCTGCGTGCAGGAACCGACGGAGAAGGTGGTGTTGGTCTCGATCAGCTCCTTGTAGAGCGCACGGAACTCGGTTTCACCGGCGGCCGGATCGGTCGAGACGGTCGTGAGGCTGGATCCGGGAGCCGTGGTGCAGGCGGAGAGCGCGAGAAGGCCTGCGGCGGCGAGAAGCATAGAGCGCATGAACGGGTCCCTGAATCTGTCTGGGTGCGACAAGACCATGCCGGGAGCGATGCGCCAAGGGTCGAGAGGTCATGGCGTAAGCGCGGTTACGGCCACGCGGAAATGATGCCGCCGGCGGCCAGCGTGCCGAGGAGGAGGTGGATCGCGTCCATCACCAGATGGCCGGGCTTCTCAGGGCTGTAGACGAAGTTGTAGAGGCGCGCGGGCAGCACGATGAAGAGCCAGAGCTCGGCGGAGATGATCAAGCCGGTTGCGAGATTGTCGACGCGTGCGAGATTCAGGATGATCGCGAGGCCGACGGCGGTGAGGATCGGCATGATGGGCGAGAGCGCCATCTTCCACATGTGCGGCTGGAGCTGTTCCTTGGTGTAGCCGGATTGCTGCATCCAGAGTTTCGACAGGCCGCCATAGATCACGAAGCCGACGATGTAGATGGCGACGGCCGCAGCGCCGATGGCAAGCCAGTTCCCGCCGACAATCATTCCATGCGGTGGCATTGTTTCTCTCCCCTCAGTCCCTTGAAGGAGAGGCTATGGCCGAAGGTTCAGCGAGTCCATTTCACGCGGGCGGAAGTTTCCTCATAGGCGTCGCGAAAACAAAAGGCCCGCCGGTGAGGGCGGGCCTTCGCGATTCAACTTGTAGCCGAGATCAGAGCTTCGAGGTCAGCTCGGGCACGATCTTGAAGAGGTCGCCGACGAGGCCGTAGTCCGCGATCTGGAAGATCGGGGCTTCTTCGTCCTTGTTGATGGCGACGATGATCTTCGAGTCCTTCATGCCAGCGAGGTGCTGGATGGCGCCCGAGATGCCGACGGCGACGTAGAGTTCCGGAGCGACCACTTTACCCGTTTGACCGACCTGGAAGTCGTTCGGGGCGTAGCCGGCGTCGACGGCGGCGCGCGAGGCGCCGACGCCCGCGCCCAGCTTGTCGGCGAGCGGCAGGATGTACTGGTTGAACTGTTCAGCCGAGGCGAGGGCGCGGCCGCCGGAGACGACGCGCTTGGCCGAAGCGAGTTCGGGACGATCCGACTTCTGCAGTTCTTCCGAGACGAAAGTGGCCTTGAACGGACCGGCCGGGGCCACAACCGTTTCGACCGAGGCCGAGCCGGCGCCGCCAGCTGCCTGGAAGGCGGTGCCGCGGACGGTGACGACTTTCTTGGCGTCGTTCGACTTGACCGTGAGGATCGCGTTGCCGGCGTAGATCGGACGCTCGAAGGTCGAGGCGTCGACCACTTTCGTGATCTCCGAGATTTGCATCACGTCGAGCTTGGCGGCGATGCGCGGCGTGACGTTCTTGCCGGTCGTGGTGGCCGGGGCGAAGAAAGCGTCATAGCCCGACATCATCGGAACGACGAGCGCTTCGACGGCTTCGGCGAGGGCGTGCGAGAACGCCTCGCCTTCTGCGTGGAGCACTTTGCGCACACCGGGGATTTTCGCGGCCGCGTCGGCGGCGGCTTTCGCATTATGGCCAGCGACGAGAACGTCGATGTCGCCACCGAAGGCCTGCGCGGCAGCGACCGTCTTGGCGGTCGCATCGTTAAGCGCGGTGTTGGAGTGTTCAGCGAGAACGAGGACGGCCATAGTTAGATCGCTCCCACGGACTTGAGTTTGGCGATGAGCCCGTCGACGTCGGCGACTTTCTCACCGGCTTCGCGCTTCTTCGGCTCGGCGACCTTCACGACGCTCAGGCGCGGGGTAACGTCCACGCCATAGTCGCCCGGGGCCTTCGTTTCGATCGGCTTCTTCTTCGCCTTCATGATGTTCGGCAGCGAAGCGAAGCGCGGCTCGTTGAGGCGGAGGTCGGTGGTGACCACGGCCGGCACCGAGAGCGAGACGGTCTGCAGGCCGCCATCGACTTCGCGGGTGACTTTCAGCTTGTCGCCATCTTTTGCGACGGCCGAGGCGAACGAGCCTTGCGGCCAGTCGAGCAGAGCGGCGAGCATCTGGCCGGTCTGGTTGGCGTCGTCGTCGATCGCCTGCTTGCCGGTGATGACGAGGTCGGGCTTCTCGGCCTCGACAATCTTGGCGAGGATCTTCGCGACCGCGAGGGGCTCAACCGCGACGTCGGTCTGGACGAGGATGCCGCGGTCGGCGCCCATGGCGAGACCGATGCGGATGGTTTCCTGCGCCTGGGCCGGGCCGATCGAGACCAGCACGATCTCGCCCGTGATCACGCCTTTTTCCTTCATGCGGACCGCCTCTTCGACGGCGATCTCGCAGAACGGGTTCATCGCCATCTTGATGTTGGCGAGGTCAACACCCGTGCCATCGGCTTTCACCCGCGGGCGGACGTTGGGGTCGATCACCCGTTTGACGGGCACAAGCACCTTCATCGGTGGATTCTCCGGATCGGATCGTCAGAACTTCTGGCTCGCCCCGCCCCGAATGGTGCGCCTGCGAACCGCGGCTTTCTCCTAGGCAGCGCGCGCGCCGGAATCAAGTTTTGTGAAGGCCGTCCGGGGCAAAAAGCGTCGATTTGGCGCGTTACGCAGGGGGCACGACGAAACATTCGTGCGCAGGCGTGGATTTCGGGTGGATTTTTCAGGCGCGGCGCCGGCGGGTTCAGGCCGCCAGCCGCCGCGCCAGCCTCTGGCGCAGGAAGGCCTGGGCCGGGAGATCGACCAGACGGGCGATCCACCACGACGTCACGACCAGGCCGCCGGCGACCACTATCCAGATGACGGTCTCAGCCAGCGGCGTGTGCGGGGTTTCGCGCAGGGACTTTGCGACGACGTAGATGACGGGGAGGTGCAGGACGTAGAGCGGATAGGAAAGATCGCCTAGCGCGCGGCACGCTTTTGCGATCAGGCCTTCCGGTTGCCAGGCGGCGGCGAGCCAGAGCGTGACGGGGAAGGCGATCAGGACGACGGGCAGGTCGTAGGTCCAGCTCAGTATGCCGGAGAAGAAGCAGGCGATGGCGATGGCGCAGAGGGCGGCGCTACCGACGAGCTGTGTCCGGGGCTGGGGGCGCAGGCGCCAGATCAGTACGCCCATCGAGAAGGAAAAGAGGACGCGCGGGGCGCCGCCAAGAAGATGCGGCATGTCCCAGCCGACATGCAGGCTGCCAAAATGCAGGCCGGTGTAGATGAGCAGGGCGGCGCTGGCGATGACGACCCCGATCAGGCGGCGCGTGGTCAGGAGCGGGAGCGCCAGCGCGAAGACGAGGTTGATCGCGAGTTCCCAGAAGAGCGACCAGGCGGGACCATTGAGCGGGAAGACTGGCGGAATGGCGCCGGCATCGACCGGGACGGGGAGCAGCATCAGGCCTGGCGCCAACGCGGCGATGGCGGGGCCGATGCCGATGAGGCCGCCCGCCGTCATCATGATGAAGCCGAAGACCTGTCCGAGGACGTGCATCGGCCCGAGCCGTGCGATGCGCATGAGCGCGAAGCGCGTGACGCCAAGGCCGTCACGCAGGCGGTCGCCATAGGCGCCGGCGATGACGAAACCTGAAAGCGCGAAGAAGAGGTCGACGGCAAGATAGCCATTGGTAGCGACGGGATGCGACCAGGCCGACACGGTGCTGCAATGGAAGAGCATGACCGCGATGGCGGCAAGGCCCCGGAGGCCATCAAGCGTCGGCAGTCGTCCCATGTCGCTCCCCGCGAACGGGCAAGTTGTGGCAGGGAAGGCTTAATAATCGGTCTGCCGGGAGATTTTGGGCAGTTTTCCGGGTGGTTTTTGCGGGTATCCGTGCGCTAAGGACGGAAGGCAGGAGACGCTGACACATGGCCAACGAACCGGACGAGCAGTTCTACGCGAGAGCTGACGCGCACATACACCTGTCGAACGACCAGAAGAAGAACGCCGGCGGCGGCCAGGTCAGCGCCTCGATGCTGTACGCCGCGGCGCGTTTCAACGCCTGGATATCCGCGACCGGTCACGCCAACGGCGCCGACATGGCCAGCAAGAAGGCGGAGACGGTTGCGTACTTCGTGCGGGAATACCAGGCGATGCTTGAAGAGAATCTCGACGACTACATCAGGAATTTCGACGCCTTCATGAAGCCCACCACCTGAGCGGCTGCAGACCGCAGGAGCCCGAGACCACATGGCCGATACGTTCGACGACGCGTTCTACAAGCGGGCCGACGCCCATATCGCCCTCGCCAATGAGGAGACGGAGGAGGCATCGCATGCGGCGGTCAACGCCTCGATGATGTTCGCCTCGGCGCGGTTCTCGGCTTTCCTGTCGGCGCGCGGCTTCAAGTCTGGCGCTGCGATGGGGGCGAAGCGGGACGAAACGGTTGACTACTTTGTCGCGGGCTTCCGGCAGATGCTGGAAGGCAATCTCGATGCCTATATCAAGAACTTCGACGCCTACATGAATGTGAAGGACGAAGACTGACCCATGCCGCTCGGTTTCCTGCGCCGCCTTATGATGTCGACCGGACATGCGGAGCTGCAGCCCGAGGATGCGCGGCTGGCGATCGCCTCCGTGCTGGTGATGGCGGCGCGGGCGGACGGGAAATACGACGCGGACGAGGAGGCGATGATCGATCGCGTCCTGATGGCGCGGTTCGGGCTGACGGAGGCGCTGGCGAAGGGCCTGCGCGAGACGGGCGAGCAGGCGGAGGCCGAAGCCATCGACATCTACCAGTTCACCAAGGCGATCCGGACCTCTATCGCGCATGAGGATCGCCTAGCGATCGTCGAGGAGCTGTGGCGCGTGGTGCTGGCCGATGGCGTGCGTGATCCGCACGAGGACACGCTGATGCGCCAGATCGTGGACCGGCTGGGCCTGTCGCCGATGGACTCGGCGCTGGCGCGCCAGAAGGTGCAGGGCGGGGGAAGTATTCCGGTCTGAGCGGTCAATCTCCGCTGACAGCCGCCGGCGGATTGGCGGCCTCGGTGATCTCGTCCATGCGGAACCAGTCGGTCTTGGCGAGGTTCAACTGGTAGTCGAGCCAGGCGGGGACGATCTTGGCAGCGCGGGCGCCGCGCGTGTTCGACAGCACGACGATGCCGGCGTGATCCTCGGGCAGCCAGGCGATCTGGGCGATATATCCCTCGACGCTGCCCGAATGGGTGATGAGCTCGTGGCCAGCATAGTCATAGCGGCGCCAGCCCAGGGCATAGGACGTATTTTTCACCGGCGTCTTGAGCGAGCGCTGGCGCGCGGTTTCCGGCGGCGTCGATATGCGCTCGCGGTGGGCTTCCTCGAGCACGGCAGCGGAGAGCACGTCGGGGCGGTCTCCCATCTGGGCGATGAGCCATTTCGACATGTCGGTGATGGAGGCGTTGATGCCGCCGGCGGCAGGAACCTTGTAATAGTAATCGGTCACGGGCGTCGGCACCCAGGTCATCTTCACCCGCTTGTGCGGGCGGGCCCAGTTGCCGGTCGCCTGCAGTTCGGTGCGCCCGAGCGAGGCGGTCGTCATGCCGAGCGGATCGAGGATGCGGGCGTGGAGTTCGGCGGCGTAGGACTTGCCAGCTCCCTTCTCGATCGCGGCAGTGATCATGTTGAAGGCGGTGTTCTGGTAGGTGAAGCACTCGCCAGGCGAGCAGGTCTGTTTGACGCCTGCATACTTGGCAAGGATCTGCGAGGGCGGCGTGCCGGCTTCGAGCAGGTTGTCATAGGCGTAGGGCGGCAGGCCAGTGCGGTGCGAAAGCACGTCCTCGAACGTGACTTTCTGCGCGTCGCCGGGGCGCTTCAGTTTGAATTCGGGGACGAGCGTGGTGACTTTCTGCTGCAGGTCGAGCTTGCCGTCCTTCTCTTCCATGACGGCGAGCGTGCCGGCGAAGCCTTTCGAGAGCGATGCGAGGCGAAAGACGGTGTCTGGCGTGACGGGCTGCGTGCCGCCGGCTTCGCGCACGCCATAGGTCTTCATCATCACGACCTTGCCGTTCTTCACGACGGCGACGGCGAGGCCGACAAAATCTGGCGCGGTGGCGGCGTAGTCGAGTTCCTTCCCGAAACGCTCGAGCGCCAGGTACTCCTTGTTCAGCTGCGCATGCGCCGGCGCGGCGAGCGCGAGAGCGGCGGTGAGGGCGAAGGCGGCGAGGCGCAAGGCGTGGTCCCCGGAACAGGCAAATCAGTCGGCATCCATGGGAATCCGACCCGTTGATCCTTGTCCAGAGAGGTTAACTCCGAACTAGGCGGGAATTTGTCAGGTGCTGCTGGAACCTGCGAGTTCGCTACGGACCGCCATGAGGATCTGTCCCAGCAGGTTCTGGCCTTGCCAGTTGAACGGGTCCTGCGCGGCGGGGTCGTCTTCGGCGAGGCCGATACCCCAGATGAAATCCTTCGGGTTGGCTTCAGCGAGGACAGCATCGCCCGTGTCGACGAGGCGGCGGCGGAGGCCGGCATTCTGGCCAAACTTGGCGAGGTTGCCGGCGGTGACGATGTCGACCTTGTGCTCGTCCCAGATGGCCTGTTCGAAGTTCGAGACGCGGTCGCCCATCAGCTTGTGCTCATGCGGGCTGTCGGAATTCAGGATGCGTTCGGCCATCGCACGGTCGCCGAACAGGCGGGCCTTCTGTTCGTGCATGTACTGCTCGGCGCAGACATAGTCGTTTCCGTTCAGCGTGAAGCGGCACGGATGGAACTGGCTGAAGGGGCCCTTCATGAAGAGCAGGATCTGCGGCATCGGCTAGCGGTTGGCGCCGGGAACCCAGAGGACGTCACTGGCGCCGTTGTCGTTGGCGCGGCGGGCGGCGACGAAGAGGAAGTCCGACAGCCGGTTCGCGTAGGCGAGGGCGGGGGCGGAGACCTTCTCGTCTTCCATCGCGGCGAGTTCGGCGATGAAGCGCTCGGCGCGGCGGCAGATGGTGCGTGCGACATGGAGATGGGCGGCGAGGGCGGAGCCGCCGGGCAGGATGAAGCTGTTGAGCGGCGGTATGGCCGCGTTCATCCGGTCGATCTCGGCTTCGAGGCGAGTGACCTGCGCATCGACGATGCGAAGCGGGTCCCAGCCAAGCGGCTTGTCACGCTCGGGCGTGGCAAGGTCCGCGCCGAGATCGAAGAGGTCGTTCTGGATGCGGCCGAGCATGGCGTCGAGATCCGGATCGGCCCTGCAATGAAGCCGGGCGACGCCGATGGCCGCGTTGGTCTCGTCGACCGCGCCATAGCTCTCGACGCGCGGGTTCCATTTCTCGACGCGTTCGCCGGTTGCAAGGCCGGTCGTGCCATCGTCGCCGGTGCGGGTGTAGATCTTGTTCAGGACAACCATGGGAACGGTTTTCGCGCCCGCAGCATCATGCCGTCAATGGCGATGAGCCCTAGTGGGCGTAGGCCTCGTGGCGGCCGGTGATCCCGCCGAGGATGTCCATCGACGGGCGCGGGGCGGTCCGGAACGGAACCCGGCGGGCGTCAGCCAGCGCATGGCGGGGCGAAAAACGCCAGCCGGCGATCTTCGGGGCGTGGTTCAGGAGGACGTCGATCGAGGCGTCGGCGCCCGAAATCGTCATGTGGCAGCTGCCATCCAGCGCGCGGACGACATCGGCTTCCAGCGTGGAATCAAAACGGCGGATGCGGTCGTTGAGGCCAGCAAGAGCCCATTCGGCGTCGGCTTCACCGCGCTGGAGCGCTTCGAGCGCGTTGGCGATCCCCTGGGCTTCCGAAGAGAACCAGCTCCAGAAACGGCGTGGATTCAGATCAATATCGCGCCGACCGAACATTCGGTTGCTCCCACCGGGGCCAAGTAAAGTCATGTTCGCACCAACAGCTTCAAACTTGGCAAACGCGATCGGTGAAATTTCCCCGACCTGCCAGGATCCTCCCGGCAGATCAGGCAACGTGCGCGTAAAGCAGCCGTTCCCGGGACGAATGGGATGGGACCGCCGCGCGTGGCGCTGCGACAACAACCGAAGTTAGTGGCGGAAGGCTCCAGCGGCCGCGCCGAGGGCGACCAGCAGGATGATCGCGATGAACTGCACGAGGACGCGCAGGCGCATCAGCTTGTTGGAGCGGGAGCGGGCCTTGTCGTCGGTGCGGACGAGATTGATCACGCCAGCCGCAAGCACGACGAAAACCGCGGCGATGGCGGCGTAGACCCCGTAAGAAAGCCAGAGTTCCATTCCGCCCTCCTACGCCGGAAACGTCGGGTGCGCCATGCGGCGCGGCAGCCCTTTAGCGGCTGCCATCCGGTGCAAAACGGTCCTCGGTCCAGACGAGATTTCCAAAACCCATGGCCTCGCGCAGGCCGACGATCGCCTGACGCATCTCAGGGCCGCCGCACCCGGCTGTGTAGGTGATTGTCTTCTGCTTGCCCTCGGGGGTACGCCAGGTGACCTGCACCGTAGGCGTGCCTGAATGGCAGTTCTCGGAAACCATGCTGGTCTGGTCGACGGGCTGCGACCAGAAGCCGGCTTCGTTGAGGGTTTCCTCGGCCTTCTTCCAGGCGCCCGCTCCCAGCTTTCCTTCGGTGACGCCTGGCGTCTTCACGAACTTCACCCCGTTGAGGACATAGGCGCCATCCGGGTGCAGCGTCATGTCGTAGACGGGGCAGGTCTGAGCGCAGTCGCCCTCGGACAGGACGATCACGGGATTGCCGGGCTGGGATTGCGTGACGCCGACCTCGCCGCCGGAACAGGCGGCTGCGACCGCTGCAATTGCCACGGCCGCAATGCGTGTGAAGGAGCTTGTGATCCCCACCATGCCAGTCAACCTAGAGTGCGTCGCGCCCGCTGGCGAGTGTCAGCCCGGCTTGCGGAATTTGAACAGGAACTGGTCGGTGTGGCGCCGGATGTCCGCGCCGAACGGGGCTTTCGTCCGGTCGTCGTTCGGGTTGGCGAGGATGTCGCTCTTGGCGACATAGACGAACCCGGCCGACTGGGCGGAAGAGAGCACGATCGACGGATCGATCCGGTGGATGGTCTGGCCGGTCGTGGTCGGCGAGCCTTTCTCGGCGGCGTGGTCCATTACGACGAACATGCCGCCCGGCTTCAGCACGCGTTTGATCTCGGCATAGGCCTTATCGTCGGCGCCGAGGCCGGTGGAGTTCGCCGGCTTGTAGTAAAGCTCGTGGGGACCAAGGATCCAGAGAACGCGGTCCACCGAGTTGGAGGCGACATCGAGCGTATCGAAGTGGCTCTTGGTGATGGTCGTGTTTGTCAGGCGGCCAGCGTCCTTGCGGGCCTTGAAGGCGGCGTCGCCGTAAGCGAATTCCGGCGGGTACTGCGCGATGAGTTCGCCTGTCGGGCCGATGGCGGTCGAGATGATCTCCGAATACCAGCCACGGCCGGCCTCGAGCTCGAGTACGCGGTCGCCCTTGCGAAGGTCGGCGAAAGCGAGGACTTCGGCCGGCTTGCGAGCGGCGTCGTCAGCGTTGTCTGCGGCCTGCTGGCCTTCGAGCTTCACGGCGCGGCCCGGCGCGGCGAGGGCTGCAGCGTAGTCCGCGGCGGGCATGCCGGGCGGACCGACAGGTGCGGAGCCTGCGCAACCGGCAGCGATGAATGCGAGCGCGCTCGCGGTGATGGCGATGTGTTTTTTCATTTGAAGTCCCTCCCCGGATGAAAGAGCGGACCGCCGATGGGCGGTCCGCACTCCCCAAGCGCATTTTACCGTCTAACAGGCAGTCTAGCAGGTCCTACGGCTTCTTGTAGCGCAGCAGGAACTGGTCGGTATGGCCCTGAATGGCCTTGTCGAACACGTTCTTGGTGTGATCGTCGGCCGGGTTGGCAAGGAGCGGGCTTTCTTCGTCGAGCGAGAAGCCGGCCGTCGTGGCGGCAGCCTTCACGACCATCGGGTCGATACGGTGCAGATCGTTTCCGCTGGTGGTCGGCGTGCCGACCGGGACCGCGTGGTCCATGACAACGAAGAGGCCGCCCGGCTTCAGGACACGCGAGACCTCTTTGAAGACGGCGTTGAGTTCGCCCATTTTCAGGTTGCCGCAGTCCTTGGCGCAGAACAGTTCGTGCGGGCCCTGGAACCAGGTAACGACGTCGACCGAACCGTCGGCCGCGTCCAGCTTGTCGAACATCGACCAGGACTGCGTCACGTTGGCGAGGCGGTTGTCCTTGAGGCGCGCGGCGAGCGCGTCCTTGTAGAAGCTCTCGAACTCCTTCGGCGCCTGCATGATCACCTTGCCGGACGGACCGACAGCGCGTGACAGCAGCTCGGTGTAATAACCGGCGCCGGCTTCCATCTCGAACACTGTCTGGCCGGGCATGATTTTCGAGAAGGCAAGAACTTCCGCCGGCTTGCGGTTCGCATCCTTGGCCATGTCGGCATCGATGCGCCCTGGGGCCGAGACGAACGAAGCATAGTCAGGACCCGGTGGCGGTGCAGGCGGCGCTTCGGCGACCGGCGCGGGCGCCGGTGTTTCGGCGGCCTTGTTGTCGCCGCAGGCGGCAGCGAATGCGATCGCGGCGAGCGAGGCGCCCGCAATCTTCCAGATGTTGCTTGTCATGGTCGTCTCCCTTGGCCTTGTCCCTGGGGCGTCGTCGCGCCGTCCTGGGAGGGGAACATACACTGAGGCCGATGCCGGACTAGTCCGGGAAATCTTGCCTATGCTTCATGAAAAAGATTGGGCTTCATGAAAAAGATCGAACCGCTCTCAATGAAGGGCTTTCCGGGGATTCCGAGACAGCGTTACACTGTCAAGCAGCGAGCGCTCCGACCAGAGGTGCGCCACCCCACAGGAGGAATATCATGCGGACGCTCAAACCTGCGCTTGCGGCCATTGCCATTGCGCTCATGGCTTCTCCCGCCATGGCCCAGGTCCCGCGTAATCCGGACGGTCATGCCGATCTTACTGGCATCTGGACCAACGCCTCGCTGACGCCGCTGTCGCGTGCGGCAGGCGTGAAGTCGCTGGTCGTCGATGAGCTGGAAGCCCAGAAGATCGCCAACAAGACCTCGATCGCTGGCATTCCGGCGGACGATCCCGACTTCAACAAGAACGCCCGCTATTCGGATCCGACCAAGGGCGCGCCGCCCAAGGGCGGATCGGATTTCGGCCTCAAGGGCTATGACTCGTTCTGGGTCACGCCGGGCACGATGCTGGGCAAGGTGAAGGGTGAATACCGCACCTCGAACATTGTCGAGCCTGCGAACGGACAGCTGCCGTTCAAGGATCCGGCCAAACAGATGAAGGATGCAGCGGAAGGTTTCCGCCGCTACCTGACAGGCAATGCGCCGTATGAGGGCCCCGAAGAGACCGCGATTTCCGAGCGTTGCCTGATCGGCTTCGGCCAGACGGGCGGGCCGGGCATGCTGAGCGTGCTGTACAACAACAACTACCAGTTCGTGCAGACCAAGACGCACCTCATGATCCTGGTGGAGATGGCGCATGACGTGCGCGCGGTGCCGATCTTTGCCTCGGCCGCGGAAGCGCGGAAGAATCACCGGCCGGATGCAATCAAGCCGTGGCTGGGCGACACGGTTGGCTGGTGGGAAGGCGACACGTTCGTGATGGAGACGATCAACATCAATCCGCTGCAGGCGGAGAACCAGTCCTTCCCCCTGTCGGACAAGGCGGTCGTCACCGAGAAACTGACGCGGACCGGGCCGAAGGACATTTTCTACGAGTTTTCGGTCAACGATCCGGAGACCTACACGCAGCCATGGCGTGCAGAGCTGAGCTTCTATCCGACGACGA
This sequence comes from Hyphomonadaceae bacterium, assembly GCA_047601145.1. GTDB lineage: Bacteria > Pseudomonadota > Alphaproteobacteria > Caulobacterales > Hyphomonadaceae > UBA7672. The sequence goes on from JASGJW010000001.1 coordinate 1,873,803, forward strand.
ACCTCTACGAATACGCCTGCCATGAAGGCAATTACGGGATGCACGGCATTCTTGCCGGCGCCCGCGAGAAGGAGCGTCAGGCGGCGGCTACGGCCGAGGCGGCAAAAGCCAAAGGCAAGGCCAAGCCGATCAAGACCAGCGCCAAGGGCAAGGGCGGCTGATCACGCTGCGTTGTTGTCGCTGACGTAGCGTAAGAGGTTTCCGCGCACGTAAGGTCGTGCTTCTCTCCCGTCCGCGCCGCAGAGCGCCAACGGGAGAGAACGACCATGCGCGTGAGGGCCTCGATACTTGCTGTGGCGATTGCGCTGGGCGGGGCTGCGCCGGCAATGGCGCAGGTTCCGAAGACCCCGGATGGCCACGCCGATCTCAGCGGCATCTGGACCAACGCGAACCTCACGCCCGTGAGCCGCCCGCGCGGGCAGACCAAGCTGGTCGTGACGCCGGAGGAAGCCGGGAAGATTGCTGCGAACACGCCGATCGCCGGCGTGCCGCGTTCGCAGGCGGGGCTGGAAGATCGCATCGATCCCAATCTCGGCGCGCCGGAGAAGGGCGGGTCGGACTTCGGAGCGAAAGGTTACAACTCCTTCTGGCTGTCGACGGGAGACAACCTCGCGCGGGTGAAGGGCGAGTACCGCACGTCCAACATCGTCGACCCGCCCAATGGGCAGATCCCGCACAAGGACCCGGCCGCCGTGATGGCGAAGGCGCGCGAAGCGGGCATCAAGTACATGACCGGCGTCGGAACATATGAAGGGCCCGAAGAGATCGGGCTGGCGGAGCGCTGCCTGCTCGGCTTCAGCGGCGCGGCGGGCCCTGGCATCCTGACGCCGATGTACAACAACACCTACCAGTTCGTGCTGACGAAGGACTATCTCGTTGTGATGGTGGAGATGGTGCACGATGCGCGCATCGTTCCGATCTTCGACAGCGCCGAGAAGGCCAAGGCCAGCCACAAGCCGTCGGTCATCAAGCCGTGGATGGGTGACAGCGTGGGCTGGTGGGATGGCGACACGCTCAATGTCGAGACAATCAACGTGAACCCGACACAGGGCGCGGAGAACACCCTCGCACTGTCGGCAAAGGGCAAGGTGACGGAGCGCTTCCAGCGCTATGCGAACGACGAGGTGTTTTACTCCTTCACGGTGGAAGACCCGGACAAGTACAGCCAGCCCTGGACAGTCGAGAACAGCTTCCGCCCACAGAAGGCGCTCTACGAATATGCCTGTCATGAAGGCAATTACGGTCTGCCCGGCATCCTGATGGGCAAGCGGCTCGAGGAGGAGCGGTTGGCGAAGGCGGCCAAGGCGACGCCCACGAAGGCCAAGGCGAAGAAAAGCTAGGCAGTGTTTGCCATTGCAGCAATGGGCGTCGTAGCCTTGTCCAAACCGGCCAATTCAAGCCGGACAGGGAATAGGGACGATGGCCATCACACTCTACGACGCGACAGCGGCGCTCTTCATCCAGACGCTGGGGGCCATGGAAGGCTTCCTCAAGCGCGGGCAGGCGCATTGCGAGGACAATAATATCCCGCTCGCCGAGATCGTGGAGACGCGGCTGTTCTCCGACATGCTGCCGCTCCGCTACCAGGTGCAGGCGGCGATCGGGCATTCGGTGGCGGCGATCGAGGGCGTGAAGGGCGGCGTGTTCAAGCCGCCTTACGGCACGCCGACATCTGATTATGCGGCGCTGCTGACGGAAGTGGCCGATGCGATTGCGAAGCTGAAGGCGCTGACGCCGGACGAGGTCAATGCGCTCGAAGGCAAGGACGTGGTGTTCAATCTCGGCGACCGGCAGATGCCGTTCGTCGGCAAGGACTTCCTGCTGACCTTCTCGCTGGCCAACTTCCATTTCCACGCGACGACCGCCTACGACATCCTTCGCTCGAAGGGCGTGCCGCTCGGCAAGCGCGACTATCTCGGCCGCGTGAAGATGAAGGCCTAGCCGAAGAGCGCCCTATCTGAAGAGGGCCAGGTCGACTGCATCACCCATTACCCTGTAGCCGGCGTCGTTGGGGTGCAGCCAGTCGCCTGACTGGAGGTTGGCCTTCATCTTCCTCGGGCTGGCGGGATCGCGCATGGCGGCGTCGAAGTCGATGACGCCGTCATAGACGCCGCTTGTGCGGATCCAGCTGTTGACCGCCTGGCGCACAGCCTCGCCGTTCTCATGGAAGTAGCGCGCGCCTTCATAGGGCAGGAGCGTCGCGCCATAGACCTTGATGCCCCTGGCGTGGGCGCGGGCGATGATCTGCTTGTAGCCGTTGATCATCGTGTCGGCGGTGGGCGGGGTCGCCGCGCCCATGCCGATGTCGTTGATGCCTTCGAGCACGACGATCCAGCTTGTGTTTGGGACCGACATCACGTCGCGGTCGAAGCGGGAGAGGGCGCTCTCGCCGAAGATCTGCATGCCGTAGGACAGGACGCGGTTGCCTGCGATGGCCTGGTTGGAAATGCCGCGCGGCGTTCCGGCGGCATTGAGACGTTCGGCCAGCACGTCAGGCCAGCGCTTGTTGGCGTTGATGCTTGAGGCGGTGCCGTCGGTGATCGAGTCGCCGAACGTCACGATTGTCCGTGGGCTGGTCGTTGAGACTTCAACCGCCGAGAGGAAGGCGCGGTTGGTGAAGGTCGAGGCCGGCTCGAAAGCTGCGGCGGTGAAATTGCCGGGGGCCGAAACGAAAGCTGTTGCCGTGCCGGCGAAGTGGCAAGTGCAGGGTCCGGTGGCGGTCGGCAGGAAGAGGCTGATCGAGAGCGAGTTCGAGCGCGTTCACGTCGAGCGTGATCGGGTCGCTGAGCATCGGCGCTTTCGGCGGGATCGCGACGGCCTTCGATCCGTTGAAGGTGATGTCGAGCGTCGAGCCGGTGGGCTTGCCGTCGGCGCTGGCCAGCGAAACCGTTGCGGCGCCGATATCCAGCGGCTTGTCGCCATATTCGTTGCTGAAGCGGATGCGGACCTGCGATCCGCCCGTTGACAGGCGAACGACCTGGCGGACGGTCTGGTTCTCGAAAGCCTTGGCTGCAGCGGGCGGCGGATTGGGCGAAGCGCCCCAGGCGCCGGCCCAGCCAGAGCCTCCGGCGGACGTCTGACCCATGCTGGCGCATCCCGCCAGCGCAACTGCGAACACGATCCCGGCAAGGCGTTTCATGAATCTCCCCAGTCTTTTCCGGGCACTCTAGACGGTTTCTGGCAGGCGCGTCGAATGGTTCGCAGAAGCTGGTCCACGCCGGAAATTGCGGTTACAGCGCCCGCGGCATGTTCGACCGAAGCTGCGTTTCACGGGCAACTGTTTGAACTTTGATCACTTATGCGCCGTTATCCTGCCGCGATATGACTTGAAACAAGCAGCGCAGTCTCTCAGATGCCGTCTGGGGTACGGCGCAGGGACAGGAATCACGCCTGATGAGCTGGGTGAAGCGGATTTATCCGTTCAACGCGGAACAGACCGTCAATATCGCGTCCGAGTTCGGACCGCTGGTGGCGTTGTTCGTCGTCAACGCCATCACGGGCAGCGTCGAGGACGGCACCTGGGCGCTGATCATCACAACGGGCATCGCGATCATCGCGATGCTGGTCGTGCTGAAACGCCTGCCGATCTTCCCACTCATCGCCTCGAGCGTGACGGTGGTGTTCGGCATCCTGACCCTGATCACGCACAACCCCTTCTGGGTGCAGTTCAAGGTGACGATCTTCAACGCGATGTTCGCGCTGTTCCTGTTCGTCGGCCTCTACCTCAAGAAGAACTTCTTCAAGTATATCTTCGAGAAGACATTCCACTACACGCAGAAGGGCTGGGACCAGTTCACCTGGAGCTTCGCCTGGTTCTTCGTCGCGACGGCTGTCGCGAACGAGGTGGTGCGCATCTCGTATGCGCCGGGCAACACCTACACGCTGCTTGGCTACACGATGGACGGGGTAAACGTCTGGATCCTGTTCAAGGTCGCAATCATCATGCCGGCGAGCGGGCTCTATGCCTGGCTGCTGACGCGGATCATGGCCAAGCACGCCATCCCTGATCCGAGCCGCAAGGACGTAGTTGCAACGGCGGCGAGCAGTGTTCCCGTGGCGCACAAGAAGCCCGCACCGGACGCAACGCCGGCGGCCTGATCTATCCATCTATGATCGATTTCAATCGTCGACCGGTTCGTGGTCGTCGTCGTCTTCGGCGTTGTGCGCACGGCTGATGCCGGTGCGGACCTTCGCATCGAGCTTCCGCCCGTCGAGGATCACCTTGTGCTCGTGAACGTCCTGCACGACAGAGCGTGGCAGCGTGAAGTCGCCGGCGTTCTCGATATAGATGATCAGATCGTTGCCCGACATGCCGCGAACAGCGCCGATGGCGACGTCGCCGTCATGCAGGAAGACGGGCAGGTCCTTGCGGATAGGTTCGGCCATGGCGGCGCTCCTCTTTGAGGAGAAGGTAGGGCGCCGATGCAGCCGCGCCTAGTTCTTCGCGCCGATGAATTCGTCGATCGTCCGGCGGGCGATGACCATGGCCTGCACTTCGCCCGCGCCTTCGAAGATGTTGAGGATGCGAGCGTCGCAGAGGACGCGGCTCACCGGGTATTCGAGCGCAAAGCCGTTGCCGCCGTGGACCTGCAGCGCGTTGTCGGCGGCGCCCCAGGCGATGCGAGCGGCCAGCATTTTCGCAAGGCCGGCTTCGAGGTCGCAGCGCTTGCCCTGGTCCTTCTGGCGCGCCGAAAAGTAGGTGAGCTGGCGCACGCCGACGAGTTCTGCGGCCATCATCACCAGCTTGTCAGACGTACGCGGGAAGTCGAAGATCTGGCGGCCGAACTGCGTGCGCTCGAGGGAGTATTTGAGGCCAAGTTCGAGCGCGCACTGGGCGACGCCGATGGCGCGGGCGGCGGTCTGGATACGGGCGCCTTCGAAGGTCGCCATCAGGTGCTTGAAGCCCTGGCCTTCGACTTCGCCGAGCAGGTTGCCGGCAGGCACTTCGAAACCGTCGAAGCCGATCTCGTATTCCTTCATGCCGCGATAGCCGAGCACTTCGATTTCGCCCCCGGTCATGCCCTTCGCGGGGAAGGGGTCGGCGTCGGTGCCGCGCGGCTTCTCGCAGATGAACATGGAGAGGCCGGAGAAGTTGTTGGTGTCCGGGATCGAGCGGGCGAGGACCGTCATGAGGTCCGCTCTTGCAGCGTGCGTGATCCAGGTCTTGTTGCCGGTGATCTTCCAAGTGTCGCCGTCCTTGGCGGCGCGGGTGCGCAGCGAGCCGAGGTCCGAGCCGGTGTTCGGTTCGGTGAAGACCGCGGTCGGCAGGATTTCGCCGGAGGCGATGCCGGGCAGGTATTTCTCCTGTTGTGCGCGCGTGCCGCCGTTGAGGAGAAGCTCGGCTGCGATCTCGGAGCGGGTGCCGAGCGAGCCGACGCCGATATAGGCGCGGCTGAGTTCCTCGGAGACGACGCACATCGACGTCTTGCCGAGGCCGAGGCCGCCGAACTCTTCGGGGATGGTGAGGCCGAACACGCCCATCTCGCCCATCTGCTTCACGACAGAATCGGGGATCAGCACGTCCTGCATGTGCCATTCGTGCGCGTATGGCTCGACGACTTCCTTGCCGAAGGCGCGGAACTGGTCGCGGATCTGTTCGAATGTGTCTTCGAGGCCGGTGTACTCGACGGTCGCCTTCTGGCTCTCGAGGAAGCCGCGGATGTGGCTGGCCGCGGCCATGCGGGCGGCGGCGGTGTTGCCACGGGCGATGAGGGTGAGAATGGCAGGCGTGCCGAGTTTCTGGATGACCGAGGGATCGGTCGTCATGTCGCTGGGCCGGACGATTTCGAGCTGCGTCATCGGCAGGCCGCCGCCGAGCTGGTAAAGGTATTCGCCGAACAGGATCTGGGTCAGGAGCTGTTCGATCTCGCCGAACTTGCCTTCCTCGGCGATGCGGTCGGCCCAGTTGGCAGTTTCCTTGAGCGTCTCGACATAGGTCAGCACCCAGGCAAGGCCGTGGGTCGAGCGTTGCTCTTCATCAATCTTCTTGCGGTCGACTTTCCCACCGGGGGCCACTTTCGCGGCAACGGCCTTGCGCAGTTCGACGAAATAGGCCTCGGCGTCCTGCGCCGCCTGGCGAATTGTCGCCCTCAGGTCCGCAATCACGACGCCGTCCGTCATTCGTCCGCACTCCCGTTTCGAGACGATCCACCTAGCTCATTGCGGCGGTGCAGCAAAGATCATGTCGCGGAACACAAGCGCGTGTGGCCTTCAGCGCACGGCCAAGCCCGACGTCGCGGCTTCTTGTGCCGGGGGCCGGTCTCCGTCAAAAACCAATCGCTGGCAGGCATCGCGGCAATGGATCGCAGCGCCCCGGCTCTGGAGGAGAGATCAATGAAACCGTCCCTGTTGAAGACCGCCTTGTGCGTATCCGCCGCCGCGATCGCACTCGCGGGCGCAGCCCACGCCCAGTCGGCGCCGGGCTACACGCCGCCGAAAACGACATGGGGCGTGCCGGACCTGCAGGGTACATGGTCGAACGCATCCATCACCGACATGCAGCGCTCGCCGGAATATCCGAACCTCGTGATGACGGCTGACGAAGTGAAGAAGATGGAAGGCGAGGACTACTACAACAATCGCACGCGCGAAGACGCGAAGCCCACAGATCTCAAGACTGCGAAGCTGCTCGATGGTTCGGACCTGCTTTCCGGCGGCGGCTACAACGCGTTCTGGGTCGATCAGGGCACGAAGGTCGCGATCGTGAAGGGAGAGCCGCGCTCGTCCTGGATCGTCGAGCCGGTGAGCGGCCGCATTCCGCGCAAGGGCGCTGCTGGCGCGCAGCCCGTGCGTCCGGCGGCTGGCGCGCCAGGCGCGCCGACAGGCTCCGCCTCGAAATCAGGAACAGTGCAGGGACCGGGCGCCGTGGACCGCAATGCGGGCGGGGGCTTTGGATCCTACGATAACCCCGAGACGCGGCCGATGGGTGAGCGCTGCATCATCGGTTTCGGCAATACCGGCGGACCGGTGATGACGAACGTCCTTTACAACAACCACTATCAGATCGTGCAGTCGCCGGGGGCGGTGCTGATCCTGATCGAGATGGTGCATGATGCGCGCATCATCCCGATCGTGAAGAGTGCGGCCGATGCAAAGTTCAGCAATGGCGCGATCAAGAAGTGGCTCGGTGAATCGGTCGGCTGGTATGAAGGCGACACGCTGGTCGTGCAAACGCGGAACGTGATGCCGGCGCAGCGCGGCTATCTGTCGAAGGATGGCGTGCTGACCGAGCGCTTCACGCGCTGGGACAAGGACCAGATCACCTACGAATTCACCGTCGACGACGCCTCGCAATACACGCAGCCCTGGAAGGGCGAGATGGCGCTGAACTGGTCGAAGGAGCCGTTCTACGAATACGCCTGCCATGAGGGTAACTACGCCATGGAAGGCATTCTTGCCGGCGCGCGGAAGCAGGAACGCGAAGGCAAGACGGTGAAAGCGAACGCGACCGAAGAGGGCCGCGGCAACTAGGGAGTTTGTCATGAGCGCACGTTGCGGGTTTGGGCTTGTCCTGCTCGCGGCGGCGCTCGCGCTTCCCGCCCACGCGCAGACGCATGCGCCCGGCTTCACGCCGCCGAAGACGCCGTGGGGCGCCCCAGATGTCCAGGGCGTGTGGTCGAATGCTTCGGTCACGGACATGCAGCGCGAGCCTGGCTTCGAGAAGCTGGTGCTGACGCCGGCTGAAGCCGATCGCATGGAGAAGGCGGACTACTACAACATCTCGACGCGCGAGGAGGCGAAGCCATCCGACACGCGCGATGGTCGCCTGCTTGATGGGACGGACCTGATCTCGGGCGGCGGCTACAACTCGTTCTGGATCGACCAGGGATCGAAGGTGGCGAGCGTGAAGGGCACGCTGCGCTCCTCGTGGATCGTCGATCCGCTGGACGGGCGCATTCCCTACAAGGATCCGGCCCGGCGTAATGCGGGGCCCGGTGGGGGCGGATCATCGTCCATCGAACTTGATCTCGACGCGTTCACGCCAAAGCGGTCCGAGAAGGATCCGAAGAAGCTTGCGCTCGGCGGACCGGCGCCGCCGAACCGTCTGCGCGGCGGGCAGATCGGCTCGTACGACAATCCGGAAACACGGCCGCCGAGCGAGCGGTGCCTCGTCGGGTTCGGATCGGCTGGCGGGCCGGTCATGGGCAATGTGATCTACAACAACCGCTACCAGATCGTGCAGACGCCGACGCACGCGATGATCCTGGTGGAGATGGTGCACGATGCACGGATCATTCCTGTGTTCGCCTCGGCAAGGGAGGCGCGCGCGACCCACAAGCCGAAGGTGATGACGCCGTGGCTGGGTGACTCGGTCGGCTGGTATGAGGGGAATACGCTGGTGGTCGAGACGGTGAACGCCAATCCGGTGCAGCGCGGTTTCATCTCAGCGCAGGGCGTGGTGACTGAGCGGTTCTCGCGCTGGAGCGAGACGCAGGTGACCTACGAGTTCACGGTAGAGGACGCCTCGCTCTACACTCAGCCCTGGAAGGGCGAGATGTCGATGAACCGGACGCAGCCCTGGTTCGAATACGCCTGCCATGAGGGCAATTACGCGCTGCCGGGCATCCTTTCCGGCGCACGCAAGCTGGAGCGCGAGGGCAAGCTGGTGCAGGCGAACGACGCCGAAGAGGGTGGCGCGAACTGACCTCAAACCCGCGTGAGATAAGGGCGTTTGGCCCGAATGGTCGTGTCTGTGTCTCTAATCGCGGGGCGTTGAGGCTTGCGTCTTTCCCTTGCCGATAGCTCACTCGCAGGCGGAGTCGGAAGCTTAGTCCCCCGCTGAGAGGGGACACTGATACGGGACGTGAAAAACATGAAACGCCTACTGCCAATTGCCGCCGGACTCGTGGCGGCTGCCTCGCTTGCGGCCGCGGCCTTCGCCGGGCCGACCTATGACGCCGACGGCAAGATCGTCATTCCAGAAAACATGGACCGCTGGCCGACGGTCGGCACGACCTATGCGCTCTCATATGAAGGCGATGGCGGCACGACGCTGAACGCGGTGCGGCTCGATCCGGAGAGCTACGATGCCTATGTGAAGACCGGCAAATTCCCAGTCGGGGCTGTGTTCGCGCTGGAAGTGCGCACGCCTGTCACCGAGGTCGCCCCGGCCAAGGGCGGCAAGACGCAGGGCGCTGTCGTCGGACGGTCGCTGCACGTGAAGGACGAGAAGGGCGGGCCGGGCACTTGGACGTTCTACGGCTATGGGGCCGGAGCGAAGACGGGCGCCGCGATCCCGCGTTCACAGGCCTGCTATTCCTGCCACCAGGAACATGCGAGCGTAGATACGACCTTCATGCAGTACTATCCGGCGTTGAAGGAAGCGCGGGAACGAGCTGCAAAGGCGCAATAAACGCGCCTTCCGGCCCCAGTCTTGCCACCGGTGTCATTCCGCGCGCATGCTGGGGCCATGAAGCTCACGCGACGCGCCACGCTCATCAGTCTTTCAGGCTATCTGGCGGCCTGCGCCACGGCGCAGCCGCCACGACTGTCCGCGCGACCGCAATCGGCGGCAGCGCTGGCGGCGATGAAGCGCGCGACGCGGTTCATGACCGACACGCTCGCGCACAAGGGCGGCTATGTCTGGTCGTACCTGCCAGACTTCTCGCGGCTGTGGGGCGAGATGGAAGCCAAGCGCACCATGCTGTGGGTGCAGCCCCCCGGGACCGCGACGATGGGGCATGCCTATCTCGATGCCTACCACGCGACGGGCGACGAACAGTTCTGGCAGGCGGCAGTTTCGACCACACGCGCGCTTGCGGAGGCGCAGCATCCGGCGGGCGGCTGGAACTACATCTACGATTTCGCGGGCGAAGCGTCGCTCAAGGACTGGTACGCGACGATCGGCGCCAATGGATGGAGGCTGGAGGAGTTCCAGCACTATTACGGCAACGCGACCTTCGACGATGCGGGAACATCCGAAGCTTCACAGTTGATGCTGCGCATGCATCTTGAAGGGAAGGGCAACGAGTTCGCAGCTCCGCTGGAGAAGGCGATCCGCTTCGTGCTTGACAGCCAGTATCCGGTTGGCGGCTGGCCGCAGCGTTTTCCGTTCGCCGAAGCGGCGGGCCTGCATGGCATGCCGGATTATACGCGGCATATCACCTTCAACGACGATGTGGCGGGCGAGAACATCAAGTTCCTGATCATGGTGGGGCAGACCATGGGCGACACGCGCGTGATGGACCCCGTCCGGCGTGCGATGGGGTCGTTCAAGGTGACACAACAGCCGTGGCCGCAGGCGGCCTGGGGGCTTCAGCATACGGTGAGTGATCTAAAGCCGGCGGCGGCGCGGAGCTATGAGCCGCTGGCCTTCGTGACGCACACGACGGCTAACAATGTCTCGCAGCTGATGAACTTTTACGAGCTGACGGGCGACAAGTCCTTCCTGACGCGCGTGGGCGAGGCGCTGGACTGGCTCGACAGCGTGAAACTGCCGGCGGGCGTGGCGAACGAGAAGCGCACGCATCCGACCTTCATCGAAGCGGGGACGAACAAGCCGCTCTATGTTCACCGGCGGGGGTCGAACGTGGTCAACGGCGCGTACTATGTGACCGACAGGCTGGACGGCGCGATCGGGCATTATTCGCCGACGCGCGTGGTAAAGACGGATCAGCTGCGCAAGCGGCTGGCGAAACTGGAGGCGACGAGCCCGGAGGATGCTTCGCGCAACTCGCCGCTGAAAGCGAAACAGCCGCTGCCGCGCTTCTTCACGACGCAGAACATCGAGGTGTCGGATCTCAATTCGAACCGCGGTTCGGGCGATGGCGATGCGCCGACGGAACAAGGCATTGGCAAGGTCATCGCGGAGCTGAACGCGGATGGCTGGTGGCCGACGCCTCTGGTGGCGACGAGCAATCCCTATGCGGGGCCAGGCCCGGCCCAACCCGCGCCGGGGGATTATTCGACTACGCGCGTTGGCGACCACACGGATACATCGCCCTACATAACGGATGCGCCGCCCATCGGGATTTCGGTCGGGACCTTCATCCAGAACATGGCGGCGCTGACGCAGTACGTGTCGTCCTAGGCGGGCTTAACGAGGCCTTCGGCTTCGAGGGCTGCTTTCACTGCGGGGCGTTCACCGACACGCTTGTGCCACGCCAGCACTTTTGGGAATTTTGAAAGGTCGACCTGCAGCGGCGCGGCCCAGCGCGTGACCGTGAAGAGGTAGCTGTCGACCGTCGCGAAATTGTCGCCGGTGAGATAAGTCCGGCCGTCCGACAGGAGTTGCTCGATCAGGGTATAGCGCTGGGCGAGCTTGTCGCGCTGGACCTGGCGCATGTCTTCGCTGATCGCAGGGTTGAACATGGGGCCATAGGTCTTGTGAATCTCGGTCGAGATGTAGACGGCAAGTTCATCCTGGCGGAGGCGCGCTTTCGTGCCGTGTGCCGGGGCGAGCTTCGCGGCGGGGCGCAGGTCGGCAATGTAGTTGTGGACGACGATGTTCTCGGTGAGGACTTCGCCATCCTCCATGCGCAGGGCGGGGACATAGCCCTTGGGCGTCACTTCGAGGAAGTTCTCGCCATGCTCCGTCTTCTTGTCGCGGCCGACCTTCTCGAGCTCAACGGGAAGGCTCGCCTCGCGCAGCAGGATGTGGGCGGCGAGCGAACAGGCGCCGGGCATGTAGTAGAGTTTCATCGCGTCTCTCCGTGGGTGTGCCTCCGAGGTAGATGGCGCAAAGGAAGATTGAAACCACCGCGACGTCGTGTCCTTTGCGATCGGGGCTCGCTGTGATACGGATCGGTATCAAACAGGGAGTCGCTCATGCGGATGGGATTGGCGATTGCAGGCATGCTTGTGCTGACGGTCTGCCACGCCGCCATGGCGCAGCAGGCGCCGCAACTTCCCTCGAGCATGGATTTCGGTGATCCGACGCAGAATCTGTCGGTCATCAAGGTTGCGCCGGGCCTCTCCTATGTGATGGGGCGCAACGTTTCCTCGAACACGATCGTGCTTGAGACATCAGCAGGCGCAGTGATCGTCGACACGTCGCGGCCGCCGGCGTCGAAGGCGCATTTCGACCTTCTGCAGAAGTCCGGCGTGACCAAGGCAGCCTACGTGATCCTCACGCATGGCCATGGCGACCACACGGGCGGCGTCGCGCTATGGAAGGGCGTGGGCGCGAAAGTGGTGGCGCAGGAGCAGTTCACCGAATTCCTGAGCTATCAGCGGCTCCTTGCCGGCTTCTTCGCCAAACGGAATGGCGCGCAGTTCCAGTTCGCGGGCGGCGCGGGTGCGGCCTCGCCTCGCGCCCAGGCGGTGGCCGCAGGCGCAGGGACAATCGTTCCGGACATCACCTTTGGCGAGAAGCTGGATCTCGATGTCGGCGACACGAAACTGCAGCTGCTGCACACGCCGGGCGAAACGCCAGACCATCTCACCGTATGGGTCCCGAAACTGAAGGCGGCGTTCGTGGGCGACAATTTCTACGAGTCGTTCCCGAACATGTACACGTTGCGGGGAACGCGCCCGCGTTGGGCGATGGACTATATAAATTCGCTCAACACGGTTCTTGCGCTGGAGCCGGAGATTGTCATTCCGAGCCATGGCCCTGCGATTGTTGGAAAAGACGAGGTGAAGCGGCAGCTGGCCAGGATGCGTGATGCCATTGTCTATGTGCATGACGCGGTGGTGAAGGGCATGAATGACGGCAAGGACGTCCACACGCTGATGGCGGAGATCAAGCTGCCGCCGCAGCTCGATGTGGGCGAGGGCTATGGCAAGATCGCCTGGTCCGTGCGCGGGATCTATGAGGGCTATGCCGGCTGGTTCAACGGCGATCCGGCCGAGATGTTCGCCGAAGGCCGCAGCAGTATTTCACCAGACCTTGTGAAGCTCGCAGGCGGCCCGAAGAAAATCGCGGACGGTGCGATGAAGCTCATCGGGCAGGACAAGCTCGTCGAGGCGCTGCAGATGACGTCCGTCGGCGTCGAAGGCGCGCCGGGCGACAAGGATGTGTTGAAGGCTCGCGTTGCGGCGTTCGAGGCGCTGATCAAGGCCTCGAAGAACCGCAACGAACTGGGCTGGCTGAACCAGGGCCTGGCCGAGGCGAAGGCGGGGCTGGCGAAGTAGGCGCCATTCCCGCGGCGGCCGCGCGGAAATGCGTGAAAAAGGTGTTGGCGGCGGCTGTTTGTTAGCACCTGTCTGCTATGCAGGCCCCGGCTTCCACAGGGTCTCGATCGCCGGCCATGAAGATTCTCTACGTCGCAGGGCGCTGGCCATGGCCGGTCCAGGTCGGGCGCCAGCGCATGATCGACCAGGCGCTGGGCCTGGCGTCGGACATCGGCGAGGTGCACCTGCTGGCTTTTGCTGAAAGCGATGCAGGCGCCGCCACGGTTCCCAAGCATGTGAAGCTGGCCGGAATTCTTCCGATGCCCGGAAGCCCGGAGATCGCCGCCAACCTGGCCACGCATCCGCTGTGGCCGCTGCAATGCCACCTGTTCAATTCGAGCGCGGCGCGGCGGAAGCTGGAAGAAGCCATCGGCAGCATCGCGCCGGATGTCGTGGTGATCGACATGCTGCGGCTCTATCCGCTGGCCCAACTGGTCAGGCGCAGATTCCCGAAAGTGCGCCTGGTGCTCGACATGGATGACCTCCTGTCGGTTCGCTACATGCGCATGCTGAAGAACAGGAAGCAGGGCTCCATCAGCGGCACGTTCGAGAAGAAGATCCCCGGGCCCCTGCGCGCGCTTGCCCGCGCCCTGCCGCGCCTGCTGCTGCATGTCGAGAAGCCGCTGATCGAAAGGCTTGAGGGGGATGCTCTTGGCCTGTTCGACGCTATCCTGCTCGTGTCACCTGCAGAGGCGGCGAAGCTTGGCGGGTCCGGTTCGGGCAAGCCCGTGCTGGGCTTTCCGCCCATCATCGAGCAGCGCTCACTGCCTGCGCGCAGCCATGCGAACGGCTTGCGTTTCGTGTTCATCGGCAGCGGCAATTATGCGCCCAACGCCGAGGCGCTAGGCGTTCTGGATCGCGCTGCTGCGATCCTCAAGCAAAAGCTGCCTCAGCCGGCCGTGCCGTATCGGTTTGAGGCTGCCGGTGTAGTGAACCCGAGCCTATCGCTTTCGCACGTCGCCACGCTTGGTTTTGTCGACGACCTTGGCGTCTTCCTCGGGGGCGATGCGGTTCTCGTCGCGCCGATCCTCACCGGCACGGGCGTCAAGACCAAGGTCGTCGATGCGCTGGAATATGCGACGCCGATCATCACGACGGATATCGGCGCCGAAGGCTTGCCGCTGGAGCCGGGCAAGCACTTCATCCGCGTTGAAGGCGAAGCTGATCTCGCTGCTGCGCTGGAGCGGATTGTCGTCGATGCTTCGCAGCGCGCGAAGCTCGCGCCGATGGGACAGGCGGCGCTGGACACCGCCTATGGCGGCGCCAACCACGCGCACCTCCTCAGTGTCCTGAAGCGGGCGCTGGGCGCCTGAGCCGGTCCTGACCTACAGCCCCATCTGAGCGCGGAACTTGCGGCGCAGGAGGTCGATCGGGGCGAGGCCCTGGTCGGACTTGTAGTGCCAGAACGTCCAGCCATTGCACGACGGCGCGTTTTGCACATGCGCGCCCATGCGATGGATCGAGCCGGTCGCTTCGCCGTTGGCGATCGAGCCGTCGGCGCGAACGCGGGCGACGTGGCGGTTCTGTGGGCAGAACAGGCGGTCGCCGGGGCGCACGAGGCCATGCTCGACCAGCGCGCCGAACGGCACGCGGGGCTCGGCCTTCTTGGATGATTGCACTTCGATGTCTTCGGCGCCCAGCGCGCGCACATTCTCGATGCGGCGGGTGGCGACGCTGATGTAGTCCTTGTCTCGCTCGAGGCCGATGAAGTGGCGGCCAAGCAGCTTGGCGACGGCGCCGGTGGTGCCCGTGCCGAAGAAAGGATCGAGGATCACGTCGCCCGGATTTGTCGTGCCGACGATGATGCGGTGGAGCAGGGCTTCCGGCTTCTGCGTCGGATGCGACTTGCGGCCATCATCGCCCTTGAGGCGTTCCCCGCCCGAGCAGATCGGGAACGTCCACCAGTCGGAGCGGGCCTGGACGTCTTCATTGCCGGCTTTCAACGCATCGTAGTTGAACGTGTACTTCTTCTGCTCCTGTGACCGCGCGGCCCAGATCAGGGTTTCATGCGCGTTGGCAAGGCGCGTGCCCTTGAAGTTGGGCATCGGGTTCGATTTGTTCCACACGACGTCGTTGAGGATCCAGAAGCCGAGATCCTGGATCGCCGCGCCGACACGGAAGATGTTGTGATAGGAGCCGATCACCCAGATCGCGCCATCGGGCTTCAGCAGACGGCGCGCGGCCTTGAGCCATTCGCGCGTGAAGGCGTCATAGGCGGCGAACGAGTCGAACTTGTCCCATTCGTTATTCACGGCGTCGACGTGGGAATTGTCGGGGCGGGTGAGATCGCCGCCGAGCTGCAGGTTGTAGGGCGGGTCGGCGAAAATGAGATCGACGGAGCCGGCGGGCAGGGCGTTCATCGACTCGATGCAGTCGCCCACGATGATCTGGTCGAGCGGCAGCGACGGCTTTGCGAGCGCCTTGGAAGCGGCGGGCGTCTTCGCCTTGGTGTTCTTCTGAACCTGCGGGTCGATCGTTTTGATCGCCATTTTCGATACTCACGCCACGCCCGAATTGGACTGAAGCGTCGAGACTCGCTGACCCGGGTAAATAACCAGTTGAGTCAATGGTTAAGCGCGAATTTACCATAAGCACCCCTTATCCACGCGCTATTCGCCGAAGAGGTTCATCTGGCCGCTTTCGTCTTTCGCGGCGGGTGCTCGGAAAAGGTCGGTGCGCAGGCTGACGCTGACCTGGTTGAGGCCGAGGCGGCGTGTGGCGTTGGCGAAGCGCCTGGCGATGAGGTCCGCATAGGGGCCGCCGCCGCGCTGTCGGACCTTCCATTCCGAGCGGTAGTCCTCGCCTTTGTGCATGGAGCGCAGCAGCGTCATCACGCGCTTTGCGCGGTCGGGATAGTTCGCTTCGAGCCATTCCGTGAAAAGCCCGGCGATCTCGAGCGGCAGGCGGAGCAGGACATAGCCTGCGCGCTTTGCGCCAGCTTCGGCAGCGGCTTCGAGCAACGTTTCCATCTCCGGCTCGTTGAGGGCTGGGATCATCGGCGCCGTCATGGCGGTGACGGGAACGCCGACGGCACTGAGTTCGCGCATCGTGTCGAGGCGGCGGTGGGGCGCGGCGCATCGCGGCTCCATCGTGCGGGCGAGGCGCCTGTCGAGCGTGGTGAAGGAAACTGCGACGGAGACCAGGCCCTTCGCCGCCATCGGGGCGATGATGTCGAGGTCACGCAGAATGAGCGCCGACTTGGTGATCAGGGCTACGGGATGATCATGTCGCGCCAGCACTTCAAGGATGGAACGCGTGATGCGCAGCTCCTTCTCCAGCGGCTGGTAGATATCGGTATCGCCGGCCAGCATGATGCGGCCGACCTTGTAGCTCTTCTTCGACAGCTCCCTTTCCAGGAGCGCAGCGGCGCTGGGTTTGACGAAGATCTTGGTTTCGAAGTCGAGGCCAGGGGAAAGGCCCCTATAGGCGTGGTTGGGACGCGCGAAGCAATAGATGCAGCCGTGCTCGCAACCCTTGTACGGATTGATCGTCCGATCGAAGGAGATGTCGGGGGACGTGTTGTAGGTGATGATCGTCTTCGGCTTCTCGACGATGGTTTGCGTCTGCAGCGGCCTTGTCTTGAATTCGGCATCCTCATCGCCCCAGCCGTCGTCGAAGGGCTCGGTGAACTGCTTCTCGAAACGGCCAGATGCATTGGAGAGGGCGCCCCGGCCGCGGGCGAGGTCGCGCGTCTCGGCCCAGTCGGCGTCACGCGAGCGCGTTTTCCATTTTTCCTGAGGCGGCATCGCACTGTCCCGGTAACCACACACCAGATAGTAGAACGGGAAGTGAATAAAAAAAGAACAAATAGGGTTTACGACGGTTCTAATCAGCGTATGATCTGTGGACGGCCTCCCCGAAACGCAGGGCCGTAAAGGCCCCGGGACGGGGCCAGCCCGCAGCCAGATCCCGTCCCGAAAGCGAGGCGGCGGACCAGTGCCCCTGGTCCGCCGCCAATTGCTTCAGTCTGATGACAGGTCAGGCCGCTACGAATTTCAGCGACAGGCCGTTGATGCAGTAGCGCAAGCCTGTCGGCTTGGGGCCGTCGTCGAAGACATGGCCGTGATGGCCGCCACAGCGGCGGCAGTGGACCTCGGTGCGGATCATGCCGAGCGTACGGTCGGTCTTCTCGCGCACAGCGCCCTTGATCGGCTCGTAGAAGCTTGGCCAGCCAGTGCCGGAGTGGAACTTGGTGGCGCTGTCATAGGCGGCAAGGTCGCAGCCGGCACAGTGGTAGATGCCCTTCCGGGCTTCGCGTTCGAGCGGGCTGGAGCCCGGATACTCCGTGTCCTCGTGGCGCATGATCATATAGGCCTCATCACCCAGGATTTTCTGCCATTCCGCGTCCGTGTGGGTGACCTCGAATGTCTCCTTCTGGGCGGAAGCATCGCCGCCGTAGAAGCAGGCGGTAGCGATCAGCCCGCCGGCGATGGCGGTTCCGGTCCGAAGAAAGTTGCGGCGCGTGGTCATGGGCGGTCCTCCGCGTGGGTTGCCTCTGGCGGAATACGCGCCAGAGGCTTTAGCCGTTACATCCCTATTTCAGATAGGTGGTGAACCACCGCGCCGCTGCTTCGCTCGAGATTTCGAACGGCTTGCCGGAATACATCTCGAAATGGGTGATGTCGGGGACGACGATGTATTCGGTTGGACCCTTGGCATAGCTGAGCGCGGCCTTGCCGGCGGCGTCATTGTTGATGAGCTCGTCATACTGAGCGACGATCACCATGAAGGGCCGCTCGCCAATATTCTTCGCCCATTGCAACGTGTTGTTCTCGCGGTTGGCCTCGAGCATTTCCGAGTCGATTAGCAGCGAGCGGGAATATCCCGTCCACATCTCCGCGCCCTGGCCGGTGCGGGCACGCTTGATGGCATCGGCGAGGATCGGGCCAGTATAGGTCTGCGGCTTGAGACCGGTGGGATCGCCGCCGATGCCGGGGATCTGCACTGCGATGGCTTTGACGCGCGCATCCTGGCCCGCTACGGCGAGCGAGTTGCCGCCGGCATAGCTCGATCCCCACACGCCGATTTTGTCTGGGTCGACGCCGGGTTCGCCCTGGATGAAGGAGATCGCGTTGCGATAGTCTTCCTGCTGGTCCTTGGCGTTGAGCTCGGTGCGCTTGATCCAGACGGTGGCGTTCTTGACGATCTCGTGCCGGTTCTCGTCCTTCTCCATGCCGCCGCCGAGATTGACCGGCGAGATGACGCGCGCCTTGCCTTCCGAGTTGCCCCAGCCGCGATAGTCGATCGCCATCGCGACGAGGCCGTGCCTGGCGAAGGTCGCGGCGTACTTCTCGATCGAGACATGCGATCCGGCCCAGCCCTGTCCGAGCACGACGGCGGCTGTCTTATTCGAGGCGTCGAAGCCCTTCGGGTAGAAGATCTTGGCGTAGCAGGCGACGCCGTCGGAATAGTAGACGACTTCCTTCGTCGTGACGCCTTCTGGCATGGCGTAGGCGTAATCGGTGGGCCCGAGGCCCTTTTTCGCGACGGGCTTGCCGGTGCGCGGGTCATTGCCGACGACGGGGCCTGCCGGCTTCGGCGGAGGCGTCGGGATCGCGACCTGCTTTTCGGTAAGCGGCGGCTTGGCAGATGGCGCTTCTGGATGCACGAGCGCGCCCTGCTGCATCATGGCCAGCGAAACAAGCATCGAGGCGGCTGTCGAAATCATGGCGTCTCTCCCGAACGTTGAGGTTGGTCCTCACTCCTGTTGTGTGGGAGCCTAGCCGAGGCGCCGGGCGAGGCCAATCACGAGGACTTCAGACGCCGGGCGCGGAAAGCAGATCGCTCATCAGCCGGATCCAGATCGTGGCGAGCACGACATTGCTGAGCGCAAACGGGATCAGGCGGTGGAGAACCTTGTTGTAGGTCACGTGGATCAGCGTGTGGACGATGCGAAGGGCGACATACCCCCAGGCCAGCGCTATGGTTGGCTGGTCCGCGTTTGTCGTCACGAAGAGAACGATGCAGGCGACATAGAACAGCATCGGCGCTTCGAGCAGGTTCATCCACGCGCGATTGGCGATGGTGACCTCGGCGGGAACATTGGCGGATTCGCCAAGGCGGAAATCGTCGTGCGTGACTTTCTTCGCAGCGCCGGCGGCGAAGCGACGGATCGGAACGAGGAGCAGTACAAAGATCGTCCACAAGGCCAGCACGGCGACAGGCAGGAAGATGGCTGTCTGCGGCATGTCTTCGTCCCCGATGTGACCGCTACAACGCCGGTCCGCGCTTGATGCCCAGCTCGTCGCACATGGCAGCGATGGTGCGGAGGTCGTCCCAGGCCTTTGCCTTGTCCTCCGGACGGCGGAGCAGGTAGGCAGGGTGGAGCAGGGGCACGCACCTGATCGGTTGGGCCAGGCCGTCCTGCCGGTAGAGCAGCTTGCGGCCGCGCAGGCGCATGATGCCGTCTTCCGTACCGAGCATCGCCTGCGTCGCGAACTTGCCGGCGGTTAGCAGCAGCTTCGGTTTCTTCAGCTCGATCTGGCGCGCGAGGAAGGGCGCGCAGATCTGCATCTCGACCGGAGACGGATCGCGGTTCCCCGGCGGGCGCCAATAGATGAGGTTGGTGATGTAGATGTTCTCGGCGCGGGTGATGCCGATCGTCGCCAGCATCTTGTCCAGCAGCTTGCCTGCACGGCCGACGAAGGGAAGGCCCATCTGGTCTTCCTCCCCGCCGGGCGCTTCACCCACGAGCATGATGTCGGCATCGAAGGCGCCATCGCAGACGACCGTGTTCTTGGACGCCTTCTTGAGGTCGCAGCCATTGAAGCCCTGCACGGCGGCGCGGAGTTCGCCCAGCGTCGCAGCGGAAGCGGCGAGGCGGCGGGCTTCGGCGATGGGGTTATTGTTGAGGCGCTTGGGCTCAGGACGCGCGCCGGTTCCCATTTTTCCGGGGGGGCGTTCGGCCTGCCGTGTGGGCGCTGTGGGGCGGGGCGGCGCCGCCGGACGGGGAATATTGAGCGCGCGCGCCTCCTCCAGGCCCATGTCGGCCCAGAAATCGGCCAGCGCCTTTAGCGCCAAAGCGGCCTGGGGGTGCGTCACGGGGGTCGATTCTCCAATCTTGTTGCGGGCGAAACCTAAGGCTAACTAGCCCTGCGTACATGGAATTTCCGCCTTGGGGACGATTCCCGCAGGCCTTGGGAGAACGGGATAATGACAGCTGAGGCCGTCGAGCGGGAGTCCATGGAATTCGACGTGGTCGTGGTGGGGGCTGGTCCCGCTGGCCTCGCCGCTGCGATCCGCATCAAGCAGCTCGCCGCCGAGACGGGGAAAGACGTCTCCGTGGTGGTGCTGGAGAAGGGCTCGGAAGTCGGCGCGCACATCCTTTCGGGTGCGGTCATGGACCCCAAGGCCATGAACGAGCTGTTTCCCAACTGGAAGGAAGAAGGCTGCCCGTTCGAGACCGAGGTCAAGGAAGACAAGTTCCTGTGGCTCGGAGAAGGCGGAGGCGTGACGCTGCCACACTTCCTGCTGCCGCCGGCGCTCAAGAACCATGGCATGTATATCGGCTCGCTCGGCAACGTGACGCGCTGGATGGCGAAGAAGGCCGAAGAGCTCGGCGTCGAGATTTATCCGGGCTTTGCCGCGTCCGACCTCACCTGGCGCGAGGACGGTTCGGTCAAGGGCGTCATCGCCGGCGTGATGGGCATCGAAAAGAATGGCGAGCCGGGCCCGAACTATTCCCCGGGCATGGAACTCAACGGCAAGTATGTGCTGATCGCCGAAGGTGTGCGCGGCTCGCTGGCGAAGAAGCTGATGGGCCACTTCAAGCTCGACAAGGATAGCCAGCCGCAGAAGTTCGGCATCGGCATCAAAGAGCTGTGGCAGATCAAGCCGGAGAAATTCCGGAAGGGCTATGTGCAGCACTCGTTCGGCTGGCCGCTGTCGAACAGCACGGGCGGCGGCTCGTTCCTCTACCATTTCGGCGACAACTATGTGTCGATCGGCTTTGTGATCCACCTCAACTACAAGAACCCGTGGATCTCGCCGTTCGAGGAATTCCAGCGCTTCAAGCATCATCCGGACGTGGCGAAGTTCCTCGAGGGCGGCACGCGCGTTTCTTACGGCGCCCGCGCGATCACCGAGGGCGGCTACCAGTCCGTGCCGAAGCTGACCTTCCCGGGCGGCGCGCTGATCGGCTGCTCGGCCGGCTTTGTGAACTTGCCGCGCATCAAGGGCAGCCACAACGCGATGAAGACCGGCATGATGGCCGCTGAAGCGGCGTTCGATGCGGTGGTCAATGGCCGCCAGGGCGACGAGCTGAAGGCGTATGCCGAGGCTTACGACAACAGCTGGGTGAAGAAGGAACTGAAGCAGGTCCGCAACGCCAAGCCGCTGTGGTCGAAGTGGGGCACGTTCCCCGGCATTCCGCTGGTCGGCTTCGACCTGTGGGTCAACACGCTGTTCGGCAACTTCTCGTTCTTCGGCAACATGAAGCACACGAAGACAGATGCGAAGTCTCTGGAGCCGGCCTCGAAGCACAAGAAGATCGCCTATCCGAAACCGGATGGCGTTCTCTCGTTCGACCGCCTGACGTCGGTTGCGTTCTCCTTCACCAATCACGGCGAAGACCAGCCGGCGCACCTCAAGGTGGCCGACCCCGAACTGCAGAAGAAGAGCGAGCTCGGCGTCTATGGCGGTCCCTCGAACCGGTACTGCCCGGCGGGCGTTTACGAGTGGATCGAGGAGAAGGGCGAGACCCGCTTCCAGATCAACGCGCAGAACTGCGTCCACTGCAAGACGTGCGATATCAAGGACCCGAACCAGAACATCAACTGGACCACACCCGAAGGCGGGGGCGGACCAAACTATCCGAACATGTAGGGATAAAGTGGAGGGCAACGCCCGAAAGGCGCTCGCCCTCCGCCCATTTCACGCCCCAATATGTGACGCAACTGGACAGGGAGGCTCGGTTGAGCCGGTCCTTGCCTTCGGATAGCGTCGCTCCATGACACATACGAAATTCCGCCTGTTCCTTGCGGCTTCGGCCACCGCTGTGCTCTCGGCGTGCGCCGCGATCGGGGCGCCGGGGTTCGGCGATGCTTCGGGTGGATGCCGGACGGTTTATGTGTTCACGGGGGGCGGCGTGCAGCCTGTCAACACATGCGGATCGCTACCGCGCGAGGATGCGGCGCCGAAGCGGATGATGGCTGCGGTTGAGCCGCTCGCCCAGCCTCAAGTGGAGACAGAAGCCGATCCGAACGCGCCGCCGAAGGATCCGGCCGCGCAGGCTGCGCCCGCGACGCCGGTCTCGGCGGCGGCGAAGGCGACTGCGCCCTACGACAAGGGCCTCGCCAACTATCCCGGCGCCAATGACATGATCGAGGCCGCCGACATGTCGGCCTTCATGGGCCGCGTGCGCGAGGACTTTGCGAAGAAGACCAATGCCGGCGCCTGGGGCTTCCTGATCGTCGATGCGCTTGCCGCGGACGATGCGGTGACGGCGCAGGCTGCGATCGATGCGATGTCGGGCCGCCGTCCGCCTGACTGGATGAGCGCCAACCATCTGCGCGCCTGGGTCTATGCCTTCAACGGCCGCCCGGCCGATGCGCAGAGCGAGATCACGCGCATGCGCAACCTGTTGCCGGCGGCGACACTGCTCGGCCATCGCGCGCTGCTGGCCGAAGGATTGGGCGATGTCGCCGGCGCGTTGGCTGTCTATGACGAAGCACCAGACCGGTTCGATCCGCCCCAACCGGAAGAGGCCGAACAGCCCACCTATTTCGCGCGCGCCCGCGCCTTCACGGCGCAACGCCTTCTCGCCCTGCGCCAGGCCGAACTTCTGCGCGGCGTCAATCGCGACCAGGAAGCCGTCGCGCTGCTGACCCGTCTGCTCGCTGCGTCCCCGGGTGATGCCTATGTCGAGGACAGGCTGGCGAAGGCGAAGTCCGGACAGGATCGCCACAAGCCACGCACGCTCAAGCAGGCGATGGCGCAGGCGCTGGGCGATGAGGCCGACGTCATCGACGAACAGGAAGCCATCATGGCGGCCATCTCGGGACGCGGCGGCAAGACGCCGTTCAACTATCTGCTGTCTTCCATCCGCCAGAGCGCGCTGCTGCTCGACCCCGACAATGGCGACATCCGCATTTCCGAGGTGAACCGCCTCTACGCGCAGGGCAAGTTCGAACCGGCGCTGCGCCTGGCGCAGATCGGGAATCCGCCGCGCGAGCAGACGTCGCTCCTGCTGGGCACGGCCGGTCTTGCCGCGCTCGAGCTTGGTTCGCCCGAAACGCTTGAGGTGATGATCGACCGCTCGCTGAAGATCGACGCTAGCGCGGAAGCCAAGATTTAGGCCGCGAGCACGCTGACCACCGCCAGCAAGACGCAGCGTGCGCTCGCGCTGGTTGAGCAGGCGATGAAGCAGGGCGGGCTTAGCCCGACCCAGCAGGTTGCAGCGCACATGACCGCGGGGCAGGCGCACCTTCAGGCGGGCGATGTCGCCAGCGCGGTCGCATCGGCCCGTGCTGCGCGCGCGATCCAGGACGATCAGACCACGCAGCAATTTCTCGCTTCGATGCTGGTCGAGGGACCGCAGCGCAGCGAGGGCCTCGACATCATGCGCCACATGCTGGTGGAAGCGCCCGATGACACCGGCCTCATGAACAATTTCGGCTACTCGCTGATCGACGGTTATGCGAACCAGGCGGAGCTGGACGAAGGTTTCAAGCTGCTGAAGCAGGCAATCCGCCTGACGCCTGACGAGCCGAACCTGCTCGATAGCATCGGCTGGGCCTACTACCAGTATGGCGACTTCCGCGAGGCTGGTCGCTTCATCGAGATGGCGCTCGAGGCCTACGAGCCATTTGCGCACTGGGAGCTCTCAGACCATATGGGCGACATCCAGTGGCGGCTTGGCCGGCAAGACGACGCCCGTAAGTACTGGAAGGATGCGCTCGCCGCCTATCCGCCGAATGACGGCGTTGCGAGGATCGAACAGAAGCTGAAGGACGGGCTCACCACACCCGCGCCCGTGAAGCGCGACACGCCGGAAGTTCCCCTCAACAAGGACACCAGCGGAACCAGCGATATCTAGGTCCCTCCGAAGGTTCCCCGGGGTTAGCCACGCGACAACGCAGCGCCGCTCTCGCCTGTTGAAGGCCGGGAAGGGCTGGGGCAGCATGCGATGCATGTGGTCAGGAAAACTGTGGTCCGGTCTCCGGGCGCCGATAGCTGCTGGTTTCGCGTTCGGGCTCAGCGGCTGCATTTCGAGTTCTGCGCTGCCGCCATGGTTCTCCCAGGGCATGATGAATGACCTGCGCCTGCAGGATGAGGCCAACCGCACGCAGCAGGAGTACCAGGACTTTATCGCTGCGCGCTACGCCGGCATGGCGGGTGATCCCTCTGCCGCTGCTGCATACTACCGCCGCGCCTTCGGCAATGCGCCAACCGACGCCACCCTGCTTGAGCGCGCGGCGTTTGCGACGCTGGCTTCGGGCGATGCGCGCGAGGCAATACGCGTGGCCGCGGCGGCAAATCCTTCCGTTTCTGCAACGTCCCCGAGCGCGCAACTGGCGCTTATCGTCAGCGAGATCGGCGCGGGGAATGTGAAGTCCGCCCTGCAGCGGCTGAAGACGTCCAATCTCGGCGCGATCAATGCCGACCTGTCCGGCTTCCTCACGGCATGGCTCACGGCGCAGGAGAATATCGACAAGGGTCTCGGGGTGCTGGCGGCGATTGCGCCCCGGCGCGCGATGGCGGGCGAGCAGGCGGCGGTGCAGGGGCTTGTGCTCATGTCGGGTGGCCGCGACGACAAGGCGAGCGAAGCCTTCGCACAGGCGCAGCGCCTGCCGCTGGCGTCGACTGATCTCATTGCGGCGCTCAATGCACGGCTGCTGGCGTCGCGCAGTGACTTTGCAGGCGCGCGCAAGGCGATCGCCGAGGAAGTCGATCAGCACGGGCCTGGCTCCGCGACGGACTATGCTCTCGGCCTGCTGGAGAGCGGGCAACCGGTGCCGCATCCGAAACTCTCGGTGCGGCAGGGCGCGGCGATGGTGATCTACCTTGTCTCCGCCGGCGGCATTGCGCGTTCGAGTCCGGAGATCGCGGCGTTGCGCTATTCGCTGGCGCTGCAGCTTGATCCGGAACTGGCGCCTGCACGCATGCGCTTTGCCGATGCGTTCGAACAGCAGGACCGGCTTGAAGACGCGATCGAGGTTCTACGCGAGATCAACGCGAACTCGCCCTGGCGCGCCGAGGCCCGCATCCAGGAAGCCTGGTTGCTCGACAAGCTTGAGCGCCCCGGCGAGGCGCTGGTGGCGGCTGATCAAGCGCTGGTCTCGTCACGCCGCCGGGACGTTGTGTTGGGCGCAGCCGATCTCAATCGGATCAACGGCGCCAATGAGCGCGCGATCAAACTCTATGACGAGGTCGTCGCCGCAGATGCGGCGGCGGGCGCAGCGGACTGGCAGGTGCTGTTCGCGCGAGCAACTGTGCGCAACGCCGC
Organism: Hyphomonadaceae bacterium; assembly: GCA_047601145.1. Taxonomy (GTDB): domain Bacteria; phylum Pseudomonadota; class Alphaproteobacteria; order Caulobacterales; family Hyphomonadaceae; genus UBA7672. The sequence goes on from JASGJW010000001.1 coordinate 1,899,361, forward strand.
CGGCGACTGGAAGGGCGCCGAGACCGATGCGATGGCCGCCCTGGCCATCGAGCCAGACCGGCCGGAGCTGCAGAACTTTCTGGGCTACGCGTGGGTCAATCGCGGCGAGCGGGTACAGGAAGGCATGGCCCTGATCCGCAAGGCCGCCGCCTCGCGTCCTGATCAGGGCTACATCCTCGACAGCCTTGGCTGGGCGCATTACCGGCTCGGCCAGTATCCAGAAGCCGTGGAGGCGCTGGAGCGCGCCGCAGAACTGTCGCCGACCGATACCGAAGTGCTCGATCATCTGGGCGACGCCTACTGGCGCGTGGGCCGGGAAGCGGAGGCCCGTTACCAATGGGCGGCCGCGCTGGCGCGCAAACCCGATCCCACACGGGAACAATCTCTGCGCGGCAAGCTCGACAAGGGCTTGCCAGCGGCTTCGGCTGCGAGTCTAGCTTCGCGGCCATGAGCCTGTCTCCCAATCGCGCAAACTTCTCCACGGCCTGGGCGCCGGCGAAGGTGAACCTCTACCTGCATGTCGGCCCGCCGGGGCCGGGCGGGCTGCACCCGCTCGATAGCCTCGTGGTGTTCGCCGATACGCGCGCGGCGGATCGCATTTCAGCGCGCCCTGCGCCCCAGCTGACGCTGGGCGTCGAGGGGCCAGGCGCCAAGCAGCTGAAGAACGCCCCCAACAACCTGACGCTCGCCGCCGCCATGGCGCTGCGCGATGCGTGCGAGCGAGGCGGTCTAGGCGCCTCGCTGGTGCTGCACAAGGAGTTGCCGATCGCCGGCGGGGTAGGAGGCGGATCGTCGGACGCGGCGGCGGCCCTTCATGTTCTCAACGAGATGTGGGGCATCGAATTCGGCGAAGCAGCTCTCGAGCGCCTCGCTATCCAGCTGGGATCGGACGTTCCCGCCTGCGTGCGCCTGCGCCCGCTGGTGATGCGAGGCACGGGCGAGCGGTTGATCGACGTGAACGCGCCCGATCTCCCCGCCGTGCTGGTCAATCCGGGGATCGCTCTGGAAACGCGGAAAGTGTTCGACCGGCTTGACCAACTCGGCGCCAACCGGGCCTTCCGGGAAACCGATCCGCCATGGGGGAACGACGTCGCCTCCATCGCCAGCGGGTTGGCGAGCTATCGCAATGACCTGCAGACCCCGGCTATTGCGCTCTGCGGCGAGATCGGCCGGGTGATCCAGCTGATCCAGTCGCAACCTGGATGCCTGCTTGCGCGCATGTCCGGCAGCGGGCCGACCTGCTTCGGACTGTTCGAAGACGACGCCTCGGCCGAAGCAGCCGCCCGCGTGATCGCCGACAAGAAGCGCAAATACTGGGTACGCGCCACGACCTTCCGGGGATCGTCCGCCGCCACGATGAACTAGGCCGCGCCCGCAACTTGCGCTAGCCAGTCGCGCATGGCCGAGCCTATTCGTCTCCTGCTTGCTTTCGCGCTGGCTGCGATTCCGTCGTTCATCCTGTGCCGGGTGATGATCTCGCTACGCATCATGGATGCGCCGACCGAGGCCAGGAAAACGCAGGCCGTTCCCATTCCGACGTCGGGCGGCGTCGCGGTTGCGATCTCCACCGCCCTTGCCGTCGTCTCGATTACCGAACTTACCGACTGGAACCTCGACAAGACGATCTTTGCCGTCGGCGGGGGCGCCATCGCGGCCCTGCTGATCGGCCTTGCCGACGATATTCTCAACCTCCGCGCCGTGCTGAAGCTCGCGCTGCTCATTGCGACGGCTGCCGCTGTTTCCGCCTTTGTACGGGCCGATGTGCTTGGGCTCTGGCCCGGCGCAATGATTGTCCTGCCACTGCCGCTTGCGATCGCAGGCTCCATGGCGTGGCTGATCGTCCTCCTCAACGCGGTGAATTTCATGGATGGCGCCAACGGGCTCGCCATGGGCATGGCCGCCATCGCCGCTCTCGGCCTGTCGATCTGCAGCGCCGTGGTGGGGGAATGGGACGTCGCGCTCCTGTCCATCGCGCTGGCGGGCGCGCTTGCTGGCTTCCTCGTCTGGAACGTGGCGGGGAAACTGTTCGTCGGCGATGCGGGCGCCTTCTTCGCCGCCGCCATCCTTGGCGGGCTCGGCCTCAGGCTCGTGCAGGCAAGAGCGGACCTGCTGTTCGTGCCACCGATGCTGCTGCTGCCCTTCCTCTCGGACGTACTGCTGACGCTCGCCTGGCGGAGCAAGCACGGCAAGAAACTGTTCGTTGCGCACCGCGACCACACCTACCAGATCGCGATCAAGGCGGGGCTTAAGCACTGGCAGGTCTCGCTGGTCCACGCCGTGTGGGCGATCAACGCCGCCGTGTTCGCCGTCATCGCAACGCTCATGGGACAGCAGGTCCCGGCGATCGCCTTCGTACTGCTGCTGCTGGTGAGCACCTGGATCCACTGGCGCGTGCGCCGTTCCGGCGTCGAGGCGGGCCTGGTCGGCGCCAACATTCCCTGAGCGTGAACTTTTCGACCCGCGCGGATGGGCGTAGCCTTCCCACATGGAAGAGCGTCTGCCTTCGCAGATTTATGTCGTCGGCAACTTCCTGCTGCTGCTTGTCCTCGTGCTGGCGCTTCTGATGATGCCGCGCGCGATGGCGCTCGATCCGCGCGAGTTCGGATCGCTCACCCCGGAAGAGCAGTTCGAACAGGCCGCTGGTCTTCAGCCGCTCGGCGCGACCGGTCTGCCGGAACTCCGCATCCTGTCAGCATCGGAAACTGCAGCGTCCGGCGTCGTCGTCACGCCGGCCGCGATCGAACGCTATGATCTGTCGGGCGGAAGCAGCCGGCGTTTTAAGGTGACGCATCGCGAGCGTGAAGCAACGCCGGTCGCGGCGCAGGCAATCCGGCAACTGCGCAAGCTCGCCGCCTATGACAGTCTCTATATGATCTGCGGCTCCGGCGGCGGAAACGTGAGCATCACGGGCTATGTCGATGGGCGGGAGTTCAGCTTCCGCGAGACAGGCGATTGCACGGGCGGACGTTCGCCCGCGGTTGATGCGCTCTTCAAGCTGATTGCGCCGAAAGACTAGAACGCCCGGTTGACGCAGTGATCGGCAAGTTCGGCCAGATCATCATGGAACGCGCCGCGCGCCGCGCGGGCGAGGGCGGCTTGCGCCGCGGCTGATTCCACACGCGCTGTTTCCAGCGTGCGCTCCGCGGCCCCGGACGAACGGATCAGGTGGATGGCGTGAGCAAGATCGCTCTCGTGCTGGACACGTTCGCCCATCACGCGGTCCCAGAATTTGCGGTCGGCGGCATCCGCTGCTTCGCGCGCGTAAAGCACGGGCAGGGTCAGCTTGCCTTCCCGGAAGTCGTCTCCGACGGACTTGCCGATCACCGAGGTGAGCCCGCCATAGTCGAGCAGGTCGTCGACGATCTGGAAGGCGCGGCCGAGACGGCGGCCGTATTCGCCCATCGCGTCGGAGATGGTCTCGTCGTTCGTGGCCGTGCACGCGCCGGCGCGGGCGGCGGCTTCGAACAGCGCCGCGGTTTTCGCCTCGACGATCGCCATGTATTCGTTGAAGGGAAGGTCGGTCTTGCCGATCGCTGCAAGCTGGCGAACCTCGCCTTCCGCGATCACGCACGAGGCGCGGCTGAGAATGTCGAGGATGCGAAGGTCCTTGGTCTCGGTCATCAGCGTGAACGAGCGCGCGAACAGGAAGTCGCCGACAAGGATCGAGGCCGAAGCGCCCCAGACGTTCTTCGCCGCCGCCTTGCCGCGGCGCAGGTCGCTGTCGTCGACCACGTCATCATGGAGCAAGGTGGCCGTGTGGATGAACTCCACTGCCGCTGCGAGCTTGCAGACAGCCTCCCCGCCACGGCCGCCCACGGCGCGCGCGGAGGCGAGTGTCAGAACGGGACGCAGGCGCTTGCCGCCCGCCGCGATGAGGTAACCGGAAAGATCGGGAATGGTGGCGACGGGGCTGGCGGAGCGTTCGGCCAGGATCCGCTCAACCTCGGCCAGCTCGGGGCCAAGGAGTGCAACCAGCCGGTCCATCGGCGTTGCAGGCGGGGACGCTTGCGTCTGGATTTCGGCGTAACCGGCCAATTCCAATCCTTTAGCGCTTTCCAACCGCTTCCTAGGTCGCAGCTAATATACGATATTCGCCGCGTGAGAAGCTGGTCAAGAAATAGGAATTGGGACCCTCGCCAACGGCGTGGCAAGTTGTCGCGAAAATGATCGAAGTCCTCAGAACCAACAATCCGATCAGGCTCGATTACGCGATGGTCCTGCTGAAACAGGCGGGGTGCCATCCCTTCGTGGCGGACCGGTTCATGGCGGCGGCCGAGGGCGGGATTCTCGCCTTCGAGCGCCGCGTTCTCGTCCCCGACGAATACGAGGGCAAGGCGAAGGACGTCCTGAAGCAGCTTGACGTCCCGCACGACCTTCCAGCCGAAGACCCGGCGGAGGACGTGTGATCGACAACCTGGTCACCTACGACCGCTTCCTTGCAGGGGCCGTCACAGTCGTTCAGCCTGCCCGGGGCTATCGCGCGGGGATGGACGCGGTGCTGCTCGCAGCCTCCTTGTCTGCCGGACAGGGTCAGTCGCTGGCCGAGGCCGGCAGCGGCGCCGGGGCAGCCCTGCTGTGCGCTGCGCATCGGCTGCCGGGCTGCCACTTCACCGGCTTCGAGCGCGACGCCGCCGCCATCGGCCTGGCCGGGCAGGGCATTGCCGCGAACAGCTTCGCCGAGCGCGTCGACATCCGCCCGCAGGATGTGGCCGAGCGGCCCTCCGCGCTGGAAAACGTCTACGACCAGTCTTTCTCCAATCCGCCCTTCTTCGAGCCGGGCGCCGTTCGCGCGCCCGGTCCAGGCAAGGAAGCGGCCTACCTCGCCGATACCCCGCTCAAGTCCTGGATCCTGTTCCTCCATCACATTACCAAACCCGGCGGACGCATCACGCTGATCCACCGTGCGGCTGTGCTGGCTGACCTGCTGGAACTGCTGAACTCCCGGGCCGGTGAAATCGAAGTGTTGCCCATCCGCCCCACGCCGGGGGCCGAGGCAGGCCGTATCCTGGTGCGTGCACGAAAGGGGCTGCGCCGTGGGCCGGTGACCCTATATGATGGACTGGCGCTGCATGACGCCGCCAGAGGGCCCTATTCGGCCAGGGCGGCCGCCTGTTTCGACGGCGGCGCGCTGGAATGGAGATAGACCGCCATGGGCGGCGTGATCTTTATCTTCCTCTTGGCGCTGGTGATCGTGATCCTGATCACGCCCGCCATCCGCGCCCGCTTCGGCGGCAAGCCGCCGCCATCCGATGGCGAACCGAACCAAGAAACGCCACACGAAGTGGTGATCCGCCGGCTCGATGACCACCGTGCCCGTCGGAACACACCTCGCGACGATGCGAGCGACAAGAAGACCTGACCGCAGCTGCGCCCGGCTCTCGCCCCATCGCTGACTCATTCCGCGGCGAGCGTCTGCTCGTGGCTGCGCCGTCCTGCGACAAAGTGACGGGGCATCCTGCGCCGGAGCCCCCGCGCGCTTAAGTGGTTATCAACGCGCGGGACCGAGGTTCACGGCTATGCAGGTCATCATTCAGGCAGCTTCGCTGATCATCGCTTTCGCGATCCTCGCGATCCTGGCCGTGCGTCCGAACGGTAGCCGCCGCTAGCGCGTTTCCCGCGCTTACTTCACCAGCATCTGCATGTTGCCGCGCACCTGCTCGGTCGAATGGGAAGCTGAGGCCATTGCGCCCGCCATTGCGCCAACGCCCTTGTCGATCGAGGTGACCGAGGTCGACGCCTGCTGCATCGTCGCCGAAATTTCCGACGTCGCCGATGACTGCTGCTGAACCGCAGCCGCGACCTGCGAGATGCTGGACGAGATCACCGTCACCGAACCCTGGATTGCTTTCAGGGACGAAACGACATCCGCCGACACCGACTGCACGCCATGGATCTCGCTCGAGATCGTCTTGGTTGCCGCCGAAACCTGAGCCGCCAGCTGCTTCACTTCCGCCGCCACCACCGCAAAGCCGCGCCCGGCCTCGCCAGCGCGCGCCGATTCGATCGTGGCGTTGAGGGCGAGCAGGTTGATCTGCGAGGCGATGTCGTCGATCAGCTCGACGATCCCGGTCATCTGTTCGGCCGTCTTGGTCAGCGCCGCCGTGGAGGCGTCCGCGCCCTGCGTCAGGCGATGGGCCTCGTCCGCCGATGTCTTGGAAGCGGCCACGCTGGAAGAGATTTCGTTGATCGAGGCCGTCAGCTCTTCGGCTGCCGCCGCCACGCTCTGGATGGTTTCGGAGGTTTGTGTCGCTGCGCCGGCCACTTCGCTGGCCTGACGCGACACGCTGGAGATGCTCTCGGCAATACCTGAGAGGTCGCGTTCGATTTCGGCCGACAGTTTCTCGTTGCGCAACCGCTTTTCCACCATCGCCGTGATGTCGGTGGCGTATTTCACGACCTTGACGGGTACGCCGTCAGCATTCTTGATCGGGTTGTAGCTGGCCTGGATCCAGATCGTGCGCCCGCCATTGCCGACGCGCTTGTATTCCGCCGCCTGGAACTCCCCGCGCCGCAGGCTTTCCCAGAACTGTGCATATTCCGTGCTCGAGCCGTAGGCAGGCTCGACGAACATCCGGTGATGCCGGCCCTTGATGTCGGAGAGGGCATACCCGACGGCGTTGCAGAAGTTGGGGTTGGCGGTGATGATCGTGCCGTCGAGATTGAACTCGATGACGGCCTGGGAGCGGTTGATCGCTTCAAGCTGGCCCGTCGCATCGATCATCTTTGATTTCTGCTCGGTGATGTCGGTCGCGAACTTCACCACGCGCACGACTTTCCCCGAACCGTCCATGATCGGGTTGTAGCTGGCCTGCAGCCAGATCTCGCGATTGCCTTTGGCGAAACGCTTGAATTCGCCGGCAACGTATTCGCCCCGGTTCAGCCGCTCCCAGAAGCGCCGGTAATCGTCACTCGCGCCATAGGCCGGTTCGGCGAAAATCCGGTGGTGCTTTCCCTGGATTTCGTCGAGCGCGTAGCCCATGGCGGACGAGAAATTGGCGTTCGCGGTGATGATCGTCCCATCCGGATTGAACTCGATGACAGCCATTGCACGGTCGATCGCGTTGATCATGCCAGAGACATCGCGGCTCGGCGCGGGCGGAAGAGCGGGGAGGACGGGAGAGGCAACAGGACGGGGTTTGAATGCGGCAAGCATGATGTGTCATCCTTGGTATATGCTATTAGCATAAATGCCGCAGATGGCTTAACCGAGTGTTGATTCCCGCGGGGCTCGTCCGGTCATCGTGGGCCGGGATGACAAGTCGGGAGACTGACCCTAGGGAGAGGCGCAGGAGACACGCATGCCCGCCAAACCCGCCGTCCTGAAGCGCGAGATCGTCAAACCGAAAAGCTTCCAGGAGATCATCCTGAAGCTGTCGGCTTACTGGTCGTCCAAGGGCTGCGCGATCCTCCAGCCCTACGACATGGAAGTGGGCGCGGGCACGCTGCACCCGGCGACGACGCTGCGCGCGCTCGGGCCGAAGCCCTGGTACGCCGCTTATCCGCAGCCCTCGCGCCGCCCGAAGGATGGCCGCTATGGCGAGAACCCGAACCGGCTGCAGCACTATTACCAGTACCAGGTCATCCTGAAGCCGAACCCGCCTGACATCCAGGATCTCTATCTTGAGAGCCTCTACGAGATCGGCATCGATCCCACTGTCCACGACATTCGCTTCGTCGAGGACGACTGGGAGAACCCCACTGTCGGCGCCTGGGGTCTGGGCTGGGAAGTCTGGTGCGACGGGATGGAAGTCTCGCAGTTCACATACTTCCAGCAGGTCGGCGGCCTCGACGTGCGCCCCGTCTCGGGCGAGCTCACATACGGCCTCGAACGTCTCGCCATGTACGTGTTCGGCCTCGACCGCGTCTACGACCTGCCGTTCAACGATCCGCAGTCGGAATTCCCGCTGACCTATGGCGACGTCTATCTCGCCAACGAGCAGCAGCAGTCCGCCTACAATTTCGAGCACGCCGACACCGAAGTACTCCAGCGCTGGTTCAGCGACTGCGAGAAGGTCTGCAAGAAACTCCTTGGCCTCGAAAAGCCGCTGCCGCTTCCCGCCTACGAGCAGGCGCTGAAGGCCTCGCACATCTTCAACCTGCTCGACGCCCGCGGCGTTATCTCACCTACCGAGCGCCAGAGCTTCATCGCCCGCGTCCGCGACCTGGCGAAGGGCAGTGCAGAGGCCTGGGAAAAATCCCAGAGCGCATGAACCGGCGCATCTACGCAGTTTGCGCGCTCGGCCTGTTCGTCATCGAAGTGCTGATCGCCCTGTTTGTGCGCGACACGTTCGTCCGCCCCTATGTTGGCGATGCGCTGGCGGTCGCGTTCGTCTATTGCGGTCTTCGCGCCGTTACCCCGCTGCGTCTCTGGTCCGCGCTCGCGATCAGCTACGCCATCGCCTGCGCCGTCGAGACAGCCCAATATCTCCATGTGCTTGACCATATAGGCCTCGCCAACAACGCGATCGCACGCACGATCCTCGGCTACGGCTTCGAGTTGGCCGACTTCTTTGCCTACGCGGCGGGCGCAGCAGGCGTGCTTGTCGTAGAGGCGGTGCTGCGCCGTCTCTCTTTATAGCCTTCTCCCGATCCGCTATTGTCGATCATCGAGCCACGGGGGTGGACATGATCCGGTATCTGACAATCGCTGCTCTTCTTGCGAGCGCATCGCCCGCGCTGGCTCAGCCGTGCAAGATCACCCGCAAGGACGGCGGCCTCGAAAGCTTCGCCTCGGCGACCATCAACGGCATCGCCGCAAATTCCGTTCTCTACTGGCAGGGCCCGCGCCTGTTCGATCTCAAGATCGATCCCGCGGCCAAGGCGCTGGGTTACACCTTCAAGGACAATGGCAAGGCAGGGCTCTACATTTACCGCACTGGCAAATCGGTCGACGGCAAGGACTGGATGCAGCCCGGCTCCGTCGCCACGGACATGGCCGGGTTCGATATCGACTGGCCGCGCTTCTTCCTGAAGAAGGACATGGTGAAGTCGATCGGCGTCGAACTGAAGGTCGACAAGGAGATGGGCGAGCGTGACGTGATCACCAAGCTCAAGGACGGTCAGGCGCGCGATGGCTTCGCGCGTCCGCTGGACTTTGCCTTCAGCAGCCCACGAAAGCTTTACTGGTTCTCCGAAGGGGGCGATGAAGATGAGGAGATCGAAATCGAGGACGCGTGGCGCGCGGCGATCAGCCCAGGAAAGCAGATGGTCGTGGATTTCTACGACGCCACCCTGAATTTCTACAACAACAAGCTCGCCAAAACGAAGATCGCGACAGCGACGCTGACTTTTCCGGCGGACGAAGTCTTCCAGACGCGCTACGTCGCCGACTTCACGGCGCTGCGAAAGGCGTTCACTGAAAAACGCTGCGAAGCCCCGAAATAGCGTGCCATACTCCGCGTGATGTTGCGTTTGTTCTGGTTCATCCTGCTCCACCTTCTCGGCCTCGCCTGCATCGCGGCCGATGTGGCGATTGTCGGCTCGATCGGGCAGTTCGATCTTGGATGGACGGGCTGGCTCGCGATCGGCTTCTACTGGTGGCTGGCTGTCGGCGTGGCGATGGGATGGAAGCGTTTCGTCGGCCGTCCCATCAGGCTGGTCATCCTCGGCTTCTACGTGATGGCGACATTCCTGCTGCTCGGCCTGGGATTCTCCCAGAGGATGAGCGCGCCTTCGCTGCTGCTGGCCTTCGCGCCCCTGGCGACCGCCCTGGCCGGCCGCATCATTCTCGACATCGTGACGCACGCGCGTAAGCCGAAGCCGAAACCCGCGCCGGCTCCGCCGCCCCAACCGCGCACCGTGCACGACACGCTGTTCAAGCCGTAACAGGCGGCGGCGGTTTCGGTGAGGCTGGCGGATCGCTCACCGGATCTGGCGGAATCTCGATGGGCCGCGGCGTCGGCGGCGCGACGGGGTCTCGTTCCGGCTCTGGTCCGGGAGGAACGGGCGTCGGGAGAGGTTCTTCCGGCGGCAAAGGAGAGGATGCGTTCATCCTGTTCCAACGCATCCGCGCCAGTCTTGTTTCCCACATCAAGCTCCCGCATGGTCGTGACTGTAAAAAGGGGGGAGAGGACATGCGTATCCCGGCAGGACTGGTTCTCGCGGCAATGCTCATGTGCGGCTCGGCCGCCATCGCTCAGGATAATCCACCGGCCGAATGCACGCCTGCGGCCGTGCCGGCGCGCGTGATCATCACGCCGCCAACCAAGCCGGCCACCCCCGCTTGTGCGGCGAAGAACATCTGCTCGAAGGCGGTCGCGGACCAGTTCAATGCCTCGATTGTCGCTTACAACAAGGCCATCCGGCTCACCAACGAAGCCGTCGGCGCCTACGCAGATGCGCTGAATAACTACGCCCGCGATGCCGGCCGCTATTCGATGTGCGAGATCGATCGCTTAAACGCCCTGGTCTCGAACTAGGACCGTTCTCGCAGGAGCCGTGATGACGCCGCGCCCCGTCTCCATCGCCGAAAAGTTCGCGCTGTTCTCCGAGCCCTGGAGCCCCAAGCGCGTCGGGCGCGTCGACGACCACGATGTCCGCCTCGTGCGGCTGGAGGGCGAATTCCACTGGCATCATCATGCGGACGCGGACGAGATGTTCCTCGTCGTCGGCGGCGTCCTGCGCATGCACTTCCGCGATCGCCACGAGGATATCGGCCCGGGCGCCTTCATCATCGTTCCGAAAGGAACCGAGCACAAACCCGAAGCCCTCGGCGGAGAATGCCAGGTCGTCCTGTTCGAGAAGTCCGAAGTCGTGAACACCGGCGACGGCGTCCTCAATGAACGCACCGTCGCCGAGCCGGACAATATCTAGCCCTTCAATCTAGCCTTGACCGCCCACGCGGCCGACGCCCATCAGCGACATGCCGCCATCGCACGGAATGATGCCGCCGGTGATGTAGGCGGCTGCGTCCGAGACGAGGAACATCGCGAGATCCGCGACTTCATCCTTGGTGCCGAGGCGTTTCAGCGGCGTCGACTTCTTGCTCATCTCCAGCGCCTCCGGCGTAGGCGCCAGGCGCGCCATGCCCTCGGTGTCGGCGATCGGGCCAGGGATGATCGAGTTCACGCGCACGCCCGACGAGCCCCATTCCATCGCCAGCGTCCGCGTCAGCATGTCGACGCCGGCCTTCGCCGCGCACACATGCGCCTGCATCGGGTAGGGGTGCAGCGATTGAGGCGCCGAGATGTTGATGCAACTCGCGCCGGGTTTGCGCAGGTGGGGGAAGGCCTGCTTCATCACATTGTAGGTGCCGACAAGGTCGATATCGATGACCGCGCGGAAGCCGTTGTACGAGATGCCATTGAACGGCGCGACGAAGTTGCCCGCCGCGCCCGACACAAGAATGTCGATCTCGCCGTGAGCTTCCACGGCTTGCGCAAACGCTTTCCCAACGCCGTCATGGTCGCGCACGTCCTGCGCGATGCCGATGCATTTGGCGCCGGTGTCGCGGATCGATTGCGCCGCCGCTTCGATCTTGTCCGGCGAGCGCGAGATGATCGTCACCTTGGCTCCTGCCTGCGCCAGCCGCGTCGCGATGCCGAGATTGATGCCGCTCGACGCCCCCGCCACGAACGCCGTCTTGCCGGCCAGCAGATTGTCCCTGAACGTTGCCATGGTCTTCCCTTCAAACAGCGGCGGATCGCGCCTGTTGTTGTTCTGCCGCGAGCGGCTTCACGCCGCTCACGAACACTGCGTATTTGAGAACCTTCGCGAGATTGAGCGGAAAGCGCAGATCGAGAACCTGCGACAGGCTGCGGGCCCTGTCGATCCTGCCGCCACTGCGCGTGATCGCATCCAGCACCTTCTGGCGTCCGTCGTAGAATTTCGGATCGTCGAACAGGTCGATGAAGGCAAACCGCCCGCCCGGCTCGAGCACGCGCATCGCTTCGGTGAGGCTTGCCGTCTTGTCCTTGACGTCCCGCACTTCATGGAAGGTCAGGGAGCTGACAATCCGCCCGAAATTGGCATCCTCGAACGGCAGCCTGGATGCGCTGCCGCGCTGGAAGCTGAGGCCGCCGACATTCTCCAGCGCCGCATTCCGTTCGGCCTGCGAGCGCGAATATTCCCAGTCCGATCCCCAGTAATCGAGACCGACATAATCGCCCGGCGCCGCCTTGGCGAAATGGATGAGAAGCTGCCCGCTGCCGCATCCTACATCTAGCAAACGGCCATCGGCGCCGACCGCATCAATCAGCAGCTGGTGGATTTTCCCCTGAACATTGTCGCCCTTCGGCCCGAGTCGGTGCGACGTCCAGGTGAGAACAACCGCGATATAGAAGAACGGAAGCGCCAGCGCACAGATTGCGATCGCCGGCAGCCAGACGATCGCAGCAGCAAGCCCAAGTACGAAAATCGCAACCGCAAGCGACCAGAACATCACGATCCGCCCCGACCTGATCCAGGTCGGATAGACGGGGCGCTCTGTTTTCTCTCGCGATGTGCTGCTCATGATCAGCCGTTTATTATTTACAACGTAAATAAACAACATTCCGTGTTGATGGCAAGCCCTCTCGCGAAATCTTCCTGTTCCCCTCGCGTAAGTCTCGTGGCGCCGGATTCCGCATGCTAGGCCGGGGACAAATCACAGGGAGTCTTCATGAAACGCCTTCTTGCGGCCTGCGCCGCGCTCGCCTTCCTCGGCGCCTGCTCGACGACTGCAACGGCTACCGCGCCATCTGCGCCTGCCGCGATGGCGATGCCGGAGATCACGATCTACCACCTCGAAGGCCGGCGTTCCGAACGCATCGTCTGGCTGATGGAAGAGCTGGGCCTTCCCTACAAGCTCGTGTTCACGCGCGGCGACCTTGCCAAGTCGATGGCCGCCATCCGCGCGGTCAACCCCGGCATGCCGGTCGCGCCGACCGTCACCATCGGCAACGAAGTCATGACCGAAAGCGGCGCGATCATCGAGACGATCATCAACCGCTACGCGCCCGGCAAGCTGACGCCCGCGCTCGCCAGCGCCGACTACGGCCAGCACATGATCTGGATGCACCACGCCGAAGGCTCGCTCGCCTCGCGCGTCATCGCCGATTATCGCGTGTGGATGACCAATCCGCCAAAACAGCGCTCGCCGCTGGTCGACTCCGAAGCCGAGGTGCAGTTCGCGGAAGACTATCTCAAGACGCATCCGTGGTTCGGCGGCGCCGAGTTTTCGGCGGCCGATATCATGATGGTGTTCCCGCTCAATTTCGCGATGGAGCTCAACATCGTCGACAAGACGCGCTTCCCGGTGATCACGGCCTGGAAGAAGAAGATTGAAGAACGCCCCGCCTACCAGCGCATGCTGGCAAAGGCGCGTCCCGACGGCCTGATCGGCTCCCCGCCGAAACTGCCGCAACATGCGCCGTCCGGTCCGCGCCAGCCTGCGCCGGCCCCTGCGCAGAACTAGGGCTTTCGCCTGCATTTCCGGTAACTGAAAGCGCCCGCTGCACACGCAGCGGGCGCATGCTATTGATCCGCTGGCGAAGAGCCGCACGCCAAGCTAGAGAAGGCGAATGATGATGAGAATTCTCCTCGCCACGGCTTTCCTCGCCGCCTTCTCGTGCTCGCCCGCGCCGGCATCCAAGCCGGCCGCAGCCGCCGCCCCCCCGGAAGTGCCCGTCTACGGCTACACCGTGGTCGCCTCCTATCCGCACGATCCTGCCGCCTTCACCGAAGGCCTGCAGTTCGTCGACGGCGCGATGTACGAAAGCACCGGCATGGAAGGCACGTCCTGGGTGCGCAAGGTCGATCTCGCCACCGGCCAGGTCCAGCAGCAGCACGACGTCGACAAGCAGTATTTCGGCGAGGGCATCGTCGTCCTCCCCGACAAGATCGTCTCGCTCACCTGGAAGAATCAGAAGGGTTTCATCCTCGACCGCGCGACGCTGAAACAGACCGGCGAGTTCACTTATCCCGGCGAAGGCTGGGCGCTCACCACTGACGGATCGAAGATCTACATGAGCGACGGCACCGCGCAGATCCGCGTGCTCGATCCTGCGACACTCGCTGAGACCGGCCGCATCGACGTCAAGATGAACGGCCGTCCCATCGACCAGATCAACGAGCTCGAATTCATCAAGGGCGAGATCTGGGCGAACATCTTCCAGGCCGACCGCATCGTCCGCATCGACCCGGCCACGGGCGAGGTGAAGGGCGTCGTCTATCTCGCCGGCCTCCTGACGAAGGAAGACAAGGGCGCCCACAATGTCGATGTCCTCAACGGCATCGCCTATGACGCCGCCGGCGACCGCATCTTCGTCACGGGCAAGTACTGGCCGAAGATCTACGAGATCAAGCTCAAGGACCCGGCCGCGCCCGCCGCGCCGAACTAGCTGTAATGCGCCGGCTGCTTCTGCCGTTCGCGCTCCTGCTTGCCGCCTGTTCGGGCGGGGAGGCGGACAGCCCGGCTGCGGAAGAAGCAAAATTCCAGCAGAACCTCACCGAAGCAACGGCGAAGGCCCGCGCGCAGCTTCCCTACTTCTGGGAGCACTTCCTTGCCCCGCAGGTCGACGAGTTCGACTTCTCAGTGAAGGCGGCCCTGGCGCGCCGCGACGGCCAGCCCGGCGCCGAGGAAGTCTGGCTCGACAACATCGCCAAGGCTCCCGACAAGATCATTGGCGAGCTCTCCATCAAGCCACGCTATCTCGGCACGCTCGAGAAGGGCGCCGTCGTCGATATTCAGGAGAACCAGATCACCGACTGGGCGTTCTGGCGCGGCGACAAACTGCTCGGCCACTACACTACGCGCATTCTCCTGCCGCGCCTTGACCAGCTGCAGCAGGATTTCATGCGCCCGCTGTTTGAAGCGAGCCCCGACCCGGCGCCGAAATAACTACCGTTCCTTCAGCCCCTGCTTCTTCATCCGCCAGACCAGATGGTCGATCCGGTCCTGTCCGAAGAACGGTTCGCCCTCGAACACGAACAGCGGTACGCCCCAGTGGCCCGCCGTCGTCTGGCCTTCCTCATTCGCCTCAATGATCTTGTCGAGACGCGCGGCTTCCGCCGCCGCGTCCCGCTCCAGCCCGTCCCCGTCCAGCCCAACTGCATTGGCGCAGGCGGCCAGCTTGCCGTCCTCGTGCCAGTTGTCCGTTTCGCCCGACCAGATCAGGTGGCTCGCCGTCCGGACAAATTCGAAACCCTTGCCGCGTTCGGTCGCCAGCGCCCCGAGCCGGCTCACACGCATGATATAGGGCTGGTCCTTCGCCACGTCGCGCGTCTCGCGATCCTGCACGATCGGATCCGGCCGCGGCCAGCGATACGGAATGCCGTTCATCTCCGAGATGCGATATGTGTCCCGCATCAGGTAGGGCGGCCACAGCGGGTTCACCTTCTGGAAGAAGCCCGGAATGCGCACTGCGATCGGCCGCACGATCCGCATGTTGGCGCGCGCGTCATACTGCTTCTGCAACGCCTCGATCATCGGCATGGCGAGATAGGAGTAGGGCGAACGGAACGAGAAATGGAAATCGAATGTGAGCGTCATGCCCAAGAATTAGCGCCGCGAAAGAAACGAAGCGAGGCCCTCCGTAGCGGCAGCGTTGCTACTGTTTTTGCGCGGCGGCCGCCGCCGACTTTTCCAGCGTCACGGCGATGCTGATCAGATCGCCAATGCCCTTGGCCGTGGCCGCATCGGCCGGGTTCACCCCTTCGCACACGGATTTCCGGATCGTCGCGTCGATATCGGCTGAGACATGCTCATAAGGCTGCTGTTCGCTCGTCGCGACGCTCTTGGGCCTGTCGCCAACGATGGAAAAGAACAGCCCCTTCTCGTTCACCAGCGTGTTGCCGCCGCAGGCATAGGTCACGATGCGGCTTTCGAAGTCGTAGGTTCCGCCCGCTTCCGATGACGACGACACGACCTCCAGCTGGGCGAAGGACGGCAGTTCGTTGGGCGTATTGTAATAGAAGAACGTCGCAACCCGCGCCGTATTCGCCGGGGTATCCCGGGTGATGGCGCCGTCCTGCCAGCCGATCACGCCGTCCGCCAGCACGATATAGCTCCAGTGCTTGTCCTGCACGGGAGGTTGTCCCGCCTGCTGGGCCCCCGGTTGAGCAAAGGCGGGCGCGGATAGGCCGGTTGCGAGCATGGCCGCCGCCGCCAGAACCGTTTTCCGCATCACCATTTCCCCGTTTGCGCCCGGCTAGGAGGGCCCTATTTCCGCGTATCCGGCAACATCCCCGAACAGCCCCCGCCGGATGCTTGCAATTCGGCCCGTTCCGCTGCACTGACGCAGCGAATTCCGCGACTGCGAACAAGGCCAAATGCCCCAGCTTCTGCTCGAAATCCTGTCCGAGGAAATCCCGGCCCGCATGCAGGCGAAGGCTCAGGGCGACCTCGAGAAAGCGCTGATGGACGGCCTTACCGCCGCCGGCCTGCTTCCGGAAGGAATCAAGGGCTTCTCTGGCCCCCGCCGTCTCGTCGCCGTGGTCGAGGGCCTGCCGGTCAAGTCGGCGGACGTGACCGAAGATGTGATCGGCCCGAAGGAGGGCGCGCCCGACGCCGCCATCCAGGGCTTCCTCAAGAAGGCCGGCCTCACGGACATCTCCCAGGCGCACGTCCACGACGTGCCCAAGAAGGGCAAGGTCTACGTCGCGCACGTGCGCAAGCCGGGCAGGCAGACGGCAGACGTCATCGCCGCACTCGTGCCGCAGATCATCCGCGGGTTCCACTGGCCCAAGTCGATGCGCTGGGGGTCAGGAGACCTCCGCTGGGTCCGCCCCATCAGCCGCATCCTCTGCACGTTCGACGGCGAGATCGTCCCGTTCGAGATCGAAGGCATCAAGTCGTCCAACTGGACCGAAGGCCACCGCGTCATGGGCCGCGGCCCGTATCAGGTCCGCCGCTTCGACGACTATGAGAATGTGCTCAAGAACAAGGGCCGCGTGATCCTCGACCGCGAGGAGCGCAAGGAAACCATCCTCACCGAGGCGAAGCAGCTCTGCGCTGCGCAGAACCTCGAACTCGTCGACGACATCGGCCTGCTCGAAGAAGTCGCTGGCCTCGCCGAATTCCCGGTCGTCATCATCGGCGACATGGACAAGAGCTTTCTCGATCTCCCGCCTGAGGTCATCAAGCTCTCGATGCGCACGCACCAGAAATACTTTGCCGTGCGTGACCCGCAGAAGAAGGACGGCGGCCTCGCCCCGAAATTCATCGTCGTCGCCAACCTCGACGCCGCTGACGGCGGCAGGAAGATCGCCGAAGGCAACAGCCGTGTGCTGTCGGCGCGTCTGAATGATGCGCGCTTCTTCTGGGACAACGACCGCAAGATCAAACTCGAAGACCGCTTCGAGAAGCTGGGCAACATCGTCTTCCATGAGAAACTCGGCACGGTGAAGGACAAGGCCGAGCGCGTGATGGTGCTCGCAAAGGAACTCGCCCCAAAAGTTGGAGCAGATCCAGCGCAAGCCGAGCGCGCCGCCAAGCTCGCCAAATGCGACCTCGTCTCCGACATGGTCGGCGAGTTCGCCGAACTCGAAGGCGTCATGGGCCGCTACTACGCGACTCTGCAGGGTGAACCGCAGGACATCGCGGATGCGGTGCGCGATCACTACAAGCCGAAGGGGCCGAGCGACGAAGTTCCGAGCATTCCCACGAGTGCTGCGGTGGCCTTGGCGGACAAGTTCGATACGCTGATCGGCTTCTGGGCGATTGGTGAGAAGCCTACTGGATCGAAGGATCCCTACGCGCTTCGCCGCGCTGCGCTGGGCGTCATCCGGATTGTGTTGCAAAGCGGTGCCCGCTTCGGGCTATACAAGGCATCGCTGGTGGGGTTGTTCAATCTTGCGCTTGCCAGCAATCCGCCTCCGGCACTTGCTGCAATCATAAAAGAAGAAGGTGGATTGGATCGCCTGCGCCGCGATTTCGAGCAGGTGCGAATTCAAGCCAGCTCGGTCAATGAAACTGTCTTTGAGTGGGTAGGGTCGGGCGTCGATGCTGAGTTGATCGCGCTTGATGTCGTAGCCTTCTTCGCAGACCGTCTGAAGGTCATGTTGCGAGAGCAGGGGGTCAAGCACGACCTTATCGATGCTGTCTTCTCCACTGGCCAGGATGACATTGTTCTGGTCGTGAAGGCAGTGGATGCCCTCGGCGAATTCCTCGCGACCGAGGACGGCAAGAACCTTCTCGCCGGCTACAAGCGCGCTGCCAACATCCTTGCGATCGAGGAGAAGAAGGACGGCAAGTCGTATTCGGGGCAGGGCAAGGCCATGGCCGGCGATCCGGTCGAGGTCGATGCGCTGGTCTCCGCGCTCACCAAGGCGGCGCCCGACGCTTCCGCCGCGCTCGAAAAGGAAGATTTCGCAGGCGCCATGCGCGCGCTCTCGAAACTCCGCGGTCCCGTGGACGCTTTCTTCGATAAGGTCACCGTGAACGCCGATAAGCCCGACGTTCGCGAGAACCGCCTCAAAATTCTCTCGCAGATCCGCGACGCGCTGAACCGCGTGGCGGATTTCTCGAAGATCGAGGGCTAACCTCTACCAGGCCAGGAAGTGCAGATGTCTCAGCTTGCGACCAAGTGGGTCTATGATTTTGGCGGCGGCGCTTCGGATGGCGACGCCTCGATGAAGAACCTGCTCGGCGGCAAGGGGGCGAACCTCGCCGAGATGTCGAAACTCGGCCTGCCGGTTCCCCCGGGCTTCACCATCACGACGGAAGTCTGCACTGTCTTCTACGCCAACAAGCGCAAATACCCCGCCGATCTCGAGCCGCAGGTGAAAGATGCGCTGAAGGCGCTCGAAGGCCGCACGGGCAAGAAGTTTGGCGACGTGCGCAATCCGTTGCTCGTTTCCGTCCGCTCCGGCAGCCGAGCCTCCATGCCCGGCATGATGGACACGGTTCTCAACCTCGGCCTCAACGACCAGACCGCCGAAGGCCTCGCGAAACTCTCGGGCGACCGGCGCTTCGCCTATGACAGCTATCGCCGCTTCATCCAGATGTACTCCAACGTCGTCCTTGGCATCAGCCATGACGAATTCGAGCACATTCTCGACGATTACAAGGAAAGCCGCGACTTCAACTTCGACACGGACCTTGGCGCCGAAAGCTGGATTGAGGTCATCGCGCTCTACAAGAAGGCGGTCGAGAAGAAGCTCGGCAAGCCCTTCCCGCAGGAGCCGACGGACCAGCTCTGGGGCGCCATCGGCGCCGTGTTCGCGAGTTGGATGAACGACCGCGCCATCACCTACCGCAAGCTCAACGACATTCCGGAAAGCTGGGGCACTGCCGTCAACGTCCAGTCGATGGTCTTCGGCAATATGGGCGAGAGCTCAGCCACCGGCGTCGCCTTCACCCGCGACCCTTCCACCGGCGAGAAGCGCTTCTACGGCGAATACCTGGTGAACGCGCAGGGCGAAGACGTCGTCGCCGGCATCCGCACGCCCGCGCCCATCTCCAACTCGCGCAAGGCCGAACTCCGTTCCGAAGACCTCTCGCTCGAAGAGGCGATGCCAGAGGTCTACAAACAGCTCATCGCCGTCTCCGAACGCCTCGAGAAGCATTATCGCGACATGCAGGATATCGAGTTCACGGTGGAGCAGGGCACGCTCTACATGCTGCAGACCCGCTCCGGCAAACGCACCGCTCCAGCCGCGCTGAAACTCGCCGTCGAAATGTGCAAGGAAGGCCTCATCTCCAAGGAAGAGGCTGTCCTCCGTCTCGATCCCGCCCAGCTCGACCAGCTTCTCCATCCGACCATCGCGAAGGACGCTGTGCGCGATGTCTTCGTGAAGGGCTTGCCCGCATCGCCCGGCGCGGCCGTCGGTCAGGTCGTGTTCGATCCCGCCGAAGCCGTCGCGCTTGCAGGCAAGGGAACAGCCGTCATCCTCGTCCGCATCGAGACATCGCCTGAAGACATCCAGGGCATGCACGCGGCAAAAGCCATCGTCACCGCCCGCGGCGGCATGACCTCCCACGCTGCCGTCGTCGCGCGGGGCATGGGCCGCCCCTGCGTCTGCGGCGCCGGCTCGCTCCAGATCGACGCTGAGCGCGGCACGGTCCGCGTAGGTTCCCGCACGCTGAAGAAGGGCGACATCATCACGGTCGACGGCGCCAAGGGCGAAGTCCTCGTTGGCTCCGTGAAGATGGTCGAGCCACAACAGGGCGGTGACTTCGGCGAGCTGATGGGCTGGGCCGACTCTGTCCGCCGCATGAAAGTCCGCGCCAACGCCGAAACCCCGCTCGACGCTGAAACCGCGCGCAAGTTCGGGGCGGAAGGCATCGGCCTCTGCCGCACCGAGCACATGTTCTTCGACGCGGAGCGTATCCCCGTCGTCCGTGAGATGATCCTCGCCGACAACGAGCGCGGCCGCCGCAAGGCGCTCGAAAAGCTGCTCCCGATGCAGCGCCAGGATTTCGCGGAAATCTTCCGCATCATGGCGGGCCTGCCCGTCACGATCCGCCTGCTTGATCCTCCGCTGCACGAGTTCCTCCCGCACACGGATGAAGACATCGCCGGCGTCGCCAAGCAGTCCGGCATCTCGGCGGACCTCCTGAAAGCCCGCGCCGAAGAACTCCACGAGTTCGAACCCGATGCTTGGACATCGCGGCTGTCGCCTCGGCGTCACGTACCCAGAGATCTATGAAATGCAGGCCCGCGCCATCTTCGAAGCCGCGCTCGACGTGGCGAAGGAGACGGCCAAGTCGCCCATCCCCGAGATCATGATCCCATTGGTCGCCACGAAGCGCGAACTCGAACTCATGCGCGCGCTGGTCGTGAAAACTGCCGAGCTGGTCTTCCAGGAACGCAAGGCGCAGGTCGAATACCTCGTCGGCACGATGATCGAACTCCCCCGCGCCGCGCTGCGGGCAGGGGAGATCGCGGAGGAAGCCGAGTTCTTTTCCTTCGGCACCAACGACCTCACGCAGACTGCGCTGGGCATCTCGCGCGACGACGCCGCCCGCTTCCTCAAGACCTACGAAGAGCGCGGCATCTACGAGAAAGACCCCTTTGTCTCGATCGACCGCGACGGCGTCGGCGAACTCGTCCGCATCGGCTGCACGCGCGGCCGTAACGCCCGTCCGCGCCTCAAACTCGGCGTCTGCGGCGAGCATGGCGGCGATCCGGCGTCGATCTTCTTCTTCGAGGAAACCGGCCTCGACTATGTCAGCGCCAGCCCCTTCCGCGTGCCAGTTGCAAGGCTCGCGGCGGCGCATGCGGCGTTGAAGAAGGGCCGCTAAGCGGGAGCTCTCTTTGGCTCCCGAGCGGACCGCGTGGGAGGCCCCGCGGCTCAAGCCGCTTCCGCTCGCCTGGCGGCTCGAAGCCATCCTCCGCGTCTGCACCGATCCTTGGCCGCGCATCACGCGTCTCGCCGCCCACATGGAGCGCGGCCGCGTCCTGCTCGTCGCGACACGCGCCAGGCCTCAGCCTATCCGCCTGCCCCGCACCTTTCCGGCATTCAACCGGCTCGGCGCGATGACGGGCCTGCCCATCCTCAGGCGAGGCGACAGCTCCTGGTCTCCCGCCACAACCAGGCCGGACCAACCTGCAGGAGCCTCCCGCGGGGATGCGGACTTCGCATCTGTGCGTTTTCCCAGCAAAACGCACACTTTCGCGCCGAACCGGTACGGCCAGCTGTTATCCACAGGAGTCGGTTTCCCCAGCGTCCTTGGGATTTTGGGGTCTCAAATCGGTGTGAGGGGGTTTTGGCCGCGGTGTTGCCCAACGGCCGCCACAGCCTATGTGGACTCTCCGGTCAGACCAGAGGGACTTGAAAAGAGGGGCTATTCGTAAACGCGAAAGGTTAACGGCTCGCTTCCCGGTTGATCAGGATTTGATGCAGTTCCCCCTGGCGCGGGATTTGCGAGACCCCCCTAAGGAAATTCCCGGGGTTGCCCGGTACCAAAGGGCCCGGTAGGGCGGCTGCACGGTGCGCAGTGATTAGAAACGATAGCGCCGGGGTTGTTGGTTGGAGTGTCAGTTCCGGACGCGCGCGGGCGTCCAAACCGTTTGTTGGTTTACGAACATTAAAGGGAAGACTGGGGTGTTAAACCTCCCGAAAGCTCTCAGTCCTATCTTCGACCATGTACAGGCCGCGGCAACAGCGGTCGTCACGTGGTGGGTAAGGATGTCGGTTACCGACAAACGCCAGACCCGTCAGCGCGTGCTGACGATTGGGGCCTGCGCCGCCGTATTTGCGCTTGGCGGACCGCTCATTGCGCAGCGTTTCGGCGACCAGAAGGCTGAAGAAGCCTATCGCGCCAGCGCCGCCGTCCTGGCTCAATCCATTTCGGGTGCGGAATACCAGCCCTCGACCCGCCTGGTCTCATTCTCCAACAAGGCGGACGTGGAAGACCTCCTGAAGCAGGTCTCCTACGAAGCCACTGCCGCCGTCGATCTCAAGGTTGCCCCACTCGGCCTCGGCAAGAACGAGGCGGAAGAGGTCAACTGCCTCGCGGAAGCCGTTTACTACGAGGCCCGATCGGAAGGCACGACCGGCCAGATGGCCGTGGCGGAAGTCGTCATGAATTCGGGTCCGTGACCCGCGCTTCCCGAAGACGGTCTGCGACGTGGTCTATCAGGGCCATTACCGCGACACAGGCTGCCAGTTCACCTTCACCTGTGACGGTTCGCTCCGCCACGCCCCCTATGGCGAGGCCTGGGATCGCGCGAAAGCCGTGGCGCTGAACGTCGCCCTCGGCCTCTCGAAGCCGATCACCAACAAGGCCACCCACTACCATACGGACTACGTGAACCCGTATTGGAAGGCCGGCATGGTCGAGACGAAGGTCATCGGCACGCATATCTTCTACCGCTTCCCGAAAACCTCGTCGGAGTGGGCGACCGCCCGCTTCAACCTCGAGGCTCAAGGTCAGCGCGATGTGACGGCTGAGCCGGAACTGCTGACGGTCGAAGCCCCGGCCACGCCGGAAGCCCAGCCGGCCGCCCCGGTGATCGCCGCCGCCTCGCTGGTCCAGATCTCGGCCAAGCCCGTGGACGCCGTTCCGCAGGCCGCGACCGAAGTCGCCGACGCCCGCCCGCTCTAACTTTCGCCAAGCCTAGCTTTCCCCAGGCCTAGCTTTCGAAGTCGAGCCCGACGTCGAGGTTCACCGCCGAGTGCGTCAGCGCGCCTGCCGAGATGTAGTCGACTCCCGTCTGGGCGATCGCCTTGACCGTGTCGAGGCGCACCCCGCCTGAAGCCTCCGTCTTCGCGAGGCCGTCCACGATCTCGACCGCTTCCGTCAGCATCGCGATCGACATGTTGTCGAGCAGGATGGCGTCAGGCTTGAAGGGCAGGGCCTCGCGCAGCTGGTCCAGCCCGTCGACCTCGATCTCGATCGCGCGCAGGTGACCAACTGACGCCCGCGCACGCTTCATCGCCGCCGCCACGCCGCCTGCTGCGGCGATGTGGTTGTCCTTGATGAGGATCGCATCATCGAGACCCAGCCGGTGATTGACGCCGCCGCCGAGCCTTACGGCGCGCTTCTCGAGCGCGCGGAAGCCCGGCGTCGTCTTGCGCGTGCAGGTGATCTTTGCGTGCGTGCCTTTCGCTTCGGCGGCAAACCTGCTCGTCAGCGTTGCGACGCCCGACAGCGGCCCGATGAAATTCAGCATCACCCGCTCGGCCATCAGCACCGACCGCGCGGATCCCTCGATGCGCACAAGTTGCGCGCCCTTATCGAACGCAACGCCCTCCTGAACCAGCGTCGTCCACTTCGCGTCTGGATCGACCAGGCGAAGTGCAAGGCGTGCAGCGTCATAGCCGGCCGCGATGCCCGGCTCGCGCGCCCCCATCACGGCAACCATGCGTGTCGCCGCGGGAATGACGGCGTCCGTGGTGATGTCGCCCCCGCGTCCGAAGTCCTCGGCGAGGGCGAGGCGCACCAGTGGCTCGATCACCACGTCGGGAAGAGGGGGGATGGGAAGTTGGTCGCTCAAGCTCAGACTCCGTCTGCGATGGCGGAATGATGGATCACAGGTTCGCCGTTCTCGCCACGGCGGATGAAGGTGCGATGCGGCGCCAGCGTCTGCGGGAAGTCCGAGCGGAAGTGTCCGCCCCGGCTCTCCTCCCGCGCCAACGCGCCTGCCACGATCAGCCGCGACGCCGTCAGCGCCCGCGGTGCATGCTTGGGATTGCGCGAAGCCGCCTCGATCCACCGAAGCGTCTCAGTCAGCCCTTTCGCCTCACGCACAACGCCAACCTGCGAATGCATGCGCTTGCGCAGTTCGGCCATCACGGCCTCGTCCATCTCGGGTGGCGCGATCGCCACAGCCTCGCCCGGCTGAACCATGGTTGTGGCCTTCAGCCGCCGCGCCGCGCGCTCGGCAAACACGACCGCTTCAAGCAGCGAATTGGACGCCAGCCTGTTGGCGCCATGCGCCCCGGTCGATGCGCTCTCGCCGCAGGCGGACAGGCCCTCGAGCGACGTCCTCGCCCACAGGTCGGTCACGACGCCGCCCATGTGATAGTGCATGGCGGGAGCAACCGGGATCGGCTGCGTGCGCGGATCAACGTCAGCGGAACGGCACGCTTCGAACACGGTCGGGAAGTGTTCCGGGAAATGAGCGCCGATCGCCTTCCTGCAATCCAGGAAAGCGCCTCGGCCCGCTTCGCGCTCGGCATGGATTGCGCGGGCGACCTCGTCGCGCGGGGCGAGATCGCCGAGCTTGTGATAGTCCTTCATGAAGGCGCGGCCGGTCCGGTCGACGAGATGGGCGCCTTCCCCTCGCAACGCTTCGGTCGCAAGCGGGGCAGGGTCTCGGCCGATGTCGATGGCCGTCGGATGGAACTGCACAAATTCCGGATCGCCGATCAGCGCGCCCGCCCGATAAGCCATCGCAACCGCATCGCCCTGCGAGGATTTCGGGTTGGTCGTGATGGCGTAGAGCCCGCCCGATCCGCCGGCGCATAGGATCGTCTCGGCGGCGCGCAGGTGGAACTGCGCCCCATCCTTCTCCTCCGCCAGCACGCCAGCGATGCGGCCATTGCCATCCTGCAGGAGCGCCAGGGCCTTCACACTCTCGATCATCTCGATGTGCGAGGAGGCGGAGACGGCATAGCTCAACGCTTCCATGATCGCCTTGCCGGCAAGGTCTCCCGACACGCGAGCCACACGCGCGCGCGAATGCGCAGCCTCGAGCGACAGGGCCAGATCGCCATCTGCGGTGCGGTCAAACGGCACGCCAAGTTCGAGCAGGTCGCGAACGCGCTCCGGTCCATCCTCAGCGATCAGCCGCGCCACCACAGGATCGACGATGCCTGCGCCTGCGGCGACGGTGTCGGTGGCGTGCAGCGAGGGCTCATCCTCGGGCGACAGCGCGGCGGCGAGGCCGCCCTGCGCCCACGCGGAGGCCGCCGCTTGGCCCAGTGGCGCGAGCGCGATCACGGTGCAGCGCCTCGGCGCGAGCTTGAGCGCGAGGAACAGGCCGGCGAGGCCCCCGCCGACGATGAGGATATCGCGACTGGAACTCACGTCAGATCATCCAATCAGTTCGAGGCGTTTGCGGAATTTTACAGGGGCCTGGCCATAGGATTTAAACAGCCCGTCCATTTCGTCGCCGCGCGTGTTGATCTTCACGGTGAAATGGTCGGCCGCGTAGTTGGCCTTGATCCGCTCGGTCAGCTCGGCGGGTTCGACCGGGCCGACTTTCACAATCCTGCTCGTGACCATCACGTCGAAACCCGTCTGTGTCGCAACACAGCTCTGCTCCGTGTGCACGGCTTTCGGCAGGCGTTGCTGGCACGCCCATACCGCCTTGAACGTGCACTTGAACGTTTTGTCGGCCGTCTGCGTGATCGTCATGTCACCGGAGAGATCGCAGCCATAGCCCATCTTCTCCGTCTTGAAGCCCCAGCTTCCGGCGGGCGAGGGCGCCTTCGGCGTCTGCGCGCCGGCAGTCTGCAGCGTCACGGCGGCGAGCGCCGCGGCGAGGGTGATGCGGAGCAAGCTCATCCGACCAGATCCGTGTCGCGCCAGAAGCGCACCTTGGCGACGCGCGATGAGTGGAAGATGCCGAGCAGTTCGCCCTTCTCGGGATGCACCTTGAAATGATCCGGCGCGTAGGCCTGGTTGGCGAACATCTGCACCTTGAAGTCGGCAGGGCCGGCATCGAGTATCTTGTCGATGGTCGACGTGATGACGATCTCGCCCTGGTCCAGCATCGCGGTGCATGACTGCTGCACTTTCGTGAAGGTCGGGCCGCCCGGCCGGTCGCAGTCCTCGCGGCTCACGAACTTGCAGGAATAGTCCTTGCTCTTCGCGAGCTTGGTGAAGGTGATGTCGCCGGAGATGATGCAGCCCTTGTTCGGCAGCACGTCGGTCTTGAATTTCCAGGCGCCGGAAATGTCGGCCTGCTTGGGCTTCGCCTGCTGCGCCGTGACGGGCGAGGCAACGAGAAGACCGGCGGCAAGGATGCTGGCGAAGCCGAGGATGCGCGTATGCTTCATGCGTGCCCCGCCATGGCGCTATCCGATCAGTTGCTCGTCGCGCCAGAAGCGGGCCTTGAGCTGGCGCTGCTCGTCATAGTGCTCGCCATTCATCTCCTGCTTGTTGCCGGAGAGCTCAACGATGAAGTTGTCGGCAAGATAGTATTCCTCAGGGAACGGGACCTGCGGGCGGCGCTCGAGCACCTTGTCGACCTTGGTCTTGATCGCAACCTGCTTGCCGATGCGCTGCGCCGTGCACGACTGCTGCACGCGGATGTAGAGATTGCCGTTGAGCTTCCCGCACGTCTGCTCCGAGACGAACAGGCAGGTGTAGGTGTTCTTCACCTTCGTGTCCTTGAAGGTGATGCGGCCGGTGATCTGGCAGTCATTGCCGGCGAATTTCGACGTGTCGAAGAGCCATTCCCCCGTCACCTCGTCGGCGAAGGCAGGCATGGCCGCGCTGAGCGCGACGGCGCAGCCGAAGATCGCGGCGATCCGCTTCATATGATTTCCACGGGCTCGAACACGCCGCTTCCGACCTTGAACTTCGGGAAAACCTTCGGCTTGGGCAGGGCGAGCATCGCCTCGATCGCCGCCTTGGCGCGAACGCGGATGTCCTCCGGCACCCTTACCTCGTGCCTCATGTTCAGGAGCGCGTCGTAGATGTTCTCCAGCGAGATGCGCTTCATGTGCGGGCATAGGTTGCATGGCTTCACGAACTCCACGCCGGGGTTTTCCGCGGCGACGTTATCGCTCATCGAACACTCGGTCAGGAGGACGACCTTCCGGGCGCCTGATTCCCTCACGTGCGTCGACAGGGCCGATGTTGAGCCTGCAAAGTCGGCTTCTTCAAGGACATCCGGGGGGCATTCCGGGTGCGCCAGCACAATGGCGCCCGGATGTGCGTCACGGATTTGCCTCACATCCTCGCCCGAGAACTTCTCGTGGACCTCGCAATGGCCCTTCCAGGCGATGATCTGGACGTGCGTGTTGGCGGCGACGTTCCGGGCGAGGAACTCGTCGGGAACCATGATCACGCGGTCGACACCCCAGGTCTCGGCAACGTGTTCAACGACTTGGGTCGCGTTGGACGAGGTGCAGGTGATGTCGCATTCGGCTTTCACGTCGGCCGTCGTGTTGACGTAGGTTACGATCGGCAGGCCCGGATATTTCGAGCGGATCAGGCGGACGTCCGCGCCGGTGATCGAGGCCGCCAGCGAGCAGCCCGCGCGCAGGTCGGGGATCAGCACCGTCTTGTCAGGGCATAGGATTTTCGAGGTTTCGGCCATGAAGTGCACGCCGGCCTGAACGATGACTTTCGCGTCCGTGCGCGCGGCCTCGCGGGCCAATTGAAGGCTATCGCCGCGGAAGTCGCCGACAAGGCGGAACACGTCCGGCGTCATGTAGTTGTGCGCCAGGATGACGGCGTTCTTCGCCTTCTTCATCCGGTTGATGTGGAAGACAAACGGGGCGATCGCGGGCCACTCCATCGGCGTCACGAAGTCCTTCACCTGCTCGTAGAGCGGGTCGGTCGCGGCCTTCACTTCGGCGTCATAGACGAGCCCGCGCGCCTCGGCGGCGGTGGGCTTGCGGCGGGCGGCGGGGATATCGCAGCCGGGACCGAATTCGATAACGCGGGCCATCTTTGGTCCCTCCAGCTTCCACAGGGCGGGGGTGTCGCCCTTGTGCTCAACTTGAGTATAAGGTGGGCCCGAAAAAGCGCCTTTCAATGGAAAGGCGGCACCCGGTCTGTTAGTCCCACTTAAACTCAACTTGAGCATAAGTAGGTTCTCACAAAACGGTCGCATAGTCGAGTCGGAATAAACTGCCCGGTTCGTTTAGCTGCCCAACCTTCAGCTCCGGGGCGTCTGCACGCCCGACACATTCCCTTCACGCAGGGCTTCGCGCCTGAAGCGGAAGAGTTCAGCAGGACGTCCGCCCGTCGCCTGGGTGAACTGCTCCAGCCCCACCACAAGACCGGAGCGATCGAGCGAGCGGCGGAAGTTCTGCTTGTGCAGCGGCTGGCCGAGGATGGCTTCGACGACCTTCTGCAGATCGAGCAGCGTGAACTTCTCCGGCATCAATTCGAACACGACAGGTCTGTATTTGATTTTGCCGCGCAGGCGTCCGATCGCGGTGGCGAGGATGCGGCGATGATCCGAGATCATCGGTTCACCGAGCGCAGATGCGGGAACCTTTGCAGCCTTGCGCGCACCGTCGCGCGTGGCCTCGGGCGCGAGGCCTGCCTCGTAAAGAAGTTCGTAACGCTCGAGCGTCCGCTCCTCGATCCACGGCTGGTCGTCGAGACCGAAGGCGAGCTGTACGCGCGACATGCGCGTCGCCGCAGTCTTCCCGCCGGCATCCGCCCAGTTCAGCAGGGCAGGAGCGATGGCTTCATCGATGATGTCAGGCCGGCCCTTGCGATGATCTTCCCACGGAAAATAGCGGTGCCAGTCGCGCCATACCGCGTCGAAGCCCGAGATATCGGTGCGCTCAGGTGTAAGGCCGAGATAGCCCACGGAGATTAGGCGCGCACCGGACGGCGCATCGCCAAGCTCTGCCTGCGGAAGTTCGCGGCCAAGATCGCCGAAGGTATAAAGCTGCTCGACATAGCCAGGCTCGAAACCCGTCTGTGCACGGACCCATTCGCGCAGGCCCAGCTCGAACGTGCGATGGCCTGCCGGATCAAAGCGGCCGTGCGGCAGGCCGGTCGCGCCATCGGCATGTCGCGTCGCCAGCGCATAGGGCGCAACGGCGTCGGCGGCGACGATCACGGCGGACAGGCCAACGGCGATCGGCGTGGTCATGCCGGCCCGCCGAAAGCGGAGGGAATGGAGAAGGCCTTGGCCTCATCCGATACGTCGCCACGGCCGATTTTCTCGATCGCGCGTGTCATGCGACCGCCCCGGCCGAGCAGGGCGTCGGCATGTCCGACAAGGCGGGCGTTCGGATAGGCGGTTGGCGAGGCGTTGCGGATCGCCCAGGCAATCTCTTCTTCATCCGCCTTGGGATTGTGGACACAGGCGGTGATGAAGGCGCTGGCGGTCGAGCGCGAAATGCCGGCCCAGCAATGGATCAGCAGCGGCGCCGAGCGGTCCCAGCCCTCCACGAAGCGGATCACTCTTTCTGCGTCGGACGAGGCCGGCGCCTGCCACTCGCCGACATCCTGCGTGATGTCGTGGATGGCGACCTGGAGATGAAGGTCTTTGCCGAGCCCCTTGAATTCGGGGAAGGAGTCGTAGGGGCTCAGCAGGCTGACAATGCGCGATGGCTTCAGCTTTCTGGCCAGTTGCGGGGCTGCATCGAGGGAGCAGATCCAGATCGTCATGACGCGATCCTACCCCTTCGCGGCCGCGGCATCGAGTTCGGCCATCAGCTCCTCGAAGCGCCGCAGGAACAGGTTTTGCGCGTCGATAGGGGATAGCGGCGTCATGTCGGGCGCCACGCCGGGCGGGGGAGCGCCGAAGAAGGAGAGCGCCTCGTCGATATCGAAACCGGCGAGGCGCGTGGCCTCGTAGAAGGCCGCCTGCTGATCGGCCTGTTTCACGCGGGCTTTCCCCTCGTCGGTCATGTGCGGCGTCAAGCCAAAGCGGAGTCTGATGGCTGCTTCAAGCCGGGCCTCGAACTGCTTGTAGTCGACGCCGAGCGCTGTCTTGAAAGGCGAGATCATGTCGCCGATCACGTATTCGGGCGCATCATGCAGCAGCGCGCCGAGAAGGTCTGCGGCGGGCGTTGTCGGCCAGAGACGAACAACCAGGGCTTCGACAAGGACGGAATGCTGCGCCACGGAAAAGGCGTGCTCGCCTTTTGTCTGGCCGTTCCAGCGCGCCACACGCGCAAGGCCATGCGCGATATCCTCGATCTCGATGTCGAGCGGAGAAGGGTCGAGCAGGTCGAGTCTGCGGCCGGACAGCATGCGTTGCCACGCACGCGGAGAGCCCGGCGGTGATGGTGGCCTGCGATTGTTTGGTCCGCCCTTCGTCATGTCGATCCAACTGCCATCGAAATTGTTTCGTCCGCAAGCGGAACCGCGGAATCGCGATCACGTTCGTTATGTGCAGAACGCTTCCGCTTCGCGCGGACAGGGCAAACGCCCTCAAAAGAATCTCTCAAAAACTTCGCTTGCTTACCTCTGTGAAAGTTTTGCGAGAGGCTTCGTTAATTCGCATGCGTTAGTGTCAACCCAAGTCGCGGGAGAACAGCGAGACATGTGGGAGTTGATGGTGGAAGCGGCGCAAACCCCTGCGCTGCATTGGGCGGTGATCGCCGCGGTCGTGCTGATCTACATCATCAAGGTTCTCAGCTCCTCCGAAGGTTCCCTCATGGGGGACATGTATCAAGACGAATTGGACACCTGATCGCAATGGCGGGGACGGGCAACGACCCGTCCTCCCGCGAAGCATGTCCGATATACAGACGCCAGCAAAGGCGCGGGTGATGACGGAAGGGCGGCTCGGGACAGGGCCGCCCTTCTGATTCCGGCCATAACTGCACGCTGCTTGGAGATTCCGGCCCGCGGGTCTAGGACAGCCGCAGAATTGCTGGAGCTGGCCAATGCCGACATATGACCTGGTCATCAAGGGCGGCACGGTTGCGACGCCGGGCGGGATCGCTGTCGGCGATGTGGCGGTGAAGGACGGGAAGATCGCCTCTATCGGCTCGTTCGATGCGAGCCAGGCAGGCGAAGTGTTCGAGGCGCATGGCCTCCACGTGCTCCCCGGCGTGATCGACAGCCAGGTTCACTTCCGCGAGCCCGGCCTCGAATGGAAGGAAGATCTCGAAAGCGGCTCGCGTTCGGCGGCGCTGGGCGGCGTGACCGCCGTGTTCGAGATGCCGAACACCGATCCGTCGACGACGTCTCCGGAAATGATGGAAGACAAGCTCGCGCGTGCAAAGGGCCGCATGCACACGGACCACGCCTTCTACGCCGGCGCGACGCACGACAACACCGACCTCCTTCCCATAATGGAGCGGATGCCCGGCGTGTGCGGCGTGAAGGTATTCATGGGCGCCTCCACCGGCCAGCTTTTGGTCGAGGACGATGAGGGCGTGGAGCGCGTCTTGAACGCGATCTCGCGCCGCGCCGCGTTTCATTCCGAGGACGAGTATCGTCTCGCCGACCGCCGCAAGCTGGCCGTGCAGGGCGACTGGACGTCCCACCCTGTCGTGCGCGACGCTGAAGCTGCCATCTCGTCCACCCGCCGCCTCATCCGCCTCGCGCGCAAGACCGGCAAGCGCATCCACGTCCTCCACGTCACGACGGGGGAGGAGATGGAGATGCTGGCGGAGAACAAGGACATTGCGACCTGCGAGGTCACGCCCCAGCACCTGACGCTGGTGGGGCCGGACGACTACATTCGCCTCAAGGGTTACGCGCAGATGAATCCGCCGATCCGCGACGCTCACCACCGCGCCGCCCTCTGGAAAGCGGTGAACCAGGGCATCCCCGACGTGATCGGTTCCGACCACGCGCCTCACACCAAGGAAGAGAAGGCGCGGCCTTATCCGGCTTCGCCCTCGGGCATGCCGGGCGTGCAGACGATCGTGCCGGTGATGCTGACCCATGTCGCCAACGGCAAGATGAGCCTCGAGCGTTTCATCGAATTGACCAGCGCCGGGCCGCAGCGCGTGTTCGGCATCGCGGGCAAGGGCCGCATCGCGCAGGGCTATGACGCCGACTTCACGATCGTCGACCTGCACGCGAAGAAGACCATCACGGATGCATGGTCCGCCTCGCGCTGCGGTTGGACGCCGTATGACGGCATGGAGGCGACGGCTTGGCCCATCGCCACCTTCGTCCGCGGCACGCTGGTGATGATGGAAGGCGCACTGGTTGCCCCGGGCAGCGGCGAGCCGGTGAAGTTCGTCGAGACGCTGCCCCACGCCTAGCGCTGCGGTTCAGCCTACGAATCGAAGCGTTCTCACGCAATCAAGATAGATTCTTCGAGGATCGAAAACGTGCCAGGTTGACCGGCGCGTCAGTCTTGCTGCGCATGTCAGCAATTGCGAAATTTGGGTCGTATGCGGTACCGGAGCCTACTCTCCGGAAGCGGGAGGCACGGTTCGCGCGTGGACGCACCAATTCCTGAACTACAGCTTACGCCTGCCCAGATACGGGAAAATCATGCGCGCGAGTATGCGTCCGCGGAAGCTGACATCGACCGAACGAAGCGCCGACAACTGGATGTGCTGAACTACAGCACACTAGCTGCTGCAGGAATAATTGGCGTCGTTCGACTTTTTGGAGATCCCAGCCCTCTTCAGACGTGGGTGCTTGCTTGTCTCGCCGTGATGATAGTCCTAAACGCATGGCTTGCCATCGGAGCTCAGCGAACTTTGGGGCGCGGCATGGCCAAGTTTCGAGATCGCCTGTTTCGAGCGCGCATAGGCCTTGGGCTGAAGGCAAGGCCTCCAAGTGAAAAGAAACGCGAGGACTGGTTTTTCGATGTCTACTTTTTTGGTGTCCCGGCAATCGTTGCGGTTCTGGCGACGGGCTATCTGGCGTATCTCGGCGGTGCTGCCGCGTTCTTGATAAGCGCTGCTGGCCAATAAATCAGCTATCGGGCGTGTGCTTACTTGGGCCTGTGTTTCAGGTCGCCTCCAAACTCAGCGAATGCAGAGAGCTGGCTCCCGCCGGGGATCGATCCATTCAACAAAACCCGTACCGGCAACACGGATTGAGCTTCGCCTTCAGGCCGCTGCGGAATGCGCCATCAGCAATCACAGATTTTGTGATCGAAGCTGGCAACGGAGGTCGCCATACCGCCCGTTCAAATCACGTCTGGGAAGCGGCGAAGCTGACCGCATCGCCGCCAGCAACGGGAACCGGCTGCCTCCCCAAGGGACCGTGTTCCCCAGACTCACGCGCGCGGAGAGTATGACATCTCCGTCCCCCGACGTGCGCCAAGACAGCCGGTCCCGCACGTCGGGGCCGGCTCTTTTTTTGTCGTTGCCTCACAGTCGTCCACCGATAGGGTCCGCCCGAATCCTGGAGGCATGCATGACGGCGTCTGAGATGACCGGCGCGGAGGCGATCATCGGGTCGCTGGCGGATTGCGGCGTCGCGGCCTGCTTCGCCAATCCGGGCACCAGCGAGATGCATCTCGTCACGGCGCTTGATCGCGAGCCCCGCATCCGCTCCGTGCTGTGCCTCTTCGAGGGCGTCGCGACAGGGGCTGCGGACGGCTATGCGCGCATGGCTGGCGTGCCGGCGTTGACGTTGCTGCATCTCGGGCCGGGCTATCTCAACGCCGGCGCCAACATCCACAATGCGCGGCGCGCCTATGTGCCGATGGTCAACCTGATCGGCGATCATGCCGTGACGCACCGGCAGTACGATGCGCCGCTGGCCTCCGACATTGCCGGGCTCGCGCGGCCGAATTCGCGCTGGCTGAAGTCAGTGGATCGCGTCAGCGAGGCTGGAGCGCTGGCCGTTGAGGCATTCGAGGCGAGCTATGGGCCGCCGCCGGGACCCGTGTCGCTGATCATGCCCGCCGATACGGCCTGGACGAAAGGAGCCTCGCGCGCGGCTTCGGGTTCACGCGCGACGCTGAGGAAAGCCGATGATGCTGTCATCGAGGAAGCCGGCCGCGCCGTTACCAAGGCCAAGCGTCCGGCCATTCTCGTCAACGGCACGGCGCTGCATCCGGGCGGCGTGCAGATGCTGCGCCGGCTGGAGATGCAGGGCGTGCGGGTGCTGACCGATACGTTCATGGCGCGGCATGTCCGCGGCGGCGGGCTCTATGACGCGCCACGTCTGCCGTATTTCGCCGAGATGGCGGTGGAGACGCTGGGCGGTGTCGATTTCCTGCTTCTCGCAGGAACCAAACCGCCGGTGGCGTTCTTCGCCTATCCCAATACGCCCGGCGCGTTCACGCCAGCGGGTGCGCGGACGGTCAGCCTTGGCGGACCAGACACGGACAGCCTCGATGCCATCACGCGTCTGGTGGATTGGCTCGATGCGCCGGTTGTGCCGACGACCACCAGCTGGACGCGGACTGAGCCTGCAACGGGCGATGCCTTCAATCCGCACACGATTGGTCAGTCGCTGGCGGCGCTGCTGCCGGAAGGCGCGCTGATCTCGGACGACGGCGTCACGTCTGGCCTGCCGATCTACCAGGTGATGTCTGGCGGGCCCCGCCATGAATGGCTTGGTCACACGGGCGGCGCCATCGGGCAGGGGATGCCGGTGGCGATCGGCGCGGCGATCGCCCGGCCTGACGTGAAGACGGTCTGCCTCGCAGGCGATGGCGCCGGCATGTACACAGTGCAGTCTCTATGGACGATGGCACGCGAGAACCTCGACATCATCACCATCGTGTTTGTGAACAACGCCTATCGCATCCTCAAGATCGAGCTGGCGCGCACGGGCGCGGGCAATCCTGGTCCTGCGGCGAATGGCATGCTGAGCCTTGGCTCGCCGGAGATCGACTGGGTGAAGCTGGCTGAAGGCATGGGTGTCGGCGCCGAGGCTGTGTCGACCTGCGCCCAGTTCAACGATGCGCTGAGGCGAGCCGTGGACACGCGCGGGCCGCGCCTGATCGCCTGCATGGTCCCGGGCGCGTAGCCGTCAGGCCGAAACGGCATCCATGAAGGGCGCGATCGCCAGCGCGAGCTGGCGCACGTCGATCGGCTTGGCGGCGACGCCGTCGAAGCCCGAGGCGGCATAGGCTGCGATGTCTTCCTGCGAGAGCTTGGCCGTCAACGCGATCGCCGGGGTCATGCGGTTGAGGCACTCGGGGTCGCTGCGCAGGCGGCGCAGCGTTTCCATGCCATCCATCTCCGGCATCACGATGTCCATCAGGATGACGTCGAATGTCTGGATGGCGCAAATGTCCATCGCTTCGGCGCCCGAAGCGCAACCGGTAACTTCGATGCCGAACTTGCTGAGCAGGAGTTCCGCGATCCGGCGATTCTTCTCGTTGTCGTCGACGCACAGGACGGTTCGGCCGTGCCAGGCGGGTTCGCCGGAATCGTGTGGACCGGCGACATCGGCAGTGTCCGCGCGATCCGTCACTAGCGACAGTCGGAAATGGGCGCCGTCGCGCCGGGCCGGTTCGAGCGTCAGGTCGCCGCCCATGAGACGCGCGAGCCTGCGCGAGATGAACAGGCCAAGGCCCGTTCCGCCCTTGCTGACGCTGCCGGGCGCCTGTTCAAACGGCGCGAAGATCGTCTCGGCCACTGCGTCCGGAACGCCCGGCCCGGTGTCGATCACGCTCAGCGCAATTTCGATGCGGCCCTCGCTCGTCTCATGGGTCGAGACGCGAGCCGTCACGCTGCCGGTCTCGGTGAACTTGATCGCGTTGGAGATGAGGTTGCCAACGATCTGCCGCACCCGCCCAGCGTCCAACATCAGCGGCGTCGGGCCGGCCTCGCTGCAATCGACCTTCAGCGTGAGGCCCTTGTCGCTTGCCTGCGGTCCCCAGAATTCAAGCGTGCGCTTTACGAGGCCAGGCAGATCGGTCGGCGTCGGCGTGATCTCGAGCTTGCCAGCGTCGATCTTCGAGACGTCCAGCAGGTCGCTCACAATCGTCAGCAGGCCAGTCCCGGCCTCGTCGATCAGGGCCACCAGCTCTGCCGTGTCGCGGTCGTGGGTCTTGCGCTTCAGCACTTCGACCGAACCCATGATGGCGTTGAGCGGCGTTCGCACCTCATGGCTCATCATGGCGATGAAGTCTGATTTCGCCTTGTTGGCTTCGCGTGCACGATCACGGCCCGAGCGCAGCGCTTCCTCGGCCGCCTTGATGAAATTGATGTCCTGGAGGGACCCCGAGATGCGAACCGTGCCGTCGGCGTTCTGCGAATAGCGCGCGCGGGCGGAGAACCAGCGATAGCCGCGCTGCCGTGTCAGAAGCCGGAAATCGACGCGCAGGCGCGACATCCGCTTGCGGCCGAGGGCGAACGCCTCGCGCAGCGAGACGACGTCCTCTGGATGCACGAACTTTTCGACATTGCCGAACAGGCCGTCGAATTCCTCTCCGGAATAGCCCGTAACGGTCTGGAAGCTTTCCGAGACGTGGAACTTGCGCTGCGATGCATCCGGAACGTCCCACAACCCCACACGCGCTGCTTCCAGCGCGACGCGGCTGCGCGCGGCGTTTTCAACGATCGTCTCGTTAGCCGCTTTCAGCTGTTCAACAGCGAATTCGCGCGACATGTTGGAGATCCAGGCAATGCAGCCGAGGGCGATCGTCGCAAAGCCGATCGACAGTATGTACATCACCGAACGGCCATTGGTTGTGTAGGTCGCGTGAATGCCGATGAGGCCTGTCGAGGTCAGGATCGCAAAGCCGAACACGGCGATGCCAAGCCCGATTGCGAAGGGGCGCATCCTGGGGCGCACGTACATCGCCGAAATGCCAACCGCCGCCGGAATAGACATCAGCACAGGCGCTACGATGCCTGCCTGCCGGTAGCTCAGGATGGCGACCGCGGCGAAGTAGGACAGCACCATCCAGTCCAGGACGGCGCGCGGATCCCTGCGCCGGCGGATCTGCAGGAAGCCGTGAAGGCTGCCTGCGAAGTTGAGCGCGCCCAGTAGCAGGCCGATCACATTTGTCGGATTGACGATGCCAACTGCGATGCAGTTGGCCAACCACCCAACTGCGGCCGCGAGGCACATGTACCCGGCGGCCACCTGGCGGGTCGCATCCGGATCGTTGCTGAACTGGCGGACGTCGGAATAGAAGCGCCGTCTCAATCGACCGGTGAAGAAATCGGCGACGACGGCGCGCACGCTACCGAACGCGCTGTCCGTAATGACGGGCGGCGCGGCCATGGTCGGTGGCATGGCGGGCTGCTGATTGATTGTCCTGTTCCCTGTCCGAGGGTTACCACTATGCCCTGAAATGTTAAGGATATCGTTGCCGGCAGAGAAACTGCGCAGTGCACCAGCGCGCCGCGGGCGTTTGCCCCTACGCTAGTTGAGGTAACTCTTTGCGATGGCGTCGGCGAGCTCGCGGCCATGTTTGGCGATCCGCGCTTCGATCGCAGGCGATTTGTCGGTGCAGGCCGACGTTTCGCGAGCCTGGGTGCGATAACCGCGGTTGAACGCATCCGTCAGCGTGGCGCGTCGCGGACTGCCCGAGGGGGCTTCCATGGACATCAGGTTCAACATGTAGTTGCGCCAAGTCGAGTCATCGTCACCATTGCAGACGGTGCGGACGGCGTGGGCGCGACCGAGGGTTTCGGCGAGGTCCGAGAGGAGCTCGATGGGTGCAGCGGCGGGCGGGGGATCCTGCGCCAGGGCAGGGCTGGCAAACAGCAGGGCGGCCATAGCGGCGAGGATCGGGCGCAGACTCATGCCGTAACCCTAGCCTTTGAGGGCCCAGCAGGCAAAACCAGACCGCAGGCTTGCCTTTTGGCCCCCAATGCCCTGAACAAGGCGTCACGCGGGCGTGGCGGAACTGGTAGACGCACCAGACTTAAAATCTGTTGGGCCGAAAGGCCCGTCCCGGTTCGACTCCGGGCGCCCGCACCATCATGATCCGAACTTCTCTATTCTCGATTAGCGCAGCATCTCTATCTCCACGAGCTCCCCGGCGGCGGCGGCAGGCGATCCGGGCCGGCGCCGGATGAGCGCATTGGCCGTCAGGAAGGGCGAAAGCAGGGACGAGATCCTGGTTCTCGGCCGCCTGAACGCGCGCCCGCCCGTCAGCGTCGATGGTCAGGATGGCGCGGAGGTATTCCTCGCGGTTGCCGGCGGCCGGAAGGGATGTCGCGGTCATGGCGCGCTGAGAAGTGGGAGCGGCGGCAGGCGCGCGCGTCAGCGCATCGATCAGCGGGCGGAGGAAGAGCTGGGCCGTGACCATCGCGGCTGCCGGATTGCCGGGGAGGCCGAGGGCGAGCGCGGCGGGGCTGGCGGAAAACCAGGTGGGCTTGCCTGGCTTCACGGCAACCTTCTCGAAGACAGGCGCGAAGCCTTCCGCCGCGAAAGCGGAGCGGACGACGTCATAGTCGCCGACCGAGGCGCCGCCGATGGAGACGATAACGTCGCACGGCGCGGCGAGACGCTTGCGGACATCTTCTTCAGTATCGCCCGACAGGCCGAGATCCACCGGGATCGCGCCCCAGCGGCGGATGATGGCGAGCAGGGCAGGCTGGATCGAGTTGACGACCTGCCCCGGCGCAATTTCGGTTCCCGGAGACACGAGTTCATCGCCATTGGCGAGTACGCCGATGCGGGGCGCTTTCGCGACGACGACCTTCGCGACATTGCCGGCGGCCGCCAGCGAGATCGCGCCTTCGCTCATGACGTGGCCGGCAGGCACGAGTATCTTGCCTCGCGCGAAGTCCAGGGCTGCGGTGCGAATGTTCTCAGGACGCTTCTGTGCGTGCATCACCTCGATCGAGTCATCCTCGCGGATGCAGTCTTCCTGGATGAGCACGTGATCGGCGCCTTGCGGTATGATCGCGCCGGTGAAGATGCGAACGGCCTGATGATCTCCGACCTTGCCGGACCAGGGGACGCCGGCGCGGGATTCGCCGATCACCCGCAGCTCCGCATTCATCGCCATGTCGGCGAAACGGACGGCGTAGCCATCCATCGAGGACACGTCGGCCGGAGGCTGGTTCACCTGCGCGATCACGGGCTCGGCGAGGCGGCGACCCTCGGCGGCGGCGAGAGATACGGTTTCGAGACCCGGCGCGCGCTTGGCTCCATGGCTGGCGATCAGGTCGATTGCCTGTTCGACGGCGGCCATGCGGATCATCGGTTTTCCTTTTCGTTGTGCTTCGTGCAGAATAGCGGGGCAGATGAGGATGACCATGGGCGACAAGTTAACTCATATCGACGCGGACGGCCGGGCGCGGAT
This sequence comes from Hyphomonadaceae bacterium, assembly GCA_047601145.1. Classification (GTDB taxonomy): domain Bacteria; phylum Pseudomonadota; class Alphaproteobacteria; order Caulobacterales; family Hyphomonadaceae; genus UBA7672. Next base: position 1,938,522 of record JASGJW010000001.1, read on the forward strand.
GGTCGATGTTTCGGGCAAGCCCGACACGAAACGCGTCGCGACGGCGTCCGGCCGCGTGCTGATGAGCCGTGAAGCGCTCGAGCTGGCGCGGTCCAAGGGCGGCAAGGGTGATGTACGTGCGACGGCCGAGATCGCCGGCGTGATGGCTGCGAAGAAGACGTCCGACCTCATCCCGATGTGCCATCCGCTCGCCCTGTCGAACGCGAAGGTGCGGGTGAACGAGCTGGAGGACGGGACGGGCCTTGGCGTCGTCGCCGAGGTCGCAACCACCGGGCCCACGGGCGTCGAGATGGAAGCGCTGACGGCGGTGTCTGTCGCCTGCCTCACCATCTACGATATGCTCAAGGCGGTCGACCGCTCCATGCGGATCGAAGGCGTTCACCTGCTCTCGAAATCGGGCGGCGCCAGTGGCGATTTTGTCGCCAAAAGCTAGACCGGCATCGTAGCCCCAAGCGCAATGACGGCGCCGACCTCCACCATGTCGCCGAGCCCGTGGGCGATGGTGGGGGCAAGCAGGCTGTCGGATTTCTCCATAAGCCAGACATAGGCGAGACCCCAGGCGAATGCATAGATCTGCTGCGCGATGGCGAGATGCAGCGGATTGTGGAGGAAGCTGTCGTAGTGCGCGAGGCCGAACAGGAGTGAGGCGACGTAGGCCGCGAGGGGCAGGTCGAGCGCGCCGATGCGGACACGGCCGGGGATCAGCACGACAAGCATGCCGACGATGAGGCCGCGGAAGATCGTCTCTTCGGCAAGGCCTGTGATGCCCATCGCGAACAGCCAGCCAGACGCGTTGACCGGATCGGTCGGGTAGTCGTCGATACGCGCGCCGGAAAGCAGGGCGGGCCAGTAGTCCGCAACAAGCATGATCAGGCCCATCGCGACGCCCACGACGATCGCGGTGATGATCAGTGGTCTTTGCCCGGGCAGGCGGAGATGGGCGTCGAGCTTCGGCAGGACGAGCTTCACAAGGCCGATGGCGATAAGGCCCATGACTGCCTGAAACAGGATGGCGATTGCGACGAAGATCCAGGGGCGGTTGGCCCAGTCTTCCGGGCCCGCCTTCCAGAGCCAGCGCGCCGGTTCGCGGCCCGCAATTAGGACAGCCTGCATGAGGATGGGGGTCGCGACGATGCCGATGATCGCCGGGATGGGGCGGATGCGGACGTCGCTGAACTGGAGAAACGGGCGCGGGGAGGCGGTGTCTGTCATGCCGCCGGATTAGACGGCGGCGCCGGCCCCGTCTTGAACCAATGTTGCACGCCACTGGCCCGGCGTGCGGCCGGTAAGCGCCTTCACGGCGCGGGACATGTGGGGCTGATCCGAGAAGCCGGCGGCAAAAGCGATGTGGGCGAGTGCGTCGCGTGTCGCCGCGATCATGCGCCAGGCCTGGCGGGCGCGGGCCTCGGCGCGGTAAGCGGCGACATCTACGCCATAGGCGGCGCTGAACTGGCGCCAGGCGGTGGCGCGCGAGACGCCATGGTCCTCCGACCAGCGGGCGATTGCGAGCGACGGATCACCCGAGAGATCGCGCGCAAGAATGTCCGGCAGGTCGGCCTCGGCGCGAGCATTGGCGGCAAGGTCCTCGATCAGGAGGGACGCGGCTTCACGGGCATCGCGCCGGGCGGCGGCGAGGATCATCTCGGGGCGGCGCAAGGTGGCGCGGGCAGGCCAGTCGCGCGCATCGAACGGGAGCGGCAGGTCGAGCACGAGCGTGTTGGCGCGGGCGACGATGTCCCTGTGAGCGGAAAAGGGAGCGTGGATCAGGACGTCGCCTTCAGTGACCTTGAAGCGGCCGGTGTCGCCCGCTTCCTCGTAGGCGCCCGACAGAACGAGCGTCGCGTAGGCGCCGACATGCGCGTGGCGCGCAATCTCGCTGGCAGGTTGAAGGCGGGTGGGACGGGACGGCGTCATGACGCCAGCAAAGCTAGCGTTTGCGGCGGTAGTTGGACAGACGTCAGCCGGCGGCGGCGCGTTCCTTCGCGAGGCGCTCGGCGCGGGCCTTGGCCAGACGGTCCTGTTCGGCGCGGCGGCCATCTTCGCCACGGCCGAGGGGCCAGTTGGTGAACATGCGGGCGCAGGCGGCAATGGAGATCGCGCCAGCCATCGTGAGCAGGGGGCCGGGGGTGATGACCGCATCTGCCGGCAGGGGCAGGAGGAACAGGCCGGCCGTGACGACGCCGATGGCGGTCACGCCAGCGTAGAATTGCAGCTTCTTCGGCGCGAAGGGCGACAGCATCGCGATCCAGACGCCAGCGACAGCGGCGGCAAGGCCGCCGACGATCCAGGCATTGAGGACCGCGGAGCTCGCGATTGCGACAGCGTCGAAGAAATGGACATCACCGGCGACAACAGCCTGGACCAGGTCGACAAGGCGGGCGCCGCCGACCAGCACCAAAGCGGTCACGGGCGCGAGCACGCCGAAGGCCAGCGCCGACGGCACGATGCTGGCGGCGAGGTTCCGCATCACCGCGCGGCGATGCGCGGCGTCGCGGAACATGGGAGGGGTGGTCGCGGCGCTCATGTCAGCCAGTATCACGCGATTTGGTTAATATGCGCTGCTGCGGACCGGTAAAATTCGATCGAAGCCGGTGAGCTAGTCGAAAGCCACGGTCATCTGATCGACCGTGCGGATGGCGCCGGGATTGAGCTTCGGAACCGGGCCGGTAATGCGGGTTTTCGGGGCCAGGCGGGCGATGGCCGCCAGCGTTTCTTCCAGCTCGACGCGGGCCAGCGCTTCGCCCGCGCAGCGGTGGGCGCCGGCGCCGAAGGCGAGGTGCCAGCGCTGCTGGTCCGTGCGGTGGATGTTGAAGGTTTCCGGGTCGGCATAGACGGCCGGATCACGCAGGACCGACAGGATCGAGACGGCGAGGATGGCGCCGGCCGGGATCAGGTAGCCTTCAACTTCCTGGTCGCTGGTGGTGACACGCGGGATGCCCGAGACAACGGGCTCGAAGCGCAGGCCTTCCTCGACGGCCTTCTTCTTGAGGCCGTCCGGATTGGCGACGAGATCCTGCCACTGCGCGGGATGCTGGAGAAGCTGGAACAGCGTCATGCACATGGAGTTACGCGTGGTGTCGGAGCCGGCGAGGATAAGGCCGACGACCTGGGCGCGGATCTCGCCCTCGCTCATGTCGCCGGACGCGGCGGTGGCGGCGACGTAGTCGGAGAGAAAATCGCCGCGCGGATTGGCGCGCCGGTCAGCCAGCAGCTTGTCGACATAGGCGTTGAAGTCGGTGAGGCTCTGCTCGATTTCGGCGCGGCGCGAGACATCGACGAAGCCGATCGATTCGGACGTGTCGCGGATCCAGTTGAGGAAGACGGGGAGATCCGAGCGCGGGATGCCGAGCACGTCGGCGATGATGCGGGCGGGGATCTGGGCGGCGAATTCCTGGACGAAGTCGAACGGTCCCTTGCCAAGGCGCTCGTTGATGAGTTCGGCGGCAGTGTCGGCGGCCTTGCCGCGCATCGCTTCCATCAACTTGAAGGCGAAGGTGCGGGCGACCGGCTGGCGGCGGCGCTGGTGGGCCTCGCCGTTCGCGAAGAGCATGACCTGGGCGATGAAGTCGTAGATCGGGCCGTCGAAGATGCCCTGCATCAGCTTCATCTCGGTCTCGAGCTGGCGGGTGTTTTCCGGCGAGACGATCTGGTCGACCATGCTGGCGCGCAGGGCGAGCACCATCGAGCCCATGCCCATCGGCACCTTGGCAAGCGGCGTCCGCTCGCGCAGTTGCCGGAACAGCTCGTAGGACGACATGTGCGGGTCCTGCAGCTCCCAGTCGAGGACGGGGATGTCGTTGTAGGACTTGAGGGCGGTGGTTGCAGTGTCGGCCATGGGTGGACCTTCTGGGGAGGGCGCTCGGACAGCTTGACAGTGTCTAGGTAGCTGATTTGAACATGGCCGTACAGATGGGACGGCGCGGGTTACGAAAATTTCGCCCGGGGCCGACTTTCAGGAATTCGAACCCGCCTGGACGGGGCCGAGATATGTGTCGAGCCAGTCCAGCGTTTCACGCACGAGCAGGTCGCGGGGGACGTAGTGACCGCTGTCGGCGATGACGCGTTTCTTGCGCGGCTCCCGTTCGGGAAGGAGGTCGTAGAAGCGCTGCGCGTTCTCCGGCAGCATGAAGCTGTCGTACCTGCCGTTCAGCATCAGCACCGGGATGTTTATGCGCGTGACGGCATGCGAGGGGTCGATCTCCGGCGGTAGTCCAGGCATGCGCGGCAGGCCGCCCGTGTTCAGTATCGCAGTCCTGAACCGCTTCTCCTGCGCGATTGCAGGCGCCACGAAAGTTGCGCCCCAGCTGAAGCCGTAAAGCGCGATCGCTTTCCCATCGAGATCGTTGCGCGTGAGGAGATAGTCGACGGTCCTGCGCGTGTCCTTGGTCATGTTGACGATCTTTTCGCGCAGCGCCGCCGGTTTCGCCATGACGGCGTTGAGGTTGCCGCCGCCGCGTTCGAACGTGCCAAACATCACGGGCAGGGCGACTGCCCGGCCGCTGGCCAGCACGAAGTCGAGCTCGCTGGAATACTGGTCCATGCTAGTCATTCCCGACGCTGCAGCGTCAGGCCAGAACAGGACGGTCTGAAAGGGCGGCGCGCCCTTCACTGGCAGGAACAGGTAGAGGATGACGCGCTCGGACCCATAGCCGGCATCGAAGGTGATACGCTCCGTTCTCCACGCGCGCGACACCGTGGTTTTTTCGACGACGGCGTCCAGCGGGCGCTGATCGTCATAGTCGAACAGCGCGCTGTACGCCTTGAACTCCGTGTCGCTTACCGGGGCTGGCCAGGGCGGAGGCTTCACTGGCGTAAGCGGCGCGTGTGCAAAGGCGTCGGTAGCCGGATCATCCCGGATCACGGCCAGGCGAAAGCCATTGGTGGCCTCGCGGTTGTCCGGCGGCGCAAGGCACAGCACGCAATGCTGTGGATCGGTCCAGCCCCCGCCACGGATGGCCCGCTGGTTGCCGTTGGCGTTGGTGGTCCATTCACGCGCATTTCCGAGCATGTCGAGCGCGCCAGCGTAACTCATGGCGTCGCCCTCACCCACCTTGCGCGGGCCGTCGCTGTTGAAGTTGCTAGGCGGGATCAGCCAGGGCAGTTCTGACGGCGCTTGCGCCCCGTCCCAATGATAGACCGTCGGCAGATCCTGCCGGCGGAATTTGGCGTACGCCATCGCTTCGTACCAGCTGACCCCGGTGACGGGATAATCGCCACGGCCTTTCGGATAATCGCCGCCAGTCCAGGTGCTTGGCCCGGGCCGGCCGGACAAGTCGACGAACTTTTTCATCGCCTCGGTCCATGCCGCCGGTTTGCCGTCGAGCGTTATCGGCTCCCAAAGCTCCTGCTTGCTGTAGCCGCCGCCATCGACGAACTCCTTGAACTTCGCGTTCGTCACCTCGGTACGGTCAAGAAAGTAATCCGCGAACTTCACCATCTGTCCGTTGAGCAACACATTCCCTCCGGGCACGCGAACCTTGTCCGGGTAGAGGCCGTCGAGGGGCTCAAGCCTGAAGTTGCCGGCGCCAACGGCAAACACATGTGTCATCAGCGAGTCCGGCCCCAGCTCCTGCGACGTGCGGATGCCGCCGCCGATGGCGCGGTTTAGCGTCTGATATCCCGCGTGTTCGAAGCGCAGGCGCGAGTATCCAAACGGGATCCGGATGTTCTCCAGTGGCGTGACGCCCAGCTCCTCCCATGCCGCATCGGCCGGCGCGTTGTAGGCGCGGCGGAAGACCTTGGCGCCTTTTGGTTCGCTCGTGATCGTTGTTTTCCACGACAGGCGCGGCCAGAACTCCTCGATCGCGCGGTTCTCGGGAAGCCTTTGCTGGGCGCGGCGGGCGAGGGCGTAGGCGCCCTCCCAGTCTCCGGAGTCTATGAAGCCTTCCAGCTGCGGAACGGCTTCCTTGTCCAGCCAGGCTGCATCGCCGTTCCGCGCCATCAGCCACAGCGAGCCCGCGCCAAGCGCCAGCACGATCACCGCCATCGCTGCGATCGACGGGACGAACCATTTTGGCCGGGGCGGCCGTGAAGGTTTTGTGGGAGCGGCCGGCTCGGAAGGCGGCGAAAACTTTGCCAGCGCCGCGGTCAGCTCCTTGATGCGCGCATCGTTTGCCGCGCCATGCCAGCCGGAGAAGTCCATCACCTGGAACTGGCGAAAGCCCAGGGGCGGCATCGAGCCGTCCAGCGAGATCGGCACGAGCGCGTTGCGATCGCGGCCGACGCCGGCTTCATCAGCCACCCAGTGGGATTTGATTGAGGTCCGGGTCCAGACGACAAGTACGGCCCTCGCCGATTTGAGGGCCTGTTCTGTTTCTTCGAGATAGCGTGCACCCGGTGTGAGTTGGCGGTCCCACCAGACGACTTGACCGCTGGCTTCCAGTGCGGACGCCAGTTTCTCGACCGCAGCGGCGTCTTCGCGCGCGTAGGAGATGAATATGTCCGCCATGTCCACCCCTTTGGCGCTGGTGGACGCTATCGCATTTCACGCGACCGGGCCATCGCGTTGGGGTTCCGTACCGGTAAGGGGTTGAATAGTTTCGCCCGCTCCCGGAGCGCGGGGACCACCGCACGTTCCGGAAGCGGGCTGGCGCGTGGCAAGCCACGCGCGTCTCGATTGGGGGTGGACCGTTCTGGTCCCCAGAAGCGATCCGGCCCGGTCTTTCGACCGGGCCGGGTGCAGTTCCTAGTTCACGTCGACGAGCCCTTGCTCGCGTGCGGCTTCCCGCATCGCTTTCTGCAGCTTCTCGAAGGCGCGGACCTCGATCTGGCGGATGCGCTCGCGGCTGACATTGTATTCGGCCGAGAGGTCTTCCAGCGTGGTCGGCTCTTCTTTCAGACGACGCTCGGTGATGATGTGGCGCTCGCGTTCGTTGAGCGATTCCATCGCACGTTCGAGCAGGCTCATGCGGGCCGAGAACTCGTCGTTGTTGGCCATGACTTCGGCCTGGCCCGGCGTGTCGTCGGCGATCCAGTCCTGCCATTCGGCTTCGCCGTCCATGCCGCCGATCGGGGCGTTCAGGGAGGCGTCGCCGCCGGCCGACATGCGGCGGTTCATCGAGGTGACCTCTTCCTCCGTCACGCCGAGGCGTTTGGAGATTTCAGCCACGTTCTCCGGGCGCAGGTCGCCTTCTTCCATCGCGCTGATTTCGCCTTTCAGGCGGCGCAGGTTGAAGAACAGCTTCTTCTGGGCGGCCGTCGTGCCGAGTTTCACCAGCGACCACGAGCGCAGGATGTATTCCTGGATCGCGGCGCGGATCCACCACATGGCGTAGGTCGCCAGGCGGAAGCCCTTGTCCGGATCGAACTTCTTCACGGCCTGCATCAGGCCGACGTTACCTTCGGAAATGACCTCGCCCATGGGCAGGCCATAGCCGCGATAGCCCATCGCGATCTTCGCCACGAGGCGGAGGTGCGAGGTGACCATCTTCTCGGCGGCTTCGCCGTCCTGGTGCTCTGCCCAACGCTTGGCGAGCATGAACTCTTCGTTCTTCTCGAGAAGCGGGAATTTGCGGATTTCAGACAGATAACGCGACAGCCCTTGTTCAGGGGAAAGTGCGACTGCCAGGCTTGCCATGTTCCGTCTCCTTCTTTTCTGACCGCGGCCCTCTACTTATGGGGAGGAAGGCTCGCAGCGTTTTATCGTACCCCGGACATCAAGGCCCTTTCGGACCTGAAGCCCCTATTTAGCGAAGGTTTTCGGCAGGATTGTGGTCCCACCCCCGTCCGTCATGGGTCGAAGATGGGGGTCAGGTTACGTTTGTTAAAGGGCTGCTTTCGGTCATGCTTTCTGCGGGAATTGTGTAGCCCCCCTAATAGGCGACTCTCCCACTAGAATTTCGGCAATTGCGACGCTGCGGCAGGGGCTCGCGCGCCACAGGACCGGCTGGTAGCATTCTTTTCATAGAGGTCAGGGGAGCAGACCATATGAGATCGGCGCTGGCGGCGGGGATGACGGGCCTTGCTCTGACAGGTTTGGCGATGATGCTGGCAGGGTCGCCCGCCTTCGCCCAGCGGCCGGAGCAGGTGATCGCCTTCCTCGACAAGAACCATGACGGGCAGGTCAATCTCGACGAGTACCTCGCCTACCAGCAACCCCGGCTCGCAGAGTTCGACAAGGACGGCGATGGCGAGCTCAACCTGGCCGAGTTCAAGGAGTCGCTGCAGGGCAAGTCCAAGAAGAACGCCGCCGGCCTGTTCAAGGGCGCCAATGCCGAGGGCGGGCGCTCGCTGACCCAGCGGGAATTCCTCGGCTACCACGCCTGGGTGTTCAAGACCTTCATCGACACCGACAAGGACGGATTCATGTCGCCCGAGGAATGGTCAAAAATCATCGCGGGCAGCTGATCCCGTCGCAATGAATCCTGTCGCCTACGCCGATCTTTGATGACATGGTGAGCTCATAGTGCAGCTCCAGGACGGAGAGGGGAGCAGCATGCTTGCTGCAGTACGGTCGCGGGCTGGGTGGCTGACGATCGTTGCACTACCGGTTCTTGCCGGTTGCTCGTCCGTGCCTCTGCCGGGGTTCGGGCCGAGCGCTCCGCCTGTCGATCTCATCCAGAAGGCTGAACCGGGAAATACGGACCGGCCGGCGTTCTTTGTGCAGTGGAAACAGACGGGACTGCCTGGCCTCACCAAGCGCCCGGCAATCGACAAGAGCACGGCGCTGCCTGAGTACCCCGCATCTGCGGTTCGCAAGGAGGACGAGGGGGTGGCCTCGGTCGAGACCTGCGTGACCGTCGATGGCCGCCTAGTCGACACGCACATCGCAAAATCGTCGGGATCGAAGACGCTTGATGAGGCGACGCTGGCGTGGGCGAAAACGGCGAAATACACGCCGGCCGAGTTCAACGGCGAGCCTTTCGCTGTCTGTGGCTATCGCTTCGATTATGAGTGGCGGGTGCAGACGCAGGAACGCTGAGGCGTAGCCTTCGCTGAAAATCGCTAGGACGGCATCGCACGTAGTGCGTCGATGAGATCCGCCATGTCGGCGGGCGGCGGGCGTTCGAAGCGCAGGACTTTCTTCGTGATCGGATGTTCGAAGCCCAGGATGGCGGCGTGCAGGGCCTGCCGCGGGAAAGCCTTTGCCGTTGCCGTGGCGCGTTCGAAGGCAGGGCCTTTACCTTCAGCTTTCAACCAGCGGTGCTTGCCGTAGGTCTGGTCGCCGAGGACGGGCGCGCCGATGTGGGCCATGTGGACGCGGATCTGGTGGGTGCGGCCGGTCTCGAGACGGCATTCGACGAGGGCGGCGGCGGGCTGCGTTCCGGTAGCGTCGAGGCGGCCGAAGGTTTCAAGCCCGCGATAGTTTGTGATGGCGGGTTTTCCGGCCGGCGCCGAGAAGGCTTCCGCGTCGATGTCGTTGGACCAGTGGTCCTCGCGATAGTGTTTGTCCTTCACGACGGCCATCTTCTTCCGGTCGCTCGGCGAGCGTCCGATATTGGTCTCGATGCGGCCGATCAGCGGGCGAGGCGCGCCGCGCGTGACGGCGAGATAGGCGCGCTCGATGTCGTGGGCCGCGAACATGGCGGTGAGGGCGGTGTGCGCCGCCTCGCTCTTGGCCGCGACCATGACGCCTGACGTATCCTTGTCGAGACGGTGCACGATGCCGGGGCGCGCGACGCCGCCTATTCCGGTGAGCTGCGCGCCACAATGAAACAGCAGCGCGTTGACCAGCGTGCCGCGCTCCGAACCGCCGGCAGGGTGAACGACGAGGCCGGGCGGCTTGTTGATGACGATGAGATGCTTGTCCTCGAAGACGATATCGAGGGGGATGTCTTCGGGCTGGGGCTCGGCATCGACCGGCGGCGGCAGGTCGATGGCGTAGGTGACCCCGGCGAGGACCCTGGCGGACGGATCCGCTGCGGGCTGGCCATTGGCCGTGACGCAGCCTTCCTCGATCAGGATACGCAGACGCGAGCGGGACATCCCGGTCCCGGCGTCCGCCAGCCATTTGTCGAGGCGCGCGCCGGCGGCTTCCGCGGGGGCGGTCAGGCTCAGGACTGTTGGATGTTCGGACGTCATGCTTTCGTCGTGGTCGACTGCGAGGTAGGGATTCGGGGACTAACCTGTCGAGAGGGATTAATCCATGACCAGGCTGACGCGGCGCGGCGCATTGGGGCTTGGCGTGGCCGGTTTGGGCGCGGCGGCGGCCTGCACAACCACCGAGAGCGTCACCTATGGCGGGAAGGCTGAATTCGCGCATGGCGTGGCTTCCGGCGATCCGGCCCAGACATCCCTGCTCATCTGGACGCGGGTAACGCCGGAAGCGGCGGGGCCGGTCCCGGTGAAATGGAGTGTATCGCGCGATGCGGCCTTCAAGGACGTCGTCCAGCGGGGCACGTTCACCACGGGACCTGAGCGCGACTACACGGTGAAAGTGCTGGTCGAGGGGCTCGAGCCCGGGAAGATCTATTATTACTGGTTCACGGCTGGGCAGGCGTCCTCGCCCGGCGGCGTGACGCGGACACTGCCGGCGAGCGGGCTGGCTGACTACAAGCTGGCGGTCGTGTCGTGCTCGAACTGGCCCTTCGGGTTCTTCAACGCCTATCGCGAGATCGCCAAGCGCGGGCAGCGCGAAACGATCGACGCCGTGATCCACCTTGGCGACTATATCTACGAATACGGCGTCACCGGTTACGGCGGCACGGTCGGCAAGGATCTCGGTCGCAATCACGAGCCGGCGAACGAGTGCGTGACGCTGGCGGATTATCGCAAGCGCTATGCGCAGTATCGCTCGGACCCGGACCTGCAGGCGGCGCACGCTGTCGCGCCGTGGTTCTGCACGTGGGATGACCATGAGAGCGCCAACAACTCCTACCGCACCGGCGCGGAGAACCATCAGGTCGCCACCGAAGGCGACTGGACAGCGCGCAAGGCGCAGGCAGTTCAGGCCTATCTCGAATGGATGCCGATGCGCGATCCTGCGCCGGGCAAGCCCCGTGAGGCTGTGTGGCGCAAGTTCGACATCGGCGACCTGGCGACGCTGTTTCTGCTGGAGAGCCGTCTCGTCGGCCGCGGCGAAGACCTGACGTTCGACGAGATGTTCATGGCGCCGGATGCGGAGCGGCCTGCGCTGGCCAATGCGCTGAAGGCGAAGATCAACGCGCCTGACCGCTCGATGCTGGGCTTCGAGCAGGAAGCGTGGCTGGCGGAGGGGTTCAAGCAGTCGACTGCGGCGAACAAGAAGTGGCAGGTGCTTGGCAACCAGGTGACGATGGCCAAGATCAAGGCGCCGGACCTCCAGACGGGCCTGCCGCCCGAGAAATACGCGCAGGTCTCGCAGGGGACGAAGCGCTTCTATTCGACGGCGCGCTATGGTCTGGAATGGAACATGGATTCCTGGTGCGGCTTCCCTGGCGCACGCGAACGGCTCTATGCGGCGGCGAAGGCGGCCAATGCGAGGCTTGTCACACTGGCGGGCGACACCCACACGGCATGGGCCAACCAGCTGCATGACAATGGCGGCCAGCAGCGCGGCGTCGAGTTCGCCTGCACGTCGGTGACCTCGAACGGGGCAGGCGACAGCACGCCCTATGAAGAGCTGAACTGGCTGATGGCCGAGGCCAATGACGAGGTGCTGTATTACAACGCCTTCGCCAAGGGCTTCACTCTGGTGACCCTGAAGGCCGATCAGGTCCAGGCGGAGTATGTGAAAGTCTCGACGATCCGCTCGCGGGACTATTTCGCCTCGACCGACGCCCGGTTCGTGGCCCGCATCGAGGCCAGCGGCGCGATGGGCGGCCTGCAGAAGATTGTCGCAGCCGACAAGATCACCTCTGGATAACCGGGTTTTCTGTCGCGATTGCAGGGAAATCGGCAGCGTTTCTCCGGATTCTGCCCCACGCGGAAAGGCCGCATTAACAGCCCCGTTCTAGGGTTTGCGAGGGTTGTTTTGTTGATTTTTTCCGCCCAAGGGGGCGATCGGCTTTGTCAGCACTTTCCGGCGCCAACGCTTCAGCGTTGCTCGAGCAGCTTGGAGCGCTCGGGCTAGCGGCCGTGTGCATCGACGAAGACAGCTGCATCACCAGCGCCAGCGAGCCGTTCCTGCACATCGTCGGCATGGCGCGCGATGGCGCGATCGGCGCCGGACTGACGGAATTCCTCGAGTCGGCATCGGAAGAGCACAAGTCCTACGGCGATGGCGTCGTCTATCGCTTCGCACACCCGCGTGGCGAGAAATGGCTCCGCCCGAAACGCAGCCGCGCCGGCGAGGTGGGCCTTGTCATCTTCGCGGACGTGACAGCCGAATGGTCGATGCTGAGCAAGCTGGTGGCTGCAATCGACGTGCGCGACCGGCTGATGCGCGACGCCGACATCGGTATGTTCCGTTTCAACCCGGACGATGAGACCTTCCACTTCTCCGAGGCGCTGGTCCGCCGCGGCGGCGCCTTGCCGAGCTACAACCTCGCCGAGATCGTGAAGGATCTTCACCAGGACGATATCGAGAAGGACCGGCATGTTCGCGAGCGCCTGACGCTGCAGGGCGGCACGGCGACACTGCACCTTCGCCGCCGCAAGCCGGACGGCACGTGGCGCCACACGCTGGCGCAGTTCGTCTCCGGCCGGAAGCTGCCGTCGGGCAAGTACGAGATCTTCGGTCTTTCCCAGAATATCACGGAGCTCATTGACGCCCGCGACCAGGCGGCGGTGATGAACGACCGTCTCGAGATCGCCATGTCGGCGGCGAGCGCGGGCGTCTACGAGATCGACCTGCGCTCGTCCGAACGCTGGACGTCGCCGCAATACCAGAAGCTTGCCGGCCCTGAAGCGCTGGCGCGGCACTCGATGCGCCCGTTCGGCATGTATCACGACGACGATATTCCGGCTGTGCGCGAGAGCTGGGAGCGTTGCCTGCGGTCGCCGGAGGTCGAATCGATCGACGCGCGTCTCTATCGGCCCGAGGGCAATGAGCCGTGGGTGCGCATCTTCATGCGCGTTCAGCGCAACGAGCACGGGGTGCCGGTGCGCGCCGTCGGCCTGATGCTGGACATCCAGGAAGAAAAGCAGGCCGAACTCGCCCTGATCGAGGCCAAGAAGCAGGCCGAAGCCGCAACGATCGCGAAATCCAACTTCCTCGCCTCGATGAGCCACGAGATCCGGACGCCGCTGAACGGCGTGCTCGGCATGGCGCAATCGCTGGTGAACGACGGGCTGCTCGCCGACCAGCGCGAGAAGGTCGATGTCATCCTTGAATCCGGCAAGACGCTGACGGCGCTGCTGAACGACGTGCTGGACCTTTCCAAGATTGAAGCCGGCAAGATGGAGATCGCCTGCGTCGATGGCGAACTCGCCGTGACGTTCGATCGCCTGCGCCAGCTTTTCCTGTCCAAGGCAGTCGAGCGCGGCCTCAAGATCGACCTCGAGATCGAGGACGGACTGCCGGGGCTGCTGCACTACGACCCGGTGCGGGTGCGCCAATGTGTCGGCAACCTCCTGTCCAACGCGATCAAGTTCACCGAGCGCGGCGAAGTCAGCATGAAAGTCAGCTCCACGGAGCTGGAAGACGGCAAGTGGCGCGTGAACGTTGCTGTGACCGACACCGGCATTGGCATGTCCGAGGCGGTGCGAACGAAGCTGTTCTCGACCTTCACACAGGCCGACGCCACGATTACGCGGCGCTTCGGCGGCACCGGCCTCGGCCTAGCGATCACGCGCCAGCTGGCGCAGCTGATGGGCGGCGACGTGACGGTCGACAGCGAGCCGGGCATCGGCTCCACCTTCACACTGACTTTCATCGCCGAGGCGGTGAACGAGCTGGCGCCGGTTGCGGTGCACGAGCCTTCGGTTCCGGCCGTGAGCGAGGCCGCGATGAAGCGCCTGCGCGGCATCAAGATCCTGCTGGTCGACGACAATGCGGTGAACCGCCAGGTCGTGAAACTGTTCACGGCGCAGCTATCGCCGAAATTCGTCGAGGCGGTGAACGGGCAGGAGGCGCTCGACCGCCTGCACGATGAGGAGTTCGACCTTGTCCTGCTCGACGTGCACATGCCGGTTATGGACGGCAAGGAAGCCATCCGGCGCATCCGCGGCAGCGAAGAGGCATGGCGCGAGCTGCCGGTCATCGCGCTGACGGCGGACGCGATGAGCGGTGACCGCGAGAAATATCTCGCGCTTGGCATGTCGGATTATGTCTCGAAGCCGCTGGACCAGCGCGAACTGACGGCGAAGATTTCCGCGGTGATGGGCGAGCGCGAGCTTCTGGCGGCGGCCGCCTGATTTACCTGCGATGACTTCTGTGTCCCATCGCGGACGCAATTGGAACCCGAGTTCCAGCGACCACGTTCATTGCGTGGACTAGAACCACGTTGAGCATTTCTCGTTTCAATCATTAAGGGCAGACGCGAAGGGAGGGCGCGCCTGAATGGCAAACCGTGTCCAGCCGCAACCTTATCGCCAAGCTGAAGGGCTTCTTTCCGGTCAGTCATGACCTGAGGACCGACCTCAACCAGTTGGCGCGCGAGCGCGAGACATATGAGGCGGGTGATGCGATCATACGGGCGGGCGACAAGTTCGCGCATCTCTATCTGATCGAGGATGGCTGGGTTCTGCGGGCGCGCTATCTGCCGGGCGGATCACGCCAGATCATCAACTTTGCGCTGCCGGGCGACTTCCTCAACTTCAACTCGCTGATGTTCACGCGGTCGGAGTTCGACCTGATCGCGAAGACGAACGTGTCGCTCTGGCGCGTCGAGGTGAAGAGTTTCCGCGAGATGATGGCGCGCCATCCGGGGCTGGCCGAGGCGCTGGTGTGGTCGAACGCACACGAGGAAGCGCTGCTGGCGGAGCGCGTGGTTTCATTGGGCCGGCGTGATGCGACGCAGCGACTCGCGCACGTATTGTGCGAGATCGTGGCGCGGCTTCAACTGATCGAGAAGCACAAGGGCGAGGTGCTGATCCTGCCGCTGATCCAGGAGGATTTCGCGGACATACTCGGCCTCAGCGTCATTCACATCGTCCGGGTGTTCAACCGGCTCGAGCAGGCGGGCGTGGTCGAATACAAGTCGAAGCGCGTCACGCTGAAGGACATCGATAAACTGAAGCGCATCGCCGGGTTCGACGGCGAATACATCCACTTCTCGAAACGCGCCGACGTGCTGCCGCCGGGCGCGGGCTGAGCCTTACGGCTTCAGCACCACGCGGCCGACGATCGTGCCTTCGCGCAGCTGGTTGAGCGTCCTGTCTGCCTGATCGAGCGGGCGCATCTCCACCGGGATCGGCGCGATCTTGCCTGCGCGGACCAGCTCCATCATCTCGCGCGTTTCTCCCAGCGGGCCGGTGTAGGAGCCGACGATCGAGTAGGGGCGGCCAGGGAAGGTCGGGATCGGGGCAGCAAACTTGCCACCGAAGAGACCGACCACGATGATTTCGCCGCCACGGCGAATGGCGCCGTTGGCGAAGTTGAGCGAGGGCGTCGAGCCGACGAAGTCGACCGCCGCGGCGACGCCGCCGCCGGTGTCGAGCTTCAGCTGTTTCAGCGCGTCGGCTTCCTTCGAGTTGTAGACGGCATGCGCGCCGGCAGCCTTGGCGGCTTCCAGTTTCTTCGGATCGATGTCGCAGCCGATGATCTTGTTGCTCGGGAACATGGCGCGGGCGAACTGCAGGCCCATCATGCCGACGCCGCCGAGGCCGACGATGGCGATCGCTTCGCCTTCATAGGCCGTGCGGACCTTCTTCAGCGCCGAGAACGCCGTGATGCCCGAGCACATGTAGGTAGCCGCGAGGCCTTCGGGCACGCCAGTCGCATCCAGCAGGTATTTCGGATGCGGCACGAGGACGTATTCCGAATAGCCGCCGGCGACCTGGATGCCGAGCTGGCGCGGTTTGGAGCAGATGTGTTCCTGGTCGCGCTTGCAGGTGGCGCACTCGCCGCAGCCGATCCACGGGAAGACGACGAAACGCTGGCCGACCTTGCGGCCTTCGAGCAGCGCCTGTGCATCGGGGCCTACGGCGTGGAGCGAGCCTTCGATCTCGTGGCCGAGCGTGTGGGGCAGCGTGCGGCCCTTGGACCAGTCGATCTTGTCGCCATCGCCGATGTCGACATGGCCATCCTGCAGGTGGACGTCCGAGTGGCAGACGCCGGAGTGGGAGATCTTCACCACCACTTCCGTGCCATTCGGCGCGGGAATGTCGGAGGTCACTTCCTCGAGCGGCTTGCCGTAGGCGACGATGGCTTGGCTCTTCATGGGTAGGCATCCTCCGCAGGTGTCGGATTGCGTTAGCACGCCTGCGGAAGATGGGAAGTCCTGCCGCCCGGGAAGATGGGCCCCAGAAACTAGCGCGGCGGCAGCGGGCAGGGCGCCGGCGGCGGCTTTGCGGAGTTCGCCTTCGTTACCGGCGGCTCGCACGGTGGCGGCAGGGGCGTGTCGTCCGCCGCGCGCTGGGCAGTCTGGTCTTGCGTGACGACGATCACAGGAAGGGTGACTTCTTCAGTCGAACTTGCTGCGGGCAGCACAAGGCCGTCGACCCCGGTCACAGGCTTCGACCAATCAGTCTTGCGAGAGACGCCTTGGTCGGGCTGGGGGATGAGATCGTAGAGTTGGCCACCGCCCGTGTACGGCCCGCGGTTCAGTGCGCCGCCGCCGGTGTAAGGCTCGCGATAGAGACCGTTGAGCCCGTCGGCCGGCCGGATCAATCGTTCCTTGCCGCTCCAGATGAGGGGACGGTCCGGTTGCTGCGGCTCCTGCGCGAAGGCAGGCGCGGCGAACAGCAGCGGAAGCGCGGCGAGTGCGTATTTCATTTTCCAACCTCTGCGAACGCGCGAGTCTAGCACGGTTCGCTGCAGGTGGGACAAGGCGTGCGCAATGACACGCACGTGAGATTTATTGCGTGATGACCGCAGGTTCGGACATCGGTTCCGTCTTCGCGACGTCCTTCGCAGGCATCGGGCGCGGCGGCGGACCGGCGCAGCGGCGGAGAAGGGCGATGCGATCCTCCGGCGTGCTTGCGGTTTCGATCAACGCGTCGATCGGAACATCGGCGGCAGGTTGCTCAACTGCGGCAGGCGCGGGAGCGGGCGCGGCGTTGAGCGGCGGCTTGGCCGTCTGCGCGAAGGTGGGTGAGGAGAGCAGCACGGCGAGCAAAAGCGCAGCGCCGGTGGCGAGCATCGCGTTCTTCATGTTCAGATCCCCATCTGATGATGAGGAAGCCTCGCGCCCGCTTGGGGCGGATTACAGGCATGAAATGGGGAGAAGCTGGAGCGAAACATTAACTCCGTACGACGGCGTTAATGTTGGGGCATCGCCTTGTTTAGCAGTTCCCACATCTTCTCGTTGATGTTGCGATCCGGCGCGGCCTGGCCGGTGCGGACAACGATCAGCTTCCGGCTGGGAACGATGAACAGCTTGCGGTCCTGCGCGCCGAGGGCGGCGAGGAGGTCGGCGGGACCTGCCTGAATAAGCTGTCCTGAGCGCTTCGGCGCAGTCGCTCCCGCATTGATCGTCTCGGTCGCGCCGTTGAGCCACCAGAGATGGCCGTAGGACGGGTTCGTCTTTGTGCGCACGAAGAGCGCGTCGAGCTGTTTTTTCGAGATGACGCGCGTTCCGTTGGCTGCGACGCCGCCATCGAGCACGAGCTGACCCATGCGGGCGACGTCACGCGGCGTGGTGACGAGGCCGGTGGGATTGCCGACGTCGGAGAATTGCGATGGGCGTTTGCGCCAGCCGGTGTCGTTCATGCCAGCGGGCTTCGCAAGCCAGGCCTGCGTGATCGCATCAAGCGACTGCTTGGAGGCGGCTTCGAGCACCGGCTTCATGATCGCGTAGGCGGGCGTGTTGTAGAAGAACTTCGTGTCAGGTGCGGCTTCGAAGGAGAGGTTCTCCTTCAGGCCGGAGTTCATTTCCATCAGGTTGCGGACGGTGATCTTCGCTTCCTGTTCCGGCGCAGCCTTCGACCAGCCAGCGCCGATGTAGAATGAGACTGGCTTTGCAAGATCGAGCAGGCCCTTGTCGATCGCAACGCCGGCAAGGATGGCGACAAAGCTTTTCTGCTGGGAGGCGACGTCCTCGAGGATCGCCCCATCCGCGGCCGCGCCGTGAACGAAGCCGGCGAAGGCGCCAACGTCGGACGGGAGCGGCCAGAGCTTGTCGACGATGATCTTGTTGTTCTCGATGATGACGAGGCCAGTGGATTTCTGGCTGGCGACATAGCTGATGAGTTCATCGAGCGCGGCCTGGTTCCAGCCGGCTGCAGATGGTTTGACCGCGACGGGCTGGGCGCTGGCGGCAGGCGCCGAGGCGCATGAGGCAAGAAGGAGGGCGGCGCCAAGGGCGGCGGCGGACTTCAGCATGGGCGTCTCTCCGGTCGTCTTGTGTCGCATTGATACCGTACAGTATCGTATAATGCTAGCGGTGCTCGGGCGTGCATTTGGGGCCGCCATGATCGAGGCAGAGTTTCGCGCCGCCTGCGGGGATGGCGCCTGTCTTGTCGAAAACGCCGTCGAGCCGGACGTTTGCGATCGAAGGGCCATCCTTGCCCATGCGCAGCCACATGAAGTGGTCAACAGCGCCGGCGGAACCATCGAAGCCGCGTTCCCCGCCCGTTGTACCGAGCATGATGTAGTCGCGCTTGGCGCCATCGGCCGAGGGGCGCTCGCCGTAGCTGTAGCGATGCAGGTGGCCGTTGAGCAGGGTGTAGGGGCGGCCCTTCAGCGCCGCTTCGATGGGCGAAAGACCAAGGTCGTCGGTGCGCTCATAGACGGGCTTGTGCATCAGAAGGATGGTCCAGCGGACGTCCGGGTGATCAGCGATCACCTTTGCGAAGTAGGCGCTCTGTTCCTCGCCGATCTCACCGGTGCGCGACTCTTTCAGCGAGCGATAGGGGAGCTTCTCGGCGGCGACCGGATCCTTCTTGCGGGCCTCGATGAACGCGGCGCGCTGTTCATAGATCTGTTTCATCTTGGCGGCGGGATAGTCCTCGGTGTCGAGCGCGAGGAAGAGGACGTTGCCGTAGATGAAATGATAATACCGGCGGCCGTAGCGCTCCTCCCACACCTTGCGCTGGGTGAGGTTGGTCATGTCGTGGTTGCCGGCGATGTGGAAATAGGGCGCTCGCAGGCGGTCGACCATCGCATCGAAGCTGGTCCACTGGCGTTGCAGTTCGGCTTCGTCTTCCGTGCCGCCATCGATCATGTCGCCAATGGTGAGGACGAAGTTGGGGCGCAGGAGGTTGAGTTCGGCGACGGCGACATCGAACACGCCGGGGCGGTAGCCGGACTCGAGATCGGCGACGACGGCGAAAGAGAAGTCTTCAGGCGCGTTGTCGAAAGTGGTCTTCGTCCACGGCGTCGGGCCGCTGGCGATGCCGGGCTGGAAGACCGGCGTGGCGCAGGCGGCGAGGGCCGCGGCGAAAAGAGCGGCGACCCAGCGTTTCATCTCAGGCTTCCTTGAGACCGGTGTTCGACGCGATGCGGTAGAAACAGGAGCGGCGGCCCGTGTGGCACGCGGCGCCCGCCTGGCGGACTTTCAGGAGGATCGCGTCCTGATCGCAGTCGACGCGGATTTCCTGCACGTGCTGCTCGTGGCCGGAAGTGTCGCCTTTTCTCCAGAGAGATTTGCGCGAACGGGACCAGTAGACGGCGCGGCCGGTATCGATGGTGAGTTGCAGCGCCTCGGCGTTCATCCAGGCGAGCATCAGGACGTCGCCCGTGTCGGCGTCCTGCGCGATGGCGGCGATGAGGCCGTCGGCGTCGAACTTCGGGCGAAGCTCGATCGTCTCATCCTGCTCGGAACCGGAAAGGGGCGGGGCGAAGCTCATGGCGTGTCTTAAGCCCTGGCGCCCGAGCGGGACAAGGGCGCGAAGATCAGAGCAGGTTAGAAACCGACGGCGCCGCCCTGGGCTTTGGCTTCACGCGCTGGAACGTGACGATCCGGAGGATGATCACGGCGGGGATGGCGGCGACGCCGGCGAAGATCAGCGAGGCGCGGATGTAAGAGCCGGAGAGGGCGACGGCGGTGTTGAAGTCGTAGACCGGATACCAGCCGAGCAGGCCAAGCGAGACGCCATTCTGCTGGAAGGCCCAGGTGGTGAACGCGTAGATCGGGCCGCTGACGGCGCAAGCGGCGAGGATAGAGAGGATGGTGAAGATCGCGACGGCGGTGATGCCGAAGCCGCCCTCGCGCAGGAACATGAGGGCGAAGAGGATGCCGAGTTCGAGCGGGGCCGCGGCGTGCCAGGTCCAGATCTGGTAGTCGAACTCGGGCATGCGCCAGAGCATGTAGGCGAAATACGCGGCGGGGTTGAAGACGCCGGCCGCGAGCCAGCCAAGCAGGACGAAGATGCGCGCTGGCTTGCGGAATTCGAGGCCGAGCGAGCCCTGCTGGTAGTGACCGACCATGCGTCTCCCCCGTTTCGTGGGAGGTTAGGGGATGGCCGGGCGCATGTCACGCGGGAGCGGTTCCGCGCTGCGCGCAGCCCCCTCCGTCTTGATGCTTTGCATCAGTCGAACTCCTCCGCCTGCGGCGGTGGAAGACTTCGTGTGTCTTGCTGGATTACTTCCCGGCCAGCCGCAGGAAGCGTTCGCGGAGTTCCTTGTCGCTCTTGAACACGCCCGAGAACTGGGTGGTGATCGTCGAGACGTTCGGATGGTGGACGCCGCGGGTGGTCATGCACTCGTGCTTGGCGTCGATCATGACGGCGACGCCCATAGGCTTCAGCGTGTCCTGGATCGCGTTCATGATCTGCGAGGTCATCGTCTCCTGCGTCTGCAGGCGCTTGGCGTAGATCTCGACGACGCGGGCGAGCTTCGAGATGCCGACGACGTTGTCGAGCGGCATGTAGGCGACGTACGCCTTGCCGAGGAACGGCGCCATGTGGTGTTCGCAGTGCGATTCCACGTCGATGTCGGTGAGCATGACGATGTCGTCATAGCCCTTCACGTCCTCGAACGTCTTGGAGAGATATTCGGACGGGTCTTCGCGATAGCCGCGGAACCATTCCTCATAAGCTTCGACGACGCGGCCGGGCGTGTCGATGAGGCCTTCGCGCTTGGGATCATCGCCTGCCCACGCGATGAGCGTGCGCACGGCGTCCTCGGCTTCGTCCCTTGAGGGGCGCTTGAAGGGCTCTGCTTCGGCCTTGGCCTTGCCTTTGATCACGGCGTCCATGGCCGGTCCTTCCGTTACTGGAGAGCGATTTCCCTGGAAATCCGCCCCCGGGCATCACGACACCCTAGTCAAATACTTACATCCAGGTCCGATTGATCGGGCTTGGCCTGCGTGACACATAGGCGCCTCTTCGGGAAACGCCAACATCAACGCTAGGCGAAACCCTTATTGAATATTCCTAACGGAACGAAAAGACCGCCTATGGACATCCGTCTCCACAACACGCTGACACGCGAAAAGCAGGTCTTTTCGCCGCAAAACCCTCAGCGGGTGACGATGTATGTCTGCGGACCGACGGTTTATTCCTACGCCCATATCGGCAATGCGCGGCCTCCCGTCGCATTCGACGTCCTGTTTCGCCTGCTGCGCGCAAAATACGGCGTCGCCCACGTCGTCTATGCGGCCAACATCACGGATGTGGACGACAAGATCATTGCCGCCGCAGCGGAAACCGGACGTCCGATCGCGGAGATAACCGCGCTGTATGAGCGGATTTATCGCGAGGACATGGGCGCGCTCGGCGTGATCGAGCCGACCTTCCGGCCGCACGCGACTGAGCACATCGGCGGCATGGTCGCGATCATCGAGGACCTGGTGGCGAAGGGACACGCCTATCAGGGGCAGAACGGCGTCCTGTTCCACGTGCCGTCCATGAAGGATTACGGGAAGCTTTCGGGGCGCAGCCGGGACGACATGGTCGCCGGCGCGCGCGTCGAGGTCGATGGCGGCAAGAAGGACCCGGCGGACTTTGCGCTGTGGAAGGCTGCAAAGCCGGGCGAACCGAAAGAGGCGCGCTGGGATAGTCCGTGGGGCGAGGGACGGCCGGGCTGGCACATCGAGTGCTCGGCGATGGCGAAGGCCGTGCTGGGCGAGACGCTGGACATTCATGCTGGCGGGCTCGACCTGATCTTCCCGCACCATGAGAACGAGATCGCGCAGAGCGAATGCAGCCACGGCAAGCCGATGGCGAACTACTGGCTGCACAACGGCTTCCTCTCGATCGATAGCGAGAAGATGTCGAAGTCGATCGGCAATGTGAAACTCGTGCATGACTTGCTCAAGGCCTATGACGGCGAGACGCTGCGGCTGTCGCTGATGTCGGCGCACTATCGCGGGCCGCTGGATTTCACCGAGGCGCTGCTTCTGCAAAGCAAGGCGACGCTCGACCGGCTCTACAATGCGCTGCGGCGGATGAAGGATGCGGAGGCGGATGACGTCGATGCTCCCGAAGGGCTGGTCTCGGCGTTGTGCGATGATCTCAACACGCCGCTTGCTCTTGCCGAACTCTCCGCGCTCGCGACCGAGGCGAACAAGTCGGAGCCGGCGGACTGGCCGCGCCTGAAGGGGCAGATGCTGGCGGCGGGCGAGCTGTTGGGGTTGCTGCAACGGGATCCGGACGACTGGGCGCGGGGCGATGCGACCGATGCGAAGCGGATCGACGCGCTGGTGCAGCAGCGGATCGACGCCCGCAAGGCGAAGGATTTCGCGGCAGCCGACCAGATCCGCAAGGCGCTGGCGGAAGAGGGCATCGAGATCATGGACGGGCCGGGTGGCTCGACCTGGAGAAGGTTGTAGGGGGGACGAAACCAGTTGTGAGCGCTGCGGCGCAGCCCTTTGACGGGGCGGTGGCGCGGCCTATGCTTGGCGAAGTGCAGAGGAAGGTCGGGCCATGAAGCTTGTGGCAGTCGGAGTTGCGGCGGCGCTGATGGCGTCAGCGTGTGCGTCGGATCCGCTGGTGGGCGGTGGCCCGCGTCCGCCGCAGGGACCGGGACCAGCCGGCACGCAGTTCGGCTTCTGGGACCGGGATGCGGATGCGGCGGTGGATGCTGACTTCCGGTCGTACATCATGCGCACCTACAATGTGGGCGATGAAGCCAGGGCCAAGGCGACACTGACGCAGGACGGCTTCAGCTGCGAGGACGGCGCCGGGGCGGGCAAGCCGACGCTGTCTTGCGAACGGCTCTATCGCGACAACGACATCATCCATACCTGGACCGTAGACTTCGTGTCGAACGACCGGGAGCCGCGGGCGCACTATTCGCGCGTGCAGCGCCGCGACGACCTGCGCAAGGCCGAAGAGAAACACAAAGGGAAGTAGGCGCCGGATGAGCTTTGTACTGGCGCCGCACGAGACGCCCGGGGCCGGGCTGACGCGCGTTATCACCGAGCAGGCGGCCAAGCTTGCCGTCGAATGCGTCGAGGCGGGGCAGGACCCATCGGCGTTCGCGCACAAGGCGCGGGTGCGGTGCAAGCGCGTGCGGGCGGCGCTGCGGCTGGCGAAGCCTCTGGTCGGCGACAAGGTCTATGGACGCGAAAACCGGTGGTGGCGTGACCAGGCGCGCAAGCTCTCGGAGCTGCGCGATGCGGGGGCGCGGCTGGAGGCGCTGGATACGTTGCGGCCGTTCCTCGCGACACGGATCGGTTCGGCGATGACGCGCAAGCTGGGCGAGCGGTTCGAGACGAACCGGACGCAGGTGGATGCGGCGGCCGCGATCGCGGAATTCGTGAACGCGATGGACAAGCGGGCCGACGACCTGATCCCGCAGATTGCCGATGGCGGGCGCGAGGAGATGGCGCGGGCGCTGGGCGATACCTACAAGCTGGCGCGCTCGGCGATGAAGCATGCGCTGGAGGACGAAGAGCCTGAGCTGCTGCACGAGTGGCGGAAGCAGGCGAAGTATCACGCGCTGCAGGCGAGGCTGCTGCGGCTGACCTTCCCGGATGCGCTGGAGAAGCGGGTGGCGGCGGTGCGCGACCTCGCCGGGCTGCTGGGCGAGGCGCAGGACATCGAGGTGGTGAAGGCCGGCTCGAAGGGTTGGCGCGAGGCGCCGCGCGGGTTCCGCGACGTGCTCGAAGTGCGGCGCAAGGCGCTGGTGACAGGCGCGCGGGCGACGGGCGCGGCGCTGTTCGCCGGGAAGCCCAGGGCGTGGATGAAGGAACTATCCCCGCCTGTCATGGCTGACGAGTAAGGGCGAATGGACGCCTTGATCCTGCGGCCGTTCAGGCCGATCTAGGTTCCATGTTTGGCGAGCTTTATCATAACCGGGTGCTCGAGCTGGCGGCGGATATCCCGCATGTCGGAGCGTTGGCTGACGCAGAGGGGTCTTCGCTAAAGGTCTCTCGGGTCTGTGGGTCGACCGTGCAGGTGGATCTGAAGCTGGACAGCGAGGGCCGGATCGCGGCGATCGCGGTTGATCCCAAGGCGTGCGCGCTGGGGCAGGCGGCGACGTCGATCCTAGCGCGGCATGCGATCGGCCGGTCGCTGGCGGAGATGGAAGCGGCGCGCGATGCGCTGAAGGCCATGCTGAAGGAGGGCGCGGAGCCGCCACAGGGCGAGTTCTGGGAGCTGCGCCACCTGCAGGCAGTGCGGGAATATCCGCCGCGGCACATATCGACCATGCTGGCCTTCGAGGCCGTGGTCGAAGCCATGAAACAGGCGCTGGAGAAGCGGGGCGCCTGATACTTGACTTAGTCAACTATCTGGGAGAGCGTGCTGGTCATGGCCGCTCCGTCGCAATCGCACATTGCATCCGTTCGCAGGTTCAACCGGTTCTACACGCGAGAGGTTGGCGTGTTGCGGAAGAACTTCCTCGACACGCCGTGGTCGCTCGCGGAGATGCGGGTGCTGTTCGAGATCGCGAATGGCAGGCAGGTGACGGCGAGCGATGTGGGCAAGGCGCTCGATCTCGATGCGGCCTATCTCAGCCGCATGCTGCAGAAGTTCGAGCAGGACGGACTGATGATGCGTGCGCGATCGGAAACGGATGCGCGGGTCAGTTTTCTTTCGCTGTCGGCGAAGGGGAAGAAGCAGTTCGCAGCGGCGAACGAGCGGCAGGTGGCGCAGACGACCGGGATGCTGGCGAAATTGAGCGCCGGACAGAGGCAGAGGCTGGTCGGGGCGATGCGCGAGATCGAAGCCCTGCTTGGCGAGACCGGCGGCAAGGATCGCAAGTATCTGCTGCGCGATCCGGGGCCGGGCGACATCGGCTGGATGATCGAGCGGCACGGGGTGCTTTATGGCGAGGAGTATGGCTGGCGCGGGCCGTTCGAAGGCATGTGCGCGGGTATCGTCTCCGACTTCGTGAAGAATTTCGATCCGAAGCTGGAGAAGTGCTGGATCGCGGAAGTGGATGGGGTGCGGGCCGGCTGCGTGATGCTGGTGAAGGATGATCCTAAGGCGAGGAAGGCGGACGTGGCGCGGGTGCGCCTGCTCCTGCTGGAGCCGTTCGCGCGCGGGATGGGGCTGGGTCAGAAGCTGGTCGAGGCGTGCGTGAGCTTTGCACGGGCCAAGGGATACAGGCGCGTGACGCTGTGGACGCACAAGGAGCTGACGGCGGCGCGGGCGATCTATGCGAAGCTCGGTTTCGTGAAGACGGGCGAGGAGAGCCACGATGACTGGGGCGGCAAGGCGACATCCGAGTTCTGGGACCTCGCGCTATGAGCCACGTTCTCGACAAACCGATCTGGAGCGCGCTGGAGACGCGGCAGGCGGCGTTTCGCTCGGACGATGGGATCGCGCGGCGGTTTCCGGTTGATGTGAGCCCATTCGTCGCGGCGCGGGATGGATCGCCTGAGGCTGTGGCCGGCCTCCTGAAGCTCATACCGAATGGCGATGATGTGTCGTTCCTGGAGGTTGCGCCGCCGAAGGCGCCGGCGGGCGTCACAGGAACGGAGGCGATGTGCTTCCAGATGACGGTGACGGCCTTTGCGCGGACGGCGCGCGATGTCGGGGCGCAGCCGCTCGGTGAAGAGGACGCGGCGGAGATGCTCGAGCTGGCGTTGTTGACGCGGCCGGGGCCGTTCCGGAAGCGGACGCATACGCTTGGGCGCTTCATTGGCGTGCATGAAGGCGGAAAGCTCGTGGCGATGGCGGGCGAGCGGCTTTGCGTTCCCGGCTATCGGGAGATCAGCGCGGTGTGCACGCGTCCGGACTGGCAGGGACGAGGGCTCGGCGGCGCACTGCTGCAGCAGGTCGGCGAGCGGATCATGCGTGAGGGCGACACGCCGTTCCTGCATACCTACACGCACAACGCGCCAGCGGTCGCGCTCTACACGAAGCTTGGCTTCGGCGTGCGCGCGGAGATCGTTCACGCCGTGTGGAGGCGGGTTTGACTCGCAAAGACTGAATGTGCAGGCTCTGCGCGTTCGTGGGGAGCAGCCATGCCGGCGTTTCGGATTGTTGTGCTTGGCCTTATTGCGCAGGGCGGCGCGGCATTCGCGCAGGCGCAGCCGGGCGAGGTGTTTGCCGGGCTGACGGGTTCGTGCTGGCGCACGCAGATGGACGACGCAGGACCCAACACCGACACGCACTGCTTCGAGACGGCGGTAGGCGGCAAGATGGTGACCGACAGCCACAAGGTGCGGACCCCGAAAGGCGAGGTCATCTACGAGGGCGTCAGCATCTACCTGCTCGACAAGGCGAGCGGGGAGCTGGTGTACGAGTACTTCTATTCGGCCGGCGGCAAGCTGGTGGGTTACGGCAAGCGCGTTGGCGACGAGATCCGGTTCGGATCGAAGCCGGGACAGCCGATCCCGGACCTCGTCTGGAAGCTCATGGGCGATCGTTACACGGTGACGCCGGCCGGGGCCGACAAGGGCCATGTCGGGACGTTCGTGAAAGTGGGGCCGTAGCCCCCGAATTTGATTGTTAAGCCCGCCGGGGCTATATGCGCCCCATGGCTCAAGCCGCCGCATATAAGCCCGTGATGGGCGCCCTCTTGAAGGGTTACAAGGCGACGCTGTCACCGGCGTTTGTCGCGCTGGGCGTGCGTTGCCGGCATGAGCCCTCGTGCTCGGAATATTGCGCGGAATGCGTGTCCCGGCATGGGGCGTGGGCTGGATCGTGGATGGCTCTGGCGCGGTTCAGCCGCTGCCGGCCCGGAGGATCGCACGGGTGGGACCCGGCGCCGACCCTAACTAGCACCGGCGCGCGGTGGTTCACCCCCTGGCGCTATGGCGTCTGGAGCGTGGACAGGTCCGAAACCGCCCGCCCTTAAGTTCCGAGGACCTTCTGAAAATCAAAACTGGACGGCGGGTTCAAACACCCGGCGAAGTGCTTTATCCGTCCGCGGAACACGAAAGACAGACCCATGATCAATGTATCCTTCCCCGATGGCTCGAAGCGGGAGTACCCGGACGGGTCGACGCCGCTGTCGATTGCGGAGGCGATCTCCAAGTCGCTGGCCAAGCGGTCGGTGATCGCGAAGGTGGACGGGAAGCTCTACGACATGAAGCGGCCGCTCGAAGGCGATGTTTCGCTGGAGCTTCTGGATATCAACGCCAAGGACTCGCTGGAGCTTATCCGGCACGATGCGGCGCACGTGCTGGCTCAGGCCGTGCAGGAGCTTTTCCCCGGCACGCAGGTGACGATCGGGCCTGTGATCGAGGACGGTTTCTATTACGACTTCGCGCGCAAGGAGCCGTTCTCGACGGAGGACTTCGCCAGGATCGAAGCGAAGATGAAGGAGATCGTCGACCGCGACCTGCCGATCAACCGGGAGGTCTGGGGCAAGGACGATGCGATCGCTCACTTCAGGAAGATCGGCGAAGACTACAAGGCGCAGATCATCGACGACATCATTCCGCCGGGCGAGGCAATCACGCTCTATAGCCATGGCGGGCAGTGGAGCGACCTCTGCCGCGGGCCGCACCTTCCGTCGACGGGCAAGCTGCCGAAGGCGTTCAAGCTGACGAAGCTGGCGGGCGCGTACTGGCGCGGCGATCATCGCAACGAGATGCTGCAGAGGATGTACGGCACGGCTTGGGCCAACGAGGCCGACCTTGCCGCCTATCTCAAGCGTGTCGAAGAAGCCGAGAAGCGCGATCACCGCAAGCTGGGCCGTGAGCTCGATCTCTTCCACATGCAGGAAGAGGGACGCGGCATGGTGTTCTGGCACGAGAAGGGCCTGCGTATCTGGCAGACCATCGAGGCGTACATGCGCCGGCGCCTGTCCGCGGCGGGCTATCACGAGGTGCGCACGCCGCAGGTGCTCGACAAGCGGTTCTGGGAGCAATCGGGCCACTGGGACAATTACCGCGAGAACATGTTCGTCGCGGAGACGGCCGAGGAAGAGACGCTGGCGCTGAAGCCGATGAACTGCCCGGGTCACGTGCAGATCTTCAAGTTCGGGCAGAAGAGCTACCGCGATCTGCCGCTGCGCATGGCGGAGTTCGGGGCGTGCCATCGCTATGAGCCGTCGGGCGCGCTGCACGGGCTGATGCGTGTGCGGGCGTTCACGCAGGACGATGCGCACATCTTCTGCCGCGAAGACCAGATCGAGGACGAGGTTGCAGCCTTCATCAAGCTTGCTTCCTCGATACACGAGGATTTCGGTCTGACGCGCGATCACATCACGCTGGGCACGCGGCCGGAGAAGCGCGCCGGCACGGACGCTTTCTGGGACATGGCGGAAGGCCAGCTGATGAACGCCGCCCGCAAGGCCGGCGTCGAGGCCGTGATCGCGGCGGGCGACGGGGCATTCTATGCGCCGAAGCTGGACTTCCAGCTGAAGGACGCCATCGGCCGGACGTGGACGTGCGGCACGATCCAGAACGACTATGTGCTGCCCGAGCGACTGGGCGCGGAGTTCGTCGCGGAGGATGGCCAGAAGCACAAGCCGGTGATGCTGCACCGCGCGATCCTAGGCTCGCTCGAGCGCTTCATTGGCGTGCTGATCGAGAACTATGCGGGCGCGTTCCCGATGTGGCTATCGCCGGTGCAGGTGGTGGTCGCGACCATTTCCGAAGCGGCGGACGGCTACGCCAAGGAAGCGGCCGATGTGTTGCGCAAGGCGGGGCTGCGGGTCGAGATCGACACGCGCGGCGAGAAGATCAACTACAAGATCCGGGAGCACAGCTTGCAGAAGATCCCCGTGATTGCGGTGGTCGGCGGCAAGGAAGCGGAGGAGCGCAAGCTGGCGCTGCGCCGCTTCGGATCGCAGGCGAATGAAGTCGTGATGCTGGAAGACGCCGCAAAGTTTCTCGTCGAGGAAGCGCTGCCGCCTGATCTCAAGCGGGCGAAGGCGGGCGTGTGACAGCTGACCGCCATATCGCGGATCAGGCGCGGGTCATGGCCGTTCGGCTGAGGCTCGGCCTGACCGATCTTGCTGCCGTCGAGCAGTGGGCAGGTCAGGCGATCTCCGAGGGCGGTGCGGATCACGATGAACTGACGGACCTTGGCATCGCGAAGGAGGCAGGCGAGCGGATCACGCTGCGCCTGCTTTCCCAGCTAGGGGGCAAGACGACGGCGCTCGATGTGATGCGGGCGTTCGGACCGGTGCGGGTGGACGAGCTGTCGCCGGAGGAGCTGAGCCGGCTGGCGCATGCGCTTGATCCGGTGCTTGAAGAGCTCGATGCGAACAGCGTTCCCGATGTGCTCGATACGGCATTCGACCTTGCCGAGGATTTCCATGCGGCGCGGGCGAAGGGTGATGTGGCGGTTGCGACGATCGAGAAGAAGATGCGCGCGATGTTGCATGACGTGAAGGAGTATGCGGCGGAGCTTCCCGAGGAGAAACAGCCGGAAGAGGCGCCTCCGCCGGCGCCAACGGTCTCGGCGGTGGTGGTGAGTTACAACACCGGGCCGGTGCTGTTCGATTGCCTGGCCGCGCTGCATGGCGACAAGGCGATCGACGAGATCGTGCTGGTGAACAATGGCAATCCGGTCGAGACGCTTGAGCGGGTTGATCAGCTCTATGGCAGGTCGGACCGGCTGAAAGTTGTGGGCGGCGGCGCCAATCGCGGGTTCGCGGCGGGCGTCAATTTCGGCGCGGCCCGGGCCAAGGGCGACAGGCTGCTGGTCATCAATCCGGATGCGGTGCTGCAGCCGGGGTCGGTCGAGGCGCTGGCGGCGGCGCTGTCGGGTGCGGCGGAGCCTGCAGTGGTGGGCGGCAGGATATTCGGGAGCGATGGCAAGGAGCAGCGCGGCGCGCGGCGCCGGCGGCTGACGATGCGATCGGCAGCCGCGACATTTCTGGGGCTGGGATGGCTCAAGGCTATCAATCCCGGCTTTGTGAGCATCAACCGCAATGAAGAGCCGGAGCCGGCAGGGCCCGTGCCAATGGATGCGGTGAGCGGGGCTTTGATGTTCGTCTCGCGATCCAGCTTCGACAGGCTGGGCGGGTTCGACGAGGGATACTTCCTGCACGTCGAGGATCTCGACCTGTGCCGTCGGGCGGAGGCGGAGGGTGGGACAGTGATCTACACGCCACTGGCGTCCGCGCTGCACCATGGCGCGACGAGCGATGCGCCGGCGCTGGTGGTGGAGAAGCACAAGGGCGCGGGGCTCAACCGCTATTTCCGCAAGTTCGCGGAAACGCCGGCCGAGAAATTCGCGGCGCAGATGCTGGGGCCGCTGATCGGCTTCCTGTTATCGATGCGAGCGCGGATGCGGCGCAGCTAGCGGTCGAGGCCGGGCTCGTCTTCATCGTCGGTCGACTGACGAAGATCGGGCCGTCCGCCGCCGGAGGGGCAGCCTGCAGGCTCGACAACGGCTGCGACCAGCACGGACGGATCGCCGTTCGAATAGTTGAGCGCATAGCGCCGGGCGAAGCGGATGCAGCGGTCAGCCGCGATGGCGGCTTTCACGAGATCATCGAGCGCGGCCTTGCCTTCCTTGTCGCCGGTGTTGATCAGCCAGGCGGGACGGGGGTCTTCCGCGACAGGCGGGATCACCGCCGTCACTTCTGGCGGCAGCACGATCTTGTCGCCGAGCCGGAACACGAAGCTCGGCTCGGCGAAGGCGATCGCGTTGATGCGCTTGGGCGGACGGAATTTCTGCAGGTCGCACCCAGAATCGCGCGAGACCGCTGTTCCTTCCGGCAGGGCGCAGAGTTCCTGCAGCGCCGAGAGCGAGGCCCCGGTGGCGAGCATCCAGGACTGGTTCGGCAGGACGACGGCGCGGTAGCCGACGCCGCCTGCGGCGGCGCAAGCGACGAGGCCCACGAGAAGGCCTGCGGCGTTCTTCTTCACCAGCGCATAGAGCGTCCAGGCCCCGGCGGCTGCGATAAGCACGGAAGGCCAGATGCCGATGCCAGTCGCGTCCCAGGCCTGGCGCCAGATGGCGGAGACGCGCTCGGAGAGGTCGCCGAAGTCAGCGGCGGCGTTGGCGCGAACAGGGTCGAGGACGATCGGCGATGCGACGAGGACCATGGCAAGCGTGAGGACGGCGAAGAGCGCGGCGGATATCCATTTGCCCTGTTTCCACTCATTGGTGGAGAACCAGTGGTCGGCGGCGGCGCCTGCCATCAACGCGAAGGCCGGATACATCGGCAGGGTGTAGTGGACGAGCTTCGTCGGCGCGATCTCGAACACAATCCAGGACGGCACAATCCAGCACGCGAGGAAGCGCCAGGCGGCGGCTTCGCGTTCTTCCCACGCGAGGGCGGTGGCGGCGCGGGTCGATGTCGCGCCGTCGTTGCGGCGCATGGGCAGGAGTTTCGAGACTGCCATCCAGATGCCGGGGATCAGCAGCAGCGTGCCGGGCCAGAAGAGAAGCGGTAGGGCCGTGGTGTGCATGCCGACGGGACCGCTATGGCCTTCGGCGGCGTCAACGAGCTTCGGTGCGAGGTCGACGCGCACGGCCTCGTCCATGAACTCGCCCTGCGTCGCGATCTGCACGGCGACGTACCAGGGGAGGGTGATGATCACGAACAGGCTGAGGCCGACCCAGTAGAGCAGCGGCTTCGCCCAGGCGTATTGCCGTTCCCACAGGAAGAGCGCGGCGATCGGTGCAAAGCAGACAAGCGGCGCGATCGGTCCCTTCAAAAGGACGCCGATGGACAGGCAGACCCAGAAGAGGACGCCATGCCACTTGCCGCCCGTGCCGGCGCGCAGATGCGCGAGCGCGCCCATGGCGAGGACGAGGATGCCGCACTGGGCGGCGTCCGTCTTGGCGATGTTGGCTTCGGTCGTGAGCAGGAGTGTTGTTCCCAGCACCATGGCGCCGATGAAGGCGGCGCGCCGCGAGAACAGGGCGCCGCCCGCCCAGAGCGTTCCGACGGCGGCGAGCATGGCGCCGAGCAGGGACGGCACGCGGTATTCCCAGATGGCGCGGGCCTGCGGGCCGGAGATCATCGCGACGGCGGCGGACTGGAACCAGTGGATGGCGACCGGCTTCTTGTTCCGCAGGTCCTCATGATAGCGGATGACGACGAAATCGCCGGTTTCCAGCATTTCGGAAGAGGCTTCGGCGAAACGGCCCTCGTCACGATCGAGGGTCGGCAGGGCGAAAAGGCCGGGCAGAGCCAGCAGGAAAACGATGCCAGCCAGGATGGCGTACGCCCACCGGGTTTCGATCAAGCGGTCGAACGAGGTCATCACGCAGCGAAAACCCTTGGGATTGGCCCACACGCCCCGGGCCGATTCGGAAAGTTCCGTGGGCCGGATGGCCGGGACCATAACGGACCTTTATACGGGCGGCGACGGGTTTTGTTCTCCTGCGGCGGGAAGCCCCTGCGGCCCATGACCCCGGTTACAGCCTGACCCTCGCAACCTTGTCCCGGTGCGGCTATAGGACATTTCATGGATGCTCGGGTTCAAACGGACAGGATGATGGCCTCTGTGGAGGGACGCCCCGAATTCAGCGTCGTCTCGCCCGTGCGCAACGAGGCGGATAACGTCGAGACCCTGGTGCGGGAGATTTCCGACGCGCTGGCGGGCCGGGCGTTCGAGATCATCTTCGTGGACGATTCCTCGCAGGACGACACGCGGGCGCGCCTGTTCACGATGAAGGGCAAGGTTCCAAATCTGCGCGTGCTGGGCCATCGCAAGAATGCGGGCCAGAGCCGGGCAGTGCGGACGGGCGTGCTGGCGGCGAAGTCGAATGTCATTCTCACGCTGGATGGCGACGGGCAGAACGACCCGGCGGATCTTCCGGCGCTGCTGGGACAGCTGATCCGCGCGGATGCGCCCGCTGACCTTGCGCTGGTGCAGGGCCGCCGCGAGAAGCGCATCGACAGTGGCTGGAAGAAGTTCGGATCGAAGTTCGCCAACAACATCCGGCGCTCGATCCTCAAGGACCGCAACACGGATTCAGGTTGCGGCATGCGCGCGTTCCGGCGCGACGTATTCCTGCAGCTTCCCTACTTCGACCACATGCACCGTTATCTCCCGGCGCTGATGCAGTCGGACGGGTACATGGTCGAAGAGCGTGGGGTGGGCCACCGCGCGCGCCAGCATGGCCGGTCGAACTACACCAATTTCGGCAGGCTCGCGGATGCCGTGTCCGATCTTCGTGGCGTCATGTGGCTGAGAAAACGGCGTAAATCGCCCGGCGGCGTCGACGAAATCTAGAGCAAGGCAAGGCCAGGGACCGGCTGGGCGGAGGGCTTTCACTTGGACAAGAACTTGGTTACCGGTTGGGGAATCGATAGGATTGAAAGCCGGGCCGCGCGCAAGCGCGGTGCGGGCCGCGGGCCAGACAGGGGATCACCTATGCGCGTCATCTTCGGGATTTTCCCGCTGCTCGCCATTCCAGTCATCATCTACAACCTGATGGCGTTCACCCATGGTGGCGGACCTGATGCTGCGGGCGTCGCTATCTCCATGGCGCGCCAGATCAGCGATCCGACGCTGTCGGGCTGGAAGCTGCCGATGGCGGGCGGGGAGTGGATCATCACCTCCGGCGACCTGCTTATCATGCTGTCAATGGTGTTCTTCTTCGTCGAGATCCTGAAATCGACCTCGACAGGTTCCTCAACCATCGCGAACCACGCGGTGTCGATGATCGTCTTCATCGTCTGCCTGATCGAGTTCCTGCTGCTTGAGAACTTCGCGACGTCGGTGTTCTTCATCCTCACCCTGATGTGCCTGCTTGACGTGCTGGCCGGCGTGGTGGTGACGATCATCTCGGCCCGCCGCGACTTCACGGTCGACGGGAGCCACTGACGGCGCGATAGCTTAGCGTCTCTTTCGGGAGCGCCCCATGGGCATCTTCTTCGACCAGGACTGGTTTGAAGACCGGCTGAAATCGTCGGGCCTGACGCGCGCCGCCATGGCGCAGGCGGCGGGCATGACGATTGACGAGATCGAGATGGTGTTCTCCGACCGGCGCGAGCTCGAAGGGCCCGAGGTGCACGCGATCGCGCGCTTCCTGTCTGTCGACCCGCGTGAAGTCGCCGACAAGTCAGGCGTCGCCGATCCGGGGGCGCTGGCAGCGGCGCCTGTGATGAAGCCAGGGCGTGGCGGGGAGGCAGGGCCAGCGACCGGCTTCGTGGTGACGCGCGAGGTGATTGCGGGCATCCATGAGCGGCTCGACCGGCTCGAGCGCCTGCTGGAAATGGTTATCGCTAGAACTCGACCGGCGTTAGGTCCGGGCGCTAGGCGCGCTCAACGAAGTTCGGGCGCAGCGGCGTGCGCGCTTCGGGTTGGGCATAGGCGCGTTCCACGCGTTCCGGCATCACGTCTTCCGGGGAAACCTGGCCGAGGATGTGGGCGCCGAAGGCCGGGGCAAACCAGACATGGGCGGCGTGACGGGCGCGGGAGGAGGCTTGCGTCGTTTCGGTGCGGCGCTCGCGATTGGGCGTGCGGCGCTCGCAAGGCCGCTGGCGGCGGTCTCCGTTCCGGAACACGTAAGGGGCAGCCTCGACGCGCATGGAAGCTGCGCTGCAAAGGCAGGGCCATCATTGGCTAATGGCGGTTAGGGTTAACTCGCGGCGCGCAGGCGGGCTGCGAGATTGTGGTGGCCGGCATGATCGGCCCAGCCTGCGGGGGTGCCGTCCCACATCTGGTCGCGCACGGTGAGCGAGGCGCCTGCATCGACCAGCAGCTGGCAAAGGTCGGCCTTGCCGGTGAGGGCCGCCTCGTGGAGCGCGGTCGCGTGGCGGTGAAGCCGGGCGCTGCGCAGGTTGGGATCAATGCCGGCGGCGAGCAGGAAGCGGATCGCGCTGGTGAGGCCGAGACTTGCAGCGGCAAGCAGGGCGTCGCCGCGCTCATCCGCGCTTGCCTGGGGCAGCAGGCGCTGGGCGTCCTGGTCGAGGCCAAGGCAGAGCGCTGCGGTCAGTGTGAGGGGCGCGCCATGGTGGATCAGGCGGCGCGCGGCGGCCATCTCGTTATGGGCGACCGTCGCGTCGAGGCCGGATGGTTGGGCGCCGCGTGCGATCAGGGCGTCAATCAGGGGCAGCTGGAGGCCAGCTTCGCGCGGGACCTTGCCGGTGGCGATCAGCCCGACCGTGTAGTCGAGCTGGTGTTGGCGCGAGGGCGGGGCGAGGCGGTCAAGATGGTCTATGATCAGGTTGGCGACAGCGACGATGTTGGCAGGCAGCCGGTCGTTGCGGATCGGGTTCTCGGCGATGAACCAGATGAGGTAGGGATCAGCGAAATAGGCGAAGCCTTCCTCGCGGCTGGGAAGGCGATCAGTCACCAGGCGGGGATGCTGCGTGAGGAGCGCGTCGAGTGTCGCTACGTCGCCTGCGTCGATGGCCGCGACCGCATCTGCAAAGACGGGATCGCGGATCTCCATCGGATGACGCGTCCTACTGGGGTTTGTCTTTCTCGGTGGACGGCGTGTAGCTGCCGGTCGCGATCTGGGCGAGCTGCTTCTGCATGTCCATCATCTGCTGCTGCAGCGCGCGGATGGCGTCGACGCCGGTTGGCGGCGTGGACGGCTTGGCGCCCGTGGCAGGTTCATCGGCTTTGGGCGAAACCGGCACGAAGGGCGCGAAGAACTTCATCGTGTCCTCGAACATCGCCATGTTCTTGCGGACCTGGTCCTCGAACGCCTTGGCGCGATCATCCGAGCCAAGCGCGGTCTGCATGTACTCGCGCCATTTCTCCTGCTGCTGGCCGAACGTCTTCATCGAGAGTTCGAGATAGGCGGGCAGCATCGTCTGGAAGTTGTCGCCGTAGAACTGGATCAGCTGGCGCAGGAATGAGACAGGCAGAACGCCTTCCTTCTTGTTCTCCTGCTCGAAGATGATCTGTGCAAGGACGGCCCGGGTGAGGTCTTCGCCGGTCTTGGCGTCCTGCACCATGAATTCCTTGCCTTGGCGCGTGAGCTCCGACAGGTGCTCGAGGGTCACGTAAGCGGAAGCCGACGTGTCGTAGAGGCGCCTGTTCGCGTATTTCTTGATGATGATCTTCTCGTCGTGCGAGCCGCCACCGTTGGCCTGCGTCAAGAGCATCTCCCCAATCGGACCGTTCTGGGTTCGACTGCTCCCCTGCAGCAAACCGGGACGATCACATTAAATCCTGTTCAGTCCGTCTTGTAGCACGAGTTTTACGCACCTGCACACTCATTCGGCGGGTGCAGCATGTGCGCAGCAAAAAAATCGGGCAGGGGGCGATCGAAACCGGCTGCTGTTGCCGGAGTCGGTGTTAGTGTTCACCAGCTCGTGAGCGGCAGGGAGAGGACGTATGGCGAAGGTGGCGCTGGTTACCGGGGGAACGCGCGGCATCGGGAGGGCCATCACCGAGCGATTGGCGAAGGACGGCTTCAAGGTCGCCGCCAACTTTGCCGGCAACGAGGAAGCCGCGAAGCTGTGCGGCAAGGAGCTCGGTGTCAGCTGCTACAAATGGGATGTGGGCGACTACGATGCCTGCGCCGCGGGAATCGCGCAGATCACCAAGGATCTGGGGCCGGTCGAAGTGCTGGTGAACAATGCCGGCATCACGCGTGACGCGACTTTGCACAAGATGACTCGCCAGCAGTGGGATGATGTCATCCGCGTGGACCTGACCTCGGCCTTCAACCTGTGCCGCCTCACCATCGAGGGCATGCGCGAGCGGAACTACGGCCGGATCATCAATATCTCCTCGATCAACGGCCAGAAGGGCCAGATGGGCCAGGTGAACTATTCCGCCGCCAAGGCCGGGCTGATCGGGTTCACCAAGGCGCTGGCCCAGGAGAACGCCAGGAAGGGCATCACCGTGAACGTGATCTGCCCCGGCTACATCGACACGGAAATGGTGGCAGCAGTCCCTGAAAAGGTTCTGGAAGGCATTATTGCTACGATCCCGGTTGGAAGGCTCGGCAAAGCCGACGAGATCGCTGCCTGCGTCTCGTTCCTGGCTGGCGCCGACTCGGCCTTCATGACGGGAGCGACGCTGACAGCCAATGGCGGCCAGTACATCACTGGATAGGAATTCCGGGCTGGCGAGGCGTTCGTGCAACGCCTCGCCCCGGTACGCTAAGTCATTGAATCTGCTGAATCTGCGAGTCTTGCCAGCGCCGCTGAAAGGCCCCATCGTGACCCCAGGGGCTCGGCTTTCGAACAAAGAATTGCCCGCTTTGCCGCGCCTCTTGGCTGGGATGATGGTGAAAGAATTTCATGCACCTGCGGTTCGATCCGCAGCAGCCGCTCTAGCCGCTGCCATTGCCTTTGGATTCGCCGCACCGGCCTTCGCCCAGCAGCAGCCGCCGCCGCCGACCTTCGCCACCACCCGCTCCAACGCCTCGATGTCCACGGCCCCAACCAGCGGGACCCGCTATCTCGACATGGGCTCGGACCAGAACACCGGCTTCGTGCTCGAACAGCGCGGCTCGGTCGTGTTGCTGCAGGTGGACGGCTCGAACGAGATCCTGTCGCTGATGCCCGTGCCAGGACCTGGCGGGGCTACCTTCTTCATGGACTACAAGGGCCGTACGCTGATCAAGGTCACGCCGGGCGGCAGCGTCGTGTCTTACCTCCACAACACCACGGGCGCGCCGGCTGATCCAGCTGGGCGTGTTCCGGCCCTGTCGCAGCCGGCGATGACGGCGTCCCTCGAACTCGATGCGTTCGCGCGCGGCCTCGGACCTCAGCAAGCTGGCCGGCCACGACGTCACGATCTGGGGCACGCAGTCCTTCGGCAGCAACGAGGCCTGGGCTTCGGATGCGCTGAACATCCTCGTGCTTGGCGTCAAGAACGCCAACGGGCTGGCCGGCAAGGCCGCTTCGAAGGTCGACAAGGTGACGCTCGTTCGCGCCAAGACGCCGAAGGTGACGTTCAAGGACGGCGAGCTTACCGTGCATGTGAACCCGGACGATGGCTGGTCGGGGCGCGTGACGCCCGAGCAGATCACCAACGCGCTGACCTCGGCGCGCAACGCGGGCTGATCTAGCGGCCGGGCCGCCAGTCGGGCGGCGCCAGTTCAAATCCTGAAAACTCGAAGCCGGGCGAGACCGTGCAGCCGACAAGCGTCCATGCGCCGAGGCTGCGCGCGGCCTGCCAGTGATGGACGGGCACGATGACCTGCGGACGCTGGCCTTTCGAGAGGTCGGGCCCGAGGACGTGCGCAGTAGGCGGATCTTGGTCCGTAGCGGCGAGCGAGAGCTCCAGCGGATCGCCGGCATAGTAGTGCCAGATCTCGGTCGCATCGACGCGATGCCAGTGCGAGCGGTCGCCCGCGCCGAGGGCGTAGCAGATCGCGGTGCCGGGCGAGCGTTGGCCGTCGGGCGAGGGGATGCGGTACGTCTCGACGTAGAAGCCGCCCTCGGGGTGGCGCTTCATGCCGAGCGCATGGATGACATCATCGAGGCTCATTTGAAATTGTTCTTCCGCTCGCGGACTTCGGCGAAGGTTGCGACGATGTCGCCCGGGTGGCCGACGAAGGCCTGGAGTTTCGGATCGTCGGCGCGGAGGAAGGGATTGGCGCGTCTCTCGCGGCCCATCGTGGTCGGGACGGTGGGGATGTTCTTTGCACGCTTCGTGGCGACATCTTCGGCGTAGGCAACGAGGTCGCGGTTCTGTGCATCGACGCTGAGGGCGAACTTCGCGTTGGATTCGGTGTATTCGTGGGCGCAGTAGATTGTGGTGGCGTCAGGCATCACGCGGAGCTTGCCGAGGCTGGTCCACATCTGGTCCGCAGTGCCTTCGAAGAGGCGGCCGCAACCGAGGGCGAAGAGCGTGTCGCCGACGAAGGCGATGTTCTGGTCGGCGAGATGGTAGACGATGTGGCCGAGCGTGTGGCCGGGCGTGTCGATGATGCGGGCGGTGTAGGCGCCGAGCTTCACAGTGTCGCCTTCGGAGACGACGCGGTCGGGCAGAGCTGCGGCGCGATCGACTTCCTTCGGGCCGACGACTTTTGCACCGGTCGCAGCGATGATCTCCGCGTTGCCGCCGGCATGGTCCGGATGCCAGTGCGTGTTCCAGATCTGCGTGATCTTCCAGCCTTTGGAGCCAGCTTCGGCCAGGATGCGGCTTGCCTCTGGCGTGTCGATGCAGGCGGTATCCCCGCTGGCAGGATCGTGCAGCAGGAAGCCGTAATTGTCCTTGAGGCACGGGAACATGTGAACGATCGGGGACGCCATCCGGTTTACCTTTCTGGCCTGCACAACTTGCCTGCACTGGCCCTATATAGGCTCGATTGAGGGTGACTGGCACGGGCTGCAGGTTAGCAGGGCATGCGCTTCGACATCGACAGGCTGCAGGCGTTCTATGGATCGTCGCTTGGCCGCATGGCCCACGAGATGGTGGACAAGCGGGTCGGCGCGCTATGGCCGTCCGCGGATGGTCTCGACGTGCTGGGCTTCGGGCATGCGGATGCGCTGCTGGAACGCTATCGCGGCGGGGCGCGGCGCGTCATCTCGGCCTCGCCCGACGAGCAGGGAGCGGAACGCTGGCCGGATGACGGGAAGGGGCTGACCACGCTGGTCGAGGACGAGCGGTTGCCATTCCCGGATGCGCTGTTCGACCGGATCATCGTGCGTCATGCGCTGGAGGAAGCGGAGAGCCCGCACCGCCTGCTGCGCGAACTTTGGCGCGTAGCGGCGCCGGAAGCCCGAATTCTGATCATTGTTGCTCATAGACGGGGTCTGTGGGCCCGGGCGGAGTCGACACCCTTCGGCCATGGGCGGCCCTATACGCGCTCGCAGCTCAACCGGCTGCTAGAGGAGGCGATGTTCCTGCCGCAGGCTTCCGCACGGGCCCTCTACGCCCCGCCAATCGGCTGGGGGATCATCTCCTCGGCCGGCGACGCCTGGGAGCGGATGGGGAGATTCGCCTGGTCAGGGTTCGGCGGGGTGCTGATGATCGAGGCCATGAAGCGGCTCTACATCGAGCCGGGGACGCCCGTCCGGGGTCGCCGGGTCGTGAAAGCCCAGGAAAAACGCACTTTTCGGGGTCGTATCGAGAAAACCCGAAAATAGGTGTTGAACATGTGTAAGTGATGCAATATATACATCGCCAGACAGGGAGCGACCCCGCGCCGCCCCCAACCGGAAAGAGGCAGGAAAGGGAAGCCCCATGAAATACATCACCGCCGTTTTCAAACCGAGCCGCCTGGACGCCGTCCTTGACGCCGTGACCGCCGCGGGCGCCTCGGGCGTGACTGTCACCGAAGTGCGCGGCTATGGCCGCCAGCAGGGCAAGACCGAAGTCTATCGCGGCGCCGAATACGAAGTGCGCCTGCTGCCGAAAGTGCGCATCGAAGTGGCTGTGTCGGACGCTGTGGTCGAGAAAGTTGTCGACGCCATTACGCAGGCCGCCAACACCAACAAGATCGGCGACGGCAAGATCTTCGTGCTCGACCTCGAACAGGTGCTCCGCATCCGTACGGGCGAGAAGAACGAAGCTGCTCTCACCTCGTAAGACTGCCGACTTCCGGCCGTTACCGCTTGCAAGAGGCGGTGCGGCCGGCGCGTCGCCGGACCGGATTGCCTGAAAAGCCGGACGGGAGAACTGGCAGGAAACGACCCCACGATCCAATCGCCAGGGCTATCGAGCCGCCGGAGGACACACACCCTCTGGCGGTTCCGCGCTGTTTGCCTCAGGGCTTGGCGCTGTAGGGCAGGTAGCCGCGTTCGACCATGCGGCGCAGGGCGTCGTAGGCTTCGGTCAGCTCATCGTACGCGCAGCGCAGCGTGGCGAGATGGGAAACCTCCTGCGCCGAGGGCGCTTCGGATTTTTCTGCGAGAGCAAGTGATGCAGCGACCCAGCGGGCGCGCGCCTGCGCAGCTGCGACGGCGAGGCGCTGGAAGCGCTTGAGGTCCGCGTGTCCAACAACCTTCGACAACACTTCCTGGTTGGCGGCGAAGGCGGCGTAGTCGATCTGCTCGAGGTGGGCGCGCAGGGCGCGCTGCTGTTGCGGATCGAGATTGGCTTCCGGCTCGAAGTGATCGCGAACCTTGCGGACGGTGGACGTCATCGTGAACGACATGGGACGGCTCCGGGCCTGCCGGGGGTCGGAGGCCCACGCCGGAAGGGTGCGCTTATGCCGTTAGCAAGAGGTTGATTACCGGGCGCAAATTGCAGCGTTGGCCGCAGCGTCAGGCCTGTTTCCGCTCGAGAACGAAGACCAGATCCTCAGCCGTCCAGTTGAGGCGGCCGAGGGATTTGCCGGTGACGGGCTTGCCGCCGACGGCGGTGGCGGCGGCGATGGTGAGGCCGGCTTCGGCGGCGAGTTCGGCCATGTCGCGGGCAGTGCAGGGGCGGCGGGCGCCGTCTGACCACCAGCCGGCGTCGTGGCCGAGATTGGGGATGCGGCCGGTGGTGAGCAGGGCGGTGCGCACGCGCCAGTGCCCGTAATTGCGGAACGAGATGACAACGCGGCGGGCAATGCGTGCGAGTTCGTCGAGCACGAATTTCGGACGCGCGAGTTCCTGGATTGTCTTGGAGAGGATGGCGACGTCGTAGGCGTCGTCCGGATAGACGGGCAGGTCCGCGTCGGCGTTGCCCTGCACAACCGCGAGGCCTTTGGAGACGCAGCGGTTGACGCCGGCCTGTTCGACTTCGAGGCCGCGCGTACGGGCGCCGCGTTCGGACTGCAGCAATTCCATCAGCTGGCCATCTCCGCAGCCGACGTCGAGCACGAGCTCACCGCGGTTGACGAACTGGGCGATGGCGACGTGGTCGGCGCGCCTGATGCCGTGGGAGCCGGGGCCGGATTTCATAACCGGGCTCCGAGACCGCGCGCCTGCGCGGCCGCGTCGATGAAGCCACGCAAGCCAGCTTCGAATTCCGGCTCCTCGACAAAGAAAGCGTCGTGGCCCTTGTCGGTTTCGATCGAGACGTAGGAGGTCTCACAGCCCGCGGCGTTGAGCGCGCGCACGAGATCGCGATTTTCCTCCGGCGTGTAGTGCCAGTCCGACGAGAACGAGAAGACGCAGAAGCGCGTGTTGAGGCCCTTGAACGCGTTGGCGAGGACGCCGCCGTGTTCGGAGGGCAGGTCGAAATAGTCCATCGCGCGCGTGATATAGAGGTAGGAGTTGGCGTCGAACCTATCGACGAAGGTCTGGCCCTGATGGCGCAGGTACGACTCGATCTGGAAGTCGGCGTCGAAGCCGAACGTCTTCGAGGCGCGATCCTGCAGCTTGCGGTCGAACTTCCGCTTGAGCGCCGTTTCCGACAGGTAGGTGATGTGCGCGGCCATGCGGGCGACGGCGAGGCCTTTCTCGGGCCGTGTGCCTTCGGCGAGATAGGCGCCATTGCGCCAGTTGGGATCGGCCATGATCGCCTGGCGGCCGGTCTCGTAGAACCCGATGTTCTGCGCCGACTGGCGCGGGGCGACGGCGATGGGCACGGCGGCGAACACGCGGTCGCGCGCCTGGATCGTCCATTCCAGTACCTGCATCCCGCCGATCGAGCCGCCGATGGCGAGGAAGACGTTCGGGATGCCGAGCTGGTCGAGCAGGGCAATCTGCGCGCGGGCCATGTCGGCGATGGTTATGATCGGGAAGTCGGTGCCCCAGTATGTGCCGTCCGGCTTGCGGCTGGCCGGGCCTGTTGAGCCCATGCAGCCGCCCAGGACGTTCGAGCAGATGACGAAGAAGCGGTCGGTATCGACGGGCAGGCCCGGTCCGACGATGCGGTCCCACCAGGCCGGACGGCCGGTAACCGGGTTGGGCGTGGCGGCGAATTGGTCGCCCGTGAGGGCGTGGCAGACGACAACCACGTTGGACTTGTCGGCGTTAAGCTTCCCCCACGTCTCGTAGGCGATCTCGACGTTTTCGAGCACGCGGCCACTGTCCAGCTTCAGGGGCCGGTCGGGTGTGGCGACGGACAGGCGCTTGAGCCCATCCGCGCCGCTGAGGGTGCGGGCGGGCGCGTTCATCATCGCGGACCCTATCAGCCCGGACGCGGAATGACGCAATAGGCCGGGCCCAACTTGCTCAGCATCAAGTCAGGGAATGGGATTTGCTTGGGGTTTCAGCGAAGGGGAAACTCGGGTATCAGGTTAACTGCGCTGGGGAGCGCGACCGAGTAGTCGAGTACGATGGCCGCTGACAGCTTCCACCCGCATTCCGAAACTATGAACGATGTGTTCCTCTCAGCCCTCGCCGAGAAATGGCGGGAATTGAAGGATGCCCCGGCCCAATCCGCGGCCGGCATCGGCTTTCGCCCTGCGCGGGAAGCCGCCGAAATGCGCCGCATGTGCCGGGCCGCCCTGGCGACCGGCGCCCCCCCGGACGCCATTGCCCGGATCTGGCGCTCGCTCTGCGGGGACGTCGCGGTCGCCCGGGGGCTCAAGACAGTTTACGTGGCCGGCGGGGATGTGACCCTCTCGGTTGAAGCGGCGCGGGGCTATTTCGGCTTCGGGCCGAATGTTGTGCCCCTGGTAGGCATCCGGGACGCGCTGGAGCGTGCGGATTCGACCCCAGGGACCCTCGCCTGCGTGCCCTGGCCGGAACATGCCGGGGCAGGCCAGTGGTGGCCGATGCTCAACGAGAACAAGTTCCGCAACCTGGTGATCGTGGCCGGCTGGCCCAGCCTGCCGGGAACAGCCGCCGAGACGCCCCGCATGGCGATCGTGGGCAAGATGAGCATGGAATCCTCAGGCGAGGACGACACGCTGGCGACGGCCCATGACGACCACTACACCGCCGACAAGCGGCTCAAGGATGTGGGTCTTGAGGCTGAAGTCGTCGCCCGGGCGCGTTCCCTCGCCCTGATCCGCATTTCCGAGTTCGTGGCGGTCGACGATCGCCGGATCGAGCTGGTCCGGAAGGCGGGACTGGACGGCCTGCGGGTTATCGGGGTACGGCCTCGGCCCTGAAAAGGGCCTGCCCATGACTGACACCATCAAGCCCCTGCCGCAGCTGGCGGACGTGAAAACGTACGTGCCGGGCGAAGCGCCGAAATACACCGGCGGGCCGAGCTACAAGCTGGCCTCGAACGAGAACCCGCTGGGCGCATCGCCCAAGGCAAAAGCTGTCTATGCAGCGCTCGCGCAGAAGCTGGAACTCTACCCGGACGGGACCGCGAAGGATCTCAAGGCCGCCATCGCGAAGAAGCATGGGCTGGACGCGAGCCGCATCGTGGTCGGCGCCGGGTCGGACGAGATCTTCCTGATGCTGGGCCGCGCCTATCTGGGGCCGGGCGATGAAAGCATCTGCACGGCGCACGCGTTTGCGATCTACGCGATCATCGCGCAGCAGCAGGGCTCGAAGATCATCGAGGTTCCCGAGAAGGATTTCACGGCGGATGTCGATGCGATCCTCAAGGCGGTAACGCCGAAGACAAAGATCGTGTGGCTCGCCAACCCCAACAATCCGACGGGCACCTATCTGCCCTATGACGAAGTGAAACGGCTGCATGCCGGCCTGCCGCCGAGCGTGCTGCTGGTGCTGGACGGGGCCTATGCGGAGTTCGTGCGCAAGAACGACTACGCATCCGGCATCGAACTGGCCTCGCAGCATCCCAACGTGATGATGACGC
This sequence comes from Hyphomonadaceae bacterium, assembly GCA_047601145.1. GTDB lineage: Bacteria > Pseudomonadota > Alphaproteobacteria > Caulobacterales > Hyphomonadaceae > UBA7672. The sequence goes on from JASGJW010000001.1 coordinate 1,983,191, forward strand.
GGACCTTCTCGAAGCTTTACGGGCTCGCGGGCCTGCGCGTGGGCTGGGGCTATGCGCCGCCGCATGTGATCGAGGCCGTCGAGAAAGTGCGCATGCCGTTCAACGTCAACCTGATGGCGCAGGCGACGGCGATCGCGGCGCTGGAGGATGACGCCTTCAACGAAGAGTCTCTGGCGCACAATGACCGCGAATTGCCGCGCCTGGTGGATGGCCTCAAGGCGCTTGGGCTCGAGGTGATCGACGGCGTCGGCAATTTCTGCGTCGCGAAATTCCCGGAGACCAAAGGCAAGACGGCTGCCGAGGCGCTGGCCTACCTGAAGGACCATGGCGTCACGGTGCGCGGGCTCAGCGGCTACAAGATGCCGAACCATCTGCGCGTGTCGGTTGGCACTGTTGACGGCAACAACGCGGCGCTGAAGCATCTCAAGGATTTCCTGGGCAAGTAGATGGCTCCCGTCTTCAACCAGATCGCCATCATCGGTGTCGGCCTGATCGGCGGCTCGATCGCGCGTGCAGCGCTGGAGAAGGGCGCGGCTGGCGAAGTCGTGCTCTTCGACGGCAATGCCGACGCCCTGAGGCGGGCAGGCGAAATCGGTTTCGGGCGTCCGGCGGCGACGATCGAAGATGCCGTGCGTAATGCGGATGCGGTGTTCCACTGCGTGCCCGTCGGCGCGATGAGTGCAACGGCGCGGGCGAGCATCGGTGCGATGAAGGCCGGCGCGATCCTTACCGATGTCGGTTCGGTGAAAGGCAATGTGGCGCGGGATTTCCGAGGACTCGGCCGCGGCGACGTGCATGTCATCCCGGGCCACCCGATCGCGGGTACCGAGAAGTCAGGGCCGGATGCCGGCTTTCCGAGCCTGTTCGAAGGGCGCTGGTGCATCCTGACGCCGGAGGCTGGTGGCGCGCCTGACTATGTCGCCGCCACGGAGAAGCTTGCCGCATTCTGGACGGCGCTTGGCTCGAAGGTCGAACGCATGGATGCGCAGCGGCACGATCTCGTGCTCGCCGTGACGAGCCACATTCCGCACCTCATCGCCTACAACATGGTGGCGACGGCGTATGACATGGAAGCGGTCACCGAAGGCGAAGTGGTGAAGTTCTCCGCCGCCGGTTTCCGTGATTTCACGCGCATCGCCGCGTCGGACCCGACAATGTGGCGCGACGTGTTTCTCAACAACAAGGAAGCGGTGCTGGAGGTGCTGGGCCGCTTCGAGGAAGATCTCACAGCGCTGCGCAAGGCCATCCGCAACGCTGACGGCCAGAAGCTGTTCGACACCTTCACCCACTCCCGCCACATCCGCCGCGAGATCATCGACGCGGGCCAGGACACGGCCGTAGCCAACTTCGGCCGCGATACGACGGGCGGTAAGGTCAGTAAGGACTAGCGCGCTGCGACGACCCTGAAGGCGTCGAAGACGGAGCGGCGGAAGAACAGCGCAAGCACGCCGAGATATACGACCACGCCGACGCCCACCTTGATCATCAGGACCTGAAGCGGCGCGAAGGATCGCAGTTCGGGCTGGATCGCGAGGATCGTGACCGCCATGATGGCGACCGCGATATAGGGCGGCATAAGCCTCGCGACGAGCTGCCGCTTGCTGATGTCCAGGCTCCGCAGGATCACGGGGAGCGCAAACACGATCATCGTTATCGATGCAAGCGCTGCGCTTGAGAGCATGACCAGCGGCCCGAACGAAGCCGTGGCGACCATCGCGACAAGAGTGACTGCAAAGTCCAGAGTTGAATACCAGACCAGATGATCGAACTTCTGCAGTGCGGTGAATACGGCGTTGCGGGGGTTGGTAAGCGGCACGAAGACGCCCAGCGCGCACAGAACCGACAGCGGCCCGGCGACAGGAGCGTATTCCGGCGTGAGGATCAGCGCCACGAGTTCTTTCGACGCGAGAGCCAGGCCGATGAAGGCCGGCAGGGCGATGAGCGCGGTCAGGTTGGAAAGTTGCAGGAAGATCGAGCGGCGGGCCTCGACGGAGTCCTTGTCGCGCGACAGCAAGACCACCCACAGCTGAGCAAACGGATTGACCAGCAGGTTCAGGGCGATGTCGAAGAGCCGAGAGGCGACGCGCAGATAGCCCACCATCGTAGCGTTGAAGAACAGGCCCACGAGGAGGTCGACCATGCGCGGCGTCGCCTTGGCGACGCCCTGGCCCACGAAGATGCGCGACACGGCGGTGAGCCACGATCCGCTGGCGGAGAAGCTGAACGAAAAAGCCGGGAATGCGCTGGTGCGTATGGTGGCGAGCGTAATGGTCGTCAGCGTGGCGACGAGACGCTGAACCACGAGCGACCACTCGACATACGGCGTATAGGCGACACCAAGAGCGGTGACCGCACCGGCGAATGACGCGATCATGTTGAGGAGGGCAAGCCCCTTGAAATCCATCCGCTGCCGCATGACCGCAAGCGGGGCGATGGCAAAGGGAAGCATCAGCGTGGTCAGCGACAGCGCCTCAAGGATCGAGCCGACCTGCGGGACCTTGATGGCGGCGGCGTAGTATTCGGCGACGACTGCGAAAGCCACTGACACGATCACGCAGATTACGAGCGCCGTCCATGTGACCGTGGACAGCGTATTGCGCGAATAGTCCTGACGCTGAACGATGGCGTCGACCGCGGAGGATGAGCCCAGCGAATAGAAGAGGTCGGTCATCACAGCGGCAAGCGCGAAGATTCCGAAAGTGGTTGGGTTAAGACGTGCTGTGAGCAGCAGGAAGATCGCGGCCAGCGCGATCTGCGCAAACGCCATCGTCACAAGGTTCCAGACCATCGCCGAGCGTATGGCAGAGCCGACGTGCGGGACATTGTCCGCGGGCTTGTCTGTTGGTTGCGACATTTATTGGTGTAGACCCAAGACGATACAGCTTAACGAACGCCAAGTAGCAGGCACGTTCAGCTCGTGTCCCCTGGAGCTCCCCGGAAGCTTCTTACCCGCGATTGTCGCATCCGCAAAAGAGATAGATCACAGCAAGCCCCGGGCCACAAAATCGCACCCTGGAAGGCGAGTTCGCGTCATTTGGTAAAAAAGAGGGCGCTGTTAACGCTGCGTCGCGCGTCCCTCGACCACCAGGCGCGCTGTTGCCGGGTCAAGGGCGTCTTTCAACCGCTGTGTGAATTCGGCGCGCTTGAGACCAGGTTCGATGGGTTTCAGAACCTCGAAGATAATCCGGCCTGGCTTTCTAAGAAAACCTGAGCCCTGCCAGCAGAGCCCGGTATTCAGCGCAACCGGCACGCAGGGAATTCCAAGCTCATTGTACATGAAGATGACGCCTGGCTTCACGTCGGTGGGCGTGTCGGGCAGCTGGCGTGTGCCTTCCGGGAAGATGACGATCTGCTGACCGGACGCCGCGCCCTTGCGAGCGGCGGCCATCATCAGCTTCATCGTCTTGGCGCCGCCGGCGCGGTCGATGGGGATCCCCACGCGCGATGCGTAGACGCCGAACACGGGCGCCTTGAGCAGTTCCTTCTTGAGGATGTAGGCCGGGTTCCGGATGAACATGAAAGGCGCGATCGTGTCGTAGGTCGACTGGTGCTTCATCGCGATGAGGCCAACGCCCTCTGGAAGATTCTCAAGCCCGCGGAACTCGGTGGTGATACCGCAGAGCAGGCGAAGGCCCAGGCGCTGCACGCCGGCGAAAAAGCGGATCGAACTCATCGCCGCGCCGCGCGAGACCATCGACGCGGGCATGCAGATCAGGCCGATGACGACGAGCGTCACATAGAACCAGATCGCGTAGAGCAGCGAACGAACGATTGTCATCAGGCGCCGCCTTCGGTCGCGAAGGCTGCCCCGCGCAAGGCGGCCAGGCGATACTTCATCCATTCCTCGAGCAGGATCTTCGCGGTCGATGGATCGCGATACCAGTCGGCGGGGCGGACGCGCGTGGTCATGACGGCGTGTGGGATGAAGTGGCCCTCCGGCATGGCGCGCTGCAGTTCGTAGAGCGCGCGCTCCATATGGTATTCGGACGTAACGACGATGATGCGCCTCACCTTCTTGCGGCGCGCCCAGTCGGCGACTTCGGCGCCATTGCCTTCAGTGGTCGCAGCCGCCTTTCCGAGCGTGACGCAGCAGGTGATCTTCTTGACGTTCACCTTGGCGACATGGGCGATGTCGGCCGGCGTTGCATCGACGTTCACGCCCGAGATGAGCAGGGGCAAGTCGAGTGAATCCGCCAGCTGGATGGCCGAGATAATGCGGGCGTCGGCCGCGCCCGTGAGGGCGGCGACGGCGTCGGCCTCGACCGGCGGATCGGGCTGCACGGCGCGGTCAGCCCGGGCGACGAAGCGCGCGAAATCCCAGCCGGCCAGCAGCAGCGCGGCAGCGACGAACGTCATCAGGATCATCACGGCAAGACGCACGGGGGCAGGCAGACTCCACGAACCGGAAGCGGCTTTATTGAGTCCCGGGGACGATCCGTCAAACCATCTCGGCGAGGGAGCGCATGACGGTGACTTTCGCCGCGACCATGGCTGCAAAACCCGCGATCAGCGGGGACAGGCCGAGAATCAGTCCATCGGCCAGCGAGAGCGACAATTGGGGGAGGAGCCAGATCTGCTGGCCGCCCTGCTTGGCGAGGAAGAGGATGAAGGAGGCCGCGCCGAAGGCGAACAGGGCGCCGAGCGTGCCGGCCTGCACGCCCAGCATCAGGAAGCGGGTCTCGAACAGGCTCGAGATGTAACTGTCCTTGGCGCCTGTGAGGTGCAGCAGCTCGACGATGTCGCGGCGCGCCAGCAGCGTTGCGTGCGTCGCGAAGGCGATGACAGCGAGTGCGGTCGCGCCGAGCAGGCCCACGGCAATGAGCGCGACGAGGCCGGCGGAATCGGTTGCGCGCTTCACATCGCTCGACCAGACGACGTGGTCGTCGACCGTGGCGTTGATGTTCGCCGCCTTGAGTGTCGCCGCCAGCTTGTCGCTGACGCCGCCGGGGCCAGCAGCCCCTGGCGCGGCTTCGATTGCGACGAGATGCGGCAGGGGAAGGTTTGCGGGGAGCCCGGTCGGACCGAGCCAGGGGCGGAGCAGTTCTTCCGATTCGGCGCGTTCGAGCGCGCGGGCCGAGACGATGCCAGGCATTTTTCTGGCGAGTTCGACGGCGTGCAGTGTTGCGGCGTCATCGCCACGCACGCGCAGGGTGATCTGGCCAGTGACGCGGTCTGTCCATGAGTCGGCGGCCGAGTAGGCGGCGCGGGCGACAAGGCCGGACAGCGCCGCGAGGAAACACAGCGCACAGACGACGAAGAACAGCGCCGCTTCGCGCGCGTCTTCCTTCGGCAGGAGCGGGGCGGCGGATGGCTTCATGCCGGCGCCCCCGTCGGAGGTTCGGCTGGCGCCTGCATGCGGACGACCATCCCGTCGGCGAGGCGCAGCACGTCGGTCCTAGCCTTGCGGATGAGGGCAAGGTCGTGCGTTGCGATCAGCACGGTGGTGTTGAGGCGCTTGTTGAGCTCCCGGAAGAGCCGGAACAGGCGATCGCCCATTTCCTCGTCGACATTGCCGGTCGGTTCGTCGGCGATGATCAGGTCCGGCTTCACGACGACGGCGCGGGCGATGGCCACGCGCTGCTTTTCGCCGCCGGAGAGGGTCGGCGGGCGGGCGTCCAGCCGGTCGCCAAGGCCCACCCAGCGCAGGAGCTCGATCACATCGTCACGGTAGGCCCGCTCATGATTGCCCATGACACGGAGCGGCAAGGCGACGTTTTCATAGGCGGTCAGGTGGTCCAGCAGGCGGAATTCCTGGAACACCACCCCGATCCGCCGGCGAAGGGGGGTAAGGTCTTTACGCCGCAGGTGGGTGGTATCGACCCCGAACATGGAAACCCGGCCTGCAGTAGGTCTTAACGCCAGATAGGCCAGTTTCAGCAGGGTGGATTTCCCTGCGCCCGAAGGACCGGTAAGGAATGTCATCGAACCGGGCTTCAATTGAAGAGAAACATCAGCAAGAACATCGGTTTCGGGCCCGTAGGACAGGCCGACCCGGTCGAAGCGGATGACCGGTTCATCTGTTGTTGTGTCGCGTTCCGGCATGTCTCCCCGGGGGCATCCCAAAAATCAGATTCCAGCCCTAATTGGACTATATTAACCGGTCTTATGATTCCGATAGTGCGATGATCCTCGTCTGTCCGTCATGCGATACGCGATATTTCGCCGACGACACCTCCATCGGTAAGGAGGGTCGGCGGGTTAGGTGCGCCACGTGCGGACATGCCTGGCACGCCAAATTGCCCGAGGAAGAGGGCGAACCAACGCCGGCCGAGGACACGGGCCTCACCCGCGAGCAGGTCGAGCGGCTTCGCCAGACAGCGCAGGCCAACTCCAAGGCCCGCGCCGGCCCGCATGCAGAATTCCGGGCGCGTGAGCACGCCAAGCGCAAACGCAACCGTGGCCGCGCCGTAGGCATCGCCTGGGGCATCGGCGCGGGTGTCTTCGCAGTCCTCCTGGGCGGGGCGATCCTGTTCCGCAACCAGGTGGCTGAAGCCTTCCCGAAAGCGGCATCGATCTACCGGCTCGTCGGGCTCGAGGTGAACCGGTTCGGTCTCGCGCTGGAGAACGTCAACGCCAAGCGCTCCTTCGACGGCACGACGCCGGTCCTCACGGTTACCGGTTCGGTGGTCAACACGGGTGACGAGCGCGTGGCGACGCCGCAGCTGCGCGTCACGCTGAAGGACGAGTCCGGCAAGGAAGTCAAAACCTGGACCGACAGCTTCAAAGTCCCGGCGCTCGGACCCAAGGAGCGCGCCGAATTCGCCTCGCGCTTCGAAGCGCCGCCGGTCGAGACCTATCGCCTGACGGTGAGCTTTGCGCGCAAGGATGGCGAACAGGGCAGCGAGACCAATGTCGAGGCGACCAAGGATGCTCCGGTCAAGCCGGCGCCTGCCAATGCGGCGCCTGGCGCCGCGCCGGCGAGCGTTGCTGGTGAAGAGCCCGGCTGGTCTGGCGGCGATGGGGTTGATGACCATGCCGACGCGGGCAATGGTCACGCGGGCCCGGCCGTGCCTGAGCCGGTCGCCGTGAAGACGCCTGCGGAGAACAAAAATCACTGACGGTTTCGTCCCTGCAAACGTCGACGTGCTGTTGAGCGCGGACGAGGTGCATGCGCGCATCGAGGCGCTGGCCGACAGGCTGGCGCCGACGCTTTCGACGGGATCGTGGACGGCGGTGGTAATCCTTCTGGGCGCAACGCCGTTTGCAGCGGACCTGATGCGGGCCTTTTCGCAGCGTGGGATCGACCTCGGGTTCGACGGGCTCTGGCTCGAAAGTTATGCCGATGCGCGTGAAAGCTCCGGCCGCATGCTGGTGCGCGCCGACGTGGCGCGGCCGGTCGAAGGTGTCGGCGTCGTGCTGATCGACGATGTATTCGACAGCGGCCGCACGATCTCGTTTGCCCGCGATCACATGCTGCACAAGGGCGCGCGCGAAGTGCTGACCTGCGTCTTCGCCCGCAAGCCCGAAGCGGTAGCAGACGGACTGGATGCGTGGGCGTGGGATGCGCCGCACCGCTACCTGGTCGGCTATGGGATGGACGACGCCGGCAAGATGCGCGGGTTGCCGTTCGTTGGCGCGATCAAGGGCGCCTGACGCCTAGAACCGCTCGAGCAGGCGGTTGAGGTAGTCGATCTCTTCCTTCGTCAGCGCGCGGTTGCCGGCGCGGCGGCGGATTTCGTCGAGGATCTCGCGGGCTTTCTGGCGGTCCAGCTCCTCGGGGATTTTCACCGTATTGCCAAAGCCGCTGTCGCCATTGTTGAGGCGGCCGAGGATGTCGCGCTGGTCGCGCTCTTCCTTGGCGTTGGGATCGTTCTCGTCATTGAGGCGCGCGAGTTCAGAGGAGCGGTCCTGCAGGGCTGACATCGCCTGCTGCTGGGCTTCGCGCGCGGCGGCGAAGTCGCCACGACGAAGGGCTTCCTCGGCGCGCTTCTGCATCTCGATGGCGTTGCCGAGCAGCTGGCGCGTGCGGGCCGATTCCTGACCATAGACGCCATCGCCTTGGACGCCGGGGCGTCCGGGCTGGCCGCCGGGGCCGCCGCGATCGGCCTGCTGGCCTTGTCCCTGGCCCTGACCGGGCTGCTGTCCGGGACGCTGGCCTGGCTGATTGCCTTGCCCGCCCTGGCCTTGCTGCTGGCCCGGCTGCTGACCCTGTCCCTGGCCTTGCTGGCCTTGACCCTGCTGGCCCTGACCTTGTTGTCCCTGGCCCTGTTGCTGACCTGGCTGCTGGCCTTGGCCTTGTTGGCCCTGCTGACCGTTCTGGCCTTGCTGGCCCTGCTGTTGTTGCGGCTGGCCGCCGCCCGAGCGCATCTGTTGCTCGAGGCGCTCACGCAGTTGGCGCTGCTGGTCGGCGAGCTGCTGGCCCTTCTGCGGACCGCCGCCCTGACGCTGGGCTTCCTCGGTCTGATCGTTGAGGTCGCGCTGGTCGTTCATCGCGCGGTTGGTGTCCTGCAGCGCGCGGTTCATGGCGCGGTTCATCGGACCATCCTGCGGCTGCGTGGAGCCGCCGCCACCGCCCATCTGCAGCTGCATGTTCTGCATCTTGTCGAGCATCTTCTGCATGTCGCTCAGAAGTTGCCGGGCCTGATCGCGCGCGCCAGTTTCGGCGAGATCGCGCAGGGCCTGCAGCATGCGGTTGAGTTCGTCATTGCCGAGCGCCTGCGGGCCGCCCTGCATGCCGCCTTGCTGCTGCTGGTCGCCTTGCGTGACGCGGCCATTGCGGATCGCATCGGCCATCTGGGCGGCGAGATAGTTCTCGATCGCCTGTTCGTACATGTCCATCAGGCGCTTGATCTCTTCCTCGGACGCGCCGCGACGCAGCGCTTCCTCGAGCGCACGGCGAGCCGCTTCAAGCGCGGCCGTGGCGTCGGCGAGGCTGCCGTATTCGGCGCGCAGGGCGATATCCCACAGGAGGTCGCCTGCGGTTTCGGCCTCGGCCTTGTCGCGCGCCGCCTCGATGATGCCGCGCGCATTGCGCAGGCCCATGAAGACGACCGGATCCTCGAAATAGTCCTCCGGCCGCCAGGTGGCGGCATCGAGGAGCATCACGGATTTCTTGACGCCTTCGGGCGCCCATTGCAGGCGCGAGGCCTGCGCGGCGGCGACGGCGTCATAGCCGCGGCCCGGCACGCTGGTGAAATTGTCGGCGCCCGCGGGCGTCGTGTAGTCCTTCCAGTTGCGCAGCAGCGTAGCGCGCGCTTCCTGCGCCATGCGGGCGTTGGGCTGGAGGAAGATCTTGTCGGGCAGGCGATAGTCGACCAGCGGGCTTTCGGCGATCTGACCGGCGGCATCGACTGCGCGGAGTTTCACCTTCACGTCGAGGCCCGCCCAGCGGTGCTTCACGAGGTCCTGGCTGTAGGAGCCTTCCTCTTCCTTGGGCGAGAGGGTGACTGTGTCGATCGGGATCGCATCCTCGACCACGCCGTCTTCTTTCGGGGTGTCGTTGCGCACAGCGACGAGGAACAACTTGTCGACGCCATAATCATCCGAGACCTTGTACTTGAACTCGGTTCGGTCGCCGTCGCCCATCTTGGGCGGCTCGACGAAAGAGACTGTGGGCGAGAGGTCATCGACGATGGTGAAGGGGAAGCTTGCGCGCTCGCCCCAGTAGTTCACTGCAATGCGCATCGGCTCCTTGACGACGACGCGCCCTTCAAAGGCGCCATCGATGCCGGCCTGTGGGTTGAGCGTGACCGCGCCGCCCTTGCTCGGCATGACGCCGATCTGCGGATGGCCGGGGCCGATGACACGGATGTTGACTTCCGATCCTTCAGGCGCACGGGCGACTTCGCCTGGCGTGAGCACGAAGGGCGCCGAGCCGGTGTAGTCGGGTGGCGTGATCCACGCCTCGATCTTCAGCGTGTGCGCGCCGAAGAGCGCGCCGACATCCGGGAAGAGGCCCTTGCCGAAGCGGTCGATCACGGCGGCGCCCGCAATCACGCTGGCGATGATGATGACGGCGGGGGCGGCGAAGCGGAGATAGAGCGGGTCGGCTTCGCGCCACTGCGTGCGAACGTCGAACGTGTTGACCTTGAGGGCCATCGCCGCCATGCGATCGCGATGTTCCTGCCAGAGCGTCCAGCCATTGCTGTCGATGGTGGCGGGGCGGTCGGCCAGCGTGGCGAGCGGGCGGCCTTCGATCGCGGCGTCGATGAGGTCGCGCGCTTCCTCGTCGCTCGGCGCGCGCCAGACCTTCCAGCCGATCAGCGCGGTGATGAGGAAGCCGACCCAGAAGATGACGCCGGTCGCCGCCTGCGCCTCGATCGGCATGGCGGTGTAGAGGCCGGTGAGCCAGAAGACTGCGAAGGCCGTGAACCACAGGAGCGGCGGCAGGATCGAGCGGGTGAGATAGGGCCAGAAGAGGCTGCGCCGCGCCGAACCTATGCGGGCGTCGAGCTTGCTTCTAAGGCCAGATCCGTCAGCCACTCGCTATCCAATCCGGGGCCCGTTCCAGGGCGATCATTTCCTCGAAAGTCGGCCGGCGACGGACGACCACGCAAGCATCGCCCCGAACCAGCGCCTCTGCAACCAGCGGTCTCGAATTATACTGGGACGACAATGTGGCGCCGTATGCGCCTGCCGTCATGAAGGCCACCAGATCGCCCTCCTTGAGGGGGGGCATGGGACGGTCCTTGGCGAAGCGGTCGGTGCTCTCGCAGATGGGTCCCACGAGGTCCACGGCGCGGCGCGGGGCCCCAAGTGCGGGCGTTCTGACGGGCAGGACCTCATGATAGGCCTCGTAGAGGGCGGGCCGCAGCAGGTCGTTCATTCCGGCGTCGAGGACGATGAAGGTGCGGCCGTCGCGCTCTTTCACGTACTCCACCTTCGAGATCAAAACTCCGGCATTGCCGGCGATTAACCGTCCTGGTTCGAAAATAAGCTGGACGTCGAGATTGCCCAGCACGTCGCGGGCCTGGCGCGCATAGAGGGTCGGGCTGTCGGGGTCCTCGCCGTCCTTGTAGGGAACGCCGAGGCCGCCGCCGAAGTCGACGCGGGAGATCGCAAAGCCGCGGTCGCGCAGGCGGCGAACGAGGCCGACGACTTTCTCCCACGCCTGGCGGAACTGCTCGACGCGCATGATCTGGCTGCCGATGTGCACGGCGACGCCGACGGGATCGATGTTCGGCAGGCGGCTGGCTTCCTCGTAGAACTTGTCGGCCTCGTGCCAGGCGATGCCAAATTTGGTTTCCGGGGTTCCGGTCGAGATGTGGGCGTGACCGCCGGCCTCGACATGCGGGTTGATGCGGAAGGCGATCGGCGCGCGCTTGCCCATCTCCTGCGCGATTCTCGCGAGGCGGTGGAGTTCAGGCAGGGATTCGACGTTGAACTGGTGGATGCCTTTGGAGAGGCCGAGCTTCATCTCCTCGGCCGTCTTGGCGACGCCGGAGAAGACGATGCGGCTTGCCGGCACGCCCGCCTCGAGCGCGCGCAGGAGTTCACCGCCCGAGACGACGTCCGCGCCCGCGCCGACCGAGGCGAGGGTGGCGAGCACGCCGATATTGGAGTTGGCCTTGACCGCGAAGGCGATCAGCACGTTGCGGTTGGCGAAGGCTTCCGCGAGCACATTGTAGTGCCGGCGCAGCGTCGCGTCGGAATAGACATAGGCTGGCGTGCCGAGCTCACGCGCCACTGCTTCCAGTGACACGTCCTCGCAGTGAAGGACGCCATTGCGGTAGGCGAAGTGATGCATCGTCAGGTCCCGGCTCAGCCTTGACGCGAGGTAGCGGAAGCAGGGTGTCGTGTCACCCCGGCAACGACCTATTGCGGTGAGGGCGTTGCCGCGGGCGGCGTAACCTGCTGCTCGAGTTCCTTGCGGCGCTGTTCGTTGGCAGCCTTGCGCGCGGCGTCCTGACGTTCTTTTTCGGCTTTCGCGGCGTCTTCGGCAGCCTTGATGGTGCGCGGATCGCTGGCGCCTTCGTTTGGCGGATCGCCCCACAGTGGCGGCGGGCGCACGAGATCGCCGCGCAGGCCGCAGGCGGAGAGCAGGGCGGCAAGGCCAAGCGCAAGCACGATGCGGGTCACGGCGTAGCTCCGGTTGACTGCCCCTCTTCGCCTGATCGGCGGGTGGACCGGGAATGTCAACCAGCGCTTGCCGTGGCCGGACCATCGGCACGGCGGAGCAGTCGGTCCACCGGCGAGGGGGTTCATTTACAACGCGGGTGCGCTGTGCATGCTTATGGATCACGTGCGAGCAGGGGGGTGCGCATGACTGGGACGAACGATTCCAACGGCCATGGCCTATGGACAGCGATCGGCGCAATCGGCGGATTGTTGGCCGGAGCAGCAGCGGTCGTAACTTTGTTCATCGCGAAGCCGGACATCATTACCATAGTCGTGCCGACGCAGACGTTGCGCGAAGTCGTCGTCAAAGCGGAGGCGCGAGAAGGCGTTGCGGTTGCACCGGCCGTATCGCCCTCCGCGCCGCCCGCCGCGACAGCCCCGCCGCCGGCTCCGGCGGACGCTTCAGCCGCGCAGGTGCTCGGGCCTGGTCTTTCGGTTGCGCTGGTCAGCGTTGCGGACGTGAAGGACAAGTTTGTGGCGACCGTGCGCTTCTCCAACAGTACCGACAGCGCTCTCGGTGTCGCTCTCCTGGGGACCAGTTCGTCGCACGCCGAGTTCAACATCACCGATGTCATGGGCGGCTCGTGTCAGATGATTCAGGGAGGAGAGGGCTGGGGCACGCTGAACTGGAGGCCCGCCAGCGGCGCGGTGGGCAACGACCAGGGCGAGTATCGCCAGGTGCCACCGCAAGGAAGCGCATTGCACACGCTGATCTTCAACAAGCAACGTTGTAACGCCCCGCCGGCCGGTGAAAATCCCGTGTCCATCAGCGGCTCCTTCATGGTGCTGAGTGGAGACGAGCGACGCATGCAGGCAGTCTCGTTCGAGAATATTCCTCTCCGGAAGTAGGGCGGTTTCGCCTGGCCGCCGACGCGCTCATCGAAAACGACCTGTCGGTGGCTGGATGGAGGCAGCCTGACTGGGGTGACGCCGGGATTGTCGCTTGGGAATGGCGGCCGGCGCGCTACCGGCGCGGCGGCAGCATGCGGAACATGGTATTGTCCTTCAGGACGTAGTGGTGGAAGAGGGCCGCAGCGGCGTGCAGGCCCAGCAGGAAATATCCGATCGTTCCGGCGGTTTCGTGGAGTTCTTCCACCTGCTCTGCCAGCCCCTCGCTGGCCCCTGTCAGTGGCGGAAGGCCGAAGGGGATCGGATTGCCATCGGCGCTGAGGATCATCCAGCCGGCAATCGGCATCGCGACAAGCCAGACATAGATGGCGGCGTGTGCAGCGATTGCCAGCCAGCCCATGAGGCGGGGCGGCGCCGGTGTGATCGGCGGCGTCTTCCAGACGAACACGCGCAAGCCGCCACGAAGCATGACCAGCGCAAGCACGGCGAGGCCAAGCATGAAGTGCCAGGTCTTGAGACCTTCGCGGAGGTCGCTGCCGCGCGGAAAATTCTCGCGCAGCAGGATGCAGGCGTAAACGGCCGTGATCAGCAGCAGCATGATCCAGTGAAGGGCAATGGCGCTGTTGGGATAGTGACGGGCGGGCGGGGAAACGGTCTCGTCTGTCATGTCGGTCTCCTGCTCGCCACCAAGCGTGCGCGAGCGGGAGACGCGTTGACGGCGGTCAATGCGCGCGACCTCGATCACAGCAGGATGTGCGGGCAGGTGGGAATGCGTTTCAAAGTCGCCTGTAGAGATAGACGGATGGCAGCCCGACAGCGAAGCCAACCTTCTCATAGGCGCGCCGGGCAGGTGCGTGGCTGGGGTCGCCGCCTGTGCCGACCGTGGCCAGCTCCATGCCTGCCGCCTTGAGGGCTGCGAGGGCGTGCTCGTAGAGCGCCGTGCCGATGCCTTTGCCGCCATGGTCAGGATGAACGGCGTTGAGCGTGATCTCGCCGACCTTCGGGGCGATGCCGGTTTTCCAGGAGACGAAGCCGGCGATGACGCCATTTTCTTCGGCCACCGCGATAGCGTGGCCGCTGTCGGGTCTCGCCATGGCGTCGAGCAGATCGCCTTGCTCCTTCTCGGCCGCGTTGAGGCCGAGCTTGGCGATCGCCGGCCCGACGAGGGCGCGGAAGGACGCAAACACAGGTGCGAAAGCGGCGGTGCGTATCGCGTGGAGCGCAGGCAGGTCTGCCGACGCAAAGGTGCGGATCAAGAGAGACATGATGTCTGTCCGTTTGTCAGATGAAGGATGTGGTCGCGGCGGAAAGGCCGCGAAGCTGGGCGTGCGCTAGTGCGTCTCGCGCCAGCGGCCGGACAGGCAATTGTGTATCACGACAATCAAGGCCGGTTCTCCCTGACGGACATTGTGCGCAGTATGTGGGCCTGGCGCAAGTTGAGGCTCGCTGCCGCCATAGGGCTGGCAGCAGCGTCGGGATAGGGTGCCAGAATCGCGAGCTTTTGCGCCCGGGAGGTTTCGTTGACAGAGCTGAGGACTGAGCAGGACCTGCGCACGATCTACAAGCAGCCGGGCGGCGGCGCGGTCGGCAAGAATATCGCGCAGATCGACAGCCATTTCGCCGGCTTCATTCGGCTGTCGCCTTTTCTCTGCATCGGGACGATGGGCGAGAACGGGCTGGGCGATGTGTCGCCGCGCGGCGGTGAGCCGGGCTTTGTGCATGTGCTCGATGCGCGCACCCTCGCCATGCCGGACCGGCCGGGAAACAATCGGCTCGACTCGCTCGGCAACATCACGCGCAACCCCGGCGTGGGGTTGCTGTTCTTCGTGCCTGGCTTCGAGGACACGCTGCGCGTCAATGGCCTCGCGCGTGTGACCGATGATCCGGAGCTGATGCAGCGCTTTACGGCTGATGGAAAACCGCCACGCTCCGTCGTCGTGATCGACGTGAAGGAGGCGTATCTCCATTGCGCGAAGGCGATCAGGCGTGCGGGGCTGTGGACGAAAGAGGCGCAGGTTGATCGCGCGGCTTTCCCGACTGCCGGCGAAATCTATCGCGACCAGCTCAAGCTGGGGACGGAAGTCGCGAAGATTGACGCTGCGCTCGATAGAGATGCGCGCGAAAACCTTTACTAAGCGAGACAGATCCCTCGCGCGCTCAAAGAAGGGCAAGCCCTGATGGTGGCCGGCGTGCTTCCGTCCAAGGCTGTTTCGAACAATTCGGCCAAGATTTTTCGACAAATTTCAATGTCGGACAGGGTCTGGACAAATATAAGGAATTCCCTATATTATGTCTGACGAACCAATAGCGCCTTATGTGGCGGAAGGTATCGATGCTGGCGACGAACTTCGCACGCTTGGACTAGCGATCGCACGCCGTGCGCTGCTTCACATGCAGGCCATCGTGGCTTGCCAGCGTGACTACGAAAGCGACCAAGTCTTTCACGACTGCATGGACATCGACATCTATAAGGCCGAGTTCGACGATGGTTTCATCCTCTATGTGGTCGAGAAGGAGCAGGACGGAAGCCTTCGCCTGACACTTATGCTGGCAGGCAAGATTGGCGACTTTGGCCAGTCTGATGAAAGAAGTGTCTGGAGTCGTCGGGCGATCGAGACCGTCAAACAGATGGTCGAGACTAGAGTTGAGGACTTTTTCGAATGAGTGCGCGCAAGCAAGCAAGATCAGATCGTACCAAGATGGGAAGCGCAGAAAAGCGCGGATCATTTTTTGAGCTGATCGAAGAGATCGGACGCGACGATGTCGCGCATGGTCGCTCACCTGCAGTCGCGGGCGCAGCATTTCGCGCAGCTGCAATTGTTCGCGCGATGCGCAAAGCGGGCGGCTTGTCCCAGGTGGATTTGGCGAAGCGATTGGGACTTTCGCAGGCGCGCATTAGCGAAATCGAGGCCGGGCTAGGCGCGCAGGGTCCAACTTGGGACTTGATGGAGCGGATCGCAAGCGCGTGTGACTCCAAGATTCTGATTTCGCCACACGATACGGGCCTTGCGTTGGATGCCGCGGAGTTTCCGGAATCGCTGCGATACTGGAAGCTCGCAGCTCTGCCAGGCTGAAAGGTATTCTATGTGGTGGCCATTTCTAAAAGAGGTGCTTGGATTTCTAGGCGGCGCTCTTTTGGTCGCCCCATGGCTTCGCGATTTTGCAAGACGTGTTTCGGCCGCGAAGCTCGACCAAGTCAGCGCAAAAGGTTCAGTGGGCGAGGTTCTACGGCAGCTTCAGGCTGAGGATGTCAGTTGGCTGAGCAAGCCCAAGGCTCTCGATCTCACTTTCACGATTGCTGGCCTCGTTCTCGTCAGTATAGCCTTTGGCATCAGCCTGTGCCTGGCTTGGCCGAGCTAGCGAAAAGTTGCGAAGGGCGTCTCGCCAACCAGCGCTCCAGGCCAACTGCTACTTCCACGCCGCGGCGCCGATGACATGGAGCGCACGCAGGTCGGCCAGGGCGTCAGAGTGGACATCCGCCATGTCTGGCTCAGACCTGCGCCAGGACTTCCCCGGCGATGTCGCGTCGACGATAAGGTCTTAGAACGCGATGGAGGACGCCAATCAGGTCGGCGTCTGAATCGAAATAGAAAACCTGCTCGTTGCGGAACATGAAGGGGGCCGGCCTGTGTCGGTCGCCGCGCGCGATCAGCTTGACGGTGATGTTCGCGCCGTACCCGATGCCGGCTTCGATACAGGAATTGATATTGTCCTGAGACACGTCAGCGACCAGCAGGAACGCATCGCGGATACGCCGAATGATCGCTTGCGAGATATTTCCGCTCTTGATGTCGTCGCCATCCTCGCAAGGCATGCAGGTGATGCCGGAGATCATCTGCTTTGCGATCCGATAGAGTTCCGGATCAACCTCCTTGAACTTGTGCGAGAGGAAGACGTAGTGCGGCTTCTTCGGCGGCGTGAAGTCTTCGACCAGGTTCTCGAGAAGGTCTTCGGCTTCCACCGCTGACGCCGAGAGGACGGTCAACGGCAATTGCTTGATCGCTTCCGCGTCCTGGGGCGACAGCCTGGCGTGAAGTTTCAGGCTTTCGACCGCGTGATCCACGGCCTTATGCAGATCGACACCCGCCGCCGCGCACATGAAGACCGGAACATCGTGCTTCTGCGCCAGAGCGATTTCTTCAAATATGAAGCGCGACGTCGTGCCATCTCCACGGTGCGGGAGAACCGCGAGAAGTGCGCCGCAACTGCGTATGAGCGAACTTGCACGAAGCCCCTCGGCAAAGCCGAGCTGGTCCTTCGAGTCGCCTATCGCGCGGAATCCCCGGGCTGATAGCCGCGAGACGACCTTGTATGTCAGGTCCTCCTCGCCATTCCTCCAACCGGTCGAAATGTAGACATCTCGATCACAGGTTGCGACCGATCCAAAGCCCTGCCCGTAAAACGCTTTCAGCAAGTCCGCCGCAGTTGGTGAGAGAAGAGCGTGGGGCCGAAGATCGATCCAGCGCGTCGTGCGGAGTTCTCGAGGAATTTCGCAATCTTCAAGGAGGACTGGAATGACCCGAAAGTCCGAGTCGGTCGCGCGCTGGGTTATAGCCGTGGCAATCTCTTCGCGAACCCAGCCCGATTCTACGGATGTCTTCGACAGGGCGATGATCATCGAACGGCATTGCTCGACGGCCGAACTCAACGCGCCCGGAATTGTGTGAGACGGTGAGAACTCGTTCTTGTCGTACCAGATTTCGAGTCCGGCGCAGTCCGTCAGCCACCGATAGAGCACGTCCGTGCGAGCCTGGTCAGCGTGAGCGTGACTCAGGAAGGCTGCAAACGGACGGTGGTGGACCTCCGAGGTCATGGGTCCGAAAACTGGTCGAAATGGTTCGCAAAAGCAGTTTTGAAAGACTCACGAACATCGGCGTGTCGTTCCAGCCGATGCTCGATCCAACGCAACAAGTCCACACTGGTTGTATCAGGCGTCCCCTTGTGTGTCGTCATGAGAAAGGACGACACACGGTGAATGGCTTCGCAGACATTCCGCCCGACGTCGATGGGAGCCCCGTCGAATCGTCCGCCAAAGCCTTCCCGGGCCAGCAGCGTGAGGGTGTGAAGGGCGAAATGCCAGGCGCCAACTGTTTCAGCAGGAGGCAGGCTGCGCAGGCGCTGCTCGAGATCAGCGGTTCTGTCAGCCGCCGAAGGCGTCATGGGAGGCGGCTTTTCCATTCCGCCACCTGTTCGCGCACGCGGCTCGGCGCAGTCCCGCCATAGCTCTGACGGCTGGCGACTGAGGCGTCGACCGTCAGGACGGCGAAGACCTTGTCAGTGATGCGCGCCTCCAGCTTCTGCAGCGTGGCGAGCGGCAGGTCGGGGAGGGCCACACCGGCCTGCTCGGCGGCCTTCACGGCAGCGCCGGTGATGTGGTGGGCTTCGCGGAAGGGGATGTTGAGTTCGCGCACGAGCCAGTCGGCGAGGTCGGTGGCGGTCGAGAAGCCCGAAGACGCAGACGCACGCATGCGCTCGACGTTCGGCGTCATGGCGGAGATCATGCCAGTCATCGCCTGCAGCGAGAGGTCGAGACTGTCGAAGGCTTCGAACGTTGTGAGCTTGTCGTCCTGCATGTCCTTCGAATAGGCGAGGGGCAGGCCCTTCATGATCGTCATGAGCTGGACGAGGGAGCCCATGGCGCGACCGGATTTGGCGCGCACGAGTTCGGCGGCGTCGGGGTTGCGCTTCTGCGGCATGATGCTGGAGCCGGTGGACCACGCATCAGACATGCGCACGAAGGCGAACTGTGCGGACGACCAGATCACGATCTCTTCGGCGAGGCGCGAGAGGTTCTGCGCGCAGATCGCGACGGCGCTGAGCGCTTCAAGGGCGAAGTCGCGCGAGGAGACGCAGTCGAGCGAGTTGGCCATCGGGCGATCAAAGCCGAGCGACTTCGCGACCATGTGGCGGTCGATCGGGAAGCCGGTGCCGGCAAGCGCCGCTGCGCCGAGAGGGCTTTCGTTCATGCGGGCGATGGCGTCCGAGAAACGGCCGCGGTCGCGGTTCAGCATCTCGACATAGGCCATCAGGTGGTGGCCGAAGGTGACGGGCTGGGCGGTCTGCAGGTGCGTGAAGCCGGGCATGACGGTGTCGGCGTGCTTTTCGGCCTGCGTCACGAGCGCCTTCATCAGGGCCGTGATCTGCCCCACGCGGGTTTCACACGCGGATTTGACCCACAGGCGGAAATCGAGCGCGACCTGGTCGTTGCGGGACCGCGCGGTGTGCAGGCGGCCGGCGGGCTCGCCAATGATTTCCTTGAGGCGCGATTCCACATTGAGGTGGATATCTTCCAGCGCCTTGGAAAACTGGAACTTTCCTTCGCGGATTTCGGACAGGACCTGATCGAGGCCTTGTCTGATCGCTGCTTCATCGGCTTGGGTGATGACGCCGGTCTTTGCCAGCATGGCGGCATGGGCTTTCGAGCCGGCGATGTCCTGTTCGGCGAGGCGCTTGTCCACGTCGATGGAGGCGTTTATCGCCTCCATGATCTGATCGGGTTGCGCCGAGAACCGGCCCCCCCACATCGAGTTGCTATCAGGGTTTTTCGTCATGAGCCTGCGACCCGCCTTTTCAGCCGCGCTTCTCGCACTCTTCGCGGTCGCTTGCCAGCCAGCAGAGGCCCCGAAAGCCGTCGATCCAGCAGCGTCGCCTGATACAGCTGCGGCAGCGCCTGAAGCGCCCGCTCCTGGGGCGAGCCAGCTGGCCAAGTTCAAGACCGGTCAGTTCGAGAACCTCGACACCGACCAGGACCTCTCCATCCCGACAGCCAAGTTTGTGGATGCCGACGGAATGGACCACTCCTTCGCCGAATACGCCGGGAAGGTGGTCGTCTATAATATCTGGGCCGAATGGTGCGGGCCGTGCGTGGAAGAGATGCCGAGCCTCGTTGCCCTCCAGAAGGCGTTCGCGGGCAAGGACGTTGTGGTGGTTCCGGTCGCCTTCGGCTTTGGGAAGGGCGTGACGCGCGAGACAACGCTGGCCAAGTTCCGCGAGCTCGTGGGCAAGGAGCTGCCCTACTATTACGACGGCGAGATCGAAGTTAATGCGCAGGCCAAGTCCGGCCAGCTGCCCTCGACCATCATCTACGACAAGTCCGGCAAGGAGGCCGCCCGGCTGGTTTATCCAGCCAAATGGGACGCTCCGGACGCGATTGCCCTGGTTCAGGCGATCCTGGACGGTCAGAGCTGACCGAAGCTAACCGCCTGAAACCTCTTCACTTCGCCGCGAGAAGGCGGGGGCGCGACACACCCGCCGCTTGTGGCGCCCGGGTGGATTCGGCATCTATCAGCGGAAGTTGCGTTACGGACCGGAAACATCCGGCCGCGAGGGAGATCTGAGACATGAACCTGCGCCACGTTTCGATGGCCATAATTGCTGCCGCCATGACGATGAGCGGCACTGCCTTTGCCCAGGCTGTCGGCGTCGACTTCGGCGACATCAAGTCGGGCGTCACCACGGCCGGTCCGGATACCGACAAGTCGGCGATCAACGCGCCGACGGTCGAGCCCGGCTACAAGGTCCCGCGTCTCAAGGACGGCAAGCCTGATCTCGGCGGCGTCTGGTCGAACGCGTCCAACACCACGCTGCGCCGCGGAGGCGGCAACAAGAATCTCGTGATGACGGATGACGAAGCCAAGAAGGCGCGCGCCGGCAACGCCCAGAACGTCCGCCAGCAGACCGACGACAACCAGAAACTGTCTGACGGCAAGCTCGATGGGAAGGACCTCGCCTCTGGCCGCGGCTACAATTCATTCTGGATCGATCCGGGCAACAACTACGCGCTGGTGAAAGGCACGTGGCGTACGTCGTGGATCGTCGATCCGCCGAACGGGCAGGTGCCCTCGAAGGCCGGTCGCGGGGGCGGGGGCTATGGCGGGCCGCGCCCGCAGGTCGCGGCCGCGAAGGATCCCGGCTACGGCTACAACAATCCTGAAGAGCGCAACCTCAACGAGCGCTGCTTCATCCTCGGCACGTCCGGCCCGCCGATCGGGAACTATCTCTACAACAACAACACGCGGATCACCCAGTCGCCGGACTATGTCGTGATCGAATCCGAGATGATCCACGATGCGCGCATCATCCCGCTCAACGCCAAGCACAAGCCGAAGGAGCTTGCGCCGTGGATGGGCGATTCGATCGGCTGGTGGGATGGCGATACGCTCGTCGTCGAGACGATCA
Organism: Hyphomonadaceae bacterium; assembly: GCA_047601145.1. Lineage (GTDB taxonomy): Bacteria > Pseudomonadota > Alphaproteobacteria > Caulobacterales > Hyphomonadaceae > UBA7672. The sequence continues at coordinate 2,004,275 of JASGJW010000001.1, forward strand.
ACATGCAGCGCGGCGGCGGCAGCGTGCCGCTGAGCCCCGTCGGCAAGATCACCGAGCGCTTCACGCGCTACAACGACAAGCAGGTGTTCTACGAGTTCGAGGTCAACGACCCGGAGAACTACACGCAGACATGGAAAGGCCAGATGTCGCTCAATGCGGTCAACGGCATCTACGAATACGCCTGCCATGAAGGAAACTATGCGCTGCACGGCATCCTCGAAGCGGGTCGCAAGAACGACCGCGAGGGCAAGGTCAACGACAGCAGCAAGGACGGCACGGAATAACGGCCTGACCGGCGCGCGCCACACGACGCGCCGGCTGGCGATACCTTGGGAGGAGACGCGATGAAACTGCGTGATGTTTCTGTGGCTGTGATAGCGGCGTTGCTTGGCATGTCCGGGGCTGGAACAGCCTCCGCGCAGGCGGCGGCGCAGACCGGCGCCAGGGTCGAGGTGCCGAACCTCAAGCCGGCCAAGGAAGGCGATCGCGTCGCGGCGGGTTATGTGCCCCCGCGCCTCGCCATCGGTCAGCCAGACCTCTCGGGCGTTTGGTCGAACGCCTCCAACACGCGGATGACGCGCCCGGCCAAGTTCAAGACCCTGGTGCTCAACGACGCGGACGCGGCGAAGGCGCGGGCGGAAGATCCCTCCAACATCCGCCAGGCGACCGACGACAACCAGAAGATCACGGACGGCAAGCTCGACGGCAAGGATCTCGCCTCGGGCCGCGGCTACAACTCGTTCTGGATCGATCCGGGCAACAACTACGCCAACGTCAAAGGCACGTGGCGCACGTCGTGGATTGTCGATCCGCCGAACGGTCAGGTTCCGATCTCCGAGGAGGGCCGCAAGCTGCTGGCCTCGATGCGCGGACAGCGCGGGCAGGGGCGCGGCACCGGCTATGACAATCCGGAAGAGCGCGGCGCGGGTGAGCGCTGCATCGTCGGTTTCGGCGGCACGGGCGGCCCGCCGATGATGAACGTGCTCTACAACAACAACTACCAGATCGTGCAGTCGAAGGACTACGTCGTCATCGTTGTCGAAATGAACCACGACGCGCGCATCATCCCGCTGAATGCGCAGCACAGGCCGAAGGCGCTGAACCCTTATCTGGGCGACTCGATCGGCTGGTGGGAGGGCGACACGCTCGTCGTCGAAACGATCAACATCAACCCGAACGGCGGCGGCCAGGTGCAGCTGACCGGCGGCGGCAAGATCATCGAGCGCTTCACGCGCTATTCCGACAACCAGGTCCTGTACGAGTTCGAGGTCAACGACCCGGCGCTCTACAGCCAGGTGTGGAAGGGCGAGGTCGGCATGAACCGCGTCGACCAGAACGTCTACGAATACGCCTGCCACGAGGGCAATTACGGCCTGCACGGCATCCTTGAAGGCGGCCGGGCCAACGACCGCTCGGGCAAGGGCAATGGCGAGAAGGGCGACCGCGACGAGGGCTGACCACTTCGTCGCCTGAAAGACAAGCGCCGCGGCCTCACGGTCGCGGCGCTTCCATTTCGGGATCGAGGATCAGCTAGTTCCGGCTGGTCGGAACCTTGAACTCGATGCGCTTGCCGTTGGGCGTCACGCGCGTGCAGGGGGACTGGCGGATGTCTTCGATCCACTTGCACTCTTCTTTCGAACCATCCTTGCGGAAGTCGACGCCGGCGCCGTTGCGCTTGTTGTTGACGTACATGCCTTCGAAGCGCTCGCCCGTTGCGTAGGTCACGACGGCCTTGCCCTGCAGCACGCCCTGGACCCATGTACCTTCGATCGTGCCGATATTGCTGACCTCGACGGCGGGACCGTTGGGACGGTGGTCGAGGAACTGGCCGGTGATCTTGCGGCCGTCCTTGAACGTGAGCTCGCCCTGGCCCTGCTGGACGTCGTTGACGAACACGCCGCGGAAGACGCGGCCGTCGCCGAACGTGGCGGTGGCCTGACCGGTGCGCATGTCATTCGCGAACGCGCCGATATAGGTATAGGAGCCATCGTTCGCGGTGAGTTTGCCCTGGCCCGAGCGCTTGTCGTTCACCCAATCGCCATCATAGGTCCATTGCTGGTCGCCGGTCGTGTAGGAGCCATTGCCATTGCGGCGATCCGCTTTCCACTCGCCGACATAGACCGAGCCGTCCTTGAAGCGCTGGGTACCTGAGCCTTCGCGTTTGCCGTTCACATAATCGCCCTCGAAGGTCGATCCGTCGGTAAAGGTCATGCGGCCGATGCCCTGGTGCACGCCGTTGACGAACGCGCCTTCATAGGTTTCGCCGGAGGGCAGGGTTTCCTTGCCCTGGCCGTAGATCTGGCCAGCGGCATAGCTGCCTTCGTAGCGATAGCCGGTCGGGCAGGTGTAGAGGCCCTTGCCGTGCGGTTTGCCGGCGGCGTAATCGCCCTTGTAGCTGCAGCCATTGGTAAAGGTCTCGGCGCCTGCGCCGTTGCGCACGAAGTCGACGCCAACCGACAGGAGTTCCTTGACGCCGCCTTTTTCGGCGCAGGCGCAGTTGATGACCGGCGTCACATAGGAGCCGCCGGGCGATACCGAGCCGAGCGTACGCTCAGGCGCAACGAACGTGCTGGAGCGGGTGCACATGAAGGTGATGTCCTTCAGGGTGACCTGACCGGAGGCCTGCGTGTTGTTGAGCAGGCGCAGTTCGACATTCGATCCATCGCATCCGCGTGCGGGCGTGGCGCGCCAGTGAACTTCCTTGCCATCATCCCAGCGCAGCGTCGTGTTCCACTCGGGGCCTTGCCAGGCGCTGGCGCCGAAGACGAAGGCCGACGCCATGGCGGCACAGGCGGCGAGGGCAAGTCCGGCGCGGCGAACATGGCGCCACGTGCGGCGCTGACTAGCGGACATGAACAGGGTCTCCCGGAACACAACTGGGAACGCAATCTATCAGGCCTAAAGGCCCGTCAAGTTTAGCCAAACTGTGGCGCTGACAGGGCTTTGGCGTTGGTTGACGGATGGGCGGGAACCGATCTTCGAGCAACTGCGTTGGTTGTGTCGAACATGGATCAATGGAGCCGGTGATGACCCGCACGATGACTTTTGCCCCTGCCGTGGCGCTGCTTGGTTTTGCCCTGCTTGCTGGTTGCGGCACCAACATGGAACAGCGCGCCGCTACGGGCGCGGCGACCGGTCTGGTTGTTGCGGGTCCGGTCGGAGCGGCCGTTGGCGCCGGCGTTGGCGCTGTGGTGAACGAGGCCGACGAGGCGAGCGACAAGAAATAGGAATTCTGTTCTGGTGGGCTGATCGAGGCCGGGCCCGGACTTTTCCGGGTCCGGCCCTCTTTTTGCCCCGGAACGGGACATAACAGGCCGCTGGCGCTCAACCTGCCGGGCAGGGTAGACTGGGCCCTCAAAAGTCGGGGTCTGTGACCATGAAACGCAAATCTGTGATGCTGGGCGCTGGGCTTGTGGCGGCGGCGATGCTGGCTGGCTGCGGCACCAATATGGAGCAGCGCGCGGCGACCGGTGCCGCGACCGGGCTCATTGTCGCTGGCCCGGTGGGCGCAGCGGTTGGCGCAGCCGTCGGGGCCGTGGTCGACACGGTCGATGAAGGCAAGAAAAAATAGGTCTCGGGTCGCCTAGAACGGCTTGAAAGACGAGATCCTGCCGATCGCGTCACGAATGTCTTCGTGGGATTTCTTGATCCTATCAGCTTCGCCGCTGAGAACCGACGCAGAAATGTTTTCTGACGCCTGCTCGATCACGACGGCTTCCGCCTTGGTGATCGTCGGCTCGTTCGCCTTGGCGACAGCTTGTCTAGCGAGCTGCGTCGTCGTCTTGGATAGGTCCAGCGCAGCCTGCTGAAGCGTGTTCACTTTCTGAATTGCAGCGTCCACATCGATCTTCACCGTCTGGGATCCCTGGATTGTGTAGACCTTGTCCATTTCAAGGGTTCGATCGGCCATGTGGATGGTCGGGCGCGGCAGCTGCCGGACGTCAAAGTTGGGCGAGAAGGTCACCGTCATGCTGGCGCCCATGAACAAGGGAAGGATCTGGACGACGGCGGCGATTGCAAAGGCGGCAAAGCCAAAGGTCAAGAAGCGCATTTGCAGTCTCGCGTTTGCTCCAGTCGCCTTGTCATTTTTCCAGATGATCCAGAACACCATCACGAAAATCACGGCGCCGAACCCAAGGAACCCGAGTTTGACGAGATCGACCAAGGCATCGGCGCCGAAAGGCAGTATGTTAAGAGGCATGTTCCTGTCCCCCCAAAGGACGGTTCAGCCCTCGCCCCTGTGGCGAGGACATGCACAAGCATCTCATGGGTCTAATTAGCCCCCCATCGGAGTGGACCCGGACACTAGCTGCCGAGCTCCTGTCAGCAGCGTGACGCGCGCCTCTGGCGAACGGAAACTGAACAGCCCATATTGCCGCCATGGCGAAATCTCCCTCCAAATCCGCAAAGCCCACGGCCGCAAAAGCGCCCGCGAAGAAGGGCGTCGCCGAGGGCCCGCAAGCGGCTTTCACGGCGAAGCTGAAGGACGCAGTCGCGATTGCAGAGGCTGACCAGGTCTGGACGCCGCACCGGCCGGAACGGAACTGGGACAAGTTCGAAGGCGGCCGGAAATTCCGCGTTGCTTCGAGCTATGAGCCTGCCGGCGACCAGCCGCAGGCGATCAAGGATCTCGTCGGTGGGATCAACGACAACGAGATGGACCAGGTTCTTCTCGGCGTCACCGGGTCGGGCAAGACGTTTACGATGGCCAAAGTCATCGAGGCGGTGCAGCGCCCGGCGCTGATCCTCGCACACAACAAGACGCTGGCGGCCCAGCTCTATGGCGAGTTCAAGAGCTTTTTTCCCGACAACGCGGTTGAGTACTTCGTGAGCTACTACGACTACTACATGCCGGAAGCGTACGTGCCGCGGACCGACACGTACATCGAGAAGGAAAGCTCCATCAACGAAGCGATCGACCGCATGCGCCACTCGGCGACGCGGGCGATCCTCGAGCGCGACGACGTTATCATCGTCGCCTCGGTCTCCTGCATCTACGGTATCGGGTCGGTTGAAACCTACTCCGCCATGACGTTCGAGCTCATGCAGGGGGAGGCGAGGGATCCAAGGCAAGTCGCTGCGGATCTGGTGGCGCTCCAGTACAAGCGCAACGACCAGGCGTTCGGGCGGGGAACCTTCCGCCTGAAGGGCGATACGATGGATGTCTGGCCGGTTCACCAGGAGGACCGGGCCTGGAAGATCTCGTTCTTCGGGGATGAGGTCGACAAGATCACCGAATTTGATCCGCTCACGGGCAAGGCGACGCGCCCGATGGAGAAGATCAAGGTCTATGCGAACTCGCACTATGTGACGCCGCGCCCGACGCTCAACCAGGCGGTGGAGAGCATCAAGGAGGAGCTGCGCGCCCGGCTTGGCGTTCTCAACCAGCAGGGAAAGCTTCTCGAAGCCCAGCGGCTCGAGCAGCGCTGCCAGTTCGACATCGAGATGATGGTCGCAACGGGGAGCTGCGCCGGCATCGAGAACTACTCCCGCTATCTTACCGGCCGCCGCCCCGGCGAGCCGCCGCCCACCTTGTTCGAGTATCTCCCCGACAACGCCATCATCTTCGTCGATGAAAGCCACCAGACCATCCCGCAAATCGGCGCGATGTTCCGGGGCGACTTCAACCGCAAGTTCACGCTCTCCGAATTCGGCTTCCGCCTGCCGAGCTGCCTCGACAACCGCCCGCTGAAATTCGACGAGTGGGAGAAGATGCGCCCGCAGACCGTGCACGTCTCGGCCACACCCGGCCCGTGGGAGCTCAACCAGACGGGCGGCGTCTTCACCGAACAAATCATCCGCCCGACGCATCTCATTGACCCGCCGGTCGAGATCCGCCCCGTCTACAAGGACAATTCCAACCAGGTCGACGACTGCATTGCCGAGGTGAAGGAGACGGCGGCCAAGGGGTTTCGTTCTCTCGTGACGACTCTCACGAAGAAGATGGCCGAGCAGCTGACCGAGCACATGACCGAGATGGGCGTGCGCGTGCGCTATATGCACTCCGACGTCGACACGATCGAGCGCATCGAGATCATCCGCGACCTCCGCCTCGGCAAGTTCGACTGCCTGATCGGTATCAACCTCCTGCGCGAAGGCCTCGATATCCCTGAGTGCGCGTTCGTCGGCATTCTCGATGCGGACAAGGAGGGCTTCCTGCGCTCCGAGACGTCTCTGATCCAAACGATCGGGCGCGCGGCGAGGAACAGCGAGGCGAAGGTCGTACTCTATGCCGACACCATTACCGGCTCGATGGAGCGCGCGATGGCCGAGACGGCGCGCCGCCGCCAGAAGCAGGAACAGCATAATGCCGAGCACGGCTTCGTTCCGACGACGGTGTTCTCGGGCGTAAAGGATGTGCTTGAGGGCGTAACGTCGAAAGCAGCGCAGGGCCTCCTGCCGCGCGGGCGCGACCCTAACAAGCGGGGCCGCTCCAACACGCTTCCGGGGATGGAGGAGGAGGGCGCCGAATACATCGGCAAGGGCCACAACCTCACGCGCGTTATCGACGAGATGGAAAAACAGATGCGCGAAGCCGCCGCCAACCTCGAATTCGAGGAAGCCGCGCGCCTGCGCGACGAGGTGAAGAAACTCCGCGATACGGAGATCGGGCTAGGCGTCGAGGCGGTGCTGCCGCCGGCGGATTAGGGCGCGCGATCCTGCTGTTCTCTGAACTGGTTCACGATCTCAGCGCTTTTGATGCAGCCCCGGCAATGTCCACAAGCGATGCTTGATAGGTGGCAAGAGAAAATCCACCCCGCGATCGAAGGATCGAGATTGGCCATTTTGTAGAGCTGGCCGGATGTCATTCGAATAGCAGGTGCCCGCACGGAGCTGTACGATTTTTGCGAGAGCAGAAGTTCGTTGAATCTGTCGATGAATGAGTCGCTACCGTCGGATTGTTGCGAGTCTGTCGAAACCGTTCCAATCAGGATTTCAGAAGCGCTGCCGTCCTCGATATGCATGGCGGCGACCGTCAACAGATACTGATTTCGGAATGGCCACCATTCTGGTGGGAATTTTTTTGAAGCCTGATCGCGCCCCGCCATAAGGCCTTGTCCGCAATCAACGGGTTTGGCGATAAGCACCTTGTGCTTCAATTTGAGCGCGGCGGCGATGCTTTCAGCTGCCGCAATTTCACCTTGAGCAGCTCGTTGACCATAATCCACGGTGATCAGTAGATCAGGTTTTTCGATCTTTGCGATGCAAGTGGAGTCCAAGCCACCAGAGAACAATAACGCCTTCAACGCCAAGAACTCCAGATCGCTCGGTACACGGCCGTGCACAAGTCTTCGACGATTTCGCAGTCCGTTCCGATAAGCATCGTGAGGTCATGACCCTTGGGCGACTCTGCAAGGGCCACCACCGGAATATCATGTGCCCGGGCATAACCGACTTCGAACAGTGTCCCCGCGTCGTTGCCATCCACTATCGCCAGAACCGTCGCCGCATTGTCGAGGCCTTCCAAGTCCTTCGGCACAACGTAAGAAGGCGATCCTTTGCCTACGTGGTGATATGGCGAAAAAACTTTGCCCCCCAACTTTTGAATCAGATGGGCAGCTTCATCGACAAGCAAGAATTGGCCGGTCGAAAAAAAGGGGCCAGCCAAGTATATCGTCTTTTCTGGCTTAGGATCCGGAGCAGCGTGGAAGGGATAGTTGATAGCCACGTTGAAGTTCAACACTTGGGACTCGCAAAAAGCTGCGACGCACTTCGAGGCCTTCATTGCAGCATCGACAGGCGACTCCTTTTTGTGCCCCCACCAATAGGCGAACGCAGCGCTAAAAATGTCGCCTGTTCCTATCTTCGAAATTCGAATGGTTTCGAGAGGAGGAACGCGCGTCAGCAATCCGCCAGCGTTGTATACGTTTGCTCCGTAGGCGCCGTTCTTGACGACAACCACATCTGCTTGATCCGCTTTGATAAGCGTCCGCACAGCATCTAGCTCGTCCACACCCCCGAATGCGATCAATTCCTGCCTGTTCAGTATGATCGCGAGTTGCTTTGCTGTCGAACCATTCGCGCGGAAGTGCGCGGGTTTGTCGGGTGACTGCGGATCATAAATTGCTACGTCCGCTTGTACTTTGAAGTCACCCTCTATTGCCCCGTATCGAAGCACAAGGGGGGCCGAAACAATCGCGTGCTTGGGATCTTCCGGCGGCCATGGAGAGACGCAAGGCTGAGCTAGAGCGTGCCGATATACGAACTCGTAAAGCTGCTCGGACGAGGTCCTCCGTAGAATGATCCCCGTTCCGAGGAAGGAGCCCTCGACCGAACGCTGTGCCGTGTCGGGGGCAAACAAATGCAAATCGACTTTGAGGCCTGTCTGTCTCAAGGCTTGCGCCGCGCGCCCTCCAGACCCGAACGTGTTTTCGGTATCATTCGGATACAAACATTTTTCGATGTAGACGCCCCCCGCGACTGTGATCACGGCCCGCGTCTCACAAAGATCTCGACGTTGCCACCTTGTATCTTGGTGATCTCACCCACGTAGGTGTGGCCCTGCTGAATGCACTGAACTAGATCGCCGATTACTGGCAGTGCGGACAAAGTACCAAGCTGCGGAGTCGTGTTAGCGAGGCGAGGAACCATGACCGCCACCGACCCGCCCAACAATGCAATGGCGATTGGTTCTCCAACTACGACTTGTGAGACGACATTGGGAACCGGCGAAAAAACGCCCGCTGAAAAAGACAGATCACAAAGATCGGTACCAGGAGGCTTCTGTCCTGAGCCCGAATATGGGGACGAACTTCCGTACCCGCCGCCGCCGCCGCTTCCGCCCATCAAAAGTCCCCAGTAGCAATGGTGAGATTGCTACTGAACACTATCGATCTTAGAAAGCAATCTCGACCCGAACTGTCGCATGTCGCTCCACATCACGAAATCCAGCAATGCTGGGTCTACATCGATTTCCTGAGCAAACTGCAAGAACGCGTTCTCTAGTCGCAGGTATGATGAGGAGACGCCTGAAGTTCTCGGGAAAACCCCGAGATGCTGGCAAGCTCTGACGACATGAATGTCAATGATCGCAACGTTAGATGAGCCTAGCGAGTTGCGAACAATCCAGCTTGCCGTTTTCAAGCCGATGCCTTCAAAGCCGAGCAGATAGTTTCTCATCTCGATGTCATCGAGATTGGGAGGGGGGAGAAGGACTCAACAAATCTGCTGAGGCGGCGGGCTCGCTGCGCTGGGAAGCGATAGAAGTAGTTTTCGTATCGATCAGCAAAACGAGCGCTGAGGACCTCGAAGATCATGTCCTCCCGAGCACGCTCCTTTCGGAGAAGTCCAAACTCATGCAAGCGCCAGTAATAAAATGTATTAGTTTCATAGGTGATGCCGTAGCCGCCGAGCAGGCAGAAGCAGCTCTCATCAAAGATATCGCGCGACCCAAGACCTTTGGCCGTGCGGCCTGGCCAGTTCTCGCAACGGCTTTTCCAGTAGGATCTCGAAAGCAGGACATCTGCGCTATCTTGAGGAGAGGGCATCTCAGAATCCTACGATTCGGGTGAGGATATCTGGTCGTTGGCGGGGTCGGGAAACGTTCCAAATGCGTTCCCGTTATGACTCGCGATACCTAGCTCTGGATCGCCGGTCGGTCGCGGCCGGCCCTTCGATTTCGCCGCTGCGTGGCGGTTCACCTTTCCCAGTGCTTTGCGCTGGTAGAGGCAAGAGGTTGGCGCCAGTGTTTCCGCAGAGGAGACCCCGATGACAATCCCACCCACCATTGAACGCTGGCATCGGATCGCGCTGGAGAGGCGGGCGGACGAGCTGACCGACATTCTGGCGGAGGACGCGGTGTTCGAGAGCCCCGTCGTGCATACGCCGCAGGAGGGCAAGGCGATCGTCGCGGCCTACCTGCGCGGGGCGCTGGAGGTGCTGAACACACAGCACTTCCGCTATGGCGAGGAGTGGTTCTCTGGCGCCTCGGGTGGTTCGACGGACGCATCGCTTCGCGATGCCGCTCACCATGAGGGTGCGGGATCGGCTGTGCTGGAGTTCTACTCGGAGATCGACGGGATCACGATCAACGGGATCGACATCATCACCTGGAACGAGCGCGGGCTGATCACGCACTTCAAGGTGATGGTGCGGCCGCTGAAGGCGATCAACATGCTGCACCAGAAAATGGGGGAATACCTGGTGAAATCTGGCGCAGCGAAGTCAAAGTGAGTGAAGGCGAGGGCTCCAAACTCCTTGCAAACCCGTTTGCCGGTTCTGCTAGGAGCGCTTGCCGCGCATGCGGACGCCTGGCCCCAGTTTCTCGTCGGCATCAATGAAAACGACACCTTCGCGCTCAAGCGTCTTTTGAATGCGCTGCAGTGTGTCGACGTGCATTCCGCCTTTTCCGCCTTCGAATCGCATAACCGTTGATGGTGCGCACTCAGCAAGTTCGGCCAGCTCGCGGATACCCAGCCCTAGCGCAGCGCGCGCCATCTTGACCTGTACCGGACTCAATAATAGATACCCCGTGTCGAAATATTGAGCACCACGTGTTGACTTAGGTCTTGCCATCAAATATCGTCTCAGAGTGCCGGGCTTCCTGCGGCACAGGTTGTTCAGATTGCGCACGGCGTCAGCGTGCGTTTGCGAAAGTGTATGTCCGGAGTCGGGCAAATGCCTAATCGATCTCCAAGCGCAAAATCGATTCCGCGCGATATGCCCAATTTTACCGTTTCCAATGATCCATTGGCGAAGGCTCGCCAACAACCAGTTCGAGACAGTATCGTTGAGCTCGTCTCCGATTGGATGATTCAAGACGAACGCGTCGCCGACTTGCAGAAACAATGGCAGCGGCTTGAGAGCGCGCTATTTGTCAAAGCGGCCAATCGAGGACGTGACTGTGGTAAGGCTGTCAGGGGTAATTCGGCCGAGGCACGAGCCATGCGGCTGCTCGATGTTCAGATAACTCATGGCTTTAAAAGTCTCGCTGCCGGAGCGGCAGAAGTCCTGGCGATCAAAGCGTCAACGCTTGAGGGTGCTTTGGCGAAGCTTGAGCTCGGTCTGAGACTGCAAGGTCCATTTGATTGGCGCGAAAATGCGCGCGAGTTGATTGACGATGGGTCTAGTGAGCTCAAGTCAATGCTCGCGAACGCCGGTTTGCTAGATAAAATTCTGGTTTAGCCAACGCTGACCGCTCTTTTCGCCAAGTGCCTGGTGCCTGCGGGGCATCTCGCAGAAGCGGGCGCATTGCGCAGCCCGTAACAACTGGCACTATGTCGGTGAGCGGAGGAAGCAATGAGAAAAGCACTAAGTCTTCTGTCTGCGCTGGTGCTGGGCGCTTGCGTCTCTGGAACACGAGATTCCGATCGCGCGCCGCGGGCGACAGTCGAAGGCGGGATCGTACAGGGCGCGGTGGAGAACGCCGTCGAGGTGTTCCGAAACATTCCGTTCGCAGCGCCGCCGGTGGGCGATCTGCGCTGGAAGGCGCCGCAGCCGGTGAAGGCGTGGGAGGGCGTGCGCGACGCGGTGACGGTGGGGACATCATGCCCGCAGACGATGCTGCCAGACAACAAGCCGAATGGCGGCGGGGCGTATGGGCCGACGTCGGAGGATTGCCTGCAGCTGAACGTCACCGCGCCGGTGAATGCGAAAAAAGCGCCGGTGCTGTTCTGGATCCATGGCGGCTCGCACCGTGTGGGCAATGGCTGGATCTATGACGGCACGAGCTTCGCGAAGAACGGCATCGTCGTGGTGTCGATCAACTACAGGCTCGGCGCGCTGGGCTATCTCTCGCATCCGGCGCTCGGCCCCAACTCCGGCAATTACGGCCTGATGGATCAGATTGCTGCGCTGAAATGGGTGAAGGCCAACATCGCGCAGTTCGGCGGCGATCCAAACAACGTCACCGTCGCGGGCGAGAGCGCGGGCGGGTGGAGCACGATGGCGGTTGTGGCGACGCCCTCCGCCAAGGGCCTCTTCACCAAGGCGATCTGCGAGAGCGGCGGCGGCTGGTATCCGCCCCTCACGCTGGCCGAAAAGGAAGCGCAAGGGATCAAGCTGATGGAATCCCTTGGGCTGCCGAAAACCGCAACGGCGGCGGAGTTGCGCGCGCTGCCGGCGGACAAGGTCGGTACACTTGGCGGCGACTACGCGCCCTTCTCCGACGGCGTCTTGATGACCGAGACGCCGAGCCAGGCACTGGCCGCCGGCCGGTTCCCCGACGTACCGCTGATCATCGGCTGGAACTCCGGCGAGGACACGCTGATGGGGCCGAGCCCGCTGCCGAAAGCCACGCTGAAGATGATCCCGCCCGTCGCGCGGATGATCTACACGGCTGAGGCGAAGGAGGGCGACGAGGCGCTGGCCCGCGTGATCTTCACCGACAGCATCTTCGGCGCGCCGGCGCGCTGGGTGGCGGCGCAGGCCTCTTCGGGCAAGCCGTCCTATCTCTATCACTTCTCCTATGTGCCGGAGGCGCTGCGCGCGACGCGCACGCGGGCAGGGCACGCGACCGAGCTGCCCTACGTGTTCAAGAGCTGGGGCAAGGCGGTGGGCGACATCATCGCGCCGGATGCGCCGTTGGCCGATGTGATGCACGCCTGCTGGGCCAGCTTCATCAAGACGGGCGTTCCCCAATGCGGCTCCACGCCCTGGCCAGCCTACACACCCGCCTCCGACCAGCTGATGGAATTTGGCATCGACACGGGCGTGCGCACCAACTTCAAGAAGGCGCAGTTCACGGCACAGGAGACGGTGGGACTCGGGGCGCTGAAGCTGGGGAAGTGAGGGGAAGCGTTCGAGAATGTCGAAACTTTACGGTTGCACGGCAACTCGAGGCTTGTCCGCCACTCGATTCCTAACTTCAGTATAAACGCCAGCAACATTGGGCATCGCAAGCGTTACGACGATCCCGTAAGAGGCAGCCTCTTCAATCCGGTCCAGCTCGCGTTGGACCGTCAATTTGAAGATCGAGCTTGCTCCAAGTGCCGCTGCCTTATCGCCTGACCACCGACGATGAATAACTGTTCCACGATGCGTTTGGTTCGCGTCGGGCTGATTGCTGTCGCTTGATACAGCGAGCGCGTCCATCGATTCCTTCGGTTCAAGAATCTTCAGCCTGACGCCTCTATATGACGTGGTGCCCACTCGCGGCGGCGCAAACCATGCGACGGTTGCGGTCAACTCATGCGGCTGTGGCTTTCCCGACATCACGGCGGGAAGAGGCAGTTGGTATGTGTGCGATTGTTCCTTGTCGAGCTGCCCAGTGGCCCACAGCGTGGCTCGATCGGTGGCGCAATCGAGCACCATTTGTCCTTCTGCAAGCCCGTAACCCAAAAAACGGCGGATCATATCTTTACGGGCGACAGATTTTGTAGGCGCGTGGGGCCCGAGGATTGAAGCGATCATCGCACTCGCGGATGTCCATCTTGCGCAGTGAACTATCAGCGCCTTTAGCAGGGCTGCTCTGTGAGCACTTGGAAGATTGGCAAATGCGGGATAGGCGGCCTCAAGCTCTTCGTGCGCCCTTGCCGCAATCCCCGTCAATAATGCTGCAGCTACGCTCGTGCCCACTGTTCTAGCGGAATTGTTGAGGCCTATGCCCGCAGGCGCCGGCGGTGCCGCGACACTGACACCGGCAACGATTGCTGCGTTTGATGTTTGGGGAGTCAGCTTATGCCCCGCGCCGAAGCCCATAAGCGTCACGTGTAGCCTTCCTCCGGGCGCAATAACGTCTGGTTTGACCGAGTTGCCGAAGCCGGGCCCAAGACCACTGCCAACGTTCGACATCCCCGTGTTTTTCCAGACATCAAAGACCATGGGCCCTAGGTGAGCGACTGGAGGAAAATGATCGCTGTGATGGGCTCCAACCGTTAGTGCATTGATGGACTCAGCTGGCGCCAGTATCCGACGAGAATGGAGTTGCTGACTCATTGCTCTGAGTGCCACTGCTGCTTTGTCAGCGTCGTTGCACGCCTCAAAAGCAATGACGTTCATGTTTGGTGTTTCGAGCGCTGAGTTGTGGTTGCCAGCACTAATGATGAAGAGAACGCCATACCTATGAGCAAGATAGTCCACAACTCGCGCCCATCCGGAAATGCGCCCTTGAAACGGCTTGTTCGCATCACCCAGCGACGCATTTATCACGACGACTGAGGGAGCTGTTGCGTTAGCTCCTTCTTTCATTCGAACTAGCGCTTCCTGAAAAATGTCGGCGGGCAATCTGTCTGGGAAGCGCTCGTGATCATCCGGTCCGCCAGTCGCATACATAACGTTTATGAAGTGCACGCGGCGACGCAAAGGCGCTGGAAGTGGCCCTCCGCGATCACCGTGAATAATCGCCGAGGCCATAGCTGTACCATGAAATCGTCGTCCGACCGCTTGGGCTTCCAGTCCAAATGGGTCTTCAACCGAAAGATATCCGTCCAACATTGGATGCCGAGCAAGTGGAACGGCATCGAACACAGCAGCAATCGGCGGCAGCGTGGGCGCGGCGGCAACGGCTCCGGCAGATTGGGTCTCCTCAAACGCAGTCGTATGAAGGAGACTCTGTGGCCTTATGTGGAGGATATCTTCGACGCCAGCCAAACTTCCTTCTGCTCGCGCGATGATCTGCCGCAATTCGCCGACGGCAATGTCGACAAGCAAGGCGTGATATAGAGCGCCATCAATTCGGCTCTCGGAGAGAATGTCGCCGCCAGCGGCAACGATCCTCTCTTTCACCCGACCGCCAACGCCAGCGGCTGGCGAGCGGTATACAAGCTCAATTTCGATCCGAACCTTTTCATGATCCTGTTGCGCCTCTCGTTCAAGCACAGGCAGATCGTCATCAGTGACGCGATCCTGTGGGCCCCAAGGTCGGATGTCGCGCAGCTGTGCAAAAACATCTCGCCAAGGCGTCAAGCCGTGAGGCAATCGTTGTCCTGCTTGGAAGATACCCCACAGAGAAACAATCTGTTTGAGGGCCGTAGAGTCGGGGATTACAAGATACACAGCTGGGCTGCGATCATCTTCATCTGACTCAAGGTCTTCGCCGAGCACGAACTCCAATCCGCGAACTTGCTGAGCAGCTCGCGCAAATTCACGAACATCGCCGGTGAGTTCCAAAACGATAAGACGTTCGGGCGCAAGACCTGCTGGGTCTGCCCTAAGCTCGAGAGGATCGCGCCCCTGCTGAATGAATTGGGCTAAACGTTGAAGCCGTCGACCTGGCAGACGGGTTGTTTGTTCTGTGCGGTCAAACCGTCGGGGAGGTGGGGGAAATCCGCCTCCTCGTTTTCTTCGTTCGCCTTTGCTTGGCTGGTCCAGCCGGATGAGCGGAAGCTCTGCCAATTTCGTTTCCAACCCCCGGCGCTACACGCGCCGTCCAAAGATCAATTTCTTCGGCGACCACGCTACGGAGCGTAGCCCCCCCCTGTGCCAATATATGTCTGCGTCGCACCGTTTGGCAAAACTCAAAAATCTCAGCGAAGCTGATTTCGCCAAGACGACTCGCTAATGCCGTTGGGGCAATCCCAGCCGACTCTGGCCATGAGTCAAAAAATCGCTGGACGAGCACAGCGCGACCGGCCGCGTTGGGTGCAGGCATGTCAATTCGCACCTGAAATCTACGCCATACAGCTCGATCCAGGAGTTCGGCGTGGTTGGTTGCCGCAATTGCGATGACGTAGCTCGGCAGTCGGTCCAGCTGCATAAGCAGAAAGGATACGACCCTCTTTATCTCGCCGGTCTCGTGAACATCGCCACGCTCTTTTCCAATCGCGTCAAACTCATCAAAAAAGAGCACACACGGGGTCGTCCGAGCATAATCAAATAATCTTGCTAGCCGCGCATTGGTTTCGCCCAAATAGGCGCCGACGAGTGCATCATATCGAACAGTTAGGAAGGGAAGTGACGCACCATAAGCAATGGCTTCGGCCAGCGAAGTCTTGCCGTTTCCGGGTGGACCCGAAAGCAGGATCTTGTGCCGGGGTTGCATTCCTTGAGCGCGAAGAAGATCTGCTCGGTTGTGCTCTTCGATCAATTGTTGGCTGACGCGTTGTGCGGGCAGCGAAAGAATCAATTGCGCCAGGTCAACGCGAGGCTCGGCTTCGACAACGAAGTCTCGACCACCACCTTGGGGTTTAGCGAACTCCGTTGAGGTTACAGGAACCGATTGCATTGCCCGCTGCAAGCGATCAGCAAAGACGTGATGGCTCTTCGATTTCTCTTCCGCCACGATCGCTTCGACCGTCGAAGCAAACATCGACTTGTCGCCAGAAGCGCCAGCCTTCACGAGTGACAGGATCAGATCACTTCTAGCCATGGTCCCGTCCTCCCCAACGGTAGCCGCACGTGATCGGGTGACACGGTATCACAGGCTTGCTCGTTCCGCGCATTTCTCCCTGTGGAAAATCCCAATGGTTCGCGAAGTTTTTGCTAACGGAACAAAACAAGAACACAATATTTGACTTCATTCAAGGGACATTTGCTGCACGTCATCATAACGCGAACAGCTAGCCCAGCGTTGCGGACATGGGAGCGTGACGAGTGGTCCGCCCGCAGGCCGAGCTCGCAAATAGCGGTGACCCGCTCGGCGCTCGGCGCCCGGCGGTCCGCTAGCGGTCCTGCGTCGGGACGTACGGCGAGATCAGGCCGAGCGGCGCAGCCGTCGTGCGCTTGGCTATGTTGACGATGATGCGGGACTGGATGTCCGACACCAGGCCGAGGGCCAGGATCTTGTCGCGCAGGAAGGCGTCGTAGGCGTGCATGTCGGTAGTGACGATGCGCATCACATAGTCGACCGCGCCGGTGACCGTCATGCACTCGATGCACTCCGGCCAGGTACGCACGGCCTTCTCGAACTTCTCGAGGTTTTCCCGCGAAGGGAGTTGCAGCTTCACGTTGGCCACAACTTCGAAGTTCAATCCGAGCTTGTCGTAGTTGAGCAATGTGACGCGACGGGCGATGATGCCCTGTTCCTCCATGCGCTTGATGCGGCGCCAGCAGGGGCTGGAGGACAGGCCCACCTTCTCGGCGATCTCGGCCACGGAGAGGGCGGCGTCACGCTGGATGAGGTCGAGGATTTTCGCGTCGATGGCGTCAAGTTCGGCGGCCATGTTTTGCTGTCCTTAGTCGCGTTTGTAGATCAATCTTGCCGGCGTAATGCCAGATCGCGCACCGAATGGCAAATACTTCCTGCGATATTGAGCAATATATTTGCCGTGGCCATATGCCCCCTTAGGAGGCTCGCGACTTGAAGCACGGCAGCCCTGTATCCGGCGGTATATCCCTCGATGACAAGTACCTGCTCGAAAGCGGGCGGGCTTTCATGACGGGCATCCAGGCGCTGGTGCGCCTGCCGCTGGACCGGAAGAGGCTCGACCGCAAATTGGGCCTCAATACGGCGGGCTTTATCTCAGGGTATCGGGGCTCGCCCCTTGGCGGGTACGACCAGCAGCTGCGCGCGGCGGGCAAGCTGATCGAGGCGCACGACGTGAAGCTGTGGGAGGGCCTCAATGAGGACCTCGGAGCTACGGCTGTGTGGGGCTCGCAGCAGACGCACATCTTCCCGGGCGCGAAGTTCGATGGCGTGTTCGGCATCTGGTACGGCAAGGCGCCGGGCGTCGATCGCACCGGCGACGTGTTCAAGCACGCGAACATGGCGGGCACGGACCCTAAGGGCGGCGTGCTGGCGCTGTGCGGGGACGATCCGAACTCGAAATCCTCGACGCTGGCCTCGCAGTCCGAGTTTGCGATGATCGATGCGGAGATGCCGGTGCTGGCGCCGGCGTCGATCCAGGAAGTTCTCGACTATGGACTGATCGGCCTGGAACTGTCGCGGTATTCGGGGCTGTGGGTCTCGATGATCTGCCTTGCGGACACGTTGGATTCAGGCGCGGTGATCGAGGTGGGGCTGGACCGCTACCACACGGTGCGGCCGGCGGACTTTGTCATCCCCGAGGGCGGGCTTGGGTTGAGGATTGGCGATACTCCGCTCGGCAAAGAGAAGCGGCTGCGCGAGATCAAGATACCAGCGGCGCAGGCTTTCGTGCGGGCCAACGGGCTCGACAAGCCGCTGCTGGTTGGCAAGCAGAAGAAGCTGGGCGTGATCGTGGCGGGGCAGGCATCGCGCGATGTGTTCGAGGCGCTGGCGGCGATGGGCTTGTCGCCTGATCAGGCGGCGGATCTCGGCGTGTCGATCTTCAAGGTGGCGATGCCGTGGCCGCTAGAGCCGACGGCGATCCGCAATTTCTGCCGCGGGTTCGAGCGCGTTCTCGTGATCGAGCACAAGCGCGCGCTGATCGAGCCGCAGCTGAAGGATGTGCTGTACCATCTTCCGGATAGCGAACGTCCGATCGTCGAGGGCAAGCTGGATCGCGATGGCGGGAAACTGCTGTCGGACATCGCCTCGCTGTCGACGGCCGATATCGCGATGGCGCTGGTGGGCCGCCTGCCAGACGGGCCGCACCGGGCGAAGGCAGACCAGTACTTCACCAAGGTTCGTGGCGCGCAGCAGGCTGTGGCCGGCATGAACCAGATCAACACCCGCAAACCGCACTTCTGCTCAGGCTGCCCACACAACACCTCGACGACGCTTCCCGAGGGCTCGCGCGCGCTTGCCGGTATCGGCTGCCACTACATGGCGACGTTTACCCCGGAGCGGCGCACGGACATGCACACGCAGATGGGCGGCGAGGGCACGCCGTGGATCGGCCAGATGCCGTTCACGACAGAAAACCATGTGTTCGTGAACCTAGGCGATGGCACCTATTCGCACTCAGGCTCGCTGGCGATCCGGGCGGCGATCTCGGGCAAGGTCAATGCGACCTACAAGATCCTCTACAACGACGCCGTCGCCATGACGGGCGGTCAGCAGGTGGAGTCCGGCCAGACGGTTCCGCAAATTGCACGGCAGGTTGAGGCCGAAGGCGTCAAGACCATCGTGATCGTGGCGGATGACCCAACGCGTTATGCGTCCGTGTCGGACTTGCCGGAAGGCACGCGCATCTTCGACCGCAAGAAGCTCGAGGAAGTACAGATCGAGCTGCGCAACACGCCGGGCGTCTCGGTCCTGATCTATGATCAGGTGTGCGCAACCGAGAAGCGTCGTCGTATCAAGCGCGGCAAGATGGAAGCGCCCACAAAACGCGTCTTCATCAACCAGGCGGTTTGCGAAGGGTGCGGCGACTGCTCGGTGAAATCGAACTGTCTCTCTGTTGAACCCGTCGAGACCGAGTTCGGGCGCAAGCGGCAGATCAATCAGTCGACTTGCAACACGGATTATTCCTGCATCGAGGGGTTCTGTCCGTCGTTCGTGACGGTGACGGGCGGCGATCGGAAATCCGACGTCGAGCGCTCGCCTGCCGCGTTCGATGTGTCCGGCCTGCCGGAGCCTCAGCTGCCGCAGCTCGGACACGAGGCGTGGAATGTGCTGTTCACGGGCGTGGGCGGTACCGGTGTCACAACGGTCGCGGCGGTCCTCGCCATGGCGGCGCACGTCGATGGCAAGGCCTCGCAGACGCTCGACATGACCGGCCTCGCGCAGAAGGGTGGCCCGGTTCTGAGCCACGTTCGCTTCGCCCTCAACCCGGATGACATCAAGGCGGGCAAGACCCCTCCGGCTTCGGCCGACGCGATCATTGCTTGCGACCTCGTGGTGGCCTCTTCCGGCGATGCCCTCGTGATGTTCGACAAGGCGCGTACGGCCGTGGTCGCAAACCATGACGTGACGCCGACAAAAGAGATCATCGAGAACCGCAACGTGCGCTTCGATCCGGACCTGCTGACGGCGCGCGTGCGGTCCCGGGCCAAGTCGTTCGCGGCGACCAATGCCGAAGCCCTGGCCGAGCATCATTTTGGCGATGCGATCTATACCAACATGATCATGTTGGGCATGGCCTACCAGAACGGCCTGATCCCGGTTTCGGAAGCTGCGATCAAGGAAGCCAACCGCCTCAACAAGGTGAAGGTCAAGGAGAACGCAGCTGCGTTCGACCTCGGCCGGATCGCCGCTGTAAACCCGGACGTGATCCAGGCGGCGGCGCCGAAGCGGCCGGAGATCGAGCCGCTGAAGCTCGACGAGCTGATCGCACGTCGCGCCGACATGCTGAAGGCCTATCAGAACGCGGCCTATGCGGATCTCTACGAAGCCCGCGTGGCGCGCGTGCGTGCGGCGGAGAGCAATCTGGGCCTTGGCGAACAGCTGACCACGGCGGCGGCGACCTATCTCGCCAAGCTGATGGCCTACAAGGACGAATATGAAGTGGCGCGGCTCTACACGCGGCCGGAATACAAGCAGGCGGTCGAAGATACGTTCGGGAAGGGCACGAAGCTGACCTTCCTGATGGCGCCGCCGATGATCTCGAAGAAGAACCACAAGGGCGAGCTCATCAAATCGTCGTTCGGCCCCTGGATGATGACGGGCTTCAAGATCCTCAAGGGCCTCAAGGGTCTTCGCGGTGGTCCGTTCGACATCTTCGGCAAGACCGAGGAGCGGAAAATGGAGCGCCGGCTGCGGGATGAATATCTTGCGCGGCTTGAGGTTCTGTCGGCTGGTCTTACGGCGGAGAACCATTCGCTGGCGGTGGAAATCGCAACGATCCCAGACGAAATCCGCGGCTATGGTCACGTGAAGGACAAGGCCGTCGAGGCGGCGGAGAAGAAACTCGCTGGCTTGATGGCGCGGTGGAATGCCGGGCCGGCGCCACGGATGCAGGCGGCGGAATAACGAGCACGTCTTGCCTTTTCAAAAGGGCAAGCCGTCGCTGGTGCTTCAACGCACATCTGCTGACGGCGCCCGGTCAGCCGCCGGCGTATAGACTGCGAGTTTCAATGCTGGATCGTCATTGGCCTGGAAGGTTGCGTACTCGTAGCTCAGCAGCCCGCGCTTTGGGTGTTTGAGCAGCTTGCGTCCGGCCGATGGAGTGCGGACTTCGTGTCTTCGCCACCACGAGGCGAACTCGGGACAGTTCAGCCTTACTCGCCGAATGAGCTCGAGAAATGCAGGATCTCCCGCGTGCAGGTCGAAGTTGGCGCGGAAAAGGGCGACGACCCGCTGCGCTTCCTCATGCCATCCGGCGCCGAACAGTTTGCGGCTCGCGGGGCGAGTGAGGATACTGAGAAACGTGTTGCGATCCTCCTCGGCAAGCTGGCTGAAGGCGAAGATCTCGTCCGCTGCCTTGTTCCAGGCGAGGACGTCGAAGCGTCGGCCGGTGACGTAGGCCGGATGCCTGAACCCGTCGACGACCTGTTTCACAGTCTGCGGCACGCTCTCCCTCACAAAGGCGCCGACAGAATTGGCTCCGGCGAGCGCCTTTAGATGCAGGTGCTCGGCCTTGTTCAATCGGAGCGCACGCGCAAGCGCATCCACTGTCGTTGATGAAGGACGAACCTTGCGCCCTTGCTCCAGGCGCACGTACCAATCCACGCCGATCCCAGCGAGTTCGGCGACCTCCTCGCGCCTGAGCCCTGGCGTCCGGCGTCGGCGACTATCCGGAAGGCCGACAGACTTTGGAGAAAGCCGCTCCCGGCGGGCGCGCAGGAAATCTGCAAGTTCAATCTCGGAGCGTTCGGGCACAGCCAGCCTCCATAGGCGGGGATTTTCAGTCCTAGGATAATCCCAGTTCTGGCTCATCAGGCTAGCGCACGCTCAAATGCAGCGTCCAGATAAGGAATCGCTGATGCGCGCCGCTGTCCTCAAGTCGTTCGGAAAACCGCTCGTCGTCGAGGAGGTTCCAGATCCAGGGGCAGCCGCAGCAGGCGAGGTTGTCGTCGATGTGGTCGTAACCCGCATTCTCAACTACATGACGGAGGTGCTCAGCGGGGTGCGCAACTACATCCTGGAGACCCCTGCCATCCCTGGCGCCGGCGCTATCGGCCGGGTGCGCGCGGTCGGATCTGATGCGACGCTGCTGAAGCCTGGCGACTGGGTCTATTGCGATCCGACAGTGCGCTCGCGCGATAATGCGGAGGACCCGGACATCGCCTTGCAAGGCCTCAGCGCGCGAGGCGAAGGCGGGCTTAAATTACAGCGGTATTTTCACGACGGCTCCTGGGCCGAGCAAATACGCGTGCCGACCGAGAACGCCATTCCGATTGGGCTAATAAGTGCAGAGGATGCAGGTGGCTGGTGCGCGATGGGTTCTTATCTTGTGCCTTACGGCGGCTTCCTGAGTGGCGATCTCAAGGCAGGCGAGACTGTCCTGGTCTCGGGCGCGACCGGTGGGTTCGGTCGCGCCGCTGTTGCCGTTGCGCTTGCGATGGGAGCCGGCAGTGTTGTCGCCACCGGACGCAACAGGGCCGCCCTCGATGCGCTGGTCAGTCGCCACGGTCCGCGCGTACGCGCTGTCGCCATGACAGGAGACGAAGAGGCGGATCGCGCGGCCATGCTCAAGGCTGCGCCAGGGCCTATCGATTGCGTGTTCGACATCCTGCCGCCGATGGCGAGCGCGGTACAGGCGCGCGCGGCGATCACGGCCGTGCGCCGGTATGGCCGCGTCATCCTTATGGGCGGCGTCAACATGCAGGGCGGCCCTGGCCTCGAATTGTCCTACGCCTGGCTCATGCGCAACTGCATCACGCTTCATGGCGTCTGGATGTATCCTCCCAGCGCCCCCGCCAGTCTGGTGAAGATGATGCGTTCTGGCCAGCTCGCGATTGACGGCGCGGCCGCACGATTTTCACTCGATCAGGTCAATGAGGCCGTGGCGCATGCGGCTGCGCATGGCGGTCGAACTGAACTATGGCCCAGCGGATTTGCAGGCTTGTCCATGTCCCAGCCATCGCCAGCCTAGCCGGAGCGGCGAACGGTACCTTCCTGTTGCCACCGCGCTGTCTGCAGCGCCTGTTGCTGCGATTGCCCGCATGCGTGCGCCTGTCATCCTCTCGTGATCAGAGGAGGCATCGATGCACCAAGGCGGGTGTCATTGCGGGGCGATCCGTTATGAGGCGTTGGCGCCGCCGGCACGAAATTCGATCTGTCATTGTAAGGATTGCAGGCGGTCGGCGGGCGCGCCGGTGATGGCCTGGGCGCTTTATGCGGCGAAGGACATCCGGGTCACCAAGGGTACGCCCAAGATCAGGGCCTCATCCGAGCACGGGCGGCGGCATTTCTGTGCGGATTGCGGGACGGGGCTCTTCTACACGAACGACCAGATCTTCGTTGACCAGATCGATGTGCAGAGCGCGACGCTGGACGATCCGGATGTCATTCCGCCGCCGGCGGCGCAGGTTCAGGTGGTGGAACGGATCGGGTGGATGGCCGATGCGCATCGTGCGCCGGAATTTGCGCGATATCCGGGGATGGACTGAGCCTCTCGTGACTGAAAAGTCAGGCGCCCGGTTCCAAAAAGGGCTGGCGGCGGACGGGGCGGGATGGAATGTTGCGCGCGGGCGGCGTTGCGCGCGCGGAGTTTTGCATGGTGTCGGTCTGGGTCCGGGCAGGGGTGGCGGCGGTCGTGCTGTCTCTACTGGCGGGATGCGCGTCGGATCAGGCGAATGTGGAGCGCGGCGGTGTGCCGGGCGGCACCTTTGCCTGCGAAGGGCAGCCGGGGATGACGCTCGTTGTCTCGAACGACGGCGTCTATGAATTGCGCTGGGGCCAGGGCGCATCAGCGACCGGATGGCTTGAAGCCTCAGGCGACCAGCTGAAGCCGACATCGGGTCCGCTGCAGGGGACGATAGGGCGCAGGTCTGGCGATGGTATTTCCTTCCCTGGCGGCTCGGTCTGCAGTTCCTTCAAGGCCGCATCATAAGCGAGAGCGACAATCATGCGGACAGGGATCGCGATTGGCTTTCTGCTGCTTCTCCCCGCGTGCGGTGAGCAGGCGGCTAAGGCGCCTGAAAGTGCCGTGCCCGCTGTCCCTATCGCTGCCGCGCCCGCCGTCGAGGGTGATGCCTATCGTGGATCAGCGATTGCCCAGCAGGTCTGCGTGCAATGTCACGATGTCGGCGTTGAAGGCCTTGCGCCGAAGATGCAGGTCGGCGCGCCCGCGTTTCCAGCCATCGCGAACGGTGATGGCGTGACGGCGGCGGGGCTGGCGGAATGGATGCGCAAGTCGCATCCGGCGATGCCGAACTTCATCTTCGATGATTTCGAGCGTAGCGGCGCTGTCGGCCTACATCATGAGCCTGCACAAGGCGCAGTAGGGTGGTTTCCCGCCTGGGCGGGACTTCGGGCGCGGGTTGGGATACTGCTTCGGCATGGACACATTCGAGGCGGATGCAGTTGTAATCGGCGCAGGCGCGGTGGGGCTCAGCGTTGCGCGGGCGCTGGCGCTCAAGGGGCGCGAAGTGCTTGTGCTCGAGGCGGCGAGCGCGATTGCAACCGAGACCTCCTCGCGCAATTCCGAAGTCATCCATGCAGGGCTTTATTATCCGACCGGATCGCTGAAGGCGCAGCTGTGCGTCGAGGGACGGCGCAAGCTCTACCAGTATTGCGCCGAGCGGGGCATCGAGGCGCATCGTTGCGGCAAGCTGGTGGTGGCGGTCGACGATGGCGAGGCGGCGGCAACGCCTGCGCTGTTGCAGAAGGCCCTGGCGAACGGCGTTGAGCAGTGCCGGCTGGTTGATGGCGCCGAGGCGAGGCGGCTGGAGCCTGCCTTGAGCCCTGAGGTGCGGGTGGCGATCCATTCGGAGACCAGCGGGCTGTTCGACAGCCATGGCTATTTCCTGGCGCTCCAGGGCGAGTTCGAGGATCGCGGCGGATCACTGGTGCTGGATACGCCGGTCGTACGTGGCGCTGTCCTGAAGGACGGGATCGAGATCGAAACCGGCGGGGCCTCGCCCTCGCGCATCAAGGCGCGGACGGTGGTTAATTCGGCGGGGCACCGGGCATTGCCGGTCGCGCGTTTGATCGAGGGCGGGCCGAAATACGCCGGCGTGCGAATGCACTGGGTGAAGGGTTCGTACTTTGTTGCGAGCGGGCGGGCGGCGTTCGCGCGGCTGATCTATCCGATGCACAATTCGGCGACGCAGGGTTTGCACCTCGCGATCGATCTGGGCGGGCGGACGCGGCTGGGGCCGGATGCGGAATGGCTGCCGGAAGGGACGAAGCCGCCGTTCGACTATGAGGTCGATCCGGCGCGCTCGGCGCACTTCTATCACGAGGTGCGGCGATACTGGCCGGGGCTGAAGGATGGCGCGCTGTCGCCAGACTATTCTGGCGTGCGGCCCAAGATCGTCGGCAAGGGCCAGCCGAGCGCGGACTTCCTGATCGACGGGCCGGAGGCGCACGGCGTCGCGGGGCTGGTGAACCTGATCGGCATCGAGAGCCCGGGGCTGACGAGTTCGCTGGCGATCGGCGAGATGGTCGCGGGGCTGGTCTAGCCTCCCGCCATTACGAGCGCATCGGCGAACTTGCGCATCAGGCGCGTGAGGTCGGTGAGATCGCGCAGGGACCAGCTTTCGAACACGGCCTGGCCGAGGCGTTCGCGGGCGGCGTTGAGGTGGGCGATCACGGTCTTGCCTTTGGACGTGAGTAGGGCGTTGCGCACGCGGGCGTCTTCGGCGCTGGGCTGGCGCTTCACGAGGCCTAGGCTTTCGAGCTTGGCGACCTGGCGGCTGACGGTGGTGTAGTCGCGGCCGACGCGGTCGGCGAGGTCGACAACGCCGATGGGGCCGAAGCGATCAATCCCGACAAGCAGGGGGAACAGAGCGCGGTCGAGTTCGACGCCGGCCTCGTGCAGCAGCGTCTCGTCGCGCTGCGGCTGGTTCATCACGCTGACGATGTCGAGCACTGCGCCGTGGAGTTCGCGGAGCTGGGCGGAGATATGTGTATTTTGCACGTTGTTTCTTGACGCCATCGAGTCGGTCTCCTAATATGTGAATAATACACATATCTGCCCGACAGAGTGCAATCCCATGAAAGCTGCCATCGTTCGCGAGGCGGGCACTGCGCCCGTGTATGGAGATTTTGCCGAGCCGGTCGCAGGGCCTGGCGAGCAGCGCATTGCAGTGACCGCGGCTGCGATCAGCCATGTCGTGAAGAGCCGCGCGTCTGGGGAGCACTATAGTTCTGGCGGCCAGTTTCCCTTTGTGGCGGGTATCGATGGAGTGGGGCGGCTGGACGATGGGCGACGCGTCTATTTCGTAATGCCTCAGGCGCCGTTCGGCAGCATGGCGGAAGTTGTTGTCGTGCCTGAGCGGCAGTGTGTTCCATTGCCGGATGATCTCGACGACGTGACGGCGGCGGCCATCGCCAATCCGGGCATGTCGTCATGGGCGGCTCTGGTCGAGCGGGCAGGGCTGAAGCCTGGCGAAACAGTGCTGGTCAACGGCGCGACAGGGACTTCGGGACGCCTGGCGGTGCAGATCGCAAAGTATCTGGGCGCGGGCAAGGTGATTGCGGCTGCGCGCGATAAGGCCGGGCTCGGCGAGATGGCGGGGCTTGGCGCGGACGAGACGATTGCGCTGGGCGATGCGGACCTCGATCGGCGGCTGGAGCAGGTGTTTTTGCAGGGGGTCGATGTGGTGATTGACTATCTCTGGGGCGCGAGCGCGGAGCGGGCGCTGATTGCCGGAGCAAGGGCAGGCGAGGAAGCGCGGCCGATCAGGTTCGTTCAGGTTGGCGCAGCCAGCGGGCAGGAGATCAGACTGAACAGCGCTGTCCTGCGCTCGTCGGCGATCACGCTGATGGGAAGCGGGATCGGGAGTGTTCCGATGAGGAATCTGCTCGGGGCGATCAAAGGCATGCTGGCGGCTGCAAGGCCGGCTGGCTTCCGTATCGCGGTCACGCTGGCGCCGCTTTCGGATGTCGAACGCGCATGGGCCGCAGACGACAGCAGGCGGCGAACGGTTTTTGCTATGGGCGCCAAATCACCCTGATTGAGCGACAAACAATTACACTCGCGCGACATTTGCGCGGCGTTGCATTTGGCATCCGGAGGTGGAGCGGGTCTGTCCCCCCAACCCAGGGCCCAATCCGGGACCGGCGTCAGGAAACTGACGCCGTTCTTGTATCTGCGGTGCGGTGTGGGGGAGTGGTAGTGGGACCCGGAATCGAACCGGGGACCTCAGGATTATGAGTCCTGCGCTCTAACCGGCTGAGCTATCCCACCGCAGTTGAGGGGCTGGGGTATAAGGCGGGCTCGCTGCTTGCGCAAGGCTGGCGCGCGACGCCGTTTTTGCTTGCGATTTCATGGGTTTTTACGCGTTTGCGGAGCCAGCCAAGTTGCCGCTCACAGGGAAAGCGGGCAGGTTTGCCGACAGGCGGACCCGGTCCGCCGGGGATCAGGGGCTGCATGCCGGGCGAAATCTTCATCAGCTACCGGCGTGTCGACCAGGCCAAGGCGACGCTGCTCTATGAGCTGTTGAAAGAGCGGGGTGTCGACGCCTGGTATGATGCCTTGCTCGATGCGGGCGATGACTGGCGTCACAAGACCGCACATGCGCTGGTGAGCGCGCCGATCTTTGTCCTGCTGTTCTCGAAGGCGGCTTCGGAGTCGGACGACATCTCGAAAGAGCTGGCGGCGGCGACATTCCAGAAAAAGACCGTAATCCCCGTACGGATCGAAAACATCCTGCCTGAAGGCGCCTTTCTCTACGAACTCGCAAGCCGCAACTGGGTGGACGCGTACGAGAACACCGAGGCGAAGCTCACAAAGCTTGCCGACAATCTTGCGGCGCTGGTAAAGGGCGGGCCGCAGGCAAAGGAGGTGGCGGCAAGTCTCGGCGCCCGAGCGGATCTGATGAGCCCGGCGCCCGCAGGCAAGCCGCTGTTGAAGCAGCCGGCGGTGATCGGCGGCGCGGTGGCGTTCGTCGTTGCTGCGGCTGCGGGATTGTTCTTCCTGGTGCAGCCGAAGGCCGGCGTCGCGGCTGGCGGCGACACAACGACTGCGTTGTTCGCGTTCACGACGTCGGGCGATGACCCGGCCTTGCCGGGCCTGGCGAGGACAGCAACGGAGGAAGCCTTCCGGCAGCTGACCACGCTGCGCATCGGCACGGGCTCGACGCCCCAACCGACCGGCGCGGATGAAAAGATGATCGAGCGTGCGGCGCAACTCGGCGCCAGCTTCGCGGTGTCGGGGGAGATCAGGCGCGAGGGCGACAAGCTGAAATCCGTCACGCGCCTGTTCGATGTCGGAACAAAAGCCGTTATCGGCGAACGCAGACGCGATCATCCGCTCGCCCAGTCCATTTTGGCGGCCTACGCAATCGGCAGCGATGCGGGCGAGATGTCGGCGTGCGTGTGGGATAAGGCCACATCGAACAACGGATCGCCACTTGATGTCGAGAGCCGGAGGCTGATTGGCAAGTACTGTAGCCTGAACGAGCAAAGCGATGTGACGAGCAGCCTTGTGGCGGACCGGGAGCTGGTCAGACGAAATCCGGACAATGGCCGCCTGCAAGCGGGGCTCGCCTCTGAAGCGGCATTGAGCGCTCCAGGCGTTCCGGCCACGATGCGGGCTGCGCTGGAGGCCGAGGGACGTGCGGCGCTCGCCGCGGCGGAACGGCTGGCGCCTCATGATTACGTGACCGCAGCTGCGCGGGCCGCGTTCGCCATCGCAGAACAAAAACCGCCGGCCGAGTGGGCGCCGGCGCTTGAGCGCGAATTGCAGCGTCCGCCGGGTGAACGCGAGGCCTATGCCTATTCAGGAACCGCCGTCATGGCAGGGTTGACGATGATGCTGCTGGGGCGGAACGAGGAGGCCGCGAATTATTTCGAGTTCGTCAGGGCCAACAATCCGGTTCATCCCCTCAATCCCTACCTGCTTGCAATCGCATTGGCCTCATCCAGCAAGCCGGGCGCGGATACGGAAATCGCCAACAACATCGGCAAGCGGATGAACCTCTATGCCTGGGAAGTGGCTGTGGTTGCGGCGATCTTCCTGGATGCGGGCGATCCGGAGACCGTGTTCGCCGCGACGCAGCCAGAGAATGCGACGGGCGCCGTCTGCTATCGGGAGGTAATGAAGGCGCTACACACAACAAACGCGAGCGCGCGAAAGGAAAGCGCCAAGCGCGTTGATCGCTGCCTGACGGAATTCAATAGTCCGCACGTCAACATCATGGCTCAGGCGGCGCTGGGCAATGTCGATCGGGCTTTCGCGATCGCCGACCGGCCGGATTTCACAAGCTACATGTACAGCTATTTCGGGACGCTCTTCCTGTCGCCGACGCGCCCGATGCGCGCCGATGCGCGCTTCCTGCCGTTGATGGAGAAGCTGGGTTACGTGGACTACTGGAAGCAGACGAAGACGAAGCCAGACATCTGCGGCACGCCGGAAGAGAAGGGCATACCGCTTTGCAAGGCGCTGGCGAGGTAGAAAAGCAAACGGCCCGGATCTCTCCGTGCCGTTGATCGTTCAATTGCAGCTTATTTGGCGAGATATTTCTCGCGCTTCTCGCCCTTGCGCTCGAGCGATTTCAGCCATTTCGGCGTGGGGCCGCGGCCGGTGTAGATCTCGCCATTGGGGCCAACGTATTTCGGCTTGAGCTTCACGCCCTTGTCCGAACGCTGGCGGCGGCCGCCGGAGCCCTTGCCCATCAGCTCGTCGAGGCTGAAGCCTTCGGCGCTGGCGAGCGCTTTCAACTTGCTGAGCGTTTCCGCTTTCGCCTCATCCTTCTTCGACGCGATCGCTTTCTGCACGCGACCGGCAAGTTCGTTGAGATCCGACAGGGATAGATTGTCGAGATTGGGAAGACGCGAGGCCATGATCACCCTTCATCCGTG
Organism: Hyphomonadaceae bacterium; assembly: GCA_047601145.1. Taxonomy (GTDB): domain Bacteria; phylum Pseudomonadota; class Alphaproteobacteria; order Caulobacterales; family Hyphomonadaceae; genus UBA7672. Next base: position 2,033,868 of record JASGJW010000001.1, read on the forward strand.
TGTGGATTTTGCGAATCTTTTCCCAACCTGAGCCTGCATTATACCGGCGTCGAAGAGTTGTCTAACAAGACATATTCTAATTGCGTTGAGGATTGTTTCGCGTGCTACACGAGACGGCGTGCATGCCAGTCCATGTGGTCGGCGATGAACGACGCCATGAAGAAGTAGCTGTGATCGTAGCCGTGCTGCATGCGCAGGGTGAGCTTCTGTCCGGTTTCGCGGCAGGCCTGTTCGAGTAGTTCGGGCTTGAGTTGTTCGGCGAGGAACTGGTCAGCCAAGCCCTGGTCAACGAGAATGTCGTCGTAATAGCCGTGGCTTGCGCCTTCGCGCAGGAGTTCGCAGGCGTCGTGCTCGCGCCAGGTCGTGCGATCTGGGCCGAGATAGGCGGTGAACGCTTTCTGGCCCCACGGGCAGTTCAGTGGCGAGACGATCGGCGCGAAGGCGGAGACGGAGCGGAACGTGTCCGGATGGCGAAGCGCCAGCGTGAGCGCGCCATGGCCGCCCATGGAATGGCCTGAGACGCCGATCTTCACCGGGTCGGCCGGGAAGTTGGCGCGGATGATCGGGATGAGGTCGCGGATAATGTAGGTCTCCATCTGGAAGTGCGGCTTCCAGGGAGACTGGGTGGCGTCGACATAGAAGCCGGCGCCCTGTCCAAGATCGTAGGATGGATCGTTGGCGACGCTGTCGCCGCGCGGCGAGGTGTCCGGCGCCACGACCATCATCCCGAGGGCGGCGGCGGAGGGATAGGCGCCGGCCTTTGTCGTGAAATTGTCTTCTGTGCAGGTGAGACCGGACAACCAGAGCAGGACCGGAAAGGGGCTGGGGCCCTCTGGCGTGAAGACGCTGAACGTCATCGGCGTGTTCGTTGCGCCGCTATGGTGGCGGCAGTAGCGCAGCTCGCCGCCGCAGACGCGATGGGTTTTCACGGTTTCGATGGACATGGGGCACGCTAGAACAGGATGCGCGTTCGCGAAAGCGCTCCGGCGCGAAACGGGTCGCGAAAAGATCAAGTAACAAATCTTGACGTCTGTTACCATGAGGCCCAGTTCCTGTCCAGCACAGGAGAACAGCCATGCTTTCACGCAAACTCGGCCGCACAGGCCCAACGGTTTCGGCCATCGGCCTTGGCGCGATGGGGATGTCCACGGACTGGTACGGTCATGCAGACGAGGCCGAAGGGCTTGCGACCATCGATGCCGCGCTCGAGGCCGGCGTGACGCTGATCGATACGGGCGATTTTTATGGCATGGGCCATAACGAGATGCTGATCGGGCAGGCGTTGAAGCAGGGCTCGAAGCGGGACAAGGCCGTTCTTTCCGTGAAGTTCGGCGGACAGCGCGGGCCGGATGGGCATTGGCTTGGCTATGCGACTGACAGGAACGCGACGCGGACGGCGCTGGCCTACACGCTGAAGCGGCTGCGCGTAGACTACATCGATATCTATCGCCCCGCGCGCGTGTCTCCGCTGGTGCCGATCGAAGATACGGTCGGCGCCATCGCTGAACTCGTGAAGGAAGGCTATGTGCGCCACATCGGCCTCAGCGAGGCAGGCGCCGACACGATCCGCAAGGCGCACGCGGTTCATCCGATCGTCGACCTTCAGATCGAGTACGCGATCATGACACGCGGCGTGGAGAACAAGATCCTGCCTGTGCTACGCGAGCTGGGGATCGGGATGACGGCTTACGGCGTGCTCTCGCGCGGGCTGATCAGTGACAGCGCACTGGCAGGCGGATCGCGCAGCGGCTTCCGCGCCATGGCGCCGCGCTTTCAGGGCGAGAACCTCGAGCAGAACCTGAAGCTGGTAAGCGCGCTGAAGGCGATTGCGGACGAGAAGGGCTGCACGGTGGCGCAGCTGGCGATCGCCTGGGTCTATGCTCAGGGCGAGGACATCGTGCCACTGATCGGCGCGCGCAAGCCCGCGCGGCTGGCGGAGGCGCTTGGCGCGCTGGATGTTACGCTGACGCCGGCCGACATGGCGCGGATCGAGGCTGCAGCGCCGACGAGCGCTGTGGCCGGTACACGCTATCCGGCGGCGCTCATCCCGTCACTGGACAGTGAGAGGTAGACTGGGAACGCTGAATGGGTGATCTAGCCGGTAGATGAGTGAATCAATCCGCGACCGCATTCTCGACGCGACTGTCGAGCTGCTGCGACGCCACGGCCCGGGCAAGACCGGCGTCGTGGACGTCGCGCGGGCTTTGGATATGAGCCATTCAAACGTATACAAGCACTTCGCGTCCAAGAGCGCTCTGTTCGATGCGGTGGCGGAGCGGTGGCTCGCGCATGTGATGGCGCCGCTGACGAAGATCACGGCGGACAAGAAGACGCCGGCGCCGAAACGGTTGAAGGCCTGGATACGGCAACTGGCCGAGACCAAGCGGCGCAAGGTGCTGGACGATCCGGAGATGTTCACGGTCTACACCGGTATCACGGCCGAAGCGCATGACGTAGTGGCGCGGCACCTGACGCACCTGCACGACGAGGTCAGCGAGATCCTGCGCGATGGCGCGAAGGCGGGGGACTGGCCGCTGAAGTCGACGGATGCGGCGGCGCGGACGATGCTCAACGGAACGGCGCGATTTCACCACCCGGCGATGGTGCAGCTCGATGGCGGCAAGAGCGACCTGAAGGAGCTCGACACGCTGGTCGACCTGCTGATCGACGGACTGCAGGCGCGCGGCTAGCCGAAATTGCGTTCGCCGTCGGTGTTGCGGTGGACGACTTCCCAGCGGCCCCGGGGGGAGATCATCCAGACGGCGCCTTCGCGGCCGCTGGCCTCGAACAGGCCAACGCCGTGCAGCTGCGCTGCGCGCTTGGCGCGGTGAAGGGCGGGGCCGGAGGATTCCCAGTCGAAGCTGGCCTGCACCGCGCCTTGGGCGAAACGGTAGCTGGCGTTCTTCGCGGCCTGGGAGCTGTCTTCGTCATGGCGATGCGGATCGCCCGCGCCAGGGAAGCCGACCGCCATCTCGCGTTGCCAGGCCTGCAGGGCCGGCGTGGTGCGCGACGCGTCGCCGCCGGGACCATCGACGTGCCGGAACGTGCGGCTGATCCAGTCGATGAAGTCGTAGCGGTCGCGCGGCGCCGCGAAGAGATCGAATACGTAGATGTCGAAGGCCACGGGCGGGGATCCGGTGCTGTGAGCCCTAACAAAAAGCACGCCCGAGTTAAGGCTTCGATACGGGGGCTGCTCAATTCAGGCGCATCGGCTTCAGGCCTTGCGCGCGATCACGCCGCAGATCACGCCGCAGATCAGGCCGGGACGCTTTCGCCGCGATGGGCCACGACGAAGCGGCCGTTCACCCATGTGTAACAGGTTGCGTTGTCGGCGCTGGCGTCGAAGAAGCCGAGATTGTAGATGCGCGCGAGCTTCATCCCGAGATGATAGGCCTTGCGCGACACCTGCCATTCGAAACGCGCGAAGATGGCGTTGGGCGAGAAGCGATAGTCTGCGTTGATCTGGTCTTCGCGCATTTCCGCGCGATTGGCGCTGGCAGTGCCGATGTGCGGGAAGGCGCGTGTCATGCCTTCATACCAGTTGCGCAGGGCAGGCGAGGTCTGGGTGGGATCGGGCAGGAGATGACCATCACGCAGCCGGATCACCTGCGAGAACCAGGCGATGAACGCGATGCGATCGTCCGGCGCAGCGGCCGGCTCGAAGACGAGAAGGTCGTAGCTCACTGTCCGTTTCCCCGGAGGGCTCTGCGCACACGTTATGCCGGATTTTCGTTAATGTGCGCCTAGGGAGGATGGTCAGATTTGAACGATCCGGAGGAGAAGCGCGTCAGGTCTCAGCTGGATAATTGAAGAAGAGCTGGTTCCCGTCCGGATCGGTGACGACGAACAGCCTGTAGCCCCACTCGCCATCGGTCACAGGCGCGCCGAGGGCTTCAAGGTCGGCGCGGGCGGCGTTCATGGTTTCGAGACTGCCATCGCCCGGATTGACGAACAGTAGCCCCTTGCCTCGTTTTTCCGGCCATTGGTTCGAGAAGATGATCGCCGTGCCGTTGCGCTCGACCTGCGCAACGAAGAGTTGGCCGTCTTCCGCGAAGCGCCAGGCTTCGGTGAAGCCGAGCTTGTCGCGATAGAAGTCGAGGGACGCCTGAACGTCGGCGACATGGAGGACCGGACGGGCGTACCAGTCTGGCGCCTTGTCCTGGCCTGGGCCGGTCACTGTGGCAAATTCTGCAACAGCGACTGCGCGCGATTGAGTGCGGACTGGATGTCTGTCTCCTCATCCTGCGTCAGGGCGCCCCTCACAAAACGTATCTCGAGCCTGCCGTCGACTATTTCGACAGACATGATCCTGTCGCCGCTTCGAACAAAAAGCGGTACACCAAGGTCGATGAGGACCCTGTAGTCGTTATCGCCAATCGCCAGCTTCGGACGCTCGCACGAAAGAGCGACAATTGCGGCATAGCCGTCAGGCAACCGCAGCGGCGTTGGTGCGCCGCTGACCACGTAGCCGCTTACCGCCTCTGTTCGCAACTTGCCGTCGACCCTCACCATGACGGAGCACGTCTCGGCAGGCTGTGCCATGGCCGTCGAGTAAGCCCCTGAAGCCGCGAGCACGCCTGCTACAATGAGCTTGCGCAGCATCAGAAAACCACCACGCTCCGGATGCTTTCGCCTGCGTGCATCAGGTCGAAGCCCTTGTTGATGTCTTCGAGCTTGAGGACGTGGGTGATCATCGGGTCGATCTCGATCGTACCGTCCATGTACCAGTCGACGATCTTGGGAACATCGGTGCGGCCGCGGGCGCCGCCGAAGGCAGAGCCTTTCCAGACGCGGCCAGTGACAAGCTGGAAGGGGCGGGTGGCGATCTCCTTACCGGCTTCGGCAACACCGATGATGATCGACGTGCCCCAGCCACGATGGCAGGCCTCGAGCGCCTGGCGCATGACCTTCGTGTTGCCCGTGCAATCGAACGTGTAGTCGGCGCCGCCGTCGGTGAGGGCGACGAGGTGCTGGACGAGGTCGGTAGTGACGTTGTTCGGGTTGACGAAGTCGGTCATGCCGAAGCGCTCGCCCCATTCGCGCTTGGACGGGTTGATGTCGACGCCGATGATCTTGTTGGCGCCGACCATCTTGAGGCCCTGGATCACGTTGAGGCCGATGCCGCCGAGACCGAAGACGATGCAGTTGGCGCCGGGTTCGACTTTCGCAGTTTTGACAACCGCCCCTACGCCCGTGGTGACGCCGCAGCCGATGTAGCAGGCTTTATCGAACGGCGCGTCCTCGCGGATTTTTGCAACCGCAATCTCGGGGAGGACGGTGAAGTTCGAGAAGGTCGAGCAGCCCATATAGTGATAGATTGTCTGGCCTTTGTAAGAGAAGCGGCTGGTGCCGTCAGGCATCAGGCCCTTGCCCTGCGTCGCTCGGATGGCGGTGCAGAGATTGGTCTTCTGCGAGAGGCAGCTTTTGCACTGGCGGCATTCAGGTGTGTAGAGCGGGATGACATGGTCGCCCGGTTTCACGGATGTGACGCCGGCGCCGACTTCGCGCACGATGCCCGCACCCTCATGGCCCAGGATCGACGGGAAGAGGCCTTCAGAGTCGAAGCCATCGAGCGTGTAGGCGTCGGTATGACAGATGCCGGTAGCCATGATCTCGACCAGCACTTCGCCGGCCTTCGGGCCTTCAAGATCGAGTTCCACGATCTCCAAAGGCTTCTTGGCTTCGAACGCGACAGCGGCGCGGGTTTTCATGGAAAGACCTCCAGCTTGGCGGGGAGATGAGCGTGGGGGCGTAATGGGGTCAAGCGGCGGGCGGGCGCCAATAACCTGTTTGACGCTCGGGATTAACCGCCGCCACGGGTGTTTGGCCGAGCAGCGTTCGGCCGGGAACGAGGCCCGGGTGCTCACATCGACAGCGCCGTTCTCGAATAGTGACAGCGAGGAGACAGAGGGGTCCCTTGCGGTGCGATTCCCGCAGCAGGGTGCTGGATGGTTAAAGCGTCCCAAGGTATGACGCTTGCATCGAAGTGTAATCGCAATAACACCCGCCACCGGCTGGCCGTTCTTCGGATGCCGAACTGAGCGGGCGGCTGGGGGCTTGCCCACATGACGATGAGCACGACTGGAACAGGATCAGTTGGATCCGGGCGCGTTCGCTGGTCATGGCTATGGAGCACTCGACAGGACTTCGTTTTCAACCTCCTGCCATTCTGGCTCGGCTATGTGCTCCTTGCTGCGCTGTTCCTGACGCGCAACAGCGGGACGGGCGTTGACCCGCACTGGATGGCATCGCTCGGCGGCCGCAGCTTCGACATCATGGTGATTGCGGCGATGCTCTACGGGCCGTTGATCGATGGCCCGCACCTCTGGGCGACGATCGCGCGCACCTACACGGACACCAAGGAATGGGCTGCCCGACGCACCCTCTTCCTCACCTCGTTGCTGGCGTTCATCGTCGGTCCGGTGGTGATCCTGATCCCCTATCTGATCAACATGGTGGTTCCGCTTCCGCGGCCGGTGCTCGACTGGGGATGGATCGCCTGGACGCTTGGCTTCAGCCTGTGCGTCATACACCACATCAACCAGCAGCACTGGGGCTTCGTCAGTCTCTACAAGCGCAAGAACGGGGAGAGCGACCCGCGCGAGCGCCGCATCGACCAGGCCTATTTCCTGACGGCGCTCTGGTCACCCTATGTTGCGATGATGACCGCACCGTGGAGTGATCCCCAGCATGCCGGCACGGGCGTCTCGCTCGCGAGCACATTCGTTTTCAACACCTGTCACGTCGTGTTCCTGGCTGCGACCGCTGCCTACCTGTTCCATCAGGTCCAGCTCTGGCGCAGGGGCGACACCCTCAACGGGCCCAAGCTTCTCTACATCGCGACCATCGTGCCGCTCTATTATCTCACCTTCTCGCTTGATCCGCGTCTTGCGGCGTTCTGGGTGTTCATCACCGGCACCGGCCACTGCGCGCAGTATCACGGCGTCGTCTGGGCGTATGGCGAGAAACGCTATGCCTCCGCAGAAACAGACAAGCGCTCCCTGCCGCAGATGATCTTCAGCAATGCCTGGGTCTACATCGTGCTCGGCGTCGTCTTCGCCCTTGTGACGCTCCAGGGCCCCGGCGCTTATAAGGTCGAGCACGTTGTCGGAGCCTGGCTCGAGAATTCCGTGTTTGCGAGCGTGTTCTCGTTCCTCGATCCGCAGAAGGGCAACTGGCTCGGCGTCCAGCTCATCGCAGCGATGATTTCAGGCGTTCGCCTTCACCACTTCTACGTCGACTCGAAGATCTGGAAAGTGTCGAAGAACAAGACGCTGGCGAAAGATCTCAACGTAGCCGCCTGATGGCGAACACGCTGGCTGGCCGCGCTGCGGTTTCAGCGCGGGGTCGATGCGCGCCTCGCCGCTATTTGTCCTTGAGGGCGTAGAAGCCGGCGAGGTCGAGGCGGACGGTGACGTCTTTCGCGCTGTCGTTCTTGAGATACCAGCCGTGGATGCCGTCCCAGGGAGCGGTGAAGACACCGCTTTGGGCGGCGCCGCCGGTCTTCGAGTAGAACATGAGATCGCCGACCCCGCTCGCGTCCTTCTCGGTGTGGCCGTGGAATTCAACTTCCATCAGGCCCGCGTGTTCGAGATCGCCATAGGTGATGGTGTAGACGACGCCCTGACCCTTCTTCATGTCGAGCTTGTATTCGAGATCCTCGCCGGCCTTGACCGGGATGTGGACGACGTCGGTGCGCCATTTCTGGTCGCCCTGCAGTGAGATGACGCCATCGCGCAGCGGATATTCGCGCCAGCCATTGACGGGCTGGGGAACGGCGTGGGGTTCCTGCGCGGCGACGGCCTGCAGCGGCGCTTCGGGCGCCGGGGCGGTTGCAGTCTGCTGTGGAGAGCAGGCGGCGACGGCCAGTGCGGCCAGCGCCGTGGCGGTGATACGAGTTCATGTGGTCCCCTTCGTGATGCCCTGAGCATACATGCCAAGCGCGGTGTTGGCTGAGCGATAACGCAGATGTCAGCCGCCGTCTTCCTGCAGGAAGCAGGCTTCGTAGGGGCCGCCGGGCATGCCGGTGAGGCGGTTGGCTTCATCTATCGGTGTCAGGCGCGGGCCGTTGCGGACGAGGTCGCCATCGGCGGTGGTGAGATCGCGCGTCTGGCCGCCAGCGGTGACTTCGACTTCGCCGCTGATGATCTGGCGGACCTGGAAGGTCTTGTTGTCTTCGCATTTGTAGGTGTGGAGCGGGGACCCGTGCCGGGCGCGGAGCTCTTCGTTCGAGACGCAGGCGGGAAGAGCGAGAAAAACAACGAGCAGAACGCTGGAACGCATGTCTTACTCCGAGTGTGGGCACTGTTTCAGGGGACGATGTTCACGGGCGGCACACAAGTTCGACGCGCAGTTAGGGCTGGATGATACGCAGCGGTCTCTTCCCTGAGGTCACACGAGGAGTTGACGGCGGGACCTTGTCGCCAGCGTCAAGGTGATGTGAGTAGATGTCCAGGGAACGGATGCTCAGGTTTGATTTTTCAGGGGAGGGTTCTCATGAAGACCCGTATCAAGATCGCGCTTTGTGCAGCCGGAGCGCTGCTGGTTGCAGCGCCGGCGTCGGCGCACTTCATTCTTGTGGCGCCCGACTCGTGGATTGAGGCGAACGTGCTGGGCGATCCGCAGAAGGCCGCGCCCTGCGGCACGTCGGAAATGACCAAGGGCACGCCGACGGGCAAGATCACCGAGGTGAAGGGCGGCGAGATGCTGCACTTCAAGGTCAGGGAAACGATCTTCCACCCCGGCTTCTACCGCATCGCCCTGTCCGTGCTGGACCGCAGCGAGCTTCCGAAGGACCCCGAAGCGGTCACCAAGGACACCGAGCGCGGCCCGATCTCGGTCTCCGGCAAGATTGATCCGAACCCGAAGCCGCCTGTGCTGGTTGACGGCCTCTTCGTCCACGACAAGCCGATTCCGAAGCAGGCCGATGGATCGCCCACATTCCTGGAAACAGATGTGAAGCTGCCGAACATCAACTGTGACAAGTGCACGGTGCAGATCATCCAGTTCATGGAGAACCATGGGCTGAACAAGGAAGGCGATTTCACCTACCACCACTGCGCCGACCTCAAGATCGTGGCCAATCCGAAGCTGCCGATCGACAAGGGCTGGCCGGGGCAGAAGTAAACCGCTGCTTTTTTGCAGCTGGGATAGCGCAGGTTCTGCAGTCGTCGCGCTGCGGGCAACGGTTGTTCATCTGAGGTTCGGGTAGCGGCTGACAATCTGCCTGGATGATCAGGAAGATTGTCGCCGCTGGTCTTGGCTCGCTCGTGTTGGCGAGCCTTCCGGCTGTTGCGCAGGAGGTTCCGGCGCAGGATATGCCGGAACTCGATGGCGCGCCGCCTCCGCTGAAGATTCCGGTAGCGAAACCGAAGTCGAAGGTGACAGCGCCGAAGGTGGCTCCCGCCAAGCCGGTTCCAGCAAAGCAAACCCAGGTCAAGCCGGAGGCAGCAAAGCCGAAGACCGCACCGATCGTGGCAGCCGACAAGACAAAGCCAGCGGCGCCTGCGGACGACAAGCTGAAGGCCGCTCAGTTGCAACTTGCGAAGCAGGCCGAGGCGCAGACCGCGGAGAAGACGCGGCTGGACAAGCAAGCTGCTGACCTCAGGGCGCAGCAAGACAGCCTCGAAGCGCGCATCACCCTGTTGAGCGCGCGCGAGAAGGGCGTCGAGGATCGCGAGGCCGATCTCGCCGCGCAGAAGGCGGAGCTGGATCGCCAGCGGAAGGATGTCGCCGCGCAAGCTGCAAAACTTGCGGCAGCGGACGACGGCGACAAGCCTGAGACAAAGACCTACAGCCGGACCGGGCTCGACCGTGGGAGGGCGGTGGAGGCGTGCGAGCGTGCGGGCGATGATGAGGCGCGCGCGCGAAGCTATTATTCAGCCGAATACAACAGCGCGCCATATTTCTCCTTCGGCCAGACCTGGCAGGTGCGTGGCCGGATGCGGATCGAGGGGCGGATAGGCTACAAGATCGTCGACACTGTCTGCGACATCGACGAGGACGGCGAGGCGCAGCGGTTCACCTTCCTGCGCTGATCTGTGTTGATCAGACATCCAGCAGGTCGAGAATGTCGGAGAGCGACGTACCGACATGGAGTGCGCGGGCGCGCGTTTCGTCGTCAGGCTGAATGAGGTCGGGGATCATCAGCGTCATCAGGCCAGCGGCGTGGGCGGAGGCGACGCCCGTGGGCGAGTCCTCGATCGCGAGGATTTCGGACGGGTGATGGCCGAGGATGGTCGAGGCTTTGAGGTAAGGTTCGGGATGCGGCTTGCCATGCGTGACGTCATCGCGCGTGACGACGCCCCTGAAGCGGGGGCCAAGATTGTGGGCGCGGAAGTGGCGCTCGACCCAGCCCGGGCCGGATGAGGTGGCGAGGGCGTAGGGCGCACGGAGATCGTCGAGGCGGTCGAACAGGGCGATCGCGCCGGGCTTGAGCGGGGCGGCCTTATCTCCGACGTGCTCGCTGACGGCGGCGTAGAATTGCTCAAGCGGGAAATCCTCGCCGAAATATTCTCGCATCTTCATTTCGCTGTGCTGGCGATGGCGGCCGACGAGGCTGAGGAACTGGTCGTGCGTGAAGGGGATGCCGTGGCGATTGGCGGCGGCCATGTAGGCCTCGAGCACCAGCGCCTCAGAATCGATCAGCGTGCCGTCGAGGTCGAAGACAACGGCTTTCGGGCGGCGGGGGAGGCGGAAGGGGGAGGTCATCCGCGTTGAGGTCGTCGTTCTGGCTGGCCGGGTCAAGCGGGCGGAGCTAGAACGGGGCATGTTCGAGCTTGAGCAATTCGTCGCGGACTGCCGCAAAGCGCTGGCGGAGGATGCCTCGCACAAGCTGGTGCGCGAGGTTGTGAAGCGCGCCGTGGCGGATCCGGCGTCCGTTATCAAGGGCGTTGGCGAGCCGCGGCAGGCCGGGTTGCGTAAGCTGTATCATGCGCCGGACCTCACGATCCTCGATCTGGTGTGGGGACCAGGGATGATCCTGCAGCCGCATGACCACCGCATGTGGGCGGTGATCGGAATCTATACCGGCCGCGAGGACAATATCTTCTGGCGGCGCGTGCCAGATGGTGGCGGACACATCGAGGCGGCAGGAGCGATGTCGCTGAGCGTTGGCGACGCCGAGCCGCTGGGGCGGAACATCATCCATTCCGTGACAAATCCAATACCGCGGCTGACGGGCGCCATCCATGTCTATGGTGGCGATTTCTTCGGCGCCGAGCGCAGCGAATGGGATCCGGAAACGCTGGCCGAGGGGCGGTTTGACGCGGAGCGGGTGGCGCGCCAGTTCGAGGCGTCGAATTCCGCCGCGAAACAGGGCCTGTAGAGCCTTCTTTTCACAGCTTCGGCAGACGCGACGGCTTCCGTTGTCAGGGCCTGCAGAGAGGGCTATTCCCGTGCGCGTAAAGCGGAGTTTTCCATGCGGCGGATCGACGGGTTCATTGGCGGCAAATCGGTGAAGGTCACGTCCGGCCGGGAAGCCGACGTGTTCAACCCCAACACCGGCGACGTGCAGGCCAAGGTGGGTCTCGCATCGACGGGCGATGTGGACCTCGCAGTACAGGCGGCGGCGAAGGCCTTGCCGGGCTGGTCCAGCACGAACCCGCAGCGCCGCGCGCGCGTGATGTTCGAGTTCAAGCGGTTGGTTGAAGCCAACATGCAGTCGCTGGCCGAGCTCTTGTCGAGCGAGCACGGCAAGGTGGTGGCCGACTCGAAAGGCGACGTCCAGCGCGGTCTCGAAGTGATCGAGTTCGCTTGCGGCATCCCACACGCACTGAAGGGCGAGTACACCGAAGGCGCGGGCCCGGGCATCGACGTCTATTCGATGCGCCAACCGCTGGGTGTGGTGGCCGGCATCACGCCGTTCAACTTCCCGGCGATGATCCCGATGTGGATGTTCGGCGTGGCGATTGCGACGGGCAACACATTCGTGCTGAAGCCTTCCGAGCGCGATCCGTCTGTGCCGGTGCGGCTTGGTGAACTGTTCATCGAGGCCGGGCAGGCGGCGGGCCTCGATGTGACCGGTGTGCTCAACGTGGTGCATGGCGACAAGGTGGCGGTGGACGCCATCCTGCATCACCCGGAAGTGCGTGCGGTGAGCTTCGTCGGTTCCTCGGATATCGCGCACTACATCTATCAGGTCGGCGCGGCCAATGGGAAACGCGTGCAGGCGATGGGCGGCGCCAAGAACCACGGCATTGTTCTGCCGGATGCGGACATGGACCAGGTCGTGAAGGATCTTGCCGGCGCGGCGTTCGGCTCGGCGGGCGAGCGCTGCATGGCGCTGCCGGTTGTGGTGCCGGTCGGTCAGAAGACGGCGGACGAGCTGCGCGAGCGGATGATCGCGGAGATCGAGACACTCAAAGTGGGCGTGTCGAGCGATCCGGGCGCGCAGTATGGGCCGGTCGTCACGGCGGCGCATCGCGACAAGATCGCGAACTACATCCAGCTCGGGAAAGACGAGGGCGCGGAGCTTGTCGTCGACGGGCGCGGGTTCAAGCTGCAGGGCTATGAGAAGGGCTTCTTCATCGGGCCGTCGCTGTTCGACAAGGTGAAGACCGGCATGAAGACCTATCACGAGGAAATCTTCGGGCCGGTGCTGCAGATCGTGCGCGCCAATACGCTGGAAGAGGCGATCCAACTGCCGAGCAAGCACCAGTACGGCAACGGCGTTGCGATCTTCACGCGCAACGGCAAGGCCGCGCGCGACTTCGCAAGCCGCGTGAACGTCGGCATGGTCGGGATCAACGTGCCGATCCCGGTGCCGGTCGCGTATCACACCTTCGGCGGCTGGAAGCGCTCGGCGTTCGGCGACACCAACCAGCACGGCATGGAAGGCCTGAAGTTCTGGACCAAGGTCAAGACCGTCACCGCCCGCTGGCCGGAAGGCGATGTCGCCGACTCGAGCTTCATCATTCCGACGATGCGGTAGGGCGGTCTAGAGACGTCATCTTTCCGAGTAAGTAGGAACGAATTCTGTTTCCACCTTCTCCCTTTAGAGAGAGGGCAGTGGCGTAGAAAACGAGGGCTACCTGGCAGTCCCAGTAGTCGATTGACGTATTTCCGAATTTCTCAAGATCGTCGCTGGTCAATCTGTTATTGGCCAATGCCGCTCCAAAGGCTTTGAAATCCTCTGGACTTGCCTTTTCACGCAGTGTGGCGTGCGCGCGGCCATCCGCCATCGCCTCCATTGCTGCTGCGCCCGCGGCATCTACAGCTTCAAACTCCTCCTTGGATGCAGGTTCGCCGGACATCCCTGCGCCGAGGACAAGCGTATTGTTGCAGGTAGCAACACTGTTCGTCTTCATCCTTTGGAGCATGGACACATAATGGCTCAGTGCATTCCTGATCGATGCATCGGAGGCTTGCTCAACATAGCGCCCGTATTTCCTGCGGATATTTAGCCCTGCGTCCGCGGTCTTCTTCCGCAGCTCAAGAGTGACATTCTCCGTCTCAAACAACGTCCACGTCGCATTGAATACGGACTCATATTCCTCCGGGAATTCTCGCAAGATGACGGCGCCCGAGGCGGTCAGCGCATACTCCCTGGCGAGCCATTCTTGGCGCCGCTCGGCGGGGGACTTGCTGCTTTCGATCAGGATGAGCACCGCGATAGCGGCGATAACAACCAATGCTGCTCCCGCGACACCAAAAGCGGCAAAGCGAAGAAATCTACCCGCGCCCATGCATGTGCCGTCCCCAATCCCTGTCGCGAGCCTACCGTCGCGACAGGCGCTTGTCTGCAACAAGATGGACGCTTCCCGTCACACTCTCTCTTTTCGCGCCGTCTAGGAGATAGCGGGAGCTAACGCTATCGTCGCATGGGTACGGAGGACGGTCATGACAGCCATTGCGGAAGACACCAGGCCACCGGAGTGGACGGGCGCTGCGTTGCGCGTCTCGGCTGTCGTGCTGGTGGCGGTCGTGTGGATCAGCTCGGCGATCTTCGGGGCCTACATCTTCGCGTACTATGGCGGAGCCATTCCGGCGAATACGCTGGCGGACTGGAATGCGCAGTTGCCAAAACTGTACGAGGCGGAGACGCCGGTGGCGTCGGTGGGGATCGGCGCGCACTTCTTTGCGGGCGCAATTCTGCTGCTCCTTGGGCCGATCCAGCTGATGGGCGCGATCCGGCGGCAGGCGCCGGCCGTGCACCGGTGGATCGGGCGCATCTATGCGTTCGCGGCGTTTGCGGCGGGGGTCGGCGGGCTGACCTTCATCGTGTCGAAAGGCACTGTGGGCGGATGGCCGATGACGATCGGCTTTGCGCTCTATGGCGCGGGCATGGTGATCGCGTCTGTTCAGACGGTGCGGCACGCGATGGCCCGGCGGATCGACATCCATCGCGGTTGGGCGATCCGGCTTTTCGCGCTGGCGATCGGGTCGTGGCTCTACCGAATGTGCTACGGCTTCTTCTATCTCATCGCGGGTCCCGAGAACCCCGGCCACACGCCGACATTCAGCGGCTGGTTCGACTATGTGATGGATTTTGCCTTTTATATTCCGCCGCTGATCGTGGCCGAGATGTTTGTTCGCGCACGAGGCCAGCAGGCGACGACGGCCGGACGCGTGGGGGCGACAGCGGGCCTGGCGGTCGGCGCGACCTTCATCGGCCTGGCGACGTTCTTCTTCACGCTCTACGGCTGGGGCCCGGCGATCCTGGGACGTTTCGGCGGGGCAGTTTAGGACAAGGCGCTGCGCTAGGGCGTCATGGCGATTGAATCGACCACATAGGAACGCAGCCTCTCGCCGACCCCGGCAGGCATGGCGGCCACCGTTTCGAACATCGCAATCACGACGCCGCAGTCGCTGTCATCCAAAGCCTTGTCTTGCACTGCATCGATCTCATCATCCGTCACGCCCTTCTTGCGTATCCCCTCGATCATCGTGTCGAAATCCGCCTGGCTCGCTGCGGGGCGACTTGTCGGTTGGCGGCGTCCTTCTGCGATGGCTGTGATCATCGCGCCGCCGGCAAGGTCGAACTGAGCGCTAAGCCCTGGTGGGATGGGGATGAAGGCGGTGGGGCCTTCGTTGGCCATTCTGCTGCAAGCCGAGGCTCCGCGCTCATCTCGGATGTATTTCAGCAGGCCAGCTTGCGCCTCGATGACCTTCTGCAAAGACATGTCCGGGGCGCGTCCGGCAAACTCGGAATACTTCACGCGAATTGCCGCCGTGATCTTTGCCGCTTCCTGCTGGATCTCCGTCGGCTTCAGCGATTTGTCCTCGGATAGCGCGGCCATCTTGGATATGGCGTCGCGATAGTCTTGCGGAAATCGCTCCTTCAGTGTCGAGCCGGTCCTTGTGCTCAGCATCGCCTGGTCGATCTGGTCGGAGATCGGCGTGCTGCCGCTCGTGAATGACTTACCGCCGCTCAAAAGCAAGTTCACGGCTATGGCTCCAACGATGCCGCCGCCGATTCCCGCAATCCATACGAGCCAGGCAGGCCGTCGTTTCCCGCTGGTGGAAGTATCGCTCATTTTTCCCCCCGATGGTTGTCGCGATCAGTATTGAACGTCTCTCACCCTGCTTTGCAATGACCGGCAAAATCGGTACGCGTAACAGTGCTTTTCCTTGAGCGCGCCCGAGGGCACAAAGGCGTCCGATCCTGCATGGAGACTGTCATGACCCGCGTTGCATTCATCGGCCTTGGAAACATGGGCGGGGGGATGGCGGCGCGGCAGGTGGTTGGCGGGCGCGAAGTGCATGCGTTCGACCTTTCCGAAGCCGCGGTGAAGAAGGCTGTGGCGGCCGGGGCATTCGAGGCGGGGAGCGTCGCCAAGGCGGTCGAGAAGGCGGATGTGGTGATCACCATGCTGCCGGCGGGCCCGCATGTGCGCAAAGTCTATGAGGAACACATTCTTCCACACGCGCCGAAGTCGGCGCTGCTGATCGACTGCTCGACGATCGATGTGGAGTCGGCGCGTTGGGTTGCAGGGCAGGCGAAGGCGGCAGGCTTCGCGTTCGCAGATGCGCCGGTCTCTGGCGGCACGGCGGCGGCGGATGGCGGCACCCTGGCCTTCATGGTCGGGTGTGACGAGGGCGTGTTCGCGCGCGTTGAGGATGCGCTGAAGCCGATGGCGCGCGTGGTGATCCGCGCTGGCGATCATGGCGCGGGGCAGGCCGCCAAGATCTGCAACAACATGCTGCTTGGCATCTCGATGCTGGGGACGTGCGAGGCGTTTGCGCTGGCGGAGAAGTTGGGGCTGCAGGCCGATCGCTTCTTCGAGATTGCATCGAAGTCTTCGGGCCAGTGCTGGTCGTTGACGACGTATGCGCCCTGGCCGGGCGTTGGACCGCAGACGCCGTCGGATCGCAAGTATGAGGGCGGGTTCGCAGCGGCGATGATGCTGAAGGACCTGAAGCTCGCGCAGGAAGCGGCCGCGAAATCGGGCGCGACAACGCCGCTCGGCGCGCAGGCGGAGGCGCTCTATGCACTGTTCGACCGGCTCGGTTTCGGGGGCAAGGACTTCTCTGGCGTGCAGCAGATGCTGCGCGGGGATCTCGCTGCGCTGAAGGGCTGACAGCCAGCATCCATGCCAACTTTCGAAGGCCATGCGGCGTTTAGGATTTTGTTTACATATATATGTTCTAGTAGCACATGAGCGACGGGCCTTGCTGCTTCTCCTGCCGTCCCTGTCGCCAGACGTGAGCGCCGCGAAGTCCCCTCCCGCCGCGCTCACCACGTAAAGGCCGCGCCTGTTCCCCCGCAGGCGCGGCCGACGCGTTTTTGGGTCTCGTGACTCAGGCCGGCTGTTTTGGCGCGAGATACTGCCAGGCAGTCCAGGCCGAGAGCGCGGCGGTGACGACAATCAAGGCAAGCCAGACCATCTCGAACACCGCGATATAGGGTGAGAAGTCGAGGGGAGACGGTTTGCCGATCTGGGCTTGTGAGACGATCGCGGTCACCACGAAAAGCGAACCGATGACGATCAGCTCCAGCGCGGTCTTGATCTTCGCGAGCGATGAGACCCGTGCGCCTTCCCCGTCAGGAGAGGCGAGCCGCAACCAGGTCATCGTGATGTCGCGGACGACGATGACGGCGGCTGCCACCGCAACGATCGGCCATGCGGGATAGCCGTTCACGCACATTCCACTCGCGATGACGATCAGGGGAAGGCCGACGAGCGCCTTGTCGGCGATGGGATCGATGAGGCGTCCGAATTTCGAGTGAGCGTCGAGCGCGCGGGCGAGCATGCCATCGAAGAGATCGGTGAGCGCGGCAATGACAAATGTTATCGCCGCCGCCGTGCGCCAGTTCGCGGCGTCGCGCAGCCATACTTCGGCGAAGTCCGGCTGGCTCATCGGCGCAGCGCCCATCCACCACATCCACGCAATGCCGGGCGCGAGAATGAGGCGCGTGAGAGTGAGCACGTTGGGAAGCTGCTTCAGCAAGGACGGATCTCCGGGCGATGGAACTCTAACGGGAAAGGAGCGGGGGGCGAAGGGCGGCGCCTGGCGGATGGTCACTTGCGTAGGCGGATGACCCTGCGACGGAAAAAACGCTTGCGTAGCGTTATAGTATATCATATCGTTATACTGTAACACGTGGAGGGCTTTATGCGTCTTGCGACCAGGCTGGCCATGGGGGTGGCTTTTGTAGCGCTGTCGGTTCCGGCTGCTTTCGCGCAGGCGGACCCGCCGGCGCAGAGTGCGCCTCCTGCTGCTGATGCGCCGGATGCGGAGCGCGATGTCGTCGTCGTGACGGGCGTGGGCCCAGCGCGGACGAGCGATGAGCTGATCGCATCGACGACGGTGTTGAGCACTGACGAGGTGACGAACCGGTTGGCCGGCGGGCTGGGTGATACGCTGGCAGGATTGCCGGGCGTATCCTCGACGGCGTTCGGGCCGGGTGCGAGCCGGCCGATCATCCGCGGACTAGGCGCCGAGCGCGTGCAGGTGCTGGCGAACGGCATCGGCGTGATCGATGCGTCGGCAGCAAGCCCGGACCATGCGGTGAGCAGCGATCCGCTGGGCGCGGAGAGGATCGAAATCCTGCGCGGGCCGGCGTCGCTGGCTTATGGAGGTGGCGCGACGGGTGGCGTCGTCAACGTGATCGACGGGCTGATCCGCGAAGACCTGCCCAGTGCGGCGTTCTCGGGCGCGGTCTATGGCGCGCTATCGAGCGCGGACGAGGGCAAGCAGGTTGCCGGCCGCGTTGTTGGCACGATGGGCGAATTTGTCGGCGTGCTGAACGGGTCATGGCTGGACACGAAGGACATCGACATTCCCGGCTATGCGCTTTCCGCATCCGCGCGGCAGGAAGCGATCAACAACGGCGCCGATCCGGCTGACTTCGCGAACGGAACGCTGCCGAACTCGGCAGTCGAGAACAAGTCGCTGAGCGCCGGCCTGACATGGGTGGGCGATGGCGCCTTCCTTGGCGGCGCGGTGCGGCGGGCGGAGAACCGCTACGGGATCGTGGCGGAAGAGGAAGCTTTCATCGACATGGAACAGACGCGCTATGACCTGCGCGGCGGGCTGACGCTTGATGGGCCGATCAAGTCGGTGAAGGCGTCGGGATCGATGGTGGACTATGAGCACACCGAGTTCGAAGGGCCAGGTGAACCTGGGACGAAGTTCACCAATGAGGGCTGGGAAGCGCGGATCGAAGCGGCGCACGCGCCGATCGACCTGCTGGACGGCAGTTTCGGCGTCCAGGCCTCGCACAAGGATTTCGCGGCGGTCGGCGATGAGGCCCTGATCGGGCCGACGACGACCGATGCGACGGGCGTCTATCTCTACGAGACGTGGGATGCGGGTGACTGGGGCGTCGAGGGCGGTCTGCGGTTCGACAATACCGACATCGACAACATCGATTTCGGCAAGCGCGGGTTCGATACCTGGAACGCCAGCTTCGGCGGGCACGTGCATCTTGGGCCGCACCTGTTTCTCGGGACATCGATCGCCAGCACGCAGAGGGCGCCGACGGACCTGGAGCTGTTCGCTGAAGGACCGCACCCGGCAACGGCGCAGTTCGAGGTGGGCGATGACAGACTCAAAGTGGAGAAGGGGATAAACACCGAGGTCAGCCTCCGCTGGGAAGATGATGCGTTCAACATCTCGGGCTCGGTCTATCGCTTTGACTTCGATAGCTTCGTCTATCTCGAGGACACGGGAGCGGTGGACACCGACACGGCGCTGCCGGTCTTCCAGTATGTGCAGGCGGGTGCGACCTTTACAGGCTTCGAGCTGCAGGCGGATACGCAGCTGGGCAATGCGTTCGGCGTCGACTGGAAGGCGGATGCCTCGGCGGACTTTGTACGGGCGAAGCTGGATGCTGGCGGCAACCTGCCGCTTATCCCGCCGATGACCGTGAATGCCGGGATCGAAGGCGAGATCAATGGTGTCACAGGGCGGATCCAGGCGCAGTACGCAGCCACGCAGGACGACATCGCGGCGTTCGAGACGCCAACCGACAGCTATTTCACCGTCGATGCGCGGCTCGGCTTCGAGATCGCAGATGGCGTGAAACTGATGCTGGAGGGGCGCAACCTGACCGACGAGGAGGTGCGGCTGCATGCTTCCCCGTTGAAGGACATCGCGCCGATGACCGGGCGGAATTTCCGGGTCGCCATTCGCGCCGAGTTCTAGCGACCGGATGCAAAAAGACCCGCTTCGAAAGAAGCGGGCCTTTCCGGTACTCTACTCGTTACTCTACGCCACTCTACAAACGCGTACTCTACTGAACGCGACTAACCACAAACCGGATATCCTGGCGAGGGTCCGGCGCAGCGCACGTAGCAAGTGCGGGGCCAGAAGCTGCTGATTTTCCGGGAAACTCTACGGAACTCTACACAAAGGTGAGTCGAAAAGACGCGGGGCGCGGAGATCGTTGCGAACTCGACGCGCCCCTTCGTTTGGTCAATGCGCCGGACCCGGGGGAGGAGGTCCTGATCCGGCGTGCTTAGAAAGCCTAGGCGGCTTTCTTGGCGGACTTGGTCGCGGCTTTGGTCTGCGCAGCGACTTCTTCAACGGCTTTCGGCGTCAGGGCGACGGCCGTGTCGAAGAGTTCGGTCTGGGCTTTCTTGGCCACTTCAGCGTAGGCGAAGAGGCGGGCCGGGATGTCCTGGAAGGCGGCCTGGGCGACTTCGCCGGCTTTCTTCGCGTAGGCAGTCGGTTGGGCTTCGGCCGTCATGAGGGTCGTCGCGTCTTTCGCGGCGTCCTGCATCCAGGCGGTCGTCAGCTCAACGTTCTTGTTGAGGGCTTCGATCGTCACGGCGCGGTATTTCGCGGCCATGTCGTTGAAGGCTTTGAGCGGGGCGGCGTTGGCGAAATCCGGGGCGAATTTCGTGAACTGTTCGAAGTTCTTCGTGAAGTCGAACATGTCGGTCATCGGGTTCATGGGGAGGGCTCCTGAAGGGGTCGTCCGTATTCCGTGGACAGACACCTAATGCCGCGCCGCGGCAAAGGCAAGGTAAATTATGCCGCAGGTGCGAAATAAATTCTGCGGCTGCGAAGCACAAGTTAGGGCGCCGTTAGGGAATTAGCCTGGTTCAAGTCGGAAAAACAAAGGCTTAGAGCGGCGGAGCAGCAAGCGTCACTTGCTGGATGCGCGACCCGCGAAAGCCGGTTTGGCTAACAGAGCAAGGCCAAGCCACCAGCCGAGGACGAAACTGAGCCCATAGCCGGCAAGCGGGACGGGATAGGCGCCGAAGAACGGCGCAAGGGCAGTCGCGACAAAATAAGCGGCCAGGGCAAGCGGGGTCAGCACTCCGGATCGGTGAGAGAGCAAGATCAAGAGAGGGCTGAGCGCCGCTGCCCCGAGGCTGACGCCCATGGCGATTGCGAGGACCGGCGATAGCGACCATGCGAGGGCGAATATGCCCTCGACATGCGCCACGGGGGCCAGCGGATCCGGGCGGGAGAGGCAGAGGCCAAGCATGGCGCCGGCGACGGCAATCGCCGCGGCCGCGCCTCTCCAGCCAAAGCGGACGGTGAAAAGGATGACGGCGGCAGGTGCAAATCCGGCGAGCTGCGAGATATCCGGCTGCCAGGCCAGCAACAGCGCGATCAGGGCAAAGACCGGAACGGCGATCATCGGGCGCGTGCGCTCGAACGCAACAAGGGCAGCGGGAAGAACGAGTGCGGCGGCATTGAGCTGGACCGGACCGAGATCGAGCCAGCGGTGGACACCTTCCTGTCCAGCGGCGATGAAGCTCGCTGCGACAATGGCGAGCGCGATGGGAGCGAGCACCGAGAAAAGCCAGTCGAAACGGGCGAGACCAAGACTGAGCGCGGCAGCAACCGCCCACGCGACCGGATTGCGAATCCAGATGCTCAAGGGCACGTCTTCCTGCGCCATCGCGAAAGCGCCAAGTCCGATTGCAAGGACGGATGCGATGCTGAACGTCCACAGCGCTGTCTGGCGCGAACGAACGCGCGCGTCTGCCTGATCCAAGGATTACTCGCGAACGTAGCGGCCCGGCGCCGGTTCAAGGCGCGGCGTGGATTTGGGGAAGCTTTCGGCAGCGTCGATCTTCTTGCCGGAGCGCTTGGAGAGCCAGGCGGACCAGTCAGGCCACCATGAGCCGTCATGGGCTTCCGTGCCGGCGCGCCAGGCGTCAAGGTCGGCGCCCGGGTCTGCGTCGCTGACCCAGTAGCCGTACTTCTTCTTGTCGGGATGGTTGACGATGCCGGCGATGTGGCCGGACTGCGCGAGGACGAAGCGGCCGCCGCCTTTCAGGCGTGTGAGGCCTTTGAAGGAAGCGTCCCAGGGGGCGATGTGATCCTTCTCGCACGCGACGACATAGTGCGGGATCTTGATGTCATCGAGCGAGACGTGGTGGCCGTCGATCTCGAAGCCGCCATTCGCGAAGAGGTTGTCGCGATAGAGATAGGTCAGGTATTCGCGCGCCATGCGCTCGGGCAGGCGAGTGGAGTCCTCATTCCAGAACAGGAGGTCGAACTTCGGACGCGCTTCGCCGAGGAGGTAGGCCTTCACGGCGGGGCCGTAGACGAGGTCGTTGGGGCGCAGATAGCTGAAGGTGCGCGCCATGATGCGCTGGTCGAGATAGCCCTTGCGGTGGGCCTCGACCATGATGCCGGAGATGAAGCCTTCATCGATGAAGGCCTTGAGCGGGCCCGGATCCTCGAAGTCGGTGAGGGCCGTGAAGAAGGTCGCCGACCTGGCCGGGTTCTCTGACTTGGTCTTGCCGAGCAGGGCGAGGGTGAGCGCTAGCGTCGTGCCGCCGATGCAGTAGCCGACGACGTTGACGCCGTCATTGCCGTGCAGCTCGTCGACCTTGCGCATGGCAGGCAGGACGCCCTGTTCGACATAGCTGTCCATGCCGTACTCGCGCAGTTCCTCGCGCGGGTTCTTCCACGAGACGATGTAGACGGCATAGCTCTGGTCCACGAGCCAGCGGACGAGAGATGATTTCGGCTGCAGGTCGAGGATGTAGAACTTGTTGATCCAGGGCGGGATCAGCATGAGCGGGCGCGAATAGACTTTCGGCGTTGTCGGCTCGTAGCGGATCAGCTGGAAGAGCTCGGTCTCGTGGACGACATGGCCCGGGGCGGTGGCAAGCGTTTCGCCGACCTTGAAGGCTTCCGGGTCGGAGAGCGTGACGAGCAGGTCGCCGCCATTGCGCTCGAGGTCCTTCACCAGGTTTTCGAGGCCTTCGACCAGCGAACGGCCATTGGTCTCGACGGCTTTCTTGATGGCGACCGGGTTAGAGGCGAGGAAGTTCGAGGGCGAGAACAGGTCCACCAGCTGGTGCGTGAAGAAGTGGATCTGCTCGGCGTGTTTCTCGTCTTCGCCTGTCGAGGCCGTGTCGGCCAGGTTTTCCAGGTAGGCGGACATGATCTGGTACTGGCGCTTCAGGTAGTAGAAGAACGGATGCTTGCTCCATTCGGCGTCGGCGAAGCGGGCATCCTTGTCCCCGTCATTGGGAACGTGCGAGCCGCCGGACAGCATGGCCTGCGTGAGTTCGGCATAGAGCGCGGTTGTGTTCTGCCAGAACTGGATGTGGCCGTTGAAGGCCTTCATCGGGTTGGTCATCCAGCCCTGGGCCTGGCCCATCGCGGCGCGCAGGAAGAGAGGCTGGCCGGGGCCCTCGACGCCCGGATTGCGGACTTCGCGCCGGGAGAGGGCGAGAAAAAGCCGTTGCAGCAGGAAATTGATGCGCTGGAAGTTCTGGCCGAGCTCGAATGCCCCGAGGGAGCTCATTCCGTCTGTCATGGAGGTGGCCCGAAACCCTGTTCTGAAAGATAGGTAACACCCCGCGGGGGCGGGTCAAACGATAGAGATCAAACGACATTCTCCCTCGCAGGTCCGCGGCGCAGACGCCCCAGCGGAGGGCGCTGCACAACGATTTCGCCGCCCTGCGGCAAATGTGGGCTTCGTGAATCGCGAGGAAGCAGGTACAGGGGGCGTCTGGCCCATGCTGCACTTGCTAACTATCTCGCTTTCCTAGTTCCCGGAGATGCCCCCGCACATGCAGCTCGGCGCCCTGTCCCGATGGCTGAAGAAAGATGCGCCCGTATGGGAGGGGCAGCTTTTCACCGTGTCCGTGGAGGGCCGGGGGCGGGATGTGATCTTCATTCACGGCCTCGCGGCATCCGCCGAGTGCTGGGAAGAGGCGACAGAACGGCTGGGGCCGGACGTGCGTTGTCACGCGATCCAGATGCGCGGGTTTGCCGGCGTGGCGGCCTCGGGCTTCCGCGAGCCGATGAATTTCCTGAAGCCGATGGCGGATGCGGTCGCGGGCTATATCCGCAGGCTGAAGGCCGGGCCGGTGGCCGTGGTGGGCCATTCGATGGGCGGGCTTGTCTCGCTTATCCTTGCCCGTGACCATGCCGATGTGGTCGACCGCCTGATGGTGGTGGACGTGCCGGCTTACTTTTCGGTGCTGATCAATCCGTTCGCGACGCCGGGATCGATGGCGCCTTTGGCGCAGCATTCGCGGCGCGCCTACGTCGACAAGTCGAAGCCTCAACTGCAGGACGAGCTCTATCGCGCCACCGAGAAGCTGGTGACGGACCCGGCGTTGGTCGACCGGATCGTGAAATGGGGCGTGACCTCCGACCGCCGGACGACGGCGGACGTGATGGCCGAGGTGATGGTGACGGATCTGCGTGGCGACCTGCAGAAGATCGAGGCTCCCGTCGATGTGATCTACGCATGGGACCGCGTGAGCCCGGCAAGCAAGCTGGGCCTCGATCAGGTCTATGCCTCGACCTATGCCGGGCTGCAGCGTGTCCTGAGGCTTAGAATCGACAACGCGCGTCACTACGTAATGTTTGACCAGCCGGACGTGTTCTACGGGGCCGTCCGCGATTGGCTGTCCAGATAGAAGCCTGAGACATTGATATGAGCGAGCCCGAGACCATCGAACTGCGCCGGTATCCCAGCCGGAAGCTCTACAACAAGAATTCCTCCTCCTACGTCCGCCTGCCGGAAGTGGCCGAGATGGTGCGCAAGGGCGCGAACATCCGCGTGGAAGACACCGAGACGGGCGAGGATGTGACGCGGCAGGTCCTGCTGCAGATCATCATGGACCAGGAAGGGCAGACGACGGGCGCGATGCTGTCGGCCGACCTGATGATGGACATGATCCGGCTGCACCAGTCGAAGGCGTCCGAGATGATGACCGGGCTGTTCGAGCAGTCCGTCGCGTTCATCCGCTCGCAACAGGAACAGATCGCGAGCCAGATGACGGGCGCGATGTCTGGCATGTCCGGAGCGATGGGCGCCCAGCCATGGAACGTGTTCGATCCGGCGGCGATGCAGGAGATGCAGCGCGAATACCAGAAGCGGCTCGCCAGCTTCTGGGGCGGTGCAATGCCCGGCATGGGCGGTGCGGCGCCGAAGAAGGCCGAAGCATCCGAGCCGGCTGCCGACGCGGCCGAGCTGAAGGCGCTGCGCGCGCGGCTCGAGGAGCTCGAGAAGAAAGTCGGGAAGAAATAGCGGCTATTTCGCCGCCGCTTTCCCCGGCCGGTAGTCGCGCTCGGCTTCCTTAAGCAACGCATCCAGTTCCATCGGCGGACGCTTGAACTGTCCGGCGGCGAACAGGGGCGCCTGGTCGGCATAGTGGGGCGAGGACGCATCGTTGGTGGCCGAGCCGTACTGGTGGATGGTGTCGAGTGTGTAGGAGCCATCCGGCGCCCAGTCGGCGATGACGATGTAGGTGTCGCCAGCGCGGCCGTGGCGGAATTTCTCCTTCGCAAGATCGCCGGCGGCGTAGACGGCGCGCAACGTGTCGGGCCCGCCATTGGTGGGCCATGACTGGTCGCCGCGCTGGATGCGGCTCACTTCGCTCCATTCGGGGTCGATGCGGCCGGTGGCAGCCTTGAGCTGGGCGGCTATGTCCTTCAGCGCGACGATAGCCTTGTCGCGATCGTAGGGATCGTGAATCTGGCCGCCCATCGTGGCCTGGCCGGTGAAGATGGCGAGAGCGGCGGCACGGTTCTTCATGTCAGCCGAACCATCCCACGCCTTCACGACGTCGAGCGCGGCCTTGAGATCCTTGTCGCCTTTCGGGTCGACGGTCTTGAGGTCGGCGACCATCTTCATCACCTGCGAGCCGGACGAATATCTGTCATCCATCTTGTAGGCGATGAACTCCTCGCGCGTGATCGACGTGTCGGCGCCGATGAGCTCCTGCGCGCGCAGGCCGCGATTGGTGAGGTTGGTGTCAACGCCGTAGCTCGCCGGGTAGTTGGCCGGCTTCGGATTGTCGTCAGGACCCGAGGCAAGGAAGGGCGTGTGGTTGGAGTTTACCACATAGCCGGACTTCGGGTTGATGACGGCGGGCAGGGACTCGACCGGCTCGAAGCCTTTCCAGAGGGTCGCGGAGGTGTCGCCCGGGAGGATCTTCTTGCGGTCCCAGCCTTCCTCGCGCTTGGGCATGTGGGCGTTCCAGAAATAGGCGATGTGGCCCTGTGAGTCGGCAACCGCGTAGTTCACGCTCGGGATGGCGTTGTACTTGATCTGCGCGGCGCGCCAGTCGTCGACCGTCTGCGCGAGGTTCATCGCGAGATACTGGTCGAGATAGTGCAGCTCGCCATTGCTGGTGAAGGAGACGGCGAAGACGCCCTTGTCGGTGACGAAGGCGGGGCCGTGCTCGGACCAGTAGGCCATGCGCTCGACGGTATCGAGCTTGCCATCCTTCAGCACCTTGTAGCTGATGAGGTGGTGGCGCAGATCCTTCCACTGGCCATCCATCTGGTACTTCGTTGGCGCCTTCGGGTCGTCGACAGTAAGCTTGAAGAAGTCATAGACATCCGGCTTGTTGACCGTGGCGGCCCAGCCGAGCTTCGGCCCGGCGCCGTGCAGGATCAGCGGTGTACCGGGAAAGACGCCGCCGATGATGTCGAGGCCTTCCTCGGATTTCAGGCGCGCCTCGTACCAGGCGACGCGGCCCTCATACGGCTGGTGCGAGTTGATGGCGAGGCGCGTGTGCTTGTCGGCGGCGCGCGAGGGGGCGATGGCGATCTCGTTGGAGCCGAGTTCGACGTCATCGGGGATATCGAGCAGGGCAGCGCGGGTGGACATTTCGAGGTTGGCCTTGCCGGTGAGCAGCGCGTCGATCTCGCCATCGAGGCCGTAAAAGGAGGGCGGACGGTTGGCGTAGCCGGCGATGATGTCCTGGCCGCGAATGGGCATGGTGCGGGCGCAGCCCGTGTCGGGATGTTCGGCGCACCAGAGATTGACGCCGGCGGCGTAACCTTCGGCGATGGCCTTGGCTTCAGCTGAGACTTTCGCATCGTAGTCGCGGTTCACGATCTCGGTATTGCCAAGCGAGAGGATGAAGTCGTCCGACTTCGCCCCGGCTTCGCCGACGATTTCCGCCAGCGTGCCGCGGCTGGAGCGGATGACTTCCTCGATGTTCTTCCAGTCGTCTTCGGAATGCGCATAGGCGAGGCCGAAGACGACATCCGCGTTGCGCTTGCCGTAGATATGCGGGACGCCGAAGTGGTCCCGGATGATGCGCGCGTCATAGGCGGAGGCGGCCTTCTTCGCGGCGGCGGGATCCCAGGCGGCCTGTTGCGCTGCTTGCTGCGTGCAGGCGGCGGCTGCGATCAGGGCGGTGGCGCAGAGCGCGACTATGCGGATGGCCATGATTTTTTCCTCTTGTCCCCGTTGTTGAGAGACTAACGGGAAGGAGGCTGGGGCGCCAATATGGCGGCGGGACACGGGGGTGCGGCGGCGCCTGGCTTCGAGCCTGGTGGATGGACGGGCGATCCCGTGTCTTGAAATCGTCACCTCGCCCGCCGCCCGCCGCCCGCCGATCCAGGTGCGCCAATCCCAAGTCGGCTCGCATGGGATTGGTTATCGAGGGGAAGTTGCAACCTGCGAGCGAGAGTCCAGCGCCTCTCGCCCGCGCGGCGCGGGAGCCAAGTCAGAAGCGGCCTGATTAGCCTTTGGGGCTTCTTGCTGCAGGAAGATTTGTCTCTAAAGATGATCGCGTTTGTAGCTTTGGGAAGCTGGCGGCAGTCGAACCTGGCCGGGCTTCTGGGGCGGGGAAAACCGCTCGTCTGGGGGAATACGTGATCATCGGCATTGATCTTGGCACGACGAACTGTGCCTGCGCCATTTTTCGGAACGGCGAGATCGAGATGATCCCAAACAGTCTTGGTCATCTCCTGACGCCTTCAGCCATCAGCCTCGATGAGAAGGGCGAGGTCATGACCGGCCTGCCGGCGCGGGAACGGCAATCAACCCACCCGCATCGCACCGTGACGGCCTTCAAGCGCTACATGGGTACGAACCATGTCACCACGCTCGGGGGGCGTTCCTTCAAGCCCGAGGAATTGTCTGCGCTGATGCTCGCCAGCCTCAAACGGGACGCCGAAGCCTATCTGGGCGAGACCGTGACCGAGGCCGTCATCACGGTGCCGGCCTATTTCAACGACAAGCAGCGCAACGCCACCCGGCAGGCGGGCCTGTTGGCGGGACTCAAGGTCGAGCGTCTCATCAATGAGCCGACCGCGGCAGCACTCGCCTACGGCATCCATCGGCGCGACCGGCCGAGCCGGTTCCTGGTTTTCGATCTTGGCGGCGGGACGTTCGATGTCTCCATTCTCGAAATCTTCGAGGGCGTCATCGAGGTCCGGGCCTCTGCCGGCGACAACCGGCTTGGCGGGGAGGATTTCAACGCTGTCCTGATCGAGAAGGCGAAGCGGCAATTCGGCGAGCAGCTCGAAGTAGGGGCTGATCATCGCGAAGCGATGTACCAGAAACTGCGTGAAGCAGCCGAGCG
The DNA here is from genome assembly GCA_047601145.1 of Hyphomonadaceae bacterium. Lineage (GTDB taxonomy): Bacteria > Pseudomonadota > Alphaproteobacteria > Caulobacterales > Hyphomonadaceae > UBA7672. The sequence continues at coordinate 2,062,070 of JASGJW010000001.1, forward strand.
GACCCGCCGGCAGCTTACCGACCGGCAGGAGGCGACATTTTCAGTCGTCTGGAAGGACAAGACGTTCGACATGAACGTCACGGCTGAAGCCTATGAGCGCGATTGCGAAGCACTGCTCGCCCGCATGCGTGAACCCGTGCTTCGTTCGATGCGCGACAGCCAGGTCACATCGGAAGGATTGGACGAAATCGTGCTCGTTGGCGGTGCGACGCGGATGCCGATCGTTCGGCGCGCCGTCACCAAGATGTTCGGGCGCTTTCCCTCCGCTACCGTGAACCCCGACGAAGCCGTCGCGCGGGGCGCTGCAGTCCAGGCGGCGCTCAAGGCGCGCGATGCGGCCCTTTCCGAAGTCGTGCTGACCGATGTCTGTCCCTACACGCTTGGCGTCCAGACCACCGACCAGAATTCCTCAGGCGCCTTTGTCCAGGGCGTCTTCTCTCCGCTCATCGAACGCAACTCCGTCATTCCGGCCAGTCGCGAGCAGGTCTACACGACGTTGAAGGACAATCAGGAGGAGGTCGAGTTCCCGATCTTCCAGGGGGAGTCTCGCTGGGTTAAGGACAACGTCTATCTCGGGCGCATCAGCATTCGCGTTCCGCGCAAGCCCGCCGGCCAGGTTCAGATCACGTGCCGCTTCAGTTACGACATCAACGGTCTTCTTGAAGTCGATCTGCACGTTCCTGAGACGAAGCAGAGCCGGCAACTCGTGATCGTCGACCGCGAGGGCGTCGATCCGGCTGAAATCGACGCGCGCCGGTCCGAACTTGCGAAGCTCAAGATTCATCCACGTGACACGGACGTCGTCCGTGCGACGGTTGCGCGCGCCGGACGGTGTTACGAGAATGCCATCGGCCCCGTTCGCGAAGAAATCGGACGCGCCATGAGCGAGTTCGACGGCGTGGTCGAGAAACAGGATCCGCGCGCAATCGAGGCGGCGCAAAAGCAGATTCATCGCTTTCTCGACAGCATCGAGGGCGAGGCTTTCCTTTGATGCACGCGAACTACTGGGAGATCCTCGGCATCGCGCCGACAACAAGCGAGGCGGATGTTCGTCGCGCCTATGCGAACAGGCTCCGGGTGACCAACCCGGAGGATGATCCTGACGGTTTCAAGAAACTGCGCGAAGCCTATGAGCGTGCGCTCAGCCACGCCCGCTACATGCTTGCCTATCCTCCGGAAGAGACGGAAGGGGAGGATGCCGAGAGCGATGACGGGGCGGCAGGTGGAGAATACCTGAGCCTCGACACATCTTCAGATGAGGCGCCTTCATTCAAGCCTCAAGCCCCTCAAGCGCCGGGCTTTGCCCATGCCCAAGCGGAGATTGCGACATCCGATCCACATGAAAGCGCCCGGCGCGATCATGACGTCCTGTGCCAGCGTCTTCATGAGGCGCTGCAGGAAGGCCGTTCGACGGACCAGAAGCTGGAGGCGCTGAACCGCGTTCTGAAGTCTCCGGCGATGGTGCAGCTGGACGTCTTTACCGCGACCGAGCAGTGGATTGCCCGGATGTTGATCGGCTCGCGGCCAGCCTCGGATCCACTCTTTGATTCCGCCATCTACTTCTTCAAGTGGGACAACGAGCGGGTAAGCGAGCGCAACGGCGCCGTCCAGCACGCTCTCTACCTTTCCAAGCACATTGAGGAAGAACAGGCGGCCAAGGGGTTCATCGACCGATTCAAGGATCCGCGGAGCGAATATCACATTGGCTGGCGTGAAAGCATGCGCGCGCCCTCGCAGCGCAGCTGGTTCAACAAGATTGTCAGCATCAGGCACGCCAAGCGCGTCATGGAGTTTCTCCACTATATCCGCGCACGCAATCACGTTGTTCTCGACTCGCTCAATCGCGAGGCCGTCGAGTGGTGGGCGAAGCGAGCGCCGATCGCGCGTCGCATCTCTGCTACCCTCTCGGGTATCTTCATGGCGTTGGTCATCATACCGAGCATCGTCGTTATCGGGGGCGGCCTCCTGAACGGCATTGGGAACACGAATTGGCCGGGCGCCCCCGTAGCTTCCCGACCCAACCCGCCCATGATGGTCAGCCCGCGGGCGGGTGGCACAAGGCCGCCTGCCATTCTTCCCGCTGACGCCACCGAGGCCCAGAAGCGGCGCTTTGCACGGCGGGAGTGTCGCGAGGCTGTCGAGCGGCTCGGCAAGGTTCCATCAGGGGTCAAAACCTTCGCCACGACGCAGGCAGATATCGCCTGCAAGAAGATACTCGAGATGACCCCGGACTCCCTGCTGATGCGGCAGTATGCCGGTATCGTCGCCTTGCGTCTTGGAGAGCCGGACGTCGCTCTCGGTCACTTCCGGGAAATACTCGCCGCCTCGCCGGACGATGCCTACGCGCTCTTCGGAAAGGGGCTCGTGTCAACGCTGACGACGGAGGCGCCAAACCCGGGCAAGGCCAAGGACATGTCGGACGCCCTGGCGATCAATGCCGATGTGGTTCCTTACTTTGAATCCTTCGGACTGTCGGCGCCTGATCTCAAACCGTCCACGCGCAAACCCCCGAGCCGCCTGCCCAAGCCCGAGCCGATCATGATCGACAAGGATGCTGAGGAACTTGAAAATCCCGACGCTCTCGATGGCGATGGGATTTCGGAGCATTTCGGTCTTGAGAATTCTACGGCTGGCGTCGTCGAAGTGCTTTGCACAATCAGTGCGAAGGGGCGGGCGGTGAACTGTCATGTCAAATCAGAAAAGCCGGCCAATGTCGGGCTCGGCGAAGTGGGCCTCCTGGTGATGAAGGACATTCGCTACCGGGCGCCCTCGTTCGAAGGCGAGCCGGTCGCTGGTCTCCCGTTGCGCTATACGCTGACATTCGGGATGTCGGCCAAGGATAGACCGCAGGACAAGCCCAACGACAGACCCAACGACAGACCCAACGACAGACCCAACGACAGACCCAACGACAGGGCCAACGACGGTCCAAACGACGGGCCCGAGGAGAAGCCCGAGGATCAGTCCGATGGCAAACAGCAGGACAGGTCCAGGGACAGGCCCAGCAACGGTCCCTAAGCTGATGCGTCCTGCGGGTGGCCAGCCGATGCGCCTCACATTGGCCGAAAGCCCTGTGCGACGTTTAAGAAGTCTCTCCGGACTACGCGCCTGGCTCGACGGCAAGGCACGTCGAGCTAGAACGGCTTCTCGCTCACGCGCTTCAGCAGGTCGGCCGCGAACTCGGAGAGCGTGTCGTCGCGGGCGCCCATCACCACGATGAGATCGCCTGGCTGCGCCAGTTCGACGAGGCGGTCGCCGCAGGCGGGCCGGTCGGGGAGGGCGTAGGCCTGCTTGCCGTGGGCCATGACGCCTTCGGCGATGACGTTCGAGCCCATCGAGCGGTCGACGGTTCCACCGAAATAGGCGGGTTCGGGCATCAGCAGTATGTCCTGCGGGGCGAGGTCGCGCGCGAACATCTCGATGAACTGGTCTTTCATCTGGCGGATCGGGCCGTAGCCGTGCGGCTGCCACATGACGAGGAGGCGGCCGGGAAATTGGTGCAGAGTGGAAAGGGTCGCGGCGATCTTGTCGGGGTTGTGGCCGAAGTCGTCGATGACGGTGATGTCTTTGGCCGTTCCCACGACCTCAAGACGCCGGCGTATGCCGACGAAGTTCATGAGCGCCATTGTGGCTTCGCGCAAGGACAGGCCGCAGGCGCGGGCGGCGGCGATGGCGGCGAGGCCGTTGGAGAGGTTGTGGCGGCCTGGCGTCTGCAGGCAGATGCGCTGGCGCTCACCGGTTGCCTTCTCGGTGACGATGCAGGACTGGCCGTCGGGCTGCGTCACGAGATCGGAGATGGAGAAGTCCGCGTTGGTGTCTGTCAGCGAGTAGGTGAGCGCCTGGGGGTGTTTGACTGCGTTGTGGAGGCGGCGTGTTTCGTCGTTGTCGAGGTTGAGGACGACGGCTTGCGCCTTGGTGATGAAGTCGGTGAAGAGCCTGCGGAGCTCGTCCATCGACTTGTGGTCGAGGGCGATGTTGTTCAGCACAGCGATGGTCGGGTTGTAGAGAGCGATCGAACCATCAGATTCGTCGACTTCCGAGACGAAGATGTCGCCTTCGCCGACGATGGCGGAAGCGAAGGGCGTATCGCCGGCGACGAAGTTTTTCATCACGGCGCCGTTCATCACTGTGGGATCGCGGCGCGTGGCGTAGAGGATCCAGCCGATCATGCCGGTGGTGGTGGACTTGCCCGACGTGCCGCCGACCGCGATCGAGACTTTTGCGGAGTTGACCAGCTCGGCGAGGAGCTGGGGACGTTTCACCTGCGGGCAACCAAGCTGTTTTGCGGCGACAACGTCCGGCACTGTGTCTTCGACAGCGGCGGAGGTGACGAGGAGCTGCTCTTTGCGGGTGACGCCCGAGCCGTCCTGAGGGTGGAGGCCGATGCCACGGGCTTTCAGGAAGTCGAACTTCGAAGCCGTACGGCCGGCGTCGAGCGAGCGGTCCGAACCCTCGACGTCATAGCCGCGGCCCTTGACGATGAGGGCGAGCGGCAACATTCCGCTGCCGCCGATGCCGCAGAAGAAGTAGGGTCCCGAGTGGGCAAGGGCAGTCTTTGAGTCGGACATCATTCGGGTGTCTCAGCGGGTGACGCATGGGGTCAAGTGAAAAGGTGTTCCGTATCGGGTCCGTGGCCCCCGGAACCCGCATGTCGCCCAACATGGCGCAGAAAGCTTCGGAGCTGGTAAAGTCGGCGTCCAGCGGGCGGGCAGAACTGGTGTTTCATCCGCAGTGCTTCCGGCAGGCAGGGCATTTCGCAGGCACGGACGAGGAACGGATCGCGGCGCTGGTCGAAGTCGCCAACGATCCGGCGGTGGACGCAGTGTGGCTCGCGCGGGGCGGATATGGCGCGTGCCGGGTGGCGGAGTATGCGATCCCGCGGATGACAGCGCCGGCGCGGAAGAAGAAATGGCTCGGCTATTCCGATGGAGGTTTTCTTCTGGCGGGACTCTACAAGGCTGGCTTTCCGCATGTCGCGCACGGGCCGATGCCGGTGGACCTGATCCGTGAGGAGGGCGAGCAGGCGGTGAAACGTGGGCTGGCGTGGCTGCTCGATGGCGCATCCTCATCGCTCGAGCGGGGCGTGACGCCTGGCCATCCGAACCTGGCGTTCAACCTGACGATCCTGAGCCAGCTTCTCGGCACGCCGCTTGAGCCAAAGCTCGAAGGGCACGTGCTCATGCTCGAGGATGTCGGTGAGTACATGTATCGGATCGACCGCTACTTTTATCATGTGACATCGAACGATCACGTCAGACGCTGTGCGGGGATCAGGCTGGGACGGTGTTCAGCGGTTCCGAAGAATGATCCGGACTTCGAGCTGAATGAGGAAGAAGTCGCGCGTTTCTGGTGCGAACGCTCCGGCATTCCCTATCTGGGGCGCGCCGATATCGGACACGACAGCGACAACAAGGTCGTGCCCTTCGGTTGATACAAATCGGTAGCGCGCACTTCTAAGCGAAACGCCGGTCGATTTCCCCGTTCAGGCGAAAAGTCACACCTTCACAGGCTCGTGTTTCAAACATTACTTTTCTGTAGTATTCCGGCTCGCGCTTGGGCATGGTCATTGCTGTCCGTCCTCAACGGTCCCGGGGAAGTTCCACAATTCCAATGAATATCAGGTCGAAAGCCGAACGATCATTTGTGCTGCTCGACGGCGTGCGGGGGCTAGGGGCCATCATGGTCCTGATGGGCCACACGATCACGTCGTGGGGTCTGCCCATGCCCCAGAGCGGGAATATCGTCGTTGACGCGTTCTTCCTGATGAGCGGGTTCGTCCTTGCCTATGCCTATGAGCCGCGCTTTGCCGCCGGCATGAGCGCCGGCGAGTTCATGCTCCAACGCCTGATCAGGCTGTTTCCGCTCTATCTCCTCGGAACGATCGGCGTTTATGTGATTGTGATTGCGATCACTGTCGGCGACGCTAATGCGGGCGACCGGGTCAGCCTCTACACGATCCGGCTGATCCCCCAGCTGTTCATGCTGCCATCCCCGGAGTTCCTCCATACGAAGGACATGTATTCGCTGAACACGCCGGCCTACACGCTGTTCTTCGAGCTCGTGGTTAACCTGGTCTACGTCCTGATCTTCCGCTGGCTGACGATGCGCGTGCTCATCGGCCTCGTGGTCGTTCTCGGCGTCATCCTGACGTTTACCGTTTTCCATTTCGGCTTCCTTGGCGTCGGATCGGACTGGGCGACTTGGTGGGGCGGCTTCCCGCGCGCCGGGTTCGGTTTCTTCGTCGGCGTGCTGGCTTACCGGATTGCCGGATCGCCCAAGACCGCCGATCGGCCAGTCAGCTGGTTCGCCATTCCGATGCTGCTGCTGTTGCCGCTCGTGTGTTTCATCCCGGCGTCGGCCGAGATGCGGCCCTTCATCGATCTCACACTCGCCTTTGCGTTGTTCCTGCCGCTACTGCTGCTGGGCCAGTCGATCCGCCCGCCGGAGATGCTCACGCGCGCGTGCCTTGTGGCGGGGCAGATCTCCTACGCCGTCTATATCCTGCAGCAGCCGATCCGAGAGATTTACGAACGCATCGATTGGAAGTCGACGTTCCTGACGGATACGGCCCCCGCCGGCGGCATCGTCGCGCTGGTGGTCGTGCTGGCGATCTCCATTGCTGCCGAGAAGTATTATGATCGGCCGGTCAGGCGAGCCCTGACGAAGTTGTTCGGACCCCGTCCGAAAGTCGCTGCAGAACAGCCGTCAGTCGCCGCCCCGTAACCAATCCTGTTTGATCAGCGCATCCCAGGCGATCGAAGAAAAACGCATCAAAACGTGCCTTTAGCACTTAATGGCCCGATCGTTGCAGCCGCTACGGCAAAGCGGAGCAGTGCGCGTGTCGAACCTTACCAGGCCCGACGAGTCGTTGTTCATGACGCTGGATGGCATGCGCGGCATTGGCGCTGTCCTGGTGGTGATCGGTCATTGCCTGATCTTCTGGGGCGGCCTGCCCATGCAGATCCAGCTGACGCCGTATCTCGTCGACATGTTCTTCGTGTTCAGCGGGTTCGTGATCGCCTACGCATTCGAGCCACGCATCCGGCGCGGGATGACGGTTGGCGGCTTCATGCTGCAGCGTGTGATCCGGCTCTATCCGATCTTCCTCATCGGTCTCGTGATGGGGCTGTGCGTCCATATCATCGCCTGGCAGGACGATCACAAATCATCCGGAACCATCGCGCTCGAGATCGTACCGCAATTCCTGATGCTGCCGTCGCTGAACACGAACGAGGTTTCGATCTTCACGCTGAACGGGCCATCCTGGTCGCTGTTCTTCGAGCTGTGCGCGAACCTGCTCTACATCCTGATCTTCCGTTTCCTCTCGATGCGCGTGCTGATCGGGGTGGTGATTCTGATGGCCGCGGCGATGGTAGTGTCGACCTATCACTATGGCGAGGCGCATGTCGGCTGGTCGCAGGCCCATGTGTGGGGCGGCTTCCCACGCGCCGGGTTCGGCTTCTTCATGGGCGTACAGATGTTCCGGCTTGCGGGATCGCCGAAGGCGCCACCGCGCAGGATCAGCGCGTGGGCCTGCCTGATCATCCTGACGCCCATCCCGGTCACGGCGCTGCTGGTTCCCGAGACGATCAAGCTGCCCGTCCAGCTTTTCGTCGCGCTCATCTATGGACCCGCGCTGATCTGGCTGGCGATGCTGGTCCAGCCGCCGCGTTTCCTGCACAAGCTGTGCGCGCGGGCAGGGGCGTTGTCATATCCGATCTACATGCTGCACTTCCCGATGCTTGCCCTGTTCGAGCGCATCGCCTGGAAGCATCCGGACATTGTGAAACACGGGCCGTGGATCGGCGTCGGACTTCTGGTCGCGTCGATCGCGCTGGCGGCAGCCGTCGAGCGCTTCTACGACACGCCGGTGCGGAGCTGGATCGGCCGCAAGCTCAAGGAACGGCGGCGTACGGCTCCGCCGCAATCATTCGTCGCCAAATAGCGCCTATTGCGCGACCCAGCCGCCGTCGATCGACAGGGCCGCGCCGTTGATCTGGTTGGCGGCATCGCTCGTCAGGAAGACGGCCAGCTGTGCGATGTCCGTCACCTTCACGAATTCCTTGGTCGGTTGCGCAGCCAGGATCACATTGTTGATCACCTGCTCGGGCGTCATGTTGCGCGCCTTGGCTGTGTCGTTGATCTGGCCGTCGACCAGCGGTGTGTGGACATAGCCCGGGCAGATGGCGTTGCAGCGGATGCCGAAGGTCGCGCCTTCAAGCGCGATCGTCTTGGTCATGCCAAGAAGGCCGTGCTTGGCCGAGACGTAGGCGCTCTTGAACGGCGAGGCGACCAGCGCGTGTGCGGACGCGATGTTGATGATCCGCCCCCACTTCTGCTTCTTCATCGCGGGGAAGGCGAGGCGCGTGGTGTGGAAGGCGGAGTTGAGGTTCAGGTTGATGATGAGGTTCCACTTGTCGACCGGGAAATCCTCAATGGGCGAAACGTGCTGGACGCCGGCATTGTTCACGACGATGTCGATCTGGCCGAAGGCATCGGCGGCGGTGGCGAACAGCGCTTCGATCTGCTCGGGCTTCGTCATGTCGGCGGCAGAATAGATGCACTTCACCTTGCTGTCGGCCTCGATGGAGGCGCGAATGGTTTCGATCGCGGCAGCGTCGCCGAAGCCGTTGAGCACGATGTTGTTGCCGGCAGCGGCGAGCGCGCGGGCGACGCCTTCGCCGATGCCTGAGGTGGAGCCGGTGACGAGGGCGGTACGGGCCATGTGGGAGCGCTCCTGAGCTTTGCGGCGTTGTCGCGCTCCATCGCCGAGGAAGCAAGCCGCTATTGGATGACAGACAGATTACATCCGCAGGCGCTGTCGGTCAGGGCAGTTCGGCGTCAAGTTTCAGCGTCAGCGCGGTGAAGAAATCCGCCGCCGCGACGAGCGTCGCCGGATCGACGTGCGCCATCGTGTCCTGTGGGGTGTGCAGTATGTTGAAGATCGCGGGGATCGCGTCCGGGCTCGGTTGGCTGGTCGGGTTCTTCAGCATGACTTTCATCTGCGCCGCTTCGGCTCTCGGCAAGAAGCCGAGCGAAACGGTGGGAACGCCGGAGCCGGAGAAGATGAGATCATCGCTTGGCGGGTAGTCCGGGAAGTCCAGGCACGAAGCCTTGCGGGCGGCGCAAAGTTCGCCGATCGTTTTATTGATACCGGCGGACTGTGGGCCATTGTTGAGGCCATACATGAGTGTGTCGCCATAGGCGTTGACGTCAGCATTGATGACGGCGGCGAGATTGGCCACGCCGTTGGCATTTTTCCACGCCCGGGCGCCGACGAGGCCGAGTTCTTCCTGGTCGGTGAGAAGCAAGCGGATCGGATGCTTCGTCTTGCCGGCGAGGCGGCGCGTCGCCTCGATCATCGCGACGACGGACGCGGCGTTGTCGACGACGCCATCCACGAGCTTGCCATTGGGAAGGACGACGGCGTCGTAGTGGGCGACGAGCAGGATCTCCTTGCCGGTCGCAGGGCCAGTGCGGACGGTGACGTTGTAGCCGCGCGCAGGCGAGGGGCGGTTCCCCGCGAATTCCTCGACCGTGAAAGGCAGCCCTGCGGCGTCGAGCTGCGCCTTCAGCGCGGCGAGGCGGCCCTCCTGTGTCGGCTGCGCGAAGGCGGCGACGCGGTCACGCAGCTGTTGCGGCGTTGCTTCCGGCGTGCTGGCGCACGCGGCAAGCAGGAACAGCAATGGTGTTAATGCGTGACGGATCATGCTTTCCCACACCTCTTCTCGCGTTAAGGGAAGGAGTAGGCGCGTTCGTCGTGCAACTGCAAACGATATCGAATATCGAAAAAATTGTGCGCCTAGTCCCTTGCAGACGCAGGGAATGGGAGCACGTATTGTCGTAATGCGCGCCGCATCCCCCGGCGCAGGGTCAGGGAGACAAGAAAAATGGCGGGTAGCCCCACAGCGCTCCAGTATCTCGACAAGGCAGTCGGCACGCTCCGGCAGCTTGGGCTGCTTCCCGACAAGAAGGGCGAAGTGGCGCCTGTGGTGGCGCTTCTCAACCAGATCACCGATCTGCAGCCGGAAAAAGTGACGACGATCGCGCGTACGCTCGACCAGATGTCGGTGTTCAACGACGTGGTGCGCGAGCACATCTCGGCGATCACGGTGGGCGAGCGCTATCAGCAGATAACCAACGCGTTCAACTCGATCCGCGACGACGCCAAGGGCCTCGTGGATCAGTATGCCGACGGCAAGATCTCCACGATGGAGCGGTGGTCCAATGTCTGGATGAAGATGACGCGCGGAGACATCGCGGCGCGCTTCGACAAGATCAAGGACACGTATCTGGACGTCCAGAAGGACACGAAGACCCAGATCGAGAAAGAGCGGTTGATCCTCGAAGCCTACATGGACTTCCGCGGCGCCCTGAAGAACTCGGAAGTCCTCGCGCTCGATGTCTTGAAGACGGCGGAAGAAAGGCTCAACGACGCCCGGGCGAAAATGAAGACGGCCTCCGACGCCGTCGCCGCCTATGCCGGCGCCGAGCCGGCGGAGCGTTCGAAGCTGGAGCTGGCGCGCGACGAGGAGCTGCGTCGCCTGCAGGCCGAGGAAGGCCGCTACCAGGTCGCCAAGGACCTCTCGGATAACATCACCATCGGCTACAACACGTCCGAAGTGATCATGGCGCGGCTGGTGCAGACCACGAACGCCAAGGAGCGCATCTATGCGCAGTCGGTGTCTTTCTTCGGCACCAACGAGGTCGTGCTGACGGCGCTGTCGGCGACGTTCACGGGCATGTTCGGCCTGCATGAATCGACCCAGACGCTGGAGAGCATGAAGAAGGGCATCGACCAGTCGCTCGAAACGCTGAGCGAGATCGGCAGCAAGGTTCAGGAAGCTGCGCTCAAGGCCGGTTACGGGCCGACGATCTCGGCGGCGGCCGTGAAGAAGCTGGTGGACTCGGTGGTTTCTTACCAGGAGCGCTCGATCGGCATCATCGCCGAGATGCGCAAGCTGGCGACCGAGAACTCGAAGGAGATCCGCGACGCTGTCGAGGATGGCAAGAAACGCATGGCGCACCTGATTGAGCAGGGCGCCGCGGCCGCCCTGATCGCGCGTACTTCCTGAGCAATGGCCTCATGAGCGACACGACTGTTCCGGTGAAGGCGGGGGTGACGACCCCCGCCTTGCAGCCAAACACGACTGAAGAACCCCGGAAGCTCGACGATGTTATGTTGGCCATGGATGTGGTCGACACGTTGCGCCATCGCGTGCGGATCGTCGACCAGGAGCTGAACGAGGACGCGCGCGAGGAACAGCTGATCGCGCGGTTGAAGGAAATCTATGGCGCCCAGGGCATCGAGGTGCCCGACAAGATCCTGAAGGACGGCGTCAAGGCGCTGGCCGAGCAGCGTTTCGTCTACAAGCCGCCGGCGGATACGTTCTCCGTGAAGCTGGCGAAGCTATATGTCAGCAGGAAGAACTGGTTACCCGCTGCGGCGACGTTCACGGGCGCCGTCGTCGCGCTCGTCATCGGGTGGCAGGTGTTCTGGGCGATCCCGCAGGCGCGCGAGTGGAGCCAGATGCCGGCAGAGATTTCGCGGTTGCTGGCCGAGGGGCAGGCGCTTGCGGCAGATCCGGCCGTGGATGCGCAGCTTGGCAATATTGCTGCTGAAGGACAACGCGCGGTCGCGAACGACGATCATGGCGCAGCGCGTGCGCAGGTGACGCTCCTGAAGGATATGAACGGGAAGCTGGCCCAGGAATATGACCTGCGGATCGTGGCGCGCCCGAATGAAGACACGGGCTTCTGGCGGCAGTCGAAGAGCAATCCGAACGCGATGAACTACTACATCATCGTCGAGCCGGTGGCCCCGGGCGGGCGCATTCTCAAGGTGCCGGTCACCAACATCGAGGACCAGAAGACCGAAACCGTCACCAAGTGGGCGCAGCGCGTTTCCAAGGAGACGTTCGACAAGCTGGGAGCCGAGAAGGCCGCGACCGGTGGGATCATCACGGATGACATTCTCGGTCACAAGGCGCGGGGCGAGTTGGAGCCGCGCTTCACGGAGCCGACGCCGGGCGGGGCTATCACCGACTGGAAGGATGACTGACCATGCCGGTGTATGACGACGTCATCACGGGCCGCGATGCGCTCCACCGGTTGGACACGCTGACCTCCGGCGCGCGTGCGGAATTCGATGCGGCGGCGCAGGCGGCGGATGGGCATTCGCGCCGGCGCGCCGACCTCACGCGCCTGAAGGCCGAAAGCTATCGCGAGCTGGCGAAGATCCGGCTCGACATCATCAAGACAGGCGCCGACAAGTCGCTTGATCTCGCCGAGCAGGAAGCCAACCGCCTGCTGGCCGCGCACGAGGCGTTCGTTGCGAACATCGGCGGCGAAGTGACCAAGGCCGAGCAGTTGTTGCAGGACGCCGAAGCGAAGCGACGGGCAGGCGAGGCTGATGTCGACACGGCGCTGCATGCCTATGAAGCGCTGACGGCGAAGGTCGAAGAGGAGGTGCAGACCGATCCGGGCTATCTCGCGCTGAAGCAGGGTTTCGAGGATGCGAAGGCGGTCGCCCTGCGCGCCGAGCAGAAGCTGGAGCTGGCGAAGACGGATCGAGCCGAGAAGGGCAAGCCTTACGAGAGCGATCCGCTGTTCTCTTACGTGTGGCAGCGAAAGTTGCGCACGAGCGAGTACCGCAAGGGCGGTCTCTCCCGAATGCTCGACAATTGGGTCGCAAAGCTTTGCCGGTATGACGACGCGTACTTGAACTACACGCGTCTCACCGAGCTGCCGGACCGCATCGCGGAGCACCTTGCCAGCATGAAGCTGGAGGAAGCCGAGGCGCAGGCGGCGATCGAGCGTTTTGAGTCGCAGAAGCTCGAAGAGCGTGGCGCGGCGAAGCTGGCGGGCGAGCTGGTGACAGCGAAGGAGAAGCTGAAGCAGCTCGACAGCGACCTGGCGGTGGCCGAGGCGAAGCACAGCGGCCTGCGCGAGCAGCAGGAACGGGCGGCGAGCGGCGATGCGGGGCCGCAGGAGCAAGCGCGCAAGGTGATCGAGGACGGGCTGGCGAAGGCGAGTTTCCCGGATCTCAAAGTGCTCGCTGCGGAAACAACGACGCCGGACGATGACCGGATCGTCGATGCGCTGATCAAGCTGCGTACCGAAGAGCTGCAGATGGATGTGAACTGGCGCAATGTCGAAGCGCTGCCGGCGCGGCGGCGCGCGGGTGTCGATACGCTGGAAGGCGTGCGCAGGCGGTTCAAGGAAGCAGGGCTCGACAGTCCCTATGTGATGGTGCTGCGCGGCGCGTTCGAGGCGGCGCTTGAGGCCTATGGCAAGGGACCCGCGCCGGATGGCGAGGCGCTGTGGCGCGCGATCAAGGCGACGATCCAGCAGGCGCCTCGCAACGACGACGACTATTTCGGCGGGCCGCGGCGCGGCCGGAATATCGGTGTTGGCGGAGGCGGCATGGGCGACGTCGTCGCCGGCGTCATCATCGGCGAGGTGATCAAGGCGGCCGTGCGCGGCAGCCGCTGGGGCGGTGGGGGATGGGGCGGCGGCGGTTGGGGCGGAGGCGGCGGCAGTTCCGGCGGCGGTGGGTTCAAGACAGGCGGCCGTATCGGCGGTGGCGGTGGCTTCAAGACCGGCGGGCGGTTTTAGGCCGACAGTTTCCGCGCGCCGTGTTCGGCGACAAGCACCTTCTTGCCGGTCGCGACAGCGGAGCGGCCGCCGGTGGCTGGAACGAAGATATACTCGGCCTCGACGCGGTCATGCGTGAGAGTGAGCGTGAAGTAGCCGCGCTGGCTTGCGTCCATCCACTTGAGGTTCGGGTTGGCGGCCATGAAGTCGGCGGCGATGCGCGCCGGCTCGCCGGTGAATCGGCGCTCGAAGCCATAGGATGACACGCTCTGGCCGGCGAACTCGACGCCGATTGCGCCGGCCTTGTCTGCGAGATCAAAGGCCCAGGCGTTGTGGCTGTCGCCTGTCAGCGTGACGAGGTTGGCCTTGGCGGCGCGGGCGCTGTCATAGAGGCGCTGCCGGGCAGCTGGATAGCCGTCCCACTTGTCAAACGAATAGGGCAGGCCGGCATCGGTCATGCGGTTGCGCCGGTCGAGGTCTGCTTGCAGGTCGGCTGAGAGCGGACCTTTCACCCAGCCGGCGGCGGTCTTCGGAAAACGTGTTGCGCCGACGATCACCTGTTGCGCCAGGATCTGCCAGCGGGTCGCCGAACTCGCGGCCTTGAGACCGTCGGCAAGCCAGCGCTCCTCGCCTGGGCTCATCATTGCGCGCGTGGGGTCGGCAAGGGCGCCAGAGCCGAAGGCGGAGAGTTTTGCGGCGGTGTCGCCGCCGGACTTGAACAGATCGTCGAGCGTGTCGTCGAGCTGCTTGGTGCGGCCGAGCAGGCGTGTCTCGAGGCGGAACATGGTGGCGAGATCGCCGATCTGATAAGTGTCGTACCAGTCCTGCCGCATTGGCAGCCATTCGCGCCAGGCGCGGACGCCGGCGGCCTTGCGCGTTTCCCAGTCACCTTCCCTGGTTGGGTCGTGCGCATCGGCGCCTGTGCGCCAGGAATTGTTGGCGGTCTCGTGATCGTCCCACACGGCAATCATCGGCAGGCGGCGATGGAGTGCTGCGAGGTCAGGATCGTTGCGATAGCTGGCGTAACGCTGGCGATAATCGGTGAGCGCGATGAGCTCGCCCGGCGGAAGCAGGCCGCGTTCCTGTGCGAGTCCCGGCTGGGCGTCGGATCGGGTGACGGGCGATTCATAGATGTAGTCGCCGGTGTGAACGACGAGGTCGATGTCGTCGCGGGCGGCGGCGTGCGCATAGGCGTTGAACCAGCCAGACGTGCCGTTCGAGCAGGAGAACACGGCCATCCTGAAGCTCTTCGTCGCGCCCGCGGGCAGCGTGCGGGTGCGTCCGGCTTCCGATGTCTCGCCGCCAGGAGCGACAAAGCGGTAGTGATACCAGCGGCCGGGCTTCAACCCGTCGACCCAGGCGTGGGCGCAGCTGTCATAGCCGGGAGAGGCGTCTGTTTCGCCCGTCGCCACGATGTTGCCGAAGGTCTCGTCCTCAGCGACTTCGACGCGGAGGAGGACCGGGCCGGGCGCGACATAGCGGGTCCAGAGGACGACGCTGGTCTGGCGTGGATCGCCCGAAGCGACGCCGTGGGTGAAGCCTGATGCCTTCTGGGCGAAGGCTCGGCCCGGCAGGGCGGCCAGCGCAAGGCCCGTGGCGCCGGCTGTCAGCAGGCTGCGGCGTGTGATGATGAAGGCCATGTTGCGACTCCCCGGCAGGCGCCGACCGTAGGCCGGCTTCATGACGCTTTGGAGTCACCCGCGGCGTCTACGCCCCCGGCGGACGGAGGAAGTCGCGCTTGCCGAGGATGACGCCGTTGTGGCGCAGGATGTTGTAGGCCGTCGCCGAGTGGAAATAGAGGTTCGGGAAGACGAACGAGGTCAGGTATTGCAGGCAGGTCATCGGCATTTCCTGGCCGCCCCCGACGGGGATGTTGATCGTCGTGTCGGCGCGCTTGTCCATCGCTTCGCTCGAAGCGGCCTGCACGTACGCGTCAGCTTTCTTCGTGCGCTCGATCAGCGCCGCGAAGGAATTCTCGACATCCGGGAAGGAAGGCAGGTCCATGCCGGACAGGCGGGCCGCGCCGCGCGTCAGCTGGTCCGTCGCGATCTGCACCTGGCGGGTGAGTGGGAACATGTCCGGGAAGAGGCGGTAGTTGAGAAGCACTTCCTCGGGAAGCTTCATATGGGCTGCGTGATCCGCGCCCTTCTTGAGAACGCCGCCGAGGGCGCCAAGGGTCTGCGTGCTTGCGCTCTTGATGAGCATCGAAATCTGAACAGTCATGTCGAACCCCGTCACGGTTGTGTCGCTGTCTTAGCGCGTGGCTTTCATTCCTGCACGCGGGAAAATTTGGCGGCCGGAGCTTGCGCGGGCAAACGCCTGCCCCTAACGCAGAACAAGGACGGGGAGGACGCGCTGAACAAGTGGCTGCGGATACTGGCGTGGTCGCACCTTGTGATCGGCGGACTGGGCCTGGCGATATGCTGGGGTTTCATCCTCATCGCACTGTCGTTCAAGGACCCGGCCTACGACGACGAGATCGCGTTCTTCGCGGGCGCGTTCGGCATCATCTCGCTCAGCTTCTTCCTGCCGTCCTTCCTCAGCGGGCTGGCCCTGTTGAAGCGATGGCCCTGGGCGCGCGCCGTCCTCTGGGCGGAGTCAGCAATGCTGGCGATCCTCATCCCGATCGGCACGATCATCGCCGGGATCAATCTGTGGGCGCTGCTGGCGACGCGGGAGGTCTCCGCCGATGGCGGCATCGCCAAGTTCGAGGCGTTTGTCCGGCGATCGGTTCGGCCGCTTGTGCTGGCGCTGATTGCGCTGTTCACGCTCGGCGTGATGGTCGCCCTTGGCTACATCTTCCGCGATGTGATCGATCCGCCGAAGCCGCAGGTCCTGACGCCGCTGCCGAGCGGCGTGCCGGCGCCGATGAACCCGCCGCCGGAATTCAAGATGCCTACTTTGCCTGAGCGACCGGACGCGCCGGGACACTGACATTGCACAGGCCGATGCGGCCGACAGGCTGCTTGTAGAAATCGTCCTTCCGCCAGCGGCGGGAATTTACCAGCGTGTTGAACGAGGCGCTGTCGGTGCGCATCACTTCGAGATTGGTGCGCTGTGCGGCGGGAACATCCACGGCGACCTTGATGTCGGCATAATGCTGGTACTCGCCCGGCGTCTTGTAGAAGCCGGCATCGCCCGTGCCGCGCGGGAAGGCGGACATGATCTCCATTCCCTGCACGACACGGCCGAGCATGGTGAGCTGCCTGTCGAGGTTGCGGGGCGACTGGCCGATGATGACGTATAGCTCCGTGCCGCCGCCGGAGTTCTCGTCATTCTCGCGGCCAACGCCGACCATGCCGTAGCAATGCGTGAGCCAGACGCGGTCATCGTCGCGCGCTGCATACATGCCGTTGATGAAGCCGACCTCGGGCGCGTAGGTGTCCGGATCAGGCAGGACGTCGAACTTCACACTGGCGGTGCGGGGCAGGGTGAATTCGGCGTTTAGCTTTTCGACGCCGACCTTGGGCGGTCGTGGCGGCTCGGCGGCCTGTGCCCATTGGGTGACGAAATTGTCCTGGACGCGGGTGACGGCGCCGTTGAGGAAGAAGCCCTCACGGGAAAGCGCCTTCACGTTGGCGACATGGTTGGGCGCGAACTCCGGCGCCATTTCGATGATCACGCGGCCCTGCGGAAAATCCATATAGAGCGTGTTCTCCGGATCGAGCGCGCGCCATTCTTCCGGCTTCGAGGCGGCGATGACATCGCCCGGCGAGGGCGTCTTGCCTTCGGGCGGGGCGGGGATCGCATGCATCGACATCGCCGGCATCTGGCAGGCGGCAAGCGCCAGGGCGGCCAGACCAATCACGAACCTCATCGTCCCTCCACGTATTCCGTGGTCGGACATTGCGATGGAATGCGGGCAAGCTCAACGCAAAAGGCGCCGCCCCCGTCAGGGCGGCGCCTTGCCGATGGCGCAACGATGACCGGGGAGGACTTCGGTCGCGCCGTCGAGAAGCTCGATCAGCTAGCCCCGGAAGTCGCCGTTTTCCCAGTAGGTGCGGCCCGTGTTGCGATCCACGTAATAGTAACGCCGATCGCGCTGGTCGTAGATGAGGTCGGAGCGCGAGGCGACCTGCTTGCCGCCGACGAAGCAGCCGCCCTGTTCCTGGCAGCCCGTGTAGTAGCCGACCGCTGCACCGAGCGCGCCGCCGATCAGGGCGCCTGAAAGGTCATCGTCAGAGATCGCTGCGCCAGCCGCGGCGCCAAGAGCGCCACCGATCGCTGCGTTGCGTTGCGCCGGATCCCAGCTGTCGGTTGTCGAGCAGGCAGCAAGAGAGAGTGATGCGACGCCGGCGCAGAAAGCGGTTTTGAGAGGGGACATGAGATGCCTCGTGGTGTCCGGTCAAAAGGTATGCGCCGGTTAAACGAGGGGTGACCGCGAGGGTTCCGGTTTCCTTCATTCATCATGCAGGAAATATTGGTTCCGTATTGAAAGTTGCGAGATTGCTGGCGGCTAATCTATGCGGACGTCGAGGCGTTCGAGGCCGCGAAAGCCAGGCAGGCGACGCCAGTGCAGCGGCGCAGTTTCATCGGCCAGGCGAAGTTTCGGAAAGCGGATAAAGAGACGCGAGAGCAGGTGCTTTGCTTCCATGCGCGCAAGTGGAGCGCCGGGGCAGATGTGCGCGCCGCCGCCAAAAGCGATATGCCGCGAGGCGCGTGGCCGGGCGACATCGAACGTGTCGGCATTCGGAAAGGCTGCCTCGTCGCGATTGGCGGAGCGGATGAAGACGTTGAGCGCGGCGCCTTCGCGGACCGGACAGCCGGAGAGATCGAGGTCCTGTGAGGCTATGCGCCAGGTGAAATCCACCGGTGGTTCGTGGCGCAGGGCTTCTTCCACGGCGTTGGGCCAGAGGGAGGCATCGTTCTCGAGCCTGGCGCGCTGATGCGGATGCTGGAGGATGAGGCGCACGGCATTGCCGATCAGATCGGTCGTCGTGACGTTACCGGCGATAAGCAGGCCGCGGAGGTTGTAGGTGATCTCGGTATCCGAAAGCGGGACGCCGGAGGCCTGCACACGAGCCATGTCGGTGAAGAGGTCGTCACGCGGGTCAAGCTTGCGGGCAGCGAAGGTCTCGCGCATGAAACGGGCAAGGCCGTTGGACGCCTCGACCAGTTCGGCGACGTTTTTCGCCGTCCGGTTCGGGTTGAAAGTCTGGACGATGCCGTCGAGCCAGGAGCGAAAGCTGGGCAGCAGGTCTTCCGGCACGCCGAGGATCGCGCCGATGCAGGCGACCGGGACGGGTTCGGCCAGCTCCTTCATCAGATTGAACCGGCCGAGATGTTCGATACGATCCAGCGCATCCTCGACGATGCGGACGCATTCCGGCTCGAACCTGGCGATGCGGGCATAGAGCGCCTGTACGAGCGGATTGCGGACACGGGCGTGTTCTGGCCCGTCGAGTTCGAGCATCGAGGCGCGCTGGTCATCCGGGAAGGCGAGACCGTCCGGCACGGTGGCGCGGCGGCGGCGAATGGCGATGGCCGTGGGCTCCGCCTTGTCGGGATTCTTGAAGTGCGAGTTGTCAGAGAAGATCGCTCGCGCATCGGCCATGCGCGTGACCAGCCATGCGCCGCCGGCCTCGTCGCGATGCAGCGGGCATTTGGCGCGAAGGTCGGCGAGGCGGGGGTAGGGGTCTTCGCGCGAGGCGGGGTTCGCGGCGGTCAGGTCGAGGATACGAAAATGATCGCGATCCGAATCCGCCATGGCGCGCCCCCTTGTGCAACCTTGAGTTGCAACTTAGGGTTGTGCGTGCAGACAGATCAACCCCTCCGCCGGCTGGGCCGTGGAGGGGCTGGTTGGCTGTTGGGGCTAGAGAACGTCGAGCATCTTTGCGACGAGCGGGTGGCGGACCACGTCGGCTTGGGCGAGGCGGACGACGCCGATGTCGCCTTTCATGCTCTCGATCTTGTCGGCGATCGGGGCAAGGCCGGACATCTCGGGGAGAAGGTCGGACTGCGCCGGGTCGCCGGTGACGATCATCTTCGAGTTCCAGCCGAGACGCGTGAGGATCATCTTGAGCTGGACGTAAGTGCAGTTCTGCGCCTCATCAACCACGATGAAGGCGTTGTTCAGCGTGCGGCCGCGCATGAAGCCGACCGAAGCGATCTCGATCTGGCCTTCGGCGATCATCGCCTTGACCTGCTTGGCGGACATGCGGTCCTGCAGCGCGTCGTAGAGCGGGCGCAGGTAGGGCGCGAGCTTCTCCTCCATGTCGCCCGGGAGGAAGCCGATGTTCTCGCCGGCGTCGACCGCTGGGCGGCAGAGGACGATGCGGCCGATCTTGCCGGCGCGCAGGGCGTCAACGGCTTTCGCGATGGCGATGTAGGTCTTGCCGGTGCCGGCCGGGCCGAGGGCGAGGACGAGGTTCGATGCATCGATCGCCTCCATCAGCTTCGCCTGGCCTTCGGATTTGGGTTGGATGTTCTTGACGTAGGCCTGCTCGCGCGGCGGTTCGCGGTGTTGCGGCTGCTGGTTGTGCTGGTCGTTGGCGGCCTGGCGTTTCTTCTTTCGCGGGAGATAGCGGCCGTCGTCGGCTATCGGGTCCCAGCCTCCCTCTATGACATTGAGATGAACGCCTCCGGAGTTCCGGCCATCACGCGCGTCGTATTCGGCGCGGATGCGGCGGACAGCGGAACGTTTTGCCATGGAGGTGCTCCTCGGTTGCAGGCAGACGTGGACGAAGAAACAAAAACGCCGCGGACCATCGAGGGGCCGCGGCGCGAAAAAAGCCGGAGTGCAAGGGATGCCGGGGGTGGCGGCGTCCGCCTCGTCAGGCGGGCTGCGTCTTCGGATGATGTGACCGGTTCCGGTCGCTTCAATCCAGTATCCCCGTTCTTCAGGGCTCTCGGCCCCGAATCAGCTTCCCTAGTAGTAGACTAGTTCCGGCTTAACGGAACTATAAAGAGACAGTTCCGCGCAGGAGACGCTTCGCGGTGTATTTTGCAGTTGTGTGACTCAAAAGCAGGCATCGGCGCCCGGGAGTGATGGAATGGCGATCTACGAACTCGATGGCGTCCGGCCTGAGCTCGATCCGGAATGCTGGGTGGCGGAGAGCGCGACTGTACTCGGCCGGGTGGTGCTGAAGAAGGATGCGAGCGTCTGGTTCGGCGCGACGCTGCGCGGGGACAATGATCCGATAGTCATAGGAGAAGGATCGAACGTGCAGGACGGGTCGGTGCTGCACACCGATGTCGGGCAGCCGCTGACGATCGGGAAGCATGTGACCATCGGGCATATGGTGATGCTCCACGGGTGCGAGATCGGGGACGGATCGCTGGTCGGGATCGGTTCGATCATCCTCAACGGCGCGAAGATCGGGAAGAACTGCCTGATCGGGGCGAACTCGCTGATCACCGAGGGCAAGGTTATCCCGGATGGCTCGATGGTGATGGGCGCGCCGGGGAAGGTCGTGCGGGAGCTGGGCGAGGAGCAGATCCAGATGATGCAGGCCGGATCGCACCATTATGTTGAGAACTGGAAGCGATACGCGCGCGGTCTGAAGCGGGTATGAGGGCGCGTGCCCGCCGATGGGCGGGTTCGGGGGGCTGGCGTTTTTGCGCGCTTGGGTGCTCGCGGTGAGCTTGCCCGGGCTCTCTCCTCCCCATTCCCAGCGAAGGCGGGGATAGAGGGCCGACCGCAAGGCTTGTTCTGCAATGCGAGGCCAGCGTCAGTTCAGGGCAAGGGTCGCGACATATCTTTCTGCGTGCTGCATCCAAATGACCGTCTCGCGCCCTCCTCCTCATGAACGAGGTGGAGGTTTCCATGCGGTGGGTGATTGGTGTGGCGGCGTTTCTGGCGCCGGTGGCGATCGTGATGTCGGCGATGGCGCAGACGCATGGGACGGGCAGGATGCAGGGCGTGATGCAGACAGGCGCGGCGGTGCTCATCGACGAGATTGCGCGTGCGATCGATGCGCCGCGTGCGGCCGTGACGGCGACAATCCGCTAGAGGTCGTACTCTTCGCGGAAGGCGTCGAAGGGCGCCTGGGTGACCAGGACCTGGTAGGGGAAGCTCAGCCAGGGCTGCGCGGGATCGAGTGTTGCGAGGTTCTGCGTGAAGGCCGAGACAATCTTCGCCTTGGCGTAACCGCGATAATCGAGGAACTGACCCCAGGTGGAAAGGCCGTGCATCGACCGCGGACCGGTGAGCACTGTGCGGGATGCGCCATAGGCCGGAGGGAAGAGGCGGCAGTAGCTGTCCATGTTGTATAGCCAGGACGTGCCCTTGACCGCTATTGCGTCAGGCCAGCTTGTGGCGGCGAACCTGAACATGGCTGTGAGGTCTGCTCGGCGTTGCGGGATGTTCGATGCATCAAGCGGCCCGGCGCCGTTGGTGTTGAAACGATTGCGGAAGTGGATGCGGATGATCCCGTCCTCGTTCGGCGCCTCGCAGGCGAAATGGTCGCCGAAGGGGAAGCGTTCGACGGGCCATGGATCGGCAGGGCGATCGGCATAGGCGGCGATGAGATGATCGAGCCGGGCGGCAGGGTCACGCATGGCGGCGATCGTCTCGGCCAACGACAGAAAGGCAGGGTCGGCGGGCTGTTTCCCGAGATTTCCGTAGGCGAAGAGGCGGTGGAAGTTGGTGTGGAAAGTGATGGCTTCCACCAGCGGTATACCGGCGCGCGCGGAGAAGACATCGGCATAATGAAGTTGCAAGCCGAAGAAATCGCGGGCGATTTCAGCCGTGGCGCGGCCTTTGGGAGCTGTCACCGAATCTCTATCCGTCATTGAGCGGAGCATTCTAGCGCATGGCGCTACAGCGCCTATATGTCCGGCATGGCAAAACTTTCCGTTCTCGATCTGGCGCCGATTGTCGAGGGGTCGACCACGAAGCAGGCGCTGGAAAACAGCCTCGATCTGGCGCGGCATGCCGAGCAGCTGGGCTATCACCGCTTCTGGCTGGCGGAGCATCACAACATGCCGGGCATCGCCTCGGCTGCGACGGCTGTGGTGATCGCGCATGTGGCGGCGGGGACAAAGTCGATACGCGTGGGGGCGGGCGGGATCATGCTGCCCAACCACGCCCCGTTGATGGTGGCCGAGGCGTTCGGGACGCTGGCCGAGTTGCATCCGGGCCGGATTGATCTCGGGTTGGGGCGTGCGCCGGGGACGGACCAGGCGACGATGCGGGCGCTGCGCCGCTATATGGGCGGGGCGGATACGTTCCCGCAGGACGTGGTCGAGCTGATGGGATGGTTCGATCCGCCCGCGCCGGGGCAGACGATCATGGCCGTGCCGGGCAATGGCGCGGAAGTCGAGATGTGGATCCTCGGCTCGTCGCTTTATGGCGCGCAGCTGGCGGCGCATCTGGGGCTGCCCTATGCGTTCGCATCACACTTCGCGCCGGGCGACATGATGGGCGCGATCGAGATCTATCGCGAACGGTTCAAGCCTTCGCCGCGGCTGCAGGAGCCGTATGTGATGCTGGGGCTGAACGTGATCGCTGCAGAGACGGACGAAGAGGCTAAGCTGCAGTTTACCTCGATCCAGCAGGCGTTCGCGAACCTGCGCATGGGCCGGCCGGGCAAGATGCCGCCGCCGAAGGCAGACCTGCAGCTTGATCCGATGGTAGAGCACGGGATCGCGCAGGCGCTGTCATGCTCCGTCGTCGGCGGGCCGGAGAAGGTGAAGGCGGGGATCGCCGCGTTCATTGCGCGCACGGGCGCGGACGAGCTGATGGTGACGGGCTCGATCTGGGATCACGGGAAGCGGAAGCGGTCCTTTGAGATCGCGGCGGACGCAATAGGTTAGGGTAGGGCTTGTCTCCCACGGGTGGCGCGATCATTGTGCGCGCAGCCGGGTTGCGGATTTGGGGGACACGATGGCGTCACTTTTCGGCTGGCTTGCGAACCTGTTCGGCGGCGCGGGGAGGGCGGCAGATAGCGAGCCGCCGCGCGAAGTTGCAGGAACGCACGACATCGATGCGCCGCCTCCGCCGGATCCGGCGCCTGTCCAACCGGCGCCGGCGGAACCGCCTACCCAGCCGCCGCCAGCGCCCATCGCGTCAGTGTGGACTGACGGGTGGAATCCATCCGTTCCGGAAAACCGCCGCTTCACGCAATGTCCCAATCACAAGTCACGGCCAGCAGGGGCGAGCATTGATCGCATCGTCGTGCACATCACGGGCACGGCGACATTCGCCGAAGCCCGCGACAGCTTCCTGCGGGCGAATGGCGCCAGCGCGCACTATGCGATCGACAAGAACGGCGATCTCTATCAATTCGTGGCGGAAGACCGGACGGCCTATCACGCCGGGATCCATTCCACGGTCGCGCCGCTCTATGCACGCGCAGACGGAACGTGGCGGAATTACAAACGCTATTTCTCCTGGCACACCGGATATCCAGCGGACGCGCGCTATCTCGACGCCAGCCTCAAGCCGGTTCCCAAGGCGCAGGCGGCGCTGGTGATGCAGGCGAGCGGCGGCCCATGGCCAGACTATGGCTATTTCGATGCGCGCTGGGGCGCGGGCTCAGGGCCGGTCGGGTATGCTGAGAATCCGTTGGTGAATTCGCGGACGATCGGCATCGAGACAGTGGGGTATGGCGGCAAGACTGGCGCTGCCTATACCGACGCGATGTACACGACACTGGCGGCGTTGGTCGCAGACATATGCCAGCGGCGGAATATCCCGAGGGAGTTCGGGCGCGTCTGCGGGCATGAGGATGTGAACCCGGTGGAGCGCTGGGGCTGGGATCCGCATTCCGGCTTCGACTGGTCGCGGATCGTCTAGCGACTAGCTGCGCCAGTCGCGCTTGCCGGCGGGCTTGCCCTTGAATTTTCCGCCGGGCTTGCCGCCGAAGGGTTTGCCGAACGGTTTGTCGCCGCGAGCCTTGAAAGGCTTGCCGCCGCCGGGACCTTTCGGGCCGCGCGGCTTGAAACCTTCGCCGGCTTTCGGACCGCGCTGTTCGTCGCGGGCGCGGCGTTCGGCGTGGCGGGCGTCTGCGTGCTGCGGGCGGTCATGGCGCTCGGAGCGCTGGGGGCGCGAGTCTGCTTCGGGCGACCAGGTGCGTTTGGGCGCAGGCGCGTCTGGCGTGACCGGGGCGATCTCGCCAGCGGCGCGGGCGGCGTCGCGGCGCTGCTTGCGGTTGAGGCCACTCGGATGCGCGGGAGGCGGGCCTTTGGATTGGGCAGGTTCTGACGGCGCCAACGCTGCGTAAACCGGATCGGCGGCGAGCTTGGCCTGTTCGCGCTCGCGCTGCTGATGCCGGACCGCGCGGGCATCGTCGCGGCCGGAGCGTTTGAAGTCGTCGCGCGGCGGGCGGTCGCCATACTCGCGCTTGGGACGCGGGGGACGATCGCCGAAATCGCGTTTCTCGCGATAGGGACGATCTTCACGCGGAGCGCGGTCGGCGCGCGGACCATCGCCGTCGCGGCGGGCGCGCATGGGATGCACGCTGTCATTCGGGCCGGGCGCCGTGGTGGGCTCGATCTGGATCTTGTCGTCCTGAGTATCCTGCACGGCGATCGCGAAGGCTTCGACGGCGTGGCCGACGATCTCGAACTTGGTCTCCTCGCCGAAGATGCGGATCGGGCCGATCTCGGCCTTGGTGATGTGACCGACACGGCAGATCAGCGGCAGGATCCATTTGGGGTCCGCGTTGCGCTGGCGGCCGACATTGAGGCGGAACCAGACACCATCGCCTTCGGACGCGGTGAAGCCGCGTTCGGCGCGGCTGCGCGGGGCAGAACGCTCGCGGAATTCGCCAGCGTCACGCGCACCGTGCTGCTTCTCGAAGGTCTGTGCGTTGCGCATCCGGCCGTCGTCACTCACGTCTTCCGGTTCGGGCAGTTCGTTGCGCAGGAGACCGATGAGGGCGGCGGCGAGCTGTTCGGCCGGGACGGTGTCGGCGAGTTGTTTCGCGACCGACTGGTCTTCCTCGGTGATCGTGGCCTGCAGGGCGGGGTGGCCGAGGAGGCGCTGGCGGTCCTGTTCGCGGATTTCCTTTGCGGTCGGCGGGCCGCTCCAGGTCGCTTCGATGTTGGCGGAGGCGAGCACCTGCTCGGTGCGCCGGCGCTTGGTGTGCGTGACGAGGAGGACGGAGGTGCCTTTCTTGCCCGCGCGGCCGGTGCGGCCGGAGCGGTGGAGGAGCGTCGCCTTGTTTGAGGGCAGGTCGGCATGGATGACGAGGCCGAGGTCGGGGAGGTCGAGGCCGCGGGCGGCGACGTCGGTCGCGACGCAGACTTTCGCGTGGCCGTCGCGCAGGGCCTGGAGCGCGTCGTTGCGTTCACGCTGGCCCATTTCGCCGGACAGGCCGACGGCGTGGAAGCCGCGCTCGCGAAGGGAGGCGTGCAGGTGACGGACGGCTTCGCGGGTATGGCAGAAGACGAGGGCGCGGCCGGCTTCGAAATAGCGCAGCACGTTGACGACCGCGCGCTCGGTATCGCCCGGCGAGACGCGCATGGCGCGGTAGTCGATGTCGCCGTGCGGTTCGGTGGCGCTGGTGGTGTCGATGCGAACCGCGTCGCGCTGGTAGTTCTTGGCCAGCATGGCGATGCCGCGCGCGATGGTGGCGGAGAAGAGCAGCGTGCGGCGGGTCTCGGCGTTGGTGGC
Organism: Hyphomonadaceae bacterium; assembly: GCA_047601145.1. Lineage (GTDB taxonomy): Bacteria > Pseudomonadota > Alphaproteobacteria > Caulobacterales > Hyphomonadaceae > UBA7672. The sequence goes on from JASGJW010000001.1 coordinate 2,088,225, forward strand.
GTCGAGGAGCGTTTCGAGTTCTTCCCGGAAGCCGAGGTCGAGCATCTCGTCGGCTTCGTCGAGGACGGCGACGCGGAGCTGCGAGAGATCGAGGAAGCCGCGGGTGAGATGGTCGCAGAGACGGCCGGGCGTGCCTATGACGACGTGGGCGCCGCGCGAGAGCTGGGCCTGTTCCGCCCGCACGCTCATGCCGCCGACGCACTGGACGATGCGGGCGCCGGTGTCGGCGTAGAGCCATTCGAATTCGCGGCTGATCTGCATCGCGAGTTCGCGCGTGGGGGCGATGACGAGGGCGAGCGGCTGGGTGGGCGCATCGAAACGCTCTGCATCGCCCAGCAGCGTGGAAGCGAGCGCGAGGCCGAAGGCCACAGTCTTGCCCGAGCCGGTCTGCGCCGAGACGAGAAGGTCGGCGTCGCGGTCAGCTTCGGTGACGGCGAGCTGGACAGGCGTCGGCTCGGCATAGCCACGCGCGGCGAGGGCGCGGTCGAGCGCGGGGTGAACGGCGGGGAAGGGCATTGGAGTTCGTTTCGTGTCGGCGGGCCGTCCCGTTTGCGGGGTACAGTGCGCAGGTGGGGAGGCCGGGTCTGGCGGGGGCTCGTGTACAGGAAAACGGGCCAAATACCAGCGGATAAAGCGGCGCAGGCGACGCCAAGGTAAACGCCTTTGCCCTTTGAAATGGGGCTTTATGGCGGTATCGCAAGGATTGTCCGGGGCCGACAGCCAGAGAATGCCTGCGTCATGAAAGCCGCTTCAGCGCTTGATTACCGCGAAATGGCGCGTCGCAGGCTGCCGCGCTTCCTGTTCGATTACATGGACGGCGGCTCCTACGACGAGGCGACGCTCGCGGCGAACCGGAACGACCTGAAGCGGATCGCGTTGCGCCAGCGCGTGCTGCGCGATGTGTCGGGGATCGACCTGTCGACGAGGCTGTTCGGGCAGACGATGAGCATGCCCGTGGCGCTCGCGCCGGTCGGGCTGGCGGGGATGCTGGCGCGGCGTGGGGAGGTGCAGGCAGCGCGGGCGGCGGAGGCGGCCGGCGTGCCGTTCACGCTGTCGACGGTGTCGGTCTGCGACATGGGCGAAGTCGTTCGCGGCGTGAAGAAGCCGATCTGGTTCCAGCTCTACATGATCCGTGACCGTGGCTTCATGCGCGACATGATGGCGAAGGCGAAACAGTCGGGCTGTTCGGCGATGCTGTTCACCGTCGACATGCCGGTGGCGGGATCGCGTTATCGCGATCGCCGGTCGGGCATGTCCGGAGCACCGGGGGTTCTTGGCGCGACGCGACGGGCGTTCCAGGCGGTGCAGCATCCGGCGTGGGCGTGGGATGTCGGCCTGCTCGGCGGGCCGCATCACCTTGGCAATGTCGCGCCGACACTGAAGGGCAAGACGGGGCTTGAAGACTTCTTCCGCTGGCTGGGCGACAATTTCGATCCCGCGATCTCGTGGAAGGATCTCGATTTCATCCGGCAGGAATGGACGGGACCGCTCATCCTCAAAGGCATCCTCGATGCGGAGGATGCGCGCGAGGCGGTGAAGCAGGGCGTCGACGGGATTGTCGTGTCGAACCATGGTGGGCGGCAGCTTGACGGCGTGATGTCGGCGGCGCGAGCCCTGCCTGCGATTGCGGATGCCGTGGGCGATCAACTGACCGTGCTTGCCGATGGCGGCGTTCGGTCGGGACTGGATGTCATCCGTATGCTGGCGCTGGGGGCGAAGGGCGTGCTGCTGGGACGCGCGTGGGCTTATGCCCTTGGCGGCGCGGGTCAGGCGGGCGTGAGCCACGTCCTGCAGCTGATCGATGCCGAGATGCGCGTCGCGATGGCGCTGACGGGCGTCACACGCATCGACCAGATCAGCCGGGACATTCTTCTAAGCGACTGACCGCGTCAGACGACTGCGCCGAAGAGGCGCCCGATGCCGGCGGTGACGACCATGGCGAGGGCGCCCCAGAAGACGACGCGGATGACCGGGATGATGGGCTTTGCATTGCCGGCCATGGCGCCGAGATAGCCGAGGACGGCGAGGTAGATCAGCGAGGCGCCCGAGACCCAGTATTCCAGGCCCTGCATCGGCGCGAGCCAGGCGATGATGAGCGGAAGGGCGGCGCCGATCGAGAAGCTGATGGCGGAAGCGAAGGCGGCCTGGATCGGTCGGGCTTCCGTGAAGCTCGAAATGCCGAGTTCGTCGCGGGCATGCGCGGCGAGGGCGTCTTTCGCAGTGAGCTGGTCGGCGACCTGCTTGGCGAGGTCAGGCGTCAGGCCGCGCTCGACGTAGATCTGCGTGAGTTCCTGACGCTCGTGCTCGGGCATGTGAGCGAGTTCGTGTTTCTCTCGGGCGAGGTCGGCGTTTTCTGCGTCGCGCTGGGAGCTGACAGAAACGTATTCGCCTGCCGCCATCGACATTGCGCCGGCGACGAGGCCTGCAGCGCCAGCGATCAGCACGGCGTTGCGGTCAGTTCCGGCGGCGGCGACCCCGACGATGAGGCTGGCGGTGGAGACGATGCCGTCATTGGCGCCGAGGACCGCCGCGCGCAGCCAGCCAATGCGGTCGACCGCATGGCGTTCGACATGGTGTTTGATACGAGACATCTGCGAGGCAAGTTTCCTGAATGATTGTCGCGTGCAGCCTAGCGAAAGGCATGCGCACGACCAACAGCAGAATGGCGCTGCTCTTGTTTCGCAAAAGCATCTGCGAGAGGCTGGGCGGACCTTGGCGCTGCGGGAGGGCAGGGATGACAGGATCACGCCTCGCAACTGCGGTGGCAGCGTTGTTCGTTCTGCTGCTCTCCTCGTGTGGGACAGCGCCCCAGGAAGCCGCCGCGAAGCCGCGCCCCAACATCGTACTGCTGATGGTGGAAGACTTGAGCCCGCGTATTGGCGCGTTTGGCGACGCCGTTGCACGCACGCCGAACCTCGATCGCATGGCCAGGCAAGGCGTGCGGTACACGAACGTCTTCACGTCAGCAGGCGTGTGTGCGCCGAGCCGCGCGGCGCTGATCACGGGCATGCACCAGGTCTCGATCGGTGCGCAACACATGCGAACGTCCGCCTATGTGTGGACGGATGGGTCGGGGCGTGCGGGATATGAGGCCGTGCCGCCGCCTTACGTGAAGGCGTTTCCAGAGCTGTTGCGGGCGGCAGGGTATTTCACGGTCAACAATTCGAAGACCGACTACCAGTTCGGATCGCCCTTCACGGTGTGGGACGAGAACGGGACGTCGGCGCACTGGAAGGACCGGCCCGAAGGGATGCCGTTCTTTGCGATGTACAGCCAGACTGCGACGCATGAGAGTTCGCTGTTCCTGCCAGAGTCGCTGAAGCCCGGGTATGAGAGCGGCGCAGGCGCAGCGGCTGCGATGGAAGCGAAGCGCGCGGCGCTGGCCCAGCGTACGCGGCCGCAGGACGTGGTGGTGCCGCCCTATTATCCGGACACGCCGACCGTGCGGGCCGACATCGCGCGGCAATACGACAACGTGCAGGTCATGGATGCATGGGTCGGGGAGCGACTTGCCGAGCTGGAGAAGGCCGGCGTGCTGGACAATACGATCGTGATCTGGGCGACGGATCATGGCGATGGGCTGCCGCGTGGGAAACGCTCGATCTACGACAGCGGGCTGCAGGCGCCGATGATCATCCGCTTTCCGGACGGACGGCAGGCTGGGGAGATCGACGACCGGATGATCTCGTTCGTTGACCTGGCGCCGACGATCCTGTCGCTGGCGGGTGTGAGTGCGCCGAAGCATCTTCAGGGCGTTGATGCGCTGGGACCGAAAGGGAAGGCGCAGGAGCGGATCTTTGCGGAGCGCGATCGGTTCGACGAGTTCGACCGATCTCAGCCGGGCGGTGCGGACGCGCGCGTTCAAGTATGTCCGGAACGAGTACATCAACGTGCCGTTCTACCTGCCGCTGGCCTATCGCGAGAACCTGCCGATGATGGCGGAGATGCGCCGCATGTTCACGGCGGGCCAGCTCTCGCCGCTGCAGGCGAGCTATTTCCAGACGCCTCGGCCGGCGGAGGAACTCTACGATCTGAAGGCCGATCCGGATGAGGTCAAAAATCTCGCTGACGATCCGGCGTTTCGCGGGGTGAAGACGGAGCTGGCGAGTTCGCTGTCGTCATGGCGGCAGACGATTGGCGATCCGGGCAAAATGCCGGAAGACCAGATGATCATGGCGGCGTGGGGGGCGCAGAGGCAGCCACAGACGGCGACGCCGGTGATCAGCGAGACGGCCGATGGGGCGGGCGCCGTGCGCGTTGCGCTGTCGAGCGGGACTGACGGCGCATCGATCGGATACAGGCTGGCGGGTGAGGAGAGATGGCGTCTCTATTCGATGCCGTTCGATGTGCGGCGAGGCGCTCGCATCGAGGCGAAGGCGATACGCTATGGCTTTGTGGAGAGCGACGTGCTGGCGGTGACGCCGGGCGGCTAGCCTACTGGATTTCGTCCGAGTCCCAGACGCTGCGGACCGCGATGTCGGCCTCGACGCCGATATTGTACCAGGCGAGGCGGTCCTTCGAAGCGTTGATGATGAAGAAGTGCTCGTGCGGCTTCATCGCGAGCGTGAGCTGGGTGCGCAGCTGCTGCACGGTCTGCTTGGAACGGAGCACCCACATGTCGCCGGCGCAGCGGGTCATCTTGCCGGCTTCGCGGAGGATGCGCTCGAAGCGGTCATTGCCGGCGAGCAGGCGCGCGGCGATGAAATAGTTGCAGACCGGAACCTCGGTCTCGCCTGCATCGAGGCGGGGATCGCCGAACTTGCGTTTCTTCGGCGCCTTGAAGTCCCAACGCAGGTTCGGGTGGCAGTCGGCGCGGTGGAAGTCGGTGTCCGTGCCGCAGGCGAGGAAGGTGCCGGCCTGGACGCGGCCTTCCTTCAGAAAATCGATGAGGCGCGAGCGGGGGTAGGGGCCGTATTCCTTGTCGGCGATCCTGATGCGCCACTTCACGCCCTCGAAAGGGGGCGGCGGCGTGTGCAGCCCCTCTTCGTCGCCCGGTCCCACGGGCTGTCTGAGTTCAAGCGTGTCGCTCATAGAGACAGCGTGTTCCGCAAACCCCTGTTTACGTTTAGTTGTAGGGGAAGCCACCTTTTCCAAAGGTAAACGGGCCAAAGAACGGGAGAGACCCATGAGCGGCTATGAGTTCATCAAAACCGAGACGGAAGGCCGTCTTTTCATCGTGACGATCAACCGTCCGGACCAGCTCAACTGCCTGCATCCAATGGGAAATGCAGAGATGGGCAAGGCTTTTGACGAGTTCGCCGCCAACCCGGACCTGTGGGTTGCAATCGTCACCGGAGCCGGGGAAAAAGCGTTCTCGGCCGGCAACGATCTCAAATTCGCGGCCTCGGGCCAGAAATCGCCGGTGCCGATGCCGTCTTCGGGATTTGGCGGGCTGACGTCACGTTATGACCTCTACAAGCCGGTGATCGCGGCGGTGAACGGGTTCGCCATGGGCGGCGGGTTCGAAATCGCGCTGGCAGCGGACATCATCATCGCGGCGGAGAACGCCAAGTTCGCCCTGCCGGAGCCGCGCGTGGGCTTCGCAGCGCTGGCGGCCGGCATGCACCGCCTGCCGCGGCAGGTGCCACTGAAGAAGGCGATGGGCATGATGCTGACCGGCCGGACGGTTTCGGCGGCCGAGGGCAAGGAGATCGGTTTCGTCACGGATGTCGTGCCGCAGGGCAAGGCTCTCGAGGAAGCCAAGCGCTGGGCCGGCATGATCCTCGAGTGCTCGCCGATGGCGATCCGCGCGACGAAGGAGACGGTGATGACCGGCCTCAACACGGCGGACTTCAAGACGGCGTTCGACCACAAGGTTGCGGGCATCGGCAGGCTGATGAAGTCGGCCGACCACATCGAAGGACCGAAGGCCTTCGCCGAGAAGCGCAAGCCGGTGTGGAAGAACGAGCCGTAGGGCGCGCGACCACTCGCTCACTCATCCGGGCTGGCGGGCGTTGGAGAGTGCATGAGCTCCGCACCTGACTTCAGGCAACTGGCCGCCGCGCATGGCATCGAGCTGGACAAGGACAGTTCGATGCTGCGCATGGGCGGCGCAGACGCTGAGTACTACGGCGCTATGGCGCGCGATATGTCTGGCGCCCACTGGATGCTGCGCGCGCCGAGGCGGGGCGATGTGCAGCTGGCCGGGCGGCAGGAGGCGATCGTGCTGTCGTTCGTGCGCGGCAGGATCCCCGTCGTGGTGCCGGACTGGCAGGTGCATACGGACAAGCTGATTGCCTATCGCGTGCTGCCTGGAATTCCGGCGGCGGAGGTCGATCCGCTGATGGGCGAGCTGATCTGGCGGTTGCCACAGAGCCGGACGCCGTCAGCGTTTTCCGAGACGCTCGGGGAGACGCTGGCGAAGCTGCACTCGCTTGATGTTGGTGCAGCTGCGGCTGCGGGTGTTCCGGCAATCCGGGCGGAGGAAGTTCGCGAGCGGATGCGGCTGCGGATGGAGGAGTGCAACACGCTTGCGACTGTGCCGGAGACGCTATGGGGGCTGTGGCAGAAGTGGGTCGATGGCGATGATTTCTGGCCGCGGCATGTCGCGCTGGTGAATGGCGATATCTATCATCCGCGCCTGTTCGTTGATGCGGACTATCGGGTGGTGGGGATCGACGACTGGTCGCAGGCGGAGATCAACGACCCGGCCATGGACTTCTCGCTCTATTTCGCTGCGGCGGGCAGGGACGCGATGGAAGAGCTGATCAGGCGCTATGCGGAAGAGGGCGGGCGGACATGGGCCCGCATGGCCGACCAGGCAGAGATGTACTACTGGGCGAGCCCGGTGCGTTTCGCGGCCTACGCCATGAAGACGGGCGACCTCTCACACCTGATGAACGTCAAGAACATGGTGCATCGATATGCGTCGATGCTCGAGGACTCGGGCTATGTGGGTTAGCCTCGGAGGCTAGCCGATATCCGTGCCGTGCATCGTGCGGAAGTCGACTGCGAAGCCGCCTTCGATGTAGCGGACGCAGGTGCCGGCGCGTTCGCCGACCTGGACGCGGTCGCCGATCATGGGGCGGGCGCCCGAGGTCTTGAGGGCGACGCCGAAGATCGAAACGTCGGCCACGGCGCAGACAATCGAGGTGCCTTTGCCATAGACGGCGGTGACCTGGCCGCCGCCGGGGCGGCGTTCGGCTTCGCGTTCGTCGCTGAGGCCGAGGCGGCCCTTGTTGATGAGCCAGGTGAGCTGGTCTGCAATCTTGTCGCGTTTGCGCGGCGGGACCTTGAACTCGATGGCGTAACCGATCTCGTTGAGCACGCGGGCGACGACGCCTTCGACGCGGCCGATATCGTCAATGTAAAGGACGAGGTTCTCACCTTGGCTCAGCGGGCGCGCGAGATTGATGCGGAGGCCGCCGGCACAGACGTCGACGGTGGTGCAGGTGAACTCTTCGCCTTCGCCGGTGAGGCCGCGCACGCGCACGGCCCAGTTCACACGGCGATATTTGCGGCGGTCGAGCTCTTCCTTCCGCCGTATCGATGATCTTGCTTCTGCTTGCGCCAAATGCATGGCTTCCCTCGTCCACGGGAGAGGGGTCTCCCCAAGGCCGCGAGGTTAGTGCCGCAATGGTTTACAAGCCCTTGCGGGGAGCGCTTTCGGGGGCGGTTGGGAGAGGCGGAAGCGCCTGATTCCGGGCGGTATTTGGCGCAGGACCTTTAGGACCGCGCGGCGCCGGACTGCGGTTGGCCAGCTCGGGATGCTGGCGCGACAGGCAGTAGGGCGTCGGCGGCTTGCGGATCATGTCGAGCTGACGAGCCGGATCGAGGGTTTGAGATCGGGCGCGGGCGGATAGATCGCCACCGCCTGGAGGCGCCGGAGCGGACGACCACCGAGCGTTTCTTCCGGCGTCATCGCCTGGCAGAGACCAAGGAAGCGGTGCTGCGCGCCGGGGCGACCGAAGAGGGGGGCCAGCGCGAATTCGAGATCGACACGCTTGCCGGTCAGCGTTTCGCCACGGGCGCGGATGAGCGTCGGGCCGCGATCCATTATGGCGGACGCAAGCGCCGCGTTGACGAGGCGGCGATCGGGTTCGTTCCAGATCGACAGGAAATTGTGGTCGCTCAGCTGGCGGCCAAACAGGCGCTCGAGCGTGTGGCCGACACGGCTGAACGAGAAGTCGCGATCGGCGACGTGGTTAAGCACGAACAGCCGGCCGACGAGCCCGGGATAATCGTCCGTGGTCGGGCCATCATTGGCCGCGACGCCGTCGGACAGACGCCGCCAGGCGTCCAGGACGGCCTGTGTATTCGGATGGGCCTTGAGCTCTTCCATAGAAATCTTCGCCAAACTCTACGCTGATCGGAATCCCCCAATCCGCCCGGGGACTATCGCAATGGCCGGGCCATGACGCGCAGCAGGGGAATCACGACCCGAAACCGCGCGTTTTCCCGCTGAGCGGGAGATCGGGGCCGCGCGAGGGCAGCTTTGCGGGCGAAGCCCCGGGGAGACCCGGGGGAAGCGTTTCATGGCGATACATGCTGGTGGCGAGAGTGCCGATAATGCGGCCCCGGACCCTGAAGCAAAACTGCTCCGATTGAAGAGATGCTTGTGTGCGGGAGCGGGCGTACGCATCTCCTCGCCCCGAGCCCCGGAGGATGTCGCGATGAACACCAACAACCTGCTGATGTATGCGGCCTGGGCCGCGCTGGCCGGGGCGTTGATCCCTGTGATGGCGGCGCTGCAGGGGACGCTGGGTCGAACGATCCAGTCGCCGCTTCATGCCTCGTTGATCGCGGTGGGGATGTCATTCCTGGCGGTGGGGCTGGTGTTCGCGGCGTTCCGGCCAACGATGCCTGCGGCCAATCTCTTTGCGGCTGTGCCGCCACTGGCGTGGCTGGGCGGGATGGCGATGGCGTTCTATGCGATCAGCGCGACCTATCTTGCGCCGCGCTTTGGCGTTGGGAATTTCGTGATGTGTGTCGTGGTGGCGCAACTCATCATGTCGACCCTCATCGACCAGTTCGGTCTGTTCGGCGCGCCGATCTATCCCGCTGACCTGAAACGGTTCGGCGGGCTCGCCCTGCTGGCGGGTGGGGCGGCCTTGGTTGCGATAAAGTAAGGTCAGCCGCGGCGCGCGATGAACCAGGCGCCGTGATGGCCGCCATGGTCGGTGTGACGCAACACCAGGCGCGTGAAACCGTACCGAACAAAGACACGCGTGACGTCGCTGAAATTGTAGGCGTGCATCTGGATCAGCGCACCGATGTCATGGCCGTCCTGTCTTTGCACGCGGCGGTTGCGCCAGCGCATCAAGCGGGCGAGCAGAGATTGCGGGAGCGGGGCGTCGGCCCAGCCGGTGATGTGGATGCTGGCGAAAGCGCGGGGCGAGGTTCTCTCCAGCGCCCTGGAGAGAAGCGCAAGGCCCTCGGCCGGCGGGATGTGCTGGAAGACGATGCAGGAGTTGATCCAGTCGAACGGCCCGAGCGGGAGTTCGCTTGTGAAGCTGGCGTTTGTGGGCGCGCCCTCACGAGCGATGCGGAGCATGGACTCTGAGACGTCGTAGCCCGCAGCGTTCTGCACATGGGCGGCGATGGCGTGGGTGAGGCGGCCGACGCCGCAGCCGATATCGAGGGCGGAACCGCCGTGAGGGCGTTCGCCCACATCGGCCGCGAACCAGTCCAGCACCGTCGCTATTTCGGATTCGCCGGAGGCATAGAAACGCCGGCGTGTGGCCGCATCGACCTTGTCGAGACGGAAATCCGATGAGGTCAGCACGCCGAAGTACGGATCGCGCGCGCCGATGATTTCCCAGTCGTGCCTGCGATCGGTCATGGAAGCCGTGATCAGCCGCGAATCTGCGCGGGATCATAATAGAAGCGTTCGCGACGGATACGGTCGCCATCCCATTCCTGCATGGCGACTTCATCAAGGCTCCGGGCCCCAACGCCGGGCACCTGAAGATCGAAGACATAGTTGATGAAGACGAGGTCGCCGTTCACGGCAAACCGGTCAATCCTGCGCAGCGGCGTGCTGCCATACCGGACGAGGAGGTCCATCTCATGGGCCATAAGCGCATGGCGGCCACGACGTTCCTCGCCGAAGTTCTCCTGCATCACCGCGTCTTCGTGGTAGAAGTGAGCGAGCGTGCCGACGTAATCCTGCTGCTCAACGCGAGCGATGTAGGCCTTGACGCGTTCGAGCGTCGGCATCCCTGCCTCCCCGTTGCCCTGCCATCATCCCAACGCCGGGACGGACCCTAGGACGCATAGGGCAAAGACCGGGTAAATTTTGGGGACATGACGGGACGAAATTCGGCACGTTAGGGCGGATCAGGCGTTGGGGCGGATGTGCGCCGGGTCGTAATAGAAGCGTTCGGTCTTGATACGATCGCCGTCCCAGACCTGCATGGCGATCTCGTCGAGCAGGCGCTTGGGCTCGCCGGGGCCCATTTCGAATATCCAGTTGATCATCACCGTGTCGCCGTTGATCGCGTAACGAATGCACTTGGTTGCGGGCGCGCCGCCCATGCGTTGCAGGGCTGCGGTTTCGCCGGCGAGGAGCGCCTCTAGCCCCACGCGCATCTGGCCGAGGCCTTCCTGCATCGTGGCGTCGGCGTGGTAGAAATCGCGGATGGCCCCGAGATGGTCCAGCGCCTCGACGCGGGCGATGAAGGCGCGGACTCTCTCTTCAGTGGGCATCGATGCCTCAGCGCTTGGGCGGGACCACCGGCAGGGAGGAGGAGAGGCCGCCGTCGACCGGGAGAACCTGGCCGTTGACATAGCTGGCGTCGTCGCTGGCGAGGAACAAGGCGGCCTTGGCGATTTCTTCCGGCTGGCCCGCGCGGCGCAGGGCGTTGAGCTGGCCGATCTTGTCGTCGGTGCCCTTCTCGCGCGCGCGGTCGAAGATCGGCTTGGTCATGCCGGTTTCGATGAGGCCAGGCGCAACGCCGTTCACGCGCACGCCTGTGCCGGCGAGATTATTCGCGGCAAGCGATACCAGCGAGATCACGCCGGCCTTCGAGGCGGAATAGGCGGGCGAGCCTGCGCCATTGCGGATGCCTGCGACGCTGGCGGTGCAGACGATGGCGCCCTTGCCCTGCTTGATCATGTGCGGTGAACCAAGCTGGATTGCGAGCATCGGACCTATGAGGTTGACCTGCAGGATAGTCTTCCACTGGTCCTCGGTCTGCTCGAACAGGTTGGGCGTACCGCCGGAAATACCCGCGTTGGCGTAGATGACGTCGATCTTGCCGTTGGTCTTGAGGGCGAGGTCGATCAGCTTCTGCACATCAGCGGAGGAGCCTGCGTCCATCTCCATGGCGATGGCCTTGCCGCCTGCCTTCACGATGTCGGCGACCGTGTCGTTGACGCCTGCAGCCTTGTCGGCGGCGATGACGCTGCCGCCCTCGGCCGCGAAGAGCTTGGCGGAGGCGCGGCCGATGCCGGAAGCTGCGCCGGTGACGATGACGGATCTGCCTGTGAAGCGGGTCATGGATGTTTCCTCTTGTTCATTTCGTATTCGGCCCGTGGCGCGGGGACGTCAACATCCTGTCATCCGGGCGTTCGTTCGCGCTTGCAGGATGACAATCGTGGAATGACCACGCTATATCGGCGCCGGGCGGGGGCACGGAATTCCAAGAGGGGAAGCTGAATGAGGGCGATCTTCGGCGCAGCGGCGATGCTGGCGGTACTGGCGGCGTGCGGGCCTTCGACGCCCCCAGGCCCGACCGCGGAGCAGGTCACGAAGAACAGCCACGACCTCGTGGCCTATCTCGACGCCGAGTACGAGGAAGAACTCCAGTTCTCGCCCCAGGAGATGACCAGCCAGGGCCGCAAGGACAAGTATGGCGAGCTGGACGATGCGTCCGAGGCCGCTGACGACAAGGAACTGGACTGGCGCCGCCAGAGCGTCGCCGACATGAAGGCCAAGTTCAAACCGGAAGAGCTGAACGAGGAAACCCGGCTGTCCTACGACATCTGGGAGATGGAGCTGGGCCGCGCCGAGAAGCGTCACGAGTTCCGCCGCTATCGCTACATCTTCGGCCGCAACGGCGCACACACGGGCCTGCCGAACTTCATGATCACGCAGCACCGCGTGGACGAGAAGTCCGACGTGGAAGCCTACATCTCACGCGTGGCGGCGATCGGGACGGTTCTCGACCAGCTGCTCGAGCGTGCGAAGCTTTCGGCGGGCGATGGCATACGCATGCCGGGCTTTGCCTATGACCAGACGACATCGGAAATCCAGCGCGTGACAACGGGCGCGCCGTTCGGCGGCAAGGGCGACAGTGCGCTATTTGCTGACGGCAAGGCGAAGATCAAGGCGCTGGCGGAAGCGGGCAAGCTGAAGCCGGAAGAGGCGGTTGCCCTGACGGAGCAGCTTCGCCTTGCGATGGTCGACAAGATGAAGCCGGCCTATGACCGCGTCGCGGCGTGGGTTGCCGAAGACAAGAAGAATGCTTCGCCGCAGGCGCAGGGCGCGGGCGCGCTGCCGAACGGTGCGGCCTATTACAACGCCATGCTGAACCTGCAGACGACGACCGACATGACGGCTGACGAGATCCACCAGCTCGGCCTGTCGGAAGTCGCGCGCATCCAGGGCGAGATGGAGAAGATCAAGGAGCAGGTCGGCTTCAAGGGCACGCTGCAGGAATTCTTCGTCGACATGCGGACGAACAAGAAGTTCATCCTGCCGAACAACGACGCGGGCGCTGAGCAGTACCTTGAACTGGCGCGCGGCTATCTCGGCGAGATGGAGAAAAAGCTACCGGAGTATTTCGGTCGACTGCCGAAGGCCAAACTGGTCGTGAAGCGTGTCGAAGCGTTCCGCGAGGAGCCGGGTGGCGCACAGCACTATCAGCCTGGCACGCCGGATGGATCGCGTCCGGGTACGTTCTACGCGCACCTCAGCGACATGAACGCCGAGCCGACCTACCAGCTCGAGAACATTGCCTACCATGAAGGCCTTCCGGGCCATCACATGCAGATCTCGATCCAGCAGGAGCTGGAAAACGAGACCGGTCCGGACAAGCTGCCAAAATTCCGCACGCAGTATGGCTATACTGCGTATTCGGAAGGATGGGGCCTCTATTCGGAAGCGCTGGCGAAGGAGATGGGGTTCGACAAGGATCCCTATAACGACTTCGGCCGCCTCTCTGGCGAAATCTGGCGTGCAATCCGTCTCGTGCTCGACACCGGCATCCACTCCAAGGGCTGGAGCGAAGAGCAGGCGGTAAAGTACTTCATGGAGAATTCGGCCCAGCCCGAAGCCGCGATCCGCTCCGAAGTGCGCCGCTACATCACCACGCCGGGTCAGGCGACCTGCTACAAGATCGGCATGATCCGTTTGCAGCAGATGCGCGACAAAGCGCGGAAAGAACTGGGCGACAAGTTCAGCTATCCGGCCTTCCACGACCAGATCCTCGGCGGGGGCGCGCTGCCGCTGCCAATCCTGGAAGCAAAGATCGATCGCTGGATTGCCTCGCAGAAGAAAGCGGCCTGAGTTCAGTTCTAGAGGGATGGAGACCACCATGCGTCTGTTGTTTGCAGCGGGCCTGATGGCCCTCGCGGCGGCGTGCACACCGGCTGCACCCGTTGGCCCGACCGCGGATGAGGTTGCCGCGGAGAGCAAGAAGCTCACGCAGTACCTCAATGACGAGTTCGAGGAAGAACTCGACATGAACCCCATGCAGCTGACGCAGATGGGCCGGAAGGAACACTATGGCGAGCTCGGCGATTTCTCCGAGCAGGACGTGCAGCGGCAGCTGGAATGGCGGCGCGAGAGCGTCGCCGGCATGAAGGCGCAGATCGACCCGGCCAAGCTGAACGACGACGCCAAGACGTCCTGGGCGATCTGGGAGTTGGAGCTGGATAGGTCAGAGCTGCGGGCCAAGTGGCAGCGCTATCCCTACATCTTCGGCTATGGCGGGCCGCACACGGACATTCCGAACTTCCTGATCACCTATCACAAGGTTGAACAGCCTTCGGACATGGACGCGTACATTTCGCGTCTGGCGGCGCTGGGCAAGGCGATCGACCAGAATGTCGAGCGCGCCAAGTTTGCGGCCGGCGAGAACATTCGCGCGCCCAAGTTCGGCTATGAGCGGACGGCCAAGGAAGCGCAGAACATCATCACGGGCGCGCCCTTCACCAAGGGACCGCCATCGCCGCTGTGGGAGGACTTCAACACGAAGGTCGGCTTCCTGCTGGCGTCGGATCGCGCGAACGACGCGCAAGCGGCGGCATGGAAGATCGCAGCCGAGAAGGCTTTGAAGGAGCAGGTGCAGCCAGCTTACCAGCGGCTGATCGACTGGCTCAACGAAGACATGCCGTATGCGGCCTCGGGCAAGGTTGGCGCGCTGACGCTGCCGAAGGGCGATGAGTGGTACAAGGCTTCACTCGAGCTTCTCACCACGACCAAGATGACGCCGGACGAGATCCACCAGCTGGGTCTTTCCGAGGTGAAACGCATCCATGCGGAGATGGAAAAGATCCGCGAACAGGTGGGCTTCAAGGGCGACCTGCACGCCTTTTTCGAGTTCATGCGCACGGACAAGCAGTTCTACCTGCCGGACACGGATGAGGGCCGCGCGAAGTATCTCGCCAAGGCGGATGAGTATCTCTCGGCGATGAAAAAGAAGCTGCCAGAGTATTTTGGGCGGCTGCCGAAGGCGGACCTGATCGTTAAGCGCGTCGAGGCGTTCCGCGAAGTGCCGGGAGGGGCGGCGCACTATTACGGGCCAACGCCAGACGGGAAGCAGCCGGGCATCTTCTACGCCCACCTGTCGGACATGAGCGCTGTATCGCTGTGGGCGCTGGAGAGCCTCGCCTATCACGAGGGCGTTCCGGGCCACCACATGCAGATCGCCATCCAGAACGAGCTGACGGACATTCCTGTGTTCCGCACACAATATGGCTATTCGTCGTTCGCTGAAGGCTGGGGTCTCTATGCGGAGGAGCTCGGCAAGGAGATGGGATTCTTCACCGATCCCTATAACGACTTCGGACGGCTGAACTCGGAGCTGTGGCGCGCCGTGCGGCTGGTGCTGGACAGCGGCCTGCACGCCAAGGGCTGGACCGAGGACGAAGCCGTCAAATGGGCGATGGAAAATTCGGCGCGTCCCGAGGCATCCATCAAGTCCGAGGTGAGACGCTTCCTGCTGTGGCCGGGCCAGGCGACGACCTACAAGATCGGCATGATCACCATCCAGAAGCTGCGCGACGAGGCGAAGGCCGCACTCGGCGACAAGTTCGACTGGAAGTCGTTCCACGACACGGTGATCGACGGCGGCTCCATGCCGCTGCCGGTTCTCGAGACGCGCGTGCGCGCGTGGATCGCGTCGCAGAAGAAGGCCTGAGCTACGCTTATTCGGCGGGAATTGCTGCAGGACGGCCGGTGACGGTCTTTTTCAGCAGTTTCCGCGGCAGGCCAGGCGTGCCGGCCTGGTCGGGGTGCGCGGCGAGATAGGCTTCCTTGAGTTCGCGCGAGCGCGAGTGGTTGCCGTCCGGCGACCAGCCCGGATTGTTGATGAAGCGTCCGACCCAGCGCCAGGGACGCGGGCCGTCCTTCCAGCAATCGCGGAGCAGGCCGAACATTTCGTGATACGCGACGATGACGGGATTGAATTTCCCGAGCGGCTTCACGATGCCGTACACCGGCTTGTCGGAATCCAGTTCAGGCACGAACGACCCGAACATCCTGTCCCAGATGATGAAGACGCCCGCGAAGTTCGCATCGAGATAGCGCGGGTTCGTTGCATGGTGGACGCGGTGATGGCTCGGCGTGTTCATGACCGCCTCGAACCATTTGGGCATCTTCCCGATTGTCTCGGTGTGGATCCAGTATTGGTAGACGAGGTTCACGCCCGCCGAGAGCGCGATGAACCCCGGATGGAAGCCGAGCAGGACCAGCGGCGCCGCGATAATGACGAGGCCGGTGAGCGGGCCGAACCAGGGTTGGCGCAGGGCCGTCGTGAGATTGTAATGCGTCGAGGAGTGGTGCGTGACATGTTCAGCCCACCACCAGCGCACAATGTGCGCGAAACGATGCTTCCAGTAATAAATCAGGTCGTAGCCGATGAAGACGAGGAGGAAACTCCACCACGTCTCCGGCACGGTGAAGAGGCGATACGGCCAGAACAGCATCAGCAGGAACACTCCGACCGAAGCAAAGAGCGTGTCCGCCACAACGCTGCCTAGGCCCATGGCGAGCGAGGTCAGCGCGTCCTTCGTGTCGTAGCGGCCCTTTGCGCGGTTCGTCTTCACTGCCCACCATTCGAGGATGAAGGTGACGAGGAAGAACGGGATCGCGATGACGGTGGGCTTGAGCAGGGCGTCCATGCCGGCAGGATGAGCACGGGGTCGCGGGATTGTGAAGCAGGCGCCCTCAGGTCAGGGCCGCGCGTGGGCGGATTGACCGCAGGGGCGTTACGGCAGGAGAGTGCATCCAGCGGCCGGAACAGGCCGACGGGGAGAGAGGCATGCGGAAGTTGGCGGCGGCCGCGCTGGCGGCGGTTTCGGTGGTGGCGCTGGGCTCGGCCGCGCTGGCGCAGCAGACGCAGGGCCAGACCGCCGGACAGGCGGCCCCGCCCGCGGCGCGCGGCGCGAAGCCGGCCAAGGTGGCCGATGGCGCAACCGAAGTGATCGCGGAGATGCGCGATGGCGTGAAGCTGGCGGGCAATCTCTATCTGCCTGCCGGGACTGGCCCGTTCCCCTGCGTGGTGCAGCGGACGCCCTATGGCAAGGACGCGATGTTCGCGAGCCCGGCCGGCGCGAAGAAATACACCGATGCCGGTTACGCCTACATGGTGCAGGACGTGCGAGGAAAAGGGCGGTCGGACGGCTTCTACCAGGCGTTCCTGAATGATGCATTTGACGGCTATGACACCGTCGAGTGGATGGCGAAGCAGCCGTGGTGCAACGGCAAGATCGGCATCACGGGCGCGAGTGCGATGGGCTACACGACGATGCTCGCCGCGACGATGAAGCCGCCGCATCTCAAGGCCGCCTACGCCATCGTCACGCCGTCGACACGCCTGACGGGCACATACATTGGCGGCGCGTTCAAGCAGAAGGATTCCGGCGACTGGTCGCGCGGCCAGGGCATTCCGGAAGAGACGATTGCCTTTTCGGCGCAGAACTATCCCGCCTCGTCCTACTGGGATCGCACGGAGATCGCGGACCAGCGGAAGTACATTGCGATCCCGACCTATCAGTACGGGGGATGGTACGACATCTTCAATGAGGGGAACGTGCGCAACTTCATGTATCTGCAGCATGAAGGCGCTGTGGGCGCACGCGGCAACCAGAAGCTGGAAATGGGGCCGTTCGGACATGGGCCGCTGTCGGGCGATATGAGCTATCCCAATGGCGGCGGCATCGGCAACGCGCAGGGGGGCGCCGACAGCGAAGTTCGCTGGTGGGACTACTGGCTGAAGGGGATCGACAACGGCATCATGGATGAGCCGCCGGTGAAGATCTACATGATGGCCGGCGCGCGGAAGGGGAACGTCTCTTCCAAGAACCGATGGATGTATTTCGGCGACTGGCCGCCGGCCCCGCGCACGGTGAACTACTATCTCCACGACAATGGCGTGCTCTCGACCAAGCCGCCGGCTGAAGCGGCGGCCTCCAAGGCCTATGCGTTCGATCCGGCAAAACCGGTGCAGACGATCGGCGGCGCGAACCTCACTTTCGATCGCGGCCCGATGGACCAGCGGCCGATCGGCAAGCGGCCGGACTACCTGAAGTTCGAAACGCCAGTGCTGGACAAGGATGTCGTCATTGCCGGGCCCGTCAGCGTGGACCTGTGGGCGTCGACGGACGGGCTGGACACCGACTTCATGGTGAAGCTCGTCGACGTCTATCCCGATGGATACGAGGCCATCGTGCTCGATAGCGCGCTGCGCACCCGTTATCGCGACGGGCGCGGGCAGGACGAGATCAAGATGATGACGCCAGGTGCTCCCGAGAAGCTGACGCTCGATCTGTGGGACACGGCGCTGACTTTCGAGAAGGGCCACAAGATCGCGGTGCACGTGACAAGCTCGAACTATCCGCGCTTCGACGTGAACCCGAACACGGGCGGCAATCCGGGCAAGGACGCAAAAGCCCGCGTTGCGCGCAACACGGTGTTCATGGACGCCAGCAAGCCGAGCGCCATCCGGCTGCCAGTCATCTACCTGCAGGAATAGGAGCGAGCGTGGCGGACGAGCGTATGTACGATGTCATCGTCTACGGGGCGAGCGGGTTCACCGGTCAACTCGTCGCCGAGCATATGCTGAAGACCTACGGTTCCGGCCGCGACGTGCGCTGGGCGATCGCCGGCCGCAGCAAGGACAAGCTCGAGCACGCCAGGTGGGAGATCGGCGGCAAGGCCGAGCTGAAACTGGTAATCGCCGATGCGACCGATCCTGCCTCGCTGCTCGCCATGGCGAAGGCCACGAAAGTAGTGATCTCCACGGTCGGACCCTATCAGCTCTATGGCGAACCGATGGTGGCGGCCTGTGTCGAGGCCGGGACCGACTATGTCGATCTCTGCGGCGAGCCGGCCTGGATGGCGGCGATGATCGCGAAATACGATGTGGCGGCGAAGGCTTCCGGTGCGCGCATCGTGTTCTCGTGCGGCTTCGATTCCATCCCGTTCGACCTTGGCGTCACCTACCTTCAAACTCAGGCGAAGCAACGCCTCGGCGTTCCGCTTCAGCGCGTGCGCGGACGCGTGCGCAAGATGAAGGGCGGCTTCTCCGGCGGCACCATTGCGAGCCTGATGGCGACACTGGAATCATCCAAGCGCGATCCATCGATCGTGAAGACGCTGGCCAATCCCTTTGCTCTCACGCCCGGCTTCACCGGGCCTGCGCAGCCTTCGGGCGAGAAGGTCGAGCGTGATGCGGCTGCAGGCCAGTGGGCGACGCCTTTCATCATGGCGACGATCAACACCAAGAACGTCCACCGCACCAACCATCTCCTGAACCGGGCCTGGGGCGCGGACTTCACCTATGACGAGATGATGCTGACCGGGGACGGACCGGAGGGCGCCAAGCGCGCCAAGGGCGCCGCGCGCGCAGGCGCGATCCAGAACACGCTGCTGGGGTTTGGACCGACGCGTGCGTTGCTGCGCCAGTTCGCTCTGCCCAAGCCGGGGCAGGGACCATCCAAGGAAGAGCGCGAGACAGGTTTTTACGACGTGCTGTTCGTTGGGCAGACGAAGGATGGCCGCACGCTGCGTGGCGGTGTGAAGGGCGACAAGGACCCAGGCTACGCCTCGACGTCCAAGATGATTTCTGAAAGCGCGATGTGTCTTGCTCGCGATGTCGGGCGAGACGAGACAGCGGGGGGCGTGTGGACGCCGGGCGCCGCGCTGGGCGCCAAGCTTATCGCGCGGCTGGAAGCCAATGCAGGCCTGCGCTTCGCGCTCGAGAACTAAAACGCTGGCCCGGCCTGAAAGCCTGAACCCCAACTGCCAGCGTGCCCGTCCGTTTCAACCCAGGCCATGGCGCCAATCTCGCGCCGAACCGGGTACCCCGCACCTACGGAAACCCGTAGTGAGTTGTGCCAGCAGCAAAAAATGAAGCGGCGGCTCTCCGTCATGGAAAGCTGCCGCTGGAACTCTACGCTACTCTACCTGCGCCCCCTGCTCTTTGGGCCTAACTCGTACTGCGGCAGGCCAGGGCGACCGGGGAAGGTGGACCCTGGAATTCTGTTGTGCTCACCGCGCCGCGTAGGCCGACTGGACGCGTGTTTGGGCGGGCTGCTGGTCTTCTGGGTTGGCAGCGGTGGGAATGGCGAGCAGTGCGATGACGCCGCTCACGATCGCGACGCCGACAACCGCGCCGATCGCACCGGAAGCCAGGGGGCCGGGGCCTTTTCGCTTGAAGGACATCGTTTGAAACATCCCGAGGGTTGAGTTGACCCACGAGTGTAACCGAACGCCCACCACAGGATGGTGACCAAGCCAGCCAAGCCCAAGCACTGGGCCATCACGCTGAGCACGTTCTTCTGACGAACCAGGCCGCCGTAGAACAGCGCGAGGCCCGGCAGCGTCATGAACAACACGAGCGCGGCGCACACCATCATCCAGGCGTTGTGCCCGGGGCCTGCGCCGGCGACCTTGGAGGTAGCTGCGTCGACGCGCGCGCCGTTGTTGACATAGGCTTCGAGGTCGGCGAGCCGCTTCTCGACGTCGGCCGGCGTAGCTGCCGCGGTGGGCACGGCCGCAGGCGCGGGCGCGGCGACGGGTGCGGGGGCCGCAGCAGCGGGCTCGGCGGCAGGCGCCGGCGCCGCGGGGGCCGCAGCGCTGGCCGAGGGAGCCGCGGTGTCCTCGGCGAAGGCTGCCGCTGGGACCAGCGCCAGAGCAAACCCGACTATCGCTAACAACCGTTTGAACATCACCGTCTCCTTGGGAATTCTGCTGCTATCGAAAGGGGGACCTTGGTTGGGAGGAGGATGGTCCTCGTCGGCAGCGCGCCTACATCGTTACCGAGGCCATTGTTTCGGATTTGCTTCGCACTTGTTTCATGTCACACAGCCGAAAAGTCGGCCGAAATACCACTTAAATTCAATCACTTAGAGCAGCACACGAAACCTGGCGCTGTGCGTTGGAAACACTTTTTCGCCTTCATCACCCCTGCGGGTTGCGGCTTGTCGGCCTGGCAGCGCGCCGAGGCCAGAGCTAAAACCGCCCCCCCTCCTTCCATGACGACTGACATCGAAGCTTGCGTCCGCGCCCTGTCGCAGGGCGAGCTGGTGGCGTTTCCCACCGAGACCGTCTACGGGCTGGGTGCGGATGCCGAGAACCCGCTCGCGGTTCGCCGCATCTTCGAGGTGAAGGGGCGGCCATCGAGCCACCCACTGATCGTGCACGTCGCCTCTGCGCAGGCTCTCGGCGAGCTGGGCGCGAACCTGCCGCCGCTGGCGTGGCGCTTAGCCGAGCAGTTTTGGCCGGGCCCGCTCACCTTGGTGGTGGAGCGCAGTGAGCGTGTCCCGCTCGCCGTCACCGGCGGGCAAAACACCGTCGGGCTGCGCGTCCCGGCGCACCCAATCGCGCTCGAACTACTACGCGCCTTCGGTCGTGGCGTGGCGGCGCCGTCCGCCAACCGCTTCGGTCGTTTGAGCCCGACGCGCGCGAGCCACGTGCGCGAAGACTTGGGCTCGGCAATCAGCCACGTGCTCGATGGTGGCGACTGCGAGGTCGGCGTCGAGTCGACGATCGTCGATCTGTCGCGCGGTCGGCCGCGCTTGCTGCGCCCCGGCGGCGTGCCGCGCGAAGCGCTGGAGCAGCTGCTGCAGTCCGAGCTGGTCGTCGAAACCAGCGGACCGGTGCGCGTGTCGGGGCAACTACCGTCGCACTACGCGCCCGAGGCCGAGCTCGTGCTGTGCGAGGCGCAGGAGCTCGACGCTCGGATCAGCGCGCTGCACGAGCGCGGCGCGCGCCTCGGCCTGTTGCTGACGGCGAGCACCGCGGCGCCGGCGACACGCGCCTGCGTCCGCTTGCCCGACGACGCTTCTGCTTTCGCCCAGGCGCTCTATTCGAGCCTACGCGAGCTGGACAAGGCTGCGGTCGACGTGATCTTGGTGGTGCCGCCCGCGAGCGACGGCATGGGCCTGGCCGTGCTCGATCGGTTGACCCGCGCCGCAGCGCCGCGGCCCGAGAGCTGATTCACGGCAGTGGATTGTAGGGCGCGCCCTCGGCGGCTGGTTCGGTGTGGACCAAAACGTCTGTCACGCCTGGGATCTCGGCCTTGATGGCGTCGATCACCCAGTGCGTCACGCGATGCGCGTGCACCACGTCCAGATGCGGCGCGATTTGCACGTGCAAGTCGACGTGGATCACGCCGGGCGCGCCGCGCGTGCGGATCTTGTGGGCGCTGGCGACGCCGGGCACGCGCGTGGCGATCTGCCGCACCAGCTCGGGGTCGAGCGCGCGCGCGTCGGCCAGGTGCTTGAGGTTGCCGCGCAGCACGTCGATGCCTGCCCAGCCGATGAAACCGGCGATGCCGATCGCGGCCACGCCGTCGAGCTGGCGGTAGCCGAGCTTCATCAACACCACCGTGAGCAGCACCCCTGCGGTCACCAGCACGTCGGAGCGCGTGTGCGCCGCGTCGCTGAGCAAGAACGGGCTCTCGAGCTCGGCGCCGCGCTTCTTTTCGTAGCGCGCGACCCAGGTGTTGACGGCGAGCGTCACGAGCAGCACGACGAACACGGGCGGCTCGAGCAACGCTTCTGCGCTGCCGGTCAGGAAGCGCTCGACGGCGCCGCGCAGCACGTCGTACGCCATGCCGAGCAGCGACAGACCAACCAGACCGGCCGCCAGCAGCTCGAATTTGGCGTGCCCGTAGGGGTGGTTATCGTCCGCGGGGCGGCTCGCCAAGTAAACGCCCACCAAACCGACGACGTTATTGGCTGCGTCCGTCAGTGAATGGAAGCCGTCGGCGCGCACCGACAGGACGTTGGCGTAGTGGCCGTAGGCGACCTTGCTGCAAGCAACGAGCACGTTGAGCGCCATGGTCAGCAGCAGCACGCGCTGCACGGCGCCACCGCGGCTGAGCTTGCTTTGGCTCGAGTCGACCACCGGCGTCGCTCAGTGAATGACCGCGTCGTCCCCGGCAAAGACGGCCACGGCATCCCCCTGGCTGAGCCGGCGCAGCGCTAGCACTTCGCTCGCGGCCGCGCTGGCGGCCAGCACCGGTGAGCTGGTTGTGAGGATCCACTGGGCTGCCGGCAGCGCCTCACGCAGCGCCGAGCCGACGCGAGCGAGCGCTGCGTTGTCTTGGTAGAGCTCGATGTCGTCGATGGCGATGACGCCCTCGGAGTCTCGCGGATCTTGCTCGGGGTAGGCCGCCCACAGCACGCGCACCGACAACGCCGCGAACGCCACCAAGTGCCTGGCGCGCGTCGGCAGGGCATCGAAGCTGCGACGCTGCCCGCTGCTTTCGGCAAAGACCGGCTCGAGCGAATGCGGCTCGAGCCCGAGGTAACGATAGCCTGCCAGGTCCGCCAAGCGATCGACAGCGCCGCGCATTGCCTCAGCCAGCAAATCGTAGCGCCGCTCTTCACGATCGCGCACGCCGGCCAGCGCGACGGCGATGGCGGCGTAGGCCAGCGCCTGCTTGGTCTCGCGCGCCAAGTCGGCCCGCGAGGCATCGTCGAGCGACAGCGGCGCGCGCACGTCGTAGCGAGCCACGCCACGCGCGGGCGCGCTCAACATGATGGGTTGGCGGGAGAACCAGCGCGTCGACGGGATGGCCAAGAAGACGAAGCCGCCCTCCTGCGCGACGCGGTCGTAGTGAACTTGTTCGCGCCGGCGCAGCGCCTCGACCGCTTCGTCGACGTGCAAGCGCACGTTGGGGCTGGCCACGCTCAGCGAGTGGGGCCGCGTGGGGTCGTCGGCGCCGAGTAGCCACTCGCAAGCGACCAGCGCAGGGCCGGCGCCGCCCGTATCCGAGCGGCCGAGCTGCGCGATGGCGTGGCCGGGCCGCGTCGTAGCGAGCGCCTGCACCAAGGTCGTCTTGCCCGTGCCTCCCCCACCGTGCACAACGGTCAGCAGCCGGGCTCTCCCGTCTTCTTCGGCGAACGGCAACTCCACTCGCTCGAATGGACCGGAACCGCGAATCAGCGCTCGAATCAGCCGCATGGCTCGGCCGCCAGGCTATCACAGCTCGCCCACGAAAATGCGGGCTAGCCGCGCCGCTTGGATTTCGCCAGAATCGCGCTCGCCGAAGCCATGGAAGTGCGAACCGAAATAGAGATTTCCGCACCTGCCGCCGAGCTCTGGAAAGTGTTGCTGGACTTTCGGCACTACCCTGAATGGAATCCGTTCATCGTCCAGATCGCGGGCGAAACCACGGTCGGCGCGAAGCTCGGCATGACGTTGAGCTTGCCGGACAGCAACCGCGAACGCGAGCTAGAGGCCAAGCTTTTGGTATGCGACGAGGGGCGGGAGCTGCGTTGGCTCGGCCACTTGTGGATGAAGGGCCTGTTCGACGGCGAGCACTTCTTTCGCTTGGAGCCGCGCGGAGAGAACAACACGCGGCTGGTGCACGGCGAGGACTTCCACGGCGTCCTGCTGCGCTTCATGCTGGCGCAAGTCACCGAGGCGACGCGCGGCTTCGTCTACATGAATCAGGCGCTCAAGCGGCGCATCGAGCAAGGCGCCCGGCGCCCGCGCTGAGTCAGCGCTTGCCGAAGACGCGCGGCTCGGGGCGCTCGCGGGCTGCCTTGACCGAGTTTTCGAGCGCATCGCCGCTGCGCAAGCACGGGTAGCAGTCGGCGCGCTTGTTGGGACCACAGCCGTACTTGCGCTGCAACTTGATCAAGAGGTGCAACGAGCGGCGATCGGCGTCCGCCTCGGCGCGCGGCAAGATCTGCTGCGTCTTCTCGCAGCTTTCCGACGCGCGCAGGTCGAGCGCCACGGACAGCGCCTTCGACGCCTTCGGGCGCACGTCCTTGCTGAAGAGCAGCGCCCGCGACAGCTCGGTGATGTCGTTGCGCTCGACGGTGCCGGTCCACACCTCGTAGAGCATGTCGGCAGACAGCGGCGCCGGCAGCTTCGCCATCGACTCGAGCGCGATGCGAGCGGTGTCTTGGTTCTCGCTCAGGCGGCGCAGCTCCGAGAGCGTGCGCGGCTCTTGCGCCGCGCCGGGATCGCGATCCAGCGACGCAGCCAAGGCGCGCGCCGCAGCGACCTCGCGCGCGCTGCGCTTCTCGGCGATCGCCAGCACGTCCTTGGCGGCGTAGTTGCCGACCGGCAGCTCGAGGCCCTCGGCCGACCCCGACGCCGCTGCCACGGAGCCAGGCGTGGCCACGGCGAGGGGCGCAGGCGCGCTGCTGGGCAGCGCCGAAGGCGCTTCGGCTTGCGCCGAGGAGAGGGCGCGCGCCGCAGCCTCGTCCGCAGAGGGCGCGGGCGCGTGACTCGCTGCTGCGGCCGCCAGCGCCGCGGACAGTGATGCCACGATCACGACCGGGGCGAGCAGGCTCCACAGCGGGACCTCGCCGCCCATGAAGCGCACCCGCACGGCCATCGCTGCGCCAAAGCCCGGCAACACGGGCCTGCCGAGCCCCGTGTACTCGTCGTGGTCGTGGTCGTGATCGTGGTCGTGCGGCGAAAACGCGATGCTGGCGTTCGGCAGCGGGGCGACGACGTCGGGCGATAACATGGCGCGCGCGCGCGCTTCGACCCCGCGATCCACGTGCGTCGATTCGACTTGCGGCTTTGCTTCGGCCGCGTAGCGCGAGAGCTCACGCGCCGGGCTCACCGCCGTCGCCGGCGGCGTCGCGACCAACACCTGCGGCTCTGGAAAAGCGGGCGGGCGGGACGAGACACGCTGCGGAGCCGGCGGCGCATTGGACGGTAACGTCACGGGCGGCGCGGGCGGCGGTTCGGGCACGACTTCGGCCACTCGCGTTTGCACGGCGCTCGGCGCGGGCGCGGCGACCGGCAGCGGCGCAGCGACGGGCGGCGCTTGCGGGCGCGACGATGGCGCGGGCGGCGGAGTCGACGAACGTATCGGCTTGGGCGGCGGCACCGACGACTTGCGCGGCGGCAGCGGCGGCAGCGACGACGCGCGCGGTGACGACGGCGGTTGCGCTGCCGAAGCGGGCGGCGGCGCTGCAGCGCCACCCGGCCACGCAACGGGCGCAGGCCAGGCCGGCGGACGCGCAGACGGCGCGGGGGCGCACCGATGAGCCTACGGGCGGCGGTGGTTCACTCGCCCAACCGCGGTCCACCAGGGAAGCACGCGGGTACTTCGGATCTTGCCGTTCGGCCATTGCTTCCGATTATCGCGCGAGCCGAGGCCGCGTGGAAGCCGTGACCTAGCTTGCTCAGCGCGCGGCCGCCGTACGCGGCAGCTCGGGCGTCGTCTCCTCGACCTCGGGCCCCGTGAGCACGGCCTCCGCCTCGGCCGGAAGTCGACGCAGCACGTGATCTTGCCCGACGCAGGCGAGCGTGGTGTGCCCCTCCGCCAAGAGCTCCTCTTCGCCGCGCTCGAGTGGTCGCCACAAGCGGTAGTCGAAGCGCACCTTCACCCGCATCAGCTCAGTGAGGCGCGTCTCGAGCACCACCAGCTCGTCGAAGCGAACGCTCTTGCGGTAGCGCACATACGCCTCAACCACGGGCAGGTGAAAGCCCATCTCCGTCCACGAGTGGTAGTTCAGCCCGCGGCGCCGCATGTATTCCACGCGACCGACCTCGAAGTAGCTGATGTAGGTGCCATGGTGGACGATCCCCATCAGGTCGGTCTCGCCAAAGCGGACCCGGATTGCGTGACGAGAAACGCAGTGCGCTGGTAACAGGACTTTCACGGAGCGCGCGAAAATAGCCGGCCAGCCCGTGATCCGGCAAGCCGAGTTTCACTCTGACGCGAAGATCGCCCTCAAAATCGGTAACCGGCCGCAGGCCCGACTCACCGGCCAAACGGCGGACATCGCCCAAACCGAGAATTGCGCCCCTGGGCTAGAGCTTGAGTTCGAGCCCCTCGCGGGCGCCAAAGACCGTAACAGGGCTACTCGCGCGAGTCGCGCGCTCGCGCCCCTCGTTCACCTTGATGTCGACCGCGTCGTCCGACTGCATCGGATCGTGGTGAAAAAGCGCGCACTGACGAACGTTCGCCTGCACCGCGAGGTCCACTACCGTGTTGGCGCGCGCGTGACCCCAGCCTACCTTGGCCGGGTACTCGCTGTCCGTGTACTGAGCGTCGGCGATCAGCAAGTCGGCGCCCGCACAGAATGCAACGAGCTCCGAAGGCAGGCGCCGCAGCGCATCGCGATCCTGCTCGGATTCGTCACGATTTTGGATCAGCGAATCGAGCTCACTGTCGGTAGCGTAGACGACCTTGGTCCCGTTCTTCTCGAACGAGTAGGCGAAGCTGCGGCCGGGGTGCGTCTGTTCCATGCAACGCACCGTGACGCCATCGACTTGAATCGTGCCGCTCTCGAAGAAGCCGGCGCTGATGGTGGCGCCCAGATCGGCAAACGTGACCGGGAAGTACTCCGAGCGCATTTGACCGTGCAACAGGCGCTGCACGCGGGTGTCGCTGCGGTCCACCTCGTACACGTGCAGATGATTCTTGGGCGCATAGGCCGGCACGAAGAACGGAAAGCCCTGGATGTGATCCCAGTGCATGTGGCTGAAGAACATGTGCGCCTCGACGCCGTGGGCTGCCCGCTGCACCAGCGCCAAGCCGAGCTCACGCAAGCCGGTGCCGCCATCGCAGATGAACAGCGTATCGTCGATGCGAAGCTCCACGCACGACGTGTTGCCACCGTAACGGCGCGTGCCGTGGCCCGGCGTCGGAATCGATCCTCGAGTGCCCCAAAAACGCACGAAAGCAGACATCGCGCTCAGCCAACCCCTTCGCGGAACACGAATACCACGTCTCCAATCTGAATCGTGTCCCCTTCGTGCAAGCCGGCCGAGTGAACGCGCACGCCATTCAGAAACACGCCGTTTGCGCTCTCGAGATCGTTGAGCCGAAACTCGGGCCCGCTGCGCCGGATGGAGATGTGGCGACGGGACAGCAAGCTGCTCTCGATGCAAATGTTGGCCTGATGCGAGCGGCCAACCACCGTTTCGTCCGGCCCCAGCGCCAGCGTGCGCGGCGCGCCCGGCCCTCGAGCGAGCTCGAGCCGCGGCGGGACTGCGTCGCGATTCACCCCGGCGATCACGCTGTGGTCCTTCACCAGCGTGGTTTCGAAATCGAACGGGGGCTTGTCGTTTGACACCGCTACCAAGTTTAGACGGCGGGAGCGTTCGAGAGAAGACGGATTGAACCCGCCTGCTCAGGGCGTTAGGCTCCGCGGGCATGGCGTTCGACCGCATCTTGGTTCCCGTGGACTACTCGGTGCATTCCTTGAAGGCGGTCGGTTATGCGGCCGAGCTCGCCCAACGCCTCGGCGCCAACATGGACATCGTGCACGTGTGGGACCGCCCCACCTACATCTCGGACGCCGTGATGGTCGGCCACGGCACCGAGCAACGCTCGCTGGCCGAAATGATCCGCGACAACGCCAAGCGCGACATGGACGAATTCATGTCGACCGTGAAGCTTGCGACCGGCGTCAACACCAGCCAGCGCCTGCTTTCGGGCGACCCGGCTAGCGCCATTCTCAAAGAGCTCGGCGAGCAAAAGTACGACTTGGTGGTCATTGGTACGCACGGCCGCGGCGGCCTGGCGCACCTGCTGCTCGGCAGCGTGGCGGAGAAGTTGGTGCGGCTCTCGACGGTGCCCGTACTCACGGTGCCGCGCAGCGCCGAGTAAGTCGCTCAGCGCCCGCTCTTGCGCTCCTCGAGTTCTTCCAGCGTTTTCGGCCAGTCCTCGCGCAGCAAGCGCGACAGCGCCCGATCGGCGAGCAGGCGACCGGCTGTCTGGCAACGCGGGCAGTAGTTGCATTCGTTTTCTGCGTACGCGATGCGCTGCACGGGGGTTTGGCAGACCGGGCAGGCTTGCTTGTACTTGCCGTGAACTGCCATCTCGGGGCGAAACGCCGTAACCTTTTCGGGAAAGCCTTCGCCGACGTCGTCGCGCAGGCGCTCTACCCACTCGCTGAGGGTGCTCTGGGTGGCGTCGAAAACACGGCGGGCCTCGTCTTCGCTCAGGTCGCGCGTGCGCTTCATCGGCGAGATCTGCGCGCGAAACAGGATCTCGTCGGAGTAGGCGTTGCCGATACCGCTGATCAAGCGCGGATCGGTCAACGTTCGCTTGAGGGTGTGGTTTTCGGCCGCGAGCGCCGCGTGAAACGCTTCGAAGCCACAGGTCAGCGGCTCCACGCCGCCGCGGCTCATGGCCATCACCTCGGCGCGCGTCGCGACGACATGAACCGACGCGCGCTTCTTGCTGCTGGCCTCGGTGAGCCACATCGACTGACCCTCGAAGTCGAACGAAAGCAGCCCGAGCTTGGTGAGCGCGGCGCTGCGCTGCTTCAAATGAAAGCGCCCGGCGATCATCAAGTGCACCACCACGTACAGCTCGGGCTCGAACTGGAGCGCGATGCGCTTGCCCACGCTGAAGGTGGTCGAAAGTGTGCGACCGGCCACGGCGCTGATCGGGGGCTCGTAGCTGCGCACGACGAAGGGGCTCTTCACGCGAACCGCTTGCAAGCGCTGGCCAGCGAACAGGGCCTGAATCCGCTCCACGTACACCGTCACGTCGGGTAGCTCGGGCACCACCAAAGCGTAGGCGAAAAGCGTCGTGCTCGCTGCGACTGTCCAGCGTTGCCCATTTCCAGCCGTCACGGAACGAAAGATCCGAGCGGCGCCTCGTGCGTCACATGCCCTGAAAGTTCGCCCGCTCTGCTGCGTTCTCTGCTTGCCTGATTGATCCAGCCCCCAGGAGACTGCCCGTGCCGGACACCGAGTCGACCGAAAAACCCGCTCAACCCGCTCAACCCGCGCCAGCAACCCCGACTGAAAAATCCGGTCGTGAGGCGCGCTGGACGGCCGCTGGGGTGGTGGCCCTGTTAGGGCTTTTTTCATACTTGGCCTTCGGTCGCAGCAACACCAAGAGCGACGGCAGCCTGCAACAGCTGCGCGTCAGCAGCGTGCGCGCGTCGGGCGGCACCGCTCGCGCCGAGGCTTGCGCACCGAATCGCGGCCCTTGCCAGAAACTCGCCGCGGGCAACACAATTCCGGCCGGATTGGAGCTTCGCACCGACTACCAGAGCGAGCTCAGGCTCAGCGCCGAGGGCGGGCGCGAGCTCACGCTGGGTCGTTCGAGCGAGCTCCGCCTAGGCACGAAGGAAAGTCAGAGCCCGGAGCTGGTCCGGGGCACGCTGGGCGTCGAAATCGAGCGCGGCAAGCGCAGCTTCAGCCTGAGTTTGCCGCACGGCTCGCTCAGCAGCAGCGGCGCGAAGCTCTTGGCCCACGCTGACGCCGAAGCATCGCGCGTCGAGGTGACCAGCGGCAGCGCGCGCGTCGAAGACCGAGCAGGCCACGCGAGCCCGGTGCGCGCTGGTGAAGTGGCGCGCTTTTCGGACAGCCGCTTCGACGTGGATTTCGTCCAACGTGCTGAGCACGGCGCTGGCTTACGGCGAGGACGGTGAAGAGCGAGCTGGTGAGCGTCAGACGCGCGGACTCGGCGAGCTCAACGCGCGCAAGCCGGGCACGCGCGAAGAGCTGGGCGGCGCGGTCAAGCTGGTCGACCACGCCGTGCGCGTGCGCATCGCCGGCCTGATGGCGCGCACCGAAATCGAGGAGGTCTTCGAGAACCACACCGAGCAGCAGCTGGAAGGCATCTATCGCTTCCCGATTCCGGCGGGCGCGCAGATCGAACAGCTTTCGCTGGAGGTCGACGGCAAGTGGGAGGACGGCTCGTTCGTCGACCGCGACCGCGCCGCGGCGATTTGGAACGGCGCGATCGTGAACGCTGCGCCGCAAGCGCGCCCGCTGGTGGACGACATCGTGTGGGTGCCTGGGCCCTGGCGCGACCCGGCGCTGCTCGAGTGGCAACGCGGCGGCCGCTTCGAGCTGCGCATTTTCCCGATTCCGGCGCGCGGCCAGCGCCGCGTCAAGCTGCGCTACAGCGAGCTGGTGCAGGCGCAGGGCGACTTGCGGCGCTACCACTACCCGCTCGGCCGCCCCGCGGGCAGCAGCGAGACCATCGAGCGCTTCGAGGTCGACGTCGAGCTGCGCGGTCACGACGGCAAGAACCCGGTGCACGTGAGCGGCTACCCGCTCGAGAGCCGCCCGCTCGACTCGGCCGCGCACTACGTCTACTCGTCGCGAGGCTTCGTGCCGAGCGGTGATTTGGGCATCGAGTACACGCTGCCCGACGCACGCAACGAGCTGCGCAGCTTCGCGTACTCGCCCAGCGCCGCCCCGGACGCCAAAGGGTCGAGTCGTTTCGCCGCCCCCCCAACCTCCTCCGACGCCTACGTGGCCATCGCGCTGAAGCCGCGCTTGCCCGCCGCCGCGGAGACTCGCGCGCGTGAGCTTGCGATCGTCGTCGACAGCAGCCACTCGATGTTCGGCGA
Organism: Hyphomonadaceae bacterium; assembly: GCA_047601145.1. Lineage (GTDB taxonomy): Bacteria > Pseudomonadota > Alphaproteobacteria > Caulobacterales > Hyphomonadaceae > UBA7672. The sequence continues at coordinate 2,119,140 of JASGJW010000001.1, forward strand.
AAGCTACGACCGCGCCAAGCGCCTGGCGACGCGCTTGGTGCGCGAGCTCGATCCGGACGACCGCGTGGTGTTGCTCGCCTGCGACTCGAACTGCAAGAGCGCGCGCGACGCCATCCAACCGGGACGGCGCGGCGAGCAAGACGCGCGCAGCTTTTTCGACTCGGTTCAGCCGGGCGGCGCCTCCGACCCGACGCGCGCGCTGGCCATGGCCTATCGCGAACTGTCGAGCTCGGATCGCGATGCGCGAATCGTGTTCATCAGCGACGGCACGCCCACCATGGGCGCGATTCGGCCAGCTCACGTGGAGGCCGAGGTGGCTCGCGATTTGCCGGCCGCGCGAGTCCGCGTGACGGCCGTCGCCGTGGGCCCAGAGGCGGACACGGAGACGCTGTCGGCGCTGGCGCGCGGCGGTGGCGGCGTGTTGGTGCGCTACCAACCCGGACAAGGCGTGGCGGAAGCGGCCTTCGCGGTGCTCGGCGCCAGCGCCGGTCGCGCGCTACGCGACGTCGAGGTGACGCTGCCGGAGGGCATGTACGCCGTGGCGCCGACCCGGCTCGATGCGATCCCGGCGGGCGGCGAGGCGCTGGTGGTCGCGCGCCTGCGCGGCGAGCGCGCCGACGGGCAGCTGACGCTACGCGGCCGCGTCGGCGACCGTCCCTTCGAGCAACACTATCCGCTGCACGTGGTCGCGAGCGCTGCCGGTGCTTCCGCCTTCGTGCCGCGCCTTTACGCGGCCGCGCGCATCGTCGATCTGGAGCGCGACGGCGGGCAGGACGCCAAGCGCGAAGCCATCGAGCTCTCGACGCGCTTCAGCGTGGCCAGCCGCTACACGTCGCTGTTAGTGCTCGAGAGCCAGGCCATGTTCCAAGCCTTCGGCTTGAAGCAGGCGCAAAGCGTGGGCGATTGGAGCGCAGACGAAGTTGCCGAGGGCGCCACCGCCAAGGCCGAAGCGACCAGCGACGACGTCGGTGAAGAGCAAGCAGGGCCAGCGCTGGGCGCCGTCGACAAGAAGTCGCGCGCTGCCAGCTCGGGTTCGGGTTCGGGCGCGGGCCTCGACGCTTACGCAGAGGGCAAGGGCGACTTCGCGCCGCCGCCACCGGCCGCCGCAGCGCCTGCCAAAGCCGCCCGCGCGCGCGCCGAAAGTGAAGCCCCCGCCGACCTCGGACGCTCGGCTGCGGCCTCCGCTCCGAAGCCTGCGCCGTCGCCGATGACGCCGAATCAGCCGTTGGAACCAAGCCTAGAGCGCCGCCCACTCACCTGGGACGATCGCCCGCCCGTGCCGCCCCGTCGCATGATCCCGATGCGGCGCGTCTGGGAACGCACCGCGGAGATCGCGAGCGGGCGCGTGCAGCCCAAGGCCGCGAGCTTCGAAGCCATCGAGCAGGCCGAGCGCCGCAGCCTGAGCGAGCCCGATCACCGCGAGCCCATGAAGAAGCTGTACACGTTGCTCGCGCTTTCGTCGGACATCGGTCGCGCCGAGCGCGTGGCCCAGCGCTGGAGCGAACGTGACCCGCTCGACGCCGACGCGCTCACAGCCCGCGCCGATCTGGCCGCTCGCCGCGGCGACCGCGACGCCGCGATTCGAATGCTGGGCAGCGTGGTCGACGCGCGGCCGTCCGACGTCGCCGCACAGCGCCGACTCGAGCGGCTGGAGCGCTGGTCAGGCGCCGAAGCCCTTGGCTGCCGTCACTTGGTGGCGGCCGCCGAGCTGCGCCAAAGCGACGCCAAGCTGCTAGCCGACGCGGTGCGCTGCAGCCGCAAAGGCTCCGACGAAATCGCGCTACGCGAGCTGCTCGCGGGCGCCAGCGACTCGCTACGCAAGGACGTCGAAGCCAAGAGCGCGCTCAGCGTGGACGATTCGGTGTTGAGCGGCGACCTACAAATTCAAGGGCGCTTCGAGGGCGGCGAAGACTTGGACATCTCGCTGATCGACCCGGACGGACAGCGCGTATCGTGGCTGGGCGCGCCCACCCGCGCGGTGATTGCGGCGCGCGACGTGCTGTCACGGGAGCGCGAAGGGCTGTCGCTGCGCGGCGCCAAGCCGGGGCAGTACCTGGTAGAGTTGGTCAGGAGCCGTAGCAGCGGCCCGAGCGTCAGCGGCGAGCTCGAGATCCGCGCCGCGGGCACGTCGCAACGTGTTCCGTTCACGCTGACGGGCACGCGCGTCAGCGTGGCGCTGATCACGGTGCGCTTGACGCCGAAGCTGGTGCCACTGGAGGTGCCACGCCCGCGTCCGGTCGAGATCGCGCGTTGACGCTGGGCCGCCGCGGCGAGAGCCCGTCGTCCTCGACCCACGCGTCGAGCTCGGCGGGCCAAGTCCAAAGCGCCGCGTCGCTCTCCCCAGAGGCGCGGCGCATGGCGCGAAAGGCGCCGGCCGGCAGCTGGTCGGCGCGTCGGATCTCGCTGCCGTCGCGCCGCACCGCGACCCAGATCGGTCGTGTGTGCGGGCGCCCTTCGAAGTAGATCACCAGCAAATTGGGAGCGCGCCGCGGGCTAGCCCAAATGTCGAACGCTTGCGCCTCGTCGGCCTTGTAGAAGCTGCGCAGCGCGGCGCGCGCCTTCTCGAGCGGCTCGCCCTCGACTCGGCCATCACCCTCGACGTTCGAGCGCGACACGGCCGCGAGCGCCGCCCGCGCCGCGCGGCCGAGCACGCGATGGGCACGCGCCGCCGCCACCTCGGTGCGCAAGCGCACGCGCTCACGCGTAGCGTACGACACCACTGGCTCGCGTCGCCGCGCCACGTAGGCAAGCGACGCGCAAGTCGACGCAAGGCCAGTGAGCAACACCACCAACAGCCGGCCCCGCCGGAAGCTCGCGTGATACCAGACCACCGTGGTCGCGATTGGCATCAGCAAAGCCAGCACCAGCAGCGTCTCGACGAGCAGCGACAACAGCACGAACGGCAAGTACGCCCGAAACGTGAGCTCCGGCGCCCACGCGCTCAGGTATTGCCAGCCGAGCGACGCCAGCAGCAGGAGCAAGCCGAACAGCGTGTAGCTGCGGTACATCAAGAATTCGCGCCGCGCCTCGCGCACCCACAGCCAGTACGGAAACAGCAGCGGATACGCTACGTAGTAGAGGAACGGCCGCGGCAGCGTCTCACGATAGTGCGACTCGAAGGCGAGCGCCTCGGACAGCAGCCAGGCGAGCACGCGCGAGCGGCTGGACCATTTGCGCACCGCTTCGCTGGCCAGGAACACCAGCAGCGCCAATCCGACGTCTATCAACGCACCGCGAACCGGAAACAGCTCCGCGACGACGACGATCGCGAACGGCGCCAGCGCGAAGAACGCGAGCCGGCTCGCGAAATCGAGCAGCGAAAGCGGCGACGACACCAGCGTCGAGCGACCGGGCCCGTCCACGCCGAGGTTAGTCACCGCGCGCACTCAGGGCGTAGGCTTCACGCTGTCGAGCAGCCGGTAGAACGCATCGCGCGCTGCCTTCACCGTGGCGCGCGGCCCCGTCAGCTTGAAGAAGTACGAGCCGCTCGGCGCTTCGACGATGGCGCCGAGCAAGGCGAAGTCGGGCCGCGGCTGTGACGGATCACCCGGCATCTGCGAACTGAAGGTGCCCTTGTCGATTTCGACGGTGTGCTGCACGAGCCCATTGGCGTTGCGATCCGCGCGATGCACGTCCGACGGCTTGGCGCCTTCGAACTGCTGCACCCAACGCGTCACGTTGGCATCGACGCCGCCGCCTTGGCCAGGGCCGAAATAGAACACCACCAGCTCCGCGTCCTGAGCGTCCCCCTTGGCGCGCGGCACCAGGTACGTCGCCTTGCGCACGGCGCTTTGCTTCGGTACGCGCTGAAAGCTGCTGGGCTCTTCCCAAACTACGCCGAGCGCCGCGCTGGCAGCCGCGCTGGCCGCTGGCAACGGACTCGACACATGCGCGGACGGCGCCGGCGGCGCTACGCTGACGGCCGGTGGCGGTGGGGTTTCGCGCTTGCAGCCGACGACGATGCCAAAGCAGAACAAGCCAGCAAGCAACGTGCTTCCCGCGGGCCGAAGAAGAGAGCCGTTGCGACGTGACTGCGCCCAGTTGCTCGATTTCCGCCGTGTTCCGCCTGCTTGCACGATGCAGGGCCTCTAGCACGGCAGGGCCCCGCGTGATAGCAGACGCGCTAGAGATGCACTTCGGAGCGACCACGACCGACTGGGCAGCTTTCGTGGGCGTCGTCGTGAGCGCGCTCGGGATTGATTGGCTGGCCTTCGGGCGCTCCAACAAGAATCACATCTCGTTTCGCGAAGCCGCCATCCGCAGCATCTTCTTCGTGTTGGTTGGCGGGCTGTTCAGCCTGTTCGTGTACGCGCGCCAGGGCAAGGATCCGGCGCTCACGTACCTGGTCGCCTACCTCGTCGAAGAGTCGCTCTCGGTCGACAACCTGTTCGTGTTCTTGGTGCTGTTCACCTACTTTCGCATCAGCGAGGGTCGGCAGCAGCGCATCTTGTATTGGGGGATCATACGGCGCGGTGATCATGCGCGGCGTGTTCATCGTCGCGGGCGAGGCCTTGCTCTCCAAGTTCCACTTCATGAACTACGTGTTCGGCGGGTTTCTGCTGTTCACGGGCGGCAAGCTGCTGCTGCGCAAAGAAGAGAACGTCGACCCAGAGGATAACTTCGCGCTGAAGCTCGCGCGCCGCTTTTTGCGCACCACGCCGGAGTACAACGGCGACCACTTCTTCTTGGTGAAAGACGGAGTGCGCTACGCGACGCCGATGTTCGTGGTGCTCGTGGTCGTCGAGTTCACCGACTTGCTCTTCGCCGTGGACTCGGTGCCAGCCGTGCTCGCCATATCGGGCGACATCTACGTGATTTACACGTCGAACATCATGGCCATTCTCGGCCTGCGCGCCCTCTATTTCGTGCTGTCGGGCATGATGGGCCGCTTCCACCACCTGGGCAAAGGCCTGGCGGTGATCCTGCTGTTCATCGGGGCCAAGATGGTCTCGAGCAGCTTCATCACCATCTCGCCGCTCGCGTCGCTGGCCGTAATCGTCTCGGTGCTGACGATCTCGGTGGTGGCCTCCTTGCTTCACCCTCAACCCGAAAGTCCGCCCGCGGACGATCACTGAGGCGACTGGACTGCAATGAACGCTTCTCCCTTCGACACTCGAGCCAGCGGCATCCTGCTTCACCCCAGTAGCTTACCTGGGCCTCACGGGTCGGGTGACCTCGGTCCCAACGCGCATCAGTTCGCCGAGTTCTTGGCGCGCGCAGGCCAAACCTGGTGGCAAATGTTGCCGGTCAGCCCGCTGGGCGGCGGCGAGTCACCCTACGACAGCCCCTCGACCTTCGCTGGCAATCCGCTGCTCGTCAGCTTGGAATTGCTCGCGCGCGACGGGCTACTCGACCAGCGCGACCTGGTGGCGCATCCCCGGCTCGCCAACGCTTCGCGCTGCCTGTGGCCCAGCACGCGCCGCTTTCGAATGTCGCGCCTGCGCCGCGCCTTCGAGCGCTTCGTGCCGCGTTCGCACGGCGATCTCGGCCACGAGTTTCACCTGTTTCGCGAGCACGCCAAGGACTGGTTGCGCGGCTACGCCCTGTTCCGGGCGCTGAAGCGCGCCCACGGCGAGCGCCCCTGGACCCAGTGGGAAAGCGCGCTCTCCTTGCGCGAGCCGCACGCAATCGAGCGCGCGGAACGCGAGCTTTCGGGCGAGGTCGCGTTTCAGGAGTTCGTGCAGTTCGCCTTCCACCGTCAGTGGGAGGCGCTGCGCGCGCGCTGTCGTGATTTGGGTGTGCTCTTGCTGGGCGACGTGCCGATGTTCGTGGCGCACGACGGCGCCGACGTCTGGCAGCACCGTGAGATTTCCAGCTCGACGAGCGCGGCGAGCGGCGGGTGGTGGCCGGCGTTCCCCCGGACGATTTCTCGACCGAGGGGCAGCTGTGGGGCAACCCCATCTACGACTGGCCCGCGCTCGAGCGACGCGGCTTCGATTGGTGGATCGCGCGCATGCGCAACACCTTGTCGCGCTTCGACGCGGTGCGACTCGATCACTTCATCGCCTTCCATCGCTACTGGGAGATCCCGTCGTGGGCGTCGACGGCGCGCGAAGGTCGCTTCGTGGGCGTGCCGGGCGCGGAGTTTTTCAGCCGCCTGCGCGACGTGGTGGGGAGCCTGCCCTTCATCGCCGAAGACCTAGGGCTCGTCACCGAGGAGGTGCACGCGCTGCGCGAGCGCTTCGGGCTGCCCGGCATGCGCGTGCTCGAGTTCGGCTTCTCGGGGGGCTTTCGCGACTACCAGCCACACCGCTTCCCGCGCAACACGGTGGTCTACACGGGCACCCACGACAACGACACCCTGGTGGGCTGGCTCAGCGCGCACGAGCGGCTCGAGGACCCAAGCGAGAAGAGCCGCATGCTGGCCGAGCGCGAGCGCGCGCTGGGCTACGCCGGAACGTCGGGTGAAGAAGAGCACTGGAGCTTCATTCGCCTAGCGCTCAGCTCGGTGGCCAACACCGCGCTTTTCCCCCTGCAAGACTTGCTGGGCCTAGGCAGTGAAGCGCGCATGAACGTGCCCGGAACTCCCAGCGGCAACTGGACCTATCGATTCCGCGCCGAGCAGCTGACGGACAAGCTCGCTGAGCGATTGCGCACGCTGTCCGACGCCTACGAACGTATCCCCCCGAGAAATCCGCGCTAGGCGCGGCAGCGGGGTGCTAGGCTGCACGCGTCGTGCTCCGCGAGCGCAGCACCCTTTTCTTGGCCCTGCTCGGTACGGCGCTGCTCGTGTCGGGCGCAGCGCGGGCGCAAACCGCCCCTCCCCAAAGCCAAGAGCCCTCGCCTGAGGCGGCCCCAGCCTCGCCGCCAACCTGGGAGGGCAAGGCGCTCGACACCTGGGGCGCGCCCGAACCCACCGCGCCCAGCCCGCCGCCCAAGCCCGCGTCGGAGCCCGAGCCGCCACCCGCTCCAGCGCCGGCGCCGAGCCTTTCGCCGAAGGCCCCGCCCTGCTCCGACTGCACGCCCCCGAAGGAGCGCGACGAGAGCAGCGTGCGCTACACGCTGGAAGGCGTCGACGTGCGCGGCAACACCCGCACCAGCACGCGCGTGATCTTGCGCTACGTGCGCTTCAAGGCGGGGGACGTGCTCGACGTGGACGATCCGGAGGTGCAGCTGACGCGCTTCCGACTGCTCGGCACCGGCTTCTTCCGCGACATTCAGTTTTCGCTGCGCAAGGGCAGCGCGCGCGGCCGAGTGGTGCTGGTGGTCGACGTGGTGGAGCGCAACACCATCGTCATCAACGACATCGCGATGGGGCTCGCAGCCGACTCCGATCCCGAAGGGCACGCCGCGCGCTTGTCCGCGTACGCCGGCCTCGACGTGGCGGAGACCAACCTGGGCGGCACCGGCATCACGCTCGGCGGCGCCGCGGCGGTCGGGGGCGCCGCCGCCAATGTCGCGCCGCAAATCGCGCTGCGCGTGCGCTTCCTCGACCCGGCGTTCCTGGGCAGCCCCTGGATGATGAGCGGCGTGATGCTCTTCAACGACGCGCAAGACTCGTTCGGCTACGGGCGGCAGAAGTGGAACCACCCGGGTGGGCCCGAATGGGCAGATGGGCCCGCCATCGTGCGTTACAAGCGCTTTGGCGGCTCGCTCGGCGTCGGCCGCGACTTGTCCATTTCCACGCAGTTTTGGGCGACCTATCGACTCGAGACGATCGACGCCAACCTGCCGCTGGCGGCCTCGCGCTTCCGCGGTTTTTTGGAAGAGCCGGTGGACTTCCACGTCGTGCGCGGGCGCAGCGTGCTCTCGACGCTGAGCGGCACGCTGCAGCTCGACACGCGCGACCACCCGATCTTGCCGACTCGCGGCTGGTTCGTGTCGTTCCGCGGTGAGCTCAGCTTGCTACCGGCAGCGCTCGATTACGACTATCAGAAGTTCGAGCTCGACGCCTCACACTGGTGGAAGCTGCCGTTCCACGGGCACGTGGTCAAGCTCGGCGTGTTCGCGGGCGGCATCTCCGGCCACGCGCCGTTCTTCGAGCAGTTTTACGTCGGCGACTTCAGCGACCTCTTGCCCGATCGCGTGCTGGGCATGAACTTCGATCGCCGTCCAGCACCGAACTTCCTCGGCACCGACATCGTCGAGGTCCGCTACGGCGACTACGCGCTCAAGCTCAGTGGCGAGTATCGCATTCCGCTCTACCGCGGCCGCCGCTCCATTTACGGCATCGATTTATTCGGAACTGCCGGCATTTATGGGGTCGCCGGGCGGCGTGACCTCACCGAGCCGCCCACCGGCTACTCCGGCTTGGCGCGCATTCCGCTCGACATCACCGCCAACGTCGGCCTGCGCATGGACACCAGCGCGGGCGGCTTCGCTTTCGCGTTCTCCAACGTGCTCTCCTTCGTCCCGGTGCGGGGCGAAGGTCCAGCGGGGCGCTGACCCAGCGGATGCAAGCCGTGGCACGCAAGCACGTCCAACCGATCCGCTCACGGCCCGCGCTTCTCGCGTGGCTGTGCGGCTGCGTGCTGTTCGTGCTGGCGTCGCTGACCTTCGCGAGCGTCGCGGGCGCGCAGCAGGCACCGACGCGCCCCGTGCTGCTCGAGTGGGACGCCGACGAGCGTCTGCTTTACATGAGCGTCGGCTTCCGCGACGTGATCGACGACAAGATTCAAGAGAAGCTGAGCCGCGGACTACCGACAACAATCGTGCTCACGGCGGCGCTCTACCGCGGCACGCAGCCCGAAGCGGTGTCGACTACGGCGCAGACCTGCAAGGTGACCTGGCACGTCTGGGAAGAGGCCTATCGCGTCGAAATCACCCGCCCGGGTGGTACTCAGGTGCGCTGGACGACGACCATCGAGGGCGTCTTGCGCCGCTGCGCCGAGGCGCATCGGCTGTTGGCCGGCGATCGCTCGCAGATCCTCGAAGGCACTCCAATCCGTGTGGTGGGCAAAATTCAGGTGAACCCGATCAGCCCCGAGGTGTTGACCAAGATCCAGCGCTGGGTTACGCGGCCGGCCAGCACCGGCACTGCCGCGCCGGGCGACGCGCTGTTCAGCACCTTCACGGGTTTGTTCCTGCAACGCGTGGGCGACGCCGAACGCGACGTGAAGTTCGCGACGCGCCCGACGCTGCCGACCACGTTCCACTCGCGCAAGTAGCCGCGTGGCTATGGGCGTAGCGCGGCGCGCGACAGCGCCGTGAACTCTTCGACGAACGGCGAAGCGGGCTTTCGCAATAGCTCGTCCCAACCGCCGCGCTGCGACACCCGGCCGCCTTCGAGCACCAGCACGCCATCGCCGAGCTCGGCGGCGTCGACGGCGTCGTGCGTGATGACCAAGCTGGGGATGCCGAGCTCCCGCAGGTACGACGCCAGGAAGCGACGCGTGCTGCGGCGCGCCCCGACGTCCAGGGCGCCCAGCGGCTCGTCGAGCAACAATGCGCGCGGCTGAATTGCCAGTGCTCGCGCCAGCGCGACGCGTTGTTGCTCACCGCCCGAGAGCGATCCGGGGCGGCGCTCGCCGAGCTCCGCGAGTGACAGCGTGGCCAGCATCGAGCGCGCCCGCTCGCGCCGTTCCCGAGCGCTGCCGGCGAGGGCAAAGGCGACGTTGTCGAGGACGCTCAGGTGCGGAAACAGCGCATAGTGCTGCGGCAAATAGCCAAACCGGCGCAGTTCGATGGGCACGCACAGCTGCGCCTGCGAGTCGAACAACGTCGCGTCCCCTACCCGCACGTAGCCCGCGCTGGGCTGCTCGGCGCCGAGCAGCATGCGCAAGAGCGTGGTCTTGCCGGCGCCGTTCGGCCCCAACACCACTAGCGGAGCTTGGCCAACCTCGAGCTCGACGTCGAGCTCGAACTGACCCAAGCGCCCGCGCAACTTCGCTTGCAGCACGCTAGCTCGACCCCGCAAGCCGCTTGGCCCCAACGACTGACAGGCCAACGCGCATAGAGACCAAGAGCAGGGCCGCAACGCCAACCAGCAGCACCGAAAGCGCCTGCGCCACACGCAAATCCGACTCCATAGCCGTGTAGATCGCGAGTGGCAGGGTTTGAGTCGTACCCGGCAAGTTGCCAGCGAACATCAAGGTCGCCCCGAACTCAGCCAGCGAGCGGGCCCAGGCGAGCGCGGCGCCGACGAGCACGCCGCGCGCACACAAGGGCAGCGCAATGCCAAAAAAGACACGCCAGGCAGAGGCACCGAGCGAGCGCGCGACCAACGGCAAGTCCGGATTCAGCGCCCGAAACGCGCTGGTCGCGGCGCGCACGAAGAACGGCGCAGACACGAACACCTCTGCCAGCACCACGGCGGCGCTGGTGAACGTCAGTCCAAACCCCTCGGGGTACAAGAGCGGCGCCAGAATTCCACGGCGGCCGAAGGTCAACAGCAACGCTACGCCTGCCACCGCCGGCGGGATCACGATCGGTAGCTCCAGCAGCACCTCGAGGCCGTGCCAGAGCCGCGAACGCGAACGCGACAGCAGGTAGGCGAGCGGCGTACCGAGCACGACGTTGACCAGCAAGCTGACGCTGGTGGTGCACAAACTCAGGCGCAACGCAGGGCCGACCAACGGGCTCTCCAGGCCCGCTTTGAAATCGGCCCAGCTGAGCCGCGTGAACAGCCCGAGCAGGGGCGCCAGCAGGAACACGACCAACAGCGCGGCCGGCAGCGCGAGCGCACGCTCAGCGCTGCGCGATGCCGACCACGCCGCGAGCCTCACGGTGCTTTTTCGGCTGCGTGCGCGGGCAAGAAACCGCGCGCGCGCAAGATCCCCTGGCCAACTTCGGACAGCGCCAACTCGACCCACGCCGCCGCCAGGCCTGCGTGCGCGGCTTGATTGACGACGCCAATCGGGTACTCGGCGATCACGTTCGACTCTTTCGGGATCTCGATCAGAGCAAGCTTCGGATCGGGCTTGGTCACGTCAGTTCGATATACCACGCCGGCTTCGGCCTCGCCCAGGGTGACCTTGGCCAGCACTTGACGCACGTTGAGCTCACGCGACACGACCGCTGCCTCGACCTTCTTCTTGAAATCGGCCCCCAACGTCTTGCTGGCGTTGTCCAGCATCACCTGGGTGTACTTGCCGACCGGTACTTCCGGCGCCCCCACCACGATGCGCTTCAGCTTGGGCAAGTCGGCGAGCCCTTTGACGCGACCCTGCTGCGCCTTCTCCACCACCGAAATCAGCTCGTTTTCGGCGAGTACACGCGGCGACTGGACGCGCCCGCCGCTCACCAGCTCTTTCATGTGGCGTTGATCGGCGGAAGCGAACACGTCCGCTGCGGCGCCTTGCTCGAGCTGGGTGCGCAGCTGCTGCGTGCCAGCGAAGTTAAAGGTGACCTCGGCCTCCGGGTGCTGCTTCTTGAACTCGAGAGCCATCTCCTCGAAGGCTTCCTTCAGGGAGCTCGCGGCGAACACCATCAGCTTCTGCTGCTCGATGGCGGGAACGGCGGCGGCAACCGACACGGACGGTGTAGGAGCCGCTGCGCTCGGCTTCGGCTCGTCGCGGTGGCACGCCGAAAGCGCGATGGCCGCAACCAACATGCACACCAACACCTGAATCCAGCGTCGCACGGGACGCGAGGTCTCGTTCATTTCACAGCTCCGTAGTGCGGCCCCCGGCGGCACTCATATCGTAGCCGAGGGACGAAAGTTCGCGCCGCAATGGGGACGCAGTCAAGGTATCGAACAGCCGTTGCAATCGCGGCTCGTCTCGATCGTCGTGCGCGACGAGTAGGTCGTAGCGCTCCTCGGCCAGCGCCTGAAAAGCGAGCCCGAAAGCCAGCGCTGC